>NZ_FXBM01000005.1 GCF_900177245.1 Rathayibacter oskolensis
TCGATCACTCTCGTTGTGAAGCGCTTTGTGCGTGGAGGCGGGGTGTGTCCGATTCTTGAGAACTCAACAGCGTGCACTATGTTCAATGCCAAATAATATATAACCTCGTCCATTGATTCTGTTTCTGTCTTTCGGGGTGGTTTCGGTTGATTGGTTGGGTTCCTTTGGAAATTGATGTCAGCAATGATGTCGTATTTGCCTTGGTCAAACTTGATTGCCGGCTCTTCGGGGTTGGTGGTCGTAATTTTTTTACGGAGAGTTTGATCCTGGCTCAGGACGAACGCTGGCGGCGTGCTTAACACATGCAAGTCGAACGATGATGCCCAGCTTGCTGGGTGGATTAGTGGCGAACGGGTGAGTAACACGTGAGTAACCTGCCCTTGACTCTGGGATAAGCGCTGGAAACGGCGTCTAATACCGGATACGACCTGCCCCGGCATCGGGTGTGGGTGGAAAGTTTTTCGGTCAAGGATGGACTCGCGGCCTATCAGCTTGTTGGTGAGGTAATGGCTCACCAAGGCGACGACGGGTAGCCGGCCTGAGAGGGTGACCGGCCACACTGGGACTGAGACACGGCCCAGACTCCTACGGGAGGCAGCAGTGGGGAATATTGCACAATGGGCGAAAGCCTGATGCAGCAACGCCGCGTGGGGGATGACGGCCTTCGGGTTGTAAACCTCTTTTAGTAGGGAAGAAGGACTTCGGTTTGACGGTACCTGCAGAAAAAGCACCGGCTAACTACGTGCCAGCAGCCGCGGTAATACGTAGGGTGCAAGCGTTGTCCGGAATTATTGGGCGTAAAGAGCTTGTAGGCGGTTTGTCGCGTCTGCTGTGAAAACCCGAGGCTCAACCTCGGGCCTGCAGTGGGTACGGGCAGACTAGAGTGCGGTAGGGGAGAATGGAATTCCTGGTGTAGCGGTGGAATGCGCAGATATCAGGAGGAACACCGATGGCGAAGGCAGTTCTCTGGGCCGTAACTGACGCTGAGGAGCGAAAGCATGGGGAGCGAACAGGATTAGATACCCTGGTAGTCCATGCCGTAAACGTTGGGCGCTAGATGTGGGGACCTTTCCACGGTTTCCGTGTCGCAGCTAACGCATTAAGCGCCCCGCCTGGGGAGTACGGCCGCAAGGCTAAAACTCAAAGGAATTGACGGGGGCCCGCACAAGCGGCGGAGCATGCGGATTAATTCGATGCAACGCGAAGAACCTTACCAAGGCTTGACATATACCGGAAACTTCCAGAAATGGTTGCCCCGCAAGGTCGGTATACAGGTGGTGCATGGTTGTCGTCAGCTCGTGTCGTGAGATGTTGGGTTAAGTCCCGCAACGAGCGCAACCCTCGTTCTATGTTGCCAGCACGTCATGGTGGGAACTCATAGGAGACTGCCGGGGTCAACTCGGAGGAAGGTGGGGATGACGTCAAATCATCATGCCCCTTATGTCTTGGGCTTCACGCATGCTACAATGGCCGGTACAAAGGGCTGCGATACCGTAAGGTGGAGCGAATCCCAAAAAGCCGGTCTCAGTTCGGATTGAGGTCTGCAACTCGACCTCATGAAGTCGGAGTCGCTAGTAATCGCAGATCAGCAACGCTGCGGTGAATACGTTCCCGGGCCTTGTACACACCGCCCGTCAAGTCATGAAAGTCGGTAACACCCGAAGCCAGTGGCCTAACCGCAAGGGGGGAGCTGTCGAAGGTGGGATCGGTGATTAGGACTAAGTCGTAACAAGGTAGCCGTACCGGAAGGTGCGGCTGGATCACCTCCTTTCTAAGGAGCATCTGGACCTCGCGTTCTTCGGAGCGTTGTGGGTTCCAGGCGCCAGATCAAAGCGCATGTCTTTGCTGGTAGCTCATGGGTGGAACATTGAACTAGGTGCTCGGTGAGATTCGTCTCGTGTCAGTACAGCCTTCGGGTTGGGAACGCATGGATGGGTGGAGTCGGGTGCATGCACGCTGTTGGGTCCTGAGGGACCGGGCCGGCTGCTTCTTCGGGAGCGGTTCGGATCTCGAACCTTCTGGATCCTTTTCTCATGCCTGGGTGCATGGGGGAGGGGTACCGCCCGTATTTTGAGAACTACACAGTGGACGCGAGCATCTTAGATCCGTCACCTTCGCAGGTGTCGGATCGACAAGATTCGCATGGCGCGGCTTTCGGGCTGCGGTCATGCAAATCATTGGATCTGCAACTTTTCGAGTTGTAGTTTCTTAACTCATGTGATTAGCAAGTTCATAAGAGCAAACGGTGAATGCCTTGGCATCTGGAGCCGAAGAAGGACGTCGTAATCTGCGATAAGCCTCGGGGAGCTGATAAACGAGCTGTGATCCGAGGATTTCCGAATGGGGAAACCCCGCCAGGCCCCTTGTGGTGACCTGGTGACTCCCGCCTGAATATATAGGGCGGGTAGAGGGAACGTGGGGAAGTGAAACATCTCAGTACCCACAGGAAGAGAAAACAACAGTGATTCCGTTAGTAGTGGCGAGCGAACGCGGAAGAGGCTAAACCGAGCCATGTGTGATACCCGGCAGGGGTTGCATGGTCGGGGTTGTGGGACTTTTCGTCGTGTTCTGCCGAGCACGGAACGTTACAGCGCATCATAGACGAACAGGTTTGAATGCCTGGCCAGAGCGGGTGCGAGCCCCGTAGTCGAAATGGTGTTATGGCGTGAAGAGTATCCCAAGTAGCACGGGGCCCGAGAAATCCCGTGTGAATCCGTCAGGACCACCTGATAAGCCTAAATACTCCCAGATGACCGATAGCGGACAAGTACCGTGAGGGAAAGGTGAAAAGTACCCCGGGAGGGGAGTGAAATAGTACCTGAAACCGTTTGCTTACAAACCGTCGGAGCCTCCTTGTTGGGGTGACGGCGTGCCTTTTGAAGAATGAGCCTGCGAGTTAGTGCTCTGTGGCGAGGTTAACCCGTGTGGGGCAGCCGTAGCGAAAGCGAGTCCGAATAGGGCGTTTTGAGTCGCAGGGTCTAGACCCGAAGCGAAGTGATCTATCCATGGCCAGGTTGAAGCGACGGTAAGACGTCGTGGAGGACCGAACCCACTTCAGTTGAAAATGGAGGGGATGAGCTGTGGATAGGGGTGAAAGGCCAATCAAACTTCGTGATAGCTGGTTCTCTCCGAAATGCATTTAGGTGCAGCGTTGCGTGTTTCTTGCCGGAGGTAGAGCTACTGGATGGCCGATGGGGCCCAAAAGCTTACTGACGTCAGCCAAACTCCGAATGCCGGTAAGTGAGAGCGCAGCAGTGAGACTGTGGGGGATAAGCTTCATAGTCGAGAGGGAAACAACCCAGACCACCAACTAAGGTCCCTAAGCGCGTGCTAAGTGGGAAAGGATGTGGAGTTGCACAGACAACCAGGAGGTTGGCTTAGAAGCAGCCACCCTTGAAAGAGTGCGTAATAGCTCACTGGTCAAGTGATTCCGCGCCGACAATGTAACGGGGCTCAAGCACGCCACCGAAGTTGTGGCATTGACATTAGTGGTAGGCCTTCGTGGTCCAGCCGTGTTGATGGGTAGGAGAGCGTCGTGTGGCGAGTGAAGCGGCGGTGTGAACCAGCCGTGGACGCCACACGAGTGAGAATGCAGGCATGAGTAGCGAAAGACGGGTGAGAAACCCGTCCTCCGGAAGACCAAGGGTTCCAGGGTCAAGCTAATCTTCCCTGGGTAAGTCGGGACCTAAGGCGAGGCCGACAGGCGTAGTCGATGGACAACGGGTTGATATTCCCGTACCGGCGAAGAACCGCCCAAGACAATCCAGTAGTGCTAAGTATCTGAATCCCTGTGATGGATCCCTTCGGGGTGAAGCGTTGGGCCTAGCGTACGACCCCATGCTGGTGCGTTTAGCGTATTAACAGGTGTGACGCAGGAAGGTAGCCGAGCCGGGCGATGGTTGTCCCGGTCTAAGGATGTAGGGCGAACGATAGGCAAATCCGTCGTTCACACAGCCTGAGATCTGATGGGTAGACGCAAGTCGAAATCGGTGATCCTATGCTGCCAAGAAAAGCATCGACGCGAGGTTCTAGCCGCCCGTACCCCAAACCGACTCAGGTGGTCAGGTAGAGAATACCAAGGAGATCGAGAGAATCGTGGTTAAGGAACTCGGCAAAATGCCCCCGTAACTTCGGGAGAAGGGGGGCCTGAGGCGTGAACGGACTTGCTCCGGGAGCGTTCGATGGCCGCAGAGACCAGTGGGAAGCGACTGTTTACTAAAAACACAGGTCCGTGCTAAGTCGCAAGACGATGTATACGGACTGACGCCTGCCCGGTGCTGGAAGGTTAAGAGGAACGGTTAGCCGCAAGGCGAAGCTGAGAATTTAAGCCCCAGTAAACGGCGGTGGTAACTATAACCATCCTAAGGTAGCGAAATTCCTTGTCGGGTAAGTTCCGACCTGCACGAATGGCGTAACGACTTCCCAGCTGTCTCAACCGCGAACTCGGCGAAATTGCATTACGAGTAAAGATGCTCGTTACGCGCAGCAGGACGGAAAGACCCCGTGACCTTTACTATAGTTTGGTATTGGTGTTCGGTGTGGCTTGTGTAGGATAGGTGGGAGACTGTGAAGCGGGCACGCTAGTGTTCGTGGAGTCATCGTTGAAATACCACTCTGGTCACTCTGGATATCTAACTTCGAACCCTGATCGGGTTCAGGGACAGTGCCTGATGGGTAGTTTAACTGGGGCGGTTGCCTCCTAAAGAGTAACGGAGGCGCCCAAAGGTTCCCTCAACCTGGTTGGCAATCAGGTGGCGAGTGTAAGTGCACAAGGGAGCTTGACTGTGAGACTGACAAGTCGAGCAGGGACGAAAGTCGGGACTAGTGATCCGGCAGTGGCTTGTGGAAGCGCTGTCGCTCAACGGATAAAAGGTACCTCGGGGATAACAGGCTGATCTTGCCCAAGAGTCCATATCGACGGCATGGTTTGGCACCTCGATGTCGGCTCGTCGCATCCTGGGGCTGGAGTAGGTCCCAAGGGTTGGGCTGTTCGCCCATTAAAGCGGTACGCGAGCTGGGTTTAGAACGTCGTGAGACAGTTCGGTCCCTATCCGCTGCGCGCGCAGGAAATTTGAGAAGATCTATCCCTAGTACGAGAGGACCGGGATGGACGAACCTCTGGTGTGTCAGTTGTTCCGCCAGGAGCACCGCTGATTAGCTACGTTCGGAACGGATAACCGCTGAAAGCATCTAAGCGGGAAGCCGGCTTCGAGATGAGATTTCCATCCCTTCGGGGGAGAGGCTCCCAGCCAGACGACTGGGTTGATAGGCCGGATGTGGAAGACAGGACTAAAGACTGTCGGAGCTGACCGGTACTAATAAGCCGATAACTTGATAATCACTACACTCATACCGTTGTAAAGGCTGGTAGGAGTGGCCAGAGATTGCTTGCGTCCACTTTGTGGTTCCCAGAAGACGGGCACCCCACACCCCCTCACCGGGGTGTGGATCATAACTGAATACACGCACGGCGTGTAACCCACGATTTGACCACCCATCCCCGGGTCTCCCGGGCGGGTGCGTCGCCAGGGTTACGGCGGCCATAGCGAGAGGGAAACGCCCGGTCACATTCCGAACCCGGAAGCTAAGACTCTCAGCGCCGATGGTACTGCAGGGGGGACCCTGTGGGAGAGTAGGACACCGCCGGACACCATTCACGATGGCCACCCAGACACTGGGTGGCCATCG
>NZ_FXBM01000004.1 GCF_900177245.1 Rathayibacter oskolensis
GACGGTGACGGACTCGTCGACGGGGATCAACGCACGCTCGCGCAGCTGCGCGCCGACGCGCTGACCGACCTGCTCTGCGACGGCGACATCACCGGTACCACCCCGGTCGATCGCGACGCCGACCGCTCCGCGCCCGCCTTCGCGTCAGGAGTGCGCGCTGAGATCCGGCTCACCGTGCCTGCGACCACCGCGGCGGGACTCGATGACACCGCTGCGGACCTCGACGGCTACGGAGCGGTCCCCGCTGACGTCGCCCGCGAACTCGTCGGAGTCGGAACCTCGTTCGTCCAGGTCCTCACCGAGGAGCACACCGGCAGGGTCGTCTCCGTCGGACGCACCCACCGTGTCCCCCCGCCCCGGATGCGCCTGCACCTGCAGCTGCGTGACCAGACCTGCCGTTTCCCCGGCTGCACCCGCCCCGCCGCGCGCGCCGAAGCCGACCACACGATCGAATGGCGCAACGGCGGCCCCACCGCCCTCCACAACCTCGCGAGCCTCTGCATCGCCCACCACCACGTCCGCCACGGCGACCGCTGGACCTACACCCTCCACCCCGACGGCACCGCCGAGCGGACCACCCCACCGGACGCCGCGTCACCACCCGACCACCCGCCCTCCCCGGCCGACCACCCGAACCACCCCCACGACCGCACTTCGACGACCCGCCACCCTTCTGAACCACCCGCGCGGACCCTCCGGGAGCACGTGGGTCTCGATACGCCGCTGCGCGGCTACTCGACCAGCAGGCAGCGGGCCGGGCGTCTCAGAACCGCTCCCTCGCCACGACTACGCGCCCGCCCGTCGCCGGTGTCATCGGCGCCACCCGCCCGATACGCCGCCGCGCAACCGAGCCCCTCCGTCACCAGGTCGTGACGACCGTGCGCGTGATCACCCAGGTGCCGTGCATCGCGACCAGCCGGCTCCGCAGCTGCAGCCGCCACGTCGCGTGCAGCCCGCCGATCGTCGCTTCCGTCAGCGTCCGCGACGTCAGCACCGGATGCTCCGCGGTCCCCGTGACCGCGCTCTCGACGTGATCGATCCGGTGGTAGGCCATCTTCTCCTCGTCGATGTCGGCGATCCACTCCAGCTTCGACTGCACCAGCCCCGTCGGGTGCTCGATCGTGAATCGGTCGTCGAGGAACTCCTCCAGCGCCGGCAGATCGGTCAGCTCCAGCGCGTCGAAGAGATCGTCGTGCACCTCCCGGACGGCGGCGTCGAGCTCGCTCACCGCGCACCCCCCGGAGGCGCCGTCGTCGCCCGGCGCACAAGCTGCGTCGGCAGCTGCACGTGCAGCGACCGCGGCGTCTCGCCCGACATCAGCGTGATCAGCATCTCGGCCGCCGTCGCCCCGAGGGTCTGCATCGGCTGCCGGACGGTCGTGAGCGGCGGATCGAAGCGGGCCGCCTCCGGGACGTCGTCGAACCCGACGATCGAGAGATCGCGGGGCACGTCGAGCCCGAGGTGCGCGGCCGTCTCGATGATCGCGAGCGCCGAGACGTCGTTCGCCGCGAAGACGGCGGTGGGCCGGTCGGGCAGCGAGAGCATCGTCGACGCCGGGAGCCTGGCCGTGTCGTGGTGGTAGTTGCCCACCCGCAGCAGGCGCTCGTCGAAGACGAGGCCCGCCTCCGACAGCGCCGCCCGGTAGCCGGCCTCGCGCAGGCGGGCGGAGCGCAGGTCGACGCGCCCGGCCACGAAGCCGATGCGGCGATGACCCAGCCCGATGAGGTGGCGGGTCGCCTGCAGCGCACCTCCGAAGCTGTCGGACTCGACGGTGGGCACGCCGGCGCGGCCGGTGTGCGGGTCGACGGCGACGAGGGGGATGTCGGAGCGGCCGCTGTCGACGGAGGGGGTCACCATGATCGCGCCGTCGATGAGGGTGCCGCTGAGGCGGCTGAGCGAGCGCCGCTCCCAGCCCTCCTGCTCGCCCTCGTGCGAGCCGCTGTAGGCGAGCAGATCGAAGCGCGACTGGCTGAGCACGGAGCCGACGCCCTTGAGGATCTCGGCGCTGAACGGCTCGAAGCCGGCGACGAGCACCCCGATGACTCCGGTGCGGCGGGAGCGCATGCTGCTGGCGACGAGGCTCGACTCGTAGCCGAGCTCGCGCACGATCTCGAGGACGCGGGTGGCCGTGGCGGGCGCGATCCCGTAGCGGCCGTTCACGGCCTTGGACACGGTCGCGACCGAGACGCCGGCTGCTGCGGCGACGTCGTGGATGGTGGGGCGGAGGGTCACGCAGACGACCCTACGGCGAATCGTCGAAAATGATTTCGAAAACGTTTGTCGATCGCTGACCCCCAATTGAGACTGAGGCTGCCCACCCTGGTGGGTGCACCCCAGCGCCGCTCTCCCTTGGCGGCGCTTCTCAGCGAAGAGAACGGTTCGAACGATGAAGTTCAGAAAGATCGCAGTGGCAACAGTCGCCCTGCTCGGCGCGGCCACGGCTCTCGCCGGCTGCTCGGCCCAGGATGCGGGGTCGTCCGACGGCTCCGTCTCGATGACCCTCTGGCAGAACTCGACCACCGGCCCCGGCCAGGAGTTCTGGGACAAGACCGTCGCCGACTTCGAGGCGGCGAACTCCGGCGTCACGATCGACGTGCAGGCCATCCAGAACGAGGACCTCGACGGCAAGCTCCAGACGGCGCTGAACTCCGGCGACGCGCCCGACATCTTCCTCCAGCGCGGAGGTGGCAAGCTCGCCGCCATGGTCGCCGGCGGCCAGGTCAAGGACATCACCGAGGGCATCTCGGACGAGGCCCGCAGCGAGATCCCCGAGGGCTCGTTCTCGGCGAACACGCTCGACGACAAGGTCTACGCGATGCCCGTCGCCGTGCTCCCCGGCGGCATCTTCTACAGCCAGGACCTCTTCTCGGCGGCCGGGATCACCGAGACCCCGACGACGCTGGACGACCTCGACTCGGCCGTCACCGCCCTCAAGTCGAGCGGGACGCAGGCGGTCGCGCTCGGCGGCAAGGACGCCTGGCCCGCCGCGCACTGGTACTACTTCTTCGCCCTGCGCGAGTGCAGCGCCGACACCATGGCCGAGGCGGCCGACACGATGGACTTCTCGGACGACTGCTGGCTGAAGGCCGGCGAGGACCTGCAGTCCTTCGCCGACACCGAGCCGTTCAACGAGGGCTTCCTCACCACCGCCGCCCAGCAGGGCGCCGGCAGCTCGGCGGGTCTCCTCGCCAACCACCAGGCCTCCATGGAGCTCATGGGCGCCTGGAACCCCGGAGTCATCGCCTCGCTCACCCCCGACGAGCAGCCCCTGCCCGACCTCGGCTGGTTCCCCTTCCCCGAGATCGACGGCGGAGAGGGCGAGCCCGGCTCGATCATGGGCGGTGTCGACGGCTACTCCTGCTCGGTCGACGCTCCCGATGAGTGCGTCGACTTCCTGAACTACCTCGCCACCTCCGACGTGCAGAAGGAGTACTACGCCGCCTTCAACGCGCCGCCGGTGAACACCGTCGCGCAGGAGGCCGTCACGGAGCCCTACCTGCAGGACATCCTCGCCGCCTACAACTCGGCGCCGTACGTCTCGCAGTGGCTCGACACCGTCTACGGGCTCAACGTCGGCAACGCTCTGAACGTCGGAGTCGTCGACCTGCTCGCCGGCAAGAGCAGCCCTGAGCAGCTCGTCGAGGCCGTCAACGCCGCAGCGGCCAAGGCCTAGGCCATGGCGCTCCGCGAGAGCCCGCTCCTCGGAGCGGATCAGCCCCGCGAGCGCTCGACCACCGGGGGCGCCGTCGCGGCGCCCCCGGTGCGCCGGCGTCGCAAGGGTCTCGGCTGGTCGGGACGCCTCGAGGTCGCGATCCTCGTCGGCCCGGCCCTGATCGTCTTCCTCGCCTTCGTGATCTTCCCGGTCGTGATGGCGGCCTACTACGGCTTCTTCAGCTGGCAGGGCTACGGGGTCCCGACCGACTTCGTCGGCTTCAGGAACTACCTCACGATCCTCCAGGACCCCACGTTCCACGAGGCGCTCACCCACAACGGCACGATCGTGGTGCTCTCGCTGGTGCTCCAGGGCCCGGCGGCGATCCTGATCGCGCTGCTGCTCAACCGCAAGCTGCGCGGCCAGTCCTTCATCCGCGTGCTGATCTTCGTGCCCTACGTGATCTCCGAAGTGGTCGTCGGCACCGGCTGGAGCCTGATGCTCCAGACCAGCGGCGCCGTCAACGGCTTCCTCGAGAAGATCGGCCTGGGCGCGCTCCAGCAGGACTGGCTGTCGGATCCCGCGATCGCCATCTGGACCCTGATGCTGATCATCACGTGGAAGTACATCGGCTTCGCCGTGATCCTCTTCCTCGCCGGTCTCCAGGGCATCCCGGAGGAGCTGTCGGAGGCGGCCGCCATCGACGGCGCGTCGTACTGGCAGGTCCAGCGGAGGATCACCCTCCCGCTGCTCGCGCCGACGCTGCGCATCTGGGCGTTCCTGTCGATCATCGGCGCTCTGCAGCTGTTCGACCTCGTCTACATCATCTGGGGGCAGTACGTGTCCTCGACCGCCGGCACCTCGACCATGGCGACCTACCTGGTCACCAACGGACGCAACGCCGGCAACTACGGCTACGGCAACGCCGTCGCGGTGGTCCTGTTCCTCATCTCGCTCATCGTGGCGCTGATCTACCAGCGCTTCGTGCTGCGACGGGACACCGACGGCGCACTCACGGGAGACAAGCGATGACCACCATGACCGCCGTGCCGCCGGGCACCCAGTCCCCGGTCGACCTGAAGCGGCAGAAGCCGCGCAAGCGGCCCCTCGGTCGCGGCACGATCATCGCCTACGTGGTGGCCGTCGTCGTGATCGCCCTGATGCTCGCCCCTGTGGCGTACATCATCCTCGGCGGCTTCCGGACGAACGCGCAGATCACGACCGATCCGAGCGGGCTGCCCTCGCCCTGGAACGTGCAGAACTACATCGACGTCATCACCGGCGGCATCTTCTGGCGCGAGGTGGGCAACTCCGCCATCGCCGCGATCGCGACCACCCTCGGGGTCGTCGTGCTGGGGCTGATGGCGAGCTACGTGCTCGCCCGCTACTCCTTCAGCGGCCGGGGCGTGTTCTACGCCCTGTTCGCGGCCGGACTGATGTTCCCGATGACCGTCGCGATCACTCCGCTGTACCTCGTGATCAAGAACCTCGGCCTGATGAACTCGCTCGCCGGAGTCGTGCTGCCGCAGATCGCGTTCGGCCTGCCGACGACGATCATCATCCTGGTGCCGTTCCTCCGCGCGATCCCCGACGAGATCCAGGAGGCGGCGTTCATCGACGGCTGCAGCCGGATCGGCTTCTTCTGGCGCATGGTCGTGCGCCTGGCGATGCCGGGAGTCATCACGACGGGGATCCTCGCGTTCATCGCGAGCTGGAACAGCTACCTGCTGCCCCTGTTCATCCTGAACGACGAGAACTCGTTCACCCTGCCGCTGGGCGTGCAGGCGTTCTCATCGCAGTACTCCGTCGACACGGCGAAGGTGCTCGCCTTCGTCTCTCTCTCGATGATCCCGGCGCTGATCTTCTTCAGCATCTTCGAACGCCGCATCGTCGGCGGCCTCACCGGTGCGGTGAAGGGATGACCGCCGTCGGATCCCCGGCGCCCGCCCGTCCCGCAGAGAACGCAGGTTCCGCAGAGAACGCAGGTTCCGCAGAGAACGCAGAGAGGGTCGCACCGTGACCGAATCGCACACCCCGTCCGCACCGTCCGCCCGCGTCAGCGACCTCATCGGCCGCATGACGCTCGAGGAGAAGCTGACGCAGCTCGTCGGCTACTGGGTCGACCAGGGCGGCGAGGTCGTCGAGCCGCTCGCCGGCGAGATGGCCACCTCCACCCGCTACGAGGACGCGACGCGGGAGGGCATCGGCCAGCTCACGCGCGTCTACGGCACCCGCCCCGTCGACCCGATCGAGCGCGCGCAGTGGCTCTGGGCCGAGCAGCGCCGCCTCGTCGACGAGACGCGGCTCGGCATCCCCGCGATCGTGCACGAGGAGTGCCTGACGGGTCTGGCGGCGTGGAAGGCCGCGACGTTCCCGACTCCGCTGGCCTGGGGCGCCTCCTTCGACCCCGAGCTGGTCGAGGAGATGGCCGCGGTCATCGGCGGATCGATGCGCGAGCTCGGGATCCACCAGGGTCTCGCCCCCGTGCTCGACGTCATCCGCGACCCGCGCTGGGGGCGCGTCGACGAGTGCATCGCCGAGGACCCGTACGTCGTGGGCACGATCGGCACCGCCTACGTGAAGGGCCTGCAGTCGGCGGGAGTCGACGCCACGCTGAAGCACTTCATCGGCTACTCGGCCTCCCGCGGCGGGCGCAACCACGCCCCCGTGCACGCCGGGCCGCGCGAGATCGCGGACGTCCTGCTGCCCCCGTTCGAGATGGCGATCCGCGACGGCGGCGCGCGCTCGGTGATGAACTCCTACGCCGAGATCGACGGCGACCCCGTCGGCGCGACGCCCGCCTACCTCACCGGCGTGCTGCGCGAGCGCTGGGGCTTCGACGGAGTCGTCGTCGCCGACTACTTCGCGGTCGCGTTCCTGCACCTGATGCACGCCGTCGCCGCCGACCTCGGCGAAGCGGCCCAGCTGGCCCTCGAGGCCGGGATCGACGTGGAGCTGCCCACCGGCGACGCGTTCCTCGCGCCGCTGGCCGAGCGCATCCGCTCCGGAGCCGCCGACGAGGCCGTCGTCGACCGCGCGCTGCTGCGGGTGCTCGCCCAGAAGGAGCGCCTCGGGCTGCTCGACGCGCGCTTCGACGACGCCCCCGAGTCGATCGACCTCGACTCGCCCGCGCACCGCGACATCGCGCGCAGGCTCGCGGAGGAGTCGATCGTGCTCCTCACCAACGACGGCGTGCTGCCGCTCGCGCAGCCGCGCCGCATCGCGCTGATCGGCCCCAACGCTGACAGCGCCCCCGCGCTGATGGGCTGCTACTCGTTCGCCAACCACGTGCTCGCGCACCACGAGGGCGTGCCGCTCGGCTTCGAGATCCCCACCGTGAAGGAGGCGCTCGCCGCCGAGTTCCCGGGCAGCGAGTTCCTGCTCGCCGAGGGGTGCGCGGTCGAGGGCGACGACGCCTCCGGGATCCCCGCCGCGGCGTCGGCGGCCCGCGAGGCCGATGTGGCCGTCGTGGTCGTCGGAGACCGGGCCGGGCTCTTCGGCCGCGGGACCGTCGGCGAGGGCAACGACGTCGAGAGCCTCGAGCTGCCCGGCCGGCAGCGCGAGCTCGTCGAGGCGATCGTGGCGACCGGCACCCCCGTGGTGCTGGTGCTGCTGACCGGTCGCCCCTACGCGGTGGGCTGGGCGGTCGGCGGGGAGTCGGCTCCCGCCGCGGTGCTGCAGGCGTTCTTCCCGGGCGAGGAGGGCGCCGGCGCACTCGCGGGCGTCGTCTCGGGCCGGGTGTCCCCCTCCGGACGCCTGCCCGTGTCGCTGCCGCGCTCGGCGGGTGCGCAGCCGTTCTCGTACCTGCACCCGATCCTCGGCGGACCGTCAGAGGTGACCAGCGCCGACAGCACTCCGGTGCTGCCGTTCGGGCACGGTCTGTCGTACACGACGTTCTCGCGCGAGGGCCTGTCGCTCGAGACCGACGAGGCGCCCACGGGAGGCGCGTTCACCGCCTCCGTGCGGGTGCGGAACACGGGGGAGCGGGCCGGCATCGACGTGGTGCAGCTCTACGCCCGCGACGTCTACGCCTCGGTGACCAGGCCTGTGGCGCAGCTGCTCGGCTACGCGCGGGTGGAGCTCGCGGCGGGCGAGGAGATCGAGGTGCGCTTCGACGTGCCGGCCGCCCGACTCGCCTTCACCGACCGCAGGGGCGTGCGTGTGGTCGAGCCGGGCGAGGTCGAGCTGTGGGTCGGGCCGAGCTGCGCGGCGAAGGAGACGGTCGCCTCCGTCTCGCTGGTCGGGGAGGCGTCACCGGTCGGAGCCGAGACGCGCCGACTCGTCGGCGTCGAGGTGCTGCGCGAGGAGGCGCGGGTAGCGGTCGGCTGATCCCGTGCGGTGCACACTGGAGTCATGACCGAGCAGAAGACCCAGCCGACCGCGGCGAGCGTCGACGACTTCCTCGCCGCGGTCGCTCCCGAGCGGCGGCGCCTCGACGGCATCCGCCTCGACGCGCTCTTCCGCGAGGTCACCGGCGCCGATCCCGTGCTCTGGGGTCCGTCGATGATCGGCTACGGCAGCTACCGCTACGTCTCGCCGTCCGACCCGAAGCGGACCGGCGTGTGGCCGCGGACGGCCTTCTCGCCCCGCACGGCGCGGCACTCGCTCTACGGTCTGAAGGACCTCCCGGAGGGGGCGGAGCTCCTGCCCTCGCTCGGCGCGTTCACCGAGGGCGCGGGCTGCGTCTACGTGACGAGACTCGACCGCATCGACCTCGACGTGCTCCGCCGCCTGATCGCGATCGCGTGGGAGCGGCCCGACTGAGCAGGCCGCCCCCGAGTCAGCCGACTGCCCTCGTCACGAGGTCGGCGAGCAGCTCCGCGCCGGCGTCGTCGAGGTGGTCGAGCGCGTACGACGTCGGCCACAGCCCGCTCGGCTCGTCGAGGGCCGCCTCCTCGCTGAAGCCGAAGGTCGAGTAGCGCGACTTGTCGACCAGGCCGCTGCGGAAGAAGACGACGATCCTGCCGTCCTTCGCCCACCCGGGCTGCCCGTAGTAGAGCTTCGGCAGCAGCTCGGGCGCCGCCCCGGTCACGACCTCGTGGAGGCGCTCGGCCAGCGCGCGGTCGGGCTGCGGCATCTCGGCGATCTTGTCGAACATCGTCGCGCGGTCGGCGGCCGCCTTGTCCGCGGCCTTGCCGCGGCGCGCCTCCGCCCTCAGCTCGGCAGCGCGGGCCTTCATCGCGGCCTTCTCCTCGGCGGAGAAGCCGCCCGTCTCGTCGGCGGTCATGTCGTGATCGTCCTCTCGTCGTCGGTGCCTCCACGGTAGGGGTGGGGAGGCGCTCCGCGCTTCTCGGATCCTGCTCGTCCCGCCCTGCTGATCCCCTGGCGGTCGGCGCCCGCACAGGCCACGCTGGGGGGATGACGAGCACCGACCTGAACGACGAGAAGCAGACCCTCCTCCGCTACCTGCAGGAGGGCCGCGACGTGCTCCTCAGCAAGCTCGAGGGGCTCTCGGAGTACGACGTGCGGCGGCCGCTGGTGCCGACCGGCACCAACCTGCTCGGGCTGGTCAAGCACGTCGCGGGCACGGAGGCGGGCTACCTCGGCGCCACGTTCGGCCGCCCGTTCCCCGAGCCGATGCCGTGGATGGAGGAGGAGTCGGAGCCGAACGCCGACATGTGGGCGACGCCGGAGGAGTCGCGCGAGCAGGTGATCGATCTCTACCGCCGGGTCTGGGCGCACTCCGAGGCGACCGTCGCCGCGCTGCCGCTGGACGCCCCCGGGCTGGTGCCGTGGTGGACGAACCGCGACGTCACGCTGCACCGGATCCTCGTGCACATCACGGTCGAGACGCACCGGCACGCCGGTCACGCCGACATCCTCCGCGAGCTGATCGACGGCCAGGCGGGCCTGCGCTCGCCGGGCGACAACCTGCCTGCCGTCCCCGCCGAGTGGTGGCCCGACCACGTCGCCCGGCTCGAGGCGGTCGCCCGCGCTGCGGGCTAGAGCGCGGCGTCGAGGCCGGCCGGGCTAGGTGTCGAGCGTCGTGCTCGGGCGCTCGCCGAAGCGGAGCGCGTACGACGCCGAGAAGCGGCCGAGGTGGGCGAAGCCCCAGCGGCGGGCGACCTCCGAGACGCTGACGACTCCGGAGTCGCCGGCGCGCAGCTCCTTCTGCACGGCGTCGAGGCGGATGCGGCGCAGGTAGTCGACCGCGGTGAAGCCGAACTCGCGGCGGAACTCGCTCTGCAGGGTGCGCAGGCTCATGCCCGCCTCCTCGGCGATCGTCTCGGTTCGCAGCGGCAGATGCGCGTTCGCGTACATGTACTCGATCGCCTGGCGGAGGCGACCGCTCCGAGGGACGCTCAGGTCGCCGGGGGCGCTGAGCGAGGCGTGCGGGAAGGTGTCGAGCAGGGCGACCGCGATCGTCCGGTTCGCCTCGTGACGCAGCAGCGCCGAGCTGTCGACGTCGTAGATCACCCGGGCGACCGCGGCGACGGTCGCCGACCAGCGGCGCAGCGCCTCGCCGTCGGGGCGCGTGGTCGTGTCGAAGAGGAGGGGGCCACCCGGGGTGCCCTCGATCTCCTCCGCGACGCTCTCGAGGAACGCGCCGTCGAAGTGGATCAGGTTCTGCCGGTAGTCGTGCACCTCGAAGGCGCTCGGCCGATCGGTGACGAACATCGACGGCCGGCCGTACTCGAGCCGCACCGGGTCGCCGTCGAGGTCGATCGCGCCCTCGCCCGCCGTCAGCCACGCGACGATGTACTCGCCCTCGGTCTGGATCCGGCCCTGCACGGCGCCGGCGAAGTGGCTGCCGCGGAGGGTGACCTCGGTGTCGCCGACGGAGGTGTAGCGGTAGCTGAAGTCGGCGCTCGGCTCGACCGAGAACCGGTGGCCGTTGTAGACGTCCTCGAGCAGCGCGCGCGCCTCATCGATGTCCCGCCCACTGACCTCGGAGCGGATGATCTCGCCGCCTCGACCGTCCATCGCCACTCAGAATCCCATGCCACGGCAGGGGTCGTCCATGCCGAGCGGGGGAAAATTCGTTAAGCGGATAAACGATCGAGGGGAGCGCCCGGCCCGAAGGCCCTGGTCATCGCGTGCACGGTCGCCCCGCGGAACTCCGACAGCAGGACGACGGTGTGGCGGGCTCCGGCCTCGACGGCCAGCGAGAAGGTCCCCCCGGCCGGGGTGTCCCACCAGCCGAAGATGTCCCGGGCCCTGAGGCGGACCGTCGACTCGACATCGCTGAGCACCAGCGTGCTCCCGGTGACGCAGAGCGCACCGGTCACGCCGTCGCGCGTGGTCGAGCACTCGAAGCTCGACTCCGCGCGCTCGGGCTCCGAGAGTTCGGACCCCGAGAGCTCGAGGAAGTCGGGTGCCCAGAGCTCGGTGCCCGGTCTCCGCGCGCGCGCCCGGTCGCGGGGAGTCATCGGACGCTCAGGCCGCAGCGTGAGCGAGGCCGGCGGACTCGGACTGCTGGGCGGGCTCGGGGACGATGCGGAGGCCGCGGCCGCTGTTGGCCTCGTCCATCAGCGCGCGGACCCAGGACGGGTTGATCGCGGGCATCCGGCTCCCGTGGAACGAGAACTGCAGCGGGATCGCCGGGTGCAGCCAGATGGTCTGGCGCCCGGTCCCGTGGGCGCTCGACGCGTCGATCTGGAATGCGAACGCCTCGTTGCGCCGGAACTTGTTGACCATGACGATCTGCAGGTGAGCGAGCGCGCGGTCGTCGATGTCGTGCGAGGTGGCAGGGGTGCCGTAGAGGAGTGCGCCCATGTGCGGAGCCGCCGTTCTGTGAGGGGCGTCGCGGGAGGGGGTGCCGCGACTGGGGGAGGGTGCCGGCGGATGCCGGTCGTGAGAGCTGCTGGCCGAGGCTCGGGCCATGGGGAGAACGTATGCGCCCTGTCCCGGGGGGTCGCCCGTGCTATCCGCTTTGCGAAGGAGGCTGGGGAGTGGCTGACAATGCTCGCTCCCCAGGTCTCCTGCCCGGCGCGTCGCCGCCGCAGTAGAGTCCGAGCCATGAGCGATCCGGCACAGCTCCCGCCCGATCTGGTCCGCGCGATCGACGCGGTCGGCGAGGCGCTCGTCGCGATGGCGGCGGGAGACCCCGAGCCCTACCGCCGCTGCTGGGCCGACTCCGACGACTCCACGCTCTACGGGGCCTTCGGCACGATCGAGCGCGGGCGGGCCGCGATCGACGAGACCCTCGGCTGGGTGGCCGGCCGCTTCGCCGAGGGCGAGCTGCGGCCGCGGTACGACGTCGTCCACGCCTCCGGAGACCTCGCCTACACGGTGGGCCTCGAGATCGGGTCGACGCGGATCGACGGGGAGGAGGCGCGTCCGATGCTCATCCGCGTCACCCACGTCTACCGGCGGTTCGGCGAGCAGGGCTGGCGGATCGTGCATCGGCACGGCGACCACCCGCCGCGCCTCGAGCGGTGAGCCCGCGTCAGACGGTGGAGGTCACCCGCTTGCTCGGGTCTCCGCCGTCGCCGAGGTAGCGGGACGAGCCGTAGCCGAGGATCAGGTACCCGATGAGCGCGAACAGCCAGAGCAGGAAGAAGCTGAAGACGAGGCCCTTGCCGAACGCCTTCGCCACTCCGTAGGCGATGAACACGGCCCAGACGACGTTGACGACCGGGATCAGGAAGAGCAGCAGCGTCGCGCCGTGGTAGCCCGCGATCTTGGTCAGCAGGTAGGCGTTGTAGATCGGGATGATCGCGCCCCACCCGGGTCGGCCGGCCTTGGTGAAGACGGGCCAGAGCGCGATGACCGCGATCACGTAGCCGATGATCCCGCCGAAGAAGCTGCCGATCGAGCCTGCCGCGCTGAGACCCGAGGGCACGTAGTCCTGGGCGAGGGAGAGGGCTGAATCGAGCACGGGAGCCTCCGGTGTCTGTCGGTGTGGCACCACCGTAGCGGGAGGTGCTTCGCCGGCATCCCGGAGGATGGGCGCATGGAGACGACCGCCGACTGGTACCGCCGCGCCGCCGTGGAGCTCGCGCAGACCTCCGAGCGTCAGGTGGCGTGGGCGCTCGCGATCGCCTCCGACGCCGATCTGATCGCCCTGATCGACGAGCTGCCGAGACCGCACCGGCAGCCGTCGCTGGTGTTCTCGGTCGCGCGCCTCCTCGGGGCGCCGGGCGGCGATGCGCACGACTTCGTCGAGTGGCTGCGGAGGGAGTGGCCGCGAGTCGCGCCGGTCGCGGCCGAGCGGCTCACCCAGACGAACGAGGCGCTGCGCTGCGCGCCCCTGGTCGCCGCGCTCGAGCGCCTCACCGCGCCCGACGAGCCGATAGCGCTCGTCGAGCTGGGCGCCTCCGCCGGGCTGTGCCTGGTGCCGGAGCGGTACTCGTACGAGTTCTCGCGCAGTGACCTCGAGACCGGCGCGACGCGGCTGGGCCGGGGTGAGCCGCTGCTGCGCTGCGCGGTCTCGGGCGGAGCGGCGCCGACGCGCCTCCCGCACGTCACGTGGCGGCGCGGCCTCGACCTGCGGCCGCTCGACGTGCGGGCGGCCGAGGACCGGGCCTGGCTGGAGGCGCTCCTCCCGCCCGATCGCCCCGAGCGCACCGCGCGCCTCCGGGCCGCGATCGAGACGGTGCGGCGCGACCCGCCCGAGATCGTGACGGGAGACGCGGCCGAGGCGCTGCCGCGCCTGCTCGACGCGGTGCCCCGTGGGGTGCGCGCGGTCGTGGTGTCGCTGGGGACCCTCGTCTACCTGCCGCGCGCCGCCCGCGAGCGGGTGCTGGAGGCGGTCGACTCGCGCGGGGCGAGCCTCGTCACCCTCGAGGCGGAGGCGCTGCTGCCGGAGCTCGCCGAGGCGCGGGCGGGCCGGACGGCGCCGCAGCCGTCCCCGTTCCTGCTCGCCGCAGACGGCGTGCCGCTCGCCTCCGTCGCCCCGCACGGCGGCACACTCTCGTGGCTGGGCTGACGGGCGGGATGCCCTGGCCCGGGGTGGCCTACAGCGCGTCCAGGAAGAGCTGGGTGGCCTGCGGCACGTAGGACTCGTTGGTCGACGGGTCCCAGCCGACGATCGCGACGACGTCGCCGCCGGCGCGGGCGGTGATCCCGGCGAGGGTGAACGGCGAGCCGCCGACGTCGCCGGTCACCCGCCAGCCCAGGGCCTCGTCGGTGCCCGTCAGCTCGGGCTCGGTCTGCTCGACCGTCGTCTGCACGGGCACGCCCTGCATCTCGAACAGATCCGAGCCGTCGGCGCAGCTCTCGAGCGCGTCCTCGGCGCCCGCGACGAGCGAGGAGGCGGCGTCGGCGGTGCCGGTGCTCGCCACCACCGCGGTCATCGAGCGGTCGGTGCTCGTGCCCCACTCGAGGACGGGGTCGGCGAGGGTGTCGTCGGTGTCCCAGCCCACCCCGAACGGCGCGAGGCACGAGACGTCGGAGGCGGTGAGGCCGGGATAGATCGACCCGAGCATCTCGGTCGTGGTGTCGAACTCGCCGGGGACGAACTGGATGTCGTCGAAGACCGTCGTCAGCTCCTCCGCCGACTTCTGCGGGAGCGGAGCAGCCGTGGGCTCGGGCTCGGCGGCCGTGCAGCCGGCGAGCGCCAGGAGCATCGTGCCGACCAGCGCGGTCCCTGCGCGGGCGACTCCGGCTCGTGCGGTGGTCCTCGTCATGGTCGTCCCCCTCCGCCGCCGGACCGTCGCCGGAAGCCGCACGAGGTTAGCAGAGGGCGCGTCACACCTCGGTGTGCCCCAGCTCGGGCCCGGCCAGCAGCCGGATCTCGGGCTCCGCGATCGCCTCGAGCTCGAGCACGACGACGTCGTTGCGGCCGGCGCGGGTCACGGGCGCCGGCACGATCAGCGTCCGCTGCGGGCCGCGCCGCCAGTACCGCCCGAGCAGGAAGCCGTTCACCCAGACGAGGCCCTTGCCCCAGTGCAGCGTGTCGACGTACAGGTCGGCCGGCTCCTCCAGCTCGACCACTCCCGAGGCGAGCCCGGGGCCGGCCGCGAACCCGGAGGCGACCGACACGATCTCGGGCACGCACTCGAGCGCGAGAGGCCGCGCCGTCCATCCGCCGAGCTCGACCCCGTCGAGGAGCACGCCGCCGATCAGGCCCTTGTGCTCGCCGATCCGCTCGCCGTAGTTCACCCGCCCCTGGTTCTCGACCAGGATCGCCAGCTCGCCGCCGCCGCGCGGCAGAGTCAGCGCCCGCTCGTGGTTGTCGCGCGCGAGCACGCCGACGGGAGCGCCGTCGAGCAGCACCCAGGCGCGATCGCGCACCTCCTCGCCGACGACGAGCCGCGCGGGGGCGGCGCCGCCCGTCAGTGTCGTCGTGAACAGCACGAAGCCGTCGTCGTGCCCGAGCTCGTCGAAGCTCGCCATCGCGTCGAGGTGCGCCGCCGGGCCGAACGCGGCGTCGAGCCCGAGCAGTGCGGGCCCCGGGAGCAGCGGCGCGGTGACGACCGGCGCCGGCCGGCGCGCCTCCGGGACCTCGGACGGCACCGGCGCGTAGCGCGCGATCACCTCGCGGAACGCCCAGAACTTCGCCGTCGGGTCGCCGCCCTCGTCCAGCGGTGCGTCGTAGTCGTAGCTCGTCGTGATCGCGGCGTAGCGGCCCTTGTCGTTGGCGCCGCTCGTGAGGCCGAAGTTCGTGCCTCCGTGGAACATGTAGATGTTGACCGAGCCGCCCACCGCGAGCAGCGCGTCGAGCTCACGGGCCGAGGCCTCGGCGTCGGTCGTGTGGTGCTGGGTGCCCCAGTCGTCGAACCAGCCGCACCAGAACTCCATGCACATCAGCGGCCCGGTCGGCTGGAACTCGCGCAGCGTCGCGAGCCGCTCGGGGGTGCGCGAGCCGAACGAGCCGGTCAGGTGCAGGCCCGGGAGGCTGCCGTCGGCGAGCATCTGCGGCGTCGGCTGGTCGATCGTGGTCAGCGGCACGGTGATCCCGGAGTCGCGCGTCACGCGGACCAGCTCGGCCAGGTACTCCTTGTCGGAGCCGTAGGCGCCGTACTCGTTCTCGATCTGCACGAGCACGACCGGCCCGCCGACGTCGATCTGCCGCGGCGCGACGATCGCGTAGACGCGGCGGAGGTAGGCGCTGACGGCGGCGAGGTAGTGCGGCTCCGAGCGGCGGACGCCGACCTCGGGGTCGCGGAACAGCCAGGCGGGCAGCCCGCCGTTGTCCCACTCCGCGCAGATGTAGGGGCCGGGGCGCACGACGGCGTGCATGCCCTCGGCGGCGACGAGGTCGAGGAACCGTCCGAGGTCGAGCCCGTCGTCCTCGCGCCAGGAGCCCTGCTGCGGTTCGTGCGCGTTCCACGCGACGTAGGTCTCGATGGTGTTCAGACCCATCAGCCGGGCCTTGCGGATCCGATCGGCCCACAGGTCGGGGTGGATGCGGAAGTAGTGCAGCGCCCCCGACAGGATCCGGTGCGGACGGCCGTCGAGCTCGAAGTCGGTCGCGCCGATGGCGAAGCGAGCGGTGGTCATGCGGGATCCCCCTCAGGATCGGTGCGCTCGGTCGCCGAGCGGTGGAACGGGAGGAGGCCGGCCGGAGCGATCCGACCGGCCTCATCGCCGTGCGTGCTACTCGGAGACCGTGAAGCCCTGCTCGTTGCCGTACTGCACGAGCTGGCTCTGCCACTCGGCGAGTCCGTCCTCGAGGCTGGTGCCGTTCGCGTAGGCCTGTCCGACAGTGTCGCCGAAGACGCTGTTCGCGTAGACCTGGTAGGGCAGGTACGACCAGCCGGGGCGGACGTCCTCGGAGGCCTGGGTCAGCACCTCGTTGATCTTCTGCCCGCCGAAGTACTCCGACTCGGCGCCCGTGAAGTCGGGGTCGGTCAGCTCGGCCGTGGTCGAGGGGAATCCGCCGCTCTCGAGGAACACCGAGATCGACGCCGGGTCGCTGTTCAGCCAGCGCAGGAACGCGGCGGCCAGCGCCGGGTTCTCGCTCTGCGAGGTGACCGACTGGCCGCCTCCGCCGTTCTCGGCGCTGACGGCGGTGCCGTCGTAGGTCGGGATGGGCGCGACGGCCCAGTCACCGGAGGCGTCGGTCACGCTGGACTCGAGGACGCCGGGCATCCACGCACCGGTGATCAGCGACGCGATCGAGCCGTCGCCGAGGCCCTTGTACCACTCGTCGCCCCAGCCGGGGGTGTCCGAGAGCAGGCCGCCCTCGACGAGCTGGTCCCAGACTCCGGTCCACTTCGTCGTGCCCTCGTCGGCGAGGTTCACGGTGATGTCGTCGCCGTCGAAGGTGAACGGCTCGCCGCCGGCCTGCCAGATCATGCTGGTCGCGAAGCCCGCATCGCCGGTGTCGGCGGTGATGTACTTCGTCGGGTCGGCCTCGTGCAGCTTCTTCGCGGCCTCGATGTACTCGTCCCAGGTGGTCGGGACGGCGATGCCGTACTGGTCGAAGACCGTCTTGTTGTAGAACATCGCCATGGGGCCCGAGTCCTGCGGGAGGCCGACGAGCTTGCCGTCGACGTTCACGCTGCCCCAGGTGGAGGCGCTGAACTGGTCCTCGAGGTCGCCCATCCCGTACTGCGAGAGGTCGAGCAGCGAGTCCGAGAGCGCGAACTGCGGCATGGCGTAGTACTCGATCTGGACGACGTCGGGGGCGCCCGATCCGGCCTTGATCGCGTTCTGCAGCTTGGTGTACTCGTCGGTGTTCGTGCCGGCGTTGACCAGCTCGACGTCGACGTTCGGGTAGGCCTCCTCGAACGCGGCGACCTGCGCCTCGGCGCTGGGGGTCCAGCTCCAGTAGGTGATCTTCCCCCCGGCCTCGAGGGCGGCGTCGAGGTCGTCGGCCGAGCCGGAGCCGCTCGCGCCGCCTCCGGAGTCGGAGGAGCAGGCGGCGAGCGAGCCGGCGGCCAGTGCCGCGGCGGCCACGACCGTCAGGGTCCGCCGCAGGGCGGAACGGGCGATCTTCACAGTGCTTCTCGTCACTTGAGTGTTTCTCGTCACTTGAGGGTGTTCCCTTCACTTCTTCGTGCTGTGGGTGGTGCGGGGCGGGATGCTCCGGCGGAGGGTGGGTTCGAGAGGGCTCAGCCCTTGACGCTGCCGGCGCTCAGGCCGGACTGCCAGAAGCGCTGGAGTCCGAGGAAGGCGACGACGATGGGGATGATCGTGAGCAGCGAGCCCGTGATCACCAGGTTGTAGATGGGCTGCGCGCTGACGCCGGTGGCCTGGGCGTTCCACTGGTTGAGGCCGACCGTGAGCGGGTACCAGGCGGGGTCGCTCAGCATGATCAGCGGCAGGAAGTAGTTGTTCCAGGTCGCGACGACAGAGAACAGCAGCACCGTCACGATCCCGGGCGCCAGCAGGCGGATCGAGATGGTGAAGAACGTGCGGAACTCGCCCGCCCCGTCCATCCGCGCCGCCTCGAGCAGCTCGGTGGGGACCGACTCGACCGCGTACACCCAGACCAGGTAGAGCCCGAACGGGCTGATCAGCGAGGGGATGATGATCGCCCACGGGGTGTTGGTGAGGCCCAGCTGGCTGAACATCAGGAACGTGGGGACCGCCAGCGCCGTGCCGGGGACGGCGATCGCGCCGAGGACGACCGCGAAGACCGCCTTGCGCCCCGCGAAGCGGAACTTGGCGAGCCCGTAGCCCGCGAGCGTCGCGAGCAGCGTCGCGCCTCCGGCCCCGACGACCACGTAGAGCAGCGTGTTGCCGAGCCAGCGGAGGAAGATGCCGTCGCGGTAGGTGAGCGTCTCGGCGATGTTCTGGAAGAAGACGAAGTCGCCGTCGAACCAGAGGCCGAAGCTCGAGAGCAGGCCCGCCTGCGTCTTGGTCGAGTTGATGACCAGCCAGGCCAGCGGCACGAGGCTGTAGAGGATGAAGACCGACATCAGCAGAGTGAACGCGATCGACTTCTTCGGCTGCACCGAGGAGCCGCGGCGCCGGGTCGAGGCGGGCTTCCGGGGCGCGGTGGCCCGGGGAGCGGTGGCGAGGGCCATCAGTTCTCCTTCCGCGCGCCGCGGAGCTGCACGACGTAGGCGATCACCGCGGTGATCACGCCCATGACGATGGCGACCGTGGCCGACGCGTTGTACTGCTGACCGGCGAAGGACAGGTTGTAGGCGTACATGTTCGGCGTGAAGTAGGTCGTGATGATGTTCGGCGCGAGCGTCCGGAGGATGTTCGGCTCGTTGAACAGCTGGAAGCTGCCGATGATCGAGAAGATCGTCGCGATGACGATCGCGCCGCGCAGCGCGGGCAGCTTGATCGAGGTGATGACGCGCATCGGGCCGGCGCCGTCGATCTCTGCGGCCTCGTAGAGCTCGCCCGGGATCGTCTTCAGCGCGGAGTAGAAGATGAGCATGTTGTAGCCCACGAACTCCCACGTGACGATGTTGCCGATCGACGCGAGGATCCAGTCGCGCGAGAACGGCTGCACGACGTCGGAGCCGAGCAGGTCGTTGAGGTTCGCGGCGAGTCCGAAGTTGTCGCCGTAGATGAAGCCCCACATCAGCACCGCCACGACCGCGGGGACCGCGTAGGGGAGGAAGACCACGATGCGGAAGAAGCCCGTGCCGTGCAGGCGCCCGCTGTCGATCGCGAGGGCCGCGACCAGTGCGAGCGCCAGCATGATCGGCACCTGGATCACGAGGAAGAGCAGGACGCGCGCGAACCCCTCCCAGAAGTTCGGGTCGGCGAACAGCGTCAGGTAGTTGTCGAAGCCGACGAAGGCGTTGCCGCCGACGAGCTGCTCGCGGAACAGGCTGAGGTAGATCGAGTAGATCACCGGCGCGATGAAGACGAGGAGGAACACCACGAGGAAGGGAGCCACGAAGGCCAGGCCCTTCCACTCGCTCTTCGCGCGGGAGCGCGGAACGCCCAGGGGGTCCGCCGGAGGGGAGACCTCGCTGAGCGGGACGGGGGGAGACGTCGTCGTCATCTTCGATTCCGTTCGGGGTGAGTGCCGATCAGACATGTTCACGTCAACATGGCAGGACGTCACCGTAGCATGAGGACGTCAACATCGCGAGTGCCGATCGGACGCGGCGCCGGGTGACGACCCGCCTCTCGATATGTTGCGTGAGGCGCTATAAAGGGGTGCCATGGCCATCGAGACGAACCCCGCATCCCCGACCGCGCCGCGTCGGCGCGGCGTGTCGATGGCCGACGTCGCCCGCCGGGCCAACGTGTCGGGCCAGACCGTCTCCCGCGTGTCGAACGGCAAGCAGAACGTCGACGCCGAGACCCGCGAGCGCGTGCTCGAGGCGATGCGCGACCTCGGCTACCGGCCCAACAGCGCCGCGCGCGCCCTGCGCACCGGCCGCTTCCACAGCATCGGCGTGATCATGTTCACGCTGTCCTCCTTCGGCAACATGCGCACCCTCGACGCCATCGCGATCGCGGCGGCCGACGCCGGCTACTCCATCACCCTGATCCCGGTCTCGCACCCCACGCAGGGCGAGGTCTCGGTGGCCTTCCACCGCCTGAGCGAGGAGGCGGTCGACGGCGTCATCATCATCGTCGAGGCGCACCTGCTCGACGAGACCGACATCGTGCTGCCGCCCGAGCTGCCGGTCGTCGTCGTCGACTCCGCGGGAGGCGACAAGTACCCCGTCGTCGACACCGACCAGGTCTCGGGCGCCCGCCAGGCGGTCGAGCACCTGCTCGAGCTCGGGCACCGCACGGTCTGGCACATCGCCGGACCCGAGCGCTCCTACTCGGCCGAGCGGCGCCGCGAGACCTGGGAGTCGACGCTGCGGGCGGCCGGCGCCCCGGTTCCCGAGGTGCTCGTCGGCGACTGGTCGAGCGCCTCCGGCTACCGCCTCGGCCGCTCGCTGGCCGCTGACCCCTCGGTGACCGCGATCTTCGCCGCCAACGACCAGATGGCGCTCGGCGTGCTGCGGGCGCTGCACGAGGCGGGCCGCGCGGTGCCCGGCGACGTCAGCGTCGTCGGCTTCGACGACATGGAGGAGTCGGCGAGCTTCTGGCCGCCGCTGACGACCGTCCGCCAGTTCTTCGGCGACACGGGGCGCCGCTCGGTCGACATCCTGCTGCGCGAGCTCGAGTCGGGGGAGCGCTCGGGCGTCACGCTCATCCCGACGGGGCTCGTCGTGCGCGAGAGCACGGGGCCGGCGCGCGGCTGACGCAGGTGCTGGTGCGGTCTGCAGGTGCTGGTGCGGTCTGCAGGTGATCCGGCGCTCTGAGGGCTGCCCCTGCGGAGGAGAGCAGTCCCGCGCCGTGATCGCCTGGACATCGCACTGACGCCTGCAGATCGCACTCCCCGCCCTTGCTCCGCGGCGGTACTCAGCGTTACTATCTACCAGTAGCTAGTGACACTGAGTACAGGAGGCGACCGTGGGCAAGCAGGCGACCGAGATGCTCAAGGGCACGCTCGAGGGCATCGTGCTCGCGATCCTCGCGACGCGCTCGGCCTACGGGTACGAGATCACCGCGCGGCTGCGCGACGACGGCTTCGCGGACATCGCGGAGGGCACCGTCTATGCGCTGCTGGTGCGGATCGAGCAGCGCGATCTCGTCGACGTCGAGAAGGTGCCGTCCGAGAAGGGGCCGCCCCGCAAGGTGTACTCGCTCAACGCCCGGGGTCGTGACTACCTCGACGAGTTCTGGAGGACCTGGAGCTTCCTCGCAGAACGACTGGAGCAGCTCCGAGACGAAGGAGGACGACCATGCTGATCGAGAAGCTCATCGGCGACCTGGGCGACAAGAAGAGGTACCGCGCGTTCAAGGCCCGCACGCAGAAGCTGCCCGCCGAGTACCGCTCGGTGCTGGAGGCGGTGGAGCACTACGTCTACTACTTCGCCTCGTCGAAGCCCGAGCACCTGCTCGCCCTGCTCGACGACCTCGCCGACGTGTTCGAGGAGGCCGCGGCCTCCGGCACCTCGATCCGCGACCTGGTCGGCGAGGACCCGGTCGAGTTCGCGGAGGCCTTCCTCCGCAACTACCCGGAGGGATCGTGGATCGGCAAGGAGCGCGCCCGGCTGACCGACGCGGTCGACCGCGCCGCGGCGAGCCAGGCCGAGAGCGGCCCGCGATGAGCGAGCCGGTGATCCGCCTCGCGGGCCTGCGCCGGTCGTTCGGGGCGACGGAGGTGCTGCGCGGAGTCGACCTCGAGGTCGACGGCGGCAGCATCGTCGCGCTGC
Organism: Rathayibacter oskolensis; assembly: GCF_900177245.1. Taxonomy (GTDB): domain Bacteria; phylum Actinomycetota; class Actinomycetes; order Actinomycetales; family Microbacteriaceae; genus Rathayibacter; species Rathayibacter oskolensis. The sequence goes on from NZ_FXBM01000004.1 coordinate 21,676, forward strand.
TCGGCTCGAACGGGGCGGGCAAGACGACGGTGATGCGCATCCTCTCGACGCTGCTGCGGCCCGACGGCGGCACGGCGGTCGTCGCCGGCGCCGACGTCGTCCGCGACTCCGCGGCGGTGCGCGCGGCGATCAGCTCGACGGGCCAGTTCACCGCGGTCGACGAGAGGCTGAGCGGCCGCGAGAACCTCCTGCTGATCGCGCGCCTGCGGCACCTCGCCGATCCGGGAGGGATCGCCGACCGGCTCCTCGCGCGGTTCTCGCTCACCGAGGCCGGCGGCCGGCTCGCCTCGACCTACTCCGGGGGCATGCGGCGGCGCCTCGACCTCGCGATGAGCCTCGTCGGCGACCCCGCCGTGATCCTCCTCGACGAACCGACGACGGGGCTCGACCCCGCCGCGCGGCTCGAGGTCTGGGAGGCGGTCGAAGAGCTCGCGAGGCACGGCACCACGGTCCTGCTCACCACGCAGTACCTCGACGAGGCCGAGCGCCTCGCCGACCGCATCGCGATCCTCCACGAGGGGCGCATCCTGCGCACCGGCACCCTCGCCGAGCTGCAGCGGCTGCTGCCTCCGGTCGAGAAGGTGCTCGTCGAGAAGCAGCCGACGCTGGAGGACGTGTTCCTCGCCCTCACCGGTGCCCGAGAGGGGGAGTCGCGATGACCGCGCACGCTCCGTCGGTGCGGGCCTCCGCTCTCGGCGACACCGCGGCGCTCACCGGGCGCTCGCTCCGCCACATCCTGCGCAGCCCCGACACCATCGTCACGACGGCGCTGATGCCGATCGCGCTCCTGCTGCTGTTCGTCTACGTCTTCGGCGGCGCGGTCGACACCGGCGGCGCGCCGGGGTCGTACGTCGACTACCTGCTGCCCGGGATCCTGCTGATCACGATCGCCTCGGGAATCTCGTACACCGCCTACCGGCTGTTCCTGGATCTGCAGAGCGGCTTCTTCGACCGCCTGCACACCCTGCCGATCGCCCGCTCCTCCGTGCTGTGGGCGCAGGTGCTCACCTCGGTCGTGGCGAACGCGATCTCGCTGGTCGTGGTCGTGCTGGTCGCGGTGCTGATCGGCTTCCGCTCGTCGGCGGGGGTTCTCGGGTGGCTCGGGGTGGCGGGAGTGCTCCTGCTGTTCACGCTCGCGCTGACGTGGGTCGCGGTGATCGCCGGGCTGAGCGCGAAGACGGTCGACGGGGCGAGTGCGTTCTCGTATCCGCTGATCCTGCTGCCCTTCGTCAGCTCGGCCTTCGTGCCGACGGCGGGGATGCCCGGGCCGGTGCGCTTCTTCGCCGAGAACCAGCCGGTGACGGCGATCGTCGACGCCCTGCGCAGCCTCCTGGCCGGCAGGGCGGCCGACGGGTCGCTGTGGACCGCTCTCGCCTGGTGCGCCGCGATCCTGGTGGTCGCCTCCGCCGTCGCGAACCTGCTGCACCGCCGCCGGCAGGGCTGATGGGCGGGCGCTCGCAGAACGGCCACCTCCCCGCGATACTGTGAGCCCTCTCACCCTCACTGATCCAAGGAGTCGCACATGTCGGTCGGCCTGCTCGCGGTTGTCGATGACATCCTCACCGCTGCGCTCAAGGCGAGCGCGAAGACGGCGGGAGTCGTCATCGACGACGCGGCCGTCACTCCGCAGTACGTGCAGGGCCTCACGCCCGCGAGGGAGCTGCCCGTCGTCTGGCGGATCGCGCTCGGCAGCCTCTTCAACAAGTTCGTCATCATCATCCCGCTCGCGCTGCTGCTCTCGGCGTTCGCACCCGGGGTGCTGCCCTACCTCCTGATCGTCGGCGGCGCCTTCCTCTGCTTCGAGGGGGCCGAGAAGGTCACCGAGTGGTTCGGCGTGCACCACGAGAGCGGCGAGACGGAGTCGCGAGACGAGAAGAAGCTCGTGTTCGGCGCGATCCGCACCGACCTCATCCTGAGCACCGAGATCATGCTGATCGCGCTCGACGGGCTCGACACCGACCTCGGCTTCGGCCAGACGATCGCCGCGCTCGCCGTGATCGGCCTGGGGATGACGCTGCTCGTCTACGGAGCGGTCGCCCTGCTGGTGAAGATCGACGACGTGGGACTCGGGATGATGAAGAACGCGGCCCGCGGCGTCCGGCGCACCGGCGCGCGCATCGTCGCCTCGATGCCGGCGGTGTTCCGCGGCATCAGCATCATCGGCACGCTGGCGATGCTCTGGGTCGGCGGGCACCTCGTGATCGCGAACCTGGCCGAGACGTTCTGGCACGGGCCGGAGGATCTCGTGCACGTCGTCACCGGCGCCGTCGAGGAGGCGGGGCCGGTCGTCGAGTGGATCGCCGACACCGCGGTGTCGATGGTCTTCGGCCTGGTGCTCGGGATGATCATCGTCGGGATCGTGCTGGGCGTCTCGCGGCTGCTCAAGCGCGGTCAGCCGGTCGAGGCGCACTGACGCCCGAGCGCGCGTCGGTGCTCGGAGCCGATAGCGGGAGTCGTGCCGCCGCGGTGCACCGGGCCGGGGGCGTCAAGAATTCAGGAAGGATTCGCCCCTGCGGGCCGAACTACGCGGATCGGGCGGGGTCTCGAGAGATCTGTCCTGAATTCTTCACACCGACCGCCGCTCGACGACGTGACCGCCCCCGGCCCGAGGGCCGGACGCGGTCACATCGTTGAGGTGTCGCGTCAGCTGCAGCTGCGCGCGGCGTACGCGGCCGGGATCACCGTGGTGACCGCCTGCCCGTCGAGGGTGCCCGTCGCGGTGACGGTCGCCTCCCCGGCCGGCACCGAGGCGGCGCGCGTCGTGAACGCGGCGCTCGCGTTCTTGCCCGGCGCGACCGCGGTGAACTGCTTCGAGCCCCAGGCGGAGGCGACCGTCATCGACACCGGGACGGCCGCGTTGTTCAGCGCCGTCACGGTCAGCGTCACCTTGCCGGCGATGCATCGGGTCGTCGCCGTCACCGCGACGGCCAGCGCGGCGGGCGCCTTCAGCGTCACCGTCACCGTCGTCGTGGTGGTGCTCGATCGATCGGCCGAGGTGACCGCGACCGTCGCGACTCCGCCGTTCGCCGTCGTCGGCTGGGTGACGCGCACCGTCGCCGCCGCGTCGGTGGCCACCGCGGTGACCACCGGCATCGTCGTCCCCTCGACGGTCACCGCGTAGGAGGTGCGGGCGGGGTCGAAACCGGCGACGCCGACTCCGTTCACGCGCAGCGCGCCCAGGGTGCCGACCGCGGCGGGCGACGCGACCGACTCGAACAGCTTCACCTCCGACACGATGAGGTGCGTGTTCGAGTAGGCGTTCATCACGACCCGGAACGCGGTCGCGGTGACCGGCGCGAAGCTCGCGACCAGCGTGGGCGCCGTGCCGTCGGCGGGCGACGCGACCGGCTGCGCCGTCTCCCAGCCGGGGACCGAGGTCCAGGTGCCGTCGGCGGCACGGTACTGCAGCTGCGCGCTCTGGGCCCAGCTGGTGCCTCCGTCACGCTGGAACTGCACCGACACCTGCTGCACCTGGCGTGCCGCGGGGAAGGTGTAGGTCAGCGTGCTCTGCGCCGCCTTCGTGCCGCTGACCCAGTTCGACCAGCCCTTGTCGCCGTCGACGCCGTTGCGGGTGCGCTCCGGTCCGAAGCCCGACTCCGACGACGTCGCCGTGGCGACGATGCCCGCATCGGGGTTGACGTTGCGGAGGGTGCCCGCGGTGACGAGCACCGTGAGGGTGGCCGGCAGGGTCGCGCCGTCGGCGGTCGCGGTCCCCGTGATCGTCACCGAGCCGGGCTGTGCGAGCGAGGCGGTGGTGAGCGGCGTCCAGTCCCAGACGACCGGCACCGCGAAGGTGCTGGTCGAGGCTCCGACGCGCGCGGGGACCGTGGCGGGAGCCGCGGCCTTCACCCCGGCGACGCTCGCTCCGGAGGCGACGGTGATCGAGACCGGGTCGGTCGCGGTCAGCCCGCCGACGTCGACGAGCGCGGTGACCGCGATGCTCTGACCGAAGAGGTCGGTCGCGGTTCCCGGCACCTCGACGCGGCCGGCACTGCCGTAGGCCGAGTCGGCCGGGCGCTGCCAGGTCACGGCGACCGGCGAGCCGGCGCCCCAGGCGTACTGCGGGGTGATCGACGGGGGCAGCGACGGAGCGACGCCCACGGTGGTGCGGACGGCGACCGTCTGGCCGGTGGCCGGCGCGAGGTCGCGGAGGCTCCACGACTGGTTCGCTCCGCCGTTCGAGCCGTAGACGCCGACGGTGGTGTTCTCGGCGCTCGACTGGCCGTTGACGTCGAGCGACTGGGCGATCGACTCGTTGACGAGCGTGAAGGTCACGCCGTCGGTCGAGTTGACGATCCAGCGGGTCGCGGCCGTGCCCTTCGCGGCGTCGACCGACACCGAGCGCAGGTCGGTCCCGGCGGTCGTCGCGCCGAGCACGCGTCCGTCGCTGGTCTGGAGGACCACGCGGCGGGTGGCCTCGCGCTCGCCGGCCGGCACCTCGTGCACGGTCCAGGTCTGCTTCGCGGCGGCGGTGGAGTCGGTCGCGAGCGTCGTGATCGTCGTCGCGGCCGCGGTGGTCGTCGCGGTCAGGGCCTTGCCGCTCTGCGTGCCGACCAGCTGGTAGTGGTGGCCGTCGCGCAGCGCGGGGGCGGAGTCGGCGACTCCGGAGACCCCGTCGATGTCGAAGGTGGTGACCGACTTCGCGGGGACCGTGATCGTCGCGGTGCGCGACTCCCGATCGATGACGACCGGGGCCTTCTCGACGAGCGCGTTGCCGGTGGGGTCGGCGGCCGACGAGGCCTGCGTGGTCACGTAGGGGGTGACGCTCGCGCCGTCGGCGATCGTGCCGAAGCGCGAGAGGTCGAGCGTGACGGTCTTCGACGTGGTCGCCGTGTTGCTGTGCACGATCGTCGCGCCCGAGCCGTCAGCGCGGATCGCGGCGGTGCTGGCGGTGTCGTTCACCGACATCAGGCGGTCGCCCTCGTGGATGAACGTCGTGAAGTTGCGGATGGTGTTGAACTTCGAGTTGGTCTCGACGCCGCAGACCGGGGCCTTCGTGGAGTCGCCTCCCGCGTCGGCGACGCGGCGGGCCGACTTCCAGACCTCGCCCCCCGCCTCCTGGTAGGGCTCGCAGTCGAGGTCGATGAAGATCGAGCCCCAGTTGAGGTTCTCGCCCTTCGGGCTCATGTTGTAGAGGTCCTCGACCGGCTGCCAGAGCACCCAGGCCTTCGGCTCGAGCTCGCGGAGGTCGTCGGTGATGCGGCTCGCGATGCCGAGGCCGTTCTCGATGTTCACCGGGTCGTAGCCCTGGACCCAGTTGCCCTCGATCTCGCTCATCCACAGGTCGGTGTCGGCCTGCTTCGCGAGGTCGCGGACGGCGAGGCGGCCCGACGTGCCGTAGGTGTGGACGTTCATCCGGTCGACCTCGTCGCGGATCGCCTGCGGGTAGGCCGCCCAGTCGGTCTGGAAGATGCCGGGGTTGGTCTCGTCCATCGCGGCGAGTCCGGCGTCGGTGGTCGAGGCCTCGAGAGCCGCGACGACGTCGGGGATGAGGCCTACCTGACGGGTCGGGCCGACGTGCATGCCCTCCTGGCGGCCACCGGTCGGGACGCCGTTCGTGAGCTGCGTGCCCCAGTAGTTGGTGTTCGGCTCGTTGAACGGGTCGAGGGTGTCGAACTCGATGCCGTACTCGTCCTCCAGGTGCCCGGTGACGGTCACCAGGTACTCGGCGAACTGCTGCTCGGCGGCGGGCTTCAGCTGCTCGCTCGAGGCGTTGAAGCCTCCGGAGACGTAGCCGCTCTCGGTCATGAAGTAGGGGGCGGAGTTGGCGAACGCCTCCCAGTGCGAGATCTGCTGCTCCTCGGCGAGCCGCTCGACCCACCAGCGCTGCGTCTCGTCGGCGGTCCAGTCGTAGGAGGCGGGGTCGCCCGCGTCCCACTCGGCCAGAAGGGCGTCGCGGTCGGCGAAATTCGTGGAGGTGCCGCCGTAGATGTCGGCGTCTCCGGTGGGGTTCGGCTGCCACCAGCCCTCGACGGCGCCGCCGGGGCGGAGGTAGTCGGTCACGTCGGAGGCGTTGCCGCCGCCGATGTTGTAGCGCGCGATGTTCAGGTCGAGGCCGTCCTCGCCGAACACCTTCTGATACAGCTCCTCGCGGAGCGCCTCGGGGTAGTTGCCGGTCGCGTTCGCGAACCAGACGAGGGAGGTGCCCCAGCCCTCGTAGGCCTCACCCGCCGTCGCGGGGTTGGGGATGATCCGTGCCGCGTCGGCGGCCTCGGCCGGTTCGGCTGCGACGGGGAGCGCGAGGAGCGCTCCGGCTGCCAGGGCGGCGCTCGTGGCGAGCGCGGCGAGTCTTCTCGCGGACATCGACATTGATGCGGTCTCTCTTTCGCCTGTGAAAGTCGAGGTGTTCACGTGAACACTCTCAGGAGGCCGACCCTACATGTTCACGTCAACAACCGGAAGGTGCATGCGGCCACCCGCTGCCGGCCGGGGCGCGCGCGAGTGTCCAAGAGTTGTCGCACTCGGTGGTCGAGTACGACAACTTTCGGAGAGTGGACGAGGGCGGAGTGGGGGCCGGGTGCGGGTGCGGGGCGAGGGCCCGGTGCGGGTTCGGGTGCGTGAGAAGCGGCGGCGCGAGTGTCCAAGAGTTGTCGCACTCGAGGGTCGAGTACGACAACTTTCGGACAGTGGGCGAGAGCGGAACAGGGCCCGGGTGGATGCGGCGGCTCGAGTGTTCAAAAGTTGTCGCACTCGGTGGTCGAGAACGACAACTCTTGGAGAGCGGGGCAGCGGGGCAGCGGGGCGCGGGGGTGGGGCGCGCTCGGCGTCAGGGGTGCGCGGGCGGGTCGCACGCCTCCGGGGCCGGGTCGGGCGCGGGCACGCTGTGCACGAGCACGGTGTGGCCGACGTGGGCGAGGCCCAGCTCGAGGAAGTCGCGCACGTGCTCGTCGGCGAGCGCGTACTCGGCGGTCCGGCCCTCGCGGTGCACCTCGACGACGCGGTGCGAGCGGAGCAGGCGCAGGGCGTGCGAGGTCGCCGACGGGCTGAGACCGCTCCGCTCCGAGAGCTCACCCACCCGGAGGGGGCCGCCGAGCAGGGCGAGCAGGATCCGCATCCGCCCCGGGTCGCCGAGCAGCCCGAAGACGTCGGCCAGGTCGGCGATCGCCGCGTCGGAGGGGCGGGCGGCGACCGCCGCCGGGTCGCCGGACGGGCGGGGGGTGTCGGCTGGCATGGCTCCTCCGGAGTCGTGAGGCGGGCGGTAAGGCGAGGCGGGCGGGAAGGCGAGGCGGGCGGGACGTGGCGGCTCGATCAGACCCGGTGCGTCTGCTCCGGGAACTCCTCTGGCTCGCACTGGATGGTGGCGTGGTCGATCCCGTGATCCTCCCGCAGGACGGCGAGGACCCCGGTCAGGGCGGTGCGGTAGTCGGCGTCGGGTGCCACCACGATGTGGCCGCTCGCGCTCTCCATGCCCGAGGTGATCGTCCAGACGTGCAGGTCGTGCAGCGCGAGCACTCCCGGCACGGCGCAGACGTCGCGCTCGACCGCGTCGAGGTCGACGTGCGCGGGCGCCGACTCCATCAGGATCCCGAGCGCCTGGCGGGTCAGCGACCAGGTGCGCGGCAGGATCAGCAGCCCGATCAGCACGCCGACGACCGGGTCGGCCCACGCCCAGCCCGTCGTGAGGAGCAGGATCGCCGCGACGACGACTCCGACCGAGCCGAGCGCATCGCCGAGCACCTCGAGCGAGGCTCCGCGCAGGGTGATGCTCTCCTTCGCGCCCGCCGAGAGCAGGCGGAAGCTCACGAGGTTGACGAGCAGTCCGACGATCGCGGTGATCAGGAGGGGGAGGCCGGGGACCGCGGGCGGCTCGGCGAAGCGGCGCACCGCCTCCACGATCACGAAGCCGGCCACGGCGAACAGGAGCAGCCCGTTCGCTAGGGCGGCCAGCACCTCGAGGCGGTAGGAGCCGTAGGTGCGGCCCTTCGCGGCGGGGCGGGCGGCGAGCGAGATCGCCGCGATCGACATGCCGAGGGCGATCACATCGGTGCCCATGTGGGCCGCGTCCGAGATGAGGGCGAGGGAGCCGGAGCTGATGCCGACGACGAACTCGACGACCATGTAGGCCGCGGTGAGGGCGAAGGCGAGGACGAGGGGTCGCCGGTGACGCGCGGCGGCCGAGCCGGCCGGGCCGCCCGACGGGATTCCGTGCGTGTGCCCCATGGTCACCCCTCCTCTGAACGCCTGTTCATATGAACAGTCTCGCACACGTCAGGGGAGGTGCGGTCTCACGTGACCGGGTCGGTCGGGCGGGGGCGCGGGTCGACGCGGTCCCAGAGGGTCTCGAGCGGATCCTCGGCGTCGACCCCGACGGTCCGGAGGTTCTGCCGGCGCTCCGCCTCCGCCGCGGTGATCTCGCCGAGGTGCTCGGAGGCGCGGATCGCGGCCGGCGCGCCGCCGTCGCGAGTGAGGAACGGGTCGGACGGGGTCGCGAGCCGGAACCCGTCGCGGGGGTCGAAGGGGTGCGCGACGATGCCGGTGACCTCGGGCGAGGAGGCGAGCAGCGCCATCGCGACGCGGTCCGCCGCCCGCCAGGCGGTGGCCGACGAGCGCCGCTCGACTCCGACAGGCCCCTCGGGGGTCGTGATCGTCAGCCGCTCGATCTGGGGAAGGAGGCGGAGGATCCGCACCGCCGCCTCGAGGGCCTCCCGGGGCACGGACTCGACCGAGCCGGTGTACACGGGGAGCCACTCCTCCTCCGGGAGGTCACGCCGCCACGAGTCCATCCTGCGTCCTCTCCGTGGGTCCGGGCGCTGCTGGGGCGCCGGCACCAGGGTCCAGGGTGCTGTCCTCAGTCGAATCTATTCCACAGGCGGCGGCAAACCGAGGGCGATCAGGGAGTTCCCCCGGATCTCGGGCATAGCGGTGCGGGCGGGCGGGAACCGCTCCCTCCGGGCGACCTGTCGAGAAGTGCTGGCGCTGAGCGGCGCGGAGCGCCGGCGGGTGCCTGCGGCGTGATGCCTGGTCGATCCACGTGCCCCGGGGTGACCCCGGAGAGGACGGTGCAGCTCGTGCCCCGTCCGCCTCGCCCGGAGGGGGCGGTCGCCCTCAGCCTAGGCTGGTGCGCGGCCGCGGGGGCGGCGGGAGAGGGGGAGTCGTGCAGGGTCGGGACGTGCTCGTCGAGACGCTGACCCACGCGTTCCTCGGGGCGGAGTGGACGCGCGACTCCCTGCGCGCCGCGGCGGTCGACTCCCTCGGCGCTCGCCGTCGGTGGCTCGGCCCGCTGGCGACCGGTGTGCTCGTCGCCTTCCCGCACCCGCCGCTCGATGCGCCCCGCGAGCTCGCCCGCTGCATCGCGGGGCTGCTCCCGGAGCGGGCGCAGCCGGTCGTCGCGCACCTCGCGCCCGTGCCGGCGCGGGCGCTGCCCTCCTCCTCGGCTGTGCCGCGGATCGACGGCCGCGATGACCTCGCTCGGCTGCTCGCGATCACGCCGGCCCAGCTCGACGGGTTCGCCGACCTCGGCCAGTGGAACCGCCGCGCCGCCGAGGGCGCCGTGCAGCACTACGACCACGTCTGGCGCGAGCGCCCGGGGCGCGTTCCGCGGCTGCTCGAGATCCCGCGGGCCCGGCTGCGGGCGGTGCAGCGGACGGTGCTCGAGGAGGTCGTCGGGCTCGCCGCCGTGCACCCTGCGGCGCACGGCTTCGTGCCCGGGCGCAGCGCGATCAGCGGAGCGGCGGTGCATGCGGGCTCGGCGATGCTCGTCACGCTCGACCTGCAGCGCTTCTTCGCGCAGGTGACCGCGCCGCGGGTGTTCGGCCTGCTGCGCGCCGAGGGGCTGCCCGAGGCGGTCGCCTACGCGCTCACGGGGCTCTGCACCCGTCCGGTGCCGATCGCGGTGCTCCGCCGCATGCCGACGGGCGGCGACGTCGAGGCGCGCGCGGCCCTCCGGCGCTCGCTGACCCTCCCGCACCTGCCGCAGGGCGCACCGACCTCGCCGGCGCTCGCGAACCTCGCCCTGCGGCGGCTCGACGCCCGGCTCACCGGCTACGCGGAGGCGGCGGGCGCCCGCTACACGCGCTACGCCGACGATCTCGCGTTCAGCGGCGACGAGCGCTTCGCGCGGCGGGCGGAGGCGTTCGCCCGCGGGGCGGCTCGCATCGTCGAGGACGCCGGGTACGCGGTGAATCCGCAGAAGACGCGGCTGCGCCCGGCGTCGGTGCGCCAGAGCGTGACCGGAGTCGTGGTCAACGTTCACCCGAACGTGCGGCGCGCCGACGTCGACCGGCTGCACGCGATCCTGCACAACTGCGTCGTGCACGGGCCGTCGGGGCAGAACCGTGGGGCGGTGCCCGACTTCGGCGCGCACCTGCTCGGGCGGATCGCGTGGGTGGCCGCGGTGAACCCGGCGCGGGGCGCGAGGCTGCGGGCGCTCTTCGACGCGATCGTCTGGCCGGGGGCCTGAGCCCGGCGGCGGATCGAGACCCCCCGTACCCCGACACGACGGAAGGCCGGCCCCCGAGGGGACCGGCCTTCCGCTCACTGCGGCGTCAGCGGATCACGCGTGGCGCTTGCGGCGCACCAGGGTGAGACCGGCTCCGGCGAGGAGCAGGAACCCGGCGAGGAACGCGAACGGAGCGACGTCGGCTCCCGTGAAGGCGAGGCCCGAGCCTCCGCCCGAGGTGCCGGTCCACGGAGCGGCGCCCGCGGGGTTCGTCGAGGTGGGGGTGGGCTCGGGCGTCGGGGTCGCCGTGGACGGCGCTCCGGCGGCGACGGTGAAGGAGGCGGTCAGGGCGGTGCCCGACTGCGTTCCGGTCAGCGCGACGCTGTACTCGCCGGGCTCGGTGGGAGCGGTGAGCTCGAGCGACACTCCGCCGTCGATGACGTCGGTGGTGCCGATCGCGGTGTCACCGGCGGCGCCGGTGACCTGGCGGTCGCCCTCGAGACCGGAGGCGGTGATGCTCACCGATCCGCCGGGTGCCACGGGGGTGGTCGGCGCCGACAGGACCGCGTCGGCCGAGAAGGCGTCGAGGTCGCGGTCGAGCTGCAGGGCGTTCGCGATGGTGAAGAAGTTGTCGGTCTGGTCGGTGAGGCCGACGACCGCGGCGGCTCCGGGACCGTAGCCCGCGATGCGGACCTGCGAACCCGTGTGCTGCTGCGAGGATCCGGCCTCGGCGGTGCCGTAGGAGACCTTCATGACCGAGCCCTCGGTGGTGAGGAGAGCGGTCGAGAGGGCCGCGGGCGGGGTGTTGTCGACGATCTGCGAGGTGTGGGCGTGGTCGGCCGTCACGATGACCATCGTGTTGCCGTCCTTCTTCGCGAAGTCGAGCGCGACCTGCACGGCCTCATCGAGGTCGATGGTCTCGCCGATCTGGCCGCAGGCGTTGGCGGCGTGGTCCTGCTTGTCGATCGAGGCGCCCTCGACCTGGAGGAAGAAGCCGTCGTCGTCGGTGTTCAGCAGGTCGATCGACTTGGTGGTGAGCGAGGCGAGCGAGAGCTCGTCGGTCAGTCGGTCGGGGTTGGTCTCGCAGCTGACCGGCGCGAGGTCGGCGCCTCCGACGGTCGCCTCCGTCGCGGCGAAGCGCGTCGGGAAGTTGCCCTCGGTGAAGGTGCCGAGGACCGGAGCGGTCTGGTCGGCCGCGGTGACGGCTCCGAGCTCGTCGGCGGTGCCGACGACCTGGTAGCCGCGGTCGGCGGCCTGGTCGAAGAGGGTCTCGCCCTCCCAGTCGCCGGCCTTGGCCGACTGCGTGAAGCTCTCGGAGCCTCCGCCGAGGGTCAGGTCGGCGCGGGTGCCGATGATCTGCTCGCTGATCGAGCCGAGGCCGCCGAGCTCGAGGTAGTCGTCGCCGCCGTTCTCGGACTCGGGGCCGTAGAAGCTGCGCGCGTCGACGTGCGCCGCCTGGACGGCGGGAGTCGCGTCCTGGATCTCGGCGGTCGAGACGTTGCCGGTCTTCTTGCCGTTCGCCTTGGCGATCTCGACGAGGGTGTCCTGCGGGGTGCCGTCGATGTCGACCGAGATGGCGTTGTCGAAGGTCTTGGTGCCGGTGGCCCAGGCGGAGCCGGTCGCGGCGGAGTCCGGCACGTAGTCGGGGAGGCCGTAGCGCTCCTCGTCGCGGTAGAGCGAGTAGGTGGTGTACGAGCCGGTGAGCGGGAGGGCGTCGATGCCGGGCAGCTCGCCCTCGGCGCCGTACTCGTAGTTGCGGGCGACGGTGATCTCGGAGTCGCCCATGCCGTCTCCGATGAGGAGGATGACGTTCTTGGCGGGTCCGTCGACGATCGAGTCCTTGATCATCTGGATCTTGTCGTCGGCGTTGCGGGTGGCGCCGCCGTTCGAGCCGAGGCCGTCCGCGGCGAAGGCCGAGGGCGCCGCGAGGACGGAGATGCCGACGAGGCAGGCCGCGGCGAGCGCAGTGCCGCGGCGAGGAGTGAGATGCATGGTGCTCCAGATCAGTGGGGTGCCGGAGTGCGGCACGACCGCCGCGACAGGAACCCAGGTGACCAGTCGCGGGCGTCCGTTGCGTGAACTCGGGGCGTCCATAGTGTGGCTATCCACAGACCGCTGCGGGCCGCTGCCCAGCGTGCGCTCGCGCCTCCGAGAGGCTGTGCGGTTCGGGCCGGCCGCCGAGGGAACCCGTTCGCGCCGAGACACCGCGGCGCGCGTGGTGTCTCGGTGAGAACGGGTTCCCTCGCGGGGGTGGGGTGGGGTGGGGCGGGGCGGAGGATGGGGGGATGAGGGTGCGGGCAGGCGGGGTGGCGGTGAGTGCGGCGGGGGCGCTGCTGCTGCTCGCCGGGTGCGCGGCGCCTCCGGCCTGCACCGGGATCGGCTGGAGCACCGCGCTGGCGATCGAGCTCGCGGGGCCGGGGCGCGACTCCGTCGCCGAGGTGCGCATCTGCGCGAGCGGGGTGTGCTCGCGGCCGAGCGAGCTCGCCTCGGACGGCTCGCGGTCGTTCCCGGTGCTGCGCGCCGACGACGGCCGGTGGGTGTTCGACCTCGGCATGGAGGCGCCCGATCCGATCGCCGTCACGCTGATCGACCGGCAGGGCGAGGTGCTGCTGAAGCGCGAGGAGCTGATCGAGTGGCGGCTCCTCGACGAGCCGAACGGGCCCGGTTGCGGGTGGCGGGCGGAGTCGAAGGAGCTCTCGATCGACGTCCCCGAGCCCCGCGGCTCGGTCTTCGGCACCCGCTGACCGCGGTCGCAGCCCCGGCGGCGCGCCACTCGCGGCCGACCGGCTGCTAGGGTCGCGGCCGACACGATCCACGGGGCGATCGAGCGATCGCGCCCGGATGGACACGCACCCACGAGAAGGCGGACCCCATGGCCGTGACCCTCCCCGCTCCGAGAACGATCGATCCCGCCTCCGTGCCCGTGCTGCGCTGGGGGATCATCGGCACCGGCATCGCCGACCAGTTCGTCGCCGCCCTGCACGTGCGCTCGACGCAGCGGGCCGTCGCCGTCACCGCGCGCGACGCCGAGAAGACCCGGGCCTTCGCCGAGAAGCACGGCATCCCGACGGTCCACGACTCGGTCGAGGCGCTCGTCGCCGACCCCGAGGTCGACGTCGTCTACGTCTCGACCCCGCACCCGCTGCACCGCAGCCAGGCGCTCGCCGCGATCGCGGCCGGCAAGCACGTCCTCGTCGAGAAGCCGATCGCGATGTCGGCCGAGGAGGCGCGCGAGATCACCGAGGCGGGTCGCGCCGCCGGCGTGCTCGTGATGGAGGCGATGTGGGCGCGCTACCTGCCGCAGGCCGACATCATCCGCCAGGTCGTCGAGAGCGGGGTGCTCGGCGAGCTGCGCCTCGTGCGCGCCGACTTCGGCTTCTCGATCCCCTTCGACCCCGATGGGCGGCTCTGGAACGCCGAGCTCGGCGGAGGCGCGCTGCTCGACGCGGGCGTCTATCCGATCTCGTTCGCCTCGTCGGTGATCGGCGCGCCCTCGCGGGTGAGCGCCTCCGGGGCCACGCATCCCGAGACCGGGGTCGACGCGCGGGCCGACCTGCTGCTCCGCACCGAGGCGGGGCCGCAGGCGCTCGTGTCGACCTCGCTCGAGACGTCGCTGCCGGTCGAGGCGATGATCCTCGGGTCGGAGGGCCGCCTCTCGGTGCACAGCCCCTTCTTCGGGCCGAGCGGCCTGACGCTGACCGTCGGCAGCCTGAGCTCGGCGCAGGAGTCGGAGACCTGGGTCGACGACGGTCCCTGGCCCTACGGCAACCTCGCGTTCCAGGCGACGGCGTTCGCCTCCTACGTCGCGCAGGGCCTGCTCGAGTCGCCGCTGCACCCGCACCACGAGGTGGTGTCGGTGATGGCGACGATCGACGAGGCACGGCGGCAGATCGCGGCGCAGACCCGGAGCGCCTCGGCGGTGCAGCACACCGTCGCCTTCTCGCTCGTGCACGCGGCGGGGTCGGCCGAGGAGGCGGAGTTCCTCTCGAGCGCGCGGCGCACGCTGTCGGCGATCCCCGGGGTGACCGACTTCGTCGTGAACCGGCAGGTGAGCCCGAAGAGCGCGCTGACGTGGCAGTTCTCGATGGTGTTCGCCGATCGGGAGGCGTTCGCGGCCTACGACGCGCACCCGGACCACGTGGAGTTCGTGCAGTCGCGCTGGCTGAGCGAGGTCGCCGAGTTCCAGGAGAACGACTTCGAGGTGCTGCCGCCGGCCTGACCGCCGGCTCGCGGAATCGGCTTCGGCTCGCGGAACCCGGCGAGGACTGGGAGCCTGGGGTGACCCTCGCCTGACGCAGGCGCCCGAGACCAGAAGGCCCCCGATGCGCATCCTCACCTGCCTGCACACCATGGAGGTCGGCGGCAGCCAGATCAACGGCATCGAGCTCGCGGGTCGGATGGCCGCGCTCGGGCACGAGGCGGTCGTCTACGGTCCGCGCGGAGACCTGACGCCGCTCGTCGCCGAGCTCGGTCTCGACTGGGAGGAGGCGCCCGAGAAGGGTCCGCACGTCTCGTTCCGCAGCATGGCGCGCCTGCGCCGCATCGTGCGCGAGCGCCGCATCGACCTGATCCACGCCTACGAGTGGGCGCCGACGATGGATGCGGCGTTCGGGCCGTACCTGATCGACGGCGTGCCCGTGGTCACCACCGTGCTCTCGCCCGAGGTGCCCGACTTCGTGCCGACGGTGTTCCCGATGGTCGTCGGAGTCGTCGAGCTGCTCGAGGAGGAGCGCCGGCGCCGCAGCGACCTGCACCTGATCGAGCCCCCCGTCGACACCGAGCTGAACGCGCCGGTCGACGACGTGACGGCGCTGCGCGAGCGCTTCGACCTCGCCCCCGGCGAGATCGCCGTCGTGACCGTCGCGCGCCTCGTCGCCGACCTCAAGCGGGAGGGGATCCTCGCCGCGATCGAGGCGGTCGGGCGGATCGGCGACGAGCACCGCCTCCGGCTCGTCATCGTCGGCGACGGCGCGGTGCGCGGCGAGCTGCAGGAGGCGGCCGACCGGGTGAACGCGGGCCGGCAGAGGCCGCTCGTCACGCTCACCGGGCAGATGCTCGACCCGCGCGACGCCTACGCCGCGGCCGACATCGTGCTCGGGATGGGGAGCAGCGCCCTGCGCGGGATGGCGTTCGCGAAGCCGCTCGTGGTGCAGGGCGAGCGCGCGTTCTGGCGGTTGCTGACTCCGGAGTCGCTGCCGTTCTTCCTCGAGGGCGGCTGGTACTCGCTGGGCGACGGCGTCGACGGCGCGGGGCGGCTCGCGGGGATCCTGGGGCCGCTCGCCGCGGACGAGGCGCTGCGCCGGAGTCTCGGCCAGCTCGGGCGCGAGGTGGTGGTCGAACGCTTCAGCCTCGCGGCGGCGGCGCGGACCCAGGCCGCCGTCTACGAGGAGGCGGTGGCGGCGCGGCGCTCGCTGCCGCAGCGGGTGCGCGCGCTGGCGCATCCCGCGCTGCGGTACGCGGCGTACCGCGCGTACCTGCTGCGGGCGCGGCTCCGGCGCTGAGTGCAGGCACGGCGACCCTCCCTGGCCGCCGGGCGAGCCCGCTCCGGCCGCTGAGCGCGCACTCCGGGGCGCTCCGGTCGGAGACCCCTGAGAGGACTGCCAGACCGGAGCCCAGGAGTCAACGCCCTCCTGGAAGTACATGCGTACGACATACAGTCCAGAGATCCGGACACGTTCCCCCGCCGCAGGGGGTCGATCGTCGTGGTCACCGGAGGGTCGAAGGGAGTCGAGATGTCGAGGGAAGACGTGACGCCGGGCCGGTTCGCCCGATTCGTGAAGTGGGTGCCCCGCGCAGACGGCTGGGAGCCGCAGTACCTCCGAGGCCGCGTCCTCGCGAAGACCGACGCCGAGTGGATCGTCGAGGTCCTCGGTGAGGAGCAGCGCGTCGTCAAGACCGAGTGGAGCGTCTACCGCTGAGTCAGCGCTGCCGCCCCGGCCCCTGCACTCCGGTGACCGAGACGCTCAGCGCACCCGAAGTGCCCTGCACGCCGCTCGGGGCCGACTCCGGCAGCCGCACCGTCAGGCGGAGGTGATCGGTCGCGCCGACCGCGAGGGCGGGTGATCCCGGCAGGTCGATGCGCCCGCTCGCCGGGCGGTCGGGCGACACCGTGGTCACCGTTCCCGCGCAGCTCGCGCCGTCGGCCGACCACGCCACCGAGCAGCGTTCGAGCGCGAGCTGCACCCCGTCGGAGGCGCTCCCGCCGACGACGGGAGCCGCCGTCTCGAGCTGCAGCGCGGCGATGGTGACCGTGCCGGCGTTCGTGAGGTCGAGGAGGCGGCGGTCGCTGCCTCCCGGCACGAGCCCGGTCACCGGGACCGACAGGTTCGTCACGCCGGTGGCGTCGAACTCGGCCGTGACGACTCCGGCGCCGACGCCCGCGGTCGCGGTGTCGCGCGCGTCGAAGAGGGCCGCCGCACCGGCCGCCGCGCCGAGCACCAGAGCGGCACCGGCGCCGATCGCGACCAGGGCCCGCGGGGATCGACGCCGCCGAGCCGCGCGGTGCGCCCCGCTCACGAGACCACCTCCGAGGGCTTCCGCCAGATGACCACGAGGACCGCGCCGACGACCAGCGCACCGCCCGCCGCGAACAGCGCGAAGCGCGCCTCCGGGTGCGACAGCCAGATGCCGGGCCAGCCGAGCAGCGGCACCACCGCCTCCTCGCGCCAGATCCGCTCGTCGGCGAGGGTCAGGATCCACGGGTCGGCGGAGGAGTTGTTGTCGCCCTTCGTGGTGAGGGCGAGTTCGCCGGCCGACCAGCCGCGCAGCTCCGCCGCCTCCTGCTCGGGGTAGACGAGGGTGACCCGGTGGATCACGCGGCGGGACGGCGCATCCGGGTTGGTGAACACGATGACGTCGCCCGCGCGCACCTCCGTCTGTGCCACCGGGAGGGTCACCGCGAGCGAGCCGACGGGCATCCCGGGCGCCATCGAGTTCGACAGCACCGGCACGAGACGGACGAGTCCGAGTGCCGAGAGCACGAAGACGGCGAGACCGGCGAGGGCGATCAGCCCGACGACTGCGCCGAGCAGGGCGCGGAGGAGTCTCACGACTGCTCCTGACGTCGGCGGGCGAGGGCGGCCAGCAGCGCTCCGCCGCCGAGGGCGAGGAGGCCGCCGAGCAGGGCGGCGCCGAGGTCGCGACCGGTGACGGCGAGACCGTCGGGGCCGGCGGCGCCGGGGACGGAACCGGGAGCGACGGGTTCCGGCGACCCGTCGGCCCGCGTCACGACGACGCGGAGCGCCGCCCGCGTGCCTTCGAGCTCGTTGCCCGCCGCGGAGGGGAAGGCCACGCGCACGCGGACGCCGGTCGTCTCTCCACCCTCGACCGCGCGGACGCCGTCGAGGCTGCCGAGCTCTGCGGCCGGCCCGGCACCGAGCCTCACCTCGTCCCCCGGGCAGAGGTAGCGCGAGATCGTCCGGCCGCCCGCTCGGCGCTCGACGACCGAGAACGAGGTGGAGCAGAGGTCGACGACCAGCTGCAGACCGTTCTGCGGATCGGTGGCGAGAGCGTCGCCTCCGTCGACCGCGAAGCCGACCGAGAGATCGCCGGCGGAAGCGCCGGTCACCTCCACCGCCCACTCGGCGGTGTCACCGGGAGCGAGGTCGCGGAGGGTCGCGGGGGAGGAGAGCTCGCGGACCTCGAGGAGGTCGTCGGCGCTCGCCGAGGGCGCGAGGAGCAGCGCGGCGAGGACGGCGCCGATCGCGCGGGCGTGGGGCATGAGGCTCCGGAGTGACGGGGTCCGCCCCGCCCGAGGAGACGGGCGGGGCGGAGACGGGCGGGTCGGGACTACTTCTGGATGCCGTCGCGCTGGATGGCGGCGGCGGTGAAGGTGATCTCGGCCGCGGCGTTCTCGTAGTCGTTGTCGGCCTCGGTCGGCAGCTCGAGCTCGATCAGCATGTTGAGCGCGACGTCGCCGGCGTCGGAGGGGAAGGTGCCGGTCGCGGTCGGCGTCACGCCGAAGTCGCCGGGCTCGAAGTCGACGGCGGTGCCGAGGTCGGCGAGCACGCCCGTGCTGGTCGGGGTCGCGACCCCGGCGCAGGTGTAGGGGCCCTCGAGTCCGCCGGGGACCGCGGGCGCGTTCACCCACGGCACCGTGCAGGTCGTGATCGTGTAGGTCAGGCCGTCCTCGCCCGTGACGAGCGACTCGCCGGGGCCGTCGAGGGCGGGGTCGTCGGTCCCGAGGGTCTCGCCGTCCTCGACCGCCTGCGAGAAGCGCACGGCCGAGACGAGGTCTCCGTCGTTGGTCGCGTTCGGCAGCTCGAGCACGAGCGGCCGCTGCACGGTGTCGCCGGGAGCGATGTCCTCGACGACGTAGGTGCCGGTCGCCTCGATGTCGAGCTGACCGGCGTCGACGGTGGTCGAGGCGGTGTCGGAGTCGGTGAACACGGCGAAGGCGCCGGCGCCGGCGAGGGCTCCCGCGGCCAGGAGGACTCCGCCGGTGAGGGCGATCTTCTTCCAGCGGCGGTTCGGGGTGGGCTGAGGTGCTGCGGAGGTCATGGCGACCGTTCCTTTCTGGTGGGTGCCCGAGTCGGGCCTGGTCTCCATCACGCGGGCGTGCGCAGGACGGGATGGAAGGTTCTGGGGGCGGGGGCGCATCAGCAGCCCCTCGCGGTCGCGACGGCCGGCTGCGTGACGGCCGTCGAGGCGGGGGAGGCGACTCCGAGCCACCGGTGCAGGTCGGGTCGGACCCGCCACTGGTAGCTGCGGCCCTCGCCGACCCGGTCGTCGGTGAAGGTCGTCCCCGAGGGAGTCGCCACCACGCTCCACGCGCCGGGCGTCGCGCCGGCGAGGCGGCGCTCGAGCGTGTAGCCCGTGGTGCCGGGCGCGGCGGCCCAGGACACGACGGTGCTCGGGCGGCCGCTGACGCAGCTCGAGACGGGGGTCGCGACGACGGAGGAGCGGGTCCAGGTGCCGAGGCCGATCGAGCCGGCCGTCGAGTCGGTGTCGGTGAAGCCGCGGAGGGCCAGTGGCGCCGGGTCGACGGAGACGGTGATCGTGCTCGACGCCGTGAGGGAGCCGTCGGTCACCGTGTAGGCGATCGGGACGGAGCCCGTGAATCCGGCGGGGGGCGTGTAGCTGCAGGTGCCGGCGGCGCAGGTGAGGGTGCCGCGCGGCACGGTGCCGGTGGAGGCGAGGGTCAGCGTCGCCCCCGCATCCGGATCGGTGTCGTTGGCGAGGGGCGCGACCGAGACGGCGGCGCCTCCGGTGGTGGCGACGACGCGGTCGGGCCGGGCGACGGGCGCCCGGTTCACCGCGGTGACGGTGACCGTGACGCGCACGTTCCAGGTGCCGTAGGTGCTCGAGAGCGCGTAGTCGAAGACGTCGGTGCCGACGAAGGAGGCGATCGGCCGGTAGGTGCACTGCCCCCGGGTGGCACCGGAGTCGACGCAGGTGACCGACCCGACGACCGGGGTGGCGGGGGCGGGCGCGGCGGCGCCTCCGACGACCTTCGGCGCAGCCGAGAGCTGGGCCCGCGAGAACGTCGCGCCGGTGGCGGCGGGCCCGTCGTTCGCGAGCACGTCGATCACGACCGAGCCGCCCTGCACGACGGTGGCGGAGTCGGCCTGCGGGTCGGGCACCACCGCGATCGTCACCGAGGCGGAGCGCGTGATCGCGCTGCCGGTGGGCGGAGTCGCGGTGACGGTCGCCGTGTTCGCGATGGTGCCGGCCGTGACGTCGGCCGCGGTGGTCGTGTAGGTGGCGGTCGCGGTGACGACCTGGGCCGGGGCGAGCCTCCCGGCGGTGGCCGGCCAGGTGTAGGTCAGCGACGAGAGGCCCTGCTTGGGATCGGTGATCGCGACACCGGTCAGGGTGGTGTTGCCCGTGTTGGTCGCGCGGAACGTGTAGGTGACGACGCTGCCCGCCGCGCTGATGAACGCGGGGTTCGCCGTCTTGGTGAAGGCGAGGTCGGCGGCGCGCGTGAGCGTGACCGTGCGGCTCGCGGTGCTCGTGACCGCGGAGCCCGTGGGCGGGGTTCCGGTCGCGGTCGCCGTGTTGACGACCGAGCCCGCGTCGATGTCGGCCTGGGTGAGCGTGTAGGTGGCGGTCGCGCCGACCGACTGGGCGACTCCGAGCTGCCCCGCCGTGCCCGGCCAGGTGCCGTAGACGACGGTGACCTTGGGGTCGGCGATGGCGACCGCGGTGAGCGGCACGTTGCCGGTGTTCGAGACGGTGAACGAGTAGGCGATCGTCGCGCCGACCGTGGAGCCCGCGGTGAGCGCGCCGGTCTTGGTGAGCGCGATGGCGGGGGCGTAGCGGATCGGCGTGTTGACCGTGGAGGTGGCCGTGACGGTCGCCGGAGTCGCCGCGAGGGTGCGGCCGCTGACCGTCGCCGTGTTGGTGAGCGCGGTGCCCGAGTTGATGTCGGCCTGCGTCACCGTGTAGGCCGCGGAGGTGAAGGTCGCGCTCGCTCCGGGCGCGAGCGTCGTGCTCGTGGGCGTGATCCCGGTGACCTTCGGGTCGGTGACGGCGACGTTCTGCAGCGTCACGTTGCCGGTGTTGCGCGCGACGAAGCTGTAGGTGATGCGCTCGCCCGCGTCGGCCTGCCCGTTGACGATCGTCTCGGTGAGCGCGCCGCTCTTCGCGAGCGTGATCGCCGGGGCGGGAGTCGTGATGGCGGCGGTGACCGTGGCCGTCCTGCTGGTCACGGCCGTCGTCGTCGTGTTCACGGTCTTGGTGGCGGTGGCCGTCGCGGTGTTCACGAGCGAGCCGGCGACCGCCTCCGCCGCCGTGACGGTATGGCTGCCGGTGCAGGTGACCGTGGCGAGCGCCGCGAGCGTGGTCGTCGGGCAGGTGACGGTCGGGACCTTCGGGTCCGAGACGGCGACTCCGGTCAGCGTGCCGTTGATCGCGCCGTTCGTCACGACGAACTGGTAGGGGATGACCGAGCCCTCGGAGTAGGTCGCGGGCTGCGTCGTGGTGCGGTCGATCTGCTTGACCAGCGTGATGTCGTCGAGCGTGTTGATCGACGAGACGCTCACGTTGCGGATCAGGTGGGTGTCGCTCGATCCGCCGGTGGACGCAGTGAAGCCGAGCTTGTAGGTGAGGGGCGCCGCGGTCGTCATCGTGAACTGCATCACCTGCGTCAGAGCCGAGGCGGCGAGACCGGCGGAGGCGCCGTAGTAGACGGTCACGACGGGGAACGTCGCGGGCGAGATCGTCACGCGCACGGTGCGGCCGGCGCTCGCCGCCGGGGCGCCCGTGTCGCCGAGGTTGACGGTGGGGCGGAGGGAGGTGCCGGGCGCGACTCCCTGGAGGTAGCAGTAGCCCGTCCTCCCCTGCCCCGGCCCGCGGGCGACGATGCGGTTGCCCACCGTGCCCGGAGGGGCGGGCGTCGTCGGGCAGCCCGCGCCGAGGCCGCCCTGGCTGCTCGAGTAGTTGCCGTAGACGTCGAGCCCGATGCCGAGGTAGCCGCCGTTGACCCCGTCGACCGTCGTCGACTGCCCGTAGCCGAGCGAGCCGCCCGGCGCGCCCGCCGCGGTGAGCGAGCGCGAGCCGTCGGTGAGGAAGAAGCCGATGCCGTCGGCGCCCTGCAGCCCGAGGACGGCCTGGTACTGGTACTGGTCGAACTGCACGTCGAGCCCGCCGGTGGCCGGGATGGGGCGATTGTAGATCGCGCCGCCCTTGGCGTTGGTGCGGGTGTCGGTCAGCTGCAGGAACCCGGGGCTGGTGCTCGCGCGGGGGGCGTCGGTGCGGTTGGCGCAGACGCCGAGCGTCGAGGATCCGGTCGGCGGCGCGGCGGTCGCCCGCGTGATGCAGGCGGAGTCGAGGGCCTGCCAGGCGGAGTCGGGGACGCTCGTGCCGCCGAACGCCTCCTGCACGAGGACGGTGGCGGCCTCGGCCTTCGTCGCGGGGACGACGACGAGGAGGACGGCGAGCAGCGCGAGGACGACGGTGAGGGCGAGGTCGCGGCGGTGTCGCAGCCCTGGTCGTCGGTGGCGCCGGATCGCGCGCACTTCCGTCATGACCCGGTACCTCTCTGAACCGCTCACCGGCCGATCCGGGTCGAGCAGGCATCAAGATACGGTCGGCCGGGGGACAAAATGGCACCCTAACTGGGCACACGAGGGACCAATCCAGGGACGCGCGTTCGGGGGGTGCTCAGCGGGGGTTCGGTCGCTGAGGATGTGGGGTTCACAGAGTTCTCAGGAACGGTGTCGCGAGACGGCAGCCGGGGTGGTGTGCCCGAGCGCCGAAGGGCGGCGGATTCGGCCTGATTCCGCGCCGCTCCGGGTGTCCGTGGGGGAGATCGCCTCGCTCGACGGGTGATTCGCGCCGCTTTCAGCGACGCTGCCAGGGCTGGAGCGCGGGAAGGACGCTCCGGTTCTGCCCGAAGGGACTGGCGGAGAATGCCGTCGCGCTGACGCGAGTCCGCGAGGGCGTTGCGGCGGCTGACGCGTCGTCACGACGGGACGAGCGTCTCCCGCCCCGTCGACCCTCACTCCGGGTGCGGTGGCAGGAGGAGGAGCAGGACGAGCGAGCCGCCGCCGAGGGCGAGCATGGTCACCGTCATGGGGAGGAGCGCTCCTCCGCCGAGGCCGACGAGCGGGGAGACGACCGCACCGGTGCAGAACTGAGCGAATCCGATCGCGGCGGCGGCGGACCCGTTGGATCGGCTGACGCGGTTCAGGGCGAGGCCGACCAGGTTCGGGCCGTTCAGATTGATCGTCGCCATCGACCAGGTGAGGCACGCCGCCACCACCCAGGTCGGCGCTCCGACTGCCGAGGCGAGTGCCGTCGCGACGGTGCCGGTGAGCGACCCGGTGAGCCCGATCGCCACGATCCGATGCGAATCCCTCGCGGGCAGGAGCCGGTTGACGACGAAGTTGAGCGTCACGCCGATCGCACTGTTGACCGCGAAGAGCAGTCCGTAGCCGACGGCGTCGATCCCGAGGATGCTCTGGTAGACGAACGGCGACGCCGCGACGTAGGCGATCAGCGAACCGTAGGAGCCCGCCTGGATCAGCACGTAGGCCCGGAACCGGCGGTTCATGACGTGCCGTGCGAGCCCGGCCAGACCGAACCACCGCTCGCCGGGGCCGCGGGTGCCGAGCGGGTGCGTCTCCGGCACGACGAACACGACGAGCAGCAGCACGAGGATCGCGCACGCCGCGATGAACCAGAGGGGACCGCGCCAGCCGAAGCCGGCCAGCAGCAGACCCCCGATGACCGGCGCGAGGATGTTCAGAGCGCCGCCCGCGACCGTGGTCGTCGTCAGGGCGCGCACGGTGCTGCGGCCCGCGCTGCGGTCGCGCACGATCGCTTTGCTGATCACCATCCCGGAGGCGCTCGCGACGCCCTGCACGAAGCGTGCGGCGACGAGCACGGCGGCCGTTGGGGCCAGGGCGCAGACCACGGCGGCCGCCGCGCACACGGTTGCGCCCAGGATGAGCGGGCCCCGGCGACCCCAGCGGTCCGACATCGGCCCGAACACCAGCTGACCCACGGCGACGCCGATGAGCAGCGAGCTCATGCTCAGCTGCAGCATCGATGCCGACGTGTCCAGCGCCTCGCGCGCGGCGGGGAAGGCCGGGAGGAAGCCGTCGATGCTGAAGGGAACCAGTGAGATGAGGACGGTCAGGCTGAGCAGGAGTCCGAAGCCGATGCCGGCCGCTTGCTCTCCGCCGGCGCGGGGGTCTGCGCTCACTCCGGCACGGTGACCGGGATCGGCGCCGTCGAGGGAGCGGGCGGCGTCGGGGGCGGCGGGACCCGCACCAGCACGACGACGACGATCGTCGCCACGAGCTGTGCCGCGACGACGCCCCACCAGAGGAGGGTTCCGCCGTCTGCGCCGCTGAGGAGACCGTAGGCGATCCCGAACACCAGCGGGCCGCCTCCGCTGCCGATGTACGAGCCCGTCTGGACGATGCCCGTCGCTGCCGGCGTCGCCGGACCGGCTGTGCGGGAGACCACGAAGTGGGTGAGCCCGGGCCACCCCCACCCGGGACCGAGCGCGAGGAGGACGCCCAGCACGTAGGCCCACGGCGCATCGATCGTCAGCAGTGCCGCTCCGAGCGCGGCAGTGCCCATCAGGCCGGCCGCCAGCGGCAGCGCGATGCGTGCACCGAAGCGGTCGGCGAGCCGACCCGAGACCGCGCGGATGACGGCGCCCAGCAGGCCTCCGGCGCTCAGCAGGATGCCGGCCAGAGCGTCCGGGATGCCGCGTTCGATGCCCGCCGTGACCGCGAACGCCGAGACCGCGCCGGCACCGGCCGCGCCGAGCGTGGTGGCGCTGGACAGCAGCAGGAGGTAGCGCAGCAGCGGCGGAGTGAGCCGCACGTGCACCCGTCTGCGCTGGGTGCCCGCGGCCGCGCGCGGGGGGCCGAAGCGCAGGAAGGCGATCAGCAGCAGCACGACGCCCAGAGCTGCCGCGCCGAACGCCCAGCGCCAGCCGAGCGTCAGCGCGAGGAGGGGGACCGTGAGGCCGGCCACGAAGGCGGCGAACGGCACTGCCGACTGCTTGATGCCGAAGGCGGTCGCGAGACGGCGCACGCCGACGCGCTGGCTGATCAGGTGGTTCGACGCCGGGTGCCCGAGGCCGTTCGCGGCACCGCCGACGACCGCCCAGACGATCAGCCACAGCGCGTCGGGGACGAGGAGCGCCGAGCCGAGGAGGCTCACCGCGGCACAGGCGTAGGTCAGCGCCAGGGCGACGCGATTGCCGATCCGGCTGATCAGACGACCGGACAGCATCGAGACGATCGAGGCGGCGGCCCAGTACATCGCGACGGCGAAGCCGAGCACCCACGCGGGCAGCACGATGTCGCCCTGGATCTGCACGAAGAGCGAGCCGATCAGGAACACCGGCAGGCCGCCGGCGATGGTCGCACCCACCGCGAGCGAGACCGCGACGCGCCCCGACGGCGCCCGCCCGGCCGCGCTCATGACGCCGACGGCACGAGACGGGCCGTCAGATCGACAGGGAAGTCGCGGTCGAGGGGGAAGAGCGGACGGTGCACGCGGGTGAACCTGATCCGCTCGGGATCGAGATCGGTGCCGCCGGGGGTCAGGGCCAGGAAGGAGCTGTTCGCCACGGCGAGCTGCGTCGGGAACTGGTAGCCGTTCTTCACCACCACCGCGTCGTACCCGGTGGGGTCGATCCAGGCGCCGTCCTTCTGCACGCCCGGCGGGAAGGCCGGATCGCCAGGAGCGATGAAGGCCGAGCGCGAGCGCTGCACCAGCACGTCGACTCCGCGACCGCGCAGCAGCGCGCCGACGGGCTCGGGGTCGCCGACGAGGCTCGGGACGAGCGAGACGACCCGCCACGGTCCGGCGACCGGGCCGCCGTGGCGCGGGTCGAGTCCCGCGCCGATGCTCAGGGTGAGCGTGGCACCGGCGCCGGCCGCGACGGCCTCCGCGACGGCCGCCGGATCCGTGATGCCGGTGAACAGGATCCTGCGCCGCTGGGTGAGGGGGCGCGCCATCGTCTCGTGGAGGGCGTAGGTGAGGTCGCCGCTCCCGCCGGCGGTGACGTTGTCGCCGGAGTCGCTGATGACGACCGGGGCGGGGGCGCCCGAGTCGACGAAGTCGAGGGCCTCGGCGAACGAGCCGACGTGGTCGACGACGATCGCGAAGTCCTCCCGCGCGTCCCAGTAGGCCCGGGCGAGCTCCTCGGCGCAGGCCAGCGCCGCTTCCGCGTCGTCTCCCGTGACGAAGGCGGAGGCGGCGCAGCGCGGCTCGTCCGCCCACGCGAATCCGATGTACAGGTTCGCGTCGAGCACGCCGTGGTCGACGATGGCCGGCAGCAGTCGTCCGAAGACCGACCGGCCGGGCTCGACCACGGTCGAGGTGCGCTCACCGGGCAGCAGCACCGGGATCCGCACCCAGGCCTTCGCCGGCTTCGTGCCGCGGCGGATGGTCGCGACCAGGTTCTGCACGGCGCGCTCGCGGGTCAGAAGGTGGTCGATGTGCGGAGCGTGCCGGTGGCAGGCCGCGAGATCGACGAGTCCCGCCAGGGTCTCGGAGAGGTTCCCGTGCGGGTCCATCGAGGCCGAGAGCACCGGACCGGGTCCGACGACGTCGCGAACCAGACCGACCAGTGCCTCCTCCGCATCCTCCCGGCCGAGGACCGTGGCCGCGCCGTGGATCGGCAGGTAGACGCCGTCCACGGGCCCGGCGGCGGTGAGCGTCTCGCGGATCTCCTCGAGCAGCGCATCGAAGAGCACGGGATCGATGGGCCCGGACGCGCCGGTCACGGCGTGCACCACGGGCACCCACTCGATCTGCGCCGCGGTCTCCTCCCCCAGCCACTCGGCGAAGGGGAAGGACTCGACGAGCTCCTGCCCGCGCCGGAAGGAGAAGTCGCTCTCGGTGGTGACGTGCGCGGTGAAGGTGCTGGACTCGATGTGGACACCGACGATCGCGATGCGCATCAGCCGGCCCTCCTCTCTGCGGGAGTGCCGCGTCGGGGCAGCACGATCGGGGTGAGGTCGGCCTCGAAGTCGCGGTCGAGCGGGAACATCGGCCGCCACACCTCCTCGAAGACGAGGCGGTCGAAGTCGAGGTCGGTGCCGCCGGGGGTGAGCGCCATGAACTCGGAACCGGAGGCCGCTCGCTGGTTGGGGAAGAGGTAGCCGTTCTTCACCACGACGACGTCGAACGGAGTGATGTCGGTGTAGGCGAGGCCGAGCATGGCGAAGGCGGGGGTCGCCGCGTCCACGTCGCCGACGAAGCGCTGGCGGTGGTTCTGCACGCTGACCGAGATCGGGCCGTCGCGCAGCACGGCGCCGACGATCCCCTCGCCGTAGACGCCCTCGATGAGCTCCTCCACGCGCCAGACGCCGTCGACCGGCCCGGCGTAGCGGTCGTCGACGACGGCGCCGATCGCGCGCTCGAGCACTCCGCCGACGCCCGCGGCGATCGCCGCGCCGAGGGTGGGAGCGTCGACGAGGCCTGCGAAGAGGAACCGCCGACCGGAGGCGGCCACGTCGCGGCGCTCCCGGGTGCGCGCCAGCGCGACGGTCACGTCCCCCGAGCCGCCCGCCGTGACGTTGTCGCCCGAGTCGCTCAGGTAGACCGGAGTCGCGGCTCCGTCGAGCACGAAGTCGAGGGCGTCGTCCCAGGATCCGTAGCGGGGGCTGGTGATCCCGAAGTCGGCGCGGGCGTCCCAGTAGCGGCGCGCGACGGCCTCGGCCGCGGTGACCGCCGCCTCCTGGTCGTCGGCGAGTGCGAGCACAGCGGCCGCGTTGCGGTCCTCGTCCGCCCAGGGGAAGCCGCACCACAGGCCGACGTCCATCAGCCCGTGCTCCGCGATCGTCGGAACGAGCGAGCCGAACACCGTGGTGGCCGGTTCGAAGAGAGTCGACGTGCGCTCGCCCGGCAGGAGCACCGGCACCCGCACCCACGCCTTCACCGGCCGACGTCCCGAGCGGATGACCTCGATCAGGTTCGTGACGGCGCGGTCGCGGGTCTCGAGTCGGTCGATGTGCGGCGCGTGCCGGTAGACGGCGGCCACGTCGATGAGGCCGGCGAGCTCGCGGGAGAAGTTGCCGTGGGGGTCCATCGAGATGCCCAGCACCGCCTCCTCGCCGACGATCTCGCGCACCATGCCCACGAAGCGCTCCTCCGCGTGGTCGCGGCCGAGGACCTTCAGGGCGCCGTGCATGTCGAGGTAGACGCCGTCGTACGAGCCGTGCTCGCGCAGGCGCGCAGCGACCTCGTCGAAGATCTCGTCGAAGAAGGCCGGGTCGAGCGGGCCGCCGGCGCCGCTGTGCGCGCGGGTGAGCGGCACCCACTCGACACGGTCGACGACTGCGCCGAGACGCTCGTCCCACTCGTAGTGCGCGAGCAGTTCCTCGTCGCGCAGCACCTCGAACATCGACGCGCGCATCACATCGAGAGAGAAGGTGCTGCACTCGCCGTAGATGCCGACGATCGCGATGCGGGGTCGGGTGCGGCTCATGCGCGCTTCTCCAGGAGGATCGGGGTGAGGTCGGGTTCGAATCCGGTGTCCAACGGGAAGATCGGCCGCTGGACGTGCTGGAAGGCGAGGCGCTCGGGGTCGAGATCGGTGCCGCCGGGTGTGATCGCCATGAACCAGCTGCCCGCGGCCTCGATCATCCCCGGGAAGAGGTAGCCGATCTTCACCACGACGGTGTCGTAGTCGTCGGTGGGGAACCACGCGTGGTTCGGCAGACGGCGCCCGGTCATCGGGCCGAGCACCGACGGAGGCACGAAGTAGGAGCGGCCGAGCTGCACCATCACGTGGATCCGGTCGAGCCCGAGCACGGCGGCGACGACTCCCTCGCCCTCGTACAGGCCCTCGACCAATCGCACGATGCTCCAGCTCCGTTCGACCGGAGGCGCGAACCGGTCGTCCACGACGGCGCCGACGGCCCGCGTCAGCGTGCCACCGACCCCGACCGCCTCCGCGGCGCGGACGGATGCCGGATCGGTCAGGCCGGCGAAGAGCACCCGCAGTCCGGAGGCGATGACGTCCTCGCGCTCGAGCGTGCGCGCGAGGGCGACCGTGGTGTCTCCCGTCGCACCCGCCGACACGTTGTCTCCCGAGTCGGAGATGAAGAGCGGGGCCGCGGGACGGGTGAGCGCGAAGTCCAGTGCGTCGTCCCACGACCCGGAGTGGTCCGCCACGATCACGAAGCCGTCGCGGGCGTCCCAGTAGGAGCGGGCGACCTCCTCCGCGCACGCCGCGACCGCTGCGCTGTCGTAGCCGGTGACCAGGACGGCCGCGGCGTTGCGCGACTCGTCGGCCCAGGCGAAGCCGACCCAGAGGCTGGCGTCGACGACGCCGTAGCGCTCGATCGCCGGCAGCAGCGCGCCGAAGACCGTCTTCGCGGGCTCCACGAGCGTCGACGTTCGCTCTCCGGGCAGGAGCACCGGCACGCGCACCCACGCCTTGACGGGGCGCTCGCCGCGCCGGAGCACCTCGACCAGCGTGCGGACGGCCCTCTCGCGGGTGGCCTGCGCATCGATGTGCGGGGCGTGCCGGAAGCACACGGCGAGGTCGATGTACTCGGCCAGCTCCTCGGAGAAGTTGCCGTGCGTGTCCATCGACATCGAGATCACCGTCCGCTCGCCGACGACGGTGCGGATGC
Organism: Rathayibacter oskolensis; assembly: GCF_900177245.1. Taxonomy (GTDB): domain Bacteria; phylum Actinomycetota; class Actinomycetes; order Actinomycetales; family Microbacteriaceae; genus Rathayibacter; species Rathayibacter oskolensis. The sequence goes on from NZ_FXBM01000004.1 coordinate 51,109, forward strand.
GGCCGAGCAGCTCCTCCTCGGCCCGTTCCCGCCCCGCGACGTGGGCGGCACCGTGCAGGTCGATGTAGAGGCCGTCGAGCTCGCCGTCCTGCACCAGGGCGGCGAGGCCGTCGACGATCTCGCTGACGAAGGCGTCGAAGACACCGGGCTCGATCGGGCCGCCGGCGCCGCCGTGGGCCCGCAGGAGCGGCAGCCACTCGACGTCTGTCGAGGGCACCCAGTCGTCGAGGTCGTAGAGGGCCAGCAGCTCCTTGCCGCGGGTGATGTCGAAGTTCTCGAGCCGCATCCTGTGCGGGGCGAAGGTGGACGATTCGGCGCCGAATCCGGCGATGGCGATCCGCACGTCACGCCTCCTGACGGACGGGCAGCAGCACCGGGGCGAGGTCGGCCTCGAAGTCGCGGTCGAGCGGGAAGACCGGGCGCTGCACCTTCTCGAACGGCAGTCGGTCGACGTCGAGGTCGGTGCCGCCGGGGGTGAGCGCCAGGTACTCGGTCCCGGCGAGCGCGCGCTGACCGGGGAAGAAGTAGCCGTTCTTCACCACGACGACGTCCCAGGCGCTCATGTCGAACCAGACCTGGCCAGGGCGGCCGAACGACGTGGGGTCCTGCGGATCGGTGAACTTGAAGCGGGCACTGTGCACGGCGACGTGGACGCGGCCGTCGCCGAGGACCGCTCCGACGACGCCCTCGCCGAAGGTCCCCTCGAGGAGCCGGGTGACCGTCCAGGGGCCCTCGACCGGTCCGGCGAAGCGGTCGTCGATCGTCGCTCCGATGCCGCGATCGAGGACGCCTCCCTCGCCCACGGCGATCGCCGCCGCGACGGTGTCGGGATCGATCAGCTGGGCGAACAGGATCGACACGCCGGAGTCGAGAACGTCTCCGCGCTTCAGAGTCTCGTGGATCGCGAACGTGACGTCTCCGGAGCCGCCCGCCGTCACGTTGTCGCCGGCATCGGCGATCCAGATCTGCCTCTCGGGGCCGGTGAGGACGAAGTCCATCGCCTCGTCCCACTGCCCGGAGTGCGCGGTGACGATCGCGAAGTCGGCCCGCGCGTCCCAGTAGCGCTGGGCGAGCTCGGCGGCCGTCGCGGTGATCGCCGCCTCGTCGTACCCGGTGACCAGCACGGCGGCGGAGTTGCGGTCCTCGTCCGCCCAGGCGAAGCCGACCCAGATGCCGGTGTCGAGCACTCCCTCGCGCTCCGAGGCGGGTTGCGCCGCCAGGAACACCGAGGTGCCCGGCTCCTCCATGGTCGACGTGAGCTCGCCCGGCAGCAGAACGGGGACGCGCACGTGAGCCTTGAGCGGCCGCCGCCCGGTCTTCAGCACCGTGACCAGGTTCCGGATGGCCCGCTCGCGTGTCGCCGCGTTGTCGATGTGCGGCGCGTGGCGGTGGCTTGTGGCCAGATCGACGAGCTCCGCGAGCTCCTCGGAGAAGTTGCCGTGCGGATCCATCGACATCGACAGCACCGCCTCCGGCCCGACTACCCCGCGGACCGCGCGGATGAAGTCCTCCTCGTCGTGGTCGCGCCCGACGGTGTGCGAGGCGCCGTGCCAGTCGAGGTAGACGCCGTCGAACGGCGCCTCCGCGTGCGCGGTCGCGAGGCCCGAGACGATCTCCTGCACGAAGCCGTCCATCGTCGCGGCGGTGATCGGTCCGCCCGCTCCTCCGGTGGCGCGCATGACGGGGACCCAGTCGATGCCCTCCGCGTCCGCGCCCAGGATGCGGGGGAAGTCGTAGCGGGCCAGCAGCTCGGGGCCGCGGACGATGGTGAAGTCCTGCTCGGTGGAGACGAGCATGGTGAACATGCTGGCCTCGAGGGCGTAGCCGCAGATCGCGATGCGCACGGTGACGGAGTCCTTTCGGGAGGGAGGGAGAGCGGGGGAGCGGGGGAGTGGCCGTCGTCGACCGGGAAGGAGGGTCGGCGGCGGCCCGTCAGAGCAGGATCGGCTCGAGGTCCGGTTCGATGTCGCGGTCGAGCGGATGCAGGGGGCGGCCGGCCCGCTCGAAGGCCAGCCGGTCGACGATCAGATCGGTGCCGCCGGGAGTGAGCGCCATGAAGGCGCTGGCGGCGGTCTCGGCCTGCCCCGTGAAGAGGTAGCCGTTCTTCACCACGACCACGTCGTAGCCGCTCGGGTCGAACCAGGCGAGCCCCGGCATGGGATAGCCCGCGAACGCCGGATCCGCGGTCGACACGAAGTAGCGGCGCGCCCACTGAACCGAGACGGAGACGGGCCCGTCGCGCAGCACGGCGGCGACGGGGCGCTCCTCGCCGTGGACGCCCTCGATGAAGCGCTCGACCGTCCAGCTCCCGGCGACCGGAGGAGCGAAGCGGCTGTCGACGGCGGCGCCGATGGCCCGCTCGAGCACCGCACCGGTGCCCGCCTCGAGCGCGGCGTCGAAGGTCGCGGGGTCGACGAGTCCGGCGAAGAGGAAGGAGCGTCCGGCCGCCATCACGTCGGCGCGCCGGATCGTCGAGTGCAGGGCCACGGTCAGGTCGCCCGACCCGCCTGCAGAGACGTTGTCGCCCGAGTCGCTGAGGTAGACCGGCCGCGGCGGGTCCGTCAGCACGAAGTCGAGCGCCTCCTCCCAGCTGCCCGACCGGTCTGCAACGATGACGAAGCCCTCCCGCGCCGCCCAGTAGTGCTCGGCGAGCTCGCGAGCGCACGCGACGACTGCGGAGGCGTCCCAGCCGACGACGAGAACGGCTGCGGCGTTGCGCGGCTCGTCCGCCCAGGCGAAGCCGATCCACATGTTCGCATCGAGCACTCCGTGCCTCGCGATCGCGGGGATCATCCGGCCGAAGACGCTCCGACCCGGCTCGACCGTGGTCGACGTGCGCTCGCCCGGCAGCAGCATCGGCACCCGCACCCACGCCCTGTGCGGCTTCTCCCCGCGGCGGACGAGGTCGACCAGGATGCGCACGGCGCGCTCCCGGGTGTCCCAGCGATCCAGGTGCGGTGCCTGCCGGTGAGCCGCGGCGTGGTCGACGAGGCTCGCGAGCTCACGCGACAGGTTGCCGTGCGGATCCATCGACATCGTGATCGGCAGCTCCGCCCCGACGACGACGCGGACGGAGCGCACGAAGTGCTCCTCGGCGCCGTCGCGGCCCAGCACGTTCATCGCGCCGTGCATGTGCAGGTAGACGCCGTCCCACGGCCCGTTCTCGTCGAGCCACGCCATGATCTTGTCGTGCAGCACGTCGTAGGCCGCCGGCACGACGGGGCCGCCCGCGTTCACCGTGGCGATCAGGCCCGGCACGAACTCGACGTCGGCCGGGAGGTCGGCGAACCGCCCCGCCCAGTCGTACATCGCGAAGACCTCGTCGCCACGGGTCAGCGAGAACCGCTCGAGCGGCGTGCGGTCGAGTGTGAAGGTGGACGACTCCGTGGCGATGCCGACGATGGCCAGGCGCATCGGGTCAGACCCGTGCCATCGCCAGGTTCGGGGAGAGCCAGAACGGAGGCAGGTAGCCGATCGTGTTCGACATCGGCAGCACCTCCTCGTGCACGGTGATCCCGAAGGTGTCCTGCAGCATCGCGCGGCGCTGCTGGATGCGCTCCCACGCGGCGGGGTACTTCCCCGCGAGCTCGGCGCGCAGACCCGCGTCCGCGAGCACGATGCCGTCCTCGATCTGCGAGCTGTGGTACTCGGTGCCGGTCCCGGGGATGATGTCCAGCTGCAGCGCGTCGCCGGATCCGAAGACCACCTGCGAGCCCGGCGCCACCGGCGAGGCGGGCCACTCGTCGAGGTGGATGTAGTGGCCGGGGTTGAGGAACACGTTGTAGAACGGGTCGCCGATGCGCGACGCGGTGACCTCGTACAGCTCGCCGGCGGTCAGGCCGATCCGGATCGTCTCGAGCCAGGCGGCGGCCGTGGCGTAGTAGGGGGTGACGAGCTTCTCCACGTAGTCCGTGACGCCGTCGGGCAGCTGGCCCGCGTCCTCCACCAGGAAGCCCGCCCGGGCGGTGTTGCTGCCCCAGTAGCCGAGCCCGGCGCACACGGGGTCCCCGACCTCGAGCACGCGGCTGCCGGGGCTCGCGACGCCGTAGCGCGCGTTCTCGTATCCGCCGAGCATCGTCGGGTGGTAGTTGAAGGGCAGCATGATCGGCTGGAACCCGGCCGAGGCCTCGAGCTCGGTCATCCCGGGCCGGATGCCGTCGATCAGCCGGCGCACGGCGGTGGAGGCGTGACTCGCCGCGAACTCGAAGTAGGCGATCTGATCGACGTCGTTGTGCAGACGCAGGCCCTCGCCCGGCTTCACGAAGAGACCGGAGGCGTTCTGCACCGACTGCGCCCGCGCGGCGACCTCGACGACGATGAAGTGCGGCACGTCCATCCAGCCGTCCGTCCCCGCGCCGCCGAAGTACTTCCAGCCGGCGATGCCGACGGTCGGCGTCGTCGTGCGACCGAGGCCGGCGTCGGCGAGGAGGTCGGAGAGGGCGAGGTCGTCCGGATCCGGCTGACCGTTGAGCGAGAACTTCGAGAAGCGGACGACGTCGATGGGGTACGGGGTGCCGGAGGCGTAGGCGACGCTCTCGTTGCCCACCAGGATGCGCGGCCGGCGGCCGGGCACGAGGATGATCAGCGACTCCTCGTAGCGGGGGTCGAATCCGGTCAGGTACTGCGTGTTCGCGAAGTGCTCCCGATCGCCGTAGACGACGAGAGCATCGAGCCCGCGCTCGGCCATCGCCGCGTAGGTCGCTTCGACGCGCGACACGTAGGTCGCCGCGGGCACGGCGGGCTTGTCGCGCGGAAGCTCGAACTCGGGCAGGTCGATCTCGGTGAGTGCGAATCCCCAGGGGCTGGACATGAGTGGCTCCAAAGTGTGGGCGGCGTGAGCCGATGGCTGAGCGGAAGTGGTCGGCCGGGTGGGCGCGCTGTGCAGGGGCGCGGCGCGCCCACCCGGGGTCGTCAGAGGTGGTGAGAGTGGCTCGGGGGTCACTCCACCGGCGACACCGCCCAGGCGATGTCCGGGGTCGGGCCGTTCGTCGTCGCCTCGAGGCCGGTCACGGTCTCGGGGTCGTAGATGAAGACCTGCTCGCTGTTCACGACGCCCCCGTACCACGCGAGGTCGACGTACGAGCGGCTGAACGCCTCGGCGTAGAGGTCCTGCGCCTCGTCGGCGTCGGCCGCGGCGGCGGCCGCGTTCAGGGTCTCCGTGAGCTGAGAGTCGCTGACCTGCCACGGGTTGTACTGGTTCAGGCCACCCGCGAGGAAGCTCGAGGCGACGATGTAGGGCGGCAGCTCGCCGTAGCCGTAGTAGGCGATCGGGAACTTCTTGGCGGTGATGTCGGTGACGGCCTGTCCCGCGTCGGAGTAGTTGACGAGGTTGGCGGTGACGCCGATCTCCGCCCAGTTGGCGGCGACGGCCTGCACCAGGATGTCCGAGGACACGCTGGTGACGTAGCCCACGTCGACGGTGAAGCCGTCGGCGTAGCCGGCCTCGGCGAGGAGCTCCTTCGCCTTCTCGGGGTCGTAGTCGTAGTAGTCGTTCGCCTCCTGGTCGAAGCCGATCGTGTCCTCGAGCGCCAGTGCGCCGCCGGCCTTGCCGTAGTCGCCGTAGACGGCCTGCGCGATCGAGACCTTGTCGATGGCGTAGTTCAGCGCCTGGCGGACGCGGACGTCGGCGAGCTCGGGGGCGATCTCGCCCGTGCGATCGATGTAGTTCATGCCGAGCAGGCCGAGGGGCACGCCGAAGGCCTCGAGGCCGGAGGAGGTCGCGGTCTCACCCGTCGCGGTGTCTCCTCTGAAGAGGTCGACCTCTCCGTTCTGCACGGCCTGGAGGGCGGCGGCGGTGTTCGCGACGACCTTCAGCTCGACGCGGTCCCAGAGGATCTTGTCCTGGTCCCAGTAGTACTCGTTGGGCGTGTAGACGTAGGTGTCGTCCGCGATCGTCTCGGCGTTGTCGAGCACGTAGGGTCCTGCGCCCGCGGTGTTGCTCTTCAGGCCCTCCTTGTCCTCGAGCCCTTCCGGGCTGATGACGGAGCCGAGGAGCACGCGCTGGGTGAGCAGCTCCGGCAGCGACGGATTGGAGGTCGCCGTGGTGATCAGGACCGTGGAGTCGCTGGACGCGGTGATGGAGGAGACGGAGCCGAGCCAGTTCGCGCCGTTGACGCCGGAGGTGAGCGCGTAGTTGAGGGAGTCGGCGACCCCCTGAGCGGTGAGGTCGGAGCCGTCGGAGAACTGGACGCCCTCGCGGATGGTGAGCTCGAACTGCGTGTTCGCGTCGTCGAGGTACTGCCACTCGGTGGCGAGGTCGGGAACGTACTCGCCGTTGCTGTCGACTCGGATCAGCGGGTCGTAGGCCAGCGCGATGAACCAGATGTTCACCGGGTCGACGTTCTGGAGGTAGGGGTCGAGGCTGACAGGGGGCGCGACGGTGGCGATCCTCAGCACGTCCGGCTCGTCGGAGTCGGAGGAGGAGGCATCGGAGTCGGCGGAGCAGCCGGCGAGGACGAGCGCTGCGGCGGCGGCGAGGGCGGCGGCGAGCATGACCGGCCGGCGGCGGCCGGCTGGCAGGGAGGACTGACGGAACACGGTTAATCTCCTGAGGGTGAGACGGGTCAGCGGAGCGGTGCGGGAGTCGTGCAGGGTTTCGGTGGAGTGGTGCGGGGCGGAGGGGTCAGAGCGGAGCGGAGGCGTCGAGGGCGGCGAGGGCGTCCCACGCGCGACGCCTCTCCGCCTGGATGACGGGGTCCGGGTACGGTTCGGCCGCGAGCAGGCGCTGGGTGTAGAGCTCGCTCGGTCGGGTGTAGATCTGCTCCGCGTCGCCCTGCTCGACGACGCCTCCTGCGCTCATCACTGCGATCCGCTGCGAGAGCAGGCGCACCACCGAGAGGTCGTGGGCGATGAAGAGGTAGGAGACGCCGGTCTCGCGCTGGAGCGAGCGGAAGAGGTTCACGATCTGCGCCTGCACCGAGAGGTCCAGGGCCGAGACCGGTTCGTCGCAGACGACCAGCTTCGGCGACGACATGAGGGCTCGCGCGATGGCGATGCGCTGGCGCTGTCCACCGGAGAAGCTGCCGGGCATCCGGCTCATCGCCTGCGCTCCGAGGCCGACCTTCTCGAGCAGTTCTTCGGCGCGGGCGATCGACGCCGAGCGGCTCATCCGCTTCGTGGCGACCATCGGCTCGATGAGGATCTCGCCGACCTTCTTCGCCTCGTTCAGCGAGCTGCGCGGATCCTGGAAGACCACCTGGAGGTCGGCGCTGATGCGCCGACGTCGGCGCCGGGTCAGACGGGTGATGTCCTGCCCGTCGAACTCGATCCTCCCGGCCGTCGGGGTCGCCAGGCCGAGGATCGCCCGGCCGACGGTCGACTTCCCGGAGCCGGACTCGCCGACGACGCCCAGCGTCTCGCCGACGCCGATCTCGAGATCGATGTCCTTGACGGCGCGGAAGGCGTGACGTCCTGTGCCGTAGGTGACGTCGAGGCCTGTGATGCGGAGAAGAGGCTCGTTCATCGTGTCGACTCCGTGACGGGGAGCTGCGCTGCTTCCGCGGCGCGCTCCATCGAAGGGGTGAGGAAGGTGCCGGTGATCACCGGCAGGTCGTTCCCGGGCTGGGCGCCGTGCGGGTTCGAGACCAGGAGCGCCTGCGTGTAGGGGTGCGAGGGGGCGGCGAAGATCTGCTCGACGGGCGCCTGCTCGACGATCTCGCCCTTGTACATCACGACGACGCGGTCGCAGACGTCGGCGATCACGCCCCAGTCGTGCGTGATGATCAGCATCGCCATCCCGATCTGGTCCTGCAGCCGCATCAGCAGGCCGAGGATGCCCGCCTGCACCGTGACGTCGAGCGCCGTCGTCGGCTCGTCCGCGACGAGCAGCTCGGGGCGGCCGGCGAGAGCGAAGGCGATCGAGACGCGCTGGGCCATGCCTCCGGAGAGCTCGTGCAGGTACTTGCGCGAGACGGCGGCGGGGTCGCGCAACTCGACCAGCCGGAGCAGCTCGATGACCCGCTCGGTCGCAGCGGCGCCGGTGAGGCCGTCGTTGCGGGTGACCGCCTCGGCGAGCTGGTCGCCGATGCGGTGGCTCGGTCCGAGCGCGACCATCGGCTCCTGAGCGACGTAGGCGATGCGCTTGCCGCGGAAGGCCGAGAGGACCTGGTCCGACTGGCCGACGAGGTCGGTCCCGTCGAACACGACCGAGCCTGCGGTCACGGCGACGCCGTCGCCGATCACCCCGAGCACGCCGAACGCCACGGTGGTCTTGCCCGAGCCCGACTCTCCGACCAGTCCGACCGTCTCTCCTCGATCGATCGAGAAGGACACGTCGCGGACGATGGGGACGATGCCGCCTCCGGAGAAGTAGCCGACGCTGAGGTCGCGCACCTCGAGGAGGTGCTCGGCCGGGCCGCGGACCGCCGCCGGGCGGTCGCCGGACGAGGTGAGCTTCGAGGTCGACCAGCCGGAGGAGACGCCGTCGCGGAGGGAGTCGCCGATCACGCCGAGCGACAGCGCGGTCAGGGCGATCACCGCTCCCGGCGGGATGAGCAGCCACGGCTCGCTCGCGATCACCGTCGCGGCCTCGGAGATCATGTTGCCCCAGCTCGGGTCGGGCTGCTGAGTGCCGAAGCCGAGGTAGCTCAGCGAGCTCTCGACGATGAGGGCGGTGGCGCTGAAGACCGCCGCCTGGACGATGATCAGGCCGCGGGAGCGGGGGAGGACGTGCTGGAACACGATGTAGAGCGGCGAGAGGCCCGAGACGCGGGCCGCGTCGACGAACAGCTCGTTCCGCACCGCGATGGCGCTGGAGCGCACGAGGAGGACCATCACGGGTGAGGCGATGAAGCCGAAGACGAGCATCGCCGCCCAGGTGTTGCCGCGGTAGACCGAGAGGACGACGAACAGCACGATGATGCCGGGCAGGGCGATCACGATGCTCGTGTAGGCGACGATGGCGCGATCGGTCCAGCCTCCGGCGTATCCGGCGATGAGCCCGAGGACCAGGCCGATCGAGACGTACACGATCACGGCGAGCGCGACGCTCGAGAGCGTGGGGGTCGCGCCGTGGATGAGGCGGCTCAGCACGTCCCGCCCGAGGACGTCGGTGCCGAGGAGGTGGGTCCCGCTCGGCGGCTGCTTGGCGTTCAGGATGTCCTGCGCGAGCGGGTCGTAGGGCGAGACGAGGTCGGCGAGGAGAGTCGACCCGACCACGACGACGAGCCAGGTCAGGGCGACGACGAGCGGGACGGACGGGCGCTTGAATCGGCGTGCGGCGGGCGGTGCCGCGGCAGCGGTGGTGTTGATGACTGCGGTGCTCACGCTGCTTTCACCTTCGGGTTGAGGAACGAGTAGATGACGTCGGTGACGATGTTCACGATGAGGATCGCGACGGTGAACGTCAGCACGGCGCCCTGGATCGTGGAGAGATCGTGGTTGGTGGTCGACCGGGCGACGAGCGAGCCCATGCCCGGGATCGCGAAGACCGACTCGAGCGTGACGGTGCCGCCGATGTGGGTGACGAAGGTCGCCGAGATCGTCGCGAGGATCGGGATGGAGGCGTAGCGGAGGCCGTACTTGAAGATGAGCTGCCGGCGCGGGATCCCGTTGGCCTGCATGAAGCGCATGAAGTCGCGGCTCAGGGCCTCCGCCATCGACTCCCGCGTCTGCTTGGCGATGAGGGCGACGCCGGCGATCGAGAGCGCGGCGACCGGCAGCACCAGGTGCGAGACGAAGCCGCCGAAGTCCTTCTCCGGGGCGGTGTAGCCGACCGCCGGGAAGAGTCCGAGGGTGCCCGAGAAGAAGACGATCAGCAGGAGCGCCACCCAGAAGTTGGGGAGGGAGATGCCGAGCATGCCGAGCCCGTCGAGGGCGCGAGCCGTCCATCCGCCCTTGACCGCGGCGACGATGCCGAAGGCGACGCCGATGACGGCCGAGACCAGGGCGGCGAACGCGGCGAGGAAGAAGGTGGGCCAGAAGCGCTGACCGATCAGGCGGGTGACCTCCTCGCCGCTGTAGAGCGAGCTGCCGAGGTCGCCGCGGAAGATGCCCGCCAGCCAGTCCCAGTACTGCTCGAGGATCGGCCGGTTCAGGCCGAGCTGCTCGTTCAGCTCGGCGATGCGCTCGGGGGTCGCGTCCTGGCCCAGGATCGTCGTCGCCGCGTCGCCGGGGACCAGGGACGCGAGGAAGAAGGTGAGGATCGTCATGATGAAGAGCACCGGGATCGAGATCGCGATGCGCATCAGAATGAGGCGTGCCATGGACCCTCCAGGGATCGGGAGCGAATGCGCCGCGGGGACCTGACCGGCGGGTCGGAGCCGTTGCGCTACGTTGCGCATTACTAAACACCACTCGCGTTTCGAGAAACAACCCCGCTGATTACAGGCATGTTACGAAGCGCGAAGAGTCGAGTGAGTCGACCGCGCCCCGGATCGAAGGGTCGCGAGAACCACGCGTTGCGCAACGGCTGAGTGCGCGCGGACTGCAGGGCTCCGCGGGGCTGAGCCGAGAATCGGCGAGGTGGCGCCCCGCCGCGCACGACTCCGGGACGCCGCAGCAGGCGTCGACCGGAGTCGCTCGAGGGTCAGGCGCGCGGCGGAGCGACCGTCTCGCGGACGACCAGGGCCACGGGGACCACCGACTGCTGCTCGGAGCGTGCGACGCCCTCGAGCCGCTCGATCACCATCGCGATCGCCGCGGCGGCCATCCGCTCGGGAGGCATCCGGACCGTCGTCAGGCGGGGCGAGACGTAGCCGGCCGCGGGGATGTCGTCGAAGCCGACGAGCGAGAGTTCGCGGGGGATCGCGACCCCCAGGTTCGCGGCGCCGGTCATCAGTCCGAGGGCGATGACGTCCGAGGCGGCGAACACGGCGGTGGGCGGCTTCGGAGCGGACAGCAGGCGCGAGAGGGCCCCGACGCCGAAGTCCTCGCTGAACGGACCGGAGAGGATGACCTGGTCCTCCGGATCCAGACCGGCGCGGCGGAGGGCGTCGTGGAACCCGCGGCGCCGCTCTCCCACCGAGCGCAGGCGCGTCGGCCCGCTCACCATGGCGATCCGCTCGTGTCCCATCGAGGCGAGATGGGCGACGGCCTGGTAGGCGCCCGCGTAATCGTCCACGAGCACGGTGTCCACCGGGGGCCCGTCGAGCAGGGCCTCGTCGATGACCACCACGGGCAGTCCGCTCGTGATGAGGCTCGACAGCGAGGAGTTCGAGGTGTGGTTGCCCGCATAGATCAGCGCGTCGACCGATCGCTCCGCGAGCATCGCGACGTACTCGTTCTCCTTGCGGGCGTGACTGTGGGTCGAGGCGGTCAGCACCGCGAGACCGTGCGACTCCGCCGCGGTCACGATGCTCTCGGCGATCCGACCGAAGTAGGCGTTCCCAACGGAGGGGACGACGAGACCGATGGCCCCGGTGCGGGTCGCTCGGGTGCGCGAGGCGGGGCGGGGCGGCGCGGAGTAGCCGAGGCGCTCCATCGCGGCGAGCACGCGCGACTCCGTGTCGGGCTTGAGGGTGAGCTGGCCGTTCACGTACCGGGACACGGTCGAGACGCTGACCCCCGACTCCTTCGCGATGTCGTGAAGGCTCGGCTGTCGTTGCGACGTCTCCAGCGCACTCATGATCCGCCTCTCCGCGTCCTGGTCGTGATCGGGGCCAGGCTACCGCACTGTTGCGCGCCGAGGAGACGTCTCACGCAACCGCTCGCGGAACCCACCCTTGTTCGAGGCGTGATCCCGCGATTCTTCGGCCCGACGAACTTTGATACGTTGTGCAACGTTGCGCATTGCCGCTCGGATTGGAGCAACGTGTCACTCACTTCCGTCGGAGACAGCGGGTGGAGCCGACGAGCGCTCGGTGTCGTCATCGGGCACTCGCTCCTGCTGCAGGCTCTCACGTTCTGCCTGCGCCCGTCCCTCTCCTACGCGGCACTCGACGCGGGGCTCGACGTGGCCTGGCTGGGCGTCCTCTCGACCGCGTTCGCCCTGCCGGGGCTCGCGCTCGCCCTGCCCGCCGGCACCTGGACCGACCGCTTCGGCGAACGGGCCGTCGGAGTGACCGGAGCGGTGGCGATGGTCTCCGCGGCGGCCCTCGCCGTGCTGCTCCGCGACTCGGTCGTCGTCCTCGTCCTCGCGACGGCGCTGTTCGGCACGGGACACCTGCTGTCGGTCGTCGCCGATCAGGCGCTGCTCGCGAACCGGACGTCGGCCCTGCGCCGCGACTCCGTCTTCGGCACCTACGCCTTCAGCATCTCGCTGGGCCAGGCGCTCGGCGCCGGGCTGCTCTCGATCAACGCCGGGTCCATGGCGTCTCCCGACCTGTCGCTGCAGTTCACGCTGTGCCTCGGCATCGGCGCGGCCGGTCTGGTGCTCGCCGCCCTGATGCGCCGTTCGGCACCGCAGGCGGCGCCGGGGCCGGACGCTCCCGTCGGCGTGATCGGGCTGCTCCGCCGCCCGAACGTCCTGCGGGCGATCGTGGCCAGCAGCCTGGTCGTCTCCTCCATCGAGATCTCGCTCGTCTACTTCCCCGCGCTCGGCTACGAGCGGGGATTCCCCGTCGTCGTCGTCAGCGCGATGCTGGTCGCCCGCTCCGTCGCCTCGATGCTCTCCCGCATCGGCTTGAGCTGGTGGATCGGAGTCCTGGGAAGGAGGAGGCTGATGGTCGGGAGCGTCACCCTCTCTGCGCTCTCGCTCGCCGCGCTCGCCCTTCCTCTCGACGGAGTCTGGACGATCGTGCTCTGCTGCGTCTTCGGATTCGTGACCGGCGCCAGTCAACCGCTCACCCTCTCCTGGCTCAGCGAGATCGCACCGCCCGGTCGGCGGGGCATGGTGATGTCACTGCGGATCGGGACCGTGCGGATCGCTCAGGCCGCCCTCCCCGTCGCTGTCGGCACCCTCAGCGGTGTCGCGGGAGCCGGCGGAGTGCTGCTCGCGACCGCCGGGGTGGTCGGAGTGGCGGCGTGGTTGAGTCGGGCGATCGGCTCGTCCCCACCGCCGGGCCCTGCCGGGGCGGGCGCCCCGTGAGCCCGGTGCTCCCGCCCGGTCTCAGACCCGGCGGCCGCTTCGGGGAGTGGGAGGCGCGACCGACGGCGTTCGTCGCGTGCGATCTCGACGGCACGTTCCTGGGGCCCGACGAACGCCCGCGCCCCGAGGCGCTCGCGGCGGCTCGCCGGGCGATGCTGGCGGGCGTCCGCTTCTCGTTCGCCACCGGCAGGCTCCCGTCGGGCATCCCGCTCGCGCTCGTCGAGGGAACGGGTGCCGACGGTCCGCACATCGCGCACAACGGCGCGCAGGTGCTCGCCGGGAGCGTGCCCGGCCTCGATGCGCTCTGGCCCCTCGACGACGGCCAGGTCGGAGCGCTGGCCGTGCTCTGCGCCGACCTCGGCCTCTACGGCGAGTTCTACCAGGGCTCGCAGCTGCTGGTGACGCACCTCGACCGCCGCGCCGAGCCGTCCTGGCGCGCCGTCACAGGACCGCCGGACACTCTCCTGAGCGATCGCTCGAGCGGAGCAGCCATCGCGAAGGCGACGCTCATCGCCTTCGACCCGATCGACTCCGACGCCGCCCTTCACGCGGCGCGCGCGCTCGGAGTCACCGCCGAGGTCTCGACCGCGCCGATCTTCCCCGGCGCGCTGATCATCAACGTCACTGCGCCGGGAGTCAGCAAGGGCAGCGCGCTAAGTCATGTCCTGCGCATGCTCGACGTGCCGGCGAGCTCGGCCGTGGCGATCGGCGACGGGCTCAACGACCTGACGATGTTCGACCTGGTCGGCACCGCGGTCGCCATGTCGGAGGCGCCCGACGTCGTCCACCGGCACGCGCACCTGGTCGCGCCGACCGGCGACGGCGTCGCAGTCGCGCTGCGAGCACTGCTGGGGGAGTAGCTCGTCATTGGGGGAAGAGCGAGGACGGGCCGACGTCGGCTCCGTGTCTCGCTCGCTCGGTCGAGTGGGTCGGCCATGATTGGCAGCTCGTCAAGCCGTCGTATTCACCACGGGGCGGCTCGATAGCCTGAGCCGACAGTCGACTCGTTCGCTCATGAACGCCGTACCGACCGCGTGATCTGGAGAGTCCCTTGTCTGATGAACCGATTCTGCTCTTCCTCCACGGGATCGGAGCCGGCGATCAGGACGACGACTGGAAGACCGCCCTCGAGACGTCGCTCGCAGGGCTCGGCTATCCGGGCCTCGACAGCGTGCGAGTGATCGCTCCGAAGTATCCACACGCTCTTCGAGGGTGGAACACCAGAGAAGCGGTTCCGGGTCTGACCATCAAGCAGCCCGCTCGAGACGCCGCGAAGAAGAATCGCCGTGAATTCGAGCGGCGCACGGGTGCCGTCGAGTTCCGCCTCGGACGTCACGATCGCGGGACCAGCTGGATCGGCACGGATGCGGCCGTCACAGCCGCCGTCCTCCTCCCGCTTCTTCAGCAGGCCCGCAACTACCTGTCGAACCCCGCGATCCGTGCGGGGGTTCTCAACCGGATCCTCGCTGAACTCCCTGCTTCCGGGAAGCTCGTCATCGTGGGCCACAGCTTGGGTTCCGTCATCGCGGCGGACCTGATCCGTCGGCTTCCCGTTGGTCTCGAGGTTGCCGGGATGGTGACGATCGGAAGTCCGCTCGCGCACGGTCGTTTCGATGTCGACAAGCTGCGCGAGAACCTCAAGGAGCCGCCGGCGAACCTCGCCTGGTGGGTGAACGTCTGGAACGCGCCCGATCCGGTGGCCGCGCATCGAGGGGTGTCCTCGGTGTTCCCCTGGCTGATCGACTTCCAGATCGCGACCAGGAACGCACCCGTCGACGTCCGCGCCCACTTCGCGGTGGAGTACCTCGCCAACGACGTCGTGGCCGCCGCTGTCGGCTTCGCCCTGTTCGGGTCGGCCTCCAAGGAGCTCATCCCTGTCGACCGAGGCGTCGACATCCCCCTCGACGGTGCTGAGCTCTACGCCCTTCTGGCCCTGCGCTACGCGCATCTCGCGAGGGCCCGGCTGGAGGGCGACGTGAGGGACCGTTTCGCCGGAGCGCTGCGGCATGTCCAGGCGGCCTCGGTCGATGCCATCGGGGACCGCAATGTCCGCGAGAACAGGCCGATGCCGTTCGCTCTCGCCCGTCTCGCGTTCGATCTGTCCGACCCTCGTGCTGACGTGCCGGAGCCCGGCCCGAGCGGATACCTCGAGAAGGAGGACGCGGTCGCCCTGATGACCGTCCTCGCGGCCGAGAACGTCATCCGACCTTTCGAGATAACCATCCCGAAAGAGATCTGGCCCGCCGCCATGTCCGATCTCACGGCAGAGATGGGTCTCAAGAGCACCTTCGGCGTCGACGTCTTCGCCTCTGCGAAGGAGGCCCAGGACGCCCTGGGAGGCGCTCGCGGCGTGAACTGGATCAAGTGGGGAGCGCTCGGAGTCGGAGCGGCCGCGATGATCGTGGCCACCGGCGGTCTGGCGCTCGCAGCCGGGGGCGGCCTGGCGGGAGCGGCCGTGATCACCAGCGCGTTGGCCAGTTTCGGGCCGGGCGGGATGATCGGCGGCCTTCTGACAGCGGGAGCTCTCGTCACCGCCGGCGGGGGCGGGATCGCGTTCGGTCTGGCGAGTCCCGGGACGTCTGCTGAAGCCCTCGAGGGATTCGTTCAGGGCCGGTTGGCGGCGGCGATCCTCCGGAGGCGCCAGGATCTCGACCCCGACCCCCAGGTGTGGCGGATCCTCGCGGAGACCGAGATCGAGGTGCGTCGTCAGTACGAGCGACTCGACGAGTTCTCGGACGAGTCCGCACCGGCACTCAAGGAGCTGAAGCGGAAGATCGACACGATCGATCGCGCGCTGACCTATCTGAGCGTCAACGGGTTCGAGCCGGACGAGGAGTTCTCGAACGCTGATAGGAGCGACTGACCGGTGGGGGTGACGATCCGTCGCCCGAAGGCGTGGTCGCAGGTGCCGGCGCGACCCCGATTGCGAGCTGCGGTCGAGCACTCCTTCGGGTGTCAGCAGCGATCATGACGACATGAACTTCGCCGAAGTAGCGGGCCGCATCGACGGCAACGTGCTCGGTCGACTGATGTACGGGCAGCGCGAGCTCTTCCACAGCAATCTCCTCGCATGGTTCTTCGACGCGTTGCCCGATTCGGCGGATGAGGTGTTCAGGCCCTTCAGCGCCGCGGGGGTGGGTTCGGCTCGCTCCGCCGAGCGCGAGCGTCAGAACATGGATCTCGTCCTGAGGTGGCCGGATCGCGCGCCGCTGGTCATCGAGAACAAGGTGTTCTCCCTGCCCGACCTCGCTCAACTGGACGAGTACGCGCGTCTCGCAGGCAGTTGGCGCGGCTCGCCACCCGCCTTCTGCCTCCTCGCGATGTCGGCACCGGATCTGCGCGTCGCCGAAGACGGGACGGAGGCGACGGAGAACGGTTGGAGGTACCTCGGTTACGCGGAGCTCGCCCGGCGGATCGAGAAGGCCCTTCCGGCGGATCAGTCGTACGAGGTCGAGACGATGCGCCGCTATGCGGCCCTCGTCGAGGATCTGCAGCACTTGGTCTCTTCTACCGACGTCGTGTCGGAGCAGGAGAGGGTCTGGCTCTCCGATGCAGAGCTGAGCGCGGTGAGCAGTTCGCAGACCCGCGCTGCACTGCAGAAGGCACGTGCTCAGCGCATCGCTCGGCTCATCAGCCGCGAGGTCCCCGGCCGTCATCGTGACGTCGAGCATGGAATGACTCGTTCCGTCGCGCTGGTCAGCTGCTTCGAGCACATCCGGATCCGAGGGGTCGACGCCTGGGCCGGCTGGCAGCTGCAGGGAGCGCAGTTCCGCCGGGCCGTCATCTTCGACGACCCTGCAGTGCGAGGAAGAGGTGCTGCGTTCTCGGAGCGGCGAGCCGCGCTGGCCCGTTCGCTCCCGGAACTCTTCGTGATGCCGACCGTCCTCGAGCTCGAGAGGGCGGGCCGCAACGAGTTCAACCACTACGCACCGGACTTCGTCTATCAGTACGGCAGAGTGCCGTCCCTCTCCGTTCGCCGACTACTCGACGCAGCGGCCGAGATCCATGCAGATCTCGCACGATTCGAGAGTGTCGACGATGGCGACCTGGTTGGCCGACACTCTTCCTCCGCCCGCGAAGACTGACCCGTGGCAGCATGCCCGCATGAGACTTCTGATCCTCGGCGGCACCGCCTGGCTCGGCCGGCAGCTCGCGACGGAGGCGCTCCACCGCGGTCACGACGTCACGTGCGTCGCCCGCGGCACCGATGTCCCACCGGGCGCCCGCCTCATCCGAGCCGACCGCGACCACGACGACGCGCTCACCTCCGTCGCCACCGAGTACTGGGACGCCGTCGTCGACGTCGCCCGGCAGCCCGGCCACGTGCGCCGCGCCGTCCGCGACCTGGCTCCGGTCGCCGACCGCTGCCTGTTCGTGTCGACCGGCAACGTCTACGCCTCCCAGGCCGAGATCGGAGTCGACGAGGACGCGCCGCTGCTGGCGCCCTTGGACTCCGACTCCTACACCGACCCCGACAGCTACGGCCCCGCCAAGGTCGCCTGCGAGCAGGCGATCCTTGCGGCGTTCGGGCCTTCACGGTCGCTCATCGCCCGGGCGGGCCTCCTCGGCGGACCCGGCGATCCGACCGGGCGCACCAGCTACTGGCCGTGGCGCTTCGCGCACCCCGCGGCGGAGGGCGCGGTGCTCGTGCCCGACGCTCCCGAGCTGCCCACCGCGGTGCTCGACGTCCGGGATCTCGCGGCATGGCTGGTGCATTGCGCGGAGGCGGGCACGGGTGGGGTCTTCAACGTCGCGGGGTCGCCGCTGCCGTTTCCCGAGCACCTCGCGGCCGCACGGGCAGCCGCAGGCTCCTCCGCGGAGCCCGTCCTCGCTCCCGAGCCGTGGCTGCTCGCTCACGGCGTGAACGAGTGGGCCGGGCCGCGCTCGCTGCCGCTCTGGCTGGCCGATCGCTCCTGGTACGCGATGAACGCGCGGTCGACGGCGCGGGCCGAGGCGGCGGGGCTGGTGCGGCGGGGGCTGGAGGAGACGCTGCGGGACGGGCTCGTTGCGCGAGTCGCGGCGGGTGCGGGGCTGGTCGACGCGGAGGAGCTTGAGCTGCTCGCAGTGCTTCGAGGCCAGGTGCCGACGCGGTCGGCGCAGAGGGAAGGGTGATGGGCTGCGATGGTCGGACGGGGATGTCGGATTCACGCCGGATCGGGATCCCTCGCCCTACGAGACATCGATCGAGACTAGGTTCGAGCCCGAGCGGCAAAGACCGCTCTCCATGGAACGCAGCACTGCTGTCCCCAAGTCCCACCTCCAGACAAGCATCCCGCCGACTGACGTGAGCGTTCACCCTGCTTCAGGGCAGGCAACGGGAGTGCGGCGGCTTGATCCTCGCCTCTTTGTCACCTTTTCAGTGATTGCGAAGTGGCTCCGGCTGTGGCGACAATGAGCGGCTTCTCAACCGGGCGGAGTGGGCTGCTACTCTTCCGTCCTCCCGAGCGATGACGCGGTCGTAATCACATCCTCGATTGGTTCCCGGTGCTGCTCAAGCTCTCCTCCCGTGCCCGCATAGCCATGCTCCTGTTACTGGCGCTCGTTCTGACCGGGTTACCCTCAGCCCCTGCTGCGGCGGCGACGGCGTTCGCCGCTGCGCCGATACCGACGATCACCGGGACGACGACGGTCGGGGCGACCTTGACGGCGAACAAGGGGACGTGGAGCCCGGTCCCGACGTTCACCTATCAGTGGAAGCGCGGGACGGCGCTGATCAGTGGGGCGACCGCGTCCACCTATAAGCCCGTCGCCGCTGACGTCGGCGCGACTCTGACCGTCACGGTGACCGGGACCAAGACCGGATACACGACCACGTCGAAGACCTCTGCTGCGACCGCGACGATCAAGGCTGCTGCGGCGACGGCGTTCACGGCTGCGCCGATACCGACGATCACCGGGACGACGACAGTGGGGGCGACCTTGACGGCGACCACGGGAACGTGGAATCCCGTGCCGTCGTTCACGTATCAGTGGAAGCGCGGGACGGCGCTGATCAGTGGGGCGACCGCGTTCACCTATAAGCCCGTCACCGCGGATGTCGGCGCGACCCTCACTGTCACGGTGACGGGAACCAAGACCGGATTCACCACGACGTCGAAGACGAGTGCTGCGACCGCAGCGATCAAGGCGCCGGCGGCGTTCACCGCTGCCCCGACTCCGACGATCACGGGGACGACGACGGTCGGGTCCACCCTGACTGCGAATGCCGGGACGTGGAGCCCGGTCCCGACGTTCACGTATCAGTGGAAGCGCGGGACGACGGTGATCAGTGGGGCGACTGCGTCCACTTACAAGCCGGTCACCGCCGATGTCGGCGCGACCGTGACCGTCACGGTGACCGGGACCAGGACCGGATACACCACCACCTCGAAGACCTCCGCCCCGACTGCGACGATCAAGGCTGTTGCGGCGACGGCGTTCACGGTTGCGCCGATTCCGACGATCACCGGGGCCGCGACCGTGGGGTCCACGCTGACTGCGAGTACCGGGACGTGGAGCCCGGTCCCGACGTTCACGTATCAGTGGAAGCGCGGGACGACGGTGATCAGTGGGGCGACCGCGTCCACTTACAAGCCGGTCACCGCCGATGTCGGCGCGACCCTGACCGTCACCGTGACCGGGACCAGGACCGGATACACCACCACCTCGAAGACCTCCGTCGCGACCGCGACGATCAAGGCTGCTGCGGCCACGGCGTTCACGGTTGCGCCGATTCCGACGATCACCGGGGCCGCGACCGTGGGGTCCACGCTGACTGCGAATGCCGGGACGTGGAGCCCGGTCCCGACGTTCACGTATCAGTGGAAGCGCGGGACGACGGTGATCAGTGGGGCGACCGCGTCCACCTATAAGCCCGTCACCGCTGACGTCGGCGCGACCCTGACCGTCACCGTGACCGGGACCAGGACCGGATACACCACCACCTCGAAGACCTCCGTCGCGACCGCGACGATCAAGGCTGCTGCGGCCACGGCGTTCACGGTTGCGCCGATTCCGACGATCACCGGGACCGCGACCGTGGGGTCCACGCTGACTGCGAATGCCGGGACGTGGAGCCCGGTCCCGACGTTCACGTATCAGTGGAAGCGCGGGACGACGGTGATCAGTGGGGCGACCGCGTCCACCTATAAGCCCGTCACCGCTGACGTCGGCGCGACCCTGACCGTCACGGTGACCGGGACCAGGACCGGATACACCACCACCTCGAAGACCTCCGTCGCGACCGCGACGATCAAGGCTGCTGCGGCCACGGCGTTCACGGTTGCGCCGATTCCGACGATCACCGGGACCATGACCGTGGGGTCCACGCTGACTGCGAATGCCGGGACGTGGAGCCCGGTCCCGACGTTCACGTATCAGTGGAAGCGCGGGACGACGGTGATCAGTGGGGCGACCGCGTCCACCTATAAGCCCGTCACCGCTGACGTCGGCGCGACCCTGACCGTCACGGTGACCGGGACCAAGACCGGATACACCACCACCACGAAAACCTCCGCACCAACGCCGTCTGTTCAGAGCGCGCAGCTCGAGTTCACAACGACCCCGACACCGCGAATCGCCGGGCTGGGTCGCATCGGCTCTACTCTCGAGGCGCGAGACGCCACCTCATGGTCTCCCATGCCGACCATTTCGTACCAGTGGGAGCGCGATGGAATAGCAATCCCAGGCGCTTCAGCCCCGAGCTATCAGATAGTACTGGCGGACGCAGGTGCCTCGATCACCGTCGCAGTAACGGGGACATTGCCCGGCTATCGAACGACTACTAAGTCCAGCGAAGGTCTTCGCGCATGGGACTCGACGGAGACCGGAACGTGCGGTCCAGCGAAAGACGACGGAAAGCGGGTAATCCGCGTCTCGGAGGATGTCACGCAGAACACGACGTGGTCGACATCCGCAGTCGATGTCGTGCGCTTCTGCCAAACACCAGCGGGCTACGGTCCGGCCATCTCTGCAGGCACGACGGTGAAGTTCGAGGCCGGCGTAACTGTTGAACTCTATGCCACGTTGGCTGTCATGGGCACGGCCAACTTCGCCGGCACGCCGACGTCGCATATCAACCTCAAAACCTCTCCGTACGCAGGGGGCTCTATAAACACGACCCTGCGCGGAGGTACCTTGCTTGCTGATTACGTTGATTCCAATAACGTCAGCATCGCTGCCCCGTGTGGGAGTGTAATGGTGAACAATTCCTCCTTCGGCTCGATCAGTGCAAAGGCGGACGGGCTTGTTCTGTCTAAGGAGCAGGGCTCAGTCTGCGAAGCGTCGCAAAAAGAACTGACGGTCCGTGACTCGCGAATCAACAGTGTAGACATCACCAGTTGGGTCAGCTCAATCGTTCTCGAGAACAACGACATCGCCAACAACGTCGACATCCTCCACAACAGAGGGGTCGATGCCTGGGCCGCGCAGTCCTCTGGACGCGCCGTTGTGACTGACAATGAGATTCACGGCCGAAACGGCTTCAGCTACATGGATGACTGTAAGGTCATGTGCGCGAGTATGCCGCTTTCCCTAGTCGGCAACGAGTTGACCGAACAGAATGCCAAGTTCCAGGTTCTCTGGGCCAACCTGTCCAATGGGTCGCTCGCCAACAATTCCGGCCCGAATCCTGAGCTCTACGAATTCTGGGACATAACAGTCTTGGGATCTTTGAATTGGCCGATCGGAAGCATTGACGAGTCGCCGGAACTGATGCGGGTGGCGCCGGAAGCGACTCTGGTTGTGAGAGCTGGGTACGACTTCGTGGCGCAGAACCTATCAGTGGCGGGTGCGTTCCGGTTCGAGGGCGGTGCGGCGAATAAGGGAGTCTATCGAGGTGAGAACCGGGAGGGTGCGGCAACCTACGGCTCGATCTCGGTGGGCCCGAGCGCCAAGGTCGACTTCACCAACGTGGAATTCCGAGCCCTCAGGGATATCAGAGTGGAAGGCGAACTCTCGATCTTGGACTCAACGTTCGTCGAGCCGACTGGAGTTCCGAACGATTACAAATCGTCGATGTACTTCAAGAACGACCCGGCCGTTATTCATCAGGTCGGTGGAAGTATCTACCTCGACGCAGATTACGTAAGGACCCCGCGCCTACTCACACAATACGAGGGCACCGCTATCATTCGCGGCCACTTCATTGAGCCGCGGGCCGATATCAACCTCATTCAGACATGTGAATGGGAGGTAGACCAGTGTTTCGTGGATGCGCGCGACGTCGACTGGTCCGACTCTGATGGACCGTTCCCTGCCGCAGCGAACGCTGATCCTCTTGCGGAACCTCCGACTGCTCGCTTTTGCGGTGCAGGTGTGGTCTGGCCTTGGATCGGCTCGGACGAGAGTGACAGCGGTCAATGGATCGGTGGATGCGACGGAGTGGACTACAGCCCCTACGTAGCGATCGAAGAAGCGCGGGATCGGTACGATGCGTCACTTGCCGGTTTCCGTGCGATGTGTGCAGAAGACGCGACCTATTTCGCCGAAGCATGTACGGTCGTTGAGGACTCGCAACGCTGTTACAACGCTGCAATGGAACTCGCACAAGAGAGTTCGACGTTTCCCCTCGAGCCCGATGTCGAGGATGTCGCGACAGAGACGGCCGCTGGCGCGGTCAAGGCGCTCGAAACGCTTGATCGCCCGTCGCTCAGACTGCCGGTCGCCGGGGTGGGCCTCGCGCTGACAGCCCATCAGATCACGTCAACAGTGCTCAACGTCCGCGACGCTTACAGCCAATGCACTCCATAGCACTGAACAGCGCTTGGTAAGGCATGCATGCGCGCGACCTTTGAGTAAGGGCGACGAATTCTCCCGATGCGAGGTCTCCTACAAGGGCGTCGATCCAGTCGAATACGGCGACTGACGCAGTTGCTTCGCTCCTCACGATGATCGTCTTCTCTGGCGCGAGCCTGGAGACCTCCGACGACCACCGACCCGGTCGGATGTCTATCGGTTTCCCCGCCTCCCGTTAGAGCGGCGCTCGTCGCTTCCCGGCTCGGACCTCGCCGCACGCGACGCCGCGCCTCACAGCGGACTGCTGGCGCAGACTCGGCCGCGTCCGGCTTCTCGTCGCTGGCCGTCGTCGTCTCCGCCGGGTCTTCTCATCTGCGTCAGCGGCTCGGTTGCCGCGAACGCGCCGTCGCCGGCGGCAGCGAGCTCGACGGAGCCATGTGGCGTCGTCGATGGAGCGGCCGACGACGGAGCGCGCGCTCGCTGCGCAGGTGGGGCGGTTCACCTCGCTGACGCTGCCGGAGGGTGCCGGCGCGCTGCACGTGACTGAGGCGTCCGCCTGACGGCGCTCGGGCCCGTCTCTCGAGATATTCGCCTCCGGAGGGACCGAGCGGCGTGGAGTGCGGGCGCCGGTGCGGTGAGGTGCCCGGCAGCGCGGGATGCGGAGGACGGTTGGGGCGTTGTTGGCATCTCCGCGATGTGCGGCCGGAGCGGAGTGCCGCAGGAGTGCAGGCTGCTCGAGCAGGCCTGCCTCCGCGCAGTGCACGCCGACGAGCGAAGGGCCGGGGGCGCCGCGACCTGCGGAACGGGACGTCTGACAACGTCCGTCCGCCGATCACGGCGACCCCGGCCCTCCGCGCGGGTGACCCTAGAGGGTCAGCTGCACGCCGTCAGCGACGCGACCCCCTCCGACAGCGTGCCCGTGCCGCCGAGCAGCACGACCTTCGTGGCGCCGAGGGTCTCGATGTCGTCGAGGACGGGCTGGGGCACGCAGTCGGGCTTCACGGTGTAGAGCGGGTTCTTGGTGAAGCCGGCGGCGGCCGCTCCGGAGAGGGCGTCGGGGAAGTTCTCGCCGGTGGCGAGGTAGACCGTCGACGCGGCGGTGAAGGCGGCGCGGTTGAGCTGGACCGACGTGTCGTAGCGGTCGACGCCTCCGATGCGGGTGGGCTCGAGGCGGAACGAGGTCTCGATGCCGGTGCTGACCGAGAGGGGGTCACCGGCGATCGTCAGCTTCTTGACGCCGAGACCCGACACGAGGCTCTTCGTGGTCGCGTCGGCAGCGCTGAGTCCGCCGTTGATCAGGAGGACGGGCGCTCGGACCGAGCCGGCCGCGGCTGCGGCCGCGAGGGCGTCGGGGAACTTCTCGCCGGTGGCGAGCCAGGCCTGCGAGGAGCCCTTCGGGAAGGCGGCCTCGACGAGCTTCGCGGCGGTCTCGTAGCGATCGACGCCTCCGATGCGCTGGACCTCACCGGTCTTCGCGTAGGCGGCGAGCTCGGTCGCGAGGCGCTCGCTGACGCTCAGGTCGGAGCCGACGACGACGATCTTGCTCGGCTTGAGGCGGCGCAGCTCGTCGCGGACCGGCTGCGACATGGAGTCGCGGTCGACCAGCAGCAGCGGTCCGTTCTGCTTCGCGGCGGCGGGCCCGGCGGCGAGAGCGTCGGGGAAGTTGCCGCCGGTGGCGATGAAGACGACGGGCACGTTGGCCGCGAACGTCGCGGCCGAGACCTTCGCGGCGGTGTCCTGGCGGTCGACTCCGGCGATGCGGGTGACGGTCACGGGTCCCCCGGGGGTCGGGGTGCTGGTCGGAGTGGGTGTCGCGGTGGGAGTGGCGGTCGCCGTGGGCGTCGCGGTCGGAGTTGCCGTCGGCGTCGACGTCGCGGTCGGAGTCGGCGTGGGGGTCGATCCGCCACCGCACGACTGCGGGGTGACGCGGTAGCGGTACTGCACGTTCGCCGAGCTGTCGGCCCAGACCACGAGGGTGTCGCCCAACTCGACGTCCACCGAGTCGAAGGCGAACACGCCGCCCGAAGCGGGGACGGTCTGCTCCTCGACGGTGGCGTTGTTGACGGCGAGACCGACGACCACGGTCTCGGCCGAGGGGGTCGATGACCCGGTGGTGCCGGAGACGATCGCGCTGACCGGGCCGTCGTCGTCGCAGGTGACCGCGGTCGAGGCGGTCGGAGCGGCGGCGGCGGCGCTGAGCGCGGGGGTCAGACCCACGGAGGCGGCGATCAGCGCGGCGGCGACCAGGGCGAGCCGTGAGCGGCGCGGGGCCTTCACGGGGCCACCACCGAAGAGGGGAGCAGGCAGGAGAGGTGGAGCGATGACGACATCGTGTCGCTTTCTCGAGAGGGCGGATCGGTCCGTCCACGTCCACCATCGGCGAGACCGCCTCCGCGCGACGACGCGACGGTGCGTGCGCGATGCCGGGCACCCCAGGGGCGCGGATCGGTGCTCGAAAGCTACCGATGCGCTCGTGTCCCGGGCAATGGGAAACGACTCCGTGACCCCGAAGGGGGGTGCGTGGAGGGGCGGCCGGGAGGCACCGTGCCCGCCTTCCGATGCAGAGACCGTCGCCCGGGTTCCTCCTCGAGGTCGACTCGGAGGAGCTCGAATGCGCGGCCGTCAGCGAGCCCTGCCAGGACGCGGTCGACGTCCTCGGCGACGGGCACCGGGGCCGGGAGGCGGGTGCTCACGCGCACTGACGCCGGACGCTCCCGCCGACCCGATAGCACGTCTATTCGTCCCCCCGCCTCCCATTAGAGTGGCGCTCATCGCTTCCCGGCCCGGACCTCGCCGCACGCCCCGCCGTGCCTCGCCGTGGGCTGCGCGCGCAGGCTCGGCCGCGTCGAGCCTCGCCTCGCTGGCCGCCGTCGTCGCCGTGGCGTCGGGCCTTGTCATCGGGGTCACCGGATCGGTCGCCGCGACCACTGACGCGGCGGCCCGCGAGGCCGTCGACGGCGCCATCGGGCTCGACGGGGCCGTCGTGATCACGGCCGACACCGCCTCCGACGCCGCGCAGCAGGACGCGGCGGTGCGCGAGCTGCTCGCCGACCGCTTCACCTCGGCCGACATCACCCGCTCCGAGACCGCCGGACCGATCGCGGTCGACGGCGTCGCCTCCGGAGTCGAGTTCGTCGCCGACCCGGGCCTGCCCGACGCGGCGACGCTCGTCGACGGCGCCTGGCCCGCCGCCGGGCAGACCGCGGTGCAGGCCTCGGCCGCGCAGGCGCTCGGCCTGGCCGTCGGCGACACCGTCACGGCAGAGGGCGCCGACCTCGAGGTCAGCGGCACGTGGCAGCCGACCGACCCCCTCGCGCCGCGCTGGGCGGCGGTCCCCGCCTCCACCTCCGGCCGCGACGGCGACACCGCCGGCCCCCTCCTCGTCACCGCGGACGAGCTCGCCGGCCCGTCGACCTCGCGATGGGTCGTCGTCCCCGGCGACCAGAGCCTCGCCGACGTCGCGCGGGCGGCCGACCGGGCTGCGCTCACCGACGCCTTCGCGGTGTCGGGGGCGGCGGGCGCGGTCACCGTCTCGGGCGGGCTGGCCGAGACGGCGGCGCGGGCGGTGCGCACGTCGGACGCGGCGGCAGGGCTCACGGCGGCGGCACTCCTCCTTCTTCTCGTCGTCGTGATCGTGGGCAGCAGCCGGCTGATCGTGCTGGGCGCCCGGCGCCGCGCGAGCGCCGACGAGCTGCTGCGGGCGCGGGGGGCGTCGCGCGGGCAGCTGATCCGCTGGTCGATGGGCGAGGTCGTCGCGGTCGCGGCACCCGCGGCGGTGATCGGCGCGGTCGTCGGCCACCTCGTCTCCACCGTCGTCACGCCCCAGGCGGGCTGGTCTCTCGAGGGCGTGCTCGGAGTCGTCGCCCTCGTCGCCGCCCTGATCGTCACGGCCGCCGTGCAGCCCGTGCCGCTGACCCGTCCCCGGAGGCGGTCGGCCGGCGCACTTCGCGGGGTCGGCATCGCGCTCCTCCTCGCGGCGGCGGCCGTCGCGGTCTGGCAGCTCGACTCCGCCACGGGCGAGCTCGGGGTCGCGGGGATCGCCGCGGTGCCGCTGCTCGTGCTGGCGCTCGCGCTCGCGGCGACGGCCGGCGCCTCGGCCTGGGTGCTGCGGCGCACCCGGCTCGGGCGCACCACCCGCGCCCCGTGGCTGTTCGTGGCGCTGCGCTCGCTGCGGGCGCGTGCCACCTCGTTCTCGGCCACGGCGCTGGTGGTCGTGCTCGCCTCCGCCCTCTGCGTCGCGGCCGCGGTGCTGCCGGCGGCGGTCACGACTGCCGAGCGGTCGGTCGCGGTCGACGAGAACGGGGCCGAACTCAGGGCGGGCTTCGCGCTCGGGCCGATCGTGACGGTCGGCGACGAGCCCGCCCCGGTCGCGGTGATCGCGGAGGCGCCCGAGGTCGCGGCCGCTGCGGCGGTGCTCACGACCGACGTCGAGGTGGGTGACGACCAGCTCACCGCGGTGGTGCTGCCCGCGGCCCGGGCGGAGGCGCTCACCGGCATCGCCTTCGCTCCCCGGTCGCAGCGGCCGAGCGGAATCGGCGGGACCGCCGTCGGGATCGGCATCGGGATCACCTCGAGGGGCTTCGGCGGGACGCTCTCGGGCACGGCCTGGCTCGCATCGGCTGACGGCGCGCTCGCGGCGATCGACCTCGGCGCAGCTCCCGTCGGCGCCGAGGCCGTGCTCACCGGGGCTCTGCCCGCGGGCTTCGCCGACGCGGAGCTGCTCACGATCGACCTCCGACTCGAGGGCGCCGACTCGGCGACCGTCACGCTCGACGAGGTCTCGGGGCTCGATGCCCAGGGCGCGGCGACGGCCGAGATCGCCGCCGACCGGCTCTCGCGCGACGCCTTCTCGCTCTCGTCGGGGCAGCAGCGGGCCACGATCGTGGTCGACGGCACCGACGCGCCGCTCCCCGTCGCGCTGAGCGCCTCCGCGGCCGCGCTGCTCGGACTCGCCGTCGGCGACGAGCTCGACGTGAGCCGCACCTCGGGTCGCGACCTGCCGGCGACGGTCGCGGCGATCGTGCCGGTCGTGCCCGGGGCCGAGGGCGCGCGCTCGCTCGCGATCGACACCGCCGACTTCGCGCGGGCGAGCCTCGACTCGTCGAGCTCGCTGCCGACTCCGTCCGATGTCTGGGTGGCGACCGACGATCCGAAGGCGGTCGCGAGGGTCGTGGCGGCGAACGCCGACTCGTCGTGGACGGTGCGCGGGGGCGGATCGCCGTTCGTCTCGGCGGGCGTCGCCGTCTGGGGTGTCGCGGCGGCGGTCGCGGTGCTGATGGCGCTCGTCGCCCTCGCCGCGAACGGCGCGCTGCTGCGACGCCTCCGCGCGGGCGACGAGGCCGCGCTCGCCGCGCTCGGACTCACCGCGCGCGAGCGCCGCGCCCGCCGACTCGTCGAGAACGGGATCGTCGCGGGTGCCTCGGTGATCGCGGGCGCCCTGGTGGGCGCTGCCGCCTCGGCGCTCTGCCTGCCCGCGGCGTCGGCACTCGCCGTCGGAGGCGCGACCCGGCCCGCCCCGCTCTCGGCCGTCGACGGGCCGCTGCTGCTCGGGCTGCTCGGCGCGCTGCTGGTCGCGGTGGTCGGCGGAGTCGTCGCCGCCTCCCACGAGCGCCGGGACACGACCACGGGAGCACGCCGGTGAGCGCGCACACGCCGCGCGCGGCCGCAGCGGCCCCGGCGATGACCGTCGCGCTCGCGGTGCTCAGCCTGATCGTCGCCGCCGCGCTCGTGCTCCTCCCGGCCCTGGGCGCCCGCTCGGCGACCGCGGCCCTGCGCGACGACCTCGGGCAGGCGGGGCCCGCGCGGCTCGACGTCACCGCCGAGGGAACCCTCGGCATCCTGCCGGGAGCGGGCGACGGCACTCTGCCCGACGGGGTCGACGAGGTCTGGGGCGCGCTCGACTCCTCCCTCCGGGATCTCGGCGCGGCGCAACCGCTGCCGCTCGCCTCGGCCCTCGGCGAGCCGGGCGCGGCGACCGTGCTCGACGCGGTCCCCGTCTCGGCGGAGCCGGGCGGGCCTCCGGTGCGCGCATCGCAGCTCGCGCTCGCGGCCGAGCCCGGGCTCGCCGCCGATGTCGAGGTGACGGAGGGGTCGCTGCCCGGCCCGGCAGCGTCGGGCGGCACGATCCCGATCGCCCTCGGTGCCGCGGTGGCCACCGAGATGGTGTGGGCGGTCGGCGAGCGGCGGCTGCTCTCGCTGCCACCGGGAGGCACTGTGACGGTCGAGCTGACCGGCACGTTCGAGGGGCGCGACGACCGGGCGCCGGTCTGGCGCCACGTCGCCGACGCGCTGCGACCCGCCCTGATCTCGGCCGGCGCCGACGGCACCATCGCCCGCGGGACGGCGCTGATCGATCCGGCCTCGGCCTCGATCCTCGACGTGCTGCCGATCCCCGCCCGCACAATCGCCTGGTACCCGGTGTCGATCGACGAGATCGAGGGCCCGGAGGCGGAGCTGCTCGCCCAGCAGGCGCGCACCTTCACGGGCCGGCAGCAGGAGCTCGCCGGGGGAGCCGACCCGGGCTACAGCTTCACCACCTCGCTGCCCTCGCTGCTCGACGACGCGATCGCGGCGCAGCGCGAGAGCGACGGCTTCGTCTGGACGGCGGTCAGCGGGCCGGCGGTGGGCGGCGGCGTGGTGCTCGCGCTGATCGTGCTGCTGCTCGTGCGGGCGCGCGAGCCGGGGCTCGCGGTGCTCGAGGCCCGCGGCGCGTCGGCGGCTCGGCGGAGGCTCGCGCTGGCCGGCGAGGCGGCGGTCGCCTCGGCCGCGGGTGCCGCCGTCGGGGCGAGCGCCGGGGTGGCGGTCTCGCTGCAGCTGACCGGCGGAGTCGTGATCGAGGGCTGGGCGGTCGCGGCGGTGTGCGCGCTGATCGTGGTCGCCGCGGGTGGCGCCGCACTCGGTCACCGGTCGGCGCTCGTGGTGCGCGGCGACCGCCACCCTCTGCTGCGCCCCGGCGCCGAGGCGCTGCTCGTGCTGGCGACCCTCGCGGCGGTGCTGGCGCTCGTGCAGCGGGCGCCGCTGCCGTTCGCGGGCGTGCTCGCCCCGGCCCTGCTCGCGGTGACGGGGGCGGTCGGTGCGGCGCGCCTCCTGCCCGCGGTGCTCGGCGTCGTGCGTCGGCGGGGGCGGGCCGGCACCGGGTCGCTGGCGCTGCTCGCCTCCTCCCGGGCCGACGGCGCGCTCGTGGTCGTCGGGGTCGCCGGTGCGCTCGCGGTCGCCCTGTTCTCGGGGGCGCTGCTGACGACGGTGCGCGCGGCGGTCGTCGAGCAGGCGTCGGCCGATGTCGGCGCCGATCTCGCGGTGCGCGGGCCGGGGCTGACGGCCGCGGGCGTCGCCGAGCTGGCCGCCGTGCCCGGAGTCGCGGACGTGGCCGCGGTGGTCGCCGACGACCCCGCGACGGTGACCGTCGGGGCGTCGCGGTCGCCGATGCGGATCGTCGTGGTCGACTCCGCAGCGCTCGTGCGGGTGCAGGCGGGCCTCGCCGATCGGCTGCGGGTGCCCGACGGGTTCGCGGCGACGGAGGCGGACGGCACGGTCCCGGTGATCGCCTCGCGGTCGGCGGCGGCCGAGATCGGCGACGCCGAGCTGTCGCTCAGGGGCCACGACCTGGCGGTGGTCGCGACGGCCGACGACGCGTCGCCGCTGACGAGCGCGTCGACGTGGCTGCTGGTCGACACCGCGACGGCGCTCGAGCTGCGGATCCAGCCCGGCGCCGCCGACGTGGTGCTGGTGGGGCTCGACGACCCGGCGGCGGCCGACGCGGTGCGCGCGGCGCTCGGGCCCGACGCCGACGTGCGGACCGCGGAGGGAGTCGCGGCGCAGCGGCTCGGCAACGCGCGGGTCGTCGCCGAGCAGATCGCGCTGGTCGGAGGCGTCGCCGGCGGAGTCGTCGCGGCGTCGGCCGTGCTGCTGCTCGCGGCCCTCGCCTCCGCGGGCGCCCGGCGACGCAGAGCGGCGGTGCTCACGGCACTCGGGATGCCCCGCTCGCGGATCGCGGCGCTCGCCGTGGCGAGTGCGACTCCGCCCGCCGCGATCGGAGCCCTCGCGGGAGTGCTCGTGGGGCTCGTGCTGCCCTTCGCGCTCGTACCGCTGCTCGCCCTCCCGTCGCTCGACGAGGCGGCGGTGCTCGTCGATCCGGTGACGGCGCTCGTCACTGTCGCCGCCTTCCTCCTCGCGGCGGGCATCACCGTCGCCGCCACCACCACTCCGAGAGGCCCCCGCCGATGACTCCACCCGCCGTGCTGTGCTCGGGGCTCGTGCGCATCTTCACCACCGCCGGGGTCGAGGTGCAGGCGCTCCAGGGGCTCGATCTGCTCGTCGAGCGGGGGGAGCTGCTGGCGATCGTCGGCGCCTCCGGTTCGGGCAAGTCGACGCTGCTGGGGATCCTCTCGGGGCTCGACACCCCGACGGCCGGCCGGGTCGAGGTGGCCGGGCGCGACGTGCTCACGCTGACCGAGCGGCAGCGCGTCGACTTCCGGCGCCGCACGGTCGGCTTCGTCTGGCAGCAGACGGCGCGCAACCTGCTGCCGTACTTGAGCGTGGAGGAGAACATCCGGGTGGTCGCGGCGGTCGCCCGCGGGCCGCGCCGCCTCCGTGCGCAGCGGGTCGACGAGATGGTGGGGCTGCTGGGGCTCGGCGCGGTGCGCGACCGGCGTCCGGTCGCGCTGTCGGGCGGGCAGCAGCAGCGCGCGGCGATCGCGGTCGCGCTGGTCAACGAGCCCGACGTGCTGCTCACCGACGAGCCGACCGGCGAGCTCGACGAGGCGGCGACGGTCGACGTGCTCGAGGCGCTGCGCAGCATCAACCGCGAGAACGGGGTGACGACGGTGATCGTGACGCACGACTCCGGAGTGTCGGACCACGTCAGCCGGACGGTGCGGATCCGCGACGGGCGCACCTCGACCGAGACGCTGCGGCGGCTCTCGGGCGGCGAGCAGGCGGCCGAGGAGTTCGCGGTGCTCGACCGGTTCGGACGGCTGCAGCTGCCGGAGGAGTTCACCGGCGCTCTCGGGCTGCGCGACCGGGTGCGGCTGGGGCTCGAGGCGGACCACATCCGGGTGGAATCGGGGAGGGAGGCGGGGGAGCCGGAGCCGGAGGCGGCGCCCGACGCCGTCGTGCCCGACCCGCCGCGCCGTCGCGGCCGCCACTCCCTCCCGGAAGGAGACGCCTCGTGACCGTTCTCGACGCGCAGGACCTGCACCGTGTCTTCCCCACCCCGGCGGGCGACGTCGTCGGCTGCGCGGGAGTGTCGCTCTCGGTGGCCGAGGGCGAGCTCGTGGTGGTGCGCGGCGCCTCCGGAGCGGGCAAGACGACGCTGCTCTCGATGCTCGCCACGGTCGACCGGCCGACGAGCGGGCGGGTGCTGATCGAGGGCGCCGACGTCGCCGGTCTCGACGAGCGGAGGCTCGCGGAGCTGCGCCGGAGTGCCCTCGGCATCGTGTTCCAGGACTTCGCGCTGCTCGAGGACCTCACCGCGCGCGAGAACGTCGAGATGCCGCTGCGGCTGCTGCAGACCGAGCAGGAGGAGCGCGATCGGCGCGTCGAGGAGGCGCTCGTAGCGGTCGCGCTCGACGAGCACGGCGATCAGCGCCCCGATCAGCTCTCGGGCGGCCAGCGCCAGCGCGTCGCGATCGCGCGGGCGCTCGTCGCCCGGCCGCGCCTGCTCATCGCCGACGAGCCGACCGCCCAGCTCGACAGCGCGACCGCGACCCGCGTCATCGACCTGCTGCTCGCCTCCGTGCGCTCGGGCTCGCTCGCCGCCGTCGTCGCGACCCACGACCCGGCGGTCGCCGACCGCGCCGACCGCGTGCTGACCCTCCGCGACGGTCGGCCCGCCTGACGACATCGGAGGCGTCGGACCGGCGGGCTACGGCCTCGGCGTGGGCGAGGAGGCGGGTCGCCACTCCGCGGCGCTGGTGTCGGGGTGAGACGAACATCATGTCGATGGAGCCCGACGGGGCGACGTCCGAGAAGCCGGCGCTCATCCTCGCAGCGTGCACCCGACCAGGCGTCGGGCCCTCGATCACCGACTCGCCCGGGCGGCCCCGGAGACCGGGCGGGCTCGGCGTCCTGACGATCGAGCCGGAGTGACGACCAGGAGGGGGCTCTCGAGCAGGAGCGCGACGTAGGCTCGATGGATCGCATTCCGGTCCCCGGTGCCCTGAACGACGTTCGGGGGGCCACGACCGAAGGACGATCTCATGATGACCCTCTCCCACACCGGCGGTTCCCTCCTGCTCGAAGATGCGACCGCCTCGGCCGTCGTGCGGTACTCGATGGCTCTCGCTCGGCATCGCGAGATGGGCACCGTCACCCTCGACGACGCCTCGACCCCCGCACCGCGCTCCCAGGTGATGCTCGTGGTGGGGCTGGGCGTGCCCCTCGCGGTCCGCACCGCCCGCCGCAACGCCGCGGCGTCGGATCGGAGCGAGTGCGGCCGGGACCTCGACGATCGCACGCAGGCGCTGAACGCGCCCCGCAACGTCGTCGCGACGACGCCGGAGGAGACGCGGGAGGACGCGGTCGCCGTCGGCGACTTCAGCTCGTACTTCGACCTGCTCTGACTCCACCACGACCGGAGGCGCTCAGAGGTGCGCGAAGGGCGAGGCGTCCGGTGCGGCGTCGATGTCGCTGAAGGCGGCCAGCGGTGAGCCTCCGGCGGGCACCCGTCTGTGTGCCGTCGGCCGGAGGCTCCGAGAGGCGTCCTCGCTGACCCGCCGGGCGAGCGCGGGATGGATGCCCTCCGGGACCGCGAGTGCGGAGACGAGCGCCTCGAGGGTGAGAGTCGAGCGGATGCGGGCCATGACGGCGTCTCCGACGGAAGGGACCCGGTCGGGAAGGGACGCGGGCTGGTTGGTCGCCCGACCGGTCGAGTCGAGGCGCACGGGTCCTGATGCGCGACGGTTCGAGGCTGGGGCGAGCGTACGCGCCGAAGGCGTCTCGTGGGGGCGCTCGGCGGCCGGATCTCGAACCGATCCGATCCGCGGCATCGACTTTCGCCCCGTCCCGTTTTCGCGGCCTGATCAGGGGTAGCCTGCGTCCCGACCCATCCGGACCTCTTCGTGTGAGCACCGGCACTCTCCCCGAGTGCGCCCGACGGCAGGACCCCACCATGGGCAGGCTCGTGTACGACTCCGATCTCGAAGCCGACTTCGAGGACCGCCTGCTGGCGCACCTGCAGGTGGTCATCGGCGCCAAGCTCGGAAAGAGCGAGTCCTTCTACTTCTCGTGGAGGGACTCCGACGACGTCGGGGGAGGGCGGACCTCGCTGTGGCTGCATCCGGCGATCGCGCTCCGGTTCACCTACCGCGCGGGCGCCCCGGCGACGATCAACCCCGAGTGGGTGCGGCGCCTGATCGCCGACTCGCACACGCCCGGCGGACTCCGCATCTCGCCGGAGCCGGCGCCTCGGGAGCCTGCGCCGCGGGAGGCCGCGCCGCTGAGGCGGGCGCCGGCGATGCGGTGACGGCGCGCCGTCGCCCGCCCGGCGCTGACGCGTGCAGCGTTCGAGAGTGTCCGGACGCCTCCTCGCAACCCCCTGTCGCCGCGGGCCGCTCCGCGGTGGGCTGGAGCATGCGCGAACTCAAGCTCGTCAGACTCGTCACTCGCCTCGAGGATGCGGCCGCCCTCGACCCGCTCGTCGGCCGGGTGCGGAAGGCGGTCAACGCGGTCATCCGTCCACAGCCCGTGCGGGACGTGCTGCACGGAGTCCCGGTCGGTCACCCGGTGCACCCGCTGCTCGTCCTCATCCCCACCGGGGCGTGGGTGTCGGCCGCGGTGCTCGATCTGCTGCCCGGCAACGAGAAGGCGGCGTGCACCCTCATCGGCGTGGGAGTGGCCAGCGTCCTGCCGACCGCCGCCACCGGCTACACCGACTGGTCGGAGCTGCACGAGCAGCAGATGCGCGTCGGGCTCGTCCACGCCTCCGCGAACGTGCTCGCGACAGCTCTCTACGCGGCGTCCTTCATCCAGCGGGTACGGGGCCGCGGCACGAGCGGGAAGGTGCTGAGCACGCTCGGGCTCGCCGTCGTCTCCGGCGGCGGCTACCTCGGCGGGCACCTGAGCTATCGGCAGGCGGCAGGGGCGAACCACACCGAGGACGTCCCGCACCGCTTCCCCACCGGCTGGCAGCAGCTCGGCCCTCTGGAGGAGCTGCCGCAGAACGCGCTCGTCAAGAGGATCGTCGCCGAGACGCCCCTGCTCGCCTACCGCCGAGGAGACAGGGTCGACGTCCTGTCGAACGTCTGCAGCCACCTGTCGGGACCTCTCGACGAGGGCGAGATCGTCGACGTCGGCGGCCCCGGCGAGGCCTGCGTCGCCTGCCCCTGGCACTCGAGCGTCTTCTCGCTCGAGACGGGCCAGGTGCTCCGCGGGCCCGCCACCTCCCCGCAGCCGCGCTTCGAGACGCGCGTCGTCGACGGCCGGGTGGAGGTGCTGCTGCCGAACGCGGGCTGACCGCGATTCCCCGGGTCCGGCACGCTCGCTGGACCGAAGCCCCTCCACGGTGATGTCGATCGGATCCGAGAACGGCGAGTTCCTCGACAACCGCTCCCTACCGCCCAGAAGGAGCGACGTCGGAGCGGCACAGCCGTCATCCCGGGACGGACACGAGGGCCAGCGCGGGCTGCAGGGCCGCCCGCCGCACGACGAGCGAGGTGTGCAGGGCCGCGATGGTCGACTCCGCACCCCTGTTCTCGTTGCGGCCGTGACGCTCGAGGCCGTCGTAGCCGGCTCCGGTGCCCGGGTCGATCATGAGGGTGTCGGAGTCGTTGACGCCGTGGAACCACGCCCAGCACGAGGCCAGACCGTCGCGCCAGAGCGGATCGTCGTCGAGGGTCAGCGCCCGCGCGCAGGCGGCCGCGATCGCCGCCACCTCGATGGCCTGCTGGTCGAAGAGCACGCCGCGCTCGTGGGGACCGCGACCCGCCGCCCCGGTCACCGACAGCCGGTCCTCGCGCGTCTCGAGCTCGAGCAGGAACGCCAGCGCCGCGAACCCGCGCGCGAGGAGCGGGGGATCGTGCAGCGCCTCGCCGGCGACGAGGAGCGCCTCGGGGATGCAGCCGTTCGCGTAGCGCAGGCGCGCCTCGGGCCACGGCCACGCCGGGTCGGTGCCCACGAGCAGCATCGGCACGGCGTCGCGGAGGAGCCGCGCGGCGGCCGCCGAGAGAGTGCCCATCTCGGCCACCTCGGCCGCGCCGAGCACCGCGAACGTCATCGAGCGGAGGTCGGGCGAGCGCTGCTCGGCCACGTGGAGGAAGAGCCTCCTCGCGCGGAGC
This sequence comes from Rathayibacter oskolensis, assembly GCF_900177245.1. Lineage (GTDB taxonomy): Bacteria > Actinomycetota > Actinomycetes > Actinomycetales > Microbacteriaceae > Rathayibacter > Rathayibacter oskolensis. The sequence continues at coordinate 87,058 of NZ_FXBM01000004.1, forward strand.
CGGGTCAGCGGCAGCTCTGCGCTCGCCGCGGTGACGCCGGCGGCCCAGACGGTGCGGCCCCACCAGTCGCCGACCGATGACTCGTCGGCCCACTCGCCCTCGGGCGACATCCGGTTGTGGACGGTGCCGTCCGCCTCCGTCGCCGCCTCGAGGAACCGCAGGTACTGCTCGGTCAGGCGGCGGGTGCTCGCCGACTGCTCCGGCTCCTGGACGACGACGACCAGCGCTCGGGCGACGTCGTCGACGCAGTAGCCGTGCTCGGGCCGGGGCTCGTCGAGCAGCGCGTGCTCGAAGAGGCCCTGCGCGTCGGTGAGCGTGTCGAGATGGAAGTAGGGGAGCGGCGGGCCGGTCACGCCGCACGCTCGTGTCGGAGGCGCTCGGCCAGCGCGAGGAAGCGGCCGGCGGCCTCGGGCCACGACACGGCGGCCGGGGCGGAGAGCGCGACCGCGGAGCCGAGGAGCACGTCGCGGAGGGCGGCGGCCATCGCGGCGGGATCCTGGTGGGCGACGGCGCGGCCCTCGTCGAGCAGCTCGAGCGCGTGCGGGAACGCCGTCGCCACGACGGGCTTGCCGGCGGCGAGCGCCTCGACGAGCACGCCCGAGGTGACCTGGTTGCGCGAGTCGTACGGCAGCAGGACGGCGTCGGCGACGGCGACCGCCGCGGCGAGCTCCGCCGGGTCGAGGTAGCGGCCGTCGAGCACGACGTCGCCCTCGAGCCCGAGCTCGGTGACGAGCGCCGCGAGCGACTCGCGGTAGGCCTCGCCCTGCGACGCGACGACCTTCGGGTGCGTCTGCCCGTGCACGGTGTACTGCGCCCGCACTCCGGAGTCGCGCAGCTCGGCCATCGCGCGGATCGCCCACTCGATGCCCTTGCCCGGCCCGATGAGGCCCCAGGTGATGATCTGCGGGAGCTCGCTCGGGGCGCGGTCGGCGTCGCGGGTCCAGACGGGCACTCCGTGCTCGATCACTCCGACCTTGCGGGCGTCGACGCAGTAGCGGCGGCCGAGGATCTCGCCTGCGACGGCGGTCATGACCACGACGGCGTCGGCGAGGGCGGCGACCCGCTCGAGCACGAGGCGCTGGTTGTCGCTCGGCGTCTCGAGGACCGTGTGGAGCACGACGATGACCGGAACGATCAGCTCCTCCATCACGGCGATCACATCGGCGCCGTCGGGGCCGCCGAAGATGCCGTACTCGTGCTGGATCACGGCCACGTCGGCGCGGTTCAGCGCGGCCGCGGCTCCCGTGATGCCGGCGGGGTCGTCGGCGACGAGCTCGGCGACGACCTGCCTGCCGGGCTTCGGTGCGGCAGACCCCGGCACGGCCAGCTCGTCCATCACGCGGACCGTGCTGATCGATGCTCCGTGCTCGGTGACGAGGGCCTCGGCGAGCGCCTCGGAGAAGGTGGCGAGCCCGCAGCGGGTGGGCGGGTAGGTCGACAGGAGGCCGACGGAGGTTCCGCTCGAGGGGATGCCCCGTGATGCGCGAGGGTGAGGGTGCTCCATGCTGACTCCAGCCACAGTGGTGCGGGCCGCTCCCCGCCGGTGGGCGAGGGTGTCCGCGAGCGGTCGAGACGTCTGCCGGTCGGCACCTCCCGAGGGATCGCTGCTCGCGGATCCGGTCCACGCCGGACGTGCCGGTCGTGAGTAACGGCACCCTAGTGGGGGTGGGTGAACGGGCGGGGGTGGCCTTCGCTTTCCGGATACCGGCTCCGGGGCCGGTGTCGTGTCAGGCGCGCACCCGACCCGCCGCGACCACCACGGCCACGAGCCCCGCGCAGACCAGCGCCAGCCCCACCAGCACGCCGCCCACGCCGAGCGGCTCGGCGAGCAGCACCGTCGCGAGCGCGAGCGCGACGGCCGGCAGCACGAGGCGCGCCGGCATCGGGTGCTCCGACCCGAGCGGGGAGTGCACCGCCCACAGCAGCAGGAGGTAGGCGGCGACCGGGACCGCGACGGTCGCGCCGATCACGCTGTTCGACGCCTCCAGGTGGCCCGAGGTCGCCGCCACCGAGGCCTCCAGCCCCGAGCCGAGGGCGGCGAGCGCCGCGAAGACGCCGAAGTGCACGTACCCCCAGAGATACGAGAGGTTCCGCCTCCGCTCGAGGAGCTCGCCGGAGGGGTGCACGTAGTAGATCCACCACAGCGCGAAGACGATCACCAGCGCGCACGCCGAGACGAGGACGAGCGACGGGCTGACTCCGGCCTCGCTGACGGCGCTCTGCACCCCGGTCACCGCGGCGAGCACGCTCTCGCCGAGCAGGATGATCGTGAACAGCCCGTAGCGCTCGGCGATGTGGTGCGGATGCCAGCTCGGCTCGCCCGCCCGCGCCGCCCACAGTGGCACGCTGATCTCGAGCGCGGCCAGCACGAGGAAGCTCGAGATCGCGAACTCCTCGGGCAGCAGGAGGCGCAGCAGCCAGGCCACCTGGACGACCGAGAACCCGACCGCGCTGCGCAGGGCCGAGAGGCGGTGCTCCGGAGTCGACACCGCGACCCTGAGCCACTGGACGACGAGCGAGAAGCGCATGATCGCGTAGCCGATCGTGATCGCGGCGAAGTCCCCCTCTTCGAAGGCGGCGGGGACGCCCGCGGCGAGCACGAGCACGCCGCCCATCTGCGCGAGGGTCAGCAGCCGGTAGGGCACGTCGTCGGTGTCGTAGCCGGAGGCGAACCAGGTGAAGTTCATCCACGCCCACCAGATCGCGAAGAAGACCATCGCGAACGGGAGGACGGTCTCGGCGAGATGCCCCTCCTCGATCGCATGGGCGAGCTGGACGACGATCTGCGCGACGGCCACCACGAAGGTGAGGTCGACGAGCAGCTCGAGCGGGCTCGAGACGCGGTTCGCCTCGTCGATCGGCCGCGGCTGCATCCTCACGCGGAGGGGGCGCAGGGCGGTCATGCGGCGAGAGGGCGGGTCGTCTGCATGCGCCCATCCTGCACCGCGGGCTCGAGCCTCCGGAAGTCGTCGTCCTCGAGGGTCGAGCCTCCAGGAGTTGTCGTACTCGAGGGTCGAGTACGACGACTCCTGCGCACTCGTGCGCGCGGGCCGGCCGTGTACCGTCGCAGCCATGCCCTGGGGACGCGCGTACTTCGCCGCGCAGGCCCTCGGGGGTGCCGCGTGGTGGATCGCGGTCGCGCTGTCGCCGTTCGTCCGCACCGCGACACTCGGCTCGCTCGAGCCGCTGCCGATCGCCGCCCTCGACCTGCCGCTGTTCGTCGGCGCCTCCGCCCTGGCCGCTCTCGGCGTGCGCTGGGCGGCACGGCTCGCGACCGGGTGGACCCTCCTCGTCGCGATCGCGCTCGCCGGCTACGCCACCGTGACGACGGAGGCGGGCTGGGGCGTCCTCGTGATGCTCGCGGCGGCAGGCGGCTCGCTCGCCGCACTCTGCCTCGTGACGCTCGGTCGCATCCCGACCCGCTGGATCGCCTCCGGCCCGTTCGCGTTCCGGCTCGCCTCCTCCGGGCGCTCGCCGCTGGCGCACCTGGCCGCGACCCTCGCGCAGATCGTCGTGTTCTGGGGAGGCGCTCTCGCCGTGATCCCGATCGCGATCGCGGCCCTGGAGGCGCGCTGGGTCGTCGCGCTCCCGTTCCCGTCGCTCGCTTGGCCGTTCGGCGCGGTGCTGCTCGTGCTGGCGAGCTCGCTGGGCATCTGGTCGGCGCTGTCGATGTCGCTGCTGGGCGACGGGACTCCGCTGCCGAGCGCCATGCCGAACCGGCTGGTGATCGCGGGTCCCTACCGGTGGGTGCGCAACCCGATGGCGGTCGCGGGGATCACCCAGGGCGTCGCGGTCGGTCTGCTGCTGTCGTCGTGGCTGGTCGTCGCCTACGCGCTGCTCGGGTCGGTGCTCTGGAACTACGCCGTCCGCCCGCTCGAAGAGGCCGATCTCGAGGCGCGCTTCGGGGAGTCGTTCCGGCGGTACCGCGACCGGGTGCGCTGCTGGGTGCCGCGGGTGCCCGCTCCGCGCGAGTAGTCGCGCTCGAGGGCGCATCGCGCTCGCGGTCTGCCCGCAGCATGGAGAGCACCGACGCATTGATCCTGTGATAGTGCGCTAACTCGTCACTGGAAACGAGGCGGCGCAAGAAGCGACTGTCGTGTGCGCTCCGGAAAAATCCTGATCGGAGGCATTTTTGTAGCTCACGATGTCGAGTGCGATCCGGCTCGACGTCGGCGAATGCGAGATCGAGCGCCCCTAGTGCTCGCGGTGATAGTGCGCTAACATCGCCGTCATCCACCTCACAACAAAGGAGTTGACGTGACTGAGCCATACACCGTCGTTGCCCTCTCGCCCCTGCAGATCCCGATCGTCGAGCCGGAGGACGCGGTCCGCAACACGAAGCGCATCATCGGCTTCATGCGCACCGCCGTCGGCATGGCCTCGACCGAGGGCTACCCCGTCAAGCTCGTGGTGATCCCCGAGATGGCGATCCAGGGCATGCACATGGCCTTCAAGGCCGGCGACCGCGACGCCGAGAAGAAGTTCGCGCGCACCATCCCCGGCCCCGAGACCGACGAGCTCGCGAAGGCGGCCCGCGAGCTGAACACCTACATCGCCGGCGAGCTCTACCTCGTCGCCGACGACGACTTTCCCGGCCGCTACTTCAACGTCGCGTTCATGATCGACCCCTCGGGCGAGGTCGTGTACCGCCGTGCGAAGGCCACGAGCGACGGATTCGAGGGCGGCACCCTGGGAACCACCAACCCGCACGACCTCTGGGACGAGTGGGTCGAGAAGAAGGGCGGCGGAGACGCGCTCGAGGCGATCTACCCCGTCGCCAAGACGCCCGACATCGGCAACATCGGCTACGTGATCTGCCACGAGGGCGCGTACCCCGAGATCGCCCGCGGCCTGGCCATGAACGGCGCCGAGGTCATCATCCGCGCCACGCTCATCGAGCCGCAGACGATGAACGGGATGTGGGAGGTGCAGAACCGCGCCCACGCGATGTTCAACAACGCCATCGTGGTCGCGCCGAACCTCGGCCCCGAGCTCGGCCCCGACGGCGTGCTCAACGACCTCTTCGGCGGCCAGTCGATGATCGTCGACCACAAGGGCAAGATCATCGTCAAGCAGGACGGTCTGACCCCGGGCGACAGCTTCGTCAGCACGGTGATCGACATCGACGCCCTGCGCCGCGCCCGCCAGTCGAACGGCGTCTTCAACGGGTTCAAGGACCTGCGCACCGAGCAGTACGCGGCGATCTACGCGAAGCCGATCTACCCGAAGAACCAGTACCTCGACGCCCCGCCGGAGGCCGGCTGGCTCGACCGCGAGCGCGCCACCCGCCAGCGCAACATCGATCTGCTCATCGAGCGCGGTGTGTTCACGGCGATCGACGTGCCTGCTGCGAACGAGCTGCAGGCCGACGAGGAGACGCTGCAGCTCCAGGACTCGAACGTCTAGCTGCCCGACCGCGGCCGCTGGATGACCGCGCAGCCGCGCACGTACGCCCGGGCCGCCGCTCCCCACGGCGGCCCGGGTACCACCCACTGCACTCCCGATCACCCTCACAACGAAGTGGAAGGCACGATCATGCCCAGAAACACCCGTCCCCGACGCCTGCTCGTCGGCACCACGCTCCTCCTCACCGCCGCCTTCGCGCTCACCGGCTGCCGCGCCGACACCGCCGCCTCCTCCGAGGACAAGGCGAGCGGCGAGGGCCTCGTCATCGGCTGGAGTCAGCGCGGCATCAGCGGCAGCGACTGGTGGAAGACCCTGGTCGAGGGCGGCCAGGCCGAGGCCGACAAGCTGGGCGCCACCATCCAGCTCCTCGACGCGAACGGCGACACGGTCCGTCAGAACTCCGACGTGCAGACCCTCGAGACGAAGAACGTCGACGTCGTCATCATGAACCCCAACGACCCGATCGGGGTCGGCCCCTCCGTCGCCTCCCTCGCCGACGCCGGGATCCCGCTGGTGACCGTCAACTCGAGCCTCGACGCCTCCCTCGTGCCCGACATGTTCTGCTACGTCGCCGAGGACCAGGGGTACACCGGGTCGCTCGCCGGGACCGAGGCGGCGAACCAGGCGCTCGAGCGCTTCGACGGGAAGCCCGTGAAGATCGTCGGCATCGGCGGATTCCCGGGCGACGTGCTCAGCGACCTCCGCTTCAATGGCTTCAAGGAGGGCTTCGACGCCGTCATGGCCGAGCACCCCGACATCGAGGTCACCTACCTCGACACGAAGTACGGCGAGTGGAAGCCCGACAAGGCGCTCGACCCGATCCGCGACGCGGCCACCGCGAACCCCGACCTCAACATCGTCTACAGCATGAGCGACGTCATGAACGGCGGCGTCGTCCAGGGCCTCCAGCAGGCCGGCCTCTGGGGCCCCGACGTCCTCCTCGCCAGCTACGACGGAGGAATGGTCTCGGTCAAGCAGATGGTCGACGACCCGACCGGACCGCTGATCGCGACGGCCTCCAACCAGCCGTGGGACCAGGGTGCCGAGGCGGTGCGCATGGCCGTCGCCGCGTACAACGGCGACACCGCGGCCTGCCCCGACAAGACGCTCTACATCGACACGACGGTCGTGACACCGGCGAACGCGGCGGACTACTACATCGCCGAGGACACCTACGTGCGCGCCAAGGACGACGAATGAGCACCGCGCCGACCGCGGACGGCGAAGGCGCCCGGGCCCTCGACGACCGCCCGGTCGAGCTCCTCCTCCAGGGGATCACCAAGAGCTACCCCGGGGTCCAGGCCCTCAAGGGCGTCAGCTTCGCCGTCCGGCGCGGGAGCATCCACGCCCTGGCGGGTCAGAACGGGGCCGGCAAGTCGACGCTCGTCAAGATGATCTCGGGTGCCGAGACCCCGGATGCGGGAGTCATCACACTCGACGGAGTCGCCCAGCGGTTCCGCGATCCCGCCGACGCGCAGGCCGCGGGCATCCACACGATCTACCAGGAGCTCAGCCTCGTGCCGTCGCTGACGGTCGCCGAGAACATCTTCCTCGGGCAGCTGCCGCTCACGGCCGGCCGCGTCGACTGGGCGCGGATGAACGCCGAGGCCCGCACCGCCCTCGCGCGAGTGGGCTTCGATCTCGACGTGCGGCTGCCGGTCTCGAGCTTCTCGGTCGCCGAGCAGCAGGCGGTCGAGCTGGCGAAGGCCCTCCGCAAGAACGCGCGGGTGCTGCTGCTCGACGAGCCGACCTCGACCCTCCCGCGACCCGACGTGCTGAAGCTCTTCACGGTGCTGCGCAAGCTGGCCGCCGAGGGCGTGACGCTGATCTTCATCTCGCACCGGATGGACGAGGTCTACTCGCTCTGCGACTCCGTCACCGTGCTGCGCGACGGGGTCGCCGCCGCGAGCATGACCACGGCCGACAGCTCGCCCTCCGACGTCGTGACGGCGATGATCGGCAAGAGCCTCGAGGGCTCGATCGCCGACGCCGCCCTCCGCGGGGAGCGCAGCCCCCGGCTGGGCTCCGGCGGGGGCGACGAGGTCCTCCTCTCGGTCTCGGGTCTCGGTGAGGAGGGCCGCGTCGAGGACGTCTCGTTCGAGCTCCGCCGCGGCGAGGTGCTCGGCATCGCAGGCCTCATCGGCAGCGGGCAGTCCGAGCTGGCGGGTCTGCTCGCCGGCGCCCGGAGGAAGACCTCGGGGCGGATGAAGGTGGCCGGTGAGAAGGTCAGCTTCTCGTCGCCCCGGGACGCCATCCGGCACGGGATCGGACTGCTCCCTCAGGACCGCAAGGCGCAGGGCTTCGTGCCCGACCTCGGTGTGGCGGCGAACATCACGCTCGCCAGCATGCCGATGTTCAGCCGCTTCTCGGTGATCGACACCCGGCGCGAGCGCCGAGTGGCCCTCGACATGATCGAGCGCCTCGGGATGAAGGTCTCGAGCGTCAACCAGTCGATGAAGACCCTGAGCGGCGGCACGCAGCAGAAGGGCATCCTCGCCCGCTGGCTCGTGCGCTCCTCCTCGCTGCTCGTCTGCGACGAGCCGACCCGCGGCGTCGACGTCGGCGCGAAGGAGGACATGTACGAGCTCCTGCGTGCCTTCGCGTCCTCCGGCGGCACCGTGATCATCGCCAGCTCCGAGATCTCGGAGGCCATGATGTGCGACCGCGTCCTCGTCATGGCGGGCGGCCGCGTCGTCGCCGAGTTCGAGCACGACGACATCGATCCGCGCGGCACCGCGCTCCTCGAACGCCTCGCCTGACCGGCGACCCCACCTCCGGCGCTGCCGGGCCCCTCACGACCTCAAGGATGAGACGACCATGCCCAAGAACACCCTCGAACGGCCGCCCGCTTCGCGGCGACCCGACACCTCCTCCTTCGCGGCGGTGACCGAGCGACCGGCCTCCGCGGCCGGGTCGCTCGCCCGCCGCATCCTCCCCAAGAGCTACCTCGTGCTCGTGCTGGTCGCGATCATCGTCGTGGGCTACTACGTGTCGGCCGACTTCCTGACGCTGCGCAACGCCGAGAACGTCATCGCGGCGGCCTCGATCGTCGCGGTCCTCGCGGTGGGCCAGTTCTTCGTGGTCCTCACCGGAGGCATCGACCTGTCGGTCGGGTCGACGCTCGCCCTGTCGACGGTGGTCGTCGCCCTCACGCTACAGTCGGGGCTCTCGGCCGAGCTGTCGGCGGCCCTCACGCTGCTCTGCTGCGCGGCGGCCGGGTTGATCAACGGCCTCCTGATCGTGTGGCTGCGCATCCCGCCGTTCATCGCGACCCTCGCGATGATGAGCGCGATCAAGGGCTTCAGCTACATCATCCAGTCGACGAGCCTGATCCAGATCCTCGACGAGCGCTTCATCGACGAGTTCTCCCGCGCCGAAGTGCTGGGGGTCCGCAGCCCGGTGCTCATCTTCATCGTCGTCGCGGTGCTGGCCGGACTGGTCGCGCGGTTCACGACGTTCGGCCGGTCGCTCTACGCGATCGGCGGCAACCCCGAGGCGGCCCGCCTGTCGGGTCTGCCGGTCGCGCGCAACCTCATCATCACCTACACGATGTCGGGACTGCTCGCCGGCCTCGCCGGCCTGATCGCCGCCGCGCAGCTGCGGCAGGGCTCGTCGCTGATCGGAGTCGGCTACGAGCTGGACGCGATCGCCGCGGTGGTCGTCGGCGGAGCATCGCTGATGGGAGGCAAGGGCGACCCGATCAGCGCTGTGATCGGGGTCTTCGTCCTCGCGACGATCATCAACATCATGAACCTCGTCGGCATCTCGTCGGAGCCGCAGCTGGTGATCAAGGGCGGGGTGATCATCATCGCGGTGTTCCTCTCGAGCGCCGGAGGAGTCGCGCGCATCGGTGCCTTCTTCGCCAAGCACGGTCCCCGTCGCCGCGTCGCCCGGGCGAGCTGAGCCGATGTCCAGGCCCGCGGAGGCACCGGGGGGCGGCCGCGGGGCCCGGATGGTCGACGTCGCACGGCTGGCCGGGGTCTCGCAGCAGACGGTGTCCCGCGTCGTCAACGGCTCGCACAACGTGACCCCCGAGATCCGGGAGCGCGTCGAGCGCGCGATCGGCCAGCTGCGCTACCGCCGCAATCCCGCGGCCCGGGCGCTCGCCGGCCGGAGGTCGATGAACATCGGGATCGTCAGCTTCGGGCTCGCCCAGTACGGGCCGTCCGTCGCCCTCACCGGCATCGCCGACGAGGCACGGCGGTCGGGCTATGCGACCAACCTCGTCACCCTCGGGGCGGTCGACCGGTCGAGCATCCGAGCGGCCCTCGATCACCTCGTCGCCGACCTCGTCGACGGGATCGTGGTCCTGGCGCCGCTGACCTCGGCCGTCCACGCGATCGACGGGTTCGAGGCGGCGGTACCGCTCGTCGCCTTCGAGCCGGGGGGAACCCCCTCCGGAGCGACCGTCGTGACGGACGAGGTGGCGGGGGCGAGGCTCGCGACCGAGCACCTCCTCGGACTCGGCCACCGGACGGTGCACCACCTCGCCGGTCCCAGCGGCTGGCTCGCCACGGACGCGCGGATCAGGGGCTGGTCGACGGCGCTCAGCGCGGCCGGCCGCCCCCACAGCCCCACCGTCGTCGGCGACTGGTCCACCTGCTCGGGCTACCGCGCCGGCACCGAGCTCGCGGCCGACCCGGAGCTCACGGCGGTCTTCGCCGCCAACGACCAGATGGCGCTCGGCCTGCTCGCGGCGCTGGCCGACGCCGGACTCCGGGTCCCCGCCGACGTCAGCGTCGTCGGCTTCGACGACATCCCCGAGGCGCGCTACTTCCGCCCCGGCCTGACGACCGTGCGCTTCGACTTCGAGGCGGTCGGCCGGCTGGCCGTCGACCGGATCCTCGCCCTCATGGGCTCCGACGACGCGGACCACGTCGTGATCCCGCCCGTCGGCGCCACCCTCGTGACCCGGCACAGCGCCACCCCTCATCAGCCTCACCACACTCGACGAAGAGAGAGACGACCATGACCATCGACAGCACCGCAGCGAGCCTGCGCCCCTTCGGCCGCACCGACCTCACCGTCTCGAGCATCTGCGTCGGGACGAGCGCCCTCGGCAGCTTCCCGGCCCAGTACGGCTACGAGGTCAGCGAGGAGGTCGCCGTGGCGACCATCCGCCGGGTCTTCGACGGCCCGTTCACCTTCATCGACACCTCCAACGAGTACGGCGGAGGCGACAGCGAGCGCCGGATCGGAGCCGCGATCCGCGAGAACGCGGGCGTCCCCGACGGCGTCGTGATCGCGACGAAGGTCGACCCGCTCCCCGGCTCGAGCGACTTCTCGGGAGACCGGGTGCGCCGCTCCGTCGAGGAGAGCCGCGAGCGCCTGGGCCTGGACACCCTTCCGCTCGTCTACCTGCACGACCCCGAGAAGATCAGCTTCGACGAGGGCACGGCTCCCGGCGGGCCGCTCGACGCGCTGATCCGCCTCCGCGACGAGGGCGTCATCCGCTACCTCGGAGTGGCGGGCGGCCCGATCGACCTCGAGCTGCAGTACCTGGCCACCGACGCGTTCGACGCCGTCATCAGCCACAACCGCTACACGCTGGTCGAGCAGACCGCGGCTCCGCTCCTCGACGACGCCCGCGAGCGCGGTGTCGCCTTCGTGAACGCCGCCCCGTTCGGCGGAGGCATGCTCGTGAAGGGCCCCCGCGCCGTTCCGCGCTACTGCTACGCCCCCGTGGGCGAGCGCACGATCGCGCGCGTCCTCGAGATGGAGCGGCTCTGCGCCGACTTCGGCGTCCCCCTGGCCGCCGCGGCGCTCCAGTTCTCGACGCGCGACCCTCGGGTCGCCTCGACGATCGTCGGCATGTCCGAGCCCGCCCGCATCGACCAGACCCTCGCCCTCGCCGAGACCGCGATCCCCGACGAGCTCTGGGACGCGCTGCTCCCGCTCGCCGCGGTCGGCCGCGACGGCATCGAGAAGTGACCCGCAGGGTCCAGGAAGGAACACCGTGATGAGCACCATCAAGAACCCCGAGCCGGTCGACGTCGTCATCGTCGGGGCCGGAGCGGGCGGCGCGACCGCCGCCAAGGTCCTGACCGAGGCGGGACTGCGGGTCGTCGGCCTCGAGCGCGGCCCGTGGCTGAAGCCCGAGCACGCCTCGGGTGACGAGCTGAAGTACCTCAACCGCAACTTCATCTGGCAGGACCCCAAGCTCAAGCCGCGCACGTACCGGCAGAACGAGAGCGAGGAGGCGGTGGTCACGAACTTCTCGGCCACCCCGCAGGTGGTCGGCGGCGGCACCACGCACTGGGGAGGGATGGTCCCCCGCATGACCGAGTCGGACTTCAGGCTCCGCTCGCTGCACGGCGATGTCGAGGGCGCGAGCCTCGTCGATTGGCCGATCACCTACGACGAGCTCGAGCCGTACTACACGCGCGTGGAGTGGGAGTTCGGCACGTCCGGCCTCGCCGGCGCGAACCGCTGGGAGGGCCGCCGTTCGAAGGGCTACCCCACCAAGCCCTCGCCGCTCAGCCAGATCGGCCGCACCTTCGCGACCGCCATGGACACGCTCGGGCACTCGACGTTCCCGATGCCGCAGGGCATGGTCACCGAGCCGTACCGCGGCCGTCAGCCGTTCAGCGAGAACGGGTTCTGGCAGCAGTACCCCGACCCGGGCACCGGCAAGTCGTCGACGCTGATCAACTTCATCCCCGACGCGGTCGCGACCGGGCTCTACGACCTGCGCCCCGACTGCTACGTCAGCGAGATCCTGGTCGGCCCCGACGGCAGGGCGACGGGCGTGCGGTACCAGGACGAGGGCGGCAACGAGTTCGTGCAGAAGGCGAACGCCGTGATCGTCGCGGGCGGCGGCATCGAGACGCCCCGCCTCCTGCTGATGTCGAAGTCCGCGCAGTTCCCCGACGGGCTGGCCAACGGCAGCGGCCAGGTCGGGAAGAACGCCACGTTCCACCAGTACTCGTTCTCGGTCGGGCTCTTCGACCGTGAGGTGAGCGACCCGCTGTACGGCTGGGCCGGCCACTACATGAGCCTGTGCTCGTTCGACTTCTACGAGACCGACGCCAGCAGGGGTCACATCCTCGGCTCGCTGATCTTCCCCTCGATGATCGGGCACCCGGTGAACTGGAGCTTCCCGGGGCGCCCGAGCTGGGGCCAGGCGTCGAAGGACGCCGATCGCGAGCTCTTCAACCACTCGATGAAGATCGGCATCCTGCTGCACGACCTGCCGCGCGAGAGCAACCGCGTCGACCTCGACCCGACGGTGAAGGACGCCTGGGGGCTCCCGGTCGCGCGCATCACTCACACCCCGCACCCCAACGACTTCGCCCAGGAGAAGTGGCAGGTCGCCAAGAACGGCGAGATCCTCGAGGCCGCGGGCGCGAAGAAGGTGGTGCCGGTGAACATGGAGCGCATCACGGGCAACACCTCGCACGAGCTGGGCACGGTGCGGATGGGGAACGACCCCGCCACCTCCGTCGTCGACAAGTGGTGCCGCTCGCACGAGGTGCCGAACCTCTACGTCTTCGACGCGAGCTTCTTCCCCACCGCGACGGGCATCAACCCGGCGCTCACGATCATGGCCAACGCCTGGCGCTGCAGCGACCGCATCATCGCGGTCGACTCCCGCGGCTGGACGTCGGACGACTGAGGACGAGAGACGAAGGAGAGGACGATCATGGGACAGGCAGAGTGGGTCACAGTACCGATCTCGACGCGCGACGTCGACGGACCGCTGTTCTTCGACCAGCACGAGTGGGACACGATCGAGGCCGCCACAGCGCGGATCATCCCGACGGACCACCACCCCGGCGCCCGAGAGGCGAAGGTGGTGCGCTTCATCGATCGCATGCTCTCGGGAACGGCGTTCGTGTTCCCCGCCGCGGACGGCATCGGCTGGCTCCGGATGGAGGGGCTCGAGGAGAAGGCGTGGCAGGAGCGGATCGACAGCCGGCGGGTCTTCTACCGTGAGGGGGTGCTCGAGCTCGACCGTCTGGCCGGTGAGACGTTCGGAGGGAGCTTCGTCGATCTCGACGACGAGCAGCAGGACGCGGTCCTCGTCGCGCTCTCGAGGGAGGAGAAGCCCGTGCGGTTCCTCTTCGCCGAGTCCGACGGGCAGGGCAGCGGAGGAGCGCCGGCGGGCAACCAGCCGGTCAACGAGGACTTCCTCGAGTTCTTCCCGCTGCTGGTGCTCAACACCCGGCAGGGCTTCTACGGCGACCCGGTGTACGGAGGCAATGAGAACCGGGTGGGCTGGGGGGTCATCGGCTTCGACGGGCCTCCGTCGCTGAAGTCGACCATGGACGGCAGCTACACCACGACGAAGTACATGGTGCCCGAGGCCGAGTGGCCCTACGAGCGGCACCCCGAGGTGCTCCGCTACCGACGCCCCTGACGCGGTCGGCGGTTCGGCGCGAGGCATAATCGACCCATGGCCTCGACCGAACCGCCGATCGCCCTCCGCCTGTGCGGGATCGCGACGTGAGCCGGGCCTCGTCCCGTTCGCACGGAGCTCGGATGGTCGATGTCGCGGCCCTCGCGGGGGTGTCGCAGCAGACGGTCTCCCGCGTGATCAACGGCGCGCCGAACGTGTCCCCCGAGATCCGCGCGCGGACCGAGCAGGCGATCGCTCAGCTGCGCTACCGCCGCAACACGGCGGCGTCGGCTCTGGCGAGCAGCAAGACCCGGAACATCGGAGTCGTGAGCTACTCGCTCTCGGTGCACGGGCCGTCGGTCGCGCTCTACGGCATCTCGGAGCAGACGCGGCGCAACGGGTACTCGACGCGGCTGATCACCCTCGGCGACGTCGACCGCTCGAGCATCCGCCACGCGCTCGACGAGCTCACCGCCGACGAGGTCGACGGCATCATCGTCCTGGTCCCGCTCGTGAGCGCGGTCGAGACGCTCCGCGGGATGGACACCTCCGTCCCCGTCGTCACCTTCGAGCAGGGATCCGCCCCGGGGTCCTCCAGTGTGTCGATCGACGAGGTGGAGGGTGCGCGGCTCGCCGTCAGGCACCTGCTCGACCTCGGGCACCGCACCGTCGCCCACGTGCGCGGGCCCGACGGGTGGATGGCCTCCGATGCGCGCGAGCGCGGCTGGTCGACCGAGCTCGCGGCCGCGCGGCGCGTCGTGCGCCCCGTCGTCCGCACGGCGGACTGGAGTGTCGCCGAGGGGTACCGGGCCGGAGTGGAGCTCGCGGCCGATCCGGACGTCACGGCGGTCTTCGCCGCCAACGACCCCTTCGCGCTCGGCGTGGTCAAGGCGTTCGACGACCACGGCATCAGCGTCCCCGGCGACAGGAGCGTCATCGGCTTCGACGACGTGCCCGAGGCGGGCTTCTACCGGCCCAGCCTGTCGACGGTGCACCTGGACTTCGCTCAGGTGGGCCAGCTCGCCGTCGACCGGGTCTTCGCGCTCCTGCGCGGGGACGAGGTGGACGCGCTGCCGCTGATCGAGCCGAGGCTCGTCGTCCGCGGGAGCACCGCGCCTCCCGCGTGAGGCCCGATCGCCGTCAGACCTCGTGGATCTCGATCGGCAGGCCGTCGGGGTCGCGCACGAAGAACATCGCCCGGCCCGTGTGCGGATCGACCCGCATCGGCTCGCACTCCACCCCCGCCGCGACGAAGCCGGCTCGCACCGACTCCGGGTGCGCCGCCGCGAGCGCGAGGTGCCGGAGGCCGAGCGCCTCAGGATCGGAGAGGCGGTCGGGCGCCTCCGGGAAGGTGAACAGCTCGAGGAGGTACGACCCGTTCAGGCTGAGGTTCGCCATCCACGACTCCCGATCGGCCCGGTACACCTCGGAGTCGAGCCGGAAGCCGAGCAGGTCGAGGTAGAAGCGCTTCGAGCGCTCGTAGTCGCTGACGATGATCGCGACGTGGTGCAGGCCGAGCACGGCGCTCATCGGCGGAGTTCCATCGGTGCTGCTCCCACCATCGTCGTCGGGCTCGAGGAGGACCGCGGCAGCGGCCAGCGGTCGTGACGAGGCTATCGTCGCGGAGCCCTCGCGCCGCGGCCCCGACCGCCTACACCCGCGCCGCCTGCGCGTCCTTGAACCGCAGCGCCGGCCGCTCGATCAGCCACCACGACCCGAGCGCGACGACGAGCGTGATCGCCAGCACGAGCGCGAGGTTCGGCAGCACCGGCAGTCGCCCCGCCCGGTCGATCACGAGCTGCTGCACCGGGTACGCCCAGAGGTACAGCCCGTAGGAGAGGTCTCCCCAGCGCGCCGCCCGCCGCAGCAGCGGAGTCGACCCGGTGCCGACGGCGACGACGACGACGGGCAGCGCGACCCACAGGGCCACCGGTTGCAGCGGAGTGCCGGCCGCGGCGAGCAGGACGACCGCGGCGGCCGTTCCCGACGGCCACCGGAGCCACTGCGCAGGGACCAGCAGGCGCAGGGCCGCGGCGGCCGCGAAGAAGGCGCACAGCTCGGCCGCCGCGCCGATCGCGCCGCCGACTAACGTCAGCGCGACGGTCCCGACGAGGCCGGCCACCGCTAGCGCGCCGCGCCGGTGGGCGGGCGCGAACCGGATCGACAGCACCGCGAGGTAGCAGCAGAACTCGACGCCGAGCGTCCACAGCGACCCGTTCACCGCCGGCCGCGCGTGGGCGGACGAGTCGAAGACCCCCGGCAGCTCGTACTGCGCCAGCAGCAGCAGGTTGAGCCCGTAGGCCCAGGTCTCGCCGGAGGCGAGGTAGGCGCCGAGCGGCAGCGACGACGCCAGCGGCCCGATCACGAGCATCGTCACCACGACGACCACCGCGAGCGCCGGGACGATGCGCAGCACCCGGTGCCGGAGGAACCGGCCGACGCTGGGGGCCCGCTCAGCGCTTCCCGCGACGAGGTAGCCGCTGACGCAGAAGAACACCGAGACGCCCAGCGAGTGCAGCGGGAGCCCGAGCAGCCGGGGCGCCGGCTCGCCCAGCAGCACGAAGCCGTGTCCGACGATCACGGCGAGGGCGGCGGCGAGCCGGACGGCGTCGAAGTCGTTGCAGCGCCCCACCCTCTCACCGTAGGGGGCACCTCCGGCTCGTGGAAACGCCGCGAGACCTACGAGGTGACGCGGCTCGCCCGCGGGGCCTCGTCCGGCACCGCGCCGGCCGTCCGCGCCTCGAGGACCAGGCTCACGACGAGCCCGACGACGACGATCCCGATCGCGACCCACGGCAGCACCTGGAGGCCGCTCGTGTCGATCGCGATGCCGCCGACGATCGCGCCGCCTCCGATGCCGATGTTGAACGCGGTCGTCTGCAGGGCAGCGGCCAGGCTGCGCAGCTGGAACGACGAGGTGCGCAGCATCCGGGTCTGCAGCATCGCCGGGATGCCGCCGAAGGCGATGTTCCAGACGACCGCCGCGACCACGACCGCGGCCGTCGCGCCCGCGCCCGCCGCGAGGGCGAGGCCGGCGAGGGCGAGGATCACGGCGATCGCCGCGATGAGGAACCCCCGCCGCGGGAAGCGGTCGGTCGCGAAGCCGGCCAGGACGAGACCGACCGCCCCCGCGCCTCCGAACGCGAACAGCACCAGCGGGATGCTGTCGGGCGAGAACGAGGCGTCCTCGAGCCACGGCGTGATGTAGGTCGAGAGCGTGTTCTGGCCGATCAGCACCAGGAGGATCACGACGCAGACGCCGATGATCCGCGGCAGGGTGCGGTCCTTGCGTGCCGGGAGGCGGATCTCGCCCGTCTTCACCGGGATGCGGTGGTCGACGGCCGGCAGGAACTTGACGACCACCAGGGCCAGGACGAGCACGATCCCGCCGAGGATCGCGAAGGTCGGCCGCCAGCCGAAGGCGTGTCCGAGAGCGGTGCCGACGGGGACGCCCAGGACGAACGCGGCGGAGCCTCCGCCCGCCGTGATCGCGGTCGCGCGGCCGAGCTGCTCGGGTGCGACGAGGTGGGCGGAGTAGGCGGCGACGACCGCCCAGAAGAGGCCGTGGGCCAGCCCGCCGAGGATCCGCGCGCCGACGAGCAGCTCGAAGGTCGGAGCCAGCGCGGCGAGCACGTTGGCCACAGCGATGGTGCAGAGCGCGACGAGAACGAGGCTCTTCCGCGAGAAGCGCTGGGTGACGAGCGTCAGCGGTGTCGTCGCGACCACCACGGTCGCCGCGAAGATCGTGACCAGCTGGCCGGTCAGCGAGATGCTCACGCCGAGATCGCGCGACATGTCGGGGATCAGGCCGGTCGGCAGGAACTCGCTCGTGACCGAGACGAAGATGGCGCCGGCGAGGGTGAGCAGACCGATCCAGGGGAAGCGGGGGTTCTGAGGCGTGTTCACGGTGTCCTGAGTGAAGGGGCGGGAGGCGACCATCAAGCCTCGCACGCCCGCGCGGCGAACGGGTGAACTCCCGTTGCGTCGAGGGAACCCGTTCGCGCCGAGGTGCCGCCGCGCACGCGGTGTCTCGGCGAGAACGGGTTCCCTCGGGGGAGGGCCGTGCGCGGATAGCACCTTCGGCCGCCCAGGGGAACGGAGTGACGGCGAGGCGCATCCGGCGTTCGCTGGACGGAGCGGCACAACGGATCGACGCCGCAGATGGAGGAGCCATGCCCGACGAGACCGCGCCCGATCAGCCCGCGCCCGACCAGTACACGTTCACGAACCCCGCGACGCAGTACCCGAACGTGACCCCGCCCGTGCAGCAGCAGCCGGAGCCCGGCCTGCAGTCGCGGATGACCCCGGTGCCCGACCTCGGCGAGCACAGCTACCGCGGCACCGGACGCCTGACCGGCCGTCGCGCTCTGATCACGGGAGCCGACTCCGGCATCGGCGCCGCCGTCGCGATCGCCTTCGCGCGGGAGGGCGCCGACATCGCCCTCTCCTACCTCCCCGACGAGGAGGAGGACGCGCAGCACGTCGTCGAGCTGATCCGCGCGGCCGGCCGCACCGCGATCCCGATCCCGGGCGACCTGACCGACGCGCAGTACTGCTCCGACCTCGTCGCCCGCGCGGTCGAGGGCCTCGGCGGACTCGACACCGTCGTGAACATCGCCGGCAAGCAGGTCTGGCAGGAGGACATGCTCGAGCTCACCGACGAGCAGTTCGAGACCACGTTCACGGTCAACGTCTTCGCGCCGTTCCGCATCATCCGCGCCGCCCTGCCGCACCTCCCGGCGGGCTCGACGATCATCAACACGGCGTCGGCGGAGGCGCACAAGCCCGCCCCCGACCGCCTCGACTACGCCATGACCAAGGGTGCGATCAACAACCTCTCCAAGGGCATGGCGCAGCAGCTGGCCGCGAAGGGCATCCGCGTGAACGTCGTCGCGCCCGGCCCGACCTGGACCGTGCTGCAGGTCACCGGCGGAGTCGACCCCGAGAGCCTCCCCGAGTTCGGCTCGAGCGAGGCCCCGATGGGCCGCGCCGCGCAGCCGGCGGAGCAGGCGCCCGCCTACGTGTTCCTCGCCTCCGCCGAGTCGAGCTACGTGATCGGCGAGACCCTCAACGTGAACGGAGGCATGGTCTCCCCCTAGCTCGCGCGCGTGCCCCTCCGCCGAGGGAACCCGTTCTCGCCCGGACACCGCGGCGGGTGCGGCACCTCGAGCAGAACGGGTTCCCTCGGCGGAGGGGTCGGTCAGCGCGCGACGGTCTTGCCCGCGCTCGTCTTCGCCAGCGTCGTGTAGCCCGCCTTCGTGCCGGTCACGGTCACCGTGACGACCTTGCCCGCGTCGGCGGCCACCGGCTTGTAGGTCGCCGAGGTCGCTCCCGAGATGGCGACGCCGGCGCGCTTCCACTGGTAGTTGAGCGTCACCGGTGACGGCGCCCAGGTGCCGGGCGTCGCGGTCAGCGTCTGCCCGACCTTGGCCGTGCCGGTGATCGTGGGAGTCGCGCCGGTCAGGGTGCCGCCGGTGACCATGGCGGTGGTGGCGCTGGTCTTGGTGGCGGGGGAGTAGCCGGGCTTGGTGGAGGTGACGCTCACGGTGAGGGTGGCTCCGGCGTCGGCGGCCTTGAGGACGTAGGTCTTCGAGGTGGCGCCGGTGATGTAGATCCCGTTGTTCTTCTTCCACTGGTAGGTCAGCGTCGTCCCGGCGTCCCAGGTGCCCGGAGCGGCGGTGAGCGTCGAGCCGACCTTCGTGGTGCCGGTGATCGTCGGAGTCGGCATCAGCGTCTGCAGGGCGGCCTTCACGGTGACCGCGGCGCTGGTCTTGGCGACGGCGGCGTAGCCGGATTTCGTACCGGTGACCGTGACGCTGATCGCGGCTCCCGCGTCGGCGGCGACGAGCGTGTAGGTGGAGGCGGTGGCTCCGCTGATCGCGGTGCTGTTGCGCTTCCACTGGTAGGCGAGGGTCACCGGAGCAGGAGCCCAGGTGCCGGGGACCGCGGTCAGCTTCTGGCCGACGGTCGCGGTGCCGGTGATCGTGGGCGTGGGGCCGGTGATGACGGCGCCGTTGGTGACGACCGCGGTCGTGGCGCTGGTCTTGCTGGCGGAGGAGTAGCCGGGCTTGGTGCCGGTGACGGTGACGGTGAGGGTCGCTCCGGCGTCGGACGCCTTGAGGACGTAGGTCTTCGCGGTGGCGCCGGAGATGTAGATGCCGTTGTTCTTCTTCCACTGGTAGGCGAGGGTCGTGCCCGCGTCCCACGTGCCGGGGTTCGCGGTGAGCGTCGAGCCGACGGTGGTCGAGCCCGAGATGGTCGGGGTCGGCATCAGGGTCTGCAGACCCGGCGCGACCGACACTCCGGCGCTTGTCCTGGCGAGCGTGGTGTACCCCGACTTCGTGCCGGTGACGGTCACGGTAAGAGTCGTTCCGGAGTCGGCCGCGACCGGCGTGTAGGTCGCCGCGGTCGCCCCCGAGACGACCGAGCCGTCGCGCTTCCACTGGTAGGCGAACGCCACCGGCTGCGGCGCCCAGGTTCCGGCGTTCGCGGTGAGGGTCCTGCCGACCTGGGCGGTGCCCGAGATCGTCGGTGTCGAGCCGGTGAGGGTGGTTCCTCCGGTCACGGACGTGGTCGGCGCACTCGTGCGGGTCGTGGTCGTGTATCCAGGCCGTGTGGCCGTGACGGAGACCGTGAGGGTCGAGCCCGCGTCCGCCTCCTTCACGGCGTAGGTCTTGCCTGTCGCACCTGCGATGGCGGTCGAGCCGTTCCTCTTCCACTCGTAGCTCAGCGTGGTGCCCGCATCCCACGTCCCCGGAGTCGCCGTCAGCGTGGCCCCGACCGACGCCGTTCCCGAGACGACAGGCGTCGGAGTGAGGGTCATGACGCCGGGTCGGACGAGAGCCGGCGCGCTCGTTCTCGTCAGGGGCGAGAGCCCGGGCCGTGATCCGGTGACAGAGACGGTCAGATCGGCCCCGAGATCCGCCGCGACGACGGTGTAGGCCGCTCCGGTCGCATTCGGGATCGCCTGCCCGCCCCTCTTCCACTGGTAGGCGAGGTCGATCGGCTGCGGCGACCAAGCTCCGGGCTCGGCGGTCACGGTGGAGCCGACCTGGGCGACGCCGGTGATGACGGGATCCGAGCCGACGACCGGGCCGTCCGGTGCCACGACGCGGCCGCTCGTGGTCATCGTCAGCGGAGTCAGTCCCAGGCGCCCGGCCGTGTCGGTGACCGAGATCCGCTTGCCGGCGTCGGCGGCGGTGAGGGTGTACGAGCTGTTCGTCGCGCCGCTGATCGCGACGCCGTCTCGGGTCCACTGGAAGGCGTGGGACGTCGGAGCCGGAACCCAGCCGGATCCCGGTTGAGCCGTCAGTCCTCCTCCGACCACGAAGTCCCCCGCGATCGTGGCGGCGACACCCCGCTCGAAGGTCACGGGGATGGTCGTTCCCGAGCTCGTCACGACGGCGTCGGGTGAGCCGGACCTCTTCCCCGTCACGGTCACGGTGATCACGTGGCCGACGTCGTCGAGGCTCACCGCGTAGGCGAACTGCTGGGGCGCGTCGGCGATCGGCACCCCGTCGCGCTTCCAGACGTAGGAGTAGCTGATCCGATCCGGTGACCACGCGGGATCCGCCGACAGGATGTCGTCGACGTACGCCTTGGCGGGGAGGGTGATCGGCGTCGACGTGATCGGGCCCGCGTCGGGGGGGCTCGCGAAAGCGAGCAGATTCGGAGAACCGTTCGGATCTCCGACCACTCCCGGCGTCGCGGCACTCACGACTGCGGCGGCGACCGAGGCGGCGTCGGCCGAGGGGTGACTCTCCTGGTAGCGGGCGACGATGCCCGCGACATGCGGAGCGGCCATCGAGGTCCCGCTCTTGACGTCGAACGACGAAGAGGTCGTCATCGTCGAGGACATGATTCCGGCGCCGGGGGCGAACAGGTCGACGCAGCTCCCGAAGTTCGAGAAGTTCGCGCGCGCACCCTCGTCGTTCGTGGCAGCAACGGTGAGAGCGGAGGGCTCACGCGCGGGAGACTTCGTGCACGCGTCGGCGTTGTTGTTCGACGCGGCCACGACGACCGGGATCCCCGCTGCCACCGTGTTGGCGATCGCGGTATCGAAGGTCGGGTCCGGCCGGCCGCTCAGACTGAGGTTGGCCACTGCCGGGCCCTGGGGCTTGTTGGCCACGGCCCACTCGAGACCGGCGATGATGTTGCTCGTCGCCCCCATGCCGGCGCAGTCCAGAACCCGGATCGAGACCAGCCGGACGTCCTTCGCCACCCCTGAGACCTCGCCACCGACGGTGCCGGCGACGTGCGTTCCGTGGCCTTGGCAGTCCGACGCATCTGCGTCCCTGCTGACGAAGTCCCAGCCGCTCACGGCACGACCGCTGAAGTCGACGTGATCGAAGCGCATGCCGGTGTCGATGATGAAGGCCGTCACCCCGACCCCGGTGGTGTCGTAGCCGTACATCTCATCGACCGGTCCGGTCCGCTGATCGATCCGGTCGAGACCCCACGGGGGGACGTCCTGCACCTCCGTCGCGCTCACGACACCGTCGGGCGTGACAGCGGTGACGAAAGGGAGAGCGGCGAGTGCGTCCCGCTGTCGGTCGGTGAGGCTCGCAGCGAAGCCGTTGAGCACCCGTTCGAAGTAGTTCGACACCGCCTGCGCCGGGACACCTGCTCTCTCGACGGCCACACGGGCGGCCGCAGCGGCGTTCGTCTGCACGATGTACCGGCTCGTCGGAGCGGGCGCCGCCGATGCGACGGGCGCGAGCGCTCCGACGGCGACGGCGACGGTGGTCAGGGTGGCGAGGACGCCACGGTTCATGCGCACGGAGGACTCCCGGGTCAGGGTCGGATTCCCGGTGGGCGGGGCCGCGACCGGAGGGGGAGGTGGTGGGCGCGGCCGAGACCGCGCCCACCGAGGGTCAGCTCGGCTTGACGGCGGCGCTGGCCTTGGTCAGCGTCGTGTAGCCGGTCTTCGTGCCGGTGACCTTCACCGTGATGGAGGCGGCCTTGTCGGCGGTGGCGAGCTTGTAGGTGGATGCGGTCGCGCCGGAGATGGCGGTGGTGCCGCGGTACCACTGGTAGCTCAGGGTCACGGGCGAGGGGGTCCAGGTGCCGGGCTTGGCGGTCAGCGTGGAGCCGACCTTGGCCGTGCCGAAGATCGTGGGGGTCGCTCCGGTGAGAGTGCCCTTCGCGATCGCGGTCGTGGTGGCGCTGGTCTTCGTGGCGGGGGAGTAGCCGGGCTTGGTCGAGGTGACCGACACGGTCAGGGTCGCTCCCGCGTCGGCACCGGTGAGGACGTAGGTCTTCGAGGTGGCGCCGGAGATGTACGTGCCGTTGTTCCTCTTCCACTGGTAGCTCAGCGTGGTGCCGGAGTCCCAGGTGCCGGGGTTCGCCGTCAGAGTCGAGCCGACCTTCAGCGTCCCGCTGATCGTGGGAGTCGGCATGAGCGTCTGCAATGCCGCCTTCACGGTCGTCGCCGCGCTCGTCTTCGTGACGGCCGTGTAGCCGGTCTTCGAGCCGGTGACGGAGACGGTGATCGCGGCTCCGGCGTCGGCGGTGACGAGCGTGTAGGTGGAGGCGGTGGCTCCGCTGATCGCCGTCCCGTTGCGCTTCCACTGGTAGGCGAGGGTCACCGGAGCAGGAGCCCAGGTGCCGGGGACCGCGGTGAGCTTCTGACCGACCGTCGCGGTGCCGGTGATCGTGGGCGTGGGGCCGGTGATGACGGCGCCGTTGGTGACGACCGCGGTCGTGGCGCTGGTCTTGCTGGCGGAGGAGTAGCCGGGCTTGGTGCCGGTGACGGTGACGGTGAGGGTCGCTCCGGCGTCGGACGCCTTGAGGACGTAGGTCTTCGCGGTGGCGCCGGAGATGTAGACGCCGCCGTTCTTCTTCCACTGGTAGCTGAGGGTGACGCCGGAGTCCCAGGTGCCGGGGTTCGCGGTGAGCGTCGAGCCGACGGTGGTCGAGCCCGAGATCGTCGGGGTCGGCATCAGGGTCTGCAGGGGGAGGCCGATGGTGGTGGCGGTGCTGGTGCGGGAGGCGGTCTTGTAGCCGTACGTCGATCCGGTCACCGTGACGGTGAGGGCGGCGCCGGAGTCGGCCGAAGCGACGGTGTACCTGTTCGAGGTGGCTCCCGGGATCGCGACGCCTCCTCGCTTCCACTGATAGGCGAGGTCGACACCGGAGGGTCCCCAGTTGCCGGGGTCAGCGGTCAGGGTCTGACCGACGAAGGGAGAGCCGGTGATCGTCGGCACCGAGGAGGTGAGCGATCCCTCCGTGGCGGTGATGGTGGCGCTGGTGCGGGTCGCCCTGGCGTAGCCGGTCTTCGTTCCGATGACTTGGACGCTGATGGCGTTGCCCAGCTCGTACTTGCCGACGACGTACTGCGGCTCGGTCGCTCCGTATATCGGGTATCCGTCGCTCAGCCACTGGTAGCTCAGGGTGACGGGCTGCGGGCCCCACGTGCCCGGTACCGCAGTGAGGGTGTCGCCGACCGCGCCCGAACCCGAGACCGTCGGGGTTGCGCCGGTCAGATTGCCGACCTTCGCGAGCTCGAGCGTGAAGGGGCCCGCGCCGAATCCGTAGCTGGACACCTGGAGGAAGTACGTCTTCCCCGCCTGCGCAGCGAACTCCACGTTCGCTCGCGCCGCGGAGTAGTCACCGTCGATGTCGTAGGACTGCTCACCGCACCCCAGCATCGCCCCGGGGGTCGTTCCGTCGGAGCCGTAGACCGCCAGGTTCGCCTGAATCGCGCTCTTGCCCACATCGGCACGGAAGGACGACGTCGTGGTCGGTGTGAACTTGTACCAGAGCGACCCCATGAAGGCGTTGATCCCGCAGCCGGAGTAGGGGTTGTACCAGTTGAAGTCGACCTCGGCGTTCGACCCGGTCACGGTCGAGGGGAGCGACGAGATCGCGGTCGCGCTCGAGTAGGTCGTGTTCGGGACGGCAGCGCTCGAGGTCACGGAGAGGCTCGCGGTGGACAGCTCCGGCTCGTTCTCGGAGTAGGCGAGCGCGCTGATCTGGAAGTAGTACGTCTGCCCGGACTCGGCCTGGAAGTGATTGGTCGACCGGTAGCTGGTCTCGCCGCAGGCGATGCGAGTGGCCTCGGTGACGACGCCGTCCCGGTAGACGCTGGTGAGCGCGTACTGACCCGTCAGAGTCCCGCTGAAGCTCAGCGTCTGGCGCTTCGTCGACGTGTACGCGAACCAGATCGAGCTCCTGCCCTCGTTCGGGTACTCGGAGACGTCCGGGTCG
Source organism: Rathayibacter oskolensis (assembly GCF_900177245.1). Lineage (GTDB taxonomy): Bacteria > Actinomycetota > Actinomycetes > Actinomycetales > Microbacteriaceae > Rathayibacter > Rathayibacter oskolensis. The sequence goes on from NZ_FXBM01000004.1 coordinate 112,010, forward strand.
GTGGTGCGGCACCCGGCGAACTCTCCCGGCTCGAGGGTCGCGGCGTCGTAGGGCGCGCTGGTCGTCGAGTAGGGGAGCGACGGGATGACCGTCGCGTTCGCCCTGAGGTCGTTCGCGGGCGCGACGGCAGCAGCCGACGCTTGACGCGCCGACGTGCTGGGCGCCTCAAGAGTGGCCGGAGCGCCGGTGTGCGGCGTCCCCGCCTGGACGACCTCGGAGCCGGGGTCGGCTGCGAGGGCGGAGTCGGCCGCGAAGGCGGGGGCGGCGGGCAGGAGGCCGAAGCCGACCGCCAGGACAAGGACGAGGGCGAGTGCACGCAGATGGGCGCGGCGGTACAGGGGCATGACGGGACTCCAGGGTGCGGGCGACGGGTCGGGTGGTGGTGCTGCGCCTGCAGAGTCCGAGCGCGAGCGGGTCCGCGCTGATCGGGGAAGGCAGCTGATAGTCGCGAGATTCCCAGCAGCCCCATAGGTCCCGTTCGGGGGGTGCGCGCAGTCGCCGGTCGGTCGAGGAGGCCGCCTCCCGCGCTGTTCCGCGCGATCCAGGGGTGCGGAGGCGTGAATCCGTCGGGGCCGTTCCCGTCGTCGCGGAGTAGAACTACTAGTCGACACCGGGCCGAGGAGTCCCGCCGCGCGTGTGCCTCATCCCAGCAGGGCCTTCAGCGCGAGGCTCAGGCCGACTCCCTTGGCGTGCCGGATCGGTCGCGCGCCGGGGTCCCTGTCGCCCCACGAGTGCGATCCCGACCACTCGCTGTCGTGATGGCGCCTCTCGAAGTCGAAGTCCGTCGCGTGCGCTGTGAGGGGCTCCATCGAGTGCGTCGACTCCTCGGGAACGACGAGGCGGGAGCCGGACGACCCGTGGTTCCAGGTCTCCGTCCTCGACAGCCAGGCCCACTTCAGCTCCCCGGTGGTGAGGAGCGCCGACACGTAGGCCGTGTCGATCCGCTCCTCCACGGTCACGCCGCCGCCGCGGAACGTGCTCCGGTAGTGCCACTCCCGCCGGTCCAGCACCCAGTGCCGGGGGAGGACGACCTGCGTGGCCCGGGTGACCGTCTCGGTGTAGGCGGCCGGCCTCGCTCCCAGTCCGAGGAAGCCGGTCGACGCCTCCCTCGTCTTCACCCTCTCTCGCACCGTGGCCTCGTACGTCCAGGCCGGAGTCGGCGGAACACGGGTCTCGGTCGCGACGCGACGGGCGAACGCTGCGAGGCGCGGCCAGTCGAGCGACGTGCGGTGGTACTCGGCAGCATCTGCCATGGCGAGCCTCCCGGGCGAGCAGGTCGGTGGTCAGCATAGGGGCGGGCCGGCACGGTCGCCCGGCCGTCTGCACCAGCCCCCTGACAAGAGCGCTGGGGAGGCGTACCGTCCTCTCCCATCGCCACAGTGGCGCTCATCGGAGTCCCCGCCGGGACAGGTCGGAAGTCACGCCATGTCGAAGACGAAGTCGAGCACGCCCTCGCCCGTGCACCGGATCCGCAAGTCGCTGTACGAGGCGGAGCTGGAGCGCCTGCAGATCGAGCTCGTGACGATGCAGCGGTGGGTCATCGAGACCGGCACCCGGGTCGTCGTCGTCTTCGAGGGCCGCGACGCCGCCGGGAAGGGCGGCGCGATCAAGCGGATCATGCAGTACCTCAACCCGCGGTCTGCCCGCGTCGTGGCGCTGCCGACGCCCAGCGAGCGCGAGAAGGGCCAGTGGTACTTCCAGCGCTACCTCGAGCGGCTGCCGACGGCGGGCGAGATCGTGCTGATGGACCGCTCCTGGTACAACCGCGCCGGAGTGGAGCGCGTGATGGGGTACTGCACCCCTGAGCAGTACCGCCTGTTCCTGCGGCAGGCCCCCGCCGTCGAGCGGATGCTCGTCGAGGACGGCATCATCCTCCTCAAGTACTGGTTCTCGGTGTCCGACGACGTGCAGGAGGAGCGCTTCCGCTCGCGCCTGGAGGATCCGATGCGGCGCTGGAAGCTCTCGCCCACCGACCTGCAGTCGATCACCCGCTGGGAGGACTACTCGCGGGCGAAGGACGAGATGTTCGAGGCGACCGACCACGCCGACGCGCCCTGGTGGACGATCGCGAGCGACGACAAGCGCTCGTCGCGGCTCAACGCGATCAGCCACCTCCTCTCGCAGATCCCCTACGAGCACCGCGATCCGGAGCCGATCGACATCCCGCCCCGGCCGACCTCCGACACCTACGAGAGGCCGGCCCGCGACCGGTTCCGGTCGGTGCCCGACCACGCGAAGACGCTGCAGTAGCGGCACGCGCGTCCGGCCGGTGCCGGTCCGACCTCACCGGGTGTAGGCGTAGCTGAGCGTCGTCCCGCCCGGGTCGTAGGACGTCCGGACCGTGCCCGCTGTCGCGCACGTCACGTGCGGGATTCCGGGGGTGGTGGCGGTGTTGTAGGGGCCGTAGCAGCCTGACGTCTCGACCGTGAGCGAGGCGAAGCCGTCGGAGCGGCTCACGTTCACCAGGTACTCATCGACCATGACGTCGCCGACGTAGAAGGCGAACGAGTAGTGCAGCCGGGCGGTCTCGAAGTTGCAGGAGAAGCTCGAGACCGGCTCCCAGGCGACGCTGCCCGTGATGACCGTGGACGCTCCGTCGCCCAGGGGGCGCCAGGACCGCTTGTCGTCGACGGGGCTGGTCGCCTCGATGCAGTTGTTGTAGGAGTCCCAGATCCGTCGGGTGACCAGCGCCGATCCCGGGGGCGCGTTGGTCACGACGAAGCGCGTCTTGGCGACGTCACCCGAGCCGACTCCGCCGGCCGGGATCGTGGGCAGGCTCGTCGGGACGGCGGTGGGCAGGCTCGGCGGCACGACGACCGGCGACCGGGGCCCGTCGAAGAACACGAACGACTGGCGGGCGTCGTCGTCGAGCCAGGTGCGGACCTGCCCCGCGTACTCGCACGCCACGTGCGGGAGGTCGGGGTCGGTCGTGGAGTTGTAGGGCCCCGAGCACACCGACACTGTGGAGTTCAGTCCGACGGCCGAGGTGGCGGTGTCCCCCACGGTCACCTCGTACTCGTCGACCTTCACGCCGCCGACCAGGAACTCGAACAGGAAGTGCAGTCGAGCGGCTTCGAAGAAGCAGGAGCCGGAGTTGATCTTCTCGAACGTCAGGCTGCCCTCGATGGTCGAGAAGTCCTCGGCCGAGCGGGGGAACCACTTGCGCGGCTCGCTGACGGGGTCGGTCGCCTGCACGCAGTTGTTGTAGCCGTCCCAGATCCGGGAGGTGACGACCCTCGCTCCGGGAGGTGCGTCGCGCACGACGAAGGGCACCCGCGACACCGAGGTGCCGGGGCCGGTCGTCGGAACGTCCGTGGGGAGAGCAGTGGGAACCGTCGTCGGGATGTCGGTCGGGACGGCTGTGGGGACACCCGTCGGGGTGTCCGTCGGGACGGCTGTGGGGACAGTCGTGGGGACGGTCGTCGGAGCCGAGGTGGGGCTGGGCTGACCCGTCGGGACAGCCGAGGGAGCGGTGGTCGGGGTCGGCTCTGCAGTCGCCGGCGCGGTCGCCGTGGCCGTCGGAGTCGACGTGTGCGGGCTCATGGGGGGAGCGGCCCCGTCGCTCGGGGAGCAGCTGTCCGATGCTCGGGCGGGAGTCGGTGCACCGCCCAGACCAGCGACGAGTCCCGACGCGAGAAGGACAGCGAGGAGAGCCGCGGCGGTGGCGCCGCGGTGTCCGCGCCGTCGGAGCACGACCACGATCGCGACTCCGATCACGAGCAGCGCGAAGCCGCCGAGGGCGAGCGGGAGGGCGTCGCTTCCCGTGGAGGGGAGACAGTCGGTGAACACGGCAGAGCCTCCGGGGGGACGAGGGGAAGGGCTCCCTCACTATGGAGCTCACGGCTCATGCACAGGGAGAAGTGCTGGCCCCCGTTCTGGCCGCTCGTCGGGCGGCAGCGGCACCCGACCCTGACCGCCGAGCCCCACCGCTCTCGGACGACGACGAGGTGCCTCGTCCAGACTGAGGGGGAGACAGGCGGGCCCTGTGCCGCACAGCTCGACCGACGAAGGAGAGACCATGACGGATCAGGCCGGAATCCCCGAGGCGACCTCGCTCGAGGGCATGCAGCGGACGATCGCGATCCTCGGGGCCGGCGGCGACCTCACCGAGAGACTGCTCATCCCGGGACTCGGCCGGGTGGCGGAGCTCGCCCGCGACTCCGAGCTCACTCTGATCGGAGCCGCTCGGACACCGCAGAGCGACGACGAATGGCAGGCGCTCGTCCGCCGCAGCCTCGAGAGCGCCGGCATCTCCGCGCACACCGTCGAGTCCCTGGCCTCGCGCGCCCGCTTCCTGGCGACGGACGCCTCCGACCCCGAGCAGCTGAAGGCGCTGCTCGACGCGTGCCCCTCCGCGCCGGTGCTGTACGTGGCGCTCCCTCCGGCGATGGGGCACGCGATCGCCGACTCGCTCGCGACGATCGACCTGCCGGACGATCTCGTCGTCGCCATCGAGAAGCCCTTCGGAGAGGGTCTCGACGACGCCGTCGCCCTGAACGCCGAGCTCGCGGCGGTCATCCCCGAGAGCCGTCTCTGGCGCGTCGACCACTTCCTCGGCAACGCCACCGTGATGGGGATGCTCGGGCTGCGGTTCGGGAACCGGCTGATCGAGACGAGCTGGAACGCCGAGCACATCGAGAAGGTCGAGATCGTCTACGACGAGTCACTCGGGATCGAGGGGAGGGCCGCCTTCTACGACTCGACCGGCGCGCTCCGCGACATGCTGCAGAGCCACCTGCTGATGGTGCTGGCGCTGACCACGATGGAGCGCCCCGACGAGATCTCCCCGCAGGACGTCCACAGGAGCATGGCCGAGGTGCTCGGAGCCGTCCGCCTCTGGCGGGACGACCCCGGCACCGCCCGCCGCGCCCGCTACACGGAGGGGCGCGTCGACGGCCGCCTCTTCCCCTCCTACGTCGACGAGCCCGACGTCGACCCCGCCGCGGGCACCGAGACGCTCGCCCAGGTGCTGCTGCAGATCGACTCGCCGCGCTGGGCCGGGGTCCCCTTCGTCCTGCGCTCCGGGAAGGGCATCGGCGACCCCCGCACCGAGGTCGCCGTGCACTTCCGGCCGTCCTCGCCTCCCCGGGGCCTGCGCAGGGCCGCGGACGAGGCGGGGACAGTCCTCCGCATGTCGCTCAAGGGCGGGGACGTTCACCTCGACCTGTTCGTCAACTCCGCCGACGACCTGGGCGACCTCGACCGGGTGGCCCTCGAGGCGCAGCCGGGTACGGCGACGCTCGACCCCTACTCGCAGGTGCTCGCGGGGATCCTCCAGGGCGACACCCTCCTCTCGGTACCGGGCGACGTCGCCGAGCAGTGCTGGCGCGTCCTCAGCCCCGTCCTGTCGCGCTGGGCGAGCGGAGACACGCCGCTCGAGGAGTACGCGGCGGGGAGCGCCGGGCCCGAGGGCTGGTGAGGGCTGCCCCGCGCCTCCGGCGTGGCGGCGGCCCGCTGCTCCCCTGACGGGGCACTCTCGGTCGGAGTCACTCACCCCGACGGGAGCCGAATGGACGACGAGTACCTGCTCGCGGCGCTGCACCGCGGCCGTCCGGCGACGACCCAGGAGGCGGCCGAGCTGACGCATCTGGAGCCGGCGGCACTCCGCGAGGCCGTCGCCCGCCTCCGCCGCAGAGGTCTTCTGAGCAGTGAGGACGATGTGCTCGCCTACGTCCCACCCGCCGAGTGGGCGGCCGAGGCCATCGCGCGGCACACGGAGTCGGCCCGCCTCGCCACGCAGGAGTCGATGGACGGCATCGAGGGCATCGCCGCCGACCTGCCGGCGCTGCTCGGCGCGTGGGCGGTCGGCGAGACCGCGACCGATCTCGTCCCCACCCTGCTGCGACACGGCACCCACGCCTCCGAGGACCTCTGGTTCGACCTCGTCCGCCGCGACTCCGGATCGCTCGTCGCCGTCCTCCCCGACGTCGAGCGGTTCCTCGACCCGCCGGACGAGCGCGCCCTGCGCTTCGGGCGCGCTCTGGCGGCGAAGGACCGCGTCCGGGTCGTCATCCCTGCCGAGGGAGTCGGTGATCCCCGCGTCCTCGCGCGGATCGAGGCCTACCAGAAGGCCGGAGTGGAGTACCGGCTGCTCGAGAAGCCGCCCAGCTGGTTCTGGGTCGACGGGGAGCATCTCGCCGTGCCGTTCGAGTGGGGCGAGACGCGGCCCACGAGCGTGCTCGGCGTGCGTCATGCGGCGCTCGCGAGCCTGGTCGGCGCCTACTTCGAGGAGCTCTGGCGGCAGGCGAGCCCGATCGGCGGCGTCGAGCGGCCGTGGATCCCGCTCCTCCGGCTGATGCGCCAGGGCATCACCCTCGAGACCGCGTCGCACCGCCTCGGGATCAACCCCCGCACCGGCCGACGCCGGGTCGCCGCCGCCATGGAGCACCACGGCGTCTCCACCCTCTTCGCGCTCGGCGCGGCGTGGGCGGCCGACGGCGGGGAGTAGGCAGCGGGAGGCGGGTGGGGCGCCGTGCCGATCACTCAGGGAGTGTTCGGGTCACCCTGAGTGATCGGCACGCACCGACCGGGCGTCTTCAGTGTCCTGACCAGGACTCGGCGGCCACAAGGGCCGCATCCGGACACGTCCTGAAGAGGGCGGTTCGCGGCGCGGGCGGGCTCAGAGGAGGACGGCGTCGATGACGCGGAAGAACCGATTGCCGCCCTCGGTGATCATGCCGCCGATCATGCCTGCGTCGATCAGGCGCTCGGCCTGGCGCATGATGTTCGCCCTGACCTCGGGTGCACTGCTGTCCACTCCGGTGGCGAATCGAGCGAACACGAGGGTGCACGACGATCCCGACGCATCGAGGTTCGCGTCCAGGAAGCGGGCGACAGCACTCCTCACCGAGACATCGAATGCTCCACCCTCGATCGAGATGCGGACGCGGGACCCCGGTCGGAGCTGATCGAAGGTGACTGCCATGGTCGGTTCTCCTGGGTTCTCAAAAGGTGTCGATCACTGCACTCCGGAGAGGGCATGGGGAGGCGTGAGCCCTCTTATCGCAGTGCGGCCGCGATCTCGTCGCGCTTCTTCACGCTGGCCTGCAGGGAGATGGAGTTGCGATAGCCGTCCATCACCCGCGCCATGCCGCTGTCGCCGAGGGCGACGAGCTCGACGTTCCGCTTCTGTCCCGTGTCGCGCACGAAGACCTGCACCGCCCACGAGCCGCCGACGAGGCCTCGGCCCTGCGCGACGACCTCGATGTCGGCTTTGTCGTCGAACTGCGAGAGGGCTCCCGAGCCGCTCTGGATCGGACCGATGGAGGCCGCTCTCGCCCGGGCGAGCGCGTCCTGCAGAGTCCTCCCCAGTGTCTGGACGGACTTCTCTGTATCGAAGCTCGAACTCTCTGATTTCATCGCCCTATCGTCTCCAGTGCTCGTCGACGCTCTCTCGGATCGAATCGGGGCATGCCGATATGTCGGAGTGATGCGATCGGTGTTCGGAGCCGCGACTCTAACAGCGGATCCGCGGGGTGCGCTATGGAGTAGTTCCTACTGGTAAGTACTTACCGGTGACAGAGCACTTTTAGATCCACTGCTCATTCGCTATCCATCGCTGCCGGATATCAGCGACGCGCGAACTCCGCCGCTGAGGTCGCGACGTCAGCGACGACCGCAGGATCCTCCGCCAGCGCCGGGTCGACCAGTCGGAGGAGCGCCCTCACCCCGCGGTCGCCCGCCTCGGCGGCCGCGCGGGTCAACTCGGTGCCGGCGTGGTCGGTGGGCAGGGTCCCGTTCCGAGCGCCGGCCACCCAGGCACCGAAGGCGGTGATCGCACTCGGCGCGTCCCGTCCTGCCCGCCGCTCGGCCAGCAGCACCGGAGCGAGGCGCACCCGCAGCTTCGCCACGCCCTCCTGACCGATCTGATCGAGCGAGTGCCGGATGCGGCCGTTGTCGAACCGGTCGAGGAGGGCCGCCCGGTACGCGGACAGATCGAGCCCGTCCGCGGGCAGGTGCGCAGACGCCTCCGCCCACCACTGCTCCACGAGTGCGCGCGCGGTCGGATCGCCGATCGCCTCCGCGACGGTCCGGTGCCCCCGCAGCGGTCCGACGTAGGCCAGCAGCGAGTGGGCGCCGTTCAGCAGCCACAGCTTGCGGCGCTCGAACGGCTCGATGTCGTCGACGAAGCGTGCCCCGACGCTCTCCCACGCCGGCCGCCCGGCGGGGAACTCCCCCGACAGCACCCAGTCGTGGAAGGGCTCCGTGACCACCGGCACGCGGTCGTGCCTCCCGGTCGTCCGGGCGAGGGCCGCGACGTCCTCCGGCGTGGTCCTCGGGGTGATCCGGTCGACCGAGGTGGAGACGAAGGCGACGGACTCGTCGAGGTAGGCGACCGTCGCCGGCGACACCCGCTCGGCGAGGGAGCGCAGTCCCCTCCTCACGAACGACCCGTTGTCGGGCAGGTTGTCGCAGGGCACCACGGCGACCGGACCCGCGTCGGCGCGGCGCCGGTGCTCGAGGGCGGTGAGGAGGCGGCCCAGGGGGGTCAGCGCGGCATCCGCGGGATCGGGTCGCCCCGCTCGCAGGGAGCCCGGCAGCCGGGCGAGGTCGGAGCGCATGGCCTCGACCGACTCGTCGGGCCGCCCCTCCGCGTCGAGCGCGTAGCCGGCCTCGGTGACGGTGAGGGTGACGAGGGCGGTCTCGGGAGCCGAGAGGACCTCGGCGAGCCGGTCGACGCGAGCCCCCTCCTCGGCGCGGACGATGCTGTCGACGACGGAGACGTCGTCGCGCTCGGCCGAGCGCACGATGAGCGAGTAGAGCCCGTCCTGCGCCGCGAGCTCCTGCGCGGCGAGCGGACTCCTTCCGGTGAAGGCGGCGATGCCCCAGCCGTCCCCCGCCTCGGCGGTGTACCAGGCCTGGTGCGCCCGGTGGAAGGCGCCCAGGCCGAGATGGGCGAGGCGGACCGGCGGCCGCTCCCGGCCGCTCACAGCTTGAACACCTTCCTCGGCTGGGTGTCGACGAGGTCGACGGCCCGACGCTCGGCCTGACGCCGGGTCAGGCGGCCCTCGGCGACCAGGCGTGCGAGGAACACCGAGTCGAGGCGGCGCGACATGTCGTGTCGGGCGGGGATGGAGAGGAACGCGCGGGTGTCGTCGATGAACCCCGAGCCGCGGGAGAAGCCGGCGGTCTCGGTGACCGCCGACCGGAATCGGAGCACGGAGTCGGGCGCGTCGAGGAACCACCACGGCGCTCCGATGAAGACGCTCGGATAGAAGCCGGCGAGCGGTGCGATCTCGCGGGAGTAGGCGGACTCGTCCACCGTGAAGAGGACGAGGTGCAGGTTCCGCTCGAGCCCGTACCTCTCGAGCAGGGGCCGCAGATCCTGCGTGAACGTCGTCGTCATCGGGATGTCGTGCCCCGAATCCGGCCCGAACGCGCGGAGCGTCGCGCTGGAGTGGTTGCGGACGACTCCCGCGTGCACGGTCATCACCAGCCCGTCCCGTGCGCTCATCCCCGCCATCCGCAGCAGCATCGCGCCGCGGAACTCCCGCGCACCCGCGGCGTCCAGGCGGCCGGCCACGGCGAGGCGGAAGAGCGCCGCGGTCTCGTCGTCCGAGAGGTCGGCGGTGTAGCAGTCCGGCACGCCGTGGTCGGCCGAGACGGCACCGTGGTCGATGAAGTGCGCTCGGCGCGCCTCCAGAGCATCGAGGTAGCCCGCGAAGTCGTCCGGAGCCGTCCCGTGCCCGTCGGCGAGCCGGAGCACCCGCTCGCCGAAGTCCGCCGCCGCGGGATCCAGGTACGCGTCCGGGCGGAAGGTCGGCAGGACGCGTCCGGTGATGGCCGGGTCCGCGGCGAGAGCGGCGTGCGCCGCGAGGTCGTCGAGCGGGTCGTCGGTCGTCGCCAGCACGTCGATCCTGAACCGCTCGAACAGCGCGCGGGGCCTGAACTCCGGTCGCGCGAGACGGGAGGCGATGAGGTCGTAGACCGCGTCGGCGGTCTCGCCCGACGGGGCGACCGTGACGCCGAACAGCTCCGACAGCTCGTGCATCAGCCAGTACCCCGATGCCGTTCCCTCGAAGAGGTGCCAGCGGCTCGCGAAGAGGCGCCAGATCTCGCGGGGGTCCGCCGCGGCCCCTCCGACGCCGAGATCGGCCAGGTCGACGCCGTCGGCGTGCAGCAGGCGGGTCACGTAGTGGTCGAAGCGGATCAGCAGGTCGGCGGGATCGGCGAACGCCTCGTCGTCGAGCAGCAGCGACGGAGCGACGTGCCCGTGCGGCGAGACGATCGGGAGATCGGCGATGCCCGCGTAGACGTCGCGCGCGATGCCGCGCGTGACGGGGTCGCTGGGGAAGAGCCGGTCGGGATCGAGGGTCAGCGGTTCCACGCTGGTCGACATGGGGTGCTCCGTTCTGTCGAGTGCGTGCGGGGGCGCTCGGTCACCAGTCGTGGACCGTGCCGTCGGCGAGCCGGTTGTACGGCAGGTACGCCTGCTCGTACGGGTAGCGGCCCGCCTCGTCCACGTCGAGCTCGACGCCGAGCCCCGGCTGGTCGCCCGGGTGCAGCATCCCGTCGCGCCACGTGAACGACTGGCGGAACACCGAGTCGGTCTTCGCGCCGTGCTTCATGTACTCCTGGATGCCGAAGTTGTGGATCGCGAGCCCGAGGTGCATGGCGGCCGCCATCCCGACCGGCGAGATGTCCGTCGGCCCGTGCATCCCCGACTTGATCTGGTACTGCGAGGCGTAGTCGAGGACCTTCTTGAGGTGCGTGATGCCGCCCGTGTGGGTGACCGCGCTGCGCACGTAGTCGATCAACTGCTCGCGGATGATCTGCTGGTAGTCCCAGACGGAGTTGAAGATCTCGCCGATCGCGAGCGGCGTGGTCGTGTGCTGGCGGACCAGCCGGAGCGCCTCCTGGTTCTCGGCGGGGGTGCAGTCCTCGAGCCAGAAGAGGTCGTACGGCTCGAGCGACTTGCCCAGCTGCGCGGCCTGGATCGGGGTCATGCGGTGGTGCGCGTCGTGCAGGAGGGGCAGCTCGGGCCCGAACTCGTGGCGGACGGCCTCGAAGACGGTGGGGACGTGGCGGAGGTAGCTGCGCGTGTCCCAGTCCTCCTCGTTCGGCAGAGCGCCGCGCTGCGCCGGCTCGTGGTCGTAGCGGACTCCGCTGTTGGCCTCGAAGGTGGCGTTGGAGGCGATGCCGTAGATCGACTTCAGGCCGGGCACTCCGGTCTGGATGCGGATCGCGCGGTAGCCGGCCTCCTGGTGCTCGCGGACCGAGTCGAACAGCTCCTCGGTCGACTTGCCCGATGCGTGCCCGTAGGCGAGCAGGCCGTTCCGCGACGCTCCTCCGAGGAGCTGGTAGACGGGCATGCCCGCGGCCTTGCCCTTGATGTCCCAGAGCGCCATGTCGACCGCGGCGATGGCCGCCATGGTGACGGGCCCGCGCCGCCAGTAGGCGCTGCGGTAGAGGAACTGCCAGGTGTCCTCGATCCGCGAGGCGTCGCGCCCGATGAGGAGCTGCGCGACGTGCTCGCGCAGGTAGGCGACGACCGCCATCTCGCGCCCGTTCAGCGTCGCGTCGCCCAGGCCGGTGAGGCCGTCGTCGGTGGTGAGCTTCAGTGTCACGAAGTTCCGGTCGGGGCTCGTGACGATCACTTCGGCCTTGTCGATGATCATGGCTTCCTCACTGGCGCCCGTCGGGGGCGCCTCTGACTGGATCGAGCGCGGAGGGCTCGAGAGGGGATGGGATCGCGGGAAGGGGTCGCGTGGCGGATCACGGAGCGATGAGGCCGGCGACGGTCGGCAGCCAGAGCGAGAGCTGCGGGACGAACGTCACCACGAAGAGGCCGATGCACAGCGCCCAGAAGAAGGGCCAGAGCCGGTTGATCACCGGCTCGATGCGGACGCCGGCGACACGGGCCGCGACGAAGAGGTTGTTGCCGATCGGCGGCGAGATGTTGCCGAGGCACATGTTGAACACCATCATCGCGCCGAAGTGGATCGGGCTGACCCCGAGCGCGGTGACGACCGGCAGGAAGATCGGCGTGAAGATGAGGATCGCCGGAGTCGGGTCCATGACGGTCCCCGCCAGCAGCAGGACCACCATGATCAGGATGAGGATCACGGTGACGTTGTCGGTCACGCCGAGCAGGCCCTCCGTGATCAGCTGGGGGATCCGCGCGTACGACAGCACCCACGCGAGGATGCTCGACACTCCGATCAGGAGCATGACGATCGCGGTCGTCTTCGACGCGTCGAGCACGATCTTCGGCAGGGACTTCAGCGGCAGGGTGCGCTGCGCGAGGCCGAGGAGGAAGGAGTAGAGGACCGCGATGACCGCCGACTCCGTCGCCGTGAAGAAGCCGCTGAGGATGCCGCCGATCACGATGACGATCATGAGGAGCGCGGGCAAGGCCTTCAGGAGGATGACGAACCCCTGCCGCGCGGTCGGGCGGGCGGCGACGGGGAGGCCCTTGTTCTTCCGGGCGTAGAGGGCGACCATGACGGCGCAGATCGCGACCCAGAGCAGCCCGGGGCCGACGCCGGCGAGGAACAGTGCGGCGATCGAGGTGCTCGAGACGAGCGCGTAGACGATGAAGGTGTTGCTCGGCGGGATCAGCATGCCGGCGGGGGACGCGGCGGCGTTGACCGCGGCGGAGAAGGCCGGGTCGTAGCCGTCCTTGCGCATGCGGGGCGAGAGCACGGTCCCGACCGCGGCAGCGGAGGCCACCGAGGCGCCGGAGACGGCTCCGAACATCGCGTTCGCGACGACGGTCGTCTGGGCGAGCGGGGCGGGCAGCCGCCCCGCGATCACGAGCGCCAGGTCGATCAGACGGGAGGCGATGCCGCCGGTGTTCATGAGTCCGCCGGCGAGGATGAAGAACGGGATCGAGAGCAGCGCGAACGAGTTGGTGCCCGCGAAGACCCGCTGCGCGGAGGTGAGCGCCGCCCCCTCCCACCCGAGCAGGACGACGATGGCGAGAGCCGAGGGCAGGCCCATGGCGACGGCCACGGGGAGCCCGAAGGTGATGCCGAGCGTGATGCCGCCGAGGAGGACGACGGTGGCGAGGACGGTGACGGAGTCCATGGCCCTCAGACCGCCTCTGTCGTGTCGTCGAGTGTCGGAGTCGGGGCCTCTTCGCCGCTGAGGATGCGGGCGAGGTGGATGAGCGAGTAGACGGTGATGAGGACTCCGGCGACGGGAAGGGCCAGATAGACCTGGCCGACGGTGAGGGGGAGGGTGGAGATCGCCTGGCCCCAGGCGTTCTCCGCGATCCGCGAGCCGCCCGCCACGAAGGTGAACAGGGCGAAGAAGACGATGAGGAGCTGGACCAGGACGGCGACGATCTTCTGCGCCGGTCGCGGGAACTTGTCCACGAGGATCTCGACGGCGATGTGTCCGCGCTCCGAGAAGACGAGCGCCGCGCCCAGCAGCGCCAGGACGACGAAGGTGTACAGGGCGGCCTCCTGCGTCCACGGTGCCGAGTTCTGCAGCACCTGGCGCGTGAAGACCTGCCAGCTCACGATCGCCACGAGGGCGACGAAGAGCACGATGCAGACCACGCCGAGGACGCGGTCGAGGACCCGGCGCAGCCGGTCGAGGAACGCGATCGAGCGCCTCGCCGGCGGGCGCGGAGCCGATCCGCCCTCGGGGGCGCGGTCGGGTGGGGAGGTGTCGGACATGTCGTCGTCCTTCTCGGGGAGGTTCGTGCCGCGGTGGTGGCGGTGGGACAGGAGCGGGAGGAGGCGACCGCGGCGAGGCGGTCGCCTCCCTCGGTCACTCGGCGGCGGCGCGAGCGGCGTCGAAGAGCTCGGTCTGCCGCTCGTCGGTGATGAACTCGTCCAGGAGCGGGGAGATGGCGTCGGCGAACGCCTCGCTGTCCACCTCGGTGAACGTCGCTCCCGCGGCCGTCGCGTCGGTGATCGCCGACTCGGTCGCCTCGTTCCAGAGCTCGGTGTGCTGCTGCCAGGTCTCGCCCCAGGCCTCCGTGAACGCGGCGGCGTCCTCCTCGGACATCTCGTCGAGGACGCCGGCGTTGCCGATGAGGTAGTCGAGCCCGATCAGGTGCCGGGTGTACGAGAAGTAGGGGGCCACCTCGTAGTGCTTCTGGGTGAAGTACGAGACCTCGTTGTTCTCGGCGCCGTCGATGACTCCGGACTGCAGGCCCGTGTAGACCTCGCCGAAGGCCAGGGGAGTGGGCGAGGCGTCGAGCGCCTCGATCAGCGAGATGAACAGCGGGCTCTCCTGCACGCGGATCTTCAGGCCCTCGAGGTCGGCCGGCTCCTCGGCCGGAGCCTGCTTCGTGTAGATGCTCCGCGCTCCCTGAGTGAAGCCGCCGACGACCGTGATGTCGTTGCTCTCCTCGAGAGACGTGTAGAGCTCGTCGGTGAGCTCCGGCGAGTCGTTCACGACCGTCATCTGGTGCTCGATCGAGTCGAAGACGGTCGGGAGGTCGTAGACCAGGAAGTCCGAGGAGAGGTTCTCGAGCTGCGGCCCCGAGACGATGGCCAGGTCGACCGAGCCGTCGCCGACGAGCTGCAGGGTCTCGGCCTGGGCGCCGAGCGTCTCGTTCGGGTAGACCTGGATCGACCAGCGGCCCTCCGTGGCCTCGTCGAGCCGCTCGCCGAAGGCCTCGAGAGCGATGTAGGAGGGGTGCTCCTCGGTCTGGTTGAGAGCCAGCCGGAGGGTCCTGCTCTCGGTGCCGGAGGACTCGGCGTCGCCGCCGGATCCGGAGCAGGCCGTGAGCCCGAGGGCGGCGATCGCCGTCATCGAGACGGTGGCGAGGAGCCGGGTGCTCGTCCGCATGTGATTCTCCTTCGAATGCAGTGCGCAGGGGGGATGGGGCGGGTCGTCGTCGACGTCCGCACGCCGTGACGGCTGATGGCGGGTGACCGACGCGTCAGCCGGTCGGTGTCGTCCATTCACCCAAGCGGCGACGAGGGCGGCAACCGGTTGCCGCCAGTTGCCACGGATCCGATGGCTCAGTGGCTCCCGCTGCGGCCGGCCGCCGACCACCGGCGCGACGTGCGGGCGCGTCCGGTCGACTCCCGGACGATCAGCTGCGTGGGGAGCAGGGCCGTCTTGAGGCTGCCGTCGGCGTCGCTCGGGCGCCGCGTCGGCGTCCCCCGCAGGTCGGCGAGGAGGGTCTCGATCGCGACGGCACCGAGTTGCCGCAGCGGAGCCGCGACCGTCGTCAGCGGCGGCGTGCAGAAATCGGAGCCGAAGATGTTGTCGAACCCCAGGACCAAGACGTCGTCGGGGACGCGGGCGCCGAGGCTCTGCAGGCCCCTGAGCAGTCCGATCGCCATCAGGTCGTTGTAGGCGATGACCGCGGTCGCCTGCGAGGAGGCGAGCTCATTGGCGGCGGCGAGGCCGCCCGCCTGGGTCGGTTCGAAGGGGCCGATCCGCTTGGTCGTCAGCCCGCGCTCCTGGGTCGCTCCCCGCAGGGCGTGCCATCGGATGCCGTTCGCCCAGGACGCCTCCGGGCCGCCCGCGTACGTGATGGAGGTGTGCCCGAGCTGCGCGAGGTGGTCGACCGCGCGGGTCATCCCGCCCGCGTTGTCCGAGGTGACGCTGGTGACATCGCTCATCGAGCGGTTCAGCAGCACGGTGGGCCTCTGCCTCGCCGCCATCCGGATCGCCGCGTCCGAGAGCCTCGAGGTGGCGAGGATGATGCCGGCGACCATCGGCAGGGTCCGGTCGAGCACCCGCTTCTCGGCCTGGGCCGACTCCTGGACGTCGGCGACGAGGAGCGTGTAGTCCGCCGCTGCCGCCTCCTCCTCCGCGCCGCGGAGCAGATCGAAGAAGTAGGGGTTGGTCACGTCGGCGACCACGATCGCGATGAGGGAGGAGGCGACGGCGGGGGCCGGGCGCGCGAGCTTATCGGTGCGGTAGCCCAGCTCGGTCGCCACCCGGCGGATGTGGGCCGCGGATTCGGCGCTGACGCGACCGGGCCGCGAGAACGTGCGCGAGACCGTCGAGGGAGCGACGCCGGCCGCCGCCGCCACGTCGTAGATCGTCGGGCGTTTCGCAGGCGGCTCGGGCGGAGGATCCGGCGCCTCCGGCGGCTCGCTCGACGTCTTCGTCATGGCCCGATAGTAGGTGCGCGCCGCGACCTGTTGCCAGACATCTGTCGATCGGCGCGCGAAGAGATGGCAACACGTGGCAACCGCCGGCAGCGTCGCGCGAATGCGGGAGCATGACCGCATGACCGAGCTGTCGACGAGCGGGGGTGCTGCCCCCGGTGACCTCACTCCCGAGCAGGCCACGCAGGTCGACGTGGCCGAGTACGAGCTGCGGCGGCTGGGCCTCGCCGAGGCGAGGGTGCTGCACCGCGGTGACCTGGCGATCATCGACGCGCCGGCTCGCGACCTCAGCCTGATCGCGAACAGCCCCCTCCGGGGCGAGGTGCTGCGAGCCGTGAGCGCCGCGGGATTCGCTCACGTGGCGCTCGACCTCTCCGGCAGGGCCTGAGCGCCTCGACCCGCCCTCGCCCGAGACAACTCGTGGCAATCGCTGGCCGGGCCTCGGAGGCGGCGACACAGTGGTGCCACTGCCCCCGCGGGGCGGCAGGAGTGGGCTGGAGGTCCGGCCACGTGATCAAAGGAGATCGATCGATGCCATTCACCAGGACAGGACGGGCGAGGCGCTCGGCGCTCGCCGCGTCGACCATCGCCGCACTGGCGCTGACAGGAGGGGTCGTCACGGCCCAGGCCGTGCCCGCCGCCGCCGCGGTCAGCCAGCCGGCCGTGCAGTCGAGGGTCAAGGACACGGTGGTCGTCGACGGGCTGCAGTTCCGCGATCTCAACGCCACCGGCGCCGTGGAGCCCTACGAGGACTGGCGCCTGCCCGTCGAGCAGCGCGTGAGCGACCTCGTCGAGCGGATGACCCTCTCCGAGAAGGCGGGGCTCATGCTGATCAACACCATGAACGCCTCGTGCGACGAGACCACGGGCGAGCGCGGGATCGTTCCCGCCTCGGGGGTCGCCCTCCTGAACGACCAGAACATGCGCCGCTTCGTGTTCAGGAGCGTCGTCGCCGACGCGGCCTCGGCGTCGTGCTCCTCGCCGACCCCGAGCGAGGCGGCCACGTTCACGAACTCGGTGCAGGAGCTGTCGGAGGCGAGCCGCCTCGGCATCCCCTCCCTCTTCAAGTCGAACGCCCGCAACCACATCGACCCCGATGTCCGCTTCGGCATCAACGAGGCGGCCGGCGCGATGACCGCGTTCCCCAAGGAGGCGGGGCTCGCCGCAGCCGCGCTCGGGGAGGCGCGGGCGAACGACACGTCGACCCTCGGCGACATGGGCGTGATCGAGGACTTCACCGGTGTGATGGGTGACGAGTGGTCGGCCATCGGCCTGCGCGGCATGTACGGCTACATGGCCGACCTGTCGACCGAGCCGCGCTGGTACCGCACGCACGAGACGTTCACCGAGAGCGCCGACCTCAACTCCGAGATCATGGGCACTCTCGTCCGGGAGCTGCAGGGACCGGTCGACGACGAGGGCGTCTCGCTCTCGGCCGACACCGACGTCGCCCTCACGCTCAAGCACTTCCCCGGCGGCGGGCCGCAGGAGCTCGGCTTCGACCCGCACTACTCCTTCGGCAAGACGCAGGTCTACCCGGGCGGGGCGTTCGGTGACCACATCAAGCCGTTCGAGGCCGCGATCGACGCCGGAGTCTCGGCGATCATGCCGTACTACGGCGTCCCGATCGACGTCGAGTACCAGGGAGTCCAGTACAACCCGCTCGGCATGGCGTTCTCGGACCAGATCGTCAACGACCTGCTCCGGGACGACCTCGGCTTCAACGGGTACGTCAACTCCGACACCGGGATCATCACCGACCGGGCCTGGGGGCTCGAGGAGGCCTCGGTCCCCGAGCGCGTGGCCACCGCGATCAACGGCGGCACCGACACTCTGTCGGGCTTCAGTGACACGAAGACCATCACCGATCTCGTGGATCAGGGGCTGGTCACCGAGGAGCGCGTCTCCCTCGCGGCCGAGCGCCTGCTGACGCCGCTGTTCCAGATGGGCCTCTTCGAGAACCCCTACGTCGACGCGGCGGCCGCCGACTCGATCGTCGGCTCGGCCGAGAACGAGGAGACGGCGCTCGACCTGCAGCGCAAGTCGCTCGTCCTGCTGCAGAACGAGACGACCGCCGAGGGCAGCACCGCGCTCCCGCTCGCGAAGGGCGCGAAGGTGTACGTGCTCGGCGACCTTGACCCCGCCGTCGTGGCGGAGTACGGCTACGAGGTGGTCGACGGCAACGTCCTCGACGCGAACGGCAACCGCCCGAGCGCCGAGGGGAGCGACCACGTCATCGTCTCGATGCGGGCGAACAACGTGAACACCGGCGACTACGACAGCCGCGTGGCGGCCGAGACGGCGCCGATCAACCCGATCGTCGCCGAGGGCTTCGAGGGGCTCGACGGCGAGAGCCGCTACGGCGCGACCGACGCCTGCGTGGCCTACGGTGCCGAGAGCTGCAGTGACAACGGACTCCGGTTCGGCGGCTCGCTGCCGTGGGAGTCGAGCATCCTCGACTTCACCGGGATGTCGGAGTCGGAGTCGTGGCAGGTGACCCCGTCGCTCGACGTGGTCCAGCAGGCCATGGCCGAGGTCGGCGACCCCGACAAGGTCGTGCTCAACGTGTACTTCCGTCAGCCGTTCGTCCTCGACGAGGCCAGCGGTCTGCGCGACGCCGGTGCCATCGTCGCCGGCTTCGGCAGCAGCCCGACGGCGCTCATGGACGTGCTCTCGGGCGAGTACAACCCGCAGGGGCGGATGCCGTTCGCCCTGGCCGGTACGCGAGCGGCGGTCGAGCAGCAGTACAGCGACCTCGCCGGCTACGACGAGACCGAGGACGGCGTTCTGTTCGAGTTCGGTCACGGACTGTCGTACGACGAGACGAGCACCCTCGACGTCGAGCTCTCTGCCACCTCGCGGGTGTCCGGAGGCAAGACGGTCGTGACCCTGAGCGCGACGAACAACGAGGAGATCCCGGCGGGCCTGGCGATCACCACGAGGTTCGGCACGATCCCGCTGCCGCGCCTCGAGGCCGGGGCCACCACGACCCGGCGCATCACCCTGCCGGGCACATCCCTCCCGACCGGATCGGTGACCGTCAGACTGACGGCGACCGTCGACGGGCGTGAGGTCGTGCTCCTCCAGGACGTCGAGGTGGAGCGCCTGCGGTAGCCGCTCTCGCGAGAGAACCGGCCCGTCTCGAGTCACCGCCTCCGCTGCGGCGTCCCGAGACGGGCCGGTTCTCCGTCCGGCGTGCAGCCTCAGCGCGCCAGCGCCGCCAGCTCGGCCCGGTTCTGCGCCCCGGCCTTCCGCAGCAGGTTCGACACGTGGAACTTGGCCGTGTTCTCGCTGATCCCGAGCTCGTCGGCGATGCGGTGGTTGGAGGCGCCGAGCGTGATCAGGTGCAGCACCTCGCGCTCGCGGGCGCTCAGCTCGACGACGTCGAGCCCGTCGGGCTGGGCAGGCGGGTCCAGCGGCAGCCGGATCGACAGTGTCGAGCCCCAGCCCGCCGTCGAGGTGATCTCGAGCCCGCCGTCGAGGCCGCTGACCCGCTCGGCGATCGGGCGCAGCGCCTCGTCGCGCGCGGTCAGCACCCCGCGCCCGTCGTCGCGGATCTCGATCAGCAGGTTCAGGCCGTCGCAGTCCCACTGGATGCGGACACGACGGGTCTCCTCCGACTCGACGAAGGCGAGGACGGCGCTCCGCACGATGGCCCGCGCGGCGTGAGCGACCTCTCCGGGCAGTGCTCGCCCGGTCGCGGGCGGCTCGACGAACTGCACGTCGAGGTCGCCGAACCGCACGAGGGGGCGCAGGTCTCCGCGCAGGCGGGCGAAGGCGCCCACCACGGGCTCGAGCATCGCACTGCGCTGCTCGTCGGTCGCGGTGCGCAGCTCGACCAGGGCGGTGGTCGCGATCTCGACGGCCTCAGCCCGGGCGGCCCGGTCGTCGAGGCGCGGCGCGCGCAGCACGGCGAGCACCGACTCGAGAGTGACAGCGTGCCGGTCGGCCTGGTCGGCGACGGTGCGGGCGTGCTCGAGGAGCTCCGAGCGGGAGGCGGGGTCTGCGGACTGCATCCCTCGAAACTACCCGCCGCACCTACCCGCGACGCACCCGCCTACCCGTTCGGGTAGGTGCTCCTCCTCGGTCAGGTGGCGGCTCCGGATGTCGCACGGGCGCACGCTGAGAGCATGCCCGACGCACCGACCCCTCCCTCCGCCGACCCGACCGCCGACCCCGCTCGCGCGCTCGCGGCGATCGTCGCCGAGGTCGGGACGGCGGGTGCCGCCCTCGTCCCGGAGCAGCTCGAGGCGGTGGCCGCCCTGCTCGCCGACGCCGAGCGCGTCTTCGTGCACGGAGCGGGTCGCTCCGGCCTCGCCCTGCAGATGACCGCGATGCGGCTGATGCACCTGGGACTGCGCGTCCACGTGGTCGGCGACGCGACGACGCCGGCGATCGCCTCCGGAGACGTGCTGCTCACGGCGAGCGGCTCCGGCACCACGGGCATCGTCCGCGCCGCTCAGAACGCGGTCGACGCCGGCGCCCGGGTGGCGGCGCTCACGACCGCCGCCGACTCGCCGCTGGCCGGGCTCGCCTCCGCCGTGATCATCGTGCCCGCGGCCGACAAGCTCGACCGCTCGGGCAGCGCCTCGGCGCAGTACTCGGGCGGGCTCTTCGAGCAGCTCGTGGTGCTCACCGGCGACGCGCTCTTCCACGCGCTGTGGAAGCGCGGCGATGCCAGCGCCGACGAGCTCTGGCCGCGCCACTCGAACCTCGCATGACCTCCACTCTCTACAGGAAGCAGAACCTCATGAAGCTCCAGTTCGCCATGGACACCCTCAGCACCGATGCCGCCCTCGAGCTCGCCGCTGCCGCCGCCCCGCACGTCGACATCCTCGAGCTCGGCACCCCGCTCATCAAGAGCGCCGGAGTCTCGGCGATCACCGCGATCAAGGAGGCGCACCCCGACAAGATCGTGTTCGCCGACCTCAAGACCATGGACGCCGGCGAGCTCGAGGCCGACATGGCCTTCTCGGCGGGCGCCGACCTCGTCACCGTCCTCGGAGTCGCGGGAGACAGCACCATCACCGGCGCCGTCGCCGCCGCGAAGAAGCACGGCAAGGGCGTCGTCGTCGACCTCATCGGCGTCCCCGACAAGGCCGCGCGCGCCAAGGAGGTCGTCGCGCTGGGCGCCGAGTTCGTCGAGATGCACGCCGGGCTCGACGAGCAGGCCGAGGACGGCTACACCCTCGACTCCCTGCTGAGCGACGGCGAGACCTCCGGCGTGCCGTTCTCGGTCGCCGGCGGCGTCAGCACCGCGACCATCGAGGCCGTGCAGCGCTCCGGCGCCCAGATCGCCGTCGCCGGCAGCGCCATCTACAGCGCTCCCGACGTCGGAGCCGCCGCGGCCGAGCTCCGCGCCGCCATCTCCTGACCTGTCGCCGCTGAGTCGCCTCCGGCTCGTGGGGTCGCGCTCGGCTCTCGCAGGAACCCCGTGTTCCTGCGAGCCGGAGTGCTCTCCGCGAGCCGGAGTGCTCTCCGCGAGCCGGAGGTGCTCCGTTTGCACCACGCCGCGCGAGCCGTCAAGCCACTTGGACTCCGTGCCGCTCCGGGTTCGACTGAGGGTGACAGGCCTGCCCAACGATCGAGAGAAGCCCCACCCCGATGACCAGTTCGAACATCGCTCCCATCGAGACCTACGCCGACGACGACGGCTGGCACAACCGCGTCGCGCACGCCCGGGTCGCGCTCACCCACCACGGCGACTCCCGCGAGGAGGCCGAGCAGCTCGGCGCCGAGATGGCGTGCCAGCGCGGAGGCGGCCACATCGTCTCGGACTGAGGCGTCCCCGCTGCCCAGGGCCTGCACAGAGCCGCGTGGCACGATGGCACGAGCCGATGACGGCGGACCGGACGAGGGAGCAGTACCCGGCAGCGCGACAAGACTGACTCGAAGGAGTGAGTCGTCGTGTCGTGGATCGTCCTCGTGGTCTCCGGGGTTCTCGAAGCCGTCTGGGCCACTGCCCTCGGCAAATCGGAGGGCTTCACCCGCCTCGGCCCGTCGGTGGTCTTCGGAGTCACCGTCGTCGCGAGCATGGCTGGTCTCGCCTTAGCGATGCGCGAGCTGCCCACCGGCACCGCCTATGCGGTCTGGGTCGGGATCGGCGCGTCACTCACCGTCCTGTACGGCATGTTCTTCGGCGGGGAGGGTTTCTCGCTCACCCGCACGCTGCTCGTCCTCGGGATCGTCGGCTGCGTGATCGGTCTGAAGATCCTGCACTGACCGCCGCGGGGATTGTGAGAGAACGAGCGTTCCCCTAGGCTCGAGCCATTCCGGGGAGAACGTCCGTTCTACAGCGGCGCGCCTCCCGCCCCATGAAGGAGGAACCATGCCTACTCGTACCGCACGCACTGCCTGGAACGGATCGCTCGAGACCGGCGAGGGCCAGGTCGAGCTCTCCAGCTCGAAGCTCGGCACCTACGACGTGTCGTTCCCCAAGCGCGCCGCCGACGACGCCAACGGATCGACCAGCCCCGAGGAGCTCCTCGGCGCCGCCCACTCCGCCTGCTACGCCATGCAGTTCTCGGCCGTCCTCGGTCAGGCCGGCGGCACCGTCGAGGCGCTCGACGTGCGCGCCGACGTCTCGCTCGGCCCGGACTCGGCCGGCGGCTTCAAGCTCACCGGCATCGCGCTGATCGTCAGCGGCGAGGTCAGCGGCATCGACGAGGCGACCTTCCTCAAGGCCGCCGAGGACGCCAAGAACACCTGCCCCGTCAGCAAGGCGCTGACCGGAGTCGAGATCACGCTCGACGCCACCTTCGAGAGCTGACCCTGCAGTTCTCGGACCCCTCGGAAGCACCCCGTCGCACACCGCGGCAGGGTGCTTCTGCATGAGGCCCGCAGCTTCCGAGGACCCTCGATCAAGAGGAGTGCGCGCGCGCCGAGCTCGACCCGTCAGGACGGTGACGCAGCGTCGGCGGGGGGCCCGGGCGGTGGTCGTCCGGGGAGCGCGGGCGGATGCGTGGTGTGGGAGCGTCCGGTGGGAGTCGTCCACTCGGCGGTCCCGTCGGGCCGCAGCGCGTAGGTCCACCGGTCCCCGTGCCGGACGTGGTGATGGGCTGTGCAGAGCGACGCGAGATTGTCCAGGGCGGTGTCCCCGCCGTTGCGCCACTCGAGCGTGTGATCGGCCTCGGCGCTGGAGGCGGGGCGTGTGCAGCCGGGGAAGCGGCAGGTCTGGTCGCGCAGTTGGAGGTGGATCCGCATCTCTCTCGGCGGTACCCGCTGAGTGCGTCCGACCGAGACGACCGTCCCGGTGTCGGGATCGGTGAGGACGCGGTGGAACGCCGTGGCCGAGGCCGCGAGCTCGCGTGCGACGTCGGCCGGGATCGGTCCGTAGCCGTCGAGGTGGGCAGTGGTCTCGTCGAGTCCCGCCGCGGTCGTCGCCGGGACGGTGAGTCGGACCTCCGACCGGATGCCGCGCACGAACGTCGGCGCGGGCCGGTCAGTCCCGTCGGGCGGAGTGGTGCCCGCGATCTCGCCGTCGCAGAGCAGCTCGGTCAGAGCGTCGGCTCGCAGCTGCGCCAGGGTGCGCTGGTCGCCTGTGCCGTCGGCGGCCTCGCGAAGAGCGCGGGCGATCCTGTCCACACGGCCGTATGCCCCGACCGCGGCGGCCGCGGGCAGCGTCGCGCAGATCGTGGACATGCCGTCGAGGCCGGGAGTGAGCCACACCGTGCGGTGCTCGCGGGCGAGGGCGTGGCGCTCGGTGAGGGGCCGGTCGTGCAGTTCCTCTCGCAGGGTGAGCAGAGCCCGCCGCAGCTGCGTCGGCGTCATCGCCGTGGCCAGCTCGGCGGCGCGCGCGTCGAACTCGGCTCGCGCGTGCGCGGGCAGTGTGGCGGCGATCGCGCAGATCGCCTGTCCCGCCTCCCAGCGCAGCCGAGCCGCCGCGAGTGCCTCGCGAGTGAGGGGGAGGTGCTCGACGAGCAGCTCCGCGTGCTCGAGCTCGCGCGCCGCGACCCGCTCGGAGACCCCGAGTGCGACCGCGAACTCCGCCCGGATCGACCTCTCGACGAGGTCGGGGGACTCGACACGCGAGCGCCCCCGGGCGAACGCCTCCGGACACGACAGGGCGGCCCGGTAGCCCGCGTGCAGCTCTTCAGCGGCTGACAGGAGCACGGGAGCAGCGGAACGGGCCAGGTGCGCCGCGCGATCACCGCGGGTCCGCACCTCGCCGAGCACTGCCTGTCCGTCCGCTGTCATGCAGGCATCGAACCAGCGATCACCGACCCCCGGCGTGCACGAGCCCGCGGCGCGGGAGAGTCACATCCTGAGGCCCTCTGTGGAGGAGAGGTCCCCGTGCTCAGCCCGCCGCAGCCCGGTACCGGAAGCCCGCGCCCAGGTGCTCCTCCGGCAGCCGGTCGCCCCGCCCGTGCAGCTTGTGCCGCAGGCTCCCCGCGACGTACTCCTCCGGGTACGCGCCCCGGCGGCGCAGCTCGGGGACGATGTACTCGACGACGTCCTCGAAGGTCCCCGGAGTGATCGCGTAGGCCAGGTTGAACCCGTCGACATCGGTGTCCTCGACCCACTCCTGCAGGTGGTCCGCCACCTCCGACGGCGAGCCGACGACGAACGGGCCGAGCCCGCCGATGGCGCCGAGCTTCGCGATGTCGCGCACCTTCCACTCCGAGCCGTCCTCGTTGGCCTCCTGGAAGTTCGCGACCGTCGACTGGATGGCGTTGCTCTTCACGTTGCCGATGGGCTCGTCGAGGTCGTACTGCGACAGGTCGATCCCCATCCAGCCCGACATGAACACGAGCGCGCCCTCCTCGCTCGCGTACGACAGGTACTCCTGGTGCTTGGCGTGCGCCTTCTCGCTCGTCTCGTCGGTGATGATCGTGAGCAGCGTGTAGATCTTCGCGGAGTGGCGGTCGCGGCCCGCCGCCTCCAGAGCGTCGCGGATGCGAGAGACGGTGGCCTTGAGGCCCGCCTTCGTCGAGGAGGCGACGAAGATCGCCTCCGCGTTGCCCGCCGCGAAGCGGACGCCACGGGGTGAGGCGCCCGCCTGGTAGATCACGGGCGTGCGCTGGGTCGACGGCTCCGAGAGGTGGATGCCGGGAACCGTGAAGTTCTTCCCGCGGTGCCCGATCTCGTGCACCTTCGCCGGGTTGGTGAAGACCCCGGAGTCGCGGTCGCGGAGGACCGCGTCGTCCTCCCACGACCCCTCCCACAGCTTGTAGAGCACCTCGAGGTACTCGTCGGCGACGTCGTAGCGGTCGTCGTGCTCGAGCTGGTCCTCGTGGCCCATGTTGCGGGCGGCGCTCGGGAGGTAGCCGGTGACCACGTTCCAGCCGACGCGTCCCTTGGTCAGGTGGTCGAGCGTCGACATGCGGCGGGCGAACGGGTACGGGTGCTCGTAGGCGGTGCCGGCGGTGATGCCGAAGCCGAGGTGCTCGGTCGCGGCGGCCATCGCCGAGACGAGGAGGATCGGGTCGTTCACGGGGACCTGCGCGCCGTGGCGGATCGCGGCCTCGTTCGAGCCTCCGTAGACGTCGTAGGTGCCCAGCACGTCGGCGATGAAGACGCCGTCGAAGGTGCCGCGCTCGAGCAGCTTCGCGAGGTCGGTCCAGTACGAGAGGTCCTTGTAGCGCCAGGACTGGTCCTGAGGGTGCCTCCACATGCCGGAGGACTGGTGGGCGACGCAGTTCATGTCGAAGGCGTTGAAGCGGATCTGGCGGGTCATTCTTCGATGGTGGCGAGCGCGCCTCGGAACCGGCGCCGCAGCCGACACGCGGCGTCACAAAGAGGTGCTGCTCGAGACCCGAACGCCTATGCCAGCGCGCGCGCCAGGAACCGCACGTGCTCGCGCAGCTGGAAGGTCCCGCCGCCCTCGTGACCGTTGTACGGGTAGACCCGCATCTCACGTGGGCCCGCGTAGCGGTTGTAGGAGGCGTAGACCGTCGACGGCGGGCAGATGTCGTCGAGCAGGCCCACCGAGAACACCGACGGCACCTCGGCGTACGGCGCGAACGACGTGCCGTCGAAGTACGAGAGGGTGTCGAAGACGAACGACTCGGCGCCGCGGTGGGTGCGCAGGTACTGGGTGATCTCGCCGTAAGGCATCGTCTCGATGATCTGCACCGCGTGCCGGATGTGGCTGAGGAACGGCACGTCGATGATCGCCGCTCGCGCCGCCGACGACTCGCCGAGGAGCCCCAGGATGCCCGCGACGGCGAGGCAGATGCCTCCGCCCTGGCTGCCCCCCGAGATCGCGACCCGGGAGGGATCGACCGCCGGGTGCGCGCGCAGCACGTCGAGCGCGCGGACCGCGTCGGTGAACACGCGCCGGTAGTAGTGGTCGTCGGGCGATTCGATGCCCTGCGTCATGAAGCCGCTCACGTGCGGGCCGCTGCCGACGGGATCGGGAGTGACTCCGCTGCGGTGCCCGGAGCCCTGCCCGCGGGTGTCCATCACGAGGTGGGCGTAGCCGGCGGCGCTCATGGCCGTCCACTCGTCGAGGAGCCCGCGGCCGCCTCCGTAGCCGATGAAGGTCACGAGCGCGGGGAGGGGGCCCTCGATCCCGCGGGGGAGGATCAGCCAGCCGCGGATCGGGTGCCCGCCGAACCCGGAGTAGGTCACGTCGTAGGTGTCGAGCAGCGGGTAGCCGGCGTCGACCGGCTCGAAGCGCGGCTCGGTCGCGGCCGAGCGCGCCTCGGCGATCGTGGCGCGCCAGAACTCGGCGAAGCCCTCGGGCGCCGGCAGCTCGGGCGCGTACTGCTCGAGGAGCTCGAGCGGGAGGTCGAACTGCGGCATGAGGTCTCCTTGTGCGGGGCGGCGACGGCGCGCCTCGGTGTCAACGTCGAACGCTCGAAACTACCGCAGAGAGCACGATCTCCCGCGTCGACCCGGGGGGCGGGCCTGGACGCGTCGTGGGAGATCGGGGGGAGTCGGAATGCCTCCGCCCCGCGGGCGTTGACCCGGGTATGACGACATACGGAATCATCGGAGCAGGCAACATCGGCAGCCAGGTCGCACGAGTGGTCATCGGCCTCGGGGACGAGGTGGTCATCGCGAACTCGCGCGGACCGGGGACGCTCGCCGACCTCATCGCGGAGCTCGGCCCGAAGGCGCGGGCCGCGACGGCTCAGGAGGCGGCGGAGGCCGCCGAGATCGCGGTCGTCACCGTGCCGCTGAAGGACCTCGCCGCCGTTCCGGTCGCGCCCCTCGCCGGCAAGATCGTGATCGACACCAACAACTACTACTTCGAGCGCGACGGCCGCATCGAGGCGCTCGACAGGGGAGAGACGACGACCAGCGGGATGCTGCAGGAGCACCTGCCCGAGTCGAAGGTCGTGAAGGCGTTCAACCACATCAAGGCGGCCGACATCACCACCGACGGGACGCCGGCCGGCACTCCCGACCGCCGCGCGCTGGCCACGTCCAGCGACTACCCGGAGGCGATCCACCTCGTCACCGACCTCTACGACCGCATCGGCTTCGACACCGTCGCGATCACTCCGCTGAGCGAGTCGTGGCGTGTCGAGCGCGACCGCCCCGCCTACGTCGTGCGTCAGAACCGCGACGAGCTCGAGGCCAACCTCGCGAAGGCGCCGCGCACGGTCTGACCGCCTGCGATAGTGGAGGCGGACCACGCGCATCCGAGAGCCCCGCCGGCTCCGAGAGGAGAGGTCTGCGTCATGCCCCCAGAGATCCGATCCGCCCCGCCCGCTCCGCGCCTCTCGCGTCGAGCCGTCGTCGTCGGTGGGCTCGCCGTCCTCCCGCTGCTGAGCGCCTGCACCTTCGGAGCCGACGAGCCGGAGCCCGGTTCGGCTCCGTCGGAGGCGCCTCGCACGGGGACCGCCGCACCCGCCGGTCCCGTGGCGCTCGCCGCGGACTCGGCGGCGACGACGTCGCTGCTCTTCACCGCCGCGCCGCTGGCCGTCGTCGTCGAGGACGTGCCGGCGTCGCAGCTGCTCGCGGCGCAGCTCAGCATCGCGTGGGGCGTCCCTCTGCTCGTCGGCGCCGCCGCTCCCGTGTCGACGTCGACTCCGGCGCCCGCGTCGCCGCTCGACGACGAGCTCGCCCGCCTCGGCACGGAGCGGGTCGTCGTCATCGGCGATGTCGCCGAGCCGGCGGGCGTCGAGGTCGTGCGCTCGGCCGCCGACGCGGCGAGCCTCGAGGAGGCGACGGGAGTCGTCGTGGCCGATCTGGCGGTCGACGTCCTCGCCTCCTTCTCGCCCGGAACACCCGTCGACCCGCCGTTCGGCGCGCTGCCCGCCCGGGCCGAGCCGATCGCCGGCGTGGCAGCGCTCGCGCAGCCCGCCGACTCCGACATCGCCGTGATCGCGAACGCCCGGGCCGCGGGCGTCCCCGTCACCCTCGTCGAGGCCGCCGTGACCGACGTGCTCGCCTCGGGAGCCGCCGTGACGGCGATCGCGGGGGCTGCCGCCTCCTGCACTCTGCTGCTGGGCCCGGTGCTGGCCGCGCAGACGCTGCCGGAGTGGTCGGTGCGCGCCGCCGCGAACGGCTGGCAGCTGCCGGGCGGCGGGCAGCGCCTGTTCGGCGGGCACCTCTTCGTCGCGATCTACGGGACGCCGGGTGCGCCCGTGCTCGGGGTGCTCGGCGAGCAGGGCCTGGAGGCGACCATCGAGCGCGCGCGCACGGTCGCCGAGCCGTATGCGGCGCTCACCGACAAGCAGGTCGTGCCGAGCCTCGAGATCATCACGACGGTCGCGGCTGGCAGCGCGGGGTCGGACGGCGACTACTCCAACGAGCTGTCGACCGAGGGGATCCGCCCCTACATCGACGCGGCGGCCGCGGCCGGGATGTACGTGGTGCTCGACCTGCAGCCGGGTCGCTCCGACTTCCTCTCGCAGGCGCAGGCCTACGAGGAGCTGCTGGTGCTCCCGAACGTCGGGTTGGCGCTCGATCCGGAGTGGCGGCTCGCGCCGGACGAGGTGCCGCTCGCGCAGATCGGCCGGGTCGAGGCGGCGGAGGTCGACAGCGTCACGACCTGGCTCGCCGATCTCGTGCAGTCGCGCGGGCTGCCGCCGAAGATGCTCGTGCTGCACCAGTTCCGCTCGTCGATGCTGCAGGACCGCGAGAGCATCCGGCGCGACCGGCCGGAGCTCGAGTTCCTCATCCACGTCGACGGCCAGGGAGCGCAGCCCGACAAGCAGGCCACCTGGAACGCCCTGCACGAGGGTGCGCCGGAGGGCATCGCCTGGGGCTGGAAGAACTTCTACGACGAGGACCAGCCGATGCTGACCCCGGCCGAGACCATGGACGAGGTCTCGCCGCTGCCCGACCTCGTCACCTACCAGTAGGCGCCTCGGCAGGGGTCAGTAGTGGTACCGCGCCTGCAGGATCGTCACGCGCTCGTCGTCGGCGACGTAGACGAGGCGGTTCGCCTCGTCTATCCGTCGTGACCAGGCGCCGGCGAGGGCGTGCTTGAGCGGCTCGCGTTTGCCGACACCCTCGAACGGATCATCGCGCAGGACGTCCGATATCAGCAGATTGATCCGGCGCAGCGTCCTGCGGTCCTGGGACTGCCAGTAGAGGTAGTCCTCCCACGCCGCAGCTGTCCAGGCGAGGAGGCGCACCGTCGTCACGGCTCGAGCAGATCCCGTTCGACGGTGTCGCCGGCTCGAGCGCTCTCGAGCGCTGCGAGCAGGCGCCGCGCGTTCTCGGGAGAGCGGAGCAGGTAGCTCGTCTCGACGAGCGAGTCGTACTCGTCCTTCGACATGAGGATCGCGGATCCGCGCTTGGACGTGATCTCGACCTCGGTGTGATCGAGATTGACTCGCTCGATCAGCCCGAACAGGTCGCGGCGTGCCTCGCTGGTCGTGATGGCCATGGGTCCTCCCGGAGTCGTACCGTATATGGTACCAGTGCTCGGATCTCCCTGGGGGACAAGTCAGCACGCCCGCGCGAAGAGGCTGCCCGAGACGACGCCCTCCTCGACGTCCTCCAGCGCGCGGCCGCGGGTCTCGGGCACGTGTCGGGCGATGAAGACGAGCGCGACGGCGCCCACGGCGCCGAAGAGGAAGAACGTGCCCGTGATGCCGACGCCCGCGACCAGCGAGGGGAAGAACAGGCCGAGCACGGCGTTCGTGATCCAGTGGCAGAAGATCGCGATCCCCACGCCGACGCCGCGGATCCGCAGCGGGAAGATCTCGGAGAGCATCACCCAGGTCACGATGTTGAGGAACGTCTGCATGCTGCCGACGAAGGCGACGACGAGCACGAGGATGACGAACGGCCGTGCCGGGTTCCCGACCGGCAGCGCCAGCGAGGCGACGCCGATCAGGACGTGCATGGCCGTCGTCAGCGAGTAGCCGAGCAGCAGCGTGGTCCGCCGGTTCATCGTCTGCATCAGGCGCAGGCCGATCAGGCCGCCGATCACGGCGATGACTCCGGGTGCGATGTTGGCGACGAGCGCGCTGTCGTGGTCGAAGCCCGCCTCCTTCAGCACCGACTGGCCGTAGTACATGATCGAGTTGATCCCGGTCAGCTGCTGAGCGACGCCGAGGCCGATGCCGACCAGCAGGATGCGCCGGGCCCACGGCTCTCGGAGCACCCGCAGCACCGCGACGCCCCGCCCGCGCGACGCGGCCGTCGAGCGCGCGATGCCGGCCGCCTCCGACTCGGCGCGGCCCGGCGGCCGGATCGTCGTGAGGACGCCGAGCGCCTCCTCCTGCCGGCCCTTCGAGATCAGCCAGCGCGGCGACTCCGGCACGCGCGTCATGCCGACGAGGAGGGCCGCCGCGGGCAGGGCGGCGACGGCGAGCATGATCCGCCAGACGCCGGGCTGCTCGCCCCAGACCGTGCCGATGATCGCGTTGGCGACGAAGGCGGCGAGCTGGCCGATCACGATCATCAGCTCGTTGCGCCCCGCGAGCGATCCGCGGATCTCGGAGGGGGACAGCTCGGAGAGGTACACCGGCACGACGACCGAGGCGCCGCCGACCGCGAGGCCCAGCACGGCACGGCCGACGACCATCACCGCGAAGCTCGGCGCGACCACGCAGACGAGCGCGCCGACGAGGAACAGCACCGCGAGGAGCGTGATCGTCGGGCGCCTCCCGCGGGCGTCGGAGAAGCGTCCGCCGGTGACCGCGCCGACCGCGGCGGCGAAGAGCAGCGAGCTCGTCACCACGCCCTCCGTCAGCGGCGTCAGCCCGAGCTCGACCGACATCGGCTCGAGGGCGCCGTTGATCACGCCGGTGTCGTAGCCGAAGAGGAGGCCTCCGAGGGTCGCGATGAGCGCGATGAGGCCGAGGCGCCGAGTGGGCGCCTCGTGAAGGGTGGTGGTCATCCCGCAAGCCTGGCGGATCGCGGGAGCGCGGGGGAACCGGTGCGCGGAGGGGGCTCGAGGTGCTACTCCCCGCGGTCAGCGGGCCGCGCCCGCCCCCTCCCGCAGGCCCTCCTCCTTCGCCTCGCGCACGAGCTGCTCGATGCGGCGGCGCGAGCGCGAGCGGCCGGCGAGCACCGCGGCCAGGATCAGCGCGACTCCGAGCAGCACGATCAGCTGCGGGAGCGGCACGGCGAGCACCGTCGCAGAGGCGGTCACCGGCGCGAGCTCCACGGGGTCGACGCCGTCGGGGGTGACCACGGTCGGCGCGACGGTCACGTCGGTTCCGACCGCGAACAGCGGCCAGACTCCGTCGAGCGCGACCGAGACGGTGCGGCGGTCGCCGGGCAGGAGCTCCTGGGCGGAGGCGTCCTCGGCGACCAGAGGGGCGGTGGCGCCCAGCGCGCTCACCGTGCCGTCGAGGAGCAGGCGGACGTTGCCGGTGTTGACGATCTCGGTGTCGACCGAGAGCGTGCCCGGCTCGAGCGGATTCCACGAGAGCCGGTAGTCGGTGGCGACGCTCTCGATCTCGACAGCGGGTGAGACCTCGCCTGTCACCCGCGTCATGACGCGGAATCCGATGCGGCTCTCGACGCCGACGGAGGACCCGCCCGCGTCGGCACCGACCGAGACGAGCGAGGCGGCGAGGCCGGCCGCGTGGTCGCCGGGCTCGGCGTTGTCGGGGACGGTCACCGTGAACGGCACGACGGCGACGCCTCCGGGCTCGATCGTCACCGATTCGGGGGCCGAGATCCAGGTGCCGGCGTCGACCGACTCCTGGTCGGAGGGGAGCATGGTGAAGCGGCCCGTGTCGGTGAAGTAGCCGTCGGCGGCGTCGATCCGGAAGGTGACGGTCTGATCGCTCAGGTTGCTCACCGCGGCCTGCTCCTCGGCGACCGCGCCGGGATCGAGGTCGAGCTCGATCCAGGAGCGCGAGTCGGGCGCGCCGTCGGTGGCGGGGCTCACGGCCCACGAGATCCGGCTCTCGTCCGCGAGGGCGGGCGGCGCGGTGCCGAGCGCGAGAGCCGCGACGACGAGCGCGAGCAGGAGGTGGAGGGGGAGCAGGGGGGATCGACGCTGATCGGTCATGGGAGCCTCAGGATCTCACGGGGCCGTCTCTCACGGGGCGGGCAGGGGGTGGAGGCGGGACCCGGTGCGGGCCCCGCCTCCGCGGATCACTCGAAGAGCGAGAGGGTGAGGGTGGAGCTGTAGTCGCCGGGGTCGACGGTGGTCGAGGTCTTGAGGAACAGGTCGGCGTTCGCGGTCCAGGAGCCCTCCTCGGCGATCGCGGCGGAGTCGTTGGTGATCGCGAGCAGTTCCTGGTCGACGAGGCCGACTCCGTCGGGTCCGCCGTCGATGGCGGTGTCGACGACGTCGCCCTCGGCGACGAGTCCGGAGTCGCCGCCGTCGAGGAGGTTCGGCGCCCAGCCGAGGTTCTCGGCGCCGATGGTGCTCTCGCCGTCGGAGGAGACGAAGTCGCTCGCGGTGCCGAGCACGTACCAGCCGGCGCCGTCGGGGATCTCCTCGGCGGTGCGGGTGTCGGTGACGGTGACGGTGGGCAGGGTGCCGGTGAACTGGCGGATGACGCTGGTCGATCCGTTCTCGGTCAGGGCGGTGGAGGTGCCGGCGACGGACATGGACAGGGTGCCGGGCGTGGTCAGCGGCGCGATCTCGACGTTCACGTCGACGTCGTCGTTGCCGACCTCGATCTCGGCGGCGGTCGCGGTGCCGGCGACGCCGAGCAGGAGCAGTCCTCCGGCGAGGCCGGCGGCACCGCGGATCAGGAAGGAGCGAGTGTTCATTGCGGGTGTTCTCCGTTCTCCGGCCGGCGTCGTCGCCGGCTCGATCTGGTGGTGTTCGGGTGGGGGCCGTGCTCAGCCGCAGCTGGCAGCGGAGTAGGGGGCGGTCGCCGTGGCCGTCGCGGGCTTCCCCGCGACGAAGGCGGTCGCCGTCGCGGTCGCCTGAGCGGCGGGGATGCTCGCCGCACGGGTCGTGAAGGCGTGGGTCGCCGTCTTGCCGGCGCCCACCTCCGCGATCGTCTTCGTGCCGTAGGCCGAGGTGATGACGACCTTCGCGGGGAAGGCGTTCGGGTTCGTCACGAGGACCGAGAGGACGACCTTGCCGGCGATGCAGCGCGTGCTCGCCGACGCCGTGACGGTGATGGCGGGAGCGGCCGTGGGCACCGTCTGCGGCGCGACGCTCTCGAGGGTCGGCGTCACCTTCTGCATCAGACCCGTCGCGGGGTCGAAGGCGACCCTGTCGATCGTGGTCTCGCGGTTGGTCCCGTTGCCGCCGGGGATGGCGAAGCGGTGGTAGGCGATGTACCAGTCGTCGGTGCCGGGGACGGTGATGATCGAGCTGTGGCCGGTGGCGAGGATGCCGAGCGAGGCGTCCTTCTCGAGGATCACGCCGCGGTAGGTCCACGGTCCGTCGATGCTCGTCGAGGTCGCGTAGCCCACCCGGTAGTTCTCGCTGCCGGTGTCGTCGATCGAGTACGTCAGGTGGTAGAGGCCCTGGCGGTAGTTGACGAAGGCGCCCTCGCGGAAGTCGGTGAGGCCGCTGATCCGCTTGATGGTGCCGGGCTTCACCGAGAGCATGTCGTCGGACAGCTCGGCGTAGACCGGCGAGCCGTTGCCCCAGAAGAGGTAGCTCGTGCCGGTGGCCGGGTCGGTGAACGCGGCGGGGTCGATGGCCTGGCCGGAGTTCACCGACTCGCCGTTCGTGATCATCGCTGTCGGCTGCGCCGTGAACGGGCCCATCGGGCTGTCCGCGACCGCGACTCCGATCGTCTTGCGGCCCTGCGCCGCGTTGTGGCCCGAGAAGTAGAAGTAGTACTTGCCGCCCTTCTCGATGATGGTCGGTGCCCAGGCGTTGCCGGTCGCCCAGGGGACGTCGCCGTTCGCGCCGTCGAGCGTCAGGATCGCCGTCGCCGAGCGCGTCCAGTCCACGAGGTTCTTCGACGACCAGACGAAGAAGTCCTTGCCGCCCCAGCCCGGAGTGCCGTCGGTGGTCGCGTAGACGTAGTACGTGTCGCCGAAGACCGCGATGTTCGGGTCGGCGTACAGGCCCGGGATGACCGGGCTCTTCATCTCGACGGCCTTGAGGGTCCAGGTGGTGCTCGCTCCGCCGTCGGCGGGGGTCAGGACGACGGTCTGCGGGGTCGAGAGGTCGCGCACCGTTCCGGAGGCGGGGCTGGCGGTCACGCCCGCCGCCGTCGAGTAGGTCGCGGTCAGCCTGGTGCGGTCGGTGCCCGGCTTCACCGGGAAGGTGACGACGCGGTTCGCCTGGTCGGCGATCGGCGCGGTCTTGAGCACGTCGCCGGTCAGCGTCGCGTCGGCGAGGACCGTGGTGTTGCCCGAGGAGGCGAGCACCTCGGCCGAGCTCAGCGCCCGGTTGTAGATCGCGAACTCGCGGATCTGCCCCCGGAAGCGGTTGTCGGCGTCGTAGTTGCTGCGGCCGATGGAGTTGGCCGTGGTGGTCCCTCCGCCGATGTCCTTCGGATCGGCCGTGACGGTGCCGGTGCCGACCCTGACGCCATCGAGGTAGATTGTCGCGGTGGTGCCGGCGAGCGTGTAGGTGAGGTGCGCCCAGCGTCCGCGCGGCAGCGCCGAGCCCGACGAGACGGTCTGCTCGGTGGTCCAGTTGCCGGTCGCGAGGCTCGTGCGGTAGTTGTTCCCGGAGGTGAACAGGTAGCCGTCACCGGCGCCCGCGGTCGTGTTGCCGAGGCCGTAGATGAAGTACGCGCCGCCCTGGGCGGAGTCGATCCAGACGTCGGCCTGCACGGTGATGTCCGTGACTCCGGTGAGCAGGTTGTCGGGCAGATCGATGTAGTCGTCGGTGCCGTCGAGCCGCACCGAGCCGCTCTGCCAGGTGCCGCCCGAGACGATCGTGCCGTTCAGTCCGTGTCCCGTGACGTCCTGCACGGTCGTGCCCGAGCCTCCGTCGAAGGAGTAGCGCAGGATCTCGCCGGCGGCGTTCACCGGCTTGGGGGTCGGGCCCGTCGAGGTGCCGTAGGCGGCGGTGATGCGCGCCTCCTCCGCGCTCGAGAGCCGCAGGACCGAGCCGTGCCGGAAGGGTGCGGAGAACGAGTAGGTGCTCGCGCCGGTCGCGCCGGTGGTGAGCGCCGTGAACTGCAGGCTCGCGAGCGAGTCGGTGACGTACGCGCTGTATCCGCCCGAGTCGCCCATGACGACCCAGCGGCCGTCGGGGAGCTGGTAGACCGTCAGGCCCTCGATGTGGTCCGAGAGTCCGTGCGCGGTGTCCTCGCCGCGGGCGATGACGCGCTTCCACGGGCCGGCGAGGCTCGGGGCGGTGTCGACGACGGTGCGCCAGTCGGAGGTGGAGAAGCGGTAGTAGACGCCGCCCTCCTTCGCGATGGTCGTGTCGATGATGTTCGGGCCGTCGGCGTTGTTGGTCGGCGAGTTCTCGTCGAGCCAGACCGTCGGAGTCGAGAAGGTCACGAAGTCGCGGGTGGTGCTGACGGAGACGCGCAGCGCCCAGTCGTCGGTGCCGACCTGGGTCTTGTCGCGACCCGACCAGTAGACGTAGTACTGGCCCGTCGTCTCGTCCCACATCGCCTCGGGCGCCCAGACGTTGCCCGCGTTCGCGGAGCCGGCGAAGACGAGGCTCTGATCGCTCCAGGTCACGAGGTCGGTGGAGCGCCAGACGACGAGCTTCTGGCTCGCGTTCACCTGGTCCCACGAGCCTCCGCCCGCGGTGCCTTCGGCGTGCAGGTCGGTCCCGAGGATCCAGTACTCGTCGCCCTCGGGGGAGCGCACGAGGTGCGGGTCGCGGACGCCGAGCGTGCCGGCGAGGTTGGCGAGCACGGCCTTGTCGCCGTTGAGCTTCGACCAGTGCAGGCCGTCGGTGCTCGAGCCGAAGTAGATCTTCTCGTAGTCGGTCGCGGCGAAGTGGGTCCAGAGGTAGCCGGCGTCGTAGTCGGTGTCGAGGCCGGCGGGAGCGGCGGTGACGGTGACGGGGAGCTGCCGGGTCGCGGTGGTGCCGGCGACCGTCGCGGTGAGGGTGACGGGGGTGCTCGCGGCCGGGCGCTCGACCACTCCGGTGGCGCTGAGCACGGCGGTGTTCGACGACGACCAGGCGACGTCGTAGGCGCCGGCCTTCGCGGGCAGCGTGACGTTGCCGCGGACGTCGCCCGCGTTGACGATGCTCAGCGCGTCGAGCGCCGCCTGGGCGTCGGCGTTCACGTCCTGCGCGGGGACGTTCGCGGTGAAGGTGCGGGTCTGCGAGGCGGTGCCGCGGGTCGTGGTCGCGGTGAGGGTGACGGTGGCGACTCCGCTCGCGGGCCGGGTGACGACTCCGGTGGTCGAGACGACGGCCGGGTCACTCGAGGCCCACGCGATCGCGGAGCCGTTGGGCCCCGACGTCGGCAGGGCGAGGTTCGCGGTGACCGACGAGAGGTCGCCCAGGTCGAGAGCGGCGGTGTCGCGCGCGACCCTCGTGGTGTCGGTGGCCTGCAGCCCCGCGACATCGGCGGCGGTGAGTGCGCTGCTGTAGATGCGGAAGTCGCGGACCGAGCCCGAGAGGGTCTTGTCGGCGGTGTAGACCGAGCGCCCGATGGCGTTCGCGGTCGTCTTCCCGCCGCCGATGGCGCCCGGGGTGGTGGTGACTCCGGTCTGCTGCGCGACCTGGGTGCCGTCGAGGTAGAGGCGCGCCGTGTCGGAGGCGTCGTCGAGCGTGTAGGTGAGCGTCTTCCAGACGCCGCGCGCGAGGTTCGCGCCCGAGTTCACGGTCTGCTCGGTCGTCCAGTTGCCGGTCGCGATCGAGGCCTTGTAGCTGTTGCCCGTGGTGTACAGGTAGCCGTTGCCGGCGCCCGAGGTCGTGTTGCCGAGCCCCCAGATGAAGTAGGGCGTGCCCTGCGAGCTGTTCACCAGGACCTCGGCGCTGACCGTGATCGAGGTGAGCCCCGCGAGCACGTCGTCGGGGAGCTTCACGTGGTCGTCGACGCCGTCGAGCTTCACGCCCGAGGTGCCGGAGGCGACGGCGCCGCCCGAGAGCGCGCCGTTGCGTCCCCTGCCCGAGCTGTCGACGGCGACCGTGCCGCTCGTCTCGTCGAGGGCGTAGCGGAGGATCAGATCGTCGGCCGGCGCCCCGGCGGCGGACTGCGCCGTGAGGAGGGGGACCGCGAGCGCGAGTGTCGTCGCGAGGACGAGCGGTCGCAGGAAGGGCTTCATCGCACTTGCTCCTAGTTCGGCACCATTGCTGAGGGGGAGGGGCCGACAACGGCCAGCGATGTTCACGGTAACACGATGTTGACGTCAACGCGATGCCGAATCCGGCCGCTTCGGGCCCGGATCGATCCTGGTCGGTGGGACGACAGTGCCCCCTCGCCGAAGGAGCGGCGAGGGGGCAGCGGACGTGACGCGGACGCCCGTCAGGTCTTGTTGCGGGCCATCACCGCGCGCTGCAGCAGCACGAAGACCAGGAGGATGCCGCCGGTGATGATGGTGGTCGCCTCGGGAGGGATGCCGCCGTCACGGGTGATCAGCACGTTCATCAGGCCGAGCACCAGCGCGCCGATCACCGAGCCGAGCACGAAGCCGACGCCGCCGGTGAGCAGCGTGCCTCCGATGACGGTCGCGGCGATGGCGTCGAGCTCCCAGCCGGTGCCCGTGATGTTCTGAGCGCTGCCGAGGCGGGCCGTGTAGACGACGCCGGCGAGGCCCGCGAGGGTGCCGCTGATCACGTAGATGAGCAGCTTGGTCCGCACGACCGGGAGCCCCATCAGGGCCGCCGACGACTCGGAGCCGCCCATCGCGTAGACCGTGCGCCCGAGTCGCGTGCGGTGCAGCACGAAGAACGCCGCCGCGACGACGACCACGGCGATGATCACTCCGGGGCTGATCACGAAGTCGTTGACCTTCGGGCCGTCGATCAGCTTGATCGGGCTGGCCAGGCCGAGCACGGCCGAGTCCTCCGGCAGCCGCTCGGGCACGGTGCTCAACATCGACGCGAGTCCGCGGGCGAGGAACATCATCGCGAGCGTCGCGATGAACGGCTGGACGTTGAAGTACTGGATCAGCACCCCCGAGACGAGGCCGAAGGCGGATCCGATCAGCACCATCAGGAGCATCACGAGCCATGGGTTCCAGCCGGCGTTGATGAGCAGCACGCCGCTCACGCTGCTGAAGGCGATCACCGCGCCGACCGAGAGGTCGATGCCGCCGGTCAGGATCACGAACGTCAGACCCACGGCGAGGATGATCAGGTGCGCGTTGTTGATCAGCAGGTTCGACAGCGTGCTCGCCTGCAGGATGCGGCCGTAGGCGACCTCTCCGTAGACGATCATCGCCAGGAAGATGATCAGGGCGGCGAGGGTCGGCAGCTTGTCGAGGTGCTGGCTGAGCCAGGATCGCGCGGAGGAGCGGCTCGAGCTCGCCGGAGGGGCGGGGCGGGTCAGCACGGTGCTCATGCGGGGATCGCCTCTTTCTGCGGGACGCTGCGGCGCGCCTCGCGACGTTGCTTGAACGCGGAGCGGACCCGCTCCGACTGCAGGAGGCAGAGCGCGACGATCACGATCGCCTTGAACGCCGGGGTGGCCGACGACGAGACGCCGAGGAAGACGACCGTCTTGTCGAGGGTCGCGATCAGGATCGCTCCGACCGCGGCGCCCGTGATGTTGAACTTGCCGCCCGCGAGGGAGGTGCCGCCGACGACGACCGCGAGGATAGCGTCGAGCTCGAGCTGGTAGCCGGTGCGCGAGACGTCGACGGTCATCACGCTCGCGGTGGCGAACACTCCCGCGACGCCGGCGAGGAGGCCGCTGCCGATGTAGGCGGTCATCAGGAGGCCGCGGCGGTTGATCCCCGCGAGTCGGGCCGCCTTCGGGTCCATGCCGATGGCCTCGATCATCAGGCCGAGCGCGGTGCGGCGGACCAGCACGCCCACGACGACGACGATCGCGATGGCGAGGAGGAAGACCACGGGGAGTCCGAAGACGTAGCCGTTCGCGATCCAGCGGAACGGCTCGTTCGTCGCGGCCGTGTTCTGGCCGCCCGTGATCACCTTCGCGAGACCGCGGCCGGCGAGCATCACGACGAGCGTGCTGATGAAGGGCTGCAGCCCGACCACCGAGACCAGGATGCCGTTCACCGCGCCGAGGACTCCGGCGACCAGCAGCGCGACTCCGAAGGCCGCGGCGGCGGCGCCGAGCGAGTCGGGAGCGCCGTAGGCGTTCAGGAACTCCATCGACACGGCTCCGGCGACGACCATGATCGAGCCGACCGAGAGGTCGATGCCCCCGGTCGCGACCACCAGGCACATGCCGACGGCGATCATCAGGATCGGGGCGGCGGCCCGCGCGATGTCGATCACGTTGCCGACGAGGTAGCCCGTCGTCGGGCTGACGGTGACCGCGAGGTAGCTCGGGTCCTTGACGACGTTGACGAGGAGGAGCAGCACGATGGCGACCGCTCCCCAGAAGTACTGACGACGGATGAGCCCGGAGAGGACGGATCCCCGTGCGGGTCGGGTGTCGCTGCTCATGATGCGGCCTCCTGCGTGGCGCCTTCGAGAACGACGACGTCCTCGTCGACGACTCCCTCTGCGGCGATGGTAGTGACGATCGACTCCGCTGTGACAGCCGGTCCGTTCAGGATCTCCGCGATCATGCGGTGGTCCTTCAGCACGATGATGCGGTCGCTGAGTCGGACGACCTCGTCGAGCTCGGACGAGATGAACACCACGGCGACGCCCTCGCCCGCGAGAGCGACGACCTTCTCCTGGATCTCGGCCTTCGCTCCGACGTCGATGCCGCGGGTGGGCTCGTCGAGGATGAGGATCTCGGGAGCGGTGGCCAGCCAGCGTCCGAGGAGGACCTTCTGCTGGTTGCCTCCGGAGAGCTTGCTGATCGGCCGGTCGGGATCGGCCGGGCGCACATTGAGCTCGACGAGGTACTTGCCGACGATCTCGTCCTTCTCCTTCTTCGAGAGAGGGCGTGCCCAGCCGCGCTTGGCCTGCACCGCGAGGATGAGGTTCTCGCGCACCGAGAGGTCGCGGATGATGCCCTCGTCGCGGCGGTTCTCGCTCGAGAAGGCGATCTTGTTCGCGAGCCCGGCGGTGGGCGTGGGGATGTCGACCTTCTTGCCGTGCAGCGTGATCTCGCCGGTGTCGGGCTTGTCGACTCCGTAGACCAGGCGCGCCAGCTCGGTCCGGCCGGAGCCGAGGAGCCCGGCCAGGCCGACGACCTCGCCGCGGTGGAGGGTGAGGTCGACCGCCTCGATCGAGCCCTTCTTGCTCAGGCCCTTCGCCGAGTAGAGCGGCTCCTCGCGGTAGAGGTGGTCGCGGCTCTCGCGCTCCGAGTCGAGGGAGCGGAGCGCGGCGATGTCCTTGCCGATCATCTTCGAGATGAGCGAGGTGCGGTCGAGCTCCGGAGTCAGGTACTCGCCCACGTAGGCGCCGTTGCGGAGCACGGTGAGACGGTCGCTGATCGCGTAGACCTGATCGAGGAAGTGCGACACGAACAGGATCGCGACGCCCTCGTCGCGCAGACGGCGGATGACGACGAAGAGGTTCTCGACCTCGTTCGCGTCGAGGCTCGACGTCGGCTCGTCGAGGATGAGCACGCGCGAGTCGCTCACCGTGGAGCGGCTGATCGCGACCAGCTGCTGCATCGCGATCGAGAGCGAGGCGAGCGGGCGGCGCGGGTCGAGGTGGCCGAGGCCGAGCTTCTCGAGGGCCTTCTTCGCGGCCTGGTGGGTCGCGCGCCAGTTGATGCCGAAGGGGCCCCGCACCTCGTAGCCCAGCATGACGTTCTCGCCGATGCTGAGGTTGGTGCAGAGGTTCACCTCCTGGTAGACGGTGGAGATCCCCGCGGCCTGGGCGTCGGCGGTGCCGTTGAGGCGACGCGTCGCCCCGCCGACGACGATGTCGCCGCTGTCGATCTTGTAGACGCCCGTGAGCGCCTTGATGAGCGTCGACTTGCCGGCGCCGTTCTCACCCATCAGGGTGTGGACCTCGCCCGGGAACAGGCGGAAGTCGACTCCGTCGAGTGCTTTCACGCCGGGGAAGCTGATCGAGATGTTCTTCATCTCGACGATCGGAGGCGAACCTGTCATGCCGCGTCGTTCCGTTCTCGAGCCCGGCACGAGGTGCGCCGGGGGAGGAGCGACCGGGGACCTCGAGGGCCCCCGGTCGCTCCCGGTGGAGTGGTGCTGAGGACTAGAACTTGCGGTCGGGCAGCGCGGTCGAGGCGGCCTCGGGCGAGTCGAAGGTCTCGCTCGGGACGACGATCGAGGACTCGACCGTCTCTCCGGCGAGGGTCTTCTCGACGGCGTCGAGGGCGGTCTCGCCGAACAGCGGGTTGTACTCGGCGACGAAGCTGAGCTTGCCGTCGGCGAGGGCCTGCAGGGCGTTCTTGGTGCCGTCGATCGTCGCGATCTTGACGTCGACGCCCGGGGTGAGCCCGGCCTCCTCGACGGCCTGGACGGCGCCGAGACCCATCTCGTCGTTCTGCGCGAAGACCATCTGCACGTCGTTGTTGTTCGACTTCAGGACGGTCTCGAAGACGCTCTTCGCCTCTTCGGTCGACCAGTTGGCGGTCTGGGCGCCGACCTTGGTGAAGGCGGAGTCGGCGCCGATGACCTCGTCCCAGCCCTCGTTGCGCTCGTTGACGACCGAGACACCGGCGGGGCCCTCGAGCGTGAAGTACTTGGCGCCGTCGGGGAAGGCGGTCTTGGCCCAGTCGGCGACCGAGGTGCTGACCTGGATGTTGTCGGGCGCGATGCGCGTGACGTAGAGGTCGGTGCTGTCCGGCTCGATGCCGCGGTCGATCAGGATGACCGGGATCTCGGCCTCCTGGGCGCGCTCGAGCGAGTCCTCCCAGCCGGAGCCCTCCGTGGCCGAGAGCAGGATCACGTCGACGCCCTCGTCCACGAAGGAGGTGAAGGAGTCGATCTGCGACTTCTGGTCTCCGTTGGTGGCGGGTGCGTACTTGAGGTCGTAGCCGGCCTCCTCGGTGAAGGTCTCCTCGATGTTGGTCTCGTTCGCCTGGCGCCAGGCGCCCTCGGGGCCGACGGCGACGAAGCCGACGGTGGTCAGGTCGCCGCCCGAGCCGGAGCCCGCGTCGGAGTCGGAGCCGCCCGAGCATCCGGCGAGCCCGAACGCGAGAGCGCCGACTGCTGCGAATCCGACGATCTGGCCGAAACGTCTCTTGTTGAACATGGATCTCCTCCTTGAGATCACGGGCGCGCAGGAGCGCCCGTGCGGGTGCGGGCCCAGGGGCCCGGATGAGTGAACGCAGTGCAGGCCTGGCGGCCCGAGGTGCAGTGAGTGCAGGATGTGCAGTGGACGCCGACTGAGCGCGTCCTCAGCGGAATGTTACCGTGAACAATTCTTGTGACGCAACAGGTCCTGCCGCGTCCTCGGTAACGATTCGGCACGCACCTCCCGGACCCGCCTCCCGGGCCGCCGCCCCGAGCGGAGCCGCGGCTCCGCGGAGGTCGTAGGGTCGTGTCCAGCGCGGCCGAGGGGAGAGGGTGATCGATGGCACTGCCCGACACCTCCCGCAAGCGACGGCCCACCATCTACGACGTCGCCGATCGCGCCGGCGTCTCGCACCAGTCGGTGTCCCGCTACGTCAAGGGGACCACGATCAGGGAGGCGACCCGCGCGGCGATCGAGGCGGCCATCGAGGACCTCGGCTTCCGCCCGAACCAGACGGCCCGCGCCCTCGCCACGAACCGCTCCTACCGGCTCGGCGCCCTCGTCTACCAGCTGCACGAGCTCGGTCCGAACCGCATCGTCGCGGGAGCCGCGCGGGCGGCCCGCGAGGCGGGCTACCTCCTCGACATCATCAGCCTCGACCCCGAGGACGACGCCGAGATCGCCCACGCGATCGACCTCCTCGAAGACCAGCAGCTCGCCGGAGTCTTCGCGATGGCGCCCACGCGCCGCCTCCGCGAGGCGCTCGCCGGCCTCGAGCACCGCGTCCCCTTCCTCCCCGACACCGAGCCGCTCTACGACGGCACCGCCGCGACCGAGAGCCTGAACACCCGGGGTGCGCGCCTCGCGATGGAGCACCTGCTGTCCCTCGGCCACGAGCGCATCCTGCACGTCTCGGGGCCGCGCGACTGGATCTCGGCGATCAACCGCGAGGCGGTGTACCGCGAGGCCCTCGCGTCAGCGGGTCACCCGGTGCCGCCGGTCGTGGAGGGCACCTGGACGGCGGCCTCCGGGTACGAGGCGATCCGCGCACTGCCCGATCCGCTCGAGGCGACCGCGATCTTCGCCGCGAACGACCAGATGGCGATGGGCGTCTTCCGTGCGCTGTGGGAGCGGGGGGTCGCGGTGCCCGGTGCGGTCAGCGTCGTCGGCTTCGACGACGTCCCGGAGTCGGCGTTCACCGTCCCCCCGCTGACCACGGTGCGGCTCGACTTCGCTGAGCGAGGCCGCTCGGCCGTGGAGCAGCTGATCGGGATGATCGAGGGTCGCGCCGATGCGCAGCACAGCCCGGCCGAACCCGACGAGGTCGCTCTCGTGGTCCGCGGGTCGACCGCCCCGGCGTCCTCATAGCCGTCCCGGCGCGGTCTTGCGCTCACCGCCGCCTCCGCTTACAGTCGCAGTACGGTTACCGGTAACAGCAGCGGCTCCGAAGCACGGACTGTTACCGCTAACCGCACGCTCACCGACGAGGCGACGCCCGTCGGTCACCCGCCGCCGGTCCCGATGAGGATCCGACGGCCGATCGAAAGCAGTGACCATGCGCTCTCTCTCCCGCCGCGCAGCGACGATGCTGGCGGCCGCGGCACTCGGCTCCGTGCTGGTGCTGACCGGATGCTCGACCCCCGGCGCCTCCACCGCCGCCGCCGATGTCTCCCAGGACGACGTCGACACCGCGATGACGACCCCCACCACGATCACCTTCTGGACCTGGAACGACCTCTCGGCCGAGGTCGCCATGTTCGAGGAGGAGTATCCCGACA
Organism: Rathayibacter oskolensis; assembly: GCF_900177245.1. Taxonomy (GTDB): domain Bacteria; phylum Actinomycetota; class Actinomycetes; order Actinomycetales; family Microbacteriaceae; genus Rathayibacter; species Rathayibacter oskolensis. The sequence goes on from NZ_FXBM01000004.1 coordinate 156,262, forward strand.
TCACCGTCGACCTCGTCAACGTCGGCTCGGGCAACGACTACTACACCAAGCTGCGCAGCGCGCTGCAGGCCGGCAAAGGTGCGCCCGACGTCGCGCAGATCGAGTACCACAACATGCCGTCGTTCATCCTCGAGAAGCAGTTCGCCGACCTCACCCCCTACCTCGACACCGAGCTGTCGTCGCAGTTCGAGGACTTCGCCTGGGACCAGGTCGCCACCGACGACGGCATCTGGGGCGTCCCGCAGGACACCGGCCCCCTCGGCCTGCTCTACCGCAACGACATCTTCTCGGCCAACGGCATCACCACCCCGCCGGCCACCTGGGACGAGTTCGCGACCGACGCGGCGACGATCCACGCGGCGGACCCGTCGAGCTACATCGCCAACATCTCGCCGAGCAACGCGACCGCGACGCTCGGACTGTTCTGGCAGGGCGGCGCCAAGCCGTTCAGCTACGACGGCGCAGAGACGGTCGGCATCGATCTCACCAGCCCCGAGATGACCGCGGTCGCCGAGTACTGGCAGGAGCTCGTCGACGCCGACCTCGTCTCGACCGACCCCGACTTCACCGACCAGTGGTACCAGGGCCTCGCGGGTGGCAAGTACGCCTCCTGGGTCGCCGCCGCCTGGGGGCCGCAGTTCCTGCAGGGCACCGCGGCCGACACGGCGGGCCTGTGGTCGGCCGCGAAGCTCCCGCAGTGGGAGGCGGGCCAGGACGTCTCGGGCAGCGTCGGAGGATCCGCCAACACGGTGATCGCCACCAGCGCGAACCCGATCCCGGCCGCGAAGTTCGCCGAGTTCATCAACAGCGACCACGACTCCGCGCTCGCCATGGGCAACGACCTCTCGCTGTTCCCCGCCGCCACCACGGCGCTCGAGGACCCGGCCTTCACCGACAAGCCCGTCGAGTTCTTCGGCGGACAGAAGACCAACGAGCTCTACTCCGAGATCTCGCCGACGGTCAGCCCCGACTTCCAGTGGCTCCCCTTCATGGACCCGGTGGCCGAGGCCTACAACGACACCTTCGGCAAGGCGCTCACCGACAAGACCAGCCTCACCGACGCCCTCCAGGCGTGGGACGACGAGGTCACGGAGTACGCCACGTCGCAGGGGTTCACGGTCAGCCCGTGACCGCAGACGTCCTCGCACCGGCTCGAGCGGGCCGCGACGCACCTCGCCGCAGGCCCTCGCCCGCGACGCGCCAGAAGACGCTCGCCGCCTTCGGCTTCGTCGCGCCCTTCATGATCGTGTTCGCGCTCATGCTGGTCGTCCCGCTCGTCTACGCCTTCTGGCTCAGCCTCTACCGGGTGCAGCTCGTCGGCGGGCAGAGCTTCGTCGGGCTCGAGAACTACGCCCGCGCGCTCGTCGATCCCGACTTCCTCGGCGGGCTGGGCCGCGTCGCCCTCTTCCTGGTCCTCCAGGTGCCGGTGATGCTCGCGCTCTCGCTGCTGTTCGCGCTGATCCTCGACACCGGGCGGCTGCGCCTGTCGGGCTTCGTGCGGCTCAGCATCTTCCTGCCGTACGCGATCCCCGGCGTGATCGCCGCGCTGATGTGGGGCTATCTCTACGGGCAGGACTTCGGCCCGTTCGCGCAGATCGCCCGCAGCATGGGGCTGCCGGCGCCCGCCTTCCTCTCGAGCGAGTGGGTGCTCGGCTCGATCGCCAACATCGTCACGTGGTCGTTCGTCGGCTACAACATGATCGTCATCTACGCGGCCCTCCGCTCCATCCCGGAGGAGCTCTACGACGCCGCGAAGATGGACGGCGCCGGAGCGATCAGGGTCGCCTGGAGCATCAAGATCCCGGCCGTCCGCCCCGCGCTGATCCTCTCGGCGATCTTCTCGGTGATCGGCTCGTTCCAGCTGTTCACCGAGCCGCAGCTGCTGAAGGCGATCGCACCGACCGTCATCGACGGCTCGTTCACCCCCAACCTCTACGCCTACACGCTCGCCTTCGGCCGCAGCGAGCTGAACTACGCCGCCGCCGTCTCGTTCCTCCTCGGCTTCGTGATCATGGTCGTCTCCTACATCGTGCAGCTCAGCACCGACAGGAAGGAGCGGTCGCGATGACCGCCACTCTCCCGCCTCCCGCCGCGGTCGCGTCGGCAGCGACCCCGAGCCGCCGCAAGCGGCGCACCGAGCGCCCCCGCTTCGATCGCCCGAGCTTCCCGCTGACGGCGCTGATGCTGCTGGCCGCCGCCTACTTCCTGCTGCCGATCGTCTGGCTGGCGATCGCCTCGACCAAGACCAACAGCGGGCTCTTCAACTCGTTCGGCTTCGCCTTCGGGTCGGAGTTCGCGCTCGTCTCGAACGCGGCCGACGTCTTCACCCGCGACGGCGGGATCTTCACCCGCTGGCTGCTGAACACCGTCGTCTACGCGGGAGTCAGCGCGGTGGGAGCGACCCTGCTGTCGACGCTCGCCGGCTACGCGTTCGCGAAGTACGCCTTCCGCGGGCAGAAGGCGCTGTTCAGCATCGTGCTGGGCGCGATCATGGTGCCGGCGACGGCGCTCGCGATCCCGACCTTCCTGCTGTTCAGCTCGGTCGGGCTGACGGACACGCCCTGGGCGATCATCCTGCCCTCGCTCGTGAACCCCTTCGGCGTCTACCTGATGCTCGTCTACGCGCAGGGCGCGATCGACGACAGCATGATGGAGGCGGGCCGGATCGACGGTGCCCGCGAGTTCCGCATCTTCCGCACCCTCAGCTTCCGGCTGCTGGCCCCGGGCATGGTCACCGTGCTGCTGTTCTCGCTGGTCGCGACCTGGAACAACTACTTCCTGCCGCTGATCATGCTGAACGACAAGGAGCTGCTGCCGCTGACCGTCGGTCTCGCGCAGTGGCAGGCCTCGGCCACCCGCGGGAACGGCGGCGAGGCGCTGTTCTCCTCCGTGCTCACCGGCTCGCTGATCTCGACCCTGCCGCTGATCATCGCGTTCCTCTTCCTGCAGCGGTACTGGCAGTCGGGCCTCACGGCCGGCGGAAGCAAGGGCTGAGGCGTGGCGCTGAAGTACGGAGGCGACTACAACCCGGAGCAGTGGCCGGAGGAGGTGTGGGCCGAGGACGTCCGCCTCATGCGCGAGGCGGGGGTGAACTTCGTCACCGTCGGGGTGTTCTCGTGGGCGCTGCTCGAGCCGGAGGAGGGCCGCTACGACTTCGCATGGCTCGACCGCGTGCTCGACCTGCTGCACGGGGCGGGCATCGGGGTCGACCTCGCGACCGCGACCGCGTCGCCTCCGCCGTGGCTGTTCGCGGCGCACCCCGAGATCCTCCCCGAGGACGACCGGGGCATCCGGCGCTGGCCGGGGTCGCGGCAGCACTACTCGCCGACCTCGCCGGCCTACCGCGCGCACGCCGCCCGGCTGGTGCGGGCGATGGCCGAGCGGTACGGCGCGCATCCGGCTCTCGTGATGTGGCACATCAACAACGAGTACGGCTGCCACACCAATCTCGACTACTCCGACGACGCCGCGCGGGCCTTCCGGGTGTGGCTGGAGGAGCGCTACGGCCGCATCGACGCGCTCAACGCGGCCTGGGGCACGGCCTTCTGGTCGCAGCACTACACGGGGTTCGAGCAGATCCTGCCCCCGCGGATCGCCCCGAACTTCAGGAACCCCACGCAGCTGCTCGACTTCCGCCGGTTCAGCTCCGACGCGCTGCTCGAGTGCTTCCTGATGGAGAAGGCGATCCTGCGCGAGGTCACCCCCGACGTTCCGGTCACCACCAACTTCATCGGCGCGTTCAAGCCGGTCGACTACTGGCGGTTGGCGCCGCACCTCGACGTGATCTCGGACGACAACTACTACGACCCCTTCGACGCGGCGAGCCCGATGAAGGCCGCGTTCTCGCGCGACCTGATGCGCTCGCTCGGCGGCGGGCGGCCGTGGCTGCTGATGGAGCAGGCCACCTCGCACGTGCAGTGGCGGCCGACGAATGCGCGCAAGCCCACCGGGCAGATGCGGGCGATGTCGCTGCAGGCGGTCGCGCGCGGAGCCGACGGCATCAACTTCTTCCAGTGGCGCCAGTCGGTCTCGGGGGCCGAGAAGTTCCACTCGGCGATGCTGCCGCACGGGGGCACCGACACCCGGATCTGGCGCGACGTCGTCGAGCTCGGCGACACCCTCTCGCGGCTCGGCGCCGTCGAGGGTGCCTCGTCGCGCGCCGAGGTGGCGCTGGTCCTCGACTGGGACAGCTGGTGGGCGATGGAGGCGGGCGCGCACGCGCAGACCTTCGACTACCTCGCGGGCGTCGAGAGCTGGTACCGCGGGCTCTACGCGCGCAACGTGCCGGTCGACTTCGTCTCTCCGGCCTCCGACCTGACCGGGTACCGCGTCGTGATCGCGCCGCAGCTGTACGTGCTGTCGGTGGAGGACGCGGCGCGGCTCGAGCGCTTCGCGTTCGCCGGGGGGACGCTGCTGGTCGGCTACTACTCGGGCATCGTCGACGAGGTCGAGCGGATCCACGACGGTGGGTACCCGGGGCCGCTGCGGCGGGTGCTGGGCCTGCGGGTCGAGGAGTTCGCGCCGCTCCTGCTCGAGGGCGACGTCGACTCGACGGTGGTGGTCGACGGGCTCGAGCTCGGCGCGTTCGTCGGCTCGGTGTGGTCGGAGATCGTGGTGCCGACCACGGCCGCGGTGATCGGCGGCTTCGTCGGTGGCGAGCTCGACGGGCTGCCGGCGGTGACCCGCAACGCCACCGGCGCCGGCGCCGCCTGGTACGTCGCGACGCAGCCGTCGCCGGAGGGAGTGGATCTGCTCCTCGACACGATCCTCCTCGCTGCGTCGGTCGTGGTCCCGCCCGCCGCTCGGGCCGGAGTCGAGATCGTGCGCCGCGGCGGGGTGCTGTTCGTGATCAATCAGCGGCAGTCGGCGGTCGAGGTGACGCTCGCGGGCTGGGGCGTGGACGAGACCGTCTGGTTGCCTCCCTACGGCACGGCGGTGCGCGGCGCCGGTGCCTCGGTGCCGGTGTCGTCGGAGCAGCGCACGACGCTCGTCGACTAGCGGACGGGCCGCACGCGGTCGGATCGCAGGCGGAGACCCACGGTCGTCGGGAGACCCACGTGCTCCCGGAGGGTCCGCGCGGGTGGTTCAGAAGGGTGGCGGCTCGTCGAACCGTGGTCGTGGGGGTGGTTCGGGTGGTCGGCCGGGGAGGGCGGGTGGTCGGGTGGTGACGTGGCGGCCGGTGGGGGTGGTCCACTTCGCAGTCCCGTCGGGGTGGAGGACGTAGGTCCAGCGGTCGCCGTGGCGGACGTGGTGGTGGGCGACGCAGAGCGAGGCGAGGTTGTGGAGGGCGGTGTCGCCGCCGTTTCGCCATTCGATCGTGTGGTCGGCTTCGGAGCGTGAGGCGGCCCGGGTGCAGCCGGGGAAGCGGCAGGTCTGGTCGCGCAGCTGCAGGTGCAGGCGCATCTGTGGCGGGGGGACGCGGTGGGTGCGTCCGACGGAGGTGACGGTGCCGGTATGCGGGTCGGTGAGGACTCGGGTGAAGGTCGATCCGGTGGCGACGAGGTCGCGGGCGAGGTCGGCGGGGATGGTTCCGTAGCCGTCGAGGTCCGCAGCGGTGTCGTCGAGTCCCGCCGCGGTGCTCGCAGGCAGGGTCAGCCGGATCTCAGCGCGCACTCCGGGCACGAAGGCGGGCGCGGAGCGGTCGGCATCGCGGTCGACGGGAGTGGTGCCGGTGATGTCGCCGTCGCAGAGCAGGTCGGTCAGCGCGTCGGCGCGCAGCTGCGCGAGAGTGCGCTCATCCCCTCCGCTGCTGCCGTCGCCACTGCCGTCCCGGAGGACGCGGGCGATGCGGTCGAGGCGGTCGAATGCGCCGATCGCGGCGGGCGCCGGCAGGTGGGCGCAGAGCGTGGCCATCCCGTCGACCTCGGGGGTGATCCAGACGGCGCGGTCCTCCCGCGCGCGGGCGTGCCGCTCGGTGAGGGGCTGCTCGTGGAGTTCGTCGCGGAGCCGGTCGGCGGCGCGGCGCAGCTGCGTGGGCGTCATCCGGACGGCCAGCTCGGCGGCGCGTTCGTCGAACTCGGCCCGGGAGTCGACGGGGAGCGTGGACGCGACCCGGCAGATCACCTGCCCCGCCTCCCACCGCAGCCGCGCCTCCGCCAGGGCAGCGCGCGTCACCGGCAGGTCCTCCACCAGCCGCTGTGCGTGTTCGAGTTCCCGCGACGCGACCCGCTCCGACACCCCCAACGCGACTGCGAAGTCCGCGCGGATGGATCGCTCGACCAGATCGCTCGTCTCGCTGCGCGACAGACCGCGAGCGAACGCCTCCGGCCACGCGAGCGCCGCCCGGTACCCGGCGTACAGCTCCTCAGCGGCCGCCAGCAGCACCGGCGCAGCGGAGCGCGCGAGCTCGGCCGCGCGGTCGCCGTGGGCGCGCACCTGCGTGAGCGCTGCCTCCGCCGTGCCGATCTCCGTCATACACGTATTGAACCAGCGACCACCGACACCGGAGCCGCCAGGACACCCACGCCGGACAGAGCGGCTCCGATCCGCCCCTGGGGAGGACGCTGCGACCGCCGCCGATAGACTCGGGTCTATGAGTACCGCGGGTCCGGGCAGTGCGCTGCGCCTCCTCGCCGACCCGACGCGCGCGCGGATCGCGGCGATGATCCTGGCCGGCCCCGAGGGGCGGCAGCTCGTCGGGAGGATGGCGGCGGCGCTCGAGCTGAGGCAGCCGACGGTGAGCCACCACGTCCGGGCGATGGCCGACGAGGGCCTTCTGACCCGCGAGCCGGAGGGGCGGAACGTCTGGTACTCGATCGCGCCCGAGCAGCTCGAGCGGGTCGTCGAGTACCTCGGTGACGGCTCGGCGCAGCGAGCGGTCGACCCGGCGCTGCTCGAGCGGATCGTCTCCGATCTCGCCGTCCGCTTCGTCGGCACCTTCTCGCGCGAGACCGTCGAGCGGTACGTCCGTGAGAGCCACCAGCTGCTCGTCGAGCGCGCGCACCTCACGCGCCGCCTCCCCTCGCAGACCTCGCGCTTCGCCGCCGACCGCCTGACCGCTCTGGCGTCCTCGTCGAGCCGATCCGCGACTCCGGAGGTCCTGTTCGTCTGCGTGCAGAACGCGGGCCGGTCGCAGCTGGCCGCCGCGATCCTCCGCCAGCTCGCCGGAGACAGGGTGCGCGTGCGCACGGCCGGCTCGGCGCCCGCGGACGCCGTCCGCTCGGTGATCATCACGGCGCTCGACGAGATCGGCGTGCCGATCGGGGACGAGTACCCGAAGCCGTTGACCGACGAGGTCGTCCGCGCGGCCGACGTCGTCGTCACGATGGGCTGCGGCGACGCCTGCCCGATCCACCCGGGTCGCCGCTACCTCGACTGGGATCTCGAGGATCCGGTCGGGCTGCCGCTGGCGCGGGTGCGCGGGATCCGCGACGACATCGAGGCGCGCGTGCGGGCCCTCCTCGCGACCCTCCCGGTGAACGTCGCGTGAATCGCGCCGTCGCCCTCTCGCGCAACCGATAGACGCCCGTCTATGCTTCGAGTGTTCGAGAGAGGAACCGCCATGACCGAGAAGCCCACCGTCCTGTTCGTCTGCATCCACAACGCGGGCCGCTCGCAGATGGCCGCCGGCTACCTGCGCGAGCTGTCGAAGGGCGCCGTCGAGGTGCTGTCCGGAGGCTCGGAGCCCGGCGATCAGATCAATCCGACGGCCGTCGCGGCGATGGCGGAGGAGGGCATCGACATCTCGCGGGCCGTCCCGACGCTGATGACCACCGAGCAGGTCCGCGAATCCGACGTGGTCATCACGATGGGCTGCGGCGACGTCTGCCCGATCTTCCCCGGCAAGCGCTACGAGGACTGGGAGCTCACCGACCCCCGGGGCAGGTCGCTCGACGAGGTCCGTCCGATCCGCGACGACACCAGGGCGCGCGTCGAGGCCCTGCTCGCCGAGTTGCTGCCCCCGACGGTCTGACGAGCTCCTCCGAAACGGATCAGGAGTCGACGCGTTCGACGGGCTGGCGGAGGATCGTCCGGAGCTTCTCGGGAGCGGCCCGCCTCGGGTCGCCGAGGTAGATCTCGTGGTGCCTGCCGCTCATCCGGAGCCCGTGCGCCGGGAGGAACTCGCGGTGCAGCGCCTCCAGGACCGGGCCCTCGTCGTCGTAGGGGCCGATGTGCAGGGTCTGCGCCGCGAGCCCCTCGTCGAGCATCTGGAGCCGGACCGCATCCGGGGCGGGCGCGCGCCCCTTCCGTCGCACGGTCTCGATCGCCGTCTCGACGTGGTCGGTCATCCAGTCGGGAGTCAGGAGGAGGAGGGTCCAGCTCCACTGCGCCTTGTCGCGAGCGGAGGTGAACGCGGTCATGTCGTCCGACCACCACAGCGCCTCGAGTGGCATCACGCCGTAGTCGCGCCCGAGCTCGTTCCTGCTGAGGGACGTGAGCGCGTAGGCGACCGGGTAGATCGTCGCGAGAGCGTCGGCGTAGGCGGCCGAGGTGTTCGGGTCGCCGGTCCCGTCGATCGCGAGGAACCACGCCGGCGCGACCTCCACGACGTCGAACCGACCGCGGCGCGCGCGGTAGGTGCTGATCTGCGCTCTCAGGTCGAGCTTCACCATCGGAACCCTCCACTGCACTCCATGATGCGCCGGCGGCGGACGGATCTCGATAAGCCCACAGCCGTGCTACTCGATCAGCAGGACCGCCGCCGCCGCAGCAGCAGCGCGCCGCCTCCGAGCAGGAGCGCGAGCACGCCCGCCGGCAGCAGCGACAGGTCGGCGCCGGTCGCGGCGAGGGAGTCGTGCGTGCCCGCCGCCGGCGCAGCGGTCGGAGTCGTCGCGGGGACGACGACCGCGGTCGGCACGGGTGACGGAGCGGGCGCGGGCGTTGTCGGCACCGGCACCGGCTCCGTCCCCTCCTGCGCGAGAACCGGCACGGTCGACCAGTCGATGTCGCTCGCCAGGCCGTACGAGGTGTACGACGGCTGGTTGTAGGCCGTGTTCTGGCGCGCGACCTCGACCCGGTACTGCGGATCGTGCATCAGCGTCGTCAGCTTGCGGTCGGTCACCTCGGTGCTCGAGTAGATCCGGATCGCGCTCGAGTCGGCGGTCGGCAGCAGGAGCTCCTCGCGCCAGTCGCCCAGCACGTCGGCGACCAGCGACGGGTTGCCCTTCGTCCCGTTGTTGGTGACGGTGCCCTCGGCCGAGAGCAGCACGGTGCCGTCGCCGGTGACCACGGTCGGAGTGACCGGGGTCGCGTCCTCCATCGTGGTGCTCGCGACGATCTGCGTCGTCATGTCGGCGGCCCAGCGGATGCTCTGGTTGGTGCCCGGCTGCGTGTCCGAGAGCGGCTCGCCGCTCGCCGAGAGCTCGCCGATCGCCCAGACCTCCTGGCCCGGGACGGCGGGGTCGACGTCGCCGATCATCCCGCGCCCGGTGTCCTTGCCGGAGTAGGCGCCGAAGAGCACCTCGCCCGTCGCGGCGTCGCGCATCGCGTAGCCGTAGGGTGCGCCCGTGCCGCCCTCGTGCACCGTGAAGATCTCGAGCCCCGGGTTCGCCGGGTCGATGTCGGTCACGTGCATCGCGTCGCCGTGGCCGAGCTTGGCCGAGGTCCCAGGTGCCGCGCTCCCCTCGGGGAGGGTGTCGTACGAGCTGTAGAGCAGGCCGCCGTCGTCGTCGAGGGTCGCGGAGCCGTAGACGATCTCGTGGCGCCCGTCGCCGTCGACGTCGGCCGCGCTGAGCGAGTGGAAGCCCTGGGTGGTGAGGGTCGCCCACTCCGGGCTGGTCCCCTCCCGGCCGTGCGGGGTGTCGTTGAACGGGTTCGTCAGCGGCACGTGCCCGCTGTCGGCGGTCCAGCGCTGCGAGAGCGAGGTGCCGTCCCAGTCGTAGGCGACGACGACCGCGCGGGTGTAGTAGCCGCGGGCGAAGACGGCCGACTGCGTCTCGCCGTCGAAGGAGGCGACTCCCGCGAGGTAGCGGTCGACGCGGTTGCCCGGTTCGATCCGGGAGTAGGCGTAGTCGCCCCAGAGCAGGCCGTCGTCGCCGCGGCCCGGCTCGTAGGCGACCGTCTCGAGCTCGGCGCCCGACTCGCCGTCGAACACGGTGAGGTACTCGGGGCCCTCGAGCACGAAGCCCTCGAACGTCGTCAGGTCGTTGCGATCGCTGCGGCCGGGCGCGTAGACGTCGATGAAGTAGTCGGCGAGCTCCTCGGCGCCGGTGCGATCGAGCGGGTAGGCGTGCGTCGGTGCGATTCCGAACGCCTCCTCGAGGGTGGCCGGCCACAGGCCGCTCGTCACCTCCTCGCGGGTGCCCCAGTCCTCGAACACGCCGATGAGGTGCTCGCGGTAGTCGGCGGCCGACATCCGGTAGTCGTCGGCGGCGGTCACTCCCGCGGCGACGTCCTCGAGGAGGAGGGTGATCGACTCCGCGCGGTCCGGGTCGCCTCCGGGCAGTGTCGTGGTGCCCGGAGCGGTCTTCGTCATGATCTCGGAGCGGCCGTCGCCGTCGAAGTCCGAGACCAGGAACTGCGTGTAGTGGGCGCCCGAGCGGATGTTGACCCCGAGGTCGATGCGGTGCAGCAGCGTGCCGTCGGCCTCGTAGGTGTCGAGGTAGGTGCTGCCGGTGTAGCCCTTCTGCGAGACGTCCTTCGCGTTCGACGGGTACCACTTCACGACGTACTCGTAGTCGCCGTCGCCGTCCATGTCGCCGACGCTCATGTCGTTGGCGCTGTAGCTGTAGGCCTCGCCGGCGGGGGTGACTCCGTCGGCCGGCTTCTGCAGCGGCAGCGTCTCGAAGGCGTCGGCGGAGGCGGTGGCCGGCGCGCCGGGCTCGCCCGGTTCGCCGTCGACCACGGGCACCACCCGGTACTCGTCGCCGGGGGAGCCCGCGGGGTCGTGCAGGTTGGTGCTGTCGGTGACGACTCCGACGCGCTCGGCCCCGCGGTAGACGGCGAAGTCGGCGCCGACCATCCCGGTGGCGGAGGAGCCGGTGACCTCGGTCGCGAGCAGGCGCCAGCTGACGAAGACGCCGCCGTCGGGCGAGGCGAGGGCGACGACGCCCCGGTCGAGGTCCTCGAGCTGCACGGTGAGGGCGGTGTTCGCGGTGGCGGTGCTCTGCGCGGCGGCCGGCGCGGCAGCGGCGAGGGCGACGCCCGCGACGAGGGCGAGCCCGAGGCCGGAGCGGAGAGCGGAGCGGCGTCGCGGGAGCCCCGCGACGGGCGTGCGGGCGGCGGTACGTGGACGTGAATTCGACATTGAATCCCTCGGCATCGATGGTGCCGAGCTACTGGAATGCGTTTTCCCTCGGCTGTGACAGCCTATGTGAAACCTTTCAGAGAGGTCAACAGCCGCCGAGTCGGCCGGCTTGCGGGCCGATCCCCCGCACAACTGAGGCCAGGAGGCTCGGATCAGCCGACTCTGGAGCTTTCCGACGGGCCGGCCTGAGTTGTGCGGCTCGTCGCGCGACGACGGGTGGCACTGGGCGCCTCGAAGGGGGATGCGCCGCAGCTCACCAGCCGTCGTCGGCGTCGTCGGAGGTGTCGGCCGCGATCATCTCGACGATGGTGTCGACGGTCAGCCAGGGACCGTTGCTGACCTCGCCGATCTTCTCGCGGTCCTTGAACACGACGATACGATCGCTCAGGCGCACCACCTCCTCCAGCTCCGAGGAGATGTAGACGACCGACACCCCCTCCTTCGCGAGCTGCGCGATGTGCGCCTGGATCTCGACCTTCGACGCGACGTCGACGCCGCGTGCGGGCTCGTCGAGCACGAGGAGGCGGGGGCGGGTCGCGAGCCAGCGCGCGAGGACCACCTTCTGCTGATTGCCTCCGGAGAGGTACTTCACCGGGATGTCGGGGTCGGCCGGCGAGATGTTGAGCGCCTCGACGTACGTCGCGACGAGCGCGTCGGTCTCGGCCGCCGACAGGGGATGCGCCCACCCCCTCAGCGCCTGCAGGCCGAGCACGAGGTTCTCGCGGAGGGAGAGGTCGCCGATGATCCCGTCCTCGCGGCGGTTCTCGCTCGAGTGCGCGATGCGGTTGCGCAGTCCCGAGACCGGGTCGGTGATCTGCGCCGGTTCGCCGTCGATGAGCACCCGGCCGCTGTCGGGCCGCTCGACGCCGCTGAGCAGCGACGCCAGCTCGGTGCGCCCGGAGCCGCGGAGGCCCGCGAAGCCGACGATCTCGCCGCGGTGCAGCTCGAGATCGGTCGGCGCGACGGCTCCCCGGCGGCCGATGCCGTAGGCGCGGTAGATCGCCGGGCCGGTGGGCTGCCTCCGGTGCTCGCGGCGGTCGGAGCCGATCTGACGGAGCGCGTCGATGTCCTTGCCGATCATCTTCGCGATCAGCTCGGCGCGGTCCATCGCCCGGGCCGGGTACTCGCCGACGGTCCGTCCGTCGCGCAGCACGGTCACCCGGTCGCTCAGCGTCAGCACCTGCTCGAGGAAGTGCGAGACGAACAGGATGGCGACGCCCTGGTCGCGCAGGCTCCGCAGCACGGTGAACAGCCGGGCCACGTCGCCGAGGTCGAGGCTCGACGTCGGCTCGTCGAGCACGAGCACCCGCGGCCGGTCGACCATGGCACGGCCGATCGCCACCAGCTGCCGGATCGCGGGTGACAGGGAGCGCAGGGGCAGGTGCGGGTCGAGGTCGCCGAGGCCCAGCTCGGCGAGCATCTCGGCCGCGCGCTGATGCGTGCGCGACCACGAGATGCCCAGGCGCCCGCGGATCTCGTGGCCGATCATCACGTTCTCGCCGATGCTGAGGTTGTCCGTCAGCCGCTCGTCCTGGAACACGGCGGTGATGCCCGCGGCCTTGGCGTCGGCCGGTCCGCTGAAGCGGCGGGCGACTCCGTCGAGGACGATCTCGCCCGCCTCCGGCTGGTGGATCCCGGTCAGCGTCTTGATCAGCGTCGACTTGCCGGCGCCGTTCTCGCCCATGAGGCCGTGGATCTCTCCCGGGACCAGCCGCAGGCGTGCGCCGTCGAGCGCGGGTCCGGAGGAGAAGGAGACGCAGATCCCCGACATCTCGACGACGGGGAGCACGGCCACGCGCGTCGTCCTCGACTGTGCTGCCACGTGCCGTCCTCGGTTCGTGTCGGGCGCGTCGTCAGGGTCGACTCGCCAGGGGTGCCGCCGATGATACGCGAGGCCGGCGCCGAGGATCACCCCCGCGCGGTCAGGCTCGCGGCGGCGCCGTCGACTCCCTGACGACCAGCTCGGTCGGGATCCTGGTGCGCTGGGGGATCTCCTGGCCGCGGATGCTCGCGTGGATGACCTCCGCGACCGTGGTGCCCAGCCGGTCGAAGTCCTGCCGGACCGTCGTCAGCGGCGGGAGGAAGTGCCGAGCGGTCGGCAGGTCGTCGAAGCCGATCACGCTGACGTCCTGCGGCACGCGGATCCCGCGCTCGACGAGCCCGTGGATCACTCCGAGCGCCATCTCGTCGTTCGCGACCACCATCGCGGTGAACTCGGGGATCGAGCGCAGGCTCGTGGCGAAGTCGTAGCCGGAGTCGGGGGTCCAGTCGCCGACGACGATCGGCCGCTCGTGCATCCCCCAGGCCTTCGCGCGGGAGTGGAAGGCGCGCTCGCGGGCGCGGGCGTCGAGCCAGTCGAGCGGGCCCGACACGTGCAGCACGTCGCGGTGGCCGAGCGAGGCGAGATGGTCGACGGCCTGGTTCATCCCCTCCTGCTGGTCGACCGAGACGGTGAGGAAGCTGGGGTCCTTGTCGGACTTCACGACGAGCGTCGGCACGCCGATCTCGATGGTGCGCAGCGTCGCGACGGAGGAGGAGCGCGGCGCGATCACGCACAGCGCGTCGATCCCGAGACCCGAGAGGTGGTTGATGGCGTCGACCGGAGTCATGTCCTGGTCGTCGCGGAGGGCGACCGAGGTGATCGAGTAGCCCTTCTCGCGGGCGGCGCGCTCGATCGCCCGGAGCGTGCTCGAGGGCCCGAACTCGGCGCCGCTCTCGATCATCACTCCGATGCGGTCGGTGCGCTGGGTGACCAGCGACCGCGCGGCGATGTTGGGCCGGTAGTTGAGCTCGTCGACGGCCTCGAGGACCTTCTGACGGGTCGACTCCTTGATGTTCGGGTGCCCGCTCAGCACCCGCGACACCGTCATGTGCGAGACGCCCGCGACCGCGGCGACATGGCGGAGGTTCGGCCGATCGGCCATGAGAGGACCTCCTCCGCTCCCCGGGCGGGTGAGCCGCGCACCCCCGGTGCGAACGGGCTCGGGTGCCGCCGCCGTGGGTGCGACCAGCATAGTCACAGGGGCTTGCGCGGCCGCGGCAGAGGGTGCCTGCTGGTCGAGCAGTCCGCCCGTGCGGCGGCTGCTCGACCAGCAGGGCCGGCGTCAGCCGCAGCTCCGCGCGGAGTAGGGCGCCGTGGTCGTGGCCGTGACGGGCGCGCCTCCGATCGTCGCCGTCGCGGTGACCGTCGCCTCGCCCGCGGCGAGCTGCGGGGAGCGCACCGTGTAGGCGGCGGAGGCGCTCGCGCCGGGCTTCACGCCGGCGAACGACTTCACCCCCTCGGCGGTGCTCACGGTCACGCTCATCGGCACGGTCTCGCCGTTCTTGGCGACGACCGTCAGCACCGGCTTGCCCGCGACGCAGCGCGAGGAGGCCGTCGCCGTGACCTTCAGCGACGCCTCCACCGTGACCGTGGCGGTGACGGGCATCCGCGACGCGTCCTGCGCGACTCCCGAGACCGTGAAGGTCCCGGCCGCGGCGTAGGAGCTCGCCGGGACCGCGTCCCAGGCGACGCCCACCGTCCGGGCGGTGCCCGCCGCCGTCGTGAGCGAGGCTCCGGGGAGGACGGGCGCGGTGCCCGCCTTCGTCGTCACCGCGATCGGCGAGACCGAGGCCACCGCGATGTCCGGCGCGAAGCCCTCGAGCACCTTCTGGTACTCGGCGCGGGTCACCGGGATGACCGTGCCGTGGCGCGGCTCGCCTCCGTCGGAGTTCTGCGGCAGGTTCTCCCGCAGCTTCGTCCCGAGCGGCTGCCAGGAGTCGCCGGCCGCGAGGTCGTCGGTGCCGAACGGGATGTAGTGGTTGGGGCCGCCGTGGTAGTCGGGCTGGTCGATGAAGAGGAACCAGTCGAGACCGTTCACGTCGCCCTCGTTGGCCGGGAACACGTTCGGGCCCTCACCGCTGGTGAAGGTGCCGCCCGGCTCGCCGTTCGGGAGCCCCGAGGCGACGCGCTCCTTGACGAGGGTCCACTCGTCGGCAGGACCGGAGGTGCCGGGCAGTGCTCCGCTCACCGTGGCGAGCAGGTCGGTGCTCTTCTCCTCGCGGAGGGTCATCGACGCCTCGTCCTTGGTGAAGCGGTAGTAGGTGTCGCCGTCCTTCGCGATCGTCGAGTCGATGGTGCCGCGGCCGGTGCCGCGCTTGACGTCGATCCACGGCTTCGCCTCCGAGAAGGTGACGAAGTCGTCGGTCGTCGCGTACATCATCCGGTTGTAGGTGACCGCGGTGCGGTCGGCCGCGTTCGTGGTCGGGTACAGGTTCGAGGCCCAGAACACCACGTAGGTGTCGAGCTCGTCGTCCCAGTAGGCCTCGGGCGCCCAGGTGTTGCCGGCGAAGTCGGTCGAGACCTTCACGTGACGCTGCGCCGACCAGTTCACGAGGTCGGTCGACTCCCAGACCTCGATGTACGTCGAGCCCGACTTCTGGGCCGTGTCGAAGCCGCCGGCGAGGCCGTCGATCTTCAGGTCGGTCGCGAGCATGAAGAACGTGTCGCCCTCGTGCGAGCGGATGATGAACGGATCGCGCAGACCCTGCGTGCCCTGGGTCGACGTGAAGACCGGCTGTCCGCCGTTGAGGGTGTTCCAGTCGAGAGCGTCGTCGCCCTTCGAGGCGGCGAGGCTGACGCGCTCGGCGCCCGCACCCTCGCCCGTGAAGAACGCCCACACGTAGGCCTCGGTGTCGTCGGTCCCGGTCGGGAGCGGCTGGAGGCGCAGCGTGAAGTCGCGGGTCCTCGTGACCGCGCCGCTGGTGGCGGTCGCGCGGACGACGACCTCGGTCGCCGCGGCACCCGCCTGGGGGCGCTCGACCACGAGGGTGCGGCTGTCGGCCGTGCTGCCGTCGCGGACGGTCGCGCCGCTCGGGCTCACCACGCTCCACTCGATGCTCGATCCGAGCGCACCCCGAGCGGGGACGGAGACGTTCGTGCGGACGTCGGCGGCCTGCGCGATCTCGATGGCGTCGAGGTCGCGCTGGGCCTTGTCGGCGTCGGCGACGTCGGCGGTCACCGTCACCGGGTAGTCGACGGAGCGGGTGTCGGTGCCCGAGGTGTACGTCGCGGTGAGGGTGACGGAGGCGTCGGGGGAGCCGGCGGCGGGGCGGGTGACCGTCGCGGTCGCTCCGTTCACCGCGATCGCCGGGCTGCTCGATCGCCAGGTGATGGCGACCCCGGAGGAGCTCGTGGGCAGCGCGAAGTCGGCCGTCGCCTCCGTGGGGATCGTGACCGACGAGACCGCACGGTCGAGGGCTTGGGAGGAGTAGAGGGCCTTCACGGCGTCACCGCTGAGGGCGCTGCCGTAGACCGCGAAGTCGTCCATGTCACCGCTCCAGCCTGCATCGTTGTAGGTGGAGCGGGCGATGTAGCCGACCAGCGTCGAGCCGAACGACGCGACATCGCGCGCGATCGCGTTCTGGGCGATGCGAGTGCCGTTGACGTAGACCGAGAGGGTCCCGGTGGTGCCGTCGATGACGGTCGTGTAGAGCGAGAGGCCCGAGGGGGTGCGCGCGCCGGTGGTGGCGGCGTTCGTCGCTCCCGGCCCGACCTCGGTGGTCCAGGGGGCGCCCGCGTTGACCGAGTTGGTGACGACGGACTTCACGTAGCCCGACGGATTGCTCGGGTTGAGCAGCCAGTAGCCGGAGGAGTTCAAGGCACCGGAGGCGACGGGGGCTCCCACGAAGGCGGCGGCGACGTTGCCGGTGGAGCGGTTGGCCGTCCAGGTCGAGAACGTGAGGTCCTTCCTGCCGACCAGGCCGGCGGTGGGGATCTCGAGGTAGGGGGCGGCCGACGCGGATCCGCCGGGCAGGCTGATCGCGCCGTCGCGGAACGTGGCGCCCGTGCGACGCAGCGTCGCGTCGTAGCCGTTGCCGCTCGTGTCCGAGATCGTCGTGCCCGACGGCGCCGTGTCGAACGTGTAGTGCAGGAGCGGCTGCTCCGTCGCCCCGAAGGCGGAGCTGGGAACCGTGGCGCCGAGCAGCGCCGTGGCAGCGACGGTGGCGACCGCCAGAGCGGTCCTCACCACCGATCGTGATCGTGTCATCAAGAACGTCCTCGTGGTCGTTGCGGCGGTGACGCAGGACCCGGCGGACGTCGGATCCGTGCGTCATCGCACGGAATGTGAACGTGAACATCGTAGGAGATCCGGGGCGGGGATGACCAGTACCGGGGGTGGCGGGGACGGGACCCCGGGGCGACCCCACATCCCGACACGCCACTCTGGAGGGATGAGCACGCACCGCACCGCCTCCCCGATCCCCGACAGCCTCGACCGGGTCCGCGTCCGAGGCGCCAGGGAGAACAACCTCCAGGAGGTCGACGTCGACATCCCCCGCGACGCCCTGGTCGCCTTCACCGGCGTGTCCGGATCCGGGAAGAGCTCCCTCGCGTTCGGCACGCTCTACGCCGAGGCCCAGCGCCGCTACTTCGAGTCGGTCGCGCCGTACGCTCGGCGGCTCATCGACCAGGTCGGCGTCCCCGACGTCGACTCGATCGAGGGGCTGCCTCCCGCGGTCGCGCTCCCGCAGCGGCGCTCCGGAGGCTCGGCGAGGTCGACGGTGGGCAGTGCGACGACCCTCTCGAGCGTGGTGCGCATGGTCTTCTCGCGGGTCGGCACCTACCCGGAGGGAGCCCCCCTGCTCCTCGCCGAGGACTTCTCTGCCAACACCGTCCAGGGAGCGTGCCCCACCTGCCACGGCATCGGGCGCGTGTACGACGTCCCCGAGGAGCTGATGGTCCCGGACGACTCCCTCTCGATCCGCGACGGCGCGCTCGCCGCCTGGCCGACCGCCTGGCACGGCAAGCAGCTCCGCGACAGCCTCATCTCGCTCGGCTACGACATCGACGTGCCCTGGCGGACCCTGCCCGAGGACGAGCGCGAGTGGATCCTGCACACGCAGGAGTCGCCCCAGGTGCCCGTCTGGACCGACCGGTCGCCGGCCGAGGTGCGCGAGGCCGTCGCCTCCGGAGCCGAGCCGAGGTACATGAGCACGTTCCTCGGAGTGGAGCGCTACGTGCTCGACACGTTCGCCGGCTCGAAGAGCGCCCGGATGCGCGAGCGCGCGTCGTCCTTCCTGGTGAGCGTCGCGTGCGGGACCTGTCACGGCAAGCGCCTGAAGCCCGAGGCGCTGGCCGTCACCTTCGAGGGCCGGGACATCACCGAGCTCTCCGCCCTGCCGCTGGAGGATCTCGCGGCCGTCATGAAGCGGGTGCTCGAGCCCGGCTGGATGCCGGCCGACGGCGCACCGCAGACCCGGCTGGCCGCGCAGCGCCTCGTCGAGGACCTGGTCGGGCGGCTGTCGCCGATCATCGACCTGGGCCTCGGCTACCTCTCCCTCGACCGGTCGACGCCGACCCTCTCCTCGGGCGAGTTGCAGCGGATGCGCCTCGCGACCCAGGTGCTCTCGCGGCTGTTCGGCGTCGTGTTCGTCCTCGACGAGCCGTCGACGGGTCTGCACCCCGCCGACACGGAGGCGCTCCTCGGCATCCTCCGGACGCTGCGGACGACGGGCAACACGGTCTTCTTCGTCGAGCACGCCCTCGACGTGATCCGCGAGGCCGACTGGATCGTCGACATCGGGCCGGGTGCCGGGTCGGGCGGCGGCACGGTCGTCTACTCCGGAGGTCTCGACGGCATCCGGAGCGCGCGCGACTCCGTCACGCGCCGCTACCTCTTCCCCGAGGGCGACCCCGCGCCCCTGCGCGCGCGTCGCGACTCCGAGCTGCGGATCGAGCTCGCCGGAGTCACGCGCAACAACCTCCGCGACCTCGCGGTCTCGTTCCCGGTCGGTGCGCTGACGGCCGTCACCGGCGTCTCGGGATCGGGCAAGTCGACCCTCGTGAACCAGGCGCTCCCCGAGCTGCTGGCGGCGTCACTCCGCAGCGCAGTCTCGGAGGACACCGCGACCGAGGACGGGCGAGCGGGCGAGGACCCGCTGCTCGATTCGGCACCGACCGTCACGGCGGGCCGCGCGTCGGGTCCCGCCGACCGCCTCCGCCGGGTCGTCCAGGTCAGCCAGACGCCCATCGGCCGGACGTCGCGCTCGAACGTGGCCACCTACACCGGCCTGTTCGACCGTGTGCGGGCGCTGTTCGCCGCGACTCCGGAGGCGAAGCGCCGCCGCTACAGCGCCAGCAGGTTCTCGTTCAATCTGCCGAGCGGCCGCTGCCCGGTCTGCAAGGGCGAGGGGTCGATCGAGGTGGAGCTGCTGTTCCTGCCCACCGTCGAGGCGCCCTGCGCGACCTGCGGGGGGACGCGCTACAACCCCGAGACGCTCGAGGTGACGTTGAACGGGCAGTCGATCGCCGACGTCCTGGCCCTCAGCGTGACGGCGGCCCGTGAGGTCTTCGCCGGCGAGCCGGAGGTCGCCCGGCACCTCGATGCGCTGCTCGACGTCGGCCTCGGCTACGTGTCGCTCGGCCAGCCGGCCACGGAGCTGTCCGGCGGCGAGGCGCAGCGGGTGAAGCTCGCCTCCGAGCTGCGTCGCGCCCAGCGCGGTGACACCCTCTACCTGCTCGACGAGCCGACATCGGGACTGCACCCCGCCGATGCCGATCGCCTCCTCGAGCACCTGCAGCACCTCGTCGACGCGGGCAACACGGTGATCATCGTCGAGCACGACATGCGCGTCGTCGCCGACGCCGACTGGGTCATCGACCTGGGGCCGGGCGCGGGCCAGGCGGGAGGCGCGGTCGTCGCGACGGGCACGCCGGAGCAGGTCGCGCAGGCCGACGGGAGCCGCACCGCTCCCTACCTCCTGTCGGCGCTCGAGCGGAGAGGCGCTCCCGGGCCGCGGGCCTGAGCGGACTCCGCGGAGGCCCTCAGTCCGAGCCGACGGTCAGCGTCCATCCACCCCGGATGTTGCCGCCGAAGGCGTACAGCTCCAGAACCGGCGTCCCGTTCTCGTTGGTGCAGGCGGCATCGCCGACGACGACCTGGCAGACGCTGCCGTTGTCGTAGTCCGACAGGGAGAAGTTCACGATCCGCCACCGGGCCACGACCGCACCGCCCGCCTCCTCCGGCTCGGAGGAGGTGATGGTCCACGACGCGAGCGCCCGCCGACCCGAGTCGCAGTACCGGCCGTCGAGGATCTGGTCGTAGCGGATGTCGGTGTAGTACCCGCCGAAGAAGGGCTCGAACGGGACGGCTTCGGAGTCGGTGCCCGGGTCGACCAGGTTCACGCACCGGTCGATGCCCGGATCGGCCTGGATCTCCACCTGACGGCCGTCGTCACTGCCGGCCGGCAGGGTGACCGGGACGGTGTACTCCCGCGGCTCCGGGGGCCGCGTGTCGGTCCAGCGGTAGCCCAGCTGTCCGTCGCTCTTCAGCGTGGCGGCATCGGTGGCCTCGATCGGGGAGTACTTGTCCTCCACCTCCGGGCTCGTCGCGCGCAGGTCGTTCCCGATGATGGCGCTGCCGATCTCGGAGATCAACGAGGCGATGATCCCGACCGGCGAGAGAGCCAGGGCCGCGAGGATCGCGGTGCCGCCGCTGCCGAGCGACGTCGTGGCGGAGTTGCCGTCGATCGCGTAGATGCGCCAGGTGTCGACGAGGTCGAGGTTGTCGTAGAACTCGATGTCCCAGCTGATGGTGGACGCCTGGAAGAAGCACGAGCCGTCCGAGATCGGCTGCCACTCGACCGTTCCCTGGAACGTCGTCGCGCCGGCGGGGCGGCCGAACCCGAAGATCTGCTCGTCCTCGAAGGGGGCCGAGCCCCGCTCGAAGACGCAGTTGTTGACGTCGCGCGGGCCTCCCCAGACGCGGCGGACGACGACGTAGCCGGTCTCGGGCGCGTCGCGGACGGTGAAGGTGAGTCGCTGGACGGAGCTGCCGACCGCGGGAGTGCTGGGCTCGACGGTGGGCGTGATCGTGGGCGTCGGCTCGATCGTGGGCGTGGGCTCGATCGTCGGCGTGGGCTCGATCGTGGCTGTGGGGGCAGCGGAACTCACCGGCTCGACCGACGGAGTCGCGGAGGCGGTCGGGCTCGGGTCGCTCGTGACGGCGACGGCCGGCATCCGGTCGGCGCTCGCGCACACGTCTCGCGGAGAGGCGTGCGCGGGTGCACTGACCGAGCCCGAGATCGCCAGGGCGGCGACGACGGCGAGCGCGGTGAACACGCCCAGCCGCGTGCGCCTGGTCCTCCGCCGCAGCGCGACGACGAGGACCCCCGCCAGGACGATCCCGACAGCCGCCAGCATCGTGAGGGTGGGGTCGACGCCCGTGGCGGCGAGACAGGAGGTCATCGGAGTCCTTCGATCGGAGCCGCGCTCGGTCACTGCCGACCCGCTTCATCGCGAGCGGCCGGAGCGCCTGCCACGGCTGAACGTAACGGACCGTGTGACTCCCGCATCACCCCCCGAAAAGACGAGGTCGCCACGCAGAGTCCGCCGCAGATCGGGGAAGGAGGCGTTACCGATTCGTTATGAGAAATCGGCACCGTCGACCAAACCAGCACCACACTGCGAACGAGCAGGTCAAGGGCGAAAACTGACTCCCATGAAACAGACAGCAGGGCCGGCGCGCGCCCCTCAGTGGCGGTTCACCGCGCTCGCCGCGGTCGCCGGGATCGTCACCGCCGGAGTCCTGCTGGCGGTCGCCGAGCTCGTCGCCCTCCTCATCGCCCCGACGGCCAGCCCCGTCCTGGCACTCGGCTCGTTCGTGGTCGACATCGTCCCGCGGCCCGTCAAGGAGTTCGCGATCACGACGTTCGGCGAGAACGACAAGGTCTTCCTGCTCGCAGGCATCGGCGTCGCCGTGTTCGTCGCGGCAGCCCTCGCCGGCGTGCTGCAGCTCGTACGTCCGCCCCTCGGTCAGGCGCTGCTCGTGCTCGCGGGAGTCCTCTCGATCGCCGCGATCGTCACCCGCTCCGGAGCGACACCGCTCTCGGCGGTGCCCACGCTGGTCGGCCTGCTGGTCGCCCTCGTCGTGATGCACATGACGATCTCGCGGCTGCGCCGATGGCGCAACGCACGGGCCTCGGAGGCGAGGGGAACAGGCCCCGAGGCCCGTCCGTCCGGCATCGAGCGCCGCGGCTTCCTCCGCGTCACCCTGATCGCAGCCGTGGGCGCGGTCGTCGTCGGCGCGGGAGCCCGGATCGTCAACGCAGCGACGTCCTCCGTGGCGAGCGTGCGTGAGGCGCTGCGCCTCCCGAGCCCCCGCACCACGGTGACGGTGCCGGCCGGAGCCGAGCTCGACATCGACGGCCTCACGCCGCTCTACACGCCCAACGCCGACTTCTACCGCGTCGACACCGCGCTGACGGTCCCCTCCGTCGACCCGTCGACCTGGCAGCTGACGATCACCGGCATGGTCGATGAGGAGGTGACGCTCACGTTCCAGCAGCTGCTCGACCTGGGCGTCGACGAGTACGGCGTGACCCTGACCTGCGTGTCGAACGAGGTCGGCGGCGGTCTCGTGGGCAACGCGAAGTGGCTCGGAGTCCCGATCCGCGACGTGCTCGCCATGGCGGGCGTGCAGAGCGGTGCCGACATGGTCCTCTCGCGCAGCGTCGACGGCTACACCGCGAGCACCCCGCTCAGCGCGCTGACCGACGACGGGCTCGACGCGATCCTCGCGGTCGGGATGAACGGCGAGGCGCTGCCCCTCGAGCACGGCTTCCCGGTGCGGATGGTCGTTCCCGGCCTCTACGGCTACGTGTCGGCCACCAAGTGGCTGACCGAGCTGAAGGTGACCACCTTCGCGGCCGACGAGGCCTACTGGACCCCGCGCGGCTACTCCGCCGAGGCCCCGATCAAGATGTCGTCGCGGATCGACACCCCGCGCATCGACGCCGCCATCCCCGCCGGCCCGACGAAGATCGCGGGCATGGCGTGGGCGCAGTCGATCGGCATCGCGAAGGTCGAGGTCAGCATCGACGACGCCGACTGGCAGGAGGCGACGCTGTCCACCGCCGTCAACGAGGACACCTGGGTGCAGTGGTTCGTCGACTGGCAGGCCGAGAGCGGCTCGCACTACGTCGCCGTGCGGGCGACCGACGCGAACGGCCTCCTCCAGATCGAGGACCGCGCCCCGATCGCGCCGAACGGCTCGAGCGGCTGGCAGCGCACCCTCGTCCGCGTCGACTGACGCCTCGCGCCGCAGCGCCTCCCACCGAGGGAACCCGTTCTCGCCGAGACACCGCCCCCTGCGCGGTGTCTCGCGCAGAACGGGTTCCCTCGGTGGGGGAGGCTACGGAGGGGGCGGTCAGTCGGCGCGCGCGGGGCGGAAGGACGCGGCGTGGTGCTCGGGCGCGAGATGCGCGTCGCCGCCGAGCATGCGCTCGCGGAAGGTGTCGCCGACGGGAGCCGGGTCGAGGCGGCCCCGGCGACGCAGCTCCGGCTGGACCAGCGTGATGAAGTCCTCGAGCGACGCGATGCCGAACACCGCCTCGAGCATGATGCCGTCGAGGTCGGTCTCCTCCAGCATCCGCTCGAGCTCGTCCGCGACCTCGATCGGGTCGCCCGTGACCGCGAAGCCGCGGGTGCCCTTGCCCTTGAGCTCGTCGAGGATCTCGCGCACCGTCGGCGCCGTGCCGTCGGGGCGCTTCAGGAACCGCTCGATGTTGCTGGTCCCCATCTGCCCCGCCTGGTCGTCGAGCACGAGCTGCTCGGCGAGTGTTCGGTCTGAGTCGTACTCGAGCAGGTCCACGCCGGTGTTGCCGGCGTAGTAGTGCGCGGCCAGCTCGTCGCTCTGCAGGGCGTCGAACTCGGCGCGGAGGCGCGTCGCCTCCTCCGACGTCTCGCCCACGACCACCGTCACGCCCACCATCACCTTGACTGACGCGGGATCGCGCCCGTTCTCGGCGGCTCGCCGGCGGATGTCGGCGATGTCGGAGGCGACCTTCGCGTACGTCGACCCCTGCACGAAGACGCACTCGGCGTTCTTCGCGGCGAACGCCCGCCCGACCGGCGACGTGCCGGCCTGGAACAGCAGGGGCGAGCGCTGCGGCGACGGCGGCAGCGTGTGGTAGCCGTGGGAGCGGTAGAACTCGCCCTCGTAGGCGACCGGGTGGATCTTCGACGGGTCGGCGAAGACGTTCGCCTCGTGGTCGAGCACGATCACGTCGTCGTCGTTGCCGCCCTCCCAGAACGAGAAGGCCACATCGACGTACTCCTGCGCCGCCCGGTAGCGCTCGTCGTGCGGAACCATCGCCTGCTGCCCGAGCATCGCGGCCATGGTGTTCTGCGAGGCGCCGGTGACGATGTTCCAGCCGATCCGGCCGTTCGTGACGTGGTCGAGCGTCGAGAACTTGCGGACCGCGTGCAGCGGGTGATCGGCTCCGGTCGTCGAGGTGACCACGAAGTTGAGGCGCTCGGTGCCGACGGCGAGCGCGGGGATCAGGTACGCGCCGTCGAGCGCGAAGGTCATGCCGGCCTTCACCAGCACGTCCGAGAGCTCGCCGCGGCGCGAGGAGTAGCCGAAGGATCCGCCCGCGAAGAAGAGGAAGTCGAAGCCGGCGTCGTCGAGCAGCGTCGCCATCCGCATCCAGTAGCGGATGTCGCGGAAGTCGCCGTCGCGGCTGCGCGGATGGGACCAGCTGATGGTGCCCCCGACGTGCGGTGTCCCCGCCTCGAACACCCCGAGGACCATCCGCTTCTTCATCGTCTCGGGCACATCGTTCTCCGGCATTCCGTTCCTCTGCTTCATCGGCGGCTGGCGTCGTTCCGTCCCTTGACACGGTTGAACCGTCTGGTTCACGATAGCGGAGAAAAGGGCGCACCTCTTCCCGTGGGACGCATTCCCACGCCTCCCCTCACAGGAACGGCACTCTCATGACAGCCCTCGCCCTCACCCGCCTCGAGGACGCCCTCGCCCACGTCCCCTCCGCCGTCGCCGCCGTCGCCGCGATGGTCGACGGCGCTCCCGAGGGGCTCGTCGCCACCTCTCTGAGCGTCGGCGCCTCGTTCGACCCGCCGCTCGTGATGTTCGCGGTCAGGGAGGCGTCGACCACCTGGCCGCTGCTGCGCACGTCGCCGCGCATCGGCGTCTCGATGCTCTCGGAGGCGCAGGGCGAGGCGACCCGCCGCCTCGCCTCCCGCACGCGGCACCGCCGGTTCGAGGGCCTCTCTCGCGAGGAGCGGTCCGGAGGCGCGGTGCTCGTCGGCGGCTCGTCGCTCCGCTTCGAGTGCTCGGTGCACGCCGAGACGCCCGCGGGCGATCACCGCGTCGTCCTCCTCCGCGTGCACTCGCTCGAGCTCGACCCCGGTGTGGAGCCGCTGGTCTACCACCGCTCGGGCTTCCGCGCGCTGCGGGACGCGAGCTGAGCGCTACGCTGACCGGCGACCGCGACGGAGAGGCCGCCACCATGATCACGACGCCGACGAGGCGCACGCAGCTGCTCGAGCGGATCGTCGACCACATCCTCGAGAACGGGGTCGCGACCGTCACCCTGCGAAGCCTCGCCAGGGCCGCCGACTCCAACAACCGGATGCTGCTCTACTACTTCGGCTCGCGCGCCGCGCTGCTGTCGGAGGCGATGGTCGTCGCCTCCCAGCGCTTCCCCGACATGCAGCGCGCCGCCGACGAGCTGCGGGTGCCCGGGCGGTCGCTGGGGGAGCGGCTCGACCGCTCCTGGGAGGCGCTCGCCTCGGCCGCGAACCGTCCCTACCTCCGCCTGTTCTTCCAGGTCTTCGGGCTCGCCGCGTTCGAGCAGGCCGAGGAGTGGCGCGCGATGCGGGCGAGCTTCGACGAGTTCCTGCAGCCCGAGCTGCGGCGGGCGCTCGCAGAGTCGGGTGTGCCCGACGACGAGGTGCCGGTCGCGGCGCGCGAGATCGTCGCGCTCTGGCGCGGCCTCGAGATCCTGCTGATCTCGATCGAGGACGATGCCGGTGTCGACGTGGTCCGACGGCGCGGGCACGCCGACCTGCTGGCCCGCCTCGAGAGCTGACCCCCGCGCGGACCTGGAGACGCTCGAGTCGCGACTGTCTGCGGCGGAGCAGCCGCACAAGTAAGGCTGAATGCTCCGAGAAGCCGGAATTCCCGGGCTCCGGCTCGGTGAGCCTTACTCGTGCGGCCCGCTCGCCTCCGACCGCAGCTCCGCGATCGCTGCCGTGAACTCGGCGCGGAGCCGCGCCTTCTGCTCCGGCGGGCAGAACGCCGCCTCCACCCCGTTCAGCGCGATCGTGCACGCGTCGTCGACGCTCAGGCCGAGCGCGGGAAGCGCCTCTCGGTACTCGCGCCCGATGTCGGTGCCGAAGAAGACGGCGTCGTCGGTCGACACCGTCACCCGCAGGCCCGCCCGCACCATCGCCGCGATGCGGTGGGCGGGGTCGAGGGTCCAGCCCGAGCAGATCGTGGTCGAGATCGGGGTGGTGGTGAAGCCGATGCCGGAGTCGCGGGCGCGCGCGACGAGGTCGGGGTCGTCGAGGATCCGGTAGCCGTGGTCGATGCGGTCGACCCGGAGCTCGTCGAGGGCGATGCGCACCGCGTCCGGCTCGGAGCGGTCGGTCTCGCCGACGTGCGCGGTGAGCGAGAGGCCTGAGCGGCGGGCGAGCGCGAACGCCTCCGCGAACCGCGCCGGATCCTCCGCGCCCTCGGGAGTGAGGTCGTCCATCCCGAGCGCGACGACCTCGTCCCGCGGGTTCTCGCGCATCAGCTCGACGAGCTCGACCGCGCTCGCGGCCGATTCGCGCCGGTTGACCGCGACGACGAGGCCGAAACCGACGCCGAGGTCGGCCTCGGCGGCCCGCAGTCCGTCGATGACGGGGTCGATCAGCTCCGCATAGCCGAGCCCGCCCCAGCCGAGACTGCTCTGTCCGAGAAAGGCGCGATCGGCGAAGTACTGCGGATTGATCGCGTACTCGCGGTAGCGCAGCCCCTGCGCCGCCGCCGCGCGGACGCCGTCGTAGGCGACCGTCGCCAGGTCGGCGGGCGTCCGCAGCACGCGGTGGGCGGCGCGGAAGGCGACCAGGAACTCCTTCAGATCGGCGAAGTCGAAGAGCGATGCGGGGTCGTCGGAGGCGAGGGTCACGCCGTAGCGGTCGGCCGCGGCGACGAGGTGGGCGGCCGACATGGTCGACGCGAAGTGGCAGTGCAGCTCGGTCTTGGGCAGCAGCCGGAGGAGGTCGTCGTCGGTCATCCTCGGCCCCGCTCGTGCGCGAGGACCGCCATCAGCACCTCGTCGTGGAACGCTCCGGCGTGGAAGACGGCGTCGCGGCGTCGCCCCTCCTCGGTGAAGCCCGCGCGGCGGTAGGCGGCCTGCGCGCGCGTGTTGAACGCCGCCGTCCGCAGCTCGATACGGTGCAGCCCCAGCTCGTCGAAGCCGTAGTCGACGAGGGCGCCGACGGCGTCGGGCCCGAGCCCGCGTCCGACGGCGTGCGGCCCGAGGATGATCGCGAGGGTCGCGCAGCGGTGAGGGAGCGCGCCTCCGAACAGCGTCGCGTGGCCGGCGAGCATGCCGTCGGCGAGCTCGACGACCGCGAAGCCGACGGCGCCGGGGGAGGCGTTCGTGCTCCACTCGCGGAGAGCCTCCGCCGCGCGGCCGACCGGACGCGGCAGCACGGTGCTCTGCTGCAGCACGGCCTGCTCCGGGTCGTTCCACCACGTCTCGACAGCCGCGAGGTCGTGCTCGGTCGCGGGGCGGAGGAGCGTCCGCTCCCCGCGCAGCAGGCGGCTCCCGTAGGCGGTCGCCGCGTCCTGGTCGGGGAGAGCAGTCATGCCGACCAGCCTGCCAGGCTCCCGAGGTCGAGGTGGTGGCGGACGGCGGTGAGCAGGCGGGCGGAGTCGACGCCCGCGAGGCCCGGCCGGCGCCGGCCGCGGACGCGCGCGTCGACGAAGACGCCCGAGTCCTCGCGCCACGGCAGGATCCGCACCCGCACGGGCGAGGAGGCGAGCGCCTCGCGCCACGGCGCCAGGTCGATCTCCCAGCTCCTCCCCGACCAGAACTGGTCGGCGACGAGCACGCCGCCGATCTCGAGCCGGGCGACGTCGCCGCTCCACTCCAGGACGAGGACGGTCGCGGCGTCGGGATCCAGCTCGGCGATCCGGATCTCGACGACGGCCGCGTCGTCGAAGTCGCCGTCCTCGGGCGCCGACAGCCGGTCCATCGAGCCGCCGCGGCGCACGGGTGCTGCGGAGGAGTCGGCCCGGACGACCGCCACGGGCAGCTCGCGGATCGGCTCGTGCTCGGCGAGCCGGAGGTGCTCGAAGAGGTCGTCGGAGTCGCTGCCGAGTGCCGAGGAGCGGAGGACCGCGACCTCGGAGGCGCCCGTCCAGCGCTCGAGGACGATCCCCTCCCCGTCGACCACGACACCCCCGTCGACGAGCAGGGCGACCGACTCTCCGCCGACGTCCACCCGCCAGAGGAGGGAGGCCGTCGCGTCGTCGAGGATCACCAGCCGGGTGTCGCCGACCGTCACGACGCAGTCCCGGCCGGGGGCGCGATCGGGCAGCCAGCGCGGTCCCGCCGGTGTGTCGACGAGCGTGGCACCGCGGACCGTCTCGGTCGTCTCGAACTCGAGCTCGACGGGGATGCCAGGGGAGCTGGCGAGGAAGACGACGGTGGCGGTGCCGTCCGAGAGCTCGGTGATCGGCTGCGCGGTCGCCGAGACCGCCTCGATCGACCCGAAGCGCTGACGCACGGGCCAGACGAAGAAGGCGCCGGACGGGACGCTGACCGGCTCGGAGGGGAGCGTCGTGACCGTGTCGCCGGTCGCGACCGAGAAGCGGACGCCGTCGACCCGCGGGAGCGGCTGCGCCGCCGGCTGGCGGTTGGTCACGAAGACGTAGCCGCGCCGCTCGTCGGCCCGCAGCGCCCAGCGCACCCCGGAGCCGGCGTCCGGCAGCGTCACGGGCAGGGCGGTGAGGGCGCCGCCCCAGCGCTCGAGGAAGAGGTGCTGACGGCGCAGGAGGTGGTAGTGCGGCCGGAGGGTGCCCGCGGCCCCGATCGGTGCGAAGAAGTCGTAGTCCTTACGCGGCATGTCGTTGGGGTAGCCGCTGTCGTGCGACTCCTGCAGGCCGCCGCCGTCGGCCCCGGTGACCTGGGTGGTGCCGTGGTACAGGTAGAAGCCCTGCCAGGCGGAGCCGCTGCCGATCTTGGTGAGGCCGAGTGCGGCGATGTCCTCGCCGTCGACCAGCGGCCGGCGGTGGTAGGCGGTGGTCATCCCGCCGCCCAGCTCGCAGGTCAGGAACGGGTACCGGTGATCCTCCGCGACGGGCTCGACCGCCGACGTCGCTCCCCGCACGTCGGCGCCCACGGAGAGGTCGTCGCGAACGGTCGAGTACTCGAAGTGCATCCTCGCGAAGGGCGGCCACTCGATGTCCGCCTCCTCCCAGAAGGCGTCGGAGTAGCCGGCGTAGACCGGGGCGAGGCGGTCGAGGGGGACCTGCGCGCCTCCCCAGCCCGTGGCCACCCAGAGGGGAGCGCTCATGCCGACCTGCTCGGCCAGCTCGCGCAGGCGGGCGAGGTGCTCCGGCTGGTCGTACAGCTCGTTGTCGACCTGGATGCCCACGATCGGCGCCTCCGGATGCTCGGCGTCGCGGAAGAGCCCGCTCAGCTGCGTCGCGATGTCGCGGTACCAGCCCTCGACGACCTCGAGGTAGGCGGGGTCGTTCGTGCGGTGACGCACGGGCAGCTCCTGGAGCCAGTCCGGGAACCCGCCGTTGCGCGCCTCGCCGTGCGCCCACGGCCCGATGCGGAGCATGACGGAGAGGCCGGCCCGGTGCGCCTCCTCGACGAAGCGGCGCAGATCGAGGTGCCCGTCGAAGCGGCGCTCGCCGCGAGCCTCCTCGTGCAGGATCCAGATGACGTAGGTGGCGACCACGTCGATCCCGCCGGCGCGGATCTTCTGCAGCTCGTGCTGCCAGCGCTCGGGGCGGTCGCGGCTGAAGTGGTACTCGCCCATGACCGGGAACCACGGCTCGCCGCCGCGCCTGACCGAGGTCGAGTCGATGGAGATGGTCCCGGCGCGCTGATCGTCTCTGAACACTCCTCGACCGTAGGGCCTCGACGCCCACCGCCTCCAGCGGGCGACGACGCTCCACCTGGACGATCCTCTGGTCGCGTCAGCGCAGCGGCGCGGTCGAGCTCCGCACCACCAGTCGCGCCGAGACCGCCGTGCGCTCCTGGTGCTCGCCGGTGCGGATCCGCGCCGCGAGCATCTGCAGCGCCTTCTCGCCGAGCAGCTGGTGGTCGAGGTGCATCGTGGTCAGCGGCGGCGAGTAGAACTCGGAGTCGGGCATGTCGTCGACGCCGACGATCGAGTAGTCGTCGGGCGCGCCGAACCCGCGCTCGGCCATCGCCCGGAGGAACCCGAGCGCGATCTGGTCGTTGGCGGCCGAGACCGCGGTGAACGACTCCGGATCGACGGCGCGTCCCTGCGCGGCGCCCGACTCCGCATCCCACTCCCGGCACCGCAGCACGTCGAGCGGCGCGACTCCCGCCTCGGCCAGCGCCGCCCGGTAGCCCCGCTCGCGGTCGACAGCCTCGTTGCGATCGCCGGGACCGGCGAGGTGCAGGATGCGCCGGTGGCCGAGCTCGAGCAGGTGCCGGGTGCCCAGGTAGCCGGCGCCGTAGGAGTCGGCGTAGGTCGAGTCCTCGGAGTGAGCGGCCCGCTCGGACCGCGTCACGACCGGGACCGAGGCGGCGATGTAGTCGGTGAGCTCGTCGAGCCCCTCGTAGGGCGTGCCGACGATGATGCCGTCGACCTGGAACGACAGCAGCTTGTCGACCGCGTTGAGCATCTCGAGCCGGGCGCTCGGCTCGTGCGGATCGACCTCGAGCAGCGCCGTGATCAGCGAGAGCCCCTCGGCGCGGGCGGCGCGGCTCACTCCGGTCAGCAGCTCGGAGTGGCCGTAGTTCAGCGGGCCCATCGCCAGGAAGCCGATCGTGTCGGTGCGCTGCACGCGCAGGTTGCGGGCGACGCGGTTGTGGCGGTAGCCGAGCTCGGCGATGGCCGCCTCGATCCGTGCGCGGGTGGCGGGAGCGACGTAGCCGCCGGTGAAGAAGCGCGAGACGGTCTGCGCCGACACCTCGGCCCGGCGGCCCACATCGGCCATGCTCGGCCGCGCTCGGGGAGCCGGGACGCTCGACATCGACGCTCCTTCCTCCTCGGTGGGGGCCACTCTACTGAGGCCCACGCCGTTATCTGATCGTGACCTATCAACCGGTTGGACGCATTGCCGCCCGAATGTGTTATCGATAACGTATTGCTCACTCCCCGCCCGTCGCTACGACTCCGATCGGGTGGATCCGACGTCGACGTCGCGCTGATGCGGTGTCGCGCAGCGAAAGGACGCGAAGATGCGTGCACTGCCCCGATCCGTCGCATTCGTGACGGGCGCCCTCCTCCTCGCAGGCCTGGCCGGCTGCTCCGCCGGCGGCGGCGACACCGGCGGGACGACCGAGATCACCTGGTTCAAGCTGACCGAGTCGGCCGAGTCCGCGAACGACACCATCAATGGCATCGTCGAGGACTTCGAGGCCGCCAACCCCGACATCACCGTGAAGATCGAGGAGCGCTCGACCGACGCCCACAAGGACGCCCTGCGCACCACGCTCGGCACGAGCGGGTCGCCCGACGTCTTCTTCTCGTGGGCCGGCCCCGGCCTCGGCGGCGAGTTCATCGACGCCGGCGCGAGCCTCGACCTCGAGAAGTACTACGACGAGTACGGCTGGGCCGACCGCTTCTCCGAGACGGCGCTCTCGACCGTCACCCAGTACGGCGGCTACGACGGCGTGCCCTACACGCAGCGCACCGAAGCGGTCTTCTACAACAAGGACCTCTTCGAGCAGGCGGGCATCGACGCGGCACCCACGACCTACGACGAGCTCGTCGAGGACGCGGGGAAGCTCAAGGACGCGGGGATCACTCCGTTCGAGTTCGGCGGCACCGTCAACTGGCACGTGATGCGCCTGCTCGACAGCCTCCTCGAGACCGAGTGCGGCGCCGACGGCTACCAGGCCCTCGTCACCGGAGAAGCGAGCTGGGCGGACGAGTCCTGCGTCACCGACACCTTCACCGAGTTCGCGACCTGGACGAAGGACTACGTCAACGACGGCTTCATCTCGATCAACAACGACGAGTCGAGCTCGCTGTTCTTCGCAGGCAAGGCCGCCATGGCGATCGAGGGCGACTGGTTCAACCAGCAGGTCCGCGACGCCGGCATGAGCGAGGACTCGGTGGGCATCTTCGCCTTCCCCACCGGCACCGACCGCATCTACGGCTTCAACGAGAACAACTACATCTCGTCGAACTCCGAGCACCCCGACGAGGCCGCGAAGTTCCTCGACTACCTCACCTCGGCCGAGGCGCAGCAGACCTTCATCGCGACCTTCGGCAGCCGCTCGGTGAACGTCGACGTGCAGCCGGAGGGGCAGAGCGAGTTCGACGCGCTCTGGGGCCCGATCACCGAGGCCGCGACCGGCGTCTACATGAACAACGACCAGAACCTGTCGCAGTCGCAGACCACCGAGTACTGGCGCATCCAGAACCTCGTGGCGACGGGTGAGCTCGACCCGGCCGACGCGGGGTCCGAGTTCCAGAAGTTCCTCGACCAGCAGTAGCGAGAGGGCGGCGGAGGGGTCGACACGCCCCCTCCGCCGCCGTCTGCCCCGAGACGTCCGAATCGCCGAGAGGTCCGACATGACGACATCCACCCCCGCGCCAAGGCGCGTCCAGCGCCGCCGCGCGCTCGCCCGCTTCGGCGGCACCGGCTTCCTCGCCGCGCTCCCGTTCCTCGCCCCGGCGCTCGCCGCCTACCTCGTGTTCGTCGTCGGCCCGTCGCTCGAGTCGGTGCGGCTGAGCTTCTTCGAGTGGACCGGCTTCCAGGGCGCTCCGCAGGTCTTCGTCGGCCTGCAGAACTACGTCCGCATCTTCACTCAGGACCCGGTCTTCTGGACGGCGTTCTCGAACACCCTCATCTGGGTGCTGCTCTCGCTGGTCATCCCCGTCGGCCTCGGCCTGGTGATGGCGCTGGCGCTCAACCGGCCGCTCTTCGGTCGGAACGCGTTCCGCTCCCTCTTCTACATCCCCGGGGTGCTCGCTCCGATCGCCATCGCGAACATGTGGCGGTGGATGTACAACCCGAACTACGGCGTCGGGGTGAACCTCGCGCAGCTGTTCAATCTGCCGTGGCTCGCCGAGGTGCAGTGGCTGGGCGACAAGAACCTCGCGCTCTACTCGATCTTCGCCGCGTTCGTCTGGCAGATCGCGGGCACGAACATGGTGCTCTTCCTCGCCGGGCTCCAGAGCGTCTCGCCCGACCACGTCGAGGCGGCCAAGCTCGACGGCGCCAACTCGTGGCAGGTGTTCCGCAACGTCACCCTGCCGGCGCTGCGCCCCACGACCGTCGTCGTGGTGGTCCTCACGATCATCAACTCGATCAAGGTCTTCGACCTGATCGTCGGCATGACCGGAGGCGGCCCCGCGCAGCAGACGCAGGTGCTCGCGCTGTGGTCGTTCCAGCAGTCCTTCAACAACCACGAGTACGGGCAGGGCAACGCGATCGCCACGGTCCTCCTCGTGATCACCCTCGTCATCGTCGTCCCCTACATGGTGTGGACAGCGCGTCAGGAGAAGAACGCATGACCGTCACGAGCATCCCGACGAGCGCGCCGGGTCTGATCGAGCCGCGCAAGCGCGAGCGGCGCCCCGTCGGCGGGCGCGACTTCGTCCGCATCGGCCTCTGGATCGCGCTGGTCTTCGCCGTGCTGATCTGGGCGGTGCCGCTGATCTTCATGGTCTTCACCTCGCTCAAGAGCGAGGCGGACATCTTCAGCACCCCCGCCTTCGTGCCGCCGTGGTCGCCCGACTTCGGCAACTACGTCGAGGCGCTCGACCGCGGCAACCTGCTGACGGCCGGCGGCAACAGCCTGATCATCGCGGTGATCAAGGTGCCGGTCGGCCTCTTCATCTCGGCCGCCGCGGCGTTCGCGCTCTCGCGGATGCGGTTCAAGCGCCAGCGCCTGCTGATGGGCGTCATCGCGCTCGGAGCGATGGTGCCGATCCAGGTCGCGATCGCGCCGCTGTTCCAGGTGATCAACGGGCTCGGGCTGCTGAGCAGCAACGTCGGCATCGTCCTGCCCTACATCGCCTTCGGCCTGCCCTACCAGACCTTCATCCTCTACGGCTTCTTCCGGCAGATCCCGGAGGAGATCGACGAGAGCGCGCGGATCGACGGCGCCGGCAACTGGCGGCTGTTCCTGACGATCATCCTGCCGCTGGCGAGGCCGGCGCTGGCCGCGCTGTTCATCCTCGACTTCGTCGCGACGTGGAACGAGTACTCGATCGCGCTGGCGCTGCTGCAGAGCCAGGACTCGTGGACGATCCCGCTCGCCCTGCAGGGCTTCCAGTCGCAGTTCACCAGCTCCTACGGGCCGCTGAACGCCTTCACCATCATGTCCGTGTTCCCGGTGCTGATCGTCTACCTGATGTTCCAGCGCTACTTCGTCGAGGGCGCCTTCGCCGGCGCCGTGAAGGGTTGACCGTGTCGCACGCCACCGACCTCACCGAGCGCTTCTCGCGCGCCACCCGCCTGATGGAGGTCCTGCGGGATCCGCGCGGGCACGCGATCGTCGAGCGGCACCTCCCCGGGCTGGTGCGCTCGTCGATCCTGCACACCCTGCACAGCTACCCGGTCGGCCTCGTCGTCGACACCGAGGAGTCGCTGGACGCGGCGGGCCGCGAGGCTCTGCTCGACGAGATCGCGGCGATCCCGACGGAGGAGGCCGCCCCGGTGCGCGAGCAGGAGCGGTACGTCGCTCCCTCCGCGTCGTACGAGTCGCCCGAGGTGGAGCTCGGCTCCGCAGCGGTCGTCGCCCCCTCGACGGTGCCCGTCTACGAGCGGTTCGAGCTCGAGCTGCACGGCCCCTCCCACGGCAACCCGTTCGTCGACGTCGCTCTCTCGGCGGTCGTCGACGGGCCTACCGGCGCCGTGCGCGTGCCGGGCTTCTACGACGGCGACGGGGTGTTCCGCCTCCGTCTGATGCCCGAGGCGCCGGGGGAGTACGCGTGGACGACGTCGAGCAGCGCCCGCTCGCTCGACGGGATCACCGGGGCGTTCACGGTCACGCCTCCCCGCGACGGCAGGCACGGGCCGGTGCGCGTCGCCCACACGTTCCACTTCGCGCACGCCGACGGGACCAGGCACCGGCCGCTCGGGACCACCTCCTACGCCTGGACGCACCAGGGCGACGCGCTCGAGGAGCGCACCCTCGCCACCCTGGCCGAGGCGCCCTTCACGAAGATCCGCATGTGCGTGTTCCCCAAGTCGTACCTCTTCAACGAGAACGAGCCCGTGCTCTACCCGTTCGAGGGCTCTCCCGAGGAGGGGTTCGACTGGCAGCGGCCGAGCCCTGCGTTCTGGGCGCACCTCGAGCAGCGGATCGACCAGCTCGCCGACCTCGGGATCGAGGCCGACCTGATCCTGTTCCACGCCTACGACCGCTGGGGCTTCTCGAGGATGGACGCGGTCGCCGACGACCGCTACGTGCGCTACGCGGTGGCGCGCCTCGCCTCCTTCGCGAACATCTGGTGGTCGCTCGCCAACGAGTACGACCTCCTCTTCGAGAAGACGGAGGACGACTGGGAGCGGTTCGCCGCGATCGTCGTCGAGGACGACCCGAGCCGCCATCTGCTCTCGATCCACAACTGCCGCGACTTCTACGACTACTCCCGCCCCTGGATCACCCACGCGAGCATCCAGCGGCAGGACGTCTACAAGACGGCCGAGATGACGACGGAGTGGCGCCGCTGGGGCAAGCCGGTCGTCATCGACGAGTGCGCCTACGAGGGCGACATCGACCAGGGCTGGGGCAACATCACCGGCGAGGAGCTGCTGCGGCGGTTCTGGGAGGGCGCGCTGCGCGGCGGCTACGTCGGGCACGGCGAGACCTACGTGCACCCGGAGGACGTGCTCTGGTGGG
Organism: Rathayibacter oskolensis; assembly: GCF_900177245.1. Classification (GTDB taxonomy): domain Bacteria; phylum Actinomycetota; class Actinomycetes; order Actinomycetales; family Microbacteriaceae; genus Rathayibacter; species Rathayibacter oskolensis. Next base: position 192,293 of record NZ_FXBM01000004.1, read on the forward strand.
CGAAGGGCGGGGAGCTGCGGGGGACGAGTCCGGCGCGGATCGCGTTCCTCGACCGGATCCTCGCGGAGGGTCCGTCGCGGGGGCTCGAGCCGATCCCGCTGGACTGGGACGTGCCGCGAGCGGGTGTGGAGGGCGAGTACTACCTCTACTACTTCGGCTTCGACCGGCCGACCTACCGCCGCTTCCTCCTCGAGCCCGACGTGTCGTACACGGTCGACGTGATCGACACCTGGGGCATGACGGTCGAGCGGCTGCCCGGCACCTACTCCGGCCGGTTCCGGATCGAGCTGCCGGGGCGCGAGTACATCGCGGTGCGGCTGCTGCGCGTCGACTGAGGGCGAGCTCCGGCCTCGTCCTCATCTGCGTCCTCCTCGCGGCGGGCCTCCAGCAGGCGGAAGAGTGCATTCGCGACACCTGAGCGCCCGTGTTCCGGTGTGTCCGGAGCGCACCGAGGGTCAGGGCTGAGTGATGACGACCTTGCCGCTGCCGCTCTCGGCGAGGGTGTGCGCCTGGACGACCTCGGCCAGCGGGAGCTCGTGCTCGACGCGGGGCGTGTAGAGCCCGCGCCGCCCGAGCGCGGCTGCGGACCGCAGGAGCGCCGAGTCGTTGCGGGCGTCGACCTTCTTCAGGCCGAGCCGTGCGGCTCCCTCTCCGTCGATGACGGTGACGACGCGGGAGGTGTCGCCGACGATCGCCAGCAGATCCGCCAGGGAGTCGGACGGCGCGCTGTGCAGGGCGGCGTCCACGCCGCCGGGCGCGAGGGCGGCGACGCGCTCGGCCAGCCCCGGGCCGTACGTCGTGGGGCGCACGCCGAGCGTCTCCAGGGCCGTGTGGCTGCTCGCGCGACCCGTGCCGATGACGGTGGCGCCGGCGGCGAGGGCGAAGGCCGCAGCGGCGCTGCCGACCGCACCGGAGGCGCCCTCGATGAGGAGCGTCGTGCCGCTCAGGTCGCCCAGGGCGTCGATCGCCGCCGCGGCGGTGGCCGATGCGAGCCCCGCTGCCGCGGCCTGCGCCGTCGACCAGCCCTCGGGGACCGCGCTCCACGCGGTCAGGACGGCGAACTCGGCCGTCGTGTCGCTGACTCCGCCCAGACCGAACACGACGTCGCCAATCTCCGCGTCCGTCACTCCTGCCCCGACCTCGTCGACGACGCCGACGGCGTCCCGCCCGGGGATGGCGGGCAGATCCAGGGGCAGGTACGGCTCGAGGCGGCCGGCGCGCAGGAACACGTCGATCGGGTTCACGCTCGTGGCCTGCACCGCGATCCGGACCGAGCCCTCGCCGGCGTGGGGCTCCGGTGCGTCCTCGACGACGAGGACGTCGGGGGCTCCGTAGTGGTGGAAACGGACAGCGCGCATGCGGGTTCTGCTCTCTGACGGTGACGCGGCAAGTACTTGCTGCGGAAAGGAACGCTAGCGCGGATCCCTTTCCGCGGCAAGCAACGGTACGATGGAGGTGTGCCAGCAGCAGATCGCCTCTCGCCGCAGCAGGACCGGACCTGGTCGTTGCTGGTCGGCGTCATGATGTGGCTGCCGGCCGAGCTGGACGCCCACCTCGAGCAGGTCGCGGAGCTCAGCCACGCCGAGTTCGGGGTTCTGCGCTGCCTGTCGATCGGCGAGGACCGCGAGATCCACATGAGCCGTCTGGCCGCGACCGCCAGCGTGACGCCGTCGCACCTGTCGCGGATCGTCGGCCGGTTGGAGAAGCGCGACCTGCTCGCACGCAGTACCGACCCGGCCGACGCCCGGAGGACGCTCGCGAGGCTGACGCCGTCCGGCGCCCGCCTCCTGGACGAGGTGGAGCCCGGCTACGTCGCGGAGGTCCGGGCGCGGGTGTTCGAGCTCCTCGGGGAGCAGCAGCTGGATCAACTGGAGGACATCGCCGAGGCGGTGCTCACCCCGCTGCGGAGCGACTGCGTCGACCTCCTCCCGCCCCGCTCGCCTCGCTGAGCCGGTTTATCGAGGACTCGAATCAATTCCACTAGGCTCGACGCATGACTGAGAACACACCCGAGCTCCGGGTCGGCGTCGTCGGCCTCGGCTTCGCCGGCACCACCCACCTCGACGCCTTCCAGGCCCTCCCCGGCGCGCGCGTCGTCGCGCTCGCCGGCCAGGAGGAGCCCCGACTCCGCGAACTCGGCGAGACGCGCGGCGTCCCCGACCTCTACGCCGACTGGGAGGACCTCGTCGCCCGCGACGACCTCGACGTGGTCTCGATCGGCGTGCCCAACCACCTCCACCACCCGATCGCCGTGGCAGCGCTGGCGAGCGGCAAGCACGTCTTCTGCGAGAAGCCGCTCGCCACGACCGCCGAGCTGGCGGCCGAGATGGTGGAGGCGGCGCGCGCCAACGACCGCGTCCTCGAGATCGCCTACAACCACCGCCGCCGCGCCGACGTCGCCTTCCTCCGCGACTACCTCGACGACGCCCCGCTCGGCGACATCTACCACGCCCGCGCCAGCTGGCAGCGGCGCACCGGCATCCCCGGCATCGGCTCGTGGTTCACCAGCAAGGAGCTCGCCGGCGGCGGACCGCTCATCGACCTCGGCTCGCACGTGCTCGACATCGCGCTGCACCTGCTCGACGAGCCGCGCGTGACGAGCGTGTCGGCCGTCGCCTACGGCGAGGTCGGCCGCTCCGGTCGCGGTGGGCGCCCGCACGGAGTCGCTGCCACCGGCACGCACGCGTTCGAGGTCGAGGACTTCTCGAGCGCGCTGCTGCGCCTCGACACCGGCCGCAGCCTCCAGCTCGACGCCTCCTGGGCGAGCTACTCGAAGGTCTACGAGGACATCGAGGTCGAGCTGCTCGGCTCTGTCGGCGGTGCGCGCCTGCACGTCGCCGACTACGCGACGGAGGGGACCCTCACGCTCTACTCGGAGGTCGCGGGCGCGCCCACCGTCTCCCGCCCCGACGTCAAGGTGCCCGCCGGGCACCACCGCTCGGTGATCGCCGAGTTCCTCGCCGCGATCGCCTCCGGAGCCGACGCACCCGCGGGCGGGCCCCGCTACTCCGGCCACTACGGCGAGTACGCGCTGCACCGCAGCCGGGTGGTCGACGCCATCTACCGCTCCGCCGCCGAGAAGAAGGAGGTGGAGGTCGCATGAGCGAGCCCCTCGAGGTCCTGGTCTGGAACGAGTTCCGCCACGAGACGCGCGGCGACGAGACCGTCATGCGGCACTATCCGGAGGGGATCCACCGCGTGATCGCCGACGGTCTCGTCGAGTCGCTGGGCGACGAGGTCGTGGCGCGCACCGCGACCCTGCCCGAGCCCGAGCACGGACTCACCGAGGAGGCGCTCGCGCGCACCGACGTGCTGCTGTGGTGGGGGCACATCGCCCACGGCGAGGTGTCGGACGAGGTCGTGCAGCGCGTGCTGCGGCACGTGCAGGAGGGGATGGGGATCCTGATCCTGCACTCCGGCCACTACTCCAAGATCTTCCAGGCGCTGATGGGCACGACGTGCTCGCTGAAGTGGCGCAACGACCACGACCGCGAGCTGGTGTGGACGATCGCGCCGACGCATCCGATCGCCGAGGGGGTGCCGAGCCCGATCGTGATCCCCGAGCAGGAGATGTACGGCGAGTACTTCGACATCCCGGTCCCGGAGGAGACGGTGTTCCTCTCGACGTTCACCGGCGGCGAGGTGTTCCGCTCGGGAGTCACCTACACGCGCGGTCTCGGGAAGGTCTTCTACTTCTCGCCCGGCGATCAGGACTACCCGGTGTACCACCACCCCGACATCAAGCGCGTCCTGGCGAACGCGGTCCGCTGGGCCCGCCCGAAGCACCGGCGCACCCCGCTGACGGCCGACCACCACCCCCGCGGCTGGTTCGAGTCGTGAGCGCCCCGCCCTACGAACGCAGCGGACGGTCGCGCCGGCGGCGCACCGCCGAGAGCACGATGAAGCCGACCGCTCCCACGACGAGCGCCGTCAGGGCGGTGCGCAGCGACACGGCGGGGATCATCAGCGCCGTCGTGAACACCTGGCTGCCGTAGTCGAGCATCTCGAGCGGGTACGGCGCGAGCACCCGCGACCCCGCCGCCGACGACACCGCCGTCACCAGCGTCGGTCCGACCCACAGCAGCACGAGGCTCACCGCCCACGCGAGCGCCCGCACCACCGAGGTGAGCCCGCACCAGGCGAGACCGAGCCCCGCGAGGATCCCGGGAAGCCACTGCACCGCGTTCAGCACACCGAGGCCGGCGGCGGAGTCGGTGGTGAGCGGCGCGACGAGCGTGGTCAGCCAGCTCCCCGCTGCGATCGCGGCGATGGAGACGCCGATCGCCGCTCCCGGCTCCGCAGCCCGGGCGATCAGCAGCAGCACGACCGCCCCGACGACGATCGATCCGACGGCGCCGGCGACGAGCGCGGCGAGGTAGAGGTCGGAGGCGGTCCCCTCCGACAGCCCGCCCGCCACGGTCACCGCCGACTGCACGAGCGCGATGACCTGCACGCCGATCGCGCCGATCGCCGCCCCGAGAGTCCTCGGCCCGCGCCCGGCCCGCACCGCCGGGCCGACCCGCACCGCCAGCCCGGCCAGGGCCGACCCGACCAGGATCACCGCCGCGATCAGCACGATCGAGTACTGGCTGAACGGCAGCAGCGCGAGCGGCATCGCCTCCGGAGCGACCTCGACCGCCCACAGGTTCTGCACCGGCAGCCGCAGCCCGGTGAGCAGCCACGGCAGCAGCCCCACCACAGCGGCCGCGGCCCCGGTCGCGATGCTCGGCAGGAGTCGACGGTCGCTTCGAGGGGTCATCCGCCCATCCTCCCCGACGGCCCCGGGTCTCTCACGAACGGCGGCGGACCTCGCGCGCGGAGTCGGCGGTCGGCAGCCCGGCGGAGGCGAGCAGCGCGAACTTGTCGGCGTCGCTCGATCCCGCGTCCGGGTGGTAGACGACGAGCATCAGACCGTCGGTGCCCGCGATCTCGAGCCGTTCCCGGTTGAACAGCATCTCGCCGACCTGCGGGTGGTCGACGAGGATCGGGGTCCCCCGAGGGCTGCGCACCTCGTGCCGTGCCCAGAGCTGCCCGAAGCGCGGACTCGCGAGGCAGAGCTCACCGGTCAGCTCGATGAAGCGCGGATCGTCGATGTCGCCTCCGACGGCCTGGCGGAGGTTGGCGACGAAGCACTCGGTGACCCTCTCCCACTCCGGATGCAGCGCCTGCTCGGCCGGGTCGAGGAACATCGCGCGCAGCTGGTTGCCGCCGACGACGAGGCCGGGGGAGAGCGCTCGCGCGAGGGCGTTCGAAGCGAGGATGTCGAAGTACCGGTCCTCGATGAACGCCGGCTGCACGAGCGAGTCGAGCAGCTTGAGTGCGCCGGCCGGCGGCGTCTGGGGGCGCGGCCGGGCGCGGCGTCGGCGGGGAGTGTCGGCCACCAGCGTCAGGAGGTGGGCGAAGTGGTCGTCGTCGAGCTGCAGCACGCGGGCGATCGCTTCGAGCACCTGCACCGAGGGCCTGTGGTCGCGCCCGCGCTCGAGGCGCAGGTAGTAGTCGGCGCTGATGCCGGCGAGCATCGCGACCTCCTCCCGCCGCAGACCGGGAACGCGCCGGACGCCGCTGTCCGGCAGGCCCGCCATCTGCGGCGTGACCAGCTCGCGCCGCGCGCGCAGGAAGGCACCGAGGGTGTTCGTCGACTCGCTCACCCGGCAACCCTAGATCGGGAGCCTCTCTGCTGAGGGGGCCCTGCCTCACCCCCCTCTCGTCAGGGCACTGGGTGCCGGCCGCGGCCGCGGCTAGCGTCCACCGTGGCCCATCGGGACCACCCATTCGAGAGGACAGACATGACCGTCACGCTGATCACCGGAGCGAACAAGGGAATCGGTTTCGAGACCGCGAGGCAGCTCGCCGAGCGCGGGCACGACCTGTGGATCGGCGCTCGGGATCGAGAGCGGGGGGAGCGGGCCGCGGCCGAGCTCGGTGTCCGCTCCGTGCAGCTCGACGTGACCGACGACGACTCGGTGGCGGCCGCACTGGCGGTGATCGACGAGGCGTCGGGGCGGCTCGACCTCCTCGTCCACAACGCCGGGATCCTCGAGACCGGCCTCGACGGTCCGACGGCGGTGCGGATGTTCGACACCAACGCCGTGGGGATGGTGCGGGTCACGGAGGCGGCGCTGCCGCTGCTCCGCCGGTCGTCGAGCGCCCACGTCGTCACCGTGTCGAGCAGCATGGGCTCGTTCTGGGCGGTGAACAATCCGGCTCGAGCGGAGTCGCAGCTGCCGCTCGCGCTCTACGCGGCGTCGAAGGCAGCGGCCACGATGCTCTCGGTGCAGTACGCGAAGGTGCACCCGGGAATCACGTTCACCGCTCTCGAGCCGGGGACGACCGCGACCGACATGACCGCCGGGTTCGGCATCGGCCGACCGGTCGCCGAGACGGCCGGCGTCGTCGTGCGTCTGGCGCTGGAGGGCGTGGGCGGCCCGTCGGGCACGCTCCGGGACGAGAACGGGGAGCTGCCCTGGTGACCACGGCGACCACTCCCACCGGCTCCACTCCCACCGGCCCGATCGAGGCGCGCACGCCGACCTCGTGGGCGGGCGTCGCCGCGCTCGGCCTGGGCATCTTCGCCATCGTGATGTCGGAGTTCCTCCCCGCGAGCCTCCTTCCCCGCATCGCGGGCGACCTCGGGGCGACCGACGGCCAGGCGGGCCAGGCCGTGAGCGTCACCGCGTTCGCCGCCGCCGCCTCCGCACTGCTCCTCTCGGTCGTGCTGCCCCGGGCCGACCGTCGCCGCGTGATGCTCGGGTTGACGCTGCTCGCAGTCGTCTCGAACCTGATCGTCGCCGTCGCGCCGAACCTCGTCGTGCTCCTGGCCGCGCGGATCCTCCTCGGGGTCGCCCTCGGCGGCTTCTGGGCGATGGCCACGGCGATGGCGTCGCGCCTCGTCCACGCCGACCACGTCGGTCGGGCGCTGACGGTGGTCAACTCCGGAGTCTCGGTGGCGACCGTCGCGGCCGTGCCGCTGGGCGCGTGGCTGGGCGAGGTCTGGGGGTGGCGCGGGGTGTTCGTCCTGGGCGCTGGAGTCGCGGTCGTCGCGGTGATCGTGCAGGCTGCCACCCTCCCGCACCTCGCTCCGGGCGCCTCGAGCGGGATCCGGGCGCTCGGGGCGGTCCTCCGCTCGGGAGTCGTCCTGGTCGGGCTGCTCGCCGTCCTCCTGATCTTCGGCGGGCACTTCAGCGGCTTCACCTACATCCGGCCGGCCGTGCAGGATCTGTCGAGCCTCGACCCGGGCGGCTTCGCCCTGCTGCTGCTCGTCTTCGGTGCCGCGAACTTCGCCGGGACGGCGGTCAGCGGTCTGCTCGCCGACCGGGCGCCGCGGGTGGGCGCGATCCTGTTCCCGGCCGTGCTGGGAGCCGGGATGCTCGTCATGGTCGCGGGAGGCTCCTCCGTGGTCGGGCTGTTCGCGGCGGCGGTGCTCTGGGGGCTCGGCTTCGGTGGAGTGCCGACCACGGTCCTCAGCTGGGGCGCGCGGGCGGAGCCGGCGCGGCTCGAGCAGGTCGGCGGGCTGATCGTGACGGTCTGCAACATCGGCATCGCGGCGGGAGCGATCGTCGGCGGGCTCCTCGTCGACGGCGTCTCGCCCCGCACGCCGCTCCTGGTCGGCGGAGTCGCCGCGCTGGTCGGAGCCGTCGCGCTCGTCTCGGCGCGCCGTCGGCCCTGACCCTGCCGCGTCCCGGTCGCACGTGCGAACGTGGAGGGAGCCCTCCTCCGGGCGCACCGAGATCGGACGACGATGACCACCACCCTGACCACGGCCGCCGAGCTCGACCGGCTCGACCCGCTCGCCTCCTACCGGGCGCGCTTCCTCGGCGCCGACGACCCGGCGCTGCCCGCCTACGTCGACGGCAACTCCCTGGGCCGGCCCGTGGCCGATCTGCCGGAGCGCTATGCGGAGTTCGTGCGCGGCAGCTGGGGCGGGCGCCTGATCAGGGGGTGGGACGACAGCTGGTTCGAGCTTCCGCTGGCCCTCGGCGACCGCCTCGGCCGGGCGGTGCTCGGCGCGGGCCGGGGCCAGACCGTCGTCGGCGACTCGACCACGGTGTCGCTCTACAAGCTGATCCGGACGGCGCTGCACGCGCGTCCGGGCCGCTCCGAGATCGTCATCGACCGCGGCAACTTCCCGACCGACCGCTACGTCATCGAGGGCATCGCGGCCGAGACCGGTGCGCGCATCCGCTGGATCGAGACCGAGCTCGGCGGCGGGGTCACGCCCGAGGACGTGCGCGCGGTCGTCGGCGCCGGCACGGCGGTCGTCGTTCTGAGCCAGGTCGCCTACCGCTCGGGCTTCGCGGCCGACGTGCCGGCGATCACCGGGATCGTGCACGAGGCCGGCGCGCTGGTGCTGTGGGACGTCTGCCACTCCGTGGGCGTCCTGCCGATCGAGCTCGACGCGTGGGGCGTCGACCTCGCGACGGGCTGCACCTACAAGTACCTCAACGGCGGACCTGGCGCCCCCGCGTTCCTCTACGTGCGGCGCGAGCTGATCGCCGACGCCGTCCAGCCGATCTGGGGCTGGATGGGGGTCAAGGACTCGTTCCGGATGGGGGAGGCGTACGACCCCGCCGACAGCATCCGCCGGTTCGTCAGCGGCACCCCGCCGATCGTGGGGATGATCGCGATGCAGGCCATGCTCGATCTGATCGAGGAGGCGGGACTGCTCGCGATCCACGAGAAGTCGCGCGCGCTCACCGCCTTCGCCGTCGACCTGTTCGACGAGCACCTCGCACCGCTCGGCGTCGTGCTGTCGACCACCCGCGACGCCGAGCGCCGCGGCGGCCACATCACGGTCGACCACCCGGACTTCGCCGCGATGGTGCCCGTGCTCTGGGAGCGCGGCGTCATCCCCGACTTCCGCACCCCGAGCGGCATCCGCCTCGGACTCTCCCCGCTCTCGACGTCGTTCGCGGAGGTCGAGGTCGTCGTGCTCGCGATCCGCGAGCTGCTCAGGACTCCGTGACGGGCATCCTCGACCTCCCCGCCCGCGAGCCCGACGCCGTGCTGCGGTACGGCGCGGCACCGCAGCACCTGGTCGACGTCTACCGGGCGGCCGCCGCCGACTCCCTCGTCGTGCTCGTGCACGGCGGCTTCTGGCGCGCCCGCTACGACCGGATGCACGCCCGCCCGCTCGCGGCGGCGCTCGCCGACCGCGGGTTCGACGTGCTCCTCCCCGAGTACCGCCGCATCGGCGACCCCGGAGGCGGGTGGCCGGGCACCGCCGACGACATCCGCTCGCTGGTCGCGGCGATCCCCGCGCTCGTGCCCGCGCCCGTCGGGCGGGTGACCCTCGTCGGCCACTCCGCGGGCGGGCACCTGGCGGTGTGGTCGCAGGCGGTCGACCCCTCGCCGCACGTGTCGGCGGTCGTCGCGCTCGCCGGAGTCGTCGACCTGGCCGCCGCGGCCGACGCCCGCCTCAGCGACGACGCGGTGGCCGAGCTGCTCGGCCCCTCCGGACCGGTCGCCGTCGCCGACCCCTCTCAGCTCCCCTCGCCGCCGATGCCGGTTGCGCTCGTGCACGGCGACCGCGACGCGGTGGTGCCGGTCGCGTACAGCCGGCGCTACGCCTCCGAGCACCCCGGCGTCGAGCTGCACGAGCTCGCCGGCGTCGGACACTTCGAGCTGATCGACCCGCGCGCGCCGGCGTTCGAGACCCTGCTTCACGTGCTCCGCCGCTGACCCGCCTCGGTCCGGCCTCGATCCGTCACGGAAGGCGAGAGGTCAGCCCTCGACCAGGGGATCGCAGTCGCCCGTGCCGAAGAGGTCGGCCGGGTCGTCGCAGGCGTAGCCGGACCAGCCCGCACCGGGGCTCGTCGGGTCCTCGATCCTGCTGTGCCGGTCGAACGCGTCCGTCGTGTAGACCTGGATCCCCCGTCCGAGGCCGACAGTGGCGAAGGAGACGATCGGATCGCCCTCGCTCGTCGGCGTGCTCCAGGCCAGCTCGGCGGGCTCGCCGGCGACGGACGCTGCGACGAGGCAGTCCCGGGCCTCCTCGGGGACGTCCTCTCCCTGCTCGAGGACGAACTCCCCGCAGGACCGGGCCCCGTCCTTGATCACGCCGCCCGCGTTCGGGAGCGCGCGCGCCGCGGCGATCGGATCCCCCTCCGGCGCCCGCGACGAGGGGCCCGGGACGCACCCGCTCAGCGCGGAGGCCGCCACCAGCACCGCCGAGGCCGACACCGCGAGACGCCAGCGCGGGAGCGACGGGCCCGAGTCAGGCATCCCGGCCACGCTCCGTGCCTTCTGTGCCGTCGGCGTGCCCCGTCCACTCGGCCGTGAGCGTGATGGTGTGCGTCGTGCCCGCCGGCTCGAAGTCGCCGGCCAGGCGCACGAGGGTGCGGTGGGCGGTCCAGCCGGAGGCACGCGTCTCGGCGTGGCCGACGGTCTCGACGAACAGCTCGAACCTCCGCTCGCCCTTCACGCTGTGCAGCCACTCGAGGACCTCCTCGACCGAGCCCGCCCCCTCGATGCGCTGCGGGTCGTGCTGCGCGGCCTGCTCGATGTCGTCGCCGGTCCAGAAGCAGACCCAGTAGACCGACGGGTCCTCCCGCTGCGCGTCGAAGAACGACTCGTCCCAGTCCGCTCGCATGTCGACCTCCATCGCCGGTCCGAGGCTACCGTCGAGGCTACCGAGGGCCGTTCTCGGTCTCGGCGAGGTACGCCCCGGGGGTGGTGCCCGTGACGGCGTGGAACTCGTTCGTCAGGTGGGCCTGATCGGTGTATCCGAGGTCGGTGGCGATGGCGGCGATGCTCGAGTGCCCGGAGGAGAGCCGGCGGACCACCTCCTGCAGACGGACTCGGCGCGCGACCTCCGCCGGTCCGCGGCCGAGGGTCAGGGCCAGCGCGCGCTGCAGGGAGCGGGGGCTCGTCCGCAGCGCCCTCGCCACCTCCGACACGGGCCGCACGTGCGGCTGGGCGGTGAGCAGGTCGAGGGCCGCGTTGGCGAGCCGGCCCTGCTCGGTGAGGGGCCTCTCGCGCAGGCTCGCGCGGATCAGGTCGTCGGCCCGCCGAGCCCGGCCGTCGGCGTCGCTCGACTCGGCGATCTCTTCGAGGAGCCGATGTGCGCGGTGGTCCACCGCCGTGATCACGCGCTCTCCGGTCAGCGTGGAGGGGTCGAGGTCGGTCAGGACGGCCAGGCCGGCGGGGCGGAGCCGGAGGGCGAAGACATCTCCGGCGCCGCTGATGGTGCGCTGCCAGGCCCTCGTCCTGACGGCGGACACCACGAACGGCGCGACGACGCGGCCCCGCTCGACACTCAGCGTGACCGAGGGATGGTCGATGATCCGCTGATCGATCGTCTCGTCCTCCGCGAGCCGCCACTCGACGCTCCAGTAGGTGTCGACGACCTCGCGGACATCGGCGGCAGGAGTGATCCAGCGCGCGGCGAAGCGCTCGACGTTCGAGGGGTGCAGCACGCCCGACCGCTCGGCCGGCTCCACCTTCTGCCCGCGTTCCGTGACCATTGGCGCAATTCTCCAAGACCGGCCGTCGATCCGCCCGCAGGCTGAGCCTGTGACGACCGATTACCGAACCACCTTCATCACCATCGCTCCCGACTCGCCGGTCACCAGCGGGGTGGTCCCGCCGACGACCGCGACGCCGACGGTCGCGTCGCTGCAGTACGCGCTCGTGAGTGCGCGGCCGTACGAGTTGACCTCGGACGATGTGCTGTTCGAGGTCCACGCTCTCCGGGCGGGGATCCCCGACGAGGATCGAGACGCCGAGCGCGAGCGCTTCTTCGCGAAGGATCAGGCGTGCCTCCGGGCCTCGCCGCTCGCGAAGCGGTACGGGTGGGGCATCCATCATGACGAGAACGGGCGGATCGCGCTGGTCGCCGCCGGCACTGCTCTCTACGACGATCTCGCCGAGCGCTCGGATCTCACTCAGAAGCCGGCGATGCGCTCGGCCCGCAAGCGCTGAGCACCCCGCCTCACCGGACTGCGGACGAACCGATCCGTGCCGCCTACTGCGACAGCTCCCGGTCGAGCCGGTCGAGGAGCGCCTCGAGGGAGATCTCGAACTCCTCGTCGCTGCGGTCCTCGCTCAGCAGGGCGCGGAGGCGCCTGACCTCGGGCGCACGGTCGAGCGTCATGCGGCCGTCTCCCTGCGGGATGGCGGCATCCCCTTCGTCGAGGGGTTCCTCGGCCGGACCGGTCTCGGCTCCGTGGACCGCGGACTGCAGGAGGAGCTGACCGAGCAGGAAGCTGCTGAACGCCCGGTAGGCGCCGACCGCTCGCTCGTCGGAGAAGCCGTGCTCGGTGAGCGCGCTGAGGAACGTGTTGACGACCTCGACGCTGCGCAGCGGCGGACGCAGCCACGGCGCGGCGGGATGCCGGGTCGCGACGAGCGGGAACGCCTTGGGGTGGTCGGTCGCGATCCGTCGGACCTCGTGGGCGACCGTCTGCAGGAAGCCCTGCCAGTGCTGCGCCTCCGACTCGTCGAGACGCTCGTTGAGGTCGTGCATCAGCAGGGCGATGACGCCCTCGAGCAGATCCTCCTTGCCGTGCACGTAGCGGTAGAGCGACATGGCCTCGACACCCAGCTCCTGCGCGAGGGATCTCATCGAGAGGCTCTGGCTCCCTGAGCGGTCGATCTGCGCCAGGGCGGTCTCGACGATCAGGTCGCGACTGAGCCGGGGCGTGTGCGACGCGCTCCTGGTCGTCTTCGGACGTTCTCCCATGGATGACGCTCCCGTCGGGATCCTCGTGCTCGATTACCAGCGCGGCGCCGGGAATGCAACCGCCCTCCGGCCCCTCCACCGTAACCCCGCTTACACCGTAAGCTGCACTGTCGGCTTACACCGTAAGCAAGCCCTCGCTCCGCTCCACCATCCACCTTCGAGTTCCGGACGATCCTCCGGGAGAGACGAGAGAGCACCATGATCGACAGCAGCACCATCAACGACCTCATCGGCGCCGATGTCCACGGCAGTGACGACGCCAAGATCGGCACCGTCGGCCAGGTCTACGTCGACGACGCCACCCAGACGCCCACCTGGGTCACCATCCGCACCGGTCTGTTCGGCTCCTCCGAGTCGTTCGCACCGCTGACCGACGCGAGCTTCGAGGGCGGCGTCGTGCGCGTCGCCTACGAGAAGTCGTTCGTCAAGGACGCCCCCCGCATCGCCGACGACGGCGACCTCAACGCCGACGAGGAGCAGTCGCTCTACTCCTACTACGGCACCGGCACCGCGTCCGCCACGACAGAGGCTCCCCTCGTCGACCGAGACGCCGACCGCACCACCGGTACCGAGGGCTACGACACGTCCGGCCCGACGACGGACGACGCGATGACCCGCTCCGAGGAGCGCCTGCGCGTCGGCACCGAGCGCGTCGAGGCGGGCCGTGCTCGCCTGCGCAAGCACATCGTCACCGAGCAGGTCACCCGGACCGTCCCGGTCAGCCACGAGGAGGTCACCCTCACCCGCGAGCCGATCACCGACGCGAACGCCGCCGACGCCCTCTCGGGCCCCGACCTCAGCGAGGAGGAGCACGAGGTCGTCCTCACCGCCGAGCGCGTGGTCACGGCGAAGGAGACCGTCCCCGTCGAGCGCGTGAGCCTCGGCACCGAGACGGTCACCGAGCAGCAGAGCGTCAGCGAGGACGTCTCCCACGAGGAGATCGAGCTCGTCGATCCCGACACGACCCGCACCACCTCGACCGACGAGTCCGTCGTCGACCGCGACCGCCGCTCCTAGGCACCACCGGCGACGGCCGCCCGACACCCGTCGGAGCGGCCGCCGCCCCCCCCCCCCCCTCCGTCCCCCCGCCCCGAAAGGCTCACCCCATGGACTTCCCCGCCGCTCTGCAGAACGGACTGGCCGCCGTCATCGCGTTCGTCCCGCTCGCGCTGCTGTTCCTGCTCATCCTCGTCGTCGGCCTCATCGTCGCGAAGCTCATCGAGAAGGGCCTCTCGAGGCTCCTGACCAAGGTCGGCTTCGACCGTGCCGTCGAGCGCGGCGGCATCAAGAAGGCGCTCGCGAACTCGAAGCTCGACGCCTCCGACATCGTGTCGAAGATCATCTACTACACGCTGGTGCTGTTCGTGCTGCAGTTCGCCTTCGGTGTCTTCGGGCAGAACCCGGTCAGCGATCTGCTCCAGGGCATCATCGGATTCCTGCCGAAGATCATCGTCGCGATCATCATCATCGTGATCGCCGCCGTGATCGCCGCCGGGGCCAAGGGCCTGATCCAGAACACCCTGGGCGGGCTCTCCTACGGCAAGGTCCTCGGGAACATCGTCGCCGTCTTCATCCTGTTCCTCGGCGCGACCGCCGCGCTGAACCAGATCGAGGTCGCCACGACCGTCACCACCCCGATCCTCATCGCGGTCCTCGCCATCATCGCCGGAGTGATCATCGTCGGCGCCGGCGGCGGTCTCATCAAGCCGATGCAGCAGCGCTGGGAGGCGATCCTCACGAAGGCCGAGGACGAGGCTCCCAAGATCCAGCAGCACGCTCAGAACGCCCCGAGCGTGAAGGAGCAGGCCGAGCAGGCCGCCGACAAGGCCCGCCAGGCGGCCCCGTCGACGACCGCGCGCCGCTCGCACTGACGTCTCGCCTCCACCCGGCCGGCCCCGCTCGTCTCGAGCGGGGCCGGCCGTCGTCGTGCCGGCGGTCAGCCGAGGTGCGTCAGGGCCGTCCTCAGGCGGTCGAGCGCCGACCTCGTCATCGGAGCGAGCTCGCCGCCCTCGCCGGCCGACCACGCCGCGAACGCCTCCTTGAAGGCGAGCACCCCGAGCTCGGCGGCGGCGGCGGCCACGGAGTCGTCGACCCCGCGGTCGCGGAGGGCGTCGGCCATCGCCGCAGCCATGCCGACCTTCTTCAGCAGGGCGCGCTCCTGCAGCTCCGCGCTCGTCGCGATGACCGCGTCGAGTCGCTGTCCGAGCTCGCGGTTGAACGGGGTCATGGCCGCCGAGGCGTTGGCGAGGCCGGCCTCGACCGCTTCGAGAGGGGTCGCGGTCGGCGGCGCGGCGGCGATGCCCTCGGCGAGGAGCGCCGACAGGGTCTCCTGGCCCGCGGCGAGCACGTCCCGCTTGTCGGGGAAGTGCCGGAAGAACGTGCTCTTCGTCAGCCCGGCGCGGTCCGCGATCTGGGCCACCGTGGTCTCGTCGTAGCCCTGCTCCGAGAACAGGTGCAGGGCGGCGGAGACGAACCGCTCGCGGGCGTCGGGTTCCCAGCGTGGCATGAGGACGATGATACGCGATGCGACTTTTGTCCCATCGCGGTGCTACGGTGATGGGACATTGATCGCATCACCGGAGTCGGCTCTCGCGGGTCACCGGTCCGTCACGAGGAGTCCCCCATGCGCGTTCTCATCACTGGAGCATCAGGCGCGATCGGCCGCGCCGTCACCGAGGAGCTCGTCTCGCACGGGCACGAGGTGCTCGGCCTGGCCAGATCCGAGGTCGCCGCTCAGGCGGTCACGACGGCGGGCGGGTCGCCCGTCCGAGGCGGGCTCGGCGACCTCGACGTCCTGGCCGCAGCCGCCCGCGAGGCCGACGGCGCGATCCACCTCGCCTTCAGCAACGACTTCTCCGACCTCGATCGCAGCATCGCCGAGGAGGGCGCGGCCATGGACGCCGTCGCCGAGGCCCTCGTGGGCACGGGCAAGCCGTTCTCGATCGTGTCGGGGACCACCTTCTCCGAGGGCCGCGTGGCGACCGAGCACGACCCGCTGTCGACGACGGGCCCGGTGGGCGGCAGGGGAGTCAACGCCGCACGGATCCTCGGTCTCGCGTCGCAGGGGATCCGCACGACGGCGGTCCGGCTCCCGCGCTCGGTGCACGAGCGCGCCGTGGCCTACGGCTTCGCCGGCCTGCTGATCCAGGCGGCGCAGCGCTCAGGAGTCTCGGCGTACGTCGGCGACGGCAGCCAGCGCTGGCCGGCGGTGCACCGCCGCGACGCCGCGTCGCTGTTCCGCCTGATGATCGAGCGCGGTGAGGCGGGCACGGCGGTCAACGCCGTCGCCGACGAGGGCGACACGATGCTCGACATCGCGACCGTGATCGGCGGGCAGCTCGGGGTGCCGGTGCGGCAGGTGCCGACGGAGTCGTTCGGCCCCCTCGGGCAGATCTTCGCGATGGACCAGCCCGCCTCCAGCGCCTGGACGCGCGAGACCTACGGCTGGCGGCCGACCCACCCGAGCCTCCTCTCGGATCTCGAGGCGGGCGACTACCCGAGCGTGTGATCGGCCGCCCCTGCCGCCGGCGCGTCGGCGGAGCTAGCATCCGAGGGCGGGCGCCGACCGCCGACGCCGTCGGAGGAGGAGAGCACCATGTCGATCGTCGTGACCGTTCCCGAACACGAGGCGACGGGGGCGCTGGCAGGGCTCTACGCCGACGATCTCGGCGATCAGGGCTCCGTCGCCGCCCACACGAAGGTGCTGGGCCTCAATCCGGGCGCCCTCGTCGCGTGGAACGGCCTGAGCAGGGCCATCACCGCCCAGATGGACCGACGCCGCTACGAGCTCGTGACCCTCGCGGCCGCCCGCGGGGCGAGGTCCGAGCACTGCCTCCTCGCCCACGGCCGGGTCGCCTCGCGCTACATCGAGGAGGAGCAGCTCACCCGGATCGCGCGCGACTACCGCGACGCCGACCTCACTCCGGCCGAGGTCGCCATGATGGAGTTCGCCGAGCGGGTGAGCCGTGACGCGGCCGACATGACGGAGGCGGACAGCCTCCGGCTGCGCGAGGCCGGCTTCAGCGATCGCGAGATCGTCGACATCGCGCTCGCCGCGGCGGCGCGCAACTTCTACAGCCGCGCCGTCCAGGCGCTCGCCGTCGAGGTCGAGCCGCCCGCCGACCTGAGCGCCGAGCTCCGGGCGGCCCTCGTGGAGAGGCTGTGACCGCCCGCCTCCGCTCGGGGTGACGGCCGAGACCCCCTCTCGGGTGCGAGAAGCGATCACGGGAGTGCGGCAGACTCGTCGCTGCTTCCCGCCCTGCTCCATCGACCTCGAGGACCCCGATGGACGGCGACAGCGCCTCCCGAGCATCGCCCGCTCTCCGCCCGCCCGCCGATGCGCCCACCGCGCGCGGCCGGCCCTCGGTCGGCTCGTGGGCACGCGCCCGGTTCTCGAGCCTCGGCGCGCCGCCGACCGGGCGCCGAGTGCCGGGCAGCGTGACCGTCTTCGTCCTCGTCCTCGTCATCGGAGCCGCCGCCTCCGTCGTCTCGGTCTCGTCGGGGGCGGGCATCACCTACCGCGACGAGCAGCTGCACCTGACCATCGCCCGGAGGCTCGTCGACAGCACGTCGCCCGGATTCCAGCAGCTCGGCACCGTGTGGCTCCCCGTGCCGCACCTGATCCTCGCTCCGTTCGTGATCGACTTCGGCTGGTGGGTCAGCGGAGCCGGCGCCGCGGCCGTCGGGACGCTCTGCCTCGCGCTCTCCGCCTCCGCCCTCTACCGGATCAGCGCACGGATGCGCTTCGGCCGCACCGCGCGCCTCGCGACGGTCGCGGGCTTCGTCAGCAGTCCCGCCGTGCTCTACGTCTTCACGACCCCGCTCACCGAGCCGGTGCTCATCGCCGGTCTGCTCGGATGCGTCGCGGGCCTCGCCCGGTGGGCCACCGACCGCCGCCCGCACTCGATCGGGGAGACGGCGGTCTTCTGCGGGGTGCCGCTGGCGATCGCGGTGATGTCGCGCTACGAGGGGTGGGCGCTGCTCCTGGGCGGCACGGCGTTCGTCCTCGTCGTCTCGTTCCGGCGCGACCGCCGGATCGCCCGTGCGGTGGCCTCGGCGATGGGCCTGGCGCTGCCCTCCCTGGTCGCGATCGCGTGGTGGCTGGCCTACAACACGGCGATCTACGGCAATCCGCTCGAGTTCGCGAACGGCCCGTTCTCGGCCGCCGAGCTCCAGCGCGGCATCACGGAGGCGGGGCTCGTCACCACCGCCGGCAACCCCGGGATGGCGGTCTACGTCTACGTCTGGAGCGTCGTCGAGGCGTTCGGCCCGGTGACGGTGGCGCTGACCCTCGCCGGCGCGGCGGTGCTCGCCGTGCGCGACGGGCTCTCCGACCGCGCCCTCCTGCTCGGGCTCACCGCGGTGCCGGCACTCTTCTCCCTGGTCAGCCTCGCCGCCGGGCAGTCGGTGATGTACAGCGACCACACCCTGCCGACGGGCTGGTGGAACACCCGCTACGCCCTGGTCGCCGGGCTCGTCGCGGCCGTGATGATCGGGTTCCTCGTGCAGACGGTCGTCGAGCTGCACGGCCGCGGAGGAGGGTGGCTCGCCGGGCGGACCTTCCGGCCCGCGCTCGGCGCCGTGGTGCTCCTCGCCCTCGGCGGCCAGTCGCTGTGGATGCTGGAGGAGCCCGGTCGCGTCGCGGTGCTCGCCGAGGCAGCCGACCAGCGCGTCGCCTTCGCCGACCTCCGCCGCTCCTTCACCTGGCTGGGCGGCGAGTACGACGGCGGCGGGATACTCGTCGACGAGAGCCAGAACCCCTTCGTCCTCGACCTCGGACTGCCCCTGGTCGAGCTCGTCGACTACGCGGCGGGCGAGGCGTTCGTCCGTGCGCAGGAGGATCCGAAGGGCGCCGTCGAGTGGATCCTCCTCAACGAGAGCAACGACTCCGACACGATCACGAAGCTCCTCGCGGCGCACCCCGAGCGGCTCGACCGCTTCACCCTCGTCCACTCCGACGGGCCGTACCGCATCTACCGGAGGTGGTGAGCGGGGTCCGCCCGGCACCCTCGCCCTGTCCTGCGCCGCGGGAGCCCGATCTGAGTAGGCTCCGCCTCATGGACTCCCTCCGATCCGCCGTCGACCGCGCCCTCTGGGGAACTCTCGCCGGGGCGGCCCCGTCCGAGGCGCCCGTCGAGGAGACTCCGAGAGGAGCGTGGAACTCCGTCGACAGAGTCGACGCGGTCCGGAGCGCACTGGGAGATCTCGGTGCGGGAGTCCGAGGCGACATGGCCCTCTACGCGCTTCTCATCGGCGGGCGACTGGACGACATCCACGAGTCGGTCTCATCGCTCGCGCTGACGGCGGAGGCCATCGCGAGCATCGTGGCGAATCCGCTCTCGACTGCGGCCTCCGAGCTGTTCCGGCGAGGGACCCGTGCCGCGTCGCGGGGCTGGACCAGTGATGCGATCGAGGAGTTCGAGGCGGCCATCGCGAAGGACAAGTACTTCGCACCGGCGCACCTCCATCTCGCCCTCGCTCATCTGTCCGCCGGTGATCCGGACTCCGCGGTCCGCTTCCTCTCGAGTGCGGCGAAGTACGGTGCAGTCGACTTCCCCGCCGAAGCCGTCGGGAGTGCTCTGCTCGCAGCACGCATCCTGATCGACCGAGGCGATCCGGAGGGAGCGCGGTCCGCTCTGTCGATCGTCGCCCGTCTCGAGCCGGAGGTTCCGGAACTGTCCCTCGCGCGGGTGCAGGCCGGGGCGGACGCACCGCATCTCGTGACCGCGCTGACCCTTGCTCCGGAGCTGGTCGCGCTCGTTCCCGATGCCGACTCGCGGTACGCCGATGCTGTCGCAGTCGTGGCGTCGACGGCCGGGGGCCCCGTGGAGCGGGCCTCGGAGATCGTCGGACTCTGCCGGACCGTCGATGACGTCGCACGACGACTGAACGTCCGGATTCCGGGATCGACGCTTGCGGCGATCGAGGAGATCGGGCCCGGACTCGGATCCGGGAGTCCGTCGTTCCGCCTGCTGAGCGCCGGTGCGATCCTCGCGATCTGGTCGTCCGACCAGCGGAAGCTCGCGTGGTCGATCGGCGGTCTCGTGGTTCAGCACGAGACTCGAGCCAAGCGGATCATGAGCAGCCTGCAACCCATTCCGAACGGTGGGTCGCCCGAGATGATCAGGGTGCGGAAGGAGCAGCAGGAGCTTCGCGAGGAGTGGGCGAGAGTGCTGCGGCCGAGCGAGCGCCAGGAGCTCGCCGACCTCGTACCGGAGCTGCAGGCCGTCGTCGCGCCGCCCACGTCGAGGATCGTCCCGTGGCGTCACGACGGTGATCCCTCGTCGTCGCGGCCTGTCCCGTCCGCCGACGGCCGGGACGACCGCGGCTGGTGACGTCCGGACCCCCCCGGGCTTCTACTGTCCTTCCCCGGTGGGCCGCTGACGTTCGCCTTCGTCTTCGCCACCCGCGACGGCCCCGTCACGGAGCTGACCATCGAGCCGGCCTGACGAGGACCGTGCGGACGGCGGAGGAGCGGATCCGGCGACTCGATTCGAGTACGGGGGAATTTCCGAGCCGCCTCTCGCCTTCTTCTTCCTGTGTGCAATATATTGCATGCAATACGCTGAAGCTGACCCAAGGAGAGACCATGTCCGCCACCGCCTTCGCCCCCGAGAACCACGCGCCGACCGTCGTGCTCGTCCACGGCGCCTTCGCCGAGTCCGCGAGCTGGAACGGAGTCGTCAGCCGACTCCGCGCCGAGGGGCTGCCCGTCCTCGCCGTCGCGAACCCCCTCCGCGGCCTCGCTCCCGACGCCGAGTACCTCCGCAGCGTTCTCGACGGCATCGACGGCCCGGTCGTCGTCGCCGGTCACTCCTACGGCGGCTCCGTCGCGAGCGAGGCGACCGAGGGTGCGGCGAACGTTCGTGCTCTCGTCTTCGTCGCGAGCTTCCTCCTCGAGCCGGGCGAGAGCACCGGTGAGCTCGCGGGACGGTTCCCGGGCGGTGAGCTCGGCCCGGCCCTGACGCCCGTCCCCTACTCGGCCGGCTCCTTCTCGGGAGACGACCTCTACATCCAGCAGGACCGGTTCCGCGAGGTCTTCGCCGCCGACGTCGACGAGGCGACGACGGCCGTGATGGCCGCGACCCAGCGCCCCATCGCCGGCGCAGCCCTCGAGGACGCGGCCACCCGCGCCGGTTGGCGGAGCATTCCCTCCTGGACGCTCGTGACCCGCCAGGACCTCGCGGTCCCGGCCGAGTCGCAGCGCTTCATGGCCGAGCGCGCGAACTCGCACGCGGTCGAGATCGACGCCTCGCACGCCGTCACGGTGTCGGAGCCGGACGCGGTCGCGGACCTCATCCTCGACGCGGTCCGCGCGACCCGCTGATGACCGCCGGGAGGCCGGCTCGCTCCTCGGAGTCGAGCCGGCCGCCCCGATCGGGGGAGCGAGGCCGATGACCGTCGAGGTGTTCGGGATCCCGCTGTGGGCGGAGCTCGCTGCCGCCGGCCTCGGTGGTCTGCAGGGGGCCCTTTTCGCGGCCGCCTCGCGGGATCGTCGCATCGACGTCCTCGGCGTGATGATCCTCGGCATCGCGGTGGCGCTCGGCGGGAGCGTGCTGCGCGACGTCGTCCTCGACCAGCCCCCGGTCGTCGTCTGGAGCGGCGGCCATCTCGTGGTGGCGTCGTTCGCCGCCCTGGTCGGAATGGCCGTGGAGCCGTTCCTCCGGCACGTGGATCGCGTGATCCTCGTGCTGGATGCGGTGGTCATCGGCACCTTCGGTGCCATCGGGACCACCAAGGCTCTCGCACTGGGCGTGGGTGAGGTGGGCGCGCTCCTCGTGGGAGTCGTCGCTGCGGTCGGCGGGTCGATCCTCCGGGATCTGCTGCTCGGCCGGCCGGTCGAGCTCCTGCAGGTGGGGTCGCTGTTCGCGGCCGCGGCCGGCGCCGGCGCGGCGACCTCCTCGCCCTGGTCGCTCTCGGCGTCCCCGTCGTGATCGCTGGCCTCGTCTGCATCGTGGTCACCGCGGTGCTGCGACTGGGCTCCGTGCGCTTCGGCTGGACGTTCCCGGAGCAGCGCTCGCTGCTGCGGTCGCGGGTCTGAGCCGCGCTCGCACCACCCGCCTCGGACACCGGTCCGGGGCCATCACCACTGCTCCGAAGGAGGAGGAATGACCGATCGACACCGCATCGCGACGGTCCCGCCGTCCGCTCCGCACCGCGCGGAACGGTCCGCCGAGGGCATCGTCCGCGACGCGACAGCCATCGTCCGACCACGACCTCAACGACGTATCCAATATATTGCCCAGTGCTATCGTCGCCCCATGCCCATTCCGACGACAGCCGCTGTCTCACCCCGGTCGCTGCTGCGCGACGACGTCTACCGCGCTCTCCGAGACGCGATCGTCGACGGGACCTTCGAGCCGGGGGAGCGGCTGCGCGATCAGGAGCTCGAGGCGTGGCTCGGGGTGAGCCGGACGCCGATCCGCGAGGCGCTGCTCCGTCTCGCCCGCGTCGGACTCGTGACGGCGAAGCCGGGCAGGGCGACGATCGTGACCCCCTCCACCACCAAGAGCGTCAGCGACGCGCAGCAGATCGCCGCCTCGATGCACGAGCTCGCGACGCGCTTGGCCGGGCCGTCGGTGACTCCGGAGTCGCTCGACGCCATGGAGGCGGCGAACGCCGCCTTCGCGCGGGCGCTCGAGCGCACCGACGTCGAGCGGGCGCTGGAGGCCGACGACGCGTTCCACGCGGTGCTGACGCGTCTCAGCGGCAACGGGATGATCGACGACGTGCTCGAGCAGGCGACTCCGCTCATCCGCCGAGCGGAGCGCCAGCGCTTCGGGTCGCTGGCCGGCCGCGAGTCGGTCGAGCAGCACCGGGCGATCGTCGAGCGCCTGCGGGAGCGCGACGTCGAGGGTGCGGCCGCCCTCAGCCGTGAGAACTGGATGACCCTCGACCGCCATCTGCACGAGGAGGAGGAGGGATGACGGGCGCGCCTTCGATCACCGAGACCCTCGCCGAGCTGCGGACGAGCGCGCTGGTCACCGCGGCCCTCGCCTCGGCGCTCGGAGACGAGCGTGCGTCCACTCCCGCCGAGGCGCTCTCCGTCGATCCGGCCCGCGCGGCCGTCCTCGGCGCGCTGCCCGATGCGGAGTCGATGCTGAGCGCCCTCTGGGAGGGTCGCCGATCGCGGAGCAGCAACCTGGTGAGCGGACTGAGCCAGGCGGCGGCGGCCGCCGGTGGGACGATGCGGGCCTGGTCCGACCTCGGTGACGACGTCATGATCGCCCAGGGCCGCTCGTCCGCGCTGATGGCCCGCGTCCTGCTGTCGGCGGTGGCCCCGGCCTACGGGCTCATCGGCGCCGTCGCGCCGTCGCGGGTGCTGGATGTGGGCACCGGCATCGGAGCGATCGCGACGGCCCTCGCCGAGGGGCTGCCCGACGCCCGGGTCGTCGGCATCGACATCGCGGAGCGGCCGCTCGAGATCGCCCGCGACCTCCTGCGCGACGCGGATCCGCGGGTCGCCCAGCGGATCCGCCTCCGTCGCGAGGACGTGACCGAGCTCGCCGACGAGGAGCGCTACGACGTGGTCTGGATGCCCCTCCCCTTCCTGCCCGATGCGATCGTCGATCGAGCGCTCGACCGCGCGATCGGAGCTCTGCACCCGGGTGGCCTGCTGGTCCTGGGAACCGGCGCCCCGATCGCCGATGAGCGGCTGAGGGCGGCGGAGGCGTGGCTCGCCTCCTTCACCGGGGGAGGGACGCTGACCACCGACGAGGTGGTGGGCCGGCTCACGCGGCGGGGTCTGCAGCGGGTCCAGCGGTTCGACACCGTGCCCGGCGGCCCCGTGCTGGTCGGAGCCGTCAGGCCGCGCTAGGGTCCGACCCGGCTTCCTGCTCCGGCGGGAGGAGCCCGCGCTCGCGCATCCGACCGGCCGACTCGATCGCGTCGGCGACGAACCGCCAGGTCGCGCGGTGCGGGTCAGAGGTGGCGGATCCCGTGCGAGAGGGTTCGGGCCCACGGTGAGCCGATGTCGAACAGGTCGGCCTGGACGATGAGGTGGCACAGCTGCCCGTAGGCCATGAAGCGCTGGACGTCGTCGATGCCCGCGGACGAGGCGGTGGCGACCGCCTCCGTCGTCTTGGCCAGGCCACGCCGAACGGCGTCGCGGATCTCGGGGACGTCGCAGGCGCTCGTCGCGTGGACCTGGAGCGCGATGAGATCGCGGTCCGTGATCAGCTCGACGTAGGCGTCCCTCATGGCGTCGAGCTTGGCCTCCGGTTTCGTGGACGACGACCTCGCGGCGCCGGCGGTCATGGCCGCTGCGACCTGGTCGTAGCAGCTGTCCACCGCGTCGACGAAGAGGCCGAGCTTGCCGTCGAACAGGCGGAAGACGTAGGCGGGGGACACCTCCGCCGCGGCGGCGATGTCGGCGACCGGAGTCGCGCGGTAACCGCCGCGAGCGAACACCCGCACCGCATGGCCCAGGATGCGGCGCCGCTGCTGCTCCGCAGTCGACCTCGTGCCGGGTTCGTTCGTGGTGGTGCGCATCTGAGTGAGTGAACAGTGACAACAGCCTCCTGTCAACGCCACGTCGCCGGCTTCCCGGCATCGCCGACCGACTCGACGCTCCGCCGGTGGAGATCGTCGAGGACCGCTTCGGCTACGAGGCTGACTGATCGAGAACGCCCCTCGTGTCGGTTCCGTCGAGGATCTCGCTCCGGATCCGGGCGGCGACGGCATCGCGGAGGGGCCGCACGTTCTCGGCACTCCAGTCGGTCGGGTCGGGGAACGACCACTCGAGGAACCGGCCGGCCGGAGTCGCGGGGAGTGCGAGTCCGGGCTTCATGGCGACGACGATGTCCGCGTTCTCGAGGTCCTCGACGGTGACCGCGCGGGGCGTGCGATCGCCGATGTCGAGCCCGAGTTCGGCGACGGTCGCCGCGATCGCGGGGTTGACGGCGTCGGCCGGGGAGAGGCCTGCGGAGGTGGCGGTGCAGCGGTCTCCGGCGAGGACTTCGAGCAGGCCTGCGCCGAGCTGGGAACGGCCGGCGTTGTGCTGGCAGAGGAAGAGGACGGTGGGCTTCTGGGTCATGCGGGGATGCTGCTTCCGGTCGTGGTGCGGGTCCAGGTCTGGGTGGCGATCTGCACGGCGTCCCACGGGGAGCCGAGCGGTGGCGTGTAGGAGAGATCGAGGTCGCTGATCTGCTCGACCGTGAGGCCGGCGAACAGGGCCGTCGCATACGTGTCGACCCGCTTGGCGGTCTCGGTGCCGAGGCGGCCGACGAGCTGCGCGCCGAGAAGGCGTCCGTCGCGGGTGTCGCCGGTGATGCGGATCGTGATCGGCTGCGCACCCGGGTAGTAGCGCTTGTGATCGTCCGCGACCGCGGTCGTCGTCGCGGGTGCGAAGCCGGCAGCGACGGCCTCGTGGTCGCGGAGGCCCGTGCGGGCGGCCACGAGGTCGAAGACCTTGACGACCTGGGTGCCGACGGATCCGGCGAAGCGGGCGTCGCCTCCGATCGCGTTCTCGCCGGCCACGCGGCCCTGCTTGTGCGCGGTGGTGCCGAGCGGCAGGTAGGTGCTGCCGAGGAGGCGGTGGTGGGTGGTGACTCCGTCGCCCGCCGCGAAGACGTGCGGAAGGCCGGTCCGCATGGCCTCGTCGACGGCGATGGCGCGGCCGGCGCCGAGGGACGCTCCGGCGCGGGCGAGGAGGTCGGTGTTGGGCGTCACGCCGACGACGAGGAGGACGACGTCGGCGGTGTGCACGAGGGGAGTGCCGGAGTGGGAGGCGTGCACGGCGAGTCCCGTCGCGGTCTTCTCGATCGTGGCGACGGTGGTGCCGGTGCGGACGTCGACGCCGTGCTCGGTGAGCTCGGTGCGCACGAGCACGGAGAGCTCCGGGTCGAGGGTGGAGAGCACTTCCTGGCCCCGCTGCAACTGAGTGACGCGGAGGCCTCGGACGGTCAGCGC
Source organism: Rathayibacter oskolensis (assembly GCF_900177245.1). Lineage (GTDB taxonomy): Bacteria > Actinomycetota > Actinomycetes > Actinomycetales > Microbacteriaceae > Rathayibacter > Rathayibacter oskolensis. The sequence goes on from NZ_FXBM01000004.1 coordinate 217,881, forward strand.
TTCCGCCATCTCCAGGCCCACGTAGCCGGCGCCGACGATGATGGCGGTCTGCGGATCGTGCTCGTCGAGGTAGCGCTCGAGCGCGAAGGTGTCGCCCATCGAGTGCAGCACGTGGACGCCGTCGTCGGGCCCGAGCGCGCCGAGGCCCGCGATGCCGGCGTGTGAGGCGAGTGCGCCCGTGCCGACGATGAGCTCGTCGTAGCTGACGCGATCGAAGGACCCGTCCTGGGCGCGGACGGTGAGCTGCTGCCCGGCGACGTCGATGTCGGTGGCGACGGTGTTCAGCCGAAGCCTCATGCCCGTGGCTTCGAGGTCGGCGTGGGTGCGGTGTGCGAGCGACTGCCACGGCTGCACCTCGCGCGAGAAGTAGTACGGGATCCCGCAGATCGAGAAGTTCGGGTCCGCGTCGGCGACGACCACGGTCACGTCGACGGACGGGTCGAGCTCGCGGGCGCGCAGCGCGGCGGAGATCCCCGCGTCGCTGCCTCCGATGGCGACGAGATGCATGCTGTCCTCCGTCCGCGCCCGGGGGCACCGTATTGATGGCGGTCTATGTATCGGCGAGTCTGCTGAGTGCAGGTGAACGCGGGATGAACCGGACGGGGTCGATCCGCGCCGCGTCAGGGGGCGGTGGTGTGCCCGGGCGTGAGGGCGCGCACGGCGACGGAGGCGAGGAGCGCGCCGAGCAGTTGCGCGCCGACGAAGAGCGGCGCCGAGCCGGGGGCGATGCCGGCGAAGGTGTCGCTGAACATCCGGCCGAGGGTGATCGCGGGGTTCGCGAAGCTGGTGGAGCTGGTGAAGAAGTAGGCGGCGCCGATGTACGCCGCGACCGCGCCTGCCGCGGAGACCGACCGGCCGGTCCTGGCGAGGAGGAAGATCACCATCACGAGTCCCGCGGTCGCGACGACCTCCGCGACCAGGTGCCCCGGAGTGATCCGGTCGGTACCGCTGAGCGTGACCGGCGGGAGGTCGAACATGACGTTCGCCACGATGGCGCCCGTGATGCAGCCGAGGATCTGCGCCCCGATGTACGGCGCGATGTCTCGGGTGCTTCGGTAGCCGAGGGCGAGGTCGACGGCCGAGACGACCGGGTTGAAGTGCGCGCCGCTGATCGGCCCGAGGACCGTGATCAGCACGAACAGGCCGAACGCGGTCGCGATCGCGTTGACGAGCAGCTGCACGCCGACGTCCTCGGAGAGGCTCGTCGCAGCGATGCCGGAGCCCACGACGATCGCGGTCAGGGCGGCGGAGCCTCCGAACTCGACGGCGACACGGCGGGGGAGGGCGGCGGGAGGCGTGGTCACGCGCCTACTATCGCATAGACTTTGATCTATGGATGCCGGTACCTCGACCAGTGCGCTGCGGCTGCTCGCCGACCCGACCCGGGCGCGGATCGCGTCGATGATCCTCGGCAGCGCGGACGGTCGGCAGCTCGTCGGGAAGATGGCCGCCGCCCTCGAGCTGCGCCAGCCCACTGTCAGTCATCACGTCCGCGTGCTCGTGGCGGAGGGGCTCCTCGCGCGTGAGCCGCAGGGTCGGAACGTCTGGTACTCGATCGTGCCCGAGCAGCTGGACCGCGTGTCCGAGTACCTCCGCGACTCCCCGGTGCCGACTCGCGTCGGGGGCGACGTCCTCGAGCGGATCATCGCCGACCTGGCCATCCGCTTCGCCGGCACCTTCTCACGCGAGACCATCGAGCGGTACGTCCGCGAGAGCCATGAGCTGCTCGTCGATCGCGGACACGTGACCCGGCACCTCACCTCGCTGACCTCCCGGTTCGCGACCGACCGCCTCACCGCCCTCGACACGTCCGCCGCGGGACGTTCAGGCGTCCCGGAGGTGCTCTTCGTCTGCGTGCAGAACGCCGGGCGATCTCAGCTCGCCGCGGCGATCCTCCGCCACCTCGCCGGCGACCGGGTGCGGGTGCGCACCGCCGGTTCGAAGCCCGCCGACGCGGTCCGGTCGGTGATCGTGACGGCTCTCGACGAGATCGGCGTGCCGATCGGAGGCGAGTACCCCAAGCCGCTCACGGACGAGGTCGTCCGCGCGTCCGACGTCGTGATCACGATGGGGTGCGGGGATGCCTGCCCGATCTACCCCGGTCGCAGCTACCTCGACTGGGATCTCGAGGATCCCGTCGGGCTGCCGCTCGCGCAGGTGCGCGCGATCCGCGACGACATCGACGGCCGGGTCCGCGCGCTCCTCGCTTCTCTCGAGGCGAGTGCCGCCTGATTCGCGAGGACACCCCTGGCGCTATCAATAGATGTGCGTCTATGGTTTGAGTGTTCGAGGAAGGAACACTCATGACCGAGAAGCCCACCGTCCTGTTCGTCTGCATCCACAACGCGGGCCGCTCGCAGATGGCCGCCGGCTACCTGCGCGAGCTCTCCGGAGGCGCCGTCGAGGTGCTCTCCGGCGGTTCCGAGCCGGGCGACCAGATCAACCCGATGGCCGTCGCGGCGATGGCGGAGGAGGGCATCGACATCTCGCAGGCCGTCCCGACGCTGATGACGACCGAGCAGGTCCGCGAATCCGACGTGGTCATCACGATGGGCTGCGGCGACGTCTGCCCGATCTTCCCCGGCAAGCGCTACGAGGACTGGGAGCTCACCGACCCGAAGGGCAAGTCGCTGGACGAGGTCCGCCCGATCCGTGACGACATCAAGGCGCGCGTCGAGGCCCTGCTCGCCGAGCTGCTGCCTGCGAAGGTCTGACGACCGTGTCCGATCTCAGCACCCGCCGCGCTCTGCCCGGCCTCGTCTATCCGGAGGCGTACCTCCTGCGTCTCGCCGACGATCTCAGCGAGAAGTTCCACGGGATCTTCGCGATCGAGACCGTCGAGCGGTACGTGCTCGAGTCGTACACCGGGCTTCTGCGCACCTCGAAGGTGAAGGCGCATCTCGCCAACCAGACCGTCCGCTTCGCGACCGACCGCCTCACCGCCCTCGCGCAGGCGAAGGGCGCCTACGCGCACGACGTGCCGGAGGTGCTGTTCATCTGCGAGCAGAACGCCGGCCGCTCGCAGATGGCCGCCGTCATCACCGCCTCCCTCGCCGGTGGCCGCGTGCATGTCCGCTCCGCAGGCTCCATGCCTGCCGCGGAGCTGAACCCGTCCGTGGTGGAGGCGATCACCGAGCTGGGTCTCGATGTCGCCGAGGCGTTCCCCAAGCCGCTCACCGACGACGTCGTGCAGGCCGCCGACATCGTCGTCACGATGGGCTGCGGCGACGCGTGCCCGATCTACCCTGGCAAGACGTACCAGGACTGGGAGCTCACCGACCCGGCGGGCCTTCCGCTCGAGGACGTCCGCGTCATCCGCGATCAGATCACCACCAAGGTCGAGGCGATGCTCACGACCCTCGGCGTGACCCCCACAGGAGTCCCTTCATGAGCAGCATCGAGAACGTCGTCGTCGTCGGATCCGGCCCCGCCGGCTACACCGCCGCCATCTACCTCGCCCGCGCGGGCCTGAACCCGATCGTGCTCACCAGCGCCGTCGAGGCCGGCGGCGCCCTGGTCAACACCACCGAGGTCGAGAACTTCCCCGGCTTTCCCACCGGGATCATGGGCCCGGACCTGATGGAGAACATGCGCGCCCAGGCCGAACGCTTCGGCGCCCGCATCATCTACGACGACGCGACCGCCCTCGAGCTCACCGGCCCCGTCAAGACGATCACCACCGGCTACGGCGACATCTACCAGGCGCACACCGTGGTCCTGGCGATGGGCTCCGCCTACCGCAAGCTCGGCATCCCGGGCGAGCAGCACCTCACCGGACACGGAGTGTCCTGGTGCGCGACCTGCGACGGTTTCTTCTTCAAGGGGCAGGACATCGCGGTCGTCGGCGGCGGTGACTCCGCCCTCGAGGAGGCGATGTTCCTCACCCGCTTCGCCGCCTCCGTCACCCTCATCCACCGCCGCGACTTCCTCCGCGCGTCCAAGATCATGCAGGACCGCGCCCTGGCCGACCCGAAGATCCGCGTGCTCTGGAACACCGAAGTCACCGAAGCGCTCGGCGACGAGAAGCTCACCGGCCTGCGGCTGCGCGACACGGTCACCGGTGCGGAGTCGGAGCTGGCAGCCACGGGACTGTTCATCGCGATCGGCTACGACCCCCGCTCCGAGCTGGTCCTCGGGCAGGTCGACGTCGACGCCGACGACTACGTCCTCGTCGACTCACCCACCACCGCGACGAACCTCCCCGGAGTGTTCGCCGCCGGAGACCTCGTCGATCACCGCTACCGCCAGGCCATCACCGCGGCCGGCACCGGCTGCGCCGCCGCCGCGGACGCCGAGCACTACCTCGCCGCGCAGGGCTCCGCCATTTACGCGCAGCAGGAGACTGCCGAACTCGACGACGCCCTCACCGTCTGACCCACGCTCTTCCGCTCGCCACCCCGGCGGGCGGAGAAGAGGTCAGAGGTCTGCGAGCAGTCCCGCGAGGGCTCCCAGGGCGCCGGGAACGAGCGAGAAGTACGCCCACGGCCCGCGCTTCTCGCGCTGGAGGATCCCCGCGTCGACCAGCACCTTCAGGTGATGGGACACGGTCGGCTGGCTCAGCCCGACCGGCTCGGTGAAGTCGCACACGCACACCTCGCCGCTCGCGCTGGCCGCGACGATCGACACCAGTCGCAGTCGAGCGGGATCCGCCACCGCCTTCAAGGACCGCGCGAGAGCATGCGCGCTCTCGGCGCTCAGCGGCTCCCGTGCCGAGGGCGCACCCACGGAGGGGGCCGGCAGTTCGACGACGGGCATGTCGACAGCCTGCCATACCCATTGACAACCGTCGATGTCCTCCCGCAGACTCACGGCATCGACGTCGGTCGATATCGGAAGGAGTGCACGCCATGACTCTGACGCTCTCCGTCCCGCCCCGCGCGGATGCACCCCGCCTCGCCGGGCTGCCCGTCGCCGTCATCGGCGCCGGACCCGTCGGCCTGGCCGCCGCCGCACAGCTGCTCGAGCGCGGGCTCGACGTCATCGTCTACGAGGCGGGCGAGAGCGCCGGAGCCGCGGTGCAGCAGTGGGGCCACACCCGCCTCTTCTCCCCGTGGGAGTACCTCGTCGACGCCGCTGCCGCGCGCCTGCTCGACCGGGCCGGCTGGGAGGCGCCCGCGGCCGAGGAGCTGCCGACCGGGAACGAGCTCGTAAGCGACTACCTGGCACCTCTCGCGACGACGCCGGTGCTCGCACCGCTCATCCGCTACGGCTCGCGTGTCCTCGCCGTCACCCGCGAGGGCATGGACCGCACCCGCTCCGCCGGCCGCGCCTCCACTCCCTTCCTCCTGCGCGTCCAGACCTCCGACGGTGTCACCGACGTCACCGCCCGCGCGGTCGTCGACACGTCCGGCACCTACTCGAGCCCGAACTCCCTCGCCTCCAGCGGCCTCGATCCGATCGGCGCAGCCGACGTCGCCGAGCACATCAGTCACGCCCTCCCCGACGTCCTCGGCACGGACCGCGACCGCTTCGTCGGGAAGCGGGTTCTCGTCGTCGGCGCTGGTCACTCCGCGGCGAACACGCTCATCAAGCTCGCCCGCCTCGCCCGCGAAGAGCCCGGCACGAGCGTCACCTGGGCGATCCGCGGCACCAGCCCGCTGCGGGTCTACGGGTCCGGCGACGACGAGCTCGAAGAGCGCGGCAAGCTCGGGGGCGTCGTCCACGACCTCGTCCGCGAGGGCGCGATCACTCTTGTCGACCGCTTCGAGATCGATCACCTCGAGCCCGCGGGCGACGGCGTCCTCGTCACCGGCCGCCGCCGGAAGGAGCGCGCCTCGATCGACGCCGACGTCGTGGTGAACGCGACCGGCTTCCGGCCCGACCTCGACATGCTGCGCGAGATCCGGCTCTCCCTCGACGAGATCGTCGAGGCGCCCCGCGCGCTCGCGACGCTGATCGACCCGAACCTGCACTCCTGCGGCACCGTCGAACCGCACGGCGTCGCCGAGCTGGCGCACCCCGAGCCGGACTTCTTCATCGCCGGCATGAAGTCCTACGGCCGCGCCCCCACCTTCCTCCTGGTCACCGGCTACGAGCAGGTCCGCTCCATCGCCGACGAACTCGCCGGCAACCACGCGGCCGCGCGTCTCGTGCAGCTCGTCCTCCCCGAGACCGGCGTCTGCTCCACAGGCACCGGCACGGCAGGAGGCAGCTGCTGCGCATGACCGGGGAGTCGTCGAGCACTCGCTCTGCCGCGGGCCTGTGGACGATCCAGTCGAGCGTCTTCCCCGAGAACACCGCCAGTCTCGCCCTCCACGACCGCGCCGGGTTCCGCCGCGTCGGCACTCGCGAGCGCATCGCCCTGATGACCTACGGACCTCGGGAAGGCACCTGGCGCGACACGGTCCTCCTCGAGCGCCGCCGACCCTGATCCTCCCGTCGCCTCCTTCGAGACGCGGCGCTCGGAGGAGGCCGCTCAGACCGTGGTGCGCTCGGTCTCGGACGGCGTGGGCTCCTCGGTGGCGCGGGAGTCGGTGAGGGACAGCGAGCCGACCGTCGCGATCACGCCGACGAGGACGGCGACGGCCAGGTAGACGACCCGCTCGCCCGCGAAGAAGGAGTGGACGAGGTCGGAGCTCCACGCGCCGGTCGGAAGGCTCTTCGTGACCAGGGCGGCGATGAGGGTGCCGACGACGGCCGTGCCGAGGCTGGTGCCGAGCTCCTGGGAGGTGTCGTTGAGGGCGGCGCCGATCGAGGTCCGGTTCTCGTCCATCGCCTCGACGAGAGCGACCGCGCAGATGGTCATGATCGTCCGCAGACCGATCGTGAGCAGCACCATCATGGCGGCGATCGCGAGGTAGCCCTGATCCACCGCCCAGGCCATGCCGAGCAGTGCGCCCACCAGCAGCGCGGTGCCGACGAGGCAGGCCAGGCGGTGGCCGAGGCGGGCGGCGAGCTGCTCGGCGATCGGGGTCGCGGCGATCATCGTGACGATGACGGGCAGGTTCGCGAGGCCGGCCTGCATCGGGCTCCAGCCGTAGGCGTACTGGAAGTGCAGGATCAGACCGAACAGGACGCTGGCGAAGGCGACCGAGGCCGCGAGCTGCGTGAGCGCCGCGCCTCGCACGGGTCCGGTGCGGAAGATCGCGAGGTCGATCATGGGCGAGGCTGCGCGACGCTCCCGGAGGATGAACCCGACGACCGCGGCGACGGTGCCGGCAGCGCAGGCGAGCGTGACGAGCGAGAGCCAGCCGTCCTGCACGCCGCTGGTGAGGGTGTAGCAGCCGAGCCCGATCGCGGCGACGGTGAGGGCGGCGCCGGGCAGGTCGAGCCGCTCGGAGGTCAGGTCGGCGCGCCGGTCGGCCTGCACGCCGACCCGGACGCCGATCCAGGCGATCAGGGCGATGGGGGCGTTGGCGAGCAGGAGCCACTGCCAGCTGAACTGGCTGAGGACGCTCCCGCCCAGGATCGGACCGAGGACGAACCCGGACATGCCGACGATCATCACGATCGTGATCGAGCGCATCCGGAGCTTCTCGTCGTCGAAGAGGCGGAAGATCAGCGACATCGTGACGGGGGCCATGGCCGCCGCGGCGAATCCGAGCGCTGCGCGCAGGGCGATGAGCTGGCCGATGTCGGTGACGAGGACGACGGCGAGGCTGATCAGACCGAACGCCGCGAGGCCGGTGAGCAGGACGCGGCGTCGGCCGAACCGGTCGGCGGCCGACCCGGCGGTGAGCAGCAGTCCGCCGAAGGTGAGGGAGTAGGCGCCCGTCACCCACTGCAGTCCCGCCGTCCCGCTGTCGAGCGAGCGGCCGATCGTCGGCAGGGCGATCGAGAGCAGCGTGTTGTCGACCATCTCGACGAAGAAGGCCAGGCAGAGGGCGGCCAGCGGGAGCGCTGCGGCGCGTAGCGAGGTGTAGGCCGGGGGCTTGGTGGAGCTGATCGTGAGTGCGCTCATCGCGGACCTCCTATCGAACGCCGTACGACTATCGGACGACGTTCGATAACATAGAACCACGTTCGATAACATGCAAGACATGGCTGCAGATCGATCGAAGGAGACCGGGCGCGCCGGTGCACCGCCCGCTCGCGCCCGGGGCCGTCAGCGGGCGTCGCACTCGCTCGACACGGTGCTGGGGGAGGCCATCGCGATCCTCGACGAGTCCGGGGAGCCGGCGCTGACCTTCCGGGCGCTGGCTGCACGCCTCGGCGGCGGCGTCGCGAGCATCTACTGGTACGTCGGGAGCCGCGACGAGCTGCTCGACCGGGCGACCGAGGAGGTGATGGGCCGGGTCCTGGAGGAGAGCGAACCGCTCACTCACGGGCCCGACCCGATGGCCAACCTGCGTGCGCTCGCCCTCGCGCTGTTCGACGAGTTCGTCCGCCGGCCGTGGTTCGGCCAGTTCATGCTCCGCAACAACGGGCTGCAGCCCAACTCGATGGCGATGTACGAGCGGATCGGCCAGCAGCTCATGAGGCTGGATCTGACGCCGCGGCAGCGCTTCCACGCGGCGTCGTCGATCGTGAGCTACGTCGTCGGCGTCGCCATCGACCTGGCCCAGCCGCCGCCGCCCGAGTTCCTCGAGAGCGGGCTGGACAGGCTGGAGTTCCTGGCCGTGTTCGCCGACCGCTGGCGCGACCTCGACCCCGAGGCGTTCCCCTTCGCGCACCAGGTCGCCGACGAGATGGCCGTGCACGACGACCTCGACGTGTTCCGCTCCGGACTCGATCTGCTGCTGGACGGGCTGCGGCTGCAGGCCGGGCTCTGGCCCGCCTCGCGGCCGCCCGGCTAGTCGTCCGTCGGACGCCGCCGCTGCCGCTTGGTCGCCGAGCGCTGCTGCTTGGCTGCGAGATGCCGTCGTGCGGAGCCGCGCGTGGGCCGGGTGACGCGACGGGGCGCGGCGGGAGGGGCCAGTGCATCGCGCACCAGGTCGCCGAGCACCGCGAGGGCGATCTCACGATTGCGCAGCTGAGACCGCTGCTCCGACACCGTCACGGTGATCGTGCCCGACACCAGTCGCTGGGCGAGCCGCTCGAGGACGCGGGTGCGCTGCTCGTCGCTGAGCGTCGGCGACTCCGCGGCGTTCCAGGACAGCTGCACGCGGCTGTCGGAGGTGTTGACGTGCTGCCCGCCGGGACCGGAGGACCTCGAGAACTTCCACTGCAGCTCGGAGGCCGGAACGACCAGCCCCGAACCCACCTCGAGATCCACGCGACTAGAGTCGCACGCTCCACCCGGCGGAGGGTGTCAGTTGTACTTGATCCCGCAGACCGGGCACTTCCGGTAGCTCGCGGGGGTCATGATCTCGGTGCCGCACCCGCGGCAGATGTAGGGCTCACGGGATCGGAAGGTGGACGGGACGGCGGCCATGAGGGTCCTTTCAACGGTGGAGTCGACCCCGGGACAGGGTGCCTCAAAGTACCGGCCGATAACGGCGCGGAACAAGGGGCACAGAGCGGAATCACCTGGTCGTCGGATGGATCGACGTCACCCGCGGCAGCTGCAGCTCCTCCGCGATGCGGCTGAAGGCCGCGAGGGCCTGCTCGTTGGTGATGCGGCCGGTGTCGACGCCGTCGGCGATCCGGAGCACGTCGAGCTTCCGCGTCGCGCGCGCCGAGGTGGCCAGATCCGCGGCACCGATCGCGGCCGACGCGCGGACCCGCGCGACGATCGTCCCTACCTGCCACCGTCTGCTGGTGAACGCCATGCACTCTCCTCGTGTCCGCTGCCGGTCCTATCGGCTACCGGATGCTTCGGAGCGACGGCGGGGACTCGATTGGACGCTCGCGCCGTCTCCCAGCATCGCGAGCTGCCGGTCGAGGTGCGGGCCGTAGCCCTCGAGGCGCTCGGCGATGTCCGCGGCGCGGAAGATGTCGTGGATCCCGTAGCTCTCGAGGACGGTGAAGCCGACGAACCGGTAGGCGGCGGTGATCCCGAGCAGCAGGTCGTCGACTCCCTTGCCGGCGAAGAGCACGCTGTCGGGGTTGCCGAAGGACTCCGAGGGAGCGTTCCAGGTCGCGGCGACGAGGAACCCCCTGCCGTGCAGGTGGCCGCCGGTGCCGTACTGGCGGCTGGGGTCGGCGCGGGTGCGTCCGTCGTTGTCGAGGAACTCGGTGCTGTGGAGTCCGGCGTTGAAGACGGCGTCGATGTAGCGCTTGTGGATCCAGGGGGCGCCGAACCAGTTGATCGGGGTCTGCAGGATCACCAGGTCGGCCTCGAGGTGCCGCTGCACCTCCGCCTCCGGGTCGTAGCCGTCCTCGACCCTGGTCTCGGTGACGTCGTGGCCGCCGGCTCGGAGGTGCTTCGTCGCCCTGTCGGCCATCGCGCGGTTGAGAGCGCCCTCCGTCCAGCCCGGGTAGGTCAGGTGCGCGCTGATGATGTGGATTCTCACGGGTCTCGGTCCTTCTGCGGCACACCGTGTGCCGACGACTCCCGTGTCTAGTCGCCCGGGGCCGGGCGCTTCAACGAGACCAGGTGTCGGCGAGGACACCTTCTGGTCGTTTGACTTGGTCAACTGACCTGATACGGTGGACCCACGCCAGGAGTCCCCTGACGTGTCGATCGAGAGGACCACCGTGCTCAGACGACTGGGAGCGATCATCGGGATCGCGGGCATCGCCCTCGGTCTGGCCGGCGTTCTGTGGGACACGCTCCTCCCGACTCCCGACGCGAACATCGGCGCCGGGCTCCTCCTGCTGATCGGGCTCCCGCTGACGATCATCGGGGTGGTCCTGCTCGTGCTCGCCGCGGTGATCGACCTGCGGTCGGGAGGTCAGAGGCGCAGGTAGGAGGCACCGTTGGCGTCGAGGACGGCCCCGGACGACCAGGCGGCCTCGGGGGAGGCGAGCCAGAACGCCGCGGCGGCGACGTCCTCGGGAGGGCCGACGCGGTCGAACGGACTCTGAGCGCGGAGAGCATCGCCCTCCGGGCCGTCGAGCTTGGCGAGCTGCCGAGGCGTCGCCACGAAGCCGGGCGCCACCGAGGTGACCGAGATGCCGTGCGGCGCGAGAGCGACGGCGAGGGACTGCCCGAGGGCGTGCAGTCCCGCCTTGCTCGCCGCGTAGGCGGGGTACTCCGGCTCACCGCGGAACGCTCCGCGGGATCCGATGGCGACGATCGATCCCGCTGCTCCTCGGCCGATGAGGTGGTGGGCGACGGCCCACGCGAGGTTCGCCGCGCCGAGCAGGTTGACGTCGATCATCTGCCGGAAGGCCGCGCCCCACTCCTCGTAGGACGTCTCGCTGATCGCGTGCCGGTTGGCGGCCGATGGTGCGACCGCGGCGTTGGCGATCAGGACGTCGATCGATCCGAGCGCCTCGACCGCCGACGTCACGAGCGCGGTCACTCCGGCCGGGTCGCCGATGTCACCGGAGACGAGCGCATGCCCGTCTCCCTCGAGGGAGGCGAGGGTCCGCTCGGCGCCGAGCCGGTTGCCGGCGTAGTGGACGGCCACCCGGTCGCCCGCCTCCGCGAACCGTCTCGCGACAGCGGCGCCGATCCCTCCAGAGGCACCGGTCACCAGGACGGTCCTCGTGGTCGTCGTCATGTGTCTCCCTCACGGATCGGGCGTGGAGCGGTGTCGTCGCCGCGTCGGGGAACGCCGACCCTCTCGCGGTCATTCTCCTCCGAGTCCCCCTACTGGTCATATGAACTGGTCAGATGACCTGATATGTTGGAGACCTCGAGATGAAGGAGGATCGCGGTGTTCGTGATCACCCCGGCCTCTGCGGCCGATGTCCCCGCGGCGGCCGCCGTCCTCGCCTCCGCGTTCTCCGACGATCCCGTCATGGGCGCGTTCGTCTCCGGGCGGGATGCACACCGCCGGTTGGAGACGGTCTTCCGCGTCCTCCTCCGGTCCGGAGCCCTGCGGGACGGCCGCGTCGACCTGGCGCCTCGCGAGCCCGGGGGAGAGATCCTCGGCGCGACGATCTGGGAGCGGCCCGGGCAGAGCCCCTCGCTCCTCCTCCTGGCGCGGAGCATGCCGGCCCTGGTGGGAGTGCTCGGCGTCCGGGGACTCGTCGCGGGTGTTCGCCTCGGGAGCACCCTGGCCCGATTCCGCCCGGCCGAGCCGCACTGGCACCTGACCCACATCGGCGTCGGGCCGGGCGGTCGCGGCCGGGGGGTGGGGTCGGCGCTCCTGTCGTCGCGACTCGCACGGATCGACGACGAGAACGCGGCGGCCTACCTGGAGTCGTCGAACGAGCGCAACCGCGCGCTGTACCGGCGGCACGGCTTCGCCACGATCGCACTGATCACCGGCGTGAGCGGAGCCGCACCCGCGGCCATGTGGCGGAGCCCGTCGTCCGTCCGCGAGCCCCGTCAGGACGGCGCGCTGTCTACTCCTCCGAGCTCTTAGGCGATCCGGGAGTGCCGGCGAGAGCGTTCTCGAGCAGGTGCGACAGCAGGGGGATCGCTGCCGCGCGATCGGGATCGCCGGGGTCGGCCAGCTCGGCGAGGGTCAACCCGTCGAACACGGCGAGGACGAGCGCCGTGAGTGCTCGGGAGCCCCCCGGCAGCTGGGCGTCGGCCGCCTCGTTCCAGGGGCGGAGCGCCGCGGAGGACGCTTCGGAGTAGGCGGCGTACTGCTCCCGCGCGAGGTGCTGCAGCCCCTCCGTGCGGAGGGAGTGGGTGGTGACCTCGACGAGCGCGATCTGGCGGGCCGTCGAGACCGCCGTGACCCGCTCCCAGATGCCGGCCAGCCGCGCGGTCAGGGTGTCGTCGGCGTCGCCCTCCGCGATGCCCGCGCGGACGTCGGCGATGAGCACCTCGATGACCCCTGCCAGCAGATCCGCCTTGTCGGTGAACCAGTAGTGCACGGTGCCCAGCGGGAGCCCCGCCTCGCTCGCCACGCGCCGCGTGGTGACGGCCGCGATCCCCTCCCGCTCGACGACCGCTGCCGCCGCCCGCAGCAGCGCGTCTCTCGTCTCGGAACCGCGCTGTCGTCCTGTTCGCTCTGCCATGCCTCCATCATGGCAGAGAACTGGACAGTTGACTTGGTCGTATGACCAGATAGAGTGAGCAGCGCGCCGGAAGGTGCGCCCACCCCCCTCCCGCACCGAGATCTCTGGAGATGCACATGTCGCTGATCGCTACGGCCCCCCTCGCTGGACGGATCGCTCTCGTGACGGGAGCCGGACGCCCGAGGGGGATCGGACGGAGCATCGCTCTGGCCCTGGCGGACGCCGGCGCCGACGTCGTCGTGACGGATGTGGGCAGGGCCCGCGCGGATCTGGAGGTGGGCGGCGCCGGCCTGGGTGACGACCCCGCCGACCTGGAGGAGTCCGCGGCTCTGGTCCGCCGGCGCGGCCGGCGGTCGCTGGCGGTGGGCCTCGACGTGACCGACGAGGAGGCGGTCTCCGCAGCGATCGACAGGGTCCGCAGCGAGTGGGGCGTCGTCGATGTGCTGGTGAACAACGCGGGGACCGGGGTGGGCACAGGGCCCTTCCTCGACGTCACCGATGCGCAGCTCGGCGTCTCGTGGCAGGTCAACGTCCTCGGGCAGGTCCACCTCGCCCGGGCCGTGCTCCCCGGGATGATCGACGCGGGCCGCGGATCCATCGTCAACATCGCCTCGACGATGGGCCTCGCCGCTGCCGGCGGCTACGGCGGCTACGTGCTGGCCAAGCACGCCATCGTGGGCCTGACCCGGCTGCTCGCGCACGAGTTCGGAGGCCGGGGGATCCGGACGAACGCGGTCGCGCCGGGCTACATCTTCACCGACCTCGGCGAGGCCGAGCTGCGTCTGACGGCCACCCGGCTCGGGATCGATGAGGGCACGGCACTGGAGGCGATGCTCTCCGAGATCCCCCTCGGTCGCGCGGGCACTCCGGAGGACATCGGCGCCGCCGTCGCGTGGCTCGCCGGTGACGGTGCCGGATTCGTGAACGGCGCCGTGCTGCCGGTCACCGGCGGGCAGCCCGCCGGGCTCAACTGAGGGGCCTGGGGGCCCTGATCGAACTCCGACCGACCTGACCACGAAGGAGCGATCGCCATGACCGTCCACACCGCCACCACCTTCGAGGTGCGCCTCGACGATCCGCTCGGGAGTTCGCGCCTGCTCACCGAGACGCTGCGCGAGCCGGAGCCGGGAGAGATCGTGCTCGAGGTCGAGAGGTTCGGGCTCACGTCGAACAACCTCACCTACGCGCTCCTCGGCAACGAGACGCCGACGCGCTACTGGGACGCCTTCCCCGCCGCGGACGGCTGGGGGAGGGTTCCCGCCTGGGGCTCTGCGCGGGTGATCGACGGCGACGAGTCCGTCGCACGCCCTGGCGAGCGGTTCGTCGGGCTGCTGCCCATGGCCGACCGCTTCGTCTTCGCCGGCCGGCGTGCCGAGGACGGCGTGCTCGTCGGCTCGGCCACCGGGCGGAACGCGATGCCGTCGATGTACCGGGACCTGCACCGGGTCGAGGACGAGGATGCGGCGCAGGGATCGGCGGCCGAGGTCCTCCTCCGCCCGTTCTTCACGTTCGCGGCCCTGCTCGCGCGCGAGGTGAGCGACGGCGGTGCCGAGACGGCGGTCGTGACGAGCGCCTCGAGCAAGGCGGGCCTGCTGCTCGGCCGGCTCCTCCAGCAGGGCGGCGTGCGAACGGTCGGCCTGACGGCGGCGCCCCGGGTCGCGGCGACGGAGTCGACCGGCGCGTTCACCGAGGTGAGGTCGTACTCCGACGTGTCCGGCCTGACGGCGGAGGGCCGGACCGTCCTCCTCGACATCGCCGGGAACGCGGAGGTGTCGTCGGCGGTCGCTCGGCAGCTGTCGGACGACCTCGCTCGCATCATCGTCGTCGGGGCGACGCACCACGACGCGGCCGCGGGTGCGGCCGAGCCCGACGACTCCCCCTCGCCCGAGGTCGACCTGTTCGACACCGCCGAGCACGAGGCGGGATACAGCGAGGAGCACGGAGCCGCGGCTCTCCGCGCCCTCGAGGACGACGCCCGCGAGGCGCTCCTCCCCTGGGCCTCGCGCTGGATCCAGCTGGACGAGGTCGAGGGCGTCGGCAGCCTCGAGGAGGCGTGGAGGACGGTGCAGGAGCCGCCGGCGTCCCCCCTCCGCGGCATCGTCGTCACCGCCTCGCCGCGCCGGGGGGATCCGCGATGACCGCCGCACCCTCGCCGTCCGCGCGGGCGTGCTCCTCGGGCTCGCGGGAATGGCGGTCGCGTTCTTCATGACCGCGGGGCCCACTCCGTCGCAGGCCGCCGACTTCGAGGGCATCATGGGTGCGCATGCGGTCGGCGTGGAGGACGGAGGGCCCGGAGTGCCGTTCTTCGGGTGGAGCACCGAGGCCGGTGATCTGCGCGCACCCCACTTCGTCGGGATGCACGCCCTGCAGGCGATCCCGCTCGGGCTGCTCGCCCTCGAGCTGCTGAGCGGTCGCGTCGCCGTGCTGCGCTCGGTGCGAGTGCGGTTCCGGCTCGTCCTGGTGGGCTCGTCGGCCTTCGCGGCGCTGCTCGGGATCCTGACCTGGCAGGCTCTCGCGGGCGAGTCGGTGATCGCCCCGAGCGGGCCGATCCTCCTCGCGGCTGCCGTCGCTGTCGTCGCGGCCGCCGGCGCTGCGGCCGCCGTTCTCGTCGCAGCGCACCGGAGGACGGCGCACGAGGTCGGATCGGCCGGGGGCGTGCGACGGTGACGTCCACCGAGCCGGAGCCGCGCCCCGCGGGGCGACTCGACGAGCTGGCCGGCATCGCCCTGTCCACGACCGTCTCCCTGCTGGCGGTGATCTACATCGTCGTGCCGTTCATCCCGGTCCTGATCGCGTGGCAGGTCGTCGCGGTGACGCACCTCGTCCTCCTCTTCACGACGTTCAGCAACCGGACCACCCGGTCGGTCCCCGAGAGCGCCAGGCCGCTGCCGCGCAGGATGCTCGAGTCGCTCTCGTGGGTGCTGCCGATCGTCGCGAGCGGCACCGGCGTCGCATCGGGAGTGAGCCTGCTCACCACCGAGGGGACCACCGGGACCGGCGACTCCGACGACCTGCTCGTCGGACTACTCGGCTCGACCAGCGTCATCGTGGCCTGGCTGCTGCTGCAGACCGGCTTCGCCGAGATCTACGAGAGCGTCTACGAGCGCCTCCCCGACCCCTCGATGATCAGCTTCCCGGGCGTCGAGAGGGACCCGTCCCGCAGGGATCCGACACCGGCCGATCCGACACCGGCCGATCCGACACTGAGCGACTTCCTCTACATGGCCTTCACCGTCGGCACCTCGTTCGCGGTCGCCGGAGCCACCATCGCGTCGAGGAAGGTGCGGCGGGTGGTCATGATCCAGAGCGTGACGAGCTTCTTCTACAACGCGTTCCTCATCGCCGTGGCGATCCAGGTCATCCAGGGCATCATCGCGAACAGCTGACCGGGGTCGGACGACGAGAGCGTGGGCTCCGGCAGACGAACACCATGCCGGGAATATCTCGATTCAAGCTTTGTTTACTGTAGTGACTACAGAAAAGAGAGTGGCATGGAGGAAGAGTTCGTCGTGGAGCGCACACTGCACCACGAAGAAGCAGAGGACGGCGCGTGCCCCTCGTTCATCGCGGCGATGGACGTCGTGGGCCGGCGCTGGAGCGGCCTGATCATCGAGGCCATCGGCCGGGGCAACTCGGGCTTCGCCGACATCGGGCGCTTCGTCGCCCACATCGGCGACACGATGCTCGCCAAGCGCCTCCGCGAGCTCGAGACCGACGGCCTGATCGAGCGGGAGGTCGTCGACGGGCGGCCCATCAGGGTCCGCTACTCGCTCACTCCCGCGGGTCGCGCGCTGCAGGTGATCCTGCAGGACCTGACCGCGTGGGGACACGCCTACGCCCTGATCGAGAACGCGCCCCCGGCATCACCCCAGGACGTCTCACCACAGCACACAGAGCAGACGAGGAACTGACCATGCCGTTCGAACTCGGAATCCTCACCTTCGGTGAGCTCACCACTGATCTGTCGACCGGGACGATGCCGTCACCGGTCGAGCGGATGGAGCAGACGCTGGAGCAGGCGCGCCTCGCCGACGAGGTCGGGCTCGACGTCTTCGGCGTCGGCGAGCACCACCGCTCCGACTTCATCGCGTCCGCGCCCCACATGGTCCTGGCCGCCGCGGCGGCGCAGACCGAGCGGATCAGACTCACCAGCGGAGTCACCGTGCTCAGCTCGGAGGATCCGGTGCGGGTGTTCCAGCACTTCGCGACCCTCGACCTGATCTCGCACGGTCGCGCCGAGATGATCGCCGGCCGCGGCTCCTACACGGAGTCGTTCCCGCTCTTCGGCTACTCGCTGGACGACTACGCCGCTCTCTTCCGCGAGAAGCTCGACCTCCTCCTCGCGATCCGCGCCGAGAACCCCGTCACCTGGAGCGGCTCGCTGCGGCCGCCGCTCCGGGGGGCCGACATCGCGCCGCGCCCGATCGGCGAGCTGCCGATCTGGGTGGGAGTCGGCGGCACGCCCGCCTCGGCGATCCGCACCGGTCAGCTCGGCCTCCCGATGGCGCTGGCGCTCCTGCTCGGACCGATCACCCAGTTCACCCGCCCCGTCGACCTCTACCGCCGGGCCGCCTCGGAGGCCGGGCACGACCCCGCCGCGCTGAGGGTGAGCATCAACGCCCACGGCCTGGTCGGGAGGACGAGCCAGAGCGCGCGGGACGACTTCTTCCCCTACTTCCGTCGCGGCCTGCGCGAGAACAACCATCAGCGCGGAGCAGGGTTCGACATCCCGCGCACGGCTTTCGACGCCCAGGCGACTCCCGGCGGCGGCCTCCTGGTCGGCAGCCCGCAGGAGGTCATCGACAAGCTGCTCACCTACCACGAGCTCTACGGAGTCACCCGGGCGGTCTTCCAGATGGGCTTCGGCGGCCTGCCCCAGAGGGAGCACCTCGAGGCGATCGAGCGCCTCGGCACCGAGGTAGCGCCCGTCGTGCGGCGCGAGCTCCGCTCCGAGCAGGACGCGGCGTGACCTCGCCGCTGCGCGTCGTCGTCGTGAACGGCAGCCCGACCGCCCGCTCCAAGACGATGGGCCTCGTCGGCCTGGTCACCGCCTCCCTCGGCGCGAAGGTGCCGATCGAGCTGCATCGGATCGATGTCTACGGGCTCGGGCCGGGCTTCACCGGTGCGATCACCCGGGACGACGTCCCCGCCGAGGTCGAGGCCGAGATCGCGGCGGCCGAGAGCGCCGACGTCCTGATCGCCGCTACTCCGGTGTACCGCGCGTCGTCTCCCGGCATCTTCAAGCACTTCTTCGACCTCGTCGGCCAGTACGCCCTCGCGAACAAGCCCGTCGTCCTGGTGGCGACGGGCGGGAGCGATCGCCACGCGCTGGTGATCGAGCACGAGCTGCGCCCGTTGTTCGGCTTCTTCCAGGCCGCGACGATCCCGATCGGCTTCTACGCGAACTCGGGCGACTTCGACGGCGAGCTCGTGCTCGACAGCGAGGTCTACAGCCGCATCGAGGTGGGTCTCTCGGACGTCATCGACCAGTTCCGCCGGCTGCGGGCGTAGCGTCGTCGGCGCGGTGCCGCTCCTGGGCCTCGATCGGCACCGTGCCCGCCACGACGACATCGCCGGTGTGAGCCGTCGTGACGGTCTCGATCAGCACGATCTCGACCTCCTCCTCGGCGACGGGGTTGTGCCGCACTCCGCGGGGGACGACGTAGAACTCTCCGGGCTCGAGACGGACGTCCGGGCGATCCTCGAACTGCAGGAGGAGCGAGCCCGAGACGACGAGGAACATCTCGTCCTCGGCGTCGTGCGCGTGCCACACCAGCTCGCCGAGCAGCTTGGCGACCTTCACGTACTGGTCGTTGACCCGGCCGATCACGCGCGGGGTCCAGTGCTCGGTCACGTGCGCGAGCTCGGCGGCGACGCTGGTGCTGTTCTCATCCATGCGTCCACTCTCGCGCCCGCGCCCGGCCGGGAGCATCTCCTGCCGGCCACCGAGAAGGCGGGCGAGCTTTGTCGCGGCCCGCAACGACGGCCGCGCCCAGGTCACGCGTCCTCGACCGCGACCTCCCGGTCGTAGTGGGCGCGAGCCTCCTGCACGGCGGGCAGGTTGCTGCTCGTCCACGAGAGCAGCGCGTCGATGAGCTCGTTCAGCGTGTTGCCGACCGGAGCGATCCGGTACTCGACAGCGACGGGGCGCGTGGCCAGGACGACGCGCGAGATCATGCCGTTGCGCTCGAGTCGGCGCAGCGTCGCCGTGAGCGACTTCTGGCCGATCGCGGGCACCGCGCGGCGCAGTTCGTTGAACCGCAGCGGCCCCTCGCAGAGCTGATCGAGGACCTGGAGGGACCACTTGTCGAGGAGCTCGTCGAGGAGCTCTCGGTGGGGAGCATCGACGAGGAGGAGGTCGCGGGACGCGCCGGAGGTGTCGCTCATGGAACCTAGTCTCGTTGAAGTTCCCTGAGAACACCAGGTAGAACAGGGGAACCACCTACCCGAACGGAGTCGCCATGACCGTCAGCACCCTGTCCCCCGAGGGCATGTTCCAGCCCGTCCCCTACGACCACGTCTCGATCGCGACGGGATCGCGGCACGTGCACGTCGCCGGCCAGATCTCGCGCGACGGCGAGGGCAACAGGCTCGCCCCCGACGACCTCGTGGGCCAGATCGTGCAGGTGTTCCGCAACACCGCGCGCGGTCTCGCCGCCGCGGGGGCCACGTTCGACGACGTCGTCCGGCTGCGCTTCTTCCTCACCCGCTCGACCCCCGGGATGTTCGACGACTTCACGGCCGGCATCGAGCTCGCCGCGAAGGAGGTGGGCCTGCCGACCCCGCTGCCCCCGCTGTCGGCGATCGGGGTCGACTTCCTCTTCGAGCCCGACGTGCTCGTCGAGCTCGAGGCCTACGCCGTCCTCGACTGAGGCGACGGGCGGCTGAGGCGACGGGCTCAGGCGAGCCCGCCGTTGACGAAGACGACCTGGCCGTTCACCCAGCGGGCGGGCCCGGCGAGGAAGGCGACGGTCTCGGCGATGTCCTCCGGCCGGCCGAGGCGCTCGAGGGGCACCGCTCCGGCGAGCCGGTCGATCTCCTCCTGGGTCTTGCCGTCGAGGAACAGCGGAGTCGCCGTCGGGCCGGGCGCGACGGCGTTGACCGTGATGTCCTTCCCGCGCAGCTCCCGGGCGAGCACGAGGGTCAGCGCCTCGACCGCGGCCTTCGACGCCGCGTAGGGCGCGTAGGTGGGGAACGAGGTGCGGGTGACGCTCGTCGAGAAGTTGATCAGCGCGCCTCCGGGCCGCAGGTGCCTCGCCGCGAGCTGCGCGACGACGAAGGCGCCGCGGATGTTGGTCCGGTGCAGGCGGTCGAGGTCGGCGAGGTCGAACGTGGCGACGGGTCCGAGGATCATGACGCCCGCGGTGTTCACGACGACGTCGACACCCCCGAGCGCGCGCTCGACCTCGGCGAACGCCGCGGCCATCTCGGTCTCGTCGGCCACGTCGCCTCCGACGACGACGGCATCGACTCCGGCCGCCCGCGCCGCCTCGGCCACCGACTCCGCCCGGTCGCGGTTTCCGGAGTAGTGGACGGCGACCGCGACGCCGTCGCGGGCGAGGCGCTCGACGACGGCACGGCCGATGCCGCCCGATCCTCCGGTGACGAGTGCGGTGCGGGTGGCGGTGCTCTGGGTCATCGTGAGGCTCCCTGGGTCGAGGTGTCGGTGGGGGTGAGCAGATCCTGCATGCCGATGCGCTCGTAGAACTCGCGCCGGACGGCGTCTCCGAGCTCGTACACGCGGGCGGCGCCGTCGTCGGCCGGGTCGATGACCACGCGGAACGGCCGCTCCCCGCGGGGGAGGTCGACGACGCGGGCGATCTCGACGGCGATCTCGCCGGGGTCGGCGTCGCTCGGGGAGAGCTCGGCGAGCCGGGCCGAGACGTCCTCCATCAGACCGGGGTAGCGGTCGTCGTAGGCGGAGGCGACGGCGGTCCGCTCGGCGTGGCCGGCGTGCGCGAAGTGGTTGGTGCCCGTGGTGTACGACCCGGGCACGATGATGACGGTGTCCACTCCGAAGCGCGCCACCTCGACCGCATAGCCGACCGCGAGGGAGTCCTCGGCCGCCTTGGCGGCGAAGTAGGGCGCGAGGTAGGGGGGAGTGCCGCCCCGGGCGCTGGAGGAGCCGACCCAGACGAGCAGGCCCTCCTCCTGCGCGCGGAAGATCGGGAGCACCGCGTGGTTGAGCCGCTGCGTCGAGAGCACGTTGACGTCGTAGACCTCGGCCAGCTGCTCGACGGTGAAGGCCTCGGCCGGTCCGAGGACCATGTGCCCGGCGTTGTGCACGACGACGTCGATCCCGTCGCTCTCGCCGGCGACCAGCGCGACGGCGGCGTCGACCGACGCCTGGTCCGAGACGTCGAGCTCGAGCGGTCGCAGGTCCACTCCGTGCTGCTCGGCGAATCCGCGGGCCTCGTCGGCGGCGGGAGCGTTGCGCTGGGCCGAGGCGCGCATACCGGCGTAGACGCGGTGGCCCGCCAGCGCCAGCCGGCGAGCCGTCATCGCACCGAAACCGCTCGATGCACCTGACACGATCACGATCTTCGACATGGGGACTCCTCTCGTGGGGTTCTTCCACTGTGGGGTCCCGTCCCGCAGCACGGTGTCGCGTGGTTGCGGAGGACGCGCGCGATCCTGCGCAC
The DNA here is from genome assembly GCF_900177245.1 of Rathayibacter oskolensis. Lineage (GTDB taxonomy): Bacteria > Actinomycetota > Actinomycetes > Actinomycetales > Microbacteriaceae > Rathayibacter > Rathayibacter oskolensis. Next base: position 239,426 of record NZ_FXBM01000004.1, read on the forward strand.
CCCGGAGGATCAGGAGGCGAACGGCGCGTAGAGCTCCTCGGGCGTCCGGTCGAGCATCGCCTTGACGGCCGCGCTGTCGGCGTCGAGCGCCTCCGAGCGACCGGCGGCGAGAGCGTCGAGTGCGAGCCGGACGGCGGCCCGCGGGTCGTTCTTGGGGATGTTCCAGCCGGCCATCATGTCGGTGTCGGTCGAGGAGAGATGCACTCCGACGACCTGCGTTCCCTGGGCGGCGAGCTCGAGCCGCGTGCTGTTCGTCAGCTGCCACTCGGCCGCCTTGGCCGCGGCGTACGCGCCGTTGCCCGGGTAGGTGCGGAACGAGAGCAGCGACATGACGTTCACGATCGCGCCTCCGCCGTTGCGGGCGAGGACGGGGGCGAACGCGCGGGTCATCCCGAGCGCCCCGAAGAAGTGCGTGTCCATCTCGGCCCTGATGAGGTCGAGATCGCCGGTCACGAGGTTCTGCTGGGTCGCGATCCCCGCGTTGTTGACGAGGAGGTCGACGTCGGCCGCCCGTGCCGCGGTCTCGCGGATCCGGACGGGGTCGGTGACGTCGAGCTCGAGCGGTTCGAGGCCGGGGCGCCCCCTGGTCCAGTCGAGGGTGGAGAGGCGGCGCGCGGTGACGTAGACGCGCTCCGCTCCCCGGTCGATCAGCTCGTCGACGAAGTGCCGACCGAGCCCCCTGTTGGCGCCGGTGACGAGTGCTGTTGCTCCTGTGATGTCCATGCCGTCACCGTAGGATGTGACACCGGTGTCAGGTTCAAGGGGTCGGAGGAGATCGCATGAAGATCGGTGAGCTCGCGGAGCGGACGGGAGTGAGCGTCCGCTCGCTGCGGTACTACGAGACCCGGCAGCTGATCACCTCCGACCGCACGTCCGGCGGTCAGCGCGTCTACCGGGCCGACGCGATCGAGCGCGTGCTCCTGGTGCAGCAGCTGTTCCGGGCGGGGCTGGGGAGCGCCGATGTCGTGAAGCTCCTGCCGTGCATCTACTCCGGCACCACGACGGTCGAGATGGTCCTCCTCATCGAGCGCGAGCACGCGCGGCTCGACGCGCAGATCCGCGATCTGATCGAGACGCGGGATCGCCTGGAGGAGGTCCGCATCGCGGCTGCCGAGCGCCTGGCCGCCTGAGCGCCGCGCTCAGTCGCGCTGGGAGCGGTGCTCGCGCGGACTGACGCCGTGGTGCCGGCGGTACGCGGCGGCGAAGGCGGCGGGCGTGCCGTACCCGCAGGCGGCGGCGACGACCCCGATCGGGGCGTCGCCCCGGCGCAGCAGGTCGCGACCGTGTTCCATCCGGAGCGCGGTCAGGTGCCTCATCGGCGAGGTGCCGGTCGCCGCAGAGAAGAGCCGCAGGAAGTGGTACGAGCTCAGGTGCACGAGCTCGGCGAGCTCGGCGAGGGTCACCGTCTCGGCGAGGTGGGCCGCGAGGTGATCGGTGACCAGGGCGAGCTGGGCTCGCGACAGGCCGGTCTCGGCCCGGCTGACCGCCGGCGCGGGGAGCGAGAGCAGATGGGACACGAGCGAGACGCTCACCGTGTCGGCGAGCAGGGCCGGAGCCCCCGCGCGCGCGGCACGGGCGATCTCGAGCATCCCCGAGCGGACGAAGCCGTCACTGAGGGCGAGGAAGTCGAGCTGACCGGCGGAGGCGCCGGGGAAGGCGTCGAAGACCCCGGCGAGGAGCGGTGCGTCCACGGCGACGTGCAGCGAGGTGAACGTCTCGGTGCTCCTGCTGCTCCAGGAGGCGCGGATCTCGCGCCCGGGCGGCGTCGCCGCAGACCTCCCCGGCGCGGCCTGCCCCTTCTGCCAGCGGCCGTGCGGTCGAGCGCTCTCGATCACGTACGACCCCGAGGTGACCAGGATCAGCTGCAGCGCATCGAGGGGAGGCGACGACACCTCGCGCTCGTGCGGATCGACGACCTCCCGCACGTGCACGTTCTGCCAGCCGGGAGGCGAGCCGGTCAGAGGGGCCGTCACCGGATCCGCTCCTGCTCGGTCCCGAAGGCGCGCACCGCGACATCGTCCCACTCGCGCCAGGTCCGCAGGCGCTCCTCGTAGAGGGCCTCGATCGCCGGGAGCACGGTTCCGAGGATGAGGCGGGCGGGCGGAGCGTCCGAGTCGACGAGTGCCAGGACCGCTCCGACGGTCGCCCGCGGGTCGCCGATCGAGAACTCGGGGCCGCCGTCGGCCCGGAGCGAGGCGTACTCGGGCAGCTCGGCGCTCCGCCGCGAGCCCCGCGACAGCCAGTCCGTGGCGTAGGGGCCGGGCTCGACGCACGTGACGTGGATGCCGAACGCCGCGACCTCCTGGCGCAGCGACTCCGACAGCCCCTCGAGCGCCCACTTGGACGCGTGGTACGCGCCGATCCCCGGGAACGCGCGCACGCCTCCCTCGCTGGTGACCTGCAGGAGGCGTCCGTCTCCTGATCGGCGGAGCGCGGGGAGCACGGCCTGGGTCACCCAGAGCGCGCCGAAGAAGTTGGTCTCCATCTGCTCCCGGATCTCGCGCTCCGTCAGCTCCTCGACCATCCCGAAGTGCCCGTAGCCCGCGTTGTTGACGACGATGTCGAGGCCGCCGAAGTGCTCGACGGCTCGGTCGACCGCCTCGTCCACGCCCTCTCTGTCGGTCACGTCGAGAGTGAGCGGGAGGAGGGTGTCGGGGTAGCGGTCGACGAGGTCGGCGAGGGAGTCGGTGCTGCGGGCGGTGGCTGCGACGCGGTCGCCGCGCTCGAGCGCGGCCTCCGTCCACAGGCGGCCGAAGCCGCTGGATGTTCCGGTGACGAACCAGGTTCTGCTCATGACGAGAGTCTCCGCCGCGAATGAGCATGCCACCAGCGAATGATCGGCAACCCGGGTAGTCCGCCGCGGAATGCCTCCCCCCGGCATACTGAGCCGATGACGCTCGACGTGCACCCCCAGCTCCTGCGCGCCCTGGTCGCGGTGCTCCGCACCGGCTCCTTCACCGCCGCGTCGGAGGAGACCGGATTCACGCAGTCGGCACTGTCGAAGCAGATCGGCGCGCTCGAGGCGGCCGTCGGGCTCCCGCTCTTCGATCGCGGCCCGCGGGGCGTGGTGGCGACTCCGGCCGCACTGCGCCTGGCGAGGCACGCCACCGTCGTCCTCGACCACCTCGACGCGGCCGCTCGCGAGGTCGCCGCCCTCGACGGCCCACTTCTGGGCCGTGTCGTCCTCGGCGGGTTCGCGACGACGGCGATGCGGCTCGTCCCGGAGGCGATCGCGCTCGTCCGCCGCGAGCACGCCTCGGTCGACGTGACGTTCCTCGAGTCCTCGACCCCCGTGCAGATCCGCAGGCTCAGGGCCGGCCGCCTCGACCTCGCGATCCTGGCCGTCGGCACGAGTCCCGACGAGTACGACCTGACGGGCCTCGAGACGGAGGTGCTCCCGGCCGGACCGCTGCACGTCGCGGTCGGTCGACGACACCGCCTGGCGCACGTGCAGCGGCTCACCGTCGACGATCTCGCGGACGAGGACTGGGTGGTCGGCCGCGGCGCCCGAGGGGATCCGCAGTTCGGGGCGTGGCCGACGCTCCCGCAGCCGCGCGTCGTCGCCGAGATCGGCGAGTGGAGCAGTCGGCTCGGGTTCGTCGCAGCGGGCCTGGGCATCACCACTGTGCCGAGCCTCGCCCTCGCGGCTCTGCCGGCGGGAGTGGTGGCCGTGCCGGTCGACGGGACGCCGTGGACGCGGCGCTCGCTCCGGCTCGCCTCCGTCGGCGGGCTCGACGAGGCGGCACGGGCCGTGCGCTCGGCGCTGCGCACGGTGGCGCTCGAGATCGCGGGTGGGGCGGCCGGCTGACGCCGCCGCGGGGCCGTCACTGCTGCAGGCCCCGCAGGACGATCTCGGCGGTCCGCGCGACGAGGGAGTCGTCGTACTCGCGCTCGGGGTCGTTCCGGCTCGTGAAGACCGTGACGACGATCGGCGCGCGCCCCGGGGGAGTGACGACCGCGAGGTCGTTGCGGGTGCCGCCGGCGCCGCCCGACTTGTCGGCGACGACCCAGCCCGAGGGGGTCCCGGCGCGGATCAGAGCGTCGCCCGTCGCGTTGCCGCTCATCCAGTCGAGGAGCGTCGCGCGGTCCTCCTCCGTCAGGCGGTCGCCCTCGAGGATCCGGGCGAGGTCGGCGGTGAAGGCGGCCGGAGTGCTGGTGTCGTCGGTGCTGCCGGCCTCGATGACGTTCAGCGCGGGTTCGTCGTCGACGACCTCGGTGGTGTCGTCGCCCAGCTCGGTGAGGCCCTCGTCGAGGGCGGTCGGCCCGCCGATGCGGTCGAGCACGAGGTTGAGTGCCGTGTTGTCGCTCGTGCGCACGGCCGCCTCGGCCAGCTCCGAGAGGGGCAGGCCGCCGTCGACGTGCTGGCTCGTGACCGGCGAGTAGCCGGCGGCCTCGACGTCGTCGGCCGACCAGGTGACGATCTCGTCGCGCTGGTCGACGGGGACGTCGTGCAGGAACTCGGCGGCGGCCAGGGCCTTGATGGTCGACGCGTAGCCGAAGCGCTCGTCGGCCCGGTGGGTGATCGCGGCGCCCGAGCCGGTGTCGACGGCGCTGACGCCCACTCGGGCGTCGAACTCGGCCTCGAGCGCCCGCAGGTCGGCCGAGACATCGACGGGAGTCGCCGAGGGAGCGGGCGAGGCGGTCGCCGTCGCGGAGTCGTCGCGCGTCGAACCGGTGCTGCACGCGGTGGTCCCGACGGCGACGAGCGCCATCGCGAGGGCGACCGCGAAGCTCCTGATCGTCATGGCGTGCAGAGGTCGGTCGGCGTCAGCCGGCGCCGACCTGCAGCCGGCTCATCAGGGCGAAGGTGTCGGCGTTGAGCCAGTACTCGACGACCTGTCCGTCGGCGAGCCGCAGGATGTCGGTGCCGTGGAAGGTCACCTCCGTGCCCACCGGCGCCGCCGCGCCGGGGACGCCTCCGCCGTAATGCCCGGTCGCCACCCAGCGGACCACGACGTGGTCGCCGTCGACGAGGGGCCCGACGTCGATCGAGAAGACGAGGTCGGGCAGCAGCGATCTCATCTCCGTGACGAGGCTCGTCATCCCGGAGACGCCGCCGAGCGCGCTGCCGTCGCCGCCGTCGAACAGGGCGGCGTGGACGCGGTTGCCGCTCGAGATGATCGCCTCGGCGAGCGCCGTGTCGCCGTTCCACATCGCGACCCACTGATCGACGATCTCGGTCGCTCGGTCACGGTCTGCGGCAGTGCTGCCGGTGCTCGTCATGGTGCTCTCCCTGAGAGGTGCTGGTCGGTTCGGTGCTCTAGCGGGACGGCGTGGATCCGACGGTCTCGGCCCAGTGCTCGAGGGCGACGATGAAGCCGTTCACGAGCCGGTCGAAGCTGCGGTCGACGTCGGCGCTCCAGCGGAACGCGCCGGCCGTCTCGTAGGACACGAACCCGTGCAGAGTCGAGCGGAAGGCGCGGATCGCGTCGACCGAGTCCTCGCCCTCGAGGCGGTAGGCGGTCAGCACGTCGGCGATCACCTGGATCGCCGCGACCGAGACGGCCTCGTCGTCGACGTCGCCCGGGGCCGGCATCAGATTCGCCGCCTCGTACCGGGCGGGGTGCTTCCGCGCCCAGTCGCGGTATGCGTGCGACATCGCCGAGATCGCGTCCGCCCCCGATCGGCCCACGGAGGCCCGGGCGAGGACCTCGCCCAGATCGCGCTTGGCGTGCACGGCGATGTCGCGGTGGAGGCCGGCCATCGAGTCGATGTGCTTGTAGAGCGAGGGCTGCCGGACGCCGAGTCGCTGCGCGAGCGCCGAGAGGGTCAGCGTCGCGAGACCGACCTCGTCGGCCATCGAGGCCGCCTCCTCGGCCACTCGGTCGCGGGTGAGGCCCGCCCTAGGCATGGAGGTGGTGGTTCAGGGGGTGCATGCCCTCAGCCTGACCCCACGCCCGGCTAGCGTCAATAGCCGCCGAGCGATTGGCTATTGACACTAGCCGAAAAGCAATGCAAGCTAGCCACATCACCCACCGCACCACTCCTCACCGCAGAACGGAAGACATCATGAGCATCGTCCTCGCCACCACGATCGACATCGCCGCCGCCCCCGAAGAGGTCTGGGAGGTCCTCACCGACTTCTCCGCCTACGGCGAGTGGAGCAACTTCTCGCGGATCGACGGAGCCGCCGAGCTCGGCAGCACCCTGAAGATGCGGATGCCCGGGTTCTGGTTCTCGTCGAAGGTCACCGCCGTCGACGAGAACCGCGAGCTGCAGTGGTCGGCGACGATCCTGACGGCCGGCCTGTTCCTCGGCGCTCACCGCTTCACCCTCGTCGCCACCGACGTCGGCACCCGGCTCCACAACACCGAGACGTTCTCGGGCGTGCTCACCAAGCCCTTCGAGGGCCTGTTCGCGAAGAGCCACAACGAGGGCGGCTACGCCGCGTTCAACGCCGCGCTGAAGAGCCGTGTCGAGGCACGCGCGGCGCACCGTTCCGTGCAGCCGGTCGCGTGACCCCCGCCTCCGCCGGTCAGTACACGAACCAGCGGAGCCACTCGCGGTTGTGGGCGTGCACCAGCGCGAGGAACACGACGAGATCGAACAGCAGGTGCACGCAGATCACGTAGGTGAGCGACTTCGTCCTCGAGAAGATCCAGCCCTGCAGCAGCGCGAAGGGGATCGTGAACGCCGGTGCCCACTCGCGGTAGCCGAGCTCCCAGAGGAACGACACGAAGACGACGGCCTGCAGGACGTTCGCCTGCCACATCGGCAGATGCCGGCGCAGCACGGCGAACACGACGCAGATGAAGAACAGCTCGTCCCAGATCCCGACGAACCCGACTCCGACGAACAGGCGGGCGATCTCGTCGGGCGCCGAGATCGCCGGCCAGTTGAGGTAGGCCCCCGAGCGGATGAAGTAGAACGGCAGCAGGATCCAGCCGAGCACGACCACCGCGGGCAGGTAGGACTTCTCGAGGGTCGTCCAGCGCTGACCGGTGCGCAGCGGGAACCGGATGATGCGCCGCTTCGTCCCGTAGTGATCGATCGCCCAGGGCACGGCGACGGCCGCCGAGAGCACGACTCCCATCAGCGCCATGTTGGGGTAGTCGAGGTTCGCCTCGACCGAGATCGAGCTCACGATCACGAGCCCCGCGCCGATCAGCGAGAGATCGACGGCGAGCGTGCGGTCGATGGCGACGGCCAGCAGGAGGCTCGCCGCGAGCACGAGGTAGCCCGCGAGCGGCAGGCGCAGTCCGAAGAGCAGCAGCGCCGAGATCGAGACCCCGGTGGCCGGTGCGAGCGCGGGTTTCACAGCTCCAGGGTAGGCGTGCCGTCACGCCCTCTCGACCGGCAGCCAGAGCTCGCAGGTCGCCGTGCTGAAGTCGGCCGCCCGGTCGAGGACGGCCACGATCGAGGGTCCGGGTCGCAGCCGCCACGGGTTGGAGGGGAACCAGTCGGTCGCCGTCGCCGCCCACATCGACTGCAGCGCCGCCGGGTGCGGTCCCTCCGAGCGGAACACCGCCCAGGTGCCCGCCGGCACCTCGAGGGCGTCGAGTCCCTCGGGCACGGGCGTCGCCTCGGTGACGGCGACCCCGTGCAGGTAGGTCAGCTCGCTGCCCTCGCGGTAGTCGGGGTCCACGTCGGCGCTGACCTGCAGCAGCCCCGCCGGCTCCGTGTCGCTCAGCTCCTTGAGACGGAGCTGCTCCGCCGCGGGCAGGGAGGCGATGTGCTCCTGGATGCGCGGGTTGACGCCCTCGTGGATCAGCGGGACGCGGGCCGCGTGGCCGATGAGCCGGAAGGCGGGGTGGTCGGTGAGTCGGGTGTCCATGGTCGTGTTCCCTTCGACGGTCAGGCGGAATCGGAGTCGCGGTTGCGTGCGGAGGGGGCCGCCGTTCCGGCGGACGTCGGCGGGTCCGACTCCGTGCACCGAGCGGAACGCGCGGCCGAACGCCTCGGTGGAGCCGTAGCCGTAGCGCACCGCGATCGTGAGCAGCTCGCCGTCGCCCAGGACCTCGGCCGCGGCGACCGACATGCGGCGCCGTCGGACGTACTCCGACAGCGGCATCCCGGCGAGCGACGAGAACAGGCGGCGCAGGTGGTACTCGGTCGTGCCGAGCCGGCTCGCCAGAGCGCCGATGTCGAGCTCCTCGGTGAGGCGCTCCTCGATCTCCGAGACGAGCCCGTTCAGTGCCTCCATCACGTCAGTGCCTCCATCACGTCGACCCCCTCATGCATCGAGGATGACGGAGGTCCCGGCCTCGCACCCGATGATCGCGGTCCGATGCGATCGGGAGCGGCTCACACCACGATCGCCAGCCGCTGGGTCGCCCGCGTCATCGCGACGTAGCGGTCCACCGCACCCTCGATCCCGTCGCCCAGCGCGTCGGGATCGACCAGCACGACCAGGTCGAACTCCAGCCCCTTCGCCGCCGCGGGGGTGATGCTCCGGAGGCGCGCGTCTCCGGGGACGAGCGGCGCCCACGCCTCCGGGTCGGCGCTGAGCACGGAGGCGGTGCCGTCGGCCCGCGAGGCCAGCCACTCCTCGAGCAGGCGCGCGAGGTCTGCGGCGGGACGGTGCTCGACGGGGATCCCGCTCGAGCGGATCGATGTCGGCACGTTCGCGTCGGGGACGGCCGCGCGGATCCCCGGCTCGGCGAAGGCCATGATCTCGGCGGGCGTGCGGTAGTTGATCCGCAGGGGAGCGACCTGCACGCGGCGGATCCCGACGCGCGAGAGCCGCTCGATCCACGACTCCCGGAAGCCGTGTCGTGCCTGGGTGCGGTCGCCGACGACGGTGACGCTGCGCGACGGGACGCGCCGCAGGAGCATCGCCCACTCGGCGTCGGTGAGCTCCTGTGCCTCGTCCACGACGACGTGGGCGAAGGGGCCCTGCAGGGGGTCTTCGGGCTCGTCGGGGAGCGCGGTCGTGTCGACGAGCGCGTTCCTCACGTCCTGCCCGCGCAGCATCGTCATCAGCATGAGCTCGTCCGCCTCCTGACCGGCGACGAGCTCGTCGACGACGCTGTCCATCCGCGACCGCTCCCGCGCCTCGGCCAGCTCGCGCTCGCGTCGTCGGCGGCCGGCACCAGGGTCGCCCACCCGGGATCGGGCGGCGTCGAGGAGCGGCAGATCCGAGAGCGTCCAGGCGCGCGGATCGTCCCGCGCCAGCAGGGCGGCCTCGTCGGCGTCGAGCCAGGGCGCGCAGGAGCGGAGGTGCTCGGGCGAGGACCAGAGATCCGCGACGACCCCCTCCGGGTCGAGCAGCGGCCAGGCGCGGTCGACCGCCGCGCGGAGGGCGTCGTCGCCCTCGAGCTGCGCCCGGAACTCCGCGCGCTCGGCCCGCGCACCGGCCCGCTGGGTGAGGATCGCGACGATCTCCTCCCAGACCGCGTCGCGGGCGTCGTCGTGCGGGGTGCCGGGCTCGGGGGCGTCGAAGGCGTCGGACCAGTCCTGGGGAGTCAGGACGACGTCCGCCCAGTCGGTCTCGACGATCAGCTCGCGCTGCGGGGGCTGCTCGTAGAGGTCGACCGCCCGGTCGACGGCCCTCAGGAGGCGGCCGTCGCCCTTGAGGGTGGCCACGCGATCGTGGCGCTCGGGCTCGGCGTCGAGACCCGCCGGGTCCAGGTCGCGCAGCGTCGCCATCCGCACGCCGTCCTCGCCGAGGTTCGGGAGCACATCGGCGACGAAGTCGAGGTAGGCGGCGTTCGGGCCGAGGACCAGGACGCCTCCGCGGTGCCGGCTCACCCGGGCGTCCGAGAAGAGGAGGTAGGCGGCGCGGTGCAGCGCGACGACCGTCTTGCCCGTGCCCGGGCCGCCGTCGACCACGAGGGCGCCGCTCGCACCGGCGCGGACGATCGCGTCCTGGTCGGCCTGCAGGGTGCCGAGCACGTCGCGCATCCGCGGGGAACGGCTGCCGGAGAGGCTCGCGACGAACGCCGACCGGTCGTCGAGCGCGACGTCTCCCTCGCGACCCTCGTCCGTGAACGCCTCGTCCCAGTAGTCGGTCACGTGCCGGTCGGCCCACCGGTACCGCCGGCGGCTCGCGATCCCCATCGGATCGGCGTCGGTCGCCCCGAAGAACGGCGCGGCGAGCCCCGAGCGCCAGTCGGCGAGGAGGCGCTCGCCGTGGGAGTCGGTCAGCCCCAGGCGGCCGATGTACACCGGATCCGAGCCGTCGGCCGGGACCATCCTGCCGAGGCAGAGGTCGACGCCGAAGCGCTCGACGGTGCGAAGCCGGGCGCTCAGGCGGCGGATCTCCTGGTCGCGGTCGAGGGCGTGCTGACCGGAGCCGCCGGCCGAGCGACGGGCCGCGGCGAGCCGCGAGAGCAGATCGGCGGTCTCTGCGTCGAGGGCGGCGGCGACGGCGGCGAACTGCCGATCGTCGCGGGCGATCAGACGATCGGAGCGCTTGTCGGACGCTCGAGCGGGGAGGGCGAAGAAGCTGCGGGAGTCGGGCATGACGCGAGATTCTCCGGCAGGGAGGGCATCTTGCGGCAAGTCCCCCCTGCTGTCATAGTTTTGACGTGAGGGGGGCTCATGCCTCGGCGCGGCGTTCGACGCCCCCGGTGAGCACCCCTGAGGGCCCGAGCTAGAGGGCGGGCGGGTAGAGGAACAGCGGCACCTGCGCGGTCGGGAAGGTCCGGGTGACGTAGCTGTGCTTGCCGCCGTAGTTGTACTCCTCGAGGAGCACGGTGCCGTCGTCGTTCACCTTCTGCACGTACGAGACGTGGTTGTACGTCCACCAGGCGACGCAGCCGACGATGGGCGTGCTGCTGGTGGCCCAGCCCTTCGCGGCCCAGTTGTCGGGCCACTCCCAGGCGCTGCCGCCCAGCGGGGTGATGGTCCCCCAGGTGTACGTCCACGGGGCCGAGGTGGAGCCGGCGTCGCGGTTCAGCCGCCAGGCGACGAAGTCGACGCACTCCCGGTAGTAGTAGCCGAGGGGCGAGAGTCCGCCGCCGTCGTCGTCGATCGTCTCGTACGGCCACGGGTAGTCGTCGCCGACCGCGCGGGTCTGCACGGTCGAGAAGTCCCCGCCGTCGGAGCTCGAGAGCACGGCCGCCTGGCGGCTGGCCTCGTCGAGCTGCGCCTGGGTGGGCGCGGCGAACGCGTCGCGGACCGCGGTCTGGCCCGCCGCCTCCGACGAGACGGTGAGGTTCTGCAGACCGGCGCGGTCCGCCGCGGTACCGCCGGCGGCGTCCGTGGTGCTGCGCGCACCGTAGGCGGGGATCGCCGCGGTGGCGAAGAGGCCGCCGACGACCGAGAAGGTGGCGAAGCCGAGGGTGCGACGGCTGAGGGTGCTGCGCACGGCGCGGGGGGTCGTGGCGGCGGCTTCGGCCGCGCGCGCCTCCCGGCGGGTGCGGTGCACGGGGGTGGTCGAGGTGTCGGCAGACTCCGGGGGGACGGGGATGCCAGGGCTCGACACGCGTGCGTTCTCCTCGGGTGGGGGATGCGGGGGGCCGGTCGGGGGTCCGGCGACGAGCGAGTCTAGCTCGGGCACCGAAGATCACGAAACGATCACGGAGGAACTCGTCACCGTCCTCCGTGCCCGCGCCGAGGACCGGTGGGAGGATGAACGCATCCGGGAAGGAGACTCCCATGACCGATCCCATCCCCTCCGGACCTGTGCTCGTCGGCGTCGTCGACGGCCAGCGTCCCGAGGTCGTCCGCACCGCCGCGCGCTTCGCCTCCGGGCTGGGTGCCCCGCTGCTGCTGCTCACCGTCGTGCCCGATCCCTACCTCGTGGGTGACTACATCGATCCGGTGACGGGAGGCATCCCGATCGGGCTGGTCCAGCGCGGGGGCGGCGCCGAGGGGCCGGCGGTGCCGCCGAGTCTGCGGCAGGCGATGGAGGAGGCGCTCGCCGACTCCGACGTGCAGTGGACCCTGCGCGCCGCCGAGGGCGAGCCGGCCCTGGCCCTGACCGACGTGGCCGAGAAGAGCGACGCGCGGATGATCGTCGTCGGCACCCGCGACTCCGGAGTGCTCGCGAGCATCGCGGAGTTCTTGAGCGGCAGCGTCGCCGTGCATCTCGCGCACCGGCAGCGGCGCCCGGTCATGGTCGTCCCGCTGCGCGACACCTCGCGGCGAGCGCCGTGGGATCTGGCGGAGTGACGCCGCTGCACCTGCGCCCGCGCGCGATGCTCGTCGTCGCGGCCGGGGGAGCGGTGGGGACGTCCGGACGCTACGCGACCGCTCTGCTGCTCCCTCCTCTCGGTGTGCTGCCCTCCGCGACGATCGCCGTCAACCTCGTCGGCGCGTTCCTGCTCGGTCTGCTGCTCGAGTCGCTCGCGCGCCGGGGGCCCGATGTCGGCGGGCGGCGGACGCTCCGCCTCCTGCTCGGCACCGGGGTGCTCGGCGGGTTCACGACCTACAGCACCTTCTCGCTCGACTCGCTCGCGCTGCTCGAGGCGGGCCGCTACGCCGAGTCGGCGCTGTACGCGGCGATCACCCTCGTGCTCGGCACCGCGGCGGCGGCGCTCGGCGTCGTCATCGCGGGTCGCCGGAGGGCCGCTCGATGAGCGGGTTCGCGCTGTTCGTCGCCGTCGCGGTCGCCGGGGGAGTCGGTGCCGCGGCTCGACTCGTCGTCGACGGAGTGGCGCGGTCGCTCGTCCCGGTGCGCTGGCCGGTGGGGACGGCGTTCATCAACGTCGCCGGGTCGCTGCTGCTCGGAGTGGTCACAGGCCTCGCTCTCCCGGGCGCCGTCGACGCTCCGTGGCACGCGGTGCTGGGCACCGGGGTCCTCGGCGGGTTCACCACGTTCAGCACCGCGAGCGTGGAGGCGGCGCGCATGCTGCTGGAGCGGCGGTGGGCCGCCGGGCTCTTCTACGGCCTCGGGATGTGGGTCGCCGCACTCGCGGCAGCCCTTCTCGGACTCGTCCTGACGGGCGCGCTCGCCGAGTTATGAACTCAATGTCTCTAATTCGCCTCCGTAAGCCCGTCCATGCACGAGGATGTGCTTGTGACATCCATGGGGGGCGTGAAAGACCTGAGGCTGGCCGTCGTCGACGACCAACCTCTCTACCGCCAGATGCTGACCTCGCTGCTGCGATCGGTGCCGGGGGTGCGCAGCGTGGTCGAGGCCTCCTCCCTCGCCGAGGCCCGGCTGAAGCTGCGCCCCGAGGAGCTCGACGTCGCGATCATCGACATCGAGCTCGGTGACGGCGACGGGATCGAGCTCGGGCGCGAGCTGCGCGCGAGGGCACCGGAGCTCGCGATCGTGCTGCTCTCGGCGGTCGACGCCATGCACCGGTTCCTCCGCCTCGACCGCTCGGAGGCGCGCGGGTGGAGCTACCTCTCGAAGACGTCCTCGCTGTCGGCGGCGGCGCTGCTCACCGCGATCCGCGCGACCGCCGATGGTCGCACCGTCCTCGATCCCGCGCTCGTCGCCGCCCGGACGGCGCGCAGGAACTCGCCCGTCGCGACGCTCAGCCGCCGGCAGTACGAGGTGCTCACGGGCCTCGCGTCCGGGCTGACCAATGCGGCGATCGCCGAGCGGCTCGGCATCGCCGTCCGCTCGGTGGACAACCACGTGAACGCCCTCTACGCATCCCTCGGGGTCCGCTCCGACGGCTCCCGCAACCCGCGCGTCGAGGCGACGCTGCAGTTCCTCCAGCACACGGCATGACGCTCGACGGAGCGGAGCCGACGCGCACGGACGCCGACGCCGACAACCGCATCGTGTGGGGCGTCGTCGCCGTGCTCGGCGGGGTGCTCTCGGTGCTCGCCGCGCTCCAGGCCGTCTTCGCCCTCGGGATGCTGTCGCAGACGGTGCGCGGAGTCGAGGCCGGCCCCGTGGAGGACGTCGTCGTGCGCGTGGTCGTCAACGTCTCGGCCATCGCGCTGGCTGTCGCGCTGATCGCCGTCCTGCACCCCGAGCGCCACGGCGGTCGCCGTCGCTTCGGCGTGACGGCCCTGATCGCGGCGACGGTCGCTCTGGCGCGCTGCGGCCTCCAGATCCTGACGGGCGTCTACCCCCCGACCGCGCTCGACGCGATCGTGGTCGAGCTGCTCGTGGGCGGAGTGGTCGTCGCGTTGACCACCGCGTTCGGCTTCCTCCTCGTCCGGTCCGCGCGCCGCGTCCGCGAGCAGGAGCGCGAGCGCGCCCGGATGCTGCTCCAGGCGGTCGAGGCCGTGCAGGCGCTCCAGCAGGAGGAGCTGCGCGTGCGCCGCGAGGTGGCGCAGCGGCTGCACGGCCGCCTCCAGAACTCGCTCGTGGTCCTCGTCGCCGAGCTGCGGGCGGCGACGCGCGCGGGCGACCCGGCGCGACTCGACGAGATCGCGACGCGGCTCGACGACCTCCGCGAGCACGAGGTCCGCGCGGCCGGCCACGCGCTCTACCCCGTCGACATCGAGCACGGGCTCGTCCCCGCCGTGCGCGATCTGTTCGCGCGGCTCCCGCTCGAGATCGCCGTCGACCTCGACGTCGACGAGCGCTATCCCGACCTGGAGGCGCGCAGCGTCCCCGTCGACCAGCGGGTGCTGCTGGTGCGCCTGATCGAGGAGGCGCTCACGAACGCGCTGAAGCACGGCGACGCCCGGGCGGTGCGGCTGCGGCTCGCGGTGGAGGACTCGGCCGTCGTCCTGGGCCTCGACGACGACGGCCGCGGCGTCGCCGCCGACCCGTCGTGGTCGGGCCTCGACCGGCTGTCGCGCCAGTTCGCGGCCTACGGAGGCTCGCTCGAGCTGCTCCCGTCGGTGGACCTGGGCGGCGCGCGTCTCGCGGCCCGGCTGCCGCTGCGCACCTGACGCTCCGGCCCGCGCCCGCGCTGTGCCGCGGATCTGCCAGAGTAGGCGCGAGTCCCCCGAGTGCGGGGGCGACGGGGGGCCGTGTGAGCGACGAGGCGACGAGCGCGATCGGAGTCGCTCCTGCGCTCCCCGAGCGGCTCGCCTCGGCGGGCCCCGTCCGGGCGCTCCGCCTCGGAGTCGGCTCCGCCGGCCTCCTCCTCGCGCTGGTCCTCCTCGTGCCGAACGCATCGGCTCTGCCCGGTCGCTGGCTCCCGTTCCTCGTGCTGCTCGCGGCGATGTGGATCACCGCGTCGTTCCGCCTCGAGCTCGCCTCCGGGATCGGCACTGTCACCTTCGGAGTCGGCGTCGCGGTCCTCGCGTTCCTCGCGCAGGACGTCCCGGCGACCGAGGCGCTGCTGCTGTGGCTGATCGCGATCGCGGTCTTCCAGGTGCTCGGGCGGCGGCCGTGGCTGGTGACGGTGTACTGGACCGGGTTGGCGTCGCTCTCGGGCGCGGCGTTCCTCCTGGTGCTCTCGCTGTTCCCCGAGACCGGCTGGTGGCCGGTCGTCGCCGCAGTGCCCGCGGTGCTCGCCTACGGTGCGCTCTCGATCGGGTTCGAGTACCTCCAGGCCTGGCTCTCGCTCGCCGAGGTGCCCGACGTGCCCCGGCCGGCGCTCCGGATCGATCGGGTGCTGATCGCCCTCGGGCTGAACACGGCGCTCGTCGCCCTCGCCTACGGCGCCCACCTCTCCTCGGGCATCCAGCGCATCGAGGTCGGCGACGGCCTCGACATCCGGTCGGCGAACACGCTCGGACTGGTCGCGCTCGTCGTCGCCGTCGTGAGCCAGCACCTGCGGCGCACCCGCATCGAGCGCAAGCTCAACGGCCTGATCGAGGCCTCGCTCGCGCTGCCGTGGGGCGATCAGGCGGCGATCTTCGACACCCTCGAGAAGTCGGCGCGCACCGCGATCCCGTCGGCCAGCACCCGCATCTCGGAGGAGCCGGGCCGGCCGTTCGAGCTCTCGGCGCCGGTGACCGCGCCCGGGACGGGCATCCGCCACCTCGTGCTCACGCGCCGGCCCGACTCCGACGGCTTCACCGCGCTCGAGCACCGCACTCTGCTCGCCCTCACCCACATCGCGACGCAGGCCCTCCACGACCGCCGCACCACGCGCACCCTGCGCGACCAGGCGACGACCGACACGCTCACCGGGCTCACGAATCTGCGCGGACTCTACGAGGAGTTCGGCGCGATCGCCGACCCGGGGCTGCGCGCGATGCTGTTCATGGACCTCGACGACTTCAAGGCCGTCAACGACACGCACGGCCACTCGGTGGGCAACCTCGTCCTCGAGGAGGTCGGGCGCCGGATCCGCGAGAGCGTGCGCAGCGACGACGTCGTCGCCCGCATCGGCGGCGACGAGTTCGCCGTCCTGCTCGACTCGGTCACCGCCGGAGCCGTCGCGCTGCGGATCGCCCGCGCGGTCGAGCGGCCCGTCCTGGTCGGCGGCGCGACCCTCCATCCCCGCATCAGCATCGGCGCCCCGGTCGCTGTCGACGGCGGCAGCTTCGACCGGGTGATGCAGGAGGCCGACGAGCGGATGTACGAGTCGAAGAAGGAGCGCAAGACCACGGCGGCCGACGGGGGAGACCTCCTCGCCGAGGTCCACGCCGCGGTTCTGGAGGGAACCGTCCGGGTCGCCTTCCAGCCGGTGATCGACGTCGCCGAGCGGCGAATCATCGGCTTCGAGGCGCTCGCCCGCTACACCCGCCCCGACGGGACGGCGCTCAGCCCGCTGACGCTCGTCGACATCGCCCGCTCGCTGGGCCTCCTCGACCGGCTGACGCTGCAGATCGTCGACCAGGCGGTGGCCTGCATGATCGAGTTCCGCGCGATCGACCGCGGAGTGTCGTTCCTCAGCATCAACATCGAGGCGGAGCAGCTGATGCACGACGAGGTCGTCGACGTCATCTGCGCGCACCGCACGGCCGAGCAGGGGATCCAGCTCTGCCTCGAGCTCACGGAGGGGTCGATCGGCGACGTCGACGAGGCCGTGATCGAGCGGGTGCGCACGCTGACGGCCGACGGGATCGCCATCGCGCTCGACGACTACGGCCAGGAGCACGCGGCGGCGGCGGCGCTGCTCACCGTGCCCCTGAGCATCGTGAAGATCGACCGCGTCTTCCTCGCCGACGAGGAGAACCCCCGGCACGCGACGATCCTGCGCTCGATCATCAACCTCGTCGCCGATCTCGACATGCACACGATCGTCGAGGGCGTCGAGACCCAGCAGGCGCACGCGCTGCTGACGAGCCTGCACGCCGAGCGGGCCCAGGGCTACTTCTACGGCCGCCCGCTGTTCCCCGAGCTTGTCAAGGACCGGCTCCGGGCGACGGGCACCGCGGCGATCCCGGACCAGAAGAAGGGCTGAGAGCGTCAGGCGCGATAGAGCCGCACCGCCTCGGGAGCGATCCCGAAGCGGACCTCCCGGCCCGGTGCGAGATCCAGGCGAGCCGCCTCCGCCGGCGTGACATCGGCCGAGAGCACCGCGCTGCGCACCCGCACGGCGTCTCCGCGGGGCTCCAGATCAGTGATCGGCGCCAGCAGCCCCGGCAGCCCCGGCGGGAGCACCGACACCTCCGCGGGCCGCACCGCCGCCGCGACCGCCGACCCCACAGGCAGGTCGTCGGAGGCGGTGCCCGCGATCTCGCGGCCGTCCGCTAGTCGCAGTCCCGCGGCCGTGCGGACGCCCGAGAGGAGCGTCGCCCCGGTGAGCTCGGCGGTGAACGCGGTCCGCGGCTGCTCGAGCACCTGCGCCGTCGGACCCTGCTCGACGACGCGGCCGCCGTGCAGGACGACCACGCGGTCGGCGAGCGTCCACGCGTCGAGGACGTCGTGGGTCACCACGATCGTGGTCCGCTCGGCGAGGACGGTGCGCAGCATCCGCCGCAGCATCGGCGCGACCCGGACGTCGAGCGCGGCCATCGGCTCGTCGAGCAGCAGCAGGCGCGGTTCGGTCGCGAGGGCCCGGGCGACGGCGACCCGCTGCGCCTGACCGCCCGACAGCCGCTCGGGGCGGCGGTCGGCGAGGTCGAGCGCGTCGACGGCCTCGAGCTCTCGATCGGCCCTGGCGCGCGACGGGCCTCGGCCCAGGCCCGAGCTGCGCGGCCCGAAGGCCACGTTCTCGCGCACGGTGAGGTGGGGGAAGAGCAGTGGATCCTGAGCGAGCAGGGCCACCGAGCGGCGGTGCGGAGGCGTCCAGGTCGCGTCGTCGAAGAGCACCGCGCCGCCGAGCCGCGCGCTGCCGGCGTCGGCGCGCACGAGACCGGCGAGCAGCTCGACGAGGGTCGACTTGCCGGCGCCGTTGGGCCCGAGCACGGCGACGGTCTCGCCCTCGGCGACGTCGAGTGCCACGTCGAAGCCGCGGGCGGCGAGCCGGGCCCCGAAGCGGAGGCTCACAGCGGCACCGCGCGCGCCTCGCGCCGGCCCGAGGCTACGCCGATGACCAGCACCGCGACGACCACGAGGAGCAGGGCGAGCGCGACCGCCGCCTCCGGATCGCTCTCGCGCTGCAGGTAGATCTCGAGCGGGAGGGTGCGGGTGACGCCCTCGAGACTCCCCGCGAAGGTCAGCGTCGCGCCGAACTCGCCGAGCGCGCGGGCGAACGAGAGGATCGCGCCCGAGGCGAGCCCCGGCAGGATCAGCGGCAGCGTGATGCGGCGCAGAACGGTGCCGGGCGACGCACCGAGGGTCGCGGCGACCGCCTCGTAGCGGGCACCGGCGCTGCGCAGCGAGCCCTCGAGGCTCAGCACCAGGAACGGCAGGGCGACGAAGGTCTGCGCGATCACCACGGCCGTCGTCGAGAACGCGACGCGCAGACCGGCCACCTCGAGAGCCCCGCCGAGCAGGCCCGAGCGTCCGAAGGTGTACAGCAGGGCGAGTCCGCCGACGACCGGCGGCAGCACGAGGGGCAGCAGCACCAGCGAGCGGAGGAGGCGCTGACCCGGGAACGAGGTCCGCGCCAGCACCAGCGCCATCGGCGTGCCGAGCACGACGCACAGCACCGTCGCGGCGACCGAGGTGCGCAGGCTCAGCAGCAGTGCGGCGACCGACGACTCGGAGGTGATCAGCGGGACGAACCGCGTCCAGTCGACCCGGAGGAGGATCGCCGCGAGCGGCAGCAGGACGAGAAGCGCCCCGACCGCGGCGACCGCGACGACCCAGCGCGGGAGGGCGGAGGCGGTCCGCATCAGGCGCGCGGCAGCGGGGTCTCGACGATCACGGTCGTGGCCTTGACCACGGCGACCGCGGGCGAGCCCGGCTCGAGCCCGAGCTCGCGGACGGCCTCGCTGCTCATCAGCGACACGACGCGGTTGGGCCCGCACTGCAGCTCCACCTGCGCCATCACCGTGTCCATCACGATCTCGGTCACGATGCCGACGAAGCGGTTGCGCGCCGAGCGGGCGACCGGCGACGGGTCGTCGGGCAGCACGGCGTTCGCGCGGGCGAGGCGGGCGACGGCGAGTCCGTCGACGACGCCGCGGCCGGAGGCGTCCTTCGCGCTCTCGAGGACGCCGTTGTCGATCCAGCGCCGGATGGTGTCGTCGCTCACGCCGAGGTAGGCGGCGGCGTCCTTGATCCGGATCTGCGGCATGGGAGGCAGTCTACGTCCGCTTCTGCGGAGCCCGACTGCGGCAGGCGGTGCGGGCGGGCCCTCTGCGTCGGGCGGCTACTCGACCAGCGGGCAGGCGGGCGGAGCGCTCCTCAGACGTTCGCGGACCGCTCCCTTCCGGGTCGAGTCGGCGCACGGCGGCATGTCGAGACCCACGTCGCGGGCGGCGAATCAGAAGGGTGGTGGGTCGTCGAAGCGTGGTCGTGGGGGTGGTCCGGGTGGTCGGCCGGGGAGTGCGGGTGGTCGGGTGGTGACGCGGCGTCCGGTGGGGGTGGTCCATTCGGCGGTTCCGTCGGGGTGGAGGGTGTAGGTCCAGCGGTCGCCGTGGCGGACGTGGTGGTGGGCGACGCACAGCGAGGCGAGGTTGTGCAGCGCGGTGTCGCCGCCGTTGCGCCACTCGATCGTGTGGTCGGCCTCGGCGCGGGACGCGGAGCGGGTGCAGCCGGGGAAGCGGCAGGTCTGATCGCGCAGCTGCAGGTGCAGGCGCATCTGTGGCGGAGGGACGCGGTGGGTGCGTCCAACCGAGACGACCCTGCCGGAAACCGGGTCAGTCAGAACCTGGGTGAACGACGATCCGGTGGCGGCGAGGTCGCGGGCGAGGTCGGCGGGGATGGTTCCGTAGCCGTCGAGGTCGGCGGGCGCGTCGTCGAGTCCCGCCGCGGTGGTCGCAGGGAGGGTGAGCCGGATCTCAGCGCGCACTCCGGGCACGACGGCGGGCGCCGGGCGGTCGGCGTCGCGGTCGACGGGGGTGGTGCCGGTGATGTCGCCGTCGCAGAGCAGGTCGGTCAGCGCGTCGGCGCGCAGCTGCGCGAGCGTGCGTTGATCCCCGTCGACGAGTCCGTCACCGTC
>NZ_FXBM01000003.1 GCF_900177245.1 Rathayibacter oskolensis
GCGTGCTCGAGCTCGCGCGACGCGACCCGCTCCGACACCCCCAACGCGACCGCGAAGTCCGCCCGGATGGACCGCTCGACCAGATCCGTCGTCTCGCTGCGCGACAGACCCCGAGCGAACGCCTCCGGACACGCGAGCGCCGCCCGGTACCCGGCATACAGCTCCTCCGCGGCCGCCAGCAGCACCGGCGCGGCGGAGCGCGCGAGCTCGGCCGCGCGGTCGCCGTGCGCGCGCACCTGCGTGAGCGCCGCCTCCGCCGTGCCGATCTCTGTCATACACGTATTGAACCAGCGACCACCGACACCCACCCGCCTGAAGCACCCCGGCGGGACGACTCAGCCCACGCAGACGCCTGTGGAGGAAGCACATACGCCCTCTGCGAGGGCTGCTCGATCACCGGGCAGGCGGGCGACGAGCATGTGCCCCGAGACCCCGCCCCCCGACACCCCGCCGCCCCGAACCCCGCACCTCACTCCACCGCCTTCAGGGCGCTCGCCATGTCGATCCGCCGCACCCGGCGGGTGAGCAGCAGCGTCGCGGTGAACGCGAAGCCGAGCGTGATCGCGGAGGCGGCGCCGAGACTCCCGAGCGTCACGTAGGGCGGGTAGACCGCGCGGTCGTCGCTGAAGAGGTCGGTGTACCGCCCGAGGAACCAGAGCCCCGCGGGGATGCCCGCCAGCCAGCCGATCACCGCCGTGATCGCGTTCTCGGTGAGCGCCAGCGTCCGCAGTTCGCCGTGCCGCGAGCCGAGGACCCGGAGGGTCGCGTACGACCGCTCCCGCTCCGAGAAGCCGAGCGCACCGAGGTTGTAGAGCGACACCACCACCAGCAGGATCGCCAGCACCTTCATCAGCGTGAACACGCCTGTGAGCGCGGCCACGACCGACTCGGCGTTCTCGCGCTGCTCCGCGAGCGCGAGTCTCGAGCCCGCCGCCGGAGAGGCGAGCTCGCCGTCGATCGGCGCGGCCGTCAGGTAGGCGGTCGGCGAGAACACCCCGCCCGCCGCCACCCAGTCCGCCTCCGAGATCAGCACGCCCTGCGGTTGCGACACGTCGGCCACCGCCGCGACCGTGACGTCGACCGAACCCGCACCGCCGACCTCGAGGGCGAGCACCGACCCCGCGCCGGCCCCCGTCGCCTCCTGCACGCGCGCCGTGACCGCCGCTCCCTCCGCCAGGTCGAGCACGCGGTCGGAGGCGTCCCGCAGCACGTACAGCTCGCCCGGCCCCAGCACCGTCAGCACGTACTCCGCCGCGTCGGCACCCGCGACGCGGATCGGCCGCTGCTGGATCCACTGGCCCTCGCCCGCCTCCGCGGCGAGCGCGCCGAGCTGCTCGGGGGTCGACCCCGGCACCACCTGGATCGTCTCCGCGTAGCGGTACTGGTCGCCGTAGCCGCGCTGCACCTGGTGCGAGAGCGACTCCGGGATCCCGAAGCCCGCGACCAGCAGCATCATGCAGCCGGCCGCGGCGACGACTCCGACCGCGATCCGCACCGGATTGCCCGCCGCGTCGCGCAGCGCCCAGCGCTCGCCGAAGCCGATGCGAGACCAGAGCCGCGGGAGGCGTTCGAGGATCATCCGGTGCGAGTGCTCGGCGGGCGGGCGCATCCCCTCGGCAGGGGTCAGCCGGCAGGCGCGCGCCGCGACCGCCCACGCGCCGGCGGAGCAGACCAGCACGAGGCCCGCGGCGAGCGCCACCGAGGTCCACGAGTACGCGATCCGCCACTGCGGCAGGGCGAAGCTGCCGCGCTGGGTCTCGAGCACGTAGAGCGAGAGCACCGGAGCGACCGCCGCGCCGAGCAGCACGCCCACGCCGACCACCATCGCCGCGATGCCCGCGTACGACAGGCCGATCACCCGCCTGCTCATCCCGAGCGCCCCGAGCGTGGCGATCTCGGTGCGCTGCAGGTCGACGAGCCTCCGCACCGAGGTCGACATCGCCAGCAGCGCGACCAGCACGAAGAGCGCGCTGAAGAGCACGGCGAGCCCGCGGATCTGCTCGATCCGGTCGTAGACGGGCGCGATCCCCTGGTTCGAGCCGCGGTCGGCGAAGCCCAGGTAGCGGTCGCCGAGGATCCCGGGGGCGCTCCCGCGCACCTCCTCGGCATCGCCGATCACCCGGATCAGGTCGCCGGCCGGCGTCACTCCGAGCGCCTCGGCGGTCGCGGCCGACATCAGCGCCGACGCGTAGCGGCCGGGCTCGGGAGCGATCATCCCTGGCTCAGTGAGGGCGAGCGCATCCGGGACGAGGACGAGTCCGCGCACCGCGACGTCGGCGCTCGCTCCGGCGCGGCTCAGCTCGATCGTGTCGCCCACTGCGACGCCGTTCGCCCGCGCGTAGCCGTCGTCGAGCCAGATCCCGCCGCCCTCCGCGCTCACGGCGTCGCCCGCGGTCACGAGCGGCACGTCGACCGCGCCGTCGTCGAGCGTGGTGGTGAGCAGTGTGCCGTCGGCGGCCGGATGCGCGAGCGAGAACGTCGACACGCGCGACGCCTCCGTCACGCCCGGCAGAGCCGCGAAGGCCGCGAGGTCGGCCTCGGTCGTCGCGACCGCGCTGACCCAGGCGTCCGGGAGGCGGTTCTCGGCGGCGAACGAGTCGATCTCGACCTGCATCCCCCGCCACGCCCCCTCCAGCCCGGCGTAGACGGTGACGCTCAGCGCCGACATCAGCAGCACCGAGGCGAACTGGCTGCCGGAGCGCACGAGGTCGCGGCGGAGCTTCCGGGCGAGGACGCGCACGGTCAGCCGATCGCCGAGACCGGCAGCGGATCGATGTTCACCTCGTCGCCGACGAGGTCGCCGTCGTGCAGGCGGATCAGCCGGTCGGCGGTGGCGCCGATCCGGTGGTCGTGGGTGACGACGACGACCGCGGTGCCGGTCTCGCCCGCCGTGCCCTGGAGGAGCGTCATGATCTGGCCGCCGGTCCGGGAGTCGAGCGCCCCGGTCGGCTCGTCGCAGAGCAGGAGCGCGGGCCGTTTCGCGAGGGCGCGGGCGAGGGCGACCCGCTGCATCTCACCTCCCGAGAGCTGGCCCGGGAAGTTGCCCGATCGGTGCCCGAGCCCGACGCGCTCGAGCCCGTCGTGGGCCCGGCGCTCGGCGCTGACGCGGTCCGTGACGAGCGACGCCGCGAGGGCGACGTTCTCCATCGCCGTGAGGTTCGGCACCAGGTTGTAGAACTGGAAGACGAAGCCGACCCGCGTGCGCCGGTACTCGGTGAGCCTCCGGTCGCCGAACGACGAGATCAGCTCGTCGCCCACCCGGATGCGTCCGCTGGTCGCGCTGTCCATGCCGCCGAGCAGGTTGAGCAGCGTGCTCTTGCCCGAGCCCGACGGCCCGAGCACGACGGTGAACCGGCCCTGCTCGATCGACAGCGTCGCTCGCCGCAGCGCCGTGACCCGGCGTCCCCCGGAGCGGTACGACTTCGACACCGCCTCCATCTCGACGTAGGGCCGATCGGTCAGCATTGCAGGATCACGGCCCCGTAGTGAGTGCCCGCCCCCGTGCCGACGAGCAGCACCGACTCGCCCTCCTGCACCTTCGCGCGGTGCAGAGCCAGGGGGATCGCCGAGCCGATGGTGTTGCCGACCTCGGGGAGCGTGATCACCATGTTCTCGCGGCCCCAGAGCCTGGCCATCCCCTCGATGCCGGCCTTGCTCGTCTGGTGCGGCACGACGCGGTCGACTCCCGGGAGGCCCTTGCTGAGGCCCGGCCGGACTCCCTCGAGGAACCGCGGGAAATTGCGCAGTGCATCCACGAGCAGCTGCCCGCCGTGCATGTCGAACTTGAAGTCGCTGAGGCGGTCCTGCGCCTGCTCGATGCGGATCCGCGAGCCGAAACCGCGGATCTCGGCGTGCTTCACTCCGGTCGTCTGCGTCTTGAAGGCCGACGTCACGATGCCCTGACCGGAGGCGTCGGCGGGCCCCACGACGATCGCCGCGGCCGCGTCGCCGAACAGCAGAGCGCTCTCGGGCTGGCCGAAGTCGATGCCGCGGCTGCCGCCCTCCGTCGACACGATGAGCACATGCCGGGCGCGGCCGGTGGCGAGGAGGAATCCCGCCTCCTGCAGCGCGAAGAGGAACGACAGGCAGGTCGCGTGCATGCTGTACGCCGAGACGTCCTCGAGGCCCAGGCCTGCGGCGATCAGCGCCCCGCCGTCGGGGATCGCCTGCAGCTGCGTCCCGGAGGCGTTCAGCACGACGTCGACGTCGGCCGCGTCGATCCCCGCCGCGGCGAGCGCCTGACGGGCGGCGGTGAGGCCCAGCTCGAGCGGATCCTCGTCGTCGGCGAGCCAGCGCCGGGTGAGCACGCCGCTGCGCCGGACCGCCTCCTCCTCGGGAACGCCGCAGAGAGCCGCGACCTCGGCGGTGGGGACGATCCGCTGCGGAAGCGCCTCGCCCGTGCCGAGGATGCGGAGGGGGAGTACGTCGGACACGATCGCGTCCTTCCTGCCCCGGATCGACGGATGAGCCCGAGCGCTCCCTGTCTAGCGCCGATGAGGTTTCGATGGGATGAAATATCGCGGTCGGGTGCCGGTGTCGCGGATTGACGGCGGTGCGCGCCGCCGACACTATGGGGGTGCCCTGGCACCCCGATCGGGGCGCCAGCGGGGCGATCGGCGGGTGGGGGTCCGGTGGGCGAGCAGCGCTTCTGGGTGGTGGTGCCGTTCTTCAACGAGGAGAAGCTGCTCGGCGGCACCCTCGAGGCGCTCGCCCGGCAGACCGACTCCGACTTCGCCCTCCTCCTCGTCGACAACGCGAGCACCGACCGCTCCGGTGAGGTGATCGCCTCCTTCGCCGCCCGGCACCCGGAGCGGCCCCTCACCACCCTCCGCGAGACGCAGAAGGGCACGGGAGCCGCCTCCGACACCGGCTTCCGGCACGCGATCGCCGAGGGGGCCGCGATCGTCGCCCGCACCGACGCCGACTCGCTGCCCGATGCGCGCTGGGTGTCCGTGCTCAAGGCCGACTTCGCCGCGGGCGCGAAGATCGTGGGCGGCAAGGTGAAGCCGCGCACCGACGAGCCCGAGTACCGCTGGTACGACGGGGTGATCGGGGCCGTGCTGATCGGGATCATCGAGCGCGCGCCGCGCTACCTCTACCGCCGGCCCGGGCAGCGCTACCCGATGTTCATGGTCCCCGGGCTGAACATGGCGATCGATGCGAGGCTCTACCTCGAGGTCGACGGATTCCCGCGCTCGAGCATCGACGACACCGACGAGGACCTCGAGCTGCACCTCAAGGTGTGCCAGGTGCTCGCGCGGTCGCAGGCCGTCTTCGACCGCCGCGCCGTCGTCCGCTGCTCGATCCGCAAGGGCAGGGCGCTGGGCTACCTCGGCATCCTGCTCTGGTACTGGGATCGCAAGAAGAGCGCGGCGGTCGTCGATGTCCGCTGAGCGACGACGCGTGCTGATCACCGGGGCGACCGGCTTCCTGGGCGGCTACGCCGTCAGGGAGTTCCTCGCCGCGGGCGACGAGGTCGTCGCGGCGGGCCGCAACCCGGTCGCGCTCGAGCGGCTGCGCGCGGAGGGGGCCGAGACGATCGAGGCCGACCTCGCGGGGCTCGCTGCGATGCCGATCCGCGCCGACGTGCTGGTCCACTCCGCCGCGCTCTCGAGCCCGTGGGGTCGCTGGAGCGAGTTCCACGAGGCGAACGTCGCCGGCACTGAGGCGATGATCGACCTCGCCCAGCGCTCGGGCATCCGGCGGTTCGTCTTCGTCTCGTCCCCCAGCATCTACTCGGCCAGGAGGCACCAGCACGGCGTGCGCGAGGAGGACTTCGACCCCGACAGCCGGATGAGCCTCTACATCCGCAGCAAGATCGAGGCCGAGCGCCTGCTGCAGGCGGCGCTCGCCGGCGGGCGGCTCGCGGAGCTCGTGATCCTCCGCCCGCGCGGCCTCATCGGAGTGGGCGACCCGAGCCTCATCCCGCGCTTCATCCAGGCCTCGCGGCGGCGCGGGATCCCGCTCTTCGACGGCGGGCGCAACGTCGTCGACGTCACCTGCGTCGAGAACGCCGCCCATGCGCTGCTGCTCGCCGCGTCGGCGCCTCGGGCCGCCGGCAGCGTCTACAACATCACCAACGGCGAGCCGCAGCCGTTCGGGCAGCTGCTCGACCGCTTCTTCGCGGCGATGGGCGAGAAGCCGCGCTACATCACCGTCGACCTGCGCGTGCTCAGCGCACTGGCGGTCGTGCTCGAGAAGGTCTACGCGCTGCTGCCCCGCGGCACCGAGCCTCCGTTCACGCGGTACACCGTCGCGACCCTCGCCTACGCGCAGACGCTCGACATCTCGCGGGCGCGCGCCGAGCTCGGCTACGAGCCGACGGTGCCGCTCGAGGAGGGGATCCGCCGCGTCGGCGAGCACTACCGGGCGCAGCGTGGCTGAACCGGTGGGCGCTGAGCCGGTGGGCGCTGAGCCGGTGCTGCGCGTCTTCGAGTGCGGCGACACGACCTTCCCGCTGTCGCGCGTGTTCCGCGGCGAGGGGCTGCCGCGCCGCACGTTCCCCTCCGCGGTGTTCCTCTACACGCACCCGAGCGGGCGGCGGGTGCTCTTCGACACGGGCTATCCGCCGTCGCTGCGCGGCACAGGGCCGATCGGGGCGCTCTACCGCCGCCTCCTGCCTGCTCGCGTCGCGCCGGGCGAGACCATCGACCGGCGGCTCGCCGAGGAGGGGCTCGGCTGCGACGACATCGACGTGGTCGTCCTCTCGCACCTGCACCCCGACCACATCGGAGGGCTGCGGTACTTCCCGCGCGCGACCCTGATCGTCTCGGCGGGGCAGCTCGCGAAGATCCGGCGGAGCTCCGTCACCGACGGGATCTTCGCCGCGCTGATCCCGCCGTGGTTCGCGGAGTCGTCCCTGCTCGTCGTCGACCAGCAGCCCTCGGTCACCGTCGCGGGAGTCGTCGGCTTCGACCTGTTCGGCGACGGCCGCTTCGTGGTGACCCCGCTCCCGGGGCACGCACTCGGGCACCTGGGCGCGCTCGTCGAGGAGCGCTTCCTCCTCGCGGGCGACGCGGCGTGGGGCCGCGAGTTCCTGAGCTGGTCCGACCGCCTCCGCCCGCTGCCCCGCCTGATCAGCGACGACCCGGAGGCGCACCACGCGACGTCGCTGTCGCTCCAGCGCCTCGAGTCGGCCGGCATCACCCTCTGCTTCAGCCACGACCCGTACGCGTCGCGGGTGCTGCTGGGCTGAGCCCGGCAGCCGAGCGCCCGGCCCGCGCCGCGGGGATCACGGCGAGCGCCGTGTGCATCCGCATCACCACGGCGTGATCGGTGCTCTCGCCCGCACCGTTGCGCGAGAGGTCGTCCGTCCCGAGGACGAGCAGGCCCGTGCCGCTCGCGGTCGACACGAGGCTCTGCACGGTGTCGCCGTGGGCGAAGCGCAGCTCGAGCGGCAGGTCCGGGTACCGGAGGCGGAGGGGCGCGACCGCGCTGGCCGCATCACGGCGGCGACCACTCAGCTCCTCGTCGATACGCGCACTGGTCGGCTCGGCCGAGTCCTCCTCGACGGCGTGCAGCCGCCAGCTCCGCACCACGACGAGGGGTTCGGAGCGGCGGTCGGCCTCGGCGGCCGCGAAGTCGAGTGCGGCGAGCGAGGCGGGTGACCCGTCGACGCCGACGACCATGCCCGGCGCCCCGTGGCGGGCGTCGACGGGACGATGAGCACCGCGATCGCGCCGCGCTGCGTCAGCGCCATCCCTACGGAGTGCTCGAAGCGACCGGGGTGCTCGCTGCGCGTATCGGTGCCGACGACGAGGAGCGAGTCGCTCCTGAGACACCGGCGCTCGAGCTGCTCCACGGGATCGCCGTGCAGCAGCTCCGCGGTGAAGCGGATGCCGGTGCGGTCGCGCTGCAGTGTCGCGGCGAGGTCGTCGAGCGCGGGCTTCGAGACGGCGCGCTCGTCGGACGGCGACGCGACGTGGACGAGAACGACGTGCCGATCGAGCAGGTACTCGCGGGTGACGGCGTAGTCGAGCGCGGTGAGGGACGCCGCCGTGCCGGCCCAGGCGACGAGTGTGGTCATGAAGTTCTCCTTCGTGCGACGTCGTGGCGTCAGTGCGTGGCGAGCGCGTCGACCGCGGCGGTGACCCGCGCGGTGTGCCCGAGGAGCGCGCCCCAGGCGCGGGCCCGGTCGAGCTCGGTGTGCTCGAGGTTGCTGCCGGTGTCGACGAGGAAGCTCATCGGGGCGGTGATGGAGCGCAGCCCGTGACCGGCCAGGCGGTGGTCGATGTGATCGGAGGCGGCACCGCTGAGGATCCGCGGGATGTCGGTGCGGGTGTCGAAGGAGGCGGCCATGGCGGTGAACGGCGGGAGGGCGTCGAGCCACTCGCGCACGCCGACGCCGCCCGCGTGGCTGTCGAGTCGCAGGTTGCGGCGAGCGGTGGCCGCCCACTTCGGTGCTTCGGCTCGGGTGCGGGGCGAGGAGATGCCGTGCACGTGGGTCGGCCCGCCGACGACGAGCAGATCGATGCCCTCGAGCCGGTGCGAGGCGGCGTCGTTGACGTTGAGCACCTCGACCGCGAGCGTCTCGGCCAGACCGCGCCCGATCGCCTCGGCGACGCAGTGGGTGTTGCCGAACTGGGATTCGTAGACGACGAGCGCGCGCACGGCGGGGCCTTTCCGATCGGAGGCGGCGAGGGCCGTCACCTGATGGTGCGCGCTCCTCGCCGACGCGTGTAGGGCCGTTGGTCCCGTGTCCGCCGAACCGGTGTCGCGCCGTGTCGCCGACGTACGCTCCCCGGATGACGAGTCCTCGCACCATCCCCCGCGCCACGTGGCACCAGAAGCACACCCGGTCGCTGACGTTCGGCCAGCGCGCCGCCGATGTCCTCCGCAACTCGATGGGCAGCTGGCGGTTCGTCTTCGGCTTCGTCGTGTTCATGCTCGTCTGGGCGGCGGTCAACTCGTTCGAGAACGGGTGGGACGAGTACCCGTTCATCCTGCTCAATCTCTTCCTGAGCATGCTCGCGGGGCTGCAGGGTGCGATCCTGCTGATCGCCGCGAAACGTCAGGACGGCATCGCCGCTGCGCTCTCGCAGCACGACTTCGAGACCGATGTGACCTCACGCGCCGACATCGAGGTCCTGCTCGAGATGAACCGCGACCAGGCGGCGCTGCTGGCTGAGATGCGGGCACTCCTCGGGCGGCTCGAGGAGCGTCCCTCGCCGGTCGGTACCTGAACGGGCGGCCCCGCCCTCTTGAGGCCGGCGTCGATCGAGCGCAGGGAGATGCTGCCGAGGCGCCGGCCGCGCTCGGGACGTTCGGCCCTGTCCGCCCGCCCCGCGCGAGGCGAGCCTGGGGGTAGCCGGATCCGGCTGCCAGCGAGGGACACCTGATGAATGCACAGCTCGTCGTCGGATGGGACGGGTCCGCCACGGCGCGACGCGCGCTCGCGTGGGCACTGACGCAGACGACGGAGCCGCTACTCCTCGTCCAGGTCGTGGACGGCCTCGACCGGTTCAGCGGCGTGGACCAGTCCGCCGACCCTCGTGCGGCCGAGGCCGTCTCGCTCGAGACCGCGGCCGCTGACGCGGAGCGCGCTCATCCCGGTTCGCGCATCTCGACCCGGATGCTCGTCGGCGACCCCGTCGTCCAACTCGCGGCGATGGCCGGGCCCGACACGCTCCTCGTCGTCGGCGACCGCCGGCGCGAACTGCTGCCGATGCGCGGAGGCTGGAGCAAGGGAGCCCGGCTCGCGGCCCGCGCCGCCGGACCGGTCGCGATCATCACCCACGACTCACCGACCGACGGAACCGGCGTCCTGGTCGGGATCGACGACTCCGACGACGCCCGCGCGGCCCTCGCCTTCGCCGCGACCTGGGCTGCCGCCACGCAGCAGACGCTGCACGTCCTGCACGCGTGGCGCACCCCGTTCCTCTGGAACGACCGCGTACCGCCGGGCATCCTCTTCGAGGAGATCGCAGCCCAGCACGCCGAGCTCCTCGCCGACGCCGTCACCGAGGCCGCCCGGCTGCACCCCGGGCTCGTCGTCGAGGGTCACGAGGTCGACGGAGTCGCCGCCCGGTCGCTCCTCGAGGCGGCTCCCGGTCGCGCGCTGCTCGTGGTCGGTGACGGAGGCGTCTCCTTCTTCGAGCGGATGCTGATCGGCTCCGTCGGTCACGACGTCCTGGTGAACCTCGCGATTCCCACGGTGATCGTCGGCCGCCACAGCCGCGCTCCGCAGCCCGATCCCGTCGCAACGGCGCCGGCACCGCTGCAGCAGCCGCCCGCCCGGACCCTCGTGGCCTGGGGCGGCGATCTGCCGTCCCGCTCCGCGGTCGAGTGGGCTCTGGCCCGCGAGACGTCGGGGAGCCTCGAGGTGGTCATGATCGCCGACGAGGCCGCGGTCGTCCCCGATTCGGAGGCCGCCGCCGAGGCGGTCGCGGTCGACGAGCGCTCCCT
Source organism: Rathayibacter oskolensis (assembly GCF_900177245.1). GTDB lineage: Bacteria > Actinomycetota > Actinomycetes > Actinomycetales > Microbacteriaceae > Rathayibacter > Rathayibacter oskolensis. The sequence goes on from NZ_FXBM01000003.1 coordinate 10,405, forward strand.
CGCCGTCATGATCGAGCAGGTCCGCCCTCTCGCTCCGGACGTGTCCCTGCACGGTCGCGTCGTGCGCGGCTTCGTGCTGCACACTCTCGCCGGGCTGACGGATCCCGACACCCTCCTGGTCGTCGGCACCGAGGACCGCGAGGGCCCGCGCCTGCGCTTCGGCTTCTCGGTCGGCGCCCACCTGCCGGCGCTCGCCCGGGGCCCGATCGCGATCGTCCCGCGGACCGTCGACACGACGCTGACGGGTGTCGCAGTCGGGGTGAACGGCTCGGTCTCGTCGAACGCGGCGATCGTGGTGGCGGCGGCGGAGGCGACGCGTCGCGGGGAGACGCTGCATCTCGTGCACGCGTGGACCGAGCCGGCGCTGTACGACGGCATGATCCTGCTCGACGGCGAGTTCCTCCGCTCGCTCGAGACCGAGCACCGCACGATCCTCGACGCCGCCGAGCAGGTCGCGCTGACGGGCGGCTTCAGCGGAACGATCACGACGCACCTCGTCCGCGGCGACCCAGCGCACGCCCTCGCCCGCCTCTCGCCGAAGGCCGCGACGATCGTCATCGGCACTCGAGGTCTCTCGGGTTGGCGCCGCCTGGTGCTCGGCTCGGTCAGCCGCGACCTCATCCTCAACCTCGACACGCCCCTCATCGTGGTCGGCCGCCCGGACGCGCTGCCTGTCGACGACGCTTCCCTCGACCAGCACGAGGCGGTCTCCGCATGAGCATCCTCGACCTCGTCACGACCGCCCCGCCGGCCCGATGGCAGTCCCGCACGCCGCATCCCCTCTCCGAGCGCTCCCTCGACGAGCTCGACGCCTGGTGGCGTGCCGCGAACTACCTCTCGATCGGGCAGATCTACCTGCTCGACAACCCGCTGCTGCGCGAACCGCTCGAAGCACGGCACATCAAGCCGCGGCTGCTCGGCCACTGGGGGACGACTCCGGGGCTGAACTTCGTCTACGCGCACCTCAACCGCGTGATCCGCGACCGCGACCTGAACGCGATCTTCGTCGCCGGGCCCGGGCACGGCGGGCCGGGGATGGTCGCCAACACCTACCTCGACGGCGCCTACAGCGAGGTCTACGACGACATCGACCGGAGTGTCGACGGCGTGCGGAAGCTGTTCCGGCAGTTCTCGTTCCCCGGCGGCATCCCGAGCCACGTGGCTCCCGAGACGCCCGGGTCGATCCACGAGGGCGGCGAGCTCGGCTACTCGCTCTCGCACGCCTACGGCGCCGTGTTCGACAATCCCGACCTGCTGGTCGCGGCGGTCGTCGGCGACGGCGAGGCCGAGACCGGACCGCTGGCGACGAGCTGGCACTCGAACAAGTTCATCGACCCGCTGCACGACGGAGTGGTCCTGCCGATCCTGCACCTCAACGGCTACAAGATCGCCAACCCGACCGTCCTCGCGCGGATCCCCGAGCGCGAGCTCGAGCAGCTCATGCGCGGCTACGGCCACACGCCCTACCTCGTCTCCGGCGGCTTCGACGGCGAGGATCCCCGTGAGGTCCATCGCCGCCTCGCCACCGCGATGGACCTCGCGCTGAACCAGATCGCCGAGATCAAGGCCGACGCGCTGTCGGGGCGCCTCGACGGCCGCCCCGCGTGGCCGATGATCATCCTCCGCACCCCGAAGGGCTGGACCTGCCCCGCGGTCATCGACGGGCTGCCCGCCGAGGACAGTTGGCGCTCGCACCAGGTGCCGCTGGCGAACGTCCGCGAGCGACCTGAGCACATCGCCGTTCTCGAGCAGTGGATGCGCTCCTACCGCCCCGAGGAGCTCTTCGACGAGGCCGGCGCTCCGGTCCCGCTCGTCACCGCGCTCGCGCCGGACGGCGCGCGCCGCATGAGCGCCAACCCCGTCGCCAACGGCGGACTGCTGAGGAAGCCCCTGCACCTGCCCGACTTCCGCGACTACGCGGTCGACGTGCCCTCACCCGGCGCGACGACGAGTTCGGCGACGACGGTGCTCGGCACGTGGCTGCGCGACGTCATCGTCGCGAACCCGCACGACTTCCGCATCTTCGGACCGGACGAGACGGCGTCGAACCGGCTGCAGGCCGTGTTCGAGGTCACCGACAAGCAGTGGGACGCCGAGGTGCGCGTCGCGGACTTCGACAACCACCTCGCCCGCTCCGGTCGGGTCGTCGAGATGCTGAGCGAGCACCAGTGCCAGGGCTGGCTCGAGGGCTATCTGCTCACGGGTCGGCACGGACTGATCAACTCGTACGAGGCCTTCGTGCACATCGTCGACTCGATGGTCAACCAGCACGCGAAGTGGCTGAAGTCCTCGCGCGCGATCGCGTGGCGCCGCCCGGTCTCCTCCCTCAACTACCTGCTCAGCTCGCACGTCTGGAGGCAGGACCACAACGGCACCTCGCACCAGGACCCCGGCTTCATCGACCACGTGATGAACAAGAAGTCCGGCATCGTGCGGGTCTACCTGCCGTTCGACGCGAACACGCTGCTCTCGACCTACGACCACTGCCTCCGCTCTGTCGACTACATCAACGTGGTCGTCGCCGGGAAGCAGCAGGAGGCGAACTGGCTGTCGATGCCCGAGGCGATCGAGCACTGCACCCGCGGCCTGGGCGTCTTCGACTGGGCCGGGTCCGAGGTCGCGGGGGAGGAACCCGACGTGGTCCTCGCCTGCGCCGGCGACGTGCCGACGCTCGAAGTCCTCGCCGCGGTGGCCCTGCTGCGCGCCGAGGTGCCGACCCTGAGGGTGCGGGTCGTGAACGTCGTCGACCTGATGCGCCTGCAGAGCGAGGGTGAGCACCCGCACGGGCTGAGCGACGCGGACTACGACGCCGTCTTCACGACCGACAAGCCGGTCGTCTTCGCCTACCACGGGTATCCGTGGCTGATCCACCGGCTCACCTACCGGAGGCACGGGCACGCGAACCTGCATGTCCGCGGGTTCATCGAGGAGGGGACGACGACCACTCCGTTCGACATGGTGATGCTGAACGACCTCGACCGGTACCGGCTGGTCCTCGACGTGCTCGATCGCGTGCCGGGGCTCGCCGCTCGCGAGGCGGCCTTCCGGCAGCGGATGCAGGACGCGCGCCTCGAGGCCCGTGCCTACACGCGCGAGCACGGCGAGGACATCCCCTCCGTCGCGCGGTGGAGCTGGACCGGGAACGGCCCGCAGGGCGCGACGTACCACCGCGCCGAGGTCCGCACGCACGAGAACGACGCGGCGGAGCGCGCGGCGTCGCTGCAGTGACCCGACGCGGCCGCGCCGGGGCCGCCTCTCAGAACGGTGGCGGCTCGTCGTCGAAGCGCGGGCGCGGAGGCGAGTCGAGTGGTCGCCCGGGGAGTGGCGGCGGGCTCGTGGTGACCCGCCGGCCTGTCGGGGTGGACCACTCGGCGGTGCCGTCGGGATGGAGAACGTAGGTCCACCGGTCGCCGTGGCGGACGTGATGATGGGCGGTGCACAGCGACGCGAGGTTCTCGAGGCGAGTCTCGCCGCCGTTGCGCCACTCGGTCGTGTGGTCGGCCTCGGCCGTGGACGCGGAGCGGGTACAGCCCGGGAACCGGCACGTCTGATCCCGCAGCTGCAGATGCAAGCGCATCCGGGATGGCGGCACGCGGTGAGTGCGGCCGACAGAGGTGACCCTCCCCGTGTCCGGGTCGGTCAGGACTCGGGTGAACGAGGCGCCGACACCGACGAGGTCGCGCGCGATGTCGGCGGGGATCAGGCCGTAGCCGTCGAGATCCGCCGAGCCGTCGTCCAGACCCGCAGCAGCGCTCGCGGGGAGCGTCAGCCGGACCTCAGCGCGCACTCCGGGAACGAACGTCGCCGCGATGTCACCGCCGCTGACCGGGGACGTTCCGGCGACATCGCCGTCGCACAGCAGGTCCGCCAGCGCATCCGCCCGCAGCTGCGCGAGTGTGCGCTCGTCGCCGTCACCCGCGTCACCCTCCCGCAGCGTCCGGGCGATGCGGTCGATCCGATCGAAGGCGCCCACCGCGACCGGCGCCGGCAGCAACGCGGAGAGCGTCGCCATCCCGTCGATCTCCGGGCTCACCCACACCGTGCGATCCTGCCGGGCGCGCGCATGCCGCTGCGCAAGAGGCTCCTCGTGCAGCTGGTCCCGCATCCGCCTCACGGCCTTGCGCAGTTGCGTCGGAGTCATCACCAGCGCCGCCTCCGCCGCCCGCGCATCCAACGCGCCTCGGGACGTGGCCGGCACCGTGCTCGCGGCGGCGCAGATCACTTCGCTCGCCTCCCACAGCATCCGCGCGTCCTGGAGGGCCGCCCGCGTGCACGGCAGGTCCTCCATCAGCAGCTGCGCATGCTCGAGAACCCGAGACGCGGCGACCTCGGACATCCCCAACGCGACCGCGAACTCCGCGCGGATCGACCGCTCCACCAGATCGCCCGCCTCGCTGCGGGAGAGCCGGGTACCGCGAGCGAACGACTCCGGAACAGCGAGCGCCGCGAGGTAGGCCGCATGCAGCGCCGCAGCGCGCGCGAGCAGCATCTGCGCCGAGGAGCGGCCGAGACGCGCCGCGAGATCGGCCAACCCACCGACCGCGCCGAGCGCCCCCTCCGCCGCCTCGATCACACCCGCGTCTCTCATACGAGTATTGAACCAGCGACCACCGACACCAGACCCGCCGCGCCCACCCGAACCCGACGGCCCGACCCCGAACGAGCTTTGTGGAGGAGGACCGTCGCCTGAGCTAGGCAGGGACGACGACGGTCGGTCCGGCCAGGTTCATCAGGACGTCGTGCGTCGTGGGCCCGAGCGCACCGTCGGCGCCCTCTCCGCTCGACGCGGCCAGGACCAGCAGGACGCTGCTCGGCGAGGCGTCCGCGAGAGCGACCGCCGCCGAGCGCCGCACGGAGCGCAGTCGGACGGTGACGGACGGCGCGACCGTGATGGCGAGATCGCGGGCGGCCGCGAGGAGGAGATCCGAGCGCGTCGCCACCGCGACGTCGGTCTCGACGGTCGTCGCGGTCTGGTCGCCGTTGATCAGGAACAGGTCCTCGTCGAGCGCCGCCGCCTCCTCGGCCGCGAACCGCACGGCTTGGCCGCTCGCAGGCGTCCCACTCACCCCGACGGCGACCCCCCGCCGCACCCGGCCGGACGATTCCGGGATGATGGCGACCGGGCAGAGCGCACCGGCGACGAGGCGCAGGCTCTGCGACCCGAACACGCGTCCGCGGAGGAATCCGGTCTTGTGGCTGCCGACGACGACGATCGCGGCGCCGGAGGAGGCGGTGATCAGCTCCTCCATCGCGTCACCGTCGACCGTGAACCCGCGCACCGCCGCGACGCCCGGGTAGGAGCGGGCGGTCATCACCGCACGGTCGAGGAGGAAGGCGCCGCGGGACGCATCGCCGCTCTTCGACGCGTGCAGGAGGTCCATCCGCAGGCCGAGACGCGCGGCGCGCTCGATCGCCCAGTGCGTCGCCGCGTCGCTCGGTCCAGACCCGTCGACCCCGACGAGAACCGTGTGTGACATCGCGCCACCTCCTGCCTCGAGCCTGAACGGCGGACGCGGCGCTGCCCAGTGCCGAACGTCCCGCTCAGATGTCGGGTAGCCGTCGATGTGCCGCTTCCGTTAGTGATTCGCGCCCGAGGCGAGGAGGGTGGGGCGCAGTCAGGTCAGCCGACCGATGGCGGAGCGGAGCAGTCGTGCCCCATCTCGATCCCTCGCTCGTCCCCGGACTGGACGGGATCCCCTGGGCTGATGGCACCTCCGGTCAGCTCAGAGCCCTCCTCCGCGCGAACCGCGCCGTCGTCGAGGACATAGACCTCCCCGCGGTCCTGCGCCGCATCGTCGACGCCGCCGTCGAACTCGTCGACGCGCGGTACGGAGCGATCGGCGTCATCGGGAGCGACGGATCCCTGGACGAGTTCATCCACGTCGGCATGGATCCCGAGCGGGTGGAGGCGATCGGGCATCTACCCGAGGGCCACGGCCTCCTCGGGGCAGTCATCAGCGATCCGCACCCGATCCGAGTCGCCGACCTCGGCGACGACGCCCGCGCCCACGGATTCCCGGCGGCGCACCCCCCGATGCGGTCCTTCCTCGGCGTGCCGATCCGCGTGCGCGACCAGGTGTTCGGCAACCTCTACCTCACCGACGCCCGCGCCGGCGCGTTCACCTCGAACGACGAGCATCTCGTCATCGCGCTCGCCGCGACGGCCGGAGTCGCGATCGACAACGCCCGCCTCTTCGCCGAGACGCGGATGCGGCAGCGCTGGGCCCAGGCCGCCGCCGAGATGACCGCGGCGATCCTCGCCTCCGACGGCGACGACGTCATCGGGCTGGTCGCCGCCCGCATCCTCGACCTCGCCGACGCCGATCTCGTCGGCGTCGTGTTCCCGACGGAGGATCCCGAGCAGCTGCGCGTCGGAGTCGCCCGCGGTGACGGTGCCGAGGAGTTCCGGGGCCGGCTCCTCCCGGCACGCTCCTCCGTCTCGGGCAGCGTCTTCACGGGCGGCCAGCCGCGGGTGCTCGACCACCTGTCGACGTCCACGAGCGGCGGGATGCCGACCTCCGGCGGTCCCGTGCTCGCGGTGCCCCTGATCGCCGCCTCCCGATCGCTCGGCGTGCTCGTCGTCACGCGACGGACGGGCAGACCCGTCTTCACGGCAGCCGACGTCGAGATGGTGTCCGACTTCGCCTCCTACATCAGCGTCGCCATGGAGCTCTCGTCGGCGCGTGCCGATCAGCAGCGGATGGCGCTCCTCGAGGACCGCGGTCGCATCGCGCGCGACCTGCACGACCACGTCATCCAGGAGCTCTTCGCCACCGGACTCGACCTGCACCAGGCCGCCGGAGCGCTGCCGCCGGGGCGCGCCGCGGCCAGGATCGAGCGCGCCGTCGAGAGCCTGGACGAGAGCATCTCCCACATCCGCACCGTCATCTTCGCCCTGAACGCGAACAACGACGACGCGGGGACCGTCCGGCACCGCATCCTCGATCTCGCCAACGAACTGGCGTCGGTCCTCGTGCGCACTCCCAACATCAGCTTCGCCGGCGCGGTCGATCTGCTCGTGGTCGACGAGCTCGCGGACGACGTGGTCGCCGTCGCCCGCGAGGCGCTCACCAACATCGCGCGGCATGCCGAGGCGAACATCATCACGCTGCACCTCATCGCCGCCGACGGCGTGATCGTCCTCGAGGTCAGCGACGACGGCCGCGGCTTCACCGACGACGGCCGGCGGAGCGGTCTCGCGAACCTCCAGCAGCGGGCCCGCGCGCGCGGCGGGACCTTCACCATCACCAGCGTCCCCGGCGACACCCGCGTGCGCTGGAGTGTCCCCTTCCCCCCTCAGTCCGCATCGGAGACCCCGTGACCCGCGTCTTCCTCCTCGACGACCACGAGATCGTCCGCCGCGGTCTGGCGGAGCTCCTCGGCTCCGAGCCCGACCTCGAGATCGTCGGCCAGACCGGCACCGCTGCCTCGGGGCTCCGCGAGATCCTCGCGCTGCGGCCCGACGTCGCCGTGCTCGACGTCCGGCTGCCCGACGGCAGCGGGATCGACGTGTGCCGCGACGTGCGCTCCCGCGACCCGCGCATCCGCTGCCTGATCCTCACCGCCTACGACGACGACAAGGCGCTCTACGCCGCCGTCATCGCCGGCGCCTCCGGCTACGTGCTCAAGGACATCCGCGGCAAGGGCCTCATCGATGCCGTCCGTTCCGCCGCCGCAGGCGACATCCTCCTCGAACCGGCGGTCGTCGCCGCCGTCACGGCACGCCTGCGCGGAGAGCACGCCGTCGACCCGCGCCTCGCGGGCCTCAGCGAGCGCGAGCGGCAGATCCTCGCGCTGATCGCCGACGGCCTGACCAACCGCCAGATCGGAGTCGAGCTCTCCCTCGCCGAGAAGACCATCAAGAACTACGTCTCGAGCGTCCTGAGCAAGCTCGGCCTGGAGCGGCGCACGCAGGCCGCCGTTCTGCAGACGGAGCTGCGCCCGCCCGCGTCCGGCTAGCCCCGGGACTCACCACGATCGATCCGTCACGCACGGCCCGTCCGCCGCGGAGGCACGGGCCGTCCTCGACGGATGGATCACGTCGCGGGAGGCGAAGCGCCGTCACTCCGCCATGAGCAGGTCACTCGCGTCGCGGCGCATGGTCGGCGGGTAGTCGACCGTCGCGGTTCCGAGGCGGGCCAGCATCTGGATCGTTGCGCCCTCGGGGGCGTAGGCCTCGTGGATGCTCGCGCGCTCGAGCTCCATCGTGGGGTACTCCTCGAGGATCTGGCTCACCGGTTGCGTGACGAGTCCGAGCGTCCGGGCCCGCAGCGCGAACGCGGCGTAGAGCATCCCCGCCTCGACCTGATCGGCCCTGCTGTTCCCGGTGGTCGTCAGAACGGCGTAGGCGGGCGTGCTCGCGGCACCGTCGGTCGCGAGGGCGATGTCGCGGGTCGACGACGCGTCGGGTGAGTTCGATCCCGGCAGCAGGGTCGTGATGCCCTGGAGCAGGTACTTCATCGCGCCCGTGGTCCCCTGCCCCTCGACCGCGAATCCGGACCGGTGCTCGTTCTTGCTGTACTCGTTGGAGCGGAAGACAGCGGCACTCTCGGCGGCCACTGCCGCGTCGTCAGCCTCGATCACGGAGCCGCGCACGGTCGCGGCGCTGATCTCCGACACGTCAGCGTCGTCGGTCAAGACCGCGAGAGATGCGCCTACCGCGGTGGCCAGCGACTCGAGCTCGTCCGCCTGCGCTGTCGTGACGGCGGCGGGGGAGTAGGGGCTCCGGTTGGTGTCCGACCGGAACATCGAGGCGTGATCGGAGTCGGGATCCGGCGCGTCCGCGTGCAGCGTGACCCTCGCCACGGCGCGCTCGTCCATGCTCGAGGGCAGGGCGGACTCGTCGTAGTCGCCGTCGGGGAACAGCTCGATGCCCACCTCGTAGCCGGCCTCGGCGCCCGCGACGCGGAGGTACTCGAGGAAGGTCCCTGCGAGATCATCGTCTGCCGCGCGAGCGGGTCGACCTCGGGCGTGAGCCGGGAGGAGTCGGCGAAGACCGAGAAGGCGTTCGCGTCGTCGCTGTCCAGCTCGACCGTCCACGGCTGCTCGTTGTGGCTGCTGGGGGCGAGGACCGCCTGCGCGACGAGCTGCATCCGGGGGTCGTCGAACGAGGCGGCGTAGCTCTCCTCCCACGGGTCGAGGTACTCGGCGCGAGCGAAGAGCCCTCCCGCGGCGAGGACGACGACCAGCAGCGCCGCCGCCACTCCGACGGTCGAGCCGGCGGTGATGGCGACTCTGCGGCGCCATCGGCGGGGGGACGTCTCGCGGGCAGCGGTCATGGTGTATTCCTCAGAAGAGTCAGCGGTCAGGAAGTGAGGGCGCCGGCCTCGTCGAGCCGGCCGATCGGGAGGCGGTGCTCGAAGGAGCGGCCGCGCAGGCCGTCGGCGTGGACCGCGATCCAGGTGAACCACTCCGTCGGCACCCACGGCGGCAGGACGAGAGCAGCCTGGTCGGCGAGCTCGGAGTCGTCGGGCAGGGTCTCGACGCGTCCTGTGACGACGACGCTCCACGTCCTGCCGGCGGTCCTCGCATCGACCTCGAACACGACGTGGTGATCGTGCGCCATCGCCCTGAACTTCGCGCCGACGTCGGTGCGGAAGACGAGGGTCCGGTCGATGCAGGCGTAGTCGACGGGGAAGATGTCCGGACGCCCGTCCGAGATCACACCGAGGTGCCCGAACGTCCGGCTCGCCAGGAGGTCCCACCCTTCGGAGTCGGCGAGCTCGACGACCGCTCCCTGCGGCGACCAGCCGTACTCGCTCACTTCGTGGGAGTCGGCGAGGGGCTGCTCCGTCATGACTGGTCGCCGATCTGCGGCCGCACCAGGATCTTCACGGCGGTCTCCTTGTGATCGACGAGGGTGTCGAATCCGCCGTCGATCAGGCGGTCGAGCGGGATGCGCGCGGTGATGAAGGGCGCGAGGTCGATCTTCCCGGACTGCACCAGGGCGATCGTCGCCGGGTGGTCGTCGACGTAGGCGATCGTGCCGCGGAGGTCGATCTCCTTCAGCACCAGCTTCTGCATGTCGATGCTCGCCCGGGTGCCCCAGATCGAGACGTTGACGATCACGCCGGCGGGCTTGACGGCGTCGATGAGCTGATCGAGCACCGCGTTGACGCTCGTGCACTCGAAGGCGACGTCCACGCCGGTGCCGTCGGTGAGCTCGTGCACGCGCGCCAGGAGGTCCTCGCTCATCGGGTCGATGACGACGTCGGCGACTCCGGTCTCGCGGGCCATCGCCTGGCGAGCGGCGCCGGGCTCGGAGATGATGACGCGGACGCCCTCGGCGGTGAGGACAGCGGCGAGCAGCAGCCCGATCGGTCCCGCTCCGCCGATGAGCGCCGTGTCACCGCGCTGGGCGCCGCTGCGGGTGAAGGCGTGGTGACCGACCGCGAGCGGCTCGATCAGTGCGGCCTGGTCGAGCGGGATGTCGCCGATCGGATGCACCCAGCGGCGGTCGACGACGACCTTCTCGCTGAGTCCGCCGCCGCCTCCGGCGAGGCCGATGAAGCCCATGCTGGTGCAGAGGTTGTAGTGCCCGGCGAGGCACGGAGCGCAGTGCCCGCAGACGAAGTAGGGCTCGACGACGACGTTCGCGCCGATCTCGAGGTCGGTGACCCCGTCGCCCAGAGCGGTGACGGTTCCGCTGAACTCGTGCCCCATCGTGACGGGCACCTGCTCGTGCGTCAGCGGGTGCGGATGCCCGGCGGGCGGGATGAAGATCGGGCCCTCGAGGTACTCGTGCAGATCGGTGCCGCAGATGCCGCACCAGGCGACGTCGATGGCGACGGCTCCGGCGCGCAGTGCGGGTTCGGCGATGTCGTCGATGCGGATGTCGCGCGGGCCGTGGAAGCGTGCGGCTTTCATGAGGATCTCGATTCGAGTCGTGGGGTGGAGGGAGCGGTTCGCGCTCAGGCGGTCGTGACGACGCGGGCGTTCTGCTCGTCCTGCGTCGTCCGGTCAGTGCGGGTGGGGGCTGCGAGGGTCATGACGCGTCCTGCTTCTTCGTCGCGGAGGCGGCACGATCGTGCGGACGCGCTCGTGCCGCCGCTCCTCCCTCCGACGCTAGGCACCTGGTCGTCGGCGCCCCAGGGTCGAAGGTCCCGGGACGTTCGCCTCTATCTCCCCGCGGGGCACCCGCGCAGACTCGGCAGACGGCCCCACCGCCGCACCGCGCGGCACCGGAGTGGAATCGAGCGTCATGAACGCCCCCATCGTCGTCGGACTCTCCGACTCCCCGCACAGCCGCGCCGCCCTCGACTGGGCGCTGCACCGCGCGAAGAGCTCCGGCGCCCCGGTGCTCGCCGTCTTCGTCTCCGACACCGACGCCGCCGCCGGACACCCCGGCGCGGCGAGCATCCAGGCGGCCCACGGTGAGGTCGTCCTCGCCCGCGACGCCTTCGGCTCCGCCTCGAAGGCGCCCGACATCGCCGTCACCACCGCGCTGCGACGCGGCCGCCCCGTCGACATGCTCACCGAGGACGCCCGAGGCGCCCGCATGATCGTCGTCGGAACCCACGACGACCGCGATCGATCCGAGCCCGGCACCCGGCACTCGCCCGCCGTGGATCTCGCGGCCCGTTCCACCTCGCCCGTCGCGGTGATCCCCCTCCCCGGATCGGGTCACCACGGCGGCGTCCTCGTCGGGATCGACGGCTCACCGGCCGCTCGTGCGGCCGCGCTCTTCGCCGCCCGCGACGCCGCCGACCTCGACGAGCAGCTGACGATCGTGCACGTGTGGACGCCGCTGCAGGCCTGGGTCCCCGGCTTCGTCCCCGATCAGGGCTTCTACGACCTGCTCCGCACGGCGAGCCTCGACATGCTCGCTCTCGAGGTCGCGGCCGTCCACGAGAGGTTCCCAGGCCTCAGCGTGCGCAGCGCCTCCGAGACCGGCGACCCCGCGACCGTCCTCACCCGCCTCGGGAAGGACGCCCTCGAGATCGTCGTCGGCGCCACCTCCCGGCACGGCCTCCAGCGCCTCCTGCTCGGCTCGGTCGCCCACGACACCCTGCGCGGAGCCTCCCGGCCCGTGATCGTCGTCCCCGACCCCGCCGTCTCCGACCCGGCCGTTCTCTGATGGCCCCCACCCGCACGACCCCGAAGGACCCCATGACCAGCGCAGCCAACACGACCCTCCGCGAGATCACCACCGACGAGTGCTGGCGGCTGGCGCGAGCGACCGACATCGGCCGTCTCGCGGTCATCGATCACAGCCCGTCCACCCGCGGCCCGAGCGCCGCGATCGTTCCCGTCAACTTCCTCGTGCACGACGGAGCGATCTTCTTCCGCAGCGGTCCGGGCAGCAAGATGATGGACATCACCCAGCACCCGCGCGTCGCCTTCGAGTTCGACGGGCACCGGGGTCGGCGCTTCTGGAGCGTCGTCATCCACGGCGACGCCCACCGTCTCCACTCCGACGTCGACATCGAGAACTCCGGCATCCAGCAGTTGGAGGCGTTCCACGACGACGACAAGGACAACTTCGTTCGCATCGACGTCGAGTCGATCACCGGCCGGTCCTTCTTCCGCTGGCCCGTCTACCGCCTCCGCCGCGCCCTGCGCACGTTCCGGGCGCACCGCCCCGACCCGACCAGCCTGCGCACCACGCGGTAGGTGCGCGCGACCGCGCGACGGCACAGCACCGGACTTCCCGTCGGATCACCCCGCGTGCGCGACCGATCGGGAGGCGAGGCGCCGTTCGATCGCCTTGCCCGCCTCTGCGAGGAGGAGGATCGCGGCCGCGATGCCCGCCGTGTACGCCCACTCGCGCACGCCGAGCGGGGCGGAGTGGAACCACGGGTGCATGAACGGCGCGTACACGAACACGAGCTGCAGCAGCAGCAGAGTCGCGCTCGAGATCCAGATCGCGCGGTTGCCGCGGAGCACGGCCAGCCGGAGGCTCGACGCCCGGAGGAACCGGCAGCTGAAGAGGAACGCGAGCTGGCCGAGGGTCAGCATCGTCACCGCGGTCGTCTGCGCCTGAGCGCTGGTCGCTCCGCTGCCGGTCTCGAAGAAGAAGACGCCGATGGTCGCCGCCGTGATCAGCGCCGTCACCCAGACGATCCGTCCGATGTAGCTGCGGTCGAGGATCCCGCGACCGGGCCGCGTCGGCGGCCGCTGCATGATCCCCGGCTCCGCGGGCTCGGTCGCGAGGGCCAGCGACAGCGTGATCGCGGTGATCAGGTTGACCCAGAGGATCTGCGTCGCCTGCAGCGGCAGCGTGAAGCCGATGAGGACCGCGAGCAGCAGGACGAGCGCCTGCGCCGAGGTCGTCGGCAGCAGGAACAGGATCGACTTCTGCAGGTTGTCGCGGATGCGGCGCCCCTCCTTCACCGCGTGGCCGATGGTCGCGAAGTCGTCGTCGGCGAGGACGATGTCGGCCGCCTCCTTCGTCGTCTCGGTGCCCTTGATGCCCATCGCGACGCCGATGTCGGCTCGGCGGAGGGCGGGGGCGTCGTTGACGCCGTCGCCGGTCATCGCCACGACCTCGCCGCGCGACTGCAGCGCCGCGACGATGCGCAGCTTGTGCTCGGGGCTGGTGCGCGCGTAGACGTCCACGGTCGGGGCGGAGGTGGCGAGCTGCTCGTCGGTCATCGCCTCGACGTCGTCCCCGGTGAGCACGGCGGAGTCGGCGTGGGCGATGCGCATCTCGCGGGCGATGGCGAGCGCTGTGCCCGCGTGGTCGCCGGTGATCATCGTCACCCGGATGCCCGCGGAGTGCATGGCCCGGATCGCGGCGACGGCCTCGGGTCGAGGGGGGTCGAGGATGCCGGCGACCCCGAGGAAGACCAGGTCGGAGGCGAACTCCGACTCGCTCAGCGCGGTCGCCTCGGCGGTCGCGTGCGAGCGGGCTGCGGCGAGCACGCGCAGGCCCTGCGCACCGAGCTCGTCGACGATGAGCGCCCAGCGAGCCCGGTCGAGCGGGGCCGTGCTGCCGTCGGCCTGCAGCTCGTGACTGCAGCGCTCGAGGACGGCTCCCGGAGCGCCCTTGAGCAGGATGCGGGTCGCCCCGCCGGCCTCCCGCGTGCGCGTGGCCATGTACTTCGCCTCGGCCGCGAACGGCACGACGGCGAGGCGCTCGAAGCCGTCGTCGTCGAAGCCGCCCTTGCGGGCGAGGGTGCGCAGGGCACCCTCGGTCGGGTCGCCGACGACCTGCCAGCCGCCGTCCGCCTCGACGAGGTGCGCATCGTTGCAGAGCGCGAACGCCTCGATCAGGGCGTCCAGGTCGCGGTGGTCCGCGCGGTCGGGCGTGATCGCGCCCTCCGGCGCGTAGCCCGTGCCCGCGACGTCGTAGCGATCGACGCCGGTGACGACCGTGCGCACGGTCATCTCGTTGCGGGTCAGCGTGCCGGTCTTGTCGGTGCAGATCGTGGTGACGGAGCCGAGGGTCTCGACCGCAGTCAGCTTCCGGACGATCGCGTGGTGCGAGGCCATCTGGCGCACGCCCAGCGCGAGGGTGATCGTGATGAGCGCGGGCAGCCCCTCGGGGATCGCGGCCACCGCGAAGCCGATCGTCGCCGGGACCAGCTCGGCGAGGTCGCGGTCGTGGAGGAGGCGGCCGACCAGGAGCATGACGCCGGCGACGGCCACGATCAGCAGCGAGATCCGCTTACTGAACGCGTCGAGCTGGCGGGTCAGCGGAGTCGCGGTGCTCGTCGTGCCCGTGACGAGCGCGTGGATCCGACCGATCTCGGTGTCGAGGCCCGTGGCGGTGACGACCGCGGTGCCGTCGCCGGCGGTGACGTGGGTGCCCGAGAAGACCATGTCGGAGCGATCACCGAGACCGCTCGCCGCCGGAACGGGCGCGGTGCCCTTCTCGGTCGGCAACGACTCCCCCGTGAGAGCGGACTCGTCGAGGCGGAGGGTGCTCGCGCCGAGCAGCCGGGCGTCGGCGGGGACCTTGTCGCCCGGTTCGACCCGGACGACGTCGCCGGTGACGAGCTCGGCCGCGTCGATGTTGACCCAGGCGCCCTCGCGCTTCGCCTTCGCCGAGAGCGAGAGCATCGCGCGGATCCCGTCGAGCGCACGCTGGGTGCGGCCGGCCTGGACGACTCCGACGATCGCGTTGATGACCGTCACGGCGAGGATCACGACCGCGTCGATCCAGTCGCCGACGACGAAGGTGACGATCGCCGAGGCGAGGAGGACGTAGATGAGGACGTCGTGGAACTGCCGCAGGAACGTCAGCACCGGGTTCGGGGTGCGCTCGGGCGGCAGGGCGTTCGGGCCGTGCGCGGTCAGCCGGCGCGTCGCCTCCGCCGTGCTCAGCCCGTTCTCGTCGGCGTCGAGCGCCGCCAGCACCTCGTCGGCGGCCCGCGAGTGGGCCGCCGACGAGGGTGCGGGTGCTTCGAGGGGGGCTGCCGCCATCAGACGAGCCACGGGGAGCGGCGCACGAGGGGCAGCTGCCTCCACCGGGCGCCGGCGCCCCAGGTGTCGCCGGCCGAGAGCACGGCGACCGTGACCAGAGCGAGCGCGTAGATGATGTGGTAGTCGACCAGCGGGTTCGTGGAGGCGGCGTTCGCGGTGAACGGCCACTCCGCGAGGTACATCAGCACCATCATGAAGCTCCCCACCACGGCGCTGACGCGCAGGCCGATGCCGAGCATCACCGCGAGTCCGACGCCGAGCATGCCCAGCTGGAAGAGGACGTCGGTGGCGGGGCCGGCGATGGCGGTGAAGAACGGCTTCAGGGGCCCGACGACTCCGTCACCCAGCAGGAAACCCTGGCTCGGCGTCCCTCCGACGACCCACGCCCGGGCGGCCGGCGTCGAGAAGCCGAGTCCGAAGGTCTTGTCGAGGAACGCCCAGAGGAAGATGAAGCCCGTCGCCAGGCGGAGGACAGCGAGGGTGCGCCTGCCCGAGCGGCTGGAGACCGGGGTGCCGTCGGCGAGCGGTGCGGAGTCGCGGACGGGGACGGTCCGCTGGTCGAGGTCGAGTGGTGCGGTCATGGGAGTGCCTCCGATTCACGACCACAGGTGCGGCCTCGGCCCCAGGCTCCGGCATCGGGAACGCCGCCGGACAGAGTCGAAGGTCCCTGGCGGCCGCGAGCCGGGGATGCTCGAATCGGGGGATGACGCCCTCGAACTCCTCTGCGCCCGGTGCGCACCCCGACGAACCGCACGACGGCGGGATCCAGGCTCGGCTGAACTGGCTCCGCGCGGGCGTCCTCGGGGCGAACGACGGCATCGTGTCGGTCGCCTCCCTCGTGGTCGGGGTCGCCGGCGCGACGACCGACTCCCCCGCACTCCTCACCGCGGGAGCCGCCGGCCTCGTCGGTGGCGCGATCTCGATGGCCCTCGGCGAGTACGTCTCGGTGAGCAGTCAGAGCGACAGCCAGCGCACGCTGATCGCGAAGGAGCGCCAGGAGCTCGACGACGACCCGTCGGGCGAGCTCGTCGAGCTGGCGGGTCTCTACGAAGCGAAGGGGCTCAGCCCCTCGACAGCCCGGCGGGTCGCCGCCGAGCTGACCGCACACGACGCGCTGGCCGCCCACCTCGAGACGGAGCTCGGCCTCGACGAGGCGGCCGTGGCGAGCCCTCTCCAGGCGGCCGGAGCCTCCGCACTCGCCTTCACCATCGGCGCCCTGCTGCCGCTGCTCGCGATCCTGCTCCCCCCGGCCGACCTGCGGGTGCCGGTCACCTTCGCGGTCGTCCTCCTCGCGCTGGCGCTGACCGGCTACGTGAGCGCGCGGATCGGAGGCAGCCCCGCGGGACGCTCGACGGTGCGCGTCGTGCTGGGTGGCGCGCTCGCCCTCGCCGCGACCTTCGCCATCGGCTCCCTGCTCGGGACGACGGGCGTGGTCTGACGCCCGGCCTCAGACGGCGAAGTCCTCCGGCCAGCCGTGCTCGGAGAGGTAGCGGCGCACGCGCGCGACGTCCTCGTCCGACGGCAGCTCCGAGGTGACGCGCGCGATCGCGGCGCTCACATCGATGCGGCTGGCCGGCAGGTCGCCGTCGGCGGCGAGCCGGGAGCCGACCTCCGTCACCTCGGCGTCGGTCAGGCGGCGGCGCAGCAGGGCGACCAGCGGCACGAAGTCCTGCTCCGGCAGTCCGGAGGGGTACCCCTCACGCAGCCAGCGGACGACCCGCGTCACGAGACCCGCACGCTCCTGCGCGGGCTGCTCGACGACCTGCTCGGGGTCGCCCAGCGGCCACCCGGCACTCGCGAGGCGGACCGAGACCCGCACCAGATCCTCCGGGAGCGCCGGGCCGAGCAGCAGCTGCTCGACGCGTTCGCGCAGCCGCGCCGGGTCGAGTCCCTCCCCCGCCGCGTCGGCGCGCTCGGACTCCGAGAGGAGCTCGCCCACGACCTGCTCCAGCTCCGCCGGCGTCAGGCTGCGGCGGAGGATCCCGACCAGCGGGACGTAGTCCTGCTCAGGGACGCCCATCGGGTACCCCGCCCGCAGCCAGCCGACGACGCGGGTGACGATCCCCTCCGGGGCGCCCTGCTCGATCGAGGCCACCGTCACTCCTTGGGGGTGAAGGTCGGGAACACGTGCTCGAAGCTGACCGTCTGGCCGAGACCCGTGGCGATGATGACGCTCAGGCCCGAGACGACCGCCGCGACGACGATGACGAAGCACAGCGCGCCGAGCACCCGGAGCAGCGGCACCGGGATCGTGCGGCCGCGCTCACCCGACGCCTCCTCCCCCGCCACGGTGAACGAGCGGACGCCGACGGCGAAGAGCGCGGGGAGCCCGGCTCCGAGGATCAGGGCGATGAGGGCCACCTGGCCGGCGGCTTCGAGGAAGAGAGGGAACACGGCGTCGATCCTTCGAGGTGTCGGTGGTCTGCGGAGGCCGGGGCGGCTCAGGCGTCGGTGGTCTGGCGGGAGCCGCGGTTCGCGTCCTGCCACTCGTCGTTGACGTTGTGCGCACCGACGCTGTTCCGGCGGGAGCGCAGGTAGATGTAGACGGAGAGGGCGATCAGCACCGCGACCATGAGGAGGCCGCCGGTCGCGCCTCCGACGAGGTGGCCGAGCCACCACATGACCGCGCCGACCAGCGCGGCGGCGGGCAGCGTGATCACCCAGGCGATCACCATCCGGAGCGCCACGCGCCAGCGGACCTGGGCGCCGGGCCGGCCGACTCCGGAGCCGAGGATCGAGCCGGTCGCGACGTGCGTGGTCGAGAGGGCGAAGCCGAGGTGGCTGGAGGCGAGGATCACCGCGGCGGACGAGCTCTCGGCCGCCATCCCCTGCGGGGTGTTGATCTCGACGAGGCCCTTGCCGACGGTGCGGATGATCCGCCACCCGCCGATGTAGGTGCCGAGCGAGATGGCGAGGGCGCAGCTGAGCTTGACCCAGAACGGCACCGACTCGGTGTCGTCCCAGCCGCCCGCCGCGATCAGCGCGAGCGTGATCACGCCCATCGTCTTCTGCGCGTCGTTGGTCCCGTGCGCCAGCGACACCAGCGAGGCGCTGCCGATCTGGCCGATCCGGAAGCCGTGGTCGAGGCCGCGACCGGCGAGGTCGCCGATGATCCGGAAGACCAGCCAGGTGCCGATCGCGGCGACCACTCCGGCGACCACCGGCGACATGAGCGCCGGGAGGATGACCTTGCCGACCACGCCGTCGAGCTTCGTGCCGTCGCCCGCCCAGTTGACGCCGTTGACGCCGAGCCCGGCGAGGGCGGAGCCGATCAGGCCGCCGAACAGCGCGTGCGACGAGCTCGAGGGCAGGCCGAGGAGCCAGGTCAGGAGGTTCCAGATGATGCCGCCGATCAGACCGGCGAGCACGATCAGCAGGAGCGCCGATCCGCCGCCCTCGAGCAGCGCCGGGTCGGGCGCGCCCGAGGAGTCCTGGATCTTGACGACGGCGTTGGTCACCGTCAGCGCGACCTCGATGCTGAGGAACGCCCCGACGAGATTGAGCGACGCCGACAGCGCGACCGCGACCTTCGGCTTCAGCGCGCCCGTCGCGATGGACGTCGCCATCGCGTTGGCCGTGTCATGGAAGCCGTTGGTGAAATCGAACGCCAGAGCGGTGACGACGACGAGGACGAGAAGGATGAAGGGATCCACGGAGGAGATCCTCCGCCCATCCGAGCGGGGCGCGGAGGCCCCGCCGGACGCATTCACCGACTATTCATCTTGCGGAAGCGCCGTCGGTCGGCTACCCTGTGCGATTTTTCAGACTGCTGAGCCCGACCGGGCCGCCTCCGTCAGCTCGCGGAGTGCGGCAGCGGGGGCGTGAAGTCGGGCACGTGCTCGGGGTCGGCGTCGACGACCGGCTCGGGGGCCTTCTCGACGCCCGGCAGCGGCGGAGTCAGATCGGGGGTCGAGTGCCGGCCGACGCTGGCGGTCGCCTCGGCGACGCCGAGCCTGCGGGCGGCCTTCTCCTGCTTGGCCTTCAGCTTCTCGGTCTGCTCGGCGAGCTTCCTGGCCTTCTTGCGGAGCTTCTTGCTCGAGTCGCGGACGGCCTCGTGAGCGGCCCGCACCGACTTCTCGGCCTTCGTCAGTGCCTTCTTCGCGCGCTTCTGCGCCGCCTTGCCGTCCTTCTTGGTCTGCGCCATGTGCCGCTCCTCCTGCTCGTCGGCCTCGATCGACCGTCGGACAACCGTACCGGCGCCCTCCGACAGGCGGCTGGACGGGGCGGCGAGGGCCCCGGGTCCCTGGCGAGCCCCGCTCGGAGGGAGTAGGAAGTCGGCATGAGCGACTCGATCTCGCCGCGCGACTTCCGCGCCGCCCCCGGCACCGAGGACTGGCGCGTGGTCGGCGACGGCGCGCGCGCCTTCTTCACCACCGGCTCCTACCGCGCGGGAGCCGCCCTCGTCGCGGCCATCGCCGCCGCCGCCGAGGCGGCCGGCCACCACCCCGATGTCGACCTGCGCTACGGAGGCGTCGGCGTGCGCCTGATCAGCCACGACGTCGGCGACATCAGCGAACGCGACCTCACCCTCGCCCGCGCCATCTCGGCCGAGGCGCGGGCGCTCGGCATCGCCGCCGACCCGGCGCTCGTGCAGAGCCTGCAGATCGCGATCGACGCCGTCGACGTCGCGGCCGTCCGCGCCTTCTGGCGGGCAGCACTCGACTACTCCCCCGTCGAGGACGCCGACGTCGCCGACCCGCGCGCGCTCGGGCCGAACGTGTGGATCCAGCAGATCGACGCCCCGCGCGCCGAGCGCAACACGATCCACCTCGACCTCTACGTCCCGCGCGATCAGGTCGAGGCGCGGCTCGCTGCCGCCCTCGCCGCCGGCGGGCGCATCGTGAACGACGAGAACGCTCCGGAGTGGTGGACCCTCGCCGATCCCGAGGGCAACGAGCTCGATCTCGCACCCTGGCGCGACGACAGCGAGTGGAAGGCCTGAGAGTCTCGGGCGAGTCCGCCCCGCTCCCGCCGGCTTCTCGGCAGGGTGGTCGTCATGGCCATCGTCCCTCCCACCAACGGCTTCCACGGCCCCGGCGCTCAGCGCAGGCCGATGCGCGGCCCCCGGCGCGACCGCTGGATGTGGTGGCGCCTCGGCTCGGGAGTCGCGGCGACCGTCGCGGGAGTCGTCGCCCTGCTGATCTTCACCGCCGACCGCTGACCCGAGCGTGACAGGCCGACTCCGGCTGCCTACGCTTCGGGGCATGGAGAAGGTCACGGGGATCGGCGGGTTCTTCTTCGCCGCCCAGGATCCGGCGGCCCTGGGGCGCTGGTACGCCGAGCACCTCGGGGTCGACGAGCCGCCGCTCGAGTACGGGGCGTCGTCGTGGCGGCAGCAGGCGGGCACCACGGTGCTCGCGCCGATGGAGGCGGGCTCGCCGCACCTGGGCCCGACCGGCTGGGCGGTGAACTTCCGCGTCCGCTCGCTCGACGCGATGGTCGCGCAGCTCCGGGCGGCGGGCGTCGCGGTCGAGGTCGACGAGGAGGAGTACCCGAACGGACGCTTCGCGGACCTGCTCGACCCCGAGGGCAACCGGGTGCAGCTCTGGGAGCCGACGGGCGCCGACGCCTGAGGCTCGGGCGCACGGAGGGTCCCCCGATCGGCAAGCGCTTGACTACGGAGGATCTTCTCAGGGCGGATCCGGCCGATCGCGGGTAGCTTGGAGGGTCGTCTCCGCTCGCCCCTGCCGAACGGAACGCCCCGCCCCACCTGCCCCACCCCGCCTCCTGCCCCGACAGGCGGCGGACGACCTGGAATCGTCACCGCATGCACCACTCCGCTCGCCCGTCGACCTCCGCCCCCGAGGGAGTCCGACAGATCGTCCACCCGACCCGCCGCGCCCTGCGCGCGCAGCAGGAGGCCGACCGCACCGCCTCGCGCCGCACCGCCCGGCGACCGTCGCGGCCGCGCGCCTCCGCCGTCGCCGCGATGACCTTCGTGGTCGGGATCGCGGTCACCTCGACGATGCCGGCCTTCGCCATCGGCGGGACCGCCGACTCAGCCGTCGCGGAGGACACGGCGGGCGCCGTCGCCGCCGCGCGCCCCCAGAGCTTCGTCGCAGCCGGAGTCGTGCAGCAGAGCGTCACCCGCGACTCCTTCGCCGCCGAGGCCAAGCCGGAGGTGCTCGTCCCCACCGCCTCGCTCGAGGCGATCACCGCCGATGCGGGCGAGTCCACGGACGCCGCCGCCGGCGTCACCGACACCTGGTTGCTCCCCATCCAGGGGCGCATCAGCAGCAGCTACGGTCCGCGCCCCGACCAGCCGGTCTCGGGCGTGAACCTCTTCCACAAGGGCACCGACCTCGCCGGGGCGTGCGGGACTCCGGTGCTCGCGGCGGCGAGCGGCACGGTCGAGGAGTCGATGTACTCCGGCAGCTACGGCAACTGGATCCTGCTCGACAACGGCGGCGGGATCGAGACCGGCTACGCGCACAACAGCGAGCTGCTCGTCGAGGTCGGCGACTCTGTGACCGCGGGTCAGCAGATCGCGACGCGCGGCTCGACCGGCGCCTCCACCGGCTGCCACCTGCACTTCGAGACCCGCGTCGACGGCGAGGCGGTCGACGCCGTGCCGTTCATGGAGGCGCTCGGGGTGCCGCTGGGCTGACTCCCGTCCGCCGCCGGTGCGGCGGATCAGCCGCCCGAGATCTCGCGCGGTCCGGTCGAGACGGCTCCCGACCAGTGGGCGTCGGCCGGCGCGGTCGTCACGGTGATCAGCGCGTCCCGGTCGACCTCGACGTGCATCGTGCCCGAGTTGCCGCCCCCGGGTCCGCGGGTGACGGCGGGGTCGTAGTAGCAGGTGGACCCGCTCGTGATCAGCCCGTCGACCGCGATGGTCACCGTCGCGTCCTCGGTGTCACAGGCGACCGCGACCGTCACGATGACCGTGCCTCCCGAGAGCGCGACGGTCTGCGGCGCGACCGGACCGATCTCGTCGGTCCATCGGACGGCGGCGGTCGCCCCCTCCGGGATCGTCACCTCGCCGATGGGAAGGGCGGTCGGCGTGGCGGTCGCAGTGGCCGTGGCCGTGGGAGTCGCCTCCGCCTCCGTCCCGCTCGGCGCGGTGCACGCGCTCAGCGCGAGCCCCGTCAGCAGCAGAGCGGCGCCCGCACTCGCCCGTCTTCTCGTCGTCATCCCGGGTCCCCCTGACCACGTCGGTCCCTCCGGTCTACCGGACCCCTGCGGGGCGCGGACCGCATTCTGCGGCCCTTGCCAGGCTCGGATCGCGACCGGATCCCGCAGGATCGACGTCGTCTCCCGCCTGCGACGGGCGTTCCCGCGAGGGCGCGGAAGGGGCGGAGAATGGGATGGTCCCCCGCGGCGCAGCAGTCGATGCGCCCACGGACCCCCACGCTACGGAGACCCGCCCATGAACCCCACCGGCAGCTTCCGCGCCGCGCGCGACACCCTGCTCGAGCACCGCACCGACGCGGCCGCCGCCACCGCCGCCTTCGAGTGGCCCGATGTCGGGCCGCACTTCAACTGGGCGGTGGACTGGTTCGACGAGATCGCCATCGGCAACGAGAAGACCGCGCTCTGGATCGTCGAGGAGGACGGGTCGGAGGTGAAGGTCTCGTTCGACGAGATGCGCTGGCGCTCCGACGAGGTCGCGGCCTGGCTGCACTCGGTCGGCGTCGAGCAGGGCGATCACGTCATGCTCATGCTCGGCAACCGGCTCGAGCTGTGGGAGGCGATGCTCGCCGTCATGAAGCTGGGCGCGGTCATCCTGCCCACGACCACCCTGCTCTCGCCCGCCGATCTGGCCGACCGCCTCGAGCGCGGCGAGGTCGCGCACGTGATCGCGGACGCCTCCGAGACCGCGAAGTTCGACGGGATGACCGGCGACTTCGGCCGCATCGCCGTCGGCGGCCCCGTCGAGGGCTGGCTCGACTTCACCGACTCGGTCGAGGCCGCCGGCATCGCCCCGACCGTCGTCGTCGACACCGACGACCCCTGCCTCATCTACTTCACCTCGGGCACGACCTCCAAGCCCAAGATGGTCGTCCACACCCACGAGTCCTACCCCGTGGGCCACCTCAGCACGATGTACTGGCTGGGCGTGCGGCCCGACGACGTCCACATGACGATCAGCTCGCCCGGCTGGGGCAAGCACGCCTGGAGCTGCTTCTTCGCCCCGTGGATCGCCGAGGCGACGGTCTTCGTCTACAACTACAGCCGCTTCTCGCCCTCCGCCCTGCGCCACCAGCTCGACCGCGCGGGCGTCACCACCTTCTGCGCTCCGCCGACGGTGTGGCGCATGCTGATCCAGTCCGAGCTCGGTGCGAGGCCCCGCGCGCTCGGCGAGATCCTCTCGGCCGGTGAGCCGCTGAATCCCGAGGTGATCGCCACGATCGAGCGGGAGTGGGGGCTCACCATCCGCGACGGCTACGGCCAGACCGAGACCACCGCGATCATCGCCAACCCGCCCGGTGCCGAGATCGTTCCGGGAGCGATGGGGCGGCCCCTCCCGGGAGTCGCGATCGAGCTCGTCGACCCCGTCACGGGTGAGCGCGCCTCGACCGGCGAGATCTGCCTCGACCTCTCGGTCGAGCCGGTCAACCTGATGGCGGGGTACCTCGGCGACGACGACCGGACCGATCGGGCCCGCGCCGACGGCTTCTTCCACACCGGAGACGTCGCCGTGCGCGCCGTGGACGGCACGATCACCTTCATCGGCCGCACCGACGACATCTTCAAGTCCTCCGACTTCAAGATCTCGCCCTTCGAGGTCGAGAGCGTGCTGCTGCAGCATCCCGCCGTCGCCGAGTCGGCGGTGGTGCCCGCTCCGGATGCGACCCGCCACAGCGTCGTGAAGGCGTACGTCGAGCTCGCGGAGGGGTGGGAGCCGACCGCCGAGACCGCGGCCGCGATCTTCGGCCACGCGCGCTCGCTGCTGTCGGCGTTCGAGCGGGTGCGGCGGATCGAGTTCCATCCGCTGCCCAAGACGATCTCGGGCAAGATCCGCCGGGTCGAGCTGCGCGAGCGCGAGGAGGCCGCGTTCGGCCGGGGCGAGGAGATCGCGACGGAGTGGCGGAGCGACCGGGTCGGGACCGCGTGACGCGCCGGGCGGTCGCCCCCTCGAGCTGAGCGGACGCCTCCTCAGCGGCGCACGGCGATCAGCTCGCCGTGCACCCTCGGGCCGGGGTCACTGCGCCGAGCGAGGTGGACGACGTCGAAGCCGGCGCGCTCGACACTCGCGCGGAGCGAGTCGAGCGGATGGAACCACGCCGTCGTCACCGCGTGGTCGAAGGGCTCCACCGACGGTCCCTCGACGAATCCGAGCAGCAGCGACCCGCCCGATCGCAGGGCTCGGGCGAACTCGGCGAGCGCGGTCGGCAGCTCGTCGGGAGGCAGGTGGATCACCGAGTACCAGGCCAGGATCCCGCCGAGGGAGGCGTCGTCGACGCCCAGGTCCGTCAGCGTGCCGACGCGGAAGGCGACCTCCGGGAACGCGCTCCGCGCACCCGCGATGAACGCCGGGACGAGATCGACCCCGGAGGCGTCGATCTCCCGCTCGCGGAGGAACGCGGTCCAGTGGCCCGGTCCGCAGCCCGCGTCGATCACGGCGCCCTCGAGCTCTGCGGCCCAGGAGGCGATCAGAGCGCGGTCGCGGTCGTCGGCCGCCTCGACGGTGCCGAGCAGAGCGCGGTACTCCTCGGCCCTCGCCGTGTAGGCCCGCCGCACCCGCTCGTCCGTCATGCCCCGAGCGTACGAGCCGCGCCTCGGGGATTCAGGCGGCCGATCGCGTCGTTCGCGCCCGACCGGCGAGCAGCGCCTCGAATCCGGAGCGGTGGCGGTAGCGGAGGAAGGCGCGGTCCATCTCGTCGGTCGAGTGGAAGCCGACAGCCTCGGCCGTGCGCGCCATCACGAGAGCGGGCGGGAGGGTGCGCGGCTGCTCGTGGAGGAGGCGCTCGGCGGCCTCGACTCGGATGCGCGCGAGGGAGGCGCGGAGCGTGCTGTGCCGGCGCAGCCAGTGGCTCGTGCGCACCGCGACCGTGGGCACGCCGATGACCCGCGCGAGGACGCGGGCGTCGAGTCCGGGGAGGGTGTGCAGATGGAGGAGCGAGCGGTCGATCCGCTCGGCCAGGTCGGGTGTCTGCTGGAGCGCTTCCGGTGTCTGCCGGAGCGCGTCTGGTGTCTGCTGGAGCACGGGGATCCTCGTCATGTCTCACTCGCCTTCGAGTCGTGTTCTCACCGCCGGTCGGGATGGCGCGGCGGCATCGACCTCGGAGTCCGCTCCGGCGTGGGGGCGTCGGATCCCGACCGAGGGGACGAGCGGACCGGGTGAGCGCTGGTCGAGGTCGGGAAGACGGAACTGAGGTTCTGTCATCTTCGCCGCTCGCGGCCGGAGGGAGGCGTGCTGGCACGACATTCGCTCACCGGTGACGCGTCCCGTCCGGTCCGCGCGGACCCGCGCCTCGGCGCTCCGGCTTCGCGCCGAGACGGCCGCCGCGATCCGCCGACCGCCCATCATCGAGGTGCCGCCGCTCCCCCCGCCAGGCGACCCGAAGGAGTACCCCCATGCCCCCCGAAGCGCAGGAGGCGGTCCTCCCCGTCACCGCTCTCGTCTTCCCCCTGCTGGTCGGACTGGTGCTGACGGCAGGAGGCGCTGCGGCCCTCCTGGCCCGCGAGCCGGTGTCCGCCGAGGGGCCGCACGACCCGATCCGGGAGCTCCTCCCGTGGCTGCGCATCGGGACGGGCGTCGCCCTCCTCCTCTCCGTCGGCACCGCCTTCGCGATCGCGGCGATCCTCGCCGTCGTCCTGTGCTCCGACGGGCTGCGCAGCGCGCTCGAGTCGTTCAGTCGGGCGGCCGCTCCCGCGCCGACGGAGTCGATCAGGGTGGCGGGCGCCTCGGCGCTGCTCACCTTCGCCGTGATCGGGGCGCTGGAGGGCCTCCTCGGATTCGACGGCATCGCCTCGCACCTCGCTCGCTTCGACCTCCGCGATCTGAGCTGGGCCGCCGCCCTCGTGAGCGTTCTCACGATCACGATACTGCTGCAGGCCGGCGCTTCCGAGCCGTCGGCCACGCGGACGCGACGGGACCGATCGGTGCCCGAGCCGGCCGATCCGCTGGGTGCGCGGAGGACCTGGTGAGGGGACGCCGCGGAGCCCCGCACCGGGACGCGCACCTCGTGGGAACGCTCCTCACCCTCGACGTCACCGCCTCGCGCCTGCGGGTCCGGCACCTCGTCGTCCCGGATGCCGTGGTCCTCACGTTCTGGATGCAGTTCCGCAACGAATCCGCCCATGCGCTCCGCGACGTGCGCCTGCTCCAGTGCGCCTTCACGAGCGACGGAGGGGACCCGCTGGACTACGACGAACCGCCGGTGACGGTCGTCGGCCGCGCCGGAAGGGTCGACCGCGGCGCGGGGTTCGTGACCGTCGGGCGGTACACCGCGACCGGGCTCGACGCTCCCCGCAGGATCAGCAACGACGTCGAGGTCCGCGGGGGCGCGGCCGACGGGCTCCGCTTCAGCGACCGCACGACTCTGCAGGTGGTGATCGGCGCCGACGCCGCCGAGACTCCCGCCGGGGGCTGGAGCGACGACTGCGACCCTCGCTTCTGCGCCCAATAAGGGTGAATTGCAGCCCGAGGACGCGAGAATCCGTCACCCTGGGCCTGTTCTGCCTCCCGAAGGGCCGAACGAGGGAGTGAGGAGACCGTGATGATCATCGCAGCAGGCGTCCGTCCGACGATCGAGCGAGGGGTGTCGCGACGCGACGCCGCCGCAGGGGCATGGCTGGCCGGGAGCGGCGTCGACGTCCGACCGTCGGGTCCGTTCCGGGTCGTCGCCGACCAGCTCCGCGGAGACGACTTCGAGGCGACCCGCCTCTGGCACTCGGCCGCTCGGCTCCGCCGGAGCCCGCGGTCCGGCCCGGGCATCCGCCTGCTGATCCCGCTCGAGGGAGGGCTGGTCGTGCAGCCCGACGACCCCTCGGCACCCGAGGTGACGCTGGGGCCGGGCGAGATCGCCTTCCTCCGCTGCGCCGCCGGATTCACGCTGGTCACCGACGGCCCGAGCGCCCGGATCGAGATCATGCTCGGCCGCCCCCTGCTGGGGCTCGGCGGCTCGAACGCACCGGGCGCGCTGGTCACGGCGGCGGACACGGCGACCCGCGGCATCCTCCTGTCGACCGTCAACGCGACCTTCGGCTCGACGCTCGACGCCGACTCCGCCGCCTTCCCGCTGGTCAGGGCGGCCGTCGAGCAGCTGGCGAGCGCCGTCCTGGCGACCTCGCTCCCCGGCGAGACGAGCGAGACCGTCTTCACGCGCGCGCTCGCACTGATCGCGGCGATGTCCGCCGACCCTCGTCTCTCGGTGCAGGAGCTCTGCGAGCGGCTCGGCGTGCCGAAGCGCACGCTGCAGCGGGTCTTCGCGAAGAACGGCACGACGGTCTTCGACGAGATCAGGCGCGCCAGGCTGACCACCGCCCGCGCCCTGCTCGGCGGGAGGGATATCCCTCCCGCACCCGAGCACGCGCTCAGCGGCTACGTGCGGTCGCAGCGCCTGCAGCGCGACCTCCGCCATCTCGAGCCGTCGCAGGGCGGTTCGAGCCGGGGTGCCGAGCACTCTCCCTCCGCGGTGCGCTCTCAGGCCGGGTAGGGCAGCGACGCGGCGGGCCAGCTCGAGGCGGCGAGCTCGGCACGGAGTCGGTGGTGGTGCTGCACCGCGCCGAGCGAGTCGGTGCGGAACGCGATGGCGATCGCCGCGTCGCGCCAGTACCCGTCCCAGCTCGCGTACCGGGCGAGCACCCGGTCGCCGATGGCCGCGACGAGCTGCCAGGCGCGCTCCGCAGAGAGGTAGCCGGCGACGTAGGCGTAGCGGATCGCGCCGATGGTGCGCTCGGCGTCTCCGGCCAGCAGCAGCGTCGGCGGACCACCGTCGAGCGCCTGCGAGAGCTCCAGGAGGTGGAACTCGCTGCAGCCGGTAAGCGCGGCGACCCGCGAGCGCATCCGGTCCCCCTCCTCCGACGCCGAGACCTCGGCGAAGCGCGCCGACAGGGGGCCTCCCGCCAGGGCGTCGGCGACGAGGAGCTCGAGGTCGTCCGGCGAGGCGATGCGGAAGTCGCGGTCGAGCGCCACGCGCTGCTCGCTCAGGAGCGGCAGCGGGAGCTGCTCCCACGGCGATCCCTTCGCACCGTCGGCGAAGCGGGTGCGGAGGTCCGGCGGGAGCTCCGCCCAGGTCGGCTGGAAGGCGAGGGAGGAGTTCCAGCCGCCGAACGAGAAGTCGCTCACCGCGTCGAGCGCGAGGAGCTGCTGCTGCCGGAGCGTCGGCTCCGGTGTCGCCGCCGCCGCGCGGTAGGCGAGCTGCTCGCGGCGGGGCGCACGAGCGTCCCACAGCTGGAAGACGATCGCGGCGGCTGCGAGACCGACGGCGAGTGCGAAGGCGAAGGCGACGAGCGGGAGAGCCGTGTTCCCCTCCGCCCACGAGAGCCCGACGGCGAAGCCGACCAGCCCGATCGGCGCTGCGACCGCCGTCAGGATCAGTGCCCGCTTCGCGATCGCTCCACCGGGAGCCCGCCGCCGGGCGTCGGCGATGCGGGCGTAGCGCAGTCGCGCCCGCACGGGGAACTCGACGTCTCCGGGGTGATTCTGCAGCGGCACGTTCGGCAGCCTAGACGGGCGGCGCGCCGGAGCCCGAGGCGGATGTCGCCCGTCTGTGCTTGCCTGGGGGGCATGAGACTCGCCGAAGCACTGCTCGAGCGGGCCGATCTGCAGAAGCGGATCGAGGCCCTCCAGTCCCGGATCGTCGCGAACGCGTCGTACCAGGAGGGCGAGGAGCCGGCGGAGGATCCGGCGGAGCTGCTCGCCGAGTGCATCCGGGCGCTCTCCGCCCTCGAGCGGCTCGTCACCGCGATCAACCTCACCAACACCTCCGCGACCACCCCCGACGGTGCCGTCCTGACGGCCGCGCTCGCGCGGAGGGAGTCGCTGCGCAGCCGGCACGGCATCCTGGTGCGCGCGGCCGACGCGGCCTCGGGCGAGCGCGGCTACCGCCAGATGCGGAGCGAGCTGCGCCGCCTCTCGGCGCTGCCCGTCACGGAGCTGCGAGCACAGGCCGATGCCGTCGCCCGCGAGCTGCGCGACCTCGACGGGGCGATCCAGCGCACCAACTGGGAGGTCGAGCTGCAGGAGTAGACGACGCGCGGTGAGTCGGTAGACGACTCGGAGCGAGCACACGCCGACGGGTCGGCGGTCAATCCGGCCCTCTGTCACGCGGTGGGCAGCGTACCGGCTCCGGCCATCACTCACAGCCCAGCACCGACGACCGGTGACCGTGCAGACAGGACCCTTCATCACCACGTGCTGGCCGAGTCGCCGAGGGCGGGTTCGGGGACCTCACCGCGCCGGGCGAGGGCAGGCTGCGCTGTGCCTCGGACGAGCGTGCGCAGCAGTGCCTCAGACGAGCGTGCGCAGCTGGGCGGCGAAGAAGGCGAGCGATCGGTCGACCTCGGGGAGCGCGGGCGTGCGGTTGAGGTGGCCGTGGGGCATGCCGTGCGCGAGGTAGCCGGTCACGGCGGCACCCGCCTCCGCGAGCTGACGGAGCAGGAGCTCGGCCGAGCCGCGCAGCTCGTCGAACTCGGCGACCATCACGCTCGTCGGCGGCAGCCCTCCGAGCGGCGCGGCGCCCGGGAGGGCGTGCGGCGGCAGGTCGGAGAGGCGGCCCACGTAGGTGCGCACCATCGCCTCGATGCTCGCCGGCGGGAAGCGGAGGATCGCGGGCAGCGTCATCAGCTCGCGGGCGACGGCGTCGTCGACCGACGGGTTGGGGAAGTGCACGAACGGGTAGGCGAGCAGCAGGTGGTCGGGGAGCTGCAGACCGGCGTCGCGCACGCGGAGGGCCGCTGCGAGGGCCAGCGCCGCTCCCGCGCTCGCCCCGCCGAGGGCGACCGGAGTGGCGGACGGCGTCTGCTCGCGCAGGTGCAGCCACGCGGCGTGGACGTCGTCGAGCGGGACCGGGAACGTCACCTCGCCGTCGGCGAGCCGGTAGTCGACGCTGACCACACGGCACTCCGCCCGCGCGGCGAGCTCGGCGGCGACCACGTGCGACTCGGGCATGTCGATGCTGCCGGCCTGGAATCCTCCGCCGTGGACCCACAGCAGCGCACGGCCCGGCTCGACCGCCGGCTCGTAGACGCGCAGCGGGATCGCGCCGTGCGGTCCGTCGACCCGGGCGTCGGAGACCGCGACGCCCTCGGGGAGCGACCAGGGGCCCGGGTCCTGCTCGAACGCGACGAGACGGGCGGCCTGCTCGGGATCGAGCGGGTAGGCGAGCCCCTCGAGGTACGGCAGCCGCTCGGCGAGGTACGGATCGAGCGGCATGGTCGCCTCCAGGCGGATCGGGTCGGCGACCACGCTACCGGGGGCGGCTCTGGCCGCGGATCGCTGGAAGGGACAGCGCGGCGACCGGGCGGGGAGGCCGACGCGCACGGGGAGGTGCGTCAGCGCGCCCGACGCTGCAGGAGGATCGCGCCGTCGAGGAGGGGCGCCTCGTGGCCGTCGGGACCGGCCGCGATCCGCTCGCGCGTCTCGACGACGAGCTCCGACCACTCCGCCGGGTCGAGTGCGAGCTCGGTGAGCTCCTCGCCCGGCGCGGGGAGCTCGTGCTCCAGGTGGCCCGCGTGGCCCGACCACGGCGGCGGGGCCGCGTGCGACACGATCGCGAGGTGGCCGCCGACGGCGACGAGCTCGGAGGCGCGGCGCAGGATCCCGATCCTCGGCAGCTCGACCATCGAGTGCAGGAACGAGGCCGTGACCAGGTCGAACACTCCCTCCACCTGCCACTCCCGCGAGAGGTCGGCCTGGCGGAAGTCGACGGTGAGACCCCGCTCCCCGGCGGCGTCGCGGGCGCGGGCGAGGGCCGTCTCGGAGAGGTCGAGACCCGTGACGGTCCAGCCCAGGGAGGCGAGCCACAGGGCGTCGCCGCCCTCGCCCGACCCGAGGTCGAGGGCGCGGGCCGGGGGCAGGGCGCCGACGAGGTCGACGAGGGTGGAGTTCGGCCTGCCCGACCAGATGCGGGAGGAGTCGGCGTACCGCGCCTCCCAGTGCTCACGTGCCGTCGACATGGTGCCTCCTCGGGGTCGGGTCGAGGATGCCGGACGGCGGCGGCGGCGGCCAGCGGATGTGCCGATACGGCACGGAGCCGGGTCTCGCTGCGCCGCCGCGCGGCCACTCGACCGGCACCGCTCCTCCGTCTCCGCCGAGGCGGGAAGGCCTACCGCGGCACGGCGCGGGCGGTCTAGCGTCGGAGGCATGGGACTCCGACTCGAAGAGATCATCGTCGACTGCACCGACTTCCGCGCGATCGGCCACTGGTGGCAGGAGGCGCTCGGCTGGGACGTGGTCGACGAGGACGACGAGGGGATCGAGCTGCTCGCTCCGTCGGGGCGCGGTCCGAGCCTGCTGTTCCTGGACGTGCCCGAGCGGAAGACACTGAAGAACCGCCTCCACCTCGACTTCGTGCCCGACGATCAGGACGCGGAAGTGACGCGGCTGGTCGGGCTCGGCGCGACGCGCATCGACGTCGGGCAGGGCGACCAGTCGTGGGTGGTGCTGGCCGACCCCGAGGGGAACGAGTTCTGCATCCTCTCGGCGCGCGACTGACCGGTTCTCCGAGGAACGCGTGAGAGGCGTCTGAGCGAATCGAGGGTAGAACGCGCGTTCTCCGCGCCCTACGATCGGCTGCGCGCCTGTGGACCGGCGCACCGATCGAGGAGTGACCGTGAACGCAGGCGAACCGTGAACGCCGACGAGAGGCCCGTCGCCGCTGTCGGCGTGACCCAGGCGCAGCAGCAGCGCGAGCTGCTGGCCGGGCGGCTCCTGGCCGCCCGGGTCCTGGCCGCGCGGGGCCCCGGGCTGTTCGCCTACGCCTACCGGCTCACGCTCTCGGAGGCGGCGGCCGGCGACGCTCTCCGCCGCGCCGCGGTGACCCTCCGGAGCGGATCGCCGAAGGTGGTCGACGAGCAGACCGCGCTCGATCTCGCGCGCACCGAGATCGGCAGGCTCAGCGTCGGCCGACCGGAGTCGGGAGCGACGGCTCCGACCACTCCCGCCGTCCCGGCGCTCCGCGAGGAGGACCTGCTGCGCTCGGGGTTCCACCGCCGCCTTCACGCCCTGCCGACGCTCGAGCGGCAGTGCTGGCTGCTGCGGCACACCGGCGGCCACGACGTCGAGGCGATCGCCGGGTTCCTCCGGGTGGCACCCGAGCAGGTGCGCTCGGCCCTCGCCTACGCCGCGTCGGCGCTGGTCGAGGGCGAGCTGGCGGAGGGGGCGGAGTAGCCGGCGGCCTGCGGAGAATGAGCCCGAGGGGCGCCGGGTCGAGCCGGCGGCACCCCTCAGGCGTCTGATACCCGCACGCGCCTCGGCGCTCACGGGAAGTCGAGATCAGTCGAGGTACTCGATGTCGTCCCACGGCTCGTGGAGATCACCGTTGTCGCGATCGTCATCATCCACCTCGACCTCTTCGAAGATCACCGGGACTCCGGGCGAGACCACGACGCTCACCTGCCGGTTGCCGACGACGACGAACTCGACGAGACCGCCTCCGGACTGCGCGGCGCCGGTCGTCGACTCCTTCAGAGCGGCGATGTCGGTGCCCTGGGAGAGGCCGTAGGTCCTGCCCTCGATGGTCACGGTGGTGCGCATCATGCGGTGCGTTCTCCTCTGATCGGTCGTTTCAGACTACGGAGCGCGCCGGATGCCCCTCCAGGCCTTGCGGTCGCGGCGCGGGACTGGCACGCGCCTCCACCGACGGGTCTCGGCGCCTCCGGCTCGCCGAAGGTCTGCGCTCGCTTGCACCCGATCCGCGATCCCGTCAACCGGGGCGCGTGCGAGGCACGACGGGCCGTACCGTTGCCCGCGTCCGCACGAATCGCACACGACCGAGAAGGAGGATCCGATGACCGAGAAGAGCACGCCCGAGCCCGTCGATCCCGAGACCGTCGACCCCGAGACCGCCACCGACCCCGAGGGCGACCCGGTCGAGAACCCGTCCGGCTGAGCCGCTCCGGCTCACCGCACGCGCCGAGGGAACCCGATCGCGTCGAGACACCGCCTTCAGCGCGGTGTCTCGGCGAGAACGGGTTCCCTCGGTCGCGTCTGCGGCCCGGGGGTCAGCGCGGGGTGCCGACGCGGTGCGCCGAGCCGGGGTGCGTCGCGGGCAGCGTCGGCACGTCGTGGCCGAGGATGCGCTCGCGCATCGTCCCCGTGCGCGGCTCGGCCGGCAGCATCCCGCGCTCGCGGAGCAGCGGCATCACCTGCTCGACGAAGTCGCGATAGGTCTCGTAGCCGCCGTAGGTGTACTCGATCAGGAAGCCGTCGACGTCGGTGCGGTCGACGATCTCCTGGAGCCGGTCGGCGACCGACTCCGCGGTGCCGGTCACGCGCATGCCTCCGATCGAGGAGGTGATCACGTCGAGGATCTCGGCGACGGTCGGGCTCCCCTCCGGTCGCTGGAACATGGCGAGCATCGTCTGGCCCACCTCGGTCGTGACCTCGGCGAGGGTCGCGTCGAGCGGGAACGACATCAGGTCGACGCCGCTCCAGCCCATGAAGAGTGCGGCGGCGGCCTCGCGGCTCGGAGTCGCGTCGAGCTCCGCGCGCAGTCGGTGCGCCTCCTCCTCGGTCTCGCCGACGATGATCGCGACGGAGGGGATCACCGTGATGTCGCGGGGGTCGCGGCCGTTCGCCTCCGCCCGCGCGCGCAGATCGGCGACGGTGGCCGCCGCCGTGTCGAGATCGCGGTCCTGGATGAAGACGCACTCGGCGTAGCGGCCGGCGAAGGCGCGGCCGGCCGAGGAGGCGCCCGCCTGCAGCAGCAGCGGCGTGCGCTGCACCGAGGGGACGGCCGGGAAGTAGCCGTCGTAGGAGAAGTACTCGCCGCGGTGGGTGATGCGGTGCACCTTCGCCGGATCGGCGAACGTGCGGGTCGCCTTGTCGTAGACGACGGCGTCGTCCTCCCACGCGCCCTCCCAGAGGGTCAGGCACAGCTCGACGAACTCGGCGGCGCGGCGGTAGCGCTCGTCGTGCGGGGTGACTCCGTCGTGCCCGAGCAGCTTGGTCAGCGCGACCTGGTTGTCGGAGGTGACGATGTTCCAGGCGATGCGGCCCTTCGTCAGGTGGTCGAGCGTCGTGAAGGTGCGGGCGTTGAGGTAGGGCTGCTGCGCGGTCGTCGAGGCGGTGACGACGAAGCCGAGGCGGTCGACGGTGGCGGCGAGCCCGCTGACGAGCGCCATCGGGTCGTGCACGGGCACCTGGACGGCCTCGCGGATGACGACCTCGGGGACGTCGTCGCCGCTCATCGGGTAGCCGAGGGCCTCGGCGAGGAAGAGGAAGTCGAAGCCCGCGTCCTCGAGCTTCCGCGAGAGGTCCTGCCAGTACTCGAGCGTCGCGAAGCCGCTCGTGTCGCCGCGGGGGTGGTGCCACGCGTTGCTGATGAAGTTGGGCGTGAACTCCTCGAACGCGCCGAGGAAGATCTGCTTGGTCACGGTGGTGCCCTTCGCTTCGCTGAGCGATCGGTCGCTCCCGATCGGAGGGCTGATAACCTCGAGTTATCAACTCTGGGATGATAACCACAGGGAATCAGCACTCGCAAGCGGCGGAGGAGGCGCGATGACGGAGGAGACGGAGCAGCCGCCCGCGCTCGCCGCCGACATCGGCGCGCTCGTGCACGCCCTGCGGCAGGCACGCGGCCTCTCGATGCGCGTGCTCGCCGCGTCGGCCGGGGTCTCGCAGCCGTTCCTGTCGAAGCTCGAGAACGGCAAGCTGCTGCCGAGCCTGTCGACCCTGTACGCACTGGCCGCCGCTCTCGAGGTGCCGCCCGCCGAGCTGGTGCCGGCGGTCGCCTCCTCCGACGACACGACACCGGAGGAGCACCTGCGCGCCAGCGACGCACCGAACGCCCCGCGCGCGCGGCTGGTCGTCGGCGGACCGGGCCGGACGACCGAGGCCTACCTCTTCACGACGCGGCCCGGCGAGTCGGACGACGTCGACTTCGCGCACCCGGGCGAGGAGTTCGTCTTCGTGATCGAGGGGACCGCCGTGCTGAGCTACGCCGACGGGCCGCACCGCTCGGTGAGCGCGGGCGAGTCGGTCACGATCGACACGGAGCGCCCGCACCGCTGGTCGGTGCCCGCGGATGCCGCGGGGGCGGCGCGCTACCTGCTGGTGACGACGCACTCGGCCTGAGCCGGCCCGCCTCGCCACGCGCCCCCACCCGCCGAGGGAACCCGTTCTCGCCGAGATGCCGCCTCCGGGGCGGTGTCCCGGTGAGAACGGGTTCCCTCGCGAGGGCCGCTAGCGGCAGCTGGTCGCGGGGGTGGCCACCGGGAGGGTGGCCGTCGCGGCGCTTCCGCGGGCGGTGACCGTGAGCGAGACGGCCGGCACTGCGGACAGCGGCGTCGGGACCTTCATCGACGCCGACGACCCGGCGGCGAGCGCCGGCAGGGCCGCGCTGCCGTAGGGCGTGCGGACCGAGAGCGCGACCCGCTCCGACCCGCCGTTCACGGCCTTCACCGCGACGACGGCCTTGCCGGCCACGCAGCTCACCGTCGCCGAGAGCGAGACGCGCAGGGCGTTCTCGAGCGCGGCGATCGACTCGCGGAGTCCGCGCTCGGCGGCGTCCACCTCCTCCTGCGAGGCGGCCGACCCGGCGAGCACCACCGCGGCGATCGCGCGGCTCTCGTCGAGGCGGTCGAGCGACTCCGGAGTCGACGCGGCGCGGTCGACCGCGTCGGCCTCGGCGAGCGTCGCCTCGAGCCGGGTCGTGTCGGCCGTCGACTCCGCCGTGTCGGCGACGAGCCGGACGTCGTCGAGGACGCCCCAGGCGCCACCGGACATCGCGAACTCGGCGGCGATCTCGACGACACCGTCCTCGCCGACCACGACCGGAACGCTCGTCGTCGAGAAGGAGCTCCAGGTGGTCATCTCGAGCGGAGCGCTGGTCGTGCCCGCCGAGGTGGTGGCGCTCAGAGTGCGAGCGTCGGAGGCGGGGCTGTTCGTGCCCTGCGTCGTCGCCTGCAGCGTGTAGGCGCCGGGCGCGACTCCGGTGATCGTCTGG
Organism: Rathayibacter oskolensis; assembly: GCF_900177245.1. Lineage (GTDB taxonomy): Bacteria > Actinomycetota > Actinomycetes > Actinomycetales > Microbacteriaceae > Rathayibacter > Rathayibacter oskolensis. Next base: position 46,830 of record NZ_FXBM01000003.1, read on the forward strand.
CCGACCGAGGTCGAGTAGGCGTCGGCACCCCAGAAGGTGACCGCGAAGTCGCCCTCGGAGGCGTCGCCCGTCTCGGTGCGCGCGGCCGGCCCCGTGAGGGTCCACGCCGACAGGTCCTCGCTCTCGAAGCCGGGGTTCGCGACGAGGTTCGGCGCCGTGACGGTCACCGTGGCCTCGACGTCGAGCCCGGAGTCGGTGCGACCGGGGATCGTGTACTCGCCCGGACCGCGGATCCACGAGACGGCGCCGCTCCAGGTGACCGGGCGGTTCTCGACGGAGCCGTCGTTGAAGTTCACCGCGACGGTCGCGGGCAGCTCCACCGGTTCGCCGTCGACCACGGCGAGCTCGACCGCGTCGATGCCGGTGACCGCGCGCGGGGCGACGGCACCGGTGTCGACGTAGCGGAAGGTGCTCAGCGACTCGAGCGGTGCGCCGTCGGCGGCGAAGAGCGCCTGGTTGTCCCACGCCGAGCCTCCATAGGCCTCGCCCACGTGCACCGGGTCGTAGGGGCCGGCGAAGCTGCTGGCCCAGCCGGAGCCGTCGCGCTCCCAGAGCACGCGGTTCTGGTCGACCTCGCTCGCGGGACCCACGGGGAGCCAGGCCGGCTCCCAGTAGAAGACGCCGATGCCGGCGTCGCCGACCGCGTGCACCGCGGCGATCACGTCGCGGAGCGCCGTGGCCTGGCCCTGGACGCTGATCGGGTACTCGTCGGTCGCGGTGGTCGCGTCGATCACGTTCGGGTAGCCGTCGCCGTCGTCGAGGGTGTGCGCCCACGAGGTCTCGGCGACCATGACCTTCTTGCCGTAGGTGTCGGCGATCTGGGTCAGCGCGCCGGTGAGGTTGTCGACCGTGCCGTGCCAGTAGGGGTAGTAGGAGCTCGCGAAGACGTCGTAGTCGACGCCGAACGAGTCCAGGCCCGCGGCGATCGCGGCGTAGCGGCCGGGAGTCTCGGGGTTGGTGAAGTGCACGGCCACCAGCGCGTCGGGCAGCACCTCGCGCACCGCGCTGCTGCCGGCCGAGAAGAGCCCGGCGAGCGTCGCGTCCATGTCGGTCGCGGCCCGCGTGTAGCCGGCCATGCCGTTGTTGGTCTCGTTGCCGATCTGCACCATGTCGACGTCGACTCCGGCGTCCTCGAAGCGATGCAGCGACTCGGCGGTGTAGTCGTGCAGGGCGGTGGTGCGGTCGGCGTCGCTCAGCCCGACCCACGCCTTGGGCGAGAGCTGACGGCCGGGGTCGGCCCAGAAGTCGGAGTAGTGGAAGTCGACGAGGAGCCCGAGGCCGGCGGCCGTGGCGCGCTCGCCGATCTCGACGGCGCGATCGACGTCGACGTCTCCGCCTCCGTAGCCGTTGCCCTCGGCGTCGTACGGGTCGTTCCAGACCCGCACCCTGACGGCGGTGACGCCCTCGTCGGCGAGGACGTCGAAGATGTCGGCGACCTGGCCCGACTCGTCGCGGAAGACGACTCCGCTCTCTTCGAGCGAGAGGACGCTCGAGACGTCGACGCCCTTGATGAAGTCGGGCGAGAGGCCCTCGACCCGGTCGACGAAGATCCCGGCGTCGACGGGTCCGGCGGCGGGGGCCGCTTCGGAGGCTCCTGCGGGGGCGGCGCCGGCGAGCGAGCCGAGGAGGGTCGAGACGGCGGCGACGGCCGCGAGAGCGCCGATCCTCCGTGTGCGTGCAGACATGGGTGTCCTTTCGTGGTGCTTCCGCCGAGCGGAGTCCGCCCGCGCCGCGGCGCACGGGAGTGCGGCGGAGGCGGGTCCGTGAGGCGAGGGGGTGAGGCCGTGGGGCGCTCACGTGACCGGGGCCGGCGAGCGGCGCGATCCAAGTGTTCGGGGCGAGTTCTCCTTTGAACTGTGTGCGCTCCCAGTCTGTGCAGGCCTTCAGCGGCCGTCAAGACTCGGAACAGACTCCGCCTGCGTCAATTTCTGTGCGGTCGACTGTGAGCGAGCACAGTGCCCGCCCTGGTGCTCGCTCCTCCCCCGTGCCACCGTCGGAGGGCGGCCGTCGTCTCGATCGACGGCCGGGGAGGAACGCGTGATGGGACGCATCCAGGTCGATCTCTTCCAGACGCTCGACGGCGTCGCGCAGGCGCCGGGCGGTCCGGATGAGGATCCCGGGGGCGGATTCGCGTTCGGCGGCTGGCAGGCCCCGCTCGTCGACGGGACGGTCGGCGAGCAGGTGCTGAGCGGGATGGCCGGGATGGACGCCCTGCTCCTCGGCCGGCGCACCTTCGACCTCTTCTCGGCCTACTGGCCCCACCAGTCGGGCCCGATCGCCGAGCTGTTCGAGCGGATCCCGAAGTACGTCGCCTCGCGCGGGACCGTCCCCCTCGACTGGGCCGGCTCCGCGCAGCTGGGGCCCGACCTCGCGGCGTCGATCCACGAGCTGCGCGAGCGGCACGAGGAGGTGCACGTGATCGGGAGCCTCGATCTGGTGCAGTCACTGCTGGCCGAGCGGCTCGTCGACCGCCTCACGCTGTGGGTGCACCCGATCCTGCTCGGCGAGGGCAAGAGGGTGTTCGCGGGAGGCTCGGTGCCGACGAGCCTCCGCCTGATCGAGCCGGCCGTCACCTCGCCGCGGGGCGTCGTGCAGCTGCGCTACGAGCGGGTCGACGGCGTGCCGGCGGTCGGCGTCATGGAGGCGTGACCCCGGCTCCTCGCCGAGGGGTGCCCGGGGCGCCTCCGCCATACTGACGACGTGCAGGCCGAGGACGACGAGCGCAGGGATCTCGAACGCGCACTCTATGCGCGGCCGAGCGGCGACGCCGGGAGCGAGACCCGACGCAGGGAGGCGGTGCGGCGCCTCCGGGCCGCGGCGGACGGTGCGGGTGCGGACGGCGCGAGCGGTGCGGACGCGGAGGCGACGGACGGCGCCCCGACCCGCGAGCGCTCGACGCCCCTCCCCGCGGTGCCGACCCCGGCGGAGCCGGCGAGGCGCACCACCGCCCGCATCGCCCTGATCGCCGCGGGTGCGCTGCTCGGCGGGCTCGTGCTCGGCGCGGTCGCCTCCTCCTTCGCGCTCGACGACCGAGCGGTCACCGCGCCCACCGGCAGCCCCTCGCCGACCGCGCGGCCCGCCGACCGCTTCGAGGAGCTCGTCGCCGGGTGGGAGGCGACCACCGATCTGCCGACGGGCCTGTCGCTCATCACGGCCGGAGCCGAGGTCTACAGCACGCAGTTCCTCACCCCCGAGGGCGATCGGCTCCTCCTCGCCGCTCCGAACGGGACGACGATCTGCCTCGCCCTCGGTCGCGCCGACGGCACGTTCTCGGCCGGGTGCACCGGGCTCCGCGCGTTCTTCGACGGAGGCTCGCTCGAGGTCGTCGGCACCGGGTCGGGCGGGGAGTCCCCCGCCTACACCCGCGTCGCGCTCCGCCCTGACGGCTCGCTCGAGGGCGGTTTCCAGTTCGTCGGAGGATCGGCGCCGTAAGCGGGTCGCCCCACCGCCCTCACGCCGCGGCGGGGAACGCGAGCGCCCGGCCCACGGCGACTCCGACGCGGGCACCCACCTCGGGGCGCTCGCGGCTGTGGCAGCGCACGGTCAGTCCCGACCAGTCGAGGACGACGTCGTTGCCCGCGCGGCCGAAGAGGGAGGAGACCACGGTGGCGTCCGCGCCGGGGCGGAGGGTCACGTCGTCCGGCAGGATCGCGAGCTCGCAGTCGCCGACCGCGTCGCCCTCGATCCGCGACCGCTCGAGGCGCAGCGGGTGCCCCTCCGAGACGAAGCCGTCGGCGCCGACCCTCCCCCGGACGGTCGTGGCGTCCGAGAGGAAACTCGCCACGAGGGCCGAGGCGGGACGCTCGAGGATCTCGGCCGGCGATGCGGCCTGCTGGATCCGCCCACCGTCGAGCACCACGACGCGATCGGCGAGCGCGAGCGCCTCGTCGCGGTCGTGGGTCACATGGAGCACGGTGAGGCCCATCCGCCGGGTCAGCGACTGCAGCTCGATCCGCAGCCGATCGCGCAGCGGCTCGTCGAGCGCCGAGAGCGCCTCGTCGAGGAGCAGCACGCGCGGGTGGGCGATCAGGGCGCGGGCGATCGCGACGCGCTGGCGCTGACCGCCTGACAGGGTCGCGGGGTCGCGGCGCGCGGAGCCGTCGAGACCGACGAGCTCGAGCATCTCGGCGACGCGACGCTCGCGCTCGGCTCGCGCGACCCCTCCGCGGCGCAGCGGGTAGTCGACGTTGCGACCCACCGACCAGTGCGGCCAGACGGCGTGCTGCTGGAAGACCATGCCGAGCCCGCGCGCCTCCGGCTGCACGAACGCGCCGCCGCCCGAGACCACGGTGTCGTCGATGCGCACCGTGCCCGAGCTCGGTGCGAGGAAGCCCGCGACCGCGCGCAGCAGCGTCGTCTTGCCCGAGCCGGACGGGCCGACGAGCGCGACGAACTCGCCGTCGGCGATCTGCAGATCGACGTCGGCGAGACCGACCGCGCCCGAGGGATAGCGCAGGGAGAGGGAGTCGAGCGAGACGGAGGCCACGGTGACCTTTCAGCGGGGTGCGCGGGCGGCGAGTCCGAGACCCGCCAGCCCGACGACGGTGACGAGGAGGGAGAGTGCGGAGGCGGTGTTGTAGGAGCCGGCCTGCTGCAGGTTGAAGATCGCGACTCCGAGCGTCTGCGCCCCCGGCGAGAGCAGCAGCACCGAGAGCGTCAGCTCGCGGACAGCGGTCAGCGCGACGAGGACCGCTCCCGCGACGGCGGCCGGGACGGCCATCCGGCACGAGATGTCGACGAGCGCGCGGAGGCGGCCGGCGCCCGAGATCCTGGCCGCCTCCTCGGCCGTGAGGGGAGTCGCCGACAGCGGCGCGGCGACCGACTGCACCACCAGGGCGACGAACGAGGTGATGTAGGCGCAGAGGATGAGCCAGGGAGTGTTGAACAGCCCGATCCGCGGCGCGAGCACGAGCCAGGCGACGGCGATCACCAGGCCGGGGATCGCCTGCGGGAGGAGGGCGACCGCGCGCAGAGCCGCGTTGTCGCGCGCCCGGGTGCGGGTCGTGAGGGTGCCGACGGCGAGGCCGATGGCCCCGCAGATCAGACCGGCCCCCACTGCGAGCAGCACCGACGTGACGGCTCCGGTCGCGGTGTTCTTCGCGGTCACCGCGCGGGTGAGGTTGTCGAGGGTGAGGTTCTCGAGCGTGAGCGGCACGCCGGGCGCGGGGAGGAGTGCCTGCGAGAGCAGCGCCAGGAGGGGCAGGAGGGTGAGGGCGAGGACCACCGTCCAGGTCACGGCCGCGGTGGCGGGGCGGGCGCGGCCGAGGCGCAGCTGCTGCGGTGCCGCGGCGGAGGAGTCGAGCTCGACCCGGCGCCGGGTCAGCACCGCGTCGACCACCAGTGCGGCGACCGCGATCACGAGCAGCACGGCGCCGATCGTCGCGACGACCTCGAGCGGGTTCTCGACCGTGCCCGACTGGATGTAGCGGTAGACGAGGGTCGAGAGCGTGACGTAGCGCTCGGGCAGCCCGATGATCGAGGGGATCCCGAAGTCGGCGAGGTTCGAGACGGCGATCAGGAGGAGCGCCGACGCGATCGCGGGCCGCAGCAGCGGCAGCGTGATCGTAGCGACCGCGCGCAGGGCCGAGGCGCCGCCGATCCGCGCCGCGAGCTCGAGATCGCCGGGGATGCGCCGCAGGGCGGCCGAGACGATGAGCATCGCGATCGGGTAGCTGTGCACGGTGAGGAGGAAGACGACTCCGTCGCCGCCGTAGATGCTCCACAGCGGTCCTCCGGTGAGCCCGCGCCACCACAGGTTGAGGGCGCTGGTGGGGCCGGCGATGCCGAGCCAGGCGATCGCGCCGACGAACGGAGGGACGAGCAGCGGGCTGAGCGCGACCAGCCGCAGAACGCGGCGGCCGGGCAGGTCGGTGCGGTCGAGCAGCACGGCGAACAGGGTGCCCACGGCCACCGCGAGCACAGCGGAGGCGGCGGAGGAGACGAGGCTGTTGACCCCCGCCTCCACGACGTCGCCCTCGAGCAGCGTCCCGAGGTGGTTCCCGCCGGCGGCGAGCACGAGGACGGTCGCGAGCGGCACGAGGATCAGCGCCGCGCACACCGCCCACAGCGCGATGCGGACCGCGGCGAGACCACCGACGCGCGGCGTCCCCCGCCGACCACCGGCCGGAGCGGCCGGGGTCGACAGGGGACGGGCGAGGGTCGAGCTCATTACTGGAAGAGCTCCGAGAAGGTCGCGACCGCGGCGTCCTGGCTCTCGCGGATCGTCTCGAGATCGGGCGAGAGGACCGTGATGTCGTCCATCGACGGGGCGCCCTCGGGGGTGCCGACGTCGGAGCGGACGGGCAGGTAGGACTGCTCGACCGCGAGGGTCTGGCCCTCGCTGCTCACGAGGAAGTCGACGAACGCCTCCGAAGCCGCCTGCTCGTCGGTGTCGGCGAAGATCCCCGCGGGCTGCGAGACGTAGGGCACACCCTCGGTGGGGTACGAGACGGCGATGGGCGAGCCCTGCGCGGCGAGCTCGCGCACGAGGTAGTCGACGACGATCCCGACGGGCTGCGTTCCGGAGGCGACCGCCTGCGAGACCGGCCCGTTGCTGTCGGCGATCACGGGGCGGTTCGCCGCGAGAGCGGTGAGCCACTCCTCACCCAGCGCGGGCTCGTCGAGCCAGACGGCGGCGTTGTAGGCGGCGGCTCCGGAGACGTCGGGGTTGGGCATCACGAGCTTGTCGGCCCAGGCGGAGTCGGTCAGCTCCCGCCACGACGTGGGAGCGTCGGCCTCCTCGACCAGCGAGGTGTTGTAGGCGATCACGGTCGGGATGATCCGGGTGCCGGTGTAGTAGCCCTCGGGGTCGACCACGTCGGGGTTCAGGGAGTCCACGTCGGCCGGGCTGTACTGCAGCAGCAGGTCCTCGGCGGCGTAGTCCTCGAAGGTGCCCGCGTCGGCGGCGAGGAGGACGTCGGCCTGCACCGCGCCGGCCGTGCGCTCGGACTCGATGCGCGCGGTCAGGTCGCCGGTGCCGGCGCGGAAGACCTCGACGGTGACCTCGGGGTGCACCTCGGCGAAGGCCGCGACGAGGGCGTCGGCCTTCTCCTGCGGCTCGGAGGTGTAGAGGGTGATCGTCGCCGGCTCGAGGGCGTCGGCGCTCTCGCCCGCGGGGGCGGGGGAGGCGGTGCCGCTGCAGCCGGCGAGCAGGACGGTGGAGAGGGCGAACGCCGAGACGGCGGCCGTGCGGAGGAGGCGGGGCATGGGGGTCCTTCGGTTCTGGCGGGTGGGGTCCGGGAAGTCGCGACCGACGGTCAGGCCGAGACGGCGTCGCGGTGCGCGAGCGAGGTGAACAGGGGTTCCGGCGTGCGCAGGCTCACCGTCGACCCGGTCACGGAGTCGGCGCCGAGCTGCAGGAGCGAGAACATCGCGGAGTCGTGGCCGCTCACGCGGTCCGGCCCCGCGTTCATCACCTGGTGGTAGGCGAGGGAGGGACCGACCGAGACGGGGATCGAGCGCACCACCGCGGCGAGCGGGTGGTGGAAGTGCCCGGCGAGGAGGACGCGGACGTCGGTCCCGGCGAGGGTGTCGAGGAGAGCCTCCGCATCGCGCAGCCCCTGCCGGGCGAGGGTCGGCAGCGGCGAGGCCAGCGGCGGGTGGTGCAGGGCGACGACGGTGCCGAGGGGGCGCGGAGCGGCGAGCTGCTCGGCGAGCCAGGCCAGCCGCTCGGAGCCGAGCGCCCCGTCGTGCGAGTCGAGGAGCACGATCCCGAGTCCGCCGATCTCGACGACCCTGTCGTGTCCGTCGGCGTGCCCCGGGAGCAGGCGCGCCGCCTCCTGGTCGTCGTGGTTGCCGAGGGCGGTCAGCACCGGTGCGCCGACCCGCTCCTGCAGCCGGTCGAGCGCTCGTCCGAGCGCGGGGTACGCGGAGGAGTGGCCGCGCTGGATCAGGTCGCCGGTGATGACGATCGCCTCGGGAGTGATGCCGGCGTCGACCACGTAGGCGCCGACGCGCTCGAGGCGCTCGAGACCGTCGACCGCGCCGTAGAGCAGCTCGCCGTCGGTCGCGTGCACGTCGCTGAGGTGCAGGAGGGTCAGGTGCCCGGTCTCGGCGCTCACCAGGCGGCTCCGCGCTCGGCCAGGGCAGTGAGCTGCTCCACTGTGACGCCGTGGCGCAGGAGGTAGGCGTGCGGTCCGCCCCACTCGTCGAGGATCGCGAGGGCCGAGCGCAGCGCCGAGGCGGGGCTCTCGAGGTGGAGGGAGCGGGTCGCCGCCGCCGCGTCGGCATCGAGGGCGAGCTCGGCGAGCAGCGCCTCGACGAGGGGGCGCCGCGCGTGCTCGATCAGGGCGCCCGAGAGCGCGTAGTCGGCGATCACGTCGTCGACCGTCGCTCCGGCCGCGAGCAGCGCGAGGGCGACGACGATGCCGGTGCGGTCCTTGCCCGCGCTGCAGTGGACGAGGACCGCACCGTCGGCGTCGGCGATGGCGGCGACCGCCTCGGCGACGGACGCCCCCCGCTCGCGCAGGAGCCGGGCGTAGACCTCGTCGAGCGAGCCGTGCCGCGGCGGACCCTCCGGGGTGCCGTAGAGAGGGATGGAGCGGACGGCGATCGGCCCGAGTCCGTCCGGGCGCTCGACGTCCTCGCGCAGGTCGACGACGGAGGTCACGCCGAGGCCTCGGAGGGTCGCGATGCCCGCGGGGGTGATGGCGTCCAGGGCCGCCGTCCGGAGGAGCCAGGGCGTCTCGTCGCCGAAGACCCGGGCGTTGAGGACTCCCTCGATCTCGATGTGCGTCACGACGTCCTCCGTTCCTGCCGTTCCGCAGGCCGCGGAACACTGTTACGGATTCAGCGTGAGCGTCGAGGATGAACGCCGGGTGACGCGGATGCGGACGCGGCGCGAACGCTCAGAGCTCGTCGGCGAGGGCGCCCGCGACCACCTGCTGCATCTCGGCGCCCGCCGACCCGACCCGCCGGGCGAGGAGCGCGTGCAGGATGTGCAGGACCACTGACTGGTTGAGGCGGCTGAGGAACGGATCGACGCCCTCGCTGCTCCCCGCGGGCGCCGCGACGAGCGCGACCGTGCACAGGCGCACGATCGGCGAGCGCGAGAAGCTGGTCACCGCGACGACGTCGGCTCCGCGATCGGCGGCGGCACGGCAGGCGGCCAGGGTGTGCGCGTTCGCTCCGGAGTAGCTGACCGCGAGGCAGACGTCGCCGGGCCCGAGGGCGTGCGCGGCGAACTGCTGCGCCAGGACATCGGCCGGTGCCTCCACCGAGCGCCCGAGCGTACTCAACCGCATCGCCGCGTCCTGCAGGGGAGGGCCAGAGAAGCCGTTGCCGACGAGCACGAGCCGGCGGGCGTCGGCGAGGAGCGCGACAGCGCGGTCGACCGCCTCCGGATCGATGGTCTCCTGCGCGACCCGCAGCGCCGTCACCGCCGCGTCGAACAGCGCGCCGACCTCGTCGCGCCCCTCGGTCGGCGCGGCAGGAGTCGAGCGGGCGAGCTCGAGCCGCAGGTGCTGGAAGCCCCGGAAGCCCAGCTTCTGGCACGCGCGGATCACCGTCGCCGCCGAGGTCTGCGCGGCCGACGCGAGCTCGGAGGTGGACCAGTCGACCACCTCCTGCGGGCGGCTCAGCACGACGGAGGCGACGCGCCGCTCGCTCGGGCCCAGCTGACTCGAGCCGGCGCGGATCCGGGCGACGAGGGTGGTCTCGGCCGGACTCCCGGCCAGGTGCTCCTGCGGCGACGACATCCGCGGAGCATAACGAACACGCGTGACCGGGACGGATGGGGCCGCCTCCGGTGTTCGGGCTCGCCGCGGGCGATCGCGTGACATGATCGGGGGACACCGGCGAGAGGGATCACTCATGGGCCAGCTCATCTACGGGATAGCGCCGGCGATCGAGATCGACGACCGAGCACTCCGACACGCCGAGGCCGTCATCATCTCGAAGCTCCGGCGCAATGAGAGCTTCTCGTTCCACTGGGACGACGAGCCCGACGTCGGCGAGGACGCCGCGATCGAGCGCCCCGGCCGCCACGGCTGCATCTGGGTCTCGAAGAGCTCGTCGCTGTACTTCAGCTACGACTCCGACTCGACCGAGCCGCTCAACCGCGCGTGGATCGACCTCCTGCTGCGCGCGGCCCTGTCCCCCACCGGCCTCCGCGTGCTGCCGGAGCCCGCACCCGGGGACTGACGCCGCTCAGACCGCTCGCGGGCCACCGGGCTCGGGGACGAGCTGCAGGCCGACCGGCGAGCTGGCCGCGATCATCATCGCCTCGACCCAGTCGCGGTTGATCGAGGGCTGCCTGCCTCCGTGGAACCGGTACGAGATCGGCACCGACGGGTGCAGCCAGATCTTCATCCGGCCGCCGCCCAGCTCCTGGTTCTGCGACCACGAGAAGGCGAACGACTCGTCGCGCCGCAGCTTCGCGGTGATGACGATCTCGAGATGGGCGAGGACGCGGTCCTCGAACGGGGCCTCGACGCCTCCGGGGTAGTACAGCACTCCCATGAGAGCCTCGTCTCCGGCCCGCCGGCCGTTCCGCGCGCAGGAGGATCCGACGTCGCGGTGCAGTGTCCCAGCCGTGGATGCGAATCCCCCGGGCCGGGCCGTTCGAGGCTGCGCCGCCGGCCCCTCCTTCGAGCACGCTCAGGGGATGTCAGGGCGCGGGCGCCAGGATGCGAGGACATCAACTCGACCGGGAGGCCGCCGTGCCCGCCAGCACTCAGAACGACGCCAGCAGCAAGCAGGATGCAGGGAGCCGGGACTACGACGTCGCCGTGATCGGAGCCGGGCCCGCCGGCACCGCCGCGGCCCTCCGCGCCGCCGAGCTCGGAGCACGCGTCGTCGTGCTCGAGGCGGCCCGCGTGGGCGGCACCTGCGTCAACACCGGCTGCGTGCCCACCCGCGTGCTCGCGAAGACCGCGCGGATCATCCGCGAGGCGCGGACCGCCTCCGACTACGGCGTCGACGTCGGCACCCCCTCCATCGACTGGGCGGCCACCGTGCAGCACGTGCACGAGCGCGTCGACAAGGTGCGCTCGATCAAGCGCGAGGCAGAGCGGTTCGCCGACGCCGGAGTCGAGCTGATCCACGAGGGCCGCGCGCGCTTCGAGAGCGAGAGCACGCTCGTGCTCGACAGCGGACGCCGGATCAGCGCCCGCTCGATCCTGATCTGCGTCGGCGGCCACTCGCGCCGCCTCCCGATCCCGGGTGCCGAGCTGGCGACCGTGCCCGAGGACGTGCTGTCGCTGCCGTCGCTCCCCCGCCGCGTCGCGGTCATCGGAGGCGGCAACACGGGCGCGCAGCTCGTCACGGTCTTCAACGCCTTCGGGTCGGAGGTGACCCTGCTCGATCTCGCTCCGCGCATCCTCACCACCTCCGACGCGAGCATCTCGGAGTACGTGGCCGCGGCCTTCGAGCGGCAGGGCGTGCGGGTGCGCACCGGGATCGAGACGGTCGAGCGCCTCGACCGGGCCGACGACGGCGCCATCGACATCCGCTGGCGCGACGGTGGCGAGTCGTTCACCGAGCGCGTCGACGCGGTGATCATGGCGACCGGCTGGCCCGCCGACGTCGAGGATCTCGGGCTCGAGAACGCGGGCATCGAGGTCGTCCGCTCGGCGATCCCCGCCGACCAGTACTTCCGCACGGTCGTGCCGCACGTGTTCGCCGTCGGCGACGCGAACGGCCGCGACATGCTGGTGCAGGCCGCGCAGTTCGAGGCGGAGGCGGCGGCCGAGAACGCGGTCCTCGGTGCCAACCGCCGCAGCCCCCAGCACCTGCTGCCGGCCGGCGGGTTCACCGACCCCGACTACGCGGGCGTCGGCTTCACCCAGGAGCAGTCGCGGGAGCGGGATCCGCAGTGCGTGATCGCGTCGGTGCCGTTCTCGAGCATGGATCGAGCGGTGATCGACGACCGCGAGAGCGGGTTCCTGACGCTGATCGCCGACCGCCGCCGCGAGCTCCTGCTCGGGGCTCACGCCGTCGGCGAGAACGCGATCGAGGTCGTGCAGTCGGTGACGACGGCGATGGCGGCCGGAGTCGACGTCGCGACCCTCGCGAACGTCCGGTTCGCGTACCCCACCTACAGCGCGGTGATCGGCATGGCGGCGCGGGCGCTGCTCGCCGAGCCGACGCGCCCGACCGAGCTGGACTGACGCGGGACGGCACCGGGGTCTCGATGCGCCGCTGCGCGGCTGCTCGACCAGCAGGCGTGCGCGGCCATCCGACCGGGCCGTCGGCTCCGAAGCTCCTCGGACGGGCGCCTCGGCCCGTCCTCCCGAGAGGAACCCCGTGCCGATCCCCGCAGTCGACTACGCCCACATCCGCCTGACCGTCCGCGACATCGCCGTGTCGCGCGCGTTCTACGACTCCGTGTTCGGGTTCGACGTCGCCTTCGAGGCGCCGCCCGCCGACGCACCGGCGGAGCAGAAGGAGCAGCTCGCGTTCCTCTTCGGTGGAGTCATCTACTCCTTCCCGGGCGGACTGCTGGGCCTGCGCCCCGTCGCGGACGCACAGGACACCTTCGACGAGGACCGGGTCGGCCTCGACCACCTCAGCTTCGCGGTCAGCGGACCCGAGGCGCTCGAGGCCGCCGCCGCGACCCTCGACGAGCTCGGCATCGCGCACGAGCCGATCAAGGAGACCGGCGGGCAGAGCATCCTCGAGTTCCGCGACCCCGACAACATCGCGCTCGAGATCTCGTCGCCGAGCTGAGTCGCGCGACCGCTCCGCCGGTCGAGCGGCGCGGGGACCGGGTCCCCTACGAACCGTCGGTCCGCCAGAGGTACGGGGTCGTCGTCGAGACCTTCACGAGCCCTGATCGCTCGAGGATGGGCCGCGAGAACTCGGTCGAGTCGCTGTGCACGAGCGTGAGGCCGAGGGCGAGCGCCGACCGGGCCCGCGCCGCCGTCAGCGCGCGGTAGACGCCGCGGCCGCGGAACCCCTCCAGCGTCGCCCCGCCCCAGATGCCCGCGAAGCCGGTGCCGGGCACCGGCTCGAGACGACCGCCGCCGACCATGCGCCCGTCGACCTCGGCGACCCACAGCTCCATGCCGTCGCCTCGGGCGAGCCGGGCGACGAGCGAGTCGGCGATCGCGGTGTCGACGTCCTCGCCGAACGCCTCGTCGATCATCGCGCTGAAGGCGCGCACCTCCGGCTCGTCGACCACGCGGCGGAGGGTCACGCCGTCGGGCACGGGGGCGTCGCGGGTGAGCGCCTCGAGCGGTCCGATCATGATCGACTCCGTCTCGTCGGGCTCGAAGCCGTGCGCGAGCAGCGCCTCGTGCAGGCCCGGCGCCCGGTCGTGTCCGCGCGTCTTCCACTCGACCTTGCGGATGCCCGGGTCGGCCGCGTAGTGCTCGCGGGCGCCCGCGACCAGCTCGCGGATCGCCTCCGCATCGGCCCCGCCGAGATCGCGGTAGGTCACGAAGCCGCGACCGCCGGCGAAGGTCACCAGGCGCAGGGGGCCGAGCCGCGCGACCTCGACGGCGCTCGGGGTCTCGGCATCGGTGCGCAGCTGCTCGTCGTAGGCGTCCAGGTACTCGGCGATCGTCGTCATCCCGGTCACGGTACGGCAGAGGGCGCCGTCGCTACCCTGACCACATGACCTTCGCCAACGTCGGCACGCTCGGTGCCCTGCCCGGACGACGCGACGAGCTCGTCGCACTGCTCACCTCCCGGAACGACGCCCTCGAGCGGATCGGCTGCCTCGCCTACGAGGTGGGCGTGGCCGACGACGCACCCGACACCGTGTTCGTCGTCGAGCTCTGGACGAGCGCCGACGCGCACCGCGCCTCGCTCGAGCTCGCAGAGGTGCAGGCCGCGATCGCGTCCGCCCGGCCGCTGCTGAGCGGCGAGTTCGGCGGCTTCCGCTTCGACGTGGTCGGGTCGCCGCTGCGGGACTGACCACCGAGTACCTCTACCCGGGATCGATCCGTCACGGACGGCCCGTCCTCGTGAGCCGACACGGCCGTTCGCGACGGGTGGATCGCGCGGAGGGGCTGTCAGCCGCCCGTGACGCGGCCGATCAGGTCCTGGAGGAAGGGGACGATGTCCTGCGCCTGGTCGACGCTCGCGAAGGCCGTCGCGACCAGCGGCCAGATCGAGCCGATCAGGGTCGCGACGACGGCGGCGACGGCCGCCACCCAGGCCAGCGCGGCGTTCCGCGACACGAAGGCGAGGGCGAGGGCCGCGAGGCCGATCAGGTAGCTGATCACGATCGAGACCGTGATCGCGGCGACGGGCACGTCGAGCGCGCCGACGGTCGTCGCATCGGCGGCGCCGATCAGCCCGAGCACGGGCAGCAGCACGCCGACGACGATCAGGGCGCTGACGACCACGCCGGTGGCGAAGGCGGCCCAGGCCGCGCGGGGCTTGCGGCGCGAGCCGCCGGAGGAGCGGGTCCTCATCGGACTACTCCTGCCCGGATCGGTGCGAGGAGGGAGCGGCGGTCGAGTCCGCACCGCGGGGCCGGTCGACGAGCGGCTCGCCCTCCTCCGCGGGCACGTCGATCGGATCGAAGGGCCCGTGCACGTCTGCGACGGTCACGTCGACCACGACGACGCCGTCGACGAGCTGCGCGGCAGCGCGGGACACCTGCTCGCGGGCCCGCTCCGCCACATCCAGCACACGGTGCGGGTACTCCACCACGAGGTCGAGGTCGACCGTGGTGACCCCGTCGACGCGGGAGACCGTGACTCCGGGGCTGGTGCTCGTGCCGAGCACGGCGCGGGAGGCGCGGTCGAGGCGGCGGGCGACAGGGCCGCCGAGGTGGTGCACGCCGGTCACTCCGGCGGCGGTCTCGGCCGCGGCGGTCGCCAGGAGGCGCTCGAGAGGCTCTCCCTCGGGGTGCGAGCGGGCGACGGCGCTCAGGTCGACCGTGCGGGTGCGGTCGACGGCGACAGGATCGGTCATGGGGTACTCCTCGAAGTTCTGGCCCGCGGGGCGGGTGTTCTCCGCCCCTCCCGAACGGGAGGGACGGGCGCTACTGGACGCGTGCGGCGCCGGTCGTCCTGGTGCGCAGTCCGGCGACGATCTGGACGACGACCGGGGTCTCCTCGCCGAGGAGCGCGTCCCAGCGGCGGACGGCGGCGTCGACGCTCCGCCGCGTCAGCATCTCGGTCAGGCGCACGCGGGCGCGCGGGGCGGGCTGTGGTCGTACCTCGCGAGCTCGGCGTCGACCGCCTCCGCGATGCCGGCGGCATCGGCACGCGTCCGGAGGTGCGGGCGACCATGACTCTCGCCACTCAGCGGCCGATCGACACCGACACGGCGCCGAGGACCAGTCCGGTGCGGGAGGGGGTCACTGAACGCGGCTCTCGGTGTCCTCGTCCTTGTCGTCCGAGGGGATGTAGACGTCGGAGACGGTCACGTTGACCTCGGCGACCTCCATGCCGACGACCGAGGTGATGGCCTCGGAGACGGAGGAGCGGATGCTGTCGGCGAGCTGCTGCAGCGCGACGGGGTACTCGGCGACGACCGTGATGTCAGCGGCGACCTGCTTCTCGCCGACCTCGACCGAGATGCCCTGGCCGCGGTCCTGCGCGTTGATGGCGTTGCGGATGGCGCCGATGGCGCGGGCCGCTCCTCCGCCCAGGTCGTGCACGCCGGGGATCTCGCGGGCGGCGATGCCGGCGACCTTCTCGACGACGCCGTCGGCGATGGTGTTCCGGCCGGTCGAGGCCGGGGTGCCGTGCTCGGTGGCCGAGCCGGTGGCGAGGGTGCTGGGGGTGACGTTCGTCATGGTCTTCTCCGTGGTTCGAGGTGAGGGCGCGGGATCCGCGGTGCCGCACGTCGGCGGCACACGATGAAGACGTGCCGACCGAGCCGGTCGTCCTGCCGGCTCAGCGGAACCGCAGAGAACGCCGGACAACGACGCGCTCGGCGGCCAGGACCGCGTCGGAGCCGTTCGCGCAGCGGCCGGACGCGATCAGCGCCGCAGAGTGCGGCTGGGCAGCTCGTCGAACCGGGCCTGGTAGACGCTCGCGAACCGGCCGAGATTGCCGAAGCCCCACTCCCTCGCGACGGCGGCGACGGTGGTCGCGGAGGGATCGCCGGCGATGAGGTCGCGGTGCGCGCGGTCGAGGCGCACGTCGCGGAGGTAGACCGACGGCGAGACTCCGAGGTGGCGCTGAGTGGCCTGCTGCAGAGTGCGCGTGTGCAGCCCGGCGGCGCGAGCGGCGTCGGCCGGCGTGATCTGCTCGTGCGCGTGGTGCTGGAGGAAGTCGAGGGCGACCCGGGTGCGCGAGGCGGAGGGGCGGCGCAGCACCGCCGGCACGTCCCACGCCCGCCACGGGAACAGCAGCAGCAGGGCTCGGGCGAGGTTGAGCTCGGCGGTGAAGCGCACGAGCGGCGCGATCGCGGCCGTCGCGAGCGCGGCGCTCGCCTCCGACACCGCTGCCCGCCACCGGGCGAGCACGCCGGGGTCGGGGTCGGCCTCGTGGTCGAACGAGACGGGCCGGCGCGGGCCCGCGTGCGACTCCGTCGCCACGTCCTCGAGGAATCCGGGCGCGAAGTGGATCAGGTTCTGCCGGTGCGGCCGGAAGTCGAGGGCGAACTGCCGCTCGGCCGGGAACAGGAACGGGGCCGAGGAGGCGCCGGTGCGGGTGAACGGCCGGAGGTTGAGGACGCCTCCGCCCGCGCGGAACCAGCCCACCACGTACTCGCGCAGGTGCGGCACCTCGCCCGCCAGCGAGCCGGCGCAATCGGAGGTGCGCAGCGTCACCCGCTCGCTCCCGCGGTAGGCGTAGCGGAAGGAGAAGTCGCGCTCGGCGGGCGCCACGCGGAAGGAGCCTCCGCCGTAGGCGTCGGAGTAGACGGCCGAGGCCTCGTCGGGGCTCGCGCCGGACGCCTCGAAGCGCCGCTCGGCG
Organism: Rathayibacter oskolensis; assembly: GCF_900177245.1. Classification (GTDB taxonomy): domain Bacteria; phylum Actinomycetota; class Actinomycetes; order Actinomycetales; family Microbacteriaceae; genus Rathayibacter; species Rathayibacter oskolensis. Next base: position 63,650 of record NZ_FXBM01000003.1, read on the forward strand.
CCCTCGGCCGCGGGACCGTGCGGTGCGAACGGGCTCCCGGTGGTGAATGTCGACCCGCTCATGACGACTGCTCGAGCCGTCGGAGGAGGAAGGAGTGCATGGCCGGTCTTCTCTCGTGTCGTGGCCCTCCGGGTGGACCCCGGACGGGGTCGCGCAGAGGACGGATACAGATCAGACGAGTCCGGAGGCGGATTCGTCACGGAATCGCCTCCGCCGCGCCCCTCGGTCGGGTGACGTGGTGTGCCTCGAAGGGGCGACGCGCTCGCATTCCGGCCATCCGATTCGGCGGGCGTCGTCGAGGCTGGTAGGCATTCGGAGCGACGCACGCGCTCTCCCCCCGACGGCGCGGATCGACGGACGGCAGGCGGCAGGAGGCGACCATCGACGACGACCCGCTCCTGAGCGCCTCCGATGCGACCCTCGCCGCGCGCGCCGTCGACGGTGACGTCGAGGCGTTCGAGCAGCTCGCCCGCCGCCACGGCTCGCTGATGCGGGTCTACGCGGCGAAGCTGCTCGGCTCGACGGCCGAGTCGGACGACGTCGTGCAGGAGGCGTTCCTCACCGGCTGGCGCCGCCTCGCCGACCTCGACAGCCCGGCCCACATCCGCAGCTGGCTGATGCGCATCGTGTCGAACAAGGCGATCGACCGGATCCGCGTGCGCCGCCGCCACGACGACATCGACGACTGGGATCCGCCCGCTCCCGCCGAGAACTCTCCCGAGCGCATCGTCGAGGCGCGACTCCAGCTCGACGCCGTCTGGGAAGCGCTGGACCGATTGCCCGCCGATCAGCGACGCTGTTGGCTCCTCCGCGTGACCGCCGGCTACAGCTACGACGAGATCGCCGACGCTCTCGACCTGCCCGTCTCGACCGTCCGCGGACTCCTCGCGCGGGCGCGACGATTCCTGCTCCACGAACTGGAGGCATGGCGATGACACCCGACGACGACGACCTGCCCGACGGCGCGGCCGTGCCGGCGGGCGCGACCGCGTCCGAGAGCGCGACCGACCCCGCGCCCGACGACGTCGACGGCCACACGCTCGACGAGCTGAGCGACTACCTCGACCGCGGACGGCAGCCGTTCGATCCGTCGATCGAGAACTCGGCCGCGAGCCGCCTCGCCCTCGCCAACCTCACCCGCCTGACCGAGCTCTCGGCCCAGGCGCTGCGCCGCGAGGCCGACCGCGAGCCCGACCGCGACAACGCGTGGATCGCGGGACTGCTCGACGCCATCCGCTCGGAGGTGCGCTCGGGCCGCGACGTGCCGGTCGCCCACCCCGACCCGAGCCTCCGCCTCGCGCTCACGGAGGCGGCTGTCCGCGGCATGATCCGCCGCGCCGGCGACACCATGGGCGGGGTGATCATGGGCCGCTGCACGCTCGACGGCGACGTCGCGACTCCGGGAGCGACGATCCGCGTCGACGTGACCTGCGCCGTCGAGTTCGGCCGCTCGGTCGACGACGTCTCCGATCGACTCCGCGACCGCATCCGCTACGCCCTCGAGCGGCACACCGAGCTCGTGGTCGGCGCGATCGACGTGACCGTCGACGACGTCTACCCCCGGCAGGAGGCGCGGCCGTGACCGACGACACCGAGCTCTCGCGTCGCCTCACCGCGGCGATCCGCGACACCGAGGGCGTCGCGGGCGTCTACCCGGCGCAGCCGATCCTCGAGGCGGCCGCCGACGCGCTGGCGGTGAGGCTCGCGTTGCGGCAGCCCGACGTGCTGGTCGACATCGACCACTCCGACGGTTTCACGACCGTGACCGCTCACATCGCCGCGCTCGCCGCTCTCCCCGCTCCGGACACCCTCCGGACGGTCGGGGAGCTGCTGCGCGACGTGCTGACGGCGGAGCTGTCGGGCCCCTTCTCGGTGCACGTGACGGCGCGGCTCATCGAGGACTCGGGGCGCGCGGAGTCCTGACGAGGACCAGGAGCGGTCGATCCGTCACGGACGGCCTTGCGAAGCGCTTCGGAGCGACCGTTCGTGACCGATCGATCGGAGCGACGGGGAGGTGCCGGCGCGGCACTGGACTCGGGTGAACCGTGCCGGAGCCGGAGAAGGGGCGGGTGCGTCATCGGCACCCGCCCCTTCTCCGGCTTCTGGGATCAGACGAGGCAGCCCGAGGGGTTCACGACGAAGTCGGTCCAGTAGCCGCCGCTCCCCAGGATCGACTCGTAGCCGACCGCGGCGGCGACGTTCGAACCGCCGGGCACGCGAGTGCCGTTCCCCGCCCACGAGTAGAGCGTGGTGCCGGCGAGCCAGTAGCCGCCGCCGACGGGAGTCGCGTTCGCCGGGATGTTCGCCTTCCGGTAGTCGGTGCCCGCCGACGTGCTCTCCCAGGCGTTCCCGTTGGTCAGGACGTAGTCGACCCAGTAGTCCCCGCCCTCCTTGTTCGACGGGTAGCCGGCGGCCGACTCCACGTTGTTCGAGATCAGGGTGTTGCGGTAGCGGAGAACGCCGTTCGCACCGAGGAAGAAGCCGCCCCCGACCGCCGTCGCCCCCGCGCCCACCTGGTTGAAGTCCGTGATCGTCCCGTTCGTGGCGTTCGCACTGTGCCCGCCGCTGGCGTCGACGAAGTCGACCCAGTACGTCCCGCCGGTGCCGGCGTACCCCGATGCCGAGGTGACCCCCGTGGCGATCGGACCGGAGGTCTGGTTCCACTGGTACAGCTCGCCGTTCGGGCGGAGGAAGAAGCCGCCGCCGACCGGCACCGCATCGCCCGGGATGTGCGCGTAGTCGGCGATGGCTCCGTTGCTCGTCCGGTACGTGTGCGCGACACCGTCCTTCGTGTACTCGAGGAAGTAGGCGGACGCGCCCGCGTACCCCTTCGCCGCGCCCGCGCCCGTGATGACCGGCGTCGGGTCGTTCCCCTTGTAGATGTCCCCGTTCGCGGTCTGGAAGTACCCGGCACCGAGAGGAGTCGCCCCGGCTGGGACCGAGCCGAGGACGACCGTCTTCCTCGTCGAGGCGTTGTACTCGAACGCGGTCGTCTCGTCGACGATGACGATGTCGGCCGTCGTCGCCGGAGCCGTGTCGGTCGTCGCGGTCATCGTGAACGTCCCCGCTCCGGGCTGCGCCGTGATCTCGGGCCAGGCCACCTGCCCGGCCGCGTCGGTCGGGAGGGTCCTCGTCGAGCTGCCGTCCGCGAAGGTGTAGCCGGCGGGCAGTGTGACGGTGACGAGCTCGCCCGCGATGGGGGCACCGTCGGCGTCGGTCAGTGTCGTCGTGACGCCGTTGAGCGCGCAGTCGCTGTCAGGGGTGTAGAGGTTCTCGTCGAACACGAGGACGTTGTCGGTCGGCTGAGTGGACGCGGCCGCGAGCGGCGCCGCGACGGCGACCGCGACGACCGGGATGCTCCAGGCGCCCCCCTGCACGATGGTGCGGCGCTTGATGCTGCCGTCGGCGTCGCGAGCGACCCAGTCGATGTCGGAGTACTGGTCGCCGGCGGCTCTGTTCGGGTTCGTCATGCTGACTCGTCCTTCTGGTCGTGGGATCGGAACGAGAGAGAGGCTCTCCGTCACAGAGCCGCCGCGGTCGGGATCGGGGCCCATTGCAGCGGTGACGGGGTGCCATCTGCATCGTTCGACCGGGAATCGCCCCGAACGGAGGCTCCCGCTGCGAGAGTGTCCCCGTGAGACGACGAGAGCCGCAGTCGGCGGGACGACGCAACGCACTCACAGCTGCCCCGCGACCCCGGAGAGACGAGCCCGACGACGCCTCCGCGCTGCACCGCAACATCGCTCGCGAGGGCTCCTCCGCGCACGAGTGGTTCCGCGACGTCGGCTTCGACGTCGAGCGCGGGCAGGTCCGCGTCGTGGCGGACGCGATGACCGCGCCGCGCTTCCGGATCGCGCGCGTCTGGCATTCCGCCGGCCGGATGGTCTCACGCGGCGAGCTCGTGCAGCCCCTCCTCCTGCTCCAACTCGAGGGCGAGTCCTCTCTCGAGATCGACACGACGCCGCACCTCCTCCGCGTCGGCTGGATCGCCTACGTCCCCGCCGGCGCGCGGCTCGCCGTCACCAGCGACTCCTCGGTCGCCCGGATGGAGATCGAGGCATCACCGGTCGCCCTGCCTCCTGGCGTTCTCGACGCGCTCGAGCGACGACCGGTCCTCGACGCCTCCCGTGCGCCGCTCGGCTCCGTGCTCATCGCCGCCGTCAACAGCGCTCTGAACGTCGGGGTCGAGCCGCACGACGTCGGCTTCCCGGCGATGAGGATGGCGCTGGGCAATCTGGTCGCCGGCGCCCTCGCTGCGGTCGTCGGCCGCCCGGCGCAGGAGCGAACCCCGCGCCAGCGCGACATCTACGACAGCGCACTCGATGTCATCGCCCGCGAAGCCGCCGACCCCTCCTTCTCGGTCGCGCGTCTCGCCGACGAGATGAACGTGTCGCAGCCCTACCTCCGCACCGTGTTCGCCGCGCACCAGACGACGGCGCGGGCTCAGCTCCGAGCGCACCGCGCAGCTCTCGCCCGGGACTACCTGCAGGCCCATGCCGACCGCCCGGCGTTCTGGGCCACCGAGGCCGCACGCCTCGCCGGGTTCAGGGATGCGGACACGATGAGGGCCGCCCTCCGTGCGACCGAGGAGCACCCGGACGAGGCGGGGTCGGGGTCACCGCTCGGAGCCGCGGCCGCACCGAACAGCGCGGTTCGATCGACGCGGTGACGGCGCGCGGATCCGGCTCGAGCTCCCTGTCCGGACCACTCAGCGGCGCCAGGGGTCCCAGTCGGGATCGTGCCCCGGCCAGACCTCGATCCCCGGCTCGTCGGCGAGGGAGGCGAGGCGGTCGATCGAGCGCTGCGCCGCCTCCGCGTCCGCCGGCTTCGCGGTCCACCCGCACGGCACCCGCTCGTCGAGGTTGCGGCGCAGGTCGGCGGCGTCGCAGGCGAGGACGATCGAGCGGTCGTCGAGGTCGATGCGGAACGACTGGTGCCCGGGAGTGTGTCCGCGGGTGTCGAGGGCGGTGAGTCCGGGAGCGAGGTCGGTATCGCCGTCGAGCAGCAGGACCCGCACGTCGGCGTCGAGCAGGTCGCCCGGAACCACCGTCTCGCGCCTCCCCAGGCCCTCGCCGAGCCACTGCCACTCGCGGCGCTGCAGAGCGACGGGCGTGCCGGGCGGAACGAGCCGCAGGCCTCCCGTGTGGTCGAGATGGAGATGCGAGAGGGCGACCAGGGCCAGATCGCTCCAGCGCAGTCCTGCCGCGTCGATCGCCTCGGCGAGCGCGTCGCCGGGCGGCACCACGGCGGTGTAGCTCTCGTAGTCGTAGTGGGCAGCGCGCTGCTCGGGGTCGCGCACCCGGTCGAGGTGGAATCCTCCGTCGATGAGCACCCAGGAGTCGGCGAAGGCGATCGCCGCGCCTGTGACCGGCTCGAGGAGGAACCGGGCCGGGTCGCCTCCGCGCATCGAGATCGCCTCCGAGATCGGTTCGTAGCCGAGGACGAGAGGGACGAGCGTCGTGGGGCGGCCGAGGTCGAGGACGCCGGTCCATGTGGTGGCGGAGGTCACGGGACTCCTTGCGAGTGGGTCATCATTGGATACAATCGAGGACGATAAGAATCCAATCTAGGCGAGCGAGGCTTCCATGACCGGCGCCATCCCGATCAACATCCCGATCACCACGGAGATGCTCCACTGGGGCCGACGACCGACCTACGAGATGGTCGAGCAGATCGTCGACGGCTATCCCTCCGACGTCTCGCGCTGGCTGATCGGGGCGCACACCGGCACCCACGTCGACGCGCCCTCGCACTTCGTGCCCGGAGCCGCGACAGTCGACGAGATCGCTCTCGAGAGCGTGGTCGGGCCGGTCCGCGTGCTCGATCTGCGGCACGTCGCCGAGGAGATCACGGCCGATGATCTCGAAGCGGCAGGAGCTCTCGGTGCCGTGCGTGTGCTGTTCCGCACCCGCAACTCGACCGACGCGCTCACCCGCCCGGTCAAGTCCGAGACGTGGGTGGGCCTCGCGCCGAGCGGCGCGCAGTGGCTGGTCGACCGCGGCGTGCTCTTCGCCGGTCTCGACTACATGACGATGGAGGCGCCGGCGCACACCGAGGAGTGGCCCACCCACGTGATCCTCTGCGGCGCGGGAGTCGTCATCCTCGAGAACGCCGACCTCTCGCAGGTCGAGCCGGGCGACTACCTGATGGTCTGCCAGCCGGTCGCGTTCGAGGGCCGCGAGGCGGCTCCGGCGCCGACCGTGCTGCTTCCGCTGCCGGCGGCGTGAGCCGTGCGGGGATGCCCGGCCGGTGCGCCCGACTCCGGGGCACCTCCGGCTCGCAGGACCGTGATCGGCTCGCAGGAGTCGACGGATTCCGCGAGCCGAACGCGAGTCGACGAGCCGGAGGTGGTCCGGCCGCGCCGCCGCCGCCCGAATCCTCAGGACAGCGGCGGCGCGAGTCACACGCCCGCGAGCACGCCCTCCTGCTCGCGATCGAGCTCGCTGCGCACCGTCCGCTCGCCGTCGAGCTCGCGCGACGAGCGCGGGACGAGCAGCCCGACCACGACGTACGTGGCGAACCCGATCACCGCGGCGACGAGGGTCGCGTAGCCGTCGAAACCGGCTCCGATCAGGTCGTTAGGGATGTAGAAGATGTCGTTGGGGACGCCGTAGAGGGTCGGGGTGAGCGCGAGGAACACCATGCGCACCGCGAAGCCGACGGCCGCCGAGACGAGCGCCGCCGCGACTCCCGGGCGCTTCCAGAAGATGCCGAAGAGGAACGGCGCCGCGAGGCAGGCGAGCATGAGGTCGAACGCGAGCGTCAGCAGGATGCCCGTCTGGCTCACGCGGATCGCGAGGAACGAGCCGAGCACCACGATCGGGACCATCGCGACGCGGGTCCACTTCAGCAGCGGGTCGGACCCGGAGCCGGTGTGCCGGCGGACCGAGAGCACGTTGCGCACCACGATCGCCGAGGTGGCGAGGATGGCGCCGGAGGCCGTCGAGAACGACGCGGCGACGACTCCCGAGAGCACCAGGATGGCGATGAGCGGCGGTGCGTAGTCATCGAGCAGCGTGAACAGCACGGGCCCGTCGGCGGTCGTGATGCCGAGGACGGCGGTCGCGGTCAGAGCCACGATCGCGAAGATCGAGCCGATCGCCGCGGTGCCGACGGCGGCCGCGTAGCAGGCGCGACGCGCCACCTCCGGAGACTTCGCACCGAAGATGCGCTGCATGAAGTCGATCGCGACCAGGTCGCCGATGCCGAGCGCGACGAGGGTCGCCCAGTTGACGGGGGCGCCCATCGCGGGGTCGGTGAGCTGCTCGAAGTCGAACGGGCCCATCCCCTCCGGGATCACGATTCCGTAGGCGAGCGCCACCCAGACGAGCAGCGAGATCGAGGCGACCACGGTGATGACCGTCTGGATGGCGGCCGTGTAGGCGTCGGAGAAGAGACCGCCGGCGATCGTGTAGCTGAGCACGAGGGCGACCGAGAGGATCACGCCCCACGCGTAGGGGATGCCGGCGAAGCGCTCGAGGAGGAAGCCGCAGGCGACGAGGTTGCCCGCCAGCAGGATCGTGAACGACAGCACCATGATCACCGACGCGACGATCTCGGTGGCGCGGTTGTAGCGCATCCGGAAGAAGTCGGCGAGCGTGAAGAGCTTCATGGCGTTCATCGGCTTGGCGAGGAAGAGCCCCGTGATCAGCAGGCAGACGGCGAGGCCGATCGCGAGCGACGCGCCCGCCCAGAAGCCGAACTGCGAGGTGAGGTCGGTGTTGCCGACGGTCGCGTTGGAGTCGACGGCCGCCGCGGTGAGCGAGACGGCCACGAGCGGGATGCCGAGGCGGCGCCCGGCGACGAGGTAGTTGGCGCTGTCTCCGTCGATCTTGCGGGCGACCGCGATGCCGACGGCGAGGACCACCAGGACGGTGATCCCCACTCCGAGGATGATCATGCGTGCTCCGAGCTGCTGAGTGGTGCGGCGGGGTGTTTCTATCGGTTGATAGACACGGATCCTGCCGCGCGCTCGGGCGTGGAGTTTTTCGGGCGTGCAACGAACGTGTTAACTCCGTCGCGCGCGCCCGCTGCGGGTGCCCGTCCCGAGCCTCCAGAAGTTGTCGTACTGGGTGGTCGAGTACGACAACTCCTGGACACTCGCGACTCCCCCGCCGTGCCGCGCGCCCGCAGCGGCGAGTGCGCGCGGCCCGAGACTCCAGAAGTTGTCGTACTGGGTGGTCGAGTACGACAACTTCTGGACACTCGCCGCGCCCGTGCGGTGCCGCGCGCCCGCAGCGACGAGAGCCCGCGGCTCAAGACTCCAGAAGTTGTCGTAGTCGGCACGCGAGTGCGACAACTTCTAGACACTCGCCGCGCCCATGCGATGCCGCGCGCCTGCAGCGACAGGAGCGTGCGGCCCGAGACTCCAGAAGTTGTCGTACTGGGCACTCGAGTACGACAACCCTTGGAGGGTGGCGGGGCGAGGGCGGCGCGACGCGCGTCAGCGGAGGTGCGGCAGCAGGCCCGGGCCGACGGCGAGCGCCTCGGCGACGGCGGCGCGGTCGAGGTCGAGCACCCGCAGGGCGGCGAGCGCCACCGCCTCGGCGTAGGCGTCGGGCACGACGGGCTGCCGACGGCGCTGGAGGATCACGTTCTCGACGAGCGCGAGCACGAGCGAGGCTCCGGTCCCGGCGTCGGCGACTCCGCAGGCCGCGACGAGCGTGCGGTAGGCGGTCTCGAGCTCGGAGCGGCGCTCGCGGAACTCGGCGAAGCGCTCGTCGCCGAGCTCGGGCAGCAGGTAGAGCGCGCCGATGTTGTGCTCGCCCGCGGCGAGCAGGCGCACGTCCGAGATGCAGAGCGCCCAGAGGCGCGCGGCCGGAGGCTCCTCCCGGGTGAGGAGGACCGCCGCGGCATCGAGAGACGGCTGCACCGTCCCGAGCAGCAGCTCGAGCAGCACCGCGTGCTTGCCTCCGAAGTGGTGGTAGAGCGAGGCCTGGCGGATGCCCGCCGCGGCCGCGATCGCGTGCGTGCTCGTGCTGCCGAACCCCTCCGTGCAGAACAGTTCGGCGCTCGCGGCGAGGATGTCGGCCCGCGTGCCGCGGCCGGTGAGCGACGCTCCGGAGGCGCGCGGCCGTCCGGTGGGTGCGCTCGACATGCGCTCGACCGTAGCAGCGGCGCGCGATCCCGCTCGTCGCGAGGCCACTCGAGCTCCGAGAACGCAGAAGTCGTCGTACTCGAGCGCCGAGTGCGACAACTCGTGGACACTCGGGCTCGCCTGCCGCGGATCCCCGACGTCGGACACATGGCGACGCGGACGAGAGTCCGAAAGTTGTCGCACTGGGCGCCGAGTGCGACAACTCTTGGACACTGGCGCGCACGGCACCGCGCGACTCCTGCGCATCGCGGCCAGGCGGTCGAGAGTCCAGAAGTTGTCGCAGTGGGCGCCGAGTGCGACAACTCTTGGACTCTCGGGGTGCCGGCCGCGCGACGAAACACGATCGCAACACCGGGGTCACGCCCGCGTCACGACGGCGCGGTTGACTTCCTGTCGAGTGATAGAAAGCCCCGGACCCCGGCGGCACCGGAACAGAGAGCGCAGCGCATGACCGCATCGACCACCTCGACCACGGCGGGCGCCCGCGAGCACGCCCGCGCTCAGGAGGGGACCGCCGCCGAGTCCGGTCCGCTCGTCCCCGCGAGCCTGCACCCCGACCCTCCGGTCGAGCCCGATCGCCTCCGCTGGTCCGAGCGGATCGCCGGCGGCGGCTACGGCCACAGGGTCCTCGCCCGCGGCACGCACCTGCGCCTGACCGATGTGACCGGCGACGCCTGCGTGTCGCTCCTGCTCTACAACGCCCTCGAGCCGCATGAGCGCCTCAACGTCGCCGACACCGTGAAGGTGCAGTGGCAGGTCTACGCCGGCACCGGTCAGCTGCTGCTCAGCGACCAGGGTCGCGTGCTCGCCAGCGTCGTCGCCGACGGGTCAGGGCACCACGACACGATCTACGGCACCACCGCGCTCGCCCGCAACGTCGAGCGCTACGGCGACGGCTCCCCCCAGGGCCCCTCGCCCGCCGGCCGTGAGCTGCTGCTGCTCGGAGCCGCGAAGCACAGGCTCACCCGGCGCGACCTGCCGCCGAGCGTCTCGTACTTCCAGGGCGTGCGGATCCGCGAGGACGGCAGTCCGGAGTGGCTCGGCAGCGCCGGCCCCGGCCGGTCGGTGACTCTGCGCCTCGAGATGCCGGCGGTCGTGCTGCTCGCGAACACCGCGCATCCGCTCGACCCGCGACCCGCCTTCACCGTCGGTCCCGTCGACGTGCTGGCCTGGGCCGGCGAGCCCGCGACCCCGGAGGAGCGCACCGCGACTCCCGAGGGCCGCCGCGCCTACCTCAACACCGACGACTACCTGCAGGCGAGGGGCCACTGATGAGCATGAGCACCGAGATCCACCGCGAGACCGTCGCCGCCCGCGCCCCCTGGTCGCGGATCCTCAAGCGGGGCGAGACCCTGACCATCGTCGACGTCGACGGCAACCAGGCCGTCGACTTCCTCGCCTACGACGCCGAGGACCTCACCGCCTACTCGGCCGCCGCCACCCTCCAGGCCCAGGCGAGCGTCTACCTCGTCACCGGCTCGGTGCTGCGCGACGCCGAGCACCGGCCGCTGCTGACCGTGATCGCGACCGATGTCGAGCGCCACGACACCCTCGGCGGCGCCTGCTCGAAAGAGAGCAACACCCTCCGCTACGGCTTCCACACCTATGCCCAGCACGCCTGCGCCGAGAACTTCGTCGCCGAGCTGTCGCGCTACGGGATGGGCAAGCGCGACCAGGTCTCGAACGTGAACTGGTTCATGAACGTGCCGGTCGATCCCGACGGCGCGCTCGGGATCGTCGACGGCATCTCCGCTCCCGGGCTCAGCGTCAGCCTGCGTGCCGAGCGCGACACCCTCGTGGTCGTCTCGAACTGCCCGCAGATCAACAACCCGTGCAACGGCTTCGACCCGAGCCGCGCCGAGATGATCGTCCACAGCGCCGCAGGGACCGCCGCCACCGAGACCAAGGCCGCCGCCACCGCATGACCTTCGACACCCTCCTCGTCGCCAACCGCGGCGAGATCGCCGTCCGCATCCTCCGCACCGCGAAGGCCATGGGCCTGCGCACCGTCGCGGTCCACTCCGACGCCGACCTCGGAGCCGCCCACGTCGCCCTCGCCGACGAGGCGGTCAGGATCGGCCCGGCCCCCGCGGCCGAGAGCTACCTCCGCATCGACGCGATCCTCGAGGCGGCTCGAGCGACCGGCGCCGGCGCGATCCACCCCGGCTACGGCTTCCTCAGCGAGAACGCCGAGTTCGCGCGCGCCTGCGAGGCGGCGGGCATCGTCTTCGTCGGACCGACCCCCGAGCAGCTCGAGGTCTTCGGCGCCAAGCACACCGCCCGTGACGCCGCCGAGCGGGCGGGCGTCCCCCTGCTCGCCGGTACCGGCCTCCTCGACGACGCCGATCACGCCGCCCGCGAGGCCGCGCGCATCGGCTACCCCGTGATGCTCAAGGCGACGGCGGGAGGCGGCGGCATCGGCATGCGCGCCTGCCGCGACGAGGCCGAGCTGCGCACCGCGTGGCGCGAGGTGCGCCGTCTCGCCGAGGCGGGCTTCTCCTCCGCGGGCGTGTTCCTCGAGCGCCTGGTCGAGCGGGCCCGCCACGTCGAGGTACAGGTGTTCGGCGACGGCGAGGGCCGCGTCGTGTCGCTCGGCGACCGCGACTGCTCCCTCCAGCGCCGCAACCAGAAGGTGGTCGAGGAGAGCCCGGCGCCCGATCTGCCCGACCACGTCAGGGACACGATCGCGGAGGCGTCGCGCCGGCTGTGCGCGGAGGCGGGCTACCGCAGCGCGGGCACCGTCGAGTACATCTACGACCCGGTGCGGCAGGAGGCGGCCTTCCTCGAGGTGAACACGCGCCTCCAGGTCGAGCACCCGGTGACGGAGTCGCGCTACGGCATCGACCTGGTCGAGTGGATGCTGCGCCTCGCGCAGGGCGAGTCCGCCTTCCTCCACGAGATCCCGGAGCCGCGCGGCGCGGCCGTCGAGGCCCGCGTCTACGCCGAGAACCCCGACCTGGGCAACGCGCCGAGCTCGGGCACGATCACGCAGGCGCTCTTCCCCGAGGGCGTCCGCGTCGACGGCTGGATCCGCGCCGGATCGGAGGTGTCGACCGCCTACGATCCGCTGCTCGCGAAGGTGATCGTGACCGGCGAGGACCGCACCGCCGCGTGGGCCGCCCTCGGCGACGCGCTCGCGGGCACCCGCGTCGACGGCATCGCGACGAACGTGGGGCTCCTCCGCGCCATCGCCGCCGAGCCGTCGGTGCTCGCCGCCGAGCACTCGACCGCGACGCTCGACGGCATCCGCGACGCGACTGCGCGCCTCGAGGTGCTCAAGGGCGGCATGCTCACCACCGTGCAGGACCTGCCCGGCCGCCTCGGCTACTGGCCGGTCGGCATCCCGCCGTCGGGGCCGATGGATCCGCTGTCGTTCCGGCTCGGCAACACCGCGCTCGGCAACCCCGAGAACGCGCCCGGACTCGAGATCACGATGAGCGGGCCCACCCTCCGCTTCCACTCCACCACCCGCGTCGTGCTCACCGGCGCCCCCGCGCCCGCCACCCTCGACGGCGCGCCGATCGCGCAGTGGGAGCCGATCACCGTCCCCGCGGGCGGGGTCCTCGCCGTCGGGACGGCCGAGCGCGGCATGCGGATGTACCTCCTGGTCGAGGGCGGCCTCGATCTGCCGCTCGTCCTCGGCTCGGCGAGCACGTTCGACCTCGGCGCGATCGGCGGCCACGCGGGTCGCGCGCTCGCACCGGGCGACGTGCTCGGCATCACGACGCCCGAGGCGCCTCACGCGGTCTCCGCCGTGCCGGTCGCCGAGCGCCCCGAGTTCCCGACCGCGTGGACGCTCGCCGCGCTCGAGGGTCCGCACGCCGCTCCGGAGTTCTTCACGCCCGAGGACATGGACGTGTTCTACGAGACCTCCTGGGACGTGCACTTCAACTCCGCCCGCACCGGCGTCCGCCTCGTCGGCCCGAAGCCGCGCTGGGCGCGCCCCGACGGCGGCGAGGCGGGGCTGCACCCCTCCAACATCCACGACACCCCCTACGCCGTCGGCGCGGTCGACTACACGGGCGACCTGCCGATCCTGCTCGGCCCCGACGGCCCGAGCCTCGGAGGCTTCACCTGCCCCGCGAGCGTCGCGACCGGCCACCTGTGGCGGCTCGGGCAGCTCCGCCCCGGCGACACCGTGCGCTTCGTGCCGGTCACCGCGACGCAGGCGACGCGCCTCCTCGACGCTCCGCTCGACGAGCCGGCCGCCGGCCGGGCACCCGTCGCCGACGAGGGCGTGCTGCACCGCCGCCCCGCGCACGACGGCGACCCCTCGCTGGTGCTGCGCCGCACCGGCGACGCGAACCTCCTCGTCGAGATCGGCGAGATGAGCCTCGACATCGCCTCCCGGATGCGGGTGCACGCGATCGCCGAGACGCTCGAGCGCGCCGCCCTGCCGGGCGTGATCGAGCTGACCCCCGGCATCCGCTCGCTGCAGGTGCACTTCGACCCGCGCACCACGTCGACCGCCGTGGTCGCCGAGGCCGTGCTCGCGGCGGAGGCGCTGCTCCCCGCGACCGCCGACCTGCGGGTCCCGAGCCGCACCGTGCACCTCCCCCTCGCGTGGGACGACCCGTCGACCCGCGAGGCGATCCGCCGCTACATGGCGGGCGTCCGCGACGACGCGCCCTGGTGCCCGTGGAACATCGAGTTCATCCGCCGCATCAACGGCCTCGAGAGCGTCGACGACGTCTACCGCACCGTCTTCGAGGCCGAGTACCTCGTGCTCGGACTGGGCGACGTCTACCTCGGCGCGCCGGTCGCGACTCCGCTCGACCCCCGGCACCGGCTCGTCACCACCAAGTACAACCCGGCGCGCACCTGGACCCCGCAGAACGCGGTCGGCATCGGCGGCGCCTACCTCTGCATCTACGGGATGGAGGGGCCCGGCGGCTACCAGTTCGTCGGACGCACCGTGCCGATCTGGTCGACGCACCACCAGGCCGGAGCCTTCGAGGCCGGAGTGCCGTGGCTGCTGCGGTTCTTCGACCGCATCCGCTGGTACCCCGTGGAGCCCGAGGAGCTGCTGGAGTTGCGCGCATCGATGGCCGCGGGGCGACTGCCGCTGCACATCGAGGAGGGGACCTTCGGCCTCGCCGAGTACCAGGAGTTCCTCGCCGAGAACGCGGAGGGCATCGCCGAGTTCCGCGCCTCGCAGGCGACCGCGTTCGGCGCCGAACGCGACGCGTGGGTGGCCTCGGGCGAGTTCGACCGCGAGGAGGTGGTGCCCGCGCCGCCCGCGTCGGGCGCCGTCGAGATCCCCGCGGGCTGCGAGGGTGTCGAGGCGCCGTTCGTCGCGACCGTGTTCCGGCTCGACGTCGCCCCGGGCGACGTGGTCGCCGCCGGGCAGACCCTGGTCGCCCTCGAGGCGATGAAGATGGAGGCGCCGGTCGCCGCCCCCACGGCCGGCCGCGTGGTCGCCGTGGTCGCGACGGTCGGCGAGCAAGTGGCCGCGGGCAGCGTGCTCGTCGTGCTCGAGACGATCGAGGAGGAGGCGGCGTGACCGCATTCGACGACCCGGCGGCGCACGTCGCCGCACGCTACGAGCGGCTCGCCTCGCGCCCGGAGGCGTTCATCTCTCTGCGGCCGCAGGGCGACGTGGTCGCGGAGCTGCGCTCCGTCGATCCGTCGCTGCCGCTCGCCGGCCTGCTGTTCGCCGTGAAAGGCAACATCGACGTCGCGGGGATCGACACCACGGCCGCCTGCCCCGCCTTCGCCTACCGGCCGGCGGCCGACGCGACCGTCGTCGGGCGCCTCCGCGCCGCCGGCGCCGTCGTGCTCGGCTCGACCAACCTCGACCAGTTCGCGACGGGGCTCGTCGGCACCCGCTCCCCCTACGGCGCGGTGCGGCACGCGGTCGACGAGACGCGCATCTCCGGAGGCTCCTCCAGCGGTTCGGCGGTCGCTGTCGCGCTGGGTGCCGCCGACTTCGCGCTCGGCACCGACACCGCGGGCTCCGGCCGGGTCCCCGCCGCGTTCCACGGGCTCGTCGGGCTCAAGCCGACGAAGGGCTGGGTGAGCGCGGCCGGCGTCGTGCCGGCCTGCCGCAGCCTCGACGTGGTCACGGTGATGGCGGCCGACGCCTCCGTGGCGCGGCGCGCACTCGACGTGATGGCCGGGCCCGACTCCCGCGATCCGCTCAGCCGGGTCGGCTCCGCGGCTCCGTTCGCGTCGAGCCCCAGCATCGGCGTGCCACTGCCCGGGCAGCTCGGCGCCCTCGCTCCCGGCTGGCAGGAGGCGTTCGACGCGGAGGCGGCGCGCTGGGCCGCGACCGGCGCCGCTCTCGTCGAGATCGACATCGAGGTGTTCCTCGAGACCGCGCGGATGCTCTACGACGGCGCGTTCGTCGCCGAGCGCTACGCGGCGGTCGGCGAGTTCGTCGATGCGCACCCCGACGAGGTCGACCCCACGGTCGGGGGCATCGTCTCGCGCTCGCGCGAGCTGCCGGCGTGGAAGCTGTTCCAGGACCAGGGGCGACTCGACCGCGCGCGGGTCGCCTCCGCTCTCGTCTTCGACCGGATCGACGCACTGCTGCTGCCGACGACCACCGAGCACCCGACGCTCGCGGCCGTCGCCGCGGATCCGATCGGCGTGAACTCGCGACTGGGCCGGTTCACCAACTTCGCGAACCTCCTCGATCTCGCGGCGATCGCCTACCCCGCGGGAGTCGCCGACGGCCTGCCGTTCGGCGTCCAGCTGATCGGCCCCGCCTTCTCCGACCGCCACCTCGCCGACCTGATCTGGAGCACCCCGTGAGCACCGTCCTCCTCGCCGTCGCCGGCGCCCACCTGAGCGGCCAGCCGCTCAACCACCAGCTGACCGACCGCGACGCGGAGCTCGTCGAGACGACGACCACGAGCGCCGACTACCGGCTCTTCGCGCTCGGCACCGTGCCGCCCAAGCCCGGAGTCGTGCGCGTCGCGTCGGGCGGCGCCGCGCTCGAGGTCGAGGTGTGGCGGCTGACCGACGCGGCGTTCGGCTCCTTCGTCGCCGCGCTGCCCCATCCGATGGCGATCGGCTCCGTGTCGCTCGCCGACGGCTCGCTGGTGAGCGGCTTCCTCGTCGAGCCGATCGCGCTCGAGGGTGCGGAGGACATCACCCGCTTCGGCGGCTGGCGCACCTACCTCGCCAACGACTGACGCGCTGCCCCCTGACGCTCGCCGAGTCGTGACGAACGGCCCGTGCCACCGCGACTGACGGGCCTTCTGCGACCTCTCGGCGCGCGCAGCCGGCTGTGGAGGACGGGGTCGGGCTGTGGAGAGGGGTTCGGAGGGGCGGGGATGCGGCACCGTGTCGGCATGACACGACGGATCCCGCTCCCGGGGGGCCTCGCAGCCCACGCCTTCACGGTGGCCGAGGCGCGGGACTCGGGTCTCGCGCGCAATCGACTCCGTCGCAGCGATCTCAGCGCGCCCTTCCACGGCGTGCGAGCGGAGGCGGGGCCGCTCGACCTCCGAGCCCGCGCAGAGGCGCTCCTCACCGTCCTCGGCCCGGGTAGCGTGCTCAGCCACCTGACCGCAGCGCGCCTGTGGCCGCTCGATCTGCCGCACGCACTCCCGGAGGAGGACCTGCAGTGAGCGTGCGCGCGCCGTCTCGCGCACCCCGCCGCCCCGGAGTCGCGGGCCACACCATCTCCGACCCCGACGTCCGACGCGTCGTCCGCGCCGGACTGCCGCTCACTGATCCGGCGTCGCTGTTCTGCCATCTCGGCGTGCTGCTCGGGCTGGACGACCTCGTCGCCGTCGGCGATGCGCTCGTGCGCAGCCCGTGGCGCATCGACGCCGGGGATCCGCGGCCGGTGGGTGCCGCTGGCCGACCTGCACGAGCGCGTCGATCGGTTCCAGGGACGCGGACGGGCGCGGCTCCGCGAGGCACTCGCCCTCGTCCGCGACGGCGCCGATTCGCCGCCCGAGACGCACTTCAGGCTCGCGTCGGTCCGTGCAGGACTGCCGGAACCGCAGCTCCAGGTGCCGCTGTTCGACTCAGCGGGCCGACTCCTCGGCGGACCCGACGGCTGGTATCCGGGCGAGCGGGTCGCGTGGGAGTACGAGGGCGACGGTCACCGCACCAGCAACCGCCGGTTCGCCCGCGACCTCGGCCGATACGACGACTTCGCTGCGATCGGAGTGCGCGTCGTGCGCGTGGTCGTCGGCGAGTTCCTCCCGCATCCGGAGCGCTCGGTCGAACGCGTCCGCCGCGCCCTCGCCGATCGATCCGTCGGAGACGGCCCGTGACCGCCCGTCGGACGGGCCGTCCGCGCCCGATGGACCGGGCGCGCGGCGCGAGTCAGCGGCCCTCGCGGCGGAACCGGGCCTGGCGGCTCGCGGAGTGCACACCGAGACCGGTGATGCCGGCGGTGAAGCCGAGCAGCACACCGTAGGCGGCGAGGACGTCGCCCGCGCCGATGCGCACGGCGGAGACGAGGAGCACGACGGAGGCCACGACGATGACGACGACACCCGCGATCTCGCCCGCACTCGATCGGGCGGTCACGTCCCTCAGCCACTCCACCATGCCTCCAGGATCGGCCCCGGGCCACGAGCGCGCAACGGGTGCGGGATGAACGTTCGCACCCGCCCCGGCGGCAGGCGCCGCCGCGCTCGGTCTGCGAGGCTGCACGGATGACAGCCGACGCGCGCTCGACGCCTCCTCCGCTCGCCGATCCTCGACGGATCGGCGCGGTGATCGGTCTCGTGGGAGCCTGCGTCTTCGTCTTCTCGTACACGCCGGGCTCCGCCGAGCCGGTCTCTCTCGCGGCGCGCCTGCTCACGGTGGCCGCGGTGGCGGCGGCCCTCTGGCTCCTCTTCGTGCGGCCGCGGCCGCTCGGCCCCTTCGTGCCGCCGAGCCGGATACGGATCGCCGTCTACGCGGTCTGCGTCGTGGTCGAGTTCGCGGTGATCGCCCTGGGCAGCCGGCTGCTGGAGGCGGCAGGAGCGGCCGAGCTGCGGCCGGCGCTGATCGCCGCGGTCGTGGGGCTGCACTTCCTGCCGTTCGCGTGGGCGTTCTCGGAGCGCATGTTCGTCGTCCTCGGCGGGGCCCTCGTGGTGATCGGCGGCGCGGGGCTGGTGGTCGGCACCGGCGACGGCGCCGCCACCGCGGCGGTGAGCTCGGGCGTGGTGATGGCGCTGATCCTCCTGGCCTACGCGGCCGGCGCCTTCGCCCCGCGACGCGGATTGCGGCAAGCGCCTCCGACCGCGGGGTGACGGCCCGGTGAACATCCGTCCGGGCCCCTCCGACCGCGGCTGACCGCGAACCTAGGGTGGAGGCGTCGGAGCAGCAGAGGAGCGCACGTGAACCAGTCGACGGCGTCCCTCGAGCGGCCGAGCCGCCTCCCGGCCGTGATCGCGGCCCTCGCGGTGGCCGTGCTGCTGTGGCCGCTCACCTCGGCCACATCTCCCGGAGGCTCCCCGTTCTTCCCGCGCCAGCTCGCGAGCTACTCGTGGTGGACCCCGATGCTCGGCGCGCAGCAGATCGATGCCGCGGCGATGACCTACCAGAACGGGATCGGTGTCGAGTTCCTCGACATCCCGCAGGCAGTGGTCCTCGGAGCGGACGGAGCCACCTACCGCCGGCTCGGAGCCGCGGAGGAGCGGTCGGTCGCGGCCGACCAGGGCGACCCTGCCGACAGCGTCCTCTCGGCCGACGGCACCTTCGTCGTGATCAGCGCCCCCGGGCAGGAGGCGAGCGTCGAGCTGCTCGATCTGCGCACACTCTCGGGGCGCACCGTCCCCGTCGGCGACGCGGCGAGCGCCGTCGCCCTCAGCATCGACTCCGCGGGAGAGACGGTGCTGCTGCTCACGAGCGACGGCGACATGAGCCGGTACACCGATCAGGAGTTCCAGCTGAACGGCACCCTCGCCACGCTCGACCTCACGACCGGTGAGACCCGCCGCCACCCGCTCGACTCCGACGCCCACTCCGGAGCGATCTCGCCCGACGGCGCCCGCATCGCGGCCCAGAGCGACGACGCCCTTCTGATCCTCGACTCGGGCGACGGCGCGGTCCTCCACGAGCTCGATCCGCTGCGGGGCGACCTGAACGGAGACGCCTGGTCCCCCGACGGGCAGCGCTTCGCGGTCGCCGCTGATTCGGCGCTGACGGTCGTGGATCTGGCGGGCGGGCGCGTCTCGGAGCGGTCGCTGCCGCTCCCCGCCGACCGGTGGACCAGCCTGCTCGGCTGGCGCGACGACCGCACCGCACTGCTGCACCTCGGGAGCGCCGACGACAGCAACGACTCCGGATTCGCGTGGATGGACGTCGAGTCGGGCGACCTGGAGGCGTTCTCGACGTACCGCGAGGATCCGCTGACCGGGGCGGCGCTCGGCGGTGCCGACGTGGCACGCGACCTCGTGGCCGAGTGGGCCGTCGTCGACTCGCCGTCCGCGCCGCCGGTCTCGGTGCCGCACGTGCTGCTGTTCTCGGTGCTGATCGGCCTCGTCGTGTGGACGGTCTCGGCGGCCCGCGCGCGGCCCCTTCGCCTCCGCTGACCGCAGCGCTCCCTCCCGGAGCCGCTCACTCGATCCGTCGCGGAAGGCTGCCTCGCCTCGACAGGGAGCGACCGTTCGTGACCGATCGACCCGGTCGAGCGACGCCGACGAGGAGGTGCGGGCCGCGCTACTGCAGGGCGAAGCCGAGCAGCGGCGGGAGGAGGAGCCCCGTCAGCCCGACGACGACGCCGGCTCCGCCGACTCCGAGGGCGATCCCGGCGAGAACCGCGCGACCCTGCCGCCGGGCCACGCCGACGATCCCGAGGACCGCGGTCGCCGCAGCGAGGATCAGCTGCCCGACTCCGAGAGCGGTGAACAGCAGGCCGACGTCGCTCACGCCGAGACCCGCCTGGAAGGCCAGCACCGGGACGGCGGTCGACAGGCCGATCTGCACGATCTGGGTGAGCGTCAGGACGATCGCGAGGACGAAGCCGAGGAGGCCGGGCACGTCGCGTCGACGGGGCGGGGAGTCGGAGCTGGTCACGACGTGATCCTAGATCGAGCAGCCCGCGCAGCGGGCGCACCGGGATCCGAGGACGCAGGACTCGACGGCGAGGCGGGTCCGCCGCGCGAGGCGGGTGGGCCGCTACGCGCGGCCGTCGAGGTCCTTCACGACGCGGCCCGACTGCAGCACCAGCCGCACCGCGTCGGGGTCGGCGAGCGCGCCGATGTCGGTCAGAGGGTCCACCGCGGTGACGACGAGGTCGGCGAGCTTGCCCGCCTCCACCGAGCCGAGCCGGGAGTCGAGACCGAGCAGGCGCGCCCCGCCGAGCGTGCCCGCGGAGAGCGCCTCGAGCGGCGTGAGCCCGACCGCCACGAGCTGCTGCAGCTCGGCGAGGTTGTGTCCGTGCGGGTGCACGCCCGCGTCCGTCCCGAGCACCACGGGCACCCCGGCCGCGACCGCGCGCCGCACCGAGTCGAGACCGCGCTCGCGCAGGATCGCCCGCTGCCGGAGGCGCTCGGGAGTGGTCGTCACCGGGTCGAACTCGCGCACGAGGATGCTGAGCGTCGGCACGAGCACCGTTCCGCGCTCGATCATCAGCCCGATCGTCTCGTCGCTGAGGTCGTAGCCGTGCTCGATGCTCGCCGCACCTCCGAGGACGGCGGCGCGGGCAGCGGCGTCGGACAGCGCGTGCGCCGTGATCGGGCGACCGCCCCGCTCGGCGACCAGCCTGCCGATGAGCCGCACCTGCTCCTCGGTGATCCCCACGTCGTGCGCGTCGTCGTTCGGCGAGCCGAGGCCGCCCGAGGTCGCGACCTTGATGACGTCGGCGCCCGTGCGCACGAGCGTGCGCACCATCCGCACCACGTCCTCGTCGGTGTCGACGACTCCGGCGGGAGGCATGCCCGGCCGGACCGCCCACGCCGGGAGGGTGCCGTTGCGGTGCAGGGGGTCGGCGTGCCCGCCGGTCGGCGAGAGCATCGCGATCGCGAGGTGCAGGCGCGGCCCGTCGACGGCTCCGCGCTCGATCGCCTCGCGGTACCCCGGCGAGAGCCCGTCGAGGTCGCGCGCCGTCGTGACTCCGGCGTCGAGGGTGCGGCGGAGGAGGCCCGCGATCTCGAGGACGTCCTCCTCCATGAAACGCTCGCGGGCCGCCTCCGGGGCCACCGGCACCATCGCGAGGTGCACGTGCACGTCGACGAACCCGGGGAGGAGGACCGCGCCGCCCAGGTCGAAAGCGGGACCGGCGGCGTCGCCCCGGCGCGGACCGGCGTAGACGATCACGCCGTCGCTGATCTCGACCTCGGCGTCGGGCACCGGATCGGCTCCCGTGCCGTCGATGAGGGTCGCCCCGACGAGTCGGAGGACCCCGTCGGCGCGGGGGGTGAGCGGCAGGCGTGCGGTCATGGCGGTCCTTCGGAGGAGGAGGTGGAGCGATCAGCCGGCGAGGCTGAATCCCGGCGATCCCGGGTCGGCGTCGAGGAGCCGCTTCGTGTACCAGTGCTGCGGATCGGCGTAGATCCGCGCGACCGGTCCGGACTCGACGACCCGGCCCTGGTAGAGCACGACGACCTCGTCGCTGACGCGCTGCACGACGGCGAGGTTGTGCGAGATGAACATCATCGTCAGCCCGAGCGACTCCTTGATGCCGGCCAGCAGATCGAGGATCTGGCCCTGCACCGAGACGTCCAGCGCCGAGGTGATCTCGTCGGCGATGACGAACGTCGGGTCGATGATCAGCCCGCGGGCGATCGCGACGCGCTGGCGCTGGCCCCCCGAGAACTCGTGCGGGAACCGGTGGCGCATGTCGGCGGTGAGCCCGACGCGCTCGAGCCAGTCGACGATCAGCGGCTCGTGGGTCGCGACGCGCGAGCGGACCGGGTCGATCGCCTCCGCCAGCGTCTGCGCGATGGTGCGCCGCGGCGACAGCGACGAGTACGGGTCCTGCGGGATCATCTGCGTGCGGCGGCGGTAGGCGCGCATCGCCGAGCGGTCGGCCGCGACGACGTCGACCCCGTCGACGCTCGCGGTGCCCGATTCGGCGCGCACCGAGCCGACGAGGACCTTCGCGAGCGTCGACTTGCCCGATCCCGACTCCCCCACGACGCCCACCGTGCGGCCGCGCTCGACCCGCACGTCGACGCCGTGCAGCACTTGCACGTGCCCGAACGAGACGTCGAGGCCGCGGACGTCGATCATCGCGTCGCTCACGAGGGCGCTCCCGGGACGGTCACGACCGGCGTCGCGGCGAGCAGCTGCCTGGTGTACGGATGCGTCACGGTCTCCTCCGAGAGGTGCTCGATGTCGTCGATCCGCTCGACCACGCGGCCGTCCTTCATCACCAGCACGCGGTCGCAGAGCGCCCGGACCACGCCGAGGTCGTGCGAGATGAAGAGCACCGCGGTGCCCGAGTCCTCGTTCATCCGCTTGAGGACGCTCAGCACCTCGCGCTGCACGGTCACGTCGAGTGCGGTGGTCGGCTCGTCGGCGATCAGCAGATCCGGCTTCGTGCTCATGGCGGAGGCGATCATCGCGCGCTGCTTCATGCCTCCGGAGAGCTGGTGCGGGTACTGCCGCAGGCGCCCCTCCGGGTCGGTGAGCATCACCGAGCGGAAGCCGCGCAGCAGGAGGTCGAGCGCTCCCCGGCGGGAGTAGCGGAGGCGGATCCGCAGCACGTCGGACAGCTGCGTCCCGAGCACCATCGCGGGATTCAGGGCCGTGCCCGGGTCCTGGTAGATCAGGCCGATCTTCGCCGCGAGCACGCGGTCCGGCACCGGGCCGAGCAGGTCGGTGCCGCCGAGCTCGAGGCGGCGCGCCGAGGCCTCGAGGCCCTCGCCGAGCAGCTTCGCGACGACGGAGGCGGTGAGCGACTTGCCCGAGCCCGACTCGCCGACGATCCCGAGCACCTCGCCGCGGCGGATGGTGAAGGAGAGGTCCTGCACGAGGGGGCGGCCGGTCGCGCCGTGCAGCACCGTGATGCCGTCGGCCACGAGCACCGCGTCGCTCGGCACCGCGAGCGTCGACTCGCCGGAGGAGCGGACCAGGCGCGCCCGGGTGCTGTTCGAGCGGGGGTTGGCCGCCGCGGCGAGCCCGTCGCCGACGAGCAGAGCGGCGAAGGAGGCGACGGTCAGCGCGAGCGCCGGACCGAGGATCACGACGGGGTTCACCGAGATGCGGCTGAGCCCGTCGTTGAGCAGGGTGCCCCAGTCGAAGGCGGGCGTCTGCGCGCCGAGGCCGATGAACGACAGCCCCGAGATCTCGACGAGGGCCCCCGAGAAGGCGCTGGCGATGAGGATGAGGGTCGGCTCGGCCATGTTCGGCAGCACGTGCCGCAGCGCGATCCGGTGGGTCGGCACGCCCATCAGGCGGGCGGTGGTGACGTACTCGGAGGAGGCGATCTTCGCCGCGAGGTTCGCCGTCAGCCGCGCGAACCCGGCGATGTTGGCGACCGCGATGGCGACGACCACCTGCACCACGCCCTGGCCGAGGATCGCGGCGACGATGATCGCGACGAGCATCGTCGGGTAGCTCACGGCGAGCTCGATGCCGCGCAGGCCCAGCTCGCGGAGGCGGCGCGGGGCGAGCCAGACGCCGATCCCGAGGGCGATGCCCACGACGGCCGAGAGGGCCGTGGCGGCGAGCGCCATCAGCACGGTCGATCGCGTGGCGACGAGGGTGCGGGCGAGCATGTCGCGCCCGAGCGTGTCGGTGCCGAGCGGGTGCTCGGCCGACGACGACTGGCTGGGCGAGCCGCCGAGCCCGGTGGCCTGGTTCTCGAGGGCGAACGGCGCGATGACCGCGACGAGCGCGATGATCCCGAGCAGCGCGAGTCCGATCACGAGCCCCGCGTTCCAGTGGAACGAGCGGGGCCGCGACGGCGTCTCGGCCAGGGCCACGGCGGGGAGGGTCTCAGCCATGCTGCTCTCCGAGGGTGCGCGGGTCGATGAGACCCAGGATGACGTCGATGACGAGGGTGATCACGAGCGAGATGAGCCCGATCACGAAGACGGCCGCTCGGATCACCGGGTAGTCCTTGTCGATCGCGATGGCCTGGACGATCACTCCGCCCAGCCCCGGCCAGGCGAAGACCGCCTCGGTGATGAGCGCCGAGCCCAGCAGCGCGGTGAGGATGATCCCCGAGAGCGTCAGCGCGGTCGTGAGCAGGTTGGGCAGCATGTGCTTGGCGTAGAGGGTGAGGGCCGGCAGCCGCCAGCCGCGGGCCGTGCGCATGTAGTCCTGCTCGAGGATCACCGCCGTCTCGCGGCGCACGATCCGCGCGACCGAGCAGGTGCCTCCGACGGTGAGCGAGGCGATCGGGAGGATCGCGGCCGTGCCGAAGTCGTAGGCCGGCGAGTAGGCGGGCGGCAGCACCTTCAGCATCACGGCGAAGACGACGACGAAGCCGGTCGCCAGCACGTAGGTGGGGATCGACGAGACGAGTCCGGTGACCGTGCTGAAGACCGCGTCGAGCCAGCGGCGGCGGTCGCCGCGGGTCGCGACTCCGACCGCCATGCCCAGCGCGATGCCGAGGATCAGCAGCAGGAGCACCGCGGCGATCGTGATCGCGAGCGTGTAGGGCACCGCGGTCATCACGAGCTCCATCGCGGGGATCCTGTAGCGGAAGGAGGCGCCGAAGTCGCCCTGGACGACTCCGAGCAGGTAGGTGCCCAGCTGCACGATCAGCGGCTGGTCGAGGCCGAGCTGGGTGCGGACCAGCTCGACCTGCGCGAGACCGGCCGACTCCCCCGCGATGGCGACCGCCGGGTCGCCCGGGATGAGCTGCACGATCAGGAACGTGACCAGCACGAGCAGCGCGAGGTTGACTATCAGGCCGAGGGAGCGGCGCAGGAGGAACCTCCGCCACGCCCCGGCCAGGGAGCCGGCTCGGACGACGCCCTGGCCGGTCGACGAGGAGGGTTCGGCGGTCGTGGTGCTCATCGCGGTGTCTCCTTCGTCGCCCGGCCGGGGCGGTTCGTCACGGTGTCAGTGCCCGGCGGGCGCCGACGCGGTCCCTCAGGAGAGGATCCGCATGGCCGAGATGTCCCAGTAGCCCGAGAACACCGAGGTGGCGAAGCCGGAGCGGGCCACGTAGCGGTGCGTGTCGGTGATGAGCGGGGTCATGTCGACCCGCTCGAGGATCGTCTCCTGGGCGGCGAGCAGGTTCTCGCACTGCGTCTCGGTGTCGGAGGCGGCCATCGCGGCGTCGTAGAACGCCACGCCCTCGGGGTTGTCGCTCGAGGAGACGTTGGTGCCGCCCTCGGCGTAGGTGGGGCCGAGGTAGCGGGCGATCGTCGCGTGGATGAGGCCGGGGCCCGCGTTCTCGGCGGCGACGGCCACGTCCCACGTGCCGGGCTCGGTGCGCATCTGCTTGGTCCAGTCGGCGGGGTCGGGAGCCGAGACCGTCACGGTGGCTCCGGCGGCGCGGAGCGACTCGGCCAGGTAGTCGGCGGCCGGGTCCCAGTTCGACATGATCAGCAGGCGGATGGTCTGACCGGTGAGCACCTCGGAGGCGGCGGCGGGGTCGTACTCCTGCACCAGCGACGGGTCGTCGAGCGCGCACTGGTAGCTGGCGGCGTTGACGGTGTACTGCGCGACTCCGAGGCCGTCGAGGCCGGCGTCGTTGAAGCCCTGGGTGTCGATGGCCTGGGCGACGGCGGCGCGCAGCTCCTGGTCGCCCTCGAAGATCGATCCGGAGCCGGGCGCCTCGTTGAACACGAGGTTGTAGGCCGAGCTGGCGAAGGTGACGGTGGAGTAGGCGGGGTCGTCCTCGAAGCGCAGGGCGTTGGAGTCGTAGAAGCGGGCGAGGTCGACTCCGCCCGACTCGAGCAGGTTGGCGCTCGTGTTCGAGTCGGCCTGCACGGTGAGGTTGATCGTCTTCGCGGGCACGCCCTCGACGCTCTCCCAGGCGGGCCAGGCGTCGTAGTCGTCGCGCAGCGTGTAGGCGGCGCTCACTCCGGCGGACAGATCCGAGAGCATGTAGGGCCCCGACCAGGCTCCGTCGACGGTGCCGGCGGCGAGACCCTCGGGGTCGGCGAGACCTGCGGGGCAGATGACGCCGGTGCCTGGGCGGGTGACGCCTCCGAGCAGCTGCGAGTAGGGCTCGCTCAGCGCGATGGTGAGCGTGCCGGCGGCGTCGTCGGGGGTGAAGGTCGCGTCGCCCGAGCCGAAGGCCTGGTTCTTCCAGGTCTGCGCGCCCGCGTCGTCGAGGCCGGTGAGGTACGAGAAGGAGTCGGCGACGACGGTCGGCGTGATCGCGGTGCCGTCGGCGCAGGTGGCGTCGTCGCGGATCGTGAAGGTGTACTCGGAGGCCGAGACGGCGTTCCAGTCGGTCGCGAGGCCGCCGATGTAGCCCTCGGTCTCGCCCTGGCGCAGCAGTGTGTCGAAGCCGAGGCGGGCGACGGTGACGTCGGCGTCGGCGGAGGACTTCGCCGGGTCGAAGGTCGTCGGTGCGTACCAGAGCTCCGCGTTGATGGTGTCGGTGGACTCCGCGGCTCCGGTGTCCTCCGGGGTGCTCGCGGTGCCGCAGGCGCTGAGCGCGAGGGTGGCGACCGCCGCCAGCGCGACGCCGGCGAGCATTCTCTTCCTGACCATGGTGCTGTCCTCCAGGGATAAAGGTGGTGCGTCGGGGCGGGTCGGGGGCCGCCTCGGGGGATGCGGCGGCCGGTCGTCGAGACATCGCGGGGATCGCGAGCACTCGCTTAACTTGGATCCAATCTAGACCGATGCGCATCCAATTGTGTTTCGTCTGGATTACATCTCGCGAGACCGCGTCCCGTCGTCAGCCGCGAACACGACCACGCCGCCCACCTCCGTGCGCAGGACCCGAGCCGCGGCGAACTCCTCCGCCGTGCAGCGGAGCGGATCGACGTCGAGCAGGACGAGGTCGGCGAGGAACCCGGGGCGCAGCATCCCGCGACGGCCCTCGGCGAACGAGGCGCGGGCCGCCCCGCGCGTGTAGGCCTCGACGGCCTCGAGCACGGTGAGCGCCTGCTCCGGTCCGGTCGGCGCGGAGGCGCCGCGCATCCTCCTGCTCGCCGACATCGCCACGAGCGCTCGGGGATCGAAGGGGAAGTAGGGGGCGTCGGACCCCATCGCGATGACGGCGCCCGAGTCGAGCCAGGAGCGCATCGGGTTGACGTCGGCCGAGCGCTCGCCGAGCCGCTCCGCGAGCCCTGCCGCGTTGCTCCACGCGATCGACGGCTGGAGCGAGGCGAGCACGCCCAGGCGCGCGGCCCGCTCCCGGCTCTCGGCCGAGGGCTCGAGGTAGGCGTGGATGAGCTGGCAGCGCAACGGCTCGATGACGGCCGCCGGGCCCGCCGCCTCGAGCGCGTCGAGGACCTCGGCCACCGCGCGACTGCCGACGGCGTGCACGCCGAGCCCCCAGCCCCTGGCGACGCAGCCGGCGGCGAGCCGCGCGAACTCCTCCGTCGCGATCCGCTGGACGCCGTGGTCGCCTCCGGGCCACGGCTCCTCGAGGAGCGCCTGCCCCTTCATCCCCTCGCCGTCGTAGTACACCTTGACCGGCCCGAGACGGAGGCGGTCGTCACCGCTTCCCGTCGCGCCCGGGATGCCGTCGAGCAGCGCGAGCGCCTCGTCGACTCCGGGAACGGCGGGCGTGCCGAGCTCGGGCCAGGGCATCGCCACGACCCGGAGGGTCAGCTCGCCGCGGCCGTGCGCGGCGCGGTAGGCGGCCAGCTCGTCGAGCGTCACGGCGGGGTCGACGACGCCGGTGAAGCCCATCGCGTGCAGGAGCGGCTGCACCCTGAGGAGCGCGGCGCGGCGATCCGGAGGGGTCGGCGGAGTGCCGCCGAGCCAGTCGGGAGCATCGGGGTCGGCATCGGCGTCGGCGAGCATGGCGGCCGAGAAGGCGGCGGCGCCGGCGCCGGGCTCGAGCAGCTGCAGGGCCTTGAGCCCCGCGCGCTGCGCGTGCGAGTGGGCGTCGATGAAGCCGGGGAGGAGGACGCCCTCGAACGGCTCCTCCCTCGCGTCGGGCGCCGCGTGGCGCACCTCGTCGAGCGTCCCGACGGCCGCGATCCGCTCGCCGACGACCAGCAGCGCCTCGGCCTCGGGGCGCTCGGGGTCGAGGGTCCTGACCCTGCCGACGAGGAGGCGCCCCTCAGGCATCGACGGTCTCGCGCCGCTCGAGCCAGTCGTGCACCTCGGCCGCCGTGACGAGGGCGTCGCGCTGCAGGTACTCGATCGCCTCGAGCGCAGCCGAGTGCGCGCGCTCGCTCGAGCCCGCGACGCAGTCGCTGAGCACCCGGACGGCGTAGTCGTGCTGGTGCGCATCGGCCGCCGTGTAGTGAATGCACACGTCGGTCAGTCCACCGACGAGCAGCAGCGTGCCCGCGCGGTAGGCCTTCAGCAAGATCTCGAGCTCGGTGCCGAAGAAGGCCGAGTAGCGGCGTTTGCGGATCACGAACTCCTCGGGCCGCGGCACGATCCACGAGGCGAGCTCTGTGCCCGGATCGCCCTCGAGGCAGTGAACGCCCTCTGCGCCGTCGAGCTCGCGGCCGATGTCGACCAGGTCGCGCTTGTGCACCTCCTGGATGAAGACGACGGGCACGCCGACCGCGCGGCAGTGCGAGATGAGGTCGCGGACCCGCGGCGCTCGCTCCTCCCGCCCGCTCATCACGGGGATCCCGGGAGTCGGCAGACCCGACTCGGCTCCCCCCTGGATGTCGACGACGACGAGGACGGGGTTGCCGGAGACGGCGAGCATGCGGGTGGATCCTTCCGGGTGGTGCGAGTCGGGCGAGGTGCGGCCGCGACCGGGCGGGGAGCGTGCACCCGCCCGTCCAGTGTGGGAGGGCGAGGGTCGCGCCCGGGGTCGGGCCTGTTTCGCCGAGGTAAAACCTCGGGATGCTCGGGATGTGGAGGAGCCGCGCCCTCGCGAGTCCGCAAGAGTTGTCGTAGTCGCGGCTCCAGTACGACAACTCTTGGAGCCTCGACGGGCGGGGCGGGCCGGGCCGGCGGTCAGACCGGGCGGGCGGCCCGGCGACGGCGGAACGGCAGCAGGTCGGCGACCCGCACCGGCGCGAACGCGGCGTCGACGGCGACCCAGACGGTCGCCTCCGGGGCGTGGTCGCCGAGCAGCTCGGCGCACACCCCGCACGGCTCGATGAGGTGCCGGCTGCCGCCCGGGCGTTCGAGCACCCCGACGACCGAGACCACCGGCGACCCGGCGACGACCGCCGCACTGAGCGCGGCCGACTCGGCGCAGACCGACGCCCGCCCCGCGCTCGCCTCGACGTGCAGGCCGGTCACGACCCGCCCGTCCGCGAGCCGCAGCGCCGCCGCCACCTCGTGGACGCGCTCGCGGTAGCGCTCGTCGAGGATCCCGGTCGCGATCGCCAGCAGCTCCCGATCGCCCGCCGACATCCCCTCGGGCGCCCCCGCGAGCACCGGCCGGTCGGAGGTCACGACCAGCCCAGGATCCGCGCCATGTTGCCGCCCTCGACGAGTGCCCGGTCGGCCTCGTCGGGGATCGCCTTGCCGATCTTCATCCGCTCGAGATCGAAGTCGCTGCCGGGCCACTCGGAGCCCAGGAGGATCTTCTCGGCACCCAGCCGCGCGTAGGCGCGCTTCACGTCGCTCATCAGCGTCGCCGAGGTCTCGAGGTAGATGTGCGGGTTCCGCTCGGCGACGATGATCGCCTCGGGGACGTTCCAGACCGCGCCCATGTGGGCGATGATCGTCGGCACTCCCGGGAAGCCCTTCGCGATCTCCTCGATGGCGAACGGCGCGCAGAACGCGTCGTCGAGCGCGTTGATGAGCACGGGCAGCCCGAGCTCCTCGCACACCGCGAAGAGCGGGTCGAGCAGTCCGTGATCGGCCACGTGGTAGCCGTGCAGGCTCGGGTGCAGCTTGAGGCCGACCAGTCCGCCGTCGGCGAAGCGGCGGATCTCGTCGGTCGCGTTCTCCCACTGCGGCATCACCTGGCCGAAGCCGAAGAGCCGGTCGGGGTGCGCCGCGACGAGCTCCATCAGGAAGTCGTTCTCGATGCCCTGCGCGAGCGAGCAGACCATCGCGCGGTCGACGCCGGCCGCGTCCATCCGGTCGAGGATCCGCTTCGGGTCGAAGGGCGTGTAGGCGGGCGGCTGCTCGCCGGGGCGGACCCCGCTGAGGTAGTCGCTGCGACCGCGACGGTCCTGAGTGGTGTTGTACGCGTCGATGATCATGCGGCGTCTCCTTCGTTCTTCTGGTTCGGGTGCGGGAGTGTCGGGGCCGGGGCGAGCGGCGGAGTCGGGTCAGCCGACGGCGGCCATCGCGCCCATCGCGACGAGCCCCGCGAGCGAGGCGAGCCTCCTGGTGGTGTCGATGCCGGCCGAGCGGCCGCGCAGCGTGGTGCCGACGGCGCAGGCGGCGTAGGCGGCGACCGCGGCCGTGAGCGGCACCGCGAGCCCTGCTCCGTGCGCGTGGAGCGTCGCTCCGCTCGCCTGCGGGGCGTCGGCGACGAGTACGAGCACGGAGGCGAGGAGCATCCCGACCCCGTGCAGCGCGTCGGCGCCGTGACGGCGCGGCCCGCGCCGGACCCTGTCGAGCAGCGCGGCCGTGAGCGCGCACCCCGCGAGCAGGAGGGACCACACAGGAGCCGGGACCAGGTGCAGTCCCGCGAGGTGCACGTCGAGCATGGCCGCGAGCATCGCCGCCTCGGCGACGAGCCAGCCGCGCCCCACGCGTCGCCATCCCGCGAGCCCGAGAGCGAGCGAGGCGGTGGCCCCGAGCACCATCACGACCAGCAGCGCAGTCACGAGGCCTCCGGTGCGGCAGGGGTCGGACGACCAGGGTGGACAGGATTGGATCCAATACTAGGTGGCACGGATCCACGAATCAACTGGCGGAGGCGGCGTCGCCTCCGCGCCCCTGCGAGGATGCTCGCGTGAGTGAGAGCCGCGCGCCGCGCCGACCAGACGTCACGACGGTCGAACTGGTGGGCGGCGCCGAGGCGCTCGAGCTCGCACTGCACGACCACGATCCCCGCTGGGCCGGGGTCTACCTCGACCATCGGAGGCGGATCCTCCGCGCTCTCGAGGGAGCGGACGTCGACGTCGAGCACATCGGCTCGACGTCGGTCCCCGGGCTGGCGGCGAAGCCGATCATCGACATCGTGGTCGCGGTGGCCGACATCACGGCCGAGGAGGACTACCTCGGAGCGCTCCTCGCGGCCGGGTACGAGCTGAGAGTCCGCGAGCCGGGGCACCGCCTGGTCAGGACGCCCGCGCGCGACGTCCACGTGCACGTGTACGAGCGGGGCGCTCCGGCGGTCGACGCCTACCTCCTGCTCCGCGACCGCCTCCGCTCCGACGCCGCCGACCGCGCCCTCTACGAGAGCACCAAGGCGTCGCTCCTGCGCCGACGGTGGAGCGACATGAACGACTACGCCGACGCGAAGACCGAGGTCGTCCTCGCGATCCTCGAGCGGGCGCGGGCGGCCCGGGGGTCGTGACGCCGGCGGCCCGTAGGCTCGGACCATGACCGCCGACGCCGCCCAGGCCAGCTCCCGCGCGGCGCGGTCCCCCCGAGCGGCGCTGTCGGCTCCGCTGCGCCGCCGCCGCGCCGCCGTCTACGTCTTCATGCTCACGATCGGCGTCGGCCTCTCGTCGTTCATCGTGCGCACCCCCGCGGTCCGCGATCTCGTCGAGGCC
The DNA here is from genome assembly GCF_900177245.1 of Rathayibacter oskolensis. Classification (GTDB taxonomy): domain Bacteria; phylum Actinomycetota; class Actinomycetes; order Actinomycetales; family Microbacteriaceae; genus Rathayibacter; species Rathayibacter oskolensis. Next base: position 95,324 of record NZ_FXBM01000003.1, read on the forward strand.
AGCACCGCCGAGATGGGTCTCATCCTCTTCGGCATCTCCGTCGGCTCGATGACGGGCATCCTCTGCTCGGCCGCCCTGGTGCGCCGGTTCGGGGCGCGACGGCCGATCGTCATCGGAGGCGCCTCCTTCGTCGCCGGCCTGGCCCTCCTGGCCGGCATGGCGGGCCTGGGCCAGGGCTTCGGAGTCTTCGTCGGACTCGTCGGCATCGGCCTGGGCTTCGGTCTGGCCGAGATCGCGATCAACATCGAGGGCGCCGCGATCGAGCAGGCCTCTGGGCGCTCGATCCTGCCGGTGCTGCACGGCTGCTACAGCCTCGGCTCGGTGATCGGCGCGCTCGCCGGCATCGGCCTCACCGCGATCGCGTTCCCGGTGTGGGTGCACCTGCTGGTGGTCTCGGGGCTCGCGCTCACCGCGATGCTCTGGGCGGTCCCGAAGGTCCCGGCGACGACAGGCCGCGAGGAGGCGGGCGGCGCGGGCTCCCCCGGGCTCCGCGCGCAGCTCGCCGTCTGGAAGCAGCGGCGGATCGTGTTCCTCGGCCTCATCGTGCTCGCGCTCGCTCTCGCCGAGGGCTCGGCGGGCGACTGGCTGCCGCTCATCATGGTCGACGGCCACGGCGCCAGCGCGACGGTCGGCTCACTGGTCTTCGCCGGCTTCGCCCTGGCGATGACGATCGGGCGCTTCTCGGGCGAGCCGCTCCTCGCCCGCTTCGGCAAGCCCGCCGTGCTGTGCGTGAGCGCCCTGGTGTCGGCGGTGGGGATCGCCCTGGTCGTCTTCTCGGACAGCGTCGTCGTCGCAGGGCTCGCCGTGCTGCTCTGGGGTCTCGGCGCCGCGCTCGGATTCCCCGTCACCCTCTCGGCCGCCGGCGAGAGCGAGGACCCCACGACCTCGGTGGGCGCCGTCGCCGCCGCGGGCTACGTCGCGTTCCTGGTCGGGCCGCCGCTGCTCGGCTTCCTCGGCGAGCACTACGGCCTGCGCGGGGCGATGATCGTGGTCCTCGTGGTCGTCGCCGGGGCGTCCCTCCTGACCTCGGCCGCCCGCTCGCCCCGCGCCGCCACCTGACCCCCTCCCCCCCCTCGTGGGATCGATCCGGCCGGGCTACGCCGAGCTGCGGCAGGGCAGGAAGGGATCCAACACCTGGCATGATTGGATCCCGGCCGGGCACGTCGGCCGCTCGATCAGGGGGGATCACGCCGTGACCATCCAGGGCGACAACGCACTCGTCGACGATCTGGCCGCGCGCATCCGCGCGAAGATCATGTCGGGCGAGATCCCCATCGGCGCGCCTCTGCGCCAGGCCGAGCTCGCCTCCCAGTTCGGCATCAGCCGCACCCCCGTGCGCGAGGCGCTGCGCCAGCTGCAGACCGGCGGCCTCATCGAGGTCGTCCCCAACCGCGGCGCCGTCGTGCGGGTGCCCGTGCCCTGGGAGGTGCGCGAGGCCTACGAGGTGCGCGCCGAGCTCGAGGCGCTGGCCGCGAGGCGGGCCGTCGACCGGCTCGACGACGCGACGATCGCCGAGCTCCGCGAGGTCAACACCGCGATGTACGAGCGCTCGCTCGCCGTCGCGGCGGGCACCGCCAGCGAGCGCGACGGCAGCGCCAACGACCAGTTCCACGGACTGATCTACCAGGCGTCGGCCAACACGCGCCTGGGCCGCATGCTCGGCGAGATCAACGACGCCTTCCCGCGCAACGTCTCGGGCCTCGTGCTGCGCGAGAACTCGCGCCACCGCGAGGAGAACTTCCGCGAGCACGAGCAGATCGTCGAGGCCTTCGTCGCGGGCGATCACGACCGGGCCGCCGACATCATGCGCGAGCACGTCCTCCGCGCGGGCGAGCACCTCGCGCACTGGTACGAGCGGCGCTCCTCGACGGTCTTCACGGGCTGACCCGACGCCGCACCCGACCTTCGCATCCCACGACGGCCGGCGCCGCCTCCTCTAGCCGGGACGGGGCCCGGGCATAACCCCCTCGTGTCGCCGAAGAGCACAGCGGAAGGTGGAGGCATGAAAACACTCCGGTACCTCGGCGGCAGCCTCGTGATCGGGGACGCCGTCGCTCACTCGGTCCTCGCCTACGCCCGTGACCTCGCCCGGGTGCGATCCTCGGACACCGTGGTGATCCACGGTCTGACCGCGGACGGTGCGGACGACGAGGCCGAGATGCTGATCGGGCCGGCCAGCCAGCTGGTCACCGAGAGCGCGGAGGGTCCGGAGTCGCTCCCCGGCGACGACGCGGTCGTTGCCGAACTGGAGGCGCGACGCGGCAGGCTCGTGTCCCACCCGATCCGGATGGAGGACCAGCAGGTCGCCCAGGAGCGCGAGTGGTACGAGGAGTGGCCGACGGACGCGTCGTCGCGACCCGACTGAGGCGCTCCTGCTAGGCGGGTCGCCTGCTCGTCGCCCGGGGGATCATCGTCGGCGGCAGGACGACGTGGTCGTCGCGACCGCCGTCGACACCGGCGACGTCCGTACAGATCTCTTGAAGAAGAGTACAATTCAGCCATGTCGACCGTCACCGTGTCCGAGGCCCGCGCCAACTTCGCCGAGCTGCTCGAGCAGTCCCACTCCGAAGCGGTGTTCGTCGAGCGTCACGGCAAGGCGGAGGCGGTCGTCGTCAGCCCTGAGCAGTACGAGCGGATGAGGGACGCCCTCGAGGAGGCGGAGGACCTGCTCGCCTTCGACGCCGCTGTCGCCGAGGAGGGCGAGAACATCCCCTGGGCACAGGCGAAGGCCGACCTCGGCTGGCAGTGAGCCGCTACAGGATCGAGCTCCGTCCCGCGGCAGTGAAGGCACTGCGGCAGATCGACGCCCGCGACCGCACGCGCGTGCAGGGCGCGATCGCCCTCCTCGGGGAGGAGCCACGACCGCCCGGCGCGAAGGCGCTCCGAGGTCGGGCCGGATTCCGCGTCCGCGTGGGCGACTACCGGATTCTCTACACGGTCGATGACGGCGTTCTCGTGATCGTCGTCGTGACTCTCGGGCATCGCCGTGACGTCTACGAGCACTGATCCGCCCTCCACGTCATCCGGCGCTCGATCCCGAGCCGGCAAGACCGCACGAGCGTCCGCTCGCACGCCACCACCCGGGGCCGGATCTCGACCGACACCCACCGAGGCCGGCGACGCGTCAGAGGCGTCCCGCGCCGGTCGCGATCAGCACGGTGCCGACGGCGAGGAGCGCGACGACGAGCACGGCCGCGCCGGCCCAGAGCAGGGCGATCGCCCGCCCGGGCTTCTGCACATCGCGCCCAAGGACCGAGAGGAAGAAGCCGCCGGGGATGAGGAGTGCGCTGGCGAGCACCCCGACGGCGGTCCACTGCAGAGCGGGCGCCGCCGCTGCGGCGTCGAGCAGGAGCAGGCAGAGGATCACGAGGACACCGGCGTGAGCGTGGCCGGCCCGGAAGAACGCCTTCTGCAGCGGGCTGAAGGCCGAGCCGCGCGTCGCGACCCGGAGGAGGAAGGTCCCTCCGGACAGGATGCCGATGACGGTGAGGACCGTCGCGCCGGCGACGATCGTGAGAACGGGGTCCATGGCGACTCCTGGCTTGGTGGATAGTGTCGGTTCCCAGTATTGGGTAGCGATAGTATCCAATGCAAGACCAGGAGGGGACGCCGTGAAGATCTCCGAGCTCTCGGCCGCGAGCGGCGTGCCGATCGCGACGCTCAAGTTCTACCTCCGCGAGGGGATGCTCGAGCGCGGAGTCGTCACCTCGCCCACGCGCGCCGAGTACGGCCAGGAGCACCTCGACCGGGTGCGGCTGATCCAGGCCCTCACCGCGGTGCGCGAGCTGCCGATCGCGAGGGTGCGCGAGATCCTCGCGATCGTCGACGGGCCGCTCGAGGATCCGGTCGTGGCTCTCGGGCAGGCGGTCGCCGCGCTGCCTCCCTACCTCGCGGACGCCTCAGCGCACGATCGCGCACGGGCTGCCGCCGACCTGCTCGGGTTCGTCTTCGACCCGGAGTACCCCGCGACCGCCCAGCTCGAGTGGGCGCTCGAGGGGCTGGAGCGGGCAGGACTCGAGTGGAACGAGGGCATCGCCCGCCGGTACTGGGAGGCGCTCCTCCCGCTCGCCGAGGCCGAGGTCGCGCCGATCGGCGACATGACGGGGCAGGAGGCCGTCACCTACGCGGTGCTCGGCACCGCTCTCTACGAGCCGGTGATCCTCGCGCTGCGGCGCCTCGCGCACCGCCGGGTCGCGCAGACCGACGCGGACTGACCGGCCACCGTGATGCGTCCGCGAGCCCCTACTTCGCGACGGTCCTCCCTCCGGACGTCTTCGAGGCGGTCGTGAATCCCGGCTTGGTGCCGGTGACCGTCACCGTGAGCACCTTGCCGGCGTCCGCCGAGACCGGCTTGTACGTCGCTGCCGTCGCTCCCGAGACGGCGACTCCGCCGCGCTTCCACTGGTAGGTGTAGCTGACGGTGCCCGGACCCCAGGTCCCCGGGACAGCGGTCAGGGTCTGCCCCACCTTCGCCGTGCCGGTGATCGTCGGCGTCGCGACCGTCAGCGTTCCGGCGGCCACGGTCGACGTCGTCGCGCTCGTCTTCGTGGCGGGCGAGTAGCCGGGCTTCGTCCCCGTCACCGAGACGGTGAGGGTGGCGCCGAGATCGCGATCAGTCAGCACGTAGGTCGCCTTGGTGGCTCCGTTGATGTAGACGCCGCCGTTCCGCTTCCACTGGTAGCTCAGAGTGACCCCGGTGTCCCAGGTGCCCGGCACCGCGGTCAGAGTCTGGCCGACCGTCCGAGTGCCGGTGATCGTCGGGGTGGGCATCAGCGTCTGGAGGGCGGGCGCGATCGTCATCGCCGTGCTGACCCGTGTGACACTCGTCGACCCGGTCTTCGATCCGGTGACGGAGACGGTGATCTGCGCGTTCACGTCGGCGGCGACGAGCCGGTAGGTGGAGCCCGTCGCTCCGCTGATCGCGGTCCCTCCGCGCCGCCACTGGTAGGCGAGCGCGACGGGAGCGGGCGACCACGTCCCCGCGACCGCCGTCAGAGTCTGCCCGACGGTCGCCGTGCCCGTGATCGTGGGAACAGGCCCGGTGATCGCGGTCGATCCCGCCGTGACGACCGCGGTGGCGGCGCTCGTCCTGGTGGCCGGAGAGTAGCCCGGCTTGGTCCCCGTCACCGAGACGGTGACGGTCGCGCCGACGTCGGCCGAGGTGAGCACGTAGGTCGAGGAGGTCGCGCCGCTGATGGACACGCCGTTGCTCCTCTTCCACTGGTAGGTCAGAGACACTCCGGAGTCCCAGGTGCCGGCTCTCGCGGTCAGGGTCGAGCCGACGCTCGTGGCACCCGAGATCGTGGGGGTGGGCGTCAGCGTGAGGGGGCCCGCGGCGACGGTGACGGCGGCGCTCGACTTCGACACCGCCGTGAACCCGGTCTTCGTGCCGGTGACCGTCACGGTGATCGCCGCGCCGGAGTCGGCGGCGACCGGCGAGTAGGTCGACGCGGTCGCGCCGGTGATCGCCGCTCCTCCTCGCCGCCACTGGTAGGCGAGAGCCACCGGTGCCGGCGACCAGCTGCCGGGAACCGCCGTGAGCGTTCCTCCGACCACGGCCGAGCCGGTGACGGTGGGAGTCGGGCCGGTGATCGCCGTCGCGTTCGTCACCGTGGCCGTCGAGGCGCTGCTCTTCGTCGCGGGATAGTAGCCCGGCTTGGTGCCGGTCACCGAGACCGAGACCGTCGTTCCGAGGTCGGAGGCCGTGAGGGTGTAGCTCGGTCCCGTGGCCCCGGCGATGTAGGCGCCGCCCTTCCGCTTCCACTGGTAGGCGAGGGTGACCCCCGGATCCCAGGTCCCCGCGTTCGCGGTCAGGGTCTGGCCGACCACCGCCGATCCCGACACGACCGGCGTCGGCATCGAGGTCTGCAGACCCGGGACGCTGTAGCCGTAGAGCTCGACGATGTGCGGGCTTCCGGCTGCCCCGTCGACAATGGTGAGCTGCGCCGAGTCGTAGTCGTCCACCGTGGGGGCGTACTGGATCGGCACGGTGCAGCTCGCGGCGACGGCCAGCGTCGTGCCGCACGATGTCGTGCCGCGGACGAAGGCTGCGGCGTCGGGGCCCGTCGTCGCGATCGAGGTCAGCGGGAGCGGAGCGTTGCCGGTGTTCCGGAGGGTGACGACCTGCGCGGCGGAGCGGGTCCCGACCGTCGTCGTCGGGAAGTCGAGCTGAGAGGGTGTGACCTGCAGCGCCGGCGAGGGCGCCGTCGACACGGTCACGGTGGCACCCTCGGCGGTCACCGCTCCGACACGCAGAAGCACGCCGTCCGGGCTCCGCCACGACTCGCCGGCGCTCAGGGAGGACTCGTACGCGGAGTTCCCGTCCGAGGTCAGCGGATCGATGAGACTGGCGCCGGTGTCGGGGCTCCCCGAATCGGGGCCGGACACGTGGATCAGAACGCCGTCCGTGGCCTCGACCGGAAGCCCGGAGTCGAAGTCGACAGGCTGGCGGTACTCGACCCAGTACGACGTCCCGTTCTCCCGGCGCATCACCGCAGCGTGCGTGCCCATCCCGTCATCGGCCATCGGGACGAGAGTCGCGGAGCCGCCGGACGAGAGGTCGACCGTTCGCCCGTCCAGCCATCCGAGGAGGCTCTTCTGCGAGGCGTTGAAGTGACCGACGTAGTTCGAGTTGCCCATCGCGTCGTAGGGGTCGCCGTAGTCGCTCAGGTAGCAGTCGCCCGAGAGGCCGCCCTGGTCGCAGATGTAGGAGTGGCTGTGCCACAGGCCGTAGTTGTGGCCCTGTTCGTGGACCGAGACCCGCCGATTCATGTAGCCGTTCAACCATGTCCCGGTCGCACCCACGTATCCCCACCCTGCGTAACCGGCGGCGTCGCCGCCGCAGTTCGGGAAGTAGACGACGACGTTGTCGTACGCCGCCGGATCGAAGCCGACCGCCGCGGCGGCCGCCTGGGCCTGCGACATGATCTGATGACGATCGGCGTAGCAGCCACCGGCCGGCCCGTCGATCTTCAGCCAGGGGGTGACGTCGCCGACCTGACCCAGCGTCGAGTAGGACGCATCGCGGAACCAGGCGTTCCCGTCGCTGTACATCACGGACGCGGCTCTCGCCGGCGTCACCGAATCCGGCTCGGTCCAGTACGCCAGCATCGTCAGCACTCTGGTCGTCCCCGTCGTCGGAACCGACGCGACTCCGGCGACGCCCCGAGTCTGCGGTGCGGCGATCGCGTCTCCGAGCGCCGAGACCGAGAGCACCTCGAGTCGTGAGTCCACGAGGCGTCCGACGATCCGAGCGACGATGTCGCTGTCCACAGCGAGTCCGGCGAGGTCGTACGTGCGATCGCCGACGATGAGGACCTTCTGGAGGACGTCCTCCTGCGCCGCCGAGGACCGCGCTCCGTCCTCCGCCTCGGGAACGACGTCCACGGCCAGCGTTCTGACCACTCCGGTCAGGGTCACCGTCGTGCCTGCCGCCGAAGCAGCACTCGCGGGCGCGGCAGACAGAAGCGTCGAGAGGAGGGCGAGGAGGGCCGCCCAGGCGGGCAGCACGCGTCGGCGCGCCGCAGAAGTCGTGGTGGTCATGGCGCGTTGCAGCCCTTCCGGCTCTCTGCACCCGGCGAGCTCGGTGCGGTACTCCGTTCGACGCGCAGGAGGGGCGTCGATCACGCAGCAGTTCGGTCCGCTTCTCGCAGTCGGCTCACTCGCGCGGATGCAGTGTGACGCAGTCGCCGAACGCGCGGCGTCCCCACTTTGGGGCTCGCCCACCGGCTCCTCCGCAGCGCGCCGGATCGGAGGCGTCGAGGCGGGTGGCCGAGCCGGTAGTTGCACCTAGATCCGCGGTCACCCGGAACGGGACGAGGGCCCGTCAGGCGCCCGCGACCGTCGAGCCGCGCACCAGCAGCTCCGTCGGCAGGATCGTCGTCCGCGGCACGTCCTCCCCCGCCAGCACGCGCACCAGCACCGAGGCCATCGCCTCGCCGAACCCGTTGACGGGCTGGCGCATCGTGGTGATCGGAGGATCGCCCGCCTGGGCGAACGAGTCGCCGTCGAATCCGGCGAGCGCCACCTCCGTCGGCACCGACAGCCCGCGGGCCCGAAGCACCGTCAGAGCGCCGGCCGCCATCTGGTCGTTCGAGGCGAAGACCGCGTCGATCGGGCGTCCGGAGTCGAGGAGGCGCGCCATCGCGTCGGCCCCGTCGTCGAGGGAGTAGTCGCCGTACTCGACCAGGGTGTCGTCGAGGCCGGCCGCGACGACCGCCGAGCGCCAGCCCGCGAGCCGGTCGACGGCCGCCGGCATGTCCTGCCGGCTCGCGATCATCGCCGGGCGGCGCCTCCCGAGGCCGAGCAGGTGCTCGGTCATCAGCCGCGCCGACGCGACGTTGTCGACGTCGACGACGTAGCCGTCTGCCTCCTCCGCGAGCGGCCGGCCGCCGAACACGATCGGGAGGGAGGAGCCGAGGCGAGCGTAGGAGTGGTCGCCGCTGTGGTGCGAGACCACGAGCGCGCCGTCGACGTTGCCGCCGAGCAGGTAGCGCCGCGTCTTCTCGGGCGTCGCCTCCGAGGCGATGACGATGTTGAGCGTGTACTCGGTGTCGGAGAGACGCAGCGCAGCGCCCTGCACGACGGAGGCGAAGAACGGGTCGGCGAACACCTTCGCGGTCGACTCGGGCACGACGAGCGCGATGGCGCGCGTGCGCCTGCTCGCGAGCGACCGGGCCGCGAGGTTGGGCACGTAGCCGAGCTGCTCGATCGCGCTGCGCACCGCGCGCACGGCCTCGTCCTTGACCCGCGGGGAGTTGTTGACGACGCGACTGACCGTGGCCCGCGAGACTCCCGCGAGCGCGGCGACGGCTTCGAGGGTCGGCGCGGCGGTGTCGTTGCTCATCGGGGCCTTTCGATCGGGTGGATCCGAGGCTAGTGGAGCGGCGCCGAGCGGCCCCTCCGAGCGGCCGGGCGCGGATCGGCGACTCGTCGGGACACGACCGGCTCACCTTCGGCTCCGACGAGCCGGAGACGACCCCCGCGACCCGGACGTTCCCCGGGTCCGGCCGCAGAGCACCTCCGGCTCGCGGAATCGAGTCCGGCTCGCAGAGACCGCCGATCCCGACGAGCCGAACCCGATCCTGCGAGCCGAACGCCCCCGAGGCGGCACCCCCCGGCCGCTGGCCCGGGAGCCCCGCTCAGCCCTTGACGGCGCCGCCCATGATCCCCGCGATGAGCTGACGCCCGGCCAGCACGAACAGCACCAGGAGCGGGATGATCGACAGCACCGCGCCCGTCAGCACGACGGAGTAGTCGACGTAGTAGCCGGACTGCAGCTGCGCGAGGGCCGTCTGCAGCGTCGGATTCGTCGGGCTCAGCACGATCAGCGGCCAGAGGAAGTCCGTCCACGCCATCATGAACGTGAACAGCGCCAGGATCGCCATCGCCGGTCGCGCCGCCGGGACGGCCACGGTGAGGAACGTGCGGAACTGGTTCGCCCCGTCGACCCGCGCCGCCTCGATCAGCTCGTCCGGGATCACGTCGACCAGGTACTGGCGCATGAAGAAGACGCCGAAGGCGGTCACCAGCGTCGGCACGATCACGGCGCCGAGCGTCCCCGTCCAGCCGAGCTGCCGCATCAGGATGAAGAGCGGGATGATGCCGAGCTGCGTCGGGATCGCCATCGTGGCGACGACCGTGATCATCAGCCCGTCGCGACCGCGGAACTTCAGCTTGGCGAAGGCGTAGCCGGCCAGTGTCGAGAACGACACGACCGAGAGAGTGATCACTCCCGAGACGACGATGCTGTTGAGCAGCGCCGTCCAGAACGGGATCGCGGTGAACACCTCGGCGGCGTTGGCGAGGAAGTTGCCGCCGGGGATCAGCGGCAGGGTCTCGCCGCGGGTCGCGTTCGTGCCGCTCGCGACGACGAACGACCACCACAGCGGGTAGGTCGAGCCGAGGATGAACGCGCTCAGCAGGCCGTAGGTGAGGAATCCGGGCCGGTCGACGCGGCCGGCCCCGCGGCGGCGGGCGGCCCGCCGCACGGGGAACACGGCGGTGGTGGCGGGGGCGGTCATCGGTCGCTCGCTTTCTGGCCGAGGCCGGTGGTGCGCAGGAGCGGGTCGGTGGAGGCGATCTCGTCGGCGGTGCGCGCGGCGCGGCGCCGGCTCCGCTTCGAGGCGACGCGGTTCTCGACGGAGGCGATGCGCCGCGAGATCGCGAAGTTGACCAGTCCGATCAGCACGATCAGGAGGAAGAGGAGCCAGGCGACGGCAGCCGCCTCGCCGAAGTTCTGGCGGAAGAACGCCATCTCCCAGAGGTAGAGCACGGTCGTCTGGAACTGCCGGTCCGAGCCGCCGATGCCTCCCGCGTTCGACACGTCGAACAGGCGCGGTTCGGCGAAGATCTGCAGTCCGCCGATGGTGGCCGTGATGATCACGAAGATCAGGGTCGGGCGGATGTTCGGGATGGTGATCGAGACGAAGCGGCGGAAGCTGCCCGCCCCGTCGAGTGCGGCCGACTCGTGCAGATCGCGGGGCACGGCCTGCATCGCGGCGAGGAGGATGAGGGCGTTGTAGCCGGTCCAGCGCCAGTTGACCATCGAGGCGATCGCGATGTGGCTCGCGAGGCGGTCGTTGGTCCAGTCGATCGGGGCGATCCCGACGAGGCCGAGCAGATTGTTCGCCAGGCCCTCCTGGTCGCTGAAGATGCTCGAGAAGATCAGGGCGACGGCGACCGGCGACACCACGTAGGGCAGCAGGACGCTCATCCGCCAGAAGGTGCGGGCGCGCAGCGACTGGTCGAGCGCCGCCGCGAGCAGCAGGGCCACCGCGAGCTGCGGGATGGTCGAGATCAGGAAGATGCTGAGCGTGTTGCCGATCGAGTTCCAGAACATCCGGTCGCCCAGCACCGCCGCGAAGTTGCCGAGGCCGACGAAGTCGCCCTGGCCCTGCAGCAGTTGCCAGTCGTAGAGCGACACGACGAGCGTGTAGACGAGCGGGAAGGCGCCGGTGATCGCGAAGAGCAGGAAGAACGGCGAGATGTAGAGGTAGGGCGAGGCCTTGACGTCGAAGCGGCTCACGCGCTGCCGGAAGGTCAGGGGGAACCGGGGCGCGGGGCGCCTCGCGGTGGGTGGCGTCGCCGTGTCCGGCGGGGTCAGTGTGCTCGTCATGACGATCGCTCTCTTCGAGTCGGGGTGCCGTCGGGGGCCCCGGCGGTGCGGCCGGGGCCCCCGACGCGGAGGGAGTGGGTCAGTCGACGATCTCGTCGAGGAGCTGGAGCGCCTCCGACCAGCCCTTGTCGCCGTCGAGCTCACCGCGGTCGACCTTCTGCAGGACGGGACCGAAGACGTTCTCCTGGATCAGCGAGTCGTCCGGGCCCTTGTACTGGGCGACCACTCCGTCGGCGCGCTCGGCGAGGATCGCCCCGGTGGGAGCGCCGCTGAAGGCGGGATCGGCCTCGGCCGCCGAGGCGAGATCCTCCTGGGCCACGGTCGTGCTGGGGAACGGGCCGGCGACGTCGAACGCGGCGAGCTGCTGCTCCGGCTCACTCAGCCACGAGGCGAGCGCCGCCGCCTCTTCGGGGTGCTCCGACTGCGTGGGGACCGAGAGGAACGAGCCGCCCCAGTTGGCGGGTCCTCCGGGGAAGACGTCGGCGAAGTCCCAGCCGGTCGCCTCCGGGTCGCCGCCGCCGGCCTCGACCTGGCTCTTGACGACGCCGAGCATCCAGCCCGGGCAGACGAAGGTCGCGAAGGTGCCGTCGGTGAACGACTTGCCCTTGTTCCAGTCCCACGCCTTCTGCGCGGCCGAGAGACCCGTGGCGGCGCCGTCGGCGAGCCAGCCCCAGCGCTCCTCGAGCTCGGCGTTGCCGTCGACGTTCAGCTCGCCGTCGGCGGTGTAGTAGCCCTCGGGAAGCTGGTTGACCATGGCGTTCCACACGAATCCGGAGTGGTCGTACCAGGCCTTGCCGGTGGCGTCGTGGTACTGCTTCCCGGCGGCGAAGTAGTCCTCCCAGGTCGCGTCCGCGCCGCCGAGCAGCTCGGCGACCGCCGCGCGATCGGTCGGCAGGCCGGCGGCCTCGAAGGCGGCGGTGCTGTAGCAGAGGCCCTCGGGGCCGATGTCGGTGCCGTAGCCGATGACCCGGCCGTCGGGGTCGGTCGCCTGCTCGTACTTCCAGTCGACCCAGTCGGCCTTGCGGTCCTCGATCCCGTAGTCGCGCAGGTCGACGAACTGGTCGGACACCTCCATGACGGAGCCGAGCCAGCCCTCCTCGATGGCGACGACGTCGGCGAGCCCGGAGCCCGCTGCGAGCTTGGTGAAGGCGTCGGTCCGAGCGTTGCCGCCGGTGTCGATGTTGTTGGGGACGATGGTGATCCCCGGGTTGGCCGCCTCGTACTCGGCGTAGAGGTCGTCGAACCCCATGGTGCCGAACGTGGTGACGGTGAGCTCGATGTCGCCGCCCTCGGCCGCGTCGGAACCCGACGAGCAGCCGGTGACGAGCAGGGCGAGGGCGGAGGCGCTGGCGATCGCCGCGGCGATCCTGGTGCGTCGTGAGGTGGGCACGGTCACTCCTTCGTGATGGGTGTCAGGGCATCTCGTAGAGCGCTCTCACGCGGCTGTGTCGCGTCTGTGAGAGCGCTCTCACGAGGTGTGCTGCGAGCATACGGAGGGGTGTGGCAGAGGTCAAGACATTTGTGAGAGCGCTCTCTCGCGGTCCGTCGATCCACGACGCGGTGACTGCGGGCCGCAGAGCGGGACACACCTCGCCGCCTGCGGGAACCGCAGCGATCCGCAGCCGGGCGCAGCGATCACGCGGCCGCCGTGCGCCTCCCCGGGATCGACTAGAGCGTCCGGGAGACCTGGGCCTCGAACGAGCCCGCCCCGTGCACCGCGAGCTCGGCCAGGGCGGCGGCGACGTCGCCGGCGCTCACCACGTCGAGCAGGTGCCGGTGCCGGGCGACGTGCTCGTCGAGATCCTCGTAGAACCGCTCGCGCGCGATCAGGTTGCGCGACATGCAGAGGAGGATCTGCTGCTGCACCGAGGCGTAGATCGCCTCGAGGCGCGAGTTGCCCGCGATCCGGATCAGCGCCGAATGGAACGCGTACCCCGCCAGGACGAGGTTCCCCCTGTCCTCGAGGGAGGCGGAGCGCTGCATCTCGTCGAGAGCGCGGCGGGCCGGCTCGAGCCGCGACGCGTCCGACACGGGGATGCCCGTCTCGAAGGCGAGGCGCTCGAGGGCCGAGCGGATCGTCAGGATCTCGTGGGCGTCCTGGTCGGTCAGAGTCTTCACGAACGTCCCGCGGCGCGGCAGGCGATCGATGATGCCCTCGTTCTCGAGCAGCCGCAGCGCCTCGCGCAGCGGCGGCCTGCTGATGGCGAGCTCCTCGGTGAGCCGCTCCTCGATCAGGCGGTCGCCCGGCGCGAGGTCGCCCGCCAGGATCTTCGCCCTCACGGCGTCGGCGGCCATCGTCACCAGGCTGGGCGCCTCGAGCCTCGCCATCGCCGACTCCGGGCCACCACGTCGATCACCGACCATGCGCCTGCCTCCTCGATCCGTGCCGTGCGCTCAGTGTAGAACCGCCGGTTGCGTTCGGCGATTGTCTGTTGTAGACAGTATACGAAGCAGCCACGATCCGGCTCCTCGCCCTCCGCACCACCTCAATGACGAGAAGGAGAACAGTGAGCGCATCTCACCAGCTCGGCTTCCTCGGGCTCGGCAACCTCGGCCTCGCGATGGCCCTCCGCCTGATCGACTCCGGATTCGCCGTCGTCGCTCACGATCCCTCCGCCGACCGCGTCGACCGCGTCGAGCGAGCGGGCGCCACGGCCGGATCGGCCCACGACGTCCTCGACTGCCCCACGGTCTGCGTCGCCACTCCCGACGAACGCGCCCTCGAGGCCCTGCTCGACGACGGCACGCTGACGGCCGGCTCCGGCGCTCGGACCGTCCTGCTGCACAGCACCGTCCTCCCGACCGCCGCCCGCTCGCTGGCGGCCCGCCTCGCCGAGTCGGGCATCGCGCTGATCGAGGCGCCCGTCAGCGGCGGGCCCGCGGCGGCCCGCGACGGCCGTCTCGCCCTCTTCCTCGGAGGCGACGACGAGACGATCGCGCACGCCGACACCGTCCTCGCCGCTCTGGGCGACCGCCGCTTCCGGCTCGGCCCGGTGGGCGCGGGCTCGGCCGTGAAGCTCGCCAACCAGCTGACGATGTTCGCGGCCGTGGACGCCCTCCACGAGGGCCTCGCGCTGACCGGCGCCTTCGACGTCGACCCCTCCGCCGCCCTCGAGGCGATCGCGGCCTCGACCGGCGACACCTGGGTCGGCCGCCACTGGGGCTTCTTCGACGACATCGTCGCCGACTACGACAGCAGCGGCAGCTCGGCCGACGGCCGCCCCTGGCGCAAGGACCTCCGCGAGTTCATCGACGCGGCCCACTCCGCGTCTCTGTCCGCGCCGCTCGGCGAGCACCTGCACGCCACCGTCGGGGATCGGATCGAAGCCGACGCCCGAGCACACCTGGAAGGACGCACCCCGTGACCGCCACGACGACACCGACGGCGACGCGACTCGACGTCGGCACGCCCACCGCACCGAGCGGGACCCGCGCCCGCAAGAAGGACCGCGGCCTGGCCGCCTTCGTCTTCCTGGCACCGTGGCTCCTCGGCCTCTTCGGTCTGACCCTCGGCCCAATGCTCTACTCGCTCTACCTCAGCTTCACCGACTACAACCTCCTCGCTCCGGTCGCGAACTGGGTGGGCTTCGACAACTACGTCACGATCTTCACCTCGGACTCGCGGGCGATCACCTCGATGATCGTCACGGCCGCGTACGTCGTGGTCGCGGTGCCGCTGATCCTCGTCGTCTCGATGCTCGTCGCGCTGCTGCTCAACTCGAAGATCGGGTTCCTCACCGGCTACCGGGCGCTGTTCTACCTGCCGTCGCTGCTGGGCGCCTCGGTCGCCGTCGCCGCACTCTGGCGGGTCATCTGGGGTGCCGACGGCATCATCAACCAGGTCCTCGCCGCGTTCGGGATCGAGCACCTCAGCTGGGTCGGCAGCCCCGACACCGCGCTGATGACGATCATCGTCCTCGCGATCTGGGCCTTCGGCTCGACGATGATCATCTTCCTGGCGGGCCTGCGGCAGGTGCCCCTCGAGATGCAGGAGGCGGCCCAGGTCGACGGAGCGGGCAAGGTCCGACGGTTCTTCTCGATCACGCTGCCGATGATGACGCCGATCATCTTCTTCAACAGCCTCATGGTGACCATCAACGCCTTCCAGGCGTTCACCCCGGCCTACGTGATCAGCGGAGGGACCGGCGGCCCCGCCGACTCGACGCTCTTCTACACCCTCTACCTGTACCAGCAGGGCTTCGGACAGCTGAACATGGGCTACGCGTCAGCGCTGGCCTGGGTTCTGGTCGCCATCCTCGGCGTCTTCACCGCGCTGTTCTTCTGGAGCTCGAAGTACTGGGTCCACTACGGAGACAAGTGACGCGACATGACTGCTGAATCCACCCTCGCCCGCCCCGCCGTGCAGCGGCCCCGCCGAGCCGGCATCTACCCGACCCGCCCGGTGAAGAACCGCCTGCTCCGGGTCGTCATCAAGCACGCGGTGCTCGCGTCGCTGCTGTTCGCGATCCTCTACCCCCTGCTCTGGATGATCGCCGCCTCGTTCCGGCCGAGCAACGAGGTCTTCACGACGATCGGCCTCTTCGGCAGCAGCTTCACCCTCGACAACTACGTCTCGGGCTGGAGCGAGGGGCAGGTGAACTTCTCGCAGTACTTCCTGAACTCCACGATCATCACGGTCCTGACGATCGTCGGCACCCTCTTCGCCTGCTCGCTGGCCGCCTACGCGTTCGCCCGGCTCGAGTTCCCGTTCCGGCGGAGCCTGTTCGCGATCATGCTCGCCACGATGCTGCTCCCGACGCACGTCACCCTCGTGCCGCAGTACATCCTGTTCAACAACCTGGGCTGGGTGAACACCTACCTCCCCCTGGTCGTGCCGCACTGGCTCGGAGTCGAGGCCTTCTACATCTTCCTGATGGTGCAGTTCATCCGCGGCCTGCCCCGAGAGCTCGACGAGTCGGCGCGACTGGACGGCTGCGGCCACTTCAGGATCTTCGGGCGGATCATCATGCCGCTCGCGCTCCCGGCCATCGGCACCACGGCGATGTTCACCTTCATCGCCAGCTGGAACAACTTCCTCGGGCCGCTGCTGTACCTCAACCGCGACAGCCTCAAGACGGTTCCGCTGGGCCTCAGCGCCTTCCTCGACTCCACCGGAGCGAGCACCTACGGCCCCCTCTTCGCGATGGCGACGCTCTCACTCGTCCCCATCATCGGCTTCTTCATCGTGTCGCAGCGCCTCCTCATCGAGGGCATCGCGACCACCGGCCTCAAATGACCCTGCACCACCTGCAACGCACCATCGAGAGAATAGGAAACGCAACCCCATGACGCGGAAGAACAGCATCGTCGCTGGCGCCCTCCTGGGTGCCGCGGCACTCGCCCTCACCGCCTGCTCCGGAGGAGGCGGCGGCGCAGCAGCCGGCGCCTCCGGCCAGGACGGACAGGGCGACGTCACCGGAGAGATCGCGATCGCCTGGTGGGGCGGCGACAGCCGCAACCAGAAGACGAACGCCGTCATCGACCTCTTCGAGGCGGCCAACGACGGAGTGACCACCGACCGGCAGGCCGGGGAGTTCGCCGGCTACTTCGACAAGCTCAACGTGCAGGCCTCGAGCCGATCGATGCCCTGCGCCGTCCAGCTCCAGGGCCGCCAGGTCAACGACTACACGAAGAACGACCTGCTGCTCCCCCTCGATCCGATGATCGAGTCGGGCGCCATCTCGGTCGACGACATCCCCGAGGCGGTCCTCGACACGGGGCGCGGCACCGACGGCAACCTCTACTTCCTGCCCTACGGCGCCGCCTACGACGCGATCGGCGTGAACCTGACCCTCGCCGAGCAGGCAGGAGTGGAGCCGCTCCCCGACGGGTACACCTGGGACGACTACACCGAATGGCTGACCGAGGCGTCGGCGACCCTGCCGGAGGGGAGCCGCGCCGTGGACTCCAGCGGAGGCCGGCCGAACTACTTCATCGGCTGGACCCTCGCCAACGGGCTCTCGATGTTCGGCGACGACGGCAAGCTCGGCTTCACCGAGGAGGACCTCACCGAGTACTGGACGATGTGGGAGGAGATGCGCACCAGCGGCGTCACCGAGACCCGCGAGCGCACGGCCGAAGAGCCGACGGCGACCGACCAGGGCTACTTCGCGAACGGCCAGCTGCTCTCGGACACCCTTCCCGGGAACGCGCTGACCCCCGCCTCCGCCACCCTCGCGGGCCGCGGCGACGCGGTCATCACGACGTTCCCCTACCCCAGCGGTGAGGCGGGATCGGGCAACGCGCTCTACCCCTCCGGCTTCGCGATCCCGAAGACCTGCGACAACGTGCCCACCGCGGCCGCGTTCATCGACTTCTTCACGAACGACCCGGAGGCGGGGTCGACCTTCGCCGCCGACAACGGGGCGCCGAGCAACACGGTCGTCCTCGACGCGCTGCTGGCCGACGAGTCGCTGCCGGAGACGAAGAAGCACGAGCTCGAGCTGTTCCAGGAGATCGTCGCGCAGGACCCGACGTCGATCGTCTTCCCGCCCGGCTACCAGGCCACGTTCGAGGCCTCGTTCAAGCGGGCCTACGAGGACGTCTCCTTCGAGCGCAAGACCATCGACGAGGCCGTGCAGACGTTCTTCGACGAGGCGAACGCCTCGCTCGGTCAGTGACGCCCGCACGCTGAGAGGAAGGCTCTGCCATGCCACCCACCACCGGAACCGGCGTCGACGACGCCCCGACCCGCTCGGCCCTCGCGGGTGTGCGGATCCTCGACCTCACCCAGGTGATGTCCGGGCCGTACTGCACGATGGTCCTCGCCGATCTCGGGGCCGATGTCATCAAGATCGAGAACCCCGACAAGGGGGATCAGACCCGGGCCTCCTGGGGCTACTCGGTGATCGGCGACGACAGCAGGGCCTTCCTCTCCCTGAACCGCAACAAGCGCAGCGTCAGCCTCGACCTGAAGAAGAGCGAGGATCTCGCCTCGTTCCTCGCCCTGGTCAGGACGGCCGACGTCGTGATCGAGAACTTCCGGCCGGGCGTCGCCGCCCGGCTCGGGATCGACTACGACTCGGTCCGCGCCGAGAACCCGCGGATCATCTACGCGAGCATCTCGGGCTTCGGCCAGACCGGCCCCTACTCGCAGTACCCCGGCTACGACCTGATCGCCCAGGCGATGACGGGCGTGATGAGCGTCATGGGCGAGGAGGGCGGAGCGCCGATGAAGTCGGCGATCCCCATCGCCGACCTGGGAGCGGGCATGTTCTGCACCATCGGCATCCTCGGCGCGATCATCGCTCGCGGTGACGGCGACGAGGGCCAGTACCTCGAGACGTCGCTGTTCGAGGCGGCCCTGGCGATGTCGGTCTGGGAGTCGACGGAGTACTGGTCCACGGGCGAACCGCCCCGGCCGCTCGGCTCGGCGAACCGCATGTCGGCGCCGTACCAGGCGCTCGCCACCTCGGACGGGCACCTCACCATCGGCGCCAACAACGAGAAGCTCTGGCGGCTGCTGTGCGAGACGCTCGGCGCCGTCGAGCTCCTCGACGACCCGCGGTTCGTCGACAACAACCGGCGGATGGACCACCGGGCCGAGCTCGCCGCCGAGCTCGAGCGGCACCTGGCCGGCGGCACCACCGACGAGTGGGTGGCCCGGCTGCTCGCCCGCGGGGTTCCGGCCGGTCCGATCCGCGACTACCACCAGGTCCTCACGGACGACCCGCACGTGAAGGCGCGCGGGATGGTCACCTCGTTCGAGCACCCGGTGGAGGGCCACACCATGGTGCTCGGCTCTCCGCTGAAGCTCCGCGGCACCCCGGTGCAGGTGCGGACGCCTCCGCCGCTGCTCGGTCAGCACACCGACGAGGTGCTGCGCGAGATCGCGCCCGCGCTCGGATCGCCGGCATGACCGGCGGGACCGGCACAGAGGCGGCCGCCCGCGTGAGCGCCGAGACGAGCGACGGCGTCCTGACCCTGACGCTCGAGCATCCCGGCAAGCGCAACGCGCTGACCTGGCCGATGTACGAGCAGCTCGACGAGCACCTCGCCGCCGCCGGCGACGCCTCGGGGCTCGTCGCCGTGGTCGTGACCGGAGGCGGAGACGACGGCTTCGCGGCGGGGACCGACATCGCCTCGCTGACCGACCTGCGCACCGGAGCCGACGGCGTCGCCTACGAGCGGCGCGTCGGCCGGGTGCTCGAGGCGATCCGCTCGCTGCCCGTGCCGACCCTCGCGGTCGTCCGCGGCCCGGCCGTCGGAGCGGGACTGGCGATCGCGGCGAGCTGCGACCTGATCCTCGCCGAGCGCGGAGCCGTCTTCGGGGCACCGATCGCGCGGACCGTCGGCAACTGCCTCCCGTCGGCTGTGGTCGCCCGCGTCGCGGCGCGGATGGGCTCGGGCCGCGCGACCGCGATGCTGCTCACCGCCTCCCTGCTGCCCGCCGAGGAGCTGGTCGCCGGCGGTTTCGTGTCGGCGCTGGCCGAGCCCGGGGAGCTCGACGCGCTCACCGGCAAGGTGCTCACCGGCCTCCGCCGCTCGGCGCCCCTCACCCTGCGGTCCCTCAAGGAGACGATCCGCCGCATCGAGGACGCCGCCGGCGCCCCCTCCAACGACGACCTGCTCGACCTCTGCTACGGCAGCGACGACTTCGCCGAGGGCGTCCGCGCCTTCCTGGCGAAGGAGCACCCCGACTGGAAAGGACAGTGATGCAGAACACGGAGAGCGACGGGACACCGACGGCGGACACCGCACCGGTCATCGACGCCCATCAGCACTACTGGCGCACGGCCGCCCAGGATCAGCCCTGGCGCCGGGCCCACCACGACGCGATCGCCCGCGACTTCGGGCCCGAGGATCTCGACCCGCTGCTCGAGGCGGCGGGCATCGACGGCACCGTCGTGATGCAGTCCGTCGACGAGCCGGGCGAGAACGACCGGCTCGCCGCCTACGCCGAGCACCCGACCGTGGTCGGGATCGTCAGCTGGCTCCCCGTCCGCGAGCCGGCAGCGGCCCGCGCCGAGCTCGAGCGCCTCGACCTCCCCAAGCACGTCGGCGTCCGCTGCCTCGTCGCCGACGACCCCCTGGACTGGCTCGGCGAGGACGACGTGCGGGCCCTGTTCCGCGACATCGCCGCGCGCGGGCTCGCCTGGGACGTCGTCCCGATCACCGAGGCGCAGATCCGGAACGTGACCGCGCTCGCCGAGGCCGTGCCCGATCTGCGGATCGTCGTCGACCACCTCGGCCGCCCGCCCGTCGACTCCGGCGGCTGGCTCCCGTGGGCCGGCAACATCGCCCGGCTGGCGGGCAACGCCAACGTGAGCGTGAAGGTCTCGGTCGGCATCGACGTGCTCAGCGCCTGGGCGGCCTGGGACATCGACGCGGTGACCCCCTTCATCCGGCACGTGGCGGGCCTGTTCGGGCCCGACCGCCTGATGGCGGCGAGCAACTGGCCCGTCGTCCTGCTGCGCACCGACTACGCGACCGCGTGGAACGACATCCGCGCCGCCCTCACCGCGGAGTTCGCCGACCCGGAGGACCGCCGAGCGGTGCTCGGGGGCACGGCGAGCCGCGTCTACCGACTCGAGCGCTTCGCACCGGCCGCCGCCGGCGCGTCGCGCTGACCCACCACCCGTCGGGCACGAGCCCGCCGGGCACGACACCGGCCGACCGGCCGGGACTGAGGAAGAGAAGGAACATGACCATCACGACCAGCCCGTCAGAGATGCACGCGAAGGCCGAGCCCTCCGACCTCGCGAGCCTCTACAAGCACCTGCGCGTCTGCGACGTGGTCGACGCCATGGACGGCATCGGCTACTTCAACATCGGCCTCATGGACAAGGAGGTGCGCCCGCTGTGGCTCGGGATGCGCTTCTGGGGCGAGGCCGCCACCATCCGCTGCGTGCCGTCGAACCGGCCGATGTGGAAGCTCGACACCACCGAGGACATCGTCGCGGCGCACGGCCGGTGGTTCAGCGAGATCGCGCACCCCAAGCTCCCCGCCGACCTGCCCCCGGGGCACGTCATCGTGATGGACGCCGGCGGCGGACCCGAGGTCGGCTTCTGGGGCTCCGAGAACGCGATGGCGGTCGTCCGCGCCGGAGCGGTCGGGATCATCACCGACGGCTACTGCCGTGACACCGCGGAGGTGGCCGCTCAGAAGAGCCCCGTCGTCGCCCGGTACCGGGGACGCACGATCATCCCCGGCCGCATCATGACCGTCGAGACGCAGACGACCATCGCCTGCGGCGGTGTGCAGGTCAACCCGGGCGACATCGTCGGAGCCGACGACGACGGCGTGGTCGTGGTGCCCCGCCACATCGCCGAGGAGGTCGCCGTGCACGCCCGCGCGATCCTCCTGGCCGACATGAACGCCCGCAAGCAGCACTACGCGGGGCTCGGCATGCAGCCGGACAGCTCCGTCGACATCGACGCGATCCTCGCCTACTACGCCGAGGTGTGATCACCGCACCGCCCGCGCCCGGCCCGGGCGCGGGCGGTCGGCCTCACCCACCCTCTTCAAGGAGCACAGCACCGTGGACCACCGATCAGAGATCGAGCACCTCCTCCCCCTCGACCCGCGCGCCGCTCTCGTGGGCCGGGTGCAACTGCCCGGCGAACGCGGGGCGCACGTCGTCGCGCGCCGCGACGACCGGCTCGTCGACCTCACCACCGTGACGCCGACCGTCGCCGACCTCCTGGAGCGGCCGGACCTGCTCGAGATCGTGCGCACCGCGGAGGCTCCGCTCTCGTGGTCCGTCGACGACGTCGTCGAGAGCACCCTCGCCGGAGGGACCGGCCCCCGTCTCGTCTCCCCCGTCGACCTCCAGGTCATCAAGGCGGCCGGGGTCACCTTCGCCCGCAGCATGATCGAGCGGGTCATCGAGGAGAAGGCCGGAGGCGACGCGAGCCGCGCGGTCGAGATCCGCGCCCGGGTGCAGGAGGCGATCGGCGGGACCATCGGCGCGATCCGCCCCGGCAGCCCCGAGGCGGAGGACGCGAAGCGGATCCTGATCGAGGAGGGACTCTGGTCGCAGTACCTCGAGGTCGGCATCGGCCCCGACCCCGAGATCTTCTCGAAGGCCCCCGTCCTCTCCTCCGTCGGCACCGGAGCCGAGATCGGCGTCCTGTCGCGCTCCACCTGGAACAACCCCGAGCCCGAGGTCGCCCTGCTGGTGACCCGCGACGGTCGGTCCGTCGGCGCGACGCTCGGCAACGACGTGAACCTGCGCGACTTCGAGGGGCGCAGCGCGCTGCTGCTCGGCGAGGCGAAGGACAACAACGGCTCGTGCTCTCTGGGCCCGATGATCCGCCTCTTCGACGACACGTTCTCGCAGAGCGACGCCGCCCGCCTCGAAGTGGGCCTGCGCATCACCGGAGCCGACGGCTTCGAGCTCGTCGACGGCAGCTCGATGAGAGAGATGAGCCGGACCCTCGACGAGCTCGTGCGCCACACGGTCGGCGACCACCACCAGTACCCCGACGGCTTCGTCCTGTTCACCGGCACGCTCTTCGCGCCCACGCAGGACAGGGACAGCCCCGGTCTCGGCTTCACCCATCACGACGGCGACGTCGTGCGCATCTCGGCGCCCGAGCTGGGCACCCTCGTCAACCGCGTCACCAGCTCGGAGGCGTGCCCGCCCTGGACCTTCGGCATCCGCGCCTTCTACACCGACCTCGCCGAGCGGGGACTGCTGCCCTCGCGCCAGGGGGTCGCGGCGTGACCGGCCCGGCGATCGTCGTCACCGACCACGCGTTCGGCGGCACCGTCCACGAGGAGGCGCTCGCCCGCGCGACGGGGCGCGAGCTCCGGGTGCTCCAGTGCGTCGAGGAGGAGGAGACGGTGCGGGCCGTCGGCGGCGCCGATCTCGTGTTCGTCAACTTCGCCCCGGTCTCGCGTGCCGTGCTCGAGGCGCTCGCCCCCGGCGCCACCGTCATCAGGTACGGCATCGGCTACGACAACGTCGACATCGAAGCGGCGCGGTCGCTCGGCGTGCGCGTCGCGAACGTGCCCGACTACGGCGTCGACACGGTCGCCGACCACACCGTGGCGTGCCTCCTGGCCCTGCTGCGCCGCACCGGCCCGTTCACGGCAGCGGTGCGCGAGCGGGGCTGGCTGACCGCCTCGGCGCTCGGCCCGATCCGCGGGTTCGCCGAGACCACGGTCGGCCTCATCGGCACGGGGCGGATCGGCCGAGCGGTCGCGGCGCGTCTGCGGCCGTTCCACTTCGAGGTGATCGCCTACGACCCCTTCGTCTCCCCCTCCCAGCTCGCGGACGAGGGAGTCGAGCAGGTCGAGCTGTCGCAGCTGCTCGCGCGGGCCCACGCCGTCTCGCTGCACGCGCCGCTCACCGCGCAGAACAGGCACCTCATCGGGGAGTCGACCCTGGAGGCCCTCCGCTCCGACGCCGTCCTGGTGAACACCTCACGGGGCGGCCTCGTCGACGAGGAGGCGCTCGCCCGAGCTCTCGGCAGCGGGCGGCTCGCAGGAGCGGCACTCGACGTCTTCGACCCGGAGCCGCTGCGCGAGGACTCGCCGCTGCGGGGTCTCGAGAACGTGATCCTCACGCCGCACGCCGCGTTCTACTCCGTCAGCTCGCTCGACGCCCTGCAGCGCCTCGCGGCCGAGGAGGGAGCGCGCGCTCTCGCGGGCCAGCCGCTCCGCTGCCCCGTCGCCTGAGCACCACCGCACCCGACCTCCGAGACGAGAAGGACCACCAGCATGCCCGCCAGCTACCGCAACCTCATCGACGGCCGATGGGGAGCCCCCGGCGACGCCGTCCCCGACGTGAACCCGTCCGACCTCGACGACGTCGTCGGCGTCGCCCCCTCCTCGGGCGCGGCCACGACCGAGGAGGCGATCGCGGCCGCGGCCGCCGCCGCTCCCGGCTGGGGCGACAGCACCCCGGAGGCGCGCGCGAACGTCCTCGACGGTGCCGCGCAGGCCGTGCGGGCGCGGCAGGACGAGCTCGGCACGCTGCTCGCCCGCGAGGAGGGAAAGCCGATCGCCGAGGCGACCGCCGAGGTCGGCCGCGCCGCGCACCTCCTGCGCTTCTTCGCCGGCGAGTCCCTCCGCATCGGCGGCGAGGTCGTCCCCTCGGTCCGCCCCGGGATGACCGTCGAGATGACGCGCGAGCCGGTCGGGGTCGTCGGGGTGATCACCCCCTGGAACTTCCCGATCGCCATCCCGACGTGGAAGATCGCTCCCGCGCTCGCCTGGGGGAACACCGTGGTGCTGAAGCCCGCCGAGAACACCCCGGGCATCGCCTCCGCTCTCGTCGAGATCCTGCACGAGGCGGGGCTGCCCGCCGGCGTCCTCAACCTCGTCTACGGCCGCGGATCGGTGGTCGGCCGGGCGCTCGTCGACTCGCCCGACGTCGACGCGATCACCTTCACGGGGAGCGTCGCCGTGGGGCGCGGCGTCATCGCCTCCGCGGCGGCGAACGGCAAGCGGGTGCAGGCCGAGATGGGCGGCAAGAACCCGATGGTGGTGCTCGACGACGCCGACCTCGAGCTCGCGGTCGAGGCGTGCGCGAACGGCGCCTACTTCTCGACCGGTCAGCGCTGCACCGCGTCGTCGCGGCTCATCGTGACGGAGGGGATCCACGATCTCTTCGTCGAGCGGCTGACGGCGCGGATGCGCGGCATGCGGGTCGGCCACGCCCTCGAGACCGAGACGGTGGTCGGGCCGGTCGTCGACGAGGCGCAGCTCGCGCAGGACCTCCGCTACCTCTCGATCGCCGCGGAGGAGGGCGGCACCGTGATCGGCGGCGAGCTGGTCGAGCGCCCCACCCGCGGCCACTTCCTCGCTCCCGCACTCGTCGTCGGCACGACGAACGAGATGACGGTCAACCGCGAGGAGGTCTTCGGCCCGGTCGCGTCCGTCCTCCGGGTGCGCGACTACGACGAGGCGCTCGCCGTCGCGAACGCGACCGAGTTCGGCCTCTCGGCGGGCATCTGCACCCGCTCGCTCGCGGCGGCGAAGCACTTCTCGCGCCGCGCCCAGGCGGGAATGGTGATGGTGAACGCACCCACCGCCGGTGTCGACTACCACGTGCCGTTCGGCGGGTCGAAGGGATCGAGCTATGGCCCGAAGGAGCAGGGCAGCTACGCCCGCGAGTTCTTCTCGTCGGTCAAGACGACGTACGTGAACCCCGGCCCGATGTGACGAGGCTGCTCCGGCAGCCGGCCCCACGACGCAGAGGGTGCGGTACTCGAGACCGAGTACCGCACCCTCCGGGGTGTCGCGCCGGTCGTCAGCCGATCAGCACCGCGAAGCCCTCGGCGGGCAGCGTGACGGAGGCGCCCGACACCGCGGCCGACTCGCTCACCAGCACGCCGTCGGACGAGTAGACGCGCACCGTCCCGGCGCCGCCCAGCGTCGTGGTCTGCTGCGACGCGGTCGAGTTGCGCACCAGCTCCGTGCGCCCGCCGTCGCCTCCGATCACGAGGCGCGAGACGGCGGGACGCACTAGCAGGGCGTCGAGCTTCGTCTCGCCGCTCAGCGCCCGCACCTCGACGGTGGTCGCGCCGGCGGGCACGGTCCGGCGCAGCTTCTGCGGCAGCAGGGCGCCCGAGGCGTCCGTGATCCCCTGCTCGCCGACCGTGCTCTTCAGCAGGTCGAGCGGTCGGCGACCCGTGTTCCACAGGCTGAGCGGAGTGGTCTCCGTCCCCTTCTCGACCCGCCAGGTCACGGCCTCGACGGCACGCTCCTGCGCGGAGGAGCCGATCTCGATCGTCGCCGAGCGGCGCCAGTTCGAGAGCGACAGGTACGAGCCGCTCCAGCCGGACTCGCCGGTCCAGGCCGACTCCGGAGTCACGACCGTGCCTCCCCGAGCGGTCTCGGCCTCGACCAGCTGGAGACCGTCGCGGCTCTGCTGGGTCGCGACGGACTGCGCGCGCTCGGCCAGCTCGGGCCGCTCGTCGAGCGCGATCATCGCGAGCAGACCGTGGATGGTGCTCTCGGCGCCGCTGTTGCGATTGACGCTGCCGTCGGCCTGCACGCCGTCGAAGGTGACCCCGGTCGCGGAGTCGTAGACCGGAGCGCCACTGCCGTTCAGCCCGAAGAACCAGGCGCCCTGGATCCCCGCGAGATCGGTGTAGGCGCTCGACCCGGTGGCGTCGGCGAGGGCGAGCGAGTTCTGCAGGCGCGAGTCGGCACCGTAGGCGATCTGCACGCGGTCGGTCGGAGTCGGGTTCCAGCCGTTGTCGGGACCACCGGCGGTCAGCAGCTCGGGCGCGAAGCGCGAGGCGTCGACGACGGCGGGCTCGAGCAGGGAGGCGTCACCGAGGGCCTGCGAGGACTCGGCGAGACCGGCGGCCATCTGCGACGACCACGAGTGCCAGAGCGAGCGCGACTTCGCCCACGGCAGGATCGCGCCGTACGGCCACGAGGTGGTGTCCGCCTCCGTCGTGGTGCGCGCGAGCGCGGCGACGCCCTCGGCGAGCTTGGCGGTGCTGTCGCGCACGGCGGCGTCGTCGGGGGCGGCCCCGACGTACGCCGAGAGGCCGAGGAGCGCCTCCGCGGTGGCGTCGGCGCCGTCGACGATGAGCCAGGCGGGGACGTCGACACCGTCGGCGACGGAGTACTCGCCGTAACGGGTCAGGACCTCGCGGTCGACGGCGGAGACGCTGAGCTGGAGGCGCTCCTGCAGGAAGGCGGCGAACTCGGGGTCGTCGTCGCGGAACGCCGCGTAGCCCTCGCCGAACGCCCAGAGGCTCCTGGCGAGCCAGTAGCTGTCCTCGGAGTCGCTCGGATCGGGCAGCTCGACCGGCTCGGCGCTCGGGTTGAGGTCGCCGTCGGGCTGCATCCACAGCACCACGTTCCCGGCGTCCTCGCCGTCGGTGGTCTGGAAGTAGGCGAGGGCGCGCAGGGTCTCGTAGGCGCGGTCGCGGCTCGCCGTCGAGCCGGTCTGCTGCCAGTGGCGGAGGTAGACGACGGCGGCGCGCGAGATGTCGTCGGTGTTGTAGGCGCCCTGCGCCCAGTCTCCGGTCGCAGGGTCGAGCGCTCCGCCCCCGACGCGCTCGAACGTGCCGCCGTCGCGGGCGTCCGCGTAGGTCCACGGCATCACCAGCTCGGGCTCCTCGGCGAGGCGGTAGGTGGTGTGACCCGGCTGGGGCTCGGGAGTCGCGGTGTCGAGGAGGAAGTCGAGGTGCGCGGTGTTGGCCAGCGGGGTCGCGGCCTGCGCGGGAGTCGCGCCGAGGGCGAGGCCCCCGGCGATCAGGGCGGTCGCGGCCAGGGCGGCCGCCGATCGTGTTCTCAGGTTCGTCATTGAACTCTCCGGTCGTGGGTGGTGGTCGGGGTGGGTGGTCGAGGGACCGCGGCTGGTCGAGCGGTCGCGGCTGTGGTCGGGGTGCGACCCGGGGGACCGCGAGAGTCCAGGAGTTGTCGCGTTCGGTGTCGACTGCGACAACTCTTGGACAGTCGGGAGAGGCGAGAGCGACCCGGGGGACCGCGAGAGTCCAAGAGTTGTCGCGTTCGGTGTCGACTGCGACAACTCTTGGACTCTCGCCGCCTGCAGTACGGCCACGAGGTCAGCGAGCGGTCAGTCCGCCGTGCGCAGCAGGCGGGCGACGCCGATCTTCGAGTCGGCCATGCCGTAGAAGACGAAGTGCACGCCGTCGATCTCCTCGATGGCCGTCGGGAAGACGACGTTCGGGACGATGCCGCCCCGCTCGTCCTCGGTCTCGGGCGCGAGCAGCGGCTCGGTGCTGCGGGCGATGACCTTCGAGGGGTCGTCGCCGTCGAGGATCATCGCGCCGGCCGCGTAGTTCACGTTCTTCTGCTGTGCGAACGCGTTGTCGATGACTCCGGTGACCCCGTGATGGATGACGAGCCATCCCTCCGGGACCCTCAGCGGAGCCGGGCCTCCCCCGATCTTCAGCTCCTCGAAGGGGAACTCGGGCCCGGCGAGGAAGCGGTGCCTCGTCCACCGGGTCAGGTTCGCGAGGTCGCGATCGACCTCGGCGACCGGCACGTAGCTGATCCACATGCTCTGCCGCGGGTCGTCGACCCCCGCCGGGAGGCGGATGCCCTGGCCGGGCGCCGTCTCGCTGAGATCCCACATCGGCCGGTGCAGCACCGCGAAGCAGCGCGTCCCGTCGGGTGCGGTGACGATCTCGGGGAAGAACACCGTGTCCTTGTTGTGGAACAGTCCGAGATCGATGTCGAGTGCGTCGTCGTAGGCGAAGGTGACCGGTCCGAGCCTGCGCCAGTCGCGCAGATCCTCCGACACCGCCATCGCGGTGCGCGGGCCGAGCGGGCCGTAGGCGACGTAGGTCATCACGTGCAGCCCGAGCGCCTCGATGAAGGTGACGCGCGGGTCCTCGACTCCCGAGTGCCCGGCGCCGCGCTCGAAACCGCGGTCGGGCGCCAGCACGACGCCCTCGCGCTCGACGCCGACGGGCACGCCGTCCTCGATCAGCACCCGGGCGAGGCCGACCCGCGAGACGTTGCCGGCGGCGACCATCCGGGGCAGGAGGTACAGCTCGCCGTCGGGACCGCGGCCGCTGCCCGGGTTGAGCACCCCCTCGACCTCGAGCGCGTCGCCGAGGAGGGGTTCCATCACGATCCCCGCTCGCTCGAGACGGTAGGGGACGGTGGTGAGGGTCGTTTCCATGGTCATCCTTTCACTCCGGATCCGAGATCGGTCGAGACGAAGTAGCGCTGGAACACGATGAACAGCACCACGACGGGGGCTGCGAGCACGACGGCGCCCGCGAGGATCGCCCCGAACGGGTTGTCGGTCGACGACGCGACGTTCGAGATGTAGTTGGCCAACGACACGGCGAGCGGCTGCAGCGACGCGTCCTTGGTGATGAGGAAGGGCCAGAGGAACTCGTTCCACGGGCCGATGAAGGTCAGCAGCACGGCCGTGACCAGTGCGGGGCGCACCAGCGGCAGAGCGATGGTCCACAGCAGCTTGATCTCGCCGGCGCCGTCGATGCGAGCGGCCTCGAACAGCTCCTTGGGCAGCTGCAGGAAGTACTGCCGGAAGATGATCACCGCCGTGGAGTTGATCGCGAACGGCAGGATCATGCCGAGGTGGCTGTCGGCGAGCCCGTAGTCGCGCGCGATCAGCACGTAGAGCGGGATCTGCAGCAGCTGGAACGGGATGACCTGCACCAGCAGGGCGAGCGCGAAGACCGCGTTCCGTCCGCGCCACTGCAGCATCGCCAGCGCGTACCCGGCGAGGACGCCGAACACGATGGTGCACAGCAGCACCCCGCCGGTGAAGATCCCGGAGTTGACGAGACCCGTGAGCAGGCTGATCCGCTCGTTGACGTTGACGTAGTTGTCGAGCGTCAGGTTCCCCGGCTCGGGCAGTGCGCCCGCGAGGGTGGGATCGGGATCCGTCTGGAGTGACCCGATGACCATGTAGTAGAAGGGGAACAGGAAGACGATCGCTCCGAGCCCCAGCACCGTGCCCCGCAGGATCACCTGGAATCGGCTCGTGCCGACGGGGCGGCGGCGACCCGCCTGCTTCTCGGTCTCGGCGACCAGAGGGGCGGCCCCTCCGGCGCTCAGCTGCGCGGTCATGAGTTCCTCTCCCCGGCGAAGCGGTTCTGCAGGTAGGCGATGATCAGGACGCCGATGACCAGCACGACGCCGATCGCCGAGGCCACGTCGGGCTGCCCCTGCTGGATCCCCAGCTGGTACATCAGCAGCACGGGCGAGGCCGAGGCCCCGTTGGGTCCGCCGCCTCCGGTGAGGAGGTAGGGCTCGGTGAACAGGTTCGCGCCGGTCACCGTCGAGATCAGCAGCACCAGCAGCGTCGCCGGTCGCACGGTCGGCACGGTGACCGAGAGGAACTGCCGCACCTTCCCGGCTCCGTCCATCGACGCCGACTCGTACAGCTCCTTCGGCACGTTCTGCAGCGCGGCGAGGTACAGCAGGATGTAGAACCCGAGCTGCTTCCACGTCACGTAGATCGCGATGATCGGCATGGCGAGCTGGTCGTTGATCAGCCACGACGGGTTCGGCGCGAGCGGCCCGAGCAGGCTGTTGACCAGCCCGTTCCCGTTGAAGAGGAAGAGCCAGACCGCGACGACGGCGACGCTCGCCGAGACGTAGGGCACGTAGAAGCTCACCCGGAGGAACGTGCGCAGGTGCACGACCTTGTCGAGCGCCGAGGCGAGCAGCAGCGCGAGGATCACGGTCAGCGGCACGTTGATCACCAGGAAGATCCCGATGTTGCCGAACGAGCGGATGACCTGCGGGTTCGAGAACGCGGTGACGAAGTTCTCGAAGCCCACGAAGGGGCGCTCGACCTGCACTCCGGGAGCGGCGAAGAAGAAGTCGTGGAAGGCGATGTAGATCGAGTACCCGACCGGGAACGCGAAGACCGCGAGCACGAAGACCAGGTAGGGGCTCCCGAAGAGCAGCCCGAGCGGCTGGGGCCCGAGGACGCGGCGGAGCAGACTCCGCTTCGCGCCGGGCCCCGGGGCCCCGGCGCCGGTGGGCGTCGGGGCCTCGGAGGCGGTGACGGCGGTCATGTCAGGGTCACTGCTGGCCGGCGAGTCCGGTGACGGTCTCGGCCGCTCCGTCGAGGGCCGTCTTCACGTCGCCCTCGCCGAAGATCACGGTCTCGCCCCAGGCGTCGCGGATCGCCTGCAGCATCTGCACCGTGTTGGGTCCCGAGGGCACCTCGATGGTGCGGCTCGCCTGGTCGCCGAAGCGCTGGTAGGCGGGGTTGGCCTCGAAGTAGTCGGCGTAGGTGGTCTGCAGATCGGTGCGCAGCGGCATCTGGCCGGTGGTCTCGAGCAGCGAGCGGTCCTGCTCCTCGCTCGTGGCGAACTTCAGCACCTCCCAGGCGGTGCCCTTGTTCTCGCACGCGCTGTAGAGGCCGACGTTCTTCGCGTCGCTGAAGGTCCAGGTGTCCTCGGCGGGCGTGCCCTCGGGGGTCGGCACCGAGACGGAGCCCCAGTTCAGGTCGGGGTACACCGAGACCGCCCACGGGCCGACGATCGACATGGCGGCCTGGCCGTCGGCGAAGGCGTCGCCCTGGTACTGCTCGCGTCCGGCGAGGCCCTGGTCGTAGAGGCTCTTCCAGAACTCCGCGACCTCGTAGCCGTCCTCGTCGGCGAAGGTGGCCTCGCCGTCCTCGACGAGCCCCTCGCCTCCGGTCGCCGCGGCGTAGAGCGGCATGAAGTCGAACTGGGTCTGGAAGAACTCGCTGGTGGGCGCGGGCTGGATGGCGGCGGGCGCCGCTCCGGACTCGACCAGCGTCTTCGACGTGGCGAGGAACTCGTCGTAGGTGGCGAGCGAGGGGTTCTCGGGGTCGAGACCGGCCTGGGCGAAGATGTCCTTGTTGTAGAAGATGACGACCGGGTTGCTCTTCCACGGCATCTGGAAGTAGTCGCCGTCGGCGTTCTGGTACTGCTCGGCGAGGTCGCCGCTGCGGGTCTCGATGTAGTCCTCGCCGTCCTCGAACTCCGACAGGTCGACGAGGCCGCCCTGCCGCTCGAACTGTCCGACGGCGCTCG
The DNA here is from genome assembly GCF_900177245.1 of Rathayibacter oskolensis. GTDB lineage: Bacteria > Actinomycetota > Actinomycetes > Actinomycetales > Microbacteriaceae > Rathayibacter > Rathayibacter oskolensis. The sequence continues at coordinate 126,870 of NZ_FXBM01000003.1, forward strand.
GGGCGGTGTTGAACACGAGGCACGGCGCGTTGCCGGCGGTGATCGCGGCTCCGATGACCTCCTCGCTGCTCTTGCCGGCGGGGATCTCCTGGCCGGTGATCTCCTGGTCGGGGTTCTCGGCGTTCCACGCCTCGACCATCGCCTTGCCCCAGGCGACCTCCTGCTCGTTGTTCGAGTACCAGATCGTGATCGGTCCGGTCGCGGTGAGGTCGGTGGAGGCGCCTCCCCCTCCGCCGCTGCAGGCGGTGAGTCCGAGGGTGGCCAGGGAGGCGATGCCGATCCCGGTGAGCAAGCGTCTCTTCAGCGAGGTGCCCATGGTGTTCTCCTTCGTTCTGTCGTGCGCGTGCGCGGCGGTGCGCTCGCGTCTCGGGTGGTCACGACCGCGGCGGGGCGGTCGAGTGGCGCACCACGAGCCCTGCGGGCTCGAGGTCGGTGTCGTGGGCGCTCCCCTTCTCGATGAGCTCGAGGAGGGTGCGGGCGGCGGCCTCGCCCCAGCGCGCGGGGCGCGTGCGGGCGGAGGTGAGCGTGGGGTAGACGTGGGCGGCGATCTCGGAGTCGTCGAATCCGGTGATCGAGAGGTCGTCGGGCAGGCGCAGACCGCGGGTGTGCGCGACTCCGAGGCCGGCGATCGCCATCGGGTCGTTCGCGTAGACGATCGCGGTCGGCGTCTCGGCGAGATCGAGGAGCGTCTCGGTCGCGGCGGCGCCCTGGCCGGCACTGAAATCCGTGCGGACGACGGGGCCGGGCGTGAGGCCCGCCTCCGTGCAGGCCCGCTCGAACGCCTCGCGGCGGCGCAGGGAGTGCAGCAGGTGGTCGGGTCCCGCGACGTGGGCGATCCTCCGGTGCCCGAGGCCCGCGAGGTGCTGCACGGCGTCGGTGATCCCGGCCGTGTCGTCCATGACGACGGCGGGCGAGGCGGAGCCGTCGTAGCGGCCGAGCGTGACGGCGGGCATCCCGAGCTCGGCGAGGAGCCCGGGGCGGGCGTCGTCGCTGCGCAGGTCCGAGAGGAACACGCCGTCGACGCGACGGTCGGCGGCGAGGGTGCGGTAGACCGCCTCCTCGGAGGCGCCCGGCTCGACCACGCTCAGCACGAGCACCCGCCCGCGCTCGGCGAGCACCCGCTCGACACCCGAGATGAAGGAGGGGAAGAACGGGTCGGCCGCGATGACCTCGGGGTCTCGGGCGACGACCAGGCCGACGGCGAACGAGACGCTCGTCGAGAGGGAGCGGGCGGTGAGGCTCGGGCGGTAGCCGAGCTCGGAGGCGATGCGGAGGATGCGCTCGCGGGAGTCCGGCGAGACGCCGGGCCGGTCGTTGAGGGCGAACGACACGAGGGCCTTGCTGACTCCGGCCTCACGGGCGACGTCGAGGATGGTCGGTCTGCTGGCCATCGCGTGCTCCCTGCTCGTCATCGAGTGGTGTCGTCCGGGTCGATCTGAACCGGTTTTGTAAACCGGTTCAGGGCACGCTAACAGATCTGCCGCCCGAAGTGGGGCACGGGCCTTCGCCGATCAGCTCCGTCGGCCGTCGATCGGCCGCGGCGCGACGGAAGCCATCGGCGCGCCGTGGCCGTCCGCTCCGTCTCGCCCGATGGGTGCGCGCTCAGACGCCCCAGTTCACGAACGGGGCGCGGATGCTCGAGACCGCGATCTCGTCCTCCGCGAGCACGCCGACGGAGTTCGTCAGGTCACCGCCGTTCTGCGTTCCGATCACCGTCTCGTCGAATCGGAAGTACGCGAGGGAGACGCCGGCCCCGCTGTCGACCAGTCCCTCCGGATGCTCGGCCTGCACCTCGGCCGTGGTGTCGCCGACCGAGACGCCGCCCAGGGTGCTGATCGCGACGTCGCCGACGACCGGCGCGGTCGCCTCGAGCTGGAAGTCGGGCTCGGGGTAGGTCGACTCCGGCCCTCCGGCGTCGTAGACCTCGTAGTCGCGGTAGGCGAATCCCGGCCAGCTCGACTTGCGGCTGCTGTAGCCCTCGTACGGGATGTCGTCCGATTCGGTCGGAGCACTGCCGAACGCCTCCGTGAGGGCCGCCACCGCGCCGGTGCCGTTGCGGTACTCCCACGTTCCCAGCTCGACTCCGGAGTCGTCGACCAGCGTGAACGACGTCGGCCCCATCAGCAGGGCCGCCGCGTCCGCTACCGCGGGCGTCGCGGAGGCGGTGGGCGTCGCCGCCGCCGGATCGGTGGCGGTCGGCGTCGTGGAGGCGGTCGCCGCCGGCGCCGCACTGCCCGCGGTCGTCGGGTCGGCGGTCGGATCGGCGCCGGGAACGCATCCGGCGAGGGAGGCGGCGACCGCGCCGGTCAGGAGGACGGCGACGAGCGCACGGGAACGGACGGACATGGCGGTGGACCCCCGGAGAGCGGACAGCGGAAGCGCGACTCGCCCCCTCCGCACATCATCCGGCGGTGGAGCCCCGAGAAGGCGCCCTGCGCGATAACGATCGCGATACCGCCGCCTCAGAACGAGGGCGCCCGCGAGATCCAGCCCGTCGCCTCCTCGATCGCACGGGTGACGGCGAGCAGCTGCGCCTCGCGGCCGTGGCGACCGACGACCTGCACGCCGACGGGGAGGCCTCCGGCGGTGAAGCCGGCCGAGGTCACGACCACCGGATGCGCGGTGAGCGTCAGGCGGTTCGCGAGCATCTGCCAGGTGAAGTAGCGGTCGAAGCGCGCGCCGTCCACCTCCGGCACCCACTCGAGCTCGGCGGGCGGCGCCACCACCGGGGTCGCGGGCAGGATCAGCACGTCGTGCCGCTCGAGCAGCGCCGCGGTGTCGCGGAAGAGGCGCGTGCGGCGCTCGTAGGCGTCGGCCAGCTGCGTCGCCGTCGTCGCGCGACCCTGCGTCACGTTGCGGAGGTAGTCGGGCCGGAACCCGGTCGCGCCCGCGTCGACGGCGTGGCGGCCGCCGAGGAAGAACTCGAACGTCTCGATCGTCTCCCAGGCCTCGTCGGCGCCCGCGAAGTCCGGCTCGTCGAGCTCGATCAGCGCGCCGAGACCCTCGAGCTGCGAGGCGAACGCGGCGTGGGCGAGGCGCACCTCCGGGTCGATCGGCAGCCCTCCCGCGTCGGCGCTCCACGCGATGCGGAGGCCGGCGACCGACACGGGCCGCGCCTCGTGCACCGGCAGCGACGACAGCGGCCAGACGCTCTTCTCGACCGACAGCGCACCGAGGAACAGCGCCGCATCGGCGGAGTCGCGCGCCATCGGGCCGGTCACGCCGTGCGGGGTCCACGCATTGCCGGTGCGTCCGCTCGCGACGCGCCCCGGGCTCGGCCGCACGCCCACGACGTTGCAGAACGCGGCCGGGTAGCGCAGGCTGCCGCCGCTGTCGGAGCCGTCGGCGATCGGCAGCATCCGGGCGGCGAGCGCGGCGGCCGCGCCTCCGCTCGAGCCGCCCGCATGCCGGGAGGTGTCCCACGGGTTCACCGTGGTGCCGAAGACCGGGTTGAAGGTCAGCACCCCCTGACCCATCTCGGGGGTGTTCGTCTTGCCGATGATGATCGCGCCGGCCTCGCGGAGGAGGGTCGCCAGCACGCTGTCGTGCGCGGCCGGCGCGGCGTCGGCGAAGGCCGCGGAGCCGTTGATCGTCGGGAAGCCGGCGACGTCCATCAGGTCCTTCACCGCAGTGGGCAGGCCGTGCAGCGGAGGGAGCGCCTCCCCCGCCGCGAGCGCCTCGGCGGTGCGCCGGTCGGCCGCCTCCGCAGCGGCGAGCGAGACCGAGTCGGGCTGCTGCGAGACGACGGCGCGGAGGGAGGGGTTCCGCTCCTCGATCCGCTCGAGGTGCGCGCGCATCACCTCGACCGCCGACACCTCGCGGGAGGCGACGGCCGCGGCGAGCGAGACGGCGCTGCGGTCGGCGAGATGCTCCGCCATCAGCGGCCACCGTCGTGGTCGTGCTGCTGCGGTGCGTGCTCGTGGCCGGCGTGCGCATCGGAGGCGTGCGCCGCGTGCCCCGCGTGATCCCCGTGCCCCGCGTGATCCCCCGCCGGCATCGCGCAATGGTCCGACTCCGCCGACGCCGGCACGTCGAGCGAGGGGTTGCGGTCGAAGAAGCCGTCGGGCTCGAGGCGCAGGCTGATGCGGTCGACCGGCATGATCGGCCACTGCTCCGGGCGCGGGAAGTGGTGCACGCCGAGCACCGGCCAGAGCACGAGCCGCTCGTTCTCGAGCGAGCGGTCCTCCTGCTGCCACACGTGCACGCCGTCGTCGCCGAGCTCTCCCTGGTTGGGGTACTCGCCGGCGATGAAGCGCTGCTCGGGATCGAACGCGCTCGCCCAGAGGTGCTGCGCGACGAAGGGCGCCTTGCGCTCGACGACGCTGCCGGGGCGGGCGTAGAGCTGCGCGGTGTTCTGGATCGCGAGCCGGTAGGCGGTGCTCTCGCCGTAGCGGTTCTGCGCCGACTCGCTCTCGACGCGCCAGTGCAGGGCGCGCGCGGGGTCGGCTCGACGCGCGCCGAGCGCCTCCGTCGACAGCGGCGTCTCGACCGCGATGCAGGCGTTGCCGTAGGGGTTCGTCGTCTCGTCGGGGTCGGCCTCGGCGTGCACCTCGACGAGGCGGTTGAGCGGCCCGTCGATCGCGGTGTCGAGCCGCACCGCGAAGTAGTGCTGGTGGGTGGGCGCCTGCACGTTCGGCGCGACCAGCCGGCCCGAACGGGGCGTCTCGCCGTCGGCGATGCCGCTGACCGACATCAGCCCCGTGAGCTTCACCTCGAGCTCGATCGAGCCGTCCTGGTACAGCGACCAGTAGAAGCCGTAGTCGTAGTTCGCGACCGTCGCGAAGCTCGAGATCACCAGGCGGCGGCTGCGGCGCACCTCGGCGCTTCCCGTGCGCGTGTTGACGTGCTTCCAGAGGATGGAGTCGTCCTCCTCGTGCAGGCAGATGCCGTTGGCGATCGTCTGCGGCTCGCCGTGGCCGTCGAGGTACTCGACGTCGAAGTAGCGGATCTCGCCGAGGCAGTCGCAGCCGAGCTCGAGGCTCGCCGTGAGCGGGCCCGCGCCGTACTCGCCCCAGTCGAAGAAGTTCTTGCGGTACGCGGTCGGGTCGCTGTCGAGATAGGGCACGTACATCTCGTTGACGGCGGCGCGCGCCAGCACGGGCCGCTCGACGCCGTGGTCGAGGTAGGTCACCTCGTGCAGCACGAGCCCCTCGCGGTGGCTGAAGCCGACCCGGAACGACCAGTTCTGCCAGGTGACGCGATGCCCCTCGATCGCGAACCCCGGGCCGTCGGCCTGCACGATGTCGAGCGTCGAGACCTCGCGGTCCGGCCCCCAGGTGCCGGCGGTGTAGGTGCCGGTCTCGCTCGCCATCGGGATCACGCCGTGATCCTCGATGCGGATCACCTCGAGGGTGTCGAGGTCGAGGATGGGCACGAGCCCGGCGACCGGGCGCGCGTAGCCGTTGTCCTCGGGGAACTCGCGGTACCAGACGGTGCCCCAGCTGAGGCGCCGGTCGGCGAGATCCTCGGGCACGAAGCCGGTGATCGACTCCGGATCGACCCAGACCAGCGACGTGTCGGTGATGCCGCGGAGCGCGAGCGCCTCCTTCAGCAGCGGCGACTCGCGGGCGGCGCGCGCGATCATGCGCGCCTCGTCGCTCGAGACACCGGGGCGGCGGTGATCGACGTCGGTCCAGACCTCGACGATCGCGGGGCTCGACGGGCCGGCGGTCCAGCCGCGCACCTCCCACGCCGCTCGGGCGTCGGGATCCATCACGACCAGGCGCACGGGGCGGGCGCCGCCGGGCTCGACGCCGCGCGCCTTCTCCTCGTCGAGCGAGATCCCCCAGAAGCGCGGGCGCTCGCCGATGCGGTCGCTGCTGCGCACCGCGGCGACGAAGGAGGCGATCTCGGCCGAGTCGAGCGGGTCGAGGACGTGGGCGGTGGAGCTCATGGCGTTCCTTCGGGTCGGAGCTTCGGAGGTGTCGGAGGGTCAGGCGGGGAGCACGACGGCGCGGCCGTCGGCGCGCGGGTCGCTGGCCGCGTCGAGCCGGCCGTCGGCGTGGAGCCGCACGAGCTGCACGTGCCCCGCCTCGTCGATCTGCCCGTCGGCCAGGGCGACCGGGAGGCCGAGCGCGCCGGCCGCGGCGATCGCCTCGCCGACGCCGGGTTCGGCGACGAGCGTCAGCTCCTCGTGGCCGAGATCGCGCGCGCCGACGACGAAGCGCGGGCGGGCGAGCACCGAGGCGGGGTCGGCGGCCGGGTCGAGCAGTTCGTGGGCCAGCTGCGCGAGGATCCACGGCTGGGCGCTGCCGCCCTGGCAGCCGAGGCCGAGGGTGAGCTCGCCGGTCTCGGCGATCACCGGCAGGAGGGTGTGCGGCGGGCGGAGGCCGGGCCCGACGTGCGCGGGGTGCGCGGGGTCGGTGCTGAAGGCCGAGCCGCGGTTGTGCAGCACGATCCCGGTGGCGGGGTCGAGGATCCCCGAGCCGAAGAGCTGGTAGACGCTCTGGATCAGGGTGACGACGGTGCCGTCGGAGTCGGCGGCCGTCACCGCGACGGTGTCTCCCAGCGCGCGGCCCGCGCGGGGGAGCGCGCCCTCGCGGGAGGGTCCGCGCGGGTCGAGCATGGCGGCGACGTCGATGGCGCCTCCGCGCGGGTCGCCGAGCGCGGCCTGGCGCACCAGCGCGGCGTCGCGCACGGCCTCGACGAGCTGCGCGGTGTCGCCGCCGAGCGCCTCGGGGAGGATGCCCAGCAGCACCACTCCCTGGCTCGGCGGCGGCGCGACCCACCAGCGCACGCCTCCGACTCCCGAGGCGACCGGCTCGACCTTCTCGGCCCGGTGCGCGGCGAAGTCGGCGGCGGTGTGCGCCCCGCCGAGCTCGCGCAGCCGCGCGGCGAGCGAGCGGGCGATGCGGCCGCGGTAGAACGCGCCCGGGTCGTCGGCGAGCTCGGCGAGCGAGGCGGCGAGCGCCGGCTGGACGAGCGGATCGCCCTCGCCCAGCAGCCCGCCCGCGCCGTCTCCGAAGACTCCGCGCATGCCGCTGTCGGCCTGGAGCTCGTCGCTGCGGGCGCTGATCGCCCTGTCCAGCCCGGCCGAGACGGGGACTCCGTCGGCGGCGAGCCGAGCGGCGCGGCGGAGGGGAGCCTCGAGTCCCAGGAGCCCGCCGAGCTCCGAGAGCGCCCGCCAGCCGGCGACCACGCCCGGGATCGTGACGGTCTGCGCGCCCTGACGCGGCATCCGCTCCTCGCGGGCGAGCGCGGCGACGTCGATGCCCGCCGGCGCGGCTCCCGCCGAGATCACGGCCGTCACTCCGTCGCCGGGCGAGCGGACCAGGGCGATCAGGTCGCCTCCGAGCCCGCACTGGTGCGGGTAGACGACGGTCAGCGCGGTGGCCGCGGCGAGAGCGGCGTCGATCGCGTCGCCTCCGTCGGCCACCGCCTCGGCAGCGGCCGCGAGCGCGGCGGGGTGGGGCGCGGCGACGGCGACGCGGGAGGGAGGGAGGCAGGCGGTCATGCGGTGGTCACCATCCGGGTGGGGCTGAGGAATGCGAGATCGGGGCGGTCGACGCCCTCGACGAGGTCGGCGAGCGCCTCCCCGATCGCGGGGCCGAACTTGAAGCCGTGGCCCGAGCAGGCGGCGGCGATCAGCACCTCGGGGTGCTCGGGGTGCTCGCCGACCACGAATCGCTTGTCGGGGGTCATCGTGTAGAGGCAGGCCACGGCCTCGGCGCCCGCGGTCCGGATGCCGGGGACGAAGCGGCCGAGGAGCTCCGCGAGGTGCGCGACCTCGGTCTCGGTCGGCGGGGCGACGGGGACCGCCGGATCCCAGACGGGGCCCGCGTCGATCCCGATCTTGGCCCCGGAGCCGGCCGCCTCGGGGAGGCCGAAGACCAGCCCCTCCGGCAGGTCGACCGAGAAGCAGCCGAGCGCCGGCGGCTGAGCGACCGGCTGCCCGGCGGGCGCGGTGAGGGTGAGGATGCGCTGCACCTCGAAGAAGCCCGCCGTCTCGGGCAGCAGGGCGGCGACCCAGGCGCCTCCGGAGACGATCAGCCGGCGGGCGCGCAGCTCGCCCGACCCGGTGCGCACGGTGACGACGCCGTCGGCGACGCTCCAGTCGAGCACCGCCACGTCGAAGCGGAGGTCGGCTCCGGCCGCGACGGCGGCTCTCCGGGCGAAGGCGAGCGCTCGCGCGGCCTCGACCACTCCGGCGTCGGGATCGTGGACGACTCCGTAGCCCTCCGGCGTCCGGAGCGACGCGGCGATGCCGCCGGTGCGGGCGACCGGCCGGCTGCGCCCGCCCTGCAGGGAGGCGGCTCCGCGGTGCGCGTAGAGCCCGCCGGTCGGGTGCACGAAGGGCGCGCCGTCGGCGAGGCCCCAGCGCTCCCAGCCGCGGAAGGCGCGGTCGACGAGGTCGTTCCACACCGGGCTCGGGTAGGCGCGCCGGATCATCCGGGTCGCCCCGTGCGACGAGCCGCGGACGTGCCCGGGGCCGAACTGCTCCAGCCCGACGACGTCCCGGCCGCGGAGAGCGAGCTCGTACGCCGTCGCGGAGCCGTGGATCCCGAGGCCGAGGACGATCGCGTCGTGCACGGTGCTCGCGTCGTGCACGGTCACCGCGCGCCCTCCGCGATCGCCGAGACGCCCGCGAGCAGCGCCTCCACGTCGGAGTCGTCGGTGTAGACGTGCGGAGAGACGCGGACGACGCTCGCGAGGCCGCGGGCGCCCAGATCCCACTGCGCGTGCGTGGCGGGGATGGCGAGCGAGTCGACCGCCGCCTCGCGCAGGGCGGCCGAGACCTGCTTGCCGGTCAGTCCCGCGACGGTGAAGGTGACGATGCAGGAGGGAGAGGTGGGCGGGTCCGTCACCGCGACTCCGCCGATGGCCGCGAGGCGCTCGCGCAGCCGGGCGCCGAGGGCGACCAGGTGCGCCTCGGTCGCCGCCATCCCGCGCTCGCGCGCCTGCCGCAGCGCGACGCCGAGGCCGAGGCGGGTGGCGACCGACGACTCCCAGGTCTCGAGGGCCCTCGCCGTGCCGTCCATCGTCCACTCCTCGCTGCCGGTCCACAGCGAGCCTCGCACGTCGGGCGCCCAGGCGCCGAGGCCGTCGAGCAGCCCGCGGCGGAGGTAGACCAGGCCGGTCCCGCGGGGCCCGCGGAGGAACTTGCGGCCCGTCGTGACGAGGGCGTCGCAGCCGATCGCCCGCACGTCGATGTCGAGCTGACCGACCGACTGGGTCGCGTCGAGCACGGTGATCGCTCCGTAGCGCCGCGCGAGCGCGCCGATCGCGGCCACCGGCTCGACGAGGCCGGACGAGGTGGGGATGTGCACGGCACTGACGACGGTGCGACCGCTCGCGGTGGCGAGCGCGCTCTCGAGCGCCTCCAGATCCATGCCGCCGGACTCGTCGTTGGGGAGCACCACCAGCTTCACGCCGTCGTGGCGCTGCAGGGCGAGCATCCGGAGCGCCTGGCTGACGTAGCTCGAGCGCGGGGCGAGCACGGTGTCGCCCGGGCCGAGGCGGAGCGCGTCGAACACCCCGCGGAGGCCCGACGTGGCGCTGTCGAAGAAGGCGATCTCGTCGGAGTCGGCGCCGAGCAGCGCGGCCGCCTCGGCGTAGGCCGCGTCGACGGCCGGGGAGGCGAGGTTCGCGGCCTCGTAGCCGCCCATCCGCTGCTCGAGCCGGAGGTGCGCGACGACCGCCTCGAGGACGGCGTCGTCCATCAGACCCGAGCCCGCGGCGTTGAAGTAGTGCCGCCCCGCCGTGCCTGCGGTGCGGGCGCGCTCGGCAGCGACGTCGAGAGACGCCACCGGGAGCGCGGCGGGGGCGCCGCCGTCGAGGCCGATCGTCATCAGGCAGATCCTTCCCGGCGGCTGTGGTCCGCGTGTGTCGTCGCCCCGCAGAGCACGTAATGGATCCCATCCTAGACAGGTTGTATCCATTCTTGCTACCGCCGGATACGCTGTTGTCCGACGGCCTGGTCCCGCGGCCGCCGACGCTCGAGAGGCCGCCATGACCCACTCCCCCGAACAGCGCGCGAGTGAGCTCGGCCTCGCGATCCCCGACTACGCGAACCCGCCCTACGGCGGCCGCTACGGCTCCGCCCTGCGGGCCTTCCACCGCACCGGCGACCTCCTCGAGCTGAGCGGCATCACACCGGAGTCGCGCGACGGCGCCCTGCTGCACCCCGGCTCCGTCGGCGTCGACATCACCGTGGAGCAGGCCCGGGAGGCGGCACGCTTCGCCGCGGTCAACGCGCTCGGCATGATCCGCCTCGCCCTCGGCTCCCTCGACGAGGTCGTCGCACTCTCGCGCGGACTCTGCTTCGTGCTCTGCCCGCCCGGCTTCGAGCGGCTCAACGAGGTCTCGAACGCGGCGAGCGACCTGCTGCTCGACGTCTTCGGCCCCGACGCCGGCCGGATGGGCCGCGCCTCGATCGGCGCGACCGCGCTCTCGCGCAGCGCCTGCTTCGAGCTCTGGCTCAGCCTGGAGTGCCGCCCGCTCACCCTGCCGGTCGCGTAGCCCGCGCAGCGCGCCCCCCGGAGCGGTGGGCCCGTGGTGCACCGCCTCACCCGGCACCGGTACCCCCTGTCGCGAGCGGCGTCCACGCGGTGGAATCGACTCCTGGGCGTGACGCCCGGATCCCGCAGAAGAGAAGGAACCCTTGTGACCACTTGGCTCATCACCGGATGCTCGACCGGCCTCGGCCGTGCCCTCGCGACCGCCGTCCTCGATCACGGCGACTCCGTGGTGGTCACCGCGCGCGACGTCGCCTCGGTGCAGGACATCGCCGACCGCTACCCCGACACCACCCTCGCGCTGGCCCTCGACGTCACCGACGACGAGCAGGTCTCCTCGGTCGTCCGGGCGGCCGAGGAGCGCTTCGGCGCCGTCGACGTGCTGGTGAACAACGCCGGCTACGGCTACCGCTCGGCCGTCGAGGAGGGGGAGGACGCCGACGTCCAGCGGCTCTTCGACACCCACCTCTTCGGCAGCGTCCGCACGATCAAGGCGGTGCTGCCGGCGATGCGGGCGCGCCGCAGCGGCACGATCGTGAACCTCTCCTCGATCGGCGCGCGCATCTCTCCGGAGGGGTCGGGCTACTACGCCGCCGTGAAGGCCGCGATCGAGGCGCTCACCGAGTCGCTCCGCAAGGAGGTCGCCCCGCTGGGCATCCGCGCCTTCTCGGTCGAGCCGGGCGGATTCCGCACCGACTTCGCCGGTCGCTCGCTGACGCAGTCCTCGGTGCCGATCGCCGACTACGCCGACACGGCGGGCAAGCGCCGCAAGGAGAACGACACCGTGCACGGCACCCAGAAGGGCGACCCGGCCAAGGCGGCGGCCGCGCTGATCCAGGTCGTCGAGGCCGACGACTCGCCCTCGATCCTCCTGCTCGGCAACGACTCCTCCGATGCGTTCCGCGCCGCGCTCGACGCCCTGCGCGCCGACGTCGACGCCTGGGAGGAGCTCAGCCGGAGCACCGACTTCGCCGACGGCGAGTGACGGGCGCCCCCGATCCGCTGTGAGGGCAGCGGAGGCTCGCCCCGCCTCAGAGGGCGCGGGCAGCGACTCCGTGCAGTGGCGCGAGAGCACTGTCGAGTGCCGCTTCGAGGGGCCAGGCCGACCGCTCCGGCTGGCTCAGCACGAGGCCCCCCTGGATGGCCGCGAGGATCACGGCGGCGAGGCGATCCGGGTCCGCTGCTGGGTCGACCTCGCCGGCGGCCTGCATCCGGCGCACTCCGGCGGCGAGCAGGCCCCTCCAGTCGCGCATCGCGCCGGCGATCGCGCTCTCGAGCTCGGCGTCGATCATCGCCGCCTGGCTCGCCAGCGACCCGATCGGGCAGGCCCACCGGCCGCGGCCGATGTAGTAGTCGACCAGGCCGGTGCGCCAGCGCTCCCACGACGACCACGAGCCCAGGTCGTGGATCTCGGGCTCCTGGGCCTCGAGCAGCTGCGCGCCCTCCCACTGCGCGACCTCGCGGACGAGCTCGGCCTTGCCTCCGGGGAAGTAGTGGAAGAGCTGGCTCTTGCTGGTCAGCGTCGCCGCGCGCACCCCGTCGAGGGTCGTCCCGCCGATCCCCGACGCGAGGATCTGCTCGCCCGTCGCCTCGATGATGCGCTGGCGCGTCCGGCGTCCCCGTTCGGTCAGCGTCGCGTGCTCCATCCCGTCAGCCTACTGGAGTGGACCGATCGGTCCATCGATGTGATACGAATGGACCATGCAGTCCAACACTGAGATCCTCCAGTCCCTCCCCACCGATACCCGCCTCGCCGGGCGCACCGCGATCGTCACCGGTTCGAGCAGCGGCATCGGCGAGGCGATCGCCCGCGTGCTCGCCGCCTCGGGCGCCGCCGTCGTCGTCACCGGCCGGAACGCCGACCGCGCCCGGGCGGTCGCCGAGTCGATCACCTCGGCGGGCGGCACCGCCCACGTCGTCACGGCCGACCTCTCCGCCGGCTACGACGACATCCGCGCCTTCGCCCGAGCCGCGACGCTGGCGCTCGGCGGACGCGTCGACATCCTCGTGAACAACGCCGGGGTGTACCCGGTGGGTCCGACCGCGGCCCTCTCCGACGACGATCTCGACTCGGTGCTGGCCACGAACATCCGCGTGCCCCACGTCCTCGTCGCCGAGCTGGCCCCGGGGATGGCCGAGCGCGGGTCGGGAGCGATCGTCAACATCGGCTCCTGGATGTCGCGCGTGGGCATCCCGTTCGGAGCGGCGTACACCGCCTCGAAGGCGGCGATCGAGCAGATGACCCGCACCTGGGCCGCCGAGTTCGGGCCCCGCGGCGTGCGGGTGAACACGGTGTCGCCGGGCGCGACGTCGACGCCGGGCAACGCGGCCGACGCCGACGTCCTCGCGGCGATGACGGCGGGGACTCCGGCGGGGTCGCCCGTCCGACCGGTCGACATTGCCGTCGCCGTGCGCTTCCTGGCCTCCGACGAGGCGGCGTTCGCGCACGGCACCGTCCTCGACATCGACGGCGGCATCGCGAGCACGCGGCTCGGCTGAGTCCCGGTGTGCCCGAGGAGAGCCTTCTCGGGCACCCCGGCGGCGGGAGCGCGCCGGACGGGGGAACACGGACGGCCTCCCGCGCGTTCCCTCTGACATGACCGTTCCCCTCTCGATCCTCGACCTCGCCCCCATCGCCCCCGGAGAGACCGCGCGCGACAGCTTCGCGGCGTCGGTCGCGCTGGCGCAGCAGGCCGAGCGGAGCGGCTACCGCCGCGTCTGGTACGCCGAGCACCACAACATGGCCTCGATCGCCTCGAGCGCCACCGCCGTGCTCATCGCGCACGTGGCCTCGCAGACCTCCACGATCCGGCTCGGCTCGGGCGGCGTGATGCTGCCCAACCACTCCCCGCTGACCATCGCCGAGCAGTTCGGCACCCTCGAGACGCTCCACCCGGGGCGCATCGATCTCGGCCTCGGCCGCGCGCCCGGCAGCGACCAGGCCACGTTCCGCGCGATGCGCCGCGACCCGGAGTCGTCCGACCGCTTCCCGCAGGACGTCCTCGAGCTGCAGGCCTTCCTCGCCGGCGAGTCCCGCGTCCCCGGCGTGAGCGCCACCCCCGGAGCAGGCACCCGCGTCCCGCTCTACATCCTCGGCTCCTCGCTCTTCGGAGCGCAGCTCGCCGCGGCCCTCGGCCTGCCCTACGCCTTCGCCTCGCACTTCGCCCCCGACGCGCTGCACCAGGCCGTCGCCGAGTACCGCCGCGGCTTCCGCCCCTCCGAGCAGCTCGACGAGCCGTACGTGATCGCCGGCGTGAACGCCATCGCCGCCGACAGCGTCGACGACGCGCAGCAGCAGTTCGCCGAGATGAAGCGCGCGCGCCTCCTGATGCTGCTCCGCCAGAGCGGCCAGATCCCGCTCGACCGCGTCTTCGAGGCCGACGAGCTCGATCACCTGCTCAGCGCCCCCGTCGGCGCGCATGTGGCGAGCATGACCACCTACACCGGAGTCGGCACGGGCGAGCAGGTGGCCGACTACGTCGCCGACTTCGCGCGCACCGCCGAGGCCGACGAGGTCATCGTCGCCCACGCCTCCCTCGGCACGGAGGCGCGACTGCGCTCGGTCGCGCTGCTCGCGGACGCGAACGACCGCGTCGCCGCCTGACACGAACTCCCCTTGAACGAGGGGCCCTCCGCGCCGATAATCGGGAACCGGAGGGCCGGCTCGCGACTCGCAGGACGCGGCGTCGGAGACGGCTCGACATCCCGATCGGGCGAGGCGGAGGAGCACGGCGATGGTCGAGACGACGAGCCTGCGGGGAATGGCGACGGTCAGCTTCTGGGCCGACGACCTCGATGCGGCGAGGGCCTGGTACACCGAGCTCCTCGGGGTCGAGCCGTACTTCGTCCGACCGCCCGCACCGGCGCCGGCGGGGTACATCGAGTTCCGGATCGGTGACCACCAGCACGAGCTCGGCATCATCGATCGCCGGTACGCGCCCCCCGGCTCGGCGTCCGGCCCCGGAGGCGCGGTCCTCTACTGGCACGTCGACGACCTCGCGGCCGTCTACGACACGGTGATCGCGATGGGCGCCGTCGAGTACCAGCCGCCGACCGACCGCGAGGACGGCTTCGTCACCGCCGCGGTGGTCGATCCGTTCGGCAACGTGCTCGGGCTCATGCACAACCCGCACTACCTCGAGGTGCTCGAGAAGAGGCGATAGCCCTGGCGGGAGCGGGCGGCGCCCACGGTCAGTGACGCGGCGGTCAGCCCGCCGCTCCGGAGCCGCCGCCGACCGGGTTCGCGGCGACGACCGCGGCGACCAGTGCCAGCGCGGCCAGGGTGAGCGCGATCTCGCGGAGGAGCACCGGGCGCCGCGAGCGGACGCTCAGCAGCAGGTGGACGGCCGAGCCGCCTCCGAGGAGCGCCGACCAGACGACCAGCCCCCAGCCGAGGACGCCGACGAGCGGCAGGAGCACCTCCGCACCGAGCGTCGCGGAGGCCATCCGCGGAGCGACTCCGAGGGCCACCGCTGCACCGCTGGCGAGCACGAGGGCCGCCGCGGGCACGGTCACCGCTTCCGGATCGGGATCCGTGAATCGCTCCACGCCGGAACGGTAAGCCTCCGCACCGTCTGCGCGGCGAACACCGAGCATCCGGACGGAGAACACGCCCCCTCCCGGCGCCATCGATCCGTCACGAACGGCCCGTCAGAACGCCCGGGACGGGCCGTCTCCGACCGATCGATCGCCGCGGAGACCGGGGTCAGGCGACCGAGGAGCCGCTGCCCCAGAGCGGGTGCGTCGTCACCACGACGACGACGAGCGCCAGTGCGCCCGCGACGAGTGCCGCCTCCGCCAGCGAGACGGGGCGTCGCGACACCGCTCGCCCGAACAGCAGGGCCGCGTGCACTCCGCCGATGACCACGGCCCAGACCAGGACCGCCCAGCCCAGGAGCGAGCTGAGCATGTAGAGGGTCTCGGCGTCGTCGTTCAGGGGGCCGATCACGCCGGCGACCCCGAAGCACGCGGCCGAGAACGCGGCCAGGGCGAAGGAGGCGGCCGGTCCCGCCGGAGAGGTGCGCTCGTCGACTCGCTCCATGCTGCGAATCTAACCCCGGGACCGCCCCGCCGTCACGAGACGACGACGGATGTTCATCCGCGCGCGGGAGCATGGCGCCGTGACGAGCCGATCGCTTCGAGGCCCAGCCGTGATCGTGTGCGCGGCGGCGATCGGGATCCTGGGCCTCGCGATCGGTCTCGACGGCGTCCACTACGCCTGCAACGAGTCGGATCCGGCCTGGTGCACGGGCTTCCACGTGCCGTGGCCGGCTCTGCTCGTCGTCCTCGGCGCGACGGTCGCCCTGGCGGTCCTCGCCGCTGTCCGATGGCCGCGCGGGCTCCGCGGTCGGCGCTACGACCTGCTGATGCTCTTCCTGTTCGCGGGGTGCGTCACCGGCTGCGTCCTCGTGCTGCGCTCGACCTCGGAGTGGGTGTCCTGATCCGCGACTGTTGACCACCGCCTCCTGCACTGCGAAGCTGGCGGGCTTCGCCACTCGACCCGAGGAGCAGACCATGACCGACGAGTTCGTCGAGGCCAACCGCGCCAACTGGGATGCGCGAGTGGCCGACCACGTCATCGCCTATGCAGCGGAGGCGTTCGCCGACGACCCCGCGGCGAACCACGTGCTCACCGACCTCGCGCTGATGGCTCCGCACCTCCCGAACGGATCGGTCGAGGGTCTCGATCTCGTCCATCTGCAGTGCCACATCGGCACCGACTCCCTCAGCTGGGCGCGCCTGGGCGCCCGCGTCACGGGTACCGACTTCTCGGCGGAGGCGATCGCGGCGGCCCGCAGGCTCGCCGAGCGCGCGGGCGTCGACATCGACTTCGTGCAGACGCTCAACGACGACGCGCCGGCCGTGCTCGCCCGGCGGTTCGACGTGGTGTTCACCAGCGTCGGAGTGCTGGCCTGGCTGGCCGACCTCGACGCGTGGGCGCGCGCCGTCCACGCGCTGCTGCGGCCGGGCGGGCTGTTCTTCCTCCGGGAGGGGCACCCGATGATGAGCGCTCTGGCCTACGACCGCGACGACGACCTGGTCGTGGTCGACGAGCCCTACTTCCCGACGGGTGCCCCCCTGCGCTCCGACGACGGCGCCACGTACGCGAGCGACACGGTGCTCGAGGAGCACGCGACCACCTACCAGTGGCCGCACTCGCTCGCCGAGATCCTCGGGGCCGTCCTCGGCGCGGGGCTCACGATCGTCGCCTTCGACGAGCACACGACCCTGCCGTGGAAGGCCCTCCCCTCGCTCGTCCCGACGGCCGACGGATTCGCGCTGCCGAGCGGCCGTGAGCGCCTCCCCCTGATGTTCTCTCTGGCGGCCCGCCGCCCGGAGTGACACCGGCCGGGGCGCCGGCGGATCTCCCCCTCCCCGAGACCCCCGGCCGCCCCCGCCGTCATACCGATGAGACGAGCGGCGCGAGGATCCCCTCCGCGACGAGGACGTCGTCGGCCCGCTGGACGATCTCCACCACCTCCACCGCCTCGGCGAGACCCACCCGGGGCTCCCCGCCGCCTCGGATCGCGTCGACCAGGTCGACGTAGACCTCGTCGCCGAGCCGACCCGGCGGCTCCAGCCCGTCGACGACCCTCCGCCCGTCGCGGGTCGTGACCACCACTCGGGTGCCGTCATCGGCGACCGCCGTGCCCGCGCTGCCGAAGACGGTGAACCGCGGGGGCGCTGCCCAGCTCCGCCGGAAGACCTCGACCGTGGCGGTGACCCCCGACCCGAAGCCCAGGTCGACGGCGATCCAGCTCTCCACCTCGTCGCCCGGCTCCACCCGAGCACGGGCCGTCACGCTCTCGACCGGCTCCTCGATCAGGCGGAGCACCTGGTCGAGCGGGTGGGGGCCGATGACGCGTGCGACACCGCCTCCCGCGGCACGGCGGTGCGCCCACTCGAGAGGCGTCGCGCCGACGTGCGGAGCGCCCGGCGTGCTCGTCAGGTACCTGCCCTGGTGGCTCCTCGCGGCCACGACCCGCCACACCTCGCCGATCGCGCCGCCGCGGACGAGCCCGCGGAGCACCGCGTAGTCGGCCTCGAAGCGGCGCTGCTGGAACACGGCGAGGACGAGCCCGCGCTCCTCGGCTGTCCTCGTGAGGTCGACGGCCTCGGCGCTCGTGAGCGTGAACGGCTTGTCGACGAGCACGTGCTTCCCAGAGGCGAGCGCCGCTGCGGCGATCCGGTGATGGAGGTGGTGCGGAGTCGCGACGACGACCAGCTCGATCCCCGCGGCCGTCACCGCGTCCTCCCACCCGCGCACGACGTCGACCTGGTCCGGCAGCGCCGGGCCGACCCGTCCGCTCGCCGTCGCGACGAGCCTCAGCGCGAGGCCTCGATTCCTCAGCAGCGCGGGGAGGTGGTAGTGACCGCCGCTGTTGCCGGCACCGATCAGGGCGGTGGTGATCGGCGCGGTGGAGATCGGCGCCACGGCCGTCGGCGCCGTACCGATCCGAGCGGACGTCATCCGCCGAGCGCCTCGGCGACCGCGACCGGCCGCCCCTCTCGCGCGGCCGACAGGTAGGCGGCCTCCATGATCCCCATCGTCTTGAGGTTGTCGCGACCGCTGTGCAGCGGCTCGCGGCCCTCGAGCACCGCCTCGGCGAACTCCCGGCCGCTGTACCCGTAGCTCCTGGCCATCCACGGGTCGCGGACGTCGTCGGCGAACGTCGCGCTGTCGGAGCCGTCGACCAGTTCGGCGTCGCCTCGCGCCTCCCCCTCCATCGGGTTCGTGCGCGCCACCGTGAACGAGCCGCGATCGGTGTCCACCCGGGCGTCCTGCCGCGGGAGGCCGAGGCTCTTCCACGAGGAGGTCATCCGCGCGACGGAACCGTCGTCGAACTCGATCGAGAGGGTGGTGAACTGCTCGCCCGCGATGTCCTCGTCGCGACCGCGGCGGGTCACCGCGCCGACCGAGACCGGAGCCGCGCCGGCGAGCCACTGCAGCCGGTCGATGAGGTGGACGCTGTAGATCGCCATCTCGAGCCTGCGCTCGGTGGCGCGCCAGACGCCTCCTGTCTGCGGCCGGTTCTGGAAGCTGCGGGCCTCGAGGTACTCGATGCGCCCCGCACCGGGCTCGCGGAGCCTCCGCTCCAGCCACTGGTACTCGGGGAACCACCTGAAGTTCTGACTCACGGCGAGCACGACGCCGGCCTCCTCCGCCGCCCGGACGTAGCCGACGGCAGCGGCGCCCGTGGCGGCGAAGGGCTTCTCGATGAGCAGCGGGAGCGCCGCGGCGAGCGCCGGGTCGATGATCTCGTCGCGGACGGCGGGAGGAGTGAGGAGGACCAGCGCGTCCACCTCGCCCGAGGTGATCAGGGCGCCGGCATCGGTGAACCGACCGGCGATCCCGTAGCGATCGGCGAAGTCGACCAGGACCTCCTCGCGCGGATCGCACACCGCCGCCACCTCGATCACGTCGGAGGCGACGGACCGGTAGCCCGCGACGTGCTGGTGCGCCACCCACCCCGCCCCGATCAGTCCCACTCGCAGTCGCGCGGTCATGGCGTCGTCCTCTCCAGTCGGTACCACTGCGTCGCGGTGCCGCCCAGCACCCGGTCGAGGTCGGAGCCGCTCACGAGCGCCTCGAGGACGCCGACCTGATCGCGCCAGGCGGTCGCATACGGAGCACGCAGCTCGACCACGGGCCAGTTGCTGCCGACCATGGCGCGGTCGGGTCCGAACGCGTCGAGTGCCAGCTCGAAGGCGCGCCGCACGAAGGCGACGTCCCACGACGGCAGGGCGTCGAGCACGGCCACTCCGACCGAGAGCTTGATCGCGACCTGCTCACCGGCCGCGAGCTCGCCGATCGCCGCCGCCCAGGCCTCCCAACGGCCGTCGACCGGGGGAGCGGCGAGGTGGTCGACGACGATCCGGAGCTCGGGCAGCGCCCGCTGGAGCTTCGCGACCGACGCCCGCTGCTGGGGGGTGATCGGGACCACGTCCCAGGCGAGCCCCCTCGCGGCGATCTCGCGGAAGAGCGCGAGCGACTCCGGCGAGAGCAGCCAGTCGAGATCCCCGCGCCCGATCAGGCATCTGACGCCCGCCAGCCGCTCGGCCACCCCCCGGTCCTCGGCTCGGAGGCTCAGCTCCTCGAGGTGCCGCCGGGCCGCCACCGGCTCGTTCAGCGGCAGCCAGGCGACGACACCGGCGATTCCGGAGTCGGCTGCGGCGTAGGCGAGCAGTCTCTCGTTCTCGTCGGCGGCGTCGACCGACTGCATCAGGACGCTCCCGTCGACTCCCGCGTCGGAACGGAGGGCGCGGAACTCCTCGCCCTCGAAGGCGCGGCGCAGGTTCGCGTCGTCGTCCGGCCGCCAGCCCTGATCCGCGATCGCGGACGCCGGCCACAGGTGGTGGTGCGCGTCGATCACGCTCACGGCCGCTCCTCCTGACCGAAGCTCGGCGGGCGCTTCTCGAGGAAGGCGGCGACGCCCTCCCGGAAGTCCGCACCGCCGTAGACCTCTCGGTACACGTCGTCGACGTCGAGCTCCAGCAACCGCTGGTCGATGCGCCGCTCCATCTCCTTGAACGAGCGGAGGCTCGCCGGCGAGCAGGATCGGACGGCGGTCAGGATCTCGGTCAGCCGCTCCTCCAGGGGTCCGCTGTCGAGGACCGCGGTGGTGAAGCCCGCCGCGGCGGCCTCGTCCGCGTCGAGGAGCCGCCCGGTGAGCAGCATCTCCGCCGTCCGGCGCCGTCCGAAGCAGGCCTGCAGGCGAGCGAGCGACGACGCCGAGAGGGTGTTGCCGACGGTCCGCGCGATCGGGGTGCCGAAGCGGGCGTCGGGGGTGCAGAGCACGAGGTCGCTGATCGCCGCCAGCACGAGGCCCCCTCCCACGCACGCCCCCTCGACCACCGACACGACGGGGATGCGCAGGTCGAGCAGCGCGGTCTGCACCCGGCGCATCCGCGCCTCGTACAGCACTCCCGCCTCGCCTCCGTCGATGTCGGCGAGGTGACGGATGTCGGTGCCTCCTGCGAAGGCGCCTCCCGCTCCGCGGAGGACCAGCGCGCGCACGGAGGCGTCGACGGCGAGGCGACCCAGCTCCTCCTCCAGCGCGTCGTACATCGGGTAGTCGATCGCGTTGCGCCGCTCCGGCTGCGACAGGGTCAGCGTGACGACGTCCAGGTCGCGGTCGACGATGACGCGGCCGGTCACCGGTGCGCCCCGTGGTCGGCTCCCGACTCCGCTCGCGCCGGCAGGACCTCGTCCTGGTGCTCCGCGAGCAGCGGCGGGTGCCGGTAGGTGCGCGCAGGCGTGACGCTGAACTTCACCGGGAAGCCGAGCGTCTTGACCTCCCCTTCGACGGGGTGCGGGATGGTCTGGACCATCTCGCGGTACTGCGTGTGCGGGTCGTCGATCATCTGCGCGTAGTCGAGGATCGGTCCCGCCGGGACCCCTCCTGCGAGCAGCCGGTCGACCCAGCGGTCGGTGTCGTCGGCGGCGAACTCGCCCTCGAGGATCTCGGCCAGCTCGGCCCGGTTGCGCATCCGCAGCGGGTTGGTGGCGAAGCGCTCGTCGTGCTCGAGGTCGGGTCGCTCGAGCGCGGCGCAGAGGAAGCCCCAGAGGCGCTGGTTGTTGGCGCCGACCGTCATGTAGCCGTCCCGGGTCTTGAAGGCCTGGTACGGAGCCGACATGCGGTGGGAGGAGCCGGTCGCCTTCGGCACGGTGCCGCTGGCCCAGTACTCCGTCGCCTCCCAGACCGAGAGGGCGATCGCCGACTCGAAGAGGGAGGTCTCGAGGCGCTGACCCTCCCCCGTGCGCAGCTTGTAGACGTACGCGGCGAGGATGCCGTAGACCGAGAAGAGGCCCGAGCCGAGGTCGGCGACGGGCACTCCCGCCTTGACCGGCGCGCCCCCCGGGGTCCCCGTCACGCTCATCACTCCGGCCATGCCCTGGGCGATGAGGTCGTAGCCGGGCCGCTGCGCATACGGGCCGGAGTGGCCGAACCCCGAGATGCTGGCGTAGATGAGCCCCGGGTTCACGCGCTTCAGCGTCTCGTAGTCGATGCCGAGCCGCTCGGTCACTCCGGGCCGGTAGTTCTCGATCAGCAGGTCGGCCGACTCGACGAGCGTGATCAGATCCTGCCGGCCCTGCTCGGAGCGCAGATCGAGCACGACGCTGCGCTTGTTGCGGTTGAGGGCGAAGAACGCCGGGCCGTCGTCCCCCTTGCCCGAGCGGCCCCAGGAGTGCCGCGTCTGGTCGCCGCCACCGGGTGGCTCGACCTTGATCACGTCCGCGCCGAGGTCGGCGAGGAGCATCGTCGTGAAGGGACCCGCCATGACCTGCGTGAGGTCGATGACGCGCATCCCTTCGAGGGCCTGTGGCTGCATGACTCGGTGTCCTTCGTTCGTGGGAGTGGCGGGCGGAGGTGAGACGGGGCCGGCGGGCCCCGCCCCACGTCGTCACCCGAGCAGGCCTTCGGCCTCCTGCACGAACTGCTCCGCGGCCTCCTCGGCCGAGAGTTCGCCGAAGGAGACCTGCTGGTAGTAGCGCGTCAGGTTCTGCTGGAAGATGCTCGCGTAGCCCTTGCCGTAGACCGCGGGCGGCACGTCCTGAGCGGCGACCTGGGCGTAGAGCTCCAGCTCCGCCTTCTTCGCGGGGGAGGTCGCCGGGTCGTCGACGATCAGCTCCAGGTTCTCGGTGTTGACGGTGGCGCCGTTGTCCGAGGCGTAGGCGACCGCCGCATCCGGGTCGTTGACGAAGAAGTCGATGAAGGAGGCGGCCGTGGCGACGTTCTCGCAGTTGGCCGAGATCGAGAGGCCCGACACCCAGAAGGCGTTGCCGTAGCCGTCGGGTCCCGCGGGGAGCGGGAACGCCTGCAGCACGTTGCCGGGTGCGGCGACGTCGATCGTGGCCTGCGCGGTCCCGAGACCGTTCGCCGGCCAGAACACGGTCGCCTGACCGCCGGAGCTGAACGGGAGCTGCTCCAGCGGGAGCCCGGTCTGCTCGGAGGCGATCTCGGGCGAGACCGCGGCACCCGACTCCTGGAGCGCGTTCGCGTACTCCCAGAACTCGACCAGGTCCTCGGCCTCGAAGCCGAGACCGCCGTCCTCGTAGAGGTCGGTGCCGTGGCTGCGCAGCCACGCCTCGAGGACGTCCTGCTGATTGCCGATGATGCCCATCGCGGGCGAGCCGGTCCCCGCCGCGAGGTCGTTCGCCCAGTCGGCGACCCACTCCCAGTCGTAGCCCTCCTCGGGCAGGTCGAGTCCCTGGGCCTGGACGAGGGTGGTGTTCACGAGCATGGAGCCGAAGGCGGCGCCGTAGGGGATCATGTAGAGCTTGCCGTCGCTCCCGCGACCGCTCTCGACGACGCTCTCCGGGATGTTCGAGACGTCGATGGCTCCGGAGTCGACGAGGTCGTCGAGGGGCATCAGGGCTCCGCGGTCGCTGAAGTCGGCCATGGTGCGGTTCTGCATCTGGGGGACGCACGGCATGTTCTTGCCGGCGGCCTGGACGGTCGCCTGCTCGAAGTAGGCGGCGAACTCGGCGGTCGTTCCCTGCACCGTGACCTCGGGGTTCGCCTCCTGGTAGAGGTCGATGACCGCCTGGGTCCTGTCGTTGCGGGCCGGGCCGCCCCACCAGGCGTACTGGATGTCGCCGGCGACCTCTCCGTCGGTGGCGGCGGGCTCGGTGCCACCGGCCTGGCAGGCCGTGAGGCCGAGCATCGCGGTGAGTGCCAGCGACGCCATCGTCAGCGAGCGTGATCTCTTCATGTCGATCTCCTTGTGAATGGGGGTGCTGTGGTGGTGCGTCATTTGAGTCCGGTCGTCGCGATGCCCTGGGTGAGCAGTCGCTGCGACGCGAGGAAGAAGGCGACGAGCGGAGTGATCGAGAGGGTCGCCATGGCGAACAGCGCCCCGATCGAGGACTGGCCCGTCGAGTCGACGAACTGCACGAGCCCCTGGGGGACCGTGTAGAGCGCCGTGTCGCTGATGTAGAGCCGCGGGCCGAGGAAGTCGTTCCAGGTCGCGATGAAGGTGAACATCGCGGTCGTGGCGATCGCCGGCCCGAGCAGCGGCACGATCACGCGGCGGAAGATGCCCCAGTCGCCGCAGCCGTCCAGACGGGCCGCCTCGTCGAGCTCCCTCGGGAGCCCGCGGATGAACTGGACGGTGAGGAAGACGAAGAAGGCGTCGGTCGCGAGGAACTTCGGCACGACGAGCGGCAGGTAGCTGTTCAGCCATCCCAGCTCGTTGAAGAGGATGTACTGCGGCACGATCGTGACCTGGTAGGGCAGGAGCAGCGTCCCCATGAGCACCGCGAACAGGGTGCGCTTGAACGGGAACCGGAGCCGCGCGAAGGCGTACCCGGTCAGGGTGCAGGCGACGACGTTGCCGACGACGCACAGGATCGCCAGGACGAACGAGTTGAAGAAGAAGACGCCGAAGTTCAGCGTCGCGGTCGACGTCAGCCCGGCAGAGTAGTTCTCGAGCGTGAAGTCGCCGGTGAACGGCAGCAGGCTCGACCCGATCTGGGCGTTCGGCTTGAAGGACGCGTCGACCATCCAGATGACGGGGTAGAGCATCACGACGAGCACCGCGATGGTCACCGCGTGCCGCGCCCAGCCGGCGAGCAGGCGGTTGCCCGTCGGGCGTCGAGCGAGGAGCGGGCTCCGGCGGCGCGGGGCATCGTCCGGTCCGTCCGGCTGCGCCGGACGAGCATCGAGGGATGGTGAGACGGTCACGAGTCCTCCCCGTAGAAAACCCAGTAGCGGGTGCTCCAGAACAGGACCGCCGTGATGGCGGCGAGGCCGAGCAGGAGCGCCCAGGCGAGTGCGGAGGCGTAGCCCATCTGGAAGTCGACGAAGCCGCGCAGGTAGAGGTAGACGGTGTAGAGCAGCAGCGAGTCGGCCGGTTGGCCGGTGCCGCCGCTGATCACGTAGGCCGGCGTGAACGACTGCAGAGCGTTCACGATGGTGAGCAGGCCGTTGAAGAAGATGACCGGCGTGAGGTGCGGCAGCGTGATCGTCGTGAACCGCTGCAGCCTGGATGCGCCGTCGAGCTGGGCGGCCTCGTAGTAGGCGTCCGGGATCTGCCGCAGACCGGCGAGGAAGATCACCATCGTGCTGCCGAAGGTCCAGATGCTGAGGGCGATGACCGTGATCAGGGCCGTCGACGGATTGCCGACCCAGCTCGGCCCGTCGATGCCGACGAGCCCGAGGACGGCGTTCACGATGCCCTCCGACCCGAACACCTGGATCCAGAGCACGGCGATCGCGACGCTGCCGCCGAGGAGGGACGGCAGGTAGAAGAGGGCCCGGTAGATCCCGAGGAAGCGCATGCCCCGGTTGAGGAACATCGCGAGGAGCAGCGAGAAGACCAGGATCCCCGGGACCGAGATCGCGGTGTAGAGCGCGGTGACCCCGACCGTCTTCAGGAACCTCGGGTCGGCCGTCAGCATCCGCTCGTAGTTGTCGAGCCCGATGAACTCCGGCGTCCCGATCAGGTCGTAGCGGGTGAACGAGAGGTAGAGGGAGGCGATCATCGGACCGAGCACGATCACGACGAGACCGATCAGCCAGGGGCTGAGGAACGCGTAGGCCGAGAGCGCCTCGCGACGGCGCTGCCGCTTCTGCATCGCGTTGCGCGGCGGGACAGGCTTCGGGCCGTGGTCGGC
Organism: Rathayibacter oskolensis; assembly: GCF_900177245.1. Lineage (GTDB taxonomy): Bacteria > Actinomycetota > Actinomycetes > Actinomycetales > Microbacteriaceae > Rathayibacter > Rathayibacter oskolensis. The sequence goes on from NZ_FXBM01000003.1 coordinate 151,944, forward strand.
CTCGCCCGGGTCGACCGGGACGAGGTCGGCGACCAGCCCGCTCATGCCGCCACCTCCGTGGAGTCGCGGTGGGCCCGCTCCTCCACAGACGTCGCGAGGATCTGCGACAGCAGGGCGGCGAGGGGCAGCGACAGCTTCGACTGACGCCCTGTCGCGACGATGTCCCACAGGTCCTTGCTCCAGGGCCGGTACTCGACCGGGGTCCCGCTGCGGTCGTAGTCGAGGGCGAGCTTGTCGAAGAAGCCCCAGTTGCGAGCGACCCAGCTGTCTCCGGTGGCACCCTCCAGTGTCGAGAGCGCGACCGACCGGTCGACGCCGAACTCCTCCGCGAGGGCGAGTCCCTCGTAGAGCGCCTGGAGGGCGGCGAGCATCGAGAGCTGGTTCGCGAGCTTGAGGGCGGCGCCGGCGCCGACCGGGCCGGCCGCGACGACCGAGCCGAGCGCCTCGAGCACGGTCCTGCCGGAGGGACCGGCGTCGCCGCCGAGCATGATCGTCAGCTCGCCCTTCCGAGCCCGCGCTGCTCCCCCGCTCACCGGCGCGTCGTGGAGGGACACCCCGCGAGCGGAGGCCTCCTCCGCGAGGCGGATCACCGTCGGGGGCAGGAGCGTGCTGTGCAGGAGCACGTGCGTCCCCGACTCCAGCTCGTCGATCAGGCCCGAGCCGAACAGGACGGACTCGACGGCGTCGTCGTCGGGAACGGCGACGCACACGACCTCGCACGACGCGAGGTCACGGGGCTGGGCGACCCCCTCGCCCCCGGCCTCGCGCAGGCGCTGCACGGGCCGGTCGTCGAGGTCTGCGCCCGAGACCCGGAAGCCGGCGTCTCTGAGACTGAGTGCCATCGGCAGTCCGATGTCGCCGAGTCCGATGAAGGCCACTTGCATGCTCTCTCTCCTTTGAAAGGCGCCGGCTCCCGAGGGGCGGCTGGTCAGTCGATCTGGACGGTGTCGTCGAGCGACCAGCCGAGCTGCTCGTACATGCGTCGGCGACCGCGCTTGTCGTTGTCCGACTCCTGGCGCGCGTACTTCACGACGTCCTCGACGTGCTCGAGCGGGACGACGATCACGCCGTCGCCGTCGCCGACGACGATGTCGCCGGGCTTGACCAGCTGGTTGCCGACGGTGATGGCGACGTTGTGCTCGAGGTACTCGATGCGGCCCTGGGTCATCGTCTGGTTGATGTACTGCGCGAAGACCGGCACCTTCTGGATGCGGCACTCGTCCACGTCGCGGACGCCGCCGGAGCTGACGACGCCCTGCGCCCCCTTGAGGTGGAAGTTCAGCGTGTTCCACGAGCCGAGCTGGCCGACTCCCTGGTCGGGAGCCTCGATGACCACCACGTCCCCCTTGGTGATCTCCTCGGCGTAGGGCTCGATGTGGACCTCCTTGTACCAGTAGTCGCGCGCCCAGGCGGTGTACTCGTCGGGCGTCATGAACGGCGCCTGGCGCTGGCTCGCGGTCAGGCGGACGGTCAGCGCCGGTCCGGCGAGACGTGCTCCCTCGAAGAGCGGCCGGATGTCGCGGTGCATCGAGCCCTTGCTGAACAGACCGATCCAGTCCATCCCGTCGCGGACGTCGGAGACCCGCAGGCCGTCGAAGAGCTTCTCGATCTCGGCGTATTCCATGGTGCTTCCTTTCATCGGTGGTTCTCGTCGCGTCACCACGTCGTGGCGACGTACTTCGTCTCGACGTACTCGTGGATCCCCTCGTGCGAGCCCTCGCGGCCGAGGCCGCTCTGCTTCACGCCGCCGAAGGGAGCGGCCGGATCCGAGACCAGGCCGCGGTTGAGCGCGATCATCCCGGCCTGGAGTCGTCCTGCCAGTCGCAGTCCTCGGCCCAGGTCGGAGGTGTAGAGGTAGGACACGAGCCCGTGCTCGGTGTCGTTGGCGGCGGCGACCGCCTCCTGCTCGCTGTCGAAGCGCACGACAGGGGCGACCGGGCCGAAGACCTCCTCGCGCAGGATGCGGGCGTCCGCGGGCACATCGACGAGGACCGTCGGCGGGTAGAAGTGCCCGGGCCCGGCCGAGGCGGCGCCCCCCGTCACCACGCGTGCCCCCCGGGCGACCGCGTCGTCGACGAGCGACCGCACCTTCTCCACGGCCTCGGCCGTGATGAGCGGACCGCACTCGGTTCCCGCATCGGCCGCGTCTCCGACCACGACCTCCGCCATGCGGGCGCTGAGCGCCTCGACGAAGCGGTCGTGGACACGGGAGTCGACGTAGAACCGGTTGGCCGCGGTGCAGGCCTGCCCGCCGTTGCGCATCTTGGCGATCATCGCGCCGTCGACGGCCGCGTCGACGTCCGCGTCGTCGAAGACCAGGAACGGGGCGTTCCCACCGAGCTCCATGGTGGTCTTGACGACGCGGCGCGCGGCCTGCGCGAGCAGGATGCGGCCCACCTCGGTCGAGCCGGTGAACGAGAGGAGCGCGACGCGCTCGTCCTCGAGGAGCGCCGAGACGACCTCGGGCGCGCGGTCGGTCACCACGACCTCGAGGACCCCGGCGGGCAGACCCGCCTCGGTCAGGATGTCGGCGATCGCGAGAGCCGTCAGCGGTGTCTCGGCGGCGGGCTTGAGGATCGCCGAGCACCCCGCCGCGAGAGCCGGTCCGATCTTGCGCGTGGCCATGGCCGCCGGGAAGTTCCAGGGGGTGACGAGCAGGCACAGGCCGATCGGTTCGTGACTGACGAGCACCCGATTGGTCCCGCCCGGGTTCTCGAACAGCTCCCCGCGCAGTCGCACGGCCTCCTCGGCGTACCAGCGGAAGTACTCCGCCGCGTAGGCGACCTCGGCGAGGGCGTCGGCGCGCGACTTGCCGTTCTCGAGGGAGATGAGCGCGGCGAGCGCCTCCCGTCTCTCGGTCATGATCCGGAAGGTGCTCATCAGCACGTCGCTCCGGCGCCTCGCGGAGCTCGACGCCCACTCGACTCCGGCAGCGGCCGCGCGATCGGCCGCCTCGAGCGCCTCGGCGACGCCGGCGGAGGCGAGACGCGCGAGCACCTGCCCGGTGGCGGGGTTCTCGACCGCGAGGGTCGGCCCGCCGCTCTCCTGCTGCTCCACTCCGGACAGCCAGTCCTCGACTCCGATGCTCATCAGGCGCGGTTCCCTTCGCTCGTGCCGCCGACGGTCGACAGCGTTCCGGCTTCCGCGCCACGCAGGATCGATCCGGCGGAGTCGTCCATCGCTCGCGGGTTGTTCTCGCTCAGGCGGACGGCCGCGCGTCCCTGCTCGAGGGCCCAGTCGAGACGGGAGGGATCGAATCCGATCTGCCCCAGCTCGGTCGGGACGCCGACGCGGGCGAGGAACTCCTGCACCAGGCGCGGAGCGGCCTCGGCGAGCTCGCCCTCGTCGTCCCCCTCCCCGCCGAAGCGGCGGGCGATCTCGGCGAACTCCGCCACCCGGTGGGCCCGGTTGAACTCCATGACGTAGGGCAGGAGCAGCCCCACGCCGACTCCGTGCGGAGTCCCCGTCAGCGCGCCGATCGGGTACTGCAGCGCGTGGGCCGCAGCGGTCCCGGCCGTCCCGAAGGCGAGGCCGCCCATCAGCGATCCGTACATGACGAGGGCACGCGCGTGGATGTCGTCCGGCGTCGTATAGGCGCGGAGGAGGCCGGCTGCGATGGCGCTGATCCCCTGGAGGCAGAAGGCGTCCGTGATCTCGCCGCGCCCCACGAAGACGCGCGAGCCGGCCAGATCGGCGTCGGGCGCACGCCGGACGGAGGTGTAGGCCTCGATGCAGTGGGCCAGGGCGTCCGCTCCCGCGCTCGCCGTCACCCCCGGCGGGCAGCTCACGGTGAGCTCGGGATCGCAGATCGCGGCGACCGGGATGAGGTGCGGGCTCGAGATGCCGACCTTGGTCGCCCGCTCCGGATCGGTGAGCACGGCGACCGGAGTGACTTCCGATCCGGTTCCGGCGGTCGTGGGCACCGCGATGAGGGGGAGGATCGGCCCCGGGACCTTGAACTCGCCGTAGTAGTCGCGGGGTTCGCCGCCGTGGGCGGCGATGCAGGCCACGACCTTGGCGAGATCGATGCACGACCCGCCGCCGACCGCGATGAAGAGGTCCGAACCCGCTGCCCGCGCCGCGTCGACCGCCGCCATGATCGACGCCGTCGGCAGCTCGGGGACCACGCCCGAGAAGGTCGTGTGGGCGACTCCGGCGCGGTCCAGCAGCGCCAGCAGGGCGGTGAACTCGGGGTCGGTCTCGAAGAAGGGGTCGACGCAGACGAAGGCGCGGCCGCCGAGCCGGGGAGCGATCCACTCGAGAGCGGCGCGCTGGCCGGCTCCGAAGACGAGCTCGCGCGGCGCACGGAGGGCGGCGAAGAGAGGGGGACTCGCGTCGATGGTCGGTGCGGAGTTCTGGCGAGCAGCGTGCGTCGACAACGAGGGCCCCAAACGTCGGTGGTCGGGTGGAAGAAGAGATTGAATCCGATCGGATCGGATCCGACAGGGACGACATTACGAGGGCGGGGATTCGGTGTCAAGCACCACAAATTCGCCATTCCTCCCTTCGGAGGTGCATGACGGCCGTCGTAAAGCGACGCTCTGCGGTCATCTCCTTCGACGAGAGTGCCCCGATACGATAGGATCCGCGGGAGTTGCGAAAAGAGGAGGCGGCCGTGGAGAACACCGCGATCCCAGTCGACCCGGGGCTCGCCCTCCGAGAGGCGTCGGGCCGCGCCCCCGTCGGGGACTCCGTCTACCAGGAGCTGCTGGCCCGAGTGCTCTCCGCCGAGCTCGGAGCCGGGGACCGCATCACGATCGACGCTCTGGTGCGCGAGATGGGGGTCTCGCAGACCCCCATCCGAGAGGCGCTGCACCGTCTGGCCGCCGATGGCATCGTGGTGCGGAACCACCATGCCGGCTACCGCGTCGCTCCCGAGCTCAGTCGCGAGCAGTTCGAGGAGCTGATCGTCATCCGCCAGCTCCTCGAGCCGGCAGCCGCGCGGGGGGCGGCGCACATCCTCACCGTCGACGAGCTGGACGAGCTCGCGGGCATCGCCACCCGGATGAGCACGCTCCTGACGGAGGCGGGCCGCGGGTACGCCGAGTTCTCGCGTCTCGACGCCGAGTTCCACGACGTGATCGCGAGGTCGTGCGGCAACCGCTTCATCCACGACTCGCTCGCGCGGCTGCACACGCACGCCCACCTGTTCAGACTCTCGAAGGACAGCCTGATCACCAGCCTCGCCCTCGACGAGCACGCCGCGATCCTCGACGCACTCCGGCTCCGCGACGCGGGCGAGGCGTCCTTCGCGATGCGCCGTCACATCGACGCGTCCGCCGACCGCTTCCGCGGCAGCTTCACCGACTCCGCACGCTGACGCGATGGCCGTTCACAGGGAGGTCGGCCCGCGGCCGTCAGTCGAGCTGCGCCGCGCGGCGGGCCGTCGCGACGAACACCGGCCGCACCCGCTCCCACCCGTCGAGATAGCCGCCGACCATCGCCGCATCCCGGAGGAGCACCAGCTGCGCCGCCGCGGCCGCCGGCTCGTCGACATCGGCGGCTGCCAGCAGGCTCTCGAGCGTCGAGCGGAACCACTCCCGGTGGACCGTCACGTCGCGCCGCACGGCGCTGCCCGGATCGGGGTACTCGGCCGCCGCGTTGATGAACGGGCAGCCCCTCGTGTGCAGCCGGGCGATGTCGTCGCTGAGTCCGTCGATCACCAGCCCGAGCAGCACCTTCGGATCCTCCGACTGCTCCCCCGCGCGCTCGAAGGCACCGCGGATCGTCGCGTCCTCGACTCCGAGATAGGCCCTGACCAGGTCCTCCTTGCCCGGGAAGTAGCGATAGAAGGTCGCTCTGGTGACCCCCGCCTCCGTCAGCACCCGATCGACTCCGACCGCATGGATGCCCTCGCGGTAGAACAGCTCGACCGCTGTTCCCAGCAGCCGCTCTCGCGCGACCGACTCGCCCGCCTCCGTCGTCCTCTTCACCACGGAGCCAGTATAGAACGATCATTCTGTTTTTCTTGACACCGTCAGGCTCCGGGGTCTAGCTTCTCCAACAAGCAGAACGATCGTTCTGTTCATCGGCAGCACGACCTGCAGGAGACGCGACCATGACCGAAGAACCGACCCCCATCGTCCTCATCCACGGCCTCTGGATGACCCCGAAGAGCTGGGACACCTGGGCCGAGTACTTCCGCAGCCGCGGGCACGAGGTCATCGTCCCCGGCTGGCCCGGCATCGACGACCGCGAGGTCGCCGACATCCGCTCGAACCCGGAGGCCCTCAAGGGGATCGGCATCACCCGCATCGTCGACCACTACGACCGCATCATCCGCGCACTGCCCCGGAAGCCGATCATCATGGGCCACTCCTTCGGCGGCCTCTTCACCCAGATGCTCGCCGATCGCGGCCTCGGCGCCGCCTACGTCGGCGTCACGCCCGGGCAGCCCGCCGGCATCACCACCCTGCCCCTCTCGACACTCCGCACCGGGTTCCCGATCCTCCGGAACCCCTTCGCGAAGGGCGACGCCTCGCCGATCTCGCGCGCGCACTTCCACTTCACCTTCGGCAACGACCTCTCGCGCGAGGCGTCCGACCGCATCTGGGACGAGTACGCGGTCAACTCCTACAACACCGTCTTCTTCGAGGGAGTCGCCGCGGCCTTCGACGAGAAGAACGGGGCGAGCCACGTCGACTACGCCCGTGCCGACCGCGCCCCGCTGCTGATCATCACGGGAGGGATCGACCACGTCGTCCCGCCGAGCATCGGCCGTGCGATCGTCGCGAAGTACACGGGCACGGGAAGCCCGGCGACCGTCGACTACCGCGAGTTCCCCGGGCGCACGCACCGCATCGTCAGCCAGGACGGCTGGCAGGAGGTCGCCGAGTACGCGCTCGACTGGGCGGTCGAGCACTCCGCGCGCTGACCACCCCACCGAGGGAACCCGTTCCCGCCGAGACACCGTCGCGCACGGGCTCCCTCGGCGAGAACGGGTTCCCTCGGCGGGCAGCGGCAGCGCCTCAGAGCGCGATGACCACGCTCTTCGTCTCGCAGAACGAGCGCAGCGCCTCCTCGCCCAGGTCGCGGCCCAGCCCCGACTCCCCCACGCCGCCGAACGACAGCGCCGGGTCGAAGAGGTTGTACGTGTTGACCCAGACGGTCCCCGCCCGGAGGCGCCGCCCCATGCGGTGCGCCCGCGACAGATCCCGCGTCCACACCCCCGCGGCGAGGCCGTAGCTCTGGTCGTTCGCGATCCGCACCGCGTCGTCCTCGTCGTCGAACGGGATGATGCCGACGACCGGGCCGAAGATCTCCTCGCGCGCGATGGTCATCGAGTTCGTGACCCCGGTGAACAGCGTGGGCTCGACGTAGTAGCCCGGGCGATCGGGCACACCGCCGCCGACGGCGACCACCGCGCCCTCCGCCTCGCCCTTCGCGATGTAGCCGAGAACCTGCTGGCGCTGCTCCTCCGACACCAGCGGCCCGACGGTCACTCCCCCGGCGAGTCCGTCGCCGAGCGAGACCCGGCGCACCGCCGAGGCCAGCCGCTCCGTCGCCTCCTTCAGGATCGAGCGCTGCACCAGCAGTCGACTGCCCGCCGTGCACATCTGGCCCAAGTGCCCGAAGGAGGCGCGCATCGCGGTGAGCACCGCCGCGTCGAGGTCCGCGTCCTCGAACACGATGTTCGGGCTCTTGCCGCCGAGCTCGAGGGTCAGGCGCTTGAAGTCGGCCGACGCGGCGGTCATCACCCGGCGTCCGACCTCGGTGCTGCCGGTGAACGAGACCTTGTCGACGTCGGGGTGCACGGTCAGCGCGGCGCCGACGCGACCGTCGCCGGTGAGCACGTTGACGACTCCGGAGGGGACGCCCGCCTCCTCGCACAGCGCCGCCAGGCGCAGCATCGTCAGCGGAGTCTGCTCGGCCGGCTTCACGATGACGGTGCAGCCCGCGGCGAGCGCCGGCGCGAGCTTGAAGCTCGCCGTCATGATCGGGAAGTTCCACGGGAGGATCAGCGCCGCGACGCCGACGGGCTCGAGCGTCGTGTAGACGTGGTGCTGCCCGCCGTCGACGGGGACGACGGTGCCGGTGAGGCGCGACGGAGCGCCCGCGTAGTAGCGGAACACGCGCGCCGAGGTCGCCGTGTCGGCGCGGGATCGCTCGATCGGCTTGCCGTTGTCGCGGGTCTCGAGCACCGCGAGCTCCTCGAGCCGATCCTCGATCAGATCGGCGACGCGGTTCAGGATCCGGCTGCGGTCGTGCGGGTTCATCCCGCTCCAGCGCGCGTCCTCGTGAGCGCGGCGGGCGGAGGCGACGGCCGCGTCGATCTCGGCGGGGCCGGCCTGCGGGACCCGCGTGAGCAGCTCCTCCGTGGCGGGGTCGATGATGTCGAGCAGCTCGGCGCCGTCGGGCGCGATCCACGCGCCGTCGACGAGGAAGGGCTCGATCGGCTCGAGGGGGGCGAGCGTGTCTCTCATGGGATTCCTCCGGTGCGGGGTGGGTCGGGCTGCGCGTCGCCGCGTCAGGGGCGCTCGAGCAGGCGGGCCGGCTCGACGACGCTGATGCGGTGCAGCACGTCGTCGGCGATACCGGAGTGGCGGAGCGCCGGCAGGACGCGCGCGGTCAGGTGGTCGAGGCCGTGTCCGCCGAAGCGGCGCAGCTGGCCCTTGGTCCAGGTGCTGTGGCCGAGCACCCAGCGGATGCCGGGATCGGTGCCGAGCAGCTCGAGCAGCGCGTCGAGGCGCTGCGGGTCGCTGGCGTTCCGGATGCGGCCGACGTGCGCGCCCTCGTTGCCGAAGCACATCTCGAGCACGGCGCCCGCCCGGCCGAGGTCGCGGAGGTAGGGCAGGTCGAGGAACTCGTCGACGGTGCTGAAGACGACACGGGAGGCGTCGACTCCCTCGGCGAGAACGTGCTCGAGCACCGCGAGCCCGTTGCGGGCATCGGCGGCGAGGCGCACGGTGATCGCCGAGCCGGTGGCGGCGGCAGCGCGGGCGGCCGCGGTGAGGCTGATCCGCTCCTGCTCGCCGGCCGGAGTCGCGAACGCGCCGGTCGTGCCCATCAGTCCGAGGATCCCGGCGCGGTAGTCGGTGCCGGGGATCGCGTCGGTGAGCGCGCGCTCGAAGAGGGCGGTGCGTCCGTCGACGTCGAGGGCGAGGTACCACTCGGGCAGGAGTCTCGGGAGGTAGGCGCCATAACCGGCTACGACGGTTACTCCTCCTGCGCGCGCCAGGGCGGGGAGGCGCTGGTGATCGGGGCCGAAGCCCAGCGAGCTGAGATCGACGGCGGCGCGGAGGCCGGCGGCCGAGCCTGCGCGCAGCTCGTCGGCGAGCAGCTCGGGGTCGTCGAGGCGGAGGTTGTCGGCGAGCGCGAGCTGACTCCAGCGGAGGGCGGCCGCGAGCTCGGCGGTGACGAGCCGGTCGGGGTCGAGCGCCTCGGCTCCGGGGCGCTGCAGAGCACTCGCGTCGGTGAGCAGGTGCTCGTGCATCGACACGGCGCCGAGGCTCGCGGACTCGACCGGACCGAGGACCGTCTGGATCGCCATCCCTCACCTTCCCCGCGACCTCGTGCCGCTGGATCCAATATACAGGCGCTTGGATCCATGGGCCTGACGACCGGCGCAGTCTGGTCGGCCGAGAGCGCGATCTCGGCCTTCTCCCAGACGAAGGGTCCGCCTCCCTGAGTAAACTCGATGCCAGCAAGGGGAGTACTCCCGACTGCGGTGAGCCCGTCACTACGGACGCGACAGAGCGTCCCGGGCCATCGGCTCCGCCACGAACCTCCGAGAGGTCGACGGCCGGAGTGGAGGAGACCTTGGTCCCGTCTCGACCACCCCTTGGAGTACCCCCGTGCAGGTCACCCCCGCCATCTGGCTGATCACCATCGCCGTGACGATCGCCTTCTTCGTCTACGAGTTCTTCGCTCACGTGCGCAAGCCCCACGAACCGACCATCGGTGAATCCGCTCGCTGGTCGGCGTTCTACATCGGTCTCGCGCTGCTCTTCGGCGTCGGGATCGGTCTCGTCTCCGACTGGCGCTACGGCGGCGAGTACTTCGCCGGCTACCTCACCGAGAAGGCGCTGTCGCTCGACAACCTGTTCATCTTCCTCATCATCATGAGCGGCTTCGCGGTGCCGAAGAAGTACCAGCAGAAGGTGCTGATGATCGGCATCGTCATCGCCCTGGTCATGCGCGGCGCCTTCATTGCCGTCGGCGCGGCGCTGATCGAGAACTTCTCGTGGGTCTTCTACCTGTTCGGCGCGCTGCTCTTCGTCCTCGCGTACCAGCAGATCAAGGGCGACCACGGCGATCCGTCGAACAACGCCTTCATGCGCCTCGTGCGCCGCGTCCTCCCCGTCACCGACGAGTACCACGGCGACAGGCTCACCGTGAAGAAGGACGGCCGCCGCTTCGTCACTCCGATGCTGCTGACCATCGTCGCCATCGGCTTCATCGACCTGGTCTTCGCGCTCGACTCGATCCCGGCCATCTACGGACTGACCAACGAGGCCTACATCGTCTTCACCGCCAACGCCTTCGCCCTCATGGGGCTGCGCCAGCTGTTCTTCCTCATCGGCGGCCTCCTCGAGCGCCTCGTCTACCTCAGCCAGGGCCTGGCCGTGATCCTCGGCTTCATCGCCGTCAAGCTCGTGCTCCACGCCCTGCACGTCAACGAGGTCCCCTTCATCAACGGCGGCGAGCCGCTGCTGTGGGTGCCCGAGATCCCGATCTGGTTCTCGCTGACCTTCATCGGGGCGACGATCGCGGTCGCGACGACCGCGAGCCTCCTGAAGACCCGCGGCGACCGCGGCAGGTCCGACCGCGCCACGGTCGAGGGCGAGCCGATCGAGACGGCGGCGGAGTCGCGCTCGGACGCGTAGTCCGCCCGCCCGTTGATCGAGTAGCCCGCGCAGCGGGCGTGCCGAGATCCACCAGCATCGGAAGGCCGAGTCAGAAGGCCGATCCACGGAAGCTGGCGGGTCTCGATACGCCCGTGCGGGCTACTCGACCAGCAGGCTTCTCAGTCGAACTCAGCGGCGGAGGATCTCGTCGCCGGCTCGTGTTGCGGACATGTCCCCAGTGAGCCCCCCTTGATTGGAGAAATCTTGAGCAAGGACATCCAGACCCTCATCTCCAAGGTCGCCCCGCGCATCACCCAGGAGCCGGAAGCGTTCCTGGCCGCTCTCGCGGTCAGCGAGGAAGCCTCTCGCAGCGGCAGAGGTCGTGCGCGCCGCCTCCGGCGTCTCGGCGTGACGGTGGGAGCAGCAATGCTCATCGCCGCCGGCGGCACGGCCGCAGCGGCCGCAGTGACGCAGTCGCTGCGGTGGCAGGCGCCGCAGTGACGCAGTCGCTGCGGTGGCAGGCGCCGAACAGTGTGGTGGCCGAAGCGGTCGACGCGACCGGTGCGGCCGGCCGAGCCGTCTCGGTGACGTTCATCCCGTCAGCCGTCTACGCTCCCGGTGTCGACGCAGCGACGCCAGGAGCCACCGAGGCGTTCCAGATCGCGCAGCAGTGGCTCACCGAGCACGCCTTCACCCTTCCGGTTCCCTCGGACGCGCAGACGCTCAGCGACGACCGCGCCGTGGAACTCGACGAGGCAGGGTCGCCGCCGAGGGTCGCGCTCGAACAGCAGGCGATCGCGGCGACCTCTTCCGGACTCTCCAGCGCGATCGGTGAGGGTCTGCCCGAGCTCGAAGCAGACCTCGCCGCCTACCTCGCCGACCAGGAGATCGGCCCGTCGCTGATCGTCATCGAGGTCAGCTCGGGCGTGTAAGAGGTTCAGCAGTGACGCCCGAGTCCGATGCGTCCGAGCGGATGCGTGCCGCGTTCGAAGCGAACGCGATCGATCTGCTCGCCTACCTCGAACGGCGCATCGAACCCCGCACCGCAGCCGCGGACGTCCTCGGCGACGCGGTGGAGGTCGCGTGGAAGAAGGTCCGAGCCCTGCCCCGAGAACCGGAGCAGGCGAGGATGTGGCTGTTCACCGTCGCGAAGAACACTCTCGCGAATCATCGGCGCGGGCTCGGCCGGCACCGCGCCGCCGTCGAGAAGCTCCGTGAAGTGCTGATCGTCGACCAGGCAGCGCACGGCGCCGACGATGTCGATCAGGCGGAGACTCGGATGATCGTGCAGCGCGCACTGGCATCACTGCGCCCGCAGGACGCAGAGCTGGTGCGGTTGGTCCACTGGGACGGATTCGCCCTCGCCGAAGTCGCAGCACTCGAGAGCCTGCCTGCGTCGACGGTCCGCTCCCGGTACGCGGTCGTGCTGCGGCACCTCGAGACCGTGCTCACCGCCGACTCCGAGAGGACAGCCCCCCACGATGCCTGAGCCGAGGATCCGCACCCCCGGCACCCTCGGCCTCATGACCCAGCTCCAGGTGAGCGCCTGACATCGCCCCAGGCGGTGGAGCGGTTTCCACCGAGCGCGCCACGACGCGCCGGCGGGAGGCCCCGGCCGGCGCGACGCGGTGTCGGTGACCTACTCGAACAGGGAGAGCGTCACGACGGAGGAGTAGTCGCCGGGCTCCACGTCGGGCTCCGTCTTGAGCGTGAGATCGGCGTCAGCGGTCCACGAGCCCTCGGGGTTCACGGCCTGCGAGTCCACGGCGAGGGCCAGGAGCTCCTGGTCGACGAGGCCGACCGCGTTCGGTCCGGAGTCGAGGACGGTGTCGACCTGGTCCCCTTCTGCGACGAGGCCCGAGGCGCCGCCGTCGATCAGGTGGGGCGTCCAGCCGAGGTGGTCCGCTCCGATCGAGGGCTGTCCGGAGTCGCCGGTGAACTCGGTCGTGGAGCCGAGCACGTACCAGCCGGCACCCTGAGGGATCTCGTCCGGGGCGCGGGTGTCGGTGATCGTGACGGTCGGCAGGGATCCTGTGAACCGGCGGACGGTCGGGGTGGAGCCGTTCTCGGTCAGGATGGCCGAGCTCCCCGCGACGGACATGGCGAGTACGCCGGGTGTCTCGATGGCGGGGATCGAGACGCTGACGTCGACGTCGTCGCTGCCGCGCTCGGTGTCGGCCGAGGCCGTGGCGGCGGCGACGGTGGTGAGGAGCAGTCCTCCGATCACTGCGGCCGCCGTGCGGCCCAGGAGAGCGGATGTGCATCGCATGGTGTGCTTCTTCCTCCGGCCGCGGTCGGCCGGGAGTCGTGCGGAACGAGGAGGAGGGGGGTGCCGGGTCGGGGAGATCGACCCAGCACCCCCTCGCGATCAGCAGGTGAGGGCGGGGTAGGCGGCGGTGATCGTGCCTGTCCGGTTGCTGGGGGCCCCCGAGGTCACCGTGACGGTCCCGGCGGCGATGCTCGTCGCGCGGGTCGTCTGAGCGGTCGTCGTGCTCTGACCCGGCGTGACCGACTTGGCGCTCTTGGAGCCCCAGGCCGACGTCGTGGTGATGTCGACGGGAATGGAGTCGCCGTTGGTCGCGACGGTGGTCAGCGTGACCTTTCCGGCGATGCAGCGCGGGGTCGCCTTCGCTGTGACCTTGAGCGAGGGCTGGGCGGTCTGGACGTTGCTGGTCGCGGTGACCAGCGGCGAGAGGGCGATCCAGTCGACGTTGGGCGCGGCCTTCGTGGCGTTGCCCAGGGTGAGGTTCCCGGTGCTCGTCGTGAGGTCGAGCGGGATGGTGTGCGTCCAGTAGCCCTTCCAGGAGTAGTTGTGCCGGAACGCTCCGCGCGACGTCGCCCCGCCCGCCTCGCTGATGTCGAGGAAGCGGGTGATGATGTCGGCGTTGTACTCGTGGCCCGTGTTCTTCTCGGCGTTGGAGTAGCGCACATCGAGGTCGTACGCGCCCGCTCCCGTGTTCGCCGGGCGGCTCACCTCCATCGTGCTCGACGCGTTCCCGCCGAGGTAGCCGACCTGCGTGCCCGACACGTTCGTGGGCTGGGCGACGGAGGAGACGCTCGCGCCTCCGCGGAGGGTCACCTTCGAGGAGTCCTCCGCCTCGATGCGCACCGTCCTGCTGTCGCCGTCCGCAGCGCGGACGGTCGTGAGCCCGGCGAGGTTCAGCGCTGCGGAGGAGCCGACCGTGATCTCGCTGATGCCCTTGGCGAGGTGCACGCGAGCGGTCGAGGTCCAGGTGCCCTGCTTGTCGGCGGAGAGCCCGAAGACCGGCCGGTCGTTGACGGCCAGCTTCAGAGCGGCGGCACCGGGGGTGGTGTAGTCCGCCTTGAGGTCGTAGTAGCCCGCGTCCCTGGCCGAGACGTAGAACGTCGCGGTCGAGCTGCTCGAGAGCGCCACGCTGCCGGCGGGTGCCGCGGTGCCGTACTGAGCGGTCGCGCCGTCGAGGCGAGCGAGGTTCGCGGGGTACGAGACGGTCTCGGATCCGCTCACGCGGGTGAGGTCGAACTTGTCGAGGGAGATGTCGGATCCGGGGAGCAGCGTGGTGCCGTCGGAGCTCATCCGTATGGAGAGCTGGTGGGCTCCCGCAGTGAGGTCGAGGAGCTTCTCGGCGCGCCCGCGGTAGGTCCAGCCGAAGCCGGCCTCGTACTCGATCAGCCCGGCGGAGGTGCCGTCGACGAAGAGGGCGTGGCGTCCGGGTCCGATGTTCGTCCCGTTGACGCCGGCGGTGACGCCGAGCCGGTACGTGCCGTTCTCGGGGACGGTGACGTTCCAGGTGAGGGAGGAGTTCGCCCTGTTCGTGCTGCCGACGTCGCGCTGACCGGAGGCCGCGAAGGACCACGCGTCGCTCATCGGCTGGTTGTAGGCGGTGACGTTGGCGAGGGTGGTGTTCTCGGCCTCGATGCTGGTGGACCAGGTGCCGTCGACCACGGGCTGAGCGGCCTGGGCGGGCGTGACGACGAGCTGGTACGCCGAGAGGCGGTCGTCGTTGGGGACGGTGATGTCGATCGCGCCGCTGCCGAGCGTGACGCGCTGGGAGGCGACGACCTTCGGGCTCTGCGCGGCGCCCTCCTGGCCCGTCCACTCCGCCTCGCGGACCTGGACGTCGACGGTGCTTCCGAAGACGGAGGTCGGCAGGTTGGCGAGGTCGAGGTGCACGTTCTTGGAGCCGCCGCCGAAGACGACCTCCGCCTCCTTCTTGGCGGTGTCGACGGTCGCGATGCCCTGCACGGTGTCGGCGACGTTGAGGCTCGGAGGCGTCAGCGCGACGGTGTTCCCGCTCATGTCGGCGTACCACTTCAGCATCCACCAGGCGCCGTTGGCGTCGTTGTTCTTCGCCATGTTGTCGTTGAGGTTGCCGGCGAAGGTCCAGTAGGCGGTCTGCGCGTCGACCTTCTTGTCCTCGAACATCGCGAGCCACTGCACGATCTGGCCCGGGACGGACATGTCGCGGCGCATGGCGTACTCGGTGATGTTGACGGGCAGCGTCGGGATGCCGAGGTCGCGCTCGATCTGCCGGTACTCGTCGAAGTGCGAGCGGAAGGTGGCGAGGTTGTCGATCCCGAGCTCGTGCCAGGTGAACATGTCGGGGAGCACGTTGTTGGCCTTGGCGTACGCGAGGATGTCGCGCGTGCGCTGGGGCTGCCACCTCGTGTCGCCCATGCCGGCGATCCTCGCCTCGGGGTAGACCGACTTGATGGTCTGGTAGACGGCCTTCCAGTCGGCGAGGTAGGTGTCCTTCATCGCTCCCCAGTCGGCATACCAGTTGCCGCCGTCGGGCTCGTTGAAGGGCGTGAAGATGTACTTCTCCGGGTGGTCCGACTCGGTCTTGATGCTGGTGACGACCGTGCGGACGATGTCGAGGTAGGTGGTGAAGTCGGTGGGGCGCTTGCCGCCGTTGTAGGCCCAGTCGGGGTAGTAGTCCTGGATGTTGGTCATGATGTACTGCCCGCCGGACTCGAAGAACTGGTCCTCGATCTCGAGCGGGTCGCCGTTGGGGTGCTGGGCTCCGTGCGGCGCCTTCTGGGTGACGTTCGTCGGATGAGCGCCCTCGGTGATGGCGTCGGTCGGGACTCCGTCGTCGCTGAGTCCGTAGAGCATGCCCGACGCGCCGCCCCTGAACGTTCCCGTGGAGGAGGCGAAGTCAACCGTGATGAGGTCCTCGTCGGCGGCGAAGGCGGGCGAGGCGAGGCCGGCACCGGTGGCGATCAGTGCAACGGTCGTCGCGAGGGCGAGTGGGCGTCCGAGGCGGGAACGGCCGGGGAGGCGTCCCTGCTGAGACGCTCGGAATCGGGGGAACGGCATGTGTGCACTCCTTCGTGCGGGCGGGGCGGCGCGGAGACCGGGGATGGTCTCGCGGTGGGGTGGGTCCGGGGGCATCCCTGCGGTGGATGACCCCGGACCCGTCAGAGAAGGCGACCGGGGGGAGCTCAGCGCTCCCGGCCGGTCAGGATGCCTCGGTCGGAGGAATCACTCGAAGAGTGCGTTGATCTGGTCGTTCGCGGTCGCGAACGCGTCGGTCTCGGCGCTCCCCTTCAGGTAGGACTCGATGGTGGCGGTCAGGGTGTCGTTGACGTCGGACCAGTGATCGGCGATCGGGAGCAGCTTCGTCGTGCCCTGGTCGACCTGCTCCGTGAACGCCGAGACGTCCCAGCCCTTCTCGGTGAAAGCGGTGGTCGCCTTCTCGGTGGACGTCTTGATCGCGGGGAACACGACCGCCTCCGAGGCGACGACGTCCTGGCAGGCCGTCGAGCCGAGGTACTTGACCCAGCTCCACGCGGCGTCGGCCTTCTTCGTGCCCGACCAGATGCCGTCCGAGAGGCCGTTGAAGACACTCGCGCGCTCACCCGATGGGCCGACCGGTGTGGGTGCGACCTTGGTTGTGACGTCGCTCTGGCCGAGGTAGGAGGAGTTCATCCAGCTGCCGTCGGTGACCAGGGCGTACCGACCGGCGAGGTAGCCGTTCAGCGGGTCCTGCTCCGAGAGGGCGACGTCGAGGGTGGGCATGTAGCCCTTGTCCTCGAGGCTCTTGTACCAGGTCATCGTCTCGACGAACTTCGGGTCGTCGAAGTTCCACGAGCTCGTCCACGGCGTCTTGTCGCCGAAGTACCAGTCGTTCGAGAGCGCGTACGGCGCCCACGTCTGCTGGCCGGAGGCGTTGAGTCCGCCACCCGAGAGGGCGAGGCCGTAGACGGCGACGTTGCTCTTGTCGAAGCCGGGCTGGTCGCCGTGCACGCCGTTCTTGTCGACGGTCAGCGACGCGATGAGCTTCTCGTACGAGCCGCCGTCGGCCGGGTTCCACTCGAGATCCGACAGCTGATCGGCCGAGTAGCCGGCATCCGTCACCATCTGCTCGTTGTAGAACAGCCCGACGGTGTCGAAGTCCTTCGGGAGGCCGTAGCGCTTGCCGTCCTGGTCCTGCCACAGGTCGGCGAGTCCGTCCTGGTACTGGTCGAGGTCGACGCCGTCCTCCTCGATGCGGTCGGTGATGTCGAGCAGCTGGCCCTGCGACACGAACTGCGGGTAGTAGGAGAGGTGGTCGGCGAACACGTCCGGGGCCGTGCCCGAGGCGAACCCGGTGGTGAGGTTCTGCCAGTAGTCCGACCAGCCGTACTGCTCGATCTTGACCGTCGTGCCGGTCTCCTTCTGGAAGTCGTCGGCGCACTGCTGGTAGGCCGGCTGCTGATTCGAGTCCCAGAGCCAGTACGAGATGGTGGACGCGTCGGCGTCGCCACCGCTGCCCGAGGCGGAGCAGCCGCTCAGCAGGAGCGCCGACGAGGCGAGGACGGATGCGATCCCGATCAGGGAGCGTCTGGTGCGTGTGTGCGTCATTGCAGGGTTCTTTCGTGTGAGGTGGGTGTGGGGAGGTCCGGGCGGCGCTACTTGATGCCGGAGTAGCCGAGGTTGTTGACGAGGCGCCGTCCGAAGACGAGGAAGAGCAGGAGTACGGGGAGTGCGGCGACGAGCGTCCCGGCCATCAGCCCGGCCCAGTCGGGGCCGGTCTGCGGGGTCTGCGAGCGGAAGATGCCCAGGGCGACCGTCAGCACGCGTGAATCGTCGGCGCGACCGACGAGGAGGGGCCAGAAGTACTCGCCCCACGCCGTTATGTAGGTGAGCAGCGAGAGGGTCGCGATCGGCGTGGACGACATCGGGAGGATGACGCGGAAGAAGACCCGGATACGTCCGGCGCCGTCGATCATCGCCGCCTCCTCGATCTCGTGGCTGATGCCGAGGAAGAACTGGCGCATGAAGAACACGGCGAACGGCGTCATGAAGAAGAACGGGAGGATGATGCCCGCGAGCGTGTTCAGCAGCCCGAGATCGCGGATCAGGATGAAGTTGGGCAGCTGGACGAAGATCGGCGGGATCATCAGCGCGGTGAGGAAGAGGAAGAAGACGGCGTCGCGCCCCTTCCACTGCAGGCGGGCGAAGGCGTAGGCGGCCATCGACGAGAAGAACACCTGTCCCGCGGTGATCGCGGTCGCCACGATGACGGAGTTGCGCAGGTACAGCCAGAAGTTGATCGAGCCCGTGCTGCCGCCGTCGGCTGCCGCCTCCGCGGGGGAGGCGAGGCCGAGCACGCGGCGGAAGCCGCCCCAGCTGAACTCGACCGGCAGCAGGTTGCCGGGGTCCTGGAACAGGGCGCTGTTGGTGGACAGCGCCGTGCGGAGCATCCAGTAGAAGGGGAACAGCGTGATGAGGAGGATCACCGTGAGCGACGCCCAGGCGAGGAAGCGTCCCCAGGAGAAGGGGCGACGGCGGCGGGCTCGCTCGGCGGAGGCCGGAGCGGCCGCATCGGGTCCGGCGGACACGGAGGGGGTGAGTGTCGAAGTCATGTCGGGCTCCCGGTCAGGCGAGGTCGGATGAGTCGGAGCGCATGATCTTCAGCTGGAAGTACGCGACGACGGAGAGGACGATCACGAGGAACACGGCCATCGCGCTGGCGTAGCCGAGATCGAACCGCTCGAAGGCCTGCTGGTAGATGTAGTAGTAGATGACCCGGGTCGCGTTGACCGGTCCGCCCTCGGTCGTGACGGCGACGGTGTCGAAGATCTGGAACGAGCCGACGATGGTGATCACCAGCACCAGTGCGAGCACGGGGCGCAGCAGCGGGAGCGTGATCGTCCGGAACATCCGCCACTCGGAGGCGCCGTCGAGTGACGCCGCCTCGTAGTAGGACTCGGGGATCGTCTGCAGCCCGGCGAAGATGAGCAGCGCGGTGTAGCCGAGGAACCGCCACACGTTGATGAGTGCGATGGTGGGGATCGCCGTGGCCTCGTTGCCGAAGAACGCGACCCGGTCGGTGCCGAGCCACTCGAGAGCGACGTTGATGATGCCGGTGGAGTAGTCGGTCATCCAGAACCAGACCAGGGCGACGACCACGTTCGCCACGAGGTAGGGCAGCAGCACGATGCCGCGGATCATCACCGAGCGGGTCAGCCGGTGCAGGAGCACGGCGACTCCGAGGGCGAGCACCGTCTGCACGCCGATGTTGATGACGACGTACTGCAGGGTGACCCAGAGCGCGTTCCAGAACAGCGGATCGGCGAGCATCCGCGTGTAGTTGTCGATGCCGATGAACTCGCCTCCGCCGACGAGGTTCTGGTCGGTGAAGCTGAACCAGAAGCCGCGGAGTGAAGGCACCAGGTAGAAGGCCAGGTAGCC
Source organism: Rathayibacter oskolensis (assembly GCF_900177245.1). Taxonomy (GTDB): domain Bacteria; phylum Actinomycetota; class Actinomycetes; order Actinomycetales; family Microbacteriaceae; genus Rathayibacter; species Rathayibacter oskolensis. The sequence continues at coordinate 171,390 of NZ_FXBM01000003.1, forward strand.
CACTGCGGCGGGAGCGATGAAGAACAGCGCGACGGGGAGTTGCGAGTGCCGGCGACGCTGTCCCTCCCGTGAGGCGGGTCGGGTGATGGTGCTCATGACAGCGCCTCCAGTGGAGCGGCAGGAAGGGGAGAGGTGTCCGCGGCGATCGGACGGAGGAGGGCCGAGGCGGTGCGCGGGGTCATCGGACGGCGGTCACGTGCACGAGAGCGGAGTGATCCGGGTCCAGGGCAGGGACCTCGATCCCGATGGTGCCGAGCAGCGCTCCCCGCAGGGTCACGCCCTCCGCGGACCACCAGGCCGGATGCACTCGGGCGTCGAACGGAGCCTGCGCCCCCGGCCCCGCCGGAGTGACGCGGTACCGCGTGCCCGCATCGAGACCGGGGAGGCGGATACGCCGAGCCGGCCAGGTGACGGTGCGCTCGAGGAGGGTCACCGCGTAGAGCGCCTCGTGCCTGTCGGCACTGACGGCTCCGTGGAGCCAGAGGGCGTCGTCCTCGGACGAGTCGCGGATGACGGTACCCGCGTGCAGGAGGCTGCGGTGGCGCTTGTAGAGCGCGACCCACTCGGCGAGAGCCTCGCGCTCCTGCTCGGTCGCGGCCCCGAGGTCCCACTCGATGCCGAAGTGCCCGAAGAGCGCGGTGGCGGCGCGGAAGTCGAGGTCGAGCCGTCGTCCGGTCGTGTGAGCCTGCAGAGAGCCGACGTGGCTGCCGACGAGCTCGGGCGGGAGCAGCTGCTGCGTCCACCGCTGGATGTGCTGGCGCTCGTGCGCATCGATGCAGTCGGAGGCCCAGACGCGGTCGGTCCGCTCCAGGATCTCGAGGTCGACGCGTGCGCCGCCCGACGAGCAGGACTCGATCTCGAGGCCGGGCAGCGTGGCACGGAGCTCGTCGAGAAGCCGGTAGGTCGCGAGTGTCTGCTCGTGCACGCCCGGACGACCGGTGCGGGTCGACCCGGCGTCGATGAGGTCGCGGTTGTGGTCCCACTTGAGGAAGGAGATCCCGTACTCGCGGACGAGCGCCGAGATGCTGTGGCGCACGTGCCGGAACGCGCCCTCGTGCGTGAGGTCGAGGACCTGCTGGTGCCGGGCCTCGACGGGGAGGCGTCCAGCGACCTGGAGCAGCCACTCAGGGTGGGCCCGGGCCAGATCGGAGTCGAGGTTGACCATCTCGGGCTCGACCCAGAGCCCGAACTGCATGCCGAGCGACTGCACGTGATCGACGAGAGCGCGGAACCTGCCTCCACCCCACACCTCCTCGGCGAGGACCCAGTCGCCGAGGCCGGCCGTGTCGTCGCGACGCGCGCCGAACCAGCCGTCGTCGAGGACGAACCGCTCGACTCCCACCTGTGCGGCGAGGTCGGCGAGACCGGTGAGCCGGTCGAGATCGTGGTCGAAGTAGACGGCCTCCCAGACGTTCATGACGACAGGGCGGGGCGACGTCGGATGGGTGTCTCGGGCCCGGAGATGACCGTGCACCCGTGCAGCGGCGTCGTCGAGGCCGACGCCGTAGACGCCGTAGATCCAGGGAGCCGTGTAGGTCTCGTCCTGCTGCAGGACGATCTCGCCCGGCAGGAGCGACTCGCCGCCGAGCAGCAGGCGCTCGCCGGTGAAGATGCGCTCGGCGACGGAGCGGTGGTTGCCGCTGAAGGCGACGTGCAGTCCCCACACCTCGCCGCCGCGGAAGTCGAAGCCGGGCTCGCCCGCCGTCAGCAGGAAGGCGGCGTCGGCGCCTGTGCGTCCGTGCCTGCCCTCGCGGGTGCGGGCCCCGACCTGGAACGCCGAGCGCTGCGGGATCCGCTCCTTCGACCAGCGGCCGGCGAAGTCGAGCAGCTCGTCGGCATTGCCGGGCACAGGGAGTGCGACATCGAGGCCGTCGACGATGTAGGGGCTGGCTGCGAGGTTCGTCACGGCGGCACGGGCCCTCAGGAGCCCCGTCGCGAGGAGCTCGAGCCGGAGCGTCAGGCTCAAGTCGGTGGCCTGATCTATCGACTCGACGACGAGGACGCCACCGCCCGCCGGGAGGTCGTCGTTCTCGACGCTCGTCGGGACGAACCGGGGCGACCAGCCCTCGCCCAGGCGGTGACCGCGGAGGCCGGGGGTGCCGGTCCATCCCGTCCACGCCTCGGGAACGAGCGCGACCTTCGGAGCGACGTCGACGCCGTTCGCGGCGTTCGGACCGTCGACGGCACGCGCGAAGTCGCGCAGCTCGTCGTCGGCGAGATCGCCCGCGTCCGCTCCCCAGTGCACGATCCGGGGGAGCGAGTCCCGCGGGATCTCGACGATCACGCTCACTCCCCCGGCGGCGAGGCGCACCAGCCGGGGCGCCGTCGTCGGTGCGATCGACGGTTCTTCCTGTCGCGGTGGTGTCATCACCATGCGTCCTACTCCCTTGTACGAACAGACGTCCGTCGCGAGCCGGATTCGCTCTGCAAACGTTGGTCAGGAAAGTAGCACGGGGATGAGCAGGTCTGCAAACGTACGTCAAGTGGTCGGCAGCTGTGGGCGACCAGGTGCCGGGAGCGCAGTGAACCTGAGGACGATCAGGGCGCGGGAGGGGGCGCGGTGCTCTCGCGGATCACGATCTCGGCGGTCGCGATGCTGTCGCGGGGGCGCACGCCCGTCTCGATCCACTCCTGCAGCAGGGCGAAGGTGCGCCGTCCGAGGTCCGAGAAGTCCTGACGGACGGTCGACAGTGCGGGCGACCACATCGCTGCGAACGACTGGTCGTCGAAGCCCATCACGCTGACGTCGGCCGGCACCCGCACACCCCGCTCGGTGAGCTCCCTGATGACTCCGATCGCGACCTCGTCGTTGCCGCAGAGGATCGCCGTCGCTCCCGCCGGCACCAGCTTCGCGGCCCGGTAGCCGGAGGAGGGGTCGTAGTCGGCACTGACGACCGCCGGCACGGGCGCTCCGGCCTCCTCGAGCGCCTGCCGCCAGCCCCACTCGCGACCACTCCGCTCCCGAGTGGAGGGGATGGCGACGTGATGGACGGTCTGGTGCCCGAGGGAGAGCAGGTACTCGGTCGCGCGCCGGCCGCCCTCGAAGTCGTCGAGGTAGGCGTGAGGAAGGTCCTCCCCCTGCTTGACGGCGCCGGCCGAGGCGACGACGGGCACCGATCGCGGCAGCGCGGCCAGGGTCTGGGATCCGACGGCGTCGAAGTCGATGACGACCGCACCCGCGATCGACCGCGTCGCGACGCTGTCGACCGCGCGCTCGAGGTCGGCCGGGTCGGCCGACTCGACCACGGTGATCATGACCACGTAGCCCGCGGCGCGTGCGGCCTCCTCGATGCCCTGCAGCGTCGCCGCGTAGCCCCAGCGGAGGGTGTTCTTCGCGATCACGGACACGACGGACGATCTGCCGCTGACCAGTGCTTGAGCCGCGGCGTTGGGGCGGTAGCTGAGCTCGGCGATGGCCTTCTCGACACGCTCGCGCGTTCGCGAGCTGACCGGGGTCCGGCCGGTGATCACCCGCGACACCGTCGACAGACTGACTCCGGCCTGTGCCGCCACGTCAGCGAGCACCGGTACCGGAGTCAAGTCGTCCATCCACCGAGAGTATCCCGCGTGCCGCCGACCCGACCGCGGCGAGACAGGCGCGAGCGGCGCGCACCGCGACCGAGCAGCCCGTCGAGCGATAGAGGCTCCCGACCTCGCTGCCGGACGCGAGAGCACCGCCGTCCTCGGCGGGTCTTCCCCTCCAGCCGCCGCCCCTCACCCGCCGACCGACCGTCGAACAGGAAAGAAGCCCGATGATCAGCACCCCCGCCCTCGCATCCCTGGGCCGACCGCCGTCGAAGCGCGATGGATCTCGAGGCGCTTACCGGTCGGACGGTTGCTGATGGCGAAACCGCCTCCGGGGTACGGTGCGATGACCCACGGGTGGTCGAGCGCTCCGTTGTCGGTCCACAGCACCGCGCGGGCGCCCACGGAGGCCGAGGCGTCCCAGATGCCGACGGCCGAGGAGACGTCGCCGGTGCGGTCAGCCGGCCCGCAGGGCCAGCAGCCAGGCGTAGAGCGCCATCGACAGGAGGTAGCAGCCGGCGATGATCGCGTAGCCCGCGACGTACACGCGTGCAGGGCGGCCCCGCGCGGTCCACCAGCTGAACCTCCGGAACGCCCAGGGGACGAAGATCCAGCCGAGGAGCTGCGTCGACACGACGTTCCCGATGAACAGCGACAGCCAGAACGGCACGCCGTGTGCGGCGAACAGCGGATCCGCGATGAAGTAGCTCCAGAGGAACACGATCGGGTACAGCATCAGCAGTACCAGCAGATTGCTCTTGAACACCGGATCCGGCACCGGCTTGTCGCGACCGGCCCAGAAGCCGAAGCCGTAGCTCGCCCGGGTCAGCGAGAGCTGCTGGTTGTAGGCCGAGCCGTCGGCGAGCAGCGCCGTCCGCTCCGGCGACTCGATCCAGCGGTCCAGGTCGGCCTCGGTGTCGAAGCTCAGCACGACGACCCAGTCGTCCTGCACGCCCGGTATCGGGCGCTCGACCCTGTGCCCGACGAAGCCCTCGAAGTGCGACTCCGCCGCCGAGATGCGACGCTGCCAGGCCAGGAAGGCGGCCTCGTCCTCCGGTGCCACCCGGCTCGTGATCAGCACCGATGCCGCCTCGGAGGGGTGCTTCGCCTCCTCGGTGAACAGGTGCACCGAGTCGTTGCCGACGAGCACCCCCTCCATCTCCTCGAGTAGCGTCGCGCGCTCGGGGCTCTGGAGCCAGCTGCGCGCGGCGTCGCGGTCGCGGAATCGCTCGACGACGATCCAGTCGACCTGGTGCGGAGGATCGGGGCGGAGGACCTCGCGGCCGAGGAAGCCGGGCCGGCCCTCGAGCCGCTCGCCGACCGCCTCCTGCCAGGCCTCGTACCGGGCGTAGTCCGACTCGGCGAGGCGTCGATGCGCGACCAGCGACACAGGAGCCGAGACGGCGGTGGCGTCGGCCACCGTCAGGCCTTCTTGTAGGCGAGCTCGCCCATCACCCAGGTCTGATCGACGGCGCGCTCGTCGCCGACCATCATGATGCCGAACAGCAGCTCGCGGACCACGTCCTGGGTCAGCTCGCCGCCGTCGTGGGCGAGGCTCTGGTGCCAGGAGGCGGCGGGGGGCCCGGCCGTCCAGTCCAGCGCGACGAAGTCGGCCTCCTTGCCGATGTCGAAGCTGCCGACGAGGTCGTCGATGTACAGCGCCTCCGCACCGCCCTTCGTGACGGAGTAGAAGGCGCGGTAGGGCGAGAGCTTGTTGCGCTCGGACTCCGCGAGGTCCATCTCGCTCGGAACGATGCTGCCGTCGAGGATCGTGTTGTTGAGCATGCCCACCTTGTAGGCGTCCTCGAGCGTGTTGAGGAGACTGAAGCGGTTGCCGCCGCCCATGTCGGTGCCGAAGCTGAGCAGCACCCGGTGCTCGGGGTCCGTCGCCCGGCCCAGACGGAACAGACCGGAGCCGAGGTAGAGGTTCGACGACGGGCAGAACGCGACGGCCGCTCCCGACTGCGAGAAGCGCCGGAACTCGTCGTTCGAGAGCCAGACACCGTGCCCGCCGGTGAACTTCGGGCCGACGAGGTCGTACTTCTCGTAGACGGCGAGGTAGTCGTGGCAGTCCTGGTGCAGCGCGAGCACGCCGTGGATCTCGGCCGGGTTCTCGGAGATGTGGGTGTTGATCCAGACGTCGGGGTGCTCCTCCTTCAGCCGTCGGCAGGCGTCGAGCAGCTCCTCGGAGGCGCCGAAGGCGAAGCGGGGCGTGATCGCGTAGAGGTTGCGGCCGACCCGGTGGTGCTTCTCGATGAGGGCACTGCTGTCGGCGTAGAACTGCTCGGGAGTGTTCGCGAAGTAGTCGGGCACGTGGCGGTCGATACCCGTGAGGCCGCCGATCATCCGCATGTTCCGCCTGGCCGCCTCCTCGAAGAAGACCTCGTTGCAGGTGAGGCTGCCCGTGGTGAACGCCTGAGCCGTGGTCGTTCCCGAGGCGAGCAGGTTGTCGAAGAAGTGCGTCGTGCCCTCGAGTGCGTAGTCGCGGTCGGCGTACTTGTGCTCCTCGGGGAACACCCACTTCTGCAGCCACGGCAGCAGCTGCTCGCCGTACGCCCCGAGCACCCGGGTCTGCGGCAGGTGGATGTGGCCGTCGATGAAGCCCGGCACGATGATCCGGTCGGCGATCTCGGTGACCGGCACGTCCGGGTGCTTCTCCGAGAGCTCGGAGTACGGGCCGAAGTCGACGATGATGCCGTCCTCGAGGACGAGCAGCCCGTCGGAGTGGAACCTGGTCGCCGCCTCCTCGTCGCCCACATGCTTCCACGGGTCGTCGATGAAGTCGAGGAAGGTGCCGCGGATCGCCGTCAAGGCCACTGTGTACTCCTGGGGAGGTGCTCCCGCGCGAGGGCACGGGGTATCTGGCTCAGCGTGGCAGGGAGGGGCGGGGCGGGGCGATCCCCCGTTAAGGCTTGCCGCCTCCGCTGCGCACCCTTCTGAGAGTGGCAGCAGTGGAAGCAACCACCTCGTCCGCAGGAGGGTACCTCACCCGGAGAGAGGCCAGGGCCCGGTCGTCCCGCCGATACTGCGAACAGCGGCTTCGATATCCGCTTGGATTCGGAGGATGCTCCCGGACCATTTGAAGTTCGTCTGGTCGGGTATGGTGCCTTCGACTTCGCCATCGGCAGGGAGTGAGCCGGTGAGAGAGATGGTGAGAGTCCAGAAGATGGCAACGCGATTACCCGCAGTCAGAGTGATCGCTCTTTCGCTGAGCGACGAGATATAGATTGATTCCACCAGTCGAGGAGCCGCTGGGTCGGTTCCGGCGTTGATGCAGGTGTCGTAGTCACTCTTGAAGGTCGCGAATTGCCTGTTGCCGCCGAAGCTGTTCACTCCGGAGAACAGAACCAGGAAGAACTCAGCGGGGGTGGCCGGGACTGAGAAGGATCTCGGTTGCAGGTAGCCCGGAAGATGTACCGGCGTATTCCGTCGACGCACGACTGCTCCGTCGTCGCTGGCACCACTCCCAGCCCGCTTCCTTCTGCCACGCACGAAGAAGACGATCGCGACGACGAGAATCGCGAGCACAAGAAAGATTGTGGGATCCATGCGATGAGAGTATCCCGCAGACGAGCCCTTGCATCCTCTTCATCCGGAGACGATGCCTTTCACGGGTGGTGATCGAGCGTGCTCTTGGCAGTTCTTTTCTCCGTTGCGGACTCGAGAGCATCACCGCCGACGACCCCGGAGGTCCCGGTCTCCGCGGCGTCCTTCGAGGCCGACTCCCCCTTCAGGTACTCCGCCGAGATCACCCGGTACGACCGCGTGAGCATCGCCGCTCCGGCCGCGACCACCATGATGATCCCTCCGATGAGGAACACGAGCGCGATGCCCCGCCCGATGCCGTCGCCGAGGAGCCAGCCGAAGGTCGACCGCCCGGCCGACGACTCCATGTAGGGGATGAGGGCGAACTCGGCGATCGGGGCGATGAGGAACGAGGTGACCGGCGCCGCCGCCGACTCGAACGCGGCGGCGAAGCCGAAGACCCGGCCCTGGGTCTCGAACGGGACGACCTTCTGGATGACCGTCTGCTCGGAGGCCTCGACCGCGGGGATCAGCGTCATGTAGATCCAGATGCCGCCGGCGTAGAGCCACCACCAGTCGCGGAGGGTGAACAGCGCGCCGATCAGCCCCATCGCCATCACGAGCAGCAGCATCGTGCGGATCGGGTTCTTCCCGAGGCCGAACTTGGCGACCAGCAGACCGCCGATGATGAAGCCCGTCGCGGTCACGCCGAGCACGACTCCCCACAGTTCGACCGGGAACAGCTCGAGCCCGTACGGATCCATCAGCGCCATGTAGACGCCGCCGATCAGGTTGTTGAACGTCGAGAACACGATGAGCGCGAACAGGCCGGTCGCCGCTCGGACCGCCGTGATGCTGCCGCGCAGATCGATGAGCGGGGCCCGGTCGCCGACGACAGGCGCGTCTTCGGGGATGCGCAGGAAGAACAGGTGCAGAAGGGCCGCTGCGGAGGCGACGATCGCGATGAGCATCGTCCAGCCCATCCCGAGCAAGCCGATCGACAGCCCGCTGAAGACGCTCGTGACCACGAACGCGAGCCCCTGCACGGTGCCGACCAGGCCGTTCGCGTTGGCGTGGCGTTCGGTCGGAACGAGCAGGGTCACCGTCGTGGACAGGGCGATGTTGCGCATGTTCTCGATGACCGCGCCGAACAGGATCACGCCCGAGAACAGCCAGAACCACGGGCCGCCGAGATCCAGCAGCGCCGACTCCGGAAGCGCCAGGTAGAGGCCGCCGGCGACGCCGAACGACACCAGCGTGACCGCGCCCGCGAACACCATCACCCGGTACTTGCGGTGCCGGTCGACGATGGTGCCGAAGGCCATCGAGAAGATCGCGACGAGCAGCATGTAGGCGCCGCCGATGATGCCGGTGGCGAGCACCGACCGCGTCTCGAGGTACACCCAGAAGGTGAGTGCGAACCAGAGGAAGCTCGTCGTCACGTTCGCGACGGCCGTGTTCACGAGGATCTGGTGGAAGGTCCGGAGTTTCGCGGCGCCGGGATCGGCGGTCGCGGAGGCGGGAGCGGTCTGGGACATGACTTCCTTCCGCTCGAGGACGGCACCGCCGTCGCAGCCACTGTAAGAGGACTTACCGGCCGAGGGAACCCGTTCTCGGCGAGACACCGCGCTGAACGCGGCATCTCGGCGCGAACGGGTTCCCTCGCAGCGGCAGCCCTACTCCGGCATCGAGAAGTCGGCGAAGTCGAACCCCGGCGACACCAGGCAGCTCACCACCGAGTCGTCGCCCGAGGGCAGCGTCCGCTGCCACACGTCCGCCGGCACGACCGCCTGCACCGGGAGCCCCTCGACAGCCGAGCCGAGCACCACGGTCTCGCCCTCGTCCGGAGCCTCGCCGAGCCCTCCGTACTGCAGCGCCACCCGGCCGGGCCCGTTCCAGATCCACGTCTCGGTCGACGACACCCGGTGCCACGCCGAGCACTCGCCCGCCGGCAGCAGGAACACGATCAGAGTCGCCGCCGGCCGCTCGCGCACCGACCCGTCGGCCGACCGCAGCACCACCTGCTCCGGCGACGTCCACGTGCGCCGGTACCAGCCCCCCTCCGGATGCGGCTCGAGCCCCATCGACACCGCGAGGGCCGGACGTCGGACGCTCTCGAGCACCCGCCCGTCGACGCTCAGACGGTCGACCACCTCGTTCGTCAGCTCTGCCATCGGACCTCCCCGGAGATGATCGTGGCGAGGGCGGTCCCCTCGCCGGCTTCGACGATCGCGGCGACCACGTCGTCGGCGGAGGATCCCGCGACGTCCAGCACCGCGAGATCGGCCAGCGACCCCGGCGACAGCGTGCCGAACGACTCCGCCGCCCCCATGGCCACGGCCCCACCGAGCGTCGCCGCCGCGAGCAGCCGACGGTGCAGATCGGGGGCCGCGTACCCCTGGGCGCGCGCGATCCGGTACAGCTCGGCCACGTCGCCGAGCAGGTCGAGCGACGGCGTCGACGACAGCGAGTCGGTGCCGACGGCGATCGCGTTGCCCTCGCGCAGGTAGTCGGCCACCGGCGCCTCGTCGAGCCCGATCACCGCGTTCGAGCGCGGGCAAAGCGCGACCGAGGTGCCGCTGCGTCGCAGGGTCGCGCGGTCGTCCGCGTCGACGTAGATGCCGTGCGCGATGTGCACGTCGTCGCCCAGCGCTCCGATGGTCTCGGCGTAGGCGACCGGCCGCAGGGCGCTGCCGCCGTTGCGCAGCAGGTGGAACCCGTCGTACCCCCAGCGCCGCCACTGCTCGGCGAGGTCGCCGCGGCCGTGCATCGTGTACTCCGCCTCCCACGCCGATTCGGCCAGGTGCAGGTGCCGGCGCACGCCGAGCTCCTGCGACAGCGGAGTCAGGTCGCTCAGCACGGGGGTGTCGAGCGAATAGGGGGCGTGCGGCGAGAGCCCGATGCGGGTAACTCCGGAGGTGCGCACCAGCTCCGCGGTGATCGCGCGGCCGCTCCCGCGCCAGTCGTCCTCGAGGAGGCTCATCAGCTCCCAGTAGGCGATCCCGTGCACGCGGCCCGCCTCGAGCACGCCCAGCGCGTCGAGGTCGGTGACGATGTCGGCGATGGCGGTGGTGCCGGTCGAGACGGCGATCTCGAGCCCGGCGGCGGCGGAGGCGCCCCAGTCGTGCGGCTCCTCGTAGACCACCTGGAACGCCCGCGACCAGTCCTCGAACCCGTCGTAGCGACCGGCGCCCACCGAGGCCATGCAGGTGTACTGGAGGTGCGAGTGCGCGTTCACGAGGCCCGGCACGATCGCGCCGTCCCACTCCGTCACCGCCGCGCCCTCGTCGAGTGCGCGCAGCTCGTCGCCCGTGCCGACCGCGACGATCCGCTCGTCGCGCACGAGCACGCCTCCGCGGCGGATCGGCTCGCCGGCCACCGGCAGCACCCACGGGGCGAGGTGCAGCGTCGCGCTCACGGGATCCACGCCGAGGGCATGACTCCGGCGATGCTCGCGACGCTCGCCGCCACGGCCAGCAGGACCGCGACGCCGGTCACCGCCCAGTCGGCCGGCGTGTAGCGGATCTCGCGCAGCCAGGTGCGCTTGCGCGTCCCGAAGCCGCGCAGATCGAGCGCGTCGACCGTGTCCTCCGCGTCGACGAAGGAGGTGATCGTCACCGGCACCAGGAGCGGCGTCACCTCGCGCAGGCGCCGCACCGGATTGCGGGTCGACGACCTCTCGTAGCCGCGGAGCCGCTGGGCCGCCGCGGTCTCGCTCAGGTTCGCCGCGGCGCTCGGCAGGAACTTGAAGGTGAGGTCGATGCCGTAGGCGAAGCGCGCCGGCAGTCCGAGCCGCGCGAATGCGACCGCGAGATCGCCGGGGCGGATCGCGAAGGCCAGGGGGAACCCGACCGCGACCAGCGCGACGAAGCGCAGCAGCATGTTGACCGCGTACGAGACCGCCCCCTCGGTGATCGGCAGACCGATCACCGGCACGGTGAAGAGCGTGGCGCCCGACTCAGGTTCGCCCGAGCTCGTCGCGCCGACGATCAGCCCGTTGATCCCCGCGAAGACCACGACGAACACGGCGACGACCGCCCAGTTGGAGCGGACCTCGCGGAACGGGATCCGCGCGCTGAGGTAGTAGGCGAGCGCCACGGCGAGCAGCGCCGCCATCCACCGCAGATCGCGCACCTGGGTCGCGGCGATGACGAACATCACCGGGACCAGGATCAGCACGCGCGGATCCCGACGACCGAGGAAGGAGTCACCGCCGAGATAGCGAGGCGATACCTCCATCTCGCGCGCCCGTCAGCGTCCGGCGAGGTTCTGGAGCGGCTTCCAGACCCGGTCGAGCACAGGGACGAGGATGATCGCGGTGATGCCCGTCGCGAGGATCGCGAGGAGGTAGGAGCCGAAGAACCAGTACTCGAAGGTCGCGCCCAGCAGCAGGTCGGTGACCGTGAAGAGCAGCCCGACGACGACTGCGGCGACCGCGATCGCGGCGGCCCAGACGAGCTGGCGGCCGGTCGTGCGCGGCTCCTTCGCGTAGTAGCCGATCAGCCCGGCGAGCAGGCCCACGAGGCCGTTCGCGATGCTCCAGTTCCAGTAGGTGAGGAACCCGTAGCCCAGGATCTGGTCGACGATCGCGTTGCCGACTGCGCCGGTGAAGAAGCCGGCGACCGGTCCGAAGCGCAGGCCCACGAAGGGGATGATCGCGATCGCTGGGCGGATCGAGATCATCGTGCCGGGGATCACGAAGCTCAGGGCGCCGAGCGCGCCGTAGAGCGCGGCGCCGACGGCGCCGAAGACGATGGTGCGCGACGAGACGGCCCAGGGGCCCGTCTTCGCGGCGGTGGAGGAGGCGGTCACGGGTGCGTCCTTTCGAGGGGGTGGGGTGGGGCGGTGGGTTCCGCGCGGCGCAGGCGCCGGGCGAGGTCGAGCGGGCGCGGGAGGCGTCCGCTTTGGGGTCCGTGGCGCCGCGCGGCGCGCACGAAGTCGGTCTCGCGGAGCACCGCGCGGGCGTGCTCCGCCCGGGCGCCCGGCACGTGCCAGAGGTCGGCGTCGTTCACGATCTCGGCCGGAGTCGCGTCGGCGACGATCCCGCCTCCGTCGACGACCACGATGCGGTCGGCCCTGGCGAGCGCCATGTCGATGTCGTGGGTGATGAAGTAGACGCTGTCGATCCCGTCGATCGCCCAGACCGCGTCGAGGAAGTGGCTCGAGGAGCGCTCGTCCTGCCCCGCTGTCGGCTCGTCGAGGATCAGCGTCCGCGGCTGCAGGGTGAGGGCGAGCGCGACCGCGAGCCGGCGCTGCTGTCCGAAGGACAGGGTGCGCGGCGGCCGCTGCAGGATGCCGGGCACGTCGTGCAGCGAGACGGCGCGGAGGGCGGCGTCGGCGATCGCCGGGATCTCCTCCTCCGGAACGCCGAGATTGCGCGGGCCGAAGGCCAGCTCGGCCTCGACCGACTCGCTGAACAGCGCCTGCCCGGGGTTCTGGAAGAGGTAGCCGCAGGTCGAGACGAGCTCGGCGGCGGTCAGCTCGTGCACCGGGCGCGCGTCGAGCAGCACGCGGCCCCGGCGCGGGGCGACCAGGCCGACCGCGGCGCGCATCAGCGTCGACTTGCCGGCGCCGTTCCGGCCGAGGATCGCGACGCGCTCCCCCGGCTCGAACCGCCTGTCGACGGCCGAGACGATGGTGCGGGCGCCGTAGCCGAGCTCCGCTGCCTCGAAGTGGAGGCGCGCCACCCCGCCGGGGACGACGGCGGGGGCCTCGGCAAGCGGCTCCTCCTCGCCGTGATCGCGGGCGAGCAGCGCCGAGAATGGGAGCTTCACCGATTCCGGCGACGCGACCTCGAGGAACCCGGCGGCGTCGCCGGAGAAGACCACCCGCCCCTCCTCGAGGTACACCACGCGGTCGGGTCGCAGTGCGAGCACCTCGTCGACCCGGTGCTCGACGATCACGGCCGCCCCGCCTCCGTCGACGTAGTCGCGCACCGCGCCGAGCAGCACGTCGGCCGCATCGGGGTCGAGGTTCGCCAGCGGCTCGTCGATCACGATGACCTGCGGCTCGAGCACGAGGATCCCGGCGAACGCGACGAGCTGCAGCTGGCCGCCCGAGAGCTCGTGCGGTGGCGTCGCCAGCAGCGGGGTAAGCCCGAGCCGCTCCGCGACCCGGTGCGCGCGCTCGCGGATCTCGGCCGGCGCGGTCCCGCGGTTCTCGAGCCCGAACGCGATCTCGGCGAGCACGCTGTGGCCGACCACCTGCTTCGAGGGGTCCTGGAGGAGGGTGCCCACCACCTCCGAGATGTCGCGCAGGGCGAGCGGAGTCGCGTCGCGCCCGTCGACCTCGACGCGCCCGGTCACCTCCGCCCTGTACGAGCGCGGGACGAGCCCGTTGAGCACGCGCAGGAGGGTGCTCTTGCCGCAGCCGGACGGGCCGGCGACGAGCACCACCTCCCCGCGCGACACCGAGAAGCTCGCGTCGACCAGGGCGGGCTGCTCGGCGTTGCGGTAGGTGACGCCGACGCCCTCGAGGCGGAGGAGCTCGGTCACGAGCGTGCTCCGTCCCGCTGCGGCGCGGCGCGGCGGCCGGTCGACGTCCAGCTGCCGAGGAACTCCTGCTGCGCGAGGCTCGGCCGGTCGATGCCGATGCCCAGCGCCGCGAGCTTGGCGCGCGCGACGCGGTCGTCGACCTCCGGAGGCAGCAGGTGCACCGCGGGCACGAGGGTCTCGCGCGCCAGCACGTCGATCGCTGCCGCCTGCACGCCGAACGAGAGGTCCATGATCTCGATCGGGTTGCCCTCGCCCGCCGTGCAGTTGATGCAGCCGCCGTCATCGAGCACGACGATCGAGCGACCGGTGGGGAGCACGAAGCGCTCGAGTGCGTGCCCGACGCTCTCGCGGGTGGCACCGGCGGCGAGCGCCGCGTCGATCGCGATCTCTTGCGCGACGCCTCCCGAGACCGCGACCGCCGCGCCGTCGGGCAGCGCCAGGAGGTGCTCCACGTCGATGGTGTGCGCGATGCCGGTCGCCGAGACGAGCAGGTCGGCGGTCGCGGCCGCCGCCTCGAGCTCGGCGACGTCGTAGCCGGCGAAGACCGCCTCGAGCGCCCGGACCGGGTCGACCTCTGCGATCGTGACGCGGGCGCCGAGCGCGCGGGCGTGCTGCGCGACTCCCCGGCCGACCGGCCCGAAGCCGGCGACGACGACGTGCGCGCGGTCGAGCGGGGTCGCGAGCAGGTCGAGCATCGTCAGCAGCGTCGACTGGCCGGTGCCGTGCCGGTTGTCGAACAGCGTCTTGCAGCGGGCGTCGTTGACGGCGAGCACCGGGATCCGCAGGGCGCCCTCGCGCTCCATGACCCGCAGCGGGCGGAGTCCGCTCGTGGTCTCCTCCGTCGCCCCGCGGAGGGTCTCGAGGGCCTCGGGGCGCTCGGTGTGCGCGAGGCGGGTGACCGAGGAGCCGTCGTCGACCAGGATGTCGAGCCTCCGGTCGAGGAGGTCGAGCGCGAAGGCCCGGTCGTCGGCCGCCGTCGCGTCGGACCGCGCGAAGACCGCGACCCCCGCGTGCTGGAGGGCGGCGGCCGTGTCGTCGTGCGTGTTGGAGGCGCCGCACATCACGCTCACCTCGGCGCCCGCCGCCGCGAGCTCCAGCGCCAGAGTCGCCGTCTTGGGCTCCAGGACGAGCACCAGGCCGATGCGCAGCCCCCGCACGCTGCCGCTCTCGCGCAGCTGACCGACGACACCGCGGGTGACCGGCATGAACCGCGCGGCCCAGTCGATCTTGTCCTGCCCCTGCTGCCAGAGCGAGGCGTCGCGGATGGAGGCGCTCACGCGAGCAGCTCCAGAGCGAGCGCGCGATCGGCGCGGGCGTGAAGTTCGTGAAGGGGCGCGGCGGGATCGGCGGCCGTCGCGTCGCGGAGCGCGAGCGCGAAGCGGGCGCGGAGGCTCTCTCCGGTGCGCCGCGTCGACGCGTCGGCGACCTCGCGCGCCACCAGGAGGAAGGCCTCGCGGTCGGCAGTCATCAGCCGAGCGATACCGGGCCGGCCGGAGGCGGGGTCGGTCGGCGCGATGACGGTCGGAGGCTCCTCCTGCTCGCCGGCGTCGACGAGGAGGAGGGGACCGCCGCCTCCGAGCGCACCGGGCGTCACCGGGTCGGCGAGCTCGCCGGTCGCGAAGGCGATCACCGCGTCGCCCAGCCGGGCGGACTCCGTGGTCGCGACGTCGAGGCCCTGCTGGGCCAGCTCGACGAGAGCGACGGGGTCGTCTCCGACCACGACGACGCGGGCACCCATGGCCGCCGTGCGGGTCGCCAGCTCGGCGGCGAGCCGACCCGAGCCGAGCACGGCGACGCGGGTGTGGGCGAAGGAGAGGTTGCTCGCGCTCGCCGCCGCGCGCAGGACGGCCTGGGCCCAGGCGGAGCGGGTGAGCGCCGCGACCACTCGCGAGGCTTCCGTCGGTGCAGCGGCGGCGTCGGCGTCGGCCAGCCGCTCGAGCAGGAGGGATCGTTCGTGCTCGCGACGCAGCGGAGTGAGGGTGGCGGACATCGGGAGCTCCAGGTGGTGGCGATCGCGCCGGGGCGGGGCCGGCGGCGGAGCGCTTCTAAGCGGTTAGCGTGTGACCATAGTCGCGCCGTATTTCGACCGACCGCTCGTTTATTACGACGACGTGAAACATTCGCCCGTGCCGGTCGAGCAGCTGCCGAAGGCGGCGTGCCGAGACCCACCTCGCGACGACCTCCGCCGATGCACTCCCCCTCACCCGCACGCAGCGATGCACCGGACCCCTGGGGATCCGGTGCATCGCTGTCGTCAGGAGTTCGGTCAGCCCTTCAGGTGCTTCTCACGTCCTCGGCGCTGGGCGAGCATCAGGAGTGCAGCACCGCCGAGCAGGACGAGCATCGCGACCGATGCCGTCACGGCCATCGACGTGCCGTCGGTGCCCGTCGAGGCGAGTCCGACCTGGGGTCCCTGCGGTCCCCGGGGTCCGGCGACGGGGACCGTCGTCGAGTCGGAGGCGGAGGGTCGCGGTCCGGCCACCGGCGGCACGGCCGTCGGCGTGCTGGTCGGCGTCACCGTCGGGGTGACCGTCGGGGTCGGCGTGGCCGTCGGCGTCACCGTCGGGGTGACCGTCGGAGTCGGCGTAGCCGTCGGGGTGACCGTCGGAGTCGGCGTAGCCGTCGGCGTCACCGTGGGCGTCGGCGTGACCGTCGGAGTCCCCGTCGGCGTGACCGTCGGCGTCGGCGTGACCGTCGGAGTCACCGTCGGCGTCACCGTCGGGGTGACCGTCGGGGTGACCGTCGGAGTCGGCGTGACCGTCGGCGTCGGCGTGGGCGTCACGGTCGGAGTCGGCGTGGGACTCGGCGTCACGGTCGGAGTCGGCGTCGGCGTCACCGTCGGTGTGACGGTCGGAGTCGGCGTCGGGGTCACCGTCGGTGTGCCCGTCGGTGTGACGGTCGGAGTCGGCGTCGGGGTCACCGTGGGCGTGACCGTCGGGGTCACCGTGGGCGTGACCGTCGGGGTCACCGTGGGCGTGACCGTCGGGGTCACCGTGGGCGTCACCGTCGGAGTCACAGTAGGCGTCACCGTCGGGGTCACCGTGGGCGTCACCGTCGGAGTCACAGTAGGCGTCACCGTCGGAGTCACCGTGGGCGTCACCGTCGGAGTCACAGTAGGCGTCACCGTCGGAGTCACCGTGGGCGTCACCGTCGGAGTCACAGTAGGCGTCACCGTAGGCGTCACCGTGGGAGTGACGGTCGGCGTCACCGTCGGCGTGACCGTCGGGGTCACCGTGGGGGTCACCGTGGGGGTCACCGTGGGGGTCACCGTGGGGGTCACCGTGGGGGTCACCGTGGGCGTCACAGTCGGCGTGACCGTCGGGGTCACCGTGGGCGTCACAGTCGGGGTGACCGTCGGAGTCACCGTGGGGGTGACGGTCGGAGTCACCGTCGGCGTGACCGTCGGGGTCACCGTGGGCGTGACGGTCGGGGTCACCGTGGGGGTCACAGTCGGCGTCACAGTCGGCGTCACCGTCGGGGTCACGGTAGGCGTGACCGTCGGCGTCACCGTGGGAGTGACCGTCGGCGTCACGGTCGGGGTGACCGTCGGGGTCACGGTCGGGGTGACAGTCGGCGTCACCGTGGGAGTGACCGTCGGGGTCACAGTCGGCGTCACCGTGGGGGTGACGGTCGGCGTGACCGTCGGAGTCACGGTCGGCGTCACCGTAGGAGTGATCGTGGGCTCAGGGGTAGCGGTGCAGGCCGACGACTGGAACAGGTTGGTGTCCAGCGTCACGGCTCCGTTCCTGGCGAGCGTCCGTCCGTCGACGGAGGCACTCGTGGTCAGGGTGATCGAGGTGAGCGCGAGGATCGAGCCCGAGAAGTCAGTCCCCGTACCGAGGGTCGCCGAGCTCCCGACCTGCCAGAACACATTGCACGCCTGCGCTCCGTTGATGAGCGAGACCGAGCTGGCCGACCCGGTCGTCAGCGTGCTTCCCACCTGGAAGACGAAGATCGATCCGGGCGACCCCTGCGCGTCGAGGGTGACCGTCCCCGTGATCCCGATGGGGCCGGCCGCCTTGTAGACGCCCGGCAGGAACGTGCGTCCGACCAGGTCTCCCTCGATGTCGCCGTCCGGCGCCTGGGAGGCGAGCTGGTTGTAGGCGACGACGAGGTCCGACTGCGCCTGGATCGCGATGGCGTCGGAGGCGTGGATCTCCCCGCTCACGGTTCCCGGCGGGAACCCGGTGATCGCCGTTCCCGGGCTGACACCCAGGTCGTCGGGCAGGACGGTCGGGCCCGTGTTGGTCACGGTCGAGCCGCCGAGCACCGAGAAGTCGCCCGCCGTGCCGAGGTTCGGCGCGGTCGCCGCCTGAGCGGGCGAACCGATGATGAATCCGACGGCGAGAACGGCGATGCCCGCGGTGGCGGCGACGGCGCCTCGAGCGCCTCGCACCCCTCGGGCTCGTCGTCCGGCGCGGACGGCCGTCGAACGTTCGGTCATGTTCGGCATGCAAGGCCAACGATCTGCTCACGTCAGCGTGAGCCCGTACACCCGAGGTGAGTGGCTCGAAGAGTAAGCCTGTGCGAACGCATGCGTACAGGCGCCTCGGCGGCCCTGCTTCGCGAGATCACCTGGTTCCCGCCGATGTCGTTTATATAGTGACTCTTTCGGGGGGTGCGACACCGAGCGCGGCCGCGTCGATCCTCTCCCTCGGGCCGTGTTCTAGGCTGACCGGATGTCCCCCCGGCCGCGGCGCCCCACCCTCGCCGATGTCGCACGCGCCGCGGGCACCTCGACCACCGTGGTCAGCTACGTCGTCAACGACGGGCCCCGCCCCGTGTCGAACGAGCTCCGCTCCCGCGTCGAGGCCGCGATCGCCGAGCTCGGCTACCGCCGCAACTCCCTCGCCGAGGCGCTCAGCGTCGGTCGCTCGAACCTCGTCGGCCTCCTCGTCCCCGACTCCTCCAACGCCTTCTTCGGCGAGCTCGCCCGCCACATCGAGCACGAGGCCCGCGGCCGCTCCCTGCTGACCCTCCTCGGCAACACCGAGTACGACCCGGAGGTGGAGCGCGGCTACGAGCGCACCTTCGCCGACCTGCGCACGGCGGGCACCCTCCTCGTCACGATCGACCCGGCGAGCGCCGCCGACTCCGGCCCCCGCGTCTTCCTGCACTCCGCCCCGCCGACCGACGCGGAGCCGAGCGTCGCGTTCGACGACGAGCAGGGCACCCGCGCGGCCGTCGAGCACCTGCTCTGGCACGGCTACGACGATCTGCACTGCGTCACCGGACCTGACGACTTCGGCCCCTCCGGTCTCCGCGCGCGCTACTGGGCCGAGGCCGTGTCCGAGGCCCTCCCGCACGGCGAGGGCCGCCTCCACCGCGTGCCGATGGACCGCGTGTCGTCCGAGCAGGCGCTCCGCCTCGTCCTGCGGACCGAGCGCCCTCGCGCTGTCTTCGCCACCACCGACGAGCATGCGCTCGCCCTGCTGCGCGCTGCGTCGCAGGAGGGGATCGACGTCCCGTCCGAGCTCGCGATCGTCGGTTTCGACGGCATCCGAGAGGCGCTCCTCGGAGGCGTCCGCGTCACGACCGTCGCCGTCCCCGTGCGCGACATGGCCCGCATCGCCTTCGAGCTCCTCGAGGAGTCCCTCTCCGACTCCGGTCCCCGCCACGTCCTCCTGCCGACGACCCTCGTCCTCGGCGAG
This sequence comes from Rathayibacter oskolensis, assembly GCF_900177245.1. GTDB lineage: Bacteria > Actinomycetota > Actinomycetes > Actinomycetales > Microbacteriaceae > Rathayibacter > Rathayibacter oskolensis. Next base: position 190,585 of record NZ_FXBM01000003.1, read on the forward strand.
ACCTGCGGCTGCCCGCCCCCCGCCTGACCCGTCCCGCACGCCCCGCCCCGCCCCTGCCGAGGGAACCCGTTCTCGCCGAGACACCACCTCCGGCGGGCCACCTCGGCGCGAACGGGTTCCTTCGACCCGCCAGTCCAGCCCCCGCGCCTGCGGGGAGCCGGGCTCAGCCGATCGCGGAGAGCCGGCCGATCACGCCCTCGCCCAGCCGCGCGACGTACCCCTCCGGGTCGGGACCCTGCGGCGCCAGCTCGACCAGCGAGATCCCGAGCGCCGCGTACTCCTCCATCGCCCGGACGAAACCGTCGGGGTCGCCGATCGGGTCGCCGCCTCCGATGATCGTCTTCGTGATCGAGTCGTAGTCGCGACCGAGATCGTCGCAGTGCCGCCGCAGCACGTCGAGCTTGTGCGCGACTCCCTCGGCACCGGTCGCGAACAGGTTGCAGGCGTCGCCGTACTCCGCGACCAGTCGCAGCGTCTTCTTCTCGCCCCCGCCGCCGATCAGGATCGGCGGACCCGGCTTCTGGATCGGCTCCGGGTGGTTGAGCGTCTCGGCCAGCTGGAAGTGCGTACCGGTGTAGGGCCCGTCGTTCTCGCTCCACATCTGCCGGCAGATCTGCAGGGTCTCCTCGAGCCGCTCGAACCGCTCCTTCAGCGCCGGGTACGGCACCCCGAGCCCGAGGTGCTCGCGCTCGTACCAGGCGGCGCCGATGCCGAGCATCGCGCGACCGCCCGACAGCACGTCGAGCGTGGTCACGATCTTCGCGAGCAGCCCCGGGTGCCGGTAGGTCACCCCGGTCACCAGAAGCCCCAGCCGGAGGCGTTCCGTGCGGCCCGCGACGAACCCCAGCGAGGTGTATCCCTCGAGCATCGGGTCCTCACTCGTCGCGAACTGCTCCATCTGGAAGTAGTGGTCCATCAGCGTGAACCACTCGCAGCCGATGTCCTCCGCCGTCCGCGCCGTGGCCCCGAGGATCGGAGCGATCCCCGCACTGCCGCCCGGCAGCGTGAAGTTCATGAAGTGGATGCCTACCTGCATGCGTGCGCTCCTGACGTCGGTCGTCCTCCGAGCCTGTCACGCACGGGGCCGCGAACCCGCGCTCCCCCGACGCATTCCCTGCTGGACGGAGTCCCTCCTGAGCGGAGAACCCTCCTCAGGAGGGGTGCTCACTCCGGCGTCGACGCCGGGCCCCTCACGCACTGACGCGGAACCCGCGCCCGCCGATCCCGACGACGTCGCCGACGACCAGCTGACGCCCGCGACGCCGATCGACCTCGCCGTTCACGGTCACGAGACCGTCGGCGATCGCCTCCTTGACCTCGCCACCGGAATCGAGGATGCCGGCGAACTTCAGGAACTGCCCGAGACGGATGGACTCGCCGCCGATCGCGACCTCCTCGACCGGAGCCGCGTCGTTCACGGGCGTCACACCGCCGGGATGTCGGCGAACCGCGAGAAGTGCCCGTGGAAGCCCACGGTCACCGTGCGCGTCGGTCCGTTGCGGTGCTTGGCCACGATCAGGTCGGCCTCTCCTGCGCGCGGGTTGTCCTTCTCGTAGGCGCTCTCGCGGTGCAGGAGGATCACCATGTCGGCGTCCTGCTCGATCGAGCCGGACTCGCGGAGGTCGGAGATCGCCGGGAGCTTGTCGGCGCGCTGCTCCGGACCTCGGTTCAGCTGCGACAGAGCGATGACCGGCACCTGCAGCTCCTTCGCGAGGAGCTTCAGCGCACGGGAGAACTCCGAGACCTCCTGCTGGCGGCTCTCGACCTTCTTGCCCGAGGTCATCAGCTGCAGGTAGTCGATGACGACCATCTTGAGCCCCACGCGCTGCTTCAGCCGACGGCACTTGGCCCGGATCTCGACCAGCGTCATGTTCGGCGAGTCGTCGATGTAGAGCGGGGCGTCGTTGATCCGGCCCCGGGTGGAGGCGATCGTCGTCCAGTCGCGGGCGTCGACGGTGCCCTTGCGCATGTGCTGCAGCGGCACCGACGCCTCGGCCGAGAGCAAACGCATCGCGATCTCGCTGCGCCCCATCTCGAGCGAGAAGAAGATCGTGGCCATGTCGTGCTTGATCGCCGCCGCGCGGGCGAAGTCGAGCGCGAGCGTCGACTTTCCGAGGGCGGGTCGCGCGGCGACGATGATCATCTGACCGGGGTGGAAGCCGTTGGTCAGATCGTCGAGGTCGGCGAATCCGGTGGGCACGCCGGTGAAGGCGCCGCCCTTGTGCGCGGCCGCCTCGATCTCGTCGATGGCCACGGTGACCGCGTCGGTCAGCGGCACGTAGTCCTCGGCCGTCTCGGTGCCGGTGACGTTGTAGATCTCGGCCTGCGCGGTGTTGACGAGGTCGAGGACCTCGCCCTCGCCCTGGTAGCCCATCTGCGCGATGCGGGTGCCCGCCTCCACCAGCCGGCGGAGCAGGGCGCGCTCGGCCACGATCGAGGCGTAGTACCCGGCGTTGGCCGCCGTCGGCACCATGCTCGTGAGTGTGTGCAGGTAGTCGGCGCCACCCGCGCGCTGCAGCTCGCCCTGCTTGGTCAGCTCGTCGGTGACGGCGATGACGTCGGTCGGCTCGCCGTGCGAGTACAGCGCCAGGATCGCGTCGAAGACGATCTCGTGCTTCGGGATGTAGAAGTCGGTGCCCTTGACGCTCTCGACGACGTCGGCGACCGCGTCCTTCGAGAGCAGCATGCCGCCGAGGGCCGACTGCTCGGCCAGAAGGTCGTGCGGAGGCGTCCGCTCGTTCGTCCGGGGCGAGTCGCCCCGCCCGTCGCGTCCGTCCGAACCGGGAACCGCCAGGTGCGCGATCGTCATGCTTCGCCTCCTCCTGTCGGGTGCCTCGCGGAACGGGTGAGCGTCTCGGCGGAGCCGTGATCGCGAGCGTCGGGTCCGGTCTACCAGCGACCTCCGACAGCGCACGCGCCGGTCGTCCCGAACGCCTGTCCCGCTCCCCTCGCGGGGCGCTGCGCCACCCTACGGACCACGCGACACCACGGTCAAACCAGCCTGTGGAGAGAACTGTGGAGAACGGACCGGAAACGCCGCGTGCTCTGTGGGCAACATGTGGACAACCCTGTGGGAACAGCGGCCGAGGAGAACTTTTTCCGGGCTCCTGACCAGCACTTTCCTCCTCTCCACAGGTGTGTGTGGAAAAGAGTCTCCAGACCACGTTGAAGGTTGCTGTCGGGAAAGGGTGTATGTGGATGAAGCTGTGGAGAACTGAACGACGAAGGGCGGTGCGGCAGGGCCCGGAAGCCCCACCGCACCGCCCTCAGCGGCAGTCTCGCGACCTTACTTGGCCGCGACCACCTGCAGCTTCACCGTGGCCTGGATGTCGTCGCGAAGACGCACCACGGCCTCGTGCTCGCCGACCGTCTTGATCGCGTTCGCGATGACGATCTTGCGCTTGTCGAGATCGCCGAAGCCGGCCGCTGCCACCGCGGAGGCGACATCGGACGTCTTCACCGAACCGAAGAGGCGGCCGTCCTTGCCGGCCTTGACCGTCAGCTTCACCCGGTTGGCCTCGAGGACCTGCTTGGTGTGCTGCGCCTCCTCGATGGTCTTGTGCTCACGAGCGGCACGAGCGGTCTTGATCTGCTCGACCTGCTTCTCGCCGCCGCGCGACCACGCGACGCCGAAGCCCTGCGGGATGAGGTAGTTGCGGGCGTACCCGTTCTTGACGTCGACGACGTCGCCGGCGGAGCCGAGACCGTCGACCTCGTGGGTCAGGATGACCTTGGACATACCGTTACCTACCTTCCGCTGCCGGCGTAGGGCAGGAGCGCCATCTCACGGGCGTTCTTGACGGCACGGGCGATGAGGCGCTGCTCCTGGACGGAGACGCCGGTGATGCGACGGGCGCGGATCTTCCCGCGCTCCGAGATGAACTTGCGGAGGGTCGGGACGTCCTTGTAGTCGATGACGCCCACGCGGACCGACTTCGCGGGGGCCGCGTTCTTCGCGCCCTTGCCGCGGATCGGCTTGCGGCGGTCGCCGCTGCTCTTTCCAGCCATAGTGGTTTCCTTTGAGATTCTGGTTCGCCCCCTGGTCGCCCCGCGCTAGTGCGCGGAGCGATCGAGGCGTGATTCAGGTGAGGGCGCGTTCGAGCTCGAGGCTCAGAACGGCGTCTCGTCGTTGTAGCTGCCCGGCGTGCTCCAGACGTCGCCACCGGCCGGCGCACTCGGCGCCCACGGCTCCTCGGCCTGGCCGCCACGGTTGCCTCCCGCGTTGCCGCCGGAGCCCCCCTGGTTGCCGCCGCCGAAACCGCCGCTGCCCTGGCTCGCACCCTGGCCGCCGCCGACCTGGCCGCGTCCACCACCGGCTCCACCGGCGGCGCGCGTGACCTGAGCGGTCGCGTAGCGCAGCGAGGGCCCGATCTCGTCGATCTCGAGCTCGATGCTGGTGCGCTTCTCGCCTTCCTTCGTCTCGTACGAGCGCTGCTTCAGGCGACCGGTCGCGATGACGCGGCTGCCCTTGGTCAGCGATCCGGCGACGTGCTCGGCGAACTCGCGCCAGACGGAGGCCCGGAGGAACAGCGCTTCGCCGTCCTTCCAGTCGTTCGCCTGACGGTCGAAGGTGCGCGGCGTGGAGGCGATGGTGAAGTTCGCGACCGCGAGCCCGTTCTGCGTGTAGCGCAGCTCGGGGTCGGACGTGAGGTTCCCCACCACGGTGATGATCGTCTCGCCGGCCATGAGCGCTACGCCTTGGGAGCGGCCGGAGCCTTGGCAGCCTTGCGGGCGGCCTTCTCGTCGGCGAGCTTCTTGGCGGCGGCGACCTGGGCGATGCCCTCTTCTGCACGCAGCACCTTGGTGCGCATGACGGCCTCCGACAGCTTCAGCTGACGGTCGAGCTCGTTCGCGGCGGTCGAGGTCGACGTGAAGTCGACGACGGCGTAGATGCCCTCGGACTTCTTGTTGATCTCGTACGCCAGACGACGGCGGCCCCAGACGTCGACCTTGTCGACGGATCCACCGTCGGTTCGGATGACGTTGAGGAACTTGTCGAGACTCGGAGCGACGGTGCGCTCATCGATCTCGGGATCGAGGATCACCATGAGTTCGTACTGATGCGTCACTAACCCACCTCCTTCGGACTGAACGGCCACGGTATTTCCGTGACAGGAGGGTATGTAGCATCTGCCCACTCCCGCGGACGCGAGTGCGTCTGGTCATGGACAACCTGACGACCCTACCATCCAGCAGGGTCGGCCCGCCGGGGAATCTCGCGGGATCGACGGCGGCTCGGCGCGAGACGCCGCAGGGGCAGCGCGAGATCCCGCAGCACCGGCTCGAGTCACCACCGCCTCGGGGTCAGCGCCCCGCCCACCACTCCCGCAGCCGCCGCGCCGCCTCCTCCTCGCCCAGTGGACCCTCCTCGAGCCGCAGCTCCAGCAGGAACCGGTAGGCGCGCCCCACCTCGGGCCCGGGCTCCAGGTCGAGGATCTCCATGATCCGCGTCCCGTCGAGGTCGGGTCGCTTCGAGGCGAGCTCCTCCTTCTCGGCGAGCTCGGCGATGCGGTGCTCGAGATCGTCGTAGGCGTGCGCGAGGCGATCGGCCTTGCGCCGGTTGCGCGTCGTGACGTCGGCGCGCGTGAGGATGTGGAGTCGCTCGAGCAGGGGCCCCGCGTCGGTCACGTAGCGGCGCACGGCGGAGTCGGTCCACGCTCCGTCCGTGTACCCGAAGAACCGCAGGTGCAGCTCGACGAGACGCGCCACCTCCGTCACGGTCTGCTTGTCGAACTTGAGCGCGCGGAGCCGTCGGGCCGCGAGCTTGGACCCGACCAGATCGTGGTGGTGGAAGCTGACCACTCCCCCGGGCTCGAGCCGCCTCGTCGCGGGCTTGCCGATGTCGTGGAGCAGCGCCGCCAGTCGCAGCACCACGTCCGGCGCCGCCCCGGGGTGCCGCGACTCCTCGAGCGCGATCGCCTGCTCGAGCACCGTCAGGCTGTGCGCGTAGACGTCCTTGTGGTGGTGGTGCTCGTCCTGCTCGAGGCGCAGCGCGGGCAGCTCCGGGAGGAAGTGGCCGGCCAGTCCGGTATCGACGAGCAGCTCGAGCCCGGCCCGCGGCGACGCCGTCGCGAGGAGCTTGCGCAGCTCCTCCTGCACCCGCTCGGCCGAGACGTCCTCGATCCGGGGTGCCAGCTCGGCCATCGCCCACTCGACCTCGTCGGTCGTGCGGAAGCCGAGCTGCGAGGTGAAGCGCGCCGCGCGCAGCATCCGCAGCGGGTCGTCCCCGAACGAGAGGTCGGCCTCGGAGGGGGTGCGCAGCCGGCCCGCGAGCAGATCCTCCACGCCGCCGGAGGGGTCGACCAGGACCACCTCGGGGATCCGCAGGGCCATCGCGTTGACCGTGAAGTCGCGGCGGACCAGGTCGCCCTCGAGCGAGTCGCCGAACTGGACCTCGGGCTTCCGGCTGACCCCGTCGTAGCTGTCGCTGCGGTAGGTCGTGATCTCGACCGTCTCGCCCGCGATGCGCGCACCGATCGTGCCGAACGCCCGTCCGATGTCCCAGTGCGCCTCGGCGATCGGGGCGACGATGCGCACGATGTCGTCGGGACGGGCGGAGGTGGTGAAGTCGAGGTCGTGGACGCCGTGTCCGAGGAAGGCGTCGCGCACGGGTCCACCCACGAGGGCGAGCTCATGACCCTGGGCGGCGAAGGCGTCAGCGAGGCGGGCGACCGTCGGCGTCTCCGCGAGGGAGCGGAGGGTCTCGAGAGCGGTCTGGACGCTGTGCATTCGCACGATCCTAGTCGGAGCGGGTGTCCCGGGACGGGCGGGGAAGCGGCCCCGTGCGCGCGTAACCAGCTGACGGGGTTAGCCCTCTCCGGGGGGTGTCCGGAGGGTTCGGAGAACGCACCGCCTGCCGCTCGGAGGCCTGCACGTAGAATCAGCGGCATGGAGGCCGAGTGAGTTCGATGCATCGGCGCGTCCTCACCCTCCCCCGACGCCGGCGACGGCGGGCGGTTCCGCAGCTCCTCCGTCTCGTCGGCGCTGCCGTTCTGTCGTTCGCGCTCGTCGGCGTCGCCTCCCCGGCGACCGCCTCCACCGGCACTCTGGAGCCGTCCGACCCCGCGTCGGGCACCGTCACCGCGACCCTCGGCGCCGCGAACGACGGACTGCTGCTCCCGGGTCAGGATCTCCAGCTCTCGGTGTCGGTCCGCAACGGAACGACGGAGTCCATCGACGCCGCTCGAGTCGAGGTGACCCTCGACGCCGACACCCTCGACTCCCGGGTCGAGCTCGACGAGTGGCTCGACGGCGAGGGCGACGACGAGGGCTCGGCGGCCGGTGACGGCGCCGACCTCCGCCTGCTGCCCTCGAGCTCCGCGCAGGTCACGATCACCGTCCCTGCCGCGGCGATCCCCTTCTCCTCCGACGCCGGCGCGCTCGGCTCGCACGCCGTCGCCGTGACCGTCACCAGCCCGGGTGGCACGGTCGCCACGGCCCGGAGCGCCGTCGAGCTCACCACGGGCGTCCCCGCCGAGCGCGAGACCGGTGTGAGCGTGCTCGTCCCCCTCACCGTGCCCGACACCTCCGACGGCCTCATCACCGCCGAGACGCTGCGCGACTACACGCAGAGCACCGGGACCCTCTCGCGCCAGCTCGACTCGGTGCTGGGCCGCGCCGTCGCGATCGGAGTCGACCCGCGCATCCTCGCGTCCATCCGGATCCTGGGCGCCTCCGCCCCCGAGTCGGCGGTTGCCTGGCTCGATCGGCTCGAGGCCGCGCCGAACGAGGTCTTCGCGCTGCCCTACGGCGACGCCGACGTCGCGGCCCAGGCCCAGGCCGGCCTTCCGACGCTGCTCACCCCGACCTCGTTCGAGTACGGCGTCGACAGCACCCTCTTCGCAGAGGCGCCGAGCACCGAGACCCCGGCCCCCACCGGGACCGAGGCGCCGGCCGACGACACGACGGAGGACGAGGACCTCCCCGCCCGTCCGACGACGGAGTCGCTGCTCGCGTTCGACTGGTCGCCGACCATCGGCAGCATCGCGTGGCCCGACGATCTGACGGTCCGCACCGACGACCTCGGGGTCTATGTCACGAGTGGCATGAACCGCACTGTCGTCTCCTCCGCCAACCTGACGCTGCCCGACGGCGTCTCGACGGCGACCACCGCCAGCGTCTCCGGCAGCGACCTGATCGTCGCCGACAGCGCCCTCTCCTCCGCCTTCGACGCCGCCGTCAGCTCGCCGACCGACGCGGAGTGGCGGGCGTCGGTGACGAGCATCACCGCCGGCCTCGCGCAGGTGCAGCGGGAGGGGGAGGCGCCCGATGTCGTGATCGCCCTCGATCGCGGTGCAGCGATCGACGGCGTTCGGCTCTCGCAGACGCTCGACGCGATCGACGCGCTGCCCTTCGCCGACGGCACCTCGCTCGCGGTCGCCCTCACCGTGCCGCAGACCGCCGACGTCGCGGTCGTCGACTCGCCCGAGTCGGAGGAGCGCCTCGCGAACGTCTCCGACCTCCTCACCGCCGCCTCCCGCATCGAGTCCTTCTCCACCGTCCTCACCGAGCCCGAGATGCTGAGCGGCAAGCGCCGGAACGACCTTCTGGCGCTGCTCGCCGTGACCTGGCGGGAGGACCCCACCGGCTGGGACGAGGCGGTGACCGCGAGCGAGGAGCTGGCCGACAGCACGATGTCCTCGGTCACGATCGAGGCCTCCGACAGCGTCCTGCAGCTCTCGCGCGATTCGAGCATCCCCGTCTACGTCCGCAACGATCTGCCGTGGCCTGTCTCCGTCCGGATCCAGGCGTCGACGTCGAACGCGGTCCTCGACATCGACGAGGCCTCCGTCGAGCCGACCGACATCGACGCCCGTTCCCAGGGCCGCGTGCTCATCCCCGTCAAGGCGCGCGTCGGCAACGGCGAGACCAGCCTGCGGATGCAGCTCACCGCCCTCGACGGAACCGCGATCGGTGCGCCGTCGAGCGTCGTGACCAGCGTCCGTGCCGACTGGGAGACCGTCGGCACCCTCGTGCTCGGGATCGTGCTCGTCGTCGTCTTCGGCGCCGGCATCCTCCGCAACATCCGCCGGCGCCGTCGTGGCGACCCGGTCGAGGAGGAGGAGGACCCGAACGCCCCGCTCGCGGTCCAGCCCGGCCTCGACGACGGACGGACGGACCCGCGTGGCTAGCTTCTCCCTCGGACGCGCGAGCGCCGTCCTCGCCTCCGGCACGATGGTCTCGCGAGTCCTCGGCTTCGTGATGTCGCTGATCTTCACGCAGACCGTCGGACTGACCGGTCAGGGCGCCGACGCCTTCACCGTCGCCAACGGCCTGCCGAACACGATCTACGCGATCATCGCGGGAGGCGCCCTCAACGCCGTCCTCGTGCCGCAGATCGTGCGCGCGGGCCTGCAGGCCGACGGTGGGCGGCGGTACATCGACAAACTGCTGACACTCGCTCTGGTCGTCCTGGTGCTCGCAGCCGTGTTCGCGACCCTGGCGGCTCCCCTGCTCATCCAGCTCGCCGCTGGGCAGTACGGACCCGAGCAGACCCGCCTCGCTGTGACCTTCGCCTACTGGTGCCTCCCCCAGATCTTCTTCTACGGGCTCTACACAGTCCTCGGCGAAGTACTGAACGCCCGGGGATCGTTCGGCCCCTTCACCTGGACGCCGGTCGTCAACAACGTCGTCACCATCGCGGGGCTGTTCGCCTTCCAGCAGCTGTTCGGTGCCGACGGCGGCGGGCAGCGCGCGGCGACGGAGTGGACCCCGGAGATGATCGTCGTCCTCGCCGGCTCGGCGACCCTCGGCGTCGCACTGCAGGCGATCCTGCTCGTCTTCTTCTGGAAGCGAGTGGGCCTGCGCTACCGTCCCGACTTCAGCTTCCGCGGGGTCGGTCTGGGCCGGGCCGGGAAGATCGCCGGCTGGACCTTCGCGACACTCCTGCTCACCGTCGCCGCGGGCTTCCTCGAGAACTTCACCGTGAGCGGCGCGTCGGGCGAGAACGCGTCCGCGACGGCGCTGCAGAAGGCGTGGCTCGTCTTCATGCTGCCGCACTCGATCGTCGCGGTGTCCATCGCCACCGCCTACTTCACCAAGATGAGCGGGCATGCGTCGCGGGGCGAGATCGGCGACTTCCGGCGCGACGTCTCCACGTCGATCAGGGTGGTCGGTCTCTTCCTGTTCTTCTCCGCCGCCGCCCTGGTCGTCTGCGCCGGATCGTTCGCGACGATCTTCGCGCCGGACGACCCCGAGGCGGCCGGCCAGATGGCGCAGATCATCATCGCCCACGTCATCGTCCTCCCCCTCTTCTCGACGCTCGCGATCGTGCAGCGGGGCTTCTACGCCCTCGACGACGGCCGCACCCCGTTCTTCTACACACTCGCGCAGACGGCCGTCATCACAGCGGGCTGCCTGATCGCGCTCGGCCTCCCCTCCGACTCCACGACGTTCTTCGTCGCCCTCTCGATCTCGGCGGGTGTGGCGCTGCAGGCCCTCCTGGCCTGCGTGCTGCTGCGGCGCAAGCTCGGAGGCTGGGGCGGCACCCGCATCGTCTTCCGCTTCGCCCAGTACGCGCTCGCGACCCTGCCGACGATGGGAGCGGGGGTGCTGGTGATGTTCCTCCTCACCCGCGCCGGCGGCCTCCCCACCGCCGGAGTCGTCGGGGCGCTCGGGTCGATGGTCATCGCCGGCGTCGCGATGGCAGTCGTCTACTTCGCCGTCCTCTGGCTGCTGCGCGTCCCGGAGCTGCGCGCGATGGCGGCACCGCTCCTCCGCCGCCTCGGGCGCTGACCGTCGCGTCGCGTCCACTCCGACCCTGAGTGGTCACCCCGGAAGGGGTGCGCCGTCGCGCCCGACGTGGAAGGGTGGGCGCGTCTCCGGCAGAGCCGCCCTCCTCCGCCCCGCCCACCCGGAAGGCACGATGCGCTCCACCTTCGTCCTGCTCCGCTTGCTGGTCGCACTCGCCGTCCTCGCGGCGACGACCGTCAGCTTCGTCGACTCCTACTCGTTCTGGGTCGAGGCGCGGTTCCGCGACCGCTCGACGCTGATCGTCAACTTCTTCAGCTACATCACCGTCGAGACCTGCCTCGTCGCCGCGGTCGTCCTCCTCATCGGCGCTGTCGTGCTCGCTCGCGGCACGATCCCGGAGCCGCGCTGGTTCGCCTGGCTGCGCGCGGCCGTCGTCTGCTACATGGTCGTCATCGGCGTGGTCTACAACCTCCTGCTGCGCGGCACGGTGGTCACGGGCGCGGGCGCGGGCCAGGAGTGGACCAACGAGGTCATGCACGTGGTCGCGCCGATCGCGCTCGTCCTCGACTGGCTCTTCGCCCCGGGTCGACGGAGGCTGTCGTGGGCGGTCGTGCCCGGGATCCTGGCGTTCCCCGTCGCGTGGTTCCTCTACACGATGCTCCGGGCCCCGCTGGTCTACGACCAGATGAAGCACGAGCAGGTCTGGTACCCCTACCCGTTCCTCGACCCGCGCCTGGCGGACCCTCCGGTCGTCCCGGGTGGCCTGATCGCCGTGGTGTTCTACGTCGTGGTGATGACCGCGGTCTTCGCCGGCGCCGCATGGGTGACCGTGCTCCTGTCGAGACGAGGAGTCGGTCGCCGCCGGAGCGACGACGTCCACGCCGAGGAAGTCCCGGTCACTGAGCAGATCGCTCGAGCTCGTCGGAGACCGCTCACTCGACCCTGACCGCCGACCGAGTGCCCGGGTCGCGGCGGAATAGCCCCCACCTAGGATGTGTTGTAGACCTCGGAGCCGGGAGAGAACAGAGCGCCGGATCCACGCTCCGCACCCCGTGCGGATCACCGAACAGCCATCGCTCAGCACAGACCTCGAGGAGTTGCCGTGCGCGACATCGTCATCATCGGATCCGGCCCCGCCGGCTGGACAGCCGCCATCTATGCGGCACGCGCTGAGCTGAACCCCGTCGTGGTCGCCTCGTCGGTCGAGATCGGCGGCGACCTGATGAACACCACCGACGTCGAGAACTTCCCCGGCTTCCCCGACGGGATCCTCGGCCCGGAGCTGATGACCTCGATGCAGAAGCAGGCCGAGAAGTTCGGCGCCGAGACCTTCTACGACGACGTCACCTCGCTCGATCTCGAGGGCGAGGTCAAGACCGTGCACCTCGGTTCGGGAGAGAGCATCGAGGCGAAGACGGTCGTCGTCGCCACGGGTTCCGCCTATCGCAAGCTCGGTCTCCACGACGAGGAGCGTCTCTCGGGACACGGTGTCTCATGGTGCGCCACCTGCGACGGCTTCTTCTTCAAGGGCAAGACGATCGCCGTCGTCGGCGGGGGCGACTCCGCGATGGAGGAGGCGACCTTCCTCACCAAGCACGCCGCGAAGGTCTACATCATCCACCGCAAGGACTCGCTCCGCGCCTCGAAGGTCATGCAGAAGCGCGCCTTCGACAACGAGAAGATCGAGTTCATCTGGAACTCCGAGGTGATCGGCATCACCGGCGAGAGCCACGTCAACGGCGTGAAGCTGCGCGACACGGTCGCCGGCACCGAGTCCCACCTCGAGCTCGACGGCCTGTTCATCGCGATCGGCAACGACCCGCGGACGCACGTCGTCCACGGCAAGCTCGACCTCACGACCGATGGCAACATCGCCGTCGTCGGCCGCTCGTCGCAGACCTCCGTTCCCGGCGTCTTCGCCGCGGGCGACGTGATCGACCCGACCTACCGTCAGGCCGTCACCGCCGCCGCCTCCGGAACGGTCGCAGCCCTCGACGCGGAGCACTACCTCGCTTCGCTCGCCGACGGCACCGCGTCGAGTGAGGGCACGCCGCACGCCGAGCTGCTCGCACTCTGACTCAACTACCCACGATCGAGCCGGCACGACCGACTCACGAAGGAGAAACCGCCATGTCCACCGCTAAGAGCGTCACCGACGCGTCGTTCCAGACCGACGTCCTCGACTCCGACAAGACCGTTCTGGTCGACTTCTGGGCCGAGTGGTGCGGACCGTGTCGCATGGTCTCGCCGATCCTCGACCAGATCTCCGCCGAGCACGGCGAGAAGATCGAGATCGTCAAGCTCAACGTCGACGAGAACCCGCAGACCGCGGCGAAGTACCAGATCACGTCGATCCCCGCGATGAAGGTCTACCAGAAGGGTGAGGTGGTCAAGACCGTCATCGGCGCGAAGCCGAAGCCGGCTCTCGAGGCCGACCTCGCCGCCTTCCTCTGATCCTCTGATCACGGTCGAAGCCCCCGCGTCCCTCCGGATGCGGGGGCTTCGTCGTCCCATGCCGCGTTTCACGTGAAACGGAGGAGCAACCCACCGTCCGGACCCTCTCCGCTGGTCGATTAGCGCGCGGCGCGTATGGGGGTCCCCCGATCCACCACTCCCCGAGTGGCGCTCCCCTCTCCCGGCGTCCTCGCCGACCCGGCCGGTACAGTGGACAGACCCGGAGCCGACACCCGGGCACCCCGTCCCCCGAGCGAAGCGACCCATCGTGACCAACCGCGGAACCAATCTCGACCCCTGGTACGACTCCTACGCCGAGCGCACCGCCGGCCTGGCCGCCAGCGAGGTCCGCGCCCTCTTCGCCGTCGCCTCCCGCCCCGAGGTCGTGTCGCTGGCCGGCGGGATGCCGTTCGTCTCCGCGCTCCCTCAGGACCTCGTGACCGGTGCCATCGAGTCCGTGATGCGCGAGCAGGGCCCGGTGGCACTCCAGTACGGCTCCGGGCAGGGAGTCCCCGTGCTCCGCGAGCAGATCCTCGAGGTGATGGCCCTCGAGGGGATCTCGGCCAGCGCCGATGACATCGTCGTGACCACCGGATCCCAGCACGCTCTGGAGCTGGTCTCCAAGCTCTTCCTCGACCCCGGAGACGTCGTGCTCTCGGAGGGGCCGAGCTACGTGACCGCGATGGTCATCTTCCGCTCGTACCAGGCGCAGATCGAGCACGTGCCGATGGACGAGCACGGCCTCATCCCCGCCGCGCTGCGCGAGCACATCACGCGGGTGCGGGCCGCCGGCAAGACGATCAAGTTCCTCTACACGATCCCCACCTTCCACAACCCCGCCGGGGTAACCGTCTCGTGGGAACGCCGCGTCGAGATCCTCGAGATCTGCAAGTCCGAAGGGATCCTCGTCCTCGAGGACAACCCGTACGGGCTGCTCTACTTCGAGGACGTCCCGCCGAAGGCGATGCGATCGCTCGAGGAGGACGGCGTCATCTACCTCGGCACGTTCTCGAAGACCCTGGCCCCGGGCTTCCGCGTGGGATGGGCACTCGCTCCGCATGCCATCCGCGAGCGGCTCATCCTCGCCAACGAGGCGGCCGTCCTCAGCCCCTCCTCCTTCAGCCAGCTCGTGATCTCGAAGTACCTCGAGACCGCCGACTGGCGCGGTCAGATCGACACCTTCCGCGGTGTGTACCGGGAGCGCAAGGAGGCGATGCTGCGCGGACTGCAGACCCACCTGCCCGCGCTCTCCTGGACGAACCCGAACGGCGGCTTCTACGTCTGGCTCACCCTGCCGGACGAGCTCGACTCCAAGGCGATGCTCCCCCGCGCGGTGAAGGAGCTGGTCGCCTACACCCCCGGAACCGCGTTCTACGGGAACGGCGACGGCCGTCAGAACATCAGACTCTCGTTCTGCTATCCGACGCCGGAGCGGATCGGCGACGGCATCCGCAGGCTCGCCACCGTCATCAACGGCGAGCTCGACCTGCTGTCGACCTTCGCCGGTACCGGGTCGATGAGGGCCGTCGAGGTCGACGAGCGCGACAGCGCCCTCCCGCCGAACATCTCCTGACCCCTCCGCGCCGAGAAGATCGAACACAAAAGGCCTGATCATGACTGATTTCTCCGTCCTCGATCGTACTCTCGACATCGTCGTCATCAGCGGTGGGATCAGCCATGAGCGGGATGTGTCGCTGCGGTCCGGGCGCCGCGTGGCCGACCGCCTGTCGGCGATGGGTCACCGCGTCTCGCACCGCGAGCCGGACGCGAACCTGCTGTCGCACCTCCTCGCACACCGGCCCGATCTCGTGTGGCCCGCCGTGCACGGAGCGAGTGGCGAGGACGGCGCGCTCCTGGGCCTCCTCGAGGCAGCCGGCTTCGCCTACGTCGGGTCTCGTACCGATGCCGCACGGCTCGCCTGGTTCAAGCCGACCGCGAAGACCCTCGTGCAGCGCGCCGGATTCGCCACTCCGAGGTCGATCACCCTCCCGCGCGAGACGTTCCGCGAGCTCGGGGCCGCAGGCATCCTGGAGCAGGTCGAGGCGCACCTGCCGGGCCCGCTGGTCGTCAAGCCGGCTCAGGGCGGCTCTGCCCAGGGTGTCAGCGTCGTCTCCGCCTCCGGTGAGCTCCCCCGCGCGATGGTCGAGGCCTACACCTACGGTGAGGTCGTGCTCATCGAGCAGCAGATCCTCGGCACCGAGGTGTCTGTCGGTGTCCTCGACCTGGGTGACGGTGCCTTCGCGCTTCCTCCCGTCGAGATCGAGCCGGTCGAGGGCCGATACACCTTCGAGGCGCGGTACAACGCGGGTGAGACCCGCTTCTACACTCCCGCGCGACTCCCGGAGTCGGTGCTGAGCGAGGTCTCCCGTGTCGCGGTCGCGATCCACGACCTCCTCGGCCTGCGCCACCTCTCCCGCATCGACTTCATCGTCGACGGCGAGGGTGTCCCGTGGTTCTTCGACGCGAACGTCCTGCCCGGCATGACCGAGACGTCACTCGTTCCTCAGGCCATCGAGGCTTCGGGCCGCTACCTCGGCGACGTGTACTCCACCCTCGCGAAGCTCGCAGCCAGCGCGTGACCCCGCCGATGTTTCACGTGAAACATCGCTCGTGGCGTTGATCTCGAATTCGGGCCAGGCATACGTCACCTCTGCGGGCCACTCGATCACCGGATGTCAGCCCGCGTCAGCTCGCTCTTCAGTGTCAGCCCGGCTCCGGCACTCGCTGGTCGAGTAGCCGTGAGTTGGCGCATCGAGACCGACCTTCTGACGATCCAGGCACGCGTGACTGAGGCGTTCTCTGGCCATCGGCCCGGTCAAACCCGATGTTTCACGTGAAACATCGAGGCCTACGGCGCGAGTGAGACCTCGGTGGGCTCGCCGATCTCGGACAGGATCCGGTTCAGGTCCTGAATGCTCGCGAAGTCGATGACCATCTGACCCTTGCGGGCGCCCAGCGTGACCTTGACCCGGGTGTTGAGCCGGTCGCCGAGGTGATCCGCCACCGAGCTGAGGTGTCCCGCGTGACCGCCCGGCTCCTCCTGCGTCTCCCGCTTCGTCGAGCGCGGCGCCTTGAGCTGAGCCGCGGCCGCCTCCGCCGCTCGGACGGACAGGTCCTCGTTCACGATCTTGTCCGCCAGGCGCCGCATCAGCTCGACGTCGTCGAGCGATAGCACTGCTCGAGCATGCCCCGCGCTGAGCACACCGGCCGCCACCCGTGCCTGCACGTCGGCGGGCAACCGCAGCAGACGCAGCGTGTTCGAGATCTGCGGGCGCGAACGCCCCAGCCGCGTCGCGAGCGCCTCCTGGGTGATGCCGAAGTCGCTCAGCAGCTGCTGGTAGGCGGACGCCTCCTCGAGGGGGTTGAGTTCGGCTCGATGCAGGTTCTCGAGGAGCGCGTCCCGCAGCATGTTCTCGTCGGCGGTGTCCTTGACGACCGCGGGAATCGTGTCGAGACCCGCCGCCTTCGAGGCGCGGAAGCGGCGCTCCCCCATCACCAGCTCGTACTTCGCCCCGCCGCGACCCGTGATGGGCCGCACCACGATGGGCTGCAGCACTCCGAACTCACTGATGCTGTGCACCAGCTCGGCCAGATCGTCCTGGTCGAACACCGACCGCGGCTGAGCGGCGTTCGGGACGATCTCGTCAAGCGGCAGCCGGGCCAGCCGTGCGCCGGGAACCTGGAGCAGCTCGTCCGACTGCTCAGCGTCGGCGTTCATGTCGGGGAAGAACACATCGACCGGACGCGATCGCGTGTCGTCTCCCGTCGGGATCAGTGCGCCGATCCCGCGGCCGAGCCCGGTTCGCTTGGTGGCCATCAGCGTGCCTCGCCTTCCTTCGTGGTTGCGACGACGGAGCGTGCGCCGCGGCGGGCGATCTCTGCCGCCGCTTCGAGATACGCCAGCGAACCCGACGACTGCGGGTCGTAGCTGATGACGCTCTGTCCGTAGCTCGGAGCCTCCGAGATCCGCACGTTCCTGGGGATCACGGCCTTCAGGACCTCCTTGGGGAAGTGCTCGCGCACCTCCGCGGCGACCTGGTGCGACAGGTTGGTGCGCCCGTCGAACATCGTCAGCAGGATCGTCGACACTCCGAGGTTCGGGTTCAGGTGGCGCTCGATCAGGTCGATGTTCTTGAGGAGCTGGCTCAGCCCCTCCAGCGCGTAGTACTCGCACTGGATCGGGATGAGGACCTCCCGGGCGGCCACGAAAGCGTTGATCGTCAGAAGGCCCAGCGATGGCGGGCAGTCGATGAACACGTAGTCGAACGGCTCGTCCATCCCGTCGAGCATGCGATCGAGTGCCCGTCGGAGGCGCTGCTCGCGCGCGACCAGGGACACGAGCTCGATCTCGGCGCCGGCCAGGTGGATCGTGGCCGGCACTCCGTAGAGAGTGTCGAACTCGGGGCTCTTCTGGACGACGTCGGCGAGCGGAGTGTCGTTCACGATCACGTCGTAGACGCTCGTCGTCTCGGCGCGGTGCTCGATGCCGAGTGCCGTCGAGGCGTTGCCCTGCGGATCGAGGTCGATGACGAGGACCTTGGCAGAACCCCGAGCGAGACCCGCGGCAAGGTTCACCGTCGTCGTGGTCTTCCCGACGCCGCCCTTCTGGTTCGAGATCGTGATGACCCGCGTCGACTCCGGCTTGGGGAGCGGTTCGGCCGCGAGGAGCGCACGTCGCCGCGTCATGTCCGCGATCTCGCGGGCAAGGGGCGTCGAGGAGTCGAATCCGCCGGGCACTGCGGCAGGATCGGGATGTTTCACGTGAAACCTTCGCTCAGCGGATGGATCGGGCAGCAGGACCGCGGATACCGACGTCGGCGGATTCTCGAATCTCACGCGAGGCCGGAGCGATCAACCCACTGTAGCTCGGACCACCCGCGTCGCCTCGGAGAGCACGCCGTCGCCCAGGACGATCACCTCGGGCGGAGAGAGACGGAACCGGCGGATCTGCTTCGCCGCTGCGTCGATCTCCTTCTCCGCATTGATCCCCTTGAGCAGGACGAGCTCGCCTCCCGATCGCAGCAGCGGCGCGGTGATCGGGATGAGCTTCGACAGTGAGCTGACCGCGCGGGCCGTCACCTGATCGAGCGGCTCCGGCAGCTCGACCTCCTCGGCTCGCGCGCGGAGAACCGAGACATTCTCGAGTTCGAGACCCTCGATCTGCTCATGGAGCCAGGTGACACGGCGCTCCATCGGTTCGATCAGGACGAACCGCACATCCGGCCGCAGGATGCCCAGCACGAGCCCGGGGAGGCCCGCACCGCTTCCCACGTCGCCGACCACTCCCGGACGCAGCAGAGGGGCGACCAGGGCGCTGTTGAGCACGTGACGCGTCCACAGCCGCGGCAGCTCGAGCGGGCCGATGAGGCCGCGCTCCTCGCCCTGGTCGGCGAGCGACCGCGTGAAGCGACGGAGCAGCGGCAACCGCTCCCCCGCGATGACGGAGGCTACTGCGGGCTCCGGCTCGAGGGTCGGCTCCACGGGGTCAGCCGCGGGTGATGACGGTGTGACGCTCGCGCGCCTCGCCCCGCGACTCCGAGACGAACCCGCGCTCGCCCACCATGTCGTGCACGAGCTTGCGCTCGTACGAGGACATCGGCGGGAGGGAGGCCGACGTGGCGCCCTCCTCGATCCGCTCGATCGCGCGGTCGACCAGCTGCGCGAGCTCGGCCTCGCGAGCGTCGCGGGAGCCGCCGATGTCGAGGATGAGGCGCGAGAACGCGCCGGTCTTCGTCTGGACGGCGAGGCGGGTCAGCTCCTGGAGCGCCTGGACGGCGTCCGGACGCGAGAGGACCCGGAGATTGGTGTCACCCGACGCCGTGACCGACAGGTAGACGCGACCGTTGCGCACCTCGATGTCGATGTCGCCGTCGAGGTCGCAGATGTCGAGGAACTCCTCGATGTAGTCGGCGGCGACGTCGCCCTCCTCCTCGAGCTGCGAGAGGGTCGACGGCGGATTCTCGACCCGCTGCTCGGCGACCGGCGGATCCGTCTGCACGGTCTCGTCACGCTGCACGGGCTCGGCTGCGAGCCCGTGGCCGTCGGTGATCGTCTGCGTCGAATCGGTCATGTCGGGTCTACTTCTTTCCGGCTTGCTTCTTGGAGCGGTTCTTGCCGACGGGCTGCTGCCGCTGGACGGCCTTCTTCTCGACGAGCGTGGTCTCTCCGGAGTCGGTCGTCTCCTCGACGAGCTTGCCCTTCCGACGCAGGCGCTCCTCGCGGGCCTTCGCCGCCTCGCTGCCGGGCGTGGGCATGTTCCGGATGACGACGAACTGCTGGATCATCGTCCAGAGGTTCGAGGTCAGCCAGTAGAACATCACGCCGAGGGGGAAGGCGAAGCCCGAGAAGGCGAACACCAGCGGCAGGATGTAGAGCAGGATGCGCTGCTGCTTGAAGGTCGGCGAGGCCTTGGCCTCGGGCGACATGTTCTTCGAGACGATCTGCAGCTGGGTGATGAACTGCGACGCGGTCATCAGGATCACCATGATGACGGCGATGACGACGACCAGCTCCTGGCCACCCTCCTGCAGGGCGCCCTGGATCGACTGATGCAGCGGTGCGATGCCGAAGAGGTTCGCCTCGCCGAACTGACGCGCGAGGGTGTCGTTCAGCGGCCCGACGCCGGCCTCACTCCGCTGGGCGTCGTTCAGCACCGAGAACAGGCTGAAGAAGATCGGCATCTGGATCAGCAGCGGGAGGCACGAGGCGAGCGGGTTGGTGCCCGTCTTCTTGTAGAGCTCCATGGTCTCGCGCGACATAGCCTCGCGGGAGAGCTGGTCGCGCTTGCCCTTGTACTTGTCCTGGATCTTCTTCAGCTGCGGTGCCACCTCGAGCATCCGCCGCTGGCTCTTGATCTGCTTGACGAAGATCGGGATCAGGGCGGCGCGGATGACGAGGACGAGGCCCACGATCGCCAGCACCCAGGTGATGCCGGCGGCCGCCTCCAGGCCGGTCAGGGTGAGCAGCTGATGGAAGGCGACGAGGATCAGCTCGACCACCCATTTGAGTGGCCAGAGAATCGTGCCGAGGAGGTCCATGGGTGGGGGTCAGTCCTTTCGAGGACTCACGACGAAGCCGAATCGCGTGACAGCGAAGCGGCTCCGGCCGGAAGCCGGTCGGTGCAGGGGGATCGAGGTCGGTACGTCGTCGACACCGCCGGCCGCCCACGGGTGGCAGCGGAGGAGCCGGCGAGCTGCGAGGACGGAGCCGAGGACGAGCCCATGGAGCTGGACCGCCTGCAGCGCGTACGCGGAGCACGAGGGGTAGTAGCGGCACACGTCGCCGTAGAGAGGCGACACGACGGCTCGATACACCCGGAGGAGCAGGACGCCGACGTTGCGCGGGAGCAGGAGGATCCCCCAGCCGATGCGGACGAGCCACGACGGGATCCGCGATGCGGCGTCGAGCGTCACGGAGCTCATGCTCGACGCCCGGCGGAGCGGGCCGGCCGCGACACCGCGGTCACGACCTCCTCGCGGAGCTCCGGCCACGACGCGTCGGCACTGCCGGGCAGCGCGCGGATGACGACGTCGGTCCCGGGATCGACCTGCGACACGAGTTCGAAGGCCACGGCCTTGAGGCGGCGGCGGACGGTGTTCCGCGTCACCGCCGATCCGACGGTCTTGGCCACGATGAAACCGAATCGCACCGGAGTCGACCCGGAGGTCTTCCGGACATACGTGACGGTGTGCGGTCCCGTGGACCGCACACCGCGACGGACGACAGTCCGGTACTCGCCTCCGTGGACGATGCGATTCGCTCTGGCCAGCACCGCTGGACGGATCGCTCGGCTACGCCGAGAGCTCGGTGCGCCCCTTGGCGCGACGAGCGCTCAGGATGCCACGGCCGGCGCGCGTGCGCATACGCAGGCGGAAGCCGTGCACCTTGGCGCGACGGCGGTTGTTCGGCTGGAAGGTTCGCTTGCTCATAGTTCAATCTCCACGTGGGTGTTCCGCGGGCCCAGCGGGGCCCACGCGGTGGCGGGGGCTCCGGTCTCCCGGGAAGAAGGGGTGCCCGGCTTCGACTCGGCTCGATCCGTGAGGAACGGGCGCGCGACTCCGGGCAGGCGTCAACTGATTAAAACTACGGCCTGTTCTCCCGGCGGTCAAATGTGGGACGGGCGAAACCTCGATTCTGCATGCGGCGTCGCGCGTTCCGCGCATTGACACGCGGGAGTCGCTGTGGTGGATTTGTCTCCCATCGGCTCCGTTCGTTACCGTGTTGAGCCGCAGTTATCCACAGGTACGAACGGCCCCGACCCGCGTCCGCGCTGGAATCGGGCCGAGCCGGTGGATAACCCTGTGCATGGATCGAGCCACCGACCGGTCGGCCCGCGCACCGCACCACTCCCGTGTCCGACCGAGTCGGCGCACGGAGTCCGCCTCCGGCAGGAGCCGGATCACCGCGAGAGAGACGCGGGTCCGCAGTCGCGGACGACGCCCCACCGGCGACCAGGATGTCGACAGCGACGAGGACCGAGGACAGATGGCAGACGACACGTCGATGGTCGACGCCTGGAACGTGATCCTCGGAGCCCTCTCGCAGGACGAGCGCATCACCGCTCCGCTCTACGGGTTCGTCTCGCTCGTCGAGCCCAAGGGGATCATGGCGGGCACCTTCTATCTGGAGGTCCCGAACGAGTTCACCCGCGGCATGCTCGAGCAGCGCGTCCGGGTCCCTCTCCTCAGCGCCATCGGCACGCTCGACGACTCCTTCGGGGTGTCGACCTTCGCCTTCGTGGTGAATCCCGACATCGAGCACGAGCCGTTGAGCTCGCCCTCCGCCTCGGAGTCGATGAACCCGTTCGAGCCCATCACCGGGTCGTCGGCGGCGGTCACCCCGATCCGCGTCGTCGAGGAGCTGCGGACCGTGCCCGCGACCGACACGCGCCTCAATCCCAAGTACAGCTTCGACAACTTCGTCATCGGAGGCTCCAACCGCTTCGCGCACGCCGCCGCGGTCGCGGTCGCCGAGGCCCCCGCCAAGGCCTACAACCCGCTCTTCGTCTACGGCGACTCCGGGCTGGGCAAGACGCACCTCCTCCACGCCATCGGCCACTACGCGATGAGCCTCTACCCGGGCATCCGGGTCAGGTACGTGTCGTCGGAGGAGTTCACGAACGACTTCATCAACTCGATCGCGAACAACAGGGGCAACGCGTTCCACGGGCGCTACCGCAACGTCGACATCCTCCTGATCGACGACATCCAGTTCCTGCAGGGCAAGGCGGAGACGCAGGAGGCGTTCTTCCACACCTTCAATCAGCTGCACGACCACAACAAGCAGGTCGTGATCACCTCGGACCTGCCGCCGAAGGCCCTGACCGGCTTCGAGGACCGCATGCGCTCCCGGTTCGAGTGGGGTCTGATCACCGACGTCCAGGCGCCCGACCTCGAGACGCGCATCGCGATCCTCCGCAAGAAGGCCGTCAGCGAGAAGCTGCTCGTTCCCGACGACATCCTCGAGTTCATGGCGTCGAAGGTGTCGAGCAACATCCGCGAGCTCGAGGGGACGCTGATCCGCGTCACCGCGTTCGCGAGCCTCAACCGCACCCCGGTCGACATGTCGCTCGTTCAGACGGTGCTGAAGGATCTGATCACGCTCGACGAGGACAACGTCATCTCGCCGGTCGACATCATCAATCACACCGCCGACTACTTCAAGCTGACCGTCGACGACCTGTACGGCTCCTCCCGCTCGCAGGCCGTCGCCACGGCACGCCAGATCGCGATGTACCTCTGCCGCGAACTGACGAACCTGTCGCTGCCCAAGATCGGCCAGCTGTTCGGGAACCGCGACCACACCACGGTGATGTACGCGAACAAGAAGATCTCGGAGCTCATGAAGGAGCGCCGCAGCATCTACAACCAGGTCACGGAGCTGACCACCCGCATCAAGACGAACCGCTAGCCGTCCCTCGTCGGGCGGGCGGGTCTCGATACCCGCCGGCGGCGGCTGCTCGACCAGCAGGCACGGCATCCGTGTCGTCCGCTCCGCGGCCGGTCTAAGAACCGCGCAGTCTCCGCTGGCCGAGTAGTCGCGCAGCGGCGTGCCGAGACCCGCAGTCCCTCCGCCCCGCGCCTCCGACACGCGCAGCGTTCGACGGATCGAACGGATTCCGTCGATTTCCACACGTGTGAGGAACCTGTGGATAACTGTGGACAACCGGCCGAGATCTGTGCGCCGAGAGCCCCCGCCTGTGGAACCCCGACCCGCGCCGTCGATCTGTCCCCAGGGCGTCCACCGACGCGCTCACACCTCCTCCACAGAGCGGTGGGGTCCGCATCCCCGTCCGGAGTAGGGGCCCGCAGGGTTTTCCACAGTTTCCACACGTGTTAACACTGTTAACGCAGTTCTCTCTTTAATCAGGGGCGAACGACAACCTCTCCACAGAGCCCGAGCCGAGCACCGGCCGCACCGCTTCCGGGCGCGGCAACGCTGACGAGTACGATGGGCGTCGGTCTTCGTCCACGACTCGTCAGGGGTGTTCTCGTGAGGTTCCAAGCCAACCGCGATGTCTTCAGCGAGGCGGTGTCGTTCGCGGTCAAGCTGCTCCCGCAGCGCACGACCCTGCCGATCCTCTCGGGCGTCCTCATCGAGGCGACCACCGAGGGGCTGACCCTGTCGTCCTTCGACTACGAGGTCTCGGCGCAGACGCAGATCGCCGCCGATGTCGAGGAGACGGGGACGATCCTCGTCTCGGGCCGGCTCCTCGCCGACATCGCGAACCGCCTGCCGAACGCTCCCGTCCGCGTCTCGACCCAGGAGTCGCGCGTCTCGGTCTCGGCCGGCTCCGCGCACTTCACCCTCCTCCAGATGCCGGTCGAGGAGTATCCGAGCATCCCCGAGATCGACGCCTCCACGGGCCTCGTCCCCGCCGACGCCTTCGCGGCCGCCATCTCGCAGGTCGCCGTCGCCGCCTCGCGCGACGACGTCACCCCGGTCATCACCGGGGTGCAGCTCGAGATCACCGAGAACACCATCGGGCTGGTCGCGACCGACCGCTACCGCGTCGCCGTTCGCGAGATCGACTGGGACAACGGCGACAACCCCGCCCCCGCCTCGCCCCTGACCGCTCTGGTGCCGGCACGCACTCTGCAGGAGGTCGGCAAGACCTTCGGCCACTCGGGCATCGTGTCCGTCGCGATCACGAACCGCGACGAGCGCGAGCTCATCGCCTTCACCGCCGACCGCAAGACCGTCACCTCGTTGCTCATCAAGGGCAACTTCCCGCCCGTCAAGCGGCTCTTCCCCGCCTCCGTCGAGAACTACGCCGTGATGGCGACGAGCGACCTGATCGAGGCCACCCGTCGCGTCTCACTGGTGCTCGAGCGCGAGGCCGCGCTGCGCTTCAGCTTCAGCAGCGACGGGCTCACCCTCGAGGCGATCGGATCCGAGCAGGCTCAGGCCTCCGAGACGATCGACGCGATCGTGACCGGCACCGACGTGGTCGTCTCGCTCAAGCCGCAGTTCCTGCTCGACGGGCTCGCCGCCGTGCACTCCGAGTTCGTCCGGATCGCGTTCACGAAGACCGAGAACCCCAACAAGCCCGGTCCTGTGCTCATCACCGCCCAGACGTCCCGCGACCAGCCGGGCACCGACAGCTACCGCTACCTGCTCCAGCCCAACCTGCTCCTGCGCTGAAGCCCCGCTGCTCCGCTCGCACCGTCGCGACCGACCCGCTCCCGACGAGCGCCCGCCCGCCGGACATCGAACTCCAGGAAGGTTCACCATGCACATCGGACTCGTCGGACTCGGCAAGATGGGCGACAACATGCGCTCCCGCCTCCGTGAGAAGGGGGTGGAGGTGACCGGATACGACCGCAACCCGGACGTGTCCGACGCCGCGTCCCTCGACGACATGATCGCCGCGATCCCCGCTCCCCGCATCGTCTGGGTCATGGTCCCCGCCGGAGACATCACGGACGCGGTCGTCAAGGACCTGTCGGAGAAGCTGAGCGAGGGCGACCTCGTCATCGACGGCGGCAACTCGCGCTTCACCGAGGACTTCAAGCACGACGCGCTGCTCAAGCCCAAGGGCGTGCACTACATCGACGCCGGTGTCTCCGGCGGCGTCTGGGGCCTGCAGAACGGCTACGGCCTCATGGTCGGCGGCCCGAAGGAGCTCGTCGAGTACGCCATGCCCGTCTTCGACGCGCTGCGCCCCGAGGGCCCCCGCGAGGAGGGCTTCGTGCACGTGGGAGAGGTCGGAGCCGGCCACTACGCGAAGATGGTCCACAACGGCATCGAGTACGCGCTGATGCAGGCGTTCGCCGAGGGCTACGAGCTCCTCGAGACCCGCGACGACATCATCAAGGACGTCACCGGCACGTTCAAGGCGTGGCAGCGCGGGACCGTGGTCCGCTCCTGGCTGCTCGAGCTCCTCGTGCGCGCGCTCGAGCAGGACCCGGACTTCAAAAACATCGAGGGCTACGTCCAGGACTCCGGCGAGGGCCGCTGGACCATCGAGGAGGCGATCAACAACGCCGTCCCGGTGCCCACGATCAGCGCCTCGATCTTCGCGCGCTTCGTCTCGCGCCAGGAGGACTCCCCCGCGATGAAGGCCGTCGCGGCACTCCGCAACCAGTTCGGCGGGCACTCCGTCAAAGCGGTGGACTGAGTCCACCGGTCCGGACTGACTGCGCCAGTCCTCACGGCAGTCGGCTTCTCGAGAGGGTGACGTCCCGGAGAGCCGGTTCCGAACGGCGACCTACGGCCCGCCGCCACCGTGAGACAAGGGATGCTCTCACGGCGTCGGCGGGCCTACGGCCGCCTATCCCTGAGGGAGGCTGCCCCATCTGACGGAAGACCCATCGGGTCGGAGAGTCGGACGTTCCGGCCCGCTCGCCCTGCATGCTGGTCGAGTAGCGCAGCGGGCGTCTCGAGACCTACCGGCACCAGAAGGTCGGATGTGCGGGGGCACGCTGCTGGACAGGCGTGGACCGGGGGAGGTCCGATCGGCAGCGGCCGGAGGAGTGGAGGAGGTGGCGACGTGCAGGTGACGCAGCTGGCGCTGAGCGACTTCCGCAACTACGCCTCCGTCGATGTCGGGCTCGTGCCGGGGCCGAACCTGTTCGTGGGGCGCAACGGGCAGGGCAAGACGAACCTCGTCGAGTCGCTCGGCTACCTCTCCACTCTCGGATCGCACCGGGTCTCCACCGACCAGGCCCTCATCCGCGCCGGCCGCGACAGCGCCGTGATCCGCGCGCGGCTGCGGAACGGCGAGCGGGAGCTGCTGGCCGAGGTGCAGCTCAACCGCTCCTCCCCCAATCGCGCGCAGATCAACCGCGGCGGCATCAAGCCGCGCGAGCTGCCCCGCTTCTTCTCGAGCGTCCTCTTCGCTCCCGAGGATCTGCTCCTGATCCGGGGCGACCCATCGGCCCGCCGGCGCTTCCTCGATCAGCTGGTCGTGCTCCGATCGCCGCGGATGAGCGCGGTGCAGTCCGACTACGAGCGCGTCCTCCGCCAGCGCAACTCGCTCCTCAAGTCGGCGAGGGCGAGCGGCATCCGCGACACGGCCAAGCTCGGCACCCTCGACATCTGGGACGAGCGCCTTATCGCGCTCGGCTCCGAGATCATGCTGTCGCGGCTCACGCTGGTGGAGGAGCTGTCCGTCCCGGTCCGCGCGGCCTACGAGGCCGTCGCCGGCGCCGACCAGCGGCCGCTCCTCCGCCCGCGTCTCAGCATCGAGGGGGCGG
This sequence comes from Rathayibacter oskolensis, assembly GCF_900177245.1. Classification (GTDB taxonomy): domain Bacteria; phylum Actinomycetota; class Actinomycetes; order Actinomycetales; family Microbacteriaceae; genus Rathayibacter; species Rathayibacter oskolensis. The sequence continues at coordinate 217,428 of NZ_FXBM01000003.1, forward strand.
TCGACGACGACGGCGAGCCCGTCGACGCGACCGACTCCGCCCCGTCGTCCGCCGACTCCGCAGCCCTCGCCGCCGGATTCGCCACGGCGCTGACCTCGGTGCGCCGCCGCGAGCTCGATCGCGGCATCTCGCTCGTCGGTCCGCACCGCGACGACGTGCAGTTCGAGCTCAACGACCTGCCGGCCAAGGGCTACGCCAGTCACGGCGAGAGCTGGTCGTTCGCCCTCGCCCTGAAGCTGGGTGCGGCCGAGCTGCTGCGCCGGGACTCGCCGATGGGCGATCCGGTGCTGATGCTCGACGACGTCTTCGCCGAGCTGGATGCGCGGCGACGCGAGCGCCTCGCCTCCGTGGTCGGTGACTACGAGCAGGTGCTGATCACGGCGGCCGTGCTCGACGACGTCCCCCCGGCTCTCGCCGCCCACACCGTGCGCATCGAGGCGGGCAGCATCGTCGCGTCGGACGAGCCCGCTGCAGCCGACCCGGCGATCGCGGCCGTTGACGGCGCCCCGGAGGAGCCGGACCGTGCCTGAGCCGACCCGGCGGGGATCCCCCGCTGCCGACTCCGAGGCGGCCCGGGTCTACCGGCACCTCAGGGAGGTGTTCGGCGGGGACGGCCCGCGACGCATCCGGAAGACCGTGGAGCGTGCGGAACCCCGAGGCGACGCCGCCCCGTTCGGCAAGGGCCGGGACCCGCACGATCTCGGCGACGTGCTCGACGGGCTCACGAAGAAGCTCGGCTGGACGACTCCGCTGGCGCAGGGCGATCTGATCTCGTCGTGGACCGCGATAGCGGGGGAGGAGACCGCGAAGCACTCGACTCCGCTCGGCGTCGTCGACGGGGTCCTGACGGTCGCGTGCGAGTCGACGGCGTGGTCGACGCAGCTGCGGCTGATGCGGATCGAGATCATGAACCACATCGCGGTGAACCACCCCGACGCGGGCATCTCCTCGATCCGTTTCCAGGGGCCCGACGCCCCGAACTGGAAAAAGGGCCCCAGGTCGATTCCAGGGCGTGGTCCGCGCGATACCTACGGCTGAGGACGCATTTTCGGTCGACCGCGAGAGAATCGGGCTTCAGATCGCCTCCCAGCGCCTCGGACCGACCCCGCACGCGGTAGAATGGAGGGCCGCCGAACCGCAGCGACGCCTCCCCCGCAGGAGATCTCCAGATCGCTGCGCGCGCCGCGACGGACCGTCAGAGGAGAACTCAACAGCTATGACATCCGAGCCGACCGACTCCACGTCACCCGCAGCGAACGACCTGGACGCGACCGGCTCCGCCAGCCCCTCCTCGGGCATGTCGACCAAGTCCTCCGGTGACTACGGCGCCAACCAGATCCAGGTCCTCGAGGGCCTCGAGGCGGTGCGCAAGCGCCCCGGCATGTACATCGGATCGACGGGCCCGCGCGGGCTGCACCACCTGGTCTACGAGATCGTCGACAACGCCGTCGACGAGGCGCTCGCGGGCTACTGCGACAACATCGAGGTGGTGATGCGCGCCGACGGAGGCGTCCGCGTCTCCGACAACGGCCGCGGCATCCCCGTCGACATGCACCCCACCGAGGGCATCTCGACCGTCGAGCTCGTGCTCACCGTGCTGCACGCCGGAGGCAAGTTCGGCGGCGGGGGCTACGCGGTGTCGGGCGGTCTGCACGGCGTCGGCTCCTCCGTGGTCAACGCGCTGTCGAGCCGGCTCGAGGTCGAGGTGAAGCGCCAGGGCGCCGTCTACCGGATGACCTTTGCGGACGGCGTGCCGGAGGCTCCCCTCAGCGAGGGCGAGGCCAGCGACGAGACGGGCACGACCATCACCTTCTGGCCGAACGCCGAGATCTTCGAGACGGTCGAGTTCGACTACGAGACCCTCCGCGCGCGCTTCCAGCAGATGGCGTTCCTCAACAAGGGGCTCCGGATCGCGCTGACCGACGAGAACGAGGTCGAGTTCGACGGCGAGGGCGAGAACGAGACGTCCGGCCCCCGCACCGACGTCTTCCTCTACGAGAAGGGCCTCGTCGACTACGTCGAGTACATCAACTCGCTGAAGAAGTCCGATCTCGTCCACTCCGAGATCATCGACTTCGAGACCGAGGACACCGAGCGCCGCATCTCGCTCGAGGTCGCGATGCAGTGGACCACGGCCTACACCGAGAGCGTCCACACCTACGCGAACACGATCAACACCCACGAGGGCGGCACGCACGAGGAGGGGTTCCGCGCGGCGCTCACGACCCTCGTGAACAAGTACGCGCGCGCCAACAACCTCCTGAAGGAGAAGGACGAGAACCTCTCGGGCGACGACATCCGCGAGGGCCTCACCGCCGTCGTGTCGATCAAGCTCGGCGAGCCGCAGTTCGAGGGCCAGACCAAGACCAAGCTCGGCAACACCGAGGCGAAGGCGTTCGTGCAGCGCGTGACGGGCGAGCAGCTCGCCGACTGGTTCGACCGCAACCCGAACCAGGCCAAGGACATCATCCGCAAGGCGATCCAGGCCGCCTCCGCCCGGATGGCCGCCCGCAAGGCCCGCGAGACCGCGCGTCGCAAGGGACTCCTCGAGGGCGGCGGGATGCCCGGCAAGCTCAAGGACTGCCAGTCGAAGGACCCGTCGATCTCGGAGATCTTCATCGTCGAGGGCGACTCGGCCGGCGGCTCGGCCGTCCAGGGTCGCAACCCCGAGACGCAGGCGATCCTCCCCCTCCGCGGCAAGATCCTCAACGTCGAGAAGGCCCGCCTCGACAGGGCTCTCGGCAACAACGAGGTCCAGGCGATGATCACCGCCTTCGGCGCGGGGATCGGCGAGGACTTCAACCCCGATAAGGCGCGGTACCACAAGATCATCCTGATGGCCGACGCCGACGTCGACGGCCAGCACATCACGACGCTGCTGCTGACGCTGCTGTTCCGTTACATGCGCCCGCTGATCGATCTCGGCTACGTCTATCTCGCGCAGCCGCCCCTCTACCGCCTCAAGTGGTCGAACTCGCCGCACGAGTACGTCTACAGCGACCGCGAGCGCGACGCCCTCCTCGCGCACGGTGCCGCGACGAACAAGCGCATGCCGAAGGACAACGGGATCCAGCGCTACAAGGGTCTCGGCGAGATGGACTACAAGGAGCTGTGGGAGACCACGATGGATCCGGCGACGCGGACCCTGCTCCAGGTCACCCTCGACGACGCGGCTGCGGCCGACGAGGTGTTCTCGACCCTCATGGGCGAGGACGTCGAGTCCCGCCGCTCCTTCATCCAGAAGAATGCGAAGGATGTCCGCTTCTTGGACATCTAGTTCCCCAGCATGGCGGCTGCCCGGATCGCATCGCGATCCGAAAGGCGGCAGCCCCGCGGCACACGGCCGCGGCAGGTGACCACCTCGAACACGTGACGGCGACCCTCAATGGGTCGCATCCCCGACAAGAACGCGACAGCGACCTTCACTCGCCCTCCACACCACACCAACTGACACCCAGCGCGACCGCCCCCGACCACGACCCGGGGACCGGAACCATCTGAGAGACCAGAGACCATGGCAGACGAACCCATCACCCCCACCGGCCCCGACGAGGGCGAGGACATCGTCACCGAGACCGGAGTCGTGATCCACGGGCACGACAAGATCGAGCCGGTGGACCTGCAGCTCGAGATGCAGCGCTCCTACCTCGACTACGCGATGAGCGTCATCGTCGGTCGCGCGCTGCCCGAGGTGCGCGACGGCCTGAAGCCCGTCCACCGCCGGGTGATCTACGCGATGTACGACGGGGGATACCGCCCCGACAAGGCGTTCTCGAAGTGCTCGCGCGTCGTCGGCGACGTCATGGGCCAGTTCCACCCGCACGGTGACTCCGCCATCTACGACGCGCTGGTCCGCCTCGTTCAGCCGTGGAGCCTCCGCTACCCGCTGGCGCTGGGGCAGGGCAACTTCGGCTCCCCCGGCAACGACGGCGCGGCCGCCCCGCGGTACACCGAGACCAAGATGGCGCCGCTCGCCCTCGAGATGGTCCGCGACATCGACAAGAACACCGTCGACTTCCAGGACAACTACGACGGCCGCACCCGCGAGCCGGCGATCCTCCCGGCGCGCTTCCCCAACCTCCTCGTCAACGGCTCCGTGGGCATCGCGGTCGGCATGGCGACGAACATCCCCCCGCACAATCTCCGCGAGGTCGCAGCGGGCGCCAAGTGGGCGCTCGAGAACCCGGAGGCGACGCGCGAGGAGCTCCTCGAGGCGCTGCTCCAGCGCATCAAGGGACCCGACTTCCCCACCGGGGCTCAGATCCTCGGGGTGCGCGGAATCCAGGACGCCTACCGCACCGGCCGCGGCTCGATCACGATGCGCGCCGTCGTCTCGATCGAGGAGATCCAGGGCCGCACCTGCCTCGTCGTCACCGAGCTGCCCTACCAGGTCAATCCCGACAACCTCGCGATCAAGATCGCCGAGCTGGTCAAGGACGGCCGCGTCTCCGGCATCGCCGACATCCGCGACGAGACCTCCGGCCGCACCGGCCAGCGACTCGTCGTCGTCCTCAAGCGCGACGCGGTCGCCAAGGTCGTGCTCAACAACCTCTACAAGCACACCCCGCTGCAGGAGAACTTCGGCGCGAACATGCTCGCGATCGTCGACGGGATCCCGCGCACCCTCTCGCTCGACGGCTTCATCCGCGCGTGGGTCGACCACCAGGTCGAGGTCATCGTCCGCCGCACCCAGTACCTGCTCGACGAGGCCGAGGCGCGCATCCACATCTTGCGCGGCTACCTCAAGGCGCTCGACGCGCTCGACGAGGTCATCGCCCTCATCCGGCGCTCCCCCACCGTCGAGGAGGCGCGCGACGGCCTGATGGAGCTCCTCGACATCGACGAGGTGCAGTCGCGCGCGATCCTCGACATGCAGCTGCGCCGCCTCGCCGCGCTCGAGCGCCAGAAGATCACCGACGAGCACGACCGCATCCAGGCCGAGATCGAGGACTACAAGTCGATCCTCGCGAGCCCCGAGCGTCAGCGCACGATCATCTCGGACGAGCTCGACGAGATCGTCGACCGCTTCGGAGACGACCGGCGCACCGAGATCCTCTTCGGCTTCGACGGCGACATGAGCGTCGAGGACCTGATCCCCGAGGAGGAGATGGTCGTCACCGTCACCCGCGGCGGCTACCTCAAGCGCACCCGCAGCGACTCCTACCGAGCCCAGCACCGGGGCGGACGCGGGGTGCGCGGGGCGCAGCTGAAGGCCGACGACATCGTCGAGCACTTCTTCGTCACCACCACCCACCACTGGCTGCTGTTCTTCACGAACACGGGTCGCGTCTACCGCGCCAAGACCTACGAGCTGCAGGAGGCCGGCCGCGACGCCAAGGGCCAGCACATCGCCAATCTGCTCGCGCTCGAGCCGGGGGAGCAGATCGCGCAGATCCTCGACATCCGCGACTACGAAGCGGCGCGCTACCTCGTCCTCGCGACGCGTGACGGCCTCGTCAAGAAGACCGCTCTCTCCGAGTACGACACGAACCGCTCGGGCGGCATCATCGCGATCAAGCTGCGCGAGGGCGACGAGCTCGTCTCGGCACTGCTGGTCGAGGAGGACAGCGACGTGCTGCTCGTCTCGCGCAAGGGCATGTCGATCCGCTTCACGGCGTCCGACTCGGCCCTGCGTCCGATGGGCCGCTCCACCTCCGGAGTCATGGGCATGTCGTTCCGAGGCGACGACCACCTGCTCGACGCGAACGTCGTCAGCGACGAGGGCTACGTGTTCATCGTCACCGAGGGCGGCTACGCGAAGCGCACCGCGGTCGACCAGTACCGCCTCCAGGGGCGCGGTGGCCTGGGCATCAAGGTGGCCAAGCTCGAGGACAAGCGGGGCGATCTCGTCGGCGCGATCATCACCGGAGAGGACGACGAGGTGCTCGTCGTCCTCGCGAGTGGCAAGGTGGTACGCTCTGCCGTGGCCGAGGTACCGGCCAAGGGTCGCGACACCATGGGAGTCGTCTTCGCACGATTCGCAGAGGACGACCGCATCATCGCACTCGCCAAGAACACCGAACGCAATCTCGACGCCCAGGACGAGGATCCCGACGCCGCAGTGGCGTCCGGTGACTCCGACCCGGTGTCGGAGGAGGAGGGGTCCGTAGATGAGTAGCACCGTCGCCGAGAAGCTCGCCAAGAAGTCCGCAAAGAGCCCGGCGGCCAAGCAGGTCAGACTCAAGCTCGTCTACGTCGACTTCTGGTCGTCCGTGAAGCTCTCGTTCCTGCTCGGGCTCACGCTCGCGATCATCACGATCGTCGTCACCTACCTCGTCTACACCGTCCTCGCGCAGACGGGCGTGTTCGACGAGGTCAACGGACTGGTCCAGGACATCGCGGGTGCGGAGGCGTTCGACCTCAACACGATCATCTCGCTGCCCCAGATCATGGGCTTCGCGGTCGTCGTCGCGGTGCTGAACACGATCGTGACCACCGCCCTCGGTGCGATCGTGGCGCTGCTCTACAACCTCAGCGTCAAGATCACCGGCGGCCTCCTGGTCGGCTTCACCAACCAGTAGGGTCGCGGAGCGGCCGATTGGGATTCTGACCCGGCGTCGGGTAGAGTCTCATCTGGCCATTTCGGGGGTATAGCTCAGGCGGTTAGAGCGCTTCACTGATAATGAAGAGGTCCCAGGTTCAAGTCCTGGTACCCCCACGGTGCCCATTGCGAGAGCCGCTCCTAGCGCGGCTCTCCGCAGTCGGCTTGTCGGAGCGGCCCGTTCCACGGAGCGGGTCGCGTCGGCTGCCGAGAATCGCTGGCACGCGATTCTCGCCTCCGCCTTCATCCGGCGGTGGATCCCTCCTGATCGGCTCGCCGATCACGGGGCCTTAGCTCAGTTGGTAGAGCGCCTGCTTTGCAAGCAGGATGTCGGGAGTTCGATTCTCCCAGGCTCCACAGGTGTCGTCACCGCACGGCAGTGGCTTCTGAGTGATGGTCCTCGCAGCGGACCGTCGTCGCGAGTAGCCGCGCAGCGGGCGTGTCGAGATCCACCGGAGCGCCGCACCGGCTTCAGGCGTCCGCGCAGGCGCGGCCGAGGAAGCTCTCGACCGAGATGGTCTGCGAGGTGCCGTCGCGGACGTCGCCGATGATGATCTCCCCGACCGAGAGCGTGTCGAACTGCTCCGCCGTGAAGACGACGGGCCTCGCCACGACCGAGCGGTCCTCCGCGTAGGCACCGAGCGAGTAGTCGACACCGAGGGCGAAGCGCTCGATCTCGCGCTCCGCCGGCCAGATGGTACTGCCGGTGAGGTCGGTGGCGCCGAGCTCGCTGACCGCGTCGGGGGAGACCCACCGCGTGATCCGCCGTTGGCCGTCCCCGATGCTCAGCGGCGCCTGGTCGTCGGCCGAGAGGTCGAGGCCGTCGACGATCCCGGAGCAGACGACGACGACCCCGAGCACGCGCGCGTACTGACCACCGCGCCCCAACCCGACGGTCGCGGTCGAGACCGGCTCCGAGGCGCAGCCCGCGAGGGCCACCGCGGCCGCTGCAGCGAGCACGAGGGACGCGCTCACCTGTCGGTGGCGATGCCGCATGAGACCTCCCGGGGTCACCCTACGGCGCGGCAGCGACCACGGGCAGGGCCAGGGCCAGAGCGGAGAGGGCCTGGGGGAGCGAGGGCGCCCCCTCCGCCCGGAACACCGGCTCGCCCGCCGAACCTCGCACGATGACGGTGGGAGTGGAGCGGATGCCGGCCGTCTCGGCGCGGCTCGACTCGAACGCGACGTCGAACTCCCGGATCTCGGCGGCGGGCACCAGCTCGGCGGCCCGCTCGAGGACCGAGCGTGCGGCGTGGCAGGCGCCGCAGAAGGCGGAGGTGTAGAGCTCGACGATCACACGAGGGAGAACGCTCGCGGCGCCCCCTCGATTCCCCACGGCCTCAGCGCAGCAGCCAGGCCTCGTTCATGCCGAGAGCGACATCGACCAGCTCGACCCGCTCGAGGGCCTCGACCTCTGCGAGAGGGAACCAGGCGGCGGCGTCGGTCGAGCCGTCGACCTCGTGGGTGAGCTCGCCTCCGACGATCCGGGCGCGGTAGACGACCCGGATGGCGTGCAGGGGACCGGCCTCGGGCACGCTGCGGCGATGCGCCGGGATGACATGGGAGTCGACGCCGATCAGCGCCTCCAGCTCGGCGTGGAAGCCGGTCTCCTCGAAGATCTCGCGGACCGCGGCGTCAGCCGGCGACTCGCCCTCGTCGATGCCTCCGCCCGGGAGCGTCCACGCCTCCCACGGCCCCTGGCTCCAATGCGCGAGCAGCATGCGATCGCCGTCGATGATCACGCCGTAGGCGGCTACCCGGATGTCCACCGCGACAGCCTAACCCCGGAACGGGGACCCTCCGGACATGCGTCAGGGCCGGACCCCGCGATGCAGGATCCGGCCCTTCCGTCGGAGATTCGAGAGGTGCCGAGCCTCAGGAGGCGGTCGACGCCGGGCTCTCGGCAGCGCTCGCCGGCTCGTCCTCGGCGACCCACAGCTCGTCGTCGGCGCGGAACGTCTGCCAGACGGCGTAGCCGATGCCGCCGACGGCGACGAGTGCGGCGCCGATGGCGAAGACGGTGCCGACGTTCGACTTCTTCTTCGGGGGAGTGGTGAGCTCCTCCCAGCGCGCCTTGGAGATCTCGGCGAGCTTCGCGCGGTTCTTCGAGTCCTTCGCAGCCTCGAACGCCGCGGCGGCAGTGCCTCCGACGGCGGCGAAGGTCGGGAGGATCCGGTGCTTGTAGGCGTCGCGGGCCGAGGAGTACGTTCCCTCGACCGCCGAGACACCGGTGTCGTAGACCGGCTTCACGCGGGACTGGTACGTGTCCTTGACGAGGGGCACGACCTCCTTCTTCGCGTAGGTCGTGGCGTGACGACGGCTCTGCTCGAGAACGGAAGCGGCGTGCGCCAGCACTTCCTGCTGCTCGCTCCAGACCGCCTCGGCGTTCTTGCGGAGACGCTTGAGATCCTTCTTGTGCTTACGTGACAGACCCACTTGGTCCTCCATCGGCTACGAGCAGCGAACGCCTACATACTGCCACTCATCGATCGGCGTCCGCATCGCGCACCCAGCGCATTGACACCGTGCGTTGCGGAGCTCTACATACGCGCCATGCGAGAATGTGCCCATGCCTTTGCACACCGCAGTCGCGACGTTCCACACCAACAAGGGCGACATCGTCGTCAACCTCTACGGGAATCACGCTCCCAAGACGGTCCGCAACTTCGTCGGTCTCGCGACCGGCGACATCGAGTGGACCCACCCGGCGACCGGCGCCAAGACCAAGGAGCCGCTCTACAACGGCACGGTCTTCCACCGGATCATCCCCGACTTCATGCTCCAGGGCGGCGACCCGCTCGGTCAGGGCATCGGCGGCCCGGGCTTCCAGTTCGACGACGAGATCAACCCCGAGCTCGACTTCACCGAGCCCTACATCCTCGCGATGGCGAACGCCGGCAAGCAGGCGGGGCGCGGCACCAACGGCTCGCAGTTCTTCATCACGGTCGCGCCGACGACGTGGCTCCAGGGCAAGCACACCATCTTCGGTGCGGTCGCCGACGAGGAGTCGAAGAAGCTGGTCCAGTCGCTGTCCTCCGTTCCGACCGATGGTCGCGACAAGCCGCTCGACGACGTCGTCATCGAGAGCGTCGAGATCACCGAGGTCTGATCGCCTCATCCACCATCCTCTCGAGGGCCGGGTCCGTTCGGGCCCGGCCCTCGTTCTCCCCGGAGGCGCGTCAGTGACCCAGGTTCCGCCGAGCAGCACCACGACGTGCTACCGCCATCCCGATCGGCAGAGCTTCGTGCGCTGCCAGCGGTGCGGCCGCACCATCTGCGGCGAGTGCCAGACCGCTGCGCCGGTCGGCGTCATCTGCCCCGACGACATGGCGCAGCAGCGCAGCCAGGCTCCGCGCACCCGCGGCCCGTTGATGGTGCGCCTGCGGAGCATGACCCGGGCCGATCAGCCCACCGTGACCTACGCGATCATCGCGCTCTGCGTCTTCGTCTGGATCCTCGAGGTCCTGCCGTTCGTCGGTGGGCCGGTGATCAACTCCCTCCTCTATGCACCCGCGTACACGCTCCCGGGCTTCGGAGCCGACTTCGAGCCGTGGCGGATGCTCACCTCGGTCTTCCTGCACAGCACATCGCTGTTCTTCGTCGTCCCGTTCCACCTGGTGCTGAACATGTACACGCTGTGGGTGTTCGGCATGGCGCTCGAGCGGATGCTCGGCCGCGGCCGCTACCTGGCGCTGTTCCTGCTGAGCGGCTTCGCCGGTTCCGTCGGCGTGCTGCTGCTCTCGAACCCGCTCACCCCGGTGCTCGGCGCCTCCGGAGCGATCTTCGGCCTGATGGGCGCCTACCTGGTGATCCTGAGGCACCTCGGCGGTCAGGCGTCGCAGCTGCTGGTGCTGGTCGGACTGAACCTGGTGATCGGCTTCCTCCCCGGGATGAACGTGGCATGGCAGGCGCATGTGGGCGGGCTCGTCGCCGGCGCCCTCATCGGGCTCGTCTACACGCGGACCCGTCAGCGCGCTCAGCGGAGGACCCAGAACCTCCTGGTGGCGTCGATCGGTGCCGGTCTCGTGGCGATCACCGCGGCGGCGTACGTCCTAGCCTGACGCGTTCGGCGTTCGGGAGCGAGCGCGAGGCGGGTCTCCCCTGGGATAACCGGTCTCGACGGTTACGACCTCACGACTCGGCCACCGCGTTCTGCACACCCTCGCGTCGGGGTGGGGACGGAGTTATCCACAGTGTTGTTAACACTGGGGAGAACTACGGTCCTGTAATTCCCAGGACAGCCCTCCCGAGCCGCCCGACGGCTCGACGTCCCGCGTCGGAACGGGAATCGGGCCGCTACGGCTCCCGAACGGGCGCCCGAGGTACTTCTCCACAGGAGTTTCCACAGCTGGGGATAATTACAGGCGTGTAGTTCGCCGGCGGGTCGCCACGACGACCGTCGCATCGAGGTCGTCGTCGGTGAGGATCTCCGTCGCGAGACCCGCCTCGGTGAACGCCCCGGCCGTCGCTCCGGACTGGACGCGACTCGTCTCGATGACGACCCCACCCGACTCCGCGAGCCACTCGGGAGCCTCGCGTGCGATCCTCCGGTGCAGGTCGAGGCCGTCGGTCCCCCCGTCGAGCGAGAGGGCTGGCTCGTGGAGGCGTGCCTCGGGAGGCATGAGGGCGATGGCCGCGGTCGGCACGTAGGGCGCGTTCACCACCACGAGGTCGATGCCTCCGCGCTCCGACGCGGGCAGGGCGTCGAACAGGTCGCCCTCGAAGACCGGCGCGATCCCGGCGAGCGTGCGCCGCGCGCAGGCGACGGCGACGGGGGAGAGGTCTGCGGCGATCAGGCGGAGACCGGGCCGCTCCTCGGCGAGGGAGCGGGCGATCGCGCCCGCACCGCAGCACAGATCGAGAACGGTCGCGTCTGCTCGGCCGAGCATGCGGAGGGCGGTGTCGACGACGAACCCGGTCCGCACTCGCGGCACGAACACTCCGGGAGCCACGGGGATCCGCAGACCGCGGAAGGCGACCCAGCCGAGGATCTGCTCCAGCGGCTCTCCGGCCTCGCGACGCCGCAGCAGCGAGTCGAGCACGCCCTCGGACCCGGACGCCTCCTCGAGGAGCTCGGCCTCCTCCTCCGCGAAGACGCAGCCCGCCGCGCGCAGTCGCGCGACGGACGACGAACGCCCCGTCGGCGGGCCGGACGGGGCGTCGTTCACGAGAGAGAAGGGATCAGCGCCAGCGGGTCGTCATGAGGAACCCGATGAAGGCGATCCCGAAACCGATGAGGATGTTGAGATTGCCGAGATCGGGGATCGGCAGGAGGCCCTGGCTGACGTAGAAGACGATGATCCAGGCGAGCCCGAGCAGCATGAAGCCGAACATCACCGGCTTGAACCAGACCGGGTTGGGAGTGGTCTCTCCCGTTCGGGCGTCGTCGCGCTCGGGATTCGGGCTCTTCGTCGCTCGTGCCATGGCCTCCACTGTACCGGGCCGAGGCGTCGACGCGGCAGTCGAGGCCCTGGTCGGGGCCTGTGGAGAGCCCTCCACAGACCGCGATCGAGCCGGACCGCCGGCATCCGACGCGCGCTTAGACTCGACGCATGACCGAGGAGCAGGCAGAGGCGGGACAGCTGCGCCCCCGGACGACGCGACGCCGGGCCCGCCCTCGACGCCGGATCTCGTTCTTCGGCGTGGTCGGCGAGCTGCTCATCACGGCCGGTGTCCTCGTCCTCCTCTTCCTCGGCTGGCAGCTGTGGTGGAACGACGCGGTCATCGCCGGTCAGCAGACCTCGGAGGCGGCCGAGCTGCGTCAGAGCTGGGGCGACACGGAGACCGTGCCGGCCCCCCAGCCGACCGAGACGGCGGGGGAGGCACCCGCCGGCTACGGAGACCCCGTCGTCGCGTCGGTCGCGGCGATCGACACGTCGTTCGGCAACCTCTACATCCCCCGGTACGGAGACGGCTGGGTCAGGACGATCGCCGAGGGCGTCGACGCGGCCGGGGTCCTCGACGAGGGCAGCATCGGCCACTACCCGGGCACGCAGATGCCGGGCGAGATCGGCAACTTCGCCCTCGCGGCGCACCGCAGCGCCTACGGGGGAGGCATGCACCTCATCGACGAGCTGCAGCTGGGCGATGCGATCTACATCGAGACGGCCGACGGCTGGTACACCTACCGGTTCCGCAACCTCGAGTACGTGCAGCCCTCCGACGTCCAGGTCATCGACCCGGTGCCGTGGACGACCGACGTCGCACCGACCGACCGCCTGATCACCCTCACGAGCTGCAATCCGCTCTACTCCACCGCCGAGCGGATCATCGCCTACGGGGTACTCGAGTCGTGGCAGCCCCGCTCGGCCGGAGCGCCCGCCGAGATCGCGGCATCGCTCGCGCAGGAGGGCTGAGCGTGTACGCGGCACTGTGGCGCATCCTCCCCGGGCCCTGGTGGGTCCGGCTGCTTCTCGTGCTCGTGCTGGTGGCGGCCGTCCTGGCGGCTCTCGTCGAGTGGGTCTTCCCCTGGGTGCAGACGTTGGTCTTCGATCAGAACGTCACCGTCCAGGAGTGATCCGGACCGGGGGGTCCTCGACGACCCGCATCCTCGTCGTCGATCACCACGACAGCTTCGTCTTCACCCTGGTCGACTATCTCAGGGAGCTGGGCGCCGAGGTGCAGCTCGTCGAGGGCGGCGACCTCTCGGCCGGCGAGGCGATCGCACGTGCCGGTCGGAGCGACGGCGTCCTCCTGTCGCCGGGACCGGGGCGTCCGGAGGAGGCGACGACCTCGCTCGCCCTCGTGCAGAGCGCGGTCGACACCGGGAGGCCACTGCTCGGGGTGTGCCTCGGCCAGCAGGTGATCGCGCGCGCGCTCGGTGGGCGCGTGACGACGGCACCGGTGCTGTTCCACGGTCGGACCTCGCCGGTGCTGCACGACGGCGATCGACTCTTCGCGGGGCTCCCCTCCGGCTTCGAGGCGATGCGCTACCACTCGCTGGCGGTCGATCGCGCGTCGCTGCCCGAGGAGCTCGAGGTCATCGCGACGACGGGGGAGGACGTGGTGATGGGCGTCCGGCATCGACGTGCGCCGATCGTCGGGGTGCAGTTCCACCCGGAGTCGGTGCTCACGGAGGGCGGGCGCCGTCTTCTCGGCAATTGGCTGGGCGAAGTCCGGCCGGGCTAAGCCGGCGGCGGAGAAGTCGCAGGATCGGCCCCCTCTTCGATGGGTCCGAGCACGATTCCTGCTTCTCCGATCGCCTTTGCGCAGAAGTCGTCAGAGATATCGCCCGGCTATTCACGACGAGGAGTGCGAAAGTCTTGTCGGCCTCCTGTGCCCCGCTCGGGGGTGGTGCATACCCGTCAAGCGGCATGCGGTCTGCGCCACCGAGGCGCTAGGAGGGCGCCCCCGGCGGGCCGGATCGCCGCGAGAACGGGGCGCACACAGATCGGTCTCGGTCTGAAGCCCCCCAAGGTGGTGTCGCGATTTGACGGACTCGCGACGGAGAATGCGGCGCTCCTTCCATGCATAATCGGAGGGCGTCAGCAGGGGGCTGCACGCGATGACGACACTGTCGGGAGATCGTATGGTGGATCCGATTTCCTGGTCCTATTCGGGAATTCGCGAGATCGAGAGTCTCGGTCCGCGGATCGTCGTGAAGCCCGGAACTCTTCCGCGGATCTCCGGATCCGGCTTCGCCACGGGCGGGATGAATGCGACGCTCATGACGATGTCGCCCCTCCGGGTGCTCCGCGGGACGTGGGGTGCCGACGACGCCTCCGTCCTCAACTTCACGTTCGTCGTCGAGGGGTTCATCCGCCTCGTCGGTCCCGAGCGGACGGTCCTGCTGCGACCGGGCTCGATCTCGTACCAGCCGGGGATGACGACGTTCACGACGGAGTCGACGACTCCGGCGACCGTTCTGCAGATCTCGCTCCGCTCGGACGAGATGCGCCGCTACGGCTTCGACACCGAGTCCGGCGTGTACGCGCTCGATCCCGACGCCCGATCCACCCGCGCCGCCTTCGCCTTCACCACCGCGTTCGCCCTGGCGGCCGAATCGGGCACCGGGCTTCCCGGAGAGGCCGAGGTCGGCGGTTTCACCCACGTGGTCAAGCAGCTGCTGGTCAGCGCGTTCCTCGCCGCGGTCGGCTCCCAGCCGGGGACCACCAGCGTGCGAGCCGCGACGCTCAGCAGGGCGCGCACCGTCATCGACCGCACCCACCGAACACCCCGCTGCACGCCGGAGGCCGTCGCCGACGCGGTGAACGTGTCGACCCGATCGCTGCAGCGCCTGTTCGAGGACGCGGGCACGACGGTCGCCAGCGAGATCGAGCGCTCGCGAGTCGCGAGCGCCGTCGAGCTGCTGCGCCGGCGGCCCCGGGAGGTGCCGCTCGAGGCGATCGCGAGCGCCTCGGGTTTCTCCTCCGCTGATCACCTGCGCCGTGCGCTGAAGCGCCGGGAGGGGCTGACCCCGAGCGATATCCGCGGGAGGATCGGCGCTCCCGTCGAGCGCGACGGGCAGGACAACCTGGTTCGGCTCGAGCAGCCGCTCGCCGGAGCCCGGCGCGCATAGTCGCCCGTCGGGGGCAGCCGCCCCGCCCGGTCGCTCGCCCCGCCCGGTCAGTCGCCCTTGTTGGTCAGCAGACGTGATCGATCAGCCGGCGCAGTACCCGAGCGTCACCGTGGAGCCCTGAGGGACGTCTCCCGGAGGAAGCGACTGCGTGGTGATGGGCGGATTCGCCCGCACCGAGTCGCAGGTCTCGTCAGGAG
Source organism: Rathayibacter oskolensis (assembly GCF_900177245.1). GTDB lineage: Bacteria > Actinomycetota > Actinomycetes > Actinomycetales > Microbacteriaceae > Rathayibacter > Rathayibacter oskolensis. The sequence continues at coordinate 232,684 of NZ_FXBM01000003.1, forward strand.
CCTCGACGCCGATGAGCTGCAGCTGCTCGCCGGCGAGGGTCGCCAGTGCGCTGCTCAGCGACTGGCCGACCAGATCGGGGAGTGCGACATTGCCCGAGGAGACGACGAGATCGACCGCGGAGCCCGGCGTGGCCTGCTGCCCGGCGGCGGGGGAGCTCGAGAGCACGACGTCGGCGGCGACGGTCGGCGAGTTCTGCCGGGTCTGCGAGCCCTCGACGAGGCCCGCCTCCGTCAGCGCCGCGATGGCGTCGCCGAGCGCCGTGCCCGCGATCTCGGGAACGGCGATGGGCTCGGCGCCCTGAGAGACGTAGACGCGGATCACCGTCTCGGGCGCGACGATCGTGCCCGATCCCGGATCGGTGCGGATCACGTCGCCGGCGGCCACCGTGTCGCTGAACTCGGTGAGCTCGCTCGGCACCAGATCGAGTGCCGTCAGGGTCGCCTGAGCGCTGTCGTAGCTCGTGCCGGTCAGGGTCGGCACCTCCCGTGACTGCGAGGGGAGGGTGGTGGTGGGCTGGAGTGTGAGGACCCAGATCACCAGGGCCGCGACGATCACCGCGAGGACGACGATCGACGACCAGATCCACAGCACGGGGGGCCGACGCTGCGTCCGCACGATCGAGTTGTCCTCGGCGAGCTGCCTCAGGGCGAGCTCGGAGTCGTTCATGCCTCCCTGGCTGCGCGCCGCGAAGAGCGAGGTCGTCAGCTCGTCGATCGGCCGGTGGTCGGGGAGGCGCCCGGCGGCCGCGTCGCGCAGATCGTCGCGGAACTCGGCGGCGCCCTGGAAGCGCTCGTAGCGGTCCTTCGAGAGGGCCCGGGCGACGACGGCGTCGAGTCCGGGACTCACCGCGGGGTTGATCGAGCTCGGCGCGGGCGGGGTCTCGCTGACGTGCTGGTACGCGACCGCCACCGGGGTGTCGCCGCGGAAGGGCGCGCGCCCGGTGAGGAGCTCGAAGAGGACGATGCCCGCCGAGTAGAGGTCGCTGCGGGCGTCGACCTGCTCGCCCTTCGCCTGCTCGGGGGAGAAGTAGGCGGCGGTGCCGAGGATGGCCGTGGTCTGAGCGACGGTGGCGGCCGAGTCGGAGACGGCGCGCGCGATGCCGAAGTCCATCACCTTCACCTGACCCGACGGGGTGATCATGATGTTGCCGGGCTTGATGTCGCGGTGCACGACTCCGGCTCGGTGCGAGTACTCGAGGGCCGTGAGGATCCCCTCGGTGATGCGCACGGCCTCGTCGACGTCGACCGGGCCCTCGGCGATGACGTCCTTGAGCAGGCGGCCCTCGATGTGCTCCATGATGATGAACGGACGGCGGCTCTCTGCGCCGTTCTCGTCGAGGGAGACCTCCTCGCCGGCGTCGAAGACGCGGACGATGGTCGGGTGCGACATGCGGGACGCGGCCTGCGCCTCCTGCCGGAACCGCAGCCGGAACGCGGAGTCGGAGGAGAGGGAGAGCTTCAGCTCCTTGATGGCGACCGTCCGCCCGAGGCGGGTGTCGGTGCCGAGGTAGACCTCGGACATGCCGCCGCGCCCGAGCCGGGGCCCGACCTGATACCGTCCAGCGATCAGGCGACCCTCATCCGTCACGCGCACGCTCCCCTGTACTTCCCGTGTGGCACGGCCCCCGGGGGAGCCACGGCAAGTGTACATTCGGCCCCCGGCACTTCCCGTCGGGCGCGGCCGGGGGGCAGAAGCGGGAGAGTGGCCGGGGTTCGCAGCGAGGTCGGTCTCGGTACGCCGCCTGCGGCGGCTGCTCGACCAGGAGGCGTCGACGCCGGCGGTCCTCCCGCGTCGCGCCGGCGGCTACTCGGCGGGGGTGCTCGACGAGGTGGGCGTCCTCGTCGCGGACGGGGTCGGCGTTGGGGCGGGGGCGTCGACCGTGACGGTCAGGGTCGGGGAGGCGGCCGACTCCGTCTCGCCGCAGATGACGGTGTAGGTGACGTCGATGGTGCCCGCCTCCGGGCCCGCCTGGATCGTGGCGGTCGTCGAGTTCGACGGGTTGGTGCTCGTCACCGCCGCGCCCTCTCCGGAGACCGTGGTGCGGTACCCGGTGACCGACGTGCCGCTCGGGCACTGGTTGTAGTTGCTCCAGGTCACGTTGAAGACGGCTCCCGTCGCGACGCTCGACGCGGCCGGCGTCACGGTCGGGACCGCGCTCGGCGCATCGGGGACGGCGACCTCGGTGTAGGTGGTCACCACGATGGTGGTGCCCTTGACGACGTTGGCGGTCGGATTGACGTCTTCGACGAGCCCGACCTGGTCGGCGGAGGCGGCGCTCGAGCCGTCCTCGCGCGAGACGCCCATGCCGAGCTCGGTGAGCTCGGCCTGCACCTCGTCGAACGGGCGCCCGACGTAGGCGGCCCGGTCGATGACCTCGGTGCTCGAGGTGGGGGTCGGCGTGGGAGTGGGGGTCGGTGTGGGAGTCGGGCTCGGAGTCTGGCTCTGCGTGACGCTCGGCGTGGGATCGGCCTGCGTCCCGCCTCCGGTCGTCAGCGCGAAGATCGTGCCGGCGATCACGACCGCGAGGATCACGATCAGCGCGAGCAGCGGCCAGGTCCACGGGCTGCGCTTGCGCGGCTCCTCGGCCGCGAGCGGGGCGTCCTCGACTCCCACCAGGGCGCCGACGCCGAGGGCCGTCGTCGCGTTCGAGGGGAGCACGGTGGTGGCCTGCGTCGAGCCGGGGGCGGACGGCAGGACGGTGGTGGCCTGCGTCGTCGGCAGATCCCCCGCCACGGCGGGCACGGCGAGGGCCGCGCCCCGGACGTCGCCGGAGCGCAGGGCCTGCGCGGCGCGGGCGAGGTGCGCGGCGGTCGCCGGCCGGTCGGCCGGCTTCTTGGCGATGCAGGAGTAGACGAGGTTCCGCACGGGCTCGGCGACCGTGACCGGCAGCTCCGGAGGCGTGTCGTTGATCTGAGCCATGGCGATCGCGACCTGCGACTCGCCCGTGAACGGGCGGCGCCCGGCCAGGCACTCGTAGGCGACGATGCCGAGCGAGTAGATGTCGGTGGCGGGCGACGCGGGCTGACCGCTCGCCTGCTCCGGGGAGAGGTACTGGACGGTGCCCATGACCTGACCGGTCGCCGTCAGCGGCACCTGGTCGGCGATGCGCGCGATGCCGAAGTCGGTGATCTTGACGCGGCCGTCGGGCGTGATCAGCAGGTTGCCCGGTTTGACGTCGCGGTGCACGAGACCCGCGGCGTGGGCGGCGTGCAGGGCGAGCGCGGTCTGCGCGACGATGTCGAGGACCTTGTCGGTCGAGAGGACCCGCTCGCGCTCGAGGACGGTCGAGAGCGCCTCGCCGGGGACGAGCTCCATCACGAGGTAGGCCGAGCCGTCCTCCTCGCCGTAGTCGTAGACGTTGGCGATGCCCTCGTGGTTCACGAGCGCTGCGTGACGCGCCTCGGCGCGGAACCTCTCGAGGAAGCCCGGATCGCCGAGGTACTCGTCCTTCAGGATCTTGATCGCGATGGTGCGGCCGATCACGAGATCGGTCGCCTGCCACACCTCTCCCATGCCGCCGATGGCGATCCGGGACTGCAGCTCGTAACGTCCCCCGAAGGTGAGCCCTGTGGTGGGTCTCATTTGTTCAGCACCGCCTCTAGTACCTGTTGTCCGATGGGTGCGGCGAGGAGATTGCCGTACCCGGTCTGGCCGAGCCCCCCGCCGTCCTCGACGAGGACGGTGATGGCGTACTGCGGGTCGTCCGCAGGCGCGAATCCGGTGAACCAGAGGGTGTAGGGGTCGTCCCCGCCGTTCTCGGCGGTGCCGGTCTTACCGGCCACGGTGACGCCCCCTATTGTTGCATTCGTCGCCGCGCCGTCCTCGACGCTGGCGACCATCATGGCCTTCACGGCGTCCGCCGTCTCCTGGCTGACGGCCCGCCCGAGGGACCTCTCCTCGAACTGCTGCAGCACGCTCAGATCCTGCGAGCGGATCACGTCGACGAGACTCGGCTGCATGACCTCTCCGCCGTTCGCGATGGCCGCCGAGACCATCGCGATCTGCAGCGGGGTCGCCCGGACCTCGTACTGGCCGAAGGCCGTGAGGGCCGTCTGCGCGTCGTCCGTCGTCTGCGGGTAGGTGCTCGCCTCCACCGACATCGGGATCTCGATCTCGGTGTCGAACCCGAACTTCTCGGCCTGCCCGCGGATCGCGTCGGCGCCCAGCTCGACGCCCATCTCGGCCATCGGGACGTTGCACGAGAGCGAGACCGCCGTCGCGAGCGTGACCGTGTCTCCGGAGCCGCAGAGCCCGCCTCCGGAGTTCGTCACCTGCGTGCTCGTCCCGGGGAGGGTGTAGGCCTGCTGGTTCGGGAAGCTCGACTCGGGAGTGAAGCGGCCCGACTCGAGCGCGGCGGAGGCGACGACCAGCTTGAAGACCGAGCCCGGCGGGTTCAGGGATCCGCCGATGGCGCGGTTCACGAGCGGCTCCGAGGAGTCGTCGTTCAGCGCCTGGTAGGCCGCGAGCACGTCGTCGGTGTCGTGAGAGGCGAGCGAGGTCGGATCGAAGGTGGGCTTGGAGACCATCGCGAGGATGCGGCCGGTCGCCGGCTCGGTCACCACGACGGCGCCGGTGTAGTCGCCGAGCGCGTCGAACGCGGCCTGCTGAGCGACGGGGTCGATCGAGAGCTCGACGGAGGCGCCCTTCGGGTCCTGGCCGGACACGAGGTTGTCGATCTCGTCGAAGAACTGCGAGTCGGAGGTGCCGGAGAGGTAGTCGTTGAGCGAGCGCTCGATGCCGGTCGTGCCCTGGTTGAGGGTGAAGTAGCCCGTCACCGCCGAGTAGAGCGGGCCGTTCGCGTACTGGCGCTGGAACTTGTAGACGTCGTCGGACGGCGTCGACGAGGCGATCGGCTCGCCGCCGACCAGGATCGCACCGCGCTCGGTCGAGAAGCTCTCGTAGAGCGTGCGGGTGTTGCGCGCGTCGACGGACAGCGCATCGGCCTGCAGCACCTGGATGGTGGTCGTCGACAGGAAGAGGGCGACGAACATGGCCAGGACGACGAAGCTCACGCGCTTCAGTTCTCGGTTCATGACTGTTCCGGATTCATCGACGGATCACACCACCAGACGAGGCTGATTGCGCACTGTGTCGGACAGGCGGAGCAGGACGGCGACGATCATCCAGTTCGCGACCAGCGACGAGCCGCCGGCGGCGAGGAACGGCGTCGTCAGGCCGGTGAGCGGGATGACCCGGGTGACGCCTCCGATCACGATGAAGCACTGGAGGGCGATCACGAACGAGAGCCCGACGCCCAGCAGACGGCCGAAGTCGTCCTGACCGGCGAAGCCGATGCGGAAGCCCCGCGAGACGAGCAGGAGGTAGAGGCCGAAGATCGCGAAGAGACCCGCGAGGCCGAGCTCCTCGCCGAGGCTCGCGATGATGTAGTCGGACTGGGGGACCGGGGTGATGTCGGGCATGCCCTGACCGAGACCGGTGCCGAGGAGGCCGCCGTGCGCGAGTCCGAACAGACCCTGCACGAGCTGATAGCTGCCTCCGGGGTCTGCGCTGTAGCGCTCGCTGCTGAACGCGTCGAGCCAGTTCGCGAAGCGGTTGCCGACGTAGCCGAGCGTCTGGCTCGCGATGATCGCACCGCCGAGGAACAGGCCGACGCCGATCAGGACCCAGCTCGTGCGCCCCGTGGCGACGTAGAGCATCACCAGGAACAGGCCGAAGTAGAGCAGCGCGGTGCCGAGGTCGCGCTGGAAGACGATCACGGCCATCGACACGGCCCAGACCACGAGGATCGGGCCGAGGTCGCGCAGCCGCGGGAAGCGCATCCTGAGGAAGGTCGTGCCGACCATCGAGAGCGAGTCGCGGTTGCGGACGAGGTAGCCCGCGAAGAACACCGCGAGCGCGATCTTCGCGATCTCGCCGGGCTGGAAGCTGAAGAAGTCGCCGATCCCGATCCACACGCGGGCCCCGCTGACCTCCTTGCCGATGAAGGGGAGCAGCGGCAGCAGGAGCAGCACGATCGCGGCGAACCCGGCGACGTAGGTGTAGCGGAAGAGGACCCGGTGGTTGCGGATGACCAGCAGCACCACGATCGCCGCGACGACGGCCAGCGCGCTCCAGATGATCTGGCGCACCGCGACCGACTCCCAGCCGGTCGCGCCGTCGGCGATGTCGATGCGGTAGATCTCGGCGACGCCGAGGCCGTTGAGGACGGTGGCGATGGGGAGGAGGAAGGGATCCGCCTCCGGAGCCGCGAACCGCAGCACCACGTGCACGACCAGCACGAGCGCCGACAGTCCGGCGCCGAGCGAGACGAGCGTGGTGTCGATCGCGCCGAGAGCGCCGAGCTGCACCAGGAGGATCGCGGAGGCGTCGATCAGGCACGCGCCGAGCAGGAGGAGCAGCTCGAGATTGCGCAGGCGCTGCTTGAGCACGCGCGGGCGCTCTCGCTTCGGCGTCTCGAGTCGGGGGGCGGTGGCGGTCACGGTGCTCCGTTCGCGTCCGTCAGGCGCTCGACGATGTCGACCGCGCCGGCGTAGGAGTCGGCGCTGATCGTCTGCTCGAGCTGCTCGACGTCGTACTCGCGGAGGGAGTCGACCGGGATGCCGGTGTCCTCCTTGACCGAGGAGAGCGAGAGCGGGCCGACCGACTGCTGGATGCCCTGGTAGATGATCACGGTGTCGCCGTCGGTCCCGACGTAGAAGCGCGACTGGGTCCAGTCGTAGGCGAGCAGGACGCCGAGGAACCCGGCGATCAGCACGAGCGAGAGCCCCACCAGCCAGGTGATCCGGCGGCGCAGATGGCGGCGGCGGTCCTCCTCGATCAGCTCGTCGAGGTAGTCCTCGGAGGCCGGCTCGAAGTGGGTCGGCCCCTGCGCCGCGGGGGCGCGGGTGTGCAGGCGGAGACCCGGGATGCGGATCCGGTTCTGCGAGTCGTCGGTGCTGATGGGCGTCGGGGCCGCCGCGGAGCCGACCATCACCGGCTCGGGGCTCGGCTCGAGCATCTGCGCGGTGTCGTTCTCGCCCGGGACGTCGAGGATCACGACCGTGACGTTGTCGGGTGCGCCGTGCGAGAGGCTGTCGCGGATGAGCCGGTCGGCCACCTGCTGCGCGGACTCGCTCCGCGAGAGCTCCTTGAGGATCTCGTCGTGCGGCACGACTCCCGAGAGTCCGTCGGAGCAGATCAGCCACCGGTCGCCCGGCTCGGTCTCGAGGGTCAGCGTGTCGATCTCGGGGTTGGTGTGCACGTCGCCGAGGACCCGCATGAGGACGGAGCGGCGCGGATGCGTCATCGCCTCCTCCTCGGTGATGCGCCCGGAGTCGACGAGGCGCTGCACGAAGGTGTGGTCGGTGGTGACCTGCTCGAGCTTGCCCTCGCGCAGCACGTAGATGCGGGAGTCGCCGATGTGGGCGATCGCGACCGACTCGCCCACCCGCACGATCGCGCTGACCGTCGTGCCCATGCCGGTCAGCTCCGGGTGATCGATGACCGCCTCGGCGAGCAGGGTGTTCGCCGCGAGGAGGGTGCGCTTGAGCTCGTCCTCGGCCTCGTAGGTGGAGGCGTAGCGGCGGTCGGCCTCCGCGATGCGCTTGATCGCGATAGAGGAGGCGACATCGCCTCCCGCATGACCGCCCATGCCGTCGGCGACGACGAAGAGCTGGCGCCCGGCATAGCCGGAGTCCTGGTTGTTGGAGCGGATCCGCCCGACGTGCGAGACGGCGGCGCTCTCACGCACGGCGCCCGACTCCGCGGCGCTCTCCCGGGTGGATGCCACGCGCTACGACCGCCGCAGTTCGAAGGTGGTCGTGCCGACCTTGACGGGGGTGTTCAGCGGCACCTTCGTGGGCGCGCCGACCCGCCGGCCGTCGAGGTAGGTGCCGTTGGTCGAGTCGAGATCCTGGATCATCCACTCGTCATTCCAGATCAGGAGGCGGGCGTGGTGCGTCGAGGTGTAGTCGTCGCGGATCACGAGCGCCGACTCCGCGGAGCGGCCGATCGTGAGGGGCTCGCCGTTCAGCTCGAGCTCGGTGCCGCGCTTCGGGCCCGAGGTGATGACGAGGCGGTGAGCGGTGTGGACGGTGGCCACGCCTCCCGAATCGGTGCGCTCGGCCTGCGTCTCGCGGGGGCGCCTGGCGGAGGGGGCGGCGGGCTGCTGCGCGGCGGCGGCCGGCGCGGGGGCGACGACGGGCTGCGCGGCCGTGACGAACGGGGCGTCGTTCTGACCGGCGGGCTGCTGGGCGCCCGCGGGCAGCTTGCGCACCCGCTGCCCGAAGAGATCGGAGCGCAGCGCGTAGACGATGCCGAACACGAAGAACCAGAGCAGCGCGAGGAACGCGATGCGCAGGATGAAGAGGGTGAGCTCGCTCATAGCCGGTCGTCCCAGAATCCGTCGGAGGAGCGCCCGGCCGGACCGGACGACGAGCGGGGGGCCCGCGCGGGTGCGGAGCCCTGGACGACGCGGAAGACGATCCGCGTGCGGCCGATCGAGATGGTCTGCTCGGGGGAGAGGGGAGCCTGGGTGACGGGCTTGCCGTCGAGCTTGGAGCCGTTGGTCGAGCCGAGGTCGTGCACCTGGGCGCGGGTGCCGTCCCAGAGGATCTCGACGTGCTTGCGGGAGGTGCCGGAGTCGTCGATGGTGATGTCGGCGTCGCTGCCCCGGCCGATGACCGTGCGGGCCTTCGTGAGGGGGTAGCGCTTGCCGTCGATGTCGAGCACCGGCGAGTAGGCGACCGTGCCCTTGACGCTCCGGGAGTCGACCTCGACCATCCCGTCGCTCAGCGACTCGTCCGCGGCCAGGGAGATCTCGATGGGGCCGGAGAAGCGGTAGCCCTGCTTCTTGGCGTGCTCGGTCGCCACCGTGGTCAGCTCGTCGATGAGCGTCGAGCCGAGCCGCTCCATGCGGTCGAGGTCGGCGGCGGACATGCGCAGTGCGAGGCGGTTGGGGACCAGGATGCGGTCGCGGCTGACGACCGCGGCGGTGGTGTCGAGCTCCCTGCGGAGCGCCGACGCGAGCTCGACCGGCTGCAGCCCCGACTTGAAGGTCCTGGCGAACGCGCCGTTGACGACGCGCTCGAGTCCCTTCTCGAAGTTGTCCAGTATGCCCACGGTCTTCTTCCGGTTCATCGCCTCTCGGCGGCCACGCTCGGATCGGGGTGTCTGTGCGCCCCTCGCCGAGTCCGATCTGGTCTGCGCCGCGCACGGCTACGGGCATGTTACTGGGATGCTCTGGACGCGGGCTCCTCCGAGGGGTTTCGGAGTGCGGCGCGGGGTGCGGTGCACCGTCGCTGCCGCGGTGCACGCCGATGTGCGGAATCCGGCGTGCACGGCCGCATCGAGCGTGCACGGGGTGAGCGGAGAGGCCGGCGGTGCGGCTGCCGGGCGCGGGGTGCTAGTCTTTCTCGTCGGCGCTTCGGTGCCGTGGTGAGCGCGAGTGGCGGAATAGGCAGACGCGCACGGTTCAGGTCCGTGTGCCCGAAAGGGCGTGGGGGTTCAACTCCCCCCTCGCGCACCAGCAGTGGACAAGCCCCCAATCGGAGATCCGGTCGGGGGCTTCGTCGTCTTCGCGTCGCGGACTGGACGGCCGACGAGCGCTCTGCCGTCCGGGCGCGGGCGCGAGCCGTCTCAGGAGTCGCCGCGCACGCTGCGGACGCGGGCGGTGCGCGGGTAGGCGGCCGGATCGCGGGGGCCCGCCTCCGGGAACTCGAAGAGGTCGATCATCAACTGCAGCGGGTAGGCCAGGGTCTGCTCGACCGTGTGCACGAGCGCGCCGTCGACGGAGAGGGCGACGCCCGCCTCCGACCACTCGGCGGCGTAGCGGTGCGGCTCGGCGGTGTCGATCGGCAGATCGAGGTCGACGATGTCGGTGCGGAGCCGCGGATCGTTGACCGCCTTCACTCCGAGGCGCACGGTCGAGCGGCGCTCGCCGCGGAGGGAGCCGAACAGCTCGGCGACGGTGATCTCGCCGGAGTCGTCCGGACCGGACTCCTCGACTCCGACCAGCCAGATCGCGAGCATGCACGCCGGGTGAGGGCTCGCCTCGAGCACCGCCTCGACCCGGCCGCTGCGGGGAGTCCACCACCGCCGGGTCGGCACCTCGGTGCGCACCCGCAGCCCGGGGAGGTGGCGGTGCGTGCCCCGATCGGAGCCGACCGGCCCGGAGAAGGAGCCGGTCTGCAGGTTCGAGACGCGCATCGGGCCGTCCTCGTCGCGCCAGGCCGGCTGGTCGGCGTCGATGCGCAGGAGCAGACCGTCGCCGTCGAGGTCGTAGCGGGCCCGGGAGCGCTCGGGAGTGGTCCACTGCGGCAGGTAGTGGTCGACCCAGCGCTCGGGATCCAGGCGCCCCTCGTCGAATCCGTCGGTGAACACGGCCGTCAGCGCGGTGCGGTCGACGGACCGTCGAGGAGGAGGCAGGCGGTGGACCACGCCGAGAAGACAGCGGGGGGCCGATCGCCGAGATCGCTCGCGGCCAGAGCGCCGACCTCGGTGGTCAGCTGCAGGAGCAGGCAGGTCGTCACCAGCTGGCGGGAGCGGTCGCGACCCAGCAGGCCGGAGGTCAGGAGGGCGCGTTCCTCGTCACCGCTCGCGCGCGGCAGCCAGACGTCGACGGCGGTCGTCAGCCACGGGTCGCCGAGGGGGGAGCTGAGGTCTCCGGTGGCCAGCGCATCCCAGTCCACCCTGTCGAGGGCGGCCAGGCGCTCCTCGATGCGCCGGCCGCGGGTCGTCGCGTCCCGCGCCTCCTGGCGGGTGCGCTCGCGCTCGCGGCGCCGCTCGGCGGCCCGTGCCAGCACGCGTTCGAGGCGCTCGTCCGTCGCATCGACCACCACCCGCCGATGGCGGCGGATGTCGAGGAGGATCTGCGGCAGCGTGATCGCGCGCTCCGGCGGGACGCGGGTGATCTCCGCCCCCACTCCGAACCGCTCCACCAGATCGGCGGCGAACGACGGCAGCACCACCCACACCTCCCGCGGCCGCGCGGCCAGCTCGGCGTCGATCAGTCGCAGGCCCCTGCGGTCGCCGCACGCGACGGCGAAGGACGGCACCGACGCGGAGCGGGCGCGGAATCCGGCGACCATGGCCAGCTCGCCCTCGTCCGGCCCCTCGGACACGTTCTCGTGGAACACCTTCGTGGTGCCCGACCACAGCAGCAGCACCGCTCCTTCGGCAGGGGGGACGGTCGACACCGACATCTCGGGGGCCGGCGCGCGCGCGAAGCTCGTCCGCCGGTCCGCCTCCTCCGACGCGAGACCCGCGTAGAGCGCCCGGACCGCCTGGTCGGCGGGCTTGCCGTAGCTGCGGACCGCCCCGACGGGCAGCTCGGTCGTCAGAGCCGTCCAGTCGATCAGATCCGCCAGCAGGCGAGCCAGCCGAGCGCTCGCGCCGCGCACGTGATCGGCCTCGTCGAGGTCGTAGAACTGGGACTGCACCGAGCTGATGTCGGCCCTGGTGCGGGCGAGCCTCCGCGCGAGCTTCTGCCTCTCCTCCGTCACCTCCGGCTCGGCGCCCTCCTCCTGCTCCGGATCCTCCGCCGGAGGAGTCGCGCGGAAGCCGCGGAAGATGTTCTCGGTGTCGAGGAGGAGCTCGGAGAGGCCCGTCATCGCTCGTCGCCGAGGTCGAGGCCCGCAGCCCGGAGCTCGGCGAGGAAGGGGTCGGCCCAGGCGCCCTCGGGCACGGTTCCCCGCGAGACCGCGCGACGCGCCTGGTCCACCCGCGCGTCGACGACGGCGGCGATCGCGGCCCGGTCGGCACTGCGCTCGGCCTCGCTGCGGGGCGTGAATCCGTCGGCCCCGACCGCGTCGCTGTAGACCGTGACCAGCACCTCCGACAGCCGAGCCGTCGCGTCGAGGTCGGTCTCGCCGTCGTACCCGCCCGCCACCGCGGTCAGCGCGACGCCCGCCACCAGACCGTCGCCGTAGTCCACGCGCGCGAACAGGCCGCCCAGCGGGAGGCGCCGCTCGACCGCTCCCGCGTCGGCATCGACCATGACCCGGAACTGCCGCCGGCCGTCGAACTCGAAGATCTGCCAGCGCACGGCGTCGTCCTCCGCCGAGACGACCCGGGGCGGCACCGCCAGCGGATCCACCGACGCCGAGCCGCTGAGATCTGCACCGCCCGCAGACCCGAAGCGGTCGGCGGAGGAGCCGGAGGAGGCCCGCATCGCGCGCTCGTCCACCGGGATCGTGAGCAGCTCGAGGTCGAGATCGTCGAGCTCGCGCGCCACCAGCTCGTCCTCGCGACCGGCGCGGGCTTCGGCCTCGGCCAGCTCGGCGTAGCCGTCGGAGTCGGGGTCGCCGCTCTCGAGGAGTGCGTGCGCCGCCCGCTGCAGGATCGAGTCGGCGTAGACGAGCAGCGGCCTGCCGCCCAGCAGCGACTGGTGCCGGAGGCGCAGCGCCCCCAGCGGCGCCACCTGGGGCTCGAGCAGGAGACGGGCGAGCGCGTCGTCGTCACCCAGTGCCACCTCGCAGTCGAACGCCACATCGCCGGCCTCGACGTCGAGCAGCCAGGCGGGCAGCTTCGGGATGGTGTCGGTGCGGGTGGGCCACCAGCGGCGCAGCCACAGAGCGAGACCGAGGCGGAGCAGGGTCGCGCGCAGCGGGTGAGCCGCCTCCTCCGGGGATCGGGTGATCGGTTCGGAGCCGGCCGTCGCCGCGGATTCGGCCACTTCGGCGCCGAGAACGAGCGGGAGCCACCACATCGCCGCGTCGAGGTCGTGGATCACGGCGCGCAGGTCGGGTTCGGGCTCGTCGACCGCGAAGGCGACGTGCCCGCCGCTCAGGGCGACGAGCGTGTGGCGGCGCTCGAGCGAGGCGGGGAAGCCGACGGGGGCGACGACCACCAGGTCGCCGTCACGGCTGATGAGCAGTTCTGTCATGATCCGATCCCGATTCCTGGGGGTGTGTCGCGGCCCATCGCCGTGCGTATCTGCAGTGCTGCCAGCTCGAAGGGCACGGTCGGGAACCCCGCCCGCTCCGCCTCGAGCGACCACGCCGCCCACCGCTCCGCTGCGCCGGCTCGCGCCGCCGCGTCGGGCGTCGGCGCCCCCACCACCAGCACGAACCGGTCGACCTCGTCGTCGCCGACCGTCTCGCGGGCGACACCGAGGGTCTCGGCCGTCGCCGAGACGATCGGCAGGTCGGGACGAGGGCCGGCGGGGAGCCGTGCCGGGTCGTCCGCCGTCGCCGTCGACGGGTAGCCGTCACCGCCCGGGCCCGAGCCGTCCGGTGGGCCGCCCGGGGCGCCTCCGGTGACGCCCACCAGGTTCACGGCCTGCTTGAGAACGTCGTCGGTGCGCTTCTTCGTCGAGACGAAGGCGGCGTGGATGCGGGACCACGCGACCTCGCCGGTCGGCGGAGTGGACGAGGTCAGGCCGAGCCGCAGCACGTGGGTCCACAGGCGGCCCGCGTAGTAGGGCCCGGCATCGCGGAGGTAGGCGCGCACGATCGGGTTGCGCACCTGATCGCCGTAGGTGCTGAACGCCCGCGACACCACCGCGCGCCACGACACCACCATCTGCCGATAGCCGCCGACGAGCCGATCAGCGGGGTCCGCCGCCTCCGAGGCCGTCACCAGCGTCCCGCCGCCGTCGTCCCAGGTGGCGCCCGACATCGCGGACATGCCCGTGGCGAGCATCGCGCGGGACCACGACTCCGGAAGGCCGTAGACGCGCGTCGACGCCCCGATCACCCTGCGGAAGGCGTCCTCGGCCGTGAGCTCGGGCGGGAACCTCGCGTCGTTGTCCTTGACGACGCGGAAGAGCCGGGAGTGGATGCTCGCGTCGAGCGGGTACGCGGGCGTGGCGCGCAGGTCGTCGCCCGCCCTGCCCGCGACTCCCGGAAGCGCTCCGGTGAGCGCCGGCCGGACCGGCGCGGATCCGCCGGTCAGCGACAGGCTCGCGGCCGGGGACCACTGCCGGGAATCGGCCGCCGCGACGAGAGCCCGCCAACGCTGCTCGCCCGCGTCCGACACCACCGTGACCACGCGGTCGGTTCCGTCCTCGACGGCGAGGGTGCACTGGTTCACGAACCTCTCCAGCGCGGCTCGCCACCCCGCGTCGTCGCGTGCGCGCGCATCCCTCTCGGCGGAGGTCGCCTCGCGGACTGCGCCGCCCTCCTCCACCCACCCCGCGGGGAGGCCGTCGACGGATCCGCCGGCCCACGCCTCCTCGAGGAGCATCGTCAGCTCCTGGGCGTGATCCCTCACGGCGCGAGCGAGGTCGGTGCTCCGGATGCCGTGCCGCGCCAGCGCCCGACCTCTGATCGACAGCGCCTCCGACGCCCGCCGGGCCAGAGCCGCGGGCTCCAGCGTCCAGGGCTCGGGAAGCTCCTCGGCCAGCGCGACAGCAGTCGGAGCGGTGACGGCGGCCGCATCGTCGCGGATCACGCGCTCGAGCCTGTTGGCCTCGATCAGGGCCGCCCACCAGACCGCCGCCGCCCGGAGGGAGGCGCGCCCCTCGACCAGGAGCGCACGCACCTGCTCGGCGGCGTCGTCCGACAGCACGGTCCTCGGCGAGCTGAGCGCGGTCTTGCTCAGCACACCCGCGAGCACCGGCGGCAGCAGGTACTCCCGAGCGCTCTTCGTCGGCTGCCCCAGGGACCCGGTGAACGCGCGCAGCTGCAGCACCTCGGGCGCCGAATGGGGCCAGACCTCGGCAAGGACGGACGTGAGCAGCACAGCGGTGATCCCGACGAAGTAGTGGTCGACTGGTGTCAATCTAGCGGCACACCCCGTCGCCCGCGTGGTCCCCGTCGAGACCCGCTGCGCTCCCGTCACGGGCAGGTGCCGGAGGCGACACCCCGCGAGACGACGACCGTCCGGTTCTGCGCCGCGGCCTGCTCGATCAGCCGACCCTCGGCGTCGCGGTCGGAGACGCGGCACGGCCACGAGGATCCGTAGCCCACGATGCGCACGGCCGACACGTCGATTCCGAGGGCCGCGGCGAGGGGCAGGGCCGCTGCGAGGCCGCGCTCCTCCGAGAGGGGCACGTTGACGGTGTCGTCGCCGACGGAGCTCGTCGACGCCTCGACCAGCACCTCGCCCTCGCAGCCGGCGAGGGCCTGCGCGATCTCGGCGATGGTCGCCAGCGCCGACGCCTCGTCGACGAACTCGGCCGAGTCGCTCCGGTAGCCGATGGCGGCGTCGGGGAGGACGCGGCGGCAGTCCCCGGCCACCACCACCGGCGGGCGCGAGACGTCGATCGGAGTGACGGCGGGCAGATCGGCGGTCGGCTGGGGCTGAGCGACCAGCGAGTCGCTGCTCCAGTCGACCTCGGCGCCCGACGCCTCGAAGAACGCCTGCCACTGCGACTGCAGCGCCGCGCGCGCCGTGCTGGTCAGCTCGCCCTGCGGACTCACCACCACTCCCAGTCTCGGAGCCGACACCGTCACGCCCTCGAGGTCGGGCACTCCGCCGGCCTCCTCGAGGGCGGCGATCCTGTCGGCGGGCTCGCTGAACAGGGCGCCGTCCAGCATGGCGAGGCTCCCCGCGGTCTGCAGCATGCTGTCGAGGATCACCATCGTCCGCGACCGCGCGTCGGAGGAGAAGGGCGTGGACCCGAGCGCGATCGCCTCCGTGAGGTCGGCCTCCGCCGACTCCGGGTGAGCCGCGATCGTCGCCGCCGCTGCCGTGTTCTTCACCTGGTCGAGCCGGTCGGAGCGGGAGCGGCCGTTCGCGGGCAGCTCGTCGAGGGTCAGATCGAAGAGCACGCGGGGCGACCCCTCGACGCCGATGACGACCAGCCGGTCGCCGACCGCGTCGATCCGGTCGAGCGCCTCGAGGACCATGCCGGTCGAGACGGCCGGCGAGTTCGCGCGGGTGCCGGCGATGATCACGACCTCGTCGCCGCCCGTGCTCTCGACCGGGACGCAGCCCGCGAGCACGGACGCTCCCAGTGCTGCGGCGGCGAGCAGTGCCAGGCGGGCGCGGGCACGGCGGGCGCGGGCACGGCGGCTCGCGCGAGTGGGGGTGGTGGCGATCATGGTGGTGTCCTTCTTCCTGTGAGGGGGGCTGAGGGGCGGTCGGGTCGCCGCCCCCTCAGCGCGAGTACCGGTCCCGATCGGGAGGGTCACATCCAGCGCTTCGCGTGCTGCGGGCACACGAGGCCGGTGCCGCAGTCGCAGCGGCGGCCGCGCCAGCCGCCGAGGCACGACGGGCACAGCTGCAGGGGCGACGAGCACCAGGCGCAGGCGCCGTGGTCGCGCTCGTCGACTCGGGAGCGCACGAACATCCAGCGCAGCAGGCGGTTCATCGAGCCGCCGCCGCGTCGTCATCGCCCTGGCCGCGTGCCGCCTCGGGGCTCGCCGCGGCGCCGGGGACCACGAGGTGCAGCGGCTCGGTGGCGCTCCCGGAGGCGGGCTCCCGCCTCCACGACGTCGCCCAGTCCGGCAGGTCGAGCGAACCGAGGTCGTCCGATTCCCGCTCGGGGACCCACACCGCGGTGGGTGCCGGGCGGGTCTCCTCGACCCGCACCTCCACCGCGCCCGTCATCTCGGGGGTCCCGTGCGCGAGGGCGAGCTCCTGGGAGTACTCGGCCTTGATCACGTCGGCCTGCGCGGCGAGCTTCGTCGGCTCGATCGCCCAGATGCCGTCGGTGATCCCGATGTCCGAGATCTGGTAGTCGATCTGCCGCTCCACGGCCCCCGCCCGCTCCTTCACGTCGGCGAGGTCGGTCTCGAGCACCTCCACCGCCACCCGGGCGTGCAGCTCGCGCTCGCGGGCCGGATTGTGGCGGAGGCTCATCACCAGCACGGTCATGCCCATCCCCAGGAGGAAGAACACCCACATCGCTGTCGTCAGGCCCTGGTACTCGACGATGAACGGCAGGCTGCCCTCGGCGACGCTGCCGCTGCCGGTGACGGCGAGCAGCTCCTGCTGGGCGCGGTCGTACTCGCTGAGCGCGTGCGCCGCCTCGGCGGCCCCGCGGAGGGTGCCCAGCAGCACGCCGGCGCTCAGCCAGGTCGCTCCTCCGAGCACCACCGTGAGAACCGAGCGGGTGGCGAGCGCCCGGCCGCGGCGCAGCAGCTCGGCAGCCGGAGGCGTCGCGGCCGCGGTGGACGCCTCATCGCGGGGCGCGGGACGCTTCGCGCGCCGGAGCGCAGCGAGGTCGGCGATCGCGCGGCCCACCTGATGGGGCAGAACGGTCAACGCGACGACGACGGCGCCGGCGAACAGCACCGGGATCCACGGATTCTCGGGGCGCAGGATCTGGTCGAGCGAGTCGCTCGCCGCGGCGAACTCGATCGAGGCCACCCCCAGCACCACGGCGGCGTCGATGATCGCCAGCCGCAGCAGCACGCGGCGATGGTCGCTGGCCGTCGCGGCGATCGGGGATCCCGTCCTGATCGCTCCGTCATCGTCCTCGCGGGTGCCCTCGAGCACCTCGGCCCACTTCTCGGCGTCGTCCCGGGCGGCGCCGAGGCGATCCGTGAGGACGGTCTCGCGCTCGCGCAGGCGGTCGAGGCCCCCCGTCGCCGCACCGACGGGGGCGGTGAGGAGCCCGCCGATCGCATCGAGGATGTGCACGAGACCCTGCCGCCGCTCGTCGGTGCGGCGCTTCACCGACTCGACCGAGCGCAGCCGCGTCTCGGCGTCGACGGTGGAGTCGTTCAGCAGCGGACCCTGGCCCGCGAGCACCTGCTCGGGGGCCTGCGACGATCCGTGCACCTCGTTGACCGCGCTCTGCTGGGCGCGGCGAACGAGAGTGCCGGTGTCGACCGTCGGCTCGAAGTCGGGCACGCGCGCGGTGTGGATCGGGCGCGTGTCGGGCACGAACCGCTCGGGCTCCGCGCTCGGGGCGGGGCGGCGGGGGAAGAGCTTCATGATGCTGTCGTTCCTCTCGTGGGGTGGGCGGGGTCGGGCCGTCGGTGCGCCGACCCCGTGCGTCGCGTACCGGTCCCGATCACCCGGCGGCGCGGTCGGAGAGCGCGGTGCCGGTGTCGCCGGTCCCGCGCTCGTCCACCTGCGCGACCGGATGCGCTCCGGAACGGGTGGTGGGCGCCTCCGGTGCCGATCGGTAGCGCGGGATGCTCGGCGCGGCCGACGGGCGTCGGCCGAGCACGCCCGAGCGCGACTTGGTGTAGAGAGCCGCGTACGCCTCGTACGCGTCGGCGCAGAGGCGCCGAGCCGTCGCGACCTCGGCGAGCAGGCCCGCCCGGAGCGCCGACAGGCGGTCGCGCTCGGCCCTCGCCGCGCTCGCGCGTCCGAGTGCCGTCGCCCGCTCGGCGTTCGCTCGGCGGGACGCCCTCACCTGCGCCGCCCACTCCTGGCGCCGGCGGCCCTCGAGCTGAGCCAGCTCGTGCTCGGACGGCTCGTCCTGCAGCGCGCCGGCCTCGGGGTGCGCCTCCGACTGGAGAGCGGCGAGTCTGACGTCGAGGGCGGTGAGAACCGCGTCCGACTTCAGCGACAGGTCGTCGTCGAAGCGGCGGATGGCGGCGTGCAGCATGAGCAGGTAGTGAGTGGGCTCGGCGTCGCCGACCTGCCGCTGCCGGATGCGGTCGACCCGACCCGTCCAGCGCACACGGCTGCGACGCCACAGCGTCAGCTGTGTCGACGGCATCTCGGCGGTGAAGCGGAACTCCTCTGCGCCGACAGTGATCGGGGTGGTGCGGATGCTGAACACGGGATCCTCCGAACGGTGGGGCGGCGGGACGTCCTGGCCCGCTCTCCTCGCCCACCGGTCCCGACCCGGGGTTCGGATCCGGGTACTACCGCTCTTGCGGTGCTCGGGTGCCGCCGCCACGATCGGATGACCCGATGCCGAGGAAGAGGGGCCCGCTTGCCACAGACCACCGAGACGCCGGAGACCGCCGAGACGGACGCCTGGGTCGCCTACCTCGAGGACACCCTCGCGCTGTCGATCGGAGACACCGACCGGGCCTCGCGCCTCGCCACGATCTGCCTCTCGGCGTCGACCATCGTCCGGGCGGCCTCGACGGACGACGTCGGCCTGCCGCCGGCGCGACCCGCCTCGACGGTCGTCCGGGAGGCGGCCTCCGAGCTGCTGCGGACCACCCGCGGACCGCTCGACACGGTCCTCGGTCTCGTGGGCCGGCACTGGAAGATCGAGCGCGAGGACCCCGACGACGCGGAGCGCCGCGCCGACTTCGACCGCGCCGCCGTGGTCGCCCGCGAGGCGGGGGACCACCTCACCGAGACGTGGGTGCTCGTCGTCGCCACGAGCGAGTACGTCCGGACACAGCGCACCGCGACGGCCGACCGATACGCGTTCCGTGCGGTGGAGGCGTTCGAGTCGGCGACTCCGGGTCTCGGCCCGATAGCCGCGACGGATCACGTCTGGCCGGGATTGGCGACGCCCGACTCGGTCACGGCCGTCATCGAGCTGTTCGCTCGCGACGTCGCGGTGCGGGCGACCCGGCGCACGGGGCGGGTGAGCGAGTGGGACGCCGCGATCGACGCCATGAAGGCGGTGGCTCTGCGACTGGTGAGTGAGCGCCCGACCCTGCTCGTCATGACGCTCGGGCAGCGCGCGACCTACGAGCGCGCCACGGGTGATCAGGCGGACCTGACCGAGATGCGCGAACTCAGCGAGCGCAACGTGCTGCTCCGAGGCAAGTACCTGCAGCACGAGGCGTCCAACGCGGAGGCGCGCGGCGACTACGACTCGGCGCTGATGTGGCACCGCCGTCGGATGGACGCCCGTCTGGCACCACTGCGCCCGGACCTCGTGGGGGCGCCTGCGCGCACCCTGACGGCGGCGTTCCGGGACCTGAGCGTGTCGGAGCGCCGGCGCCTCAATGCGGTCGCCAATCCGGCCTTCGAGATGTCCTCGAGTCTCATTCTCTCGGGTCGGACGGTGACGACGGCTGCCGACGCCAAGGCGGCCGTCGAGTGGCTGGACCTCGCCGACGTCCTCTGGGCCGGATGGGGGAAGAACGGGCTGATGGCCGTGCGCTTCAATCGGCACCGCCTGGCGCCCGGTCTCACGGGCACCGCGGTCGCCGATCTGCTCGACATCTCGCGGACCGCCGGTCGCCCAGGCCTGCGGGTGAGCGCCGTCGTGCACGCAGCACTGTACGGGGAGTCGCGGCTCGCGCGGGTCGTCGAGCGCCTCGACGAGATGCTCGACGAAAAGTTCACCTCGCTCGACCGTGCCCGCCTGCTCACCGCGCGATCCTGGCTCACCCGACCGGGCGAGAGGACGGCGGACCCGCAGTCGCGCCTCGACGCCGCGGAGGCGCTCGACCTGATGCCTGCCCGCCCCGCGACCCGGCTGCGCGACATCGCGAGAGCAGCCTGGGTGCTGGCGCTGTGCGCGCGCGACGACGATGAACCCGAGGCCGAGCGCGCCGCGCTCGAGGAGGCCGTGATCGCGGCCGGTCGGCTTGTGCTCAACGCCACGACCTTCTCGCAGCGCAGCATCCTCGCCGCGGACTGGTCGGTGGTCATCCGCCGGGCGCTCGACTTCGCGCGCGAGCACGACGACGCCGCCCTCGCCGACCTCGCCGCCGAGGTCGCCCGCCGCGACAGCGTCGGCGTGCTGCTCGCCAATGCCTCGTCCGAGGCAGGTGCTCCTGCAGAGGTGGTCGATGCGGCGCTCGCCGTGCAGACCGCCGGCCGGGCAGGCGAGGTCGACGACCAGCAGGACGCATCGGCCGAGTCGGAGCCCATCGATCCCGAGGCCGACGAGCTCATGCGCAGCGGGATCGACGCGCGGGTCGTGGTCAAGGCGAGGGCCGCCTACGCCTCCGCGGAGCGGCTGCTCGGACCCATCGGCAGCCTCATGGACCCGCGCACCCTCTACGAGGCGGGCGCCACCGACCTGCTCCGCGAGCTGCCGAAGACGCAGCCCACGTTCATCCTGCAGCTGCTGCCCTCGACCCTGGCCATGGTCGGGCACGACCAGAATCCGCGCCTCTACCGGCGGCTCACCTGGCTCGAGGACGGCGAGCCCGCCGAGTACCTCGACTACGTGCGGCTGTGGCCGGGGCTCCTCACCGACACCGCGCTCACGGGCGAGGACGACTGGCTCGACGGGACCCCGTTCCTCCCCGATCCTCTGGTCGAGGCCCTCGAGACGGCCACCGCCGACGAGCCCCTCCGACTGCTGGTCGTGGCGAGCGGTCTGTTCCACATCTGCTTCGACGCGCTCGAGATCGGAGGCGGACTCCGGCTCATCGACCGGGCGCTGACCACCGTGCACACGTCGCTCGCCGGGGTCCGCTACATGCTCGCCAACCCCCGCTCCGGCGGCGAGGGGAGCGTCGCCATCCTCGACGAGGACACGTTCGGGGACACGTCGTTCGAGAAGGAGTCGCTCGAGCGCTGGTTCCCGGTGACCCGCGGAGTCGCCTCCCGCTCCGAGCTCGACAATCCCTACCTCGAGATCGAGAACTCCTCCGTCTTCGTGATGGGGGTGCACGGTGGCGACGACGCGAACGGCTGGCACCAGGTGAAGATCCTGCCCAGCGGGGAGTCGATGACGGCGGCCGAGGCGCTCAACTACCGCTACCCGGCGCTGTGCGTGCTCGCCTCGTGCAACTCGCAGATGCGGCTCGGCGCGGGAGTCGACCTCTCCGGGTTCCCGACCGCGCTGTTCGCGCGCGGCGCCCGGACCGTGATCGGGAGCGTGGGCGGCATCTACTCGCTGCCCACCGCCCTCATCATGAGCCGCTTCTACGCCGACCTGCACGAGACCGGCAACCCCGTCGTCGCCCTGCGCACCGCGCGGCTGCGGTGGCTGAGCGAGAACCCGACGCGCCACGACGAGGTGGCCTCATGGGGCCGCCTCGTGATCTACGGCGGCGCGCAGTACTGAGGCGCTCGGCGCCGGCGCCGCACCGATAGGCCCGCAGCGGGACCGGTACGCGTGGTGTGGACATCGACGCCGCCCTCGCAGCCCGCGACGGTGGTCGCGGTGCAGGCGTGGCGGAGGAGCCTCGATGAGAGTGAGCGCAGTCGACAGGATGATCGCGGAGGAGGTCGGGCGGTGGCAGGCGTGGCTGGCGTTCCCCGAGGTCGGCCTCACCGACGGGGGGAGGGGCACGTGCCCGCACTGCCCCCGCTACGCCGCCTTCCTCGAGCTCGACGAGTACGTGCACCAGGCGCTGCACCCGCTGATCGTCGACTCCGTCGCGGTCGTCCGGACCCTGACGATCGAGGCCGCGACGCGCGACGCGGGAGTGGAGAGGCACTCGTTCGCGTTCGTCGGCTTCGAGTCGGGCGTCGTCGTCGACGCCGGGATCGACGCGGAGGCGTCGGGGCTGATCGAGTCGTTCTTCTTCGACGCGCACGCGCGGATGCTCGTGAACCTGTGGAGCAGGCGGCTCACCATCGCGACCGCGCTGGCGCTGGAGGTGGAGCCGAAGGTCCTCGCGCTCCTCCCCGAGGGCTGGCGCTGAGCGAGGACGTCGGCCGACCGTCACCGGGGGAGGGGGCCGCGTTCATCGGGCGGACGCCCGCGGCGGGCAGCATCGCAGCATGATCGCTCTCCGCGCGGACGTCACCGCGCTCGATGCCCGCGTCCCGTCCGAGCTGATCCGCCGACTCCGGAACCACCGGAGCGTGCAGGTCGGCGCCGAGCAGTGGATCGCGGTCGTGCCCGAGGTCGGGTCGGTGCTCGTCACGGCGAGCAGCGCGATCGTGCTCGACGTGCTGGTCGCGCGCCGGGCGCTCCTCCCGATCGTCATCGACGCGCTCGAGACCGAGCTGCGCCGCGACGGGTTCCGCGAGCGGATCGCGCTGCGCTGGTCGACCCCGGACATCGTGCCGGTCCCCTTCCGCTGAGGCGGGTCAGCGGCGGGTCAGCTCCACGACCGGGATGATCCGGGTGGTCTTCTTCTCGTAGCCCGCGAAGCCGTCGGAGGCAGCGGTGAAGCGCGCCCAGCCCGCGTCGCGCTCCGCCCCCTCGAGCACCCGGGCCCGCACGGCGACCGTGCCGTCGTCGGGGGTCTCGATCGTGGTGTCGGGGTGCGCCACCAGGTTGTGGAACCACGCGGGGTGCTTCGGCGCTCCCGCGGCGGACGCGGCGATCAGCCAGACGTCGTCGGAGGCGCGGATCGCCATCAGCGGGGCGATGCGCTCCTCACCGGAGCGGGCACCGGTGTGGTGCACGAGGACGAGGCTGCGCCCGAACCCCGCGGTCGTCACGGTTCCGTCGTTCGCGCGGAACTCGTCGATGATCATCTCGTTGAAGTCGGCCATGGTCTTCTCGGTTCGTCGGGGGTCAGGCGGAGGCGCCGAGGGCGTCGGCGGGCGCGATCGCGTCGGGGGGCGGATCGGAGTCGCCGGCGACGGCGGCGGGGTCGGCCAGTGCTCGGCGCCAGGGCAGTTCCGCGGCACCGACCAGCTCCAGCCGTGATCGCAGGGCCGCGCGCTCGATCCGCACGCCCCGTGCGAGGTGGCTGAGGGCGCGCGCCGACACCCGCGCGGCGAGCCGCTCGCGATCGACGGTCAGCAGCGAGCCGAGGAACCCCCCGAGCACGACAGCCGTGGGGTTGAAGAGGTTGATGTAGGTCGAGAGTCCCTCCGAGAGCAGGTCGACCTGGCGGGCGACCTCGGCCAGCACGGCCGGGTCGCGGGAGGTGCCGAGGGCGATGTCGAGCTCGTCCTGGTCGAGGACCCTCGCGCCGAGCACGTCGAGGAGGGAGCGCATCCGCACCTCCGCCTCGAGGCAGCCGTGGCGCCCGCAGCCGCAGCGCCGGCCGTTCGTGGCGACGAGCGTGTGGCCGAGCTCCGCGGCGAACCCGGAGGAGCCCTGCAGCGGGTTCCCGCCGATGATGACTCCGCCGCCGATCCCGCCGGCACCGCCCGTCACGTAGACGACGTCGGCGACTCCGCGGGCCGCACCGAAGAGCGACTCCCCGATCGCGCCGAGCGTCGCGTCGTTGCCGACCGACACCGGCAGATCGAGCGCTCGGCCGAGCCGCGAGGAGAGGTCGACGTCGCGCCAGCCGAGGTGCGGGGCCAGGTGGATGAAGCCGGAGTCGGCGTGGACCAGCCCCGGCACCGCGACGCCGGCGCCCAGGAGGATGCGGCGCGACTCCCGCTCGGCCCGGAACCCCTCGACGATGCCCGTGACGACGCGGACCACCGTGTCGGGAGACGCCGGCTTGGGGGTGTCGAAGCGGACGCGGCGGAGCAGGTCGCCGTTCAGGCCCACGAGGCCGACGATGATCGCGTCGGTGTCGAGGTGCACGCCGACGGCGGCGAAGGCGCGGCCGGGGACCACGGTCGCGCTCGGGCGGCCGATGCGCCCGTCGGGGGCCGTCGTCTCCTCGTCGACCCAGCCGAGCTCGGTCAGCTCGCCGACGAGGTTCGCGACCGCGGAGCGGTTGAGGCCGGTCAGGCGACCCAGCTCGGCGCGGCTCGTCGGGCCCGACCGGTGCACCAGGGTCGCGATGGCGGCGAGGTTGTGGCGGCGCAGCAGGGCGTTGCTGGAGGCGCCGACTGCTCCTGCCATGCTCGTCCGTCTCTCGTCGGGGCGACCCTGTCCGGGCCCTGGATGCGCTCGGGCGCGGCTCCCTCGAGGAGAGCGCCGCGCCCGAGCACTGTATAGGGGGAAGCTCCGGCTAGCGCCCGCCCGCCCTCCGCTTGTTGAAGATGTCGAACGCGACGGCGAGCAGCAGCACGAAGCCCTTGATCGCCATCTGCCAGGCGGCGTCGACCGACAGGATCGACAGGCCCATGTTCAGGACGCCCATCACGAGACCGCCGATGACGGCTCCGACGACGGTGCCGACGCCTCCCTGCACGGCCGCGCCGCCGATGAAGACCGCCGCGATCGCGTCGAGCTCGTAGTTCTGACCGGCCGAGGCGACCGCGCCGCCGGCGCGGGCCGTGCTCACGATGCCCGCGACTCCGGCCAGTGCGCCCATGTTGACGAAGATGAAGAAGTTGACCCACTTCGTCTTGACGCCCGACATCATCGCCGCGAACAGGTTGCCGCCCATCGCGTAGATGTGGCGGCCGAAGACGGTGCGGCCGAGCACGAAGCTGTAGGCGAGGATCAGCACGGCGAGCACGATCAGGATGATCGGGGTTCCGCTGTAGCCCGAGAGCAGCCAGGCGAGGGCCATGATCGCGACGACCGCGATGACCGACTTGATCCAGAAGGAGGCGAGCGGCTCGCGAGGGAGCTCGAGGCGGCGCAGCGTCGCACGGCTGCGCAGCTGCTGCGCGACGAGCGCGACGCAGACGAGGAGTCCGAGCAGCAGGGTGAGGGCGTCGCGGCCGAGGATCCCGCCGAGGAAGCCGGGCAGCCAGCCCGCACCGATCGCGGTGAACTCGGTGGGCAGGCCGTTGATCGTGCCGCCGGTGAGCAGCACCAGGGTGAACCCTCGGAAGATCAGCATGCCGGCGAGGGTGACGATGAACGCGGGTATCCCGACGAACGCCACCCAGAAGCCCTGCCAGGCGCCGACCGCGGCGCCGGTGACGAGGGCGACGACGACCGCGGCCCACCACGGCAGACCCCAGTTGTTCATCGCGATCGCCGAGATCGCGCCGACCATCGCGACGACCGAGCCGACCGACAGGTCGATGTGGCCGGCGATGATGACCATCACCATGCCGATCGCGAGGATCAGCACGTAGGCGTTCTGCTGGATCAGGTTGTTGACGTTGCCCGGCAGCAGGAGGCGGCCGTTCGTCAGGATCTGGAACAGCAGGATGATGATGGCGAGCGCGGCGAGGATGCCGTACTGGCGGAGGTTGATGTTGAGTCGGCGTGCGCGCTTCGGCGGAGTCGACGGCGTGTTCGCCGGCGTGCCTGCCGGCGCTGTGGTGGTCGTGGCGCTCATCGGGCCTGGTCCCTTCCGGCGGTCATGTAGTGCATGAGGTGCTCCTGGGTGGCGTCGGCACGGTCGATCTCGCCCGTGATGCGCCCCTCGGAGATGGTGTAGATGCGGTCGGCGAGCCCGATCAGCTCGGGCAGCTCGGACGAGATGACGACGACCGCCTTGCCCTGGGCCGCGAGCTCGTTGATGATCCCGTAGATCTCGTACTTCGCTCCCACGTCGATGCCGCGGGTGGGCTCGTCGAGGATCAGCACGTCGGGGCCCGAGAAGATCCACTTCGAGAGGACGACCTTCTGCTGGTTGCCTCCCGAGAGCTTGCCGGTCACGGCCGAGACGCTCGGAGCCTTGATGTTCATCTTCGAGCGGTAGGAGTCGGCGACCTTGTACTCGCGGTGCTTGTCGATCACGCCGAGCCGGGCGAGCCGTGAGAGCGCCGCGGCCGACACGTTCACGGTGATGTCGCCGATGAGGTTGAGGCCGTAGCGCTTGCGGTCCTCGGTGGCGTAGGCGAGGCCGTTGCGGATCGCCTCCTCGACGGTGCGGGTCTGGATCTCGCGGCCGTCCTTGAAGACGCGACCCGAGATACCGGTGCCGTAGCTCCTCCCGAAGATGCTCATCGCGAGCTCGGTGCGACCGGCGCCCATGAGACCGGCGAAGCCGACGATCTCGCCGGCGCGGACGGTGAAGGAGGCGTCCTCGACGACCACGCGGTTGATGTCGACGGGGTGGTGCACGGTCCAGTGCTCGACGCGGAGCTTCTCGTCGCCGATCTGCGGATCGCGCGGCGGGAACATGCTGTTGAGATCGCGGCCGACCATCGCGCGGATGATGCGGCTCTCGGAGGCGTCCTCGCCGGCCATCGCGAAGCTCTCGATCGTGCGGCCGTCGCGGATGATCGTGACGGTGTCCGCGATCGCGCGGATCTCCTTCAGCTTGTGGCTGATGATGATGCAGGTGATGCCCTGCTTGCGGAGCTGATCGATGAGGCCGAGCAGGTGGTCGCTGTCCTCGTCGTTGAGGGCGGCCGTCGGCTCGTCGAGGATGAGGAGCTTGACCTCCTTGGCGAGGGCCTTGGCGATCTCGACGAGCTGCTGCTTGCCGACTCCGAGCTCGAGGATCTTGGTCGCCGGGTTCTCGGCGAGACCGACGCGGGCGAGCAGCTTGGCCGCCTCCGCGTTGGTGACGTTCCAGTTGATGACTCCGCGGGTCGACTTCTCGTTCCCGAGGAAGATGTTCTCGGCGATCGAGAGGTAGGGGCTGAGGGCGAGCTCCTGGTGGATGATGACGATGCCGTCGGCCTCGCTGTCGTTGATGGAGCGGTACTGCGCCTCCTTGCCCTCGAACTCGATGGAGCCCTCGAAGCTGCCGACGGGGTAGACGCCCGAGAGGACTTTCATCAGCGTCGACTTGCCGGCGCCGTTCTCGCCGCAGATGGCGTGGACCTCGCCGGGCTGGACCGAGAGCGAGACGCCGTCGAGGGCGCGGACGCCGCCCCCGAACTCCTTGACGATGTCGCGCATGATGAGGATGGGACTGGCCAACAGGGCCTCACTTCGTTGTGGAGTGGTGGGTGCGAGCGGGGTGCGGGGGCGGGGAGGACGGCGCCTCCCCGCCCCCGCGGGTGGATCAGAGTCCGACGTCGCCGGCCTTGAGGAAGCCGGAGTCGATCAGGGCCGACTGCACGTCGTCCTTGGTCACGACCTGCGGCTCGAGGAGGTAGGACGGGACGACCTTCTCGCCGTTGTCGTACGTCTCGGTGTCGTTCACCTCGGGCTCCTCGCCCGCGACGATCGACTGCACCATCTGGAAGACGCGGTCGCCGAGCTCGCGCGTGTCCTTCCAGACCGTCATCGACTGCTCGTCGGCGAGGATCGCCTTGACGTTCGCCTTGTCGGCGTCCTGTCCGGAGATCACCGGGTAGTCGGCGCCGGGCGCGTAGCCGGCGGACTTGAGCGAGGCCTCGATGCCGATCGCGAGGCTGTCGTTGGGCGAGAGCACCACGTCGACCTTCTGGTCTCCGGTGTAGAAGGAGGAGAGGCGGTTGTCCATCTCGGCCTGCGCCTTGTCGGACGCCCAGCCCTGGATGCCGATCGAGGCCCAATCGTCGTCGCTGGCGGGCGACTTGCCCGACGGGACGACGAGCTTGCCGCTCTCGATGTAGGGCTGGAGGACGTCCCAGGCTCCCGAGAAGAAGAACTTCGCGTTGTTGTCGTCGGGGCTGCCGGCGAAGGGCTCGAGGTTGAAGGGGCCCGCGGCGTTGGCGAGGTCGAGGGTGTCCTCGATGTACTCGCCCTGGAGCTGGCCGACCTTGTAGTTGTCGAACGTCGCGTAGTAGTCGACGTCGGCGGTGCCGTTGATCAGGCGGTCGTAGGCGATGACAGTGGCGTTCTGGCTCTTCGCCTCGGCCAGGACGGGGGCGAGCGCCTCACCGTCGATGGCGGCGATGACGAGGATCTTCGATCCGCCGGCGAGCTGGTTCTGGATCTGCGAGATCTGCTGGTCGGTCTTGTTGTCGGCGTACTGGAGGTCGACGGTGCAGCCGTCGTCCTCGAGCTTCGACTGCAGGCCTTCGCCGTCGTTGATCCAGCGCTCGAGGCTGCGGGTCGGCATCGAGATGCCGACGGTGCAGTCGCCTTCAGCGCTTTCGCCTCCTCCGCCACCGGAGGCGGCGGGGCTCGCCGAACAGGCGGCGAGGCCGAGGGAGATGATGCCGGCTGCGGCCAGCGTCGTGATGCCGCGGGAGAACTTCATGGAGTGCATTCCTCTCTGAAAGCAGTGTCCTGTGGGGGAGGACGGCGCGAGAGTGTGCACGTCGTGCACACCGTCGTGTCGTCGCCCGGAAGGGCGGGGAGCCCCGAGGGGCTTTGTCCACGGAGACAACATATTGGCTCCATCCCGCTCTGTAAAGGACGGAACGGCCCGAGTCGCGGGTGTTGCCGAACCGTGACCTTCGCGCCCGGCGATCCGCGCCGCGGCGGCGGGAGATCGCTCTCACGGAGTGGAGGCGGACCCTCACGAGGATCCTGGTCGAGCGCCCGCACTGGCCCGAGCGCCCGTCCTCGGGTCGGACGGTCGATCCGTCGCAGAAGGCCCGTGCGGCCGACTCGGACGGGCCGTCTCCGACCGATCGATCCCCTCGGGGGAGGAGTGCGCACGGGATCGGCAGGACCCGACTGTGAGCAGAGCGTGAGGGTCGACCGGGAACGCGTATGGAAGGCGTTAGGGCCCGCAGGGGACCGCCGGTCCGGGTGTTGCATCAGGACTCGTGCCGGTGCCGCGTGCGTCGTGGTCCGGCCGGACGCCTCCGCACTCGGGGGCGCCCTCCGCCCGCGGATGGAGTTCTCTCGTGCTCGACCTTGTCTACGTGATCGGCATCCTCGCCGTGTTCGCGCTCGTCGGCGTCATCGCCAAGGGGGTCGAGAAGCTCGCGCCCAAGCCGCGCGGCACCTCCGGCTCTCGCGCGGCGATCAGCGAGGACATCATGGGCCCACGGCCCGGAGGCTCCGGCCTTCGCGCAGCGAAGGTTGGAGGGGGCCGGGGATGATCGTCTTCGACTCCCTCGCCGCGGTCCTCGCGATCGCCGCGATCGGCTACCTCGTCTTCGCCCTCGTGAAGCCGGAGCGCTTCTGATGGCCGCCGTCCTCGCGATCCTCCAGGTCGCCTCCGTCGTCCTCATCCTCGTGCTGCTCCACCGCCCGCTCGGCGACTACATGGCGCACCTCTACTCCTCGGCGAAGGACCTCGCCGTCGAGCGCGGCTTCTACCGGCTCATCGGGGTCGACCCGCGCGCCGAGCAGAGCTGGAGCGCCTACCTGCGCGGTGTGCTCGCGTTCTCGCTCATCGGGGTCCTCCTCGTCTACGCGATCCAGCGCGCGCAGGCCGTCCTGCCGTACTCGCTCGGGTTCCCGGCGATCCCCGAGGGCCTGTCGTTCAACACGGCGGTGTCGTTCGTCACCAACACGAACTGGCAGTCGTACTCGCCCGACGTGACCATGGGCTACACGGTCCAGCTGATCGGCCTCGCCGTGCAGAACTTCGTCTCGGCCGGAGTCGGCATCGCCGTCGCCATCGCCCTCGTGCGCGGATTCGCGCGCCGCGGCAGCGACTCCATCGGCAACTTCTGGGTCGATCTCACCCGCGGGACCCTCCGCCTCCTCCTGCCCCTGTCGGTGGTCACGGCGATCCTGCTGCTGGCCGGGGGCGTGATCCAGAACGTCGCCGGATTCACCGACGTCACGACGATCACGGGCGCGACGCAGAGCATCCCCGGCGGGCCGGTCGCCTCGCAGGAGGCGATCAAGATGGTCGGCACCAACGGCGGCGGCTTCTTCAACGCCAACTCCGCGCATCCGTTCGAGAACCCGGCCGCGTGGACGAGCCTGCTGCAGGTCGTCCTGATGCTGGCGATCCCGTTCTCGCTCCCGCGCACCTTCGGCCGCATGGTCGGCAACGCGAAGCAGGGGTACGCGATCCTCGCCGCGATGGCGACGATCTTCCTCGCCTCCCTCACGGCGCTCACCCTGCTCGAGCTCGCGGGCGGCGGCGCCGCTCCGCAGGCCGCAGGGGGTGCGATGGAGGGCAAGGAGACGCGCTTCGGCATCGCCGGATCCGCCCTGTTCGGGGCGACGAGCACGCTCACCTCGACCGGCGCCGTCAACTCGATGCACGACTCCTACACGGCCCTCGGCGGCATGCTGCCGATGCTCAACATGATGCTCGGCGAGGTCGCCCCCGGCGGCGTCGGCTCGGGCCTCTACGGCATGCTCGTCCTCGCGATCCTCGCCGTCTTCATCGGCGGGCTGCTCGTCGGGCGCACCCCGGAGTACCTGGGCAAGAAGCTCGGCCCCTACGAGATCAAGCTCGCCAGCATCTACATCCTGATCACGCCGACCCTCGTACTCGCCGGCACCGCGCTCAGTTTCGCGATCCCCGCCGTGCGGGCCGACGTCGAGAGCACGTCGATCTGGAACCCGGGGCTGCACGGCCTCTCGGAGGTGCTCTACGCCTTCACCTCGGCCGCGAACAACAACGGCTCGGCGTTCGCGGGGCTCACAGCGAACACTCCGTGGTTCAACACGGCGCTCGGAGTCGCGATGCTGCTCGGCCGGTTCCTCCCGATCGTGATGGTGCTGGCGCTCGCCGGCTCGCTCGCGAAGCAGGGCACGACTCCGTCGACCGCGGGAACGCTGCCCACCCACCGGCCGCAGTTCGTCGGCCTGCTCGTGGGCGTCACCGTGATCGTCACCGCACTCACCTACTTCCCCGTGCTCGCACTCGGACCCCTCGCAGAAGGACTCCAGTAACACCATGACCACGACACTCGACAAGCCCGCTTCGTCGCCCGACCGCGAGAAGACTCCGAAGCGAGGCGGTTCGGCGTTCAGCGTCGAGCAGATCCTCGCCGCGCTCCCCGGAGCGTTCCGCAAGCTCGACCCGCGCCTGATGGTGAAGAACCCGGTCATGTTCCTCGTCGAGGTCGGGGCCGCGCTCACCACCCTGCTCGCGATAGCCGAGCCGTTCGTCGGCGGCGCCCAGGAGTCGGGCGGCGCGCCCGTCCCCGGCTCCTTCACCTGGGGCATCGCGATCTGGCTCTGGCTGACCGTCGTGTTCGCCAACCTGGCCGAGTCGGTCGCCGAGGGTCGCGGCAAGGCGCAGGCCGACAGCCTCCGGAAGACGCGCACCAGCACCATGGCCCGGCGCCTGCTCGAGTACCGGGCCGGAGACGGTGCCGCGACGCACGCGCAGATCCGGGAGGTCTCCTCCTCCGACCTGCAGCTCGGCGACCACGTCGTGGTCGAGGCCGGCGACCTGATCCCGGGCGACGGCGACATCGTCTGGGGCATCGCCTCCGTCGACGAGTCGGCGATCACCGGGGAGTCGGCGCCCGTCGTCCGCGAGTCGGGCGGCGACCGCAGTGCGGTCACCGGCGGCACCCGCGTGCTCTCTGACCGCATCATCGTGCGGATCACGTCGAAGCCGGGCGAGACCTTCGTCGACCGCATGATCGGTCTGGTCGAGGGAGCCTCCCGCCAGAAGACGCCGAACGAGATCGCGTTGAACATCCTGCTCGCGAGCCTGTCGATCGTCTTCGTCGTCGTCACCCTGACGCTGAACCCGATCGCGTCCTACGCCGCAGCGCCCGTCA
Source organism: Rathayibacter oskolensis (assembly GCF_900177245.1). Classification (GTDB taxonomy): domain Bacteria; phylum Actinomycetota; class Actinomycetes; order Actinomycetales; family Microbacteriaceae; genus Rathayibacter; species Rathayibacter oskolensis. Next base: position 264,530 of record NZ_FXBM01000003.1, read on the forward strand.
GCGTGCCCGTTCTCGTCGCGCTCCTGGTCTGCCTCATCCCGACCACCATCGGCGCCCTGCTCTCGGCGATCGGCATCGCCGGCATGGACCGGCTCGTGCAGCGCAACGTGCTGGCCATGTCGGGCCGCGCGGTCGAGGCCGCGGGCGACGTCACCACGCTGCTGCTGGACAAGACCGGCACCATCACCTACGGCAACCGGCGCGCGACCGCGTTCCTGACCCTCGACGGAGTGCGCGAGGCCGACCTCTCGGACGCCGCGGCCTCCTCCTCGCTCAGCGATCCCACTCCGGAGGGCAAATCGATCGTGGACCTCGCGGTCGCCTCGGGGCGCGCCGTCGCCGAGCCGGGCCACGCGGTCGTCGTGCCGTTCACCGCCCAGACCCGCATGAGCGGGCTCGATCTGCCCGACGGCACCTCGATCCGCAAGGGCGCCGGCAGCGCCGTGCGCGCCTGGGTGGAGGAGGAGGGACCGCTCGCCGGGCCCGTCGCCGACCAGCTCGCCGAGATCGTGGACACGGTGTCGGAGAGCGGTGGGACGCCTCTCGTCGTCGCCGTGAAGGACGCCTCCGGAGCACGGATCCTCGGAGTCGTGCACCTCAAGGACGTCGTGAAGGAGGGGCTCGCCGAGCGCTTCGCCGACCTGCGCGCCATGGGCATCCGCACCGTGATGATCACGGGCGACAACCCGCTGACCGCGAAGGCGATCGCTGCGGAGGCGGGGGTCGACGACTACCTCGCCGAGGCGACTCCGGAGCAGAAGCTCGACTACATCCGCAAGGAGCAGGAGGGCGGCAACCTCGTCGCGATGACCGGCGACGGCACCAACGACGCGCCCGCCCTCGCGCAGGCCGACGTCGGCGTCGCGATGAACACCGGCACGTCGGCCGCGAAGGAGGCCGGCAACATGGTCGACCTCGACTCCGACCCGACGAAGCTCATCGACATCGTGCGCATCGGCAAGCAGCTGCTGATCACCCGCGGAGCGCTGACCACGTTCTCGATCGCGAACGACGTGGCGAAGTACTTCGCGATCATCCCCGCGATGTTCGCGGGAGTGTTCCCGGGTCTCGCACTGCTCAACATCATGCAGCTGCACTCCCCGGCGTCGGCGATCCTCTCGGCGATCATCTTCAACGCGCTGGTGATCATCGTGCTGATCCCGCTGGCCCTGCGGGGAGTCGCCTACCGGGCGCTGAGCGCCTCGAAGGTCCTCAGCCGCAACCTGCTGGTCTACGGGCTCGGCGGAGTGATCGCGCCGTTCATCGGGATCAAGATCATCGACCTCGTCGTCTCCCTCATCCCCGGCTTCTGAGCGCCGGACCACCGTCAGCAGAAAGCAGACACCCTCATGACCTCCACCCGAACGGGACTCCGGCAGTACGGAGTCGCGCTCCGCGCCATGCTCGTCCTCACCGTCGCCCTCGGCGTCGTGTACCCCCTCGCCATCACCGGCATCGGCCAGGTCGCGTTCGCCGACCAGGCGAACGGCTCGATGCTCACCGAGAACGGCGAGGTCGTCGGCTCCTCGCTGATCGGCCAGTCGTTCACCGACGCCGACGGCGCCCCGCTGCCCGAGTGGTTCCAGTCGCGGCCGTCGGCCGCGGGCGACGGCTACGACGCGAGCGCCTCGAGCGGCGGCAACCTCGGACCCGAGAACGCCGACCTCGTCGCCGCGATCGAGGAGCGTCGCGCGGCGATCGCCTCCTTCGAGGGAGTCGACCCCGCCGACGTGCCCGCCGACGCTCTCACCGCCTCGGCCTCGGGGCTCGACCCCGACATCAGCCCCGCCTACGCGCTGCTGCAGGTCGACCGCGTCGCCGAGGCGCGCGGCCTGGCCGCGGACGACGTGCGCGCCCTGGTCGAGTCGCAGGTGCAGGGGCGCGAGCTCGGCTACCTCGGCGACCCGACCGTGAACGTGCTCGAGCTCAACCTCGCCCTGGCCCGCCTGTGATCCTCGCTCCGGCCCCCGGCGCACCTCCGGCTCGTAGAATCGCGTTCGGCTCGTCGGAGTCCGCCGATTCCGCGAGCCGGAGTCGATCCTGCGAGCCGAAGGTGGGGGCCGGAGCATGACGAAGGGCCGCCTGCGCGTGCTGCTCGGCGCGGCCCCCGGCGTGGGCAAGACGTACACCATGCTCGAGGAGGGCCGCCGGCTCGCCGCCGAGGGCAGGGACGTCGTCGTCGCGGTCGTCGAGACCCACGGCCGCGCGGCCACCGCGGCCATGGTCGAGGGGCTCGAGGTGATCCCGCGGCGCGAGGTCGAGCACCGCGGCGTCCGGCTCGACGAGATGGACCTGGAGGCGGTGCTCGCGCGCCGCCCCGATGTCGCGCTGGTCGACGAGCTCGCCCACACCAACGCCCCCGGCTCCCGCCACGAGAAGCGCTGGGAGGACGTCCGCGCCCTGCTCGACGCCGGGATCACTGTCTTCTCGACCGTCAACATCCAGCACATCGAGTCGCTCAACGACGTCGTGCAGGCGATCACCGGGGCGCCGCAGCGCGAGACGATCCCGGATGCGGTGCTCCGCGCGGCCGACCAGATCGAGGTCGTCGACCTCGCCCCGCAGGCCCTCCGCGACCGCCTCGCCGACGGCCGGGTCTACCCGCCCGAGCGCATCGACGCGGCCCTCTCGAACTACTTCCGACTCGGCAACCTGACCGCCCTGCGCGAGCTCGCCCTGCTCTGGCTCGCCGACGAGGTCGACAGCGCGCTGCGCGACTACCGCGGCGAGCACGGCATCGACAGCACCTGGGAGGCGCGCGAGCGCGTGGTCGTCACGCTCACCGGAGGGCCGGAGGGCGAGACCCTGCTGCGCCGCGGTGCGCGGATCGCCGCGCGAGCCTCCGGAGGCGACCTCGTCGCCGTGCACGTGGTCACGCCCGACGGGCTGCGCACCCCGCGGCCGCACGTGCTCGAGGCGCAGCGGGCGCTCGTCGAGAAGCTCGGCGGCAGCTACCACCAGGTGGTCGGCGAGGACGTCCCGCGCACCCTCGTGGAGTTCGCGCGGTCGGTGAACGCGACGCAGCTCGTGCTCGGCGTGAGCCGGCGCAGCCGCCTCGCCTCCGCGCTCACTCCGGGCATCGGCGCGACCGTGATCCGCGAGTCGGGCAACATCGACGTGCACATCGTCAACCACTCGGCCGCCGGGCGCACGGCGGTGCTGCCGAGACTCGACGGAGCACTGACCCTGCGGCGCAAGATCCTGGGCATGGCGCTCGCGCTCGTGGGCGGCCCGCTGATCACCTGGCTGCTCTCGAGCCTCCGCAGCGACGAGTCGATCACGAGCGACGTGCTCTCGTACCAGCTGCTGGTGGTGCTCGTCGCGCTCGTCGGCGGGATCTGGCCCGCGCTGTTCGCCGCCGTGCTCTCGGGGCTGACGCTCGACTTCTTCTTCGTCGACCCGCTCTACACGATCACCGTCGACGAGCCGCTGCACGCCCTCGCCCTCGTCCTCTATGTGCTGAACGCGGCTCTCGTGAGCGCGGTCGTCGACCGGGCCGCACGGCGGGCGCGGGCGGCGAAGCGCTCGGCGGCGGAGTCGGAGCTGCTCGCGACGATCGCCGGCGGAGTCATCCGCGGGCAGGGGGCTCTGCAGGTGATCCTCGAGCGCTCGCGCGAGGCGTTCGGTCTGACCGGGGTGCGCCTCGTCCGCGACGGCGCAGTGGTGGCCGCCGACGGCGAACCGCAGCCCGAGGGGGAGCCGGTGCGCATCGCCGTCGGCGCCCACGCCGAGCTCGAGCTGCACGGGCGCCAGCTCGAGGGCAGCGAGCGGCGGCTGCTGCAGGTGGTCGCCGCGCAGCTCGACTCGGTGCTCGAGAACGCGGCGCTGAGCGAGACGGCGAGCTCACTCGCCCCGCTCGCCGAGACCGACCGGGTCCGCAGCGCCCTGCTGTCGGCGGTGAGCCACGACCTGCGCCGCCCGCTCGCGGCGGCGACGGCGGCCATCAGCGGCCTGCGCTCGCGCGACGTCGACTGGAGCGACCGCGACAGGGAGGAGCTGCTCGCGACCGCCGACGAGAGCCTCACGACCCTGGCCGCGCTCGTCACCGACCTGCTCGACGTCACGAGGCTCGAGGCGGGGGCGCTCGCCGTGGCTCTGGCTCCGCTCGACGCGGCCGACGTCGTCCTGCCGGCGCTCGACGAACTGGGGCTCGGCCCCGCGGAGGTCGACCTCGACCTCGATCTCGACGGGCCGCCGGTGCTCGCCGACGCCGTCCTGCTGCAGCGGGTGGTGGTGAACCTGCTGGCGAACGCGGTGCGCTTCGCGCCTCCCGGGACGCGCGTGCGGGTCTCGTCGAGCACCTTCGGCGGCGCCTCGCAGATCCGGATCGTGGACCACGGGCCGGGAGTCGCCCAGGAGCGGCGGGCCGAGATCTTCGTGCCGTTCCAGCGGCTCGGCGACGACGACAACCTCACCGGACTGGGGCTCGGGCTCGCGCTGTCGAAGGGGTTCACCGAGGGGATGGGCGGCACACTCGAGACCGAGGACACTCCGGGAGGCGGGCTCACGATGGTGGTGACGCTGCCCCTCCCCACCGGGCCCGCCACCTCCGAACCGCCGACCCCCGAGGGAGCCGCATGAAGATCCTGATCGCCGACGACGACCCGCAGATCCTGCGGGCGCTGCGCATCACGCTGACGGCGCGCGGCTACGAGGTGGTCACCGCGGGCGACGGCACGGAGGCGATCAACAAGGCGGTCGACGAGCACCCCGATCTCTACATGATCGACCTCGGCATGCCGCGGCTCGACGGGGTCGAGGTCATCCACGGGCTGCGCGGCTGGACGAGCGCGCCGATCCTGGTCGTGTCCGGGCGCACGGGAGCGGCCGACAAGGTCGACGCGCTCGACGCCGGCGCCGACGACTACGTGACCAAGCCGTTCTCGATGGACGAGGTCCTCGCGCGCATCCGGGCGCTGTCGCGGCGGGTGCAGCCCGCCGACGGAGAGCCGCTCGTGGTGATCGGTGAGGTGACCGTCGACCTGGTGGCCAAGAGCGCGACGCGGGGCGGCGCCTCCGTGCGGCTCACGCCGACGGAGTGGCAGGTGCTCGAGATCCTGGTGCGCAACGCCGGCAAGCTCGTGACGCGGCGCTCGCTGCTCGACGAGATCTGGGGGCCGTCGCACGTGACCGACACGGGCTACCTCCGGCTGTACCTCGCGCAGCTGCGCAAGAAGCTCGAGCCCGATCCGGCGCGCCCGCGATTCCTGCTGACGGAGGCGGGGATGGGCTACCGGTTCGTGCCGGGTCAGTGAGGCGCGGCGGCTGCAGGTCGTCGGGCTGCTCGAACGGCAGGTCGGGGGCGGGCCCCAGAGACCCGGTGTCCTCCGGGCACGGCGCTCCTCGCCCGGAGGCGTCGGTCGTGCCAGAATCGCGCCGTGCGAAGACGGACACGGGGCGCGAGGGTGCGCCGGGCGGCGACCGCCGCCGTGATCGCGCTGCTGCTCGCGGGCTGCGCCGCTGAGCCGATCGACGTGCCGGCAGGCACGGTGGCCGCGGTGCAGGCGACGCAGACCTCGACTCCGGCGCCCTCGAGACCGCCGACAGTGACGCCCACGCCCACGCCCTCGGCCACGCCCTCGGCGACGCTCACGCCCAGCGCCGTCCCGACCGTCGCGACCGCCGTGTGGCCCGACAACGCGCAGGTCTCGCACCTGTTCTTCCACTCGCTGGTCGTCGATCCCGCGCGCGCGTTCGCCTCGCCCGAGGACGGCGCGGGCTACCTCGACTACATGGTGACGAAGGACGAGTTCGCGGCGCTCCTCGAGCAGGTCTACGCGAACGGCTACGTGCTCGTCAGCCCGCACGACCTCTACGAACGCGCGGTCGACGGCACGGTCACCCCTCAGCCGCTCGCCCTGCCGGTCGGCAAGAAGCCGCTCGTGATCTCGCAGGACGACGTCGACTACTACGAGTACATGGAGGGGGACGGCTTCGCCGACGCCCTGGTGCTCGATCGGAACGGCGACGTGCGCACCCGCTACACCGACGCCTCCGGTCGCACCCGGGTCGGCGCCGACGACCTGGTGCCGATCGTCGACGACTTCGTGGCCGCGCACCCCGACTTCTCGTTCCAGGGCGCGAAGGGCGTGATCGCGCTCACGGGCTACAACGGGGTGCTCGGCTACCGCACCTCCCGCCTCGCCTACGGAGACACGAACCCGCGGATCGAGCAGGACACCGCCGACGCGACCGCCGTCGCCGCGGCGATGACGGCCGACGGCTGGGAGTTCGCGTCGCACAGCTGGGGGCACATCGACATGCGGGAGTCGTCGATGGAGCGGATCACCGCCGACGTCGGCAAGTGGCGCGACGAGGTGCAGCCGATCGTCGGCGCCACCGACCTGTTCGTCTACCCGTTCGGCGCCGACATCGCGGGGGTGGGCGGCTACTCCGGAGCGACCTACGACCTGCTGGCGGCCGAGGGGTTCACCGCGTTCTTCACCGTCGACGCTTCGCGGCCGGCCTGGGGGCAGTGGGGCCCCGGGTACCTGCGGGAGGCGCGCATCAACGTCGACGGCATCAGCCTGCGCGCGGCGATCGAGGGTCGGAACGACACGCTGTACTCGTTCTTCGACCCGGCCTCGGTGCTCGATCCGGCGCGCCCGCCGTCGATCTCGGGGGAGTGACGGGCTCGCCGCGGGACCACGGGGAACAGAGCCCGGCACGCGTGCCGGTCGAGAGACGGGGGGACAATGGACGGACCCCCAGCACAAGGAGAGCACCGTGGATCAGCCGCGCATGAACGTCGAGTCGTTCAACCTCGATCACCGCACCGTCGCCGCGCCCTACGTGCGCCTCGCCGACGCGAAGACGCTCCCGGGAGGCGACCACATCGTCAAGTACGACGTGCGCTTCACCCAGCCCAACGCCTCCCACCTCGAGATGCCGGCCGTGCACTCGCTCGAGCACCTCTTCGCCGAGAAGTCGCGCAACCACTCCGACCGCGTCATCGACTTCTCGCCGATGGGCTGCCAGACCGGCTTCTACCTGATCCTGCAGGGCGAGCCGGCGCTCGACGAGGTGCTCTCGCTCGTCGAGGACACCCTCCGCGACATCACCGAGGCGACCGAGGTGCCCGCGGCCAACGACACGCAGTGCGGCTGGGGCGCGAACCACTCGCTCGAGGGCGCTCAGGAGGCGGCGCGCACGTTCCTCTCGCGTCGTGACGAGTGGGAGACGGTGACCGCGTGATCGACGCGATCGTCCTCGTCGCGATGGACGAGGAGGCGGAGCCGTTCCTCGCGAAGGCGGGCACCGCCTCCGAACCGCGTGCCGTCGGCAACGCGCTGCAGTGGGATCTCGAGCTCGGCGCCCACCGGGTGCTGCTCGTGCGCACCGGAGTCGGCCTGGTGAACGCGGCGGGCGGACTGACGGCCGCGATCCTCCGGGCTCAGCCGGACGCGCCCCTGGTGGTCAGCGCCGGCTCGGCCGGTGGGCTCGGCGCCGAGGTGCGCGTCGGTGACGTCGTCATCGGCGACGAGTACGTGCAGACCGACGCCGACGCGCGCGCCTTCGGCTATGCGCTCGGCCAGGTGCCGGGGATGCCCGAGCGCTACTCGGGGCACGCGCCCGCCCTCGCCGCCGCGGTCTCCACCGGTGAGCCGACGATCACGGTCCGCCGCGGACTGATCGTCTCGAGCGACACCTTCGTCTCGGGTGACCACGTCGAGCGGGTGCGCGGGCACTTCTCGGGCGCTCTCGCGACCGACATGGAGTCGGTGTCGCTGGCGCAGACGGCGTTCGTGCACGGGCTGCCGTTCGTCTCGGTGCGCGGGATCTCTGATCTCTGCGCGCCCGGCGAGTTCGAAGCCCACGTCGACGACGCCGCCGACCGCTCGGCCGTGGTGGTGCTCGCTCTGCTCGACGCGCTGCCCGCCTCCTAGCAGCTGCCTGCCGGCCTGCCGAGGGAACCCGTTCCGCGCGAGACACCGCCGCGGGGGCGGTGTCTCGGCGGCAACGGGTTCCCTCGGCGGGGGTGAGGGCTGCTACTCGTTGCCGACGCGACCGTCGGCGGCCTTCTCGGCGCCGTCGATCTTGTCGTCGAACTTCCCGCCGGTCGCCTTCCCGGCGGCGTCGCCGGCCTTGTCGAGACCGGTGTCGGTCAGCTCCTCGCCCCTGTCGCTGTTCGCGGCGTTCTTCGCCTTGTCGGCCAGACCTCCGAGATCCACCATGGGAGTCGTTCCTTCCGTCGCTGGACACCCGCGTCGTGCGGGCTCGTCGGCCAGTCTGCGCCGCGCACTCGCCGCTGTCGGAGGGGTTGCGCTCGGGCGACTGCGGCGGCGGTGGATCTCGAGACCCACCTCCCGACGAACCGCCGCCGCTACGCCGCGCCCAGCCCCGTGACGGGCCCGGCCACGCCCACCGTCTCGGCTCCGTCGGGCCAGCGGAGGCGCACCCCCGGCTCGGCGACGATCCGCCCGACCGCGGCGGTCGCGGTCAGCGGCGTGCCCATCCGCCCCTCGCCCGGGCGGTCGGCGGTGATCATGGCGAAGCCCGGGAAGCAGGCGAGCCAGTCTCCGAGACCGGCCGCCTCGGGAGCCGGAACGGCCGCGAGATCGAGCACCGCGCCCCCGCCCGACGCCTCGGCGAGCATGCCGACCGTGCCCACGAGCCCGGCCATGCTGACGTCCTTCGCCGCCCGGGGCCGCGCGAGACCCACCGAGGCGGCCATCGCCCGCAGCTCCCCGCCGCGGCGACCCGAGGTCGAGTCCCACTGGGCGCCCGCGAAGCCGGGCCGCCAGCCGCCGGAGAGATCCGCCGTCGCCGAGAGCTCGTCGCCGATCGCCCCGGCTCCCGGCACCGGCGCGGCCGCCCGCCCGAGCCCCGTCACGGTGAGCGCCGCGGGCACCCCGAGCTGCGTGTGCCCGCCGAGCACCGGCAGGCCCCACGCCTCGGCGGCGTCGCGGATCCCGCTCACGATCCGCGCGGCGAAGGCGGCGTCGCGCGCGCCGATCGCGTCGAGCAGCCCGACTCCGGTCGCGCCCATCGCGGTGAGGTCGTTCACGTTGACCAGCACCGAGCACCAGCCCGCCCACTCCGGGTGCCGCTCGACCATCGAGGGGATGATCGCGTCGCAGACCGCGACCACATCGGTCCCCGGCACCGGCGCCCCGTCGTCGCCGACGAAGCCCGCGCCGCCGAGTCCGCCGCCGGCCGCGAACGGAGCGAGGAGGGAGCCGAGCGCCGCCTTCGCCGCGCGCGCCGTGCGATCGAGGCGGTCCAGGGGCCAGCGCATCCGCACGTGCGGAGCACCGGCGACCGTCAGCGCGCCGATCCGCTGCCAGCCGAGGCGGCGGAACAGCACCTCGTTGCGCTCCTGCACCGAGGCCTCGAACCGCAGCACCCCGCGCGCCTCGGCCTCGGCGCAGGCGGCGCGGACCAGCGCGGCTCCGATGCCCGCTCCTCCGCGCGCCTCGCGCGACACCACGAGACGGCTCCCCGTCCACCAGCCGAGATCGCGGCCGGGACCGACCGGCGCGAGCCGCACGCCTCCGAGCACCGCGCCCTCGGCGGTCACCGCGACGAGCACCGCGGCCCGCGGATCGTCGTCGATGTCGTCGGCGTCCGAGCCCGCGAAGAGGCCCTGCTCGGCGACGAAGACCTCGCGGCGCAGCGCCCGGTAGGCCCCGAGCTCCCGTGCGTCGGCCCGCATCACCGTGAACGGAGCGGCCCGCCGCACCCCCTCGAGGATCGAGAGCTCCATCAGGCGCCGGCCGTCTTGAGCACGCCGCACGCTCCGCAGGCCGCGCAGCCCGCCGACTGCCCGGTGCTGAGCATCCCGGCGGCGATCAGCAGCGAGGCGACCTGCGCGCTGACCTTCTCGAGCAGCGAGCCGGCGGGAGGCAGCACGTGGTCGACCTCGGTCGCGAGCGTCCCGCGCAGCGGCCGGAACGGGACCACGAACGGGTAGACGCCCATCTCGATCAGCTCCTGTGCGCTCGCGACGAGCTCGTCGGGGTCTTCGCCGAGGCCGACCAGGAGGTAGGTCGAGACCTGGTTGCGCCCGAAGATCCGCACCGCCTCGCGCCAGGCCCAGCGGTACTCGTCGAGCGTGACCCGGGCCTTGCCGGGCGTCCACCTCTGCCGCACCGCGTCGTCCATCGACTCGACGTGGATGCCGATCGACACCGCGCCCGCGTCCTTCAGCGCCTGCAGCGCCGAGACGTCCGAGGGAGGCTCGCACTGCACCTGGATCGGCAGACCCGGCACCGCCTCCAGCACCGCGCGCACGCAGCGGGCGAGGTGGGTCGCTCCGCGGTCGCGCCCCTTGGAGGTGCCGGTGGTCATCACCATCTGGCGGATGCCGTCGAGGCGGGCCGCCGCCTCCGCGACCTCGGCGAGCTGCGCGGGCGTCTTCACCGCGATGGTCGAACCGGCCTCGAGCGACGCCTCGATCGCGCAGAACCGGCAGCGCTCGGCCTCGTCGTAGCGCATGCAGGTCTGCACGACGGTCGTGGCGAGGATGTCGCGGCCGTGCAGCCGGGCGATCTTCTCGTACGAGACGCCGTCCGCGGTCTCGAGGTCGTAGAAGCGGGGGCGGCGCACCGGAGTGACGTCGAGGCCGATGTCGGCGCCCTCGAGGAGCAGGCGATCGCCGCGCACCGTGTAGGGGCTCTTCGGGTTGATCGGGATGGCGGCGCCGAGGCCGCCGAGCATCACGTGCCCGTCGTCGCTCGGGCCGGCGCCGGCCTCTCGGTGGACGGGGGCCTCGACGCGGATGCCCTGCAGGGCGATGTCGACGCGGGTGCGGAGCGTGGGGATTCCGAGATCGGTCACGGATGACTCCTTCGTGGCGCCGCGGAAGCGGGCCTGACGGGCCGCGCGGGGGCGGCCGGGATGTCGATGCGTTCGTCTCGCCTCCCATTCAAGGCACGCCGTGTTTCGGCTCGATGTCGGGCGGAACGCGGTCTCGTTACGAAGCGACGTCACACGAGCTTCTTCCGGCCGAAACCAATTCGAAACACCCCGGTCGTTGACTGGTGACGTTCCACTCCGCACCACCGCTCCATCCGGCGGACGTCTCCCCGCGTCGTCTCAGCGCCTCCCGCCGGAGCCCGCACACTCGCCCGCCGTCTCATCGGCGACCCGGAAACACCCGGAAACAGGAGGAACCATGTCCGTCTCGCAGGAGATCGAAGACCAGGTCAGCGCCAACATCGAGAAGTCGCGCGGCGAGATCGCGCACCCCTCGCTCCCCAAGGGGAGCAACCTCTACGGCTCGACGAAGGTGTTCCCCGACTACCAGGCCGAGGAGGGGGAGTCGTACCTCACCCTCGTGCACGGCATCGCCCACGAGTCCTCCGTCAGCTTCGTCGCCGTGCTGCAGGCGACCCGCGCCGCCCGCAAGGGCTACGAGTCGGCCCTCTACTTCTACGGACCGGGCACCATCAACGCGATGGCCACCCGCGGGTTCCCGACGGTCGGCGACTCCGGCTTCCCCGGAGAGCAGAACCTCAACAACGCGATCGAGACCTTCATCCAGGAGGGGAACCGCGTCTTCGTCTGCCGCTTCGGCATGGCTCTGCACGGCCTCCGCGAGGAGGACCTGATCGAGGGCTGCATCCCCTGCCACCCGCTCGACGTGCAGGACGCGCTCATCCACTACGCCCGCAAGGGCGCGATCATCAACTCGACCTACAACCTGTAGACCATGACCCTCGTCGGCTCGGTCGCGGCGAACTTCACCCGCGACCTCGATCAGAACTACGCCCTCATCGCGTCCCTCGCCGAGGAGGCGCGCGGGCGGGGAGTCGAGTTCCTCGTCCTCCCCGAGGCCGCGATCGGCGGCTACCTCTCCTCGCTCGGCAACCACGGCGACACGGTGAAGACCACGTCGCGCTCGCTCCCGCCGGCCATCCGCGTCGACGGACCGGAGCTCGCGCGGGTGCAGGAGATCGTCGGCGACCTGATGGTCGCGATCGGCTTCTGCGAGCTCGACGACGACGGAGAGACGCGCTACAACGCGGCGGCCCTCCTCGACGGCGGGCAGGTCTACGGCAGCTACCGCAAGGTGCACCAGCCGCTCGGCGAGCACATGTCGTACTCGCCCGGCCCCGGGTACAGCACGTTCGACACCCCCGTCGGCCGCGTCGGTCTGCAGATCTGCTACGACAAGGCGTTCCCGGAGGCGGCGCGCTCGATGGCGCTGGACGGAGCGGAGATCATCGCCTCCCTCTCGGCGTGGCCGGCCGCCCGCACGGCGACCGCCGAGAACCTGCAGGACGACCGCTGGACCTACCGCTTCAACCAGTTCGACATCGCCCGGGCGCTCGACAACCAGGTCTTCTGGCTGGCGTCGAACCAGTCGGGCACCTTCGGCTCGCTCCGCTACGTGGGCAACGCCAAGGTGGTCGACCCGGGCGGCAACATCCTGGCCACCACGCTCCTCGGTGCGGGCATGGCCGTCGCCGACATCGACGTGCGCGGCACGTTCGAGGCGATGCGCGGAGGGATGTTCCACCTCCGCGATCGACGCCCCGAGGCCTACAGCGGGCTCGACCGCGTCTGGGGCGGAGGGCTCGTCCATGCCTGAGATGACCTTCCACGTCCGCTGGCCGGACGGCTCGGAGGAGCGCTGCTACTCGCCGAGCCTCGTGATGCACGACTACCTCGCGGCCGGCGACCAGTACCCGGTCGAGGACTTCGTCGCCCGCTCCGTCGAGGCGCTCGACATCGCCTCCGAGCGGGTGCGCGCGAAGTTCGGCTTCGCCTGCACCTCGGCGATGCAGCAGCGGAGCGAGATCGTCGAGACGGCCCGCCGCTTCGACGGCGGCACGGTCCGAGTGCTGGCGATGGATCCGGTGCGACCGTGACCGCCTCGATCACTCCGGGGATGCACGTCGAGGTCGCCGTCGTCGGAGGCGGCCAGGCCGGCCTCTCGCTCAGCCGTCACCTCTCGGACGACGGGATCGACCACGTCGTCCTCGAGCGCGACACCATCGGCCACGACTGGATCGACCGCCGCTGGGACGCGTTCACGCTCGTCACCCCGAACTGGCAGTGCCGGCTGCCGGGCTACCCCTACGACGGACCGGATCCGGACGGGTTCATGACCCGCGACGAGGTGCACGCCTGGGTGCGGCGCTACGCCTCCTCCTTCGACGCGCCGGTCGTCGAGCACACCGAGGTCTCGCGGCTGCGCGAGCACGAGCGCGGGGGCTTCGAGCTGGTCACCAGCGCGGGATCGATCACGGCCGACCAGGTCGTCATCGCCACGGGCGGCTACCACCGGCCCGTCCTGCCGGCGATCACCTCGCGCCTCCCGCTCGACCTCGTCCAGCTGCACTCGGCCGACTACCGCTCGGCCGAGGCGCTCCCACCGGGAGGCGTCCTCGTCGTCGGCTCCGGGCAGTCGGGCGCGCAGATCGCCGAGGACCTCTTCCTCGCCGGTCGCGACGTGCACCTCGCGCTCGGCAGCGCCCCGCGCGTCGCCCGCTTCTACCGCGGGCGCGACTGCGTCGCCTGGCTGCAGGACATGGGCGTCTACGACATCCCCGTGCACGCGCAGGTCGGCGGCCTCACCAAGCGCGAGTCGACGAACCACTACGTCACGGGGCGCGGCGGCGGTCGCGACATCGACCTGCGCGCCTTCGCGCGCGACGGCATGCACCTCTACGGCCGGCTCTCGGCGGTCGAGGGCTCGAGCCTCCGCTTCGCGCCCACGGCGGAGGCGTCGCTCGACTACGCCGACTCGGTCGCGGAGTCGATCAAGGACGACATCGACCGCTTCATCGCCGCCCGCGGCATCGAGGCCCCGGTGGAGGCGCGCTACGAGCCGGTCTGGCGTCCGCCGGTCGAGGGGGAGCAGCTCGACCTCGCCGCCGCGGGGATCACGAGCGTGATCTGGGCGGTCGGCTTCCGCTCCGACTACCGGTGGGTCGAGGTCGGCGTCTTCGACGGCGCGGGGCACCCGACGCACCAGCGCGGTGTCACGAGCACCCCGGGGCTCTCGTTCCTCGGCCTGCCCTGGCTGCACACCTGGGGATCCGGGCGCTTCGAGGCCATCGCCCGCGACGCGGCGCACCTCGCGTCCGAGATCCGCCGCGTGCGCTTCAGCCGGCCGCGCGAGTCCGACCTCGCCGGGTAGCCTCGGCGCATGGCGGAGACGGTGATGGCAGCGGTCGCGGCCCACTTCGGCCGCGACGTGGGCCGCACCCTCGCCAAGCTCCCGGGCATGATCGCGCAGGCGAGGGAGCGCTCCGTCGACCTCCTGGTGCTGCCCGACGCGACGCTCGGCGGCTACCTGCTCGACATGCACCACCCCGGCACCGGCGACCTCCCGCCCAGCGTCGAGCTCGACGGGCCGGAGGTCGCCGCCGTGGCCGAGCTGGCCGGCGACATGACGGTGTGCTTCGGCATCTCGGAGCGGGTGCTCGAGGGCGGGCGCGACCTCCGCTACAACACGGCGGTCTGCGTGCAGGGCGGCCGGGTCATCGGCACGCACCGCAAGGTGCACCTGCCGCTGGGAGAATCGGAGGCGTACCTGCCCGGCGACTCGTTCGCCTCCTTCGACTCGCCCGTCGGCCGGCTGGGCATGCTGATCGACTTCGACAAGACGTTCCCCGAGTCGGCGCGGTCGCTCGCGCTCGACGGCGCCGAGGTGCTCGCCTGCCTGAGCGCCTGGCCCGCGAGTGTCACCGACCGCTCCGACCGGATCCGCAACGACCGGCAGGCGCACCTCTTCGACCTCTACGACTGCGCCCGCGCCGCCGAGAACCAGGTCTACCTCGTCTCGTCGAACCAGACCGGCGTGCTCGGCGGCCTGCGCTTCCTCGGGCAGGCGAAGGTGGTCGACCCGGCGGGCGAGATCATCGCGAAGACCTGGGCGAAGGGCGGGCTGGCGCTCGCCTCGGCCGACGTCTCGGTCTCGGTGGCCCGCGCCCGGCGCACGATGAACCACCTCCGCGACCGCGCGGAGCACGCCTACCGGGTCTGATGCGCGTCGCCCTGCTCACCTACTCCACTCGTCCCCGCGGCGGTGTGGTGCACACGCTCGCCCTGGCGGAGGCGCTCGCGCGGGCCGGCCACGACGTCACGGTGTGGACGCTCGCCCGCGGCGGCGATGACGCGTTCTTCCGAGCGGTCGACCCGGCGGTGGAGCTGCAGGTGGTGCCGTTCGCCTCCCTCGACGACGAGCCGGTCGGCGCGCGGATCCTCCGGTCGATCGACGCGATGGCCGCGGCGCTGCGCGGCGAGACGGGCCTCGTGCACGCGCAGGACTGCATCTCGGCGAACGCGGCGCTCGCCGCAGGGCTCGCCCCGGTGCGGACGGTGCACCACCTCGACGACTTCACGACTCCGGAGCTGCGCGCGTGCCACGACCGGGCTGTGCGTCTGCCGCGCGCCCTGCTCTGCGTCTCGTCGTCGGTGGCCTCGGAGGTGCGCGACGGCTGGGGCCGCCGGGCGACGGTGATCCCGAACGGAGTGGACGCGGAGCGCTTCGCGGCCGCCGCCTCCGACCCGCTGACCGCCGCCTGGCGCGACGAGCTCGGGCCGTACGTGCTGGCGCTGGGCGGCATCGAGCCGCGCAAGGGCAGCATCGAGCTGCTGGAGGCGTGGGCGCTCCTGCGCGAGCGCGGTCGCGACATCGCGCTGGTGTTCGGCGGTGGCGAGACGCTGTTCGACTACCGGCCGTACCGTGCCGAGTTCGACCGGCGCGCGGCGGCGTCGGGCGTCGCCCCGGTCGTCCTCGGCACGATCCCGGAGGAGCGGCTGGCGCCCCTGGTCGCGGGAGCCTCAGCGCTCGGCTTCGTGTCGACGAAAGAGGGCTTCGGGCTCGCGGCGATGGAGGCGCTCGCCGCGGAAGTGCCGGTGTTCGCGCGGGAGCTGCCGGTGATCCGCGAGGTGTTCGGCGATACGGTCCGGTACGGGAGCGATCCGGCGTCGTTCGCGGACGCGCTCGAGGAGGCGCTGGACGGTGGGGGCGGTCGTGCCGCGGGGCGGGAGCTGGCGTTCTCGCACTCGTGGGACGACGTGGCGGCGGCGCACGTGCGGTTCTACGAGGAGCTGCTCGGTGCCGGCGTCGACGATTCAGGACGGACGTCGCGGGACGGCCGCGGATCCGCATGGAACGGTCGTTCTCCGTGAATCCTTCCTACAGTGTCGACGCCGGGCGGGCGTTCCGGTGACCCGCCGCTCGATCTCGCGCATCCTGAGCGGCCTCGCCGACGCCGACCCCGACCGCGTCGTCGCGATCGCCGACGAGGGCTCGCTCACCGCCGGCGAGCTCGATCGCGCGAGCAACCGCCTCGCCCGCGCCTACCGCGATCTCGGCGTCGACACCGACGACCTCGTGACCGTGTCACTCGAGAACTCGCTCGATGCGATCGTCGTCTGCGCCGCGATCTGGAAGGCGGGCGCGACCCCGCAGCCCGTGCCGACGCAGCTGTCGCCGGAGGAGCGCGCCGCGGTGGAGCAGGTGGCCGCGCCCGCGCTCGTGGTGGGCGCCGCCTCCGGGTCGAGGCCGTGGCGCCCGGGCGACTGGCGGCCGGACGCCTCGGACGAGCCGCTCGAGGACCGCTGGGCGTCGTCGTGGAAGGCGCCCGCCTCCTCCGGCAGCACCGGGCGGCCGAAGGTCGTGCTCGCGAGCGGTCCGGCGCTGCTCGACCCGGAGGCGCCGGTCGCCGCGTTCCTGCCGCTCACCGGGGTGCAGCTCGTCGCCGGCCCGCTGATGCACTCGGCGACCTTCACCTACGCGTTCCGCGGGTTGATGACGGGGCAGACGCTCGTGATCCTGCCGCGCTTCGACGAGCGGCGGGTGCTCGCCGCGATAGCGGAGCACCGCGTGACGTGGACGCTGCTCGTGCCGACGACGATCCGCCGCCTCCTCCGTTCCGATCGCTCGGAGGCCGATGTGTCGTCGCTCGAGCTGGTGCTGCACCTCGGTGCCCCGTGCCCGCCCGACGACAAGCGCGCGCTGATTGACTGGCTCGGGCCCTCGCGCGTGCTCGAGGTCTACGCGGGGAGCGAGTCGAACGGCCTGACCATGATCCGCGGCGACGAGTGGCTGGAGCGTCCCGGCAGCGTCGGGCGGCCGATCGGCGGCACGTCGCTGCGCATCCTCCGCGATGACGGCTCCGCGGCGCCGATCGGCGAGACCGGGAGGATCTGGATGCACCGCGGCTCCGACGCCGCCTACCGCTACCTGGGCGGCGGGTCGAAGCGCACCTCCGACGGGTGGGACACGCTCGGCGACGTCGGGCGCGTCGACGCCGACGGCTACCTCTGGGTGCTCGACCGCGCCGACGACCTGATCCTGCGGGGCGGGGTGAACGTCTACCCGATCGAGGTCGAGCGGGTGCTCGAGGCGCACCCCGCGGTGCGCGGGGCCGTCGCCTTCGGGGTGCCCGACGACGACCTCGGGCAGGCGATCGAGGCGGTGGTCGACGTCGGAGAGGAGGAGGCCGACGGCGACGCGCTGCTCGCGTGGGCGAACGCGCGGCTGGGGCGCGAGCGCCGCCTCCGGGCTCTGCGTCTGGTGCGCGAACCGGTGCGCAGCGACGCGGGGAAGGTGCGGCGCTCATCGTTCGGGGCGGCCGGAGACCGGGCGGATGCGGTAGACACGTCGCCATGACGCCACCTGCCGAGACATCCGGGACCCCTGCCGCGACGAACCCCGCCGACGAGATCGACGCCCTGATCGCGAAGCACCCCGACTGGCGGGGAGCGCTGCTCGCCGACGCCCGCCGGATCATCCTCGACGTCGACCCCGGCATCGTCGAGGAGTGGAAGTGGATGGGCGCGCCCGTCTGGGAGCTCGACGGGATCCTCGTGGTCGGCAACATCTTCAAGACGAAGGTGAAGCTCGGCTTCATGTACGGCGCCTCGCTGCCGGATCCGCACGGGATCTTCAACGGCGAGCTCGGCGGCAACCAGCGCCGCTCGGTCGAGTTCGCCGAGGGCGACGCGGTGCCCGAGGAGGCGCTCGCCGAGCTCGTCCGCGCGGCCATCGTCCGCAACCGCGAAGCCCGGTCGGCCCGCGGCAAGAAGTAGGGCCGAGTTCGGAGCCGTCAGCAGGCGGGTCTGCAGTGCTGACGTTCCGGCGCTGGTGGATCTCGATGCGCCCGCTGCGCGACCTGCTCGATCAGCAGGCGAGCGAGGCGACTCCTGCCGAGAGACCGGCGAGCCGGCCCGCACTCCGCGAGCCGGATGTTCGCGCCGATGTCGATATCCGCCTCCGCCGTTCGACGCCAGAGTAGGAGGGCGCAGACAGCGCCCGCGACGACAGGGAGACCACCGTGAAGTACATGCTGATCATGCGCGCCACCGACGCCGCCAAGGAGGCGTACGCCGACATGCCGTTCGACGAGATCATCACCAGGATGGGCCAGTACAACGAGGCGATGATGAAGGCGGGCGTGCTGCTCGCGGGCGACGGCCTCGCCGACGACGTGGCGACCACCGGGTTCGTCGTCGACTTCGACTCCGAGCCGCCCGCGATCACCGACGGCCCCTACGGCGAGACCCACGAGCTGTTCAACGGCTTCTGGATCCTCGAGGTGTCCTCGAAGGAGGAGGCGAAGGAGTGGGCGCTGCGCTGCCCGCTCGTCCCCGGCAACAAGCTCGAGGTGCGCCGCGTGACCGACGAGAGCGACTTCGCCGACTTCGCCGACAACGAGTACGTCCAGAAGGAGGCGGGCTGGCGCGAGGAGCAGGCCGCCCGCGACTGAGATGGACGACATCCGGGCGAGCGTCGACGCGGTCTGGCGCATCGAGAGTGCGCGCATCGTGGCGACGCTCGCCCGCGTGACGCGCGATGTCGGCCTCGCTGAGGACCTCGCTCAGGAGGCGCTCGTCGAGGCCCTCCAGCAGTGGCCGGAGTCGGGCGTCCCGCGGAACCCGGGCGCGTGGCTCACCGCGGTCGCGAAGCGCCGGGCCATCGACGGCTGGCGGCGCCGGGCCGCGCTCGACGACCGCTACCGGCTCCTCGCCCATGATCTCGAGGAGGGCGTCGACGACGAGTGGCAGCCGATCGACGACGACGTCGTGCGTCTGGTCTTCACGGCGTGCCACCCCGTGCTGTCGCGGGAGGCGAGCATCGCCCTCACCCTGCGCCTCGTCGGCGGCCTCGGCACCGACGTCATCGCGCGGATGTTCCTCGTCCCGACGGCGACGGTGCAGCAGCGCATCGTCCGCGCCAAGAAGACGCTCGCCGCCGCGGGCGTGCCCTTCGAGGTGCCCGAGCCGTCGGAGTGGAAGCAGCGCCTCGACGCCGTGCTCGGCGTGGTCTACCTGATCTTCACCGAGGGCTACGCGGCGACCTCCGGCGACCGCTGGCTGCGCACCGAGGTCGCCCACGAGGCGCTGCGGCTCGGGCGCGTGCTGGCGGCCCTCCTCCCGCGCGAACCCGAGGTGCTGGGGCTGGTGGCGCTGATGGAGCTGCAGGCGTCGCGCTTCGCGGCGCGGACGGCCCCGGACGGCTCGCCCGTGCTCCTCGAGGATCAGGACCGCACCCGCTGGGACCGCGCGCAGATCGGGCGCGGCCGCGCTCTGCTGCTCCGGGCCGATCGTGTGGGGAGGGGTCGTGGCGCCTACGGACTCCAGGCGGCGATCGCCCTGTGCCACGCGGTCGCACCGAGCGTGGCCGACACCGACTGGGAGCGGATCGTGCTGCTGTACGAAGTCCTCGGGCGGGTGGCGCCGAGCCCGGTCGTCGAGCTGAACCGAGCCGTGGCGGTCTCGATGGCGACGGGTCCCGCCTCCGCCCTGCTGATCGTCGACCGGCTGTCGTCGGAGGGGGCGCTGCGGGGCTCGCACCTGCTGCCGGCCGTCCGCGGCGAGCTGCTGCTGCGGCTCGAGCGGCGGGAGGAGGCGCGCTCCGAGTTCGCGACGGCCGCCTCCCTCGCGGGCAACGACCGCACCCGCGCGCTGCTGGAGTCGCGCGCGGCGTCGCTCTGAGTTCGAGGCTCGGCGCGCGCCCGGCATGCGGCGAGATCGCGTTCCGCGAGCTGATCACCTGCAGATCGCACCATCACCTGCGGATCGCACCACCGCCTGCAGATCGCACCACCGCCTGCAGATCGCACCACCGCCTGCAGATCGCACCATCACCTGCGGATCGCACCACCGCCTGCAGACCGCGCGCGCTACGACTCCGTCACTACGCCGTCCGCGACGCGCCACTGGCGGGTGAGGTGCACGGTCTCGAGCATGCGCCGGTCGTGGGTCACCAGCAGCAGCGTGCCCTCGTAGGCCTCGAGCGCCTGCTCCAGCTGCTCGATCGCGGGCAGGTCGAGGTGGTTGGTCGGCTCGTCGAGCACGAGGAGGTTCGTGCCGCGCGCCTGCAGCAGCGCCAGCGCCGCGCGGGTCCGCTCGCCCGGCGACAGCTCGCCGACGGGCCGCGAGACGTGGTCGGCCTTGAGGCCGAACTTCGCGAGCAGGGTCCGCACCTCGGCGGTCGGCCACTCGGGGACGAGCGCCTCGAAGGCGTCGGCGAGCGGCACGTCGGAGGCGAGCATCGCGCGAGCCTGGTCGATCTCGCCGATCGCGACACTCGCGCCGAGGGACGCGCCGCCCTCCTCCGGAGCAGCCCTCCCCAGCAGCAGCGAGAGCAGCGTCGACTTGCCGGCACCGTTGGGCCCCGTGATGCCGATGCGGTCGCCGGCGTCGACCTGCAGCGAGACGGGGCCGAGAGTGAAGGAGCCGCGGCGCGCGGTCGCGGCGTTCAGGGTGGACACCACCGAGCTCGAGCGCGGTGCGGTGCCGATCGTGAAGGCGAGCTGCCACTCCTTGCGCGGCTCGTCCACCTCCTCGAGGCGCGCGATCCGGCTCTCCATCTGGCGCACCTTCTGAGCCTGCTTCTCGCTCGACTCGACCGACGCCCTGCGGCGGATCTTGTCGTTGTCGGGCGCCTTCTTCATCGCGTTGCGGACGCCCTGGCTCGACCACTCCCGCTGCGTGCGGGCGCGCGAGACCAGGTCGGCCTTCTGATCGGCGAAGTCCTCGTACTTCTCGCGGCGCTGGCGCTTCGCGGTCTCGCGCTCCTCGAGGAACGCCTCGTAGCCGCCTCCGTAGACCGTGTTGGTGCCCTGCGCGAGGTCGAGCTCGAGCACGCGGGTCACGCTGCGGGCGAGGAACTCGCGGTCGTGACTGACCAGCACGACTCCGCCGCGCAGACCCCGCACGAACGCCTCGAGCCGCTCGAGGCCGTCGAGGTCGAGGTCGTTCGTCGGCTCGTCGAGCAGCACGATGTCGAAGCGCGAGAGCAGGAGCGCCGCGAGTCCGACCCGGGCCGCCTGGCCGCCCGAGAGCGAGGTCATCAGGGAGTCGGCGGTCACCGCGCTCCCACCGCCGGAGTCGCTCCGCCCGTCCGATCCGCTCCGCCCGAGGGCGAGGCCGAGGTCCGCGAGGACGACGGGGGTCCGCTCGTCCAGGTCGGCGGCACCGCTGGCCAGCCAGCGGTCGAGCGCGAGGGCGTAGCGGTCGGCGATGCTCCCGTCGAGGTCCGGGTCGGCGAGGGCCGCGGCGGCGGTGTCGAGCTCGGCGGACGCGTCGGCGCACCCGGTGCGGCGGGCGATGTAGCCCGAGACGGTCTCGCCCTCGCGACGCTCGTGCTCCTGCGGCAGCCAGCCGACGAAGGCGTCGCCGGGCGAGAGGACGACGCCGCCCTCGAGCGGAGGGGTCTCTCCGGCGAGGATGCGCAGGAGCGTCGACTTGCCCGCGCCGTTCGCCCCGACGACGCCGACCACGTCTCCCGGGGCGACGGTGAGGTCGAGTCCGTCGAACAGGGTGCGGTGCGCATAGCCTCCGGAGAGGCCTTTCGCGACGAGGGTGGCGGTCACCGCTCCAGAGTAGGCGGGCGGGCGGTCGGGGGCGGGCGCTCGGCCGCGCACGCCCCGCGCCTCCGACGTCCCGGGCAAGGACGGCTCGACGGCCGGATTGCACGCGCGTCTAGGATGGCCGGATGAGCGAGACCACGGTCCGGAGCGGCGCGGGGTACTGGTACCCCGACGAGTCCTCCACGCGGCGCGCTGTCGAGGTGCTCAGCGCGATGCGCAGCTACCGGGTGTCCGAGATCTCGATGCGGCGGCGCACGCGCGAGAAGATGGCGATGGGCGAGACCGACCTGATCGCGATCCAGTTCCTCCTGCGCCGGCAGCGCGAGGGCGTCATCGTCGGCGCGAAGGATCTCGCCGCGCACCTCTCGATCTCGTCCGCCTCCACCACCGTCCTCATCGATCGCCTCGTCCTCAGCGGCCACCTGATGCGGAAGCCCCACCCGACCGACCGCCGCGGCATCGTCGTCGAGGCGACGGCCGACAGCGATCAGGAGGTGCGCGGCAGGCTGAAGCTGATGCACCGCCGGATGCTCGAGATCGCCGAGGATCTCGACGCGAGCGAGGCGGAGGCGGTCGTCAACTTCCTGCGGAGGATGAGCGCGGCCGTCGACGACATCGACGCCGAGATCGAGCTCGACGACGAGCCCGAGAGTTAGCTAGACAAGCTAGTAAAGAGCCGGACTAGAGATAGGCTGGCCTCATGGGTCAATTCCTCTACGGCACCCCGCCGGCCGTGATCGAGATCGAGGACCGGACCCTCGCCCACCTCCAGATCGTCGTGTACGCGAAGTTCCGGCGCGACGAGCGCTTCAGCCTCACCCTCGACTCGATGCCCGAGGGCGCACGAGGGCGGCACTCGTTCTGGATGAACCCCAACATCGCGCTGCAGTTCCACTTCGCCGGGAGCAGGCAGCCCACGATCAACCCGTCGTGGATCGAGATCCTGATGGACGCCGCGAACGGCGGCGGCGGACTGCGGCTCCTCTCCGAGCCGCACTCCTGACGCCGGCCGACTCAGGCCTGCGACACCCGGACCATGTTGCCGGACGGGTCGCGGAACGCGCAGTCGCGCGGGCCCCACGCCTGCTCGATCGGCACCTGCAGCACCTCGGCCCCTGAGGCGCGCACCGACTCGAAGGTCGCGTCGAGGTCGCTCGCGCGGAAGACGAGCATGGGCAGCACGCCCTTCGTCAGCAGCTCCTGGAGCGCGTCGCCGTCGGCCTGCGAGCGTCCGGCGTGCGGGACCGAGAGCACCAGGCCCAGGCCCGGCTGCGCCTCGCTCCCGAGCGTGACCCAGCGGAATCCTCCGTTCGCCACGTCCATGACGACCTCGAGGCCGAGGGCGTCGCCGTAGAAGGCGATCGACTCGTCGACGTCGGAGACGGTGATGTTCACGTACTGCAGTTCGATGCTCATGGCGGCGACTCTATGCCGCACGTCCGGCGCGCCGCTTCTCCGATCCTGCTCGATGCGGGGCGGGTCTCGACACGCCCCTGCGGGGCTACTCGACCAGCAGGGCGGCGGGCGGGCGCGGGGGCCTCACGGGGCGCGTGCGCAGCCGCGCGATGCAGTCGGGCATCGCGTCGACGGCGTCGTGCGCGTCGTCGCGGTAGGCGGAGGGGGTGCGTCCCACGATCTCCGCGAAGCGCGAGCTGAACGAGCCGAGCGACGTGCAGCCGACCGCCAGGCACGCCTCCGTCACGCTCGCCCCCGCTCGCAGCAGGGCCATCGCCCGCTCGATGCGCCGGGTCATCAGGTAGCTGTAGGGGGTCTCGCCGTAGGCCGCGCGGAACCGCCGCGAGAAGTGCGCCGGAGACATCAGCGCTCGCGCCGCCATCGTCGGCACGTCGAGCGGCCGGGCGTACTCGCGGTCGATCAGATCGCGCACGCGGCGGAGGTGCGCGAGGTTCTCGAGCTCCTGCGGCGTCATGGCTCCGACGATAGCGCCGTCGATGCGCGGCGGGCTCCGCGCATCTCCTAGGGTGGACGCGGATGTGCCGGGGGTCGGCGCGACGAGGGGCGGGGTCATGCGCGCGAGAGCACTCGGAGGCGCGGCCGCCGCCCTGGTCGTCGCGACGGCCCTGTCCGGGTGCGCGGTGCCCGCTCCGACTCCGACCGTCACCGTGACGGTCTTCGCCACCGCGACTCCGACTCCCGACCCGACCGTCACCGCCGCGCTGCCGCAGTCGACCGCGACGGTCTTCGTGCCCGTCCCCGAGGTGACCGTCACGATCACCCCGAACGCCGTCCCCGAGATCCCCGAGACCGCCTACGCGGTCGACAACGGCGCGGTACCCGGTGCGAACGGCGAGCCCACGCGCGACGGCGCGGGAGACATCGTCAGCTACGAGGTGGTCGAGGGCGACACGTTCTTCGACATCGCGCAGCGCTTCGGCATCCCCGTGCAGCAGCTCCTGCGGATGAATCCGCAGATCGCCGGAGCGGGCACCGCGGTCTACATCCGATCGGTCATCAACCTCGACGCGGACACGCTGGGCTGACGCGCACCTACTGCGACTTGGGCAGGATGTGGAAGCCGAGCGCGAGCGAGCCGGAGATCATGAGGATGCCGGCGAAGAAGATGAAGCCGCCGAGATCGGGCCACAGGAACGCGTTGCCGAGCGCGAGGATCCCGCCGAGGAACAGCACGAACGAGAGGACGACGCCCAGACCAGTCATGCCCTCATCGTACGGGCTCAGGGGAGGAGGAGGTTCTCGAGCTCGCCCGCCTCGGACACCAGCGCGATGGAGCCGACGGCCTCGACCGGGGAGCCGTAGCCCCACTCGACCATGATCGTCGGGATCCCGTGCGCCGCGGCACCGTGCACGTCGTGCTCCCGGTCGCCGACCATCACGGGGGCCGAGAGGTCGACGCCGAGCTCGCGGAGGCGGCGCAGCGCCTCCTCGACCACGTCGGCCTTGGCGCTGCGCACCTCGTCCTCGGAGGCACCGCAGATCACCGTGAAGTACTGCGCGAGCCCGTAGTGCTCGAGGATGCGGGTCGCGGCCGACTCGGGCTTCGACGTCGCGAGCGAGAGGGGGATGCCGGCCTCGGCGATGCGCGCGAGCACCTCGGGCACGCCGGGATAGAGGCTGGAGTCGAAGAGCCCGCCCGCGTTGTAGCGGCGACGGTAGACGGCGAGGGCGTCCTGCGCCTGGTCGACGCTCATCCCGCCCAGTTCACGGAAGGCGTCGAGCAGCGGCGGGCCGACGTAGGCGAGGAGCTCGGCGGGCAGGGGCACGGGGCGGCCGAGCTCGACGAAGGTGTCGACGAGGGTGCCGGTGATGCCGGGCGCCGAATCGGTGATGGTGCCGTCGAGGTCGAACAGGATGCACGACCAGGTGCCGGCTCTGCGGTGCGTGCCGGCGCGGGCGAGTGTCGTGTCGGACATGGCGGGCTCCTGACCTCGAGGGACGCGGGGATGCCGACGCTGCCCCGCCGGGCCCATACTCTACGGTGCCGACCCGTCCGGTGCCGCTCCGTCCGGTGCCGCCGCGGCGTCGCCTCCGGTCGCGAGGGCGCTCTCGATGAAGGAGCGGGCGATCACCTGGGCGATCGAGCCGGGGTCGAGCTGCACGGCGACGAAGTCGGCGGTGCCGATGAGCGCGAAGGCCTCCCGCCCGGGGAGGACCAGCATCTGCACCGTCGGATGCTGCCGCCGGGGAACAGCGACCCGCACCTCGTCGGTCGAGGTGAACAGCGGGAGGACCAGCTCGCCGGTGGTCGTGGCGACCGTGCGCACGTGCGGGACGCCGCCCGGCTCCGACCCGGTCACGTCGACGACGAGCGAGCCCTCGAGACAGGCCGCGAGCAGCTGCTCGACCGCCGCCACCGTCGGAGCGGCGACGAGGGATTCGAGCGCCTCGCGGGCCGGAGTGTTCCGATAGGGGCCCGGTCTCGCCGGCGCGACGGGGGGACGTTCTCTCCGAGCCATGTGTCGACGTTATCCGGGATCGCTCTCCGTCCCGAATCCGGTGGAATGAGGAGATCGACGGATGTCGGCGAGAACGGCGAATGCGCGGACGAGGCGCGCCTTTCTCTGAGTATCTGCTCCACTTATCACTTCGAGAAGCGTCATCAACGCGCATAAGCGCGCCGATACTGCTTCGAGGGGGTAACGTCTTCTTCGGTTCGATTCATCTCGGCTCGATTGACCTCGAGCCGATGCAGAACGGCCCGCTCGATACCGGGTCGATTGATTCCGCTCGATTCATACCGCCCGATTCATACCGGTCCGATTCACCTCGGGCCGATCAGCACTGGAGGAAGAAGTGGCACAGAAGATCACGCTCGTCGACGATATCGATGGCACCCCTATCGACTCGGGAGAAGGCGGAACCGTCCGTTTCAGCGTCGACGGCGCCAATTACGAGATCGACCTCGGCCCCGACAACATCGCCGAGCTCCACTCCGCCCTCGAGAAGTTCGTCTCGAGCGCGCGCCGCGTCGGTTCGCGCCCTGCGGCCGCCTCCACCGTCGCGAACGCGTCGAAGAGCGACCCCAAGCAGCTCAAGGCGATCCGCGAGTGGGCGAACGCCAACGGCCACCAGGTCTCCGACCGCG
The DNA here is from genome assembly GCF_900177245.1 of Rathayibacter oskolensis. Lineage (GTDB taxonomy): Bacteria > Actinomycetota > Actinomycetes > Actinomycetales > Microbacteriaceae > Rathayibacter > Rathayibacter oskolensis. The sequence goes on from NZ_FXBM01000003.1 coordinate 290,873, forward strand.
GCCGCATCCCGGCCGAGGTCCAGGCCGCCTACCAGGCCGCCCACTAGCCGGTCGGCACCGAGAGACGAGGCCCCCGGCGACGAGATCGCAGGGGGCTTCCGTCGGTCGGCGGGTCGTCAGAACAGCCGGGTGTGCGAGTCGTCCACTCCGCGCATGGCCTCGTAGTCGAGCACGACGCAGCGGATGCCCCGGTCCTGGGCGAGAGTCCTGGCCTGCGGCTTGATCTCCTGAGCCGCGAAGACTCCGGTGACGGGCGAGAGATGCGGATCCCGATTCATCAACTCGAGATAGCGGGTCAACTGCTCGACCCCGTCGATCTCTCCGCGGCGCTTGATCTCGACGGCCACGGCGGCCCCGCGGGAATCCCGGGCCAGGATGTCGACCGGTCCGATAGCGGTCATGTACTCGCGCCGGACCAGAGTGTGACCCTCGCCCAAGAGATCGATCTGCTCGGCCAGCAGGCGCTGCAGATGCGCTTCGACGCCGTCCTTCACGAGTCCGGGATCGACTCCGAGTTCGTGAGCGGAGTCGTGCAGGACCTCGTGGATCGAGACGACCAGCGCATCGCCCGTCTTCTTGTGCGCGACCGTCCACTGCTGGACGACTCCCGCCTCCTTCGCCGCCTCGTCGGGCTCGCCGGTGACCAGCGTGCACGGCGGACTCATCCAGTTCAGCGGCTTGTAGGATCCGCCGTCGGAGTGCACGAGGACGCTCCCGTCGGCCTTGACCAGCAGGAGGCGGGTGGCGAGCGGGAGATGGGCGCTGAGACGGCCGGTGTAGTCGACGGAGCAGCGCGCGATGACGAGACGCACCCGTCGAGACTAGACGGCTCCGGGCGGCGTCAGCCGGGGTCGGCCCTCCGGCGGCGTCCGATCGGCGGCACCGGCGAGGGTGTGGTGAGGAAGGCGCGGAGGGCGATCGCGAACTCGGCCGGCGCCTCCACCCAGGGGTAGTGGCCGCACCCCTCGATCACCGCGAGGCTGCCCCGGGGGAAGAGCGCGGCGAGCGCGCCGAGCGGCGCGAGGCCGACGAGCGCGTCGTCCTCTCCGCCGACGACCACGACGGGGCAGGCGACGCGGGAGAGGGCGGCGCGCAGCTCGTCGGCGTCGACCTCGGTGAAGAACGCGGTGAAGGCGTCGGGGTACCACAGGGCCGCCCGCTCGTGGGCGAGCGCGCGCTCGTCCCAGGTCGACCAGCCGAGGGGAGCGGCGCGCGGATAGAGCGCGAGGCGGCGCTGCGGGTCCTGCTCCTCCGAGAGCGCCCTCGCCGCCTCGATCGCGCTGGTGAACCACGGCTCGTGCTGTCTGCGACGGGCGATCGACGCGCGGTCGTCGCCTCCGATGCCGAGCCAGGCCGTCGCCGGCGCGACCAGGAGCAGGTGCGCCAGTCGCTCGGGGGCACGGGCCGCGTAGACGAGGACGGGGCGGCAGCCGGTCGCGTGCGCGAGGAGGTCGAGGGCGTCGACTCCGAGGTGAAGGCGCAGGTCTTCGAGGTCGTCGGCGAGCCCGGTGAACGACCGGACGGGCGCCGCCGTCGACCCGCCGACTCCGCGGGGGTGGAGCACCAGGATGCGGCGGGTGGCGGCGACGGGGTCGAAGGAGCCGAGATAGGCGGGGTGGCGGCCCGGCCCGCCGGGGACGACGACGAGCGGCGGTCCGTCGACCGCGCCGAGCTCGTCGACGTGGATGACCGCACCGTCACGAGCCTCGAATCGCACCGCGTCCCCCTCCGCCGTGGTGAGGAGCCTATTGCGGGTGCGGGGATGCGCTGTAGGGGCGGGGGTGCGCCTCGGGCGCGTGGGATCGCGTTCGGCTCGCGGGAATCGCCGGGTTCTGCGAGCCGGACGTGGTTCGGCGAGCCGGGAGGTGACCCGGAGGAGGTCGGGTGGTGCTGCCGGAGGTCGGCCCGCCGTCAGGCCATGCGGATGACGTTGCCGGTGACGCGGCGTCCGGCCGGCGAGACGAGGAAGGAGGCGAGGTCGCCGACCTCCTCGGGCCGGGCGACGTCGAAGAAGTGGTCGTTCTGCGCGACCGACTCGCGGACCTCATCGGTCACCCACCCGGTGTCGGTGACGGGAGGGTGCAGGGCGTTCGCGGTGATCCCGAGCACGCTCAGCTCGAGCGACGCCGACATCGTGTAGTCGACGAGGGCGGCCTTCGCGGCTCCGTACGAGACCTCTCCCGGGAAGCCGCGCTCACCTCCCGAGGTCAGCGACACGATGCGCCCGCCGTGGGCGCCGCGCCGCTCGAAGCGCTCGACGAACTCGGCGATGAGGAGGGCTCCCGCGCGCGCATCGACCGAGAACTGGCGGTCGATGGTCTCGGCCGTGACCCGGCGCTGCGGCCGGCCCATCCAGTCGGCGTCGCGGGCGCGGAAGGTGTCGATGAGCGAGCCGGTGGCGTTGTTCACGAGGACGTCGACGGGCCCGAGCGACTCCTCGGCGGCGTCGAAGAGCAGCGGGGCGGAGGCGGCGTCGCGAAGGTCCGCGGACACGGCGCGGGCACGCCCGCCCGCGGCGCGGATCCGCTCGGCGACGCGCTCGCCGTCGGTCCGGTGGGCGGCCCGCTGGCGCTCCGGCTCGTGGTCGGGGATCTCCTCGGCGAGGAAGGCGACCAGCACGGCGAGCCCGTCGGCCGCGAGGCGCTCGGCGATCGCCGCGCCGATGCCGTGATTGGCGCCGGTGACCAGGGCGACCCTGCACGCCTCCGAGCCCGGGCCGGTCACGCGCGCTCGTCGACGAGGTCGGCGCGCGGGGTGCGCGCGGCGGGGGAGGCGATGCCGGCGACCGCGACCAGCGCGAGCACGAGGAAGAGCGCGTTGAGGATCCCCAGGTGCTCGCCGAGGAATCCGATCGCCGGGGGCCCGACGAGGAAGGCGACGTAGCCGAGCGTCGCGACGGCGCTGACGCGGGCGGCCGAGTGGGCACCCTCCGCCGCCGCCGACATGCCGACGGGGAAGCCGAGCGAGCAGCCGAGTCCCCAGGCGACGGCTCCGGCGATCACGAGGGCGTCGACCGGCGCGAGGATGAACAGCAGGATGCCGACCACGGCGAGCAGTGCCGAGCCGCGGAGCACGGGGACCCGGCCGAAGCGGTCGAGCACCGGGCCGCCGATCACGCGGCCGACCGTCATCGCGGCGACGAAGACGCCGAAGACGATCGCTGCAGTGGTCGCATCGGTGCCGTGCCCGTCGACCATCGCGAGGGTCATCCAGTCGTTCGCCGACCCCTCCGCGAAGGCCATGCCCAGCATGATCAGCCCGATGAAGACGAGCCGGAGGTCGCGCCAGACGCCGAGAGAGGCGGCGATCCGCTCGCGGACGGGCGCCTTCGCGACCACCGTCGCGACTCCGGAGGTGTCGAGCTCGTCGCGGACGGGGACGAAGCGGATTGCGACGGCCGCCGTGACCACCACCACCGCGGCGATGGTGGCGAGGTGCACCACGACCGGGATCGCGAGGGCGGAGGCGGCGGCGCCCAGGAGCGCGCCCACGACGGTGCCGAGGCTGAAGAACGCGTGGAAGAGCGGGAGGAGCGTCTTGCCGAACGCCTGCTCGTTCGCGGCTCCCTCGACGTTCATCATGACGTCGACCGCGCCGTTGCCGAACCCGAGCAGGGCCATGCCGGCGAACGCGATCGGCAGGGCGCCGAGCGTGTCGGCCGCGACGCCGAGGATCGCCAGCCCGGAGGAGCAGATCACGAGGCCGACGAGCATCCCGCGTCGCGCCCCGAGCGCCGACATGATCGCCGTCGAAAGCACGAGGCCCACGATCGCGCCGATCGACATCGCGAGGATCAGCAGGCCGACCCCGGAGGTGGACAGCTGGAGCTCGTCGCGGATGGAGGGGGTCCGCGAGACCCAGGTCGCGATCGTGACGCCGCTCAGGACGAAGATCGTGAAGACGGCGTTGCGCCAGGCGACGAGCTGCGGGCGGGTGAGGGCGGGGGTGCTGGTCATGACCGGGATTCCTGGAGGCGGGCCGGGCCGGATCGCGGCTGACGCGACTCCGGGCCCATCGAGACGGGGGGACCCGTTGTCGAATCGATTCGAGCCGGGGCGGTCTAAGCTATCCAGAACCCCGGGGCCGGTCAAGACGAGACCTGCCGCCGGAGGGCCGACGAGGAGGACCGTGGAGTCGCAGAAGTCCCGGGAGCGCCCGGCACGCCCGACGCTCGCCCGCGTCGCGACGCACGCCGGGGTCTCGCCCTCGACCGCGTCCCTCGTCTTCAGCGGCGCCGGCCCGGTGTCGGCCGCGACCAAGGAGCGCGTGCTGCGCGCCGCCGCCGAGCTCGACTACGGCGGACCGGACCCGCGCGCGAGGTCGCTCCGGAGGGGGCGCTCGGGCATCGTCGGCGTCGTCGTCGACGAGCGGCTGCTGCACGCCTTCCGCGATCCGATCAAGATCGCGATGCTCGACGGCATCGCCGACGTCCTCGGCGGTGTCGGCGCGGGCATCCTGCTGCTGACCGAGACGGAGGACGGCGCGGGTCTGCTCGCCACGGCTCCGGTCGACGCGATGATCCTCGTCGGCTGCAGCCCGTCCGTCGACGACTCCCTGGCGATCCTGCGCCGCCGCGGTGTGCCGGTCGTCGTCGTCGAGGGCTTCTCGGAGCTCGGGGCCGCGGTGGTCTCGCTCGACAACCGGGAGGCGAGCCGCACGCTCGCCGAGCACCTGCGCGAGCTGGGTCACGAGCGCGTCGCCTCCGTCGCCCTGCCGTTCGCGAAGGACCGGCGCCGCGGCCCCCTCCCCTCCGACTGGAGGACGAGCTCGAGCATCACGGCGGTCGACCGACTGCTGGGCGCGATGGACGTGTTCGCCGACATCGACGTGGTGACGGCCGCGGCCAGCACGGTGGAGGAGGGCGTCGCTGCCGGACGGGCGCTGCTCGACGTCGCGACGCCGCCGACCGCGGTCATCGCCCAGAGCGACCTCCTCGCCGCCGGAGTCGTGCTCGCGGCCGAGCAGCTCGGGTTGCGGGTGCCGTCGGACCTGTCGGTCGTCGGCTTCGACGGGGTGCAGGTGCCGGGGCTGGCCGCCGACTACGACCTGACCACGGTGGTGCAGCCGGCCGTCGACAAGGGGCGCGCGGCCGGCCGGGCCGCGGTCGCGCTGCTCGAGGGGGACGAGGTGGAGGCGGTGTGCTTCCACGCGGTGTTCCACCGCGGGAACACGAGCGCGCCGCCGCGCTGACGCTCCGCGGTCTGCAAGGGTCTGTGCTGTCTGCAGGTTTTCGGGCCGCCTTCCGGCGCGGGTCCGCGGCGGATCGGCGATTCCGGGAGCGAGCACCTGCGAATCGCACCTGTGCGGGAGGGAGGACGACGCCACTCCGGGGGTCACGTGACGCGGAGTTGTCCACAGGTCTCTCCACAGCCTGTTCGAAACTCTGTTCGAGGGCTCAGCGGAGCCAGACGTCGCTCCGGACGCGGAGGCCGAGGGTCAGTGCGCGGGCGCCGAGGAAGCCCAGTCCGAAGGCCGTCCAGAGCGCCAGGAGGCGCCAGTCGGCGGGGGCGAGCGGCGCCAGGAGGGCCAGCGGAGTGAAGATCGCGAGGTTCGCCAGCCCGCTCAGAGCGAGGTAGCGGCCGTCGCCCGCCCCGATCAGGACCCCGTCAAGGACGAACACGTAGCCGCCGAGCGGTGCCGTGACGCCCACCACGGCGAGGGTCGCGGGCAGGAGGCGCAGCACCTCCCGGTCACTCGAGAAGACGTGAGGCAGCAGGCCACTCGAGGCGATCACGACCAGGCCGAGCACGACGCCGGCCGCGATCCCCCAGGTCACGCAGCGTTTCGTGACGGCGCGGGCCTCGGCGAGGGCGCCCGCTCCGAGGAGGCGGCCGAGCAGCGCCTGCGCGGCGATCGCCACCGCGTCGAGGGCGAACGCCACTGTCGAGAAGAGCGTCATCGCCACCTGGAACGCGGCGAGCTCCTCCGCGCCGAACGACGTCGCGACCGTGATCGCGAGCAGGATCGCCGCGCGCAGGCTCGCCGTGCGCAGCAGCATCCACCCGCCCGACCCCGCGGAGGAGCGCAGGCCTGCGAGGTGCGGTCGGAGCGGCGCGCCGACCCGTCGGGCCAGCCGCACGGCGACCGCGGCGTAGGCGGCGAACATCGCCCACTGCGCCACCACCGTCCCCAGAGCCGACCCGGTTATCCCCAGGCCGACCGGGTAGATCAGCACCGCGTTGAGGGCGGCGTTCAGCGCGAATCCGCCCGCCGCGATCACCAGCGGGGTGCGCGTGTCCTGGAACCCGCGGAGGAGCCCCGTGAGGGCGAAGACACCGAGCATCGCCGGGATCCCGGCCATGCTCACGGACAGGTAGCGGACGCCCGCGTCGGCGACGTCCGCCTCTGCGCCGAAGAGCCCGATGAGGGCCGGAGCGAGGATCGCCCCGGCGACCGCGATCACCGCGCCGAGCGCGAGGGCGAGCCAGCCCCCGTCGACACCGGCGGCCACCGCCCGGCGCTCGTCGCCCTCGCCGAGGGCCCGTCCGACGCGCGGGGTCGTGCTGTAGGCGAGGAAGACCATCAGCCCCACGATCGTCTGCAGCACGGCCCCGCCCAGAGCGAGTCCGGCCAGCGGCACGGCGCCGAGGTGGCCGACGAGGGCGGAGTCGGTCAGGAGGAACAGCGGCTCGGCGACGAGGGCGCCGAGTGCGGGGACGGCCAGCCCCAGGATCCGCCGGTCGAGGATGCGTCGATCGGACGTGGGCCGGTCGGACGCCGGACGGTCGGACGACTCCCGGTCGGGAGCGCTCACCGCTCGGTGCCGGCCGAGTCTGCCGCCGCAGACGGGCCCGCGACGGCGCGGCCGACGAGCGGTCGCAGGACCTGCCGCCTCCGCTCGTGGTCGACTGGCTCGTCGGTCGGAGCGGCCGCGAACGTCGTGCTCGCCGGCGACCGGGCGAGGGACAGTGCGGCGTCCGCGGCGTCTCCGGATCTCATGCGATGACGGTAACAAGCCGGCATCGGAGTCGGATGCTGCTCGTCTCGCGCGGTCACTCCGGGGCGACCGCGGCGAGCCACTGCCGCACGAGCGGCACGAGCACGGCCGGATCCTCACCGGAGTCGAGGGTGCGGACGGCGCGATCGGGCGCCCGCCAGTCGAGGCGGCCGTCGGGGTCGTCGAGCTCGGGGGCGACGGCGTCGGGGCGGGCGGCGACTCCGCGGTGCAGGATCACCTCGACGCGGTCGCCGGGGCGCAGTCGCAGCGTCACGAGGTGCTCCCCGATCGCGTAGCTGGGGGCGTTCCACTTCACCGACTCGATCAGCCGCGCGTCGGCCGACAGCACCGCCTCCCTCACCCGCTCGATCTGCTCGCGGCGCGGGTGCTGCATCCGGTCGACGTGAGCGGTGGCGGAGGCGTCGAGTCGCGTCATGCGGACACGGTGGCACACGGCGCCCGGCCGCGCGAGGGTTCGCCTGCTGTTCGCCCGGCCACGGCGGCGCCGAGCCTACGCTCGGAGGCATGACGACCGTCGCTGCTTCGACCGCCACCACGGCCCCCGCGCGATGGTCGCTGGCCGCGGCCGGTCTCGTCCTCGCCTCGGCTGCGCTGCAGCTGCTCGCGTCGCTCGAGCGCTGGGTGGTCGCCGCCGACGCCTGGACCCGCACCGACCGGACCATCGAGGACTCGCTCTTCGACTACTTCTTCCCCGCCGACCCGTGGGAGAACGTCGGGGTGTCGGCGCAGCTCTACGGAGTCGGCGGCCTCCTCCTCGCGCTCGGTGTCGTGGCGACCGGGCGGGCGTTCCCGCCGCGGGTGGGGGGCGCGCCGGTCCTCGTCGCCGTGGTGGCCGGGTCGTTCGGGCTCCTCGGGCTGCACGCCCTCGTCTCGGGGCTGCTCGGGGCGCCGTCGCCGCTGCAGAACGTCGGCTTCCAGCTCGTCGTGGGCCTGCTCTCGGCGCTCGCCCTCGTCGCGCTCGCGCTGACCTGGGCGAGGCGCTCGTGGGCGGCGGCGATCGCGGCGCTGCTCCTGCTCGGCGCCACTCTCCCCGGCTACCTGTTCTCGACCTTCTCGATCGCGCCGATGATCACCGGCTACCAGTCGTACGACACGACCCCGTGGAGCGAGACGGTGGTCGCGGGGTTCACCGGCGCGGCGGGCGTGCTGCTGCTCGTCGCGGCGGCGGTGGCCGCGCGCCGGCCGCGCTGAGCCGCTACCGCACCAGCCGCGGCACCACCCGCACCAGCACCACCATCGCCACGAGCTCGACGAGGGTCTGGGTGACCACGACGACCGGCACGAGGGCGAGCGCGGGCGGCAGCGCGAGCGCGAGCGGCAGCACGACGAGCGAGTTGCGCGTGACCCCGCTGAACAGCAGCGCTCGCCGACCCGGGACGTCGAGGCGCGCAACGCGGCCGGCGACGCCTCCGATCACCGTCATCACCACGACGAAGCCGGAGTAGAGCAGCACCAGCACGCCGAGCCGCGGCAGCGCGCCGCCGACGGCGCCGGCCTGCGACGCCACCACGGTGACGAGCGTCGCCACCATCAGCGGCACCATCAGGCCCTGCATCGCGCTCTCGACCCGGCGCCCCGCGACCGAGCGCGCGGCCAGCGCCTGGGTCGCGGCGGCGGCGGCGAGCGGCAGCACGATCAGCAGCAGGAACGCCTCCGCGAAAGGCCCGACCTCGACGGCCGAGACCGCCTCCGCGCCCAGCAGCAGCCGCAGGAGGACCGGCAGCAGCAGGATCTGCGCGAGCATCAGCGGCACCGTCGCCGCGAGCAGGCGCGCCGAGGCGCCGCCGGCCAGCCCGGAGAAGACGATCACGTAGTCGACGCACGGCGCGAGCAGCACGAGCAGCACCCCGAACGCCAGCGCCGGGTCGTCGGCGACGACGCGCGACAGCACGAAGGCCACCACCGGCACCACGACGAAGTTCAGCGCCACGACGGCGGCGAGGAAGCGCCCGTCGCGGAACGCCCGCAGCACCGAGCCGAACGGCACCCCGAGGAAGGTGGCGAACAGCAGCAGCCCGAGGACCGGGGTGATAGCGACGCCGAGCCGCGATGCGGCGGGCACGAGCAGCCCGGCGGCGAGCCCGACGGCGATCGCCCCGAGGTACCAGGCGATCTGGTGCCGCTCGAGCGCCGCCACGACGCGACGGGCGGAGGAAGTGACCACGTCCGTCCCTCCGAGCAGACCCCGCGCAGCTGCGGGGCCCGTCGATTCTCGTCCGTCGCGCAGCAGGATGCGGACCGTCCCTCCGGCAGAGCCGTCAGGTCGTCTTCACCGCGTTGTCCCCGTGGTTGCCGATCACCTCGTAGGCCGTGCTGCCGACCGCCCGCACCGGCTTCGAGTTCAGGTGCCCGGTCGCCCACTGGTTGCCGAGCACCGACACCGCGCGCGCGTTCACGGCCTCGACGCAGTGGGTCCAGCCCGCCCCCGCGTCCTCGCAGGCGAAGATGTTGCCGGTGATGCTGAAGCCGACGGTGCGAGCGGTCGGCGAGACTCCGGTGATCGAGATCGCGGGGTAGGTGTTCGCCCCGGCCTTGCCTCCGTTGCTGATGGCGTTGCCGACGATCTGGATCTGGGCGAGGTCCTCGGTGAGCCACGGCGGCATCGTGTAGACGAGCGACTGCCGGCGCGCCCCCTCCATGATGTTGTTCGCGATCGTGATGCGGCGGTTCCCGCGGAGCTCGATGTTGATCTGCGGCGAGCCGTCGAGGTGGTTGCCGAGGATGCGGATCGGGCCGCCCTCGACCGAGATGTCGGCGTAGGAGGCGCCGATGTTGTTCTCGACGATCCAGGAGTCGATCATCCGGTAGCTCGCCCAGATCCCGGTGCCCGTGCACTGGTCGATGCTGCAGCGCTGGATGCGGTTGAGCAGCCCGAGGTCGCCGAAGGTGCCGTCGTTCAGGCGCATGCCGTAGTCGGTCCAGCCGTAGAGCTGCAGCGAGTCGAGCACCGTCTTGTCGAGGTGGGCCGAGACGCACGGCGAGCCGAGCCCGTTCGCGTCGAGGATCAGGTTCTCGAAGCGGCAGGCCGAGAAGGCCCCGGTCACCACCGGCGCGTCGGTCAGCGAGAGGATGCGCGTCGACAGCTCTCCCGCTCCGCGGAACGCGATGCTCGCGAGCCCGCCGGCCCGCCCGATCGACCCGGCGATCCGGTAGATGCCGCGCGGGAAGTAGACGACCCCTCCGTAGGTGGCGACGGCAGCGTCGATCGCCGCGTCGATGGCCGGCAGGTCGTCGGTGCTGCCGTCGCCGGTCGCTCCGTAGTCCTGCACGTTGTAGACCAGCTCGCCCTTGCCGACCGGGCGCTCGCCGGAGTCGGTGAGCACCGCCTCCGGGAGCTGGGCCACCGGGACGAGGCCGGAGGCGTCGAGCCCCGCGACCCCGCCGGGCACGGCGATCTCGGAGTGCAGCACGGGGTCGGAGGGGGAGGAGGTGGCCAGGGTCGCGCCGAGGGGGGTGGCGAAGAGTCCGCGGCGGGTGAGCTCGGCGGTGACTGCGGTGATGAGGGGCATGCGCTCACCTTCGAGTCCGCACTCGTGCGACGCACACCTCCGGACGGGGGCGATGCGGCTGCAGGGATCGTCGGGATCGGCGGCTCCGGTGCCGCCGGAGGATCGCGGCGGCCCCGCCGGACGGCCCGACAGGTGGGAGCACCCCGCATGAGGACCCCGGCGTCTAGCATGCCCCCATGCAGCGCACCCACGGGCTCGGGCCCCTCGACGTCGTGATCGCCGGTCTCTTCGGCCTTCTGGCGCTCGGCCTGATCGTGAACTCGACGGTGCTCCTGCTCTCCGCCCCTCCCGGCAGCTGGGCGTTCGTCATCGCGTTCGGCGTGGCCGTCGCCCTCACCGCGTCGCTGCGGATCGAGCTCGGCCGCCGCTCGGGCATGCCGACGGCCGGGCTGACGGTGACGCTCCTCGTGGTGCTCCAGCCCGGAGTCGATCCGCTCCGGCTCGTGGGCGTCTGGACGGCGGCGACCCTCGTCGCGCAGCTCGTGCAGACCAGGAGCCCAGCGGTCGCCGCCTACGTCACCGGGCTGGGAGCCCTCGCGGCCATCGCCTACCTCGTGGTCTTCGACGCCCTCCGCGCAGTCGTGACGGCTCCGGTCGCCCTGCTCGCGGCGACCCTCGTCTTCCTCATGATCGTGCTGGCCGTCGACTTCGTGCGGCAGCGCGGGCGCTGGAGCCTCGACTCGACGTTCGGCTTCAGCGCGCTCGTCCCGAGCCGCCTGCTGCTGCTCGTCCTGCTGCTGTGGGCGCTCGCGACCACGATCTGGTTCCTCGACAGCGTCGTCGTCCCGGCCATGGCGGACGACCCGGGGATCGAGCAGAGTCCGATGCTCCTCCTGGGCATCGGAGCGCTGGTCTTCAGCGTCGCCAAGCGGATCGAGGTCAGGCGGGTGCGGAGGCGACTCGCCGGGGTGCTCGACGCGGCCCTCGAGCTGCCGTGGGGAGGCGCGTCGCAGGCCGAGGGCGCGATCATCGCGCACGCGCGCACCTCGATCGAGGCCGATCGCATCGAGGTGCGCGACGAGCCCGCGTCGGGCAGCGAGATCGGCTCGGTCATGCTGCTGCCGGACGGCCGCACCCGCTACGTGGTCGCGTCGAAGCGGGTCAGCGCGGTGCCCTTCGACACCGAGGACGAGCAGATCCTCGACGCGCTGGCGCACATGGGCACCGACACCCTCGGCGCCCGCGACGACGTGGAGTCGCTCCGCCGCTACGTCGACCGCGATCCGCTCACGGGGCTGCCGAACCAGCGGGCGTTCCAGAAGGCGCTGGCCGCCTACAACCGCGACCGCCGGCCGTTCGAGGGCATCGCGGTGCTGTTCCTCGACCTCGACGACTTCAAGGACCTCAACGACGGGCGCGGGCACCACGTGGGCGACAAGATGCTCCGGCTCGTCGGCCAGCGCCTGGGCGGTATCACCGCGGAGGGCGGGTTCGCCGCGCGCATCGGCGGCGACGAGTTCGTGCTGATCCTGCGGGGTCTGCACTCGGCCGACGACGCGCGGAGGCGAGCAGAGGCGCTCATCGAGACGGTGAGCGCCTCCGAGACGGTCGACGGCGACACCCTCGCGCCGGTGGTGAGCGTCGGAGTCGCCTTCTCGGCGCACGAGGAGCGGGATCCGTCGACGATCGTGATCGAGGCCGACCGCAGCATGCTCGCGCTCAAGCGCAGCAGGAGCCGCGCCGGCCGCGAGCGCTCGAGCGCGATCGACGTCACCTCGGTGCTCGTCGATCCACTCAGGGAGGCGGCGGCGCGCGCGGTCCGCGAGGGCACCCTCGACCTGGCGTTCCAGCCGATCGTCGAGCTGGCGACCAACCGCATCTGGGCGTTCGAGGCGCTGCTCAGACTCGACGACCCGATCGTGGGCAGCATCCCCCCGGCCGTGCTGATCCCGAAGGTCCGCGAGCTCGACCTCCTCGACGAGCTCACCGTCCAGGTGGTCGAGAAGGCGATGGCGGCGGCCGAGAGCTTCCGCGACACCGGCGTGGGCGTCGACTGCATGACCGTCAATGTCGACCTCGAGCAGCTCGCTCCCGATCGGCTCGGCGATCGTCTCGCCGGGGTGCCCGCGCGCTTCCCCGGGATCCGCCTCTGCGTCGAGCTGAACGAGCGCTCGCTCGACGACGCGACCGACGAGCTGCGGGCGCACGCCCAGCGCCTGCGCGACGTCGGCGTGCTGATCGCTCTCGACGACTACGGGGCGCAGGGATCGTCGGCGGTCTCGATCGCGACCTTCCCGCTCGACATCGTGAAGCTCGACCGGGCCCTGATCACCGACCTCGCGACCGAGCTCCGCAAGCGCGAGATCGTGCGCGCGATGCAGTCGTACTCCGTCGCCGTCGGGGTCCGCGTGATCGTGGAGGGAGCGGAGGACGCCGAGACGATCGCCCTCCTCCGCGAGCTCGGGGTGACCGACGTGCAGGGGTACGTCTTCGGTCGTCCTGACACTCGGACGGGGGCGGAACACCGATTGCTGACCACCGGATCGGTCGCGGCGCACTCCCTAGACTGACGCCAGAACGGGGCGCCGCAGCCGATTCCACGGCTTCCGCCGAGGCCCGAGCACGACCGTTCGATTCTCCATCCTCGAGCGCCGGCCGGTCCGAGCTCCCGTATGCCGATCGGATCGACGCCCACATGCTCTTCTCCCCCCTGCGCCGGCGCGCTCTCGCAGCCGCCGTCGTCCCGGCGATCTGCGTCGCCCTCACCCTGGGAGCCGCCTCCAGCGCCTCCGCCGCCGACTTCGTCGACCCGGCGACCGGAGCGGTCGTCGAGGCCGCGGCGAGCGGAGCGACGATCACCGTCACCGCCGGTGCGGCGCTCGAGTACCTCACCCTCCCCGTCGCCGACGGCGTCACTCCGACGCGCGTGATCGCGACGCTGGAGGCGTTCGAGCCGCTGACCGGGTCGCTGGCCGTCATCGTGTCGGGCCGCACCGTACAGACCCTCGACGCGTCGACCGCGACGACCCTCGACCTCCCGATCCAGCCCGGAGACGTCGTCGACGGCGTGCTCGCGATCGGATTCCAGCTGAACGGGGCGACCGGCTCCTCCGGCGCGCTCTGCGAGGTCGAGGGCCGCTCGCTCACGGTCTCGGGCATCGGAGTCGTCGGCGACGGCCTCCCCGCGGCGCCCACCACGGTCGGCGACTTCTTCCCCGACGCGATCACCGCCGTCTCGATCGTCGTGCCCGACGGTGCCGACGACGCCCTGCGCGCCGCGGGACTGTCGGCCGCCGCCTCGCTCGCCTCCCGCTACCCCTCCGGAGTCGCCATCACGGTGTCGGAGGAGAGCGCGGTCGACGGCCGCCCCGACCTCGACGCCGCGCAGGGCCGCGTCGTGCGCTTCGAGGCGGGCGACGGCGACGTCGTCACGTCGATCGGCGACGACTCCGGCGTGCCGGCCCTGACGCTCTCGGGTGCCGAGGGCGACCTCGCCACGGCCGGAGCAGCGCTCGGCAGCGACTACGCGGGCCTCGCCTCGAGCGCCACCACGACCGGGCTCTCGCAGAAGATGACCCCGTCGAGCTCGCTCGAGCACACCCTCGCCGACTTCGGCGCCGATCGGATCGCGCTCGGCAGCACCGGTGCGGCGGCGAGCTACACCACCATCACCCAGTCGGCGTTCGGCGGCCCGGTCTCCTCGGTCGAGCTCGAGCTGGTCGGCACGCACTCCGCGATCCCCGAGGGCGTCACGGCGACGGCGAACGTCTACTGGAACGACTTCCTGATCGGCTCGAGCGTCCTCGGCACCGAGACCGCGGTCGACATGGAGCTGTCGGTCCCCACCGGCCAGCTCGGCTCCTCCAACGGACTCTCGGTGCGGCTCTCGGCCGTCCGCGAGAGCGACGGCCTCTGCATCGGCTCCGCCGACTCGGTGCCGATCGAGTTCTTCGTCGACGGGGCGTCCTCGACCGTCACCGGCGTCCGCGGCGAGTCGGCGGCTCCCGGCTTCGGCCGGTTCCCGCAGGCCTTCGGCGGCGAGCTCGCCGTCGCCTTCGGCGAGTCGGCCACCGGCGCCGACGCGCTGCGCAGCGCGGGCGACCTCGTGACCGCGCTGCAGCGGGTCGACTCCTCCCCGCTCGCCGTCTCGGTCGTCGGCCTCGACGACTTCGCCGACTCCGACCGCTCCGGCCTCATCGTCGGGGCGGGCGCCGAGGAGGCGGAGTCGCTGCGCACGCCGCTGCGCCTCGCCGAGTTCACCGCGATCGACTCCTCGAGCCTCGACTACGGAGTCGGCACCGACGCCCCCTACGCCGCACTCGAGGCCTTCACCACCGAGGGGCGCGACCTCGTGCTGCTCGGCGGGTGGAGCCCCGACGGCGACGCCACCGCCTCCTCGGCGCTGCAGTCCTCGATCGGCGCCTACGCGGCCGAGGAGGGCTGGACCTCGCTCTCGGGCAACCTCGCGGTGACCGGATCGGCGACGACCGAGCCGGTGCAGATCGACAGCAACGAGATCACTCCGCAGGCGGAGGTCAAGGACGACTACTCGTCGTACGCGATCTGGTTCGTGGTCGCGATCGTCGTCATCGGCCTGCTGATCCTGCTCGGCTGGCTCGCCCGCCGCCGCCGCGCCCGGGCGGTCGCCGCCTACGTCGACGCGCAGGAGCGCGCCGAGGCGGAGGCGGCAGCAGGCTTGCAGACCACGACTCCGGAGGCGGCAGCGGGTCCGCAGGCTCCGGAGGCGTCCCACGGCGCCCACGCGGCCGATCCGACGCCGCCGGCGCGCCCCGGCACGCCCTCCTCCGACTGACCGGATCCCGGGCCATGACCAGCACGATCACCGCGCCGGCAGCGCGGGCCGCCGCGCCCGCGCGCCGCCCGTGGTGGCTGCGCGCCTGGGACAGGCTCGGTGCGCCCGTCACCGGGCGGCAGGTGCCGGGCACCGTCGTCGTGCTCGTCGTGTCGCTCCTGGTCGGCTTCGCCGCCTGCCTGGTGACCACCTCCTCGGGCATCAACCTCGCCTACGCCGACACGCAGAGCCACCTCTCGATCTCGCGGCGCATCTTCGACTCGAAGGCGCCCGGATTCACGCAGCTCGGCACCGTCTGGCTCCCGATCCCGAGCCTCATCCTCATCCCCTTCGTGCAGTCGCTCTGGCTCTGGCACACCGGCTGGGCCGCAGGCCTGCTCGGCATGGTCTGCCTCGCCGGGACCGCCTGCGGGGTGTACCGGATCTCGGCGCGGGTGGGTCACCTCCGGGCCGGCCGCCTCACCGCCGTGCTGCTCGTCCTGGCGAACCCCGGCGTGCTCTACGCCTACTCGACCGCGATGACGGAGCCGGTGCTGATCGTCACGATGGTCGGCTGCTTCGCCGGCCTCTCGCACTGGGTCACCAGCCGCCGCAACCTGATGGCCGGCGAGATGATGGTCTTCTGCGGGCTGCCCGCCGCGGCGGCCACGCTCTCGCGCTACGAGGGCTGGGTGCTCGTGTTCGGCGGCACGCTCGTCGTGCTGATCGTCGCCTGGCGGCGCAAGAGGTCGCTCTTCTACGCCGTCAAGATGGCCTGCGCCTTCGGGATCCTGCCGCTGATCTCGATCATCTGGTGGCTCGTCTACAACTTCACCGTCTACTCCAACCCGCTCGAGTTCATGAACGGCGAGTACTCGGCCTCGAACCTGCAGAAGGCGGTCGCCGATGCGGGGCTCCTCGCCTACCAGGGCAACGCGGGGCTGACGCTGTGGTCGTACAACTGGGCGGTGCTCGAGACCTCGGGGCTGCTGACGGTCGCCCTCGGCATCGCCGGCGCCCTGGTCCTCGCGTGGCGCCGGGGGATCTCGGACGACGCTCTCGTGATCTGGCTGATGATCGTCTCGTACGCGTTCTCGCTGCTCAGCCTCTACCTCGGCCAGACCCACATGAACAACGACCAGACGCTGCCGACGAACTGGTGGAACAACCGCTACGCGCTCTCGGTGCTGCCGTTCCTCGCGGTGCTCGCGGCGGTGCTCGTCGACGCCGTGCGGCGCCTCCCGCGGATCGGGGTGGGCGCGCTCGGCGCCGTGCTGGTGCTGCTCGGCGTGCAGACCGCGTGGTGGGCGCAGGATCTCGACCGCAACGCCGTGATCGCCGAGGCCACCGGGTACGTCGGCCTCAAGGAGGCGTCGGGGGCGACCGCCGCCGCCGCGTTCCTCGGCGAGAACTACGACGGCGGGGGAGTGCTGATGGACGAGAGCGCCGCCGGCAACGCGCTGCTGCCCGAGATCGGCATACCGCTCAGCGAGTACTACAACCGCTCGGCCGGCGAGCTCTTCGACGAGGCGCTCGCCGCTCCCTACACGCACGCGAAGTGGGTGTTCGTGACGACCGCCGACGCCCCCGAGCTGAGCGAGACCGGAGTCGCCGACCTGGTCTACGACGCGATCACCAGCGACTCCTCGTTCGACACCCGCTACCGCCCCGTGTTCGAGCAGGGCATCTACGTCGTCTACGAGCGGCTCGGAGGCTGACCATGGTCCAGACGCGCACGGCCCGTGTGGGCGAGATCCTGCTCGAGCGCGAGCTGATCACCCAGGAGCAGCTCGACGAGGCACTGCGCCGCCAGGCCCGCGAGGGCGGCCTGCTCGGCCGGCACCTCATCATCGACGGCGCTGTCACCCGCCGCGAGATGTACGCGGCGCTCGCCGAGCAGTGGGACGCCCCGATGGTCGACCTCGTCGAGGAGCCCCCGGGCGCGGCCCTGCTGGCCCGCATCGGCGCCTCGAGCCTGGTCGGCGCCGGCTGGGTGCCGTGGCGAGTGCTCGAGGACGGCACCGGCGTGATCGCGACGTCGGTGCCTCCGACGGCCGCGATGTACGACGAGGCGCGCGAGATGCTCGGGGTCGACCGCATCTCGGTGCGGACGACCACCGACTGGGACATCTTCCAGGCCGTCGAGAGCGCCTGCCGCGCCGCACTGCTGTTCGGCGCCGCCGACGCACTCGCCGTCGAGAGCGGCGACGAGTCGGCGAAGTCGGGGCTGCGCCGCTGGCAGGTGGTCACCCCGCTCGTGCTGGTCGTCGTCGTCGTCGTGGGCGTCGTGCTCGCACCGAGCATCACCTTCGTGATCGTGCTCGCGGCGGCGAACCTGCTGTTCCTGATGAACATCGCGTTCAAGGCGCTGGCCGGGCTTCGCGCCCCGCTCAACAAGAGCTCGGTGACGGCGTGGGAGGAGGAGGTGGCGCTCGAGCGCGGCCGTCGCGGTCTCGCGGTGTCGCCTCCGCGCATGACCGACGACGAGCTGCCGATCTACACGATCCTCGTCCCGGCCTACAAGGAGGCCAACATCATCAGCAAGCTGCTGGTGAACCTCGGCGCGCTCGACTACCCCAAGGCCAAGCTCGAGGTGCTCGTGCTGCTCGAGGCCGACGACGACGAGACGATCGGCGCGGTGCGGCGGATGAACCCGCCCGAGTACGTGCGCATGGTGATCGTGCCGCCGGGAGGCCCGCAGACCAAGCCCCGCGCCTGCAACTACGGCCTCAGCTTCGCCCGCGGCGAGTTCGTCGTGATCTACGACGCCGAGGACCGGCCCGACCCCGACCAGCTGCGCAAGTGCGTGCGGCTGTTCCGCGAGGACGAGTTCGAGCGCCGGCACGTGAACCCCGAGCAGAAGCAGCTCGTCTGCCTCCAGGGCGCGCTGAGCTACTTCAACGCCGACTACAACGTGCTCACCCGGATGTTCGCGGTCGAGTACGCGCACTGGTTCGGCGCGATGCTGCCCGGCCTCGACCAGTCGCACCTGCCGATCCCGCTCGGCGGCACCTCCAACCACTTCGAGACCCGCGTGCTGCGCGAGCTCGGCGCCTGGGACCCGTACAACGTGACCGAGGACGCCGACCTCGGGCTCCGCGTGGCCGCGCACGGCTATCGCGTCGGCGTGGTCGACTCGAACACCTGGGAGGAGGCGTGCGCCGAGGTCCCCGCGTGGATCAAGCAGCGCACCCGGTGGATCAAGGGCTACATGATGACCGCGGGCGTGAACACGCGGCACCCGATCCGCTGGTTCCGCGTGAACGGGATCCTGGGCACGCTGAGCCTGGTCGCGCTGATCATGGGGACGCCGGTCGCGTTCCTCCTGTACCCGCTGGTGCTGGGGTTCACCATCGTCACCTACGTCGGCGTGCAGTTCCTCGGGCTCGACATCCCGGAGTGGCTGATCGTCGCCGGCACGACGAACATGCTGTTCTCGAACGCGCTGATGATCGTGGTGTCGGGCATCGCCGCGTGGAAGCGCTACAACTGGCGGATCGCCGCGTTCGCCGTGCTGAACCCGGTCTACTGGGTGCTGCACTCGATCTCGGCCTGGCGCGCGGCCTGGCAGATCGTCTTCAGCCCGCACAAGTGGGAGAAGACGCCCCACGGGCTGACGGAGGAGTACGAGGACTCCACCATCGGGGCGCCGGCCTGACCGTGTCTCCGAGGCGTCCCGCAGCTGTCGAAGCGTCCAGCTGCGGAGGGACGCCTCGACGGTGCCGGGACGCCTCGGCGGGCGCCGTCGCGGATGGTCAGGCGGGGAGGATCGTCTCGAGATGCGCGAGCACCTCGGCGGTCGTCTCGTCGAAGGGCTCGATCCGCTGCTCCGCGCGGCTGATGGCGGGCGATCCCGGCCTCGCCGACCGGACCCGGGTGCTCCTGACGGAGTCGCCGGTCGGCGGCTGGGGGCTCTGGGGCCACGCGCACACCAACGATGAGCTGGTCGCAGCGGCGCGTGACGAGATCAGCCGGCTGCAGGCGAGCTGACGGGTCACCCGGACGCTCGATCCGTCACAGACGGCCCGAACGCAAGCGGCCGGACGGGCCGTCTCTGACCGATCGATCGGCTCAGAGGGACGATCGGCGCGCTCGCCGAGCACCGACAGCAGGAACCTCGAGAACGGGGACGGATCGTGGCATCCACGACCCCGACTTTTCAAGCTTTACTCCGCTTTATCCAGATCGGATAAAGCGGAGTAAAGCTTGAAATACGCCGCTGCTGACCAGCCCTGGAACCTGCGGCGCCGGGCTGTGGAGTGCGCTCGTCGAGGAGGTGCGGTGCGGCCGGCATGCCGTCAGGGACCCGACTTTCCTTCCGAGCGGATGACGAGTGTTCAGCACCGGGTCGTGCCGGTCGTCTCGTCCCGTCGGCGCGTTCCACCGGAGCCTGTCGGCGGCGATGGAAGCGTGCGTCGCGAGTGGCGCAATGCGATCGCAAGCGGTGGGTCATGCCGTTGAAACGCCCGCGCGCTCTACTGGGAGGGTGCCCGATCACCGGGTCTTCCGAGGAGGTTCGCCGCCATGACCGTCACCCGTCCCGAGGCCCTGTTCAGCGTGACCGGAGTGGTGGTGCCCGGGGATCAGCGGGGTCGCCTCCTCGGGTTCCCGACCGCGAACATCCCGCTCGCCGAGAGCGGGCTCGCCGACGGCGTGTATGCGGGCACCGTGCACGACCGGGCCGACGGCTCGACGCACGTCGCGGCCGTCTCGGTCGGCCGCCGCACCAGCTTCTACGGACGGGACGGGCAGCGCCTGCTCGAGGCGCACCTGCTCGACTTCTCCGGCCCTCTCTACGGGCACGAGATCACGGTCGAGCTGTGCGCGAAGCTGCGCCCGCAGCGCCGCTACCGCGACGCGGAGGCGCTCGTGCAGCAGCTGGGGCGCGACATCGCCGCCACCCGCACCTGGGCTCGCGAGCAGTCCGCCGAGGCGTCGCGGCGACGAGCCGACGTGCGGCCCCGGGCGAAGCGGGCGCACGAGACGAGCGAGCGGATCCGCCGCGAGCGGGAGGAGCAGAGGCTCGCCGCGATCGCGCGCACCGTGACCGAGGTCGGCCCGACCGAGGTGACGCACGAGCTGGTCGCCGTGCGCAGCCGCGTCCCCGTGGCCTACCTCCGCTGGGCCTACCCGAGTGTCGACGAGCTGCTCGCTGCTGCCGCGTCGTTCGCTCCCCGCTCCGACGCCCCGAGCTGAGGCCGCGGGCCCGCGGGCAGCCCCCAGGCGGGCGGCGGCCTCAGACCCGCGCGTGTGGCTAAGCGGCCGACCGGACCGCCCGCGCCTGAGCCGAGGCGGACCGCCGCGTCGAGAGCACCACGCCGGCGGCGACGTAGTAGCTGTGGCTGAACTCCCTCGCGCGACCGTCCTCCCCCACGAGGAGCCTCTCCTTGAGGAGCAGGAGCGTCCCCGGCGCGACGCCGAGCAGACCGGCGGCTCGGTCGCCGGCCCGCACGGCGTGCACGCTGGTCTCGATCCGGTCGAGCGACACTCCGTAGCTGTGGCGGAACAGATCGTCGAAGTCGACCCGGGTCTCGTTCGTCAGCGGACGGGGGTGCTCCACCGGTTCGGAGTAGCGGATGTAGATGACGAAGGGTCGGCCGTCGCGGCGCGAGAGGAAGTGGCCGACGGACACGGTCGGGCAGTCCGTCCCCAGCCGCTCGCCGACGATCGGCGGAGTCGGGATGGTCGCCGCCGAGATGCTCTCGGTGCGATGGCGCCCGGTGTCCTCGGGGGACCAGCCCATGGCGTTGTCGATCGTGAGCTCGGCGATCGGGACGACGACCACAGTGCCGTGGCGACGATCCCGCCGGATGAGGCCCTCGTCGACGAGTTGCGCGAGAGCGGCGCGCACGGTGTTGCGCGAGGTGCTGAACTCCCGGGCGAGATCGTCCTCGACGAGCTGCTCGTCGACGCGGAAGAGCCCGCCGCGGATGGCCGCCCGCAGTTCGGAGTGCACATCGAGCACGGAGCGGCGGTGCGCCGGAGGTCCCTGCTCGGCCGGGCCGGTCGGCGCCGCGGGCCCGCCCCGCTCGAAGCGCACCCGCGGGACCACGGTCGGCGCGTGCGTCGACGCTCCCTCGAGGACGGTCGTCAGCGCGACCCGCGAGGCGAGGTAGTGCGTCACGCTGTACTCGCGCGGGACCCCGTCCTCGCCCCAGATCTGGCGGGACTTCACCAGGAGCGCGGTGCCCGGGGCGACTCCCAGCTGCGCGGCCGCGCGCTCGTCGGCTCCCTTCGCCTCGACCCAGCAGTCGATCGAGCCGATCCGGGTGCCGTAGGTCTGGGCGAACAGCGTCTCGAAGCTGCCGTCGCGTCCGCCGGAGACGGAGGGGCGCTCGGTGCCCGGAGCGAGGCAGAACCGGGTGTAGAGAAGGCTCGGCCGGCCGTCGAGGAGGTCGACCATCTCGGTGCAGTGCACCTGCGCGCTGTCGGTCCCCAGCATCGTCCGCGTGACGGGGGTCGACGGGATCCAGCGGCTCTCGGTCGTCACGAGCTCGTGGTCGGCGTCCTCGGCCCTCGCCCAGGCGACGCCGTTGTCGATGCGGACGTCGGCCAGGCCGCAGAGGATGACGGTGCCGGCGCGAGGCGCCCGGGAGACGACCCCCTCCTCCACCAGCAGCCGGAGGGCCGCGCGCACCGCGTTGCGGCTGACGGAGTACTTGCGCACGAGCACCGACTCCTCGAGCCGGTCGGACGGCGCGATGCTGCCCATCCGGAGTCCGGTGCGCAGCGCTCCGTGCACGCTGAGGACGGAGCGCATCCGCACGAGGTTCTGCTCCGACGCCCGCTCGCGGGCGAGTCGGCGGAACTCGCGTTCCGGCGAGTCCTCGCGGACCGAGTCCTTCCGGGCCGAGTCCTTCTGGTCCTGTCCTTGGTGAGCCGAGGGGTCCATGTGATCTCCAGGAGATTGACTGCGCGGGTCGAATCGAGAGGGATGCACGGCGGCGGGAATCCTGGAGGACAAGGATCCGCCTTTCACATTACGACGGCGTGCGCCTCGGCATTACATCGCTGTTACGCCACCTCGAAGACGATCCGGCGGCGACCGCCTCCGCCGACCGTCCGCCGGGCCCTCGCCGCCCCGACGGCCGTCGCCGCACCGACCCCCGGCGATCCGGCGCGCCGGTCCCGCCCGGCGAACCGGCGCGGAAGCGCGCCTGTCCGCGAGGTCCCAGTCGCGCGGGATTCCGGGTGATCCGGCGGAGGCGGGCGGCGCGGCAGACGCACCTCCGCGCGGCGTAATGACGATGTCACTCCCGCAAGCCGAAGCCGAAATACGCCGTCGATAGGTTCGTGAACGTCCCTGTTCCCCCCTTTCCACGGCGGTGTCGATGTCTGCTCATCCCTTCCATCTCGGCTGGTTCTACTCGAAAGGGTTCGGCCCGAAGGCATGGAAGCACGACTGGGCAGGTTCTGCCGTCGCGCGATTCACGAAGCCCGACATGGCCGTCGATCTGGCCCGCGCGATGGAGCGCGCCGGCTTCGACTACCTGATGCTCGAGGACTCCTCGAACGTCCCGTACACGTACCAGGGCTCGCACGACGCCTACCTGCGGCACTCGGTCGACACTCCCAAGCTCGACCCGATCGTGCTCGCGCCCTTCATCACGGCCGCCACGACGAACCTCGGGGTCGTGGTGACCTGCTCGACGACCGAGTACCACCCGTTCATGCTGGCTCGCAAGATGAACGCCCTCGACCACGTGTCGGAGGGCCGGATCGGCTGGAACGTCGTCACCGGCTCGAACGACGGCGGGGCGCAGAACTACGGGCGCGAGAAGCAGTACCCGCACGACGAGCGCTACGACATGGCGGACGAGTTCCTCACCGTCGCGCACGGGCTCTGGCGCTCGTGGGACGAGGACGCCCTGGTGCTCGACCTCGAGAACGGGGTCTTCGCCGACGGCTCGAAGGTGCACCCGATCCATCACGAGGGGACGTACTTCCGCTCCCGCGGACCGCTCTCCTCTCCGCACTCCCCTCAGGGCTCGCCCGTCATCTGCCAGGCCGGAGGCTCGGGCCGCGGGCGCACGTTCGCCGCGCAGTGGGCGGAGACGATCATCTGCGCGGCGCGCGGGGTCGACCAGATGAAGGCCTACCGCGAGGACGTCCGCGCGAAGGCGGCCCTGGCGGGCCGCGACCCCGACTCGATCAAGGTCCTCTTCCTGATCTCGCCGATCATCGACGAGACGACGGAGGCGGCCCTAGAGCGACGCCAGGCGCGGTACGACTTCGCCGAGCGCGAGACGGAGTTCGGGCTCGCCGCGCTGTCGCGGGGCACCGGGATCGACTTCGCCCAGTTCGCTCTGGACGAGCCGCTCCCGCGCCTGATCTCCAACGGCCACCAGTCGAGCGCCGCGGCGATGGAGGGCAAGGTCCTCCGCGACGTCCTGCGCTACCAGCGGAGCCTCGAGTGCGTCCCGCTCTCGGGCACCGCGAAGGACGTGGCCGCCGAGATGGACGAGCTGATGCAGGAGGTGGGCGGCGACGGCTTCCTCCTGAACGACAGCTACTTCTCGCGCCGCTACGTCGCCGAGATCTGCGACGGTCTCGTGCCCGAGCTGCAGAAGCGCGGCCTCACCCGATCGGCCTACGAGCACAGCACGCTGCGCGAGAACCTGATGGCGTTCTGATGCGACGGCCGCTCCCCTCCTCCCCCCACTCGAGAGAAAGCTGCACCGCATGACGGCCTCCCCGTTCCACCTCGGCTGGTTCTACTCGAAGGGATTCGGGCCCAAGGCGTGGAAGCACGCCTGGGCCGGCTCGGCCGTCTCGCGCTTCGCCCGGCCCGACTTCGCCGTCGACCACGCGCGGGCGATGGAGCGGGCCGGGTTCGACTACTTCATGATCGAGGACTCCTCGAACGTGCCGTACACCTACCAGAACTCGCACGACGCCTACCTGCGGCACTCGGTCGACACCCCGAAGCTCGACCCGTCGATCCTCGCCCCGTTCCTCATCGAGGCGACCGAGAACCTCGGCATCGTGGTCACCTGCTCGACGACCGAGTACCACCCCTTCATGCTCGCGCGGATGATGAACACCTTCGATCACGTGTCGGACGGCCGCATCGGCTGGAACGTGGTGACGGGGTCGAACGACGGCGGGGCGCAGAACTACGGCCGCGACAAGCAGTACCCCCACGACGAGCGCTACGACATGGCCGATGAGTTCCTGCAGGTGGCGCACGGGCTCTGGGAGGGCTGGGAGGAGGACGCGCTGGTCCTCGATCTCGAGAACGGGGTGTTCGCCAACGGGTCGAAGGTGCACCCGCTCGACTTCGAGGGCAAGTACTTCCGCTCCCGCGGTCCGCTCTCCTCCCCGCGATCCCCGCAGGGCTCGCCCGTCATCTGCCAGGCGGGCGGCTCCGCGCGCGGCCGCCGCTTCGCCTCGGAGTGGGCGGAGACGATCATCGTGTCGGCCGGCACCGCCGAGAAGATGAAGGCCTACCGCGACGAGGTGCGAGCCGGTGCGGTGGCGGCCGGACGCGACCCCGACCGCACCAAGCTCATGTTCCTGGTCTCGCCGGTCGTCGACGAGACCACCGATCGCGCGGTCGAGCGCTACCAGCGCCTCGCAGTGCTCGACGCGAACGAGATCGAGTACCAGCTCGCGTCGCTGTCGCGGCAGTCGGGCATCGACTTCTCGCAGTTCGATCTCGACGAGCCGCTGCCCTCGACCCTGGTCTCGAACGGGCACCAGTCGATGGTCGCGCAGTGGGAGGGCCGGGTGCTCCGCGAGGTGATCACCGGCAATCCGCTCAACGCCGGGTCGCTCGGCTACGTCGGCACCCCCGACAGCGTCGCCGGCTACATGGACGAGGTGATGCAGGAGGTGGGCGGCGACGGATTCCTGATCGCGAACAGCTACTTCTCGCGCCGGTACTCCCTCGAGATCTGCGACGGGCTGGTGCCCGAGCTGCAGCGCCGCGGGCTCACCCGCACGCAGTACGAGTTCGACACCTTCCGCGACAACCTCATGGCCTACTGATGCGCCCGACCGATCGAAAGGACAGGACATGATCGTCACCGCCGTGCTCGCACTCGACCACGGAACCACCCTCGACGAGACCGTCGCGGCCGTCACCGCACTGGAGCGCGCCGGTGTCGCCGCGGTCACGGTCCTCGACGCGGCCGACTCCTCCGGGGTGACGCCGTTCGAGTCGACGACGCTCGCCGCACATCTCGCGATGACGACCTCCACGATCGGGATCGTCGCGGCGAACTCCGCGCTCTACGGATTCCCGTACCACGCGGCACGCCGTCTGGCGACGCTGGACCACCTCGCCGCCGGACGCTCCGGCTGGATGCTCAGGACCGCGACGGGAGTCGACGAGGAGTCCGCCTACGACTGGCGCTCCACTCTCGGGCCCGCCGAGGAGCTGCACCGCGCCACCGAGTACGCCGAGATCGCGCTCGAGCTCTGGGCCTCGTGGGAGGACGGCTCGCAGTGGCCCGACGTCGTCACCGGCGACTTCAAGGACGACGCGCGGATCCACCCCATCGACTACCGATCGACGTCGTTCCGCGTGGCGGGCCCGCTCGACGTGCCGCCGTCGCCCGCCCGCCGCCCGGTGCTCTTCGGAGGCGTCCGGACCGAGCACGAGGCCGTGGCGCTCCGACCCGTCGTCGATGTCGCGATCGTCGTCGCTCGCGACCGCTCCCAGGCCGAGCGCCTGGTCTCCTCGGCGCGAGGGGCGAGCCGGATCCTGCTCGCGATCGCGACGGAAGAGGGCGGGGAGGGTCTCGTCGTCGGGGCCGCCGAGCCGATCGCGATCCTCGTCGACGAGCTCGGGGTCGACGGAGTGGCCCTCCGGGGCTCGGTGTCGGGTGCGGCCGCGATCGCGGACCTGGCGGCGCAGCTGGGCGCGACGCGCGACGAGGGGCCGACGCTCGCGGAGGCGCTCGGGATCACGGAACGGATGAGCTACGGAGGACGGGCGGCGTGATGAAGAAGATGCACCTCAGCGTGAACCTGAGCGAGTACGGGAGGCACTCGGGTGCCTGGCGGCATCCGGAGAGCGACCTCACCCGGATCCCCAACACCGCCGTCTACGTCCACACGGTGCAGACGGCCGAGCGGGGCCTGTTCGATCAGGCGTTCATCGCCGACACCCCCGTGCACTCCTGGGGGCGCTCGAGCTCGACCAGCACCCGCCTCGATCCGCTGGAGCTCGCCTCGGCGCTCGCCGCCTGCACCTCCCGCATCGCGATCATCGCGACCCTCTCGACGAGCTACAACGAGCCCTACGACGTGGCGCGCCGTGCCGCGTCGACGGCGTCGATCATGGGCGGGCGGCTGGGGATCAACTACGTCGCCTCCTCGGGAGACGCGACCGCCCGCAACTTCGGCCGCTCGGCGCAGCTGCCGCACGACGAGCGCTACGAGAGATCGAACGAGTTCATCGAGGTCGTGACGAAGCTCTGGGCCGCGGCCGCGACTCCCGAGCTGCCCGCCGAGCGGGTGCGGCACCACGGCAAGCACTT
This sequence comes from Rathayibacter oskolensis, assembly GCF_900177245.1. Classification (GTDB taxonomy): domain Bacteria; phylum Actinomycetota; class Actinomycetes; order Actinomycetales; family Microbacteriaceae; genus Rathayibacter; species Rathayibacter oskolensis. The sequence continues at coordinate 317,558 of NZ_FXBM01000003.1, forward strand.
CGACGTCGACGCGGCGCTCGACATCGCGCAGCCTCCGGCCGGCCGGCCGGTCATCGTCCAGGCGGGCTCGTCGTCGGAGGGACGCGATCTGGCGGCGCGCTGGGCCGACGCGATCTACGCGGGCGGCTCGACGCTCGAGCGGGCCAAGGAGTACTACGACGACATCAAGCGCCGAGCGGCCGCCTACGGCCGCGACCCCGACACGGTGAAGGTGCTGCTCGGCATCGCGCCGTTCCTCGGCGAGACGGAGGAGGAGGCGCGGGCGCTGCAGACGGCGCTGGACGACAACCACGCCGAGGGCGCCGACGTGATCGCCCATCTCTCCGGCCTCCTCGAGCACGACCTCACCGCCTACGACCCCGACGGGCCGCTGCCGTTCGATCTGCTGCCGACGGTCACGACCGCGAGCATCAGCCAGGCGACGCTCTTCACGCGGATGGCGCGGGAGGAGGGGCTCACCATCGCCGAGGTCGCCTACCGCTCCTACGTCGGCGGCCTCGCCAACATGCAGTTCGTCTCGACGGGCACGCCCGTGCAGGTCGCGGACACGATGGAGGAGTGGTTCCTCGCCGGCGCCTGCGACGGCTACTCCCTCGTCGCCCCGATCCTGCCCCGGACGATCGACGACTTCGTCGACCTGGTCGTCCCGATCCTCCAGGAGCGGGGACTCTTCCGCACCGCCTACGAGGGATCCACGATCCTCAGCCACTTCGGCCTCGACGCCGTCCACCCCCACGCGGTCGATCCGCGTGCCGAGCTCGCCCACGAGAGAGTCGCCTGATGACCGCGCCCTTCCACCTCGCCTGGTTCACCTCGTTCACCGCGCCGGCGTGGCGCTCCGACTGGGGCGGCGACACCGGAACCGAGTGGATGACCGGCGAGTACTACGTCTCGATGGCCAAGCAGCTCGAGCGGGCCGGCTTCGACTTCATGATGTTCGAGGACTCGACGATGGTCTCGGAGGCGGGCGGCGGCTCGGCCCTGATGGACCTGAAGCACAGCCTCCACTCGCCCAAGCTCGACCCGTTCCCGCTGCTCCCGGTGCTCGCGCGCGCGACGAAGCACATCGGGTTCGTCGCGACCGGATCGACGTCGTTCTACTCGCCGTTCATCCTCGCGCGGGTGATGGCGACGATGGACCACCTCACGGGCGGCCGGGTCGGCTGGAACATCGTCACCTCCTCCGAGGACATCGCCGCTCAGAACTACGGGATGTCGACGCTGCCGCCTCACGACGAGCGCTACGACCGCGCGGAGGAGTTCGTCGAGATCGTGACGAAGCTCTGGGACTCGTGGGAGCCGGGCGCCATCGTCCAGGACCGCGAGACCGGCGTCTACGCGGACCACACGAAGGTGCACCCCATCCACTACGCGGGCAGGTACCACTCCTCGCGCGGACCGCTGAACATGCCGTCCGGTCCGCAGGGGCGCCCGGTGCTCTGCCAGGCGGGCGGCTCGCCCAAGGGCCGCGACTTCGCGGCGCGCAATGCGAACGTCATCGTCGCCAGCAACCCCAACGTCGCGAAGATGAAGGCCTACCGGGCCGACGTCCGCGAGCGGGCCGAGCGGGCGGGGCGCGATCCGGACGACGTCAAGGTCCTCTTCCACGCCGCCCCGGTGCTCGGCGAGACCGAGGCCGAGGCGCGGATGGTGTGGGAGCGGACCTACGGCATGGGCGATCCGCTGCAGGTGGAGCAGACGCTCGCGATCATCTCTGCGGTGACCGAGATCGACTTCTTCCAGTTCGACCTGGACGCGCCGATGCCGCAGGACCTCACGACGAACGGCCACCAGTCGATCCTCGAGGACTTCATGAAGCGCAACGAGGGCAGGACGCTCCGCGAGGCGCTGCCCGAGCGGGCTCAGCTCGGCCCGCAGATGGTCGGGACGATCGCCCAGGTGGCGGACCGGATGGAGGAGATCATGGACGAGGTCGGCGGCGACGGCTTCCTCATCCGCGCCGAGACGGGGCTCACGCACACCCGTCGCTACATCGACGAGATCGCCTCCGGTCTCGCTCCGGAGCTGCGCCGCCGGGGCCTGATCCGCAGCTCCTACGACGCCGCGCACTTCAAGGACAATCTGCTCGCCTACTGACGACGCCCGGGCCGTCGCGGTGCCCCGAGGGGTGCTGCGGCGGCCTTCGTCGTGCACGGCGCCGGCAGCGCGGGCGCCGAGATCCCGACCTCTGCTCGGTCCGGCTCCGGCGAACACTGCGGCGTTGGGGTGAGGAAAGTGCTGCTGACCAGGGATTCCCGATCCGGCAGCATGGCGTAATCGCCTCTTCACCCCTCGCGACCGGCGATGAAACACGCGCTGCCTACCGTTGACTCATCAGCGGCACCGACGAGTACCACCCTCCGCGCAGCGGTATCCCAAGGAGTGAACGAGATGTCAGCGAAACCCTTCCACCTCGCCTGGTTCGGCGCCGGCGGGTTCGGCGTGAAGTCGTGGAACCGGACCTGGTCCGGCCGCGGAGGAGTCGACTGGGCGAGCCCCCAGCTGTGGGTCGACACCGCGCAGGCCCTCGAGCGGGCCCGGTTCGACTACATCATCATCGAGGACTCGAACTACGTGCCCGACGCCTACGGCGGCAACTCGAAGGCGTACCTCTCGAGCGCCACGGCGACTCCCAAGATGGACCCGTCGGTGCTCGCGCCGATCATGTCGCACCTGACCCGGCACATCGGGGTGGTGCCGACGCTCTCGATCACCGAGTACCACCCCTACATGCTCGCCCGGAAGATCAACACCCTCGACCACATGTCCGAGGGGCGCACCGGCTGGAACGTCGTCACCTCCTCCAGCCACCGCGGCGCCCAGAACTACGGCAAGGACCAGCTCGAGGAGCACGACCTCCGCTACGACATGGCGGACGAGTTCTTCGACCTGGCCTGCAAGCTGTGGGAGTCGTGGGACGAGGACGCGGTCGTCGTCGACGAGGAGAACGGCGTCTGGGCCGACTTCGAGAAGGTGCACACCCTCGACTTCGAGGGCCGGTTCTACCGGTCCCGCGGGCCGCTCAACGCCCCGCGGTCGCCGCAGGGGCGCCCCGTGTTCACGCAGGCCGGCGGATCGCCGCGCGGCAAGCGGTTCGCCGCCCGGACGGCGAACTCGGTCATCTCGGGGGTCGAGGGTGGCCCGGAGGCGATGAAGGCGTTCCGCGAGGACATCCGCCGCGAGGCCGTCAGCGCCGGTCGCAACCCCGACGACATCAAGGTGCTCTTCATGGTCTCGCCGGTCCTCGGGGAGACCGATGCGGAGGCTCGGGAGAAGTCGGCGCGTCAGAAGGAGTTCGCGCAGGCCCACCCCGAGCTCGGCCTGCTGCACCTCTCCCGCCACTCCGGGATCGACTTCGCTCAGTTCCCCATCGACGAGCCCATCCCGGTGACGGCGACGACGAACGGCCACCAGCAGATGCTCGCCCAGGCGATCGGCAAGACGCCACGGGAGTTCCTCACCAAGGGGACCGGCTCCCTCGAACTGGTCGGCAGCCCGGCCACCGTCGCGGCTCAGATGGACGAGGTGATGCAGGAGGTCGGCGGAGACGGCTTCCTGATCGCCAACTTCGACCTGAACCGCCGCTACGTCAGCGAGATCGCCGACGGCCTGGTCCCCGCGCTGCAGAGGCGCGGACTGACCCGGACCGAGTACTCGTTCGACACCTTCCGCGACAACCTGCTCGAATTCTAAGAAGTGATGCGAGGACAGCTGTGAGCACCGACACCCTTCTCACGATCCAGGACGCCGAGGTCAGTTACGGCAGCGGCCCCACCCGGCACGTCGCGGTGCACGATGCGGCGTTCAGCCTCGAGCGCGGCGAGCACGTCGCGATCGTGGGCGAGTCCGGGTCGGGCAAGACGACGCTGGCCCTCGCCGTCGCCGGCCTCCTGACCGACCCCAGCGTCGAGCGCCGCTTCGGGACCTTCCGCTTCGACGGCCAGGACGTGGTCCGCGGAGCCCTGCGCACCGTGCCGCACCGGACGCCCGGGATGTCGATGGTGTTCCAGGACGCGATGACGTCTCTCGACCCCGTGGCCACCATCGGCAGCCAGTTCACCGACGTGCTCCGCGGCGTCGGCTCCCTCGGCCGTCGCGCAGCGAAGCAGCGCGCCACCGAGTGGCTGCAGCGCGTCGGGCTCTCGGACACCGAGCGCATCCTCAAGCTGCGCCCCTACGAGCTCTCGGGCGGCATGCGTCAGCGCGTGATGATCGCGCTGGCGATCTGCAGCGAGCCGAAGCTGCTGATCGCCGACGAGCCGACCTCCGCGCTCGACGCCTCCGTGAGCCGCGACGTGATGGACCTCCTCGCCGACATGACGCAGCGCACGGGCGCGAGCCTCCTGATCGTCAGTCACGACATCGAGCTCTGCCGGATGTACGTGGACCGCGTCATCGTGATGTACCACGGCCGGATCGTCGACATCTGCCGCGCCGACCGCATCGAGGAGGACGCGACCCACCCCTACACCCGGGCTCTGACCGCCTGCGTGCCCACCCTCAAGACGGCCCGGATGCACCGGCTGCCGACGCTCGCCGACCAGGGGCGGATCGACCTCGACGAAGCGGTGTCGGCGTGAGCTCCGTCCGCGAGCTGGTCTCCCTCCGCGCCGAGGGAGTCACCAAGACCTTCGGTCGGGGAGCGAACCGGCACGTCGCGGTGAAGCCGGTCGACCTCGAGATCAACTCGCGCACCGCTCTCGGCATCGTCGGGGAGTCCGGATCGGGCAAGTCGACGCTCTCGCGCCTGCTCGTCGGCCTCGAGAAGCCGACCGCGGGCGACGTGACCCTCAACGGCCGGTCGCTGCAGGTCCTGCTGCGCTCCGCCTCCGGGACCCTCGAGCTCCGCAGGAGCGTCCAGTACGTGGCGCAGGACACGTTCTCGTCGTTCGACCCGCGACGCACCCTCCGCGACGCCGTCGCGACGCCCCTCCGGGTCCTCCGCGGGGTCACCGGCGCTGCGGCGGAGTCGGAGATCCGCGACGTGCTCGACCTGCTCCGACTCGACCCGGCGCAGCTCGACCGCTACCCCGGCCAGCTCTCCGGCGGGCAGCGCCAGCGGTTCTCGCTCGCCCGCTCGCTGGTCGTGAGGCCTCGGGTGCTGCTGTGCGACGAGGTCGTCTCGGCGCTGGACGTCTCGGTCCAGGGCTCGGTGCTGAACATGATCCGCGACTACTGCGAGACCTACCAGGTCGGGCTGGGCTTCGTCTCGCACGGCCTGCCGGCGACCGCCTTCGTCTCGGACTCGCTCCTCGTCATGCGCGACGGCGAGGTCGTCGAGCACGGGCCGACCGATCAGATGCTCGAGCACCCCGAGCACCCCTACACGGTCTCGCTCCTCGACGCCTACACCCGCGCGCCCCGCCACCTCGTGCCCGTCGAGCCCATCCAGCCGGAGCTGACCGCCTGATGGCCGCCCGGCGCTCCCCGTGGGCGGTCCTCGTCGTCACCACGCTCGGAAGCATGCTGATGTTCGTCAATGCGACGTCGATCAACGTCGCACTGCCCGCCATCTCGGGCGACCTGGGCGTGACCGCCGCCACCGCGGACTGGTTCCTGCTCGCCTACATGCTCGCGCTCTCGATGACCGTTCTCGTCTTCTCGCGGCTGTCGGACATGTTCGGCCGTCGGCGGCTCTACCTCGCCGGACTCGTCCTGATGATCGCGGCGAGCCTGATCGCCTCCCTCGTCGCCGACCCGATCGCCCTGATCGTCCTGCGCGCCCTGCAGGGAGTCGCCGCGGCGTCGATCATCCCGAACGCGAACGCCATCATCTCGGACGCGTTCCCGCCCGCGATGCTGACCGTCGGTCTCAGCATCAACATCATGATGGCCTCCGCGGCCTCGATCGTCGGCCCGGTCGTCGGCGGTCTGCTCCTGGACTCGCTGGGATGGCGCTCGCTGTTCCTCGTCAACGTGCCCTTCGGCGTCCTCGCCCTGCTCCTCGGGCTGGTCATCCTGCCGAGGGACCACCGGAGGCAGTCCGCGGGCGATCGCTTCGACGTCGCCGGGGCACTCCTCGTCGCGGCGGCGCTCGCCGCGCTCCTGCTCGGAGTGAACCGGGTGTCGGTCTGGGGGCTCGGCGACCCGCGGGTGCTCGCCCTCTTCGCGGCCGCCCTCGTGCTCGGAGTCGTCTTCGCCGTCGTCGAGCGCCGAACGACCGTGGCGCTCATCGACACCTCGATCCTCGTCGAGCGGGCGCGGGCCCTCGCCCTCACCAGCGCCTTCCTGATGGCGTTCCCGCAGTCCGCCGTGCTCGTGCTCGTGGTGCTGCACCAGCAGCTCGCCCTCGGAGTGTCGAGCGTGCAGGCAGGTCTGATGGCCGCCGTGACCGCTGCCGCCCTCGTCGTCACCTCGCCGCTGGCCGGGATCCTGGCCCGGCGGTTCTCGTCGCGGACCGTGTCCTCGATCGGCTGCGCTCTCTCGGCCGTGGGCTACGGGCTCACCGCCGCCTCGTTCGGCACCTCGTCCGGCGGCGCGCTGATCGCCGGTCTGCTGCTCGTCGGCGCGGGGAACGGCGTCTTCACCGCCCCCAACACCGCGGCGATCATGTCGGGGCTGCCGGCCTCTCGGCGCGGCATCGCGAACGGCGTGCGCTCCCTCCTCTTCAACGGCGCGCAGACGACGGGGACGGCCGTCGCGCTGGTGCTCGTCACGGCGGGCCTCGCCGCGGTCGGGATCGACGGCTACGACACCGTCGTCACGGATCCGGCGACCGTCGCCCCGGCGTTCGTCGCCGCCGGACTCCTCCTCGCCGCCTTCGGGATCGCCGCGACCATCGCGTCGATCGCCCGAGGCGGGTCGTGGCTCGCCGCACCCGCCCGCTCTGCTCGCACCCGGCCCGACGCCGTGCCGTGGGAGACCATCCCGACCCCCGCTCTGAGAGGAGAAGGCCCGTGACCGCGTTCCTGACCCGCAACCGCTGGTGGATCACCCGCGCCCTGGTGCTCCCGCTCCACATCGCTGTCTTCGCGACCGTCGCGTTCTTCCTCGTCCGGCTGGTGCCGGGCGACCCCGTCCTCGCCCGGATGGACACCAGCGCCGGCTTCAGCCAGGAGGACTACGACTCGGCCGCCGCGTCGATGGGTCTCGGCGGATCGCTGTGGGATCAGCTCGTGAGGTTCTGGCAGCAGCTTCTGGGCTTCGACCTCGGCACGTCGCCGATCACCGGCCGCCCGGTGTGGACCGAGATCATGACCCGGCTCCCGTCGACCATCGAGCTCGTCACCCTCGGGCTGCTGGGCGCCGTGCTGCTCGCCCTCACCCTCGCCCTGGTGATGATGCTGACGAGCAACCGCCACCTGCACGCGGCCCTGCGCTTCTACGGACGCCTCGCGGGATCGGTGCCGGACTTCGCGGTGGCGATCCTCGGTCTGGTGCTCTTCTACACGTTCCTCCGGATCGTGCCCGCCCCCATCGGCCGCGTCGACCCCGGCGCCACGCTGCCCGTCATCACGGGCTTCCCGCTCATCGACACCGTGATCAGCGGTGACGGCGCCGGCTTCGTGTCGCTGTGGGCCCACTACGCCCTGCCGCTCGCCGTGATCGTCCTGGTGCACACGCCCAGCCTGTGGAAGCAGCTCGGTCTCGGCGTCGAGGAGCAGGTCTCCGCCCCGTCGACGCTGTTCAAGATCGCCTCCGGAGCGACCCGCTTCTCGGTCTACCGCAGCATCCTGCGGCGGGCGAGCGCCTCCTCGGTCGTGATGCTGGGCGCCATGTTCGGCGGGCTCATCGGCGGAGTCGTGGTGATCGAGCAGCTGTTCGGATTCGGCGGCGTCGGCACCTTCGCGATCACCTCGGTCGAGACCCTCGACTTCCTCGGCCTGCAGGGCTTCCTCGTCGTGATCGCCGCCCTCTGCCTCATCGTGTTCTTCCTCGTCGACATCGCCAACATGCTCCTGGATCCGCGCCGCCGACCGGGCGCCCGAGTGGACGGATGACTCCCATGACCACGCTCACCCGCCTGCGGCTGCCCTCGCCGCGCACCGCCACCCGAGCCACCCGCAGGCGCGCACCCGTCTGGCTGGGGACCGTCCCGTTCGGGATCCTCGTCCTGATCACGCTCTTCGCGCGGCTCATCGTGCCGTTCGATCCCGAGCGCGTGGCCGGCCCGTCCAATCTCGCGCCCGACGCGACGTACCTCTTCGGCACGGACGCGACCGGGATGGACGTCTTCTCGAGGACGATCGCGGCCACGCAGATCAACCTCCTGATGGCGTTCCTCGTCACGATCTTCGCGACCGCGATCGGCCTGATCATCGGTCTGATCGTCGGGATGAACGAGGCGACGACCGGAGTGGTCGGCATCGCCGGTCGCGGCGTCAACCGCTTCATCGACCTGACCGACGCCGTGCCGCCGCTGATCGTCGGCGTCGTCGTGGTCGGCCTGTTCGGGCCGTCGGTCATCAGTCTCAGCATCGCGCTCTCGGTGATCCTGCTCCCCAACCAGGTGCGGCTCACCCGGGCGGAGGTGCTGAAGGTGCGCAGCGACGCCTACGTCGACGCGGCCGCCATGGCGGGGCTCCGGCCGTGGCGGATCATGCTCCGGCACGTGCTGCCGAACTCCGCCCGCCCCGCGGTCGAGAACAGCTCGAACATCTTCGGAGTCTCGATCATCGTCTCGGCCTCGCTCGGGTTCCTCGGAGTGGGCCTCAATCCACCGACACCGGAGTGGGGCGTGATGATCTCCAGCGGGGTCTCCGACGTCATGCTCGGTGGCTGGTGGACGACCCTCTTCCCCGCTCTGGCGCTCTGCATCGCCGTCGCCTCCGCGGCGGGAGTCACCGGAGTCCTGACCCGGCTCACCCGGGGTCCGGCAGCAGCCCGCTGACCCCGCCGCACCACCGCTCCTCCCTCCCCTCGCACTCGGGGTCCGACGCCGTCGAACCCTCCTCCTGCTGTGCCCGAATCAGAGGAAACACCGTGAACCCCACCTCGACCTCCCGCCCCGCTCCCGCCTCCGGCGCCGTCTTCTCGGCCAGGGGCGCTGACCTCTTCTCGGCCGCGATCGGCCGGCGCACCGTGCTCGCCGGAGGCGTCTCCGGCCTCGCCGCCCTCGCCCTCGCCGCCTGCACCGGCTCCTCCACCGCCGCGACGCAGGCCACCGGCGCCGCAAAGACCGAGCTCGTCGTCGCCGTCCCCGCCCTCGCGCCCACTCTCGACGGAGTGGTCGGCGGCGGCGGTCTGACCCTCGAGTCGTTCGAGATGAACGCCAACCTGCAGGCCGGCCTCGTGCGCAATCCCTACATCGACGGCGACACCGAGGGCACCGTCATCCAGGACTTCAACGAGTACGTGGGCTACCTCGCCGAGTCGTACGAGGTCTCGGGCGACGGCCTCACCTACACCTTCCGCCTGCGCCCCGACGTGGTGTCGCCGCTGGGCAATCCCCTCACCGCCGACGACGTGCTCTACTCCTTCGAGCGCAAGTGGAACGTCGCGACCTACTCCAAGGGAGTCTGGCTCGCGGGGTTCGCGGGTCCGGAGGCGATCACGAAGGTCGACGACTCGACCGTCGCCTTCACTCTCACCAGCGCCGGCTTCGGTCTGACCTTCCTCGGACTGCTCGCCAACCTGCAGGGCCACATCTACGACTCCGTCGCTCTCACCGCGAACACCACGGCGGAGGACCCGTACGCCGTGAACTGGGCGAAGACCAACGGCGGCTGGGGCCACGGCCCGTACCACGTCACCTCCCAGACGCCCGACCAGGAGATGATCCTCACCGCGAACAGCGGCTACGCCTACGGCGAGCCCTCGATCGCCAAGGTGACCCTCCGGGTCGTGGGCGACGCCGGCACGCGCGCCACCCTCGTCTCCACCGGCGACGTCGACATGGCGGAGGGCTGCCGCCCGACCGATCAGGCCCGGCTGGCGAACGCCCAGGGTGTCGTCGTGCCGTCGGCCGAGAACCCCATCGAGTACGTCGACCTCACCCTGGTCACCAACAAGGCCCCGTTCGACAACGAGCTCGTCCGCCAGGCGATGGCCTTCGCGATCCCCTACGACGAGATCATGGAGCAGATCTACTCGGGCCGCGCGACGGCCACGATCGGCAACATCAACCCGTCCACGAAGGGCTACTCGGTCGACTCCCTGCCGACCTACGAGTACGACCCCGAGAAGGCGCTCGCGCTGCTCGAGGAGGCGGGCGTCGACGGTGTCGCGTACACGCTCTCGGTCTCGACGGCGACCACCGACCTCGTCGACGCGAGCGTGCTGATCCAGTCCTACGCCAAGGACGCCGGCTTCGACATCGAGATCAACCAGATGCCGGCCGCCGACTTCGGCACGGCCCGCGGGCAGGCGACGGGCCAGGCGATCATCTACCGCAACCGCTGCCAGGTGCAGACGCCGACCTACTCCTGCACGATCTTCTTCAAGCCCGGCAACGACACCTCGAACCCGTCGCGGTGGGAGGACGCCTCGGCCTCGACCTTCTGGGGCTACGTCGACGCCGCGCAGGCGCTGCCGGATCCTCTGAGCGACGAGGCGGGAGAGCTCTGGATCCAGGCGCAGACGGTCCTGATCGACTCCGCGCCCGAGATCTTCGTCTGCTCCATCCAGCCGTCGCAGGTGTTCCGCACCGCGGTGTCCGGCTTCGCCTACCGCTCCGAGAACGCGATCGACTTCGGGAACATCGAGGCGACCGAGTGAGCGGAGGGGACCGGCCGCGCGCCGGTCCCCTCCGCGGCACCTCGAGAGACCCACGAGAAGGAGTTGAACCACCACGTCCTCTACACGTGCGGTCGAGCCCGCCGACGAGCGCGCGACGATGCGCTCCGCCTACTCGGTCCTGGCTGTGACCAGCCTCGGACTGATGCTCATCCTGATCAACGCCACCTCGGTGAACGTGGCGCTGCCGGCGCTCTCGGAGGACTTCGGGGCGCCGGCCGCCCTCGCGGACTGGTTCCTGCTCGCCTTCCTGCTGGCCAACACGGCGTCGATCCTGGTCTTCGGCCGGATCTCGGACATGATCGGCCGCAAGCGCATCTACCTGTGGGGAATGGCCGCCTTCATGGTGCTGAGCGCTCTCGCGGTGATCGCGCCCGACCCCGGCACCTTCATCGCCGTCCGCGCACTGCAGGGCGTCTCGGCGGCGACCATCGTCGCCAACACCTCCGCCCTGGTGGCCGACGCCTTCCCGGCGAAGCGCCTGGCCTACGGCCTCAGCCTCAATCTCACGGCCGCCGCCGTCGCGAACACGCTCGGCCCTGCCGTCGGCGGTGCGCTGGTCTCGACGTTCGGCTGGCAGTCGGTGTTCCTCGTGAACGTGCCGTTCGGCATCGCGGCCCTCGTGCTCGGCATCCGGTTCCTGCCGTCCACCCGCGCCGGGACCCGCGGTGAGCGCTTCGACTTCGCCGGCGCCGTCCTCTCGGCCGCGGGCCTGGCCGCCGTGCTGTACGGCGTCAACCGCGTGTCGGCGTCGGGGCCCGGCGACCCGTGGGTGTGGGCGTGCCTCAGCCTGGGTGCGGTGCTGATCACCCTGTTCGTCGTCGTGGAGCGGCGCGTCCGGCATCCGCTGGTCGACGTGGCCCTGGTGAGCGATCGCAAGAGGGCGCTGGCCTACGGCGCCGCGTTCTTCAACTCCTTCGCTCGGGCGGGCGTCACGCTGCTGGTCGTGCTGCACCAGCAGATCGTCGGCGGTCGCTCGGCGGCCGAGGCCGGCATCGTGATCATGGTCATGGCCCTCGCGATGGTCCTGGCGACTCCGCTGGCCGGGCGCCTCTCCGGCGTGCTCACCGTGCGCACCCTCGCCGCGGTCGGCGGGGGGCTCCTGGTGCTCGGCCTCGCGGGTCTCGCCTTCTTCTCCCGCGGGGCCGACGTGCTCCCCGTCAGCATCTGGCTCGTCCTCGTCGGCGTCGGGATCGGCGTCTTCACGACGCCCAACACCGCCGCGATCATGTACGGGGTGCAGCCGGCCCGGCGCACCGTGGCCAACGCCGTGCGCTCGATGCTCTACAACAGCGCGGCGACGCTGGGGACGAGCGTCTCCCTCCTCGTCATCAGCGCCTCGGGCATCGACAGCTACGCCGAGCCCGATGCGAGCCCGGCGGTCGAGACCGGCTTCACCGTGGCGATGCTGGTGCTCGCCGCGGGCGCCCTGCTCGCACTCGTCTGCGCGCTGGCGCGAGGCGGGCCGTGGCGGACCAGCGCGCTGCCGCAGACCGGGTCGATCTCGATCGTCCCGCGCGACGGCCGCCGCGACGGCGAGGCCGCCGCGTGAGCGCGACCCTCGAGGCGCCGGTCGTTCCGAGCTCCGGTGTGCGGGCGGCGGTCCTGACCACGACCTCGGTCTCGGGCTTCATGGTGTTCGGCTCCGCCTCGGCGCTCAGCGTCGCGATCCCCTCGATGAGCGCGACGCTCACCGGCGGCGCGGAATCGGCCGCGTGGATGATCCTCGCCTTCCTGCTCGGCAACTCCGCGGCCATCCTCGTCTTCGCCAAGCTGTCCGACCTGCTCGGGCGCCGCTGGTTCTACCTCGGCGGAGTGATCGCCTTCCTGGTCGGGTCGATCGTCTGCTGCGTCGCGACATCCGACAGCGTGCTGATCGCGGCCCGGGCGCTGCAGGGTCTCGCCGCGGCGAGCGCCGTGGCCAACTCCACCGCCGTCCTCAGCGACGTCATCCCGGTCGCGCAGCTGCCCCTCGTGCTCGGGATCAACGTGACGATCGGCGGCCTCTCGACCCTGGCGGGCCCGCTGCTGGGCGGGCTGCTGCTCGAGTACTTCGACTGGCGGGCGGTCTTCGTGGCGACGCTGCCGCTAGCCGCTCTGGCCATCGGAGTCGGCTGGCGCGCTCTGGCGCACGTGCACGCCCCGCCGTTCCGCAGCTTCCGGTTCGACCTCGTGGGCGCGGTCCTCTCGCTCGCGGGGATCGGCGGCCTGCTGCTGGCGGGGGAGTGGCTCGCGGCCGAGCCGACCGCGCCGGCGAGCTGGCTCCTGCTCGGCGGCGCCGTCCTCGCGGTGGTCGTCTTCGCCTCCACGCAGTCCCGCCTGGCGCGACGCGGCGAGCGCGAGCCGCTGCTGGATCCGGCGGTCGTCGGCGGCTCGCGCGCGCTGGTGTATCTCGCGAGCCTGTGCATCTCGTTCGCCTTCGGCTCGGTCATCGTGCTCGTCGCGCTCTACCTCCAGGCGCTGCGCGGAGCGAGTGCGCTCGAGGCCGGTGCCATGGCCGTGCCGATGGGCGCGGCGATGATGATCGGGGCGCCGAGCGCCGGCTGGGTGGGGCGCTGGGTGCCCGCTCGCGCGCTCACCGTCACCGGCGGGGTCCTCGTCGCCCTGGGGCTCGCGGCGCTCGCGGTCGAGTTCGCCGTCGGCGCGGACCCGGGGTGGATCGTCCCGGGGCTGATCGTCATCGGGCTCGGCGAGGGATTCGTCATGGCGTCGATCACCCGGCGCGTGATGCAGGGCGTCGCCGCCGATCGGCGGGCCGTCGCGAACGGCTTCCGCTCGGTGCTGCACAACGGGTCGCTGATGCTGAGCACAGCCGTCGTGTTCGGCATCGTCACCGCCTTCTCGGGCGCGGCAGCGCTCTCGGGAGGAGCGGTCGCGGATCCGACCGGGTTCGTGATCGCCGCCGCCGTGCTCGCGCTGTCGTCCGCCGCGGGAGCCGTCGCGGCGGCCCTGTGGCGCCCGGTCGCCTGATCAGGCCTCGACGAGGCCGTTCCACCGAGAGAAGGAGACCGTGATGGACTACGCCGTTCCCCCGCCCGCTCAGACGACCGTGGCCCTCGCCGGGTCGAGTGACCTGTGGCCCGTCCGGCGCGTGTTCTGCGTGGGCCGCAACTACGCCGAGCACACGCGCGAGATGGGCGGGGACCCTCGGCGCGAGGCTCCGTTCTTCTTCATGAAGCCCGCCGACGCGGTCGTCGCAGCCGAGGGCGACCTCCCCTATCCGCCGCTGACGGCGGATCTGCACCACGAGATCGAACTCGTCGTCGCCATCGGCACCGCGGCCGTCGACGTCTCGGTCGAGGAGGCAGCCGGCACCGTCTTCGGCTACGCCGTGGGCATCGACCTCACGCGGCGCGACCTGCAGGCCGAGGCGAAGAAGCACGGCCGACCGTGGGAGTGGGGCAAGTCCTTCGACCGGTCCGCTCCCGTCGGTGCGATCCTCCGACGCGACGACGTGCTCGAGCACGGCGCTGTCTGGCTCGACGTCGACGGCGAGCGGCGCCAGACCGGCGACCTCGGCGACATGATCTGGTCGATCCCCGAGATCGTCTCGGCCCTCTCGAGGTCCGTGGCCCTCCAGCCGGGCGATCTCGTCTTCACGGGCACCCCGGCGGGCGTCGGCCCGATCGAGCGCGGCGACCGCATCGAGGCGGGAGTCGACGGCGTGGGCGAGATCTCCCTCCGCATCGTCTGAGGGTTCTGCGCGGAGCAGGACGAGAGGGTCTCGACATCGCGGGGGAGTGCCGTCAGCTGGGCGGTAGTGGGAAGTAGGCCGCCATCAGTTCTGAGCGGGACGACACCTCGAGTTTGCGGAAGGCGCTGCGGAGCTGGGTCTTGACCGTGTTCACGGAGACGAACGAGGTGCCCGCGATCTCGGCGACGCTCGCTCCCGCGACCGTCTGCTCGATGACCGCGCGCTCGCGTTTCGTCAGGGTGAGGAAGCGGACCGTTGCGGGCTCGTCGGTCTGCGTCCTGAGGCGCACCGCCGCGTCGCCGGCACCCACGGCGTCGAGGAGGGTGGCCGCCTCCCTCCTCAGCGCGGGCGGCAGGACGGCGAACGCCGAGTAGTAGCGGTGCGTGCGTGCGATCGCTGCCGCCGCGGCGAGGGTGGAGCGCTGCAGGTCCGCGTCGTGCGTCGCGATGGCCGTGGCGATCAGAGCGAGGACGAGGACCCGCGGGCGTGAGCCATCGACGCGCAGGAGCGGCGCCGTGAGCTTCAGTGCCTGGCGGTTCATCCCGGCCCTCGCCAGGCGGACCCCTCGGGTCGCGGCAGCGAGTTGGCGCAGCACCGACGCGGTCTCGTTCGGGCGGTCGCTGTTCTCGAGTGCGTGCGGCTTCTGGGCGCGGGCGGTGATGATCAGCCGTGCGAGGTCGAGGTACTCGGCAGCCACCGAGTCGAGCCGCTGTCCCTTCGGCAGGCCGACGAGGAAGGAGTCGAGCTCGAAGCCCAGCAGGTGCGCTCCTCTCAGATCCGGGACCGAGACCGCCCGCACGTAGAAGTACGCCCCCCAGTGCTGGCGCGCATCGTTCGGCGAGACCCCCTCCAGCGGGTCGGGTCGCGACGACGGTCCGAACTCGGAGGCGCCGGCCAGTGCGCCTGCCAGTCGCGCCTGCACGGCGATCGACGACTCCCACCACTCGCCAGGCTCGACCGGAGGCTGCTTCTCGAGCCAGGTCCGGGCCATGGCGATGCGGCCGTGCAGAGCGTGCAGGTAGGCGATCGCGCCGGCGGACGTGGCCTGCATCATGCGATGTCCGATCGAGATCGCCCAGTCGAAGCTCTCCATGTAGTCGGCCAGCGCCGCCTCCAGCTCGCCCGCCCGCTCGAGGGTGAGTCCCCACTGGTAGTGGAACTCGGGCAGAGCGCCCGCCAGCTCCGGGCCCCGCTCGATGCCCTGCACCGCGAGGAGCGCGTGCGCGGTCGCGACCAGTCGCACCGACTCCGCGCCTCGGCCGTCCGACCGGGCCGCCGCGATCTGTCCGGTGAGGATCGCCATCCTGTCGACCACGTCGAGGGGGACGATGTCGGCGACACTGTGCCGGTAGGCGGTCGAGTGGTCCTCTCCGTTGAGATTGCGGGAGATGTACTCCCGAGCGAGCCTGAGCTTGGGCTCGCGGGCGATGACCGCATCGGGCATCGCCTCCAGCGCTGCGAGCAGAGCCGCCGGAGCGCTCTGGAACAGCTCGATCCACGCCTCGTCGAGGAGCGCGTAGACCGCAGCCCAGTCGCCGGCATCGACCGCGCTGCGCAGGCGGCCCTCCACCGCGTCCGGCTCGAGTGGCGTCATACCGCCAGTGTGGCGCGCCGAAGTGGAGACGGAAAGCGACAGACGCCACTGCCGAGCGTGTCTGACCGGTCTCTCGTGACTCGTCAGCGGCCGACACCGCCCGCCGCAGACGCACCACGACCGTGGCGCGATCTGGTGCGGATTTCGTCGCGATCGCGACCGATCTCGGGGCTGATGACCCTCGATGAGGGCGAAGTCACCTCATTCCTCTGCACACTTCCGTCTTCACGACGGATCGCGCACTAGGGTCGCCCTGTCCATGTAGGCGCATACATGAGGTCGGCCCCCGAGCCGCACAGCTGACCTGCGCCCACTGGTGCTCGCCTCTGCCGGGAGGGAACCCGAAACTCCCCTCCGAACCGAGACCACCGCCCCGCGTCGAGAACCCGAAACTCTCGCGCACCGCGACCGAGAACCCGAAACTCCCGGTCGCGGATCGGCGGCACCCCCCCGACAACACCCGCTCACCCTGGAGTCCTCATGCCCACCACCCCCCTGGGGGTGCCTTCGGCGCGCCTTCGCGCACGCCGAAGCACTCCGCCGCGCCCTCGAGCACCACGTCCACCGACCGTCGCTCGCTCGTCCGCGCTGCGGTCTGGAGCGCTCCCGTGATCGGGATCGCACTGGCCGCGCCGGCCGCCGCCGCCTCCGAGCCCTCGGCGCCGCCGACGAGCCGCGCCACCTCGACCCTCGTCTTCGACACCTGGCAGAGCAACGCGCACTGGGACGGGGCGGGCCACCGGACCGGGATCGACACCCGCATCCAGATCCAGAACCGCTACTGGACCGGGACCGACTCCTCGAGCGTCAGCGCCCCGGTTCCCACGCTCTCAGTCCGTGTGCACTACCCCGCCTCGGCACACGTCGGCGCCCGTCCCGTCACCCTCGCCGGAGCGGGCTGGAGTCTCACGACGGCCACCGCCGACCCGGACGGATCCGTCGGCTACGTGTTCACCTGGACCGGAGTCCTCGAGGCCTCACGCTCGACCCCGGAGCTCACCTACACGCTGAACGCCGACGTCCCCGGCACCCTCCAGCTGTCGGCGACCGCCTGGGCGCCGAACGCCGACCCGGTCGCCGCCCCCGGCTGGGGCGACACCGTCTACTGACACCGCGCGAAACGTCAGCGACGAGCTGAGCTGGGCCTAATGTCTGGTCCATTTCGACGCCTCTACCCGCTACATCTGGGAGTAGGTGACCCGTTCGGAGCGAAGAAGAGGGTGGGGTGGCTCATGGCGAACCCATCCCACAGCATCCCAGAAGCCTCGTGACCGCTCGTCATCATTGAGAGCCGTCAAGCGAGGCAGCGGGTACAGCTCGTTGATCGCGGTCAATACGCCGCGGCCGACACCGCGACCTCGAGCCGACACGGCGACCTCGACCGCGAGGATGTCCAGTTGGCCGTGCGGCAGTGTTCCGAGGAGGCGATTCGAAGTCGGGCGCGCATCGAGGACGAACTTGCATCGAGCAACTTCGATGCCACCGCTCTGGACCGACATCCAGTGGTCGAAGTCGCCACCGACGATTCCGTTTTCCACCAGGGCTTCTCAAAGCTGCGGGACGAATCGAAGACATGCCAGTACGTGCGTTTCTCACCTCCTCGATCGCACACCGAAGTGAAGCGTCGCTACTACAGCATCAACCGGCCCGCCCTGCAGGCCGCCGTGGGCTCTCTGACGGTGCTGGCCGCTGACGGTTCTGGGTAAGGGTAGAGCGAGGCGCATCCCGCGTCGCAAGCGGCCGCAGCAGTTGTCGGCGCAGAAATTGCCATCGATTGGCAAAAATTAGCTTTTGTCTAGACGTGACTATCATTGGCTAGATGTTGCCCGAGCAGAACCCCTACAGTCCTGGATCCGGTCGGCGGCCGCCCGAACTCGTCGGTAGGACCGGCGAGCTCCAAGCGTTCGACACCCTTCGCGCTCGTGTCACGTACGGGATGAGCGACCGCGGCATCGTGCTCACGGGCCTTCGAGGGGTCGGCAAGACGGTGCTGCTGAACGAGATGCACCGCATGGCGGAGTCGTTCGAGTGGCTCACGGTGCGCCTCGAGGCGCGCCGGGACGAAGGGGGCGCGCGAGCCGTGCGACGTGCGCTCGCTCGAGAACTCGTCGTCTCCGCTCGCAAGCTCACCCGCACGAAGCCGACGGCGCTGATGCGTGACGCGCTCGGAACGATCTCCTCGTTCAACGCGAAGGTCGGTGCTACCGGGATCGAGCTCGGAGTCGCGCTCAACACAGGGCGCGCCGACTCGGGCGACGCTGAGGTCGATCTCCTCGAGCTCGTCGAAGACGTCTCCACCGCTCTGGGGGAGCGTCGCCGCGCGTTCGGTGTGTTCGTCGACGAGATGCAGGACCTCGATGCGGAAACGATGGGCGCGCTCATCGCCGCGCAGCACGCCGCGAACCAGCGGGAGTGGCCGTTCTACATCATCGCCGCCGGCCTCCCGAATCTCCCACGAGTCCTGACCGAGACGCGCTCCTACGCCGAACGCCTCTTCAACTATCGACAGATCGGTAAGTTCAGCCACGACGACGCCGCGCACGCACTCCGCGAGCCCGCCGAACGGCTCGGCGCCGAATTCGCCCCCGACGCGCTCGAGATCCTTCTCGAAGCCGCCGGCGGCTACCCCTACTTCATCCAGGAATACGGGCAAGCCGCATGGAACCTCTCCAACCGCCTCGTCACCCTGGCTGACGCCACGGCAGCGGTGCAGTACGGAACCGAACAGCTCGACGCCGGCTTCTTCCGCTCACGATGGCAACGCGCGACGCGCTCAGAGCGACGGATGCTGCACGCCATGGCCGCCGACGGAGAGGGCCCCTCCCCCACTGCGCTCATCGCGCAGCGCATGGGTATCCAGACCACCAGCCTCGGGCCCTACCGCGCGGCGCTCATCAGCAAGGGATTGGTGTACGCGCCCGAGCACGGCCAGATCGCCTTCACCGTCCCCGGAATGGCCGGATACGTCGATCGCCACCACGAAGATCTCGACGACGGAATCAGCGTCGATTGACGCTGATTCGAACACGAATACGACCCTGTCGCATCGAATAACCGTACGTATGTACTGATGATGGTAGGGTGTTGCCCACCCGACCTCGAAGCGGTGGCGACCTCGAATCGAGGGTCATGAAGATTCGCGTCCACGAACTTGCTGCCGAGCTGAAGCTCCCCCATCAACGCGTACTCGAACTCCTCCGGGCGATGGGCATCCGAGTCAAAGGGCCGAGTAGTGCTGTCGAGGACCACGATGCGGATGCTCTCCGCGGGACCCTTCGCTACACGCCGTCGTTGCGAACCGGCCTCAGGACGGACTGGCCACGCCGCACAGCTGTAGTGGCGTCGCCGCCCAGGAGAGACTCGTCCACGTTGTTCGAGCGAAGCGGTTTCGCGACACTCGCGGAGTGGTACGAAGCACAGGTCGTGACGAGTGTCACCTCCGCAAGCCGCGAGGCCGCTGCGGCGCAGTCGCGGGCGATCTACGAAGCGGACCGGCTCGCGCGATACTCGGCGGATGCGTCGCGTAGGCACGATTTGCCTGAGCGAACTTCTGCGCCTACCGCACGCCGGATCACCTTCGTGCAGGGTGGTGCACCCGGCCTAGGAAAGCGGCGATGACTGCTGGGGATCAGCGACAGATCGACGATTATCCGTCGCTGGTCCCCGGTCCGCTGATATCCGATTGGCCGCAAGGTCCCGAGCTCTACGCCGACTTCTGGCCGACCGTGAAGCTCGCGTTCTTACGGGGGACTCACGCTCGCGATCATCGAGATCATCAGCACTTACCTCCTGCACACCGCGCTCAATGAGCGGTCCTCGTCGCGGTCAACTGGGCACTCGACGCCGTCTACGACCTCTCCGAGGCGCACTGGATCCTCACCGGGACGAAGTAGCCATCAATGGAGCTGCAGGCCGATCAGCTCTTGTCCCTGACCCCGACCGCCGGTGAGAAAATCGGCGGGCTCCTCGCCGTCCGCGACGCGATGACCCATCAGCTGCTCCGGTCGAGCGTTCTCAGCCCGTTGCGCGATCTGCCCTACGACTTCGCGAAGCTCACCGACTGGGTCTGGGCGGCGATTGGTGCTAGCGCTCAGTCGATCCAGGCCGCCGAGACCGGGTCGATCCCGTCGACGCGGCGATCCGCGGCGGCCCGGACGGCGGCACCGATCCGCCGCCAGGCCTCGGCGCTCCGGCCGACGACCGAGCCGTTGACGACGGCCGCGGCGGTCGCTGCGGCCAGGCCGGTCAGCCACTCGGACTGGCGGGCCCACACTTCCTCGTCCGAGGCCGCCGCGGCGAGCGCGGCGAGGATGTCGGGCACGAGAGCCGAGGGATCCGCCCCGGTCTGCGCGTCCTCGATCGCCTGGTTCAGCAGTGCGATGACGAACTGCTCGTTCTCCTCGCCCCAGCGTCCGGCGGCCAGGTACTCGTGCTCGGTCACCGGGTCGCGCAGCGCGGCGAGCACGGACGGCGCCGGGTCGAGGCCGGAGGAGTCCGGCGCGGTCCACCGCACCTCGCGGACGTCGCGCTCGAGGAGGTGCGCGTCGTCGGCGAAGACGTCGTGGACGAGGCGCGTCCGTCCGTCGGACAGGTCCGTCAGGAAGAGGTGGTGGCCGCTGCCGTGCTCGTGCTGGTGCGCGGCATCCACTCCCGCCGGACTCAGAGTGAGCATCTCGGAGCCGTCGGGGGAGACGGCCGGGAACCAGAAGTACGGGAACTCCGGGTTGACGACGACATCCGCCTGGAGCGGTGCGAAGTCGCCGACGAACTCCGCAGCGTTCACGTCGTAGAGGCGGGGCACTGCTGCACCGTCGCGGTGCTCGACGACGAGGAGGGTCGAGTTCGCGCCCGGCCACCAGCCGGCGTTGCCGACCTCGATCTCGAGGGTGCGCCCTGTCGCGACCTCGACGAGGCGGGTCGACCGGCTGCCCGAGACGAGGAGCCAGCGACCGTCGCCGCTGAAGCGGAGGGGCTCCCCTCCGGAGTAGCCCTCGAGGACCGTCGCGAGCCGCCGTCGGCCGGAGCGGTCGTACAGGTGGATCGCTCCGGTGCTCGAGCCGAGGAAGCCCAGGACGGCGATCGTCTCGGTGGCGGCGTGGTAGTCGACCGAGCCGACGTCGAGCGTCGCATCGATGACCGAAGTCGCGCCTGTGACGGACGACCCCGCATACACCCTCCCGGTCGGGTATCGGAGACCGCCGGGGTGTCCCGCTTCGGGGAAGGTGAACGCGTTCCGGCCGTCGATCGCCCCCAGATCGTGCGCCGGCGGCATCCCCCAGTTCTCGTGGGTGAGATGACCGACCGTCACGAAACGGCCCGACGGCTCATCGACGACGGCCGACTTCACGGTGACGGTACTCGGGAGCAGCGGGCGGTCCGACTGCGATCGCCACGAGTGCTCGAAGCCGTTGCCGCGAGCGGTGCGCAGCGACCGCGCGAGGCGGTCGAGCGCCTCGAAGGTCACCTGATCGGAGGGCAGGAGCTCCCTGAACCGCTCCGTGAAGTGGAAGCGCCCCGGCGCGGGGCGGGGGACGGGTCGCGCCGGCACCGCCGTCGGGGCGGGCGCGGTCTCGAGCGCGTCCCAGAGCGACCGGGGTGCCGCGGAGTCGACCGACTCGGCGCCGAGCGACTCCACCTGATCGCGATAGGCCCGGGTGATCGAGTCGACGAACCCCTGGGCCTGCTCGACGAGCCGCGCCGGCGTGGTCTCCCGCGGCACGGGAGTCGTCGCGGCGACCCCGGGCTCGAGCCAGAGCAGCGAGGTCCCGTCGATGCGGGCCACCCACTCGTAGGGGCGCAGATCGCCGTCCGTGCTCTGGCCGACGGTGGCGATCAGCAGGGGCGCGCCGTCCCAGAGCCCGGCGAAGACGTCCATCGGGTCGCCCTCGAAGTCGACGAAGGTCCTCTTGTAGAGCTCCGGCTGCAGCCGCTCCCACGAGCTCACGGCCCGCCGCGTCGTCACGGGCAGCGTCGGGAACCCGCCGTCGACGCCCCGGAGCCGGGCGAAGGCCGGCTCGGTCCACGCCGGGACCACATGGGCCGACTCGATCAGAGCGCGGACCGACGGCTCGGTGCTGCCGCGGAAGATCATGTCGCTGCTGTAGGGGGCGCCGACCGCTCCGAAGGGCATGGCGATCGCCTTCGTCGTGGTCGAGCTGTTCGACTCCGGTCCGCAGAAGACGATGACCGCGGAGGAGCCGTCGCCCTCGATCGCGGTCCAGAAGACCGAGCTGTCCGCGTCCAGCCGGTGGAAGCCCAGACGCTGGTGCGTGGACTGCGTCAGGATCGGCGCCGTCCGCGCGGCGGTGGCGAGGAGCGTCTCGACGGGGAGGTCGGCACTGAGGACGAAGGAGACGCCCATCGACTCGCAGAACAGGTAGAGCAGCTGGCGCGGGTCGTCCTCGCTCAGCCCGGGATCCCGGAGGGAGACGCGCTCCTCCCGGGGAGTGTCGACGGGTGCGGGCGGGGCCTCAGGACTCCGGGGCGCTTTTCGGCTGAACAAGCCCACGAGGGCCTCCGCTCATGTCGGGGTGCATTCGCGGCGCGCGAACGACTATCGGAAGTCGGGCGGAGAAGAGGGCTCCTCTGCGAGGAGGAAAGGGGGCCGAGATCGTCGTATCGACGCTCGTTCCTCTGATCAGGTGCAGGTACCCCATTGGCAGCGGTGATCGCGCTTGGGCCACTCGTTCACGACGGCCTCATTGCACCAGGCGCATCTCGATTTCCCCGCATCCGTGCAGGCACAAGCCATCTTCGTATCCCGTCTGATCGTGGAGCACCGGTCGATGGCGCCGACTCTACAGCGGGCGGAGAAGGCCGACTACAGCAATTCCTCCCGGTCGGGAAGAACTCGTCAGTGGCTTCCTGGATATCCCCTGTTCCGAGAAAGAGGGTCTCGAAGCCCTGCTGATCGAGTAGCACTCGGGGAGGGTGTCGAGATCCACCGTCCCCCGACATGTCGGTCTCGATACGCCGCTGCGCGACTTCTCGACCAGCGAGTGATCAGATGTTGAGACGGTTGAAGATCGGCGCCGGCAGCAGCGTGATCACGGTCATGATCACGCGCCACTTCGCCGGCGCGTAGGCGACGGCACGACCGGAGGCGAGAGCCGCGGCCACGTCGCGGGCCACCGACTCCACCGACGCGAGCGACGCCCCCGCCTGCTTCATCGAGGCCGTCATCGGCGTGTCCGTCGGCCCCGGCTTGATCAGCACCACCGAGAGCCGCGAGCCCGCCAGCCGGTGCTGCAGCCCCTGCGCGAAGCGCTCGACGAGCCCCTTCGCCGAGCCGTAGACGTAGTTCGTCTTCCGCCCGCGGTCGCCGGCGACCGAGCCGATCACACCGATCGTGCCGGAGTGCAGCGCGTTCGCGTACGCCTCCATCCACAGCGCCACCGAGACCCCGGTGACCACGAGGACGTCGCGGGCGACGGCGAGGTCGGCGGTCGCCTCCTCCTGGGTCGTCATCGCACCGTGCGCGATCAGCACCGTGTCGGGGGCGCCGCCCTCGAGCGACGAGGCGACGACGGAGGAGATGCCGGCCGGGTCGGTCAGGTCGACGGCCGCCGTCGCCAGCGCAGCCGTCGGGAACCGCACCCGCAGGTCCGCCGCGAGAGCCTCGAGCCGCCCGGAGTCGCGCCCGACGAGCAGCGCCGACCGCGCACCCGTGCCGAGCCAGAGCCGCAGCGTGTGCTCCGCGATCGCCGAGGTCGCTCCGACGACGACGATCTTCGAGGGGGTTCCAGTGGTCACGTCAGCTCCCGAGCACTCGGCGCGAGAAGTCGGAGGAGATCCCCGGGTCGCGCTGGAGGGTGAATTCCGCGAGGCGCGGGTAGCCGGCCTCGAACATCTCGCGCGACATGCGCGCGTCCTTGGCGGGGTACAGGCGCCCGCCCACCGATCGCACCAGCTCGTCGAGCCGCGAGAACAGCGGCAGCGCGGCGGGCGTGTTCGGGAAGTCGAGCGCGAAGCACACTCCCGGTGCCGGGAAGCTCAGGAGGCCCGGCGACTCGAGGGCGCCGAAGGTCTTCAGCACCCCGAGGAACGATCCGGTGCCCGACGCCGCGATCAGCGCGAGCATCTCGCGGGTGACCTCGAGCGCCCCCTCCCACGGCACGGTGCTCTGGTACTGGTAGAAGCCGCGCGGGCCGTACATGGTGTTCCAGCCCTGGATCGCGTCGAGAGGGTAGTAGAACTGCTCGTAGTGCTGCACCGAGCGGCCGGCGCCCGTGGCCTTCAGCCGGTAGTAGGCGCGGTTCAGCAGGGGCAGCGTCGCGCGGTTGACGACCGACAGCGGGAAGGCGAAGGGCACGCGCAGCGATCCGCCGGGCTTCACCGGCACCGCGGGAGCCGCGGTGGTGTCGCCGCGCGAGTAGACGCCGCGGCGTCCTCCTCCGGTGGTCACGTCGATCCAGGCCACGGTGTGCTCGAAGACGTCCATCGACTCGTCGACGAGCCCCAGGTACCCCTCGAGCGACTGGAACGGCACGTCCTCGGTGACGAGCCACGGCCCGGGCACGCGCTTCAGGGTCAGCTCGACCTCGACGATGAGGCCGGTGAGCCCGAGCCCGCCGATCGTCGCCTCGAACAGCTCCACGTTCTCGGTCGGCGTGCAGCGCGACGACGAGCCGTCGCTCCGGAGCAGGGTGAACGACACCAGGTGCCGCCCGATCGTGCCGGCGGAGGCGTGGTTCTTGCCGTGCACGTCGTTCGCGATCGCCCCCGCGAGGGTCACGTTCCTGGTGCCGGGAGTGACGGGGAGCATCCAGCCGCGGGGCGAGAACACCGCCTGCACGTCCTTCAGCAGCACGCCGGGCTCGGCGCGCAGCACGCCGGTCTCGTCGTCGAACGCCAGCAGGCGGTCGAAGCCGCTGAAGTCCCAGAGCACACCGCCGCCGTTGAGGGCGACGTCGCCGTAGCTGCGGCCGACTCCGTAGGCGATGCCGCCGTCGCCGCGGGAGAGCGCGTCCTGCGCCTGCTCGGCGTTCGTGATCGCGATCACGCGGTGCTGGTCGCGCGAGAGCAGCCCCCAGGAGGAGACGGCTGCGGTCATGCGGGCTCCTCACGCGGGCCTTGGAAGGTGACGTTCTTGTCGAGGTGGTACTTGGCGACGTAGCCGATGGCCAGGCCGATGACCGCTCCGGTGTAGCGGGCGAGGTCGGTGCCGAAGAGGTAGTCGAACCCGAACTCGAAGCCCCAGAAGATCAGGGTGGTGACGCCGCTCATGACGCCGTAGAGGAAGAAGGTCTTCACTCCGTGCGCCGCATTCATCGTCTCGTGCCGGAAGATGTAGCGCTTGTCGAGCACGTACTTGGCGATCACCCCCGTCAGGGTGCCCGCCAGCACCGCGACGACCGTCGACCACTCGCCCGTCATCGCCAGCTCGACGAGCATCTGCGTGCCCAGATTCACCGCCGTTGCAAGGATCGCGAACGCGACATAGAGAACGGCCGTCCGCATCCGCTTCCCCCCGTGGTGCTCCGGTCGTGCGCAGCGCCGATCCGGGACGGAATCGGCGGGTTCACCCCCGATTGTAGGTTGGGCCCCGCGTCACCTTGACCTGTCCGACTCGGCCGATCCGGCCCCGTTTTCCTGAGGGGGAGACGCAGTGAAGACCGCCCGCGCGCTCATCGCCGCCATGCGTCCGCGCCAGTGGCTCAAGAACGTCCTCGTCCTGGCAGCGCCTCTGGCCGCCGGACGGTTCCTCGAGCCCGACATCCTCGTGGCGTGCGTCATCGCCGCGATCGCCTTCAGCCTCGCCTCCTCCGGCGGCTACATGCTCAACGACCTGCTCGACATCGAGTCGGATCGTGCGCATCCGACGAAGCGCTTCCGCGCGATCCCGTCGGGCGCGCTGCCCGAGCGGGTGGCGTGGGTGGCCGCGGTCGTGCTGATGGTCGTGCCGGTGCTGGTCACGTTCCTGGTCGGATTCACGTGGTTCGCCGCCACGCTCGCCGCGTACCTGGTGATGCAGATCTCGTACTGCATCTGGCTCAAGCACGAGCCGGTGATCGACATCCTGATCGTCGCGGGAGGATTCGTGCTCCGCGCGATCTCGGGCGCCGCGGTCGCCGACATCCCGCTCACGCAGTGGTTCCTGCTCGCCGTGTCCTCGGGCTCGCTCTTCATGGTCGCGGGCAAGCGCTACTCCGAGAAGCTGCAGAGCGAGGGCAAGGAGGAGAGCCACACCCGCTCGACGCTCAAGGTCTACACGGCCGGCTATCTGCGGTTCATCTGGTCGGTGGCGGCGTCGCTGACGATGATCTCCTACGCGCTCTGGGCGCTCTTCATCAACGGCGAGAACTCGCTGTGGTCGATGGCGTCGGTGGTGCCGTTCGGTGCGGCGCTCTTCCTCTACGCGCTCGACATCGAGCGCGGGCGGGCGTCGGCTCCCGAGGACATCGTGCTCGGCAACCTGAGGCTGCTGATCTGCGGGGCCCTGTTCGCGGTGCTGTTCGTCATCGCGATCATGACGCGCACCACGACGGGCTGAACGGCCGGGCTGAACGGCCGGGCTGAACGGCCGGGCTCGACGGCCGAGCGGGCGCTGAGGGAGTCGCTCGGCGCGCCGGAACGGCGCCGGGGGAGTCGCCCGACGGGCTGCTGCTCCCGCCTGTCAAGCGCTCCCGAGCCCCTCGGAGCGATCGGTAACGTCTCTCGGACCTGGAACGCCGCACGAGGCTCCCCCGATCCTCCTCCCCTTCTCCTCGCCGCCGCTCGAGTCCCCCCGCTCGCCGCGCGGCGCCACGCCTATCGAGTCGAGCCCCCATGCCCCCCGAGGACCCGAACGACTCGGCCCAGGTGCTCCGCGAGCTGATCGCGGCGTTCGCCGATCCCGGATCCGCCGAGCCGCACCTGGTCGCCCAGGTGCTCGCCGACGCCCGTGCGCTGCTGGGCGCCGACGCGATCGAGTCGCCCGAGCGCCCGCGCATGCCGACGCTGCTGTTCCCGCGCTCCGCTGTCGCCGGCGAGCCCGACGAGCCGCCCGTGCCGCCGGCCGCCCTCTGACCCGCTGAGGGGAGCCGGAAGTCAAGGCCCTGCGTCCTCGGTCTTAGCGGCGTCTACAGTTCAGCCATCGGGACGGAGCCGTTCGGGTCGGCTCCGTCCCGGTCTTCTCCGGCGCGAGCTGTCGTGCCTCCGACGCGAGCGGTCACGCCTCCGGATCGAGAGGTCACGCCTCCGGAGCGCGTGGTCACGACGTGGTGCCTCGGCGCAGCCGCAGGCGCGTCTCCTCCAGGTCGAGCATCGACTGCGCCTGCGCGAGGATGCGCTGCGGGTAGGCCCGGCGCGAGCGCGCGTCGAGCAGCGCCTCCCGCTCGGCGCTGACGACCGCGAGCCGCAGCGCGCGGTAGAGCCGGTGCGGAGTGTCGGCGACGTCGCGCCGAGCGCCTCGCGCCCGCTCCCAGGCGGCCTCGGAGCGCAGGAACGAGGACTGCCGCACCCGCTCGAGCACGTCCGGGTCCACCTCCTCGACGCCCTCGACCACGTCGCCGGGACGCTCCAGCACCGAGAGGCCCTTCTCGGTGATCTCGTCGAGCAGGCCCGCGAGCTCGCGCTGGTCCTCGGGCACATCGACTCCCCGGATGCCCGTGACGCGGATCAGAAGCGGGAGGGTGCCGCCCTGCACGAGCAGCGTCGTCACCGCCACCGTGAAGGCGATCAGCACGAGCTGGGGGCGGTAGGGGATGTCCTCGGGGAGCGACTGAGCGGCCGCGAGCGTCACGACTCCGCGCATCCCCGACCAGCCGAGCACCAGACCGCCGCGCCAGCCGAGGTCGTTGCGGCTGAAGTGGCGGTAGTCGGCCCGGCGCAGCTGGTAGCGCTCGCGCGCCTTGCGCCGCTTCTCGCGCGGGAGTCGCACGCCTCCCGTCGACTCGAGCAGCTCCTTCTGCTGCCGTGCCCGCCGCTCGGCGCGCCGGGTCTGCCAGCGCTCGCCGAGCAGCACCGGTCCGACCCAGGCGAAGCGCACGACGACCAGCCCGACCGTGGCGATCAGCCCGATGCCGACCGCGGCCGGGACGCTGAGGGCGGCGCTGTCCGCGTCCTCGATCAGTCCGCGGATCTCGAGCCCGATCAGGAGGAACACGCCGTTCTCGAGCAGGAACTGGACGGTGCGCCAGTTGATGCGGTCGTTGACGCGCGACTGCGCGGTGAAGGCGCGCGAGGAGGCGTGGCCGGTGTGCAGGCCGGCCACGACGACCGCGAGGACGCCCGAGGCGCCCAGGCTCTCGGCCGGGATGAACGCGACGAACGGGACGATGAACGAGATGACGGTGTTGAGCACCGGATCCTCGAGGCGCGACCGCACGAACACCGTGACGATGCTGGCGACCAGGCCGACCGCCACGGCGACCGCCACCGCCGACAGGAAGTCGCCGACCGCCGCCCAGGGCGTGGCCAGCGTGCCGGCCGCGGCGGCGAGGGCCGAGCGCAGCAGCACCAGAGCGGTCGCGTCGTTGATCAGGCCCTCGCCCTCGAGAAGGGTCAGCAGGCGCGGCGGGAGGCCGAGCCTGCGACCGACCGAGGTGGCGGCCACGGCGTCCGGCGGACTGATGATCGCGCCGACGGCGATGGCCAGCGGAAGGCCGAGATCGGGCAGCAGGAGGAACAGGAGCGCGCCGGCCCCCGCCGCCGAGATCAGCACGAGGACCACCGAGAGCCCGGTGATCGTGGCGAGGTTTCGCCGGAAGTCGATGAAGGGCGTGCTGATCGCCGCGGCGTAGAGCAGGGGAGGCAGCACGCCGTCGAGCACCCACTCGTGCGGCACGACCACCTCGGGCACGCCCGGGAGGAACGAGAGCCCCACCCCGGCCAGGACGAGCGCGATCGGCGCGGCGACCCCGAGCCGACGGGCGAAGACGGCGACGGCCACGAGGACCGAGACGGCGACGATCGCCGCGATGCCGAGCTCCATCAGCGGGGCACGGCGGAGTCGGCGGCGCGGTCGTGCATCGGCTGTCTCGTCTCTGGGTCGCGGCGTCCCGCCCGCTCGCGCCCGTGGGGGCGGTGGGGACCGGCGCGGGGCGCGCTCCGGGAGCCTCCGACGAGTCTGCGCGCGCCGGGGCGGGCCCCGGCAGGGGGTTGTGCCGGGCGCGGCACCGGCCGACAGGGGGCGCTCGCCGGGGCGAGGCCGCGCTCCGCCGGCCGATGACGCGCCGACTACCGCCGGTCGAGGACGCGGACGAGACCGACGAGCAGGGCGATCGCGCCGAGCGCGGCGATGCCGAGCGCTGCTCCGGCGCCCTGCCCGAGCTCGGCGACGCGCTCAAGGATCCCGGCGCGGAGTCCGGGGTCGGCGCTGAAGGCCAGCAGCAGCACCGAGACCGCGGCGACCACGAGGCCCCAGACGATCGCGCCGGCGCGGATCCGCGGACGGCGGACACCGGGAGCGGCGGTCACCGGCTCGTGGGGTGTGGTGGGCGAGGGAGACGTGGTCGTGGGTTCCGTGGTCATCGTGCGGCCTCCGTCGGCTCGGTCGTGGTCGGGGTGGTGCTTCCGGTGTCGGTTCCCGTCGTGGGAGCCGTGCCGTCGGTTCCCGTCGTGGTCCCGCTCGTGGCGACGCCCGTCTCGTCGAGCACGGTGATCGATCCGCGACCCTGCTCGATCCGGACGACGAAGGGCTCCGCCTCCGGATCGCCGAAGGTCTGAGTCCAGTGCCACCGGCCGTCGGCGTAGCGGAGGTCCTCCGGCTCGGTCTGCCGGTACTCGTCGCCGACGAGCGTCGTGAGCCAGACGTTCGCGTCGGAGGACGACGCTTCGAGGCGGACCGCCGAGCCGGCGACCACGGACACCGTTCCCGCCCCCTGCCACAGGTCGATGACTCCGCCGTCGTTGCCGAGCGCGGGATCGACGACGATCGAGAGGTCGCCGGTCAGGTTGGCGTAGCGGCCGGGCGCGATGTTCGAGAGCCCTGAGACGCCGAAGCTGCTCACCAGCTCGCGATCCGGAGGCAGCAGCGCCGCCGTCCCGGCCGTCACCACCGCGACGAGCGAGGCCAGCACGAGGAGGACCGCGCGTCGGCGCAGGAACCCCGCGGTCACGATCGCCAGGGCGAGCACCAGCGCCGCGGAGGCGAACCCGGCGACCGTCGCGGTCGTCCCCGAGGCCGTCAGAGACACGAGCGCTCCCACCAGCGTGGCCGCGCCGAGGACGAGCAGCGTCGCGCCGAACCCGAGGCGGGGGTTGGCGGCCCGCCGGATCCGCTGCCGCTCCAGGCGCGCCGCAGTGGCGGCCGCGGCCCTCAGGCGGGACTCCTCGGCCCGCTCCCTCGCGGTCTCGCGGGCCGTCGCCGCCTGCTGGGCGCGGAAAGCCTCCCGCTCGGTCTTCCACTCCTCCTGCCGCTCGCGCCAGGCGGCGACGTCCTCAGGAGACTCGGGTCGGGCGTCCGTCGGCCGCGTCGGGAAGGGCACGCTCTCGGGCCGCCCGTCGGTCGTGGCCGGCACCTGCTCCGGCTCCGCCGCTCCGTCCGCGCGCCCCGAGCGGCGCACGATCCAGACGACGAAGGCGATGATCAGGCCGACCACCACCGCGGTCCACAGGCCTCGACCCGCGGCGGGCGCCCACGGCGTCGCGCCGGTGTAGGCGCCGCCGAGCGACCAGAAGCCCTGCGCCACCGGGAGGAGGGAGGCCAGCACCAGCACGCCGATCGCGGCGTGCACCCGGTCGAGCTCCCCGCGGGCGAGCCGCGCGATCGGCAGGGCGTCGTCCTCGTCGGGGAGGAGCAGCCAGGCCGCCGCATAGAAGAGGAACGCCGGGCCGCCGAGCACGGCGACGACGACGAAGACGCCGCGGACGATCAGCGGATCGATGCCGAGGCGCTCGGCGATCCCGGCGCAGACGCCGCCGATCCAGCCGGGACGGCGCGGGAGATCGAGGGCGCGCAGCCACAGGAAGAAGCGGTTCTCGGCGGCGGCGGGGTCGGGCCCGGGCCCGGGATCCCCGTTGCCGGGCGGCGGACCGTCCGCGCCTCCCCCCTCCGCTCCTGCGGGATCGCTCGCGGTCGTCGTCGCCGCCTCCGGAGTCGTGCGGGCGGCCGTGCCCTCGTCCGGCCCGCCGCTCGGCGGGGTGGTGCTCGCTGCTGTCATGCCACGAGTGTCCCGTGCGGCTCGAGCGCCGGACCATCGGGGGATCCCCTGACCCGACCCCGACCGGACCCCCGAGACGAGCGTCGACCTGTTTGGATGCAGGGGTGAGCATCCCCACCGTCACCAGCGCCGCGGTCAGGCCGCCGCTGCGCCGACCCCGCTCGGTGGTCCTCGGCGGGGTGAGCGCCGCGCTGGCCGAGCACCTCGGCCGCGGGGCGCGGTCGGTGCGGCTCCTCTTCCTCGCCGCCACCCTGCTCGGCGGAGGCGGCGCGCTCTTCTACCTGTGGCTGTGGGCGCTCGTGCCGCTCGCCGACCCCGGCGACGGCGAGCCCGGCGTGCGGCGCTCGGTGCCCGTCGCCGCAGTGCTCGCCGCGGGCGCCGGAGTCGCCGCGGTCGCGGTCCTCGTCGCGCTCGGCGGCGGGGACGACACCGATGCCACCCGTGCGCTCGCCGCCGTCGCGGCGCTGTCGGGAGGCGCCGTCGGCTGGAGTCTCGGCCCCGACCGCACCGACCCGTCGCGATCCGCGCGCGCCTCCGCGACGGTGCGGCTCCTCTCCTGCGCCGTGCTGGTCGTCGCGGGCGCCGCCGTGCTCGCCGCTCGCCCGAGCGCGATCAACGCCGTGCTCGCCGTCGGCGTGCTGCTGGTGGCGGCCGGGGTGCTCGCGGCGCCGCGGGTCGTTCGGCTGTGGACGGAGCTGATGGGGGAGCGGGCCGCGCGCGTGCGCGAGGAGCAGCGCGCCGAGATCGCCGCCCACCTGCACGACTCGGTGCTGCAGACCCTGGCCCTGATCCAGAACCGCGCCGGCGCCTCGAGCGAGGTCGCGCGCATCGCCAGGGCCCAGGAGCGGGAGCTGCGCGACTGGCTCTTCGAGCGCGACGTCCCCGTCGCCGACGACCTGGCCGCCGAGATCCGCGCGACCGCCGCCGCCATCGAGCTCGACTACCCGGTGCAGCTCGAGGTCGTCGCGGTGGGCGCGCCGGTGCCGGGTGCCGCGTCGCTGCTCGGCACCGCCTCCCTCTCGGGCGCGACCCGCGAGGCGATGCTCAATGCGGCTCGGCACGCCGGCGGGGCGGTGTCGGTCTACCTCGAGTCCTCGGTCGACGGCGTCGACGTCTTCGTCCGCGATCGCGGCCCCGGAGTCGACCTCGACGCCCTCCCCGGCGACCGGCTGGGCATCCGGGAGTCGATCATCGGGCGGATGGCGCGCGCCGGCGGCAGCGCGACCGTGGGCCCCGGAGCCGGGGGCACGGGCACCGAGGTGCACCTCCGGCTTCCCGCGGAGGTCGCCCGATGACCCGCGTGGTGCTGGTCGACGACCACTCGATCTTCCGCTCGGAGCTGCGCGCCGTCCTCGCCCCCGAGCTCGACGTGCTGGGCGAAGCGGCCGACGTGGACGAGGCCGTCGAGCTGGTCGCGGCGGTGCGTCCCGATGTCGTCCTGCTCGATGTGCACCTCCCGGGCGGTGCGGGCGGAGGCGGCGCCGAGGTGCTGCGGCGCAGCGCCCCGCTCCTCGAGTCGGTGCGGTTCCTGGCGCTGAGCGTGTCGGACGCGGCGGAGGACGTCGTCGGCGTGATCCGCGCGGGTGCCCGCGGCTACATCACCAAGGCGAGCTCGGGGGCCGAGGTGAGTCGCGCCGTGCTCGCCGTCGCAGGCGGCGACGCGGTGTTCTCTCCGCGCCTGGCGGGCTTCGTGCTCGACGCGTTCGGGGCGCTGGCCGGCGAGCAGGCGGAGTCGGTGGACGAGCTCGACCGGCTGTCCGCCCGCGAGCGCGAGGTCATGCGGCTGATCGCGCGCGGCTACGCCTACAAGGAGGCGGCGGCCGAGCTGTTCATCTCGATCAAGACGGTCGAGTCGCACGTGTCGGCGGTGCTGCGCAAGCTGCAGCTCTCGTCGCGCTACGAGCTGACGGCGTGGGCGTCGGCGCGACGCCTGCTCTGAGTAGGCGCGTGCTTGGGACGGCTTGCGTCCGATTCGCAGGACCTCGCAGACGGAAGACGCCTTCCGCCGCATGCCGGGGTGCCGGAGGCGGCGCATCACCTGCAGATCGCACACGACCCCCCCCCCCGCAGATCGGTCGCCTAGAACGACACGAGCGGCAGCAGCGGCAGCACCGCGACCGCGGCCAGGGCGCCGAGCACCGCGCCCGCGAGCACGTCGGTCGGGAAGTGCATCCCGAGCGCGAGCCGCGACAGCAGCATCGCGGCGACCAGCACGACCGCGAGCGGCCAGAGCGCCGGCAGCATCACCGCGAACACGATCGCCGCGGCGGTCGTCGACGAGGCGTGGGAGCTCGGGAAGCTGAGCTTGCTGGGTGCCGTGCCGCGCACCTCCACCCCCTCGCCGAGCGGGCGCGGACGGCGCACGATGCGCTTGACGACGATCGACAGCCCGTGTGCGACGACGATCGCGACGTCGCACAGCGCCCACGCCCAGAAGCGCGCGGGATCGACGATCGCCCCGACGACACCGAGGATCAGCCAGCCCGCCGCGTGCTCGCCGACGAGGCTGAGCACCCGCGCCACGGGGAGGAGGGGGCGGGTCAGCGGCGCTCGCTGCACAGCGACGATGAGCGCTGATTCGCGGCTCCGGAGGGTCGACATCGCGATCAACCTAGTGCACCCGGAGGTGGTCGGGGGGCGGCGAGCAGAGGCCCGCCGCCCCCCGATCAGGCCTCCGTGCCGCCCTCGGTGCCCTCCGCGCCGGTCGAGCGGCGACGGGCGCCGAGCCCGACGGCGGCTGCGCCCGCGGCGAGCAGGGCGGTCGCCCCGGCGATGAGGCCGACGCTCTCGACTCCGGTGGCGGCGAGTCCGCCTCCGGAGCCGCCGGTCGGCAGCGGGACGGCGGTGCCGGTCGGCGTCGACGTGGCCGTGGGCACCGGCGACGCGGTGGGCCCTGCGGTCGGCGAGGCGGTGGGCCCGGCGGTGGGAGTCGCCGTGGGCGAGGCGGTGGGAGTCGCCGTGGGCGAGGCGGTGGGAGTCGCCGTCGGCGCCGTGGTCGGCCCGGCCGTCGGGGTGGGGGTCGGCTCGACCAGCTGAGATGCGGGCAGGATCTGCACGATCGTCGGCCGGGGCGCCGCGACCGCACCGGCGGCCGTCGACCCGAAGTCGGGGAAGGACGAGGTCGGCTCCTCGAAGCTCCCGTTCTCTCCCGGGTGCTGCACCGCGACGAAGACGTGCTGATCCTGGTCGTGGATGATCGGGCCGCAGGTCTCGGCCTCCCTGGCGACCGAGAGGAACTGCTCCACGTTGCCGCGCTCGGCGCCCTCGAGCGTCACCTTGAACAGGCCGTCGTTGTAGCCGATGCCGCTCGGGGCGCCGTCGGTCGAGATCCAGAGGTTGCCGACGGAGTCGAAGGCGAGGTTGTCGGGGCACGAGATCGGCGAGACCCTGTCGGCGGGGAAGCCCGAGAAGTAGACGACATCGCCCTGGGCCTGGTCGCCGCAGAGCATCAGCAGGTTCCAGGTGAAGGTGCGGCCGGTCTGGTCCCCGCCGTCCTCGATGATCTCGACAATGTGGCCGTCGCGGTTCTCGGTGCGCGGGTTGACCTCGGTCGGCCCCTCCGTGCCCTCGGTGCCGCGGTTGGAGTTGTTGGTGCAGGCCACGTAGACGCGGCCGGAGACGAGGCTGGGCTCGACGTCCTCGCAGCGGTCCATCTTGGTCGCGCCGGCGATGTCGGCCGCCATGCGGGTGCGCACGAGCACCTCCTCGACGCCCATGCCCGCGATCGCGGATGCTCCGCCGATGACGAGCGGCAGCCACTCGCCGATCCCGTCGAAGCCGCCGTCGGAGGGGACGGCTCCGGTCCCCGTGATCTCGGCCACCGGCGAGTCGCCCGTGAACTTCGCGACGAAGAGGTCGCCCTCCTCGAGCAGCGTCTTGTTGTGGGCCCGGTCGCCCTCGATGTAGCGCTTCTTCGACACGAACTTGTAGAGGTAGTCGAAGCGCTCGTCGTCGCCCTGGTAGGCGACAACGCGGCCGTCCGGAGCGATGATGACGTTGGCGCCCTCGTGCTTGAGGCGGCCGAGCGCCGTGTGCTTCTTGGGGGTCGACTCCGGCTCGAACGGGTCGAACTCGACGATCCAGCCGAAGCGGTTCGGCTCGTTCTCGTAGCCGGGCGTGCGCGCGTCGAAGCGGGGGTCGTCGAGCTCCCAGAGGCGGGCCGTCTCGGCGTCGGCGAGGCCGTAGCGCAGCTCGGCGTCGCTGGTCCCGGTGGCGCGGAAGTAGCCGTTGAAGTTCTCCTCGCCCGACAGGATCGTTCCCCACGGCGTGGTGCCGCCGGCGCAGTTGCCGAGGGTGCCGAGCACGGTGCGGCCCTCGGGGTCGGCGATCGTCTTCAGCAGCGACGACCCGGCGGCGGCGCCGGTGACCTCGTAGGGAGTGTCGCTCAGGAAGCGGCGGTTCTTCTCGCCTCCGCGCACGTACGACCACGGGCGGTCGACCGCGGTGCGGACGAGCTCGACGACGCTCAGCCCGTGGGCGGCGCGGCCGACGGCGCGCACGCGCTCCGGCTCCGACTCGAGCTGCGCGGCCGGGAACATGATGCTCTCGTTCGTGTACTCGTGGTTGACGACGAGCAGTGCGCGCAGTCGCTGAGTGCCCGGGAGCTCGACGATGTCGGTGTAGTCGTTGTTGTAGCCGAACTGTGCGGCCTGCGACGCCTCGGTCTGGTTCTCGAGGTCGAAGGCGGGGCTGTCGGCGAAGAGCGGGTCGCCCCAGCGGATCAGCGGGCGCCAGGCGAAGCCCTCGGGCACCGTGAACGCGTCGACCGTGGCGGGCACCGGGGCGATCGGAGTGAAGGTGAGCGGCGAGGCGCCATCGGCTGCGGTTGCGACGGCCGCCTCCGCCGCGGGTGCGCCGGGGGAGGCGACGGCGATGGTGACCGCGCCGGCGAGGCCGAGGCCCAGGGCCGAGCGGCGCGAGAGCTGCGTCGCGACGATGTCGCGGAAGTAGCTGTTGTGCGAGGTGTTGCAGGTCGCGGTCGAGCACGCGTTGGCGCACTTGAGCGCGCAGGTCACGGGGCTGCGCTTGCCGCGGACGTGCCCGGCCATGGGGAGCAGCAGGCGGCGGGAGGTGTCGGTCATCGTCGGTCGTCCTTCGGTCGCAGGCAGGGAGATGCGATCGAGGAAACCAGTGCGAGGGGACGGGGACGCCGCCGAGCGGGGGACCGTTCCTGAAGGGAATATGAACGTTTTCACAAGAAGGTGAGCCTCACCTCACCTCGCTCGCCGGGCCTCCTCGACCCTCCCGATGTTGCCCGCGACCCACTCGACGACGGGCAGGAGCCGTTCGGCGAGCTCGGCTCCGAGGGGCGTCAGACGGTAGTCGACCCGCGGCGGGATGCTCGTCTGCGCCTCCCGGTGCACGAAGCCGTCGTCCTCGAGCGTGCGGAGGGTCTGCGCCAGCATCTTCTCGCTGATGCCGCCGATCCGCCTCCGCAGCTCGCCCCAGCGGAGGCTGCGCTCGGCCAGCGCCGCGAGCACGAGAACGCCCCACTTGCTCGTGACGTGCCCGAAGATCTCGCGGCTCGGGCAGTCGGCGGAGTAGACGTCGCCCGCGAGGAGCGGGCTCTGTGCGATGCTCATACAGGTACTAACGAAATAGTGGGTACTGCATTCCGGGAAGTTCTCGACCGGGCTGCCGGTTCTCCCCCGGTGCGGCCCTGAGGCCGCCTGAACGGAAGGACCACTCATGACCCTCGTCGTCACCGGAGCCACCGGCCACCTCGGCCGCCTCGTCGCCCGGCACCTGCTCGACCGCGGCACCGCCGCCTCCGACATCCTCGCCACCGGCCGCGACGCCGCGAAGCTGGAGGCGCTCGCCGCCGAGCTCGGGGTGCGCACCGCCGTCGCCGACTTCGACGACCCCGCGTCGCTCGACGCGGCCTTCGCGGGCGCCGAGGCGGTCCTGCTCGTCTCGGGCTCGGAGGTGGGCAGGCGCGTCGCGCAGCACACGGCCGCCATCGAGGCGGTCGCCCGCGCCGGCGCGCGCCTGGTCTACACGAGCGCGCCGAAGGCAACGACCAGCCCGCTGATCCTCGCGCCCGAGCACAAGGCGACGGAGGAGGCGATCACGGCCGCGGGAGTCCCCGCCGTGATCCTGCGCAACGGCTGGTACAACGAGAACTACGCGCAGACGGTCTCGGAGCTGGCCTCGACCGGAACCGCGGTCTCGAGCGCGGGCGAGGGCCGCGTCTCGAGCGCCGCGCGCAATGACTACGCCGAGGCGGCCGCGGTCGCCCTGGCCGACGCCTCCCTCGTCGGCTCGGTGCACGAGCTGTCGGGCGATGTGGCGTGGAGCTTCGACGAGCTCGCGGCGATGGTCGCCGAGGTCGCCGGCCGCGACGCGTCGATCACCCACGTCGGCTCCGAGGAGCACGCCCGCATCCTCACCGACGCAGGCGTCCCCGAGGGGGCCGTCGGCTTCGTCGTCGGTCTCGACTCGAACATCGCCGACGGCCTGCTCGGCGAGACCGACGGGTCGCTGGCGCGCCTGATCGGGCACCCGACCACGCCGATCCGGAGCTTCGTCGAGGAGCACCTCGCCACCAGCTGAGCTCCGGCTCGCAGAACGGAGCTCCGGCTCGCAGAGACGCGTTCGGCTCGCAGAACCCGCCGGTTCCTGCGAGCCGGACGCGTTCCGACGAGCCCGAGATCCTCCCGCACCCGCAGCGCCCGCCCGCGCCCGCGCCCCGACCCGCCCGCCCGCCCGCCGTCACACTTCGTCACGCCGTTTCGCGCCCGCCCCACCGGCCCCCGTAGCCTGAAAGACCGTTCACCACCCCGCCCGCCGTCAGGAGCACCCGCCCGTGATCACCGCGACCGGACTCTCCAAGACGTTCGGAGGCGCGCGCTCCGTCCGAGCGCTCGACGACGTCAGCCTGCACGTCGACGAGGGCACCATCTTCGGCGTCGTCGGCCAGTCCGGCGCCGGCAAGAGCACGCTGCTCCGGGCGATCAATCTGCTCGAGCGTCCCGATGCCGGCACGGTCGAGGTCGGCGGAGTCACCCTCACCGATCTCGACGAGCGCGCCCTGCGCCGCGCCCGCCACGACATAGGCATGGTGTTCCAGCACTTCAACCTGCTCTCGAACCGCACCGTGCAGCAGAACGTCGAGTTCGCGCTCGAGACCATCGGCGTGCGCGGAGCCGAGCGACCGCGCCGCGCAGCCGAGATGCTCGACCTGGTCGGCCTGTCCTCGCACGCGGGCAGCTTCCCCTCGCAGCTCTCGGGCGGTCAGAAGCAGCGCGTCGGCATCGCCCGCGCCCTCGCCGGCCGCCCGCGGGTGCTCCTCTCGGACGAGGCGACGAGCGCCCTCGATCCCGAGACGACGCGCTCGATCCTCGATCTCCTCCGCAGCCTCAACCGCGAGCTGGGGCTCACGGTGCTGCTCATCACGCACGAGATGGACGTCGTCAAGCGGATCTGCGACTCCGCCGCTCTGATGGAGTCCGGCCGGATCCTCGAGCAGGGCGAGCTCGTCCGGCTGGTCTCGACTCCCGGGTCGGCTCTCGCCCGCGAGCTGTTCCCGCTCGGCCCGCTGCCCGAGGACGACGGCTCCGCGATCATCGACATCACCTTCTCGGGAGGCTCGGCCGACCGCCCGGTCATCGCCCAGCTGGCCCGGGGCTACGGCATGGACGTCTCGATCCTCGGCGCCGTGATCGAGACGATCGGAGGCAGCCAGGCCGGCCGCACCCGCCTCGCGCTGCCCGGTGATCGCGGCACGGTCGTCCGCGCGGTCGACGACCTGCGCTCGCAGGGCCTGACGGTCGACTGGCTCCGGGGAGGCCCCGCATGATCGACGTCGACTCGCCCACCTTCTGGAGCGACCTCATCGAGGTCGTGCTCAAGGGACTCGGAGAGACCCTCTACATGGTCGGCGTCGCGACTCTCGTGACGATCCTCGTCGGCCTCCCGCTCGGCATCGTCCTCGTGGGGACCGAGCGCGGCGGGTTCCTCGAGCGCATCGCCGGTTCGCGCGCGCTCGGCACGGCGGTCAACCGCGTGCTCGGCTTCGTGGTCAACCTCGGCCGCTCGGTGCCGTTCATCGTGCTGATGATCGCGCTGATCCCGCTGACCCGCCTCATCATCGGCACCTTCATCGGCTCGACGGCCGCCATCGTCCCGCTCGCGATCATCGCGATCCCCTTCTTCGCCCGCATGGTCGAGATCGCGCTCAAGGAGGTGGACCCCGGGCTCTACGAGGCCGCCGCCTCGCTCGGGGCCTCGCGCTGGCAGCTGGTCCGCCGCGTCCTCCTGACCGAGGCGCGGCCGGCGATCGTGCTCGGACTCTCGACGACGATCACCTC
Source organism: Rathayibacter oskolensis (assembly GCF_900177245.1). Lineage (GTDB taxonomy): Bacteria > Actinomycetota > Actinomycetes > Actinomycetales > Microbacteriaceae > Rathayibacter > Rathayibacter oskolensis. The sequence goes on from NZ_FXBM01000003.1 coordinate 356,912, forward strand.
GATCATCAACTTCTCGGCCATGGTCGGCGTCGTCGGCGGAGGCGGCCTGGGCAACGTCGCCCTCACCTACGGCTACCAGCGCTACAGCTGGCTCCACATCGTCGCGGTCATCGTCGTCCTCTTCGTCATCGTCCAGATCGTCCAGGCCCTCGCGACGCTCGCCGCGCGGCTGGTCGGGCACGATCGGCGCGCGAAGCCCGACCGGGCCGTCGCCGTCTTGGAGGCGGACGGCCGCGACCCGCGCGCCTGAGGCCACCTCCCCCCCCGCAGCACCTCCCCCTCCCGCAGCAACGAGAGAAGACCCCATGAATCGCAGCACCTCCCGCCTCACCTCGCTCGTCCGTGTCGGCGCCCTCGCGGCCGCCGGCACCCTCCTCCTCGGCCTGTCCGCCTGCTCGTCCGGTTCGGAGGCCGGCGGCGAGTCCGGCGCGAGCTCCGACTCCGGCGACCTCGGCACGATCAAGGTCGGCGCCCTCGCCACTCCGGCCGGCGACCTGCTGACCTGGGTCGACGAGAACCTCGCCGCCGAGAAGGGACTCGACATCGAGTTCGTCGAGTTCAGCGACTACAACACGCCGAACCCGGCCCTGTCCGACGGCAGCACCGACGCGAACCTCTTCCAGAACGCGACCTTCCTCGAGACCTACAACTCGCAGGCCGGAGGCGACCTGGTGAGCGCGGGCGAGGTCTACCTGCCCGCCGCCGCCTTCTACTCCGAGTCGCTCACGAGCCTCGACGACCTCGAGGACGGCGCCACCGTCGCGATCCCCAACGACCCGACGAACGAGGGCCGCGCTCTGAAGCTCCTCGCCTCGGAGGGGATCATCGAGGTCGCCGACGACGTCACGAACCTGCAGGGCATCACGTCGAACCCGCGCGATCTCGAGTTCACCGAGATCGAGAACGCCTCGCTCGCCCTCGCGCTGCCCGACCAGGACGTCGTCTTCGTGACCGCGACCTTCGCGCTGCCGGCCGGTCTGACCGAGGATCAGGCGATCCTGATCGAGGGCACCGACAGCACGTACTACAACGTCCTCGCGACCACCCCCGACCTCGCCGACGACCCGCGCATCGAGGCGCTCTACGAGCTGCTCACCGACCAGCGCACGAAGGACTACCTCACCGAGACCTGGGACGGCCTGATCATCCCGGTCGCCTGACCCACCCCGAGTCCGGAGGCACCTCCGGCTCACAGGAATCCCCGATTCCCGCGAGCCGGACGCGTCTCCGCGAGCCGGACGCGGTCCGACGCGCGGGAGCGTCCCCGCACCCGTCCGGCCCAGCACCCGTCCCGGCCTGCCCGCCGGACCTCGCTGTCGGAGGCCCGCCGTAGGCTGTCCGCATGACCTCGACGACGCCTCGCTCCGGTATCGACCTCTCCGAACTCGACCCGGCGACGCGCCCGCAGGACGACCTGTACCGGCACGTCAACGGCCTCTGGATCGACCGCACCGAGATCCCGAGCGACAAGGCGCGGTACGGCTCGTTCCACGTGCTGCAGGAGGAGGCCGAGAAGGCCGTCCGCGACATCATCGTCGAGGCGCAGACCGCGCACCACGGCACGCAGGAGCGCCTGTTCGGCGACCTCTACGCCTCCTTCATGGACGAGGCCCGGGCCGACGAGCTCGGTGCCGCGCCCATCGCCGACGACCTCGCCGCCGTGCAGCGCGTCGACTCGATCGCCGGTCTGCTCGCCACCGTCGGCGAGCTCGAGCGCTCGGGCGTGCCCGGCCTCTTCGGCCTCTTCGTCGACAACGACCCGGGCAGCCCCGAGCGCTACCTCGTCTTCGTCAACCAGGGCGGTCTCGGCCTGCCCGACGAGAGCTACTACCGAGACGACGAGTTCGCCTCGGTGCGCGAGGCCTACCTCCCGTTCGTCGCGCGCATGCTCGAGCTCGCCGGCATCGGAGCGCACGAGGAGCGCGCGAAGCGCATCGTCGAGCTCGAGACCGACATCGCGGCCGTGCACTGGGACAAGGTGCGCAGCCGCGACAGCCAGGCCACCTACAACCTCCGCACCTGGGCCGAGGTCGAGGGTCTCGCCGCGGGCATCGACCTCGGCGTTTGGCTGACGGCCATGGGTGCTCCGGAGGGGGCGCTCGCCGAGGTCGTCGTGCGCCAGCCCAGCTTCCTCGAGGGTCTCGCCGGCCTCCTGACCGACGACCGCCTGCCGGCCTGGCGCGACTGGCTGTCGTGGCAGGTCATCCGCGGCGCGGCCGCCTACCTCTCGAGCGACTTCGTCGACGCCAACTTCGACTTCTACGGCCGCACCCTCACCGGCACCCCGCAGAAGCGCGAGCGCTGGAAGCGCGCCGTCTCGCTGGTCGAGGGCTCGCTCGGCGAGGCGGTGGGCCGGATCTACGTCGAGCGCCACTTCCCCGAGAGCGCCAAGACCGCGATGGACGTCCTGGTCGCCAACCTCATCGAGGCCTACCGCCGCTCGATCGTCGACCTCGAGTGGATGGGCGCCGAGACCCGCGAGCGCGCGCTCGAGAAGCTCGCCAAGTTCACCCCCAAGATCGGCTACCCCGTGCGCTGGCGCGACTACTCCGCGCTCTCGATCGACGCGGGAGACCTGGTGGGCAACGCCCGCCGCGTCGCCGCCTTCGAGTTCGACCGCGAGCTCGGCAAGATCGGCCGCCCGCTCGATCGCGACGAGTGGTTCATGACCCCGCAGACGATCAACGCCTACTACAACCCGGGCTTCAACGAGATCGTGTTCCCCGCGGCGATCCTGCAGTTCCCGTTCTTCGACGAGTCCCGCGACTCCGCCGCCAACTACGGGGCGATCGGAGCCGTCATCGGTCACGAGATCGGCCACGGGTTCGACGACCAGGGCTCGCGCTTCGACGGCGACGGCCGCCTGACCGACTGGTGGACGGAGGACGACCGCGCCGCGTTCGAGGAGCGGACCAAGGCGCTCATCGCGCAGTACGACGCGCTCGCTCCCGCGACGACGCCCGATCACCACGTCAACGGCGCTCTGACGATCGGCGAGAACATCGGCGACCTCGGCGGCCTGGGCATCGCGTGGAAGGCCTACCTGCTCTCGCTCGACGGCCAGGAGCCGCCCGTGATCGACGGACTGACCGGCGCTCAGCGCTTCTTCCTGTCGTGGGCTCAGGCCTGGCAGCAGAAGTCGCGCGACGAAGAGACCGTCCGTCTCCTCGCGATCGACCCGCACGCTCCGGCCGAGTTCCGCTGCAACCAGATCGTCCGCAACATCGACGACTTCTACGCTACTTTTGACGTCACCGAAGGCGACTCCCTCTGGCTCCCCCCGAGCGAGCGCGTCGTCATCTGGTAGTCATCGCCGACTGCCGTCCCGCACCGCGGACGAGCCCCCCGGGCATCAGGAGCCGGCCGATGTCATCGGGGTCGTCCGTTCATCGCGCGTCCCTCCGGCGCGTCGACGGACCACGGTCCCTCCCTCCGCACGAACCGCTCGATCGACCCGTAGAGGGGCCCTGCCCGTGGTGATCCCCACCCACGAGACCCGCCGTGAGAACCGACGCGCCCGCCGAGGGCGCCACAAGGGCGCGAACGAGCACGACAACTTCCAGAACGGCTTCGACGCCCTCGGCCGGCTCGCGATCGACGGAGTCGTGGTGTCGGCCCGCGCCGTCGACCTCGCGAGCGGGCGCACCCTGTTCGCGGTCGACGACTCCGTGTCGATGCCGACGGCCGGCATCGGCACCGTGCTGCTGCTGATCGAGGTCGCCGCGCGACTCGCGAGCGACCCGCAGGAGAACCTCCGGCTCGTCGACCGCACCGCGGCCGATGCGGTGGCGGATGCGGGGCTCTGGCAGCACCTGCAGATCCCGTCGATGCCGGTCGCCGACCTCGCGGCGTTCGTGGGCGCGACGAACGACAACCTCGCCACCAACGTCCTGCTCCGCCGCGTCGGGCTCGACGCCGTGCGCGAGCGCGCCGAGGCCCTCGGACTCTCGCGGACCGCACTGCTCGACGTGGTCCGCGACGAGCGCGGCCCCGACGACGCGCCCCAGCTCTCGATCGGCTCGGCCCGCGAGCTCACCTGGCTGCTCGCGACCCTGGCCAACGGCGAGGTCGTCGACGCGGCGGTGAGCTCCCGCGTGATCGGCTGGCTGTCGCTCAACAGCGACCTGTCGCTCGTCGCGTCGGCGTTCGGCCTCGATCCGCTGTCGCACCGCCAGCCCGACCACGGCGTCCTGCTCGTCAACTCGACCGGAACCGACGGAGGCGTGCGCGCCGAGGTCGGCGTGCTGCGCGGCCCGCGCACGGGAGTCGCCTACTCGGTGCTCACGCAGTTCGACGACACGAGCCTGCACTACCGCCTCGCGGTCCTCGAGGGCATGCGCACCCTCGGCGTCGACCTGCTCGAGTACGTGCACTGAGGGCTGTCGCTCCGCCCGAGGGGCACCTCCGGCTCGGTGAACCGGGTGCGGCTCGTGCGGCCCGCGGGCGCGGTCCCGTCAAGGCCGTGACCGCTCCGGATCGGCGACCTAGGCTGCCGACAGCGGCGCCGCCTCCCCGGCGCGCTGCGGAGAGGTCACCATGAGCAGCTTCGGATTCGACGCCCCCGAGGACGTCACCGACACCACCCGTCCCGACGCCGACTCCCTCCCGGTGCCCGCGGAGGACCCCGCGCAGATCGATGACGCAGAGGCACCCGGGGAGGCGTCGGACGAGGGCGCGGACGCCCGACTCGGCGGCGAGAGCGGAGGCGAGCCGGCCGAGGGCGACGACCCCGAGGAGATGCCCGCCGTTCCGTCGCCCAGCTGATCCGCACCCGAGACGAACCGCCGAGCGCCCGCGGCGGTGCTCTCTGCCGTCTCGGACCGGGCGAATGCCGGCGGTCGAGGTCCGCTCTCCCGCCCGGCATCCCCGCAGCCGCGCCTGCCACAGGTGGAACGGGCAGTCGCACGAGGACTCACAGGTCTTTCCCAGCGCTGGCATACTGACGCCATGACCCTGCCGCCGCCGCCCGTTCCACCGACTCCCGAACCGACCGACGCTCCGCTGCCCTCCTTCGGCAGCGCTCCGGCGCCGCAGCGGAGCGGGCTCGCGATCACCGCCCTCGTGCTCGGCATCGTGTCGGTGGTGCTGGCGGTCCTGCCCTTCGTCTTCGGTCTGGCGTTCCCCGTCGCGATCGCCGGAGCCGTCGTCGGCATCATCGCGCTGGTGCGGCGCAAGCCTCCGCGCGGCTTCTCGATCACCGGCCTCGTGCTCAGCGTCGTCGGCTTCGTCATCGCGGTGGTCGTGGTGATCGTCACGGCGGTCCAGCTGGTGAGTGCGCTCGACGAGCTCGACGGGACCGGGTTCCCCGGCGGGTCCACCTCCGCGACCGCGACCCCCCTCCCGCTCGACGACGCGACGGCGGAGGCGCCGGCAGAGGAATCGCCGGCAGAGGAATCGCCGGCGGAGGAGGCGCCGGCGGAGGAGGCACCCTCCGAGGAGCCGCCTCCCGCCGCCGACGACATGACCGTCGGCTTCGGCGAGGCCCTCGCCTACACCGACGGCGTGACCCTCTCGGTGTCGGCGCCGACGGAGTTCACTCCCACCGAGTACGCGGCCGGGAACGACCAGGCCGTCGATGTCGTGTTCACCCTCTCCATCCAGAACGGCTCCGACGAGAACCTCGAGCCCTTCACCTACGCCGAGGTCTCCTCCGGAGGCGTCGAGGCCTCGCGCATCTTCGACACCGACGGCGAGGCGGGCGACATCAGCACCAGCCCCTCGACGGTGATCCTCCCCGGCGGATCGGTCACCTGGAAGGAGGCCTACTCGGTCGCCGACCCGGCGAGCATCGTGATGCAGCTGAGCCCGAGCTTCGACTACCAGGACGCCGTCTTCACGAACACGCAGTAGTCGCCTCCCCGGGTCGGAGGCGTCGGGGTCGGGGGAGTAGGCGCGCCCTCGACCCGTGCGCCAGGCTGGAGCGATGCAGTTCAGAGTGTTCACCGAACCCCAGGAGGGCGCGAGCTACGAGGATCTCCTCGCGGTCGCGCAGGCGACGCAGGCCCTCGGCTACGACGGCTTCTTCCGCTCCGACCACTACCTCCGGATGGGCGACGGCGACCCCGGAGTCGGTCCGTCCGACGCGTGGACGACCCTCGCCGGCCTGGCGCGCGAGACCGAGCGGATCGCGCTCGGCACGCTCGTCTCCTCCGTGACGTACCGGCCGCCGGGGATCCTCGCGATCCAGGTGGCGCAGGTCGACGCGATGTCGGGCGGCCGTGCCGAGCTCGGTCTCGGCACCGGCTGGTTCGCCGAGGAGCACGCGGCGTACGGCATCCCGTTCCCGCCCCGCCGGTTCGACCTGCTCGAGGAGCAGCTCGAGATCGTCACCGGCCTCTGGTCGACGCCGGTCGGCGAGCGCTACTCGTTCGCGGGCGAGCACTACACGCTGACCGATTCCCCAGCGCTGCCCAAGCCCGTGCGCCTCCCTCTGCCGGTGATCGTGGGCGGAGGCGGACCCAAGCGGACCCCGGCCCTCGCGGCCCGCTTCGCCAGCGAGTTCAACCTGCCCTTCCCCGAGCTCGACTCGATCGCCGGGGCGTTCACGCGCGTCGACGACGCGTGCCGGGCGATCGGGCGTGAGCCGTCGTCCCTCGTGCACTCCGTCGCGCTGATCGCGGTCGGCGGAGGCGACGAGGCCGAGTTCGCGCGCCGCGCCGCCGCCATCGGCCGGGAGCCCGCCGAGCTGCGCGAGCACGGCATCGCCGGCGGGGTCGACGAGACCGTCGACCGCCTCGAGTCGTTGCGCGAGGCGGGTGCCGAGCGCGTCTACCTGCAGTTCATGGATCTGCAGGACCTCGACCACCTCGACTTCTTCGCCCGCGAGGTGCTGCCGCGCCTGTCGTCCTGACCTCGCGCCGGCCCGCCTCGAGCCGCCCACTCTCCAAAAGTTGTCGTACTCGAGCACCCAGTACGACAACTTTCGGACACTGGCGTGCGCTCGTCCGCCGGCCGACGCATGGTCGGGTCGGCATCCCACCGTCCACTGTCCAAGAGTTGTCGTACTCGGCTGCCCAGTACGACAACTTTCGGACACTGGCGTGCGGTCGTCCGCCGGCCGACGCATGGTCGGGTCGGCATCCCACCGTCCGCTGTCCAAGAGTTGTCGTACTCGGCTACCCACTACGACAACTTTCGGACAGTCGGGTGGGGTCTCCCGCCTGCCGGTGAGTGCTCCAGAGGCGGGTCGCTGCACCCACGTCCACTGTCCAAGAGTTGTCGCACTCGAGTGCCCAGTACGACAACTTTCGAACACTGGAGGCGGACGTCAGTTGTCGCGCGGGCGCCGCGTGGTCGGGCTGGCGCCCCCACGTCCACTGTCCAGAAGTTGTCGTACTCGAGTGCCGAGTACGACAACTTTCGGACAGTGGGACCGCCCGCGAGCAGTCGAGAAGGCCTCCCGCCTCCGCGGCCCCGACCCGCGACCTAGGCTGGACGGGATGCCTGACACGATCGAGCGCCTGGACGAGCGGCACGCCACCCGCGCCGACGTCCCCTGGATCCTGCTGGTCTGGGACGACCCGGTGAATCTGATGTCGTACGTGTCCTACGTCTTCCGCAGCTACTTCGGCTTCGGCCGCGCCGAGGCCGAGCGCCTGATGCTGCAGGTCCACACAGAGGGGCGAGCCGTCGTCGCGACCGGCAACCGCGAAGAGATGGAGCGGCACGCCGAGGCGATGCACGGCTACGGCCTGTGGGCGACGCTGCAGAAGGCCGACGCATGAGCGCCGACGGCGCAGGGAGGGGCCGCTGATGCGCGCGTTCCGCCGCGACTCCTCCGGAGCAGCGGTCGCCCGCTTCGACCGCGAGGAGGCCGGGATCCTGCGTCATCTCGCCGGGGAGATGCTCGAGCTTCTCGACCGGGGCGCGACGTCGGAGGAGGCGCGATCCGACCCTGCGCTCGCCCGCCTGCTGCCCGACGCCTACCGGGACGACCCCGAGGCGGCGGCCGAGTTCCGCCGGTTCACCGCCCCCGACCTGGCCGGCCGCAAGATGGACGACGCGCGGGCGATCACCGCGGCGCTCGACGCCGGCGACGGCTCCGGTCACGGGCGGATCTTCGCCGGGCTCGGCGAGGTGTCGGTCAGGCTCGAGTCGGCGCAGGCCCTCTCGTGGCTCCGGGCGCTCACCGACATGCGGCTCGCTCTGGCCGTGCGGCTCGGCATCGTCGACACCGACGACGTGGAACCGGAGGGCGAGAGCGGCGCGGCGATCCGGAGCGTCTACGACTGGCTCGGCGCGGTGCAGGACGGGCTGGTCCGCGCGGTCGACGTCTGAGCGGTCGATCGGCGCCTCTGCCGATCGGGCCAGTCGACGAGTCGTCGCACGATCAGTCCCGAAGACCGGCCGCCTCTGCCGATCGGGCCAGTCGACACACCTCCGCCTGATCAATCCCGCCGACGAGCCCTGACCGATCGCTCCCGCGTCCGACCCTCCCGTCGCCCCGCGTCGGCCCCCTGGCGCGAATCCACAGGTGTGGATAACCCTGTGGAGAGTTGTGGAGAACCGGTGGAGGGCCGCGCGCGGCACCGGTCTCGATGCAGGGCGGGTCGCTGATCGGAGCGACGCAAGGGGCTGTGCGGAGATGTGGAAACGCGTACGGTCCAGCCTGTGAATACTCAGGCGGGCAACCAGGCGAAGCAGACGGCGAACGAGGCGCAGGATTCGACGGCGGTGCGGACGCTCGCACGGTTCGGCTACGCCGCGAACGGACTCGTCCACATCCTGATCGGCGTGATCGCTCTCGGAGTGGCGGGCGGCGGCGGAGGCGAGGCCGACCAGACCGGCGCGCTCGGCACGCTCGCCGCGCAGCCCGGCGGAGTCGTCGTGCTGTGGGTCTGCACGATCGGCCTCTTCGGTCTGGCGCTCTGGGGCATCCTCGAGGCCTTCCTGGTCTCCGGAGGCGACAGCACCGCCGAGAAGTGGGGCAGCCGCCTGAAGGAGGCGGCCAAGGCCGTCGTCTACGCCGCGCTGGGGGCGACCGCGCTCCGCTTCGCGATGGGCGGCAGCTCGAGCTCGTCGCAGACCTCCGAGAGCGCGAGCGCGCAGGTCCTCTCGGCGCCCGGAGGAGTGGTGCTGCTCGTGATCGCGGGCCTCGCCGTCCTCGCCGTCGGCGGTGTCTTCGTCTACCGCGGCGCGAGCAGGAAGTTCCTCACGAACATCGCCGAGCCCGCGGGCACTGCCGGCCGCGTCGTCACGTGGCTCGGGATCGTGGGCTACATCGCCAAGGGGATCGTGCTGGCCGTCCTCGGCGTGCTCATCGTTGTCGCCGCGGTGCAGCACGACCCGGAGCAGGCCGGCGGACTCGACGAGGCGCTCAAGACGGTCGTAGAGCTGCCCTTCGGTGTCGCCCTGCTGGGTCTGGTGGCTGTGGGCCTGATCGCCTACGGAGTCTTCTGCTTCGCCCGGGCCCGCTGGCCGCGCCTCTGACCCGCTCCTGTGCAGAAGCACGGGGTCCTGACGATTCCGGGGGCGCACCCCGGCGCGCTCGTTCCGTGGCTGCGTATGGCTCTGCGGGGCGATCCCCTGCGCTTGTGGCCCGATCGGGGGTGATACTCCGGCCGGTCGCTGTGCGCAATAGGTGCCGCTGCCGTCTTTCCAGTGACACTCTGATCGGATGAGTGCGGGCACCGACGGCGCGGGGCGAGGTCGCTCCGTGCTGGTCGACACCGCCTCGCGACTCCTGCGAGCCGCTGCAGCGGGCGACCGCTCCGCGCTGGCCGAGCTCTTCGACCGCTTCGGCACGCTGTTCACCGCTTCCGTGTCCGCGGTGCACGACGAGCCGGCCGTCCGCGACCGGCTCTGCGCCGAGGGATTCGCGAACGTCTGGCGACGCGCCGCAGAGGGTGCCCGCTCCGAGGAGCCGGTGCTCTGGCTGCTCGAGGTGCTCTGCACGACTCTCGGCGAGGCGCGGGGCCACGTGCGCCGTCCGCTGGGCGACGGTCTGCTGGCGCTCGACTGCCCCGACCGCGAACTCCTCCTCCTCGCCGTCGCCGGCCGCTACTCCCAGCCCGAGATCGCCCAGCTCACCGGGATCGGCGAGTTCCGACTCCGGGTGATCCTGCGCGATGCGCTGCAGACCCTGCGCGCGGGTTCCGGTGGGGGCCTGCTGACCGCCTGAGCCTCTGGGAATACCTCGAGGCGAGGTAAAGTTGAGTCAGTTGACCTCAACTTTTCGAACTCAACGGAGGAGACCACCAGCATGCAGGCCGGTCAGCAGGACGAGAAGTCCGCTCTCGAGCAGTACGGCGTCGATCTGACCGCGATCGCGGCGAGCGGCAGGCTCGACCCGGTCATCGGTCGCGACGCCGAGATCCGACGCGTCAGCCAGGTGCTCACGCGGCGCACCAAGAACAACCCCGTCCTCATCGGCGAGCCCGGCGTCGGCAAGACGGCCGTGGTCGAGGGGCTCGCCCAGCGCATCGTCGCGGGCGACGTCGCCGACAGCCTGAAGGACAAGCGACTCGTCAGCCTCGACCTCTCCGCGCTCATCGCGGGCGCGAAGTACCGCGGCGAGTTCGAGGAGCGTCTGAAGGCCGTCCTGAAGGAGATCAACGACTCCGACGGCCGCATCATCACCTTCATCGACGAGCTGCACACCCTGATGGGCGCGGGCGGCGGCGACGGCTCCGTCGCGGCGGCGAACATGCTCAAGCCCATGCTCGCCCGCGGCGAGCTCCGGATGATCGGTGCGACCACGCTCGACGAGTACCGCCAGTACATCGAGAAGGATGCCGCGCTCGAGCGCCGCTTCCAGCAGGTGTTCGTCGGCGAGCCGACCGTCGAGGACACGGTCGCGATCCTGCGCGGGCTGAAGGAGCGCTACGAGGCGCACCACAAGGTCGCGATCGCGGATGCGGCGCTCGTCGCCGCGGCCTCGCTCTCGAACCGCTACATCACCGCCCGCCAGCTGCCCGACAAGGCCATCGACCTCATCGACGAGGCCGCCTCGCGCCTGCGGATGGAGATCGACTCCGCGCCCGTCGAGATCGACGAGCTGCGCCGCTCCGTCGACCGGCTGAAGCTCGAGGAGCTTGCCCTGAAGAAGGAGAAGGACGAGGCATCGAAGGCGCGGCTCGAGAAGCTGCGCGAGGATCTCGCCCGGCGCGGCGCCCAGCTCGACGAGCTGCAGCAGCGCTGGGAGCGCGAGCGCGCCTCCCTCAACCGCGTCGGCGAGCTCAAGAACAAGCTCGACGCCCTGCGGATCGAGGCCGAGCGCGCCCAGCGCGAGGGCAAGCTCGAGCGCGCCTCCCGCCTGCTCTACGGCGACATCCCCGTGATCGAGCGCGATCTGGCCGCCGCCGAGAAGGAGGAGGAGCCCGCGGAGGGCCGCATGGTCAACGAGCAGGTGACGGCCGACGACATCGCCGCGGTCATCGCCGCGTGGACCGGCATCCCCGTCGGCCGGCTCCTCCAGGGCGAGACCGAGAAGCTGCTGCACCTCGAGACCGAGCTGCACCGTCGCCTGATCGGGCAGGACGAGGCGGTGTCCGCGGTGTCGGACGCGGTCCGCCGCACCCGCGCGGGCATCTCCGACCCCGACCGGCCCACTGGCTCCTTCCTCTTCCTCGGTCCGACCGGTGTCGGCAAGACCGAGCTGGCGAAGGCGCTCGCCGACCATCTCTTCGACGACGAGAAGGCGATGGTGCGCATCGACATGTCCGAGTACGGCGAGAAGTTCGCCGTCTCGCGGCTCGTGGGCGCCCCTCCCGGCTACATCGGCTACGAGCAGGGCGGCCAGCTGACCGAGGCGGTGCGCCGCCGGCCCTACTCGGTGGTCCTGCTCGACGAGGTCGAGAAGGCGCACCCCGAGGTGTTCGACGTGCTGCTGCAGGTGCTCGACGACGGGCGGCTCACCGATGGGCAGGGCCGGACGGTCGACTTCCGCAACACGATCCTCATCCTGACGTCGAACCTGGGCTCGCAGTTCCTGATCGACCCGACGCTGTCGCGGCCGCAGAAGGAGGAGGCGGTGCAGCAGATGGTGCGCCAGGCCTTCAAGCCCGAGTTCGTGAACCGCCTCGACGACATCGTGATCTTCCAGGCGCTCGATCGGACCGAGCTCGGCGAGATCGTCTCGCTCTACGTCGACCGGCTGTCGCGGCGGCTGTCGGAGCGTCGCCTCGAGCTGGCGGTCACGCCGAGCGCTCGCGGCTGGCTCGCGGAGCGCGGCTACGACCCGCAGTACGGGGCGCGGCCGCTGCGCCGCCTGATGCAGCACGAGATCGACGACGAGCTCGCGACCGCGCTGCTCGACGGGTCGATCCGCGACGGCGACGTGGTGCTGGTCGACGTGTCCGACGACGGCGACTCACTCGCCGTGTCGGCCGGGCTGACCGCCTCCGCCTGACCGGGCAGCTGCCTACTCCGCTCGCCGACTCCGCAGAAGTTGTCGTACTCGACCCCCGAGTGCGACAACTCTCGCGGACTCGGCGCGAGCGGTGCCTCCACAGGGTGGGGTCGTGGCGGGGTCGTCCACAGGTGCGCGGATCCGCGGGTCGGCGGGGGGCGCGGGTGGGTAGTTTCGCCGCATGTCCTCCCCGATCGACACGCCCGCGAGCCTCCGGATGTCCGACCTCGCTCCCGAGGAGCGCCCGCGCGAGCGGCTCCGGGCGCACGGCCCCGCGTCGTTGACCGATGCCGAGACGCTCGCGATCCTGATCGGCGCCGGGGTGCGCGGCGCGAACGCGACCGTCGTCGCCCAGCAGCTGCTCGCGCGATTCGGAGGCATCGACGCCGTCTCGCGGGCAGGGGTCGCCGATCTCACCCGCCACCGCGGCATCGGCGAGGTCGCGGCCTGCCGCATCGTCGCCTCCTTCGAGCTGCGCCGGAGGATGAACCGCGCCGGTCGCGCCGCCCGCGTCGTCGACGCCACGACCCTCGCGGCGCTGGTGACCCCCCTCCTGGCCGCGCGACCGCACGAGACCGTCCTGGCGGTCGCGCTCACCGACGCCGGCGCGGTGCGCGACGTGCTCACTCTCGCCGACGGGCCGCCCGCGCACGCCGAGCTGCCCGTCCCCGCCGTGCTGGCCGAAGTGCTCGCGCGGGGCGCGGCGGCCGTGGCGCTCGCCCACAGCCACCCGGGCGACGCACGCGTCCTCCCCTCCGACCGCGAGGCGACCCGCGCGCTCGCCGAGGGGGCGGAGGCGTGCGGGCTGCGGTTCCTCGCGCACGTCGTCGTCGGCCGCGACGGCTGGGAGGAGGCTCCGCTCTGAGCGCCGCGCTGGGCCGCCGCATCCCGGCACGCACGCGCAGCCGGCGCCGGTGCGATGTGCAGGCGCTGGTGCGGTCTGCAGGCGCTGGTGCGATGTGCAGGTGCTCGTGCGGTCTGCAGGTGCACGTCTGATCTGCAGGCGATCCGGGTTCAACTACCCGGATCGTCAGGGAACACGGGCGGATCGTCGCCGATCTCCCGCGGATCGCTCCAGGTCCTGCGGTTCGCAGCAGCTCCTGCGAACAGAACCAGCTCGTGCGAACAGCACCAGCTCCTGCACATCGCACCAGCACGTGCGCACCTCACGAGTGCCCCCGCACCACCCGGCCCGCAAGCCCCACCCCGCGCAGCCGGCCCGCTCCTACGCCGGGCGTACCGTGGAACTCCATCCACTCCGACCGGGAGCCTCCATGCGAGCAACACTCATCCACGGCGAGCGCGACATCCGACTCGAGGAGGTCCCCGACCCCGTGCTCTCGACCGGACGCGATGCGATCGTCCGCGTCACTGCGGCCTGCGTCTGCGGCTCCGACCTCTGGCCCTACCGCGGCGTCGTCCCCACGAAGCAGGCGCACCGCATCGGCCACGAGTTCGTCGGAGTCGTCGAGGCGGTCGGCGACGACGTCCACGACGTCGCACCGGGCGACTTCGTGATCGCGCCCTTCTACGTCTGCGACGGCACCTGCGCCAACTGCCTCAACGGCGTCTCGACCTCGTGCCTCACCGGCGGCTGGTGGGGATCCGAGGTCGGCGAGCAGGGCTTCGCCGACGGCGCCCAGGGCGAGAAGGTGCGGGTGCCGCTGGCCGACGGCACCCTCTTCCGCGTCGGCACCGATCCCGACCCCGCGCTCATCCCGAGCCTGCTGACGCTGGCCGACGTCATGGGCACCGGTCACCACGCGGCGGTCTCGGCCGGAGTCACCAGCGGCTCGGTCGTCGCGGTGGTCGGCGACGGTGCGGTCGGCCTCTGCGCCGTCCTCGCGGCGAAGCGCCTCGGGGCGACCACGATCATCGCGATGTCGCGGCACGCCTCCCGCCAGGCGCTCGCCACCCGCTTCGGCGCGACGCACATCGTCGAGGCACGCGGCGACGAGGGAGTCGCGCGGGTCCGCGAGCTGACCGGCGGCATCGGGGCCGACTGCGTCCTCGAGTGCGTCGGCACCAAGGAGTCGATGCAGCAGGCCCTCGACTCGGCGCGCCCCGGCGGGATGGTCGGCTACGTCGGCGTCCCCAACGGCGGCCCCGAACTGCCGGTGCGCCAGATGTTCGGGTCGAACGTCGGAGTGAACGGCGGCGTCGCGCCCGTCCGCGGCTACATGGCCGAACTGCTCCCCGACGTCCTGAGCGGTGCGATCGAGCCCGGCCTGGTCTTCGACCTCGAGCTGCCGCTCGACGACATCGCCGAGGCGTACGCCGCCATGGACGAGCGCCGCGCGATCAAGACCCTCGTGCGTCCGTAGCGCCCGGGTCGAGCCGTCCCTCGCGGGGTGGATCTCGAGACGCCCGCTCCGTGGGCTGCTCGATCAGCAGGCACTGGACCGCGCGCCTCGTCGGAGGCGGGCTCCGGTCCGGAGGTCCTCGTACGTTCTGCGGGTCCTCGTGAGTTCTGCAGGACCCCGTGCGCTCTGCAGGAGCTCGTACGATCTGCAGGGGATCCGCGCGTCCGCCGACCTTCTGCGCGGAGGCATCGCGCATCCGGCTGCGATCACCCGCTGGTCGCACGCCGGCCACCGACCCGCCCATCAGACAGCCCACCCAGGAGGACGCCCGTGAACATCGACCAGCTCGCCACCCGATACGAGATCGCCCTGCCCGCCTGGATCGAGGACGCCGTGCGCGACGTCCCCGAGTACCTCCCCGGGCTCGAGGACCGCATGGCGCTCGTCCACGCCCTGGCCGACCGCAATTTCCGCGAGGGCAACGGCGGACCGTTCGCCGCGATCGTCGTCGAGCGCGACTCCGGCCGCCTCGTCTCGGTGGGGGTGAACGTGGTCCTCGGCAGCGGAGTCTCGTCGGGGCACGCCGAGGTGACGGCGCTGGGCCTCGCGCAGACGGCGATCGGCGGCTGGGACCTCGGCGGCGAGGGCCTTCCCGCGCACGAGCTGGTGGTCAACTGGCGGCCCTGCGTGCAGTGCTACGGCGCCACCCTCTGGTCGGGCGTGCGCCGCCTCGTGGTCGCCGGCTCCGGCCCGGAGCTCGAGGAGATCTCGACCTTCGACGAGGGGCCGATGCGCGAGGACTGGGCCGCCGCCCTCGAAGCCCGCGGCATCGAGGTGGTCGACGGCGTGCTGCGCGACGAGGCGCTCGCCGTCTTCCGCGCCTACCGCGCCCAGGTGGACGAGGGCGCGGCCCTCGTCTACAACGCCCGCGCGGCCACCACCTGACCCCCGCCGTGCCGTGAGAGTAGGCGACCGGCGCTCGGAGGGAGGCCGGTCTCGAGACGCCGCCTGCGGCGACTATTCGACCAGCAGGTTCACGGACGACTCGTCAGGAGGCGGAGCCGTCATCCAGGTGACAGCCCGCACGCGCGCTGACCGCACAGTGGCACATCGAGACCCGCCTCCCGGTGAACTCGCCCTGCCCCTCGAGCGAGTGGTCAGCGCCACCAGTCGTCGAACATCGACAGCGGCACCTGGCGCTTGTGCTCGGTCGCCGCGTAGCGGGCCTCGATCGCCTCCGCGACCTCGGGGGCGACGTCGCCGCCCTCGAGGTAGGTGTCGAGATCGGCGTACACGAGGCCGAGGTTCGACTCGTCCGTCTGACCGGGGTTGTCGTCGAGGAGGTCGGCGGTGGGCGCCTTCTCGTAGAGGCGGGCCGGCGCGTCGAGGTGCTCGAGCAGGGCGCGGCCCTGCCGCTTGGTGAGGCCGGTCAGCGGGAGCACGTCGGCCCCGCCGTCGCCGTACTTCGTGAAGAAGCCGGTGACCGCCTCGGCCGCGTGGTCGGTGCCGACGACGAGCATGCCCTGCTGGCCCGCGATCGCGTACTGCGCGACCATCCGGGCGCGTGCCTTCACGTTGCCCTTGACGAAGTCCGAGATCGGCTCGCCGACGGCGTCGCCGAACGCCGCGGCGATGCCGTCGACCGCCTGGTGGATGTCGAACGCGATCTGGCGGTCGGGGCGGATGAACGTCAGCGCGAGCTGCGCGTCGGCCTCGTCGGCCTGGACGCGGTACGGCAGGCGCACCGCGATGAAGGAGGCGTCGCCTCCGCTCGCGCGTACCTTCTCGACGGCGAGCTGGCAGAGCCGCCCGGCCAGGCTCGAGTCCTGGCCGCCGCTGATGCCGAGGACGAGGCCCGAGGCCCCGGTGTGTCGGAGGTAGTCGGCGAGGAAGCCGCTGCGTCGTTCGACCTCGGCGGCCGGGTCGACGGTGGGGGAGACGTGGAGCTCGGAGATGATCTGCTGCTGGAGGTCACGCACGGCTCCACGCTACTCCCGGAGCCGAGAGGTGGGCGGCTTGTTCGGCGGACCCGCAGGCATCGGAGCGATACCCGGGCGCTGCGGCGCTACCCGCAGGCACCGCGGCGCAGCCCTCGAGCACAGCGGCGCAACGGCGGGCGACACCGTCCTCGCCGCGCCCGCGGGGCAAGCGTCAGCCCCGCTCCGCGACGATCCGCGCGATGCGCTCGGGCACCGTGTCGTCCTGGAGGCTCGTCACGTCTCCCAGCGCGCGTCCGTCGCGGATGTCGCCCAGAAGCCGTCGCATGATCTTGCCCGAGCGGGTCTTGGGCAGGTCGGGGACGACGACGACGTCGCGGGGCTTGGCGATCGGCCCGATCGCCGCGGCCACGTGGTCGCGCAGCAGGGCCGACACGGAGTCGGACAGGGCGTTCCAGTAGGCGGGGTCGTCGCGTCCGCGGTCGACGGAGTCGTCGGAGGGGATCACGAACGCGGCGATCGCCTGCCCGGTCATCGCGTCGGCGACTCCGACGACCCCTGCCTCGCCGACCGACGGGTGCGCGACGAGCGCCGACTCGATCTCGATCGTCGACAGGCGGTGCCCGGAGACGTTGATCACGTCGTCCACGCGCCCCAGCACCCAGATGTCGCCGTCGTCGTCGTACTTCGCGCCGTCGCCCGAGAAGAAGTACCCCTTCTCGGCGAACCGGGCCCAGTAGGAGTCGCGGTACCGCGCGGGGTCGCCCCAGACCGTCCGAGCGAGGGCCGGGCCGGTGCGGTCGACGACCAGGTAGCCTCCTGAGCCGTTCGGCACCCGGTCGCCCGCGTCGTCCACGACGAGCGTGCCGAGGCCCGGCAGCGCCCCGAGGGAGGAGCCGGGCTTCAGCGTCGAGACGCCGGGGAGCGGGCACATGACCGCCGCTCCCGTCTCGGACTGCCACCAGGTGTCGACGATCGGGCAGCGCCCCGCGCCGAGGCGCTCGTGGAACCAGACCCACGCCTCCGGGTTGATCGACTCGCCGACGGTGCCGAGCAGGCGCAGGCTCGAGAGGTCGTACCCGGCCGGCACCCCCTCGGGGAACCAGGTCATGAGCGTGCGGATCAGGGTCGGCGCGGTGTAGTAGACCGTCACTCCGTAGCGCTCGATGATCTCGAAGTGCCGGCCCGTGTGCGGGGTGTTCGGCGTGCCCTCGTAGATCACCTGGGTGAGCCCGTTCGAGAGCGGCCCGTAGATCTCGTACGTGTGCGCGGTGACCCAGGCGAGATCGGCGGTGCACCAGTGCACGTCGCCGGGCTTCACGTCGAAGACGGCCCAGTGCGTCCACGAGGCCTGGGTCAGGTAGCCGCCGCTGGTGTGGACGAGTCCCTTGGGCTTCCCGGTGGTGCCCGAGGTGTAGATGATGAACAGCGGCGTCTCGGCGTCGAAGGCCTCGGCCTCGTGCACGTCGCTCTGCGGGTCGACCACCTCGTGCCACCAGACGTCGCGACCGGGCGTCCAGGGGATGTCGGGAGTCTCGTCGCCCGTGCGGCGGACGACCAGCACGTGCTCGATCGAGTTGTCGCCCGAGACCGCGTGGTCGGCGTTCGCCTTCACCGGCACGGCCTTGCCGCGGCGGAACTGCCCGTCGGTGGTGACGAGGAGCTTCGCCCCGGTGTCCTCGACGCGGAACCGCACCGCCTCGGCCGAGAAGCCGCCGAAGACCAGCGAGTGGATCGCTCCGATGCGCGCGATCGCCAGGGTGATCACGACGGTCTCGGGGATGACCGGCAGATAGACCACGACGCGGTCGCCCGCACCGATCCCGAGCGCCGTCAGCGCGTGAGCCGCGCGGGCGACGTCGCGCTGCAGCTCGGCGTACGAGATCGAGCGCCGGTCGCCGCGCTCCCCCTCGAAGTGCAGGGCGATCGTGTCGCCCCGGCCCGCGTCCACGTGCCGGTCGACGCAGTTGACCGCCACGTTGAGCCGGCCGCCCTCGAACCAGGTCGCCCGGGGGACCGAGAGGGTGCCGTCCTCCTGCGTCACGGCGGGCTCCCAGCGGTGCGCGGTGTGCCAGGGCTCCGCCCAGTCGAGACGGCGGGCGGCCTCCTCCCAGAAGGCGACCGGGTCGGCCGACGCCCGCGCGTACTCCTCGGGCCCCACGTTCGCCGCTCGGGCGAACGCCTCCGGTGCGGGGAACCGGCGGGTCTCG
Source organism: Rathayibacter oskolensis (assembly GCF_900177245.1). Taxonomy (GTDB): domain Bacteria; phylum Actinomycetota; class Actinomycetes; order Actinomycetales; family Microbacteriaceae; genus Rathayibacter; species Rathayibacter oskolensis. The sequence goes on from NZ_FXBM01000003.1 coordinate 375,711, forward strand.
TCGAGGAGGTTCGCGATCGTCTCGGTCATCGTGCACGTCCTTCGGGGAGCCGGGCGGGGATCTCGCTCACGCCCACTTCTTCACGGCGTAGCGCTGGAAGACGCCGACCACCGCGTCGGTGAGCTTGCCCAGCACCGCGAGCAGGATGATCGCGAGGAACACCCGGTCGATGCGCCCGTTGTTCTGGCTGTCGATGAGCCGGAACCCGAGGCCCATCGACGACGCGATCAGCTCGGAGGCGACGAGGAACAGCCACGACTGCGCGAGCGCCAGACGCAGTCCGGCGATCACCGACGGCACCACCGCGGGCAGCTGCACCGTGGTGAACAGCCGCACCCCCGACAGTCCGAACGCCCGCCCCGCCTCGACGAGGTGGCGGTCGACGTGCCCGAGCGCCGTCGCGACGGTGGTGAACACCGGGAAGAAGGCGCCGATCGTGATCAGCGTGATCTTCGACTCCTCGCCGATGCCCAGCCAGAGCAGCAGCAGCGGCACCCAGGCCAGCGACGGGACCGCGCGGATCGCGCCGAGGGTCGGCCCGAGGACGACCTCCCAGACCCGCGAGAGCCCGAAGAGCGCGCCGACGACGAGACCGAGCGCCGAGCCGATCCCGAACCCGATCAGCACCCTCTGGGTCGAGATCGCGACGTCCTGCCCCAGGTCGCCGCGCTGGGCGAGGTCGATCCCGGCTGCCCAGACCATGGCGGGGGAGGGGAAGACCGACAGCGACACCAGCCCCGCGGTCGTCACGAACTGCCAGGCGGCGAGCAGCACGATCGGCAGGATCGCCCCGCCCACGAGGACGAACCAGCGCCGCGAGGACAGCGGCCGGCCCCCGCCCGCCTCGTCGTCGCGGAGCCGCCTCTGCGAGGCCTCGACGCGCGGACCGACGATCGCCGCGCCCACAGAGCCCGGACCCTGGAGGAGCCCGCCGCCTCGGCGGACGAGGTCGGCATCGCTCAGGCTCTCGTCGTCTCGGATCGCCATCGTCGTCTCCTCGAACTCGAACTCGGACTGGGAATCGTCATCTGGAAGGGGGAATCAGCCGGAAGGGCGCTCAGGCGCCGATGGCGTCGGGGTCGGCCGCGGTCGCGTAGGTGTCGTCGAGCAGGGAGTCGAGCGCCTCGTCGATCTGGCTCTGCGAAGCGACATCGCCGTTCTCGAAGAAGATCGGTCCGATCACGGCCAGCACATCGGTCTGCGCCGAACCGGGGACGTTGTCGACGTCGAGGTTGCTGCGCTCGGTGATCACCGTGGTGGCGACGGCGACGTCGATGCCCGCGACGGAGGCGAGGATCGACGCGGTCTCCTCCTGGTTCTCGAGAGCCCAGGCGCGCGCGTGCTCGTAGGCGTTCACGACGGTCTGCGCGAGGTCGGGCTTCTCGGCGAGGAAGCTCTCGGTCGCGTTCAGCAGGCCGTAGGAGTTGAAGTCGACGTTGCGGTAGAGCAGCGTCGCCCCCGCCGCCTCCGCGCCCGCCATGATCGGGTCCAGACCCGCCCAGGCGTCGACCGAGCCGTTCTGCAGGGCGGCCCAGCCGTCGGCGTGCTGGAGGTTCTGCACGGTGACGTCGTCGATCCCGAGCCCGGCCTCCTCGAGCGCCTGCACGAGGAAGAAGTAGGGGTCGGTGCCCTTCGTTGCGGCGATCTGCTTGCCGGCGAGCTGCTCGACACCGGTGATGCTCGAGCCGGCGGGGACGACGAGGGCCGCCCACTCCGGCTGCGAGAAGATGTCGATCGTCTTGATCGGCGAGCCGTTCGAGCGGGCGAGGAGGGCCGCCGAGCCGGCTGTCGAGCCGACGTCGATCGCGCCGGCGCGCAGCGCCTCGTTGGCCTTGTTCGATCCGGCCGACTGCACCCACGCCACCGTGACCTCCTGCTCGGCCAGCGCCGCCTCGAGCCAGCCCTTCTCCTTGATGACGAGGCTGAGCGGGTTGTAGGTGGCGAAGTCGAGCGTCAGCGTCCCGCCCTGGGTGAGCGCGCCGGAGGAGGCGGGGGCGGCCGCAGCGCCGCCCGAGCCCTCTCCCTGCACGCAGCCGGCGAGGAGGGGGACGGCCGCGGCGGTGAGGAGGCCGGCGAGAGCGGTGCGACGCGTGAGCGGGTGAGCGGTGGGGAACGACATGGTGCCTCGACTTCGGTGCGGTTGCGGGTGGGAACGAGCGTGGGGGACGGGGGAGGAGCGGAGGGGGACGACGAGGACGATCGGGGGAGTGCCTCCGGTCGGCGGCGCCTGGGGAGGACTAGTGCCGCTCGATGCCCAGGCCGGCGAGCAGATCGGCGCGCCTCTCGGCGAGCTCCGCCGAGCCGCGATCGCGGGGACGGGTGCCGGGGACCGTCATGATCCGCGTGATCCGCGAGACGCCTCCCGGCTCGTCGCGGCCGAGCAGCACGATGCGATCGGCCAGCTGCAGCGCCTCGTCGACGTCGTGCGTCACCAGCAGGATCGTGGCGGGCGCGGCCGCGTGCACGTCGAGCAGCAGATCCTGCATGCGCAGGCGCGTCAGGGCGTCGAGCGCGCCGAACGGCTCGTCGAGCAGCAGGACACCGGGGTTCCGCGCGAGGGCGCGGGCGAGCGAGGCGCGCTGCGCCATGCCTCCCGAGACCTCGCGTGGCCGGGAACGGGCGTGCGCCGTCAGCCCGACCAGCGAGAGCAGCTCGTCGACGGCGGCTCGAGCGGCGGCCCGGGGCGTGCCGCGGGGCAGCCCGAGCGCGACGTTCGCCTCGAGGGTCCGCCAGGGCAGCAGTCGCGGCTCCTGGAAGGCCACCGCGCAGCGCGGGTCGATGCCCGACACCGGGCGCCCGTCGATGAGCACCGAGCCGGCGCTCGCCGTGTCGAGGCCGGCGGCGATCCTCAGCAGAGTCGACTTGCCACAGCCGCTCGGTCCGAGGATCGCGATGACCTCGCCCGGGGTGACGTCGAGCGAGACGTCGGCGAGCACGGGGGAGCCGGGCGCGAAGGTGCGGCCGACACCCTCGAAGCGCACCGGGAACGCCGACTGACCGAGCTCGGCGTCGAAAGCCAGGCTCGTGCGGGTGGGCGTGTCGGGCATGGGGCTCCGTGGCGGCGGGGCGGGCGGGCGGACGCTCCCGATCGTACGGACGCGCCTCGACTCATCCGATTCCGTGATGAAACGCGGAGTAACAGAGCCGCGCGGCGGCTACGACCGGACGAGCACCAGTTCGTCGAGGCCCAGGCGGGTGCGCGGCGCGATCTCGCGCTCGCGGAGCTTGTCGTTCGGCAGCTCCTCGGGAGCGGCGAGGACGCCCACGGCCGCGACGGTCACCGGCTCGAAGCGCTCGTCGACGCCGAACGCGTCCCGGATGCCGTCCTTCTCGAAGCCGGCCATCTGGTGCACGTGCAGCCCCTCGTGGTGCGCCTGGATACTGAGGTGCGCGACCGCCTGGCCGAGGTCGTACACGGCCCACGGGCGGGCCTTGCCCTCGGCGTCGACGGTCTCGGTCAGCGCGACGATCAGCACGGCGGCCGACCCGGCCCAGACGGCGTTGAAGCCCATCAGGTTCGCGACGATCCGGTCGAACTCGGGCGTGCCGCGGCGCGCGACGATGAAGCGCCACGGCTGGGTGTTGCTGGCCGAGGGCGACCAGCGCGCCGCTTCGAGCAGGGAGGTCAGCGTCTCGTCCGAGATCTCGACCGAGGAGTCGTACGACCGAGGGCTCCAGCGCTCGGCGAGGACCTCGAGGATGGGGGCGCTGGTGGAGGCGGTCCGCGGGGCGGTGAGGGTCATGAGGAGCATCTTTCCTGAGGTGCCGAGAAAGGGGAGGGCCTCGTCGCCCACCGACGCCAACCACCGGCGCGATGCGGGCATTCCCACCCGGCGCGTTCGCCCACGGAGGAGCACGGGGTGGCGTCGGCCCGAAACGGTACGGTGGTAGACGGCGTGGTTCCCCGCGCTCCCATGATCACGAATCTGATGGAGGATCATCCATGGCCCAGCACTTCGACGTCGTCGTCCTGGGGGCAGGTCCCGGCGGTTACGTGGCCGCGATCCGCGCCGCTCAGCTCGGGAAGTCCGTCGCCGTCGTCGAGAAGCAGTACTGGGGCGGTGTCTGCCTCAACGTCGGCTGCATCCCGTCCAAGGCTCTTCTGCGCAACGCCGAGCTCGCCCACATCTTCCACTCGCAGGCCAAGCAGTTCGGCATCTCGGGCGACGTCTCCTTCGACTTCGGCGCGGCGTTCGACCGCAGCCGGAGCGTCGCCGAGGGCCGCGTCAAGGGCGTCCACTTCCTGATGAAGAAGAACAAGATCACCGAGTTCGACGGCACCGGCTCCTTCACCGGCCCGAAGGGCCTCGATGTCGAGTTCAGCAAGGGCGGCACGGAGTCGATCACCTTCGACGACGCGATCATCGCGACCGGCGCGAGCGTCCGCCTCCTGCCCGGAGTCGAGCTGAGCGAGAACGTCGTCACCTACGAGACGCAGATCATGACGCGCGATCTGCCCGACACGATGGCGATCGTCGGAGCCGGCGCGATCGGCATGGAGTTCGCCTACGTCCTGAAGAACTACGGCGTCGACGTCACGATCATCGAGTTCATGGACCGCGCCCTCCCCAACGAGGACCCGGACGTCTCCAAGGAGATCCAGAAGCAGTACAAGAAGCTCGGCGTCGAGATCCTCACCTCGACCAAGGTGGAGTCGGTCGTCGACAAGGACGGCTACGTCACCGTCACCTACACCGCGAAGGACGGCACGCAGTCGACCCTCGAGGTCGACAAGGTCCTCATGTCGATCGGCTGGGTCCCGCGCGTCGAGGGGTTCGGGCTCGAGAAGACCGGCGTCGAGCTCACCGAGCGCGGCGCGATCGCGATCGACGACTACATGCGCACCAACGTCCCCAACATCTACGCCATCGGCGACGTCACCGCGAAGCTGCAGCTCGCGCACGTCGCGGAGGCGCAGGGCGTCGTCGCCGCCGAGACCATCGCCGGTGCCGAGACTCAGACGCTCGGCGACTACCGCATGATGCCCCGCGCGACCTTCTGCCAGCCGCAGATCGCCTCCTTCGGCCTCACGGAGAAGCAGGCGACCGACGAGGGCCACGAGATCACCGTCACCACGTTCCCCTTCATGGCGAACGGCAAGGCCCACGGCCTCGGCGAGCCGACCGGCTTCGTGAAGCTCATCGCGAGCAAGAAGTACGGCGAGCTCCTCGGCGGCCACATGATCGGCCCCGACGTCTCGGAGCTGCTGCCCGAGCTCACGCTCGCTCAGAAGTGGGACCTCACCGCGACCGAGCTCGCGCGCAACGTGCACACCCACCCGACGCTGTCGGAGGCGCTCCAGGAGGGCTTCCACGGCCTCAAGGGGCACATGATCAACCTGTAGGCAGGCGCCTGCGACCACGTTCGGCTCGCGGAATCCGGTTCGGCTCGTCCGATCGCCCGGTTCCCGCGAGCCGAACGTGTTTCCGCGAGCCGAACGTTCCTGCGGCCGGAGCCGTTCCCGCCCGGGACGCAGCGACCCTCCCTAGAACAGGACCGGCTCCTCGCCTCTTGTCGGACTCCCTGAGTCGGGCCCGTGGTCCTGTTGCAGGAGCCGGAGGAAGGCCCTGTTCACGAAGAGGCGCTCCCGACCCGCACGCACATCGATCAGCACTCCGCGGTCGGCCAGCGCCGACAGCCAGGAGGTCGCTGTCGGTCGTGAAACGCGACAGCGTTCCATCACCGTGCGGATGCGGCAGTAGGGCTCCTCGAACAGCGCTTCCAGCAGGTCGGCGTTGGCTCCACCCGACAGGGCTCCGCGCATCGCGGCGCGGACCTGCTCCTGAAGGGCCGAGATGCCGTCGATCGTCGCGAGCGTCCACAGCGAGGTCTCGCGGATCCCCTCCAGCATGAAGAGCAGCCACTCCTCCCAGGCCTCCTCCGCCGTCACGGCGAGCAGGAGCCGGTAGTACTCGCTCTTGTTGCGGATGATGTAGCGCGAGAGGTAGAGGATCGGCAGCGAGAGGAGCCCGTGCTCGACGAGGATCAGCACGTTCATGACTCGTCCGGTCCTGCCGTTCCCGTCCTCGAACGGGTGGATCGCCTCGAACTGGTAGTGCGCGGCGGACATCGCGACCAGAGGATCGAGATCGCCGTACTGGTGGATGAAGTCCTCCCAGTTCGAGAGGAGACCGGTGATCGTCGAACGTCCGACGGGCGGGGTGTACGCGCGCTGGCCGGTGACAGGATCGCCGATGAAGGTCCCCGGACGGTCTCGGATGGTCATGTCGTGCTGCTTGATGATGGAGCAGACGTCTGCGGCGGTGCGTGCAGTGACGGCGCGGCGGGAGACGAGCGCGAAACCTTCGAAGAGCGCGCGACGATAGCGGAGAGCTTCGCGAGTCGCGGGATCCGACGCCGTCTCCTCGTCGTGAGCGAACCGGAAAAGCTCGTCCGAGGTGGTGACGATGTTCTCGATCTCCGAGCTCGCCTGGGCCTCGAGCAGCTGAATGCTGTTGACCAGGACGGCGGGGTTCGGGAGGGAACGCGACGCCTGCTCGAGCGAAGCGAGCGCCGCCCGGGCCGCGATGGTGCGCTTCAGCACCGCGCGCGTCTCGAGTTCGTGCGCGGGTGGAAGGAGGGGGAGGTCGTTGAACGGACGGTCCGGATCCCAGCTCATCCTCGGAAGATACCGGACATGTCAAAAATGGCCGCGATTCTTCGACTGTCGAATCGGCATGTAAAAAGAGTTGCGGTGGGGCTTCGGCTCGCGTCCGATCGCTCGGTTCCCGCGAGCCGAACGTGTTTCGGCGAGCCGAAGCCACGAGCCGACCGTGTCCCCACGAGCCGAAGCCGTTCCTGCGAGCCAGGGGTGCCCGCCGCCCCGCCGCTACCGTGAGCGGATGGATCCGCGCCTCCTCGACCGCCTCGCCGCCGACGCCTGGCCGCCGCTCGTGCGCCGCGACCTCGGCGGGTGGCAGCTGCGCGCCGCCTCCGGGGTGACCCAGCGCGCGAACTCGGTGCTCACCTCCGGGCCCGTCGCCGACATCGGGCACGCCGTCGGCGCGGCGGAGGCGTTCGCCCGCGAGCAGGCGATCCCCCCGCTCTTCCAGCTCGGCCCGGCGACGCTCCCGGCCGACCTGCCCGAGCGCCTCGCCGCCCGCGGCTACGCGCCGCAGGGCCGCACCGAGGTGCTGACCGGGTCTGCCGCGGAGGCGCTCGCCGCGCTCCCCTCCTCGGACGCGGTCGTCGAGACCGCCGCCGAGCCGGGCGACGAGTGGCTCGACCTCTGGTGGTCGGTCGACGGGCGCGGAGGCGCGGCCGAGCGCGAGGTCGCGCGACGGATCCTGACGGGCTGCGACGCCTCCTACGCCCTGCTGCGCGACGAGCGCGGAGCTGCGGCCTGCGGCAGGCTCGCCCACGCGACGACGCCGGAGGGGGAGCGCTGGAGCGGCCTCTTCGCGCTCGCGACGCGACCCGACGCACGGCGCCGCGGCCACGCCTCCGCGATCATCCGGGCGCTGCTCGAGCGGGCGCGGGGCGATCGGTTCTGGATCCAGGTGCTCGCCGGCAATGCGGGCGCCCGCCGCCTCTACGCCTCGCTCGGCTGCCGCGAGTCGTCCTGGTACGAGTACTGGCGCCCCGCTGCGGACTAGTCCGCCGCGAGGAGGGCGCGGGCGACCGCGTCGGCCCGGGAGGCGTCGCCCGTGACGAGCACGCGCCACCAGACGTCGCCGGCCAGCACGTCGACCTCGCACGAGGTGTCGTCGCAGCCCGAGAGCGCCCGCTCGCCGAGACCGTCGAGCGGCTCGAGCGGGATCGCGAGCCCCGAGGTCAGCGAGAGGTTCCGCCAGCCCTCCTCGCCGTTCGGGAGCGCGTCGACGGTCACGCCCGCATAGGCGCTGCTCGTCGCGTCGGTCCACGTGCACGAGGCGTATCCCGCCCGGGCGGCCGCGGCACCGGCGGCGGTCTCCGGAGTCGTCCCCTCGGTCCCCGCCCCGGGCGCCGCCTGGGCGAGTCCCGCCGTCGTCGTCAGCTGCTCCGGGGTGAGCAGGTCGGCGCAGAGAGGCGCGGTGGCCGTGATCGGCTCCTCGAGCGATCCGACGGCCGCTCCGGCGGTGTCGGCGGCGAGGGAGGCGAGGTCGACCGAGGCGGGCGCGCTGGTCAGCTCGATCGTGATCCAGGTCGAGCCGGTGAGCACGTCGATGTCGCAGAGGTCGACGGAGCAGTCGCCGTAGGCCTCGACGTCGGTCGCGAGCCGCGTGCCGGAGTGGCCGACCGCCGCGAACTCGTCGGCCGCGTCCTCGACGGCGGAGGCGGAGATCGATGCGTGTCCGTCCGTCTGGTACCAGGAGCAGACGAGCAGGCCGCCGTTCTCCTGGGCGGCCTCGCGGATCAGCTCGGCCGAGCCGCGCACGGCGACGTCGCGGGTCCCCTCCAGATCGCGCTCGGGCAGTTCGAGGGCGGCCGCCGCGCGGGAGTCGGGCAGCAGCTCGTCGCAGTCCAGCTCGGAGGGCGAGGGCGAGGGCGAGGGTGAGGGCGACGCGGTCGCGGACGGGGTGCCGCTCCCGTCGGCCGTCGGCTCGGCGGCCGTGCACCCCGCGAGCGCGACGAGCAGCGCGACGCCCGCGGCGACCGCCCGTGCCCTCATGCCGCCAGCTCGCGCTCGATCGCCGCCGTGAACGCGTCGATGTCGGCCTCGGTGGTGTCGAAGGAGCAGACCCAGCGCACCTCTCCGGTCGCCGGGTTCCAGTCGTAGAAGCGGTAGCCCTCGCGGAGTCGGTCGGCGACGCCCGCGGGCAGCGTGGCGAACACGGCGTTCGCCTGGGTCGGCTGCGTGAAGGCCAGGCCCTCGATCCGGCCGGCCGCGACGGCGTCGTCGAGGTGCGAGCGGAGGCGCGCGGCCATCGCGTTCGCGTGCCGCGCCGAGCGCAGCCACAGCGGCACCCCCGACCCGTCGCCCAGCATCGCGAGGAACTGCGCCGAGATGAACCGCATCTTCGACGAGAGCTGCATGTTGGTCTTCCGGAGGAAGGTCAGCCCGCTCGACGCCTCGGGGTCGAGCACCACGATCGCCTCGCCGAGCAGCATGCCGTTCTTCGTCCCGCCGAACGACAGCACGTCGACGCCCGCGTCGGTGGTGAAGGCGCGCAGGGGCACCGCGAGCGCCGCGGCCGCGTTCGCGATCCGAGCGCCGTCCATATGCAGCCGCATGCCGCGGGAGTGCGCGTGCTCGGCGAGCGCCCGCACCTCCTCGGGCGAGTAGACGGTGCCCAGCTCGGTCGACTGGGTGATCGAGACGACGAGCGGCTGGGCGCGGTGCTCGTCGCCGAACCCCCAGGCCTGCTCGTCGACGAGAGCGGGCGTGAGCTTGCCGTCGGGAGTGTCGACCGTGAGGATCTTGATGCCGCCGACCTTCTCGGGCGCGCCTCCCTCGTCGGAGTTGATGTGGGCGGTCCCCGCCGAGACGACGGCGCCCCAGCGGGGCAGCATCGACTGCAGCCCCGTGACGTTCGCACCCGTGCCGTTGAAGACGGGGAAGGCCTCTGCCTGCTCGCCGAACTCGCGGCGGAACGCGTGCTGCAGGCCCTCGGTGTAGACATCCTCGCCGTAGGCGACCTGGTGCGCGCCGTTCGCGGCCGCGATCGCGGCGAGCACCTCCTCGTGCACTCCGGAGTAGTTGTCGGAGGCGAAACCGCGGAGGTCCGGATCGTGCAGAGCGCTCATCCCCCCATCTTCGCAGCCCCTCGCCCGGCCCTTCCCCGGGGCCCCTCGGAGCGGGCGCGAGTGTTTCGCTCGTGTGAACGTCCAACGACCCGAAAGCGGATTGCCGTCAAGAAGTTGGTATCGGCTGGGCAGCAGGCCACTCTTGTCCTATGCGCATGGACACTTCGGGGGCAGTCCGCGACATGCCCGCCCCTCCCGGGGTGGACGAGATCGCGGCTCGCTTCGGCGATCCCGTCCTCGCGTTCGCCCCGCAGCCCCGACTCGAGGAGTTCGCGGCGGCTCAGACCATGGCGCTCGGGCGGTTCGTCGAGATCTCCCTCTCGTACTCGTTCTTCCGGAATCCGCGCAATCGCGCCGATCCCGTCAACCAGGTCCCGCTCACTCCGGAGCAGAAGCGCGCCATCGAGCGCGCCGAGAACGACCACCTCCCGCCGTGGATGGTCGACCAGGTGACCCGGATGCGGTACCCGGTCCTCTGGGAGGCGGTGCGCACCTCCGTGCCCATCCCCGCCGAGCGGTCCCGGCCCCTCGAGTCGCGGCTCGCCGCGCACATGGGCGATGTGCTCCGCAACACGTTCCCCGGCCGGGTCCGCACCCGGCGGGGAGGGATGCCGGTGGTCGCCGCCGCCCTGCGCGACGAGGACGTCGTGCGCGGGGTGCCGGTCGTCGTCGACGGGGAGGCGCTGCGCGGCTACCGCGTCGACACCGATCCCGATGTCGTCGCGATCGGTGCGCGGGTCGACGGGCGCTACATGACCGTCGTCCTCGATCGCAAGATCGTCCCCGACATCCGGATGGAGTTCGTCCGCCGCATCCCGCCGCGCGCGGCCCAGCAGGCGCCCCGGCGCTGAGTCGCCGGGTGCCCGGCCACGCCGTGCGAGTGCTGCAGCCCTAAGGCCGCCCCGGCACCGCGATCCCGTGCTCGTAGGCGAACACGACGGCCTGGATCCGGTCGCGGACCCGCAGCTTCATCAGGATCTTCGACACGTGCGTCTTGACGGTCGCCTCGCCGACGAACAGCTCGGACGCGATCTCGGCGTTCGACCAGCCGCGCGCGAGGTGCACCAGGACCTCCCGCTCGCGGTCGGTGAGCTCGGCGATGCCCGGGTGCTCCGGAGCCGGTCGCGCCGGATCCGCCGCGAAGCGCTCGATCACGCGGCGGGTCACGTCGGGCGCGAGCATGGCGTCCCCGCGGGCGACCACCTGGACGGCCTCGACGAGGTCCTCCGGCGAGGAGTTCTTCAGCAGGAAGCCGCTCGCCCCGGCCGACAGCGCGTCGAACAGGTAGTCGTCGCGATCGAAGGTGGTGAGGATCAGCACGCTCGAGCACAGCCGGGGGTCCTTGACGATCTCGCGGGTCGCGGCGAGACCGTCCATCCCGGGCATCTGCACGTCCATGCAGATCACGTCGGGGCAGAACTCCGCAGCGCGCTCGATCGCCTCGGCGCCGTTGCGCGCCTCTCCGACGATGACGATGCCGGGCTCCGACTCGAGGATGATCCGGAAGCCGGCCCGGACGAGCTCCTGGTCGTCCACCAGGAGGACGCGGATGTCCCCGGTCATGCGCGGCCCCCGCTCGCTCGATCCTGGCGCCCCCTCGACGCCCCAGGCGACGCTACCCGCTCGGGAGCCGCCTCCCCGTCGTCGCCGCGGACGGGGGTCAGCGGGACGTGCGCGTGCACGAGGTAGCCCTCGCCGCGCGGGCCGGTCTCGACCCACCCGCCGACGGCCGCGGCGCGCTCGCGCATGCCGGTCTGGCCGAGTCCGCAGGACGCGGGGGTGCTCGGGTGCGGCCCCGTCCCTCCGTCGTCGGCCACCTCGAGCTCGATCGCGGCGGCGAGGTAGCGCAGGCGCACCTCGGCGTGCGCTCCGGGCCCAGCGTGCTTGCGGACGTTGGTGAGCGACTCCTGGGCGATGCGGTAGAGGCTGAGGCCCACCGTGGCCGGGATGGGCCGCGCGGTCCCGGACTCGCGGAACACCGTGGGCAGTCCGGAGCCGGTCGAGGCCGCGACGAGCTCCTCGAGCTGCGCGACGCCCCTGGTCGACGCCGCGTCGGTGAGAGGGCTCGCGGTCGCCTCCTCGGCCCGGAGCGCGACGAGGATCCGGTGCAGCTCCTCGATCGCCGAGCGCGCGTCGTTCTCGATCGCGCTCAGCGACCGGGCGGCCTTCTCGGGGTCGCGCGCGAGGACGCGGCGGGCGGCTCCCGCCTGCACTCCCATCACGCTGACGTGGTGCGCGACGACGTCGTGCAGCTCGCGCGCGATCCGCAGGCGCTCCGACGTCACCGCCTGTCGCGAGGAGCGCTCGCGCTCGTCGTCGAGCTCGGCGGTGCGGGCCTCGAGCGCCTCGAGCCGCCGCGCCGACTGCCACGAGGCCTCGCCGAAGACGTAGGCGCTGCCGAAGTAGAGCAGGTTGACGAGCAGCACGAGCGCCGACTCGGCGATGTAGGGCGAGAGCACGCCGTCGGAGTCGGAGGTGGGCACCGTCCGCCCCATCCAGTCGCCCGTCACGATCGAGCTCACGACCCAGCCGAGCATCGCCACCGCGATCACCATCCTGACCGCGAGGGCGACGCGGCGGTTCCGCCCCCACGCTCCCACGGTGTAGATGGCGAGGAACAGGCAGATCTGGTTGAACAGCGACTCCGGGACCTGCAGGATCAGGCCGAGCGTGTAGACGACGGCGAGAGCGATCGCGACCGTCGCGGGGAACCTCCTCCGCAGCGCGAGCGGGAGGGTCATCCCGACTGCCCACAGGGCGCTCACGAAGGGATGTGCGGCGTCGGGGAACCCCGCTGAGGTGTAGAGCGCCACGGAGGCGAGGGTCGCGACGAGGAGGACGGCCGCTCCGATCGCGTCGCGGAGGTGGTTGACGCGGCCCGGCGGGCGTCTCGACCAGCCGTCGTCGAACGGGTCGGCGGCGGCGGTGCTCTGGGACATGGTGTCCACGCTATCCGACGGCCGTCGGGCGGCGGGGCGGAGGTGACGTCGGAGGTCGGTCCCGATACGCCGCAGCGGCGTCTCGCGCCCTGCCTGCTGGTCGAGCAGCCGCGCAGCGGCGTATCGAGACCCCCGCCCTCAGCCTCGTCCGGTGATGCCCGCCGTCGAGGCGATGACGTCGCCCATCTTCTTGCCGAGGGCCTCGTAGAACATCGACAGCGGGAACTCGTCGTCCAGCACCGCGTCGGTGAGGCCGCGCGGGGCCCCGAGCAGCACCTCGTCGGGCAGCCCGCGGGCCCACGCCGACGCGGGGTGCGGCGTCAGGACCGACGCGATCAGCGCGTGGGCGGCCAGCCAGTGCGCCGTCTTCGGGCGATCGATCGATCGCCAGTAGAGCTCGTCGATCGCGTCCGAGAGGGCGACCACGACGTCGGCGAGGCTCTCCCACTCGAAGGCGAGCCGGGTGTCGGTCCAGTGCAGCACGCCGCGCTGGTGCAGCCAGGCGAAGAGGAGCTGCCCGCCCAGGCCGTCGTAGTTCCGCACGCGCCCTCCGGTCAGGGGGAAGCGGAAGATCCGGTCGAAGAGGATCGCGTACTGCACGAAACGGGCGCGCTCGGCGAGCGCCTCCTCTTCCCCGCTCCGCCCGTCGACCAGGGCGAGCCTCCGCTCGATCGCCACGGCCTCGCGGAACGCCGTGAGGTCGCAGCGCAGCTCCTCCAGCGAGTAGAGGAAGAACGGCATCCGCTGCTTGATCATGAACGGATCGAAGGGAAGATCGCCGCGCATGTGGGTACGGTCGTGGATGAGGTCCCACATCACGAAGGACTCCTCCGCCAGCCGCTGATCGGCGAGCAGGCGCTGCGCGTCCTCCGGCAGCTCGAGGCGGGTGATCTCGGCGGCGGCGGTGACGACGCGGCGGAACCGCGCCGCCTCCCGGTCGGCGAAGATCGCCCCCCAGGTGAACGAGGGGACGGCCCGCATCGCGACCGTCTCGGGGAAGAGCACCGCGCTGTCGGTGTCGTAGCCGGCGGTGAAGTCGACGAAGCGGACGGGGACGAACATCGCGTTCGAGTAGTCGCCGGCCTCGAGCTCCGCGACGAAGCGGGGCCAGACGACCTCGACGAGCACGGCCTCGACGTGGCGGTCGCGGCTGCCGTTCTGCGTGTACATCGGGAAGACCACGAGGTGCCTCCGGCCGTCGACGCGCTCGAGCTGGGGCTGGAACGCCTGGAGCGAGTCGAGGAAGTCGGGTACGCCGAGACCCTCCGCGCTCCAGCGCTCGAGATCTGCGACGAGGGCGCCGAGATAGCCGGAGTCGTGCGGGAACGCGGGCGCGAGCGCTCGGATCCCGAGGGCGATCCGCTCGACCTCGGCCCTCGCCTCCGGGAGGCGCGCGGCGTCGGCCAGCGAGCCGTCCTGTGACTGCATCGGCTGCAGCGCCTCGACAGCCGCCTTCAGCGCCCGCCAGGCCGAGGAGGTCTCGATGCCGTCCTCGACGACCTCGGGTTCTCCGACGACTGTGCTCTGCACGAATTGCGACATGGTGATCCTCCTCACGCTCGTGATCCCGGGTGGAACGGGTCGGAAACGACCCGACTCAGAGCGTACGGGCGCGGACGCGCAGGTGTGTTGCGTTCGACCGGAGCGTTCCGGCGAGCCCGGGTGGTACCGCGCACGACTCCGCCGTGGGAGGGCGTGGACGAGTCGGCCAGCCCTTGACCAGGGCTTTCGCAGTTAGGACCCCCCTTCCGGGGCTAAGTTCGATGACAGCCCTGCGAGGCCCCAGCGCTGGGGTCGAGGATGGGGCGACATATCGAGGCCGCATCCCGAGTGCGGCCATCCGATCGAGCGCAGACTCCGAAGAACCTGGCGGAGAGGCGCGATCGACGAGCCATCCTGAGAGAGAGGATCGGAGCGCGTGACGGGACCCGAACCCGGAAGCGACCACAGAACAGTCAGCATCGATCAGCAGTCCGAGACCCTCCGCCTCCTGCCCTGGCCGCAGGTGGACGCCGCAGCGCTCCGCAGCATCTCCGCGCAGTCGCAACCGGGTCTCGGGAACGAAGACGAGGTCCGCCTCCTGCACGACCGCTACCTGCGCGGTTGGGCCGAGGGAACCGAGTTCTTCTACGCGATCGAGCTCGACGGTCACTGCGTCGGCTCCATCGGCTACTGGTACGGACACTCTCGCGGTGTCCTCGCCTACGAGACGACCTGGAGCCTCGATCCCGAGGCTCGCGCGCGCGGCGTCGCGGCGCGGGCGGTGCGGCTGCTGCTCGAAGAGGCGGCGGAGTTCCCCGTGCCGCGCTTCGTGCACGCGTTCGTCCGCGCGGACGACCAGGACGACAGCGCGCTCTGCGTCGAGGTCGGCTTCGATCGCGTCGACGTGGTCGAGCAGGGCGAGCCGCCGAGCCTCTACTGCGACTGGGCGTTCGATCTGGCGGAAGTCGCCTAGAGCGGGACCGTCGGGCTGCGGCTCAGATCCCGTGCTCGGCGAGCCACGGCCGGAGGACCGAGAGGAACTCCTCCGGCCTCTCGACGCTCGGGAGGTGCGCGGCGGTCTCGAAGACGGCGCCGGAGGCCCCGGGGATCGCCGTCGCGAGGTACTCGTAGACGGGGAACGACTCCGAGATGTCGTGCGCGCCCACCATCACGAGCGTCGGCACGGCGATGTCGACGACGCGCTCGTAGGCGGGCGGGTCGAGATCGATCGGCCGCGGCTTCTCGTGCTCGTGCCCTCGGCGGCCCGTGGCGAGCTCGCGGACCGTCTCGACGAACGAGGGATCGAGCGAGGACTCGTCGCGGTCCGGCCCGAAGGCCCACAGCTCCGCCTCCATGCGCGCGACGCGCTCGTGGTCGCCCGACTTCAGCACGGTGTCGATCTCGTCGAAGCGCCGATCCTCCTCTTCGGTCAGATCGGCGTACGGGAAGCCGTCGACCCCCGGGCAGATCGTGACGAGACCCGACACCCGGTCGGGGTGCGCGATCGTCAGATCGAGAACGAGGGAGCCGCCGCGCGAGCAGCCGATCACGCTCGCCCGCTCGACGCCCAGGTGCTCGAGCACGGCGAGGGCGTCGGCGCGCTCGTCGAAGTCGACGTCGTCGGTGCGGCTGCCGCCGAAGCCCCGCGAGTCGTACCGGATCACGAGGTGGTCCTCGGCGAGCGCGGGGACGACCGGATCCCACATGCGCAGATCGGCGATGCCCGCGTGCACGAGCAGCAGGGCGGGCGCGGAGGCGTGGCCGTCCGCCTCCCAGTGGAGGCTCGCGCCGGGGACGTCGAGATGCGGCATGCGGCCACGGTAGGCCCGCCCCCTCGTCCGATGCAACGGCTCTCCGCCTCCCGCTGCGACGGCCGGGACTCCCTAGGCTGGAGGCGTGCGGCATCCCGCACTCGCTCCACCGCAGGGAACCGATCGGCTCCCCCGACCGACGGAGGACACCACGGAGGGCGTGCTCACCGGATTCGCGATCATCGGAGTGGTCATCGCCGTCGGCTACCTCATCGCCCGATTCGGGCTGGTGCCGCCGGAGGGGCGCGCCGTGCTCTCGCGCATCGCCTTCTTCGTGACCACCCCGGCTCTGCTGTTCACGGTGCTCGCGAAGGCCGACGTGTCGGTGCTGTTCTCCTCCTTCCTGCTCGTGTCGCTCTGCTCGGTCGCGGTCGTCGCGGTCCTCTACGTGCTCGCCTCCCGGCTGTTCTTCCCCCGCCCGGTGCCCGAGACGGTCATCGGCACCGCCTCGTCGGCCTACGTGAACGCCAACAACATCGGACTCCCGGTCGCCATCTACGTGCTCGGAGACCCGCAGTGGGTCGCGCCGACGCTCCTGCTGCAGCTGCTCGTCCTGGCGCCCGCCGTCCTCACGGTGCTCGACATCTCCACCAGCGGACGGGCGTCGGTGGGCTCGATCCTGACGCAGCCGCTGCGGAACCCGATGATCATCGCCTCCGGACTCGGGCTGCTGGTGGCGGTGACCGGCGTGCAGCTCCCCGCGCCGGTGCTCGAGCCCTTCTCGATCATCGGCAACGCGTCGATCCCGCTGGTGCTGATGGCGTTCGGGATGTCGCTGCGGGGCCAGAGGCCGCTCGAGGCGGGGCCGGCCAGGATCGAGGTCATCGTCGCCTCCGTCCTGAAGGCGCTGGTCATGCCGGCGTCCGCCTACCTGCTCGGCCACTACGCGTTCCGGCTCGATGCCGAGCACCTCTTCGCGGTCACCGTGACGGCGGCGCTGCCCACCGCGCAGAACATCTTCAACTTCGCCTCCCGCTACGACCGGGGCGTCGCCGTCGCGCGCGACACCGCCCTGGTGACCACCGTCGCGGCCGTGCCCGTGCTGATCGCGGTGTCCCTCCTCCTGGGTTGAGGATGCGGTGCGGCACCCGACCCGGCGCCACACGCCGTCGCTTAGGCTCTCTCGAATGAGCACCACGACGACCTCCTCTCGCCGCGCCTCCGGGCGACCGCGTCGCCGCCGCGGCCTCTGGATCACGCTGACGATCCTGGTCGTCCTCGTGATCGGCGCGGTCGTCGCCGTGTTCCTCGCGATCCAGACGTACGAGAAGGCGATGACGGTGCGCGCGAAGCTCACCTCGGCGATCCCCCTGGTCTCCCAGGTCGCCGACCAGCTGACAGGGTTCGACACCGCGGGCGCCGAGTCCACCGCCGCGCAGATCGCGACCCTCACGGGTGACGCGCGCGAGCAGACCGACGATCCGGTGTGGCGCGTGATGGAGATCGTCCCCTTCCTCGGCCCCAACCTCTCGGCCGTCCGCGCCGCGACCGAGATCGCCGACGACGTGTCGGGCAAGATCGTCACGCCGCTCTCGTCGACGTCGCTCGACATCCTCAAGCCCGTCGACGGCAAGGTCGACCTCGCGGCGATCACCGACCTCTCCGAGAAGATCACCGTCGCCAAGGGAGTCGTCGACGCGGCGCAGACCCGCGTCGACGGGATCGACCGCGGAGCGCTCGTGCCGCAGGTCGCCGACGCGATCGACTCCTTCGCCCCGCAGCTCGAGACCGCCACGAAGGCGATGGACCAGGTCGAGCCGCTCACGACGATCCTCCCCGACGCCCTGGGCGCCAGCGGGCGGCGCACCTACCTCGTGCTCTTCCAGAACCTGGCCGAGGCGCAGGCACTCGGAGGCGGCGCCTCCTCGGTCATGCAGCTGATCGTCGACAACGGCGCCATCTCGATCGGCGAGCAGCTCTCGAGTCGAGACTTCCGGGGCCTGGAGTCGGTCAGCGTCGATCAGAGCGCGCTCGACACCTTCGGCGCCAACCTGGCCTCCACCTTCAATGTCTCGACAAGCCGCCCCGACTTCCCCACCGCCGCCTCGATCGCGACGCAGTTCTGGGCGCAGAAGTTCCCCGACCAGAAGATCGACGGCGTGATGGCGATCGACCCGGTCGCGCTCTCCTACCTCCTCGAGTCCACCGGCCCGGTGACGCTGACCGACGGCACGGAGCTGACCCGCGAGAACACGGTCTCGACCCTCCTCAACCAGGTCTACTTCCGCTACCCGGAGGCGACGGTCGCCGACCAGACCGACCTCTTCTTCTCGGAGGCGAGTGCGACGATCCTCGGCAAGATCCTGGGCGGCGACATGGAGCCCACGACGATGCTCCCGGCGATCGTGAAGGCGGTCGGCGAGTACCGGATCCTCGCCTACAGCACCGACGCCGACGAGCAGGCGCTCCTCGCGCCGACGCCGATCGCGGGAGTCCTGCCCACCGACAACGCCGACACGACGGCGACGGGCGTGTACTTCCAGGACGCCTCGATCGGCTCGAAGATGGACTACTACCTCGACACGGCGGTGACGCAGTCGAGCGCGAACCGCTGCGCCGCCTCCGGAGCGACCTTCTCGACGCAGGTGACGCTGACCAACACGATCTCCGAGAAGGTGGCGCGGACGCTCCCGAAGTACGTCGCGGCGAACGGAGGGAACCGCTTCCCGCTCGGCGACTTCGTGACGAACGTCTACGTCTACGGGCCTCCCGGCACGACGGCGACGGTGGGCGGCGCGAGCTGGGCCGGGGGCCTCGGCGGGGTCGAGTCGACGACCGACGATCTCGGGCGGCCCGTCGTGAAGCTCTCGCTCCGACTCTCTCCCGGGCAGTCCGACACGGCGACGGTGTCGTTCAGCGCCGGCGCGACGACCGGGTTCGGCGAGCAGTCGGTGCGGGTCACCCCGATGATCAACAAGACCGACGTGTTGCTCGAGGACGACCCGAGCTGCGCCGGCTGATCGGCGGCCGGGGGTCTAGACCAGCGCCGACCCGGGGATCGAGCTCGTGACGAGCCAGGAGGCGAGGAACGCCGCTCCGACGCACAGGACGAAGCCGACCACCGGGATCCAGAAGACGCGGCGTCCGACCAGGTAGCGCACGATCGTCACGCCGATGGCGATCAGCGCGAGGGCCGGGGGGCCGATCAGAGCGATCGAGACGCCCCAGTCGATGCGGTCGAAGTCGCACGCGATGTTCTGCCCCTCGCACTGCGCGGGGAACACCGCGAGGACGGCGGCGAGGTAGCCGAGGACGACGCAGAGCAGCCCGAGGGCGAGGCAGCCGAGGATGGAGAGCACGAGATCCCAGCGGCGGCGGAGGGGGCGGCCTGCCTCGAACGTCTCGCGGACCGAGCGGTACGCCTCCGTGCGGAACTCGTCGCGGGGCTGCGCGGCGGGCGGCCGCCTCGCCGCGGGACGGGCGGCAGCGGGCTTCTTCTTCGACGCGGCCACGGTCAGAAGATCATCGGGCGGTCGTCGTCGAGCGTGGTCTCGAGATCGAGGTCCACGACGACGGGGACGTGGTCGCTGGGCGCGTCGCCCTTGCGCTCGTCGCGGTGGATGGATGCACCGGTGACGAGCTCGCCGAAGGCGTGCGACCCCAGCACGAAGTCGATGCGCAGACCCTCGTTGCGCGGGAAGCGCAGCTGCTTGTAGTCCCAGTAGGTGTAGCCGTCCGGCACCAGCGGGCGAACCACGTCGCGCAGTCCCGCCGCCTCGAAGGAGGCGAAGGCCGCGCGCTCCTCGGGCGAGACGTGCGTGGATCCGGGGCCGAGGGTCGGGTCGCCGACGTCGCTGTCGAGGGGCGCGACGTTCCAGTCGCCCATGAGGGCGAGCGGCAGATCGGGCTCGGCCGCGAGCCACTCGCGGGTGCTCGCGTCGAGCGCGGCGAACCACTCGAGCTTGTAGTACCAGTGCGGGTCGCCGACCGCGCGGCCGTTGGGCACGTAGAGGCTCCAGACCCGCACGCCGTCGACCGTCGCGCCGATCGCCCGCGCCTCGGGCGGGAGGGTGCCGTCCTCGGACGGGGCCTTCGCGAAACCGGGCATCCCGGGGAAGCCGACGGCCACGTCCTCCATCGGCAGCCGGGAGGCGATGCCCACGCCGTTCCACTGGCTGAAGCCGACCATCTCGACGTGGTAGCCGGCGTCGGCGAACGCCGCGTGCGGGAACTGCTCGGGCTTGCACTTCAGCTCCTGCATGGCGAGGACGTCGATGTCCTCGCGCACCAGCCAGTCGACGACGCGCCCGGTGCGGGCGCGGATGGAGTTCACGTTCCAGGTGGCGATGCGCATCCTGGAAGTGTAGGAGCCGCCGCCGACACGTTCGCTGCGCGGGGTCTCCGCGGCCGACGTGGCCGCCCTGCTGCGGGACGCGCCGACGAGCGGGATCACTCGGGTGGCGCATTGCGGAACCGATGTCGGTGGTCGATGGTTGACTAGCGCCGTCGTCGAACGGCGCGTGCCTCCGTGCCGCTCGACCCGCACCGCCGCCCCGGTCGTCCCGCGCCAGCCGCTCCGCGGCTGCCCGCTCCCCGCTCGTTCCCGCCCGGAGGACTCCATGATCCTGCTCCGTCTCGCGTCGTCCTACGCGAAGCCCTACACCCGGTGGGTCGTCGCGGTCGTCGTGCTGCAGCTCGTCTCGACGCTCGCCGCGCTCTACCTGCCGAGCCTCAACGCCGAGATCATCGATCAGGGCATCGGCACGGGCGACACCGACTTCATCTGGGCCACCGGCGTGACCATGCTCGGCGTCTGCCTCGTGCAGGTCGTCACGGCGATCGGAGGCGTCTACTTCGGCGCCCGCACCGCGATGGCGGTCGGCCGCGACCTCCGTCGCGACGTCTACCGCCGCGTCGACTCGCTCAGCGGGCTCGAGGTCGGCGGCTTCGGCACCGCGACCCTGATCACCCGCGGCACGAACGACGTGCAGCAGGTGCAGATGCTCGTGCTGATGACGCTCAACTTCATGGTCTCGGCGCCGATCATGTGCGTCGGAGGCATCATCTTCGCGCTGCGCGAGGACGCGGGGCTCTCGTGGCTCGTCTGGGTCTCGGTCCCCGTCCTCTTCCTCGTCGTGGGGATCCTCGTCTTCCTGCTCCTCCCGCTGTTCCGCCTCATGCAGGACCGCATCGACGGGATCAACGGGGTGCTGCGCGAGCAGATCACGGGCATCCGCGTGGTCAGGGCGTTCGTGCGCGAACCGTTCGAGTCGGAGCGCTACCGCCGCGCGAACGCCGCGATCACCGAGGTCTCGATCAAGGTCGGCAACATCTTCGTCCTGATGTTCCCGGCGATCATGATGATCCTGCACCTGGCCACGGCGGCCGTCCTCTGGTTCGGCGGTCAGCGCATCGAGGCGGGCCAGATGCAGATCGGCTCGCTCACGGCGTTCCTCCAGTACCTCCTGCAGATCCTCACCGCGGTGATGATGGGCGTCTTCATGGTCATGATGATCCCCCGGGCGGTCGTCTGCGCCGAGCGCATCCAGGAGGTGCTCGACGCACGGACGAGCCTGACCACTCCGGTCGGGGGAGCGGTCGCGCCGACCGTCGGCCGCGTCGAGTTCTCGAACGTCACGTTCGGGTACCCCGGCGCCGAGCGACCGGTCCTCTCCGGACTCGACCTGGTCGCCGAGCCCGGCCGCACGACGGCGATCGTCGGCTCCACCGGAGCGGGCAAGACGACCCTGCTCGGGCTCGTCCCGCGCCTCTTCGACCCGCAGGAGGGCTCGGTGACGATCGACGGCGTGCCGGTCGCCTCCCTCGATCGGGCGCAGCTCGCCCGGGTGATCGGGCTCGTCCCCCAGCGCCCCTACCTGTTCTCGGGCACCATCGCCTCCAACCTCCGCTTCGGCCGTCCCGATGC
Organism: Rathayibacter oskolensis; assembly: GCF_900177245.1. Taxonomy (GTDB): domain Bacteria; phylum Actinomycetota; class Actinomycetes; order Actinomycetales; family Microbacteriaceae; genus Rathayibacter; species Rathayibacter oskolensis. Next base: position 397,475 of record NZ_FXBM01000003.1, read on the forward strand.
GACCGATGCCGAGCTGTGGGAGGCGCTGCGCATCGCCCAGGGCGAGGACTTCGTGCGCGCCAAGGAGCGCGGCCTCGACGAGCCGGTGTCGCAGGGCGGCACGAACGTCTCGGGCGGTCAGCGTCAGCGCCTGTGCATCGCGAGGGCGCTCGTCGCCCGCCCGCGGGTCTATCTGTTCGACGACTCGTTCTCGGCGCTCGACGTCGCGACAGACGCGCGCCTGCGCGAGTCCCTCGCCGACGCCACCACCGAGGCGACCGTCATCATCGTCGCCCAGCGCGTGTCGACCATCCGGCACGCCGACAGCATCGTCGTGCTCGACGCCGGCCGGATCGTCGGCCGCGGCACGCACGACGAGCTCCTCGAGACGAACGCGACCTACCGCGAGATCGTCGAATCCCAGTTGAGCGTGGAAGGGGTGGCCTGAGATGGCCCGCGTACGCGACACCACGGCGGAGCAGCCGCCGGAGCAGGACTCGCTCGATCCCGAGTTCGAGCCGGGGGAGGCCGACGGCGGGATGTTCGGCGACGGGCCGCCCGCCCGCAAGGCCCAGCACTTCTGGCCGTCGGCCAAGCGGCTGTTCAGCCTCCTCGGTCCCGAGCGGGCGCGGATGATCCTCGTCGTGGTGCTGGTCTCGGCCTCGGTGGTCCTCACGGTCATCGCCCCGAAGATCCTCGGGCAGGCGACCGACACCATCTTCAACGGGGTCATCGGCTCGCAGCTGCCCGCCGGTGTGCCGCTCGAGCAGATAATCGCCGAGCAGCGCGCCTCGGGCAACGGCACCTACGCCGACATGCTCGCCAAGACCGACATCGTGCCCGGCCAGGGCATCGACTTCGTCGTGCTCGGGCGCCTCATCCTCATCGTGCTGCTGATGTACGTGGTCGCCTCGGTCCTGATGTGGGCGCAGGGGTTCATCCTCAACGGGCTCGTGATGCGCGTCGTCTACGGGCTGCGGCAGGACATCGAGGCCAAGCTCAACCGCCTCCCGCTGCGCTACTTCGACACGCGGCAGCGCGGCGACGTGATGTCTCGGGTCACGAACGACGTCGACAACATCCAGACGGCGCTCCAGCAGGCCTTCTCGCAGCTCGTGCAGTCGGTGCTGACGATCATCGGCATCGCGGCGATGATGTTCATCGTCTCGTGGCAGCTGGCGCTCATCGCGCTGATCTCGATCCCCCTCTCGGGCGTGATCGCGGGAGTCATCGGCGCACGCTCGCAGAAGCTCTTCGCCGCGCAGTGGAAGAACACGGGAGCGCTCAACGGGCACATCGAGGAGACGTTCTCGGGTCTCGAGATCGTGCGCGCCTTCGGCCGCGACCGCGAGATGCTCGAGGAGTTCGACCGCCGCAACGACAGCCTCTACAGCGCCTCCTTCGGGGCGCAGTTCGTCTCGGGCATGATCATGCCCGCGATGACCTTCGTGTCCTACCTCTCCTACGTGCTCATCGCCGTGGTCGGCGGGCTGCGCGTCGCCTCCGGGCAGCTCACCCTCGGTGACGCGACGGCCTTCATCCAGTACTCGCGCGAGTTCACCCAGCCCGTCACCCAGCTCGCGAGCATGGCCAACATGCTGCAGTCGGGCGTGGCGTCGGCCGAGCGGACCTTCGAGCTGCTCGACGCCGACGAGCAGGAGCCCGAGACCGCCACCGAGTCGCTGCCCGAGCGCACCGACGGGCACGTCGAGTTCCAGGACGTCTCGTTCTCGTACGACCCCGAGCAGCCCCTGATCGAGAACCTCTCGTTCTCGGCGCAGCCGGGGCAGACGGTCGCGATCGTCGGCCCGACCGGTGCGGGCAAGACCACCCTGGTCAATCTCGTGATGCGGTTCTACGAGCTGACCGGCGGGCGCATCCTCCTCGACGGCGTCGACATCACCCGTCTCGCCCGCGGCGATCTGCGCTCGCGCGTAGGCATGGTGCTGCAGGACGCGTGGCTCTTCCAGGGCACGATCCGCGAGAACATCCGCTACGGCCGCCTCGACGCCACCGACGACGAGATCGCCGCCGCCGCTCGCGCGACGATGGTGGACCGCTTCGTGCAGCAGCTCCCCGAGGGCTACGACACCGTGCTCGACGCCGACGGAGGCAGCGTCTCGGCCGGAGAGCGCCAGCTGATCACGATCGCGCGCGCCTTCCTCGCCAACCCGTCGCTGCTCATCCTCGACGAGGCGACCTCGTCGGTCGACACCCGCACCGAGCTGCTGGTGCAGCACGCGATGAACGCGCTGCGCACCGACCGCACGTCGTTCGTCATCGCCCACCGCCTCTCGACCATCCGCGACGCCGACACGATCCTCGTGATGGAGTCGGGCCGCATCGTCGAGCAGGGCGCCCACGAGGCGCTGCTCGAACGCCGCGGTGCCTACTACGAGCTCTACATGACGCAGTTCCGCGGGGGAGGCGACGACGCGCAGGGTCGGACCGCGCCCGCGGGGCTCCCGGATGCCGCGGGGACCGCACCGTAGAGTGGGCGCGTGAACGACGCACGCCAGCAGCTCATCGAGTACATCGGCTCCGACGCCGTCTTCCACGGGGATTTCACCCTGACGAGCGGCAAGAAGGCCAGCTACTACGTCGACCTGCGGCGCGTCAGTCTCGACCACCGCGTCGCCCCCCTCATCGGCCAGGTCATGCTCGATCTCATTGCACCGATCGAGCGTGTCGACGCCGTCGGCGGGCTGACGATGGGGGCCGACCCCATCGCGGCGGCGATCCTGCACCAGGGCGTGGCCCGCGGTCTCTCCTACGACGCCTTCGTCGTCCGCAAGGAGCCGAAGGACCACGGGCGCGGACGCCAGGTCGAGGGCCCTGACCTCGCGGGCAAGCGGGTCGTCGTCGTCGAGGACACGTCCACCACCGGAGGCTCCCCGCTCGCGGCGATCGAGGCGCTCCTGAAGGTCGGCGCCGAGATCGCCGGCGTCGCCGTCGTCGTCGACCGCGCGACGGGCGCCCGCGAGATCATCGAGGGAGCCGGCTACCCCTACTTCGCCGCGATCGGGCTGGCAGACCTCGGCCTGAGCTGATGACCGACGACGACGGCCGCGAGCGCGGCGAGCACTCCGGGGCCGACGGCCGTCCCCGCGAGCCCGAGCGGCAGATCGGCGGCAGCGACTGGCTGCTGCAGCAGCTGAGCGGCGGCCGTCTCAAGAGCATCTTCGACGCGCCGCGTCCGGCTCCGGTCCGGCCGGAGCCCAGTGTTCCGGAGGACGACTCGGGTACCGCGGCGACTCCGGCGGACGGCCGGGGCGCCGAGACGGCGGAGACCGACTCAGCGGCGGAGACCGACGTTCCGTCGGATGTCGCTGCCGACCCCGAGGCGAGCAGCGGGGGCTCGGTAGCGGACGATTCCGTCGCCGCTGCCCCTTCGCAGCCCTCGTCCGCCCGTCCCACCGAGGAGGCGTCGCCCGCGGAGCCGCCGCGGTCATCGACCCTCGGCCGCTGGCCGGCGGCACCGATCACCGTCGACCCCGAAGCGGCCCGACCCCGTGGCTCCCGCGAGGCGCGGGCGGCCGCCGCTCCTGTCGGCGACGTGGCGTCGAGCTCCGAGCCCGACGAGCCGGTGGACGCCTCCGCGGCGGAGCAGCCCGTCGAGCTCGCACCGGACCCTCGGAGCGGCGGTGCCGCATCCACGGCGGTGCCGACCGCCGACCCGATCACGGAGCCGTCCGATCAGGAGCAGCCGGCGGCCTCTCGGTCCGAGCCCGAGGAGCCGGAGCCTTCTGCGCCAACCCCTTCTGCGCCGACCCCTTCTGCACCGACCCCTTCTGATCCCACGCCTTCTGAGCCCGAACCTTCTGATCCGGCGCTCTCGGAGTCCCCCACCTCGGATCCGCTGGCACGAGTCGACGACGAGGAGTCCGGCGAATCCCGTGCCGCGTCGTCGCCCGTGGTCGCGCCCGACGCGCCCCGGTCGCCCCGCGCCGCGTCGCCCGTCGTCGCCGAGCCGCCGGCCACTCGCCCGCCCCTCGCCGCGGCCGAGCCGCCGGCCGACCTGCCCTCCGCGCCGAGCGGGCTGCGCGCCGCTCAGGAGCGGCCGCGCGGAGACCGACCCGAGGGCGCGACCCCGCCGTCCCCCCGGGAGCCCGAGCCGGAGCCCGGCGCCGTGTACCACTGGCCCGATCCGCGCAGCGGCTGGGACCAGCCTCCGGTCTGGGAGGACGTCGTCGCCCCGCGGGACGAGCCGGAGGACGACGGCGGTGACGAGGAGCTGTGGCGCGAGACCGCCGGCGCCTACGCCTGGAACCTCGAACCGACCACGGCCGAGGCGGACGCCGACGGCCCGGGTGAGACCGATCCTCCCGCCGACGACGGCGACGACGTCGGTGCTGCTCCGGCGGCCGAGCCCGAGGCGCCGTTCCGCACGGCCGCCGCGACGGCGCACGTCAACGCGCCCGCGCCCCGCGGCAAGGAGTCGCCCCGCGGCAAGGGGTCGTCCCGCGGCAAGGCCGCGACCGGCGGTCCGACGGCGCCTCGCGCCCAGGCGGCGCCTCGCAGCAAGGCGGTGCCGCGCGGCCGAGACGCCTCGCAGACGACGACGGCCGCCGCGACCGCCGCGTCCGTCCCCTCGGTCACCAGCCTGACCGGTCCTCCTCAGGGGCGGGCGAGGAGCCGGCGCCGGCTCCTGATCGGGTTGATCGCTGCGGGAGCGGTGCTCGTGCTGGCCGCCCTCCTCGCGATCGGCATCGCGGTCGGCTCGGCCACCGGCCCGTCCGACGATGCCGCGGCCCCCGTGACCACCGACGCCGCGACGACCGAACCCGCCCCCGAGCCGAGCGCCGCCCCGACGGCCGAGATCCCCGCCGTCGGGCCGCTCCCCGCGGGCACCTGGGCGTGGAGCGCGCTCCTCGGCGGCGAGTGCCTCCAGCCGTTCGACTCGGTCTGGGCCGAGGAGTTCACCGTCGTCGACTGCGCGACGGCCCACTCCGGCGAGATGGTCGACACGGGCACGCTGACCGACGCGACGTTCCCGGGGCAGGAGGCCCTCGCGGCCAGCGTCGCCTCGCTCTGCCAGGCCACGGGCGTCGTCGACGTCACGGGCGCCGGAGCCTACGGAGACGTCCAGGTGTCGGGGTCGTTCCCGGTCACCCAGGAGCAGTGGGACGCAGGAGAGCGCAGCTACTACTGCTTCGTCGACCGCGCCGGCGGCGGGGAGCTCCTCGGATCGCTCGACGGGATGCCGTCGGCCTGACGCGTCCTCGCGGCCCGCTCTTCAGCCGGACCGGAGCGGGCCCGCTGGTTCGTCGGGCCCGCTCTTCGTCAGGCCCGCCGTTCGTCGGGCCCGCTCGTCGTCAGGCCCGCCGTTCGTCGGGCCCGCTGTTCGTCGGGCCCGCTGTAGGGTTTCGGTTCGTGGACGAGAACGAGGTGCCGGGCGCGAGCGGCCCCTCCGCCTCCCTCGAGGCCACGACGAACGGCGTGGGGCCGTGGCGGGGGGAGTGGCCCGCCGACGAGCGACTCGACCCCGAGCTGCTCGCCCACGGCGACGCGCGCAATGTGATCGACCGCTTCCGCTACTGGCGGATGGACGCGATCGTCGCCGAGCTCGACCGCACCCGGCACCCGTTCCACGTGGCCATCGAGAACTGGCAGCACGACATGAACATCGGCTCGATCGTCCGCAGCGCCAACGCCTTCGGCGCGAGCAGCGTGCACATCGTCGGCCGTCGGCGCTGGAACAAGCGCGGCGCCATGGTGACCGACCGCTACCAGCACGTGCAGCACCACGAGACCGTCGCCGATCTGGTGCAGTGGTCGGCCGACGAGGAGGTGGCGCTGATCGCGATCGACAACGTGCCGGGCTCCGTCCCTCTCGAGACCTACCGGCTGCCCGAGCGCTGCGTCCTGCTCTTCGGGCAGGAGGGGCCGGGGCTGTCGGAGGAGGCGATCGCCGCCTCCGACGCCGTCGTCGAGATCACGCAGTTCGGCTCGACCCGCTCGATCAACGCGTCGGCCGCCGCCGCCGTCGCCATGCACGCCTGGGTGCTGCAGCACGTCGGCTTCGACTCCTGACCGGGATCCCCTCACCGGCAGGAGGTCGGCTCAGACGACCTCGACCGGCGGGAACTCCGACTCGAACGGCTCCGACGAGAGCATCTCGTGCACGCCGCTGAGCACCTCGTCGGGGCGGAACGGGTACCGCTCCATCTCGGCGCGATCACTGATGCCGGTCAGCACCAGGACCGTGTGCAGGCCGGCCTCGATGCCGGCGATGATGTCCGTGTCCATCCGGTCGCCGATCATGCCGGTGTTCTCGCTGTGCGCACCGATCTTGTTCATCGCGGAGCGGAACATCATCGGGTTCGGCTTGCCGACGACGTACGGATCCTTGCCCGTGGCCTTGGTGATCAGCGCGGCGATCGCACCCGTCGCGGGCATCACGCCCTCGGCACTCGGACCGGTCGCATCCGGGTTCGTCACGATGAAGCGGGCGCCGTTGACGATGAGGCGGATCGCCTTCGTGATGGCCTCGAAGCTGTAGTTGCGGGTCTCTCCGACGACGACGTAGTCGGGCGCCGTCTCGGTCATGATGAAGCCGGCCTCGTGGAGGGCCGTGGTGATCCCCGCCTCGCCGATGACGAAGGCGCTGCCCCCGGGGATCTGCGACGCGCAGAAGTCGGCTGTCGCGAGCGCGCTCGTCCAGATCCGCTCCTCCGGCACGTGCAGACCCGACGCCCGGAGCCGCGCCGCCAGGTCGCGCGGCGTGAAGATCGAGTTGTTCGTGAGCACCAGGAACGGGACACCGGTGTCCGTCCACTCCTGGATCAGCTCGGGCGCCCCGGGGAGCGCCTTGTTCTCGTGCACCAGCACGCCGTCCATGTCGGTGAGCCAGCACTCGACCTCATTGCGGTTCGTTGCCATGCGTCGATGCTATCCGCGGATCGTCGTCCGGTCGCGGCGCTCGCGGCGTTGTCGTCGGTCGCCGTAGCTCCGCTACGACTCCCTCCTCCGCCTTGCCATCACCACGACCGGACGACGATCCGACCGAGGGGTGATCGAGAGGGCTGCTCCCCGGATCGGCACAGGGGGAGCGGGTTAGCCTGGGGGCATGAGTGGCGAGAACCTGCTGGGCCCCGAACCGACCCTCCTCCCCGACGAGCCCGCGGTCACCGCGGCCCTCGCCAAGCACGCGAGCCCGGGAGCCGTCGAGTTCGCCGCCCTCGCGGCCGCCCACCCCCGATCGCCCCTGGCCTGGGCCCTCCTCGCCGACAGCGTCTGGGGCATCGACGCCGCACTCCCCTCCTACGCCTACGCCCGCGTCGGCTACCACCGCGGACTCGACCTCCTCCGCACCGCCGGCTGGCGCGGACAGGGCCCGATCCCCTGGCGCCACGGACCCAACCGCGGCTTCCTCCTCGCGCTCTACGCCCTCCGCCGCGCCGCCGAATCGATCGGCGAGACCGACGAGGTCGACCGCCTGACCAGCTTCCTCCAGCAGGCCGACCCCCTCGCCATCCCCGAGATCGAGCGGTACCACGAGGATGCGCTCCCCCCCACCGCCGCCATCGTCATCCTCGGAGCTGATTAGCGTCCGGTCACGGCGCTCGCGGCGTTGTCGTCGGTCGCCGTAGCTCCGCTACGCCTCCCTCCTCCGCCTTGCGATCACCGCAACCGGACGCTAATCAGCACTCCTGGTGAGGGGGCGGGGCCGTGCCTGCGGCACGAGCCGGGGAAGGGGGCCGTGCCTGCGGCACGAGCCAGTAGGGGGGCCGTGCCTGCGGCACGAGCCGGGGGAGGGGCCGTGACTTCGGGCGGGCTCCTCTGGGGGCTCGGCCTCAGCGGGCGGCGGGGCGGCGGCGCAGGAGGAGGGCGGTCGCGGCGGTCAGGAGGGCGCCGAGGGCGGCGGCGGAGGCGGTGACGGCGAAGCCGGACTGGGTGCCGGCCGACTCGACGGCCAGGCCGCCGAGGGTGGAGCCGGCGGTGACGCCCAGGGCGAGGCCCGTGGGAGGCCAGGCGAGCGCCTCCGTGAGACGGCGACGGGGCGAGATCGCCTCGACGAGGCTCGAACCGGTGATGAGCAGCGGCGAGGTCGCGAGACCCGCGACGAAGGCGAGCACGGCGAGGATCGGCAGGGACTCCGCGAGCAGGAGGACGGGCACGACGACGCCGAAGAGCACGCCGGCCGCGACGAAACGCGAGCGGGGCGAGCCGGGGAGGCGAGCCGCTCCGACGACGACACCGGTGAGCACGCTGCCGATGCTGTACGCCGACAGCAGCAGGCCGGAGGCGGCGCCGGCGCCCGCATCCTCCGCCGTCGCGATCGCGGCGACGTTGAACGAGCCGAAGACCCCGCCGATCGAGGCGAAGACGGCCACGACCCCGACGAGCCCGAGCGGGAGGCGGACGCGCGCCTGAGCCCTGTCGGCGGGAGCACTCGCGAGGGGAGGCTGCGTCGCGACCTGGACGAGCAGCGAGACGCCGCCCACGAGGCCGATCGCGAGCCCCACGAGGACTCCCGCCGCGGGATGCACGAGGGACGCGAGAAGAGTCACCACCGGCGGCGCGACGACGAAGGCGGCCTCGTCGGCGACCGACTCGACCGAGTAGGCGGTGTGACGCAGAGCGGGATCGGACGTCGCAGCGCTCCAGCGCGCACGGACGGCGGACCCGATGTCGATCACGGCGGCGCCCGCGACGATCGCGAGAGCGAACCAGCTCCACACCGGCGCGCCGAGCAGCACCGCGGTGACGAGCCCGAGGGAGGCAGCGACCAGTACCGGCAGCGACAGCGCGAGTGCGCGGCGCTGCCCCCAGCGGTCCATCACGCGCGACCAGAGCGGACCTGCCGCAGCGAGGGCGAGCGTGAGGGTGCCCGAGACCGCGCCGCCCAGCGCGTAGCTGCCCGAGGCGTCGGCTACCAGGACGAGGACGCCGATCGCGAGGCTCCCCTTGGGGAAGCGGCCGAACCAGCCCGACGACGAGAAGGCCAGCGAGCCGGGAAGCGCGAAGGCCTGCGCGTACCGGCCCGACGCCCGCCCGAGTGCGGAGCGCGGAGGAGCCTGGGGGTCTGGCATGCGTCGATCCCGATTCCTGGACGACCGAAAGCGGAGGACGCTCCACTGGCTGCTCGGACGACCGGACGAGTCTACCGACCGGGACGGGTGCGCCTCCGGATGCGGTGACTCGGCCCCGCGAGCAGAATGGGGCTATGCACGTCGATGCCCTCACGACCCTCCTGAACGAGCTGCCGGGCGCCGAGGCGAGTCACCCCTTCGGGCCCGAGACCCGCGTCTGGAAGGTCGGCGGCAAGGTGTTCGCGCTCGAGTCCGAGCGGTTTGGCCGCCCGGTCGTCAGCGTGAAGGCCCTGCCCGAGAACGTGGTGCACCTGGTCGCCGGAGTCGACGGGGTCGAGCCCGGTTACCACCTGAACAAGCGGCACTGGGTGACCGTCGACGCGGGCGGACGGGTGGAGGAGGGGCTCCTCCTCGAGCTGGTGGCGGAGTCGCACGCGATCATCGTCGCGAAGCTGCCGCGCCGACTCCGCCTGGCACTCGACGGCACGGCGAGCGGCTCGTTCGACGAGGACCGCTGACCGGCGCGGGTCAGATGCCGTAGGAGCGGAGGTACGCGGCGGTGTCCTGCCAGCCCTCGACGGCGAAGCACTCGACGCCCATGGCCTTCACCGGGTAGTCGTTGCCGTCGGGGTCGAGGCGGTCGCCGACGAAGATCATCTCGTCGAGGGGGATGCCGGTGATCTCGGTCAGCTTGTTCATCCCGTAGGCCTTGTCGATGCCCTTGCGGGTGATGTCGACCGACGTGGAGCCGCCGGAGCGGACCTCGAGGTCGGGCAGTACGGCCTGGACGGCCTCGCGGAGCGTGTTCTTCTTGACGCCGTCCGGGTCCCACGCCTGCTTGATCGGCACGGGCGCGGCCTGGCCGAGGGCCGAGAAGGTGATCTGGGAGTCGCGGTCCTCGAGGATGGGGCCCCAGGTCTCGGACTCCCAGTAGCCGAGCTCCTTCGCCTTCTCCTCGACGGCGGCGAGGGCGCGGGACTTCTCGTCGTCGGTGAGGTTCTCGGCGTAGATCTGCTTCCAGTCGCCGTCGTCGTAGCGGTAGTACTGCGTGCCGCAGGTCGGCATCAGGTGCAGCTTCGCGAGCACCTCGGGGTCGGCGCCCTGGAGGCGGTCGAGGACCTGCATGCGGAACTGCGCGATCTGCCCGCCCGAGATGATGCAGACCTCCGTGGCCTTCAGCAGCCGCACGAAGAGATCGGCCATGACCGGGTCGACGGGGGACTTCGAGGCGGCGAGGGTGTCGTCGAGGTCGAAGGCCATCAGGCGGGGCAGGGTGCTCATGGATCTCGTTTCACGGTGTGCGGACGGGAGGGCGCGGTGCGCGGTATCGAGGATACGGGGCCGCGCGGCCGTCCCGCCTCCGGCCGCGCGCCGCCCGGAGGCCGTTCCTCGCGCAGACTGGAGGCATGCCCACCCCGACGCCCCCCGCCGACGGAGGACGCCGCTCCGTCCCGCGCACGATCGCCCGGATCCTCCTGGGGCTCGTGCTCGTCACGGCCGGAGCGGGTCATCTGACCTTCGCGCGGCAGTCCTTCCAGGCGCAGGTGCCGCCGTGGCTCCCGTTCGATCCCGACGTCGTGGTCGTCGCGTCGGGGGTGGTCGAAGTCGTGCTCGGGCTCTCGCTCGTGCTGCTGGCCCGGTGGCGCGTGGTCGTCGGAGTCGTGGTCGCCGCGTTCTTCGTGGCGGTGTTCCCGGGCAACGTCTCGCAGCTCGTCACCCGCACGTCGGCCTTCGGGCTCGAGACCGACGCCGCTCGCGCAGTCCGGCTCGTCTTCCAGCCGCTGCTCGTGGTGTGGGCGCTGTGGTCGACGGGTGCGTTCTCGGCCTGGCGGGCGCGTCGGAGCGGGGCTCGGGGCTGAGCGCAGCGGGCAGCCCCGCGCAGCTGCTGGTCGCGCGAGGTCGTTCGGCTCGCGGAAGGCCGTTCGGGTTCCGCGAGCGGCGGGCCGCACCGCGCTCGCTCAGCTCCCCGCCGACCTCCGCGCGAGGTACGCCGCCTCGGTGCGGGTCGCCGCGCCGAGCTTGCGCAGGATGTTCGAGACGTGCACGCTCGCCGTCTTCACGCTGATGAAGAGCTCCTGGGCGATGGCGCGGTTGCCGAGCCCCTGGGCCACGAGCTCGAGCACCTGGCGCTCGCGGTCCGTCAGCGGCTCGGTGCCGAGCGGGGCGGTGCCGGGAGCCGCCTCGCCGTGCCCGAGGCGGCGCTCGAAGCGGTCGACGGCGTCGACGAGCAGCCCGAGCCCTGCGCTCTCGGCCACGGCGCAGGCCGCGCGCGCCTCCCGCTCCGCCTCCTCGCGCCGGCCCGCAGCGGCCAGCGCCTCGGCGAGGCGGAGCCGGGAGTACGGGAGCAGGTGCACGAGCGCGGTCGGAACCTCGTTGGCCAGGGCGGCGGCCGCCCAGGCGTCGGGGTCGTCGCCGATTCCGGAGGCGCCGCCGAGCTCGGCCTCGATCACCGCGACGAGCGCCGGGGCGGTCGGCCACCCGGCGGCCGTGGCGAGGATCGCGCGCAGTCGCGCCTCCGCATCGACGGGCCGGCCGTCGCGATCGACGAGCGGGACGGCCTCGCGCCGCGCCGTCGCCACGATGCGGGCGACGACGACGAGCAGGAGCAGATCGGCGGAGGGGAGCGGACGGTGCTCGGGACCCATCGCGTCGCGGACCTCGGCCCAGGCGGCCCCGACATCGCCGTTCTCGAGCGCGATCGCGCCGGCGACCTTCGCGAGGCCGACGAGCGAGTGCCGCTCCGTGCGCAGCTGCCGGCTGAGGGGCTGGCGCCACCGCGCGAGCAGGGCCGCCGCCTCCTGCGGGTCGCCCCGCCAGAGCACCGCCCAGAGCTTCCGCCGCTGCAGATGCGCGGCGAAGCCCAGCGGGGCGTCGAGCTCCAGCGCCCGGTCGAGCAGCTCCTCGGCACGGCGCCACTCTCCCACCGAGGCGAGGGCATCGGCCGTGTTGGCCATCAGCATCGCGCCGAGAGTGCGCGCGACCCCGTGCTGTCGGGCGTGCTCGGCGCCCTCCTCGGCGGCGGCCACCGCCTCGCGGAACCGGCCGACGAGCGAGAGCGCGTCGGAGAGGTTGAGCCAGTAGCGCAGGCGGGCGGAGTCGTCGTCGCCCGCGAGCTCACCGGCGAGCTCGAGCTCGGCGAGGCCCTCCTCGACCCGGCCGAGCTCGACGAGGGCCATTCCGCGGATGTTCGTGGCGACGCTCCTCCTGCCCCGTGACCCGACCGCCTCCGCCTCGGCCGCCGCAGCATCGGCGACGGCGACGGCCTCGTCGAGGTCGGCCTCGAGCATCAGCCGTGCGGCCAGCTCGCCGAGGATCCGGGCGCGCAGCACGCTCGGCTCGCCGCCCCCGAGGAGCGCGAGCGCCTCGCGCAGCAGGACGACGGAGCCGACCTGACCGAGGTTGGCGAGGTAGGACGCCTTGTCGCGCAGGAGCGTCGCCCGGCGGGACGCCTCGAGGCCGTCGCTCGCCAGCGCCTCGTCGACGAGCGCGATCGCGCGCTCGCTCTCGCCCGCGTCGCGGAAGTGGTGCGCGGTCGAGCCCAGGAGGTCGGCCCGGTCGCGCCCGCGCGCCTCGGCGGGCGCCTGCTCCCACAGCTCGAGAGCCCGCTCGCCCATCCGCGCCGCGAGGGCGTGGGCGAAGGACGCGCGGGCGTGCGCCATGGCGGTCAGCGAGGCTGCGAACGCGCGCTCGGAGTCGTGCGCGGCCATCCAGTGGTAGGAGATCTCGGAGGCGGCGGCCGGCCCCCGCGCCCCGAGCGCCTCGGCGTAGCAGGTGTGCGCGCGGACCCGCTCGCCGGGCAGCAGCTCGTCGTGGATGGCGTCTCGGACGAGGGCGTGCCGGAAGCTGTAGCTGCTGCCCTCGACGAGGAGCACCCCTCCGGCGATCGCCTCGCGGGCAGCGGTCTCGACGCCGTCGGCGTCGCCGTGCACCGCGGTGATGAGGTCGTGCTCGACGCAGGTGCCGCCGGCCGAGAGCGTCCGGAGGATCCTCTGCGTGGGCTCGCTCAACCCGTCGTAGCGGGCGAGGAGGACGTCGTGCAGCGACTCCGGGTAGCAGTCGGGGACCGTCGCTGCCTCGGCGCGTGCGAACTCCTCGACGAAGAACGGCACTCCCTCCGTGCGCTCGACCACGAGGGCGAGATCGCGCGGGGCGACGGTCGTGCCGCGGAGGGAGGCGACCATCGCCTCCACGCCGCGCCGGTCGAGCCGAGAGAGCTCGCGCCGCTGCACCCGGTCGCTCCGCTCGAGCTCGGGGAGCCAGGCGCGCAGCGGATCGCCCCGGCGCAGCTGATCGCTCCGGAAGGTGAGGACCACGAGGATCCGCCCCGCGGTCGCGACGCGCACCAGGAATCGCAGGACCCCGATCGTCGCCGGGTCGACCCAGTGCAGATCCTCGACGACCAGCACGATCGGCCGGAGCCTCGACGCCGCCTCGAGCGCGACCGTGACCGCCTCGAGCACGGGAGGGGCCGCGGCCGCCGGCTCGCCGCTCGCGGGCAGCTCCGGCAGCAGGATGCGCAGCCCCTCGACCGACGGACCCGCCAGAGCGGCGAGCTCGTCCGAGCCGACGACGCGCGCCAGATCGCGCAGCGGCGCGGTGATCGGGGCGTAGGGAGGGGCGTCCTGGTCGAGGTCGACGCACTGGCCGCGCAGGACGAGCGCCTCGGGCGGCAGCCGCTGCACGAACTCGGCGACGAGCCGGCTCTTGCCGATGCCCGCCTCGCCGCCGACGACCACCGTGTGCGTGCCGTCGACGAGCATCCGCTCGTAGGCCCGCTGGAGCGCGGCGAGGTCGTCGTCGCGCCCCACGAGGGTGGTCGGCGCGAGCGGGAGGGGCATGGGCATCATGGTGCCACCGACCTCCGTCACCGGGGGACCGGCGGCGGGGGCGGTGTCGGTTTCCCGCGGGTCGGCGACCGGAACGGCCCCCGCCTCCTCAGGCGCGGGCGTGGACAGGGCGGCGGAGGAGGCGGAGCAGCGCCGGCAGCCGGCGCTCGGGCCGGCGCGGTGCGCGCTCGCGGCGCAGGCGCTCGACCTCGGCCGCCCGGTCGAGGCGGCGCTCCCTGTCGTGCAGGAGGGTGGGGAAGGAGTACTCGCTGAGCATCATGTCGGTCCTCTCATCGTGGCGATGAGGAGAGGCTCGCTCGCGAGTCGGGTCGAGGGCATCGGGCGGTCGCCCTATCTCGGCTGCGGAGGCGGCGCCGGGATCTGAGCCCGCGGGCGTCTCCGGTCTCCTCCGCGGCTCGCGGGCGGTGATCGGGGCGTGCACGGGGCCGTCGATCCGCGCGACGACGCGGTTCGGGAGGGATAGGGCGATCGCCCGATGCGGGCCCGGGGGTCTTACGCGGATCGTCGTACTCGGCGCAGACAGCGCCCGAGTCTCAAGGAGTTCGCCATGGTCTTCCTCATCGTCCTCGCCGCCCTGATCGTCTGGGCGGTCGCCGCGGCCGTCGTCACCGTCGTCCGTGACGGCTACGGTCCGCTGCCGACGCGGACGGGCACCGAGCGGGTCGCCGCTCCCGCCGCACGGTCGGCTCGCTGACTCGAATGCGGTCGTGCCAGCCGGAGCTCGGCGGTCGCGACGCGTGGCGCACCTCCGGCTCGTGGAACGACGTCCGGCTCGCAGGATCCGGGAGATCCTGCGAGCCGAACGTGGTCGTGCGAGCCGGAGGTGCGACCCCGGGTGCCCCTATGCGGTGCGGCGGCGGCGCGCGATCAGCAGCGCGCCTCCCGAGAGCAGCAGCAGGAGCGCGCCGCCCAGGAACGCACCCGACTCGACTCCGGTGCTCGCGAGCGGGCCGGAGTGCGAGCCGCCGGCGACCGGGACGGCCGTCGTGGTCGGGACGGGCGACGGCGCGGCGGTCGGCTGCTCCGTCGGGGCGGCCGTCGGCGTGCCGGGCTCGGCGGGCGTGCCCGGCTCGGCCGGCACCTCGGCCGCGACCGAGGTCAGCGACCAGTTCGCGTCGAAGAAGTCGGCCTTGTCGATGACACCGCGAGCGCTCGCCCAGTCGATGAGCAGCTGGCGGATCTCCTGCAGCTCGTCGTAGACGACCGGTGCCTCGGCGACGGCGGGGTAGCCGCCTCCGCCGCTCTGCCGGTAGTTGTTGACCGCCATCACGAACACGTCGTCATCCGCGACCGGCGTTCCGTCGGGGAGCGCGAGGTCGCGGATCCGCGAGCCCTCGGGCTGCGAGATGTCGATCACGTAGTCGAGGCCAGAGAGAGCGTCGTAGTTGTAGTCGGGGATGCCGGTCGGGCGGTCGGGGGTGACCGCGTTCGTCCCCGTCGCCGGGTCGAACGGAGCACCGGGCGCGACCTGCGCGAAGTACCGCGCCGAGAACTCGAGGTACTCGCGCACCTCGGCCCCCGTCATCTCGACTCCGCGCAGGGTGTTCTCGTAGATGTACAGCCCCGCGATGTCGCGGATCGTGACCTGCCCCTTCGGGAAGACGGCGGTGCGCGAGAACGGGGACGCCTGCGAGATGACGGGGACGTCGGCCCACTGGGTGCCCTCGAGTGCCGCATCGACGGTCTCGGCCTGGACGTTGTTGATGAAGTCGATGATCGGGGTGTCCTCGTAGCGCGAGGTCTCGGCCGAGAGCTCCTCCACCGACTCCGCGACGGGAGTGTTCACGTAGTCGATCGTCGTGGCGTGCTGCTCGGCGAGGGCGTCGAGCACGGCGGTCGACTCCTCCGGGACGTCCCGCGCGTACACGGGCGCCGCGGTCGGCGCCGCTCCCTCCGACCAGTCGACCTCGAGGTCGCCGGCCGCATCGGGCACCAGGTTCAGCGTGACCTCTGTCACGCCCTGCGCCCAGTAGTAGGGCTGCGTCACGAGGACCTGCTCGCCCGCGACGTTCGTGTAGAGCGTCTGCGGCACGTCCTGGTGGCTGTGGCCCGCGACGACGACGTCGATGCCGGGCACCTGGGTCGCGATGTTGTTGACCACGTCCTCGTTGAGGTCGGCGGGGTCGTAGTCGGCGTCGGCGACCGTGCCCTGACCGGTGTGCGCGAGGACGACGACCACGTCGGCCTGCTCCTCGACGATCGGGACCCACTTCTTCGCCGCCTCGACCATGTCCTGGAACTCCAGGACACCCTCCACGTACTGCTTGTCCCAGACGCGGACGCCGGGGGTGACCAGCCCGAGCACGCCGACGGTGACGGTCTCGCCGTCGATCTCGCGCTCGATCAGCGTGTAGGGGTCGTGGTAGGGCTCGCCGGTCGCGACGTCGACGACGTTCGCGCCGAGCAGCGGAGCGTTCAGATCGCCCTCGTAGGCGCTGAGCATGTCGAGCCCGTAGTTGTACTCGTGGTTGCCGACGACCTGGGCGTCGTAGCCGATGGTGTTGAAGGCGGTGGCCATCGGATGCGTCGTCTCGTCGGCGAGGACGCCGGCGGCTCCGTCGCCGAGACCGTAGTAGTAGGTGAGCGGCGTGCCCTGGATCGCGTCGCCGTTGTCGAAGACGAGCACCGACTCCTCGCCCTTCTCGGCGCGGAGGCGGTCGACCTCGGTGCCGACGCGGGTGAGACCGAGCGTGTCCTCGCCCTCGTAGGGCGCGTTCGCGAAGTAGTCCCAGTTGTAGACGTGCCCGTGCGTGTCGGTCGTCGACACCAGGGTGAGCTCGACGCCGTCGTCGAGGGTGGCCGCGGTCGCCACCGGGGCGACGGTGGCCGCCCCGAGAGCGGCGACGGCGAGGAGGCTTGCGGCGCGGATTCGGCGCATCGGTTTCCTGTTCGCGTGATGGGTGGAGTGTGAACGGGTTCGAACCTATGCGCCGCGTGTGAACGGGGCGTTTCGCATTCGAGAGCATCGCTCGGCGATGTCCCCGGCGACGCCCTCGGAACGCCGCGCGGAGCCTCTCCGCTAGAATCGAGCGGCTGGTCGCGCGGATGCGGCATCCGATGCCCGGCCGGCCCGCCGAGGCTCGGCGAACCCCGACTCCGCCCACTCGCGAAGGACACGCCATGCCAGCAATCGTCATCACCGGCGCCCAGTGGGGCGACGAGGGCAAGGGACGCGCGACCGACCTCCTCGGCAGCCGGGTCGACTACGTCGTCAAGTTCAACGGCGGCAACAACGCCGGCCACACGGTCGTCGTGGGCGACGAGAAGTACGCGCTGCACCTGCTCCCCTCGGGCATCCTCACCCCGGGAGTCGTCCCCGTGATCGCGAACGGCGTGGTCGTCGACATCGAGGTGCTCTTCCACGAGCTCGAGGCGCTCAGCGCCCGCGGGGTCGACGTGTCGAAGCTGCTCGTCAGCGCCAACGCGCACGTCATCACGAGCTACCACCGCACGCTCGACAAGGTGACGGAGCGCTTCCTCGGCAAGCGCCAGATCGGCACGACCGGCCGCGGCATCGGCCCGGCCTACGCCGACAAGATCAACCGCGTCGGGATCCGCATCCAGGACCTCTTCGACGAGAACATCCTCCGCCAGAAGGTCGAGGGCGCGCTCGACCAGAAGAACCACCTGCTGGTGAAGGTCTACAACCGCCGCGCGATCCTGGTCGAGCAGGTGCTGGAAGACCTGCTGCAGTACACCGAGCGCCTGCGGCCGATGGTCGCCGACACTTCGCTCGTGCTCGCGCAGGCGCTCGACGCCGGCAAGACGGTGCTCTTCGAGGCCGGTCAGGCGACCATGCTCGACGTCGACCACGGCACCTACCCGTTCGTCACCTCCTCGAACGCGACCTCCGGAGGCGCGGCGACCGGCTCCGGAGTCGCCCCCAACCGCATCGAGCGGGTCATCGCGGTCATCAAGGCCTACACGACCCGCGTCGGCGCGGGCCCGTTCCCGACCGAGCTCTTCGACGAGTGGGGCGAGTACCTCCGCAGGCAGGGCTTCGAGTTCGGCACCACGACGGGGCGACCGCGTCGCTGCGGCTGGTACGACGCCCCGATCGCCCGCTACTCGGCGCGCATCAACGGCGTCACCGACTTCGTCCTGACCAAGCTCGACGTGCTCTCGGGCCTCGAGACGATCCCGGTCTGCGTGGCCTACGACGTCGACGGCGTGCGCCACGACGAGGTGCCCGTCTCGCAGAGCGACTTCCACCACGCGAAGCCGATCTACGAGGAGTTCCCCGGCTGGCAGGAGGACATCTCGGGCTGCCGCGAGTTCTCCGATCTGCCGCAGACGGCGCAGGACTACGTGCTCGCCCTCGAGGCGATGAGCGGCGCCCGCTTCTCGGCGATCGGCGTCGGCCCCGAGCGCGAGCAGGTCGTCGTGCTGCACGACCTGCTCGACTGAGAGCGCTGACGCTCGGCCCGTCGTCAGAGCCTGTGCAGGCCGCGCTCGATCGCTGCGAGGATCGCGCGCTCGACCTCGGACCACGCCGTGAGCACCTGGGTCGCCGAGAACCGGAGGGTGACGTATCCGTCGACCGCGGCGTGGAGGTCGCGGCGGCGGTCGTTCTCGAATTCGTGTGTGGAGCGGCCGTCGAGCTCGATGATCAGAGTGCGGCCGATCAGCAGATCGACGCGGCCGACTCCGGCGATCCAGACCTGAGCCCGTGCCTCGACGCCGATGAGGTGCAGGCGCCAGCGCGCGAGGGTCTCGAGGCCGCTGCCCGCATCGTCGCGGGCGAAGGCGAGCGCCGCGTGCAGGCGGACGGGACAGGTGTCTCGGAGTCGGGCCAGGTCGTCGCGGTGGACGAGACGCTTCTCGCGCGCCGACTCGAGCGCGACCAGGAGATGCTCGGGGCCGAGCGCGGTCCCCAGCTGCACGATCGCGTGGCCGATCGACACGCGCAGCATCTCGTCATCGGGCCACTCCGGATCCCAGTGCAGGCGGACGCCGCGGGGCGCCTTCATCCGTGAGGCGTTGTGCGGGACCCAGACATGCCGTCGACTCGATCTGAGCACCCACAGGCCGTGCGACGCCGCGGCATCCGTGGCGGCGAGGCGACCACCGAGACGGAAGGCCACGAGAGACGCCTCCGGAAGCAGGGCCGAAGCATACGAACCGCGTCGCCCGCGAACGAGGGCGCCGGAGGACACGGCGGCGGCCAGCTGTCGATCGGTGGCACCGGCGTCGAGCAGGGCCCTTCTGCTCGCGATGCCACCGCGATGTCTCAGCTCTGCCTCGATGTCCATCGGACGAGAATCGCAAGCCGTGAGCCTGCCGAAGCGCTCGATCGGCCTCCGCGACACCGTCAGGCGGCTTCGGAGGGCTGTTGAGGAGGGCCGACCTCCGGCACCGGCGAGGGGAGGCGTCAACAATTCAGGAAGATCTTCCTCAGGGCGACGACATCAGCCGGATCTCCGGCCCGTCCGACGAATCCTTCCTGAATTGTTGACGGGAGCGATCACGACGGCACCGGATAATCGGGCGCATGCAGATCTACGCCGACCTCCCCGCCGTGCGCGCGCGGCAGATCACGGCCGACGCACTCGCGGTCGCCGTCGTGGTGATCGCCGTCGCGGCCGGTATCGCGGTGGGGTCGCTGATCGCGGGGCTCGCCGAGATCGGGCGCCGGCTCGAGAGCGCGGGGAGCGGCTTCGGGACGACGATGAGCGACGCCGGCTCGACGCTGGGCGGGATCCCGCTGCTCGGCGACACCGTGCGGGCGCCGTTCGACGAGGCGAGCGGCGCCGGTGCGGTGCTGGCGGCCGCAGGACGCGACCAGCAGCAGCTCGCCGGAGCGCTCGCCGTCGTCGCGGGTCTCGCGGTGGGCGGCCTGCCCCTCCTCCTGCTCGCCGTTCTCTGGCTGCGTCCGCGCCTGCGCTTCGCTCGGCGGACCGCCGAGCTCCGGGCGCTCGGCACCACGGCGGCCGGCTCCGAGCTTCTGGCGCTGCGCGCCCTCACGGAGGCGTCGCCGGGCGAGATCCTCGCCGCCCACCCCGACGCGGTCCCTCGCTGGCGCGCGGGCGACCCCGCAGCCACCGCGGCGCTCTCGGCGCTCGCCCTGCGCCGCGCAGGGCTCCGCCCTCGCTGAACGCCCCCGGGACGAGCGGACCATGCACCGTCCCCCGAACGGATGACGGCACGACCACCACCGGGCGACGAGCGCGACAGCAGCGCCTCCATAGCGTCGAAGGCATGCAGAACCAGACCTCCACCGTCGTGGCGCGCGTCGAGAACGTGCGCAAGCTCTACGGCAGCACGCCCCCCGTCGTCGCTCTCGACGGCGTCACCCTCTCGATCGAGCGCGGCGAGTTCACCGCAGTCATGGGCCCGAGCGGATCCGGCAAGTCGACCCTGATGCACGTCCTCGCCGGCCTGGACACGGCCACCGAGGGGCGCGTGTTCCTCGGCGACGTCGAGATCACCGCGATGGGCGACGCCGAGCTCACCCTGCTCCGCCGACGCGGCGTCGGCTTCGTCTTCCAGGCGTTCAACCTCGTCCCCACGCTCGACGTGCGCGGCAACATCCGCCTCCCGTTCGAGCTCGACGGCCGCGCGATCACCGCCGAGGAGGAGGAGTGGATCGCCCGCCTCATCGTCTCGCTCGGGCTGCGCGAGCGCCTCACCCACCGTCCCTACGAGCTGTCCGGCGGCCAGCAGCAGCGCGTGGCGATCGCCCGCGCGCTCGCCACCCGCCCTCAGCTGATCTTCGCGGACGAGCCGACCGGCAATCTCGACTCCCGCACGGGCCGCGAGGTGCTGGCGCTGCTGCGCACGTCCACCCGCGAGTACGGGCAGTCGATCGCGATGGTGACCCACGACCCGATCGCCGCCGCCTACGCCGACCGCATCGTCTTCCTCCGCGACGGGGTCGTCGTCGACGACCGGCGGGGGATGAGCGCCGAGGAGATCTCGCGCACCATGCTCGAGATGGAGGGTGCGGCGTGAGCGGGGTGCGCACGGGCTCGCGTCAGGGCGGAGGCGCGATCGTCACCGTCGCTGCGCTCTCTGCCGCGTTCGGCGGCGTCCTGGTGCAGGTGATCGCCGATCTCGTCGCAGCGCTCTCGGCAGCCGGGCTCGACGAGGTCGGGTCGGTCGCCCTGCAGCTGTCGCTGGTCGGCGTCGTCTTCTTCGGCATCGCGGTGTTCGTCGGCGGAGTCGTCACGGCCAACGCGGTCTCGACCGTCGTGGCGGGACGCACCCGCGAGATCGCGCTCCTGCGCCTGCTGGGCGCCTCCGGACGCTCACTGCGCGGCGAGATCGTGCGGACGGGCCTCGTGCAGGGCGCTCTCGGCGCGGTCATCGGCACCGCGGTCGCGATCGTGCTGGTCATCGGCGCGGCGGAGGTCGCGATCCGCACCGGCGCGCTCGACCGCTTCGTCTACCCGTGGGCGTCTCCGGGCCTCCTGCTGCCGATGCTCGCCGTGATCGCGTCGAACGTGCTCGCCTCCTGGTCGGGATCGCGCCGCGTCCTCGCGGTCGCCCCGGCGCAGGCCGCAGGCTCCTCGGCGGAGCCGCGCTACGACGAGCTGCGGGGGAGGCGCGCCCGCAACGTCGTCGCGATCGTCCTCGTCGTCGGCGGTGCCGCGCTCCTCGCCGGCGGAGTGGTGGTCGGGCTCGTCGCCCCGGCGGGAGTGCTCCTCGGTCTGCTGGGCGGGATGGCGTCGTTCACCGGCGTGATCCTCGGGGCTCCCGTGCTGCTGCCTCCGCTGACCGCCCTCGTCGGCCGGGCGTTCGGTCGCGGCCCCGTCGCGCGCCTCGCCTCCGCGAACGCCGTCCGCAACCCGGCCAGGAGCGCGAGGGCGGTGATCGGCCTCGTGATCGGAGTGACGCTCGTCACCATGTTCGCGGTCGCCGCCGAGACCTTCGGCGACATCATGCGCTCGACGGGCGAGTTGAGCCCCGTCGCCTACGCGGCGTTCGAGCAGTTCATCTCGGTCAGCACGACCGTCATGAGCGTCCTGCTCGGCTTCTCGGTCGTGCTCGCGGCCGTGGGGATGGTCAACACCCTCTCGCTGAGCGTGCTGCAGCGCCGGCGCGAGCTGGGGCTCCTCCGGGCCCTCGGCTTCACGGCCGGCCAGGTGCGCTCGATGGTGGTGCTCGAGGCGGCTCAGATGATCGTCGCGGCCGCCCTGCTCGGTGTCGTCCTCGGCATCGGGTACGGCTGGAGCGGCGCGGTCGCGGTGTTCGGCTCGCTGCCCGGGATCGGCCTGGTCCCGCCGTCGATCCCGGTGCCGATCCTGGTCGCCGTGCTGGTCGTCGGCACCGTGATCACGATCGTCTCGGCCGTCGTCCCCGCCCGCAGGGCGACCAGGGTGACGCCGGTCGAGGCGCTCGCCGTCGCCTGAGCGCGAGGCCGGGCGGTCAGACCACCGAGAACCCCTCGGCGAGCCGCTCCCGCCCGGTCATCGCCATCAGGAACTCCTCCGCCCGTCCCGCCCGCGCGGCGAGAGCCCCGGACAGCGAGCAGCAGGCCTCGACCGCCTCGCCCGGAAGAGCGTGCGGGATCCCGGTGGCGCGGGAGAGGTCGATCGTGTGCACCACGAGCTCGAGCACCCGGGTGCGCAGGTACTCGCCGAGCTCGATGCCGTGACCGCCGATCGAGACGAGGCGGTCGTGCGGCTGCGTCGCGACGAGCGCCGTCGCCCGGCCGATCGCCTCCGCGACGGCGTCGCCCGGCCGCTCGCCGAGCCAGGCGCCCGCCTCGACCCCGCGCCGAGCGACCTCGGCGGGGTCGGCGACGTTCCCCGCGAGCGCACGGTAGTAGGCGGGAGCGTCGGTGACCGTCCGCCGACCGGGGTCCTCCGCGAGGAGGTAGGTCTCGACCGTCAGGATCGCGCGGGCCGTGTGGCCGGCCAGCCCGCGGACGTCCCAGTCGCCGAGTCCGGGTGCCGACCACTGGTCGTCCTCGATCCGCTCGAGGAGGCGGAGGAACGCGCGGGCCGAGGCCTCGAACATCGCTGAGCTGTCCATGGACCACATGCTGGCACGCCGACTGGACTCCTCGATCCGAGGACGCGACCCCAGAATGTCCGGGTGAGCACCTCCGCCCTCCGCCCGCCTCCCACCACACTCACCGGTCGCGTCATCGCCCTCGAACCGCTGACCGAGGACCACCTCGAGCCGCTGCACCGGGCGATCGCGCGCCCCGAGGTGTTCGCCGGCGGGTACGGAGGAGGGCCGGCCGGTGTCCCCGGCTCGGTGGACGCGTTCCGCGCCTTCGCCGGCCGCTACTACCCGTGGGCGACCGGCAACCCCTACGCCGTCGTGCTCGAGGGCGTAGTCGTCGGGACGACGTCGCTGGCCGACTTCGACGAGACGAGGGAGGCGGCGCACCTCGGCTGGACCGCCTACGCACCCGAGGTCTGGGGCTCGGCCGTCAATCCCGACGCGAAGCGGCTGCTGCTGGGGCTCGCGTTCGACAGCGGGTTCTCGCGGGTCAAGCTGCAGGCCGACGCGGCGAACGCCCGCTCGCGTGCGGCGATCCTCCGCCTCGGCGCGGTGTTCGAGGGGGTGCTCCGTCACGATCAGCGGCGAGCGGACGGCACGTGGCGGGACACGGCGGTGCACTCGATCCTCGTGGAGGAGTGGCCGGCCGTCCGCGACGCGCTCGATCGCCGCCTCGCCGCTCTGCGCTAGCAAGCACGGCGAGGACCGCGCAACCGGGTGCCGGTGTCGGACCCGTGGGGTAGGAAAGGGGCATGGAACGCATCCACTACGCGGGGAGCTCCGTGCTCACCGGCAGTGCCATCGCCCGGGCGCTCGTCCGCTACGCGGAGGCCCTGGCGATGCGTAAGGGCTCGATGACGGTCGAGATCCCCGTGCGCCGACCCTCCGGGGGAGAGGGGCGCGCCTCCCTCCTCATCGGTCCCGCGAGTCAGCTGTTCTCCGAGACGGAGGACAGCGCGTACGACGAGATCGTCGACGAGGAGCTCGTCGCGCGCCTCACCGGCGAGACGGAGCGGCTCGGAGTCTCGCACCCGGTCGCGGAGGCCGCCTCGGACGACGGTGGCGCGCAGCTCGGGGACTTCGAGTTCCGGCGCCTCGGCGACGACGAGAGAGGCCGCTGATGCGGCCCGAGGCGCGGGCCCGCGCCGGTAAGATCACGACGCATCCCTCGGCGCGTTTCTCGCCGCGGGGGCAGCAGACCGAATGGAGAGTGCCCTGATGGGCCGCCTGATCTACGACTCCACCCTCGAGGCCGACTTCGACGACCGCCTCCTGGCGCACCTCCAGATCGTCATCGGCTCGAAGCTCGCCCGCAACGAGTCCTTCTACTTCTCGTGGAAGGACTCGCAGGCGGTCGGCGACGGGCGCACCTCCATCTGGCTGCACCCCGCGATCCCGTTGCGCTTCAAGTACCACGGCGGTCGTGCACCCGCCATCAACCCCGAATGGATCCGCCAGCTGCTCGCCGATTCGCACACCGCGCACGGTCTGCGGATCAGCGAGGAGCCTCACGGCGGCGGTCGGCAGACCGAGGAGAGCGTGCTGTGAAGCGGGTCGAGATCACCTACGGCGGCAAGCCGTACAGCCTGCACGACACCACGGCCGCCGCGGTGCGCGAGAGCGTCGAGAAGGCGCTCGACGGCTCCGCCTCACGCTGGCTCACGGTAAACCAGGGCGAGGGCGAGCCGCGCGAGACGTCGATCCTGATCACTCCGGGAGTCGCGTTCGCGGTCGCCGACGTCGCGCACTGAGCCGGGTTCGCACTGAGCCCGGGTCGAACTGGGCCGGATCCGGACTGAGCCGGGTTCGCACTGAGCCGGATTCGCACTGAGCCGGATTCGCACTGGGCCGGATTCGCACTGAGCCGACGGTGGTTCCGAGCCGGACGTGCGCCCGCGCTAGTGTCGAGCCCGTGAAGCAGACGCGAGGCGCCGCCGCCCTCCTGACGGTCCTGGCGCTCGCGGGGTGCACGGCGCCCCCTCTCGACGAGTCCGCCGATGTCGCGCCCGCCGCGGCCCGTGAGGAGTCGCGCGACCGGGTGAGCGCCCTCGTCGCCTCCCTCACCGTGCCGCAGAGCGACGCCTTCGCGTTCGCCAGGGCGGCGAGCGACCCCGGAGCCGAGGGCGTGGAGCTGATCGGGATCGAGTCGTACGAGGCCGAGACGCCCGACGGGCCCTTCGGGTCGCTCTCGTTCCGCACACCGGTCGATCCCGCGCTGTTCCCCGACGCCGGAGTCGACGCGTTCTGCTTCCGCGTGCCCCTCTCGGCCGCGGGTCCGACCGCCGACGGCGGCGCCGCCGCTCCGGACGACGCGGCATCGGAGGCCGGGACCGACGACACCACGACCGACGACACCACGACCGACGACACCACGACCGACGACACCACGACCGACGACACCGCGACCGACGACACCGCGACCGAGGACGGCGGCGTCGAGGAGATCGACTGCCCGGCCGACGCGACCGAGATCACGCCGCCGCCCGCCGAGGGCTGAGCACCCGATCGGCTCAGTCCGCCGCCGACACCGCCTTCACCACGGCCTTCAGGGTGCCGGGGTCGCCGAGGATCCTGAAGTGGCCGCCCGTCTCGATCTGCACGTTCACCGCTCCCTCGAGCCTGCTGCCCTCGGGGATGTGCGGGTCGAACAGGCCGAAGACCGACGTGATCCGGGCGTTCGCCGCCGACCGGCTCGAGAGGAGCAGCGTCGTCGCGTCCTGCGGTGAGAACGAGCGGAGGCTCTTCAGCGGCAGGAACCGCGCCCACCGCGAGCCGCCGAACGGGGTCGACACGGCGACCATGCGATCGACGCGACCGTCGGGGTCGAGCTCGGTCATCACGTACTTGCCGATCAGGCCGCCCTTGCTGTGCGCGACGACGACGACTCCGCGCAGATCGTGCTCGGCGAGGTAGGCGGCGACGTCCTCGGCCGTCCTCGGCACGGGTCGTCCGTTGCGGCCGAGGCTGGTCAGCACGTGCAGCGGGTGGCCGTGCTCGTGCAGCGGGTCGATGATCGGGCGGAGGAAGGACCAGGTCTCCCAGATCCCCGGCAGGACCAGGATCGGCCGCAGCTCCCCGCCGAGGTAGTCGACGGGGGCGCGACGCGAGACGAACCCTCGCAGCTGCCAGGCGACGGCGTAGGCGTAGTCCTGGATCCACCAGGCGGCGTCGCGGAGCAGGTTCAGCGTCCTCATCGGGCGGCCGCCTCGAGGTCCTGGGCGAAGCGGCTGAGCGCGCGGGCGAGCGGCCCGGCGTCCGTCCGCGGCACCACATGGCGGGAGGAGCGCATCTCGAGCAGCCGCCCGTCGGAGGCGTGCGCGACGAGGCGCTCGCACCAGTCGCGGGTTCCGACCGGGTCGTCGTGGCCGCGGACGACGAGGACGGGCCGGGTGACGGCGGCGAGCCGCCGCTGGATCGGGTAGTGCAGCATCTCGGGGAGCTGCCTCAGGTACCAGCGGACGCCTCCGCGCACGTAGTCGGCGAACACGAGGAGATCGACGGGCAGCGGCTCGCCGAGGGTGTCGCGGGCGAGAGCGAGGGCCTGCTGCACCGCCGTGGGCCGCTCGGGGTCGACGACCGGGCCGATCAGGACGACTCCGTCGACGAGCTCGGGAGACCGGACGGCGAGCTCGACGGCGACCTGGCTGCCCATCGAGTGGCCGACGACGACCGCGCTCGAGACGCCGCGATCGGCGAGCGCCCGCTCGAGCAGGCGCGCGTGATCCGCGATGCCCACGCGCTGCTCCGGCCTGCGGTTGGAGCCGAAGCCGGCGAGGTCGACGGCGATCACCCGGCCGTGCTCGCGGAGGTGCACGGCGAGCTGCGAGAAGGTGTGGTGCGACATCCCGATCCCGTGGATCAGCAGGAAGGTGCGCACGGCGTCGGAGCGGCCGGTGGCGTAGGAGCGCAGCTCGATCCCGTCGATCACGTGGAGCACAGCGGGATCGCGTCGGCGGAGGGGCATAGCCCCAGGCTAGGGACCTTGCGGTCGCGGGCGCGCGGGGATGCGCACCGTGCACGGGTGGGCTAGGGGCTGTCAGGCCGCGCCCTGATGTCGGGATCCGGTCTTACGGCCGATAAGCCGCTGCGCGAAAGGGCGACAGCCCTAGACTGGGGGCATAGTCACTAACCAAGGGCCTTGCGTCCGTCGCGACGTTCCGACCGTGACGGAATCCACGATCGGTTTCAGACGCTTTGATAACGCTATTGCCAGATCGGACGGATCTACAATCGGCACTGCGCGATCTTCGCAATGAAGGACAACCTCGACTCTGGGGACGATATGGGAGCGGGCGGCAATGCCGCGCTCGTCAGTATCATCTGCTTTGCGGGACGCAATCGCAATCCCTGCGAGTGTTGCCGTGACCTTCTTTGCCACTGCTGATGCAAGATCGCTCGGTTTTTCGCCAGATGCATTCGGGTGACGATAGTCTTTGACCTCTATGAGTACGACACGAAGATCACTCCCATTGAGTTGATCGCGCTCGACCGCGACGACATCAACCGCCTTGATTCCATCATGTACTTTCAGAAAGACTGTCGTATAAAACTTCGACGCATCGTACTTGAGCACACTCCAGCCTTCTGGAAAACTAAATTCCGCTCCATCGACGAGAAGGTCCATCATTCGGCAATTGCATCGAGGAAACGATCGGACTGCGCAAGAGATTCGTCTAGAATCGCAAGATCGTCGAGTTCCTCGAGATACTCTCCGGATGAGGCTCTGACGCCGTCGCTGCCCTTCGAGAGGGTAACGAACTGCAACGCAGGGAAGGATGGGTCACCCATTCGCTTGAGAATCTCTAACTCCTTCATCAAGTACAGGCTATGCGTGCCAACAAAAACCTGAACACCCGATCGAGCCAGTTGAGCGATGGTCCGAGCCACGTGCCGAAGAACGCGAGGATTCAGATTCGCTTCAGGCTCATCCCAGAACAGAAAGCCACTCTCGAAGAGAGTGCCGTTTGCGATAAGGCGCGCAAGCATCGCGAGTTTTCTCATCCCCTCGGCGACTAGGGGCATCTCATATTTACCGCCGCCAGTGACCCGAAGGTAGAAGCGGCCTCCCTCCTCGGCAACGCTTCCGCCGAGCGACTCCTCAAGGGGGGCAAGTAGCCCCCGCACTCGGTCTTGTCGAGGACCACGGCTGAGAGGTAGTCCAAGGAGGATGCAGGTATCCCGCCACGATTCCTCAAACTCGAGAGTTGTGCGTTCGTATAGCGAAACGAAGCCGGGATAGATCGTGAGCAATTCGCGCGTCGGGAGATAGACCGGGGTTCCCTCAATTGCTCGCGATAGGCGCCCGGAGAGGT
Source organism: Rathayibacter oskolensis (assembly GCF_900177245.1). Lineage (GTDB taxonomy): Bacteria > Actinomycetota > Actinomycetes > Actinomycetales > Microbacteriaceae > Rathayibacter > Rathayibacter oskolensis. The sequence continues at coordinate 425,600 of NZ_FXBM01000003.1, forward strand.
TGACCTCGCTTCGAGAATTAGTTGCAAACGAGAAAGAAATATTCTGACGTGGTCCCGTGAACTGCACGTCGACCTCCGCCCGCCCTCGTCCGGGGCGTCGCCGAACCAACCGACCGAGTGATTCCGGTCGGAAAACTCCAACCAATTTGGAAGCAATCTGACTCTCGGGGCTTACCGCTAACGTGTCGCGGGCGGGTTCGGACGCGGATAGCACTGAATACATAGCCTTCAGCACGTGTGACTTACCGGCGCCGTTCTCGCCAGCAAAGATGTTGATGCCGTCGACCAACGGAAGGTTCAGGTCAGAGAAGACGGTGAAGTCCTTAAGGTGAATACGACTGATTTTCGTGGCCACGCATTTGCCGCTCTGTCGGGGGAAGTTGATGGAACTCTACCGGGAGGGCAACGCACTCGCTCGAATGGGCGTGATTGTGTCTCCTGAAGTGACCGAGTCGAAGGCGCGCACGACGAGCGGGCGGAGGCGCGGGTGTCAACCGCCTCCGCAGCGCACGAGGGCTGCCTAGCCTCGGAGGACGGCGGCATCCGCGCCGCCCGCGGAGGGACCATCACATGCGCATCGCGATCGTCGGAGCGACGGGCAATCTGGGCACGGCACTGCTGCGGCGGCTCCACGGCGAGCCGTCGGTGGAGGAGATCGTCGGGGTGGCGCGCCGCGCCCCTCGGCCGGAGTCGCCGGAGTACCGCGGGCTCCGCTTCGTCGAGGTGGACGTGGCGTCGAGCGAGGCTCCGCGCCTGCTCCGAGAGGCGTTCGCGGGGATGGATGCGGTCGTCCACCTCGCTTGGGCGCTGCAGCCGAGTCATGACGAGCCGTTCCAGCGACTGGTCGACGTCGGAGGCACCGCCGCGGTGCTCGAGGCGGTCGCGGCGGCGGGAGTGGGGCAGGTGGCCGTCGCCTCGTCGGTCGGCGCCTACAGCGCGGCCCCGAAGACGACGAGGGTCGACGAGAGCTGGCCGACGGGCGGACTGCACACCTCGACCTACAGCCGTCACAAGGCGGCGAACGAGCGGGCGCTCGACGCGTTCGAGGCGGCGCATCCGGAGGTGGTGGTCACGCGGCTGCGCCCGGGACTCGTGTTCCAGCGGGGCGCGGCGACCGAGATCGCCGGGCTGTTCGCCGGGCCCCGGTACCCGACGCGCTGGCTCCGGGCGGTCCGGCCGCCCGTGCTCCCGCTGCCGCGCACGATGATCTTCCAGGGCGTGCACGCGGACGACGTCGCCGACGCGTTCTGGCGCGCCCTCGACCGCCGAGCGGCCGGGGCCTTCAACATCGCGGCGGAGCCGGTGCTCACGCCCCAGCGCATCGCCGACCTGGTGGGCTCGCGGCTCGTCACGGTGCCCACCGGCCTGCTGCGTGCGGTCGTGAGCGCGACGTGGCGCCTCCGGTTGCAGCGGACGGACGCGGGCTGGATCGACATCGCGACGAACGTGCCGATCATGTCGACCGAGAAGGCGCGGAGCGTCCTCGGTTGGGAGCCCGCGAGGAGCGCCGAGGAGGCGTTCCAGGAGCTGCTCGACGGCCTCGCCGACCGCTCGACGGTGGCCGGGTCCGCACCGCTGCGGGGAGTCTGACGCGGGCGGATCTCGATGCGCCGGCCGCGCGGGCTGCTCGATCAGCAGGGGCTGCCTGCTGATCGCGCGGGCGGCGTATCGAGATCCGCGACCGTCAGACGCCCTCGGAGACCCGGATGAGGACCTTCCCGGTCACGCCGCTCTCGACCGCGTCGTGAGCGGCGGCCGACTCCTCCAGCGGAAACCACGTGAGCGGCAGGCCCGCCGCCTCGCCCACGGGCAGCGCGCCGTCCTCGAGCGCCCGGGTGATGTCCTCGGCGGCGGTCCTCAGCGCCTCGTCGCCGACCGTGTAGAGCAGCAGGCCCTGCCAGCGCACGTTCTTCGCGAAGCTCGCGACGATCGGCACCGAGAACTCGTCGCCGTTGTTGTTCGCGTAGTAGCCGACGCTCCCGTGGTTCGCGAGCACCTCGACGTCGAGTGCCGCGTTCTGCGCGGGCGCGACCTCGACGATCTGCTCGACGCCGTCCGGAGCGATCTCGAGGATCCGCGCAGCGAGTGCGTCGTCGGGGTACTGCAGAACGTGGTGCGCGCCGGCCGCTCTGGCGAGTGCAGCCTTGCCGTCGCTGCTCACCGTGGCGATCACGGTCGCGCCGGCCCACGCGGAGAGTTGGATGGCCGCGTGCCCGACCGCTCCCGCGCCGCCCTGGACGAGCACCGTGCGACCGGAGAGGGCACCGGGAGACAGCCGCGAGGGGCCGTGCTCGTGCACGGTCAGAGCGCGGTGGGCCGTCATCGCGGGCACGCCGAGACTCGCGCCGACCTCGAAGCTCGTGCCGTCGGGGAGGCGGACGACGCGGTTCGCGGGGACGACGGTCCACTCCTGAGCGGTGCCCGTCGGGCGCTGGTGGGCGGCCAGGTGCACCCAGACGCGGTCTCCGACAGCGAGGCCGGTCACGCCGTCGCCGAGCGCGTCGATCACTCCGGCACCGTCCTGGTTCGGGACGACCTCGTCGAAGGCGAGGGCGCCTCCGGCTCGCGCCTTCCAGTCGGTGGGGTTCACCCCGGAGGCGACGACGCGCACCCTCACCTCGCCGGCGCCCGGGTCGGCCGGTTCGCGGTCGACGAGGGAGAGGACGGAGGAGGCGCCGGTGCGGGAGTAGACGATGGTTCTCATACGGGCGACAAGAGCGCCCGGCGCGGGGGTATTCCCGATCCGCGGCACGACGAAGGGGCGCCCGGTCCGAAGACCGAGCGCCCCTTCGTCGTGGCCGTCTAGGACTGCCCGTTCTCCTGCACCGCGTGCTTGGCCTCGCGAGCCGAATCCTTGACGTCGTCGGTGGCGGACGTGCCCGCCTCCTTGACGTTCTGCGCGGCGCCGGTCGCGGTCTCCTTGACGGAGGCGAAGGCCTGCTGGGCGGGCTCGCGGAGCTCGCCCGCGGCCTCCTTCGCGGCCTCGGTCACCTTGTCGACGACGGGCTGGGCCGTCTCCTTGACCTTCGACGCCGCCTGCTTCTCGGCGCTGGACGCCGGGATCAGCGACGCGATGAGCATGCCGGCGCCGAGGGCGATCAGGCCGACCGCGAGCGGGTTGCCCTCGGCCTTGCCCTTGACCGAACCGGCCGCTCCCTTGACGGAGTCGGCGCCTCCGGAGACCGAGTCGCCGGCGTCGTGAGCGGCGCCCATCACGCGGTCGCGGACCGAGCCGACGGCCGACTTCACCTTGTCGGTCTGCCGCTGAGCGATGGCGCTCGGGCTGACCTTCTCGGCGAGAGCGTCGACGTCGCCGCCGAGCTCGACGCGGGTGCGCTCGATGTCTGCGCGGATCTCCTCGGGAGTCTTCTTCGAGTAGTCGGGTGTGGTGCTTGCTGCGTCGTACGTCATCGTCCTGCCCCGTTCGGCTTGAGGGTTTCGGGAATCTTCTTGAGGGAGTCGACCGTCTCGGGCGCACCCTCCACCGTCTTCAGGCTCTTGCGCCCGACGGAGTAGAGGATCGCGGCGACGATCCCCCAGAGCACGGCGACGACGACACCGGACCAGCCGTTGCCGATCAGAGTGCCCAGCGCCCACCAGAGGGCGATCGAGAGGAACAGCACGGCCATGATCGCCGCGTAGCCCGCTCCGCCGAGGAGGCCCGCGCCCTTGCCGGCCTTGCCCGCGGACTCCTTGAGCTCGGCCTTGGCGAGGGCCATCTCCTGACGGATCAGGGTCGAGAGGTCGCGCGAGACCTCGCCGAGCAGGTCGCCCAGAGACGTCGAGCCCGCCCGCTGGTCGGCGGTCGGCTCGCCGAGCCCTGCGCGGTGCGCGCCGGAGGGATCGGTCACGGTCGGGTTCCCGTCGGGAAGGAGTCGTAGCCGCTCGAGGTCGGCGGCACGCTCAGCGGGTCCGCGATCGGCTCGGTCGGCAGGTGGTCGCCGGTGCCGTAGGCGGGCGGCGCGTACTCGGTTCCGGTGGAGGGAGCGGCGAACTCGGGGCCGGACGTGTCGGCCGCGGCCTCCTTCTCGTCCTTCGCCTCGGCGGTCAGTGCGCGCACCAGACGGCCGGCGACGAGGCCGGTCGCGGCGGCGATGAGGATGAACGCTCCCGGGCGGCGGCGGGCGAACGACTTCACGTCCTCCAGCAGCTCGGCGGGCTCGCGGTCCTCGAGCCAGGTGGCGACGCCCTGGGCGCGGCCGGCGAGCTGCGAGACCAGCTGGGAGGCGCTGTTGTCGGTGCCGCCCTTGCCCTCGGCCAGCGCGGTGAGGTCGTCGCTGAAGGCGCGAGCGCCCTTGGCGGCGTTCTCCTTCTGCGCGTGGGCCTGCTCGGTGAGCTGCCCGCGGCTCTGGTCGATCAGGTCCTTGACCTGGGTCTTGGCCTCGGCGGCGACGGTGGCGGCCTCCTCCTTGCCGGTGGCGAGGACGTCGCCTGCGGCCTGCTTGGCGTCTCCGGCGACGGAGGCGGCCTGGTCCTTGGCGGCGCCCGCCTTCTCCTTGGCGGCGTCGACGGTGCCGGACGTACCGGAGCCGGACGCGGTGTGAGCCGTGGTGTCGTCGGGAGTGATGTCGGTCGCGGCGAAGTTCGCAGCGCCGTCCCCGAACGGGGGTGAAGCGGGATCGATGGTAGACATCGTCGTTCCCTTCCAGGATCGAGTGAGGTGTGTGGATGCGTGCCGGCGTGGCCAGTCTGGGAGGCGCTCCCGATGCCAGAAAGGCCGTAGCGCTGGACCCTCGTTCGGGGCTACTATCGCGCGGCCCGGGCGGAGGGAGGGTCGTCTCCGTTCCGCGGCACGAACCGGTTCCGGGGTGGTGGGAAGTCAAGCCCTACTGAGGGGCTAGGGGAGCTGCCTACGGTCGAGGAAACCACGCATCGATCGACGTCCCGCCGGTCCGCACCAGTTCGGGAAAGGCGCACCCATGTTCTTCCACCGCCGAGGGCTCCCGACCACGCCCGCCGTCCGAGTGCTCGGCGGGCTCGGCGCGTCCGCGCTGATGCTCGGGCTGCTCACCGGGTGCACGGGCGACGCGCAGACGCCGGTGCAGTCGGGTGTCGTGGTGCCGACGGACGCCGACGACGGCTCGAGCCAGACGCCCACGAGCGAGCCGACGCAGGACTCCTCGACGCAGACTCCGGACGAGGAGAACTGACCCTGACCCTTGCCGGGGGGCGAATCGTGGCACCGCCCGCGCTCTCGAGCAAGCCCCCGCCCGCATTCAGGGGACAGGCAGTTTGGGCTCCTACGGTCGCTCTCAACGATCACGAAGGAGGCACCACCATGGGGCTCGATGACAAGATCAAGAACGCCGCTCAGGACATCGCCGGCAAGGCGAAGGAAGCACTGGGCGATCACAAGAACGACGACAGCCTGAAGGCCGAGGGCCAGAAGGACCAGGCCGCGGCCTCGACCAAGAAGGTCGGCGAGGACGTCAAGGACGTCTTCAAGTAGGTCACGACACCACCACGACGGCGGCGCCCCTCGGGGACGCCGCCGTCGTCGTTTCCGGGGCCGCCGGGCGTGGATCTCGAGACGCGCGTTGCGTGAGCCGCGCAGCGGCGTCTCGAGACCCGCGTCCGCGCCCTACGGCTTGAGCACCACCTTGATGCAGCCGTCCTCCTTCTTCTGGAACGTCTCGTACAGACCCGGCGCGTCCTCGAGGGGAGCGCGGTGGGTCACGAGGTCCATGACGCCCAGCGGGTCCGCGGAGTCCTCGACGAGCGGCAGCAGCTCGTCGATCCAGCGCTTCACGTTGCACTGCCCCATGTTCATCGTGACCTGCTTGTCGAACATCGACTTGAGCGGCATCGGGTCGGCCTCGCCCCCGTACACGCCGCTGAGCGACACCGTGCCGCCGCGCCGCACGAGATCCAGCGAGGCGTGCACCGCCGCCATCCTGTCGACTCCGACGGTGTCCATGGCCTTGCGCGCGATCGGGTCGGGCAGCAGACCCGCCATCGACTGGGCGAACGACTCGACGGGCGAGCCGTGCGCCTCCATGCCGACCGCGTCGATCACGGAGTCGGGGCCGCGGCCGTCGGTGAGATCGCGCAGCTCGGCGATCACGTCGTCGGCGAGATCGAAGACCTCGACGCCGTGACGCGCCGCCATCGCGCGACGCTCGGCGACGGGGTCGACCGCCAGGACGCGGTAGCCCCGGTGCAGGCCGATGCGGGCCGCGAACTGACCGACCGGGCCGAGGCCGAAGACGACCAGCGAGCCTCCCTCGGGCACCTGCGCATAGTCGACGCCCTGCCAGGCGGTCGGGACGATGTCGCTGAGGAACAGGTAGCGCTCGTCGGGCAGGTCGGTCCCCACGACGACGGTGTTGTAGTCGGCGAGCGGCACCCGGAGGAGCTCCGCCTGTCCGCCGGGGACCTGGCCGTACATCTTGGTGTAGCCGAAGAGCGAGGCCCCCGAGCCGTACTCGGTGACCTGCGTGGTCTCGCACTGCGACTGCAGTCCGCGCAGGCACATGAAGCACTCGCCGCAGGAGATGTTGAAGGGGACGACCACGCGGTCTCCCACCTTCAGCTTCGTGATCGCGCTGCCGACCTCCTCGACGATGCCCATCGGCTCGTGGCCGAGCACGTCGCCCTTGTCGAGGTAGGGGCCGAGGAGGCGGTACAGGTGCAGGTCGGACCCGCAGATCGCCGTCGAGGTGATGCGGACGATCGCGTCGGTGGGCTGCTGGATGCGGGGGTCGGGGACCGTCTCGACCGAGACCTTCTCGACGCCCTGCCAGGTGAGTGCGCGCATTGCTGCTCCGTTCTGCCCGGCTGGTACCGGGCGACGCCTCCAGGCCACACCCGCGGGCGGTCACCGGGGAGGGGGTTGACGATCCCCGAGGGCGATCTCGGAGCGGATGCTCGGTTCGGAGGACGTCGACCGGGCGTTCACCTCGCACTCGGGTGACCAGTGGTGGGATAGGGGGATGGATGCTCTCTACACCGCAATCGCCCACGCCTCCGGTGGAGGACGCGACGGCCACGTCCGCACGGAGGACGACCGCCTCGATCTCGACACCCGCCCGCCCCAGGAGCTCGGCGGCTCCGGTGACGGCACCAACCCCGAGCAGCTGTTCGCTGCCGGGTTCTCGGCATGCTTCCTCGGCGCGCTGCACGGCGCCGGCAAGCAGCTCTCGATCGACACGACCGACGCCGCGGTCTCGGCGAGCGTCTCGATCGGCAAGAACGACGACGGCGGATTCGGCCTCGCGGTCGAGCTCGACATCTACGTCCCGAAGGCCAGCCCCGAGGACGCCCGTGCCGTCGCCGAGAAGGCGCACACGATGTGCCCCTACTCGAACGCGACGCGCGGCAACATCCCGGTCGAGCTGAGCATCGTCGACTGACCGACCGAGCTCGAACGGCCCCCTCCTGCACGCCGGGAGGGGGCCGTCGTCGTCTCCACGGCCGTCCGTTAGGGTCGGAGGCATGACCGAGGACCAGTCGCGCGACGAAGCGGAGGCGCGGGCCGAGCTCGAGCAGATCCGTCAGAGCATCGACAACATCGACGCCGCGCTCATCCATCTGCTGGCCGAGAGGTTCAAGTTCACGCAGAAGGTGGGGCGGTTGAAGGCGGCCCACGGCCTGCCTCCGGCCGATCTCGCTCGGGAGTCGCGTCAGATCGCGCGCCTGCGCGCGCTCGCGGAGGAGTCGCACCTCGACCCGGCCTTCGCCGAGAAGTTCCTCGGCTTCATCGTCGCCGAGGTCATCCATCACCACGAGCAGATCGCGAGCGGCGCGGCCGACTGACCTGACCGGCGACGACCCGCGCACATAAGGCTGGACACCTGGATCCTGCGAATTCTGGCGGATTCGGGGCGTCCAGCCTTACCTGTGGGGCTACGCCTCCGCGGGGCGGCGCAGGGCGGCGACCGAGGTCACGCGGCGGCGGGCGATCGCGGCGACGGTGAGCAGCAGGCCGAACAGCAGCCAGATCACGAGCCCGACGCTCGAGCCGCCGACGCCTCCTGAGCCGTCGACCACCCCGGACAGCGCGTTCTGGGCCGCCGACAGCGGCAGGAACCCGAGGGCGTCGTCGAACACCCCCGGCACGGTCGAGATGATGCCGGCGCCGAGCCCGATGACCGCCGCGAGCATCGCGATGAAGCGGCCGGTGCCTCCGAGCAGGGCGACCAGGCCCTGGTTGACCGCGGCGAACGACGCGCCGGCGAGCATCGACAGCAGCGTGAAGCCGATGAACGTCAGCGGCTCCAGATCGGCCACGAACTGCATGACGATCGCGACCGCGAGGCCCTGCACGAGCCCGATCACGAGGGCGGGTACGTAGGACGAGAGCGCGAGGGCCGCCGAGGACCGGGTCGACGAGAGGGCCCGGTGCGAGAACGCGGCGAGCACCAGGAACGTCGCGAGCGCACCCAGCCACAGCGCGATCGTGGTGAAGAACGGGACGCTCGAGGCTCCGAACAGGGCGGTGCTCTCGCTCGCGTTCTCGACCGGAGCGGCGACGACGTCGGCGAGGTTCGTCGACTCCTCGTCGCTGTAGGTCGGCAGCTGCGCGACGGCGGCGTCGAGGCCCGCGGCGAGGGAGCGCGATCCGTCGGCGAGCTGCACGGCTCCGTCCGAGACGCCGCCCGCACCGTCGGCGAGCTGGTTCGCGCCGTCGGCCGCGGTGGACGCTCCGGTCGCGAGCTGAGCGGCTCCGTCGGCGGCGGCGGACGCTCCCGTGGCCAGCTGCGCCGCGCCGTCGGCGGCGGCGGTGGCCCCGGTGGCGAGCTGCGCCGCACCGTCCGACGCCGAGGCGGCTCCGGTCGAGAGCGCGGCGGCGCCCTGCGCGGCGGAGGCGGCGCCCGTGGCGAGCTGCGTCAGCCCGCCGGCCAGGCTCCGCGCCCCCGCAGCCGACTGCGCGGTGCCCTCGGCGAGCGAGGGCTGCCCGTCGGTGCTGTCGTTGATCCCGGACGCGATGCCGGCCGTGTACTGCGCCGTCGCGCCGGCCTGATAGAGCGCGCCGTTCTGGTTGGTGGTGTCGAGCTGCGCGCCGGCCTCGGCGAGGATGGCGGCGCAGGTGGGGTCGGTCTCAGCGCAGGACTGCGCGAGCGACGCGATCGTGCCGAGCGCGGTGCCCGTCGTCGTCGCCGACTGCGCGGCGACTCCGGAGGCGGTGGTCGCGGTCTGGCCGAGTGCCGCGACTCCGGCGGCGAGGCCGTCGAGGCCGTCGGCGAGGCCGGTCGCCCCGTCGGCCGACTGCTGAGTCCCGGTCGCGAGCTGCGAGACGCCGCCCGAGAGGTCGGAGGCTCCGGTGCCGAGCTGCGCGACGCCGTCGGCGAGGGACGACGCTCCGGTGCCCACCTGCGCGACGCCATCCGAGAGCGACGAGGCCCCCGTGCCGACCTGCGCGACGCCGTCCGAGAGCGAGGACGCTCCCGTCGCGAGGTCGTCGATGCCGCTCGCGAGCGAGGAGGTGCCGTCGGCGAGCGACGAGGCTCCGGTGCTCAGCTGGTCGGCGCCGTCGGCGAGGGTTCCGGCTCCGTCGGCCGCCTGCCCGATCTGCTCGTTCAGGGTGTTGAAGCCGACGTAGACGTTCTCGAGGTAGGCGGTCGTGAGCTGGGTGTTCAGCAGCGAGGTCGCCGTGCTGGTCACGGTCGCAGAGATCGCGTCGTCGACGAGCTTCGCCTTGTCGCTCGTCGCGATGTCGATCGTCGCCTTGGTCGCGTCGGCGGCGTCTCCGGAGTACGAGGTCGCGGCCGCCGAGAACGAGGAGGGGATCGTCACGACGGTCGCGTAGCTGCCGTCGGCGAGGCCCTCGGCCGCGTCGTCCTTGTCGGTGAGCACCCAGGTGAAGTTGCCCGTCGAGTCGGAGCCGGACACGTTGGCGGCCGGGGTCGGCGAGGCCGACGGCGACGGCGTCGCGGTGGAGTCCGCCTCCTCGCCGCCGGTCACCAGACCCGCCGCGAGCTGGCGGCCGAGGGGGACGGTCTGGCCGTTGATCTCGACGGGGGTGTCCTCGTTCACGACGGCGGCCGTGATCTGGTCGAGGCGGTCGGTCGGGTTCCACAGGGCCCAGACCAGCATGCCGCCGATCGCGAGGGGCACCAGGACGATGCCGAGAAGGGTCAGCCAGGACACCTTCTTCGCGCCGCGGGGGCGTTCGAGGGAGAGCAGAGCCATGTCAGAGGACCTTTGCGATGTCGCGGCGCTCGGCCGTGGAGGAGACCGCGAGCAGGACGCGGTCGGAGGGGAGGAGGTCGTCGAGCGCCTCGGCGTCGACGGAGGAGGCGACCAGGGTGACGGTGCCGCCCTTCTCCGAGGCCCGGGCGCGCGCGCCGTCGAACTCGGAGCGGAGGGCGCGGCGCAGCAGCGGGTCGGTCACGGTGTCGAGGTCGTCGAGCACGAGGAGCGACGGGGTCGTCCGCAGCACGGCGCGCACCTCGCCGACCGGGTCGGCGACTCCGGAGAGGCGGACGAGCCCGACCCTGCCGCGCACGGCGGGGGAGCGGATCGGCACCACGAGCCCGTCGACCTTCAGGCGCCCCGAGTCGGGGGCGAGACGCCCCGCGAGAGTCAGCAGCAGCGCCGTGCGGCCCGAGCGGTGCGGGCCGTGCACGACGAGCGCGCTCCCCGCGGGGACCCGCACCGCCACGTCGCTGTAGAGCGGGCCGTCGGGGCCGCGGAGCGTGAGGGAGTCGGCGGCGATCGCGTCGGTCGCGCCGGGCTCCGGCCAGTCGCGGAGCGCGAGCTCCTTGGTGAGCCCCTCGCCCTCGACGTCGAACGACGGAAGGGCGCGGTCGAGCCAGCGCGGCATGTGCCAGGCGCGGTCGCCGAGCAGGTGCAGCACGGCGGGCACGAGCGTCATCCGGACGATGAACGCGTCGACGAACACCCCGACCGCCAGGCCGAGGGCGATCGGCTTGATGCTGGTGTCACCCTCGGGGACGAAGGCCGCGAAGACCGAGAACATGATGATCGCGGCGGCGGTGACGACCTTGGCCGAGCCGACGAAGCCCGACTCGACCGCTTCCCGCGCGGAGCGGCCGTGCACGTAGTCCTCGCGCATCCGCGAGACCAGGAACACCTCGTAGTCCATCGCGAGGCCGAACAGCACGCCCATCAGGATGATCGGCATGAAGCTGATCACGGGCCCGGTCTTGTCGACGTGCAGGGCGTCGGCGAACCATCCCCACTCGAAGACCGCGGCGACCGCGCCGAAGGAGGCGCCGACCGACAGCAGGTAGCCCAGCGTCGCCTTGATCGGCACCCAGAGCGAGCGGAAGACCATGGTCAGCAGCACCAGCGAGAGACCGACGACGAGGAGGCCGAAGGGCAGCAGCGCCTCGCCGAGCCGGTCGGAGATGTCGATGCCGACCGCGGTCTGGCCGGTGACGGAGAGGTCGACGCCGTACTCCTCCTGGAAGTAGTCGTGCTTGTCGCGGATCTCGGCGACGAGCGCCTTCGTCGCCTCGGAGTCGGGGCCGCTCTCGGGGATCACCTGGATGATGCCGGTGTCGGCGTCCTCGTTCGGGGTCGCCAGCGGCACGGAGGCGACACCGTCGAGGCTCTCGATCTCGGTCTTGAGGTCGTTCATGAGGCCGAGCGGATCGGTCGAGCCGATGATCGTGCCGGTGACGATGAGCGGTCCGTTGTAGCCCTCGCCGAAGTACTCGCCGAGCAGGTCGTAGGTGTCGCGCGCGGGAGTGCCCTCGGCCTGGTAGCCGGCGTCGGGCAGCGCGAGTCGCAGGCTCAGCGCCGGGATGCTCGCGACTCCCAGCACGCCGACGACCGCGATGATCGTGACGAGCGGGAAGCGGGTGACGACGCGGACCCAGCTGCGGAAGAAGCCGCGGGGCACCTCGGCGTGCGCGTGCGGCGCGGGCTCGGGGGCCACCACGTCGGAGGCGGCGTCGGGGTCGACGTGCGCACCGGCGGCCGCGGCCTTCTTCGCGGCGGCTCGCTTCGCGCGGCGCTCCTTCGGGCGCAGGCGCTCGCCGGCGAAGCCGAGCAGGGCCGGGGTGAGGGTGAGCGCGATGATGACGGCGATCGCGACTCCGCCCGCCGCGGCGATGCCCATCGTGGTGAGGAACGGGATGCCGGCGACCGACAGGCCGACCAGCGCGATGATGACGGTGAGGCCCGCGAAGACCACCGCGGAGCCGGCCGTCGCGACCGAGCGGGCGGTCGACTCCTCCGGGTCCATGCCCTGCCGGAGCTGATCCTGATGCCTGCTGATGATGAAGAGCGCGTAGTCGATCCCCACCGCGAGGCCCAGCATCAGCGCCAGGAGGGGCGTGGTCGACGAGATCGACGCGAACAGCGTGGCGAGGTAGATGCCCGCCATCGACAGCCCGACGCCCAGCAGCGCGGTGATCAGCGGCATGCCCGCGGCGAGGAACGAGCCGAAGGTGAGCACGAGCACGATGAGGGCGACGACGAGACCGATCGCCTCGGTGATCGTGACTCCGGGGAGGCTCTGCGAGAAGAGGTCGCCGCCGAGCGAGACGGTGGTGCCCGAGGGCAGCGCCTCTTCGAGGGTCGTCGCCTCGGCCTGGAGGGCCTCGCGGGTCTCGGGGGTCGTGGTGGTGGCCGAGCCGTCCATCTGCGCGGTGATGACCAGCGCCCGGTCGCCCTCGGAGATCGTGCCCGAGACGGTCTCGGAGTAGGGGTCGGTGACGGCGGCGACCCCGTCGATCGCCTCGAGCGCGGTGACCGCGTCGCCGACCGGGCCGGTGATGTCGGCGTCCTCGACGCTGCCTCCGTCGGGGGCGACGACGACGTAGCGGGCCGAGGTGCCACTCACCTGGGGGAAGGTGCGCTCGAGCTGGTCCAGCGCCGTCTGCGACTCGGTGCCCGGGATCGAGAAGCTGTTGTCGGTGCCCTGGTTGAGCAGCACCGCGCCGCCTCCCGCGAGCACGACGACGGCCAGCCAGAGGACGGCGACCAGCCTGTGGGCGCGGAAGACCCAGCGACCGAGTCTGTAGAGCAGCGACGACACGCGTGTCTCCTGACGATGAGGGGAGTAGAGGCGATACGTCTCTGTATCCAATACGCGAATGTATCCGATACAGTGATGTATCTCAACGCCGCGCCCCAGCTCCAGGAGGAGACTCAGGATGACCGCCGACTCCGCCGCTCCCCCGGAGACAGCCCGTCGCAGCCGCACGCGGGAGCGGCTGCTCGATGCGGCCCACGAGGTCTTCGCCGAGTCCGGAGTGCACACCGCCTCGATCGAGCAGGTCGCCGAGCGGGCCGGCTTCACCCGCGGCGCCTTCTACTCGAACTTCTCGAGCAAGGAGGAGCTCTTCTTCGCCCTGATGGAGCGCGAGAACGACGCGCGGATGCGCAGTCTCATCGACCAGATGAACGTGACCGTCCCGAAGCTCGGCGACTCGCCGCTGACCGCGGAGGCGCTCGCCGGGGTCGTCCTCGACTTCCTGCAGGGGCCGCTCACTGACAACCGCCGCTGGTCCATCATCCAGGCCGAGTTCGAGCTGCTCGCGCTGCGCGACCCGGCGATCGCCCCTCAGTACCGCGACTTCCACGCGCGCTTCGACGCCTCCCTCGCCGAGATCGTGGCCGGGGCGCTCGAGCAGGTGGGGCGGACGTTCTCGCTCGAGCCGATCCTCGCGGTGCGCCTGCTCGTCGGCTCCTTCGACAGCGCGGTCAAGCAGTCGATCCTCGAGGGGGAGTCGGACGCGGACGCCCTCGAGCGCCTCCGCACCGTCCTCACCTCGGTCGTGATCGCGATCTCGTCCCCGCGGGAGTGAGCCGGGGTCCCCGTCAGCGCTCCCGCGCGACGAGGATGGACCCATGGAACTGCGTCAGCTCGAACACTTCCTCGCCGTCGCGAAGGAGCAGCACTTCACCCGCGCGGCGAGCGCTCTGCAGATCTCGCAGTCGGGGCTCTCGGCGTCGATCCGCGCCCTCGAGAGCGAGCTCGGCAGCCCGCTCTTCACCCGCAGCACCCGCCGGGTCGAGCTGACCCCCGCCGGTCACGCGATGCTCGAGGAGTCGGAGCGCTCGGTGGCCAGCGCTCTCGCCGCCCGCGATGCGGTCCTCGCCGTGCAGGGAGTGCTCCGCGGCAGCCTGGCCGTCGGCACGGAGGAGTGCCTCGGCGGCGTGCACCTGCCGCGCGAGCTCGCGACGTTCCGCGAGCAGCACCCCGGAGTCGCCCTGCGGCTCATGCACGACGGCTCGGGGATGCTGCTCGACTCGGTCGCCTCGGGCCGCCTCGACCTCGCCCTCGTCGCCGACATCGGCACGACGCCCTCGGGGGTGCGCACGCGGCCGCTCGCGAGCGAGGGCTTCGCGGTGCTCGCCCACCCCGATCATCCGCTCGCCGACCGGTCGGTCTGCCGCATCCCCGATCTCGCGGGCGAGACGATCGTCGGCCTGCAGGAGCACTGGGGCGCGCGGCACCTCGCCTCGCAGGCGTTCGCCGAGCACGGGCTCCCGTTCGAGGTGGAGCTCGAGGTCAACGACGTGCACACGCTGCTCGATCTGGTCGAGTACGGGATGGGCGTCGCCGTGGTCCCCGCGCACTTCGCCGAGAAGCGTCCGGCCGGTCTGCGAGCGGTGCCGCTCGACGAGCCGCTGCTCGTGTGGCGGACGATGGTCGCGGTGCCCGAGCGGCCGAGCGCGGCGGCCAGGGCGTTCGTCTCGGCGCTGCCGGCGCACCCGCTTCCGGCCGTGATGCAGGACATCGGCTGAGAGAGAGGGTGCGCGCTCGTCACGCGAGGGGTTCCCTCAGCCGATGCCCTGCGATTCGCGGGCCTCAGCCGAGCGAGTCGAGCTCCTCGGCGGTCAGCGTCAGCTCGGCGGCGGTCGCGGAGTCGCGGATGCTCTCGGGTCGCGAGGCGCCGGGGATCGGCAGGACGATCGGAGCCTTCGCGAGCTCCCATGCGAGGCAGACGACCTGCGGCGTGACGCCGTGGGCCTCGGCGACGGTGCCGAACGCCGCGTTGCGCGAGCCGAGCTCGGCGGCCGAGGTGATGCCGCCGAGCGGGCTCCACGGCAGGAACGCGATCCCGAGCTCCGCGCACAGCTCGAGCTCCGGCTCGCTGGAGCGGAACGACGGCGAGAACTGGTTCTGCACCGCGACCAGGTGCTCGCCGAGGAGCCCGTGGGCCTCGCGGATCTGCTCCGGATCGGCGTTCGAGATGCCCGCGCGCACGATCACTCCCTCGTCGAGCAGCTCGACGAGCGCGCCGATCGAGTCGGCGTAGGGCACCGAGGGGTCGGGGCGGTGGAACTGGTAGAGGCCGATCGCCTCGACGCCCAGACGCGTCGCCGAGGCGCGCGCCGCCTCCTTGAGGTGCTCGGGGCGGCCGTCCTGGGTCCAGTTCTCGCCCGGGGGACGGAGGTGCCCGCCCTTCGTCGCCACGAGGACGGCGGAGGTGTCGCCGCCGTAGCTGCGGAGCGCCTCCGCGATGAGGAGCTCGTTGTGACCGAGGTCGCCCTCGACGGGCAGGTGGTAGGCGTCGGCCGTGTCGATCAGGGTGACGCCGGCATCGAGGGCGGCGTGGATGGTCGCGATCGCCCGCTCGCGGTCGGGGCGGCCCTCGATCGACATCGGCATGCCGCCGAGTCCGATCGCTCCGACGGAGACGTCGCCGATGGTGCGCTGCTTCATGAGTCCTCTTCTTCGATGGATCGTGCGGGGGAGGGAGGGGTCACCAGGCGTAGTCCTCGGGCGCCGTGCGGTGCCCGGGGAAGATCTCGTCGAGTCGCGCCAGGTCGTCGGAGTCGAGTGCGACGTCGACGGCTGCGACGGCGCTCTCGAGCTGCGCCATCGTGCGGGGGCCCGTGATCGGTCCCGTGACTCCGGGCTGGTGCAGGAGCCAGGCGAGGGCCAGCTCGCCCGGCGCGATGCCGCGCTCGCGGGCGAAGGCCTCGTACTGCTCGAGAGCCGGACGGTTCTTCTCGATCGCCTCGAGCGAGCGGGCCGAGCCGCGGCGGCTCCCCGACTCCGTCTTCTCGATCACGCCGCCGAGCAGACCGCCCTGCAGCGGCGACCACGGGATGACGCCCAGGCCGTAGTGCTGCGCGGCGGGGAGCACCTCGCGCTCGATGTCGCGGACGAGGAGGTTGTAGATGGACTGCTCGGAGGCGAGACCGGTGAAGTGACGCGCGCGCGCCGCCTCCTGCGCCTGAGCGAGGTGCCAGCCGGCGAAGTTGCTCGAGCCGACGTAGAGCACCTTGCCCTGCTGCACGGCGACCTCCATCGCCTGCCAGATCTCGTCCCACGGGGTGGTCCGGTCGACGTGGTGGAACTGGTAAAGGTCGATGTGGTCGGTCTGCAGCCGGCGCAGGCTGTCGTCGAGGGCGCGGCGGATGTTCAGAGCCGAGAGACGGCCGCCGTTGGGCCAGGAGTCGCGCCCGCGCTCGGCGCCGGGCGCCGCGTGCTGCTCCATGTCGCCGAACAGCTTGGTCGCGAGCACGGTGCGCTCGCGGCGCTCGCCGCCCCGCGCGAACCAGCGCCCGACGATCTCCTCGGTCGTGCCGCGCCCGCCCTCGCCGCCGTAGACGTTCGCCGTGTCGAAGAAATTGACGCCGAGCTCGTGGGCGCGGTCCATGATCGCGAAGGAGTCGGGCTCGGTGGTCTCGGGCCCGAAGTTCATGGTGCCGAGGACCGCGCGGGAGACGGACAGGCCGGTGCGGCCGAGATTCGTGTACTGCATGGCTCCAGCCAACGCCTCGCGACCCCGACCTGTCCAACAGGGGATCGTCATGGGATTCAGCGGCGGCGGAGGTCAATCCTGCGCTCGCCGCGAGTGCGGCGGGGCACTCCGGGAGGCGCGGGCGCTCGCGTTAGAGTCGCCGGGTGGCCCCGAGAACGACGACCCAGCGCATCGTGATCGCCCTCGCGTCGACGCTCCTGCTCGCGGGATGCACCTCGGCGCCGGAGGGCGCTGCACCCTCGACGTCGGCCGGTGCCGACGGCTCGGCCACGACGGCCACGGAGGCGGCGCCCCGGCCCGTCCCGACCGTCACCATCGCGCCCGAACCGGTCGTCAGCACCCCGGATCCCGTCCCCGCGACGGGCGTGTGCGAGATCAGCTACGTCGACGCCGCGGAGGCCGGGACGATCGGCGGACTCGACGTCGAGCTCGTCCGCGACCGCGGATCCCGCGAGGGGGCGGCGGGGACCGTGACGACCGCGGCCGACGGGAGTCCCGCCTCCTATCTCGTCGCCGCCGGCGACATCAGCGAGCGGATCGCCGACCGCTTCTGCATCAGCCCGGAGTACCTCGACGTGCTCAACTCGGTGCGTCGCGACGGCGTGAGCATCGACAGCCTGTTCGGCGGCGACACTCTGAACCTGAGCCCCACGACGGTCGTCAGCGTCGGCGACCAGAACGGGCGGGTGCTCGAGAACCCCGAGCCCGACCCCCTCCCCGCCCAGGACTGACGGGGCCCTCCCCGGGATCCACTCCGCAGAAGTTGTCGTACTCGAGCATCGACTGCGACAACTTCTGAGTAGTGGAACGGTTCACCCGGTGCCGAAGCGGCGTCAGAGCACCCGACCACATGCCGAGAGTTGTCGCACTCGACATCGAGTGCGACAACTTCTGGACAGTCGCGCGCGCGGCCGTCCGACCGGGTGAGGCGAGACCCCAGGAGTTGTCGTACTGGGACCTCGAGTACGACAACTCCTGGAGAGTCGACAACTCCTGGAGAGTCGACAACTCGTGGAGAGTCGACGGGCAAGGGCGGTGAGCCCCGCCCGCTCAGCCGAAGTGCGCGGGCAGCACGGCGCCGTTCACGGCGCGCAGCTCGTCGAGGGGGAGGGTGAACAGCCCCTGCACCTCGACCACGGGGCTCTCGGCGTCCGTCACGCCGATGCGCAGCACCGGGTAGCCGCGACCCTCGCACAGCCCGCGGAACTTCACGTCGTCCTCGCGCGGCACCGAGACCAGGACGCGGCCCGTCGACTCCGAGAACAGCGCGGCGGTCTCGTCGACGCCGTCGCGCTCCATCAGCTCGTCGAGCCAGATCCGCACGCCCACGCCGAAGCGCAGCGCCGACTCGGCGAGGGCGACGACGAGCCCGCCGTCGGCGAGGTCGTGCGCGGAGGCGATCAACGACTCCGTCGAGCCCGCCGCGATCAGCTCGGCCAGCGCCTTCTCGCCCGCGAGATCGAGCTGAGGCGGCAGGCCGCCCAGGTGGTCGTGCACCGTGCCCGCCCAGGCGGAGCCGTCGAGCTCGTCGCGGGTGACGCCGAGGAGGTAGACGTTGTCACCCTCGTCCTGCCAGCCGGAGGGGATGCGGCGCGCGACGTCGTCGATCACGCCGAGCACGCCGACGACGGGGGTCGGGAAGATGGGGACATCGCCGGTCTGGTTGTAGAACGAGACGTTGCCGCCGGTGACCGGGATCTCGAGCTCGAGGCACGCGTCGGCGAGGGCGCCGACCGCCTCGCGGAACTGCCACATCACCTCGGGGTTCTCGGGGCTGCCGAAGTTGAGGCAGTCCGAGACGGCGACGGGGGTCGCGCCGGTCACGGCCACGTTGCGGAACGCCTCCGCGAGGGCCAGGCGAGCGCCCTGGGCCGGGTCGAGCTGGCACCAGCGCCCGTTCGCGTCGGTCGCGACGGCGAAGCCGAGACCCGACTCCTCGTCGACGCGGACCATTCCTCCGTCGTCGGGGTAGCTCAGGGCCGTGTTGCCGAGCACGTAGCGGTCGTACTGCGAGGTGATCCAGCTCTTGTCGGCGAGGTTCGCCGAGCCGAGCAGCGCGAGGGTCTCGGCGCGCAGCGCGTCGCCGTCGCTCGAGCGGGGCAGCCGGGACGACGAGTCGGCCTGCAGCGCGTCGAGCCAGGCCGGGAACTCGATCGGGCGCTCGTAGACCGGGCCGTCGACCGCGACGGTGCGCGGGTCGACGTTCACGATCTCCTCGCCGTGCCAGTGGATGATCAGGCGTCCGGAGTCGGTGACCTCGCCGAGCACGCTCGTCTCGACGTCCCACTTGCCGACGACCTCGAGGAAGGCGTCGAGCTTCTCGGGCGTCACGACCGCCATCATCCGCTCCTGCGACTCCGACATCAGGATCTCCTCGGCCGTCAGCGAGGGGTCGCGCAGCAGCACCGAGTCGAGCTCGATGAACATCCCGCCGTCGCCGTTGGAGGCGAGCTCGGAGGTGGCGCACGAGATGCCCGCGGCACCCAGATCCTGGATGCCCTCGACCAGATCCTTGCGGAACAGCTCGAGGCAGCACTCGATGAGCACCTTCTCGGCGAACGGGTCGCCGACCTGCACCGCGGGCCGCTTGGTCGGGCCGCCGTCGGCGAAGGTGTCGGAGGCGAGGATCGACGCGCCGCCGATGCCGTCGCCTCCGGTGCGCGCCCCGAACAGCACGACCTTGTTGCCGACTCCGCGGGCGTTCGCGAGGTGGAGGTCCTCGTGGCGGAGCACGCCGACCGCGAGCGCGTTCACGAGCGGGTTGCCCTGGTAGACGGAGTCGAAGTAGGTCTCGCCGCCGATGTTGGGCAGGCCGAGGCAGTTGCCGTAGAAGGAGATGCCGGCGACGACGCCGTGGACGACCCGCGCGGTGTCGGGGTCGTCGATCGCGCCGAAGCGCAGCGCGTCCATGACGGCGACCGGGCGGGCGCCCATCGAGATGATGTCGCGGACGATGCCGCCGACTCCGGTGGCCGCGCCCTGGAACGGCTCGATGTAGCTCGGGTGGTTGTGGCTCTCGATCTTGAAGGTGACGGCCCAGCCCTCGCCGACGTCGACGACTCCGGCGTTCTCGCCCATGCCGACCATGAGGTTCTTCTTCATGGCGGGCGAGACCTTCTGCCCGAACTGGCGGAGGTACATCTTCGACGACTTGTACGAGCAGTGCTCGCTCCACATCACGGAGTACATGGCCAGCTCGCCGCTCGTGGGGCGCCGGCCGAGGATCTCGCGGATGCTCGCGTACTCGTCGGGCTTGAGTCCCAGGGCGGCGTAGGGCTGCTCCCGCTCGGGAGTCGCCTGGGCGTTCGCGGTGGTGTCGGGGACGCTGTGTGCCATGTGCTGGAGGCTCCATCGGAGGGGGAAGGAATGCGCGACGATCCTACCGGCCGCCCGCGCTCCCCTCCCCGGGCGCCGGGAACCCGCGGAGGCGTGCGCTGCAGCCACCGCCTAGGATCGGGCGGGTGAAGCGGGCGGCTCTGATCGGGACCCTCCTCTGGGCCCTCTACCAGTGCTTCGGCTCCCTCGGCGCCGCCAACATCTCCTCGGACGAGCCGGTCTACCTCGCCGCCGGCTGGGACTACCTCCACGGCGACGTGAGCGCCAACCTCGAGCACCCGCCGACCGCCAAGTACCTGATCGGCCTCGCGCAGCTCCTCCTCGGCGAGGGCCTGGTCGCGGGTCGCGTCGCCGCGGGTGCCGCGACGTTCCTCACCGGCGTCGTCCTCTGGTTCTGGCTGAAGCGCGAGCTCGGCTCCGTCCTGGCTCTCGTGCCGGCCGCGCTCTTCCTCCTCTTCCCGCGCACGACGGCGGACGGGAGCACCCGGATCGACCGGCTCGCGCTGCTCGAGCCGTTCATGGTGCTGTTCGCAGTGGCGGCGATGGCCGCCGCGTGGGCGTGGGCGCGGCGGGGCGCCTCCGGAGAGAGACGGCACGGCTGGCTGATCGCACTCGCCGGCGTCCTCTTCGCCCTCTCGGTCACGTCGAAGCTGACGACCGCGGTGCTGGCGCCGGTCTTCCTCCTGCCGCTGATCATGGTCGGGAGTCGCCGCCGAGCGCTCCGCGGATTCGTCGCGTTCTCGGCCGCGTTCGTGGTCGCCGGGCTCCTCCTCTACCTGCCCGTGCACCCCGTCGAGGCGATCCGCTACCTGGTCGAGTTCCAGTCGGAGCACAACGCCGACGGGCACCTGATCGACGTCGCCGGAGCGGCGTACCGGTTCCCGCCGTGGTGGGCGAACCTCTGGTTCATGCTCGCGGGGACGGGGCCGGTCGCCCTGACCGTCCTCGTCATCGGCGGCCTCCTCGCCCTGTTCGCACCGCGTCAGCGCGCCCTGGTGCTCTACCTCGGAGGCGCCACCGCGCTGCTCCTGGTGTTCCACCTGCTGATCAGCTCGGTCGCTCTCCCGCACTACTACGTGGCATGGGCGTGGCTGCTGTGCGCTCTGGCCGGAGTGGGCATCGCGGAGGCGCTCCGGGGCGGCCTGGTGCTGCCCGCCCGTGTCGCCCGGCCGCTCGGCCTGCTGCTGGTCGCCGCCTCCGTCGTGGTCGCCGCGGCGACGTCGGTCGGCATCGCCCAGGAGCGGCCGACGGGGATCGCACGGGTGGCCGTTGCGCTGCGCGAGCGCGGGCTCGACGAGGGGCTGATCCTCGTGCAGGGGATGTCGTCGGGGGTCTACGCGCCCTACATCGGCGACCGGTTCACGACCGATCCGTCGTCGGAGGGGATCATCGCGATCGCGATCCGGCCCTCGGCGCGCTACCCCGTCGATCCGCGGGTCGAGGAGTACCTCTCGACGGATCCGACGGTGCTCGAGCTCGACGACCTCGACCTCGTGCTGACCGACGGGCCGCTGCCGGCGGGATGACCCGGCCGGGGCTCCGCGTCGCGGCGCTCAGGCCGCGCGGCAGGGCCGGGGGTCGACCGTCGCGCTGAGCGACGAGGCCTCCGCGGCCACCGGCGAGAGCACCGAGAGCGGGATCGCGTAGCCCACATTGTCGACCGACGCGGCCTTGCCGAACACGACGCCCGAGACCGCGCCGTCCAGCGAGAGCAGCGGTCCACCGGAGTTGCCCTGGTTGACCACGGCGGCCAGCGTCAGCACCTCGCGCGAGGTCGGGGTGCCGTCGACCATCAGCGAGACGACGGCGTCGGAGGAGATCTGCGCCGAGCCGAGCGTGAGCGGCCCGCCGAAGGGGTAGCCGGCCACCACGGCGTCGTCGCCCGCCGTCACCGCGTCGTCGAGGGGGAGCGCAGCCGCGCTCAGGCCGTCGACCGCGATGACCGCGAGGTCGGTCGCGGCGTCGACGTAGACGACCCGGCCGGTGCGGGGCGGCTCGCCCGGTGCCTCGACGACGGGCTCGTCGACTCCGGCCACCACGTGCGCGTTGGTGACGACGCGGTCGTCAGCGACCACGAAGCCGCTGCCCGTGACGCCCACGTCGCACGCCCAGGCGGTCCCCGAGACGCGGACGACCGACTCCGTCGCGGTCGCGACCTCGGGGTCGTCGGTGGCGACCTCGGGGATGCTCGGTGCCTGCGTGGGCGCGTCGAGGGCCTCGACGATCCAGGAGGTGCCCTCGTCGACGACGGTCGACTGCAGCTGCGCGAGGAACCCGCGCACCGGATCCGGGGTCAGGTCGTCGATCGCGCGGATGACCGTGGAGCCCGCGACCGATGTGGTCACCAGCGGCACGCCGAGCAGCGAGACGGCCGAGGTGACCGCGATCCAGACGAGACCCGTGATCGCGACGCCCGCGACGCCTCCGGCCAGGCGGTCGAGCAGCCCGAGCTTCACCCTGTCGGCACCGCGCCCGATCACGGCGCCGAGCGCCGCTCCGATCGCGTAGCCGACGCCCAGCAGCAGCACCGCCGTGCCGATGACGGCGAGGAGGCGCCACTCGCTGCCCGCCGCCCACGACGAGACGGCGGGCACCGCGAAGGAGGCGGCGATCGCGCCGGCGACGACGCCCGCGAGGCCCCCGACGGTGCGGAGCAGGCCGCGCCGCAGACCGTCGGCGAGCGCCCCGAGGAGGCTCAGCACGACGATCACGTCGACGATCACGGATGCGCCCACGCGGATCTCCTCGGGGTCGGGTCGGGCAGGGTCCTCCAGCATGACCGACGACGGATGCGCAGAGGCCCGGAGGAGGCTGCGAGTCGCGGCGGTCGGTGGGCGGGTCGCGGGGATCTGCGGAGGGGTGGGGTGCGGGCTCCGCGTGCGATCTGCAGGAGACGCCTGTGCGATTCGCAGGTGATCGCGGCGATGAGCGTCCGGCTCAGCGCGTGAATCGCCGCCGGAGTCCTGCACATCGCACCGGCCTCGTGCGCGTGCTCCTGCAGATCGCGCGTCGGCCCGGGCGGGCGCCCGGCGTCAGAAGAACGAGATGCAGTACGGCTCCGCGATCGGGGCGAAGAAGCGGTCGACGCGCTCCCGGTCCTCGGAGGCGATCGCGACGCTGCCGGCGCGGGCGAGGGTCGACGGCCGGACGGATCCGAGCAGCAGCGACCCGAGGTCGGCCACGTCGAGCTCGACCTCTGCCGTCTCGTCGGTGCGCTCGACGCGGCCCTCGCCGCCCGTGACCGTGATCCGGTAACCGCCGTCGACGAGCCCGAGGGCGTCGCGCACCGCGATCACGAGCGCGCCGTCGCTGGTCCACGGTCGCGCGCCGAACGCCGCGGCAACGTCGAGCACCCGGGTCCAGATCAGGTCGGCGACGCCGGTCACCGACACGACGCGGGGGTCGCGGAGCGCCCACGCGAGCGGGTCGTCGAGCGGGGCCATGTCCCAGGTCACGGCGGAGGCGAGGTCGACCGCACCGAGGAACCCCCAGAGCCCGAGGTAGGCGTCCTCGGTCGCCGCGACGAAGTCGACGATCTGGAGGACGCGGTCGTCCTCGTCCGGGCCGGTCGCGCGATAGGTGACGTAGCCGTCGAGCGTGCCGTCGGAGTCGAGGTGAACGGCGGAGCGGACGTCGCGGCCCGGGTCGCTCCCGCCGGGCTCGGTGCCGACGGCGTTGGCCGCGTAGCGCGACTGGCGGGTGAGCGACCCGGGCGTGCGCGCCTGGAAGGCGGTGAACACCTCTTCGACGCGGGACTGCAGCCAGGTCGTCGCGACGACCTCGACCCGACCCGACGGCTCGCTCTGCAGCGCGAAGCGAGGACCGGTGTCGACGCGGATCGTCCGGGTGAAGGCCGAGCGGCCGAAGCCGAAGCGGCGGTAGATCGAGGCCTCGCTCGCGGTGAGCACGGCGACGGCCGCTCCGCTCTCCTGCGCGAGCCGCAGATCCTCCGTGATCATGGCCCGCAGGATGCCGCGACGCCGGTGCGTCGCCCGGACCGTCACCTGCGAGACGAGGTGCGCGGCGATCTCGCGCCCGCGCCCGACCTGCAGTGAGCCGGGGAAGCCCGCGTAGGTCGCGACCGGCACGCCCGCGCCGTCGAGCCCCTCCGGCGAGGCGGAGTCGAGGACCGCGGTGAGCACGCGGCCGTCGGCCACCATGTGCTCGGCCCAGTCGCGCCACTGCTCGGGCGTGTACTCCTTCTCGTGGAACCCCGCGTTGATCGCGACGCCCCAGGCGGCGGTGGCGGAGTCGGGGCCGCCGTCGGGAGAGAGTGCGGCGGGGAAGCGGCGGAAGTCGAGACCGGGGAGGGACATCCGATCAGCCTATTGACCGCGACCGACCGGAGGGTGTGCAGCCCTGATCCGCGGCGGCGGTCGACCTGTCCCTCCGGCTCGAAGAATCGCGTCCGGCTCGCTCGATCGGCCGGATCCGACGAGCCGAACCGGATCCCGCGAGCCCGAGCCGCCCCTCAGACCGCCGACCACCGCCGCTCGAGCGCCGCCTCGACCGCGTCCGCCAGCTCCTCGATCCGCTCCCGGCCGCCCTCGCCCGCCGCCGCTCGCACCCGCTCGCACGCCGCAGCCACCGCCGCGCGCCGGCGCGGCAGCGTCGCCGTGAACGCGCAGTCCCGCAGCAGCAGCAGCGCCCGCTCGGCCTCCAGCGCCTCGAACGGGACGGCGGCCAGCCGCCTCTCGAAGGGCGACTCCGGCGTCATCACGCGCAGGAATCCCTCCGGATCCTGGAACGCCGCCGGCGGGTCGGGCACCCGGGCGAGCAGCGCCAGGGCGGAGGCGAGCGCATCGAGGTCGCCGCCCGCCGCGAGCGCCCGCAGTCGCGAGTCGACGTCCGAGCCGGGCCCCGGCCCGAGCGCGACCGCCGCGAGGGCCTCGGCGTCCAGACGCACCTCCTCCGCCTCGCTCGGGATGGTCTCGATCGACGACCACCACGAGAGCAGCGGAGTCGCGGCGACCGCGTAGTCGCCCGGCCGGCGCTCCAGCGCGATCACCAGGTCGGCGCGCGCGGCGAGCGCCACCAGGGCGTCGAGATCGATGTCGAGCACTGTCCCCGACTCCGGCGGCAGCACGAGGTGACGGCCCGAGGGAGGCGTCACCTCGGCGCGGGTGCGCGCACCCGGCCCCCGCGTGCTCGCGCGGCGGATGTCCTCCTCGAGGGAGTCGCCGCTCCCGCCGGTCCGTCGTCGTCGTCCGCTTCCGCGCGCCATGCCGCCACGCTACCGTCGGCCGCATGACCCGATTCCTCGCCCTGCTCCGCGGCGTGAACGTCAACGGCCGGACCGTCCGCAGCGCCGAGCTCGCCGAGACCGTGACGGCGCTGGGCGTCGACCGGGTCCGTACCGTCCTCGCGAGCGGCAACGTCGCCTTCGACTCCGACCGCGCCGCCTCCGATCTCAAGCCCGCGCTCGAGGCGGCGCTCGGTGAGCGGTTCGGCTACGACGCCTGGATCGTGCTCGTGACGCAGGAGGCGCTCGCCGCGGCCGCGGCCGCCTACCCGTTCCCGCGGATCGACGACGAGGCCCACCCCTACATCGTCTTCGGCTCCGACGACGCCGCTCTCGACGCCGCGCTCGGCGCGATCGGCGAGACCGACCCCGCGGTCGAGCTGCTCGCCCGCGGCGACGGAGTCGTCTACTGGCGCTGCCCGCGAGGCTCCTCCACCGACACTCCCGCCGCGAAGGTGCTCGCGCGGGCGGCGTACCGCGCGACGACGACGACCCGCAATCTCCGCACCGTCGAGAAGCTCGTCACCGCCTGATCCGCAGGCACCGTGCGAGGTCGGTCGAACCGCGTCCCCGCGCCGCGCTCCTCGATCGCGGACGGGTGCGGGCCCGGGTCGGCGGCCGATCGCGGCTGAGAACCCGCACATTCTTTGGTTAGGCTGTCCTTAGTGCCGAGGGTCGTGAACCCCGAGCGCCACTCCAGGAAAGCCTTCGAAAGGGAATGATGCCCCGCGCCACCACGCCGCTCGCGCTGCTGACCACCGCTCTGCTCACCGTCGGCCTCGCCGGCTGCTCGTCCGCCGCCTCCGGCTCCGACGACGCCGCGGGCGACAGCGGCTTCACGCCGATCACGATCGAGCACGCGCTCGGCACGACGACCATCGAGTCGGAGCCGGAGCGCGTCGCGACCGTCAACTGGGCCAACCACGAGGTCCCCCTCGCGCTGGGCGTCGTCCCCGTCGGCATGGCGGCGGCGAACTTCGGCGACGACGACGGCGACGGGCTGCTGCCGTGGGTCACCGAGAAGCTCGACGAGCTCGGCGCCGACGCGCCCGTCCTCTTCGACGAGACCGACGGCATCGACTTCGAGGCCGTCGCCGACACGCAGCCCGACGTGATCCTCGCCGCCTACTCCGGTCTGACGCAGGAGGACTACGACACGCTGAGCGAGATCGCGCCCGTCGTCGCCTACCCCGAGACCGCCTGGGGCACCTCCTGGCGCGACATGATCTCGCTCAACAGCGAGGCCATGGGCATGGCCGACGAGGGTGCGGCGCTCATCACCGAGCTCGAGGGCGAGATCGAGGAGAAGGTCGCCGCTCACCCGCAGCTCGCCGACACCTCGGCGATGTTCCTGACCCACGTCGACCCGTCCGACCTCAGCCAGGTCAGCTTCTACACGACGCACGACACCCGCCCGGCCTTCTTCGCCGACCTCGGCATGACCACTCCTGAGAGCATCGCGACGGCCTCGGCCACGACCGACACCTTCTCCCTGACGCAGAGCGCCGAGCAGGCCGACGCGTTCAGCGACGTCGACGTCATCGTCACCTACGGCGACGACGAGCTCGTCAACGCCCTCAAGGGCGACCCGCTGCTCTCGCAGATCCCGGCGGTCGCGAACGACGCGATCGTGCGCCTGCCCTCCACGCCGCTCGGCACCGCCGCGAACCCGACCCCGCTGTCGATCTCGTGGGTCCTCGACGACTACCTCGCGCTGCTGGCCGAGGCCGCCGACAAGGCCGCGTGATCGAGGCTCCGCGATCGACGCTCCGTGCTCGGAGTGCCGCGATCGACGCTCCGTGATCCCGCCCGCGTGACCCTCACCGCCCCGCCCGCCGCCTCGGGTGCCGCCGCCGTGCGACGCCCGAGGCGTCGGCGCGCCCTCTGGCTGCTCGTCGCCGTCACGGTCCTCGTCGGCGTCGCGGTGCTCTCGGTGATGATCGGCTCGCGGGAGGTGTCCTGGAGCGACGTGATCGCCGCGTTCGGAGGCTCCACCGACGGTTTCGAGCGCGGCGCTGTCGCCAAGCGCATCCCCCGCACCCTCCTCGCCGCGATCGCCGGCGCGGCGCTCGGGGTCGCGGGGGTCCTGATGCAGGGCGTCACCCGCAATCCGCTGGCCGACCCGGGCATCCTCGGCGTCAACACCGGAGCCTCGCTCGCGGTGGTCACCGGCCTCGTCTTCTTCGGCCTCGACACGGCGAGCGGGTACATCTGGGTCGCCATCGGGGGAGCGGCCGTGGCGGCGGTCTTCGTCTACGCGGTCGGGTCGCTCGGTCGCGGCGGGGCCACACCCCTCAAGCTCGCTCTGGCGGGGGCGGCGACGTCGGCAGCTCTGGTCTCGGTGATCAGTGCGATCGTCCTCCCGCGCGCCGATCTCGCGGGCGGCATCCGCTCGTGGCAGATCGGCGGAGTCGGCGGGGCGACGGTCGCGAGCATCGGCCAGGTCGCGCCCTTCCTGATCGCGGGGCTCGTCCTCTGCGTCCTCTCGGCGAAGAGCCTGAACACGCTCGCCCTGGGCGACGAGCTCGCGGCCGGCCTCGGCGAGCGCGTGGCTGTGGCTCGCGGGGCCGCCGCCCTCGGCTCGGTCGTCCTCTGCGGGGCGACCACCGCCGTCACCGGACCGATCGGCTTCGTGGGCCTGGTCGTGCCGCACGCCTGCCGCCTCCTGATCGGAGTGGACCACCGCTGGCTCCTGCCGTTCTCGGCGGTGACCGGAGCGGTGCTGCTCACCGGGGCCGACATCATCGGCCGCCTGGTCGCCCGCCCGAGCGAGATCGACGTCGGCATCGTCACCGCGCTCATCGGCGCGCCCGTCTTCATCGCGATCGTGCGCCGGCAGAAGGTGCGCGAGCTGTGACCGCGACCGCCACTCCCACCGCGACTCCGGCGGCGAGCCCGACCGCGCTCGCCGTCGCGGCAGGCCGTCGGCGCCGCGGCGGTCGTCGCCGTGTCGTCGTGCTCGTGCTCGCGGTCCTGATCGTGGTCGCCTTCGCCGTCTCGCTCCTCGTCGGCCAGACCGTGTACTCGCCCGGCGAGGTCGTGCGGGTGATCCTCGGCGAGCAGGTGCCGGGAGCGACCTTCACGGTCGGCCGCCTCCGCCTCCCGCGAGCGGTCCTCGCGGTGCTCGTCGGCCTGTGCTTCGGCCTCGGCGGCGTCAGCTTCCAGACCATGCTCCGCAACCCGCTCGCGAGCCCCGACATCATCGGCATCAGCGCGGGGGCGAGCGCCGCCGCGGCCTTCGGCATCGTCACCCTGTCGCTCGGATCCACGCAGGTCTCGGTGCTCGCGATCACCGCCGGCCTCGTGGTGGCGCTCCTGGTCTACGCGCTGTCCTACCGCAGCGGAGTCGCCGGCACCCGGCTGATCCTGATCGGGATCGGGGTCGCCGCGATGCTCGACAGCCTCACCGCCTACGTCCTCACCCGTGCCGCGGCCTGGGATCTGCAGGAGGCGACGCGCTGGCTCACCGGCAGCCTCAACGGTGCGAGCTGGAGTGAGGTCGTGCCCGTCCTGGTCGCCGTCGTCGTCCTCACGCCCGTCCTGCTGTCGCGCTCGCGCGACCTGGTCGCGACGCAGCTCGGCGACGACACCGCCTCGGCCCTCGGGATCCGGGTGAACGCGACCCGCCTCGTGGTCATCGTCGCCGCCGTCGGTCTGATCGCTTTCGCCACCGCGGCCGCCGGCCCGATCGCGTTCGTCGCCTTCCTCTCCGGGCCGATCGCCGCGCGGATCGTCGGCCCCGGCGCCTCGCTGCTGGTCCCCTCCGCCCTCGTCGGTGCCCTGCTCGTGCTCGTCGCCGACTTCGTCGGGCAGTTCGCCCTCGACGTCCGCTATCCGGTCGGAGTCGTCACCGGCGTGCTCGGCGCCCCCTACCTCGTCTATCTGATCGTCCGCAGCAACCGGGCCGGAGGCTCGCTATGACCACCGCGCACACTCTCACCGCCGAGAACCTCACGCTGGGCTACGGAGACCGCACCGTCGTCGACGGCCTCGACCTCGCGGTGCCGCCGGGGCTGATCACCGCGATCGTCGGCGCGAACGCGTGCGGCAAGTCGACGCTCCTGCGCTCGATGTCGCGGCTGCTCGCCCCGCGGGCGGGCACGGTGCTGCTCGACGGCAAGGAGGTGCACCGCACGCCGGCGAAGCAGCTCGCGCGCACCCTCGGCCTGCTCCCCCAGTCGCCGATCGCTCCGGAGGGGATCACCGTCGCCGATCTCGTCGGACGCGGCCGGCACCCGCACCAGGGTCTGCTCAGCCGCTGGAGCGCGCACGACGACGAGGCCGTGGCCACCGCGCTCGACGCGACCGACACCGCCTCCCTCGCCGACCGCTCGGTCGACGAGCTCTCGGGCGGGCAGCGCCAGCGGGCCTGGATCGCGATGGCCCTGGCGCAGGAGACCGATCTGCTGCTGCTGGACGAGCCGACGACGTTCCTCGACGTCAGCCACCAGATCGAGGTGCTCGACCTCCTCGTCGACCTCAACCGCACCCGCGGGACGACCGTGGTCATGGTCCTGCACGACCTCAACCTCGCGGCCCGCTACGCCGACCATCTGGTGGCGCTCGCCGGAGGCGTCGTGCACGCCTCGGGGACCCCGGCCGAGGTGCTCACGGAGGAGACGGTGCTCGCGGTCTTCGGTCTCGACAGCCGGATCATCACCGACCCCACATCCGGCACGCCGCTGATGCTGCCGCTCGGCCGGCACCGGCTCGCGGGCGGTGGAGCGAGCTCCGCCACGGCGGGGGAGTGACCGTTCCGGGTACATGACGTCCACAAGTGGCGATGCTCCTCCTTACTACGCCAGCTTCTGAGACCGAACAGGTGTCATCGAGCCTCTTGCTCTAGAGACACACTGTCCACTAATGTCCCGATCACCCCGACGCTCCGGTCGGGTCCGAGAGGAGCCTGCGATGGACCACGTCAGCACCGGTGAACGCGAGTGGGAGACGACCTGCGGCGTCTGCGGATTCGTCGGCAAGGGGAACGGCCGGAAGCCGAAGGCCTGCCCGGCGTGCGGGTCGCAGTGGTGACTCCTGACGACAAGAGGGTCCTGGAGGCCGTCGAGCTCGTCGAGCGACTCGAGCGCGATCTCGCCGACGCCGAGCGCGCGGCCCGCGCCTCCGGGAGCCGCACGACGTCGACCCTCGATCGGCTGCGGCGGGACCTGCAGTCCGCCAGAGCATCGCTCCAGGCCGCCAGGAGGGGCTGAGCGGGTGCCGCGGCTCGCCGCTCCGGGCGTCCAGTGATGTCGAGGCCGGGGCGATCGGCGCCGCGCCGTCGGACGTAAACTCTCCCGAATGGAACCAGAGCCCTCCGGCGGAGCCAAACCCCGCGCACGACGAACCTCTCCGGACACGACGAAACGCCAGATCCTCGACGAGGCCAAGGCGCGGATCGCCGCGGAGGGAGGCATCACCCTCAGCTTCGAGCACATCCCGCTCGAGAGCTACATCAAGGCCGCCGGTGCACCGCGGAGCTCGGTCTACCGGATCTGGAAGTCGCACGCGGCGTTCGTCGCCGATCTCATCCAGGACCTCTTCGAGGGCGGCGACTTCGCTCGCGGATTCGACCCGTCCACGCGCCACGCGATCGAAGCGGTGCTGCGAGAGCACGTCGGGCTGATCCAGGGGACGAGCGAGGAGCGCCGCGCCCTGATGCGCGAGATGGTCCGCGTCGGTGTCGCCGCCAACCTCCAGGCCGCCGCCGCGTCCGAGTTCCGCCGCTCCTACTGGACCCTCGCCTCCGCCGTCCCGAGCATCGCGCCCGGTCCGGCGCGCGAGACGGCGGTCGCGACCGTCACGCGGATCGAGGCCTCGTTCCTCTCGGCGATGTCGTCGTTCTACGAGACCGTGCTGGGGCTCATCGGTCTCCGACTCCGGGAGCCGTTCACCCCGCGTCACATCGCCGTCCTGACCAACTCGATCGTGGACGCCTTCACCCGCCGATTCGAACTGGACCGCGGGATCGTCGAGACCGTCTTCGAGGGTCCGGCGCTCGAGGGAGGCACCGCCGAGTGGACCTTCGCCGCCTGGTCGATCGCGAGTGCCGTCGACGGCATGACCGAGAGCTACGCCCCCACCACCGGCGACGCCGCGCAGTGACCGCGTCGTCGACGACCGAGCGCGCTCAGCGCCTTCCCAACCGGTCGGCGACGGCGAAGGGCGCACGGCCGACGAGGTGACCCAGCGCCACGCCGGCCATCCCGACGGCCTGCCCCCACTCCGGATGCACGACGAGCGGGGGACCGACGGCGGAGCTCGTCTGCAGGAACAGCGGCAGCGCGACCGCGAGGACGGCGACCGCCAGGGTGGCGAGGAACACCGTCAGCTGCGGCGCGAGGCCGATGAGGAGGCCGAGGGCTGCGGCGCAGACCGTTCCGACCACGACGGTCCCGGGACTCATCGGCGCGGAGTCCAGGGGGAGCCCGAAGGGCGAGAGGAGGAAGTCGAGCAGAGCCACGCCGCCGAGCAGGGCGGTCCCGTCGACCCGCGGGAGTCGGATCCGGAGGGTGCTGAGGGCGAGACCGGCCGCGAGCGCAGCGAGGTGGAGCAGGAGCACCACTGCGACCTCCCAGCCGCTGGCGAACCGCGTGACGAGGACGCCGACGGTGATGGCGATCGCGACGACCGACAGGGCCGCATCGCGGATCGGGAGGAACATCCCGAAGGTCAGGGCGCCGCACAGCATGCCGAAGGCGACTCCGAGCCAGAACACCGCAGTGCCGGCCGCAGCGGTGGCGTCGAGCAGGCCCACGGCACCCGCGAGCACGAGGACGGGCTTGCTCGAGAGGGTGAGCGCTTCGGGGTCGCGGTAGCGGCCGTTCCGGCTGATCAGCCGGAACGAGCCGACGACCACCGCGGCCACGATCGCGAGCAGGACGACGGCCTGGACCGTGTCGGAACCGGTCATCCTGGACTCCTTCGCTCTGTCGATCAGGGAGGTGGAGGGTCGCGGCCAGTGGGCGTCCGCGGCGACCTCCGCAAGTATGTACATCATGTCCATAACGTCGGGGGGTGCACGCCCGCGGGCGGCAGGCTCGAGGCCGTGCCGCTCGCGGGCGACGTCGGCTACCCGTAGAGCACCGGCTCCGTCGAGGCGGCGCCGACCTCGGCGAGCACCGTCCGGCGGATCAGCACCGGCACCTTCGGCGTCGGGTACTCCAGCGTTCGCGGGGCCCCGAGCTCCTCGAGCGCGAGGAACCGCCGCATCGGCCGGACCAGTTCGTCGCCGAGCATCGCGTAGGCGTCTCCGCCGGCCGCGGCCGTGGCCACGCCTGCGGTGAACGCGACCAGCGCCGAGATCATCCGGATGCGCTGCGCGCCGCTCTCCGTGACGACGCACAGTCGGCTGACCTCGACGCTGTCGGGCGGGAGCGGGGCGTCGAACAGATCGCCGAAGTGCCCGTCGGTCTCGATGGGCAGTGGCAGCTCGGTCGTGCCGCTCTCGTCGAGGAACGTCCGGAAGATCAGACGGACGCCGCCCGCGACTTGCGCGAGGCCGTCGCCGAGGTTCTCGACGACCGCGATCGCGCACGCGCGGTCGTCGTCGGCGTCGCGCTCCGGCCCTCGGAGCAGGCCGCCCGCGACGAAGACGAGCTCGCGCACCGCCGAGCTCCGCGCGTGCACCTCCTCGCGCTGCGGGAGGGCCTCGCCTCCGCGAGCCGTGACGAGCACGGCGAAGCGGCTCGCAGGGCAGGGCTCGAAGACGTCGCTCTCGAACGCGGCGTCGGCGAGGGTGGACGGGTGGGCGTGGTGTCGGGCGGACATCGACACTCCTCTCGAAGGTGGTGTCCGCTACACCGGTCCCGACCGCTCCCGCCGCCGCCCGCCGCCGTGCTCCTCCGGGGCGCCTCGCGCCGTCGTCGGGCGTGGCCGCCCGCATCGGCTCGTCGTCACGAGGCGTCCGGCCGACGGCCGCGGCCCGGCAGGGGTCGATCGCGGCTCGGCAGACGACCTCTGGCCCTCGGCGGTGCCGGCCCTCGGCGCAGAACAGCCCGGCCGGCGGCGCGCAGATGTCCGACGTGTAAACGGTTCCAGGAGGCGGTCGCGCGGCCGATACGATACGTCCAGTCCGCGGCGGACCGCCCTCGCCGGCGGTGCCCGCCGCATCCGTGCCCCCGACCCCGAGGTCCTCCCCCCGTGACTGCTTCCCCGACGCGCCCCGACGCCTCCGCCCTCCGCGGGCTCCGCGCGCTCCTGTTCGATCTCGACGGGGTGCTCACCCCCACCGCCGACGTGCACATGCACGCCTGGGCGCGGCTGTTCACGCCCTACCTCGAGTCGAAGGGCGTCGAGGGCGGCTACAGCGACGCCGACTACTTCCAGTACATCGACGGCCGGCCGCGCTACGACGGAGTCAGGGCGCTGCTCGCCTCCCGCGGGATCACGCTGCCCGAGGGCTCCCCGACCGACGACCCCGCCCTCGAGACGGTGTGCGGGCTCGGCAACCGCAAGAACGCGGCCTTCAACGCCACCCTCGACGAGGAGGGCGTCGCCCCGTACCCCGGCTCGCTCGCCTTCCTCGACGCAGCGATCGCCGCGGGCGTCGAGGTGGCCGTCGTCACCTCCTCCCGCAACGGCGTCCCCGTGCTCGAGGCCGCCGGCCTCCGCGACCGCTTCGAGGTCGTCGTCGACGGCCTCCTCGCCGCCGACCGCGGCATCGCCGGCAAGCCGGCCCCCGACACCTACCTCTACGCCGCCGAGCTGCTCGGTCTGACCGCCGCCGAGTGCGTCGTCGTCGAGGACGCCCACTCCGGAGTCGCCGCCGGCCGCGCGGGCCGGTTCGGCCTGGTCGTCGGAGTCGACCGCGGAGTCGGCAGGCAGACCCTGCTCGACCACGGCGCCGACATCGTCGTCGACGACCTCGCCGAGCTGCTCCCCTTCCTCCCCACCGCTCCCGCACGCCCCGAGGACGCCGCATGAACCCCATCACCGCCGATCCGCTCGACCGCAACCGCTTCCCGGTCGACGAGTGGGCCCTGGTCGAGACCGAGTTCGCCACCGAGCTGCAGGGCCGCACGGAGACGCTCTTCGCCACCGGCAACGGCTACCTCGGCCTCCGCGGCAACGTCGAGGAGGGGCGCGACGGCTACGCCTACGGCACCTTCATCAACGGCTTCCACGAGACCTGGCCGATCCGGCACGCCGAGGAGGCCTTCGGGTTCGCGCGCGTCGGCCAGACGATCGTCAACGTCCCGGATGCCAAGATCATCCGTCTCTACGTCGACGACGAGCCCTTCGTGCTGAGCGAGGCCGACGTCCTCGGCTACTCGCGCCGCCTCGACTTCGCGAACGGCGTGCTCACCCGCGAGATCGAGTGGCGCACCCCGTCGGGCAAGCGCGTGCTCATCCGCGCGCGACGCCTCGTGTCGTTCACCGACCGCCACCTCGCGATCCTCGACTACGAGGTCGAGATGATCGACCACGACGCGTCGGTGCTCATCTCGAGCCAGATCCTCAACCGCCAGGACGGGATCGACGAGTACCACGCGCCGTCCGGCAGCGAGGGCGCGGCGTTCGACCCGCGCAAGGCCGAGTCCTTCGAGGAGCGGGTGCTCCAGCCGCGCCTGAAGCGGGTGAACGGCACCCGCTACCTCCTCGGCTACCGCACGACCAACTCCGGGATGACCATCGCCTGCGGTGCCGAGCACGTGCTCGAGACCGAGAACGAGTGGGACCAGACCTCCCAGATCGACGACGACCTCGCCAAGCACGTCTACCGCGTGAAGGCGAAGGCGGGCGTCCCCGTCCGCCTGGTCAAGACGCTGACCTACCACACCTCCCGCGGGGTGCCCGTGCGCGAGCTCGCCGATCGCTGCGACCGCACGCTCGACCGCGCCCGCGAGACGCCGGTCGAGGAGCAGTTCACCAAGCAGCGCGAGTGGCTCGACGACTTCTGGCAGCGCTCCGACGTGCAGATCGACGGGCAGTCCGCGATCCAGCAGGCCACCCGCTGGAACCTCTTCCAGCTCGCGCAGTCGACCGCGCGCACCGACGGCGGCGGGGTCGCGGCGAAGGGCGTCTCGGGTTCCGGCTACGGCGGGCACTACTTCTGGGACACCGAGGTCTACGTCCTCCCGTTCCTCAGCTACACGGCCCCGCTCGTCGCGCGGAACGCCCTGCGCTTCAGGCAGAACATGCTCGAGGCGGCCCGCGCGCGCGCGGCCGAGCTCAACCAGCGCGGCGCCCTGTTCCCGTGGCGCACGATCAACGGGCAGGAGTCGTCGGCCTACTACGCCGCCGGAACCGCGCAGTACCACATCGACGCCGACATCTCCTACGCGCTGATGCAGTACGTCGGCGCGACGGGCGACGACGACTTCCTCGCCCGCGGCGCGATCGACATCCTCGTCGAGACCGCGCGGATGTGGGCCGACCTCGGCTTCTGGCGCAGCAACGGCGACGACCACTTCCACATCCACGGCGTGACCGGGCCGGACGAGTACACGACCGTCGTCAACGACAACCTCTACACCAACGTCATGGCGCGCTCGAACCTCCGCGCCGCCGCCCGCGCCGTCGAGCTGCTGAAGGCCGTCGAGCCGGCCGCGTACGAGCGGATGGTCGCGCGCCTGCACGTCGTCGAGGACGAGGTGATCGAGTGGGCCCGCGCGGCCGACAAGATGCACATCCCCTTCGACGAGCGCGCCGGCATCCACCCGCAGGACGCCGCGTTCCTCGAGAAGGAGCTGTGGGACCTCGAGAACACCCCCGCGAGCAAGCGCCCGCTGCTGCTGCACTTCCACCCGCTGGTGATCTACCGCTTCCAGGTGCTCAAGCAGGCCGACGTCGTGCTCGCGCTGCTCCTGCAGGGCAACGAGTTCACGGCCGAGCAGAAGCGCGCCGACTTCGAGTACTACGACGCGCTGACCACGGGCGACTCGACCCTGTCGGCGGTCGTCCAGTCGATCATCGCGGCCGAGGTGGGCTACAGCGAGCTGTCCCGGCACTACTTCCTGTCGGCGCTCTTCGTCGACCTCGCCGATCTGCACCGCAACACCGCCGACGGCATCCACGTCGCCTCCACCGGCGGAGTGTGGAGCGCCCTCGTCTACGGCTTCGGCGGCATGCGCGACCACGGGGGTCGCATCGCGCTCGACCCGCGGCTCCCCGACGACTGGGACCGCCTGGTCTTCCGCATCACGCTGCACGGCACGCGGGTGCGCGTCGAGGTGACCCAGGAGGCGGTGCTGCTGACCGTCGAGTCCGGCGACGCAGCGGCGATCACGGTCCGCGACGAGCGCGTCCACGTCGAGGCGGGCGCTCCCGTCCGCGTCGGGCTCGGCCACCAGGGCCCTCGCCTCAGCGGCGCCCCGACCACGTCCGACATCGAGGGCACCCGCCGCTCCGACGGCACGGTGATCACCGCGTCGATCCCGACGATCTCGATGACCCCCGAGCCCGAGGTGCTGACGGGGCCGTAGGCGGGCG
Source organism: Rathayibacter oskolensis (assembly GCF_900177245.1). GTDB lineage: Bacteria > Actinomycetota > Actinomycetes > Actinomycetales > Microbacteriaceae > Rathayibacter > Rathayibacter oskolensis. The sequence continues at coordinate 462,242 of NZ_FXBM01000003.1, forward strand.
GGTCTCGAGAGCCCGCGCGGCGGGCGTCTCGAGACCCGCCCCCTCCAGCAGCGGAGGCGCACGGCGCCTCCCGCCGACGACTACGCGGTCTGCAGCAGCGCGCTCACAGCCGACGTGAAGAACGCCAGGCCGTCCACGCCCGAGCGCATCGCGGCGGGGGTGTCGGGGCCGAAGCCCGGCTCGATCGCGTGCTCGGGGTGCGGCATCAGTCCGACGACGTTGCCGCGCGCGTTCGTGATCCCGGCGATGTCGTTCATCGAGCCGTTCGGGTTCTCGCCGAGGTAGCGGAAGACCACGCGGCCCTCGCCCTCGAGCTCCGCGAGGGTCTCGGCCGAGGCGATGTAGCCGCCCTCGCCGTTCTTGAGCGGGATCGTGATCTCCTGGCCCGGCTCGAACTCGCGGGTCCAGACGGTGGAGTCGTTCGTGACGAGGAGTCGCTGGTCGCGGCACACGAACGAGCCGACGTCGTTGCGGATCAGGCCGCCGGGCAGCAGGTGGGCCTCGGTGAGCATCTGGAAGCCGTTGCAGATGCCGAGGACCGGGGTGCCCGCCTCCGCCGCCGCGATCACCTCGCGCATGATGGGCGCGTGCGAGGCGATGGCGCCGCAGCGCAGGTAGTCGCCGTAGGAGAAGCCGCCGGGCAGCACGATCGCGTCGACGCCGTCGAGGTCGTGGTCGCCGTGCCAGAGCGCGACCGGCTCGGCGCCGGCGAACCGCACGGCCCGCTGCGCGTCTCGGTCGTCGAGCGAGCCCGGGAATGTAATGACGCCGATGCGCGCCGTGCCGCTGCGCATCAGAGCGCTTCCGGGTAGTGGATGCCGACGACGTCCTCGATGACCCCGTTCGAGAGCATCTCGTCGGCGAGGCGCTCGATCGAGGCGCGCACCTCGTCGGTGACCTCGTCGACGGTGATCTCGAAGCGCTTGCCCACGCGGACGCCGTTCACGGCGGAGTGGCCGAGACGTGCCAGCGCCCCGGCGACGGCCTTCCCCTGCGGATCGAGCAGCTCGGCCTTGGGCATGACTTCAACGACGATCGTGGGCACCGTGTACTCCGGAGTCTCGGGGGAGTGCGAATTCCGCGCCCCCATCGTACCCGGCGGGGTGTCCCGGGAGCGGGCGCCTCAGCTCCCCGCGGTCGTGACCCGGATCGCGTTCGACCACGGGTCCTCGAACGCCAGCGCGCGCCCGTCGTCCTGCGTCGCGACCTGCGCGTGCCGGAGGCGCTCCCCGAGCGCGCCGACGTCGTCCGCTCCCGACACCACGATCTGCACCTGACCCAGCCCGAGCGCCTGCTGCCGGCGTCCGGCGCCGAGCGAGTTCCACGTGTTCATCGCCATGTGGTGGTGGTAGCCGCCGGCCGACACGAAGAGCGCCTGCCCGCCGTACGCGATCGTCGTCTCGAAGCCGAGCCGGTCGACGTAGAACTCCTTCGCCGTCGCGACGTCGCCGACGCTCAGATGCACGTGCCCGACCGTCGCACCGCCCAGCCGCGGCTGCGCGACGGACTCGTCCGTCAGGTGCTCCCGGAGGAACGCGTCGGGGTCGAGGTGGAGCGTCGACATCTCGATCCGCCCGTGGGTCCACGACCACTGCGTCCGGTCGCGGTCCCAGTAGAGCTCGACGCCGTTGTGCTCCGGGTCGTCGAAGTAGAAGGCCTTGCTCACGAGGTGGTCGGAGCTGCCGGTGAACGACCCGGGGTGCCGGGTCGCGACGCTGTAGACCGCAGCGGCGAGCGCTGCCTCCGACTCGAAGAGGATCGCCGTGTGGAAGAGCCCTGCGCTGCCCGGCCCTGCGTGCCGCAGCTCGGGCGCGTGCTGGAGGATCACGGCGGCGACGCCTCCGCGACCGAGGACGGCGACGGGGCCGTCGTGCGAGAGCACCTCGAGGGTGACGGCGTCGCGGTAGTAGGCGATCATCGCGTCGAGGTCAGCGACGCGGAGGGTGACCGCGCCCATCGTCGTGTCGGGCGCGAGCAGGTCGGGGGCGGTGGCGTTCATCTCGTTCACGCTAGACCCAACAAGGTTGTAGCCACAACTATTTCCTTCTGCTGGTATCGAGGGCTCTGCCTGCCCCCTTCCCCGCTGATCGAGCAGCCCTGCGGGGGCGTCTCGAGGCCTTGCTGCGCCGACGCGGTGGGCCCCCCACCCTTCATACGCCGTCCATAGGATTCATCCAGCCACCGCGAGGCGCGCGGTCGTCGAATGGACTCCGGTCGCCGATACGGGGCGGCCCCGGCCACGAGGACGACACCATGAACGAGCAGCACCGACCCCAGGGCGACGAGCCCACCACCGCCGACCGCACCACCGCCGAGCAGACCGCCCTCGATGAGCGCCTGGCCCTGCGCACCGACGACCGCCGCCGGCGTCGCCGCGCCCTCCTCGCCGGCGGTGCCGGCCTCGCCGTCCTGATCGGACTCGCTGCAGGAGGCGTCTCCTCCGCCGCGAGCACCGAGGTCGCCGCGTCCTCCGGCTCGAGCACGAGCACCACGGTCTACCCCGGCGGCTCGCGTGGCGGGTTCGGCGGCGGCACCACCTTCTCGCCGTACTCCGGCGGCTCGGGCTACGGCTCCTCGCTCGGCAGCGGAACCTCCACGAGCACCGCGACCGACGCGGTCCCCGCGAGCGCCGCACAGACCATCGGTGTCGTCACGATCACCTCCGACCTCACCTACGAGAGCGCGACCTCGGCGGGCACCGGCATGATCCTCACCTCCGACGGCATGATCCTCACCAACAACCACGTCGTCGAGGGTGCGACGAGCATCCAGGTCACGGTCGAGTCCACCGGCCAGACCTACACCGCCCGTGTGGTCGGGACCGACAAGACCCACGACATCGCGGTGCTGCAGCTCGAGAACGCCTCCGGTCTCACTCCCGCGACGCTCGACACCGACGGAGTCGCCGTCGGCGATGCCGTCACCGCCGTCGGCAACGCGGAGGGGACCGGCGACCTGGTCGCCGCGTCCGGCACCGTGACCGCGCTCGCGCAGACCATCACGACCCAGTCCGAGGCCGGGATCTCGGGCGAGACCCTCTCCGGACTGATCCAGGTCGACGCCGACATCGTCTCCGGCGACTCGGGCGGACCCCTGCTCGACTCCTCGGGCGAGGTCGTCGGCATCGACACGGCGGCATCGAACGGCACGGCCGACATCACCGGCTTCGCCATCCCGATCTCGACCGCCCTCGACATCGTCGCGACGATCGAGGCGGGCGCCGACACCGCGACCGTCGAGATCGGCTACCCGGCGTTCCTCGGAGTCGCGCTCTCGTCCGGCACCTCGACGTCGCCCTACCGCTCGGCGGTCTCCTCGACCGAGGGCATTGTCGTCTCGGGAGTGGTCGAGGGCGGACCCGCGGCCGAAGCCGGCCTCGCGGCCGGTGACGTCATCACCTCGGTGAACGGCACGGCGGTCGCCTCGTCCGACCAGCTCTCGACCGACCTCGCCCAGCGCGAGCCCGGCGAGTCGGTGACCCTCACCTGGACCGACACCGCCGGCGCCTCCCACTCGGCGCAGGTGACCCTGGTCGAGGGCCCCGTCGCCTGATCGACCGTACCCGGGGGTTGTTTTGACTCACTCAACACAACTCCGCTAGCGTGGCCCGTATGACGACACTGGACGACCGCCTCCGAGCCTCCGGGCTCAAGGCCACCGCCACCCGGCGGGCCGTCCTGCAGGCGCTCGAGGGCCATCCGCACTCCGACGTCGACGCGGTCCTCGCGCGAGTGCGCGTCGACCTGCCCGACGCCTCCGCCCAGGCGGTCTACGGAGTCCTCTCGGCCTTCACCGACGCCGGGCTCACCCGTCGCATCGAACCGGAGGGACACCCCCGCCGGTTCGAGCTGCGCGTGGACGACAACCACCACCACGTCGTCTGCCGCACCTGCGGCGCCGTCGCCGACGTCGACTGCGTCGTCGGTCAGGCGCCCTGCCTGCACCCGTCCACCTCGAGCGGCTTCGCCATCGAGACGGCCGACGTCACGTTCTGGGGCACGTGCCCCGACTGCCTCGCGGCAGCGCAGAGCTGACCGACGCCCACCATCACCGCAGCGGCACGGCCCTCCGGCCCGCCGCCGACAGGAGGAACATGACCGAGGAACGATTCACGACGACGAACTCCGGAGCACCGGTCGCGAGCGACGAGCACTCGCTGAGCGTCGGGGCCGACGGCCCTCTCGCGCTCCACGACCACTACCTCCTCGAGAAGCTCGCGCAGTTCAACCGCGAGCGCATCCCGGAGCGGGTCGTCCACGCGAAGGGCGGCGGAGCGTTCGGCCGCTTCGTCACGACCGCCGACGTCAGCGCCTACACCCGCGCCGCGCTCTTCCAGCCCGGAGTCGAGACCGAGATGCTCGCCCGCTTCTCGACCGTCGCCGGCGAGCAGGGCTCGCCCGACACCTGGCGCGACCCGCGCGGTTTCGCGCTGAAGTTCTACACCAGCGAGGGCAACTACGACCTCGTCGGCAACAACACGCCCGTCTTCTTCCTCCGCGACGGCATCAAGTTCCCCGACTTCATCCGCTCGCAGAAGCGCCTCCCCGGCTCGCACCTGCGCGACCACGACATGCAGTGGGACTTCTGGACGCTCTCGCCCGAGTCGGCCCACCAGGTCACGTGGCTCATGGGCGACCGCGGTCTTCCGAGCTCGTGGCGCCACATGGACGGCTTCGGCTCGCACACCTACCAGTGGATCAACGCCGCCGGCGAGCGGTTCTGGGTGAAGTACCACTTCAAGACCGACCAGGGCATCGAGATCCTCAGCCAGGAGCAGGCCGACCAGATCGCCGGAGAGGACGCCGACTTCCACATCCGCGATCTCTCCTCCGCCATCGACCGCGGCGACTTCCCCTCGTGGACCCTCTCCGTCCAGGTGATGCCCTACGACGACGCGAAGAGCTACCGGTTCAACCCGTTCGACCTGACGAAGGTCTGGCCGCACGCCGACTACCCGCTGATCGAGGTCGGGACGATGATCCTCGACCGCAACCCCGAGAACTACTTCGCGCAGATCGAGCAGGCGGCCTTCGCGCCCTCGAACTTCGTGCCGGGCATCGCGGCGAGCCCCGACAAGATGCTGCTCGCCCGCATCTTCAGCTACGCCGACGCCCACCGCTACCGCGTGGGCGCCAATCACGCGCAGCTCCCGGTCAACGCGCCGAAGTCGCCCGTGCACTCGTACTCGAAGGACGGCCCGATGCGGTTCGACTTCCAGAAGTCCGAGGTCCCGGTCTACGCGCCGAACACGACGGGAGGCGCGCACGCCGATCCCGCGCGCGCGGCGGAGTCGACGGACTGGGAGAGCGACGGCGAGCTCACGCGCGCCGCGGCGACCCTCCACCCCGAGGACGACGACTTCGGTCAGGCCGGCACGCTCTACCGCGAGGTCCTCGACGACGACGCGAAGGCCCGCCTGGTCGCGAACATCGCCGGGCACGTCTCGAAGGTGACCCGTCCCGAGCTGCGTCTGCGCGTGCTCCAGTACTGGGCGAACGTCGACAGCTCGCTGTCGCAGCGTGTCGCCGAGGCGCTCGAGCCGTCGGCCCCCGGCGCCGACGTCTCGCCCGAGGAAGTCGGCATCGGGGCCTGACCCCGAGCGGCGAAGTGCGCGGTGCCGGGCTGGACCCCGGCACCGCACGAGTCCGACGAACCCCTACCCGTGAGAGCAGAGACATGTCCATCGAACGATCTTCAGAGTACGTCCCCTCCCCGATGTGGGGCTCCTACGTCACGACGACGGCAGTGACCTCGAACCGCGTCGGCCGCTACACCGATGTCGCCCCCGCCCCGCGGCGGGCGCAGCGCGAGTACGCGGTGGCGACCGGCGCGGTCGCACTGCCCTCGACCTGACCTCCGCGTCCGCGGACCACGATCAGCGGACGGTGCGGGCTGTCGCGTGCGGCCCCGCACCGTCCGCTACCCCTTCGCAGGGTGCCTGGAGCCCGGGTGCGTCAGGCGCTCGCCGTGTGCCGAGCCGTGCGCCGTGAGCTCGGCCACCAGAACACGTCGCCGGTGAGGAACACGAGCGCCGGCACCAGCACGGTGCGCACGACCAGGGTGTCGAGCAGGACGCCGATGCACACGATCACGCCGATCTGGGTGAGCGCGACGACCGGCAGCACGCCGAGCACGGCGAAGACCGCCGCCAGAAGCACGCCCGCGCTCGTGATCACTCCGCCGGTCGACGCGAGGGCCCGCACCATGCCCTCGCGCGTGCCGTGCAGCGCCCGCTCCTCGCGCGCCCGGGTGACCAGGAAGATGTTGTAGTCGACCCCGAGCGCGACGAGGAACAGGAACGCGAACAGGACCACGTTCGCGTCGAACGCGGGGAACCCGAGCAGCCCGCGGAAGATCAGGTTCGCCGCCCCGAGACTCGCGAAGAACGTCGCCAGCACGCTCGCGATGAGCAGGACGGGCGCGACGAGCGAGCGCAGGAGCAGCGCGAGGATCACGAAGACGATCGCCAGGATGATCGGGATGATCAGTCCCTGGTCGCGTTCCGACGCCGATCGGGTGTCGAGCGCCGTCGCATCGCTGCCGCCGACCAGGCTCTGCGCGACCGGGCCGGTCGCCTCCGCGTACGCCGCGCGCAGGGCCGTGATCGTCGCGAAGCTCTCGGCGCTCTCGGGTTCGGAGGCGAGCACGAGGCTCAGCGAGGTCAGCCCGTTCGCGCTCTCGCCGGGCCGCACCGTCTCGACTCCGCTGGTGCCCTCGGCCAGGACGACGGCGTCGGCGACGGCGTCGTCCGGAGTGAGGACCGTGGTCTGCGCGGTGAGGCCCGCCCCGAAGGACTCGTCGATCACGACCTGGGCCCGCACCGATTCCGGATCGCCGAGCAGCTGCTCGGTCTGCGACAGACCCACCGACGCGCCGACGAGTCCGAGCGAGAGCAGGGCCACGCCGACGGTCGCCACGATCGCCACGCGACCGGGGCGGCGGGCGACTCCTCGGCCGAGCCGCGTCCACAGTCCGTCCTTGCGAGGGACGGCGTCGGCCCCGCGCGGGCGCGGCACGAAGGGCCAGAAGAGACCGCGCCCGCAGAGCACGAGGGCGGAGGGGAGCACGACCAGGGCGAACACGATCGCGATCACGACGCCGACCGCGCAGGCGAACCCGAGCGCGCGGTTCCCGGCGAGCTCGGCGAGGAGCAGGGTCAGAAGGCTCAGCGCGACCGTCCCGCCGCTCGCGGCGATCGCCGGCCCGGCGCTCCGCACCGCGGTCGTCATGGCGCGGTGCCGGTCCTCCTCGTGGAGGAGCTCCTCGCGGTAGCGGGCGACGAGCAGGAGCGCGTAGTTCGTCCCGGCGCCGAAGACGAGCACCGAGAGGATCCCGCTCACCGACGCGTCGATCGACAGGCCGACCGCCTCGGCCAGTGCGCCCACGACGATCCGGGCGAGGCCGTCGGCGACGCCGACCACGGCGAGGGGGACGATCCAGAGGATCGGGCTGCGGTAGGTGGCGATGAGCAGCACCGCGACCACGATGACGGTGACGAGCAGGAGGCGGAAGTCGGCCCCCGCGAACGCGTTCGAGACGTCGGCCTGGAAGCCGACCGCTCCGGTGAGGTAGCTGTCGAGGCCGGTCGGCAGGTCGGCGGAGCCCGTCGCGCGCAGCTCGTCCGCGATCGACTCGACGTCGGCCTCGACGTCGGAGGCCGAGAGGGGGACGGCGACGAGCGCGGCTCGTCCGTCGTCGCTGAACTGCGGGCGCACGGCGTCGGGAGTCGTCGACAGCGCGGCCAGTTCGCGCGCCCGCTCGTCGATCGCCGCGGTGTCCGCCGCGGTCAGGCCGCTGTCGCGGTTCCACAGGACGACTCCCGCTGTCGCGTCGGCCGAGGGGAACTCCTCGAGCAGTGCGGCGACCTCCGCCGACGGAGCCGACTCGGGCAGCCCCGATCGGGGGAAGCCTGCTTCCGAGCCCGAGGGCAGGAGCGCGAAGAGCGCCCCGACCGAGAGGACGGCGGCGAGGACGGTGATCCAGGCGCCTCGCCGAGTGCGGACGAGCAGTGCGAGGGGGGACATGGTTCTCCTCCGGGCGGGGCGACGGAATTAGTCAGCCTACTGACTAATGATGCCGCGTCATCGCCCTCCGGGGAAGCCGAGCCGGCGCTGCCAGTCGGCCAGCACGTCCCCGCTGACGTCGAACAGCTCGGTTCCGCGGTGCGGCGCGTCGATCTCGGTGCTCGTCACGCGGACTCCCCCCGGCAGCACCTCCACGATCGAGGCTCCGGAGGCGGCCACCGACCGCTCGTGCGCCGGCCCCGCGAGGACGTCGGTCCGGTTCGCGGCTCCGGGAGCGACGACCACCGGCGCGGGAGTCGTCGTGTCGACGAACGCGTGATGCCAGTGCCCCGAGAGGACCGCGCGGACGGATGCGCCGGCGACCGCCTCCCACAGGTCGTGCGGATTGGCGAGACCCATCGTGCGGTGGAGGGGAGTGACGGCCTCGATCGGCGGGTGGTGCAGCACCAGCACGGTCGGTGCGAGCGGCTCCCGGCGGAGGTGCTCGCGCAGCCAGGAGAGGGTCGGCTCCGTCAGGAGCCCCCAGGACGCGCCACCGGGAACGGACGAGTCGAGCGTGAGGATCCGGACGCCGCGGACCAGGGTCTCGGTGTTCCACGGCGCAGGGGATCCGAAGCTCTCGCGCTCGTCGTGGTTGCCGAGTGCGAGGACGAGGGCGGCGCCCCGCTCCGTGCACCAGGCGGTCAGCATCTCGCGGAGTGCCGCGTAGGAGGCGGCGGAACCGTCGCCGCTCAGATCTCCCGAGACGATCACGGCGTCGATGTCCTCGATCGCCGCATGGGAGTCGAGCACCGCCGCCAGGCTGGCGCGGGTGTCGATCACGCGGTTGTAGCGGGCGTCGGGTCGGCCGAGGAGGTGGGTGTCCGAGAGGTGCAGCAGTCGCAGCGGCCGCTCGGGTGCCGGACCGAGGATCGCGTCGGCCCGCGCGGCGGCGGCCTCGATCAGCTCGGCGTTGCGCTCATCGGGCCCGGCGCTCCACGCGAGCGCCTCGTCGAGCGGCTTGCCGAAGCGGAGGTGCCGGGCCACCAGGCGGCGGCGCCGCACGGCGGGATCGATGCGCAGGTGGAGGGTCAGGTCGAGCAGTGGCGCGACCTCGTCCCACCCCTCCTGCTCGAGCAGCAGGTAGTTGCCCTCGATCAGGACGACGCTCGGATCACCGATCGCCAGGACGATGCCCCCGGGAACCGGCTCCTCGATCGAGCGGTCGAACGACGCGAAGCTCAGCATGTCGCCGGGCCGGGCGCGGCGGAGGCGGCGCAGAGCTTCGACGAAGCCGGCGGTGTCGAACGTGTCGGGTGCCCCCATCCGCTCCCGTCGGCCGAGCTCGCGCAGACGGGACTGCGGCATGTGGTACCCATCGAGCCCCAGCACGACGGCCCCCGGCACGCCCCGCTGCAGCTCCTCGGCGAGCGTCGACTTGCCGGCCCCGGGTGAACCCGTGATCCCGACGAGCAGGAGGGGATGCCCGGCAGACGCCCGCACGACGAGGTCGATCGCCGCAGCCACTGAGTGGAGGACGGGGCGGGCAGTGCCGGGAGCGGAGGAGTCCGGGGTCATGCGCCCATTCTCCCGAGGGGGTTCGGGGGCGACGGCCCGACCGAGGTGAACGGTGGAGAGACGGGGAGACCGGCCCTGGGGAGGGAGGCGGGATCGACGACACGCCCGAGATGCACGAAAAAGGCCCGTCGTTTGACAGGGCGCCGGGCCCTGCGTAAATTACTCCGAGTCGCCACAAAGGCCGCAGGGAAACGGAAAGAACAGGCCTCCTCCGGGAGTGCAGTTCCTACGTCCCGGCCTCAATCGGGACCATCCCACCGAAGACGGCTCCTCGGAGTTCGTCGTCGCGACGGATGTCAAGCCTTCGCAGGATCCCTCGGATCCAGCCTCTTCGCCGCTCGGCGCAGGACTTCGGTTCTGAACCGGGCAGTCCTTCACAGGACGACGTCGGAGTGCCTTCGGGTGCCTCGACAGGGTGAAGAAGCCGGATTTGACACGGCCTGCGGGTGTGCTAAGTTATACAAGTTGCCACGGCGGCCGAGAGAATAACTTCTCCAGCCTAGCCGAGTTGCTTGTCACTGACAACCAATATCTGCAACATCTTCGATCACTCTCGTTGTGAAGCGCTTTGTGCGTGGAGGCGGGGTGTGTCCGATTCTTGAGAACTCAACAGCGTGCACTATGTTCAATGCCAAATA
>NZ_FXBM01000002.1 GCF_900177245.1 Rathayibacter oskolensis
TCAGCGCCGATGGTACTGCAGGGGGGACCCTGTGGGAGAGTAGGACACCGCCGGACACCATTCACGATGGCCACCCAGACACTGGGTGGCCATCGCTGTTTAACCACCCGGTTCGTTAGGGTGGTCGCACCGCGTGCTCCGGCACGCACTCCCCGTCTCCCGGACGGGTCAACTCCACAGAGCATCACCACGACAGCGAGGTACGCATGGACGACTCAGCTCCCGACCGCAAGGACCGCGGATCGGACAAGCGCGACCAGCGCCCGCCCCGGGCAGGCGGCTCCGGCCGCTCGTCCGCTCCTCGTGATGATGCTCGACAGGGTCGAGGGCCCGATCGCGACGGAGCAGGACGCCCCCGTCGGGAGGGCGACTCCCGTCCCCGGTCAGACGGCGACTCCCGTCCCCGACGCGACGGCGATTCGCGTCCACGTGCCGACGGTGACGCACGACCTCGCCGCGAGGGAGAGTCACGCCCTCGGCGGGAGGGCGACGACCGCCCCCGCACCGACGGTGACTCCCGGCCGCGTCGTGACGGAGACTCGCGACCGCGGAGGGAGGGCGACTTCCGTCCGCGGACAGATGGCGACTCCCGTCCCCGCCGTGACGGCGATTCCGGCCCGCGGCGGGAGGGTGGCTTCCGTCCTCGGACCGATGGCGACTCGCGTCCTCGCCGTGACGGCGACTCCGGCCCGCGGCGCGAGGGTGGCTTCCGTCCTCGGACGGATGGCGACTCGCGTCCTCGCCGTGACGGCGACTCGGGACCGCGGCGTGAGGGTGGCTTCCGTCCTCGGACCGACGGTGACGCCCGTCCCCGACGCGACGGCGACTCCCGGCCGCGCACGGACGGCGACTCGAGGCCGCGCCGCGACGGCGACTCCCGCCCGCAGCGCGGCGCCGACGCACGTGGCGCGCGCGACAGCGGTGCACGCAGCTGGTCGGACGACCGCCGCGGAGGCGGCGACCGAGCCGGCGGTGCCGGTCGCGGACGCGACGGCTTCGCCGGGCGCGGCGCTCCTCGAGAGGAGCCCGAGATCTCGGAGGAGGAGCGCGAGCGGCGCTCGCTCCAGTCGGTGCGACCCCGCCACGACGATCCCGAGCTGCCCGACGACGTGCAGGCGAAGGACCTCGACCGGGTCGCGCGCAACGAGCTCCGGACACTCACTAAAGAGAACGCCGAGTGGGTCGCCATGCATCTGGTGATGGCGGGACGCCTCCTCGAGGAGGACCCCGAGCTCGCGCACCGTCACGTGCTCTCGGCTGCTCGTCGCGCGGGGCGGATCGCGATCGTCCGCGAGTCCCTCGCGATCTCGGCCTACGCCATCGGCGACTACGCGTTGGCGCTGCGGGAGCTGCGCACCTACCGCCGCATCTCGGGCTCCGACGAGCAGGTTCCGCTGATGGTGGACAGCGAGCGCGGCGTCGGTCGCCCCGATCGGGCGCTCGAGCTCGGGCGCTCGATCGACCGCACTGCTCTGAGCCCCGGGGCCCAGGTGTCGCTCGCGATCGCGATGTCGGGCGCGCGTCTCGACCTCGATCAGACCGAGCTCGCCCTCATGGAGCTCGAGATCCCGCAGCTCGATCCGGATCGCGCCTTCTCGTACAGCCCGGCGCTGTTCGCCGCCTACGCGCTCGTGCTCGACGAGCTCGGCCGGACGGCGGAGGCCGCCGAGTGGCAGCGTCGCGCCGACATCGCCGAGCGGGCGGTCTTCGCCGCCGAGGGTGGGGGCGACGACGAGACGATCGAGGTCGTCGAGGAGGAGGGCGTCGCTCTCGACCCCGCCGTCGACGAGCCCACCGCCTCCGACGCACCCGTCCCCGAGGAGCCCGCCGCGCCCGAGGACTCCGTCGAAGCCGACGAGCCCGTCTCCGAAGCGGACGAGCCCGTCTCCGAAGCGGACGAGCCCGTCTCCCATGCAGACGAGCCCGCCGCAGCCGACGCGCCCGACGCCGCCGACACCGCAGACGAGCCCGCCGCGGCCGACGCGTCCGACACCGCCGACACCGACGAGGAGGGCTCCGATGTTCCGAAGCTCGAAGACTGACCCCACGCCGCTCGACGGGCGCGATGCCGTCCTCGCCGATCTCGACGGCGTCGTCTACAAGGGTGCCGACGCGATCCCCTATGCCGTGGAGAGCCTGAACCGAGCCGCCGAGACGCTGCGCGTCGGATACATCACGAACAACGCCTCCCGCACCGACGCCTCGGTCGCGGCGCATCTCTCCGACCTCGGTCTCACCGTGCGTCCGGAGGACGTCGTCACGTCGCCCCAGGCCGCGGTCGTGCTGCTCGCCGATCTGGTGCCGGCCGGTTCGACGGTGCTCGTCGTGGGCGGCGAGGGACTGACCACGGAGGTCGAGCGCGCGGGCTTCGTCGTCACGCGCAGCGCCGAGGAGTCGCCCGCTGCGGTCATCCAGGGGTTCGCCCAGACCGTCGGCTGGGAGCAGCTGGCCGAGGCGTCGTTCGCCCTGCACACCGGCATCCCGTGGGTCGCGACCAACACCGACTGGACCATCCCTGTCGCCCGCGGCATCGCGCCCGGCAACGGCACGCTCGTCTCGGCGGTGCACACCGCGGTCGGCCGCCTCCCCGTCGTCGCGGGAAAGCCCGAGCGGGCGATCTTCGACGCGGCGACCGCGCGCTTCGGATCCTCGAACGCGCTGTTCCTCGGCGACCGTCTCGACACCGACATCGCCGGGGCGAACGCGGCAGGCATGGCCGGCGCACACGTGCTCACCGGCATCGACCGCGCCAAGCAGCTTCTCGCGGCCGAGGCGAAGCTGCGTCCGCAGTACATCCTCGGCGACCTCCGTGAGCTGCACCTGCCCTACCCGGAGACGACGGTCTCGAAGAACGGCACCCACGCGGTGCGCTCGGCGAAGGTGCGTCTCGAGGGCGACTCCGTCGTCATCGTCAGCGCCGGCGACGACCCGACCGATCTCCTCCGTGCCGCGTGCTCGGTGATCTGGAGTTCGGGGCGGGCCATCTACGGGCTCGACGTGCCGGAGTCGCTCTACAGCTGATCCCTGAGGGCGGGCTCCTCCACGCCCTCGCGGCGGAGGAGCCCGCTGAGACGGCCGGCGAGCAGCACCGCGCCGAGTGCGACGAGGGCTCCGTAGGCGAAGGTGGCGCCGAAGACCGCCGCCCCGCCTCCGACCAGCCCGGTGACGCCTGCGGCGAGCAGCCCGGTCAGCGCGAGTGACACCGATCCGCCCGTCGAATCGGCGATCTGCAGGGCGGAGCTGTTGAAGCCCTCGCGTCCCGGGGCCGACAGGGCGAGCGTCAGCGTCCCCATGCGCGGGAACATCGCACCCATCCCGCCTCCCGCGAGGAACCAGCCGACCCCGGCGACGATCGGCGAGAGCGCGAGGACGACGGTGGCCAGGACGACGAGGATCCCGCTCAGCAGGAGCGCCGTGCCCAGGCGCATTGCCGCGCCGTGCGACAGCCGGGTGCCCGGGCGGCCCTGCAGATTCGAGCCGAGGGCCCACGACACCGCACCGGCCGTGAGGGTCGCGCCCGAGAGCCAGGGCGGCAGGCCGTACTGCTCGCTCAGGAGCAGCGGGAGGTAGACCTCCGTGCCGAAGAACGCGGCGGCGACGAGCGCTCGGAGCAGCATCGTCGACGGCAGCACGCCGCGCGCCAGGAGCGTCCCCGCGGGCAGGAGCGCCCGGACCGCCAGGACGACCACCACGATCGCGGCCGCGGCGAGGAGCCAGGCGGCGTCGGGGGCGATCTCGGCGCTCGCACTCAGCACGACGACTCCGGCCGCGACGACGATCGCGCGGAGGACCCGGGCGACGGCACCGCGGTCGAACGGGCGCTGCTCCCGCGGCTCGAGCGCTCGGAGGGTCGGCGCGATGACCGCGCTCGCGACGCCCACCAGGACCACGACTCCCAGGAAGACCCAGTGCCAGCTCACCAGCTCGGCCACGAGGCCCGCGGCGAACGGGCCGATCAGCGAGGGGACGACCCACGCCGCGGCGAACGCGCCGAAGATCCGCGGATGCAGGTCGGCGGGGAAGACGCGGGCGACGAGCACGTAGAGGGTGACGGTGATGCCTCCGCTGCCGAGGCCCTGCAGCAGCCGGGCGGCCACGAAGACCTCCATCGTGCTCGCCGTGCCGGCCGCGATCAGCCCGAGGGTGAAGAGCGCGATCGCCGTGACGAGGGCCGGAGTCGGGCCTCGCCGGTCGGCCGAGGACCCGGCCGTCACCATCCCGACGACGGCCGCGGCGAGTGTCGCGGCGAACGCGAGCGGGTAGAGCGCGCGCCCGTCGAGATCGGCGCTGACGATCGGCATGATCGTCGTCACGGCGAGGGCCTCGAAGGCGCAGAGGAACACGAGGCTCGTCGTGCCCACGGTGGTCAGGAGGAAGGGTGCCGAGGTGAGTCCGCGGCGATCGACGGAACGCACTCTCGCAAGACTACGCCGGAGAAATCGGACGGCACCTCAGCGGTAGACCGCCCAGTCGTCCTTGGTGAGGACGGTCGGTGTCCCGTCGATCTCGACGAGCCAGCCGGCGTCGTCGCGCTGCAGATAGCGGCCCTGCACGATCTCGGGCGCCCAGCCGCCGTCTCTCGACGAGATCCAGCGGACGAAGCGGACGGTGCCTCCGGGGCGGAACAGGGTGCCGTTGTGGTCGCTCATGCAGTGCTCCTCCGGGGGCGATCGCGAGGGAAGCCCCCGTCGCGGCTGAAGAGGGCAGGCGCCCGACCGCTCCGATCGACCCTACGGAGTGGTTCAGCCGGTTAGCCAGTTGAGGACATCGGCCGTGTCTGTGTGCTAGACGTCGCGCCCGTCGCGCAGAGAAGTGGTTCGATGGCTGGGGCGAGCACCCGCTCGGGGCGCCCGCCGACCCCCAGGAAGGCGCGACGCCGTGGATGCCCGACCCGATCTGTTCGCACTGCTCACGCGCCTGCGCTCCGCCGAGCGCGACTACGACGCGCGGGTCGAGCGACGCCTCGGCATCGGCACCTCCGACCTGGCCGCGCTCCGCCTGATCGGCATGGGCGCCGACCGCGACGAGATCGTCCGCGGCGTCGACCTCGCCGGCGCACTCACGATCACGACGGCCGCCGTGTCGCTCCTGGTCGACCGCCTGGTCAGGGCGGGCTACGTCGATCGCGTGCCCGACCCCTCAGACGGTCGGGGCCGCATCCTCTGCCTCACCGAGAGCGCGCAGCACGCGATCGCCGAGACGGACGCGCCGACCTACGGCGCCATCCGCACGATCGCCGAGGCGATCCCCGACGCCGTCGCCGTCAGTTTCGGGGCGCTGCTCGACGAGGTGAGCCGGGTCCTGGAGGGGCAGCCGCCGGCTCTCGCGCCCGAGGCCTGAGCCTCAGCGGGTCAGGCGCTCGATCAGCTCCCGGTAGCGCGCAGCGGTCCGCTCCACGATCTCGTGCGGGAGGCGGGGCGGTGTCCCGCGCCCGTCCCAGTTGTCCGACAGCCAGTCGCGGACGATCTGCTTGTCGAAGGAGCGGCCACGGATCCCCGCGTCGTAGGCCTCCGCGTCCCAGTAGCGCGACGAGTCGCTCGTGAGCACCTCGTCGCCGAGAGTGACGACTCCCGACGCCGGCTCGACGCCGAACTCGAACTTCGTGTCGGCGAGGATCACGCCCCGCGCGAGGGCGATCGTCGCCGCCTCCCGGTAGACGTGCAGGGAGAGGGTGCGCAGCGCCTCCGCCGCCTCGTCGCCCACGAGCTCGACCGTGCGCTCGAACGTGATGTTCTCGTCGTGCTCGCCCTGCGGTGCCTTCCAGGCCGGCGTGTAGATCGGCTCGGGCAGGCGGTCGCCGTCGGCCAGGCCCTCGGGGAGGGCGACGCCGCAGACGGCACCCGTCGAGCGGTACTCCTTCCAGCCGCTGCCCGAGAGGTAGCCGCGGACGACGCACTCGATCGGGAACATGTCGAGGGTGCGCACGAGCATCGCGCGGCCGCGCACCGCCTCCGGGATCTCGCCGGGAAGCAGGTGGTTGGGGACGTCGGCGAGCTGCCCGAACCACCACAGGGACAGCTCGGTGAGCAGCTCGCCCTTGCCGGGGATACCGGGCTCGAGGATGCTGTCGTAGGCGCTCACGCGATCGCTCGCGACCACGAGCATGCGGTCGGCGCCGAGGACGGGATCGGCGTCGTCGGGCGTGTAGAGATCGCGGACCTTGCCGGAGTAGGCGTGCTGCCAGCCGGGCAGGGGCGTCTCGGGGTCGAAGGTCGGGGCGTCGTGAGTCACCCGGCCATTGTCCCCTGTCGGCTCCGGTGGATGCGCGTCCTCCCGAGGTGCCGAGCTGTCAAGCACGCGCGGGGCCGGCCCTGTCGCGCCTACCGTCGGAGCATGACTTCCGAGATTCCGAACGACCAGAACACCGCGAAAGACCAGTACACCTTCGAGGACCCGACGAAGATGTTCGCCGACATCGACACCGAGGAGCAGTACCAGAAGGGCTCCGGCCTGGACTCGAAGATGAAGGACCGCGCCGACCGCGGCGAGGACACCTACCGCGGCTCCGGCCGTCTCGCCGGGCGCAAGGCGCTCATCACCGGAGGCGACTCCGGCATCGGCGCGGCCGTCGCCATCGCCTACGCCCGCGAAGGCGCGGACGTCGCCCTCGTCTACCTCCCCGAGGAGGAGTCGGACGCGCAGGAGATCGTCGCCCTGATCGAGGAGGCCGGCCGCACCGCCGTCGCCATCCCCGGCGACCTCACCGACCACGACTTCACCGTCGGCGCTGTCGCCACGGCGGTCGAGGGCCTCGGCGGGCTCGACATCGTCGTGAACAACGCGGGCAAGCAGCAGTTCGTCGAGGACCTCCTCGAGCTCTCGGACGAGCAGTTCGACGAGACCTTCAAGACGAACGTGTACGCGATGTTCTGGCTGATCAAGGCGGCCCTGCCGCACCTCGCCCCGGGCTCCACGATCATCAGCACCTCGTCGATCCAGGCCTACGCGCCGTCGCCGACGCTGGTCGACTACGCCTCCACCAAGGCGACGATCAACACCTTCTCGAAGGCGCTCTCGCAGCAGCTCGCCCCCAAGGGCATCCGCGTGAACGTCGTCGCGCCCGGCCCGATCTGGACGCCGCTGCAGACCGCGGGCGGCCAGCCGCCCGAGAAGCTGCCCGAGGTCGGCTCCGAGACGCCGCTCGGCCGCTGGGGTCAGCCCTCCGAGCTCGCGTCGGCCTACGTGTTCCTCGCGTCGCCCGAGTCGAGCTACGTGATCGGCGAGACGCTGCACGTCAACGGCGGCATGCCGACGCCGTAACACTCGGCGACTCAGAGAATCCCGGCAGTGCGCGGGAGGCCCGGAGATCCGGTCTCCTCCGCCCACTGCCGGGGTTCTCGCATTTAGTTGTCGTAACAATGGGTCCGGAGATACCGATCTGCGAAAGGCTTTCCCCATGACCGAATCCCTGCCGATCCTCGACCTGTCCCGCCTCGACCAGGGGGAGGAGGAGGCCGCCGCCTTCCGCCGCGACCTCCGCGAGACTACCCACGACGTGGGCTTCTTCTACCTCGTCGGCCACGGCGTGCCGCAGGACCTGCTCGACGACGTCGTCGCGGTGTCGCGACGGTTCTTCGAGCTCCCGGAGGCGGACAAGCTCGCCATCG
Source organism: Rathayibacter oskolensis (assembly GCF_900177245.1). GTDB lineage: Bacteria > Actinomycetota > Actinomycetes > Actinomycetales > Microbacteriaceae > Rathayibacter > Rathayibacter oskolensis. Next base: position 7,608 of record NZ_FXBM01000002.1, read on the forward strand.
AGAACACCCTCAGCCCTCAGTTCCGCGGCTACACCCGCTTCGGAGCCGAGCTGACGAACGGCGACATCGACTACCGCGAGCAGGTCGACATCGGCATCGACCGCGACGTCGTCGAGCAGGGGCCCGAGGTGCCCGACTACCAGCGCCTCGAGGGCCCGAACCTCTGGCCCGAGGCGCTGCCGGAGTTCCGCACGCTGTTCGAGCGCTGGCACGCGGAGCTCGCCGCGGTCGCGATCCGACTGCTGCGCACCTGGGCGGTGGCTCTCGACGCTCCCGCCGACGTCTTCGACGAGGCGTTCGCCGAGAAGCCGTTCTCGCTGGTCAAGGTCGTCCGCTACCCGGGCACCTCCGACCCCGAGCCCAAGCAGGGCGTCGGCGCGCACCGCGACGGCGGCGTGCTGACGCTGCTGCTCGTCGAGGAGGGCAAGGGCGGTCTGCAGGTCGAGCACGACGGCCAGTGGATCGAGGCGCCGGCGATGCCCGGTGCGTTCGTCGTCAACATCGGCGAGATGCTCGAGCTGGCGACGGGCGGCTACCTCAAGGCGACGCTGCACCGCGTGATCTCGCCGCTGATCGGCACCGACCGCATCTCGATCCCGTTCTTCTTCAACCCCTCGCTCGACTCGACGATGCCCTCGCTGCCCCTGCCCGAGGAGCTGAAGTCGGGGCTGTCGGTCGACCCGACCAACAGCCCGATCCTCGAGACGTACGGCGAGAACGCGCTGCGCTACCGCCTCCGCGCGCACCCGAACGTCGCCGAGGTGCACCACGCCGACCTGCTGGCGCCGACGAGCTGACCGGCACGGGAAGGGCCCCCGCCTCCGCGATGAGCGGAGGACGGGGGCCCTTCTCAGGGAGGCGCCGGCGCCGCCTGCCTGCCCGAGCGGCGAGCGCGCCGATCTCGACGCGCCCGCCACTCGATCAGCAGGTGGCCGCCGCGGAGGGCACCGTCGCCGTGAAGGCCGGCTGGCCGACGGCCGACCCGGTCACGGTCACGGTGCCGGCCGGAGTCGACTTCAGGCGCGTCGTGAACGCGGCCGAGGCCGAGGATCCGGGGGCGACCGAGGTGAACGACTTCGAGCCGAAGGCGGACTCGACGGTGACGTCCGCCGCGACGGTGTCGTTGTTCTTGACGGTCACCGTGAGGACGACCTTGCCGGCGACGCAGCGCGTCGAGACCACCGGAGCGAGATCGAGCGTGTCGAGCGACACCGCGGCCGAGGCCGACGTGTTCACGAGCGCGTCGGCGTAGCCGTTGTAGGTCGCGGTGACGCTGCCGACACCGGCGGGAACGGTGGCGCTCGCCGAGCCGCCCGCGAGCGGGACGGTGCTCGACCAGGTGCCTCCGGCGAAGGTGACGGTTCCGACGACCTCGCCCTGATCGGCCGCGGCGACCGTCGCGGTCACGGTGCGGCCGTCGGCGGTGACCGTGGTCGTGGAGTCGACGGCGGCGATCCCCGTCCAGTCCTTCATCGCGGTGAGGACGGTCTGCGGGACGCTCACGAACGCTCCGTGGCGGGGGCTGGCCGGCAGACCGCCCTTGGTCGAGACGGTCCAGTCGGCCGACTTCGAGAGGCGCGCGTTCTGCGTGCTCCCCGCGATCGCCGCGCCGCTGGTGACGAAGGCCTTGTAGCCGCCGCTGCCGTAGTTGTCGACGAGGAACGCGTAGCCGTCGCCGTTCGCGGTGGTGTCGTTCGGGTCGCCCGCGTTGAGCTTGATGATCTCGGGCCCCTCACCCGCCTGGCCGGTCTCGAGCGAGGTCATGTTCGTGTCGGTCAGCTGCCACGTCGTCGTCGGGTCGGCGTTCCAGTTCGACGAGGTCGTCGGCGCGGTCAGCACCGTCGACTTCTCGAGGAAGATGTCCTTGCCGGCCTCGAGGGTGCCTGCGGCGCCGCCCTCCTCGTTCTTGGTGAAGCGGTAGTAGTAGTCGCCGATCTTCGTCACCGTCGAGTCGATCCGCGCGTAGCCCGTGTCCTGCCAGGTGGTCGGCGGGTAGGTGAAGGTGCGGAAGTCGCGGGTGATCACCGAGAAGACGCGGGAGTAGAGCTTGTCGGTGTTGGTCTTCGTCGCGTCGGAGTAGAGGCGGGACGAGAAGAAGACGACGTACGACTGCAGGGCGTCGTCCCAGTACGCCTCCGGGGCCCAGGTCATGCCCGCGGCGGGCTGGTTGACCGTGATGCCGGTGTCGACGCCGTTGGTGCGGTCCCAGTGGACCAGGTCGGTCGACTCCCAGACCTCGATCTTGAGGCTGCCGTTCGACTGGGCGGGGCCCCATCCGGTGCCGCACGAGATGCAGAGGTCGGTGGCGACCATGTAGTACTTGTCGCCGTTGTGCGAGCGGAGGATGAACGGGTCGCGCAGCCCCTTCGTGTCGGTGGTGGAGGTGATCACGGCCTTGCCGCCGTTCACCGGCGAGAAGGTGAAGAAGTCGTTGCCCGCCGTCGCCGCCTGGTAGATCTTCTCGTCGCCGTCCGACCTGAAGTACGCCGAGGCGTAGCCCGCGTCGGGTGCCGTGCGGCCGAGCTCGGCGATCGTGAGGGTGAAGGTCCGCGACTCCGAGACTCCGTTGAGCGTCGCCTTCGCGGTGAGGGTGACCGTCTTGTCGCCTGAGCCGTAGGCGGGGCGGGTGACGACTCCGCCGCCCCGGTACGGGTCGGCCGCGCCGACCGCCGGAGCGGTGTAGCCGGTGTTCGTCGGGGTGACGAGCGCCGGGTCGGAGGAGGTCCAGGTGATGGCGGTGCCGTTCTCGGCGCCCGTCACCACGAGGGGCAGGTTCTCGGTGGTGCGGCTCGCGAGGGCGAGGGCGTCGAGGTCGTCGTTGATCGTCGGAGCGAGCACGATCACGTCGAAGGTCAGCGTGCTGCCGACGCTCGTGGTGGCGGTGAGCGTGACCGGGGTGTCCTGCGCGAGGGTGCGCGAGACGACTCCGGTGGTCGAGACCACGGCGGGGTTCGACGACGACCAGGTGAGGGAGACGCCGCTGCTCGTCGCGGGCAGCGTCAGGTTCGACGAGACCCGATCGAGCGACGGGTTGCCGGCGAGGAGCACGGGGAGGACGTCGGAGCGCAGCAGTGCCGAGGTCGCGGCGGACTTGGCGGCCGCGGTCGGCATGCTCGAGCCGACCTGGTCGGCGGTGAGCGCGGTGTCCCAGAACTTGACGTCGGTGACGTCGGCGGTGAGCAGGGCGTCGCCGGTGTAGAGGGAGCGGCCGAGGTAGCCGAGCGTCGAGCCGGACGGGATGATGCTCGCCATCGACTTGCTCGCCGTGACGGTCGAGATCTGCGTGCCGTCGCGGTAGAGGGTGAGCGTCGTGCTCGAACCGGTGCCGGAGCCGACCAGCGTGAGCGTCGTGAAGCCGGGGTTGAGGCCGCCGCCGGCGGGCAGGCGCGTCTCGCCGTTGCCGCTGTCCTTCACGCGGATGCCGGAGAGCACCTGGTTGCTGTAGCCGCCCTCCGAGCTGCGCGGGTTCACGAAGACGTGGTTGCCCAGCTGCGTGGTGTTCCAGGCGCCGACTCCGTCGCCGATCACCCAGCCGAACTGGTTGGCGGCGGTCTGCGTCTTGACGGTGTACTCGACGGCGAAGGAGTTGTCGGTGCCGGTGACGAGGCCCTTCGGCAGCGCCGCGTAGCCGTTGCCCCTGAACCGCGCGACCTGGTCGCCTCCGGCGTCGGCGAACGAGGTGTCGGTGAGGCCGGTCAGGGTGGCGTTGCGCCCGTTGCCCGAGATGTCGAGCAGGCTCGAGCTGGCGTGCGACATGTCGTAGTGCGCGGTGGGTGCGGGCACGTCGGCGGCCTGAGCGGCGACCGGGACGAGGGCGCCTGAGAGGGCGACGCTCGTGCACGCGAGTGCGGAGAGGAGGAGGGAGCGTGCGCGCCTGGGCGCGGCGGCAGAGGGCTCCGGGGAGCGTCGTCTCATCGTCGAGACCTTTCCGGTCGAGGAGGTGCTGGGCCGCCGAGAGGACCTGCTGGCGGCTGGTGTTCACGTTAACATGGGCCCCGTTGCGGGGCTAGGGCCGAATCCGACGACCCGGCTCAGAGCCAGAGCACGACATGCCGCCCGGCGACCCGCTCGACGGCGACCGGCGTGTCGTAGAGCGCCTCGAGGTGGGGTGCCGTCACCACCTCCGCCACCGACCCGTGGTGGACGACCCGCCCGTCGCGGATCGCGACGATCTCGTCGGCGAACTGCGCCGCGACGTTGATGTCGTGCAGGACGACCACGACGGTCGTGCCCCGCTCGTCGACGAGGCGGCGCAGCAGCTTCATCAGCACGACGCCGTGGCGCGGGTCGAGGTTGTTGAGGGGCTCGTCGAGGAGGAGGTGGTCGGTGTCCTGCGCCAGCGCCATCGCGACGAAGGCGCGTTGACGCTGGCCTCCCGAGAGCTCGTCGAGGAAGCGGCCGCGCACCTCCGAGAGATCGAGCGCCGCGATCGCCGCGTCGACCAGCGCGCGGTCCTCGGGCGAGGTGCCCCGGCCTCCGTGCGGGAAACGGCCGTAGGCCACCAGCTCCTCGACGCTCAGGCGGATCGCGAGGTGATTGTCCTGGCGGAGGATCGCGAGGCGGGTCGCGATTTCGCGGGAGCGGGTCGTCGCGACGTCGAGACCGTCGACGGTGACGACTCCCTCGTCGGCTCTCACGAGACGCCCCATCGCGGCCAGCAGCGTCGACTTGCCGGAGCCGTTCGGCCCGATGATCGCGGTGAGACCGGCTCCGATCGCGAGGTCCACGCCGTCGACGGCGACCAGGGAGCCGTGCCTCTTGGTGAGGGAGGTGGTCTGGATCATGTCAGCGGGCCCTTCCGGTCAGGACGAGGAGGAGGAAGAGGAGGCCGCCGACGAACTCGATCACGACGGGCAGCTCGGTGCCGAAACCGAGCACTCGGTCGAGGATCAGCTGCCCTCCGACGAGCGCGACGACGCCGACCAGCACCGCGGCGGGGATGCTGCGCAGATGGCGGTGCCCGACGACTCCGTAGGCGACGTTCGCGACGATCAGCCCGAAGAAGGCGACGGGGCCGACGAGCGCGGTCGAGGCCGCGACCATGACAGCGATCGCGAGGACCACGTGCATCACCGTGCGTCGGTGCTCGACTCCGAGCGACACCGCGGTCGCCTCGCCGAGCGCGAGCACGTCGAGCGAGCGCCGGATCGGCCACAGTGCCGCGATCGCCGCGACGACCAGCACGCCGGTCGGCAGCAGGAGCTCGCGGTCGACCGAGGTGAAGCTCGCGAAGGTCAGGTTCTGCACGATCGCGAAGGTGTCGGGGTCGAGGAGGCGCTGCAGGAACCCCGTCGCGGAGCGCAGCAGCACGCCCAGCACGAGTCCGGCCAGCACGATCACGTGCAGATCGAGTCTGCGCCGCACGAACAGCCAGGAGTAGAGCGCGACGACGACGCCGGTCATCAGCACCAGCTCGACCAGCCAGGTCACCAGCGCGGGCGCCGCGACCAGCAGCGCCGGGCCGATCGCGAAGGCGGTCACCACCTGGATCATCAGGAACACCGCGTCGAAACCCATGATCCCGGGCGTCAGGATGCGGTTGGCGGTGATGGTCTGGAAGAGCACGGTCGCGACTCCGATGGCGGAGGCGGCGATCGCCATCCCCAGCACGGTGCGGCCGCGGAGCCCCAGGGCGTACTCCCAGCGACCGGGGAGATCGGTGAGGAGGTAGAGGCCGACGACCGCGAGGGCGGCCGCGGCGAGCAGGAGGAGGCGGGTGCCGGGCGAGGCGAGGCGCAGGCTCACGGGACGGTCCTCCTGCGCGAGGGGCCGATCAGCAGGCGGAGGAACACGAGTCCGCCGACGATCCCCATCACCAGCGAGATCGGCAGCTCGAAGGGGAACCGGACGGTGCGCCCGATGATGTCGCAGGCGAGGACCAGGGCGGCGCCGAGCAGAGCGACCAGGGGCACGGAGCGGCGCATGCTGTCGCCGACCATCCGGCTCACCAGGTTGGGCACGATGAGGCCGAGGAAGGGCAGCGCCCCGGTGACCACGATCATGACCCCCGTGACCACGGCGATGACGACGACTCCGATCAGCATCACGGCGCGGGTGTCGAGCCCGAGGCCGCGGGCGGTGTCCTCGCCGAGGGCCGCCACGGTGAAGCGGTCGGCGACGATCCAGGCGACGGCCGCGGCGGCCGCCGCGACGTAGAGCATCTCGTAGCGTCCGCGGAGGATCCCCGAGAAGTCGCCGATGCCCCAGTTCAGCAGCTCCTGCTGCGTGTCGGTGCGGTAGGCGAGGAACGTGGTGGCGGCTCCGATCACCCCCGCGTAGAGGATCCCGACGACCGGCACGAGCACACTCGAGCGCGACGGGATGCGCCGCGCCAGGGCGAGGAAGCCGAGGACCCCGGCGAGAGCGCCGACCGACGCGAGGGCCGCCTTCGACCACATCGGCAGGTCGGGCGCGAGGAGGAGGATCGCGAGCAGCGCCAGGGTGGCAGCGTCGGTCGCGCCGGTGGTGCCCGGTTCGACGAGCCGGTTGCGGGTCAGCAGCTGCAGGATCAGGCCGATGACGGCGAAGGCGGACCCCGCGAGCAGCAGGGCGAGGGTGCGCGGCAGCCGGCTCTCGACGAGGACGAAGGCGTCGAGCTCAGCGACGCCGAGGAACAGCGAGAGCGTCGCGAGGGCGGCCACGAGGGCCGTCCCCGCGACGATCAGGGCGCGGGGCGTCACGGAGTCGGGATCGTTCCGCTCTCGAGGCGCGCTCAGGCCCGCATCGCGTCGTGCACCGACTCGAGCACGTTCTGCACGGCGGTGAGGCCGTTGATCACGATGTAGAGCTCGCTGGCGGGGAGGAGGACGATGGCGTCGTCCTGGGCGGCCGGCGTCTGCGCGACGAGGGCGTTGTCGAGGGTCTGCTCGGCCGTGCTGCCCTCGCCGGTGGCGGCACCGCGGTCGAAGGCGAAGATCCACTCCGGTGCCGCCGTGAGGATGAACTCGTTCGTGACGGTGTCACCGTGCGGCGACCCCTCGGCGCCGGGCAGCTCCGACGCCGGGACGGCCGGGGTGAATCCGAGTGCGTCGAAGAAGTAGCCGAAGCGCGAGCCCTCGCCGAAGGCGCCGTACTCGCCGCCCGAGACCGAGAGCACCAGGGCGGTGCCCGACGCCTCGCCGCTGATGGTCGAGACGAGCTCCTCGGTCTCGGCGGCCGCCTCCGCGACCTCGTCCTCGCGGTCGAAGATCTCACCGAGCTGGGTGGCGCGCTCGAGAGCCGCCGCGGGGTCGAAGGTGCCGGCGTAGCTCCCGGTCAGGTCGATCGTGGTGGCGATCTCGGACAGCTCGTCGTACTGTCCTGTGCTGCGCGCCGCGGTGACGATGAGATCGGGCTCGAGCTCGGCGACGGCCTCGAAGTCGGGCTCGAAGAGCGTGCCGACCGTGGGCAGATCGGCGTATTCGGAGAGGTACTCGGGCAGCGTCACGTCGGGGATCGCGACGACGGCGTCGCCGGCGCCGATCGTGTGCAGCGTGTCGAGAGTGGCGATGTCGAAGGTCACGACGGCGGAGGGGGACTGCGGCACCTCGACGGAGTCGCGCGCGACCGTGCGGTCCTCCTGCAGCGACTGCTCGCCGTTCTCGTCGACGAGCGTGAGCGTGGGCTTCGCGTTCTCGACGACGATCGTGGCGGCGCTGCTGGGAGCCGCGCCGGAGCCTCCGGACGAGCAGGCGGAGAGCAGGAGAGCCGCCGCGGCGAGGCCGGCGACGGACAGGGCTGTGTGGTTTCTCAGGATGCGGTTCACGAGGGCAGCCTAACCTAAGCCCAGAGAAGGGTCACCTAACTTCTCGGCGCGCGTCAGATCCCGGTGATCTGGAGGACCGCCGAGACGATTCCGCAGACCACTCCGATGCCGGTGAGCAGCAGGCCGGTCAGACGGAGGACGCGGAACGGCTCGCTCCGGCGGTGCAGGCGGATCCGGCTGGGCTCGTCCTCGCGGTAGTACACGGTGCGGCGGTCGGAGTCGCGCGGGGTCAGCGGGTCGTGCTCGGCGAGCGGCCGCGAGCCCACCTCGCCGGCGTCGCTGATCCAGTGCAGCGCTCGGGGCGGGCCGTCCTCGAGGTAGGCGGTGGTCGTGTGCCAGCGCCCGTCCGCGACCAGGGCGATCAGTGTCGCGGCGAGCACGAGGAGTCCGAGGGGGATGCTGACGAGGGAGAGGACCTCGAGGATCGTCGCCAGCATGCAGGGCTCCCCTCGACGCGTTCCGACCGAGGGTAGCGGGCTCGGGCGGCTGGAAGTCGAGAGAACGCTCAGCCGATGACGGGGGTCTCCTCGGGATAGCGGAACTGCAGGTTCCTCCGCCTGATCGCGAGGGCGGAGGCGAGGCCGATCGGTCCGATCCGTCCGGCGAACATCAGCGCGGCGAGGATGTACTTGCCCGCCGGAGTCAGCTGCTCGCTCAGCCCCACGCTGAGCCCGCAGGTCGCGAACGCCGAGATCACCTCGAAGAGGATGCGGTCGAGCGGTTCGTCGCTCACCAGCATGATCGCAGCGGTGCCGCCGAGCACGAGGGTGGCGCCGAGGAACGTGACGCTGATCGCCACGCGGAGGGCGCCCTGGGGCAGGGTGCGGCCGAAGACCATGACGTCGCGGTCGCCCTTCGCCTCCGCGACGATCGCGAGGAAGAGGATCGCGATCGTCGTGACCTTGATGCCTCCCGCGGTGGAGGCGGAGCCCCCGCCGACGAACATCAGAGCGTCGGTCGCGAGGAGGGTCACCGACTCCGACGCCGCCGGGTCGACGAGGGAGAACCCGCCCGAGCGCATCATGACCGACGCGAAGAGGGCGTGGAAGAGCTTCTCGCCCGTGGACATCCCGCCGATCGTGTCAGGGTTGCCCCACTCCAGCAGGCCCCAGATCAGTGCGCCGACCAGCATCAGCGCCGTGGTGACGGTGAGCGTGAGCTTCGCGTGCAGCGACCAGCGGCGCCAGTGATGGCGGCTCAGCATCAGCACGAGGAACACCGGGAAGCCGAAGCTCCCGACGAACACCCCGATCATGATCGGCACGAGGATCCACAGGTCTCCGTCGAAGGCGGCGAGCCCGCCCTCGTTCGCCGCGAACCCGGCGTTGTTGAACGCCGAGACGGAGTAGAAGACGGCGTGCCAGGCGCCGAGCGGCACCGACTCCTCGGCGAGGATGAAGGCGGGCATCAGGACGGCCGCGAGGGCGCCCTCGATCACAAGGGTCGTCAGCACGACGATCCTCAGAAGCGACTGCACTTCGCCGAGCTTGTTCGTGCCGATGCCCTGCTGCGCGAAGATCCGCGAGCGGACCCCGAAGCTGCGGGTCACCGCCCGCGAGAGCAGAAGTGCGATGGTCACGATCCCCAGGCCGCCGATCTGGATGGCGAGGAGGATGACGAACTGCCCGAAGAAGGACCAGTGCGTCGCGGTGTCGAGCGAGACGAGTCCGGTCACGGTCACGGCGGAGAACGCCGTGAACAGCGCGTCGTGGAAGGGCGTCATCCTGCCGTCGGCGGCCGAGATCGGCAGGGCGAGCAGTGCGGTGAAGAGCACGGCGACGGCGAAGAAGACGGCCAGCGCGAGCACAGCCGGCGAGATCCGCGAGAGCGGGCTCACAGCCATAGCGGCATCCGTCGGCTTCCGGTTCAGGCTGCCGTTCCTCATGGTCGGACTCCGTCAGCCCGTCGCGCCGACGCGCGCTCCGGAGCCCTCGACGACCGGTCGAGGATCGTCGGGCTCTCGTACCAGGGGTCGAACCGCATGTGTCCCACCGTACGGAGGGTGCCGGCCGATATGGTGCGCCTGGTTCCTCCGCAGCTCCGCGGAGGCGGTGCGCTGGTCGTCAGGATCGCCTGGCTCGAAGCGGCGATCCGGAGGCTCGTGCTGGGCGGGCGCTGACCCCGGATCCCCCCGAACGGGCCTTCCGTGCTCGGATCCGGGCCTCGTGCTGGCAGTCTGGCCGCGGCAGCGCGCATCGGGCGCGGTGGTCCTCGGCGAGGAGAGCTTCATGAGCACCATCGAGGGCCGGACGGCCGACGACGGGACCGCCGACGACGGGATGGCCGAGTTCGGCTACCGGCAGTCGCTCGCCCGCAGCATCGGCCGCTTCGGCAGCTTCGCGGCCGGAGTCAGCTACATCTCGATCCTGACCGGCACGTTCCAGCTGTTCGCCTTCGGCTTCGCCAACGGCGGCCCCGCCTACTGGTGGTCGTGGCCGCTGGTGTTCGCCGGCCAGCTCGCGGTGGCCCTGTGCTTCGCCGAGCTGGCGGCGCGCTACCCGGTGGCCGGGTCGGTCTACAACTGGAGCAAGCGCGTGGCCGGGCCGACGGTGAGCTGGCTCGCGGGCTGGATGATGGCCACCGCCTCCGTCGTGACGCTCGCGGCCGTCGTGCTCGCCTACCAGGTGACGCTGCCGCAGATCTGGAGCGGCTTCCAGCTCGTCGGCGACGGCAGCGGCACGAGCGCCGGCGTCAGCGCCGTGATCTGGGGAGCGGTCCTCGTCGCGTTCACGACGGTGGTCAACGCCGTGGGAGTCCGGCTGATGGCGCGGATCAACAGCGCCGGCGTGGTCATCGAGCTCGTCGCCGCGGTGCTGCTCGTGATCGTGCTGGCCGTGAACGTCGTGAACCCGCCGAGCGTGCTGGTCGACACGGCGGGCTACGGCGAGGGCGTCCCGGGAGGGTACGCGGGCGCGTTCCTGATCGCCGCGATCGCCTCCGCCTACGTCATGTACGGCTTCGACACCGCAGGGTCGCTCGGGGAGGAGACGGTCGATCCCCGCCGCACCGGGCCGACCGCGATCCTCCGCGCGGTCGTCGCCTCCTTCGTGATCGGGGGCCTGATCCTGCTCGGCGGCATCCTGGCCGCACCCGACCTCACCGATCCGGCGCTGGCGACGGGCGGCCTGCAGCTCATCGTCCTCCAGGTGCTGGGCGGCCCCCTGGGGCGCGTGTTCCTCGTCTGCGTCGTCGTCGCGATCACGGTCTGCGCGCTCGCCGTGCACACGGCCGGGATCCGGATGGTCTTCGCCATGGCACGCGACAACGCCCTGCCCGCGAGCCGGCTCCTCGCGCGGATCGACCCCCGGCGCCGCACGCCGCTCGCGCCCGCACTCGTCATCGGGGTGCTCGCGGTGCTGATCCTCGCGGTCAACATCGGCACTCCCGAGATCTTCACCGCGGTCACCAGCGTGGCCGTGATCATGATCTACCTGGCCTACCTGCTGGTGACGGTCCCGCTGCTGCTGCGGCGTCTCGCGGGCCGCTGGCCGACTCCGGACGCGCCCGCCGGGTACTTCACTCTGGGGAGGCTGGGGCTGCCCGTGAACATCGTCGCGGTGCTCTGGGGAGCGGCGATGGCGGTGAACCTGGCCTGGCCGCGGGTCGAGGTGTACGGAGACGGACCGCTGCGGTACATCGCATTCGTGGTGATCGGGGGAGTGGTGGCGGTCGGCCTGGGCTGGTACCTGCTGCGGGGCCGGCACCGGCTGGGGACGCTGCCGGAGCACGCGCGCGAGCAGTGAGCCCCGGCACGCGGGACTGAGGACGGACGACGCCCTCTGACCGTTAGCGTGACCGAGGGCGTGCTCGTGTGCACGCGGTCCCCCTCGGGGGATCCCGACGTCGCGGAGGAGGCCGGAGTGCGAGATCGTTCGACCGCGGCGCTGCTCCTGCACGCGACGCTGATCCAGGCCGTCGCGTTCCTCCTGCGTCCCGCCGCGGTCTACCAGGCGATCCAGCTCGACGTGCCGGCCTTCGCGCTCGGCGCGCTCGGCGCCTCCTTCGCCGTCGTGCCGCTCGTGATCGCGCTGCCGGTCGGCGGCCTCGTCGACAGGATCGGCGCGCGGGCGGTGATGGCGTTCGGCTCCCTCGTGACGCTCGCCTCCGCCGCGGTGCTGCTGCTCGCGGGAGGCGGCATCGCGGGCCTGCTCGTCGGCATCGCCCTGCTCGGCGCCGGGCATCTCGGCTGCGTCGTCGCCCAGCAGGCGGTGGTCGCGGGCGGCGCAGCGGGCACTCGCCTCGACAGCCGCTTCGGCTACTACACCTTCGCCGCATCCCTCGGCCAGGCGATCGGGCCGGCGTTCATCCCGGTCTTCGCCGGCGGCGCCGTCCGGCCCGATCCGGAGCCGCTCTTCGTCACCGGAGGCGTGCTCGCCGTGGTGCTGCTCGCGGTGACCGCGGCGGTGCGGTCCTCCCCCCGCCAGGCGTCCGCGCCGTCGCCGGCCGGCTCCACGCTGGGCCTCCTGCGCGTCCCCGGCCTGGCCCGAGCCCTGACGACGAGCGCGGTCGTGGTCGCCGCCGTCGACCTGACCGTCGTCTACCTCCCGGCCCTCGGCGCCGAGCGCGGACTGCCGGCGGGCGTCGTCGGCGCGCTGCTGACCGTGCGCGCGCTCGCGTCGATGACCTCGCGCCTCGTGCTCGGAGTCGTCACCGCCCGCTTCGGACGCACCCGCGTGATGGTGCTCGGCATCCTCGTCTCGGCCGTGTGCCTCGTGCTGGTGGCCCTTGCCGCTCCGACGTCCCTGCTCTTCGTCGCCGTCGCCCTGATGGGCCTGGGCCTGGGGATCGGCCAGCCGATCACGATGTCGTGGCTGATCGAGCGCACCCCCGCCGACAGGCACGGGCGGGCGCTGTCGCTCCGGCTGGCGGGCAACCGCATCGGGCTGATCGCGCTGCCGACGGTGCTCGGAGCGATCGCCGCGGCGGCGGGAGCGGGCGGGGTGCTGGTGGGGACGGGGATCGTGGTCGGCTCGACGCTGGTGCTGCTGCGCGGGGTGCGGCTCGACTGAGGCTCAGCCCGGCCGCAGCCCGCTCACGTGCACGGTTCCAGGCGGGCGACCCGGTCGGAGAGGGTCCCGGTCCCGCCGAGGAGCACCACCGTGCTCGGACGCAGTTCCGCGATGTCGTCGAGGACGGCGGTCGGGACGCAGTCGGGCTGCACGGCGTAGAGCGGGCTGTCGGTGTAGCCGGCCGCCGTCGCGCCGGCGAGGGCGTCGGGGAAGTCCTCTCCCGTGGCGAGGTAGACGGTGCTCGCCGAGGTGAACGCGGCGCTCATGAGCCGCTCGGACGTGTCGTAGCGGTCGACTCCGCCGATCCTGGTCGATCGGACCGGGAGCGACCTCGCGATGCCGTCACTCACGGACAGGGCGCTTCCCGCGATGGTCACCGAGGTCACTCCGAGATCCGCGACGAGTCGCCGCGTCCGAGAGTCCGCGGTCGCCAGGCCCCCGTTCACGAGGAGCACGGGTGCGTCGAGGGAGCCGGCCGCCGCGGCAGCGCTGAGCGCGTCGGGGAACTTCTCCCCGGTCGCGAGCCACGCGGTCGACCACCCGTTGGGGAACGCGTCCCGCACGATCTTGTCGGCCGTGTCGTAGCGGTCGACCCCTCCGATGCGCTGCACGGTGCCGGAGTAGGCCCGCAGCTCGCGCAGCAGGGCGTCGCTGACGCTCGCCGACGAGCCGACGACGACGATCCTGTCGGGAGTCAACCGCGCCAGCTCGTCCCTGACGGGCTGGGACATCGAGTCGCGATCGACGAGGAGCAGCGGTCCGCCCTGCCTCGCGGCGGCGGGAGCGGCGCTCAGCGCGTCGGCGAACCGCTCGCCCGTCGCGATGTAGACCACCGGGACGTCGGGAGCGAAGGTGGCCCTCGAGATCGCGACCGCCGTGCCCTGCCGGTCGACACCGGCGAGGCGCTCGACGGCGACCTCGGTCGCCACGGTGACGACCTGGTCGATGAGGGGATAGCTCCTCGGCGCCACGACTCCGAAGCCGTCCGCACCCTCCCACCGGCCGATGGCCTCGACGTGGACCTCGCCGCCGTCGCTCGGGTAGCACTGCTCCGAGTAGGTGGTGGACTCGAGTCCCGGGAGCGTGTCGACGAGCACACCGTCGAGGAGGATGTCGACGGAGTAGGTGCCGATCGAGTCGAGACCCTGTGCGAAGACCGTCACGCAGAGCTCCAGCGGTCGGCTCGAGCTCGCTCCGGAGAAGTTGTTGACGAAGGGCGGCAGCCGCTCGCCGACGTACTCGACCGGTCGTCCGTACCGGTCGGAGCCGACGAGAGTGGAGGTCGCGGTGATGAAGACATCGCCCGGCCACGGCGCGGGCATCGTGAACTCGTGATACCCGGGTCGGGTGTAGCGCTGCTCGAACACCTCGATCGTCGCCGTGGGGTCTCGGGGATCGATCTGGTGGCCGCGGAGGACGACGTCGCCCTCGGGCCGGGCGCCGTCGGCCAGAGCGAAGGTGAACCCGCCGTACAGCTCCTCGTCGCCGCCGCTCGCCGAGAGATCGATGATCCGCCAGGTCGTCAACGACCCCTCCGAGACCACTGCCTGCGTCCGGACCGCCGGCGCGAACGGCTCGTCGACGGCGCGCGGGATCTGCCAGAACAGGACCGTGTAGGTGCCCGGAGCCAACCCGCTCCAATCCTGCGAGACGTGGCGGTCCGAGCGGATCTCCGTCTCGATCCGGGGCCCGTGCGAGCTGCCGTCGGGGTCGAGCAGTTCGTAGCGGACCCAGCCGCTGACGTCCGCGGTGTCGAGCGTCGCCTCGAAGTCGACGATCACGCGGTCGCCGTAGTCGGAGGTCGTGTACTCCGCGATCGTCAGCGCCGACCCGTCAGGGTTCAGGTTCGACGGTTCGGCGCGGGCGGGCGTGGCGACGACAGTCGTCGCCACGACGACGAGGGCGGCGATCCAGCGGCTGAGAACGGAACGGTTCACGGGCGGTGCGTCCTTCGGGGAGGGGCCGGCGGGGCGGGGATGGGAGGAGGGGAGACGGCGGTCGGGTTCATCGGGGGATCGGCCGCACGCGCCGGGGCGCGGACCTCGTCGGGCGCGCCGGCCACGGTCATGCGGTCGCCCACCGGCTCGTGAACTGCTCGATCCGGTCGACGTGCTCGGCCAGCAGGCCCTGGTCGGGGTCGGTCCTGATCAGCAGCGTCGGAGGCGTCGTCGAGTCGGCCCAGCGGAACGCGTCCCGGCCGAGCACGTCGTCGATCCAGACGATGCAGGTCGGACGCTCGTCCGCGTCGATCCGGTCGATCCACCTCGCCACCGACTGCAGCTTCGGGGTCTCGCCGGTGAACCCCTCCTGCGCGGGGAGGCGGTCGACGAGGGTGACGCGCTCGAAGCGGGCGCCGCTGCCGACGGCGTCCGACAGCGCGGTCGTCACGTCGAGGTGGGCGGACGACGCCCAGGCGAGCCGCCCGAGAGCGCGGATCCTCTCGAGGTGCCGCAGGCGGTCGGGGGTCAGTCGAGCCGTGAACCTCTGCTCGACAGGGTCCAGCGCCACGACCGGATCGAGCACCCCGTCGACATCGACGAGGATCAGCGCCGTCATGGTCGATCCGGGAGACGGAGGAGGTCGGACGACGGCGGCCCGTCGGTCGCCTGATCGTCGAATCCGGTGCCCGCGTTCACTACGAGGCTCCCCTCCGTGGCGTCGGTCGTGCCGATCCGGATCGTCGCCGTCGCACGGGTCGTCCAGTCGCCGCTGCGGACGGCGCCCTCGAGACGGACGAGCCCGTTCGGGCCCCAGCTGTCGTCGACGTGTCCGACGCGCAGGGTCACCCGTCTCGTCACGGTCTCGCCGAGGTGCGAGCCGACCAGCACGACGTCCTGCCCGGGCTCGGGCACCGGACGGCCCCCGGCCGGCGTCGCGAGGATGAGGGGCGCGGCCGAGAACTCGGGCGGCGCCGGTTCGAGCCCGGCCCTCGGGGAGTAGAGCCACGCCTCGGGTCCGGAGTCGGGGAGGACCCGGACGCGGCCGGAGAGCGGCTCGCAGTCGGCGTCGAGGCCGCGCATCTCCGGATAGGTCAGCTCGAGAGCCGTGACCGGCAGTCGGTCCCGACAGGTCCCCCTCCTCAGCACGGTGCCCGCGAAGTGCGACGGCGGCACGGGCGCCCCCGAGTGCACCGAGGTGAGGCGGTACCCCGCCAGCTCCGCCTCGACCGACGCCACCGTTCGGCCGAAACGGCGCTCACGGCCGGTCGCCGTCGAGAGCGCACCCCAGACGAGCACCCGGTGCAGGAGGACCGCACGGGCGGGCGCCGCAGTGTCGGCCATGTCCGTGTCCTCTCGGGGGATCCGTGACGAGGGGCCGCGCCGCACCGTCCGGTCGTTGCGAGCGTAGGGGGTCCGAACTCGGCGCACCAGAGAGAAGAATCACCTGGTCGGGCCGCGAGAACGCCGTGTCACCGGTTCGGTGACGGACGCTGGTCGCGGTGTCGCGGCCCCCTTACTCCTCCCGCACCTCGCTCGCCGACTTGTCCGCCCGCCACCCGCGCCACACGCTGTGCCGCAGCGTCCCGGAGGCGGTCCGCTCGCGGTAGCGCACCTCGCCGACCAGCACCGGTGACACCCAGCGCACCCCGCGCGACTCCTCCACGGGCACCGAGACGGCCGGCTCGTCGGTCGCGTGCTCGGCCAGCCTGTCGACCAGCCCCCGCCGCTCGCGGTCGCTGAAGCCCGTTCCGACGCGGCCCGAGTAGGCGAGCACCCCGTCGGCGTCGGGGATCGCCGTCAGCAGCGACCCCATCAAGCCCTGCAGCCCGCCCTCGCCAGGGCGCCAGCCGACGATCACCACCTCCTGCACGCGGTGGTGGGTGAGCTTGATCCAGTCGCGGGAGCGGGCGCCCGCCTGATAGCGCGCGGAGCGGCGCTTGGCGACGACTCCCTCCAGCCCCAGCGCGAGGCTCGTCGCCATCGCCTCGTCGAGGTCGCCGTCGAACACCGACGGCACGTGCACCCGCTCGTTCTCCTCCACCAGCTGCTCGAGCGCCGCGCGGCGGACGTCGTACTGCCGGCCGGTCAGATCGACGGGGTCCTGCGACAGCAGGTCGAACAGCATCAGGTGCACCGGAGTCGTGCGCGCCGCCGCCTCGATCTCGCGCGGCTTCACGAGCCCGCCCCGCGTCTGCAGCATCCCGAAGTCGGGTCGCCCCTGCGCATCGAGAGCGACGATCTCGCCGTCGAGCACGGCGTCGACGGACACCGCCTCGCTGAGGGGCCCGAGCAGATCGGGGAAGGCCGCCGTCAGGTCGTTGCCGTTGCGGCTGGTCAGGGTGACGACTCCGCCGCTCACGCGCACCAGGGCCCGGTAGCCGTCCCACTTCATCTCGATCGCGGAGTCGGGGTCGATCTCGCCCGCGCGGCCGGCGGTGGCGAGCATCGGGCGGAGGTCGGTGGTCTTCCGGGGCGTCGGTGCGGGCGATGCTGCGACACCGCGCCCCTGAGGCGCGTGCTTGCCCGGGCCTCCCGTCATCAGGTGCAGCAGCCAGTTCTTCTCGTCGCCCTTCCCGCCCTTCGCCCCGGTGTGCAGCAGCGCGTAGCGGCGCGGCTCGCCGCCGAGCCCGCCGTCGGGCCGCCCGGTCAGCACCGCGATCACCTCCTCGCCCTCGCGCCACTTCTCGAGCGCATAGGTGCCCTCGTCCCAGATGCGCACCTCGCCGCCTCCGTACTCCTTCGCCGGGATCGTGCCCTCGAAGGTCGCGTACTCGAGCGGGTGGTCCTCGGTCTGCACCGCGAGCCGGTTGGGGTCGCCGTCGAGCGGTGGGCCCTTCGGCACGGCCCAGCTCACCAGCACCCCGTCGTGCTCGAGGCGGAAGTCGTAGTGCAGCCGGCGCGCGTGGTGCTCCTGGATCACGAAGGTGTCGCCGGAGGTGACGATCCCGGTGCCCGGATCGGGGACCGGCTCCGGGGTCTTCGACGCGTCGCGCATGCTGCGGTAGGCGGCGAGGCGGTCGGCGGAGGCGTCGGTCGCCGCGAAACCGGCCAGGCGCTCCGGAGTCGGCTCGAGACCCGCCCCGCGTGCGGCGAGCACCGGGCGCAGCAGGTCGCCGTCGGTGCGGAGGCGCTCGACCACCTCCTCCGGGGCCAGGTGCCGCAGCTCGCGGGAGCCGAGCTCGTCCCAGGTGCGCGGCGCCGCCACCCGCGGCAGCGCCCGTCCGCGCAGCGAGTACGGCGCGATCGTCGTCTTCGCCGCGCTGTTCTGGCTCCAGTCGACGAGCACCTTCCCGTCGCGGAGGGTCTTCTTCATGTCCGACACGACGAGGTCGCGGTGGTCGGCCTCGAGCACCTTCGCGAGCTCGTGGGCGACGGAGGAGATCTGATCGCTCGACGCCGACGCGTCCAGCGGGCAGTAGAGGTGGATCCCCTTGCTGCCGCTCGTCACAGGGAACGGCTCGAGCCCCATCCCCTCGAGCAGGTCGCGCGCGAAGAACGCGACCTCTGCGCACTCGGCGAGGCCCGCGCCATCTCCCGGATCGAGATCGAGGACGAGGCGGTCGGGAGGTCGGCGCGCGCCGTCGGACGCGAGCCGCCACTGCGGGACGTGCAGCTCGAGCGCCGCCTGCTGTGCGAGCCAGGTGAGACCGGCGACGTCGTCGACGAGGGGGTACTCGACGTCGCGCGACGAGTGGCTGAGCCGCGCCCGGCTGATCCAGTAGGGCGCGGAGGAGGGCAGGTTCTTCTCGAAGAAGACCTCGCCCGGGTGCTCGGTCGTGCCGACGCCGTCGACCCAGCGCTTGCGGGTCACGGGGCGGCGGGCGAGGTGCGGCAGCATCGCGGAGGCGACCGAGGCGTAGTACGCGAGGACGTCGGCCTTGGTGAACCCCGCCTCCGGGTAGACCACCTTGTCGAGGTTGGTGAGCCGGAGGCGCCGCCCGCCCACCGACACGAGCTGCTGCGAGGAGGCCATGCCTCCCATGCTGCCGTCCGCCGGGGCGCGCGGCGAGGGGCTGGACGGGAGCGGCGCCTCGCGGCGTGCTCTCGGCCTCAGTGGATAGCCTGGCGATCCCGCCCCTGAAGGAGACACTCGTGCCCGAGACGATCACCGACATCCCGCTCACCACCATCGACGGCACCGCGTCGACGCTCGCCGACTACGCGCCGGTGAAGCTCATCGTCAATGTCGCCTCCCGCTGCGGGCTCGCTCCGCAGTACGAGAAGCTCGAGGCGCTCCAGAAGACCTACGGCGAGCGCGGGTTCACGGTGCTCGGGTTCCCGAGCAACCAGTTCCTGCAGGAGCTCAGCGACGAGGACCGCATCAAGGAGTACTGCTCGACCACGTGGGGCGTGACCTTCCCGATGTTCGAGAAGGTCAAGGTCAACGGGCGCTCGGCGCACCCGCTCTACGCCGAGCTCACCAAGACCGAGGACGAGAGCGGCAAGGCCGGCCGCGTGAAGTGGAACTTCGAGAAGTTCCTCGTCACCGCCGACGGCACCGTGCACCGCTTCCGCCCGACCGTCGAGCCCGACGACCCGCGGATCGTCGGGCTGATCGAGGAGTCGCTCCCGTCGTAGCGGCTCGAGCGGCCGTCAGCGGGCGCGCAGGCCCGCTGCGGCGCGTGCCTCGGCGGGCTCGACGCCCTCGGGGCAGACGATGTCGGTCACCTCGAAGGGGGTCGCCCGCGTGAACGGGATCATCTCGATCCCGTCGACGTGGCGCAGCATCACGGAGGCGCCCGTCCCGTCGCGCAGGCTCCGCCGCACCTGCCGCAGGAAGATCCCGGCCATCTCGAGCTCCACGGTGAAGGCGCGACCGCTCACGTCGATCCGGCAGCCGAGGACCGGCTGACTCGTCGTCGACACGGTGTCGGGCACGTGGCGGGCCTCGGTCGGCTCCTTCGCCGCGGCGCTCGGGGTGCTCGTGAAGGTGGGCCGGTCGTTCGTTCGCGCGGTCTCGGTCATCATCGTCTCCGTCCGTCGTCGCGACCGGCGGAGCACCGTCGGTCGCTGAGCACGACGCTACGACCTGACCCTGAGACGGGGGGTGGGCTTGACGAGCGCGAGAATGAGAGGCAGACGGCGCGGGTTCAGGAACCCTGATGCTGCTCCTGCGGGCCAGGGGTCACCCGGCCGGCTCGTCCCACCCGCGCTGCGGCGTCGCGCAGGTCCCCCGGAACACGTACTGCGACGGCAGCTTGCGCTGGTGCGACGACCAGTCGATCGCCGGCCGCCGCTGCTCCTGAGGCAGGTACCCGAGCCGGTACACCGCCATCAGCTCCAGCGAGTCGGGCACCGCCAGCAGCGACTCGATCCGCGCCCACGCCCCCGGCACCTCCATCGGGAACGACACGAACTGGATCCCCATCCCGACCTCCACGGTGGTCAGCCACACGTTCTCCATCGCCGCGCCCATGCTGAACACCGAGTAGAACGACGAGAGCTCGCCCGGCCGGTACTCCGAGCGGTCGAGCATCACGCCCAGCAGCAGCGGCGAGGAGGCGACCAGCCGCCTGTTCTCCTCGCCGAGCGTCTGCGGCACCCGCAGCGAGTTCATCAGGAACTGCCCGCGCCGGGTGAACACCTGCTTGGTGAACGGCCGGAGGGGAGCGGGCAGCCGGTCGAAGAGCATGCCGTCGCGTCGCTGCTCCATCTCGTCGGCGCTGAAGCGGAAGTAGGGCTTGTAGCGCTCGAAGAACGTGCCGTTCGACATCGCGGTCGTCATGCTCGCACCGCTGATCTCGGCGATCCGCTCGATCGTGTCCCGCTCCTCCACGAGCACGAAGCGCCAGGGCTGGCTGTTCAGCTGCGACGGCGCACGGCCCGCCACCTCCATCAGCAGCCGCTGGTGCTCCTCCGAGACCGGATCGGGGAGGAAGGCGCCGTTGGTGGTCTTGCGCCGACGGACGACGTCGAGGAATTCCATGACCGCATCCTCCTCCCGCGGGTGCTCGTCTGCCAGGCGCCCAGGCGCCCCGGCGGCCCGGCTGCAGGGCCTCGCCCGAAACGCGATCGTCTTCCTCCCGTCACGGGCGTGACCCCCTTCAGGGAGCGCTCTGTGCTTAGACTGTGGCTCGCCTCCCCCCTCCCGCCGATCCGAGGACGCCATGACACTCCCCCCTGCCCCCGCTCCGGGGCGTCGATCCGCCTCCGCCGCGCA
Organism: Rathayibacter oskolensis; assembly: GCF_900177245.1. GTDB lineage: Bacteria > Actinomycetota > Actinomycetes > Actinomycetales > Microbacteriaceae > Rathayibacter > Rathayibacter oskolensis. The sequence goes on from NZ_FXBM01000002.1 coordinate 28,461, forward strand.
GAAGCCGCGGCTCCCCTGGGTCGACGTGGCGAAGGGGATCGCGATCACCCTCGTCGTCCTCCACCACGCCTGGCAGTTCCTGGGCGCGACGGGCTGGTCGGTCGCCTGGTACGACGCGGTCGACGTGGCGCTGACGACCCTCCGGATGCCCCTGTTCTTCACGGTGTCGGGCCTGCTCGCCGCGTCCATCGTCACGATGGACTTCAAGACCCTGTTCCGCAAGAAGCTCGCACTGCTGCTCTACCTCTACCTCCTGTGGTCACTGGTGCGGACGGTGATCTTCAGCTTCGTCCCCTGGCCGCTGAGCGACTTCGATCCGCTCGGCAACTTCTTCCTCGCCCTCGTCTGGCCCTCGAGCGGCCTCTGGTACCTCTACGCCCTCGTGCTCTTCACGACCATCGCGTGGCTGACCCGCCGGATGCCCCGCTGGATCGTCGTCGGCGCGGCGACCCTGCTCTCGGTCGCGTTCGCCGCCACCTCGCTGAGCACGAACCTGTGGACCTGGGACGCGATGATCGTCTACCTGCCCTTCTTCCTGGCCGGGATGTCGTGGCGCGCCGCCATCATCGACTTCGTGGCCCGCGAGAAGTGGTGGCTGCCGACCGTGCTCATCGTGGCGTACCTGGCCATCGAGGCCGTGGTGCTCCTCACGGGTCGCGGCGTCGGGCTCTCCCGCATCCCGGTGTCGGCGCTCGCCGTCGTCGCCGGCCTGACGCTCTCGGCGCAGATCGCCACGACCTGGGCCGGGAGGGGCCTCAGCACCCTCGGCCGGCAGACGCTGCCGATCTACGTGCAGCACCCGATCGTCATCGCGATCGTGGTCTTCGTGGTCCCGCCGATCCTGCCCGGCTGGGTCGCCCTGTTCGTCGTGGCGGCGTTCGCGATCGCCGTCTCGCTCCTCCTCCACCGCCTCCTGAACCGGTTCCCGGGTGTGTACACCCTGCCGACGGGCCGCAAGCGGCTCGCGACGCCGCCGGAGCAGCCCCTGGGACCGGGCGCGGGCGAGCGCCGGCGCGATCAGACCCGGTCCTGAAGTCCCCGGGCGGCTCGGCCGGTCTGCACACCGGGGCTGCCAGGCGGACGGGATACCCTCGCAGAGTCCGCGCCGGTCGACGAAAGAGTGCATGCCATGAAGACGAGGGTCATCTTCTACCTCATCGGAGGCGTGCTCATCCTCGGCGCGGGGATCTCCTCCGCCACCACGGGCGGGGCGAGCGTCCCCGACCTCATCACGATCGCCTGCGGGGTGCTGATCCTCGCTCTGGCCGGGTGGCAGTACAGCCGCAGTCACGGCGCGGAGGCGGATCCGCCGAAGGGTCCCGACACTCCCGGCAAGCTCTAGCGGAGCCGGAGCCGCGCCCGCGTCACCGGCGCGAGAGCACGAGCGCGGCCAGCACGAACGGCGCCGCCGCGAGCGCGATCAGCGGATGCCTCCGGCCGTGCGTCCCCGCGAAGGGGATCACGGCGAGCGGCAGGGCGGCGGGCGCGAGCGCCCGGGCCGCCCGTGGATCCGAGCGCAGCAGGGCGGCGAACGCGACCGCCGACAGGCTCGCCGTGCAGACGTAGAGCGCGTGGTGGATCCAGTGCCAACGGCCCGTCCGCACGACGCCGGTCGCCACCGCGGCGCCGAGGGCGCAGTTGGCCGTGTAGCCGAGAGCGGCGGCCGTCATCCAGGCACGCCCGCCGCCCTGCGTCATGACGACTCGCGCGTCAGCAGGAGGCGGTACGGAGCGGCCCGCTCCACCCGCCAGCCCTCTGGCGCCACCGCGCGCAGCTCGGGTGCCGTGTAGCTCCGGCGGACCGAGAGCGAGCCGTCGTAGTGGAGGAACGATCCGTTCGCGAGCGGCCGGGTCGCCACGGCGTAGGCGGTGTACGCGAGCCGCGAGCGCTCGATGTCGTTGTGCAGCGCGCGGGGAGCGAGGCGCTCGGTGTCCGCGAGGAGCGACTGCAGCGCCTCCGGAGAGAGGTGGTGCAGCAGGTGGTTCGACACGACGAGGTCGAACCGCGCGCCCTCCGCCACGAGCTCGGTGCTGCTCGCCCGCCGGAACTCCACTCCCGCGGGGGCGGGCCGGGAGGTGGCGAAGGCGTAGGCGCGCTCATCCGGATCCGCGGCGGTCAGCGACAGGCGCAGCCCGTCCTCGCGCGCCCAGCCGGCGAGGGCGCGGGCGATGTCGCCGCCCCCGGAGCCGATGTCGAGCACCCGTGTCGGCCGGTCAGGACTCAGGAGGGGACGCACCCGCGCCCGGTAGAGCCCGCGCCAGCCGGCGACCAGCCGGTTCACCACCGGGAAGCGCGCGTACGTCGCATCGAGCAGCACGCGGTCGGCGGCGGGGTCGTCCATCAGCTCCTCCGCGTGCACCTCGCGTCGCGCGAGGTCGGGCCGGAGGGGCGCACGGACGCTCACACCGCGCTCCGCTTCGTCAGGAGCGCCATCTCGACCGTCAGACCGGGGCCGAACGCCATCGCGCCGATGCGCTCGCCGTCGGCGGCCTCGCCGTGGAGGAGTCGGCGCAGGATGAACAGGACCGTCGCGCTCGACATGTTGCCGTTCGTGCGCAGCACCTCGCGCGAGGGCAGCATCTGCTCGTCGTCGAGGCCGAGCGCGCCCTGCACCCGGTCGAGGATGCTGCGGCCGCCGGGGTGCACGGCCCAGCGGGCGACCTCGCCGACCGAGACGCCCGCCGCGTCGAGAGGCACGGCGAGCGCCTCCGTGATGTTCTTGCCGATGATCGCGGGGACGTAGGTGCTCAGCCGCATCGAGAAGCCGTGGTCGCCGATGGTCCACGCCATCTCGTCCTCGCCCTCGGGGGTGAGGGTCGAGGCGAGGGAGTCGATCTCGAGCACCGGGGTGCCGGGAGCGGCCGGGCGGGCGGTGACGACCGCCGCCGCACCGCCGTCGGCGAAGACCGAGGAGGCGACGATCTGCTCGGGGTCGTTCGAGCTGGTGAGGTGGATGCTGCACAGCTCGACCGCGACCACCAGCACCACGGCCTCGGGGTCGGCCTCGCAGAAGGCCTGCGCGGCGCGCAGCCCCGGGAACGCGCCGTAGCAGCCCATGAAGCCGAGGTGGAAGCGCTGCGTCGACGGAGCGAGGCCGAGCCGGCGCACGAGCTGGTAGTCGGGGCCGGGGGCGTAGAAGCCGGTGCACGACACGGTGACGACGTGCGTGACGTCGGCCGACGCGAACCCGGCGGCGTCGAGGGCGCGGCGGGCCGCCTCCGTGAAGAGCTCCGGTGCCCGGGCCGTGTACAGCGCGTTGCGGGTGGCGGTGCCGGGGTCGAGCAGGTGCCCGGACTCCCGGTCGTAGAAGACGCTGCCGCCCTCGTGCTCGCCGCGGTCGAGCTCGTCGACGACCGTGTTGCGCGTGTCGATCCCGGAGGCGTTGAACGCCGCGCCGATCAGCCGCGACGCGAGGCGGGTGACGCCCGGCTGCTCGGCGAAGAGGTCGCGGATGCCCGCCTGCTGCAGCACTGTCGGCGGGACCGCGGTCTCGATGCTCCGGATGTGGACGCTCACCTGCGGGAACCTATCGCACGTTCCTGCGGGCGAGCGGGGGCCGCGGGGATCAGAGGATCGGCTTCCCGCCGGTCACGGCGATCGTCGACCCGCTCATGTAGCTGGCGTCGTCGGAGGCGAGCAGCACGTAGGCGTGCGCGACCTCCGCCGGCTGGCCGGGGCGGCCGAGCGGGACCTGCTCGCCGAACTCGGCGACGACCTCCTGCGGCATGGTGGAGGGGATCAGCGGCGTCCAGATCGGGCCGGGGGCGACGCTGTTCGCGCGGATGCCCTTCGAGCCGAGCGCCTGGGCGAGCGAGGCGGTCATGCTGAGCATCGCCGCCTTCGTCGCCGCGTAGGGGAGCAGCTGGTACGACGGCTGGTCCGACTGGACGGAGCTCGTCGCGATGATCGAGGCACCGGAGGCCAGGTGCGGCAGCGCGGCCTTGACCAGGTGGAAGTAGGCGCTGAGGTTCGTGGCCAGGGTGCGGTCCCACTCCTCGTCGGGGATGTCGGTGACCTCCTCGCGGCTCATCTGGAACGCGGCGTTGCTGACGAGGACCTCGAGGTGCCCGAGCGTGTCGATCGTCGTGGCGACGACCTCGCGGCAGTGGGCGGCGTCGCGCAGGTCGCCCGGGAGCAGGAGCGCCTCGCGGCCGGCCTCCCGCACCCACGTCGCCGTGTCCTCCGCGTCCTCGTGCTCGTCGAGGTACGAGATCGCGACGTCGGCGCCCTCGCGGGCGAAGGCGATGGCGACGGCCTTGCCGATCCCGCTGTCGGCGCCGGTGACCAGCGCGACCTTGCCGCTGAGGCGGCCCGTGCCGCGGTAGCTGGTCTCGCCGTGGTCGGCCTTCGGCGTGAGCTCGGCCTCGGTGCCGGGCGGAGTCTGCTCGGGTGATTCCGGAGTCATGGCGGTCCTCTCGTCTGGTGCTTCCATGCAACAGGGTCCGGCGGCGCCTCCCCAGGGGCTTGACGGCCCCGTCAACCCCGCGACAGCGGAGGGGCCGAGGCCCTTCAATGAGTGCACTGCCGCTACTCCGCGGCCATCCGAGGAGGCCCCCATGAGCATGCCCAGCGACCGCGACGGCTCCGACACGAACCGGACCGAGCGTCTGCCCGACACGTCGGCCCACGCCAGCACGGCGTCCGCGACCGGCAGCGTCCCCTCGAGCACGTCCGCCAGCACGTCGGAGTCCGACGCCGCCCACCGCGCTCCGCTCGACCAGGACTCGGCCGAGGCGAAGCAGGCCCGGGCCGCCGCGCGGAAGGACATCCACCAGCGCGAGCGCGAGCGCTTCGGCGGGCTCAAGATCGGCTGCGCGTTCTTCGGCTGGCTCGCGGCCACCGGCCTCGCGGTGATCCTCACCGCGCTCGTCACGGCGATCGGAGCGGCCGTCGTCGGCACGCAGGACGTCGGCGCCGATCTCGCCGCCGACCCCGCCGCCTACGGGTGGGTCGGCGCGATCGCGCTGCTGGTGATCCTCCTCGTCGCCTACTACTCGGGCGGTTACGTCGCCGGGCGCATGGCCCGCTTCAACGGAGCGAAGCAAGGCGTCGCCGTATGGGCGTGGGCGGTCGTCGTCGCGATCCTCGTGGGCATCGCCTCCGCCATCACCGGCGGCAGCGAGGTGCTGTCGGCGATCAGCGGCTTCCCGACCATCCCGCTCGACGCTGGTGACGCCACGGTCGCCGCGATCGTGACGGCGCTCGCCGCGCTGGTCGTCGCGCTGATCGGTGCGGTGCTCGGCGGCCTTGCCGGCATGCGCTTCCACCGCCGCGTCGACCGCGAGGGCCTCTCGGGCCTGGCCGTCTGACCCCTGGCGTACGCTCGACCGGTGCGCGCTCGACGGCTCTCCCTCGACCTGGCCGAGTGGCGTCCGCCGCACCGGCTCGAGGCGCTCCGCGACGAGTACCTCGGCTTCCTCGACCTGCACGGTGAGGAGGCACTCGAGCGCGGCAGAGGGCCGGAGCACGTCACGGCCAGCTGATTCGTGCTCTCGCCGGAGCTCGACCGGGTGCTGCTCTGCTTCCACCGCAAGGGCCGGTTCTGGGTCCAGCTCGGCGGGCACATCGAGGCGGGTGACCCCTCCGTCGCCGATGCCGCCGCGCGGGAGGCCCAGGAGGAGAGCGGCCTGCGCGAGCTGAGGATGCTCGGGCGGCTGCCGGTCGACGTCGACCGGCACGGGCTGGGCGGCGGCTTCGGGCGCTGCAGCCGGCACTGGGATGTGGGCTATGCGGCGATCGCCGACCCCGCGGAGCCGGTGGTCGTCAGCGACGAGAGCGACGACGTGGCCTGGTGGCCGGTCGATGCGCTGCCGGACGACGTGCCTCCGGGGTTCGCGGCCCGGCTCGGCGGCGCCGTCGAGGCCGCTCGGGAGTCACCGCGTCCGCGTCCGTGAGGCACGATGGGGCGATGAGCACTGCGGAGCGCCCCGTCGTCGTCCTCGCCGGCGCGAGCGGATTCCTCGGCACCGACCTCGCCCGTCGATTCGAGGGCGACGGCTGGAGGGTGCGGCGCATCGGCCGCTCCGGCGCCGACGCGCAATGGGGAGACGCCGCGGGCGTCACGCGGGCGCTCGACGGCGTGCGGCTGCTCGTGAACCTCGCCGGGAAGAGCGTCGACTGCCGTTACACGGCCGCGAACCGCGCCGAGATCCTCCGCTCGCGCGTCGAGACGACCCGGGAGCTGCATCGGGCGGTCACCGCGGCGGCGTCGCCTCCGCCCGTCTGGATGAACGCGAGCACGGCGACGATCTACCGTCACGAGGAGGAGCGCGCCAACACCGAGCGCGACGGCGTGCTCGGCGAGGGCTTCTCGGTAGACGTCGCCCGGGCGTGGGAGTCGGCGTTCTTCGCGGGCGCGACCCTGGGCACGCGCCGGGTGGCGCTGCGGATGGCCATCGTGCTCGGCGACGGGCCGGCGACGGCGATCCTGCTGCGGCTCGCGCGCCTCGGCCTCGGCGGTCCGCAGTACGACGGGCGGTGGCCGGCCACCCGAGCGCGGCGCGAGGCCGGGGTGCACCACGAGTACCGGCCGACGCACGGGCGGCAGCACTTCAGCTGGATCCACGTCGAGGACGTGTACCGCTCGATCCGGTTCCTCGAGGAGGCGGACCTCGAGGGCCCCGTCAACCTCGCGTCACCGAATCCCAGCGACAACACCGAGCTGTCGCGGCTGCTGCGCGCCGCCGTCGGGCGCCGCGTGGGCGTACCGGCTCCCCGCTTCGTCCTCGAGCCGGCCACCCTGCTGCTCCGGACCGAGCCCGAGCTCCTCCTCAAGAGCCGCTGGGTCGTCCCCGCCCGCCTCGAGGACGCCGGCTTCGCCTTCGCCCACCCCCACCTGGCCGCGGCCCTCCGCGACGTCGCCGCCCCCTCCCGCTGATCGCACCCTGCGCTGGGCCTGGATCTCGAGTGTCTGAAAGTTGTCGTACTCGAGTGTCGAGTACGACAACTTCTGCGGAGTGGACCTCGCTCTGCCGGGAACAGGCTCGAGCGGTCAGGACTTGGCGACGCGCGCCGCGATGTCGCGACGGTACTGCCCGCCGTCGAGGTGGATCAGGTCGAGCGCCCGGTAGGCGCGCTCCCGCGCCTCCGTGAAGTCGGCCCCGCGGGCCACCACGTTCAGCACCCGTCCGCCCGTTGCCACGTAGCGCCCGTCGACCAGCTGCGTCGCGGCGTGCGCGAGGGTGACCCCGGGCACGGCCTCCGCCGCCTCCAGCCCGCTCAGCGCGCGGCCGGTGACCGCGTTCTCGGGGTAGCCCTCGCTCGCGAGCACGACCGTGACGGCGACCTCGTCGGTGAAGGCGGGCCACGGGACGGAGGCGAGCGACCCGGTCGCCGCCGCGAAGAGCAGGGCCGAGAGCGGTGATGCGAGGCGGGGCAGGACGACCTGTGTCTCGGGGTCGCCGAAGCGGGCGTTGAACTCGATCACCCGGATGCCCGCGCGCGTGACGATCAGCCCGCAGTAGAGGAGTCCGACGAAGGGCGTCCGCTCGCGCTCGAGCTGCCGGATGGTCGGGATGGCGACGGTGTCGATGACCTCGTCGACGAAGGCGCGCTCGCTGGGCCAGCGGTCGGCGAGCCAGGGGAGCGGCGAGTAGGCGCCCATCCCGCCCGTGTTCGGGCCCTCGTCGCCGTCGCCGAGGCGCTTGTAGTCCTGGGCGGGGGAGAGGGGGACGACGTCGTGGCCGTCGGAGAGGAGGAAGAGCGACACCTCCTGGCCCGCCAGGAACTCCTCGATCAGCACGTCCCCCTGCTGCAGCCAGAACTCGGCGTGCGCGACGGCGGCGCTGCGCGACTCCGTCACCAGCACGCCCTTGCCCGCCGCGAGCCCGTCGGCCTTGACGACGTAGGGGGCGCCGAACTCGTCGATGACGCGGTTCGCGTCGACCAGGGTCGAGACGCGGGTGGCGCGCCCGGTGGGCACGCGGGCCATGTCCATCACGCGCTTCGCGAAGGTCTTGGAGCCCTCGAGGGCGGCGGCGGCGCGGTCGGGGCCGAAGGTCGCGATGCGGCGCTGGCGGAGCGCGTCCGCGACTCCGGCGACGAGCGGTGCCTCGGGGCCGATCACGACGAGCTCGATGCCCTGCTCGAGCGCGAACTCGGTCACCAGGCGCGGGCTGTTGGTGTCGAAGTGGATGACCTCGACGTCGCGGGCGATGCCGGCGTTGCCGGGGGCTGCGATGATCTCGTGCTGCTCCTGCTCCGCGAGGAGGGCGGTGATGATGGCGTGCTCACGGGCACCCGAGCCGAGGACGAGGATCTTCACCCTGACAGGATAGGCCCGGCCCCCGGAACGCCGACCGCCGCCCGTCCCGGGACGACACCGGCCGCGATCACGGAGCAGGACCCGCCGCGACTCCCGGCAGGATGGACGCATGGCCAAGGGACGCATCGACGAGCAGAGCGGGCAGGCGGCGGTGCGCGCGGCGCTCGCCGGAGCGGTCGACCGCTCCACGACGGCCACGGCGGTCAGGTTCCTCCTCCAGATCATCGAGACGACCGTCCCCGGTCGCAGCGTCGAGGTCCGCGTCCCGCCGTTCGGAGCGGCCCAGTGCGTGGAGGGGCCCGGTCACACCCGCGGCACCCCGCCGAACGTCATCGAGATGGACGCCGCGACCTGGCTCGCGCTGGCGACCGGCGCTCTGCCCTGGGTCGAGGGGCTCGCGAGCGGCAGGATCCACGCCTCGGGTGTCCGTGCCGATCTCACGCCGTTCCTCCCCATCCTCCGCGTCGTCTGATCGCGGGGAGGGAGGCGCCGGAGAGCGCGCTGATCGGCACCGATCGACGTCTCCCGCGATCCCGCGGACGGCGCATTAACTTCTCGTAAACGCAGCCGCCCCCTCTGCCGGAGGGTTTGACGCGGACCCCCGCGTCCGCTTGTCTGGGAAAGTTCCCCCACTGCGGCAGGAGTCCTCTCCGAGTCGCCGCTCGATTCTTGGAGTCCTCCGCCAGATGCGCACCCCCGACCACGGCCGACGAGGCCTCTCCCGACTCCTCTCCGCGGCGGCCATCAGCGCCGTCGCCGGAGCGGCCATGCTGGGCGCCGCGCCCGCGCAGGCCGCCGACGAGAGCGTCATCGACGTCTACACGATGAACGACTTCCACGGCCGCCTCGAGGCGACCGCCGGCGCCTCCGTCTCGCAGAGCACCGCAGGAGCCGCCTCGATCGCCTCGGCGTTCGCGACCCTGAAGGCCGAGAACCCCGACAACTCCATCCTGGTGTCGGCGGGCGACAACGTCGGTGCGTCGACCTTCACCTCGCTGGTGCAGGACGACAACCCGACCATCGACGCGCTCAACGAGATCGGCCTGAGCGCGACGGCGATCGGCAACCACGAGCTCGACCACGGCCGCGAGGACCTCGACGGGCGCATCATCCCGCGCGCCGACTACGAGCACATCTCGGCGAACCTCCTCGAGAAGGGCACCGACGAGCACGCCTACGCCCCCTCCTACGTGCAGGACTTCGACGGCGTGAAGGTCGGATTCATCGGTGCCGTCACCGAGGACCTGCCGTACCTCGTCAGCCCCGACGGCATCGCGACGCTCGACGTCGCCTCGATCGTCGACTCCGTGAACGACGAGACCGCGCGCCTCCAGGACGGCATCGACGACAGCGCCGACGCCTCGATCCCCGTCGCGGACAAGAACCTCGAGGCCGACGTCGTCATCGCCGTCATGCACGAGGGCGCCGCCTCGCCCGACGTCAGCTTCACCGACCCGGCGTCGGTGTTCGGCTCGATCGTGAACGGGATCGGCGGGAACGTCGACGCCATCGTCTCCGGCCACACTCACCAGGCCTACAGCCAGGAGGTGACGGTCGACGGCAACACCCTCCCCGTCATCCAGACCGGCAGCTACGGCACCTACCTCGGCCACCTCGAGCTGACCGTCGACACCGCGACGAAGGATCTCACCTCGATCACCTCGAACCTCGTCGACCTCCTCACTCCCGTCGAGGTCACGAACCCCACGACGGGCGTCGTCTCGACCGTCTACCAGCCGATCTACAGCGCCGACTCGACCCCCGTCGGCCAGTCGGTCGCCGCGCTCGTGCAGGACGCCGTCGACGTCGCGAACGTCGAGGGAGCCGTCTCGATCGGCTCCGTCACCGGTGACATCCGCCGCGGCGTCCAGTCCGACGGCAGCGAGAACCGCGGTGCCGAGTCGACGATCGGCAACCTCGTCGCCGATGCTCAGCTGTGGGCGACGCAGGAGGATCTCGGGACGCAGATCGCGTTCATGAATCCCGGCGGCATCCGTCAGGACATCACCTACGCCTCCAGCGGTGAGGGCGACGCCGACGGCAACGTCACCTACCGCGAGGCCGCCATCGTGCAGCCCTTCGCCAACACGCTCGTCACCGAGACGCTGACCGGCGCGCAGATCAAGACCGTCCTCGAGCAGCAGTGGCAGCCGGGCAAGTCGCGACCGGAGCTGCACCTCGGCATCTCGGCCGACCTCTCGTACACCTACGACCCGACCGCCGAGGTGGGATCGCACATCACGGGCGTGTTCTTCCAGGGTGAGCCGATCGCCGATGACGCCACCTTCAAGATCGTCACGAACTCGTTCCTCGCGGCGGGCGGCGACAACTTCACCGAGCTGGGCAACGGGACCGACAAGGCCGACTCCGGCCGCGTCGACCTGACCGCGTTCACCGACTACATGGCGGCGTACTCGCCGGTCTCGCCCGACCCCGCGTCGCGCTCGATCGGCATCGTCGAGACGAGCGAAGAGGGCGCCGAGACGCTGAGCTACGAGCTCTCCTCGCTCGACGTCAACAACTCCGCCGTCCGCGACGACGAGGTCCAGGTGCTGATCGACGGTCAGCAGGTGACCACGGCGCCGATCGACCACAGCGTCGTCGACACGACCGACGAGCAGGGCCGCGCCTCGGTGAGCTTCTCGGTGAGCGAGCTGTCCGCGGGTGACCACGAGCTCGAGTTCGCCCTGCCGACCACGGGCGTCTCGGTCCTCTACACGCTGACCGTGACGGACGCAGCCGGCCCGGGCACCACGCCCGAGCCCACGCCCACCCCGTCCGAGACCGTGATCCCCACGTCTCCGTCGACGCCGGCTCCTGCCGTCCACGCCCCGACGACGCCGACGAAGCACCTCGCCGCGACCGGCATCGACGCGACTCCCGCCTTCGCAGCGGGCATCGCGGCCCTGCTCCTCGGCCTGGGGATGTCGGCGGCGCGCCTGCGCCGACGCACCCTGACGAAGTAGCGGCGACCCGCACGCAGAAGGCCCCGCGAGGATTCGCGGGGCCTTCTGCGTGCCCGGGGAGATGCAGGAACGCCGCCTCCCACCCGGGAGACGGCGTTCGAACGCGATGAGGTGCTGTCGCTGAGCGCGGGGCTCAGTGCTGGGCGGGGACCTGACGGTAGCCGTCGCGGCTGGCGACGAGCACCGTCGACACCGTGCCCCACGCGGCGAGGGCGCTGAGGACGACGAGGATTGCGATGCTCATGAGTGTTCTGCCTTTCGTTGTGGCGGGGTCTGGTCCGTCCGCCTCTGATGCTCTGTACAACGTCTACTGTGCCCCCGGCTGTTCCTTAGGACAATCGATGAGTTCTTGGCCTGACGTGTAGCTTTGCTTCATGGACGTGCGGCGACTGGAACTGCTCAGAGAGCTCTCGATGCGGCGCTCGATCACGGCGGTGGCGGAGGCGACCCACCGCACCCCCTCCGCCGTCTCGCAGCAGCTGAAGGTGCTGGAGCGCGAGGCCGGCGTCCCCCTGATCGAGCGATCGGGACGGGGGGTCGTGCTCACCGCCGCCGGCCGCGAACTCGCGCGCAGCGCCACCGAGATCGCCATCGCGCTCGAGCGCGCGGACGCGGTGTGGCAGACCTTCAAGAACAACCCGATCGGCGAGGTGACGATCGCGACCTTCCCGACGGCCGGGCAGATGCTCCTCCCGAACGCTCTGGTCGCTCTGCGCAGCGTCGAGGGTCTCGTGGTGCAGTGCGAGGACGTCGATCCGGGAACGGACGAGTTCGCCGATCTGACCGCCGACTTCGACATCGTGCTCGGCCACTCGCCGAACGGCCGCAGCGCCTGGGCCGGGCGAGGGCTGGCGATGGCCGAGCTGATGGTCGAACCGCTCGACATCGCTCTGCCGCTCGACCACCGCCTCGCCGACCGGCCGACGGTGACGGCCGCCGACCTCGTCGGCGAGACCTGGATCGGCGTGCCGGACGGGTTCCCCTTCGAGCGGATCATGCAGGAGATCGAGACCGCGTCGGGCGGGCCGGTGCGAGTGGAGCAGCGCTTCGCCTCGACGAGGGTGACGGAGGCGTTCGTGGCGGCGGGCCTGGGCATCGCCGTCCTCCCGCGCTACACGGCGGGGATGGCGGGGATCGTCGTCAAGCCGCTGCGCGGGGTCAGCTCGGTCCGGCACATCGTCGCTCTGATGCGCCCCGACCGGGCCGAGCGCCTGTCGGTGCGGACGGTCGTGCGCGAGCTGCGCGCGCAGGCCGGTCGCCTCGTGCACGCGATGTGATCGCGCCTCCGGCCGGCGCGTCGGGGGAGCAGGAGCCGGGACCGCAAGAGGTCCGCGGGGATCCGTCTGCGGGGGACAATGGAGCCATGACCGATCCGCTCGACTCCTCGCCGCGACCCGACGACGTCGAGATCATCCGCGAAGAGGTCGAGATGCGCCGGTCGCCCCGGGTGTGGCGCATCCTCGCGCTGGGCGCGGGGCTCGGCGCGATCACGGCGTTCGTGCTCACCTTCGCCCTGCCCGAGACCGAGGGCTTCTCGACGGGTCAGATCTTCGGCTTCAGCCTGCTGCTGTTCATCACGCTGTTCGGCGCTCTCGCCGGCCTGGTCGTCGTGATCCTCGATCGAGTCGTCGGTCGCCGGGTCGTGCGGGTGGCCGCGGAGCGGACGGTCGCGCGGGAGTCGGCGGCCGACACGTCGGAGCCGCTCGAGACGCCGGACTCGCTCGAGACGCCCGGCCCCGCCGAGACGCCCGGCGCCGGCGACGAGCCGGACGTCCCCGCGCGCTAGTGGTCAGCGGCCCTTGCGGGTCGTCCGGCGCGCCTGGTTCTGCGTGGCGCGCTTCGCCTTCTGCGCCTTCGAGACCCGGCGCGCGATGAAGGTCAGGATGAACGGCAGCAAGCGGTAGATCACGGGGACTCCTCGTCTGGGTGCGCTCGGTATCGCGCACGACAACGATCATGCGGGGTCGGCGGCCCTCCGATCACCCGCTTGCGCGCCGGCGAGGGGTGTGCGGGTCGCGCGGCCGTCAGCTGAGCTGCGTGCGCTCGACCCAGTCCAGGTACTCCGGAGTCACGGTGCCGGTCACGTAGTCGCCCGTGAAGCAGCTCGTCTCGAGATCGGTGACGTCCGACCCCTCCAGGATCGCCGCCTTCATGTCGGCGACCTCCTGGTAGATCAGGTAGTCGGCGCCGATCGCCTCCGAGATCTCGGGGATCCTGCGGTTGTGGGCGACCAGCTCCTGCCGCGAGGGCATGTTGATCCCGTAGACGTGCGGGTAGCGCACGGGGGGCGCGGCGGAGGCGAAGGTGACGGTGTTCGCGCCGGCCGTCCTCGCCATCTCGACGATCTCCTTCGAGGTCGTCCCGCGCACGATCGAGTCGTCGACGATCAGCACGTTCTTGCCCTTGAACTCGCTCGACATCGCGTTGAGCTTCTGGCGCACCGACTTCTTGCGCACCGCCTGGCCCGGCATGATGAACGTCCGGCCGACGTAGCGGTTCTTGTAGAAGCCCTCGCGGTAGGGGATCCCGAGCTTCTGCGCGACCTGCATCGCAGCCGGGCGCGAGGAGTCCGGGATCGGCATGACGACGTCGATCGCACCGCCCGGCGTGTAGGCGGCGATGGTGTCGGCGAGCCGGTCGCCCAGGCGCAGGCGCGCCTCGTACACCGAGATGCCCGACAGCACGGAGTCGGGGCGGGCGAGGTAGACGTACTCGAACGAGCAGGGGATGAGGCGCGGGTTCTTCGCGCACTGGCGGCTCGTCATCCGCCCGTCGGGGGTGATGAAGATCGCCTCGCCGGGGGCGACGTCGCGCACGATCTCGAAGCCCTGGGCCTCGAGCACGAGCGATTCGGAGGCGACCACCCAGTCGTCGGGCGCCGCGACGTTCGAGCGGCGGCCCACGATGAGCGGGCGGATGCCGAACGGGTCGCGGAATGCGAGCAGGCCGTGACCGGCGATGAGCGCGATGGTGGCGTAGGAGCCCTCGACGCGCTCGTGGACGCGCGCGACGGCGTCGAAGACCTCGTCGGCGTCGAGGTCGCGGCCCGAGATCGACGCCTGCAGCTCGTTCGCCAGGACGTTGACCAGGAGCTCGGTGTCGGAGGTCGTGTTGAGGTGGCGGCGGTCGACGCGGAAGAGCTCCTCGGTGAGCTCGCGCGTGTTCGTCAGGTTGCCGTTGTGGATGAGGATGATGCCGTAGGGCGCGTTCACGTAGAACGGCTGCGCCTCCTCCTCGCGCTCGGCGTTGCCCTTCGTCGCGTAGCGGACGTGGCCGAGGCCCATCGTGCCGATGAGCGAGCGCATGTCGCGGGTGCGGAACGCCTCCCTGACCTGCCCCGCCGCCTTCTTGATGTGCAGCGTGCTGCCGTCGGCCGTCGCGATGCCCGTCGAGTCCTGGCCGCGGTGCTGCAGGAGGGAGAGGCTGTCGTAGATGGACTGGTTGACGGGTCCCGAGGAGACGATTCCAACGATTCCGCACATGCCGGATGGGCTCCCAAGGGGATGCTGAGGGGGATGGACGGTCCATCCTGGCACGCGGGCGGCGCATCCCCTAATGGTTCGCCCTCGGCGGATCAGCCGGTCGCGTGAGCGCGGTCGGGCTCCGGTCGGGCGCATCCGCCAGCCGATCCGCAGGGCCTCGACGGCCGGAGTAGACCGGTCGATCCGGTGCGTTCGGCCCCGTTCCGGGGTGTCTCCCGGAATCTCGACGGGGGAGGCAGTGGGTAGGGTCGTCGCGTGACGAATGAGACGAGCAGCTACGCCCGCGCAGGAGTCGACACGGCGGCGGGTGATCTCGCGGTCGAGCTGATGAAGGCGGCCGTGTCGGCGACCCACGACCGCAACGTGCTCGGCGGAGTGGGCGGTTTCGCCGGCCTCTACGACGTGTCGTTCCTGAAGGAGTTCCGCGCGCCCCTGCTCGCGACCTC
This sequence comes from Rathayibacter oskolensis, assembly GCF_900177245.1. GTDB lineage: Bacteria > Actinomycetota > Actinomycetes > Actinomycetales > Microbacteriaceae > Rathayibacter > Rathayibacter oskolensis. The sequence continues at coordinate 43,618 of NZ_FXBM01000002.1, forward strand.
GACCGACGGAGTCGGCACGAAGGTCGCGATCGCGCAGGCGATCGACAAGCACGACACCATCGGCCAGGACCTCGTCGGCATGGTCGTCGACGACATCGTCGTGGTCGGCGCCCGGCCGCTGTTCATGACCGACTACATCGCCTGCGGCAAGGTCGTGCCCGCGAGGATCGCCGACATCGTCGCCGGGATCGCCCGGGCCTGCTCCGCCACCGGCACGGCGCTCGTCGGCGGCGAGACCGCCGAGCACCCGGGCCTGCTCGGGCCCGACGACTACGACGTCGCGGGAGCGGCCGTCGGAGCGGTCGAGGCGGATGCGGTGCTCGGCGCCGATCGGGTGCGCGACGGCGACCTCGTGATCGCGATGGCCTCCTCCGGTCTGCACTCGAACGGCTTCTCGCTGGTGCGGCACATCCTCGCCGAGAAGCGGATCGGCTTCACCGACCGCTCCGACGAGCTGGGCGGGGTCGTCGGCGAGGTGCTCCTCGAGCCGACGCGCCTCTACACCGCGCCGCTGCTCGCGGTGCTCGACGACGACGCGCTCGGGTCGGCCGTCCACTCGATCAGCCACGTGACGGGAGGCGGCATCGCGGCCAACCTCGCCCGGGTCCTGCCGCGCGGCTCCTGGGTCGAGCTCGACCGGGCGTCGTGGAGCCCCGCCGACGTCTTCCGCGCGCTCGCGGCGATGTCGGGTGCCACGCTCGAGAGCACCGAGGGCACGTGGAACCTCGGCATCGGGATGTTCGCCGTGGTCTCCGACGACGCCGCCTCCGCGGTGATCGCGGCCCTCGAGCGCTCGGGAGTGCCGTCGTGGGTCGCGGGTCGCGTCACGATCGGCGAGCGCGGGCTCGACGGCTTCGAGCAGGGCGCCAAGGGCGTCGACGGAGGCGCGGTGCGGCTCGTCGGCTCCTACGCCGGCTGACCCGGAGACCGTGAGCGCGCGGCTCAGGCCGAGCGGCCGCGCATCCCCGAGCCCTGCCGGCGCTCGGCGCCGTGCTCGCGCTCCCAGGCGTGCTCGTGCCGGGTCAGCAGCCGCGACCCCCACGCGCACAGGACGAACGCGGTCGCCGTCGCCAGCAGCGCGGCGATCCAGGTCGACGCGTCGCGGCTGACGAGCAGGTTCGCGGAGGCGACCAGCACGCCGAACGCCGATCCGGTGCTCGTGCCGAGGACGAAGGCGCGGTCGCTGCGGCTGACCGCGCGGGCCGACACCATCCCGGCGACGGCTCCTGCGCCGCCGGCGACTCCGATGCCCGCTCCGGAGGCGATGCCCATCAGCATCCCGAAGCTCACGAGCGCAGCGGCGTCGAGCGACCCCGACAGCAGGGCGGCCGGCAGGTACAGCACGAGGGCGACCGCGGCGCCCACGGCGCCGCCGACCAGGATCGCGCCGACCAGCAGCGCGGCAGTGACACAGCTGATCCGTGCCACAGGGCGCACGGATCCTTCGGGTTCGAACATCGCGGCTCCATCGACGCGAGCCCGCGGGTCGTTCCACGGGCCGTCCTCGGACCCTACGCCAGCGCGGCCCGTCGCGGGAGCACCCCCGCGGACCCGTCGTGAGACGGGCGGGGATCGGCGGAGGTCAGGGGACGAGCCCGCGGTCCATCCAGAAGAGGCCGAGCGCTGCGACGGCGGCCGTCTCGACGATCGCGCCGGAGCGGACCAGGTCGGCGACCTCGCGGTCCGAGAACCACCGTTGGACCATGTCCTGCTCGGTGGCCTCGCGCTCGTGCTCACCGTGCTCGAGATCCTCCGCGAGGAAGATCTCGACCGACTGGGCCACGAAGCCGTAGGCCTCGTTCAGCCGCCCGAGGTGACGGAGGCGGCCCGCCCGCAGTCCCGTCTCCTCGCGCAGCTCGGCTCGGGCGAGCGCCTCGGCGTCGCCCCCGGCCGACCCGTGCGGCCAGCCTCCGGCCGGGAACTCCCACGCCCGCCGCCCGATGGGATAGCGGTACTGCTCCACGAGCCAGAACCCGTCGCCCTCGCGCGGCAGGACGAGCGCGTAGTCGGCGCGTTCGACGACCGAGTACACGCCGGTGCTGCCGCCGGGCCAGAGCACCTCGTCCTCCCGGACGCGGATCCACGGAGTCTCGTAGGCGATGCGCGTCGACAGCTGCTCGACGATCGGCGCCGCCCCGAGCGCCCGCGGACGCCTCTCGGCGTCACGCACGCTTCTGGTGCTGCTCCTCGACGAAGTCGGTGTCGTCGCCCTCGTCGTCCGAGGGGTCGATCCACTTGGAGTAGTCCGGCTCGTCCGGGTGGCTGAGCTCGCGCTCGAGCGCACTGTAATCGACCGCCGGGCTGAACGACTTCAGCTCACGAGCGATCTTGGTGTTCTTTGCCTTCTGACGGCCGCGCCCCATGGGTGACCCCCTCACGATGACAGGCCAGACGGGCGGTGAGCCAGCTGGGGAAAAGAAGCAGACAGAGAAGAATGAAATCTAGCCGGTAGTTTAGCAGACGGGCCATCCGCCACTCCGGGCCGTCAGCCGCCGGACGAGAGCCGCCCCTCGACCCCGTTGGGAGCACCGTGACCCGTGCTCTCGATCCGCGCTCTGCCGTGGTGATCGGTGCCGGCCAGGCGGGGCTCTCCGTGGCCTACTACCTGCGCCGTCTGGGGCTGCGACCGGGCTCCGACTTCGTCGTCCTCGACCGCGGGCCGCTGCCGGGAGGGGCCTGGCAGTTCCGCTGGGAAGCGCTCCGGCTCGGCTCCGCGCACCGCGTGCACGACCTTCCCGGCATGGACACGATCGGCCTCTCCTTCGCCACGGCCGACCGCCGACGGCCCGCGAGGGACGTCGTCACGGAGTACTACCGGCGCTACGAGGACGCCTTCGAGCTCGCGGTGCAGCGACCGGAGGCGGTGCGCAGCGTCACGAGTGCGACGCCGGGCGACCGCTCGGCGGATCTTCTCGTCGAGACGGAGCGGACGACCGAGCGGACCCGGCTCCTCGTGAACGCGACCGGCACCTGGGGCTCGCCGTTCGTGCCGTACTACCCCGGGCGCGAGCGCTTCCGCGGGACCCAGGTCGACACCACCGAGTACGTGCGGGCCGCGGACTTCGCCGATCAGCAGGTGATCGTCGTGGGAGGCGGGACGTCGGCGATCGGGTTCCTCCTCGAGCTCGAGCGCGTCGCCCGCTCGGTCACCTGGGCGACCAGGCGGCCCGTCAGCTACCGCGACGGCGAGCAGCTCGCCCTGGAGTCGGCCGTCGAGGCGGTCGCGGAGCAGGACCGCGCGGCCCGGGCAGGGCGCGCGCTCCCGAGCATCGTCAGCGGCACCGGGGTGCAGCGCACGCGTCGGGTGGTCGCGGGGATCGAGCGGGGTGTCCTGCGCGAGCACGAGATGTTCCGCTCCCTCGAGGAGGACGGCGTGCGCTGGCAGGACGGGTCGTTCAGCCGCGCCGACGCCGTCATCTGGGCGACCGGGTTCCGCCCCGAGCTCCGGCATCTCGCGCCGCTCGGGCTGCGCGAGCGCGAGGGCGGCGTCGCGGTCGTCGACGGCGCCTCCGTCACCGATCCGCGCGTCTTCTTCGCGGGCTACGGGCCGACGGCGTCGACGATCGGAGCCAACCGCTCCGGTCGCCGGATCGCCCGCGCGGTCGTCGCGCGGCTGTCCTGAGGGCGGAGCGTCGGCCTCGTCAGACCCTTCCGTCCCAGTCCACGGGCACCACGGAGCCGCGGTACCGGATCCCGTCGACGCGGATCGCGCCGGCCAGCGCGGGCGTGAGCGGCGCGACGGCGAGGGTGCCGCCTCCGGGAGCGAGACCCAGGGCGGCGGTCAGCACCGCCACCGCCGCAGCGGCCGACCACGCCTGCGGCCGGCACGACGACGGGTAGGGGACCGGAGCGGGCGCCTCGGCGGCCGGATCGCCCGAGTGCAGCTCGGGCATGCGGTAGCCGAACCCCTCGGCGGCGGCGAGGAGCCCGCGCGAGAGGAGCGTCGCCTCGGCCCCGAAGCCCTCTCGGGCGAGGCCGGTGACGGCGATGGCGGTGTCGTGGGCCCAGACCGAGCCCCCGTGGTACGAGAGCGGCCAGTAGCCGGACGAGTCGGTCGACAGGGTGCGCAGGCCGTACCCCGACGCGAGCTCCGGCGACACCAGCAGCTCCGCGACCCGCGTCGCGTGCTCGCGCGAGAGGATCCCGGTGCCGAGCAGGTGCCCGATGTTGCTGGTCACGGTGTCGACCGGGCGCTTCCGGGCGTCGAGGGCGATCGCCGGGTGGCCGCCGTCGGGGGTCGCGATCCAGAACGCCTCGGCGAAGCGGGCTCGGAGGGCGGTGGCGTACTCGCGCCACTCGGCGCCGTCGCGGCCGAAGTGCTCGAGCAGCGCCGCGCCACCGACGGCCGCCTCGTGGGCGTAGCCCTGCACCTCGCAGAGCGCGATCGGGCCCTCGGCGAGCGAGCCGTCGCGCCACTGGATCGAGTCGCCCGAGTCCTTCCAGCCCTGGTTGGCGAGGCCGTGCCCCGTCGTGTCGATGTACTCGAGCAGACCGTCGCCATCGGAGTCGCCGGAGTCGCGCAGCCAGCGCAGCGCCGCCTCGAGCGCCGGCAGCAGCGCCTCGACCTCGTCGTCGGGCAGTCCCCAGCGCCACGCGTCGTGCAGGAGGCAGATCCAGAGCGCCGTCGCGTCGACGGTGCCGAAGTAGAGCGGGGGCAGCGACACGCCCTCGCCGGGGATCTCGAGCGTCGTCGCCCGCAGCTCGTGCATGATCTTGCCGGGCTGCTCCGCCGTCTCGGGGTCGTCGCGGGTGCCCTGCAGCCCGGCCAGCACTCGGAGGGTGGAGCCCGCCAGCTCCGTTCCGAGCGGGAGCAGCATCCGCGCCGCCCAGATCGAGTCGCGGCCGAACAGCGTGAAGAACCACGGGGCGCCGGCGGCGAGGAACGGGTCGCCCGGGCGATCGGCGGTCACCATCCGCAGCGCGTCGAGGTCGTCGAGAGCGGCGCGGCACCAGGAGGCGAGACGCGAGTCGCCGGTCTCGACGGTCGTTCCGAGCCACTCGGCCGGGCCGGGTGCCGCGGCCACGACGGCGGCGCTGTCGGTCACGTCGATCCTCCACGCGACCTCCACCGAGCCGCGTGCGGGGACCACCACGTCCCAGCCCACGGTGGCCGCTGCCGCGCCCTCGATCACGGCGCCGACCGCCGTCACGACGGCGCGCGCGGTGGCGTGGCTCCACTCGAGGGAGTCGCCGTCGACGGTCGTCGCGATCGCGACCTCGTCGCGGAGCCCCGCCTTCACGACGTGCACGAGCGAGAAGTCGGCCTCGAGCGCGAGCTCGATCCGGGTGGCGACCGGTTCGGGCAGCGCCGACTCGAGCCGGAGCGTCTCGTGCAGCGATCCGGCCGACACGGTCCGGGTGCGGACCAGGCGGATCAGCGGGTCGGCGGACGGGTCGTCGAGGTGCCGGGTGAGTGCGGTGAAGCGCGCGGAGGAGGCGCCGTCGCGAGCGGCCGAGACGGGCTCCGGCCGGTGCCCGCCGACGAGGAGCCGGGCGCCCGCGAGCACTCGGACGTCACCGTGGTAGAGGCCGTGGATCGGCAGTCCGCCGAGCTCGCCCGCCTCGTCGGACCAGAGCTGGGACGGGGCGCGGAGCAGGACGACGGCGTCGTGGAGGAGCGGCTGGAGGGGCGGGCGGTTCTGGTCGTCGCGCTCGGTCGTCACGGTCGACTCCTCACTGAATCGTCGGTACGGCAACGGCGTCGGGCGGTCTCCCGGTTGACACCACCGCGGTCGGAGGTAATGTAGCACCCGGATTGGATCGATCAAATCGGGACTTGAACGCCTTGGTTTGAACGATCAAAGCCGCTCGCCGTCGAGGAGGACGCATGGCACTGCCGACCGTCGCAGACGTCGCCCGCGTCGCCGGAGTCTCGCGGCAGACCGTCTCGAACGTGCTGAACAGCCCCGCGATCGTGCGCGACGCCACCCGCGAGCGGGTCGAGAAGGCCATCGCCGAGCTGAAGTACCGCCCGCACGCCTCCGCCCGCCGCCTGCGCACGCGCAAGTCGGGCACGATCGGCGTCCGGATGGACCGGGTGCTCGACGGCGTCTCGGGCAGCCTGCTCGACCGGTTCCTCCACGCGGTCACCGAGCAGGCCGACGCCCGCGGCATGCGCATCCTGCTCTACACGGCGAGGACTCCGGAGGAGGAGATCGCGCAGATCGGACGGCTGCGCGACGGAGCCGATGTCGACGCCTTCGTGCTCACCTCGACGTTCTACGGCGACCCGCGCACGGCCTGGCTGATCGCCGAGGGCGTCCCCTTCGTGACCTTCGGCCGGCCCTGGGGAGTCGACGACGAGAACGACCCGCAGCACCTGTGGGTCGACGTCGACGGCGCCTCCGGAGTGGCCCAGGCGACCGAGCACCTCGTCGCGAGCGGCAGCACGCACATCGCGTGGCTCGGCTGGCCCGACGGCTCGGCGACCGGCGACGACCGTCGCAGCGGCTGGGAGCGGGTGCTGCGCGAGCGGGCGCCCCTCGCCCCACTGACGGTCGCCTCCGCGGAGGACGACGTGCAGAGGTCCCGAACGGCCGCGATCGCGCTCCTCCGGGACTCCCCGGAGGTCGACGGGCTCGTCTGCGCGTCCGACTCCCTCGCTCTCGGCGCCTCGATGGCGGCGATCGCCGTCGGACGGCCGCAGCTGCCGATCGTGGGCTTCGACAACACCCCGGTCGCAGCGGCGGTCGGCCTCTCGAGCGTCGAGCAGGACCTCGACGCGGTCGCCGCCGGCGCGCTCGAGCTGCTGCTCGGCGAGGACGGGGACGACATCGTCCACCGCGACCTCGCCCCCGGCGAGGCGCACCGCCTCATCGAGCCGCACCTCGTGGTGCGGACCCCGCCCACGCACCAGCCCTGACTCCCCACCGACCCCGACCTCCGGCCCGCTCGGCGCGGCCGGCGCACCTCCACCCCACCCCCACGAAAGGCCAGATCATGACACCCACCCACACCGCGGCACGATGGGGTGCCGCGCTGCTCGCGAGCGCGACGATGCTCACGCTCGCCGCCTGCTCCAGCGGAGGCGCTACCGACGGGTCGAGCGACTCGGCCGGCCTCACGGTGATGATCGGCTCCTCCGGAGACGCCGAGACCACCGCGGTCACCGACGCGGTGACCAGCTGGGGCGAGGAGAACGGCACCGAGGTCGACGTGGTCGCCGCGAGCGACCTGACGCAGCAGCTCGGGCAGGGGTTCTCGGGCGGCAACCCGCCCGACCTCTTCTACATGAGCTGGGACCAGTTCCAGACCTACGCGAGCAACCGCTACCTCGAGCCGTACGCTCAGGACGCCGAGAACGCCGACGCCTTCTACCCGGCTCTGCGCGACGCGTTCACCTACGACGACCAGTTCTACTGCGAGCCCAAGGACTTCTCGACGCTGGGGCTCGTCATCAACACCGACCTCTGGGCGGCGGCCGGGCTCACCGACGCCGACATCCCGACCGACTGGGCCTCGCTCGAGTCCGCCGCGACGACGCTGACGGCCGACGGCGTCGCCGGGCTCTCGTTCGGCGCCGAGTACGCCCGCATCGGCACCTTCATGAACCAGGCCGGCGGCTCGCTTCTGTCGGAGGACGGTGAGACGGTCACGGCGGACACCCCCGAGAACGTCGCCGGCCTCGCCGAGGTGAAGAAGCTCCTCACCGACGGCACGCTGAAGTTCCCGGCCGACCTCGACTCCGGCTGGTCGGGCGAGGCGTTCGGCAAGGGCGCCGCCGCGATGGTCATCGAGGGCCCCTGGATCAACGGCGCGCTCGCGGCCGACTACCCCGACGTGAACTACACGGTGGCCGAGCTCCCCGCGGGCCCGGGCGGGAAGTCGACCTTCACGTTCAGCAACTGCTGGGGCATCCCGGTCGGCAGCGAGACCGCCGAGCAGGCCGAGTCGCTCGTGACCGCGCTCACGTCGGACGAGCAGCAGCTCGCCTTCTCGGACGCCTTCGGCGTGATCCCCTCGACCGAGACAGGAGCCGCGGAGTACGCGACGAAGTACCCCGAGAACGCGGCGTTCGTGACGGGCAACGACTACGCCGTCAGCCCCGTCGCGTTCGCGGGTGCGGCCACCGTGATCACCGACTTCAACTCGGCGCTCGAGGGACTGGCGACCGGCGATCCGGAGGCGATCCTCGCCGACCTGCAGACCAACCTGCAGGACGCGCTCGACACCGCCAACGCGCAGTAGTCCGACTCCGGGAGGCGGCGGACCCGACCGCCGCCCCCCGGGCCCACCCGCACACGAATCGTCGAAGGAGACGCATCGATGAGCACCACCGTCGCCCCGCGGAGGCGCCGCTCCGGCATCCGCGGGCACGAGGCCCGCTACGGCTGGCTCTTCACCCTGCCGGCGATCCTCGTGGTCGGCGTGTTCCTCGTCGTGCCCATCGGGCTCGCGCTCTGGGTGAGCGTCAGCAACTGGAACGGCCTCGGCTCGCCGCTCGGTCCGACGGCGCAGTTCGTCGGCACCGACAACTACCGGGCCGTGCTGATCGACTCGGGACTCGCGCAGAAGGACTTCGGCACCGCGATCCGCAACAACGTCTACTACGTGCTGCTCGTCGTCCCGTTGCAGACCGCGCTCGCGCTGTTCCTCGCCGTGCAGGTCAACCGGCGCGTGCTGCGCGGGCGCGGCTTCTTCCGCACCGCGTTCTACTTCCCCTCCGTCACCTCCTCGATCGCCATCACGGTGATCTTCCTGTTCCTCTTCAGCGCCTCGGGCGTCGTCAACGCGGTGCTCGGCTGGTTCGGGGCCGACGGCCCGACCTGGATGGCCGATCCGACCGGAGTCCTGCACACCCTCCTCGGGCTGATCGGCCTCGACGGAACGGGCTTCGGCGGCGCGGCCCCGCTCGGACTCACCTGGTGGGACTGGCTGTCGGGCCCCTCCGTCGCGATGTGCGTGCTGATCACCATGGCGATCTTCACGACCTCGGGCACCTTCATGCTGCTGTTCCTCGCGGCACTGCAGAACATCGGGTCCGAGATCGACGAGGCCGCGCTGATGGACGGCGCAGGTCCGCTGCGGAAGTTCTTCTCGGTGACGCTGCCGATGCTGCGGCCGACCCTCTTCACCGTGCTCACCCTCGGCCTCATCGGCACCTGGCAGGTGTTCGACCAGATCTACCTCACCGGAGGCGGGTCGCCGGGCAAGACGCTGCTCACGCCGGCGTTCCTCGCCTACGAGTCGTCGTTCACCGATCTGCGCTGGGGCCAGGGCGCCGCGATCGCGTTCATCCTGTTCTTCATCATCGTCGTCCTCACGCTGCTGCAGCGCGCCCTCCTCCGCGAGAAGGGCGAGCCGCGGCGCCGGGCCGCCCGCGCCGACGCCGCGACGACCCTCACCACGGGAGGTGTGCGATGAGCACGCTCGTCGACTCCGGCACCGCAGCCACCGCCGACACCGGGCACGAGGAGCCGCCGACGCGGATCCCGCACCGGCGCGTCCACCTCGGCGCCCGCGGTCGCGCCTCCCTGATCGGCGGGTACCTGCTGCTGATCGGACTGGCGCTGGTCTACATCTACCCGTTCCTGATCTCGGTCGCCTCGTCGTTCAAGACCGACTCCGATGCGACCGCCAACCCGCTGTCGCTGCTCCCCGCGACCTGGTCGTTCGCCTCCTACGAGCGCCTGTTCACCGATGTGCCGCTGCCGCTCTGGACGCTCAACTCGGTGATCGTCACGGTGGTCGTGACCGTCGGACGGGTCTTCTTCGACTCGCTCGCGGGCTACGCGCTCTCACGGCTGCGCTTCCGCGGTCGGGGGCTGCTCTTCGCGCTGTTCATCGGCGTCATGAGCGTGCCGGGCGTGGTGCTGCTGATCCCGCGGTTCCTGATCCTCAAGCAGCTCGGGCTCTACGACAGCTACGCGGGGATGATCGTGCCGTTGATCGTGGACGCCGCGGGCATCTTCATCATGAAGCAGTTCTTCGACTCGATCCCCGCGTCGATCGAGGAGGCCGCGCGGATCGACGGCGCGGGGGTGTTCCGCACGTTCCGATCGATCGTGGTGCCCATGGCGCGGCCGGCGATCGTGACGCTGTTCATCCTGTCGTTCCAGGGCTCGTGGAACGAGTTCTCGCACTTCGTCGTGTCGAGGCAGTCGCCGGAGTTGAACACGCTGACCACCGGAGTCGCCTCGCTCGTGTCGGGTCAGCTCGGCACCGGCAACCAGTACCCGCTGCAGCTCGCAGCTGCGGTGCTGATGTCGATCCCGGTCGCCGTGCTCTTCTTCGTCTTCCAGAAGCGGATCATGAACACGACGGAGGGCGCCGAGAAGGGCTGAGCCGCGGACGGAGCGAAGGGGGCGCCCCGCCGATGCGGAGCGCCCCCTTCGCTCGTCCTGCCGCTACTTCGCGAGGAACTCGAGGACGACCCGGTTCCACTCCTCCGCGTGGCTGACGTTGACGCCGTGCGGGGCGCCGGCGACGACGTGCAGCTCGGAGCCGGGGATCGCGGCATGCGTCCGCGCGCCGGAGCCCTCGAACGGGACGGTGGCGTCCCCGTCGCCGTGGATGACGAGCGCGGGGACCGAGACCTTCGGCAGGTCCTCGCGGAAGTCGGTGGTCGCGAACGCGGTCATGCAGGCCAGCGCCGCGATCTTCGACGACTGCTTCGCGAGGGCGAGCGCGTCCTGGCGCTGCGCCTCCGTCACCTTCAGCTCGCCGTCGACCGAGAAGAACTCGGTCGTGAACTGCTCGTAGAACGAGTCCTGGTCCTTGGTGAGTCCGGCGGTCATCCCGGCGGCGGCCGACTTCTCGAGCGGGCCGTCGGGGTTGTCGTCGGTCTTCATCAGGTACGGCGGCACTGCAGAGGCGAAGACGACGCTGCGGAGGCGCTCGGCGCCGTACTTCGAGAAGTAGCGGGCGACCTCGCCGCCGCCCATCGAGAAGCCGACGAGCGTCACGTCCTGCAGGTCGAGCTCGGTGAGGAGCGTGTGCAGGTCCTCGGTGAGGGTGTCGTAGGTGTAGCCGGTCAGCGGCTTGTCGCTGCGGCCGAATCCGCGACGGTCGTACGTGACGACCCGGTAGCCGGCGGCCGCGAACGCCGGGACCTGCTCGCTCCACGACTCGCCCGAGAGGGGCCAGCCGTGGATCAGGACGATCGGACGGCCCGAGCCGCCGGTGTCGTCGACGTGCAGGTCGGTGTCCTTGAAGAGCCCGTGGTGGGCGGTGATCTCTGCCATGAGTCGTGCTCCTTCCGGCGCCGAGCCTCGGCGTCATCGTCTGTTCGAAGCAGTCTGACCACGCGGATGGGGAGGACGCCGAGAGGGGAGGGACCCTTGACAGCCCGGCGCGGAACTGGCAGCCCTCAGGGCGTCGAGGCGCTCGCGAGGACGGCAGCCGCGAGCTGCTCGAGGGCGGCCCGCAGCCCGGCGAACGCGGGATCGGCCGGTCCGAGCCGGGTCTCGAGGACCGCGTTCGCGGTGGCGACGACGACCGGGAGCGCCGTCGAGAAGGCGACCACCGGGCGGCGGAGGGGGGCGGGGACCCGGACGAGGAGCTCGAGCCGGGAGCTCTGCGCGCGCGTCCGGAGGGTCGAGGCGGCACCGCCGGGGAGTGCGGCGAAGCGGCCTCGGGAGAGCTGCTCCGCCACTCCCCTCGCCGAGAGCGCGGCCGTGCCCTCGAGCGGGACGAGCAGCAGGACGAGGCCGGGTGCGACCGAGGAGGGCCTGCGGAGGGACGCCGCGCCGTGGGCGAGACGGCGGACCGCGAAGCCCGGTTCGGCGGCCTCGTCGGCGTGCAGCAGCAGCGGAGCGGGTGCGTCGGCATCGACTCCGCGCTCGGCGAGCCACGCCAGGGCGAGGGAGTCGGTCAGGGTGGTCATGCGGGGCGGGAGGGGGTGGGCGAGCGGTTCATGGAGGCTCTCGGTGCGGAGGCGGTTCGGGTGTCGCCGGAAGTGAGCAACCATCACTTTACCCGCGCTTGCTCATCCCCGCGCCCCCCGTCGCGGCGCGTCCCCTCCCGGACGCACGAATGCCGCCCCGGCGCGGACACGAGTCCACGGGCGGGGCGGCATCCGGGTGCTGCCGGTTACTGGAATCCGCCGCCGCGGTCCTCCGGGTCCTCGATCGGGTCGGAGTCGGGCGCGTCGAGGGAGTACGTCACGTGGACGGACTCGCCGACCTCCTTCGCCGAGACGGAGGTGTAGACCAGGTGCGTCTCCTGGCCGTCGACCGCCGCATAGACGTCGACCTCCTTCTCGTAGCCGCCGTCGGTGCTGACGCGGGTCTCGGTCTGGCCGTCGAACGGCCCGCCCTGGAAGAAGGCGAGATAGCTCTCGCCGTCGGAGAGTGCGCGGATGTCATTGCTCATGCCCCTAGTCCTACCACTGCGAGCAGAGCGTCCGCGCGGCCTTGCCCTCGGCCTACGGTGGAGGGATGACCGTCGTGAGTGCTGAGCCGATCGAGATCCTGCGCCGGCGCACGAGCGCCAAGTGGCGCCTGTTCGCCGCCGACGTGCTGCCGCTGTTCGTCGCCGAGACCGACTACCCGCTCGCCCCCGTGATCGCCGAGCGGGTCGTCGAGCGCGTGCGCGCCTCCGACACCGGCTACGCGTTCGGGCCCGGTCCCCTCGCGGGGGCGTTCGCCGCGTTCGCCGAGCGCCGCTGGGGCTGGCAGGTCGATCCGGCGCACGTGCGGAGCGCGACCGATGTGAGCGTCGCGATCGTCGAGACGCTGCGCGTCCTCCTCGCTCCCGGCAGCCGGGTGGTCGTCACGCCGCCGGTGTACGCGCCGTTCTTCGAGCTGATCCCGGAGGCGGGGCACGAGGTGGTCGAGGTCGCGCTGCTCGAGGAGTCGGGCGCCCACCGACTCGATCTCGGCGGCATCGAGCGCGCCCTCGCGGCCGGGGCCGCGGCGGTCCTGCTGTGCAACCCGCACAATCCCCTCGGGCTGGCGCATCCGGCCGCCGAGCTCGCCGAGCTGGCGGTGCTCGCCGAGCGCTACGGCGCGCTCGTCGTCTCGGACGAGATCCACGGGCCGCTGGCCCGATCGAGCGACGGCTTCACGCCGTTCCTCTCGGTCTCGGAGGCGGCGGCCAGGGTGGGCGTGGGCGTCACCTCCGCGAGCAAGGGCTGGAACCTCGCGGGGCTCAAGTGCGCCCTCATCGTGACCGCCGACGAGCGCCTCCGTGCGGTGCTCGAGCGGATGCCGGAGGAGGTCGCCTGGCGGACGGGCCTGCTCGGACTGCACGCGAGCGTCGCCGCGTTCGAGGAGGCGGAGGACTGGCTCGACGGCGTGATCGCGTCGGTCCGCGAGAGCGGAGCCCTGCTCGAGACCCTGCTCGCCCGGCAGCTCCCCGTGGCCCGCTACCGACCGCCGGGGGCGGGCTACCTCGCCTGGATCGACCTGCGCGGAGCCGGGCTGGGGGACGACCCCGCCGCGGTGATCCTGGCGGAGGGTCGCGTGGCGCTCACCTCGGGACTCGACTTCGGTCGCGAGGGACGCGGCTTCGTGCGGCTGAACCTCGCCTGCGCTCCCGAGGTGCTCGAGGAGGCGGTGTCCCGCATCGCCGCGGTGGCGCGCTGAGGGGCGCCCGCGCCTCCGCCCGGAGGTGGGCGAGAACGTAGGATGACGGGGATGACCATCGGACGCCGCATCTTCCTCTCGGGGGCCGCCTCGGGGGTCGGCCTCCTGGTCCTCGCGGGGTGCACGCCGCCGCGTCCGACACCGACGCGATCCGTCACCGAGGCGCCCGTCCCCACTCCGAGCACCACGGCCGTCCCGACGCCCGCCGCCTTCGTGCGCTCCGACTGGGGCGCCGATCCCTACGCTCTCGGCGCCGCCTCCTACCTGGCGGTCGGGGCGACGCCCGAGCACCGCGAGGACCTCGCGCAGAACGTGCTCGACCGTCTCTTCTTCGCGGGCGAGGCCACCGACACCGACGCGCCGGCGACGCTGCAGGGCGCGTGGAACTCCGGTGTCCGAGCGGCCGGTGAGATCGCCGCGATCGCCGCGGACGGTGAGCGCATCGCGATCATCGGAGGGGGGCTCTCGGGTGCCGTCGCGGCGCGCCGCCTCGTCGACGCCGGCTACGACGTGACGCTCGTCGAGGCGCGCGAGCGCGTCGGCGGCCGCATCGCCACCACCACTCCCGACGGCTGGCCGATCGCGGTCGACAGCGGCGCCTGGGCCCTCGTCGGGGCCGGCCCCGCGCTGCGGGAGAGCGTCCTCGACGCGGGCGTCTCCACCTCCGCCGTCGACCTGGCGACGGTGCTCTCGGTGACCGACGACGGTGCCGAGGTGGACACCGGCTCCACCGGACCCGACGCGCTCACGCGCGCCCTCGAATGGGGCGCCGAGCAGTCGCGCGACCTTCCGCTGGCCGAGGCGCTCGCCGGGTCCGGAGCGCCGGATCCCGCGAGCGCGGAGGCGGGAAGCGGCGACGGCGACTCGCAGCGGGTCGCCGCCTACCTGGCGGGCGGTGCCGCCCTGCGCACGGGCGCGGCCGCCGCCGAGCTGTCGAGCTGGTACGGGCTGGGCGACGCGTCGGCCGCGGTCACCGCGGAGGAGCTGAGCGACGCCTCCGACGACGCCGACGCCGTCGTCACCGACGGTCTCGCGCCGCTCGTCGAGACGCTCCTCGCCGACGTCGAGGTGTCGCTGCGGGCCGCCGTCAGCGGCATCGGCTACGACGAGGACGGCGCGAGCATCCGGCTCGCGACGGGGGAGTCGTTCACGGCCGACCGGGTGCTCGTGACCGTCCCGATCGGCGTGCTCAAGACCGACGCGATCGTGTTCGACCCCGCACTCCCGTTCGCGCACCGCACCGCCATCGCCGCCCTCGGCTCCGGTGTCGTCGACTCGCTCTGGCTGCGCTTCGACGAGCCGTTCTGGGACACCGGGGCGGTGACCGCGGCACGCTGGTCGCTGATCGGCTCGGACGCGGGCATCACCGAGTGGGTGAACCTCGAGCCGGTCACGGGAGAGGCCGTGCTCGTCGGGCTCGTCGGCGCCGATCAGGCTCTGTCGCTGCAGGCGCTGAGCGACGACGAACTGCTCAGGGTCGCGCAGACGGCGCTGGAGCCGTTCGCCGCCGTCTCCGGCTGAGCTGCTCGCGCAGGCGCGACAGCGGTCCTCGCCACTCGGTCGTCCTGGGTGCTCCGAAGGGGCGCACCCGGCTGAGCGCGACGACGAAGGCGGCGATGCCCGAGATCAGGCCGAGGACGATCACGTCGTAGAGGACGAAGGCGACCGGCCCGTCGACCTGACCGGGGTCGAGGAAGAAGTAGGGGTACCAGCCGATCAGCGCGCCGCGCACCAGCGTGACGACTCCCCAGACGATCGGGAAGCCGAGGACGGCGAGGGCCGCACGCCAGCGCACGGGCCGCCGGCCGGGCCCGAGGAGCCAGTCGAGGACCGCGAGCGACGGGATGACGAAGTGCAGCAGTGCGCTCGACCACGGCACGTCGACGCGCACGCCGCGGTTGTTCGCCTCGACGGCGATCAGGCCGAAGACGATGCCCGAGACGACGAGATAGGTGAGCACGATCGCGCGGAGGGTGCTGAGCCACCGCGGCTCCCGCTCCCGGGCGAGCGCGACCAACCCGGAGAGGCCGAGGACGACGACTCCGGCCATGTTCGACTGCGTCGTGAAGTAGGCGAAGAAGTTGTCGATCTGGAAGGCGCGGAACCCGAGCGTGTAGAGGAAGTCGGCGACGAGTCCGACGACACCCAGGCCCGCGAGCGCGAGTCGGAGGATCGCGAACGCCTTCCGCACACCCGCTCCGATCCGTCGCACCCCGCCCGGCGGGCCGGACCACCGTGTGATTCTACGGTCGCCTCGATCGGAGCTCCCCGATCGGGCGACCGCTGACCGGGAGGTCCGGGATAGCGTGCACTATGCCGTTCACGCCGAGTCACGCCGTCGTCGCTCTGGCGTTCTCGAACGGCCGCGTGCCGGCCGCCGCCGTCGCCATCGGCGCCATGGCCCCCGACATCGGGCTCTACCTGCCCGTGCGGTGGGCGCGGGAGTCGACCCATTCGCTCCTCGGCGTCGTGACGCTCGACCTGCTCCTCGGCGCGGTGGGTCTGCTCCTCTGGAGCGTGCTGCTCGCGCCGGCCTGGCGCGATCTCGCCCCGTGGCTGGTCAGGGTGCGCCTGCGACCCCCGCCGCGCCGGCCGCGGGGCGCGCGGGCGTGGGCCACGACGCTGCTCCTGTCGGCGGCGGGGCTCGTCATCGGCTCGGCCACCCACGTGCTGTGGGACGGCTTCACCCACGCGGGCGGGCCGTTCGTCGCCGCCGTCCCGTTCCTGCAGGAGGAGTTCGGACCCTTCCCCGGATACAAGTGGGCGCAGTACGCGAGCGGGGTGCTCGGGCTGCTGGGGCTCGGGATCGGCGCGGCGGTCTGGTACGTCACTCGGCGCCCGCACCTCGTCGAGGCCGACGCCCGGGGCCCGATCCGCCTCGCGGCCTGGAGTGCGGTGCTCGCGGCGGCGATCCTCCCAGCCGGCATCGTGCTCTCGAGCACCGGGCTCGATCCGCTCGAGGAGGCGTACCGCTCCTTCGTGGTCGACGCCGCGATCCTCACGGTGGCCTGGACCAGCGCCGCGGTGGTCGTGGTCGCCGCGCTCTGGCGGCTCGGAGTGGCCGCGGCGCCCCTGCCTGGGGTGGACGCGGATCCGTCGTGAGGAGGATGCGGCAGTCCATAGCCTGCCGATAGCTTCGAGGTGGCCCGTTGGGGCGGGCCGCCTTCGGGGGAAGGCACAAGGGGAAATCGAGGGCCCGCAGGCTGAGCCGCGGGCCCTCTACCCGTCCCGGCGAGGGCCCAGGGGCCGTGCGGTCAGCGGCGCTTGGCGCGGGCGCGTGCCGCCGCCGAGGGGCGCGGCTGGGGGCTGCGCGGGGCGCCCTCCCCGGCGGCACCCTTCGGGAGCACCGAGGCGGGCGGGATCGGCCGGCGAGTGACCGGGCGGACCGGTTCGCCGCGACGCGTCTGGCCGGGGATCGGGCGCGAGCGCCGGCCGTAGATCAGCTCGGACGAGTCGAGGAGCCAGGGCACCAGCGCGACCGTCACGCCGTGCACCAGGAGCAGCTTCTGGCGGATCCGACGCGACTTGTGGTTGTGGAGCGGGGTCTCCCACCAGTGCCCGACGATGTACTGCGGCATGTAGACCGTGATGATCTCGGAGCCGTGCTCGAGGCGGTGCATCTTGATGTACTTGATGAGCGGGTACGAGATGTCGCGGTAGGGCGACGCGATGCAGCGCAGCGGGACCTCGATGTCCATCCGCGCCCAGTCGGCCTTGAGCTGCGCGGTCTGCGCGTCGTCGATGGAGGAGTGGACCGCCTCCAGGGTCTCGTGCCGCGCGGCGATGGCGTAGTCGAGGGCCTTGAGGGTCGGCTTGTTCATCCGGCCCACCAGCACGATCGCGTGGTCGCCGTTGGCGCCGAAGGTCGTGGTCGGGTCGACCTCGATCTCCTTCTCGACGTCGCGGTAGTAGCGGTAGACGCCCGCCATCAGGAATCCGAGGATCGGCATCACCAGGTAGACGAGCCAGGCGCCGTGGGTGAACTTGGTGATCGTGACCACCACGAGCACGGCGAAGGTCAGGGTCGCGCCGAACAGGTTGATGCCGAGGCTCGTGTAGACGGTCCGGGAGCCCTCGCCGTTGCGGATCATGCGGATCCAGTGCTTCACCATGCCCGACTGGCCCAGCGTGAACGAGACGAAGACGCCGATGATGTAGAGCTGCACCAGGCTCGTGAGCGAGGCCTGGTAGACGAGCAGGATGATCGCCGCGACGAGCGCGAGGATGATCACGCCGTTGGAGTAGATGAGGCGGTCGCCGCGGGTGTTCAGCGACTTCGGGGCGTAGCCGTCGCGCGCGAGGACCGAGCCGAGCAGCGGGAAGCCGTTGAAGGCCGTGTTCGCGGCGAGCAGCAGCACCGCGGCGGTGGCGGCCTGGATCACGAAGAACAGGATCGTGTTGTTGCCGAAGGTGGCGGCGGCGACCTGCGCGATGACCGAGCGCTGCGGCGTCGTCGCGCAGTCGGCGAAGCCGACCAGGTCGCACGCCCTCTCGGCGTAGTGCACGTTCGAGAGGAGCGCGAGCGCCGTGAGACCGATGAACAGCGTGATCGCGATGCCGCCCATCGCGACGAGGGTGCGCTGTGCGTTCTTGACCTTGGGCACGCGGAAGGCGGGCACGCCGTTCGAGATGGCCTCGACTCCGGTGAGGGCGGCGCACCCGCTGGCGAACGAGCGCAGGAGGAGCAGGATGACGGCGGCCTGGGTGAGCTGCTCGCCCTCGACGGTGTAGCCCGCCGACTCCGCGACCGGGGTGTCGCCGAACGCCGTCCGGGCGAGACCCACGACGACCATCACGAAGACGCTCGCGACGAAGAGGTAGGTGGGGACGGCGAAGGCCTTGCTCGACTCCGAGACGCCGCGGAGGTTGACGGCGGCCAGGAGCACGACGAAGAGGATCGCGAGCTCGACCCGCAGTGGCGCGAGCTCGGGGATGGCCGAGATGATGTTGTCGACTCCGGAGGCGACAGAGACGGCGACCGTGAGGACGTAGTCGACGAGGAGCGCGGCCGCGACGGTCAGCCCGGCCGTCTCGCCGATGTTGGTGCGCGCGACCTCGTAGTCGCCGCCTCCCGAGGGGTAGGCCTTGATGAGCTGCCGGTAGCTGAGGACGACGACCACGAGGAGCACGACCACGCAGGCGGCGACCCACGGAGCGAAGGTGAGGAAGGAGAGTCCGCCGAGCAGCAGGATCATCAGCAGCTCCTGCGGCGCGTAGGCCACGGAGGAGAGCGGATCGCTCGCGAAGATGGGGAGCGCGAGGCGCTTCTGCAGCAGCTGTCCCTCGAGCTTGTCGCTCGGCAGCGGCTCACCGATGAAGAAGTGCTTCGCGGTGCGGAGCTCGTTGGGATCGGTGGGTAATTCCTCCGCGTCGGACGGGGGGACCTCGTGTGTCACGAGCGACGACACTACTCCGTGGCAAGGGCGAGTCAAGCCGCGTGGACGCTGGGCGAGAGGCCCCTGAACCCGCGCTGTGACCGGGGCTTCCTCCGGGTGGGCCGGGGTGTCTCCGTTCGGGTCACCGAAAAGGGGACATCGAGGGTAATCACCCCCGTACTGGGTACGCTCCCGATGCTGTGAAATCACCCGAAGTCTGTTGAAGTCGGGAGTGAGTCACTCCGATGGGGGGAGCCGGCGGCGCTCAGGCCCGTCGACGCTCGGTGCGATTCGACCGCCACGCCGCCTCCCGGCCCGTACCCGAGCCCCGCAGCAGCGGCGCGGGCGCCCGTTCGAGGCGTCCGCTCCTGGCCAGAACCGCACCACCGACCCGTCGGCCCAGACGCCGACAGAATCGACGGAACCCGTGTCCTCCCCTCGTACCGATCAGGCCACCGCGCCGCCGGCCCGATCCCTCCTCCGCCGTGCCGCGGCCCTCGTGACGGCGTTCGCCGTCGTCGGCGGCCTCGCGCTCGCCGGCTCCGCCCCGGCCCAGGCCGCCACCTCCGGCCGCTACCTCGTGACGGTCGACTCGAAGTCGGTCTCGCAGCAGCTCGTCGACGCGCTCGGCATCGCCGACGAGATCCAGTACGAGGGAGGCGTCGCCGGCTTCACCGCGACCCTCACCGAGCGCCAGAAGGCGATCCTCGAGTCCGACTCCCGCATCCTCGGCGTCGCCGCCGCGGATCAGGTCGTCGAGGGCCAGGCGCAGACCATCCCCTCGCACGTGCTCACCGCCGAGGCCGACAAGGCCCCCGTGCGCGCCGGCGACGGGGTCTCGAACTACAACGGCCCCGCGGTCGCCGTGATCGACTCGGGCGTCAGCGCCCACCCCGACTACAACCTGGCCAAGCAGGTCAACTGCTTCGGCTCCGGATCGGCGGAGGACGCCAACGGCCACGGCACCGGAGTGTCGGGCTACATGGCGGCGCTCGACAACAGCGTCGGCTCCGTCGGCATCGCGCCCGGTGCGCCGATCTACTCGGTGCGTGCGCTCGACAAGAACAACCGCGGCGACACCTCCACCCTGATGTGCGCCCTCGACTGGGTGTCGGCGAACGCGAAGACCTACAACATCAAGGTCGTCAACATGTCGCTCGCCACCTACGGCACCGACGACGGCAACTGCGGCCGCTCGAACGGCGACGTGATCCACCAGGCGATCTGCGAGCTCGAGAGCAAGGGCATCGTCACTGTCGGCTCGGCCGGCAACACGACCGAGGACCTCGCGGGCTGGATCCCCGCCGCGTACAACGAGACGCTGGCCGTGACCAACATCGCGAACTACGACGGCAAGCCCGGCGGGCTCGGCTCGGCGCCCTGCGGCGTCCAGACCCGCGACGACACCCCCTCGAACACCAGCAACTTCGCGGCGTCGGCCTCCGACCAGGCCCACACCATCGCCGCTCCCGGCATGTGCCCGTACACCACCAAGAAGGGTGGCGGGTTCGCCTACATCCAGTCGGGCACCAGCATGGCGGCCGCTGCGGTCTCCGGCGTCGTCCTCGACTGCCTGAGCTCCGGCGGATCGTGCGTCGGCAAGAGCCCGGCCCAGGTGCGCGCCCAGGTCATCGCCCAGGCGAAGGCCGCGACCAACCGAGGCCGCACCTTCCAGGGCGACCCGACCCGCGGAACCGCCGGCCGCTACTTCGGCTACATGGTGAGCACCGTCCCGACCGGAAGCGCTCCGGAGCCCACGGCGACTCCGACCGCGTCGCCGACGGCGACTCCGACGTCGACCCCGAAGCCCACGGCGACGCCGACGGCCACCCCGACGCCGACCCCGACCTCCACCGCGGTGAGGGACACGGAGAAGCCGACCGTGCGCATCACCTCGCCCGCGTCGGGCACGACGATCTCGGGCTCGATCCGACTCGTCGCCTCCGCGAGCGACAACGTGGGAGTGACGGCCGTCGCGTTCTACGCGGGCTCGACCAAGCTCGGCAACGGAGTGAAGCAGTCGAACGGGACGTGGACGCTCTCGGCGAGCTCGGCCTCGTACCCGAACGGCAGCTACCAGGTGACGGCCAAGGCGCAGGACAAGGCGGCGAACGTGGGCACCAGCGCCGCGATCACGCTGCGCGTCGCGAACTAGCGGTTCGCCGGTAGCAAGCACTGACGAAGGGGAGTGAGGGTGTGCCGCGTGCACACCCTCACTCCCCTTCTCGCGTGCGTCAGGCGCGCGTGGCCGCGCCGATCAGGTGCGACAGGCTGTCGCGGAGGGCGACGAGGTCGTCGAGGGGGAGGTCGAGCCGCTCGACGATCCGCGGGGGGACCAGCAGGGCCTGCTCGCGCAGGGCCGCCCCCTGGGCGGTGAGGGCGACGTCGAGACGCCGCTCGTCGTCGGCGCTGCGGGTGCGGGTGACGTGGCCGCTCGCCTCCAGGCGCTTCACGAGCGGGCTGAGCGTCGCCGGCTCGAGGTGCAAGGCGGCGCCGAGATCGCCGAGAGAGCGCGGACTGCGCTCCCAGAGCGCCAGCATCACGAGGTACTGCGGGTGCGTGAGCCCCAGCGGCTCGAGGACGGGCCGGTACAGCCCGATGACGGTGCGCGCCGCCACGGCGAGCGAGAAGCAGACCTGGTTCTGCAGGGCGAGCGGGTCGGGTTCCACGCGATCATCCTCTCACTCCCATCGAGCGCTAATCATTAGTACTATAATCAATATGCGCAAGAAGCCGGGCTCCCTCTACCAGCGCTTCAACGCGCGCCTCTTCCCCTGGATCGGCCCGCCGCCGCTCGGTCCCTACGACCAGCCCGAACCCGAGGCGCCCGCCGGCCGCGCGTGCCCGCTCTGCGGTCGCCCGATGTCCGAGCACTCGATCGACCGCTCAGGCCCGCGCACGCAGCTCTACTGCCCGACCGACCCGGCCTGACCCTCGCCGCACGTCCCCTTTCGAGGGCCACCACTTCGCGGGGCGCTGGGCAGAGGATGAGGCATGAACCGTCTGCGCTCCGACTCCAGCCGTGTCGTCCAGTACTCCCGTTTCGGCGGTGTGGACGTGCTCGAGATCGCCGAGGTCGAGAGGCCGAGGCCCGGGAGGGGCGAGGTGCTCGTCGAGGTGCTCTCGGCAGGGGTGAACCACATGGAGGCGTTCATCCGGCAGGGGATGTTCGACTCCGATCACTCGGCGGTCTTCCCGATGCGCCAGGGGACCGACTTCGCCGGGATCGTCGTCGGCCTCGGCGAGGGCGTGGGCGACCTGCGCCTGCGCAGCGAGGTCGTCGGCCACGCCCTGGTCGGCTCGCACGGCACGCACGTCGTCGTCCCCCGCGAGAACCTGGTGGCCAAGCCGGCGTCGGTCAGCTGGGAGGTGGGCGGGGCCCTCTTCCTCGCCGGAGTCACCGCCTGGCGCGCCCTCGAGGCGACCCGCGTCCGCGAGGGCGACACCGTCGTGGTCTCGGCCGCGGCGGGAGGCGTCGGGAGTCTCGAGATCCAGCTCGCGAAGCTCCGCGGCGCCACCGTCCTCGGCACCTGCGGGGAGCGCAACTTCGACTACCTGCGGCAGATCGGCGTGAAGCCGATCGTCTACGGCGACGGGATCGCCGACCGCATCCGGGCCGCGGCGCCGGGCGGCGCGACCGTGTTCCTCGACAACTTCGGCGGGGACAACGCCGCGCTCGCGGAGGAGCTCGGCGTCGAGGAGGGCCGGTTCCACTCCAGCGACGACCGCAAGGAGATCGAGCTGCGCGCCGTCTGGCCGGCGCCCGAGACCGCCCGGCGCGACACCGAGATCCTCGGCGAGCTGGTCGGGCTCGTCGGCGCGCAGAAGCTGCGGGTCCTCGTGTCGGGCTTCCACCCGTTCGACCACGTGCAGGACGCGTTCGACGACCTCGAGAAGCGGCACTCGCGCGGCAAGATCGTGCTCGGGATGAACCCGGTCGACTCCGCTCGGGTGACCAAGGCGCGCGATATCCACGAGGCGCGCGCGTAGCCGCCGCCAGAATGGACCCCGGAGGCGCGGCGTGCGCGCCCCGGGGAGGGGAGCGCGGTGGAGGAACCCGTCGTCGCGATCATCTGGATCGTCTCGTTCGTCGTCGTCACCGTCATCGTGACAGGCCTGTCGGGGCGGGCGAACTGGTCGGCTCCGGTCGCGCTCGTGCTCGTGGGGGCGCTCGCCTCCTTCGTCCCCGGGATCCCCGAGGTCGTGGTGGAGCCGGACGTCGTGCTCTACGGGATCCTGCCGCCGCTGCTCTACGCGGCGGCGATCCGCACCTCGGTCCTCGACGTCCGCGCCCGCGGCGACAGCATCCTCCTGCTCTCGGTCGGCCTCGTGGTCTTCACGGTGCTCGTGGTCGGCTCGGTGGCCTGGGCCGTCGTGCCCGCGATCTCGATCGCGGCGGCGCTCGCGTTCGGGGCGATCGTGGCGCCGACCGACGCGGTGGCGGTGACCGCGATCGCGGGGCGGCTGCGCCTCCCGAGACGCATGCTGACCGTGCTCGAGGGCGAGAGCCTGCTCAACGACGCGACCGCGCTGGTGGCGCTGAACGCCTCCCTCCTCGCGATCGTGAGCACCGTGACGCCAGGGCGGATCGCGCTCGACTTCGTGCTGGCCGTGGTGGTCGGCGGAGGCGTCGGCGTGATCGTCGCCGTCGTGCTCGGCTTCGTGCGCAAGCAGGTCTCGTCGTCGGTGCTCGACACGAGCCTCTCGCTGGTGACGCCCTACATCGCCTTCATCCCGGCGCAGCTGCTGCACGGCTCCGGTGTCCTCGCCGTCGTCGTCGCGGGGCTCGCCCTCGGCTTCCGCTCGCCGGTGATCCAGTCGGCGCAGGCACGCATCGCGGAGTCGCTGAACTGGCGCACGATCCAGTTCCTGCTCGAGAACGCGGTGTTCCTCTTCATCGGGCTGAGCCTCTCGTCGGTCGTCGAGGCGACGGCCGACTCGGGCATCGGCGTCTGGGACACGGTCGGCATCAGCGCGGCGGTCCTCGCGGCGCTCATCGGCAGCCGCGTGCTGTGGATGTGCATGACGACGCTGCTGTTCCGGCACGGGCCGCAGAGGCTGCAGCAGCGCGGCTGGACCTGGCCGACGGCGATCGGCGTCTCGTTCGCGGGGATCCGCGGCGTGGTCACGCTCGCGGCGGCCTTCCTCCTCCCCGAGGAGACCCCGCAGAGGGCCTTCCTGCAGTTCCTCGCGTTCGTCGTCGTGGCGGGAACGCTGATCGAGGGGCTCGCGCTGCCGCGCCTGGTCCGCGCACTCAAGCTCCCGCCTCCGAACGAGATGCAGGAGCACGTCGAGAAGCAGATGCTGCTGGCCGAGGCGCAGACGGCGGGCCTCGCGCGGCTCGACGAGGAGCCCCAGGACGGGATCGAGGAGCGAGTCCTCGATCGGCTGCGGCGCAACGCCACGTTCCTCGCCGACGCGCTCGAGAACCCGCCGGCCGACGGGGAGCCGCTCACCCGCTCCTACAACCGGCTGCGCCGGGTCATGATCGCGGCCGAGAGGGAGGCGGTGCTCAAGGCGCGCGCGGAGGGCCGGTACCAGGAGCCGGCCGTGGTCAGCGCCCTCGCGTTCCTCGACGTCGAGGAGGAGGCGCTCGCGGTCGGTCGGCAGTAGCTCGCGGAAGCAGAATCCTATAGGATCGATTCTGTTCGGCGGAAGCGCCGCACGACTCGATGATGAGGAGCCGACGAGCATGACCCGTCTCTGGAACGAACCGGCGGACTTCGCCGACGACATGGTGGACGGCTTCGTCCGCGCCAACGGCCGCTGGGTCCGCAAGGTCGCCGGAGGCGTCTCGCGCTCCACCCGCTCGGAGGAGCCGGAGGTCGCCGTCGTCATCGGAGGCGGCTCCGGCCACTACCCCGCCTTCGCCGGACTGGTCGGGCCGGGCCTCGCGCACGGCGCCGCGATGGGCAACCTCTTCGCCTCGCCCTCGGCACACCAGGTCGAGTCCGTGATCCGGGCGAGCGAGCAGGGCCGGGGCGTCCTGCTCAGCTACGGCAACTACGCGGGCGACGTGCTGCACTTCACCGCCGCTCAGGACGTGGTGCGCGCCGAGGGCATCGACTGCCGCACGGTCACCGTCACCGACGACATCTTCAGCGCCCCTCCCGCCGAGGCGCACAAGCGCCGCGGCATCGCGGGCGACCTCACCGTCTTCAAGGTCGCGGGCGCGGCGGCCGCGGCCGGCTACGGCATCGACGACGTCGAGCGCGTCGCCGTCGCGACGAACGACCGCACCCGCTCGCTCGGTGTCGCCTTCACCGGCTGCACCCTGCCCGGTGCCGACGAGCCGCTGTTCACCGTCCCGGAGGGCCGCATGGCGGTCGGGCTCGGCATCCACGGCGAGCCGGGGATCGACGAGGTCGACATCCCGAGCGCCGCCGAGCTGGGCGAGCTGTTCGTCACCCACCTGCTCGCCGAGGCCGAGATCCCCGAGGGGGTCACGGTCGAGGGCGCCCGGGTCGTGCCGGTCCTGAACGGGCTCGGCTCGGTCAAGAGCGAGGAGCTCTTCGTCGTCTACAGCACGATCGCCGATCGGCTGGAGGAGCGCGGAGTCACCCTGGTCGACCCGCAGGTCGGCGAGTTCTGCACCAGCTTCGACATGGCCGGCGTCTCGCTCACCCTGTTCTGGGTCGACGACGAGCTCGAGACGCTCTGGACGGCTCCGAGCGACACGCCCGCCTACCGCACCGGCTCGGTCGACGGCGGCGCGCTCGTCGCCGTGGCCGCCTCCTCGGACGAGGTCGAGGAGGAGGAGCTGCCCGAGGCGAGCGAGGAGTCGCGCGCCGCCGCGTCCCGCCTCGCCGACGCGCTCGACACCGTGCGCGGGGTCATCGACGCGAACGCCGACGAGCTCGGACGCCTCGACGCCATCGCCGGCGACGGCGACCACGGCATCGGCATGAAGCGCGGCGCACGCGCGGCGGCCGAGGAGGCCGCGGCCGTCCGCGACCGCGGGGCCGGCGCCGCCTCGCTGCTGGCCCGCGCGGGCGACGCCTGGTCGGACCGGGCGGGCGGCACCTCCGGAGCGCTCTGGGGCGTGATCCTGAACAAGCTCGGCGGCGCGCTCGGCGACGATCGTGCCGTGACCGCCCAGGACGTCAGCGCCGGCGCGACCGCCGCCTCCGACGCGGTGCGCGCCTACGGCAAGGCGACGGTGGGCGACAAGACCATGGTCGACGCGCTCGTGCCGTTCGTGGACACGCTGGCCGAGCGGGTCGCGGCGGGCGACGGCCTCGCCGACGCCTGGACCGCCGCGGCCGGTGCCGCGCGCACGGCCGCGGACGCCACCTCCGAGCTGATGCCCGGACTCGGACGCGCGCGCTCGCACGGCGAGAAGTCGCTCGGCACGCCCGATCCCGGAGCCGTCTCGTTCGCGCTGATCGTCGAGGCGATCGCCCCCCTGCTGACCACCACTGCGAAGACGACGAAGGAGACACCGTGAGCACCACCTGGAGGATCGTCATCGGCTCGGACGATGCCGGCTACGACTACAAGGAGATCCTGAAGCGCGATCTCGAGGGCGACGACCGCGTCGTCTCGGTGGTCGACGTCGGAGTCGACGCCGACGGGCACACCGCCTACCCGACCGTCGCGACGACGGCGGCCGAGATGGTGGCGCGCGGCGAGGCCGACCGCGCCCTGCTGATCTGCGGCACCGGCCTCGGCGTCGCGATCGCGGCGAACAAGGTCGAGGGGATCCGCGCCGCGACGGCCCACGACAGCTACTCGGTCGAGCGCAGCGTGCTCTCGAACGACGCGCAGGTGCTCTGCATGGGGCAGCGGGTGGTCGGCATCGAGCTCGCGCGCCGCAACGTGCGCGAGTGGCTCGGCTACGTGTTCGACACGTCGAGCGCCTCGGCCGAGAAGGTCGCCGAGATCGTCGCCTACGAGAAGGCCTAGCCGGGGGAGCCGAGGGGGCCCCGTTCCGGGGCGCCCTCACCGGGGGCTGTCCTATGCTTTCGAGCGGGCCCGCCAGCCCCTCTGCCGTTCGAATCCGCGAGGCCCCTGATGACCGACCCCGTGTTCCGACTGACCGGCTCGGAGTCGATCGAGCGGCGCGGTCTGCGCGACCACGTCTACGACCGCGTGCTCGACGTGCTCCTCGGGCCCGACATCGAACCGGGCATGCGCCTGTCGATCGATGCGGTGTCGCGCGAGCTCGGCGTCTCGCCGACGCCCGTGCGGGAGGCGCTCGTGCAGCTCGAGCGCACCGGCCTGGTCACCCGCGTGGCCAACAAGGGCTACCGCGTCGCGCCTCCGCTCGCCGACGACCAGCTCGACGCGCTCTTCGACGCGCGCCTGGTGCTCGAGAGCGGAGCGGCCGCACTGGCCTCGGCCCACGAGGCGGCGCTGGTGCCGCGGCTGCAGGCGGCGCTCGCCGAGCACGAGGCGATGACCGCCGTGGTGCGCGCCGCGTCGACGACGGGGGAGCTGCCGGTCGCGCTGCTGCGCGAGTACTTCACGGTCGACTGGAACTTCCACCACCTGATCTTCGAGGGGACGCACAACCCGTTCCTCATCGACATGTCCGAGGCGATCTCGACCCGCGTGCACCGCATGCGGCAGACGGTGCAGACCGGCGTGAGCGACGCCGACGAGGCGGTGCTCGAGCACCGGGCGATCGTGGACGCGTTCGCGTCGGGCCCGGAGGCGGCGGCCGCGGCGATGCGGGCGCACATCGAGCGGGTGCGCGAGCGCTCGCGGCGCGACTCCGTGCGCTGAGACCGAGAAGGGCCCGGCCGCGGGGAGCGACCGGGCCCTTCTCGAGGGATCAGCGGGTCAGTGCTGCGCCTGCACGCTCGTGGTCTCGAGCAGCTCGTCCGCCTTGGCGCCGCGGAAGAACTTGGTGCTGAACATCATCGCCGAGGCGAGGAACGCGAAGACGCCGAGCGAGACGATGCCCCAGACCCCGCTGTCGGTCGGGATCGCCTCGTTGAAGCCGTTGCGCATCAGCGGCGCGACGAATCCGC
Source organism: Rathayibacter oskolensis (assembly GCF_900177245.1). Taxonomy (GTDB): domain Bacteria; phylum Actinomycetota; class Actinomycetes; order Actinomycetales; family Microbacteriaceae; genus Rathayibacter; species Rathayibacter oskolensis. Next base: position 71,494 of record NZ_FXBM01000002.1, read on the forward strand.
CCAGGTTTCCGAGCGAGTTGATCAGGCCGATGCCGGCCGCTGCGGCCGCACCCGTGAGGAACGCGGTCGGGTAGGCCCAGGTGATCGGTCCGACCGAGAGGAAGCTCGCCACCGCCAGAGTGATGAACAGCAGGCCGATGATCGGCTGCTCCGTCGCTCCGGCCCAGGCCGAGCCGAAGATCGACAGGCCGGTGAAGATGTAGAACATCGCACCCCAGGAGCGACGACGGCGGATGGTGTTCGCGTGCTGGCCCACGAAGTAGCAGGCGAACAGGCCGACGAGCCACGGGATGGCCGAGACGAGACCGACCTGGAATCCCACGTCCTGGCCGATCAGGTTCGCGACCTGCTGCGGGAGGTAGAAGGTCGTGCCGTAGACCGCGATCTGCAGGCAGAAGTAGATGATCGTGAAGTACCAGACCTTCCAGCTGGCCATCGCGCGCCAGATGCCCGTCGGGCCGTCGGCCTGGCGCACGGTGTCCTCGCGCTCCATCGCCGCCGTCAACGAGTCCTTCTCGCCCTGCGTCAGCCACTTCGCCTTCTGCGGATGGTTCGTCAGGAACTTCAGCGCCGCGAATCCGGCGATCACCGCCAGCAGACCCTCGGTGAAGAACATGACCTGCCACCCCTCCCACGGGGTGATCTGGTTGCCGATGCTGATCAGGCCACCGCTGAGGGGTGCGCCGAGCATCTGCGAGAACGGCTGCGCCAGGTAGAAGATCGCGAACATCTGCACGCGGACCTTGTTGGGGAACCACTCCGACAGGAACATGATGACGCCCGGGAACAGGCCCGCCTCGGTCACGCCGAGGAGGAAGCGCAGGATGATGAACATCGTGTCGCCGGTCGTGAACGCGAACGCGGCCGCCACGATGCCCCAGGTCACCGCGATGCGGGCGAGCCAGAACCTCGCGCCGAAGCGCTTGAGCAGCAGGTTGCTCGGGATCTCGAAGATCGCGTAGCCGATGAAGAAGATGCCGGCGCCGAGGGCGAAGGCTCCGTCCGAGATGCCGCGGTCGACCGACAGCGCCTCCTCGGCGAACCCGACGTTGGTGCGATCGAGGAACGCGACGAAGTAGAGGATGACGAGCATCGGCATGAGATGCCGGGACGCCTTGGAGATGGCGGACTTCAGGGCTGGATCACGAGTGGATCCGAGAGCCGCGGACGGCGAGGGGTTGGACAAGGCACTCTCCTTTGAGGGTTGACCGGGGGACGCAGGGAAGGGAGGTCAGGGGCCCAGTGCGGGCAGGATCTGGGCGGCGCCGACTCCGACGAGGAGGACGCCGACGGCGAGGAAGAGGATGCGGCCGATCGACCACGTTCCGACGAGCTTGTTCATGAGGGTTCCGATCCGGGGCTGGGTGTCAGTGCATGTAGAGGCCGCCGTCGACGTTCAGGGTCTGGCCCGTCACGAATCCGGCGTCCTCGCTGATGAGGTAGGCGATGGCCGCGGCGATGTCGCGCGGGGTCCCGATGCGGGGGAGGACGCCGTCGGCGGCCATGGCCGTCTTCCGCTCCTCGCTGAGGGTGCCGCCCATGATGTCGGTGTCGATCGGGCCGGGGGAGACGGCGTTGACCGTGATCCCCTGGTGTCCGAGCTCACGGGCGACGCTGCGGGTGAAGCCGATGACTCCGGCCTTCGCCGCCGAGTAGGCGGTCTTGCTGAAGGTGCCGCCGCCGCGCTGGGCCGAGACGGAGGAGAGGCTGACGACCCGCCCGACTCCGCGGGTCACCATCGACTCGACCGCGCGGCGGGTGCTGAAGTGCACGCCGTTGAGGTTGACGTCGATGACGCGCTGCCACTCCTCGGGAGTGACCTCGAGGTACGAGACCGGCGAGGCGATCCCGGCGAGGTTGACCAGGGCGACGACGGGAGGCAGCGCCGCCTCGAGCGCGTCGAAGGCGGCGCGGACCTGGGCGTCGTCGGCGACGTTCGCCCCGGCTCCGGCGGCCTGCACGCCGTGCTGCTCGGCGATCTCGGCCGCCACCTCCTGCGCGGCCTCGGCCTGCAGATCGATGACGCCGACGTTCCAGCCCTGCTCGGCGAGGTGGTGGGCGGTGTAGCGGCCGATGCCGCGGGGCGAGGCGGCGCCGGTGAGGACGACGGTGCGCGATTCGGGGAACATGGGTGCCTTTCTGACGACGGTGTCGGAGGGGGTGCGCTGAGCTCAGGCGATCGGGGCGGGGCCCAGCTCGTCCATGAGCTTCTTGATCGCGACGTAGGCGCGGTTGCGGTAGGCGATGAGCTCGGAGGTCCGATCGGCGGGCACGTCGAGGTAGCCGGCGCCCGACTTGGTGCCGAACTTGCCGGCGTCGACCAGCGCGGCCAGCGACTCCGGAGTCGCGAAGCGCTCGGGCCAGCGGGTCTGCAGCGAGGCGTAGCAGAAGGCGTAGACGTCGAGCCCGGCCATGTCGGCGATCGCGAACGGACCGAAGACCGGGAGGCGGAAGCCGAAGGTGGTGCGGACGATCGTGTCGATGTCCTCGGGGGTCGCGATGCCCTCCTCGACGATCTGCGTCGCCTCGTGGAACAGCGCGTACTGCAGGCGGTTGAGCACGAAGCCGGTCGAGTCCTTGACCCGCGCGGTCTCCTTGCCGGTAGCCGCGACGATCTCCTCGGCCAGCGCGATCGCGCTCTCGGAGGTGCCGGCGTGCGGGATGAGCTCGACCCCGGGGATGAACGGCGCCGGGTTCGAGAAGTGCACGCCCAGGAAGCGCTCGGGGCCGGTGACCGCCTCGGCGAGCGAGCCGATCAGGATGGTGGAGGTGTTCGATCCGATGACCGCGTCGGCGCGGGCCGCCGCGCTGATGCGGCGGAGGGTCTCGTGCTTGATCTCGATCTTCTCGGGCACCGCCTCCTCGATGAAGTCGGCGTCAGCGACGGCCTCCTCGATCGAGACGGCGGGCGAGAGGTTCGCGCGGATGCGCTCGACGGCGTCCTCGGGGAACAGGCCGTCGGCGACGAACTGGGCGGTCTCGGTGAGGAGGCGCTCGTAGTTGCTGCGGGCGATCTCCTCGGAGATGTCGGCGATGACGACGGTGGCGCCAGAGAGCGCGAGCACCTGGGCCATGCCTCCGCCCATGTATCCGGAGCCGACGACGGCGATTCTGCGTTCGGTCATGACAGAGCTTCCTTACTTCGAGGTCCGCGCTGCGCGGGGCAGCAGCGAGCGGATGTAGGTCTGGTTGGTGCCGCACATGCCGAGGCTGTCGCCTCCGTAGTGCTCGGCGAGGATGATGCCGCGGAAGCCGCCCTCTACCGCGTCGCGCATCACCTGGCGGTAGTTGATGAGACCGGCCTCCATGGTCGAGGGGACCGAGGTCGCCCACGAGCCGTCGGCCGACTCGTCGCGCGTGTAGTTCTTCACGTGCATGTAGTTGGCGTAGGGGAGCGTCTTGGCGAACAGCTCGCGCCAGTTCTCGACGGGGCGGTGCAGCCGGATGAGGTTCGCGACGTCGGGGTTGAGGCCGACGTTGTCCAGCCCCACCTCCTCGACGAAGCGGACCGCGCTGTCGGCGGTGCCGAGGTAGGTGTCCTCGTAGAGCTCGAGGGCGAGCGGCAGCCCGACGTCGGCGGCGTGCTTGCCGAGCTCGCGGATGCGGCTGACGGCGGCGTTCCACACGTCGGGGTCGTCGGGGTCCTTCGGGCCCTCGGCGGTCCAGAACCACAGCGCGCGCTTCTGCGCCTCGCTGAACGGCTGGTGCAGGCCGGTCGAGAAGACCTGCATGCCCCACTCCGCGGCGGCGTCGATCGTGCGGTGCGCGTAGGCGAGGTTCTTCTCCTCGTGGCCCGGCATGATCACGCTCTGGCGCTGCAGGTGCACCGAGGGGATGCCGATCCCGTGCGAGCGGGCGATGCTCAGGAACTCGTCGCGTCGCGAGGGCTCCAGGTCGGCGGGCCGCACGTGGCTGTCGGCCAGCTCGGCGAGGGTGAAGCCGACCTGCTCGACCTGGGCGAACATGTCGTCCCAGACCTCGGGGGCCGCGTCGTGCAGGGCGACGCCCTCCCGCGAGACGGGAGGGATGCCGTGCAGGCAGGTGGCGATCGGCCAGGTCTCGGCCGTCCAGGTGTCGGGGTTCCAGTCGACGGTGTCCCAGGTCTGGGCTCCGCCACCGATCGTGCGTTCGGTCATCGTGCTCCCTTGCACTCGGGCGTCCCACTCTGGACGCACAAAAGATCCTATAGGAAATATAGTCCGGATCTCGCGAAGCGCAAGGGGATGGGCGAAGGCGCGGCGGTGGCGCCCGGACGCGCCGATGGCGAGGGCCCCGGGGGATCCTCGCCATCGGCGCTGGTGGAGCGGTGTCAGTCGAGCGTCGAGCGGACCGCCGCACGAGCCTGCTCGAGCGCGTCGCGCAGCGAGTCGACGCTGGCCTGCGACACGGCACCCTGCGATGCCGCTGTGCGCAGCTCCGCACGCAGCTCGTCGCGGAACTCGGTGAGGAGCACCTCCGCGTCGCGCAGCGCGAGTCGCGAGGCCGTGCGCGCATCGGCCGCGGCCGGAGCGCGCGGCGCCTCGGGGGCCGCCTGCACGGGCGGCTCCTCGCTCGAGTGCTCGGGCGTGCGGGAGTCGAACGTGCCGCGGGCGTCGCGGGCGGCGCTCGCCAGATCGGCGCGCAGGCTCTTCATCGCCTCGGCGACGCCGAGCCTGACCTCGTCGGCCAGCCGGCGCACGGAGTCGGTGAGCTCGTCCTCGATGTCGCCCAGGTCGGTCGCGCGGTTTGCGAGCTCGGCGCGGCCGGCGTCGGTGATGGAGTAGACGGTCTTGCGGCCGTCGGCCTCCTTGGTGACGAGTCCCTCCTCCTCGAGCTTGGCGAGGCGCGGGTAGACCGTGCCGGCGCTCGGGGCGTAGGTGCCGCCGAAGCGGTCGCTGAGCGCCTGGATGAGCTCGTAGCCGTGCTTCGGGGCCTCGGCGAGGAGGCTGAGCAGGTAGAGACGCAGGCGTCCGTGCGCGAAGACGGGGCTCACAGTGCGCCCCCGTCCATCGGGCGCTGATCGCCCGAGGGCGAGCCCGCGTCGGGCGATCCCCAGCCGGCGTGCTCGTCGACGCGAGCCGGCGCGGCCGCGCGGCGGACGACGGTGACGTCTCCCGAGACCGAGTTGGCTGCGACGTCGACCCACTTCGAGTCGAGCGAGCCGGTGGTCGAGGTGTAGCCGCGGCCGAAGGTGCCGCGCACGACGGCGCCGTCGAGCTGCAGGGTGCCCGAGACGGTGTTGATGCGGTAGCGGGCGCCGAGGCCCTCGTCGATCCTGACGGTCAGGTCGCCGCCGACGGTGTTCGCCTGGATCTGGTCGGGGGTGCCCTCGGCGTCGACGAAGACGCTGCCCGAGACTCCGTCGACCGAGAAGCGCGTGAGGGCGCCGGCCGCGGTGACGTCGCCCGAGACGGTGTGCGCCGAGACGCGACCGGTGTGGTTGCGCACCGAGAGCTCGCCGTGGACGGTGTTCACCACGATGTCGCCGTGCAGCCCGTCGATGACGACGTCGCCGCCGACGGTCGAGACGCGGGCGTCGCTGTGCAGGCCCGACACGAGGCCGTCGGCCGAGACGGTGTCGAACGCCAGGGCCACGCCGCGGGGGACGAGCACGCTGACGTCGGCGCGGTCGCCGCGACGGCCGAGGCCCTTCACCACGTCGACGACGGTGTCCCAGCGCAGCTGGATGTGGTCGATCTCGAGACGGTCGCCGTCCATCGAGATCTTCAGGGGGCGTCCGCTGACGCTGTGGACCTCGATGCGGGCGGTCGGCTCGTCGTGGCCGATGACGTCGATCTGCCCGCCGACCAGGGCGATCTTGACCGAGCGGACGACGTCGAGATCGACGACCTTCGATTCGCCCGCTTGCACGAGCCATTTCTCGAGAGACATGTGCTCCTCCTCTCCGCCCGTAGGGGCGGTCTGACACGCGATATAGCGCGAGTTGATGGAAGTCACGATATATCGCGTTCGACCGGTCGGCAAGGGCGCCCAGCATCTCGGGAGGAGGCGCTCGACCCTGACGCTGCGTCGACGCCTACGGTCGGAGCCGTCGCCGGCACCCGCGGAGGACCCCGGTCGCTCTGGTAGACCGGGGGCATGGATCCGATCGAGGCGCTGAACGAGATCGCCGCTCTGCTCGAGCGCGAACGGGCGTCGAAGTACCGGGCGAAGGCGTTCCGGCGCGCGATCGCGGTGCTCGAGGCGATGCCCGCGGCCGAGCGGAGCGACCTGGCGGCCGTGCGCCGCGCGGCGGGCATCGGCGACACCACCTTCACCGTGATCAGCCAGGCGCAGGACGGCCGCGTCCCCGACTACCTCGCCGACCTGCGCGGGACCGCGTCGCTGCCGCAGAGCGCGCTGCGCAGCCGCCTCCGGGGCGATCTGCACAGCCACAGCGAGTGGTCGGACGGGGCGACCCCCGTCGCCGCGATGGTGGAGGCGGCGCTGGCGCTCGGGCACCAGTACCTCGCCCTCACCGACCACTCCCCGCGCCTGCGGGTCGCGCGGGGGCTGAGCGCGGAGCGGCTCGAGGAGCAGCTCGAGCACCTCGCGACCCTCGAGACGGGCTCGCTGCGCCTGCTCAGCGGGATCGAGGTCGACGTGCTCGACGACGGCGCCCTCGACCAGACCGACGACCTGCTCGACCGCCTCGACGTCGTGGTCGCGAGCGCCCACTCCACCCTGCGGATGCCGAGCCGGGAGATGACGGCGCGGCTCGTCGCGGCCGCGTCCGACCCGCGGACGGACGTGCTCGGTCACGTCACCGGGCGGCTCGTGAGCGGGGAGCGGGGCACCCGGCCCCCCTCGACGTTCGACGCGGGCGCGGTGTTCAGGGCGTGCGCCGATCACGGCACCGCGGTCGAGATCAACTCCCGCCCCGAACGGGAGGACCCGCCGGACGAGCTGATCGCCCTCGCCCTCGAGGCGGGCTGCCTGTTCGCGATCGACAGCGACGCCCACGCTCCCGGCCAGCTCGGGCTCCTCGACTACGGGGCCGAGCGTGCGGAGCGGCTCGGGGTGCCCGAGGAGCGCATCGTGACGACGTGGCCGCTGGACCGACTGCTGGCCTGGACGCGCAGCGAATGATCGGCGCGAGGTGCTTGACAAGCGGGTGTACCGCGGGGAACGTGCGCGCGCAAGTGGTGAAATCACAGGCACCGCCTTGGCAAGCTCGGAGCCGCTCCCTCCCTTCCGACAGATCCAGGTGAACCGTGGCCACGCAGACCGTCCTCGATGCCGTGCGCAGTGCTCCGACCCTCCTCGAGGCGATCCGGGCGGCCGACGAGCTCACCATCGCGGCGGTGAGCGACGGAGGCGGCCGCGCGGTGCGCCTGCTCACCCGGGCGGCGCTCGACCCCTCCGATCAGCTGACGGCCATCGCCGCGGTGCACTCCCTCGCCCAGGTCTTCGACGAGGAGGCGGACCTCGCGCTCCTCGCGCTCCTCGCCGACGACCGAGCGTTCATCCGCGAGCACGCGGCCTGGGCCTTCGGCGGACGCCTGCCGCGAGCGGGCGCGATCGGGCCCCTCGTCGAGATGCTCGGAGACGGCGGCTTCGCGGGCATGCTCGCGCAGCGCACCCTCCTGCTCTGGGCGTCGTCGACGCCCGACCTCCTCGCCCTCGCGCTCGAGGGCGCGCTGATCGGCGAGCGCGAGCCCAGTCGCCGCGCCCGGTACGTCGAGACGATCGGTCTCGTCCCGGGGGCGATCGCCGAGCGCACCCTCCTCCGCGTCGCCGCCGCCGGCAGCGAGGCCTTCGAGACCCGGGCCGCCGCCACCGACGCGCTGGGCGAGCGCACCTCTGACGAGGCGACCATGCTGCTCGCCCGCCTCGCCGACGAGCGCGGCGCTCTCGCTCCGATCGCCCGCCTGGCACTCGACGACCGCTCCACCGCGACTCCGGACGCGGGCGCCACCGTCGCCCAGCTGTTCGTGCACGCCGACATCGACGGCACCCTCACCCGGGTGGGCGCGGGCGACAACGGCGGCATCGCGACCCTCCTCGTCCGCCTCGGCGACGCCCTCGGCGATGAGGTCGGGATCGACCGCGTGCTCACCCTCTCGCGCGGCACCCCGGCCGAGGCGGAGCGCGCGCTCGCCGAGCTCCCCGCCTCCGGGCACGGGTTCGCCCCGGTGCCGTTCGCCGGCCCGCCCGTGCCGATGCCCGAGGCCTGGCCCCGTCGGATCGCCGCCGAGCGCGGGATCCGCCGCATCCTCCGCGCGGCCGGCCGCGTCGACGTCCTGCATCTGCGCATGGCCGACGTGGGCTCGCTCGCGGCCGCGGCCGTCGCGCGAGAGCTCGACATCCCCGTCGTCTTCACGGTCGCGCCCGACCCGCACGCGCTGATCGCGGGACTCGACGCCGCGGGCACCCTCTCGCGGGCCGACTTCGGCGACCGCGACAGCGCCGAGCACTTCTGGTTCCGGGTGCGGCTCGTGCAGCGCCTCGCCGCCGACGCGGCGCACACCGTGCTCTTCCCCCGGGCGGATCTCGCGACGAGCATGCGCGAGCTGATCGGCATCGACATCACCGCGCACCCCGAGCGCCACACCATCGTCCCCGAGGGGATCGACGTGCGCCTCGTCGAGCGCGGCGAGGAGGCGGCGCGCGCCGCCGCCGCCGGGGAGCCGGTCGCGCTCGACGAGGGCGGCGACCTCGCCTCGCTCGACCGCGTCCTGGCCGCGCTCCCCGAGGAGCGGCGCGGACTCCCGCTGCTGCTCAGTGTCGGACGACTGCACAGGGTGAAGGGCATGGCGAGCCTCGCGGAGGCCTGGGCCGGCGACCCGGCGCTGCGGACGCGCGCGAACCTCCTGCTCGTGGGCGGCGATCTCGAGGACCCGAGCCCCGACGAGCGCGAGCAGCTCGACCGCATCGAGGCCGTCGCCTCCGACGGGCTCCTCCTCGCGGGTCACCGGCCCAACGGCACCGTCGCCCGCTGGCTCGGCGCCGTCCGCCACGGCCGCCCCGGCTTCGCGGCGCCGTCCGGCGCCTACGTGTGCGCGAGCGTCAAGGAGGAGTTCGGCATCGCGCTCCTGGAGGCGCTCGCCGCGGGTCTCGTCGTCGTCGCCCCCGACGCGGGCGGCCCGGTCACCTACGTCGAGGACGGCGTCACCGGCTTCCTCGTCGACACCTCCGACCGAGACGCGCTCGCCGGTGCGGCTGCCGACGCCCTCGACCTCGCCGGCGGCCCGCTGGGCGAGCACGCCGCGGCCCGCGGCAGGGCGATGGTCCGCGAGCGCTACACCGTCCAGGCGATGGCGCACGCGCTCTCGGGCGTCTACGCCCGCGCGACGGCCGAGCAGGAGCGGCCCCTCCGCTCCGGACTCGTCCTGGGCGCCTCATGACCCTGCTGATCGTCAGCCCCGACTACGCCTCGCACCTGCTCCCGCTCGCGACGCTCGGCACGGCGTGGCGCGACGCCGGCGAGCGCGTGGTGGTGGCGACGGGCGACGCGACCCGCGCGATCGTCGACGGGTTCGGGTTCGACCACGTCCCGCTCCGGCTGGGCCGCGGCTCGAACGCGGGCACGATCCGCGCCGAGGAGCAGGCGCCCGACGAGGGGGCGTCGCTCCGCGGCTTCTTCGACGCGACCCGCCTCGGCATGGTGCCGACACTGCGCTACCAGGCCCGGGAGCGGCTCACCGACCTGCTCTGGGATCCGGCCGGTGTCTCCTCGCGACTCCGCGAGATCCTCGACGAGGTGCAGCCGGACGCGATCGTGGTCGACCACCTCGCCTTCACCGCTCGCGTCGCGCTGCGTGCTCTCGGGGTGCCCTACGGCGACGTCGTGCTCGGGCACCCGAGCGCGCTCACCGTCCCCGGGGAGGTCTACGGGTTCCCGCCGATCTGGCCCGACGCCTTCGCCCCGTCGCCCGAGGATCTCGCCGAGCTGCGGGCGCTCTGCGAGGAGGTCCGCGACTCCTTCACGACCGAGTGGAACGCGGCGCTCGCCGCACTGGACCCGTCGGTGGAGCGCAGCGCCGACGCCTTCGCCGAGACGGGTGACGTCCTGCTGCTGAACTACCCGGGCGAGCTGCACGACCCTGCACGCACGGCGCAGCTGCCTCCGCACGCCTTCCTCGGCTCGGCCGTGCGGGAGGAGCCGGCCGACAGCGAGGTCGAGGAGTGGCTCGCCGCCTCCGACGACCCGCTCGTGTACGTGAGCTTCGGCAGCTTCCTGTCGGTCCGCGACGACGTGCTCGAGCGCGTGGTCGCCGCGCTGTCGTCGGTCGAGGTGGCCGGGCGGCCGGTGCGGGTCGCACTCGCCTCGGGAGCCTCCCCGGTCTCGTCCCTCGGCGACGTGCCCGCCGGCTGGCTCGTGCGCGGATTCCTCCCGCAGGTCACGCTGCTCCGCCACGCCGACCTCGCGATCACGCACGGCGGCAACAACAGCGTCACGGAGTCGATGGCGGCGGGGGTGCCGCTGGTCGTGCTCCCCTTCTCGACCGACCAGTTCGCGGGAGCCGCCGCGCTCGAGGACTCGGGCTTCGCCGAGGTGCTCGACCCGAACTCCGCGGGAGCCGACGAGCTCGCCGCCGCCGCCCGCCGGATGCTGGCGCTCGACGGCGACGCCCGACGACGCCTCCGTGCCCTCTCTGCCGATCTGCGCGAGGCACCGGGGCCGGAGCGCGCCTTCCGCGCCCTCTCGGGCAGCATCGCGCGCCGCTGACCGGAGCCGCAGCGGATGCCGGAGGACGACGAGCGCTGGCTGGTCATCGGGGGGCGCCGGTGGCGGCGCACCGACCCCAGCCTCCCCGACGAGCTCGTGGCGGCGCTGACCTCGCACCTCGGCCGGGGCCGCTCGGGGGTGCGCGCCGCGAAGGGCGACCCGGAGGCGGTCGCCGCTGCCCGGCGGCGCGTCGGCCTCGCGAAGCACGGCCTCGGCGAGCGCGGCCCGGCCTGGTGGGACGAGCCGGAGCGGGACAGGCTCGACCGGGCGCGCTCGGCGCTGCGCGATCTCGAGGCCCTCGACGCGCCTGACGCCTAGCGCGTCCCCGTCCACCAGAGGGCGGTGGAGGTGCCGTCGCCCACGCCGTAGAGGACGAGGTTGCCGTCGGTCTGCATCGCCAGGGTGGTGTCGTTCCAGCGCTTCCCGGAGCCGGTGTTCGAGGCCCACAGGGCTGCTCCGCCGTTGTAGACGACGAGGTTGCTGTCGCCCTGCAGGGCGATCTTGCTCGCCCCTCTGCCCGCCGTCCCGCTGCTCCAGGTCGCGGTCGAGCTGCGGTAGACGACGAGGTTGCCGTCCGTCTGGTAGACGGCCTTGTAGCGCCCGTTCACGAGGCAGAGTCCGCCGTTGGGGAAGTCCCGGCTCGAGACCGAGGTCGACACCGTGGAGCGACCCGCCGAGCACGAGAGGGTGTCGGCTGCCGCGCTGGAGGCGACCGCGCCGCTGAGCAGAGTCGCCGCCAGCATCGACGCGCCCAGCAGTGAGGCGCCGCGCCGCCCCGGTCGAGTGCTTCTCTTCGTCATCGTCCGTGTCCTTCGCTGTCTTCGCACGCGAGCAGTTCTCACGTTCGAGTGACCATACCGATATGGCACACTGGCGGACGGCGGTGGCGTGGCCCGTCCCGCACGGGACGAAGAGGAGTACCGGATGCGAGAGGTCCTGCGGTGACGACGACGGCGCTGCCGATGCGGTACCCCGACTCCGGATCGAGCGCCGTGATGACGCGCCGGGGCTGGTGGCTCCTCGTCCTCGCCGTCGTCCTTCCCGGCTCCGCCCAGGTGCTCGCCGGGTCGAGGCGCCTCGGTCGCCTCGGCGTGGCGGCGACCCTCGCGCTCTGGGCGGCGCTCGCCCTCCTGGCGGGCGCAGCCCTCGTCCTCCCGACCGCTCTCCTCACCCTCCTCACCTCTGACGTCCCGCTCCTCGTCCTCCAGGCGCTCCTCGTCTTCTACGGACTGCTCTGGGCGATCCTGACCCTCGACACCCTGCGGCTCGTCTGCCTGATCAGGGTCGGGCCGACCGCGCGACCGCTGATCGCGGCCGCCGCGGCCCTGGCGATCGTCCTCTCCGCGGGGTCGACCGGGTACACCGCGCACCTGGTGGGAGTGTCGAGGGGGCTGCTCTCGACCGTCTTCGGCGACAGTGCGGCGGTCGCGCCGGTCGACGGGCGCTCCACGGTCCTGCTGCTCGGGGGCGACGCCGGAGAGGATCGCGACGGGCTGCGCCCCGACAGCATCTCGGTGGTGTCGATCGATGAGCAGACCGGGGAGGCGGTCGTCATCGGCCTGCCCCGCGACCTCCAGAAGTTCCCGTTCCCCGCCGACTCCCCGCTGGCGGAGCTCTATCCCGACGGCTATCCGGCGGAGGACTGCGCCGTCGACACCTGCCAGCTCAACTCCGTCTACACCGAGGTGCAGCTGAAGGAGCCGGAGCTCTACCCGGACGCCGAGGCGAGGGGGAGCTCACCGGGCATCGAGGGCATGCGCGACGCGGTGAGCGGCGTGCTCGGTGTGCCGGTGCAGTACTTCGTGCTCATCGACATGCAGGGCTTCGCCGATCTGATCGACGCCCTCGGAGGAGTGGACATCACCTACACCGGGTCGGAGGACCTCCCCTTCGGCGGTGTGCTGGACGAGGAGGGGCGGCTGCAGGGGGTCAACGCCTGGCTCACCCCCGGGGCGCACCACCTCGACGGCTCCAACGCTCTCGCCTACGCCCGCTCGCGGTACGGCAGCGGCGGCGGCGACTACGACCGGATGCTGCGCCAGCGCGAGGTGCAGAACGCGATCCTCGAGCGCCTCGATCCGCTGAACGTCCTCGCGAGGTTCCCGGCGCTCGCGCGGACCGCCTCGAGCGTCCTCACGACCGATGTGCCGCGGGGCGCGCTGGGCTCCCTCCTCGCGCTCGCCCTCCGAGCGAGCGCGCAGCCCGTCGGCACGCTCGAACTGGTGCCGCCCCTGGTGATCCCGAGCGACCCCGACTACGACGCCATCCGGGCCGACGTCGCGGCGCTCCTGTCGGGTGCGCGGTGACGGGCCCCTCGCGGACGTCGCCCGTCTCAGTGCAGGAGAGGCTCAGCGCAGGAGACGCTCAGTGCAGGAGCGACTCGGCGAGCGAGACGGCGCCGCGCACGCCCGACTCGTCGCCGAGCGCCGGCCGCACGATGCGGAGGCGCCCGCCCGCCGTTCCTGTGGCGCCCGGTGCGCCCATGAGGCGCTCCACCTCGGCCTCGACCGCGGGCACCAGGCCGGGCGTCTTCGAGACTCCGCCGCCGAGGATCGCCAGGCGCACCCCGGTCACGTAGGCCAGCGTCGTCACGAGCTGCGCGAGGTAGTAGGAGCTGAAGCGGAGGTTCGCGGCCGCGTCGTCCGGATCGAGGCGCGAGCCGTCGACTCCCCAGCGCGCCGCGATCGCCGGGCCCGCGACGAGCCCCTCGACGCAGTCGCCGTGGAAGGGGCACGTGCCGGCGAAGCGGTCCTCCGGGTGCCGGCGGGGCAGCAGATGGGCGACCTCGGGCCAGCCGCTGCCCGCAAGGAGGCGGCCGTCGGCGATGATGCCGCCGCCGACTCCGGTGCCGACCGTGAGGTAGGCGAAGTCGGGCTCGCCCACGGCGGCGCCCCAGCGCGCCTCGCCGAGCGCCGCTCCGTTGACGTCGGTGACGAGGGCGAGCGGGGCGCCCGGAGCGGCCGCTCGGAGCGGGGCGAGCACGTCGGCCCCCTCCCACCCCCGCTTGGGCGTCGAGGTGAGGCGCCCGTAGCCGGGAGACGCGGGGTCGATGTCGAGGGGGCCGAAGGAGGCGACGCCGACGGCCGCGACCGTGCCGTCCGCTCCGTGGCCGCGCACGAACTCGGCGAGCTCGCCGAGCGTCTCCTCCGGGCCGCGCGTCGGGAGGGTCGTCGTCGCGAGGAGGCGATCGGGAGCGGCCGCGGCCGCCACGGCGGCGACGACCTTCGTCCCTCCGGTCTCGATGCCGACGAGGAGGGCGCGGCCCGAGGTGCTCGCGAGGCCTGAGGTGCTCACGTGATCAGCAGGCGGTGACGGTGCTCACCGCGCGCGACAGGGTCAGCTCGCTGCCGAGCACGAACGCGGTGTCGACGTGCAGGCGCTTCAGCGAGTCGACCGTCTCGCCGGGGACGCAGGCCGGGTAGCTCAGCGAGATCGGGTAGCCCTGCGCCGCCGCGACCGTCGCTCCCGAGAGGGCGTCGGCGAAGCCCTCGCCCGAGGCGAGGTAGGTGGTGTCGACGAGCGGGGCCGGCGGGTACGCCTCGTTCACCAGGCGGCTCGTCGCGTAGCGGCTCGGTCCGCCGATGCGCGTCGTCTCGTCGACGGCACCGGAGGAGACCAGGTCGGCCTCGATGCCGGCCGAGATCGACGGCTCCTGGCCGATGACGACGGCGGTCGTCGCGTCGAGGCGTTCCACCGCATCCGTTGTCGCGGCGTCGAGGCCGTCCTTCGCGCCGTCGACGAGGAGCACCGCCGAACCGGACCGGCCGGCGACGGGAGCGACCGAGAGGGCGTCGGGGAAGTTGCCCCCGGTGGCCAGGAAGACCTCGTCGGCCGTCGAGAACGGGAACGCCCCGGCGACCAGCTGTCGCGAGGTGTCGTAGCGGTCGGTGCCGCCGACGCGATCGATCTCGCCGACGAGGGCCTCGATCTGGGAGTAGACCGCGGTCGACACCGTCAGCGCGCTGCCGACGACGACCGTCTTCAGCGGCGCGAGGCGCGTGATCTCGCTCGCGACCGCGGCCGGCAGCACGTCGGGGTCGGTCAGCAGGAGCGCGCCGCCCTGGACGGCGGCGGCCGGTCCGGCGCTCAGCGCGTCGGCCCAGCCCGCGCCACTGGCGATGTAGAGCACGGGCACGCCGGGCTCGAAGGCCTGCGTGGTCGCGACGGAGGTGCCGTAGCGGTCGCTGCCCTGCACGCGCTGCGACGAGAAGAAGTAGGGGCTCGGCGTGAAGTCGATGCCTGAGACGGCGCTCTCGCCCACCTCGACGTCCTGGGCGGAGCCGACCCAGTCGGTGTCCTGCCAGAACTCGTCGCCGACGGAGGGGACGCCGGAGCCGGCGGGCTGCTCGAGGACGCGGACGACGTAGGAGCCGGACGGGAGGGTGGGGAGGGTGTAGTCGCCGGTGGCTCCGGCGTCGACGGTCGTGGTCGTCGAGGCGGCGAGGACGGAGTCCTCGAGATCGGCGTCGATCGACCACGCCTGCACGACGTAGCGGTGGCTGCCGGGCACGCTCGCGGGCGAGGTGATCCTTCCGGTGACCTGCGCGGAGGCGGCCTCGGCGGCGACGGCCGGAGCGGCGAGCCCGGTCACGGCGAGCGCTCCGATCGCGAGCGAGGAGAGGGAGAGCGCGAGCAGTCGGGCAGCGGGCCGACGGCGGAGAGGAGTCACAGGGGTGCTTTCTGGTCGTCGCGGCGGGCCGCGGAGGACACGATGTTCTGAATGCTAATGGGCGGGGACTCGGGCCCCGTCCCCCGTCCGGGTGGGATCGGCTGGGTCAGCAGGTGGTCAGTCGAGCGACGGCCGGCGAGAGGGTGGGCGTGCCGCCGAGCAGCGTCACGTCGTCCAGGTAGAGCGACTGGAGCTGCACCCGGGTGGCACGCGGGACGCATCCGGGCTCGCTGAGGTACAGCCTCGCTCCCCAGCCGGACACGACGGGTCCGGCCGCCAGGGCGTCGGCGAAACCCGTTGCGGAGGCGAGATAGACCCTGTTGTTGCCGAGGCTCGACGGGTAGCGGGCGTTGAGGAGCCTGCTCGTGTCGTGACGGTCCGCGCCGCCGATGCGGTCGACGCGATCGACGAGCCCCGACTCCGTCAGGTCGGATTCGATCCCGGCCGAGATCGAGGGGGTGCTCCCCAGCAGCTGGCCGACTCCGGGAGACAGGCGCTCGAGGGCCCGTCGTGTCGGTTCGTCGAGGGATCCGCGAGCGCCGTCGACCAGGAGCACGGGTTCACTGCGGCTCCCGGCGATCGGGGCGACCGAGAGGGCGTCGGGGAACGCGGTGCCGGTCGCGAGGAACACGGTGTCGTACTCGCCCTCGAAGGCGTCCTCGACGAGGAGCCGCGAGGTCTCGTAGCGGTCGGCGCCGGCGATGCGCTCGACCGGTGCGTCCGTGAGAGCGTCGACGCTCCTCCGAACGGCCTCGCTCACCGACCCGGGGCCGCCGACGACGACGATGCGGTCGGGTTCGAGGCGGGTGATCTCGTCGGCGACCACCGCGGGCAGGGTCCTCGGATCGGTGAGCAGCAGCGCGCCGCTCTGGTGGCTGGCCGCGGGCCCGGCGCTCAGCGCATCGGGCCAGTTCTCTCCGCTGGCGAGGTACAGCACGGGCATGTAGCCCGGGCCGTAGTCGGATCGCGTCAGCTCGACCGCGGTCGCGTAGCGATCACCGCCGGCGATCCGCTCGACGTGCGAATCGTAGGCCGTCGGCGTGAAGTCGATGTCGGCGAGCCCGTCCACGTCGAGGAAGGTGTTCGAGTACTTGTCCGCCGAGTTCGTCTCGGGGTAGTACTCGGCGTCGTAGTCCGGATACCCGGCTCCGACGATGCGGAACACGTAGGTGCCGACGGGCAGCTGCTCCGCTCCGGCGAACGACCAGGGCGTGGCGACCCCGGGAGTCGCCCGGACCCGGGCGGTGGCGAGACGGTACACCTCGGTCTCGCCCAGCCACCAGGCTTCGACGACGAACTCGGGGGCGGTGACACCCGGGATCGCTGCCGCGGTCACGTCGCCCGAGATCGGGGCCGTGCGTCCGAGGAAGAGGGAGAGGTCGTCGTCGCCGGCCTCGAGGCGGTAGGCGTCCTCCTCGATCGGAGTGCTGCCCGACCAGGTCGGATACCAGGTCGGGTCGTCGACGACCTCGGCTCGGAGGGCGTAGCTGTGCCCGCCGGGCAGGCTCATCGAGTACTCCGCTCCCGTCACGATCTGCTTCACGACGACCGAGTCCTCGTTCACGGCCTGCACTCGGTAGGCCTCGCCGCTCGGCTCGGGGTGCGCCTCGTCGGCGTCATCGACGTAGATGGTGCCCGAGAGCACGATCGAGTCGGCGGCAGCGGCAGCGGCGGGAGAGCCCGCCGAGAAGCCCCCGAGCAGCGCGAGGGCAACTGCGGCGGCGCCTCCGGCCGCGGGGAGGAACGGGCGTCGCGAACGGCGGCGGTCGGTGTGCACGGGAGACCTCTCGTGGTCCTGGTCGGAGCCTGGCGGTGCGCCGGCGGCGGAGGGCCTCTCGACTGCTCCGAATGCTAGCCGCGGCCTCCCGCGGCCGCCCGCTTCCCGGCTGCGACTGAGCAGAACCACTCCGTGCCGGCGGAGCCTGCCGCGATCAGCAGACCGTGAGCGACTCCAGAGCCGCCGACAGCGTGAGCCTGCTGCCCAGCAGCGTCACGTAGTCGAGGTCGTGGTCCTGCATCTCGGCGCGGGTGGCGCGCGGGAGGCAGGTCGACTCGCTCAGGTAGAGCGGAGCGCCGACCGCCGCGGCGACCGGGCCGACGGCGAGGGCGTCGGCGAAGCCTCCGGCCGCGGCGAGGAACACCTCGTCGGTGAGGGGAGACGGAGGATAGGCGTCGTTGAGCAGGCGGCTCGTGTCGTGCCGGTCGGTGCCCGCGATGCGCGCGACGTTCTGCACGAGACTCGACGCCTCCAGGCTGGTCTGGACGCCCTGCGAGATCGAGGGCGTGCCGCCGAGGAGGCGCCCATCGGTCGCGCCGAGCGCGGCCAGGGCCGCCCTGGTCGGCTCGTCGAGCGACCCCTTCGCGCCGTCGACCAGGAGCACCGGCTGCTTCAGACGGCCGGCGATCGGGGCGACCGACAGCGCATCGGGGAAGTTCGTGCCGGTGGCGAGGAACACGGTGTCGTAGGAGCCGTCGGGGAAGGCGTCGGCGACCAGCTTGCGCGAGGTGTCGTAGCGGTCGGAGCCCGCGATGCGCTCGACCTCGGCGTCCGTCAGAGCGTCGATCTCGGCGAGGACGGCGTCGCTCACCGAGAGCGAGCTGCCCACGACGACGATGCGCTGCGGCTCGAGGCGCACGATCTCGGCGGCCACCACCTCGGGCAGCTCGTCGGGATCGGTCAGCAGCAGCGCTCCGTTCTGGACGGCAGCGGCCGGGCCGGCGCTGAGCGCGTCGGGCCAGTTGCCGCCGCTGGCGACGTAGAGGACGGGCACCGTGTCGAACGTCGACGTCGTGACCGCGACTCCGGTCGCGTACCGGTCGGAGCCCGAGAGGCGCGTGACGGCCGACCCGTAGGTCCTCGGCGCGAAGTCGACTCCCGTGCGCCCGGCGACGGGGACCGTCGTGAGCGCCCTCTCGTCGAGGCGGGGGAGGTTCGAGTAGTACTGGTCGTCGTAGCTCGGGTAGCCGTCCTCGGCCGAGCGGAACACATAGGTCCCGGTGGGGAGGGCGGAGTCGCCGTCGAGCGCCCAGGGCACCGCGGTGCCCGGAGCGCCGGCGGCCGACGTCTCGTCGAACGGGTAGAAGGCGCCGCCGTCGGCCTCGTACCACCAGGCCTCGACCTCGAGGGCCGTGGTCGAGACTCCCGCGATCGCCGCAGCGGTCACGGCGCCCGACACCGGCGCCGTGCGCGGGAGGGTGATCGTGATCCCCGCCGTGCTGACGGCCAGGGGATCCGCCTCGAGGTCGATCGGGGTGTCGTCGCCGAACCAGACGGGGTACCAGGCGGAGGCGCCGACCACCTCGGCGCGGAGGTAGTAGTTCTCGCCTCCCGGCAGGGTGATCGAGAACGCCGACTCCGTCGTGACCGTCTGCACGGTCTCGAACGCGTCGTTCTCGACCCGGATGCTGTAGGCCGCCCCGACGGGGGCGGGGTGCGCGTCGTCGACGCCCTCGAGCGCGATCGTGCCCGACAGGACGACCTCGGCGGCCGCGTCGTCGGCCGTCACGGTCTCGCGGGCGACCTTCTGCCCCGCCGAGAGGGAGTCGCGGTCGGCGATCGGGGCGGGAGCCGGCGCGGCCGACGCGGGACCGGCGGCGAGTCCGGTCGCGAGCAGTGCGGCGACGAGGCCGAGTGCGGAGGTGAGGGGGGCGAGGGGCCGGCGGCGGCGTGTGGTCACAGCAGATCTTTCGAGAGGATCCGCGGCGGACCGCGGCGGACACGGTGCCTGAATGCTAGCCGTCGATGTCCTTCGAGGTCGCCCGCCGAGACGCCGTCCCGCCCCCCATCAGGGGCACGCTGCCGGTCGGGCGGATGGAGCGCTGGATGCGGGCGCTGATCTCCCTCAGCTGGCGGCGCTGGGCGTTCGTGAGGGGGTCGAGGACGAGCCTCCTGACCGTCTGCTCGTGCACGGGGGTCGCGCGGGCGAAGACGGCGTGACCGTCGTCAGTGAGGCCCGCCAGGGTGGACCGCCCGTCGTCCGGGTCGGGGCGCCGCGCCACCCACCCGCGCCCCTCGAGCCGGGACACCGCCCTCGACAGCCGCGACAGCGAGCTGTTCGAGTACTCGGCGAGCGTGCTCATGCGCAGAGCGCGGCCGGGTGCGCCGGCCAGCGCATAGAGGATCCCGTATTCGAAGTGCGTCAGATCGACCTCACGGGCGAGGGCGGCGTCGAGCGCCGGCGGGAGCCACTCCAGCACCGTCGCGAAGGCGGTCCAGCTCTCGAGGTCGGCGCCGTCGAGTGCTCGGTGATCGTCAGGTCCAGCCATCCTCCGAGGATACCGGTTGCTTGACTGAGCAAGGAACGGCCGTTAGCGTTCTGCTTGCTCAGGCAAGTAAGCGACGACACTTTCCGACAGAACGGAACACCTCCATGGATCTCCAGCTCGCGGCCTCCCGCGTCTTCATCAGCGGCTCCACGCAGGGGATCGGCTTCGCGATCGCGCGGGCTTTCCTCCGGGAGGGCGCCGAGGTGGTGGTCAACGGCCGGGACGAGCGCAGGGTCGAGGAGTCGGTGCAGAGGCTCGGGCGGGAGGTCACGGGCGCCGTCGTGTCGGGGATCGCGGCCGACCTCGCGGACGCCTCCGAGACCGGGCGCCTGATCGGTGCGATCGGCGACGTCGACGTGCTCGTGAACAACGCCGGGCTCTTCGAGGTGGCGCCGTTCGCCGACATCACCGACGCCGACTGGTCGCGGTTCTTCGACGTCAACGTGATGAGCGGGGTGCGCCTGTCGCGGGCGCTGCTCCCGCGGATGATCGATGCCGGTCGGGGCCGCGTCCTGTTCGTCGGGAGCGAGTCGGGCGTGAACGTCCCGGGCGACATGACGCACTACGGAGTGACGAAGGCGGCCGTGCTCGCTCTGGGCAACGGTCTCGCGAAGCTCACCCGGGGGACGGGCGTGACGGTGAACACGATCCTCGGTGGACCGACCTACTCCGACGGCGTGGCCGACGCCGTCCGGCACCTCGCCTCGGCGAACGGGCTGCCGGAGGAGCAGATGAGGGCGGCGATCATCGCCGCGAACCGCACATCGCTCCTCGAGCGGTTCATCGAGCCGGAGGAGATCGCGAGCCTCGCCGTCTATCTCGCGAGCCCGCTCGCCTCGGCGACGAACGGGGCGGCGATCCGCGCCGATGGGGGCGTGCTGACGGCGATGCTCTGACCTGCGTGTGCGGCTTCCGGGGTGCAGCTTCCGATGCGGGCGTGCCCTTGGACACCGGGGGAGATCGGGCATGCGGCCGACGTTCGTCGAGAGGTGGGTCCCGATACGCCGCCGGCGGCGGCTACTCGACCAGCAGGCGGGGCGGGCGACGAGCGACGAGCGCTTCCCCTCCGCTGCCTGCTGGTCGAGTAAGCGGGCGCGCAGCGGCGTATCGAGACCCGCGTCGCGCGGGTGGCTCAGAAGGGTGGTGGGTCGTCGAAGTGTGGGCGTGGGGGTGGTTCGGGTGGTCGGCCGGGGAGGGCGGGTGGCCGGGTGGTGACGCGGCGTCCGGTGGGGGTGGTCCATTCGGCGGTGCCGTCGGGGTGGAGGGTGTAGGTCCAGCGGTCGCCGTGGCGGACGTGGTGGTGGGCGACGCAGAGGCTCGCGAGGTTGTGGAGGGTGGTGGGGCCGCCGTTGCGCCATTCGATCGTGTGGTCGGCTTCGGCGCGGGAGGCGGGGCGGGTGCAGCCGGGGAAGCGACAGGTCTGATCGCGCAGCTGGAGGTGGAGCCGCATCCGCGGGGGCGGAAGGCGGTGGGTGCGTCCGACGGAGTTGACGGTGCCGGTCTGCGGGTCGGTGAGGACCCGGGTGAAGGAGGCGCCAGCGGCGACCAGCTCGCGGGCGAGGTCGGCGGGGACGGGTCCGTAGCCGTCGAGGTCCGCGGCGGTGTCGTCGAGTCCCGCCGCGGTGCTCGCGGGCAGGGTCAACCGGATCTCAGCGCGCACTCCGGGCACGAAGGCGGGCGCCGGGCGGTCGGCGTCGCGGTCGACGGGGGTCGTGCCGGTGACGTCGCCATCGCAGAGGAGGTCGGTCAGCGCGTCGGCGCGCAGTTGCGCGAGGGTGCGCTCCTCGCCTCCGCTGCTGCCGGTGCTGCCGTCATCACTGCCGTCGCGGAGGAGGCGTGCGATCCGGTCGAGGCGGTCGAACGCGCCGAGCGCGGCCGGCGCCGGGAGGTGGGCGCAGAGCGTGGCCATCCCGTCCACCTCCGCACCGACCCAGACGGCGCGGTCTCGGCGCGCGAGGGAGTGCCGCTCGGTGAGGGGCTGCTCGTGCAGCTCCTCCCGCCATCGCGCCAGGGCGCGTCGCAGCTGGGTCGGCGTCATTCCGAGCGCAGCCTCCGCGGCGCGCGTGTCGAGTGCGGCTCGCGAGGTGACGGGGAGGGTGGCCGCGATGGCGCAGATCAGCCGGCCGGAGTCTCAGTGGATCCGGGCTTCGGCGAGAGCGGCGCGGGTCGCCGGCAGGTCTTCGAGGAGCAGTTGCGCCTGCTCGAGCCGGCGCGACGCGACCGGCTCCGACACTCCGAGAGCGACCGCGAACTCGGCGCGGATGGACCGCTCGACCAGATCACGCGACTCGCTGCGCGTGCGGCCCCGAGCGAACGCCTCCGGGCACGCGAGCGCCGCCCGGTACGCCGCGTGGAGCTCCTCCGCGGCCTGCAGGAGGATCGGTGCGATCGAGCGCGAGAGCACGCCCGCGCGGTCGCTGTGCTCGCGCACGCCGGCGAGCGCCGCCTCCGCCGCTCCTGCATCGTCCGTCATACACGTATTGAACCAGGGACCACCGACACCAGGAGGCTCGTGGCCACCCTCCCGGACACGACGTCACCGATCCGCCCCTGTGGAGGAGTGGACGAGCGGTGCAGAAGCGCCCGCCGCCGCACAGCACCCCACGCCGCACAGCGCCCGCACCGCCCCTCAGCCCGTGAAGCGGCTCCCCACCAGGCTCTCCGAGACCTCCCACAGCCGGCGCGCGTCGTCCGCGCTGCGCATCGGAGCCCACAGCTCCCGACGGGCGGCCGGCCCTCCGATCACGCGGGTCGGGCCGTAGAACCCGCCGCCCTCCGCGGCGATCGCCGCCAGCAGGGCAGGCTGCGCCGCACTCTCGACGGTGCCCGCGACGCCGATCCGCGCGAGGCCCCGGATCAACCGGCGGCTGCCCATTTCCTTCCGGCGCCCGAGGCCCGGCTGCGCGGCCAGCAGATTCGTCGGCGACACCCCGGGGTGCGCGAGAGTGCTGGTGATCCCCCAGCCGGCCGCGCGGCTCCGGGCGTCGAGCTCGAGTGCGAAGAGGGCGACCGCGATCTTCGACTGCACGTACGCCGTCATCACGCGGTAGTCCTTCTCGGAGTTCAGGTCGTCCCAGACGATCGAGCCGCTGCGTGCGGCGATGCTCGTCTGGTGCACGACCCGCGCGCCGCCGTCGCGCAGGAGCGGCAGCAGCCCCAGGGTCAGCGCGAAGTGCCCGACATGGTTGGTCCCGAACTGCAGCTCGAAGCCGTCCTCGGTCACCTGCCGCTCGGGCGGCTGCATCACTCCGGCGTTGTTGATCAGCAGGTCGACGGGGCGACCCTCCTCGAGGAGGCGCTCGACCAGCGCCGAGACGGAGCGGAGCGAGGACAGGTCGAGCGAGCGCGTGCTCACCGTCGCCCCCGGGGCCGCACGGCGGATCCCCTCGACGGCCGCCTCGCCCTTCGCGGCCGACCGGACGGGGAGGACGACCTCGGCTCCGGCGCGGGCGAGGCGGGTGGCGATGACCCGCCCGATGCCGTCGCTCGCGCCGGTGACGACGGCGAGCCTCCCGGTCAGATCGGGCAGGGTGATCTCGGCGGTGCGTGACATGGCGACTCCTCGGTCGGTGGCTGCGGTCGGCCGCTGGGGCCGTCTGATCCCATGCTCGGCCGGTCCGCCGAGCGGAGGCAGGGCCCGCCGATCCGTGGATCCGCGATCCACCGGTCGCGACGCTCAGACCAGCGATCCGACCACCGAGAGCAGCTCGAGCTTCTCGGCGCTCTCGCTGCCGGGCACCGCCGTGTAGACGAGGAGCCGGTGCGACTGCTCCGGATCGAGCAGCGTCTGGCACTCGAGCTCGATCAGCCCCACCGACGGGTGCACGAAGCGCTTCGTCGCCGGCGGCCGGAGTCCGGCCTCGTGCGCGTCCCACAGCGTGCGGAACTCCTCGCTCCTCGCCGCCACGAGCTCGACGAGCTGCGCCGCCCGGGAGCCCGGTCCGCGCAGGGTGGCGATCTCGCGGAGGCCCGCGACGTAGACCCGGGAGAGGAGCGCCCGATCCTCCTCGGCGTACGACTCCCGCACCGCCGGGTCGGTGAACCAGCGGTAGCCGATGCTGCGCGCGGGCCCGGTGCGCTCGGACGCGTCTCCGGTGAGCGCCGCGCCGAGCGGTGTCTGCCTCAGGGTCTCGCCGAGCTCGGTGATGATCTCGGCGGGGGTGTCCTGCAGGCGGTCGAGGATCCGCAGCAGCCCCGGCGCGATGTGGTCGCCGGCGACTCCGCGCGGCGGGGGAGTGTGGCCGGCGAGGCGGAAGACGTGGTCGCGCTCACCGAGCGAGAGGTGCAGGCCCTGCGCGATCGACGCGATCATCTGCTCCGACGGCTGCGGCCCCGTGCCGCGTTCGAGGCGCGCGTAGTAGTCGGTCGACATGTGGCAGAGGCCTGCCGCCTCCTCGCGTCGGAGCCCCGCGGTGCGGCGGCGCTGCCCGCGGGTGAGCCCCACGTCCTCGGGCTGCAGCGACTCGCGCCTGCGTCGGAGGAACGTCGCCAGTCCGTCGCGATCGATCACGGGTCCACCTCTCGTCGGGGCCGAGGGCGGCCCCCTCCGTTTCTACCGCGGCGGCCGCTGGGCTGCCACGGCCCGGCGATCCACCCCTCCGGAGGCGCCGCCCCGCTCAGAGCGAGCGCGCCAGCAGCAGCGCCGCCCGCCGCAGGGCCGCCACGTCGGCGGGTGCGCCCCGATGCTGCGACTCCCAGTAGTACGACGACACGAACCGGGCGAACGACAGGGCCTGGGCGAGCGAGTGGTCGACGCCCGCCGCCTCGGTGAAGCGACGGGCCCAGTCGCCGAGGAGCCGGAGCGGATCCTCCGCCTCGATGGCGGTGGGGAGGAGGCCGCGGACGACCGTGTGCGCCTCGTTCGCCGCCGTCCCGACGAGGAGCGCCGGGTCGACGGCCACCCACCGATCGGGGGCCGCCTGCAGGATGTTCGACAGGCTGAGATCGCCGTGGGTGAGGGTCGTCGTGCCGTCGGCGGCGAGCTGCCGGATGATCTCGGTCGCCAGCTTCAGGTGCTGCTCCGGCAGAGCGGTGCCCGCTCGTCGCGCGTCCTCGTGCTGAGCGCGCAGCTGCCTGATCCAGCCGGAGGTCTGCCCGGCGAGACGGGGAGCGCCGGACGGTGGGGTCGCGGCCGCCAGTTCCGTGGTGAGCCGTCCGGCGATCGACATCGCCGCGCCCCTGTCCGCCGTCTCGGCGAGCGAGGGGCCGTCGATCCACTCCAGCAGCACGGCCCGCCGAGCGGAGTCGGCCTCGAGGAGGGTCACCGCTCCCCGGCCGCCGAACGCGCTCAGCGCCGCCGCCTCGGCGTCCATCGACATCACGGGGCTCACCAGCTTGAGGGCGGCCCGGACGCCGCTGGGAGTGACGACGGGCACCACGAGCGAGGTCGCGCCCGCCCTCGCCGTGCCGACCGCCTCCAGGTGCCACTCGGCGGACAGCTCCGTCCACACGCCGGGGAGGCGCTCGAGCCACTCGGCCGCCGAGGGGTCCCGTCGGGTGATCTCCGCCCGGAACCTCGCACCGACCGCCCGGGGGATCTCCATACCGGCATCCTCCCGCATCACCCGCTCCCGACGCTGCGGCCCGAGCGTCAGGAGCGCAGGCGCAGCCCGTCGAGCAGCAGGCGCACCATTGGGTTGGGCGAGCCGTCGGCCGACGGCGCGCGGTGGCTCAGGTCGCCGATCGCCTGGAGCAGCTCGAGCGGGTCGACGCCGGCGCGGATGGCGCCCTCCTCCTCCGCCGCCTCGAGGAGCGAGCGGATCGCGGGGCCGAGCGTGGACGTGAAGGCGGCGGGGAGGCTGTCGAACGCCGGGTCGCCCGAGCGCAGCGCGGCCGAGAGGCCCTGCTTGGTCGCGACGAACTCCGTGAAGCGGGTGACCCACAGGTCGAGTGCCGTCCCGGCGTCGTGCTCGGTCAGGAGGTCGGCGGCAGCGGCCGCGGTCGCGTCGATCTCGCTGGTGAACACGGCCGCGACGAGTGCCGCCCGGTTCGGGAAGTGCCGGTAGAGGGTGCCCACGCCCACCCCCGCCTCCGCGGCGATCTCGCGCGCCGGCGCGTCGACTCCCGAGCGCGCGAAGACGGTGCGGGCGGCGACGATCAGCGTGCTCAGGTTCTGCAGGGCGTCGGCGCGGGTCGGACGCGGGGCGGCGGCGTTCACGGAGGCGTGTCCTTGCCTTTCCGGAACAATGTTCCGTATAGTCGGTGAGAGCGGAACGGTGTTCCGCAACGGACTCTACCGGAGGAACTCATGCAGTACCGCACTCTCGGCCGCACCGGCATCAAGGTGACCCCCTACGCCCTCGGGGCGATGATGCTCGGCTCGTTCGGCAACCCCGAGCGCTCGGAGGGCGTGCGGATCATCCACCGCGCTCTCGACGCCGGGATCACCGTCATCGACACCGCCGACCGCTACGGCGACTCCGAGGAGGTCGTGGGCGAGGCGCTGGTCGGCCGTCGCGACCAGGTCGTGCTCGCGACGAAGTTCTGGGGGCCCGTCGACGACGATGTGAACCACCGCGGTGCGTCCCGCCGGTGGATCATGCAGGCCGTCGAGCGCTCGCTGCGGAACCTCCGGACCGACCACATCGACCTCTACCAGCTGCACCGGCCCGACACCGAGACCGACGTCGAGGAGACGCTCTCGGCCCTCACCGATCTGGTCCGGCAGGGCAAGGTCCGCGCGATCGGCACCTCCTCCATGCGCGGCTCCGAGATCGTCGAGGCGCAGTGGGCGTCCGAGCGCCGCGGGTTCGAGCGCTTCCGCACCGAGCAGCCGAACTACTCGATCCTCGACCGTGAGATCGAGCGCGAGATCCTCCCCACCCTCCAGCGCTACGGGATGGGCGCCCTCGTCTACAGCCCGCTCGCCGGCGGCGCGCTCTCCGGCCGGTACCGCGCGGGGCAGGCGAACGACAACTTCCGCGCGAGCACGGGGATGACCCACTTCCGCGACGATCGCCGACTCGCCGCGATCGAGCAGCTGATCGCGCTGTCGGAGGAGGTCGGCATCCCCCTCACGCACCTGGCGATGGCCTTCACCGTCGCGCACCCGGGAGTCACCTCGGCGATCGCCGGACCCCGCACGATGGAGCAGCTGGAGGACACGCTCGCCGGCGCCGAGGTGTCGCTGTCGGACGAGATCCTCGACCGCATCGACGCGATCGTCGCGCCCGGCGAGAGCATCGGCGCGATGGACATGGTCTACCGCGGACCCGAGGTCGCCGATGCGTCCCTCCGGCGCCGACCCGCAGCGGACCGCAGCGCGCGGTGACCCTCGCGGGACGGCCTTCGAGCACGAGGCGTGCGCGCGGGCCGTCCCCTACGCGGCGATGATGCGCCCGACGGCGGGTATCGCAGGATCCGCGCGTGCCAGACTGGGGCCGAGCGTGCTCCACCCCGCATGATCCTCCGCGGGGCCCGGAGCCACTGGACCCGGTCCGCTCATCCGAACCCTTCCGCAGGAGGACTCGAATGACCGAAACCGCTGTGCTCTCCACCGCACCCGGCCGAACCCCCGTCGCCAAGTCGATCCTGATGTGCCGCCCCGAGCACTTCACCGTCGTCTACCGGATCAATCCGTGGATGGACCCGGCGATCCCCACCGACACCGCGCTCGCGCTCCGCCAGTGGCAGACGCTGTACGACACCTACGTGGGCCTGGGCTTCGACGTGCAGCTGATCGACCCGGAGCCGGGCCTGCCCGACATGGTCTACGCGGCGAACGGCGGCTTCGTGATCGACGGCATCGCCTACGGCGCCTCCTTCACCTATCCCGAGCGCCAGCCGGAGGGCCCCACCTACATGCGCTGGTTCGGCGAGGCCGGCTTCGACGTGCGCGTCCCCGAGGAGGTCAACGAGGGCGAGGGAGACTTCCTCCTCGTCGGCGAGCGCATCCTCGCGGGCACCGGATTCCGCTCCGCCTCGGACTCGCACGCCGAGGTGGCGCGGGTCTTCGGCCGCGAGGTGGTGACCCTCGAGCTCGTGAATCCGTCGTTCTACCACCTCGACACGGCGATCGCGGTGCTCGACGACACGACCATCGCCTACCTCCCGAGCGCGTTCAGCGACGAGGGCAACCGCGTCCTCCGCGAGCTCTACCCCGACGCGATCCTCGTCTCGGAGGAGGACGCCTCGGTGCTCGGGCTCAACTCGTTCTCGGACGGACTCAACGTGGTCATCGCCGCCCGGGCGACCGGCTTCGAGCGCCAGCTGCGCGAGCGCGGCTACAACCCGATCGGCGTCGACCTCTCCGAGCTGCTGCTCGGAGGCGGCGGCGTCAAGTGCTGCACGCTCGAGCTGCGGCGCTGACGCCGAGATCGTCCGGAGGAGGAACGACATGAGCATCACCGACACCGCGAACCGCTCCGCCACCCTCATCGCCGAGGAGGAGGCGCACGCCGCGCACAACTACCACCCGCTGCCGGTCGTCGCCGCGACCGGCGAGGGCGCCTGGATCACCGACGTCGAGGGGCGCCGCTACCTCGACTGCCTGGCCGCCTACTCCGCCGTCAACTTCGGGCACTCGCACCCGGTGCTGCTGGAGGCGGCGCGCGCGCAGCTCGCGCGCGTCACCCTGACGAGCCGCGCGTTCCACAACGACAGACTCGGCCCGTTCGTGACGGCGCTCGCCGCCCTCGCGGGCAAGGACATGGTCCTCCCGATGAACACCGGCGCGGAGGCGGTGGAGTCGGGCATCAAGGTCGCCCGCGCCTGGGGCTACCGCGTGAAGGGCGTCACTCCCGGCCGCGCGAACATCATCGTCGCGGCGGGCAACTTCCACGGCCGCACGACCACGATCATCTCGTTCAGCGACGACGCGGAGGCGCGCGAGGGCTTCGCGCCCTTCACCCCCGGGTTCCGCACCGTCCCGTTCGGTGACGCGGAGGCGCTCGAGGCCGCGATCGACGACGACACCGTCGCCGTGCTGATCGAGCCGATCCAGGGCGAGGCCGGCATCGTCGTGCCGCCCGCCGGCTACCTGCCCGCCGTGCGCGAGATCACCTCGCGACGGGGCGTCCTCTTCATCGCCGACGAGATCCAGTCCGGCCTCGGCCGCACCGGCGCGACCTTCGCCTGCGACCTGGTCGGCGTCGTCCCCGACGTGTACCTGCTGGGCAAGGCCCTCGGCGGCGGCATCGTCCCCGTCTCGGCCGTCGTCGCGAACGCCGACGTGCTGGGCGTCCTGCAGCCCGGGCAGCACGGCTCGACCTTCGGAGGCAATCCGCTCGCCGCCGCCGTGGGCCTCGCGGTCGTCGAGATGCTCGCCACGGGCGAGTACCAGGCGATGGCCCGAGCGCGGGGAGAGCAGCTGCATGCGCGGCTGACGAAGCTGGTCGGCCGGGGGGTCGTCGCCGTCCGCGGCGCGGGCCTCTGGGCAGGCATCGACATCGACCCGTCGCTCGCCTCGGGCCGCGAGGTCTGCGAGGCGCTGATGGCACGCGGCGTGCTGGCGAAGGACACCCACGGCTCCACGATCCGCCTCGCGCCCCCGCTGGTCGTCACCGCCGACGAGATCGACTTCGCCGTCGACGAGCTCGAGGCCGTGCTGGCCTCCCTGCGCTGACGCCGCAGCAGGTCCGTGTGAACAATTCAGGATGGATTCGCGACCGCGGGCCGGGATCCGCGTGATTCCGGTCGCGGTCTCGCATCCATCCTGAATTGTCGACACGGAGGAACCTGGTCGTCCCGTCGGACCTCGATATCGGCGTCTCGTCGGTCGGTCCCAGCGAACGCTGCCATGCTAGGAGCAGCAGCCGCGGACGACAGATCGTTCCGCGCACCCCGATCGCCCTCGCGACCACCCGCACCGCCTCTTCCGCGCACGTCCGCCGGAGGGGCACGGCGGGCGCGAGACACCTCTACCGAGAACTCCGCAGCACCGCGCACTCCGCACGCCCCGGACTCCTCCCTCACCGGAAAGCACTCATGAGAAACACCCGAACCGCCAAGCCCGCACGCCACCACCTCGAACTCCCCACCCCGAAGCCGCTCGAGAAGGGCGGGATGCGCATCACCCCGCTCGGTGGCCTCGGCGAGATCGGTCGCAACATGACCGTCTTCGAGCACAAGGGCAAGCTGCTCATCGTCGACTGCGGCGTCCTCTTCCCCGAGGAGAACCAGCCCGGCATCGACGTGATCCTGCCCGACTTCGCCGCGATCCGCTCGCGTCTGAAGGACGTCGAGGCGATCGTCCTCACCCACGGCCACGAGGACCACATCGGAGGCGTCCCCTACCTCCTGAAGGAGCGGGGCGACATCCCGATCATCGCCTCCACCTTCACGCTCGCGCTCATCAGCGCCAAGCTCCAGGAGCACCGCATCACTCCGCGCACCCGCCCGGTGCGCGAGGGCGACCGCATCGACGCCGGCGTCTTCGACCTCGAGTTCCTCGCGGTGAACCACTCGATCCCCGACGGCCTCGCCGTCGCGATCCGCACCGAGGCCGGCCTCGTGCTGCACACGGGCGACTTCAAGATGGACCAGTTCCCGCTCGACGGTCGCACCACCGACCTGCCCGGCTTCGCCCGGCTGGGCGACGAGGGAGTCGACCTCTTCCTCGTCGACTCCACGAACGCCGACGTGCCCGGGTTCGCGATCTCGGAGGGGGACCTCGCCCCCGCGATCGACCAGGTGTTCCGCACCGCCCCGCGCCGCATCGTCGTCTCGAGCTTCGCCAGCCACGTGCACCGCATCCAGCAGGTGCTCGACGCCGCGCAGAAGCACGGGCGCAAGGTCGCCTTCGTCGGGCGCTCGATGGTGCGCAACATGGGCATCGCCGCCGAGCTCGGCTACCTCAAGATCCCGGCCGGCCTCGTGGTCGACATGAAGGTGCTCGAGAAGCTGCCCGCGACCGAGATCGTCATGATCTGCACCGGTTCGCAGGGCGAGCCGATGGCCGCGCTCTCGCGGATGGCCAACAAGGACCACATCATCGACATCGGCCCGGGCGACACCGTGCTGCTCGCCAGCTCGCTGATCCCCGGCAACGAGAACGCGATCTACCGCATCATCAACGCGTTCACCCGCTGGGGTGCGACCGTCGTGCACAAGGGCAACGCCAAGGTGCACGTCTCGGGTCACGCCAGCGCGGGCGAGCTCGCCTACTGCTACAACATCCTCCGTCCCACCGCGGTGCTGCCCGTGCACGGCGAGTGGCGCCACCTCACGGCGAACGCCGCGATCGCGACACGCACCGGGATCGACGAGAAGAACGTCTTCGTCATCGAGGACGGCGTCTCGATCGACCTCGTGAAGGGGAGCTCGCGCGTCAGCGGCCGCATCCCGGCCGACCAGATCCTCGTCGACGGCACCACGATGGGCGTCGCCACCGAGGACGCCATGATCGACCGCCGCGTGCTCGCGGAGGAGGGGGCCATCACGGTCCTCGCGATCGTCGACCTCGACCGCGGCACGCTCGGCGAGCCGGTCGAGTTCTTCACCCGCGGCTTCGTCGAGGAGCCGGGCTGGAAGGACAACGCGAGCAAGGCGATCGACGACGCCGTCCTGCAGGCGGCCGGCAAGCCGACCGACCGCGAGGCCATCGAGGCGCTGATCACCCGCACCCTGGGCCGCTGGCTGACCCGTCGCCACCGCCGGAACCCGGTCATCACGACCATCGTCGTCGAGGAGTGAGCCGTCGGGCGGGAGCATCGCGCTCCCGCCCGCTGTGGTTCGGGCAGGTCTGGATGCGCCGTCTTCGGCGGCTACTCGACCAGGGAGGCTCCGCTGGCTGCGTGCGCCCACAGGTGCGCTCGGTAAACTCGCAGGGATGTCTCCGAACCCGCTCCGGCGCGCCCTCGCGCGTGCCGCTGCGGCGTTCCCGAACCGGCTGCTCCTCACGAAGCGCGCCTCGGGCACGAACGGCTGGCTGAGCTCGTGGGGCACCAACGCCCACGGCGAGATCGCCGGCTGCCCGCCGCCACGGGTCTGATCCGCGCCCGCCCCTCTCCGGAGCCAGCGGTCGCGTCTCCCGACTCCCCTCCCTCCGGAAGAGACCCATGACGCATCCGCACACCCCCCTGCCCGCCGATCAGGCACCGCACGCCATCTGGCGCGGCCTCCACCAGACCCTGCAGAAGGACACCGTCGGCGGGGCCTTCCTCCTCACCGCGACGCTGCTCGCGCTGATCATCGCCAACAGCCCGGCCTCGGGGCTCTACGACGCCGTCCGCGACTTCTCCTTCGGCCCCGAGTCGCTGCACCTGAACCTCAGCGTCGGCGCGTGGGCGGCCGACGGGCTCCTGGCGATCTTCTTCTTCGTGGTCGGCCTCGAGCTCAAGGAGGAGTTCGTCGCCGGCTCGCTCCGCAACCCCCGCACCGCGGTCGTCCCGATCGTCGCGGCCGTCGGCGGCGTAGCGGTCCCCGCACTGATCTTCGTCCTGGTCAACCTGCCCCGCGGAGGCGCCGCGCTCGACGGCTGGGCGATCCCCGCGGCGACCGACATCGCGTTCGCGGTGGCCGTCATCGCCGTGGTGGGCAAGTTCCTGCCTCCGGCGCTGCGGACGTTCCTGCTGACCCTCGCGGTCGTCGACGACCTGCTCGCGATCACGATCATCGCCGTCTTCTACACCGCGGGGATCGACGCGCTCATGCTCGGGCTCGCACTGATCCCGCTCGCTGTCTTCGCGGTCTGCGTGCAGCGGGGCGTCCGCGCCTGGTGGGTCCTCATCCCGCTGGCCGTGGCGACCTGGGCGCTCGTCCACGCCTCCGGGGTGCACGCGACCGTCGCCGGGGTGCTGCTCGGGTTCACGGTGCCGGTCGTCGCGAAGGCCCGCGCGCGGGTCGAGGCGGGCACCGACTCCGAGGGCCGCCCCCTCTACGACGGTCTCGCCGCGCACTTCGCCGACCGCTGGAGCGTGCTCTCGACCGCCTTCGCGGTGCCGGTGTTCGCGTTCTTCTCGGCCGGAGTCACGGTGGGCGGCCTCTCGGGTCTGGCGGAGTCGTTCCAGGACTCCATCGCGCTCGGCATCGTCGCCGGCCTCGTCCTCGGCAAGGCGATCGGCATCACGGGCAGCACGTTCCTGCTCACGCGGTTCCGCGGGATCGTGATCGACCCCTCCCTCCGCTGGATCGACATGATCGGGATGTCGTTCGTCGCGGGGATCGGCTTCACGGTCTCGCTCCTCGTCGGCGAGCTGTCGTACGGCGCCGGCAGCGAGGCCGACGACCACGTCAAGGTCGGGGTCCTCGCCGGTTCGCTCCTCGCCGCGATCATCGGAGGCGCGATCCTCACGATCCGCAACCGCCACTACCGCCGCGCGGGAGCCGTCGCGAGCTGACCCGCTCCCCGCCTCCCGGCGGAGCCTTCCACGCCGGACCGCGGCGGGCCATACTCGCCTCCGAGAGGAAGGCGGCTGCGGGATGACGAGCACGGTGTCGCAACTCCGACACGAGCTGCGGCACCGCGTGCGGCCGATGCCGGGGCGGGATCCGGCCGAGAAGGGCCGGACCACCACTCCTCTCGAGCTGCTCTACGACCTCACCTACGTCGTGGCGTTCGGTGCGGCGGCGGATCTCCTCGCCGAGCACCTGGCGGAGGGCACGGTGTGGCCGGCGCTCGGTGCGTACGCGTTCGCCGTGTGGGCCGTGAGCTGGGCCTGGCTCAACTCGACCTGGTTCGCCTCCGCCTACGGGAACGACGACCTGCTCGTGCGGCTCGCCACGATCGTGCAGATGATCGGGGTCGTCGTCCTGACGTTCGGGCTCCCGATGAGCTTCGAGCTGGCGGCGCACGGCGAGAGCCCCAACAACCTCCTCCTCGTCGTCGGCTACCTCGTGATGCGACTGCCGCTGATCGCGCTCTGGCTGCGAGCGGGGGCCCAGGACCGGGAGCACCGCCGGAACGCTCTCTCGTACATCGCGATCATCGGAACGGCGCAGGTCGGCTGGCTGCTGACCACGCTGGTGCCCGGTCCCGTCGCGCTGACAGTGGTCGCGCTGGTCGTCCTCGCCCTCGCCGAGATGATCGCTCCGGTGATCGCCGCGAAGCGGTACGGCTTCTCCCCCTGGAACGCCGGGCATCTCGCGGAACGGTTCTCGCTCCTCACCCTGATCACGATCGGCGAGGTCGTCGCCGGTACCACTGCGGCCGTCGGCGCGCTGACTCAGGAGCAGGGCTGGACCGTCGAGGCGGTGCTGATCGTGGCCTCCGGGCTCGTCATCGCGGCCTGCGTCTGGTGGACGTACTTCCTGGTCCCCTCGCGCCTCGTGCTCGAGAACCGACCAGAGCGCACCGTCGCCTGGCGATACGCGCACCTGCCGCTGTTCGGCTCGATCGCCGCGATCGGCGCGGGACTGCACCTGACGACGATCGCGGTGGAGCGGGGCGGAGTCTCGCTCCTGGGGATCGCGCTCGCCCTCGCCGCGCCGCTAGCGGTGACCATCGTGCTCGTCTTCTCGACCTGGAGCGTGCTGCTCCGCTCCTACGACCTCGCGCACCTGCCGCTGCTGGTGCTCACGCTCACGCCGCTCGTGGTGGCCGTGATCGTGGGTGCGAGCGTCCGCCCGGGGGAGGCGCTCGATCTCGACGAGCGCGGCGGCCTCACCTCGCTGAGCGTGGTCGTCGCGCTCGTGGCTCTGGCTGCGGTGATCGAGGTCGTCGGACACGAGGCCGTCGGGTACAGGCACACTCTCGCGGCGCTGGAGCGGCATCCGCTGCACCCGTCAGTCCGGGAGGGAGTCGACTCGGTATGAGCCCGCGCCTGCCGACGATCACGTCGTCGGGGCGGGCCGCTCGTTCCGAGGCATCCTCCCTCAGACGTCGACCGACCGGCGCACCGGCGCGAAGGTCGGCGGCTTGTCCGGGCGGAGGAACTCCGCGATCAGGTCGTGGCAGAGCCGGGGCTTCTCGACGAGCACGCCGTGAGAGGCGTGCGGCACGACCGCGAGCTCGCCGAGCGGCAGGGCTCGGTAGAGCTCGAGGATGTGCTCGAGCGGCATGTCGTCGTCGTCACCCACGAGCACCAGGACGGGGAGGCGGATCGAGGCGAGGTCGGTGAGGGTGAGGGTCGGGCCGAGCTCGTGCATCCGCCGCAGCTTCTCGAGGACGACCGGGTAGTGGTCGAGGCCGTCGGGCGAGACCTCGGCGTACGCCTCCGCCAGGAACGCCGGGACCTCGGAGTCGAGAGTCTCGGCGGGCCAGCCGTCGAGCGAGAAGACCCCCGAGACGAACACCAGCTGCGACACCAGATCGGGCCGTCGATGCGCGACGAGGAGGGCCACGACCGCACCGTCGCTGTAGCCGAGGAGGGGGGACGGCCCTGTGCCGTGCTCCTCGAGGAACGCGATCGTCTCGTCGGCCATCCCCTCGAAGGTCATCGGCGCCTCGGTGTCGGGCGTGCGGCCGTGGCCGCGTCGATCCGGGGTCAGCACGCGGTACGAGTCGGCGAAGGAGGCGGCGATCGCCGTCAGCGCCCGCGAGTCGGTTCCTCCGGGGTGCAGCATCGCGAACAGCGGTCCTGCTCCGTACTCCGAGAAGGCCGGCGCCGCGTCGTCCACGCTCTCATCCTCATCGCACCTGTCACCACGCGCAACGGCCGGACGTGACCGGGCAGGTGCCGCTTGTCGCGGCGGGCCGGGTGCGAGAGGCTGACCGGGGGTCGCCGGAGGTGCCGGTGCACGGGAGGGAGGCAGGCCGTGCGCACGCTCACCGCAGGACTCTTCATGTCGGTCGACGGGGTCGTCGAATCGCCGAACCTCTTCCAGTTCGACAGCTTCGACGCCGAGCTGGGCGCGATGATGGGGCGGATGATCGGGTCGGTCGAGACCGCGGTGCTCGGTCGCGCCGGCTACGAGGAGTGGTCGGAGTACTGGCCCACCGTGGCCGCAGACGACCCGTTCGGCGCGTTCATCAACCCGATCGAGAAGTACGTGGCGTCGACGACGCTCACCGGCCCGCTCGGCTGGAACGCCACCCTGATCGAGGGCGACGCCGCCGCGTTCCTCACTCGGCTGAAGCAGACCGACGGAGGCGACATCTCGCTCTTCTCGAGCATCTCGCTCACGCGGGAGCTGCTCTTCGCCGGGGTCCTCGACGAGCTGACCCTGATGATGCACCCCGTGGTGGCGGGCGCCGGCCGCCGCCTCTTCGAGGAGGGCGACCCGATGACGAGGCTCGAACTGCGCGACTCCCTGGTCACCAGCGCCGGCAACGCGGTGCTGACCTACGCGGTCCGCGACTTCTGAACGACACCCCGGACCACGACCTCGAGGAGACGACCATGACCGCGATCGACGACTACATCGCCGCGCAGCCCGAGGCGATGCGCCCGGTCTGCACCGCCCTCGCCGCCGTGCTCGACGGGAGCCTCGAGCGCGCAGAGGGGACGCTCTGGCACGGTCACCCGGTGTGGATGATCGGCAAGACCCCCGTCGCCGGCTTCAAGGCAGCGTCGAAGGCCGTCACCGTGATGCTGTGGCGCGGTCAGGACATCGATGCGCCCGGTCTGGCGCCCGCAGGGTCCTTCCGGATGGCGAACGCGAAGATCGCGACCGTCGACCAGGTCGACGCCGAGCAGCTCGGCGCGTGGCTCCGGGAAGCGGAGGCGCTCGAGCAGTAGCGGTCGCTGGTCTGGTGCCGGAGCGCAGTGCGCCCCGAAGCGATCGGCCGTTAGGGAACCGTAAGGATGTCGGTGTTCCGGGCCTCCGGGACGCGTGGGGCGAGTAGAAACGTCCAGTGACCTCCTCCGTAGTCCGCGGCGACGCCGACGCCCTCGAACCCTCGCCGCTGCGTTCCGCGCGCCCCGGAGGCCTGCGGGCGTGGCTGCTCGAGGGGCTCCGCGACAACGCGGGCACGCACCCCGGGCCGCACTCCTCCGCCGAGAAGACGCACTCGTGGTGGCGGGTGATGTGCCTGACCGGCGTCGACTACTTCTCGACCCTCGGCTACCAGCCGGCGATCGCGGCGCTCGCCGCGGGGCTGCTCTCGCCGCTCGCGACGATCGTGCTGGTGCTGCTCACCCTCTTCGGCGCGCTGCCCGTCTACCGCCGCGTGGCGAAGGAGAGCTTCCGCGGCGAGGGCTCGATCGCGATGCTCGAGCGGCTCCTGCCCTGGTGGGGCGGCAAGCTCTTCGTGCTGGTGCTGCTGGGCTTCGCGGCCACCGACTTCATGATCACCATCACCCTGAGCGCGGCCGACGCGACCGCGCACGCGGTCGAGAACCCCTTCGCTCCGGAGTGGTTCCACGGCGCGGAGGTGCCGCTCACCCTGGGCCTGATCACCCTGCTCGCCGTCGTGTTCCTCCGCGGCTTCAAGGAGGCGATCTCGATCGCGGTCGTGCTCGTCGCCGCGTTCCTCGTGCTCAACGCCGTCGTCATCGTCGTGGCTCTCGGGCACGTCGCCGAGAACCCGGTCGTCGTCAGCGACTGGTGGTCGGCGCTCAACGCGCAGCACGGCAATCCGCTGATCATGGTCGGCATCGCGCTGATCGTGTTCCCCAAGCTCGCGCTGGGTCTCTCGGGCTTCGAGACCGGGGTGGCGGTGATGCCGCAGATCCGCGGCGAGGCGGGCGACACCGAGGCGAACCCGGCCGGCCGGATCCGCGGCGCCAAGCGGCTGCTGATCACCGCCGCGATCACGATGTCGGCGTTCCTGATCACGTCGAGCTTCGTGACCACGCTGCTGATCCCGCAGGCCGAGTTCCGGTCGGGAGGCGAGGCGAACGGCCGCGCCCTCGCCTACCTCGCGCACGAGTACCTCGGCGAGGCGTTCGGCACCGTCTACGACATCAGCACGATCTGCATCCTCTGGTTCGCGGGCGCCTCGGCGATGGCGGGGCTGCTGAACATCGTTCCGCGCTACCTCCCCCGCTACGGGATGGCGCCGCAGTGGGCGGCCGCCGTGCGACCGCTGGTGCTCGTGTTCACGGCCGTGGCGTTCATCATCACGATCCTGTTCGAGGCCGACGTCGACGCCCAGGGCGGCGCCTACGCGACCGGTGTGCTCGTGCTGATCACCTCCGCCTCCGTCGCCGTGTTCCTGTCGGCCAAGCGCAAGCGGCAGCGCAAGCGCGCGATCGGCTTCGCGGTCATCGCGCTGGTCTTCGTCTACACGACGGTCGTCAACGTCGTCGAGCGGCCGGACGGCGTGCGGATCGCGGGGGTCTTCATCCTCGGCATCCTCGTCGTCTCGCTCGTCTCGCGGGTGCACCGCTCGTTCCAGCTGCGCGCCACCTCGGTGACCTTCGACGCCGCCGCGCTCGACTTCGTCACGTCCGACGCCGACGACTACGGCGTGATCCGCGTCCTCGCGAACGAGCCCGACGACGGGTCCGAGAGCGAGTACCGGCAGAAGCTCGCCGAGGAGCACCGGCACAGCAACCTGCCGATGCGCTCCCCCGTGCTGTTCCTCGAGGTGCAGGCGACCGACTCGTCCGACTTCGAGGAGGATCTGCTGGTGCGCGGCGAGGTGCGGCACGGGTTCCGGGTGCTGACGGTCACCTCCGGCAACATCCCGAACACGATCGCGACGGTGATGCTCGAGATCCGCGACCTGACCGGAGTGATCCCCGAGGTCTACTTCGAGTGGACGGAGGGCGACCCGCTGACCAACATGTTCCGGTTCCTGATCACCGGCACCGGCGAGGTCGCGCCCGTCACCCGCGAGGTGCTCCGCCGCTCCGAGCCGCGCCGTTCGCGCCGGCCGGGCGTGCACGTCGGCTGACGCTGGGCCGGCCTCGGGGCGGGTCCGGCTCGTCGGACCCGGGCCGGCCCGCCCGACCGGAGGCGTCAGTCGCGCACCGTCGACAGCGGCTCGGTGATGCTCTCGAGGCTGCGGCGCTCGGCGTCGACGCCGAAGACCAGGGCGACGACTCCGCCGACGACCATCACCGCGGCTCCGACGAAGTAGCCGACGGTGAGAGGTCCGCGGTCGCTGCCGTCGCCGATCAGCACGCCGTAGAGGGTCGGCGCGACCGCGCCGGCGATCTGGCCGAGGGTGAAGAAGTACGAGATGGCCTGGCTGCGCAGCTCGAGCGGGAAGATCTCGCTGACGGTCAGGTAGGCGCTCGAGGCGCCGGCGGAGGCGAAGAAGAACGAGACGCACCAGAGCACGACCTGCGTCGTCGCCGTCAGCACGTCCATGCTGAACAGCAGCGCCGAGAGGGCGAGCACCGCGCCCGAGGCGCCGTAGGTGAGGAAGATCATCTTCCGCCGGCCCCACACGTCGAACAGGTGGCCGAGCACCAGCGGTCCGACCAGGTTGCCGATCGCGAACGGGAAGAAGAAGTACGAGACCGCGCTCTGCTCCACTCCGTAGAAGTTCTCGAGCACCAGGGCGTAGGTGAAGAAGATCGCGTTGTAGAGGAACGACTGCGTGATCATCATGGTCGCGCCCACCAGCGTCCGCTTCGGGTACTGCCTGATCAGCACGCGCGCGATGGTGCGGAACGGGATGTTCTCGGTGGCCTTCACGGTGATCGCCTTCGAGTCGTCGACCGGCTCGATGGTGCCGCCCTCGGCCTTCACCCGGCGCTCGATCTCGTCGACCGTCCGCTCCGCCTCCTCCTCGCGCCCGTGCGTCATCAGCCAGCGCGGGCTCTCGGGGATGTGCCGGCGGAGGTAGATGATCGCGAGGCCGAGGATCGGCCCCAGGAAGAACCCGAGCCGCCAGCCGATGTTCTCGGCGAAGATCTGGTCGTTGAGGAAGAACAGGTTCGCCGCGGAGCCCAGCGCCGCGCCTCCCCAGTAGGTGCCGTTGATCGCGATGTCGACGCGGCCGCGGTACTTCGAGGGGATCAGCTCGTCGATCGCGGAGTTGATCGCGGCGTACTCACCGCCGATGCCCATGCCCGCGAAGAAGCGGAACACGGCGAGGAACAGGTAGTTCGGCGCGAGCCCGGCGAGGCCGCTCGCGACGAGGTAGATCACGAGAGTGAGGATGAAGAGCTTGCGGCGGCCGAGCCTGTCGCTGAGCCGCCCGAAGATCAGGGCGCCGACGATCTGGCCGACCAGGTACACCGTGCCGAGCACGCCGACCTGGGCGGCGTCGAGGTCGAACTCCTTCGCGAAGCCGGCGGAGGCGACGATCTGGATCTCGAGTCCGTCGAGGACCCACGAGAAGCCCAGCCCCACCACGATCGACCAGTGGAAGCGCGTCCACGGGAGCCGGTCGATGCGGGCCGGGACGAGACTGCGCACGGGACCTTTCGCCTCCGACTCGCGCGAGTCGGTCGTACCTGTCGACATGAGAACGCCCTCCTGTCGCCCCGGCGTCGCCCTGGAGGAACGCGGTCCCGGTCGCGGCGAGACGACGATAATCCCGCGAGGCCGTGAATATCGACGGGCTATGAACCCCTTGTCTGAGAAAGCGCGCGGGTGTATTCGCACGCAGCGCCGGGGTACTGTCGCCGGCATGGTGACGTCCCTCCGTGCTCACCTCGACGCTCAGCTGCCCGGGCCGGAGGCGGCGGATCTCGAGCGCACGCTCCACGAGCTGCGGAAGGGGGTCGCCCGGGTGCTCGGCGACGAGCTGACCGGCCTCTACCTCACCGGGTCGTTCGCGCTCGGCTGCGGCGACGAGGCGAGCGACGTCGACGTGATCGTCGTGAGCCGCAGAGCCCTCACGCCGGGGGAGAGCGCGGCGGCGCGCGCCCTCCACTCCGCCCTGCCCGACCTGCCCCTGCGCGCGGCGGGGCGACTC
The DNA here is from genome assembly GCF_900177245.1 of Rathayibacter oskolensis. GTDB lineage: Bacteria > Actinomycetota > Actinomycetes > Actinomycetales > Microbacteriaceae > Rathayibacter > Rathayibacter oskolensis. The sequence continues at coordinate 111,715 of NZ_FXBM01000002.1, forward strand.
GAGGTCGGCTGGACCACCGCCTCCGCCCTGCGTCGGCCGCCCGGCGCCACCGGCTCGTGGCTGTACGTCGACAACGGCTCGCGCGAGCTCGTGGAGTCCTCGCACGACGACTCCTGGAACACGCGATGGCTGCTGCGGCACCGCGGGATCGCGCTGGCGGGTCCGCCCGCCGCGGCGCTCGTGCCCGAGCCCGATCCCCGCGAGCTGCGCAGGGAGGCGCTCCGTCAGGCGGAGTCGCGTGCCGCATGGATCCGCGACGAGCCCGAGGTGCTGCTCGACGGCTGGGCGCAGCCGTACGCGGTGCTGACCGTCGCGAGGCTGATGTGGACGGCGACGACGGGCTCGATCGCGGGCAAGGAGGAGGCGGCGCGGTGGCTCGGCAGCGAGGCCCCCGGATTCCGCCGGGTGCTCGACGCCTCGGTCGGCTACCGGCGGCGCCCCTTCGATCCGGGGGCGAACCGGGCGGATCCGGCGCTCGCGGTGCCCGCCGCCGCCTTCATCGCCTGGGCCCTGGCCGAGGTGCGCACACGCGTCGAGACCCCGCCGTCAACCGCCCCGCGCGATCCTGCCGCCCTTGGCTACGGTGGGCGGATGATCGACGCGACGCCTGCGGGCACCCCTTCCTACATCCTCAGCGAGGGTCCCGTCTGGGACGGCGGGACCAGCCGCCTCACCTGGGTCGACATCGAGGCGGGCGCGGTGCTCTCGGCGCCGCTCACGGCCGAGGGAGTGGGCGCGATCACGCGCTCGGACGTGGGCGAGCAGGTCGGCTGCGCCCTCCCGCTCGGCGACGGACGCGTGCTCGTCGCCCTGACCCGCCGGCTCGCGATCCTCGAGGTCGACGGATCGCTGACGCGGGGGTCGGAGCTGCTGCCGGAGGGGCACCGCTTCAACGACGGCTCGATCGACCCGCAGGGCCGGCTGGTCGTGGGATCGCTCACGCTGGGCGAGTCCGTGGGTGACGACGTCCTCCTCCGGATCGAGCACGACGGCTCGGTGACCGTGCTCGATCACGACCTGAAGCTCTCGAACGGGTTGGCCTGGTCGCCCGACGGCTCGGTGATGTACTCGGTCGACACGGAGTCGGGTGTCGTCTACCGCCGCCCCTACCCCGACGGGGCGCGCGAGACCTTCCTCGAACTCGAGGAGGGCGTGTTCGTCGACGGGATGACCGTCGACTCCGAGGGTCGGCTCTGGTGCGCGATCTGGGGTGGCAGCGGCGTGCGCGTGTACGACGCGGAGGGGCGACGCGTCGAGGGCGAGGGAATCGCGGTCGACGCCCCGCACGTCTCGAGCATCGCCTTCGCGGGGGAGTCGCTCGACGTCGCCGTCCTCTCGTCGGCCTCGCGCGACCTGTCGGCCGAGGAGCGAGCCGCGCATCCGTCGGCCGGGGCGCTGTGGCTCGCGCGACCGGGCGCCCGGGGGCTTCCCGCGACGCGGTGGGTCGAGACGCGGCTGCCCTGAGGCGCGCGCCCGGGGCGGCGGGCTCTCCCGGGCCGGTACGTCGAGTGCGCGAAAGTTGTCGTACTCGGGCGTCGAGTACGACAACTCGTGAGCAGTGGGGTGCCCGGAGCCGTCAGACCAGACGGCGGGACGACTCCGTCAGCAGCCGGAACCAGCGGGCACCGTAGCCGTCGATGCCGAGCGTCACCGTGCCGTCGGCGCCCGGCGTCACCGACTCCCCGCCGAGGGAGTCGACGAGATGGGCGCCCCGCGAGGCGTCCGGGAGTCGCAGCGTGACCGTGCGCGGAGTCGACGCGAAGTTGTGGACGGCGACGGTCGTCCCCGTCGATGCCGACACGAGGTGCGCGAAGACCGACGGCTCCGCCGAGGGCAGGTGGGTGTACTCGCCCCAGCCGATCTCCGGCGAGCGGCGGTAGAGCCACGCGAGCGCCTGCACGTGCGCGAGCAGCGAATCCGGCGACTTCCGCTGATCGGCGACGTTCACGTGCTCGGGCGAGAAACCGCCCTCGGTGACCGCGGCGACCAGCTCCGACGCGTCGGCGCGCGAGAAGCCGCCGTTGCGGGCGCCGCTCCACTGCATCGGCGTGCGCACACCGCTCCGCCCGGGGATCGCCGCGTTCTCGCCCATCCCGATCTCCTCGCCGTAGTAGAGAACCGGCGCGCCGGGCAGCGAGAACAGGAGGCTGTAGACCATCCGGATCCGTCGCGGGTCGCCGTCGAGCATCGGCGGGAGTCGGCGGACGATGCCGCGCCCGTGGATCCGCTGCGACGCCTCCGGAGCGAACGCCGCGAAGACCTCGTCGCGCTCGTCGTCGGCGAGCTGATCGAGGGTCAGCTCGTCGTGATTGCGGACGAAGTTCGCCCACTGGCTGCCGACGGCGATCGCGGGGCGGCTCGCGAGGGCCTCGACGAGCGGCGCCGCCTCCTCGCGGGCGAGGGCGAGGTAGAGCCGCTGGTTGCCGATGAAGTCGAACTGCATCGACAGCTCGTCGGCGTCCTGCCCGCCGAAGAACGCGAGCTGCTGGTCGCGCGAGACGTTCACCTCGCCCAGCATCATCGCGTCGCCGGAGCGGCGCGACAGGCAGCCGCGCAGTTGGCGGAGCCACTCGTGCTCGTCGGCGGCTCCGGGAGTGATCAGGAACGGGACCGCGTCGACCCGGAAGCCGTCGATGCCCAGCTGGAGCCAGAACCCGATCAGCTTCGCGATCTCGTCGCGCACCCGCGGGTTGTCGGTGTTCAGATCGGGCTGGTGCCGGTAGAAGCTGTGCAGGTAGTACTGGCCGGCCTGCTCGTCGAAGAACCAGACGCCGTCCTCGGCGTCGGGGAACACGTTGGCGGGCTGATCCGCCGGCGGCTCGTCGCGCCAGAGGTAGTAGTCGCGGTAGGGGCTGTCCGGGGAGGATCGCGCCGCCTGGAACCACGGGTGCTGGTCGCTGGTGTGGTTGACGACCAGATCGACGATCACGCGCATCCCGCGGTCGCGGGCGGTGCGGACGACCTCGACGACGTCTCCGTGGTGGCCGTAGCGCCGGTCGACCCCGAAGAAGTCGCTGATGTCGTAGCCGTTGTCCCTGCCGGGCGACGGGTAGAACGGCGCGAGCCACAGGCAGCTGACACCGAGCTCGGCGAGGTGGTCGATGCGGTGCGCCAGGCCCTCCAGGTCGCCGACGCCGTCGTCGTCCCAGTCCATGAAGGTCTTGACGTCGAGGTTGTAGTAGACGGCGGAGCGCCACCACAGGTCGCTGGTGTCGGTGACCCTCATGCGGTCGCCTCCGCGGTCTGCTGCGGGAGGTGGGGGGCGTGGGTCACGGGGCGGCTCCGGGGGTCGGGGGCGGTCGTCCTCCGTCGAAGATAGGTGGGTGCGGCATCGGCGTCTCCTCGTTGACTTCTCAGGTTCGGGCCGGTGCCGCGATACGCCCTTGGAGGTTGCACCACCAGCGGGGGCAGGCGGGGATCCGTCCTCGGAGACCGGCCGGTGCCGGTGCGTCGGTCCTGCTGTCCGAGTAGCCCGCCGAGCGGGCGTATCGAGATCCCCTGCCGCCGGCGGTGGGGCTGCCGCGCTGGAGCCGCCCTCAGCGGGCCGCGCGGGTGCGGCGGGTGTTCTCGCGCTGCAGGGCCTCGACGAGCTCGGGCTTCGTCATGCGCGAGCGGCCCGAGATGTCGAGGCGCTTGGCGAGATCGAGCAGGTGCGCCTTCGTGGCGGTGGCGTCGACTCCGCCCGCCGTCTCGCCCCGGCCGTCGGGACCGCCCTCGGCCGCACGGGAGTCGGACGGGCCGTTCTCGGCCTTGCGCTCCCAGTGGTCGCCGACCTTCTCGTACTCGTGCTTCAGCGCGGCGAAGGCGGTGCGGTGGGCGCGTTCACCCTCCCCGTAGCTCTCGACGGCCGAGTCGTGCGCGGCCGACCAGAGGGCCTGCGCGTGCTCGTCCGACCGCTCGATCGTCGACGGGATCTCTTCTCCGGAACCGGATGTGCGGGGCACGGCGCGCCTCCTTCTCGTGGCCGCGGGGCGTCAGCCCAGCAGGCGCTCCTGGACGAAGTCGCTGGCGAACTTGCCGGCCGGGTCCCACGCCGAGCGCAGCGAGCGCCAGTCGGCGAGGTGGGGGTAGAGCGGGGCGATCCGGTCGGCGCGGGCGAGGAAGTGCTTGCCCCAGTGCGGGCGGGCGCCGAGCGGCAGCAGCGCGCCCTCGACCGCGGGCAGCACGGCGTCGACTCCGGCGCGGTCCTTGGCGAACGTGAAGTGCACGCCGACGCTGTCGCGACCCTGCGCGGGGGAGAGCCACTGGACGTCGCCGGCCATGGTGCGGAGCTCCGTGATCAGCAGCACCTCGTCGATCCGCTCGCCGATCGCGCGGAGCGCCACGATCGCCTCGCGGATGTTCTCGCGCGGCACCATGTACTCGCTCTGGATCTCGTCGCCGGCGCTCGGCTCGCGGTCGAGCCGGAAGTGCGGGAGCCGCTCGGACCACGGTCCGACGGACCCGCCGAAGGGGTTGAGGTTCGAGTCGACGCCCTCCGACACCGCGAAGAGGCTGGCGGAGGCGGCGATCGCGCCGAGATGCGTCGCGTCGACGTCCGCCACCGACCCGTTCTCGACCTTGGTCTTCAGCCACAGCTGCTCGACGGTCGGGCTCGACCAGTGCGTCATGAGGCTGACGCTGTAGGCGGAGGAGGTGATCGCGTCGAAGTCGTCGAGCACGCGGTCCCAGGGCAGGTCGACGAAGGCGTCCTGGCGCACGTCGAACGTCGGCTGGATGTCGAGGGTCACGCGGGTGACGATGCCGAAGGCTCCGAGTCCGACGACGAGCCCCTCGAATCCGGGCTCGCCGCGGCGGATGGTGCGCAGCGAGCCGTCGGAGGTGACGAGCTCGAGGGCGGAGACGGCCGAGGAGAGGTTCGCGTTGCGGTCACCCGACCCGTGGGTTCCGGTCGAGATCGCGCCGGCCACCGAGATGTGCGGCAGCGAGCCCATGTTGTGCAGGGCGTAGCCGTTCGCGTGCAGGTGCGAGGCGACGATGCCGTAGCGGGTGGCGCCCGGGACGGTGATCGTGTTCGCCTCGGCGTCGATGACCGGCTCGAAGGCCAGCCGGCCGAGGTGCAGCAGGGCGCCGGGGGTGTCGGGGAGGGAGTTGAAGGAGTGCCGCGTGCCGAGGGCGCGCACGCGGTCATTCTCGCGGACGAGGCGCTGCACCTCCTCGATCGACTCGGGCTCGATGATGTCGGCGGCGCGGTACTCGTAGGTGCCCGCCCAGTTGCTCCGTTGCGTCATCCCTCCATTCTGCCTCCTCCAGGCCCGGTTTGTTGCCATCCACAACGAATCCGGCACCGGGCCCTCGGGTGCGTCAGTAGTCGATGCGGCCCTCGCGGTCGTGGAACTCGCCGGTGGGGCCGTCGGGACCCACGAGCGCGAGCGCGACGGTCGCGTCGGTGCCCTCGGTGACGGTCTGGTGCCCGCCGTGGCCGTTGAAGTCGGTCGCCGTGTAGCCGGGGTCGCTCGCGTTGATGCGGAATCCGGGCAGGTTCTTGGCGTACTGCACGGTCAGCGTGATGACCGCGGCCTTCGACGCCGCGTAGGGGATCGCCTGCACCGGGTACTCGTCGCGGCCCTCCGTCGCGAGCGCCCTGGGCCAGCCGACCCCGGAGGCGACGTTCACGACGACCGGAGCGGGCGACTCCCGGAGCAGCGGCAGGGCCGCCTGGGTGACGCGCACGATGCCGACGACGTTCGTCTCGAGGACCCTCGCCATCGCCTCCGGAGAGAGGTCGTCGACACCGAACGAGGTGCCGAGGATCCCCGCGTTGTTCACGAGGACGTCGAGGGCGGGAAGGGAGGCGAGGGCGGCGTCCACGCTCGCCTGGTCGGTGACGTCGAGCTGCACGACGTGGGCGCCGAGCGCCTCGACGGCCGCGCCCTTCCCGGGATCGCGCATCCCTGCGTAGACGGTGTGGCCGGCCTCGAGGAGGCGGCGGGCGGTCTCGAGTCCGAGGCTCTTGTTGGCCCCGGTGATCAGTGTCGTTGTCATGCCTCCATGCTGTGCCTCCCGATCGCGATCGCCCAGGTACCGCTCGACAGGGGGACTGCCGGTACCAGGACCGCGGCGGTGGGGAAGGAGGAGCATGGGGGCATGAGCGAATTCGCGAGCGTGCTGAGATCGTGGCGCGAGCGCGTCCGACCCGCGGAGGTCGGGCTGCCCGCGGGGGCCGGCCGGCGCACGTCGGGACTGCGCCGCGAGGAGCTCGCCGCCCTCGCCGGCGTCAGCGTCGACTACATCGTGCGACTCGAGCAGGGCCGTGCGGTGAACCCCTCGGGGCAGCTGCTGGGCGCTCTGGCCATCGCCCTCCGGCTGACGCAGGACGAGCGCGACCACCTGTTCCGGGTCGCGGGAGTCGCCCCGCCGACCCGCGCGCAGGTGCCGCAGCACATCACGGCCGGGGTGCAGCGCATCGTCGACCGTCTGGGTGACGTACCGCTCGCCGTCTTCACCGCAGCCCACGACATCCTGCTCTGGAACCCGCTCTGGGCCGCGATCAACGGCGACCCGTCGCGCGTCACCGGGCTCGACCGCAATCTCGTCTGGCGCCACTTCACGCAGGGGCACGAGGGCACCGACTTCGACGATCGGCACGAGGAGGAGTTCGCGGCCGACCTCGTCGCCGACCTGCGCGCCGCCGTGGGCCGCTACCCCGACGATGCCGCGCTCGCCCACCTGGTCGTGCGGCTGCAGGCGGCCTCGCCCGACTTCGCCGCGCGCTGGTCGCAGGCGCACGTCGCCGAGCACCGCGCGAGCCGCAAGACGGTCACGAGCACGCCCGTCGGGCCGATCGCCGTCGACTGCGACGTGCTCTCGGTCCCCGGCGGCGACCTGCGGATCGTCGTCTACACGGTGGTGCCGGGCTCGGTCGACGAGGCGCGGCTCGATCTGCTGCGCGTCACGGGGCTGCAGGAGCTGACGCCCGCCCGGGGCTGACCGGGTAGCCGCTGACTGCGCGGATCCGGCTCTTGCGGAACCGGCGGTTCGGTCGTAATGTGCAACAACATGGTTGTAGATGAACTCTCCGACGCCGACGTCAACCGGATGTTCCGGGCGCTGGCCGACGCGACCCGGCGCGACATCGTCCGGCGGACACTCCGGGAAGAGGTCTCCGTCTCGGTGCTCGCCGACCGCTACGACATGTCGTTCGCGGCGGTGCAGAAGCACGTCGCCGTGCTCGAGGAGGCGATGCTCGTGACCAAGCGACCGCTCGGCCGCGAGCGCCTGGTGCGCGGCAATCCCGAGCGCCTCCGCGAGGCCCAGCGCCTGCTCGACGGGTTCGAGGCGATCTGGCGCGGTCGCATCGACCGCCTCGACGCGATGCTCGCGGGCGACGCCGACGACGCAACTCCGAACACCCCCGCCTGATCCCCTCCATCGAAAGGCCCGTCATGCCCATCACCTCCGTCGAGAAGGATCTCGACCGCCTCACGCTCACGATCGTCGCCGACTTCGACGCCCCGCTCCAGCGTGTCTGGGACGCCTACGTCGACCCGAGGCAGATCGAGCGCTTCTGGGGTCCGCCGACCTACCCGGCCACGTTCCTCCGCCACGACGCCGAAGTGGGCGGCCGCAGCGTCTACCGGATGACCGGGCCCGAGGGGGACCAGCACTACGGCTGCTGGGACTGGACCGCCCTCGACCGACCGCGCTCGTTCGAGGTGATCGACCGGTTCGCCGACGAGACGGGCGCACCGAACCCCGACCTGCCCGCCACGCGCGCAGTCTTCGCTTTCGATGAGACCCCGGGCGGCACCCGGCTCACCACGATCTCGTCCTTCGACTCGCTCGACCAGCTCGAGCAGCTCGTCGCGATGGGGATGGTGGAGGGCACCCGCGAGGCGATGGACCAGATCGACGCGGTCGTCGCCGACCTCGCCGCCTTCGCGGCCGACCGCGTCGTCGAGGCGCAGATCCTGAGCGACACCCAGGTGCGGGTGTCGCGGGTGATCCGGGGCAGCGTCGAGCAGGTCTGGCGCGCGCACAACGATGCGGAGCTGATGCAGCGCTGGCTGCTCGGACCCGACGGCTGGTCGATGCCCGTCTGCGAGGTCGCCACCGAGGTCGGCCGGAGCTACCGCTATGAATGGCAGCGCGACGGCGGCGAGGAGCGGTTCGGCTTCACGGGCGAGCTCCTCGAGTCGGAGGAGCCCTTCAGGGCGGTCACCACCGAGGCGATGATCGGGACGGACTTCCCCGCGACGCTCAACGAGATGACCCTGACCGCGACGGGCGACGGGACGCTGCTGACCCTGGTCATCACCTACGCCGACGCCGCCCAGCGCGACGCCGTTCTCGCGACCGGGATGACCGACGGCATGGAGACGAGCTACGCCCGCCTCGAGGGCCTGCTGGCCTCGACCCCCGTGACGGCCGGCTGAGCCTCACCCTCCGCCGAGGGAACCCGTTTACGCCGAAACACCGCGCAGAACGCGGCACCTCGGCGAGAACGGGTTCCCTCGCGGGGGAGGGGGCTGTCAGGAGGCGGCGTCAGGAGGCGCGGCGCGCGGCCAGGCCCGCGACGATCGTCTCGACTCCCCAGTCGAACGCCGCGTCGGCTCCGTCGGTGAACGCCTCGCTGACGGCGTCGGTGAGCGGGAACCGCGCGGCGTCGATCCGCTGGTGCCGTCTCGCGGCGGTGTAGCGCTCGGGCGCCGACAGGCGGTGCTGCTCCTCGATCACGCTGCCGGTGACGAACGCGGTGAGCGTCTGCATCGCCCGCAGCGCGTCGACGAGCTCGAACCCGGCCTCGGTGAGGCGGCGCAGCGGCACCTCCATCGAGCCGATCGCCTCGTCGTCGGTGAGGTAGGTGCCCGAGAAGAGCCTGGCCCCGTCGCGGTAACGGAGCAGGACCGCGCGCAGGTGGGCGGCGGTCGCGCGCAGGAATTCGGCCCAGTCGGTCGGCGACTCGTCGACTCCGACGATCTCGCGCATCATCACGGTCGCCATCTCGTCGGCCAGGGCCGACATGTCGGGCAGGTGGTAGTAGAGGGCGCCGGCGCGCACTCCGAGCCGCTCCGCGAGCGCGCGCGCGGTGATCGCGGCCAGCCCGCCCTCGGCGAGGAGGTCGAACGAGGCCTGGACGATCGCGTCCTTCGTGAGCTTCGCCATGGCGCTCCTTGACTTTTGAACGGTGTTCAGCAAAGGTAGCAGCAGTTCGAGTTGAACACCGTTCAAAACTAGGAGGAACCATGAGAGCCGCCGTCGTCACCGACTTCGCCACTCCGCCCCGCTTCGCCGACTTCCGCGAGCCGGAGCCCCGCGAGGGCTTCGTCCCTGTGCGGATGCTCGCCGCCGGAGTGCACCGGATCGTCCGCTCGCTCGCTGCGGGCGCCCACTACGGCTCGGGGGACGAGCTGCCCTTCGTGCCCGGAGTCGACGGCGTCGGAGTCCTCGAGGACGGCACGCGCGTCTACACCGGCGGCTCGCCCGATCCCTTCGGGACCTTCGCCGAGCGGACCCTCGTCCCCGCCGGCTTCGCGGTGCCGGTGCCGGACGGGCTCAGCAGCGTCGACGCGGCGGGGATCGTGAACCCGGCGATGTCGGCCTGGATGCCCCTCGTGGGCGCGGCGGCGCTGCGGCCGGGGCAGACGGTCCTCGTGCTCGGCGCGACCGGCGCCTCCGGCTCGCTCGCCGTGCGCATCGCGCTGCACCTGGGCGCCGGCCGGGTGATCGCGGCGGGCCGCAACGAGGAGGCGCTCGCGCGGGTCGCGGAGGACGACCGCGTCGTGCCCGTGCGCATCGGCGGCGACCTCGCCGCGAGCCTCCGCGGTGCCGCCCCCGACGGCATCGACGTGGTACTCGACTACCTCTGGGGCCCCGTGGCCGAGGCGGCGCTCGAGGCGCTGCGCCGCACGGGCCTCGGGCACACTGCGGCGAGCACAACCTACGTCCAGCTCGGCGCCCTCGCGGGCACGCGGGTCTCGCTCGACGCGTCGCTGCTGCGCTCGTCCTCGCTCTCGATCACGGGCAGCGGCGCGGGATCGATCGACCCGCGGCTCCTGCTGGCCGAACTGCCCGAGATCCTGGCGCTCGCCGCAGAGGGCGGCCTCGCGCTCCCCCTCCGCGCCGTCCCCCTCGCCGACCTCGAGGCGGCGTGGTCGTCGACCGACCGCCTCGTGGCCGTGATCTGACCGCGCCGCGGCGAGCCGCTCCCGTCGAGTGCGGTCAGGCGGCGGGGAGCGCCAGCCGGAACCGGGCGCCGGGGCCACCCGTCAGGCAGACGAGGTCACCGCCGAGGGCGCGGGCGAGGCCGCGGGCGATCGGCAGGCCGAGCCCCGAGCCGCCGTCGGCGCGGTTGCGGGCGTCGTCGAGGCGGACGAGACGATCGAAGACCCGCTCGCGGTCCTCCTCCGCGATGCCGGGACCGTCGTCGTCCACGGTCAGCGCGACCCGGCCGGCGTCGACCACCGCCGTCACCTCGATCCGCGAGCGGGCGAAGCGGGCGGCGTTCTCGAGCAGATTGCCGAGGATCTGCCCGAGCCGGTCGGCGTCCCCCAGCACGGGAGGCACCTCCCCGGCCCGGTGCAGCGCCACCGCGAGATCAGGGCGGTGCAGCTGAAGGCGCTCGATCGCCGCCTGCGCGACGGCGAGCGGGTCGAGAGGCCGCGGTTCGAGGGCGAGTCCTTCGTCGAGCCGTGCCATCAGCAGCATGTCCTGGATAAGCCGGCCCGCGCGGAGCGACTCGCGCACCACGTGCGCCGACAGCCGCTCGCGATCCTCGCTCGAGCCGTCGGCTCTGACCAGGGCGTCGGCCGCGGCCTGGATCCCGGTGATCGGCGTGCGCAGCTCGTGGGCAGCGTCGGACACGAAGGCCCGCAGGCGCAGCTCGGCCGCCACGGCCGTGCGCTCGGCCTCCTCGAGGTCGTCGAGCATCTCGTCGAAGGCGGCGGCGGTGCGACCGAGCTCGGTGCTCGGTCGCGAGGGTCGGAGGCGGCGCCCGCGATCACCGTGGGCGATCGAGCGGGCGACCGCGGTCATCCGCTCGAGCGGTCTCAGGGTCGCGCGCACCACGACGGTCAGGGCGATCGCGGCGAGGAGGAGGAACGCGGCCGAGGACGCGAGGAGGATCCCGTTCAGCGACGCGAGGGTCGAGCTGACGGAGCTCGCGTCGCTCGTGAGGGTGAGCTCGGTGCCGTCGCTGAGCGTCGACTCCAGGGTGATCAGCTGGTCGTCGCCCGAGACGCTGCTCGAGAGGACCGTGACGGACGCGTCGGTCGCGGCCCGCGGTTCGGGAGTCGGTGCGCCGGAGGGCGGGCCAGGCGGGGCCTCGCCCAGCTGATCGGCCGCGGCCGGCCCGGCCCGCAACTGCTCCGGGCTCGGGCCGGCCACGACCGCCTCGCCCTCGGGACTCGTGATCCGCACCGAGACCCCCTGCGCCGACAGGCGGGAGGCGAGCTCGTCGTCGTCGATCGTGCCGACGAGCGCCGCAGCGGCCGCCGCCCGGTCGGCGAGCCGCTCCTCGATCTGGTCGCGCAGGCGGTCGCCGAGGACCGCCTGGACCGTGGCCGTGAGGGCGAGCAGGAGCACGGCCAGCAGCGCGACGACGGCGACGACGGTGCGCAGTCGGAGGGAGCCCGTGCGGAGTGGAGCAGGCGCGCCGCCGGTCACGGGTCGACCCGGTAGCCGAGACCGCGCACGGTGTGGATGAGTCGCTCGCCGTGCGCCTCCATCTTCTTGCGGAGGGAGCTGAGGTGCACCTCGACGAGGTTCGGATCGACGTGGTCGTAGCCCCAGACCTGCGTCAGGATCTGCGTCTTGCTGAGGGTGCGGCCGCGGCTGCCGGCGAGGAACGCGAGGAGCCTGAACTCCGTCGCGGTCAGGTCGAGCGGGGCGTCGCCGCGCCGGGCGCGTCCGGAGTCGGGATCGACGACGAGGTCGCCGATCTCGATGACGGACGGGACCCTGCCGCGCCGCCGCAGGACGGCGGTCACCCGGGCGACCAGCTCGGCGAGCACGAACGGCTTGACCACGTAGTCGTCCACTCCCTCGTCGAACCCGCGGAGGCGGTCGTCGACCGCGTCGCGGGCGGTCAGCATGATCACGGCGGCATCGCTCGAGCGGCGGATGCGCTCGGCGAGCACGATTCCGCTCGGGCCGGGGAGCATCCAGTCGAGGATCACGAGGTCGGGGGAGAAGGCGAGGAGCTCGCGGGCGAGGTCCTCGCCGGTCGCCAGGCCGCGCACCGTGAAGCGCTCGCCGCGCAGGGCGGCCTCGACGGAAGCGCGGATGGCGTCGTCGTCCTCGATGAGGAGGACACGGGCGGGAGGCGGCATGCTCCGACCGTAGGGGCGCGGTCTCGGCGTGCACCCCTCATCGGCTGTGCAGGGCCTGTTCTTAAGCGGCGCTTCAGACTCGGCTCCGACTCTCGAAGAGAACCGGCCGCACCCGATCCCGAACGGGGTCGGCACCGGGCCGGACCGAGGAGAGAACCATGAGCGAGACCACGACACCGAAGGGCTCGGGCTTCGGGCCGCGCCGCCTCCGGGGCCGCATGATCGCGGCTTGCATCGCCGCCGGAGCACTCGGGCTGGCGGGCCTCGGAGCGACCGCGGCGTTCGCCGACGGGACGGGGACGCCGACTCCGTCGGTGTCGGCCGGCGCGACGCCGCTCCAGACGCCGGGGGCGGGCGACGGCGCGCCTGGTGCGCGGGCGACCGGCGACGGCACGGCGCCGACCCCGCCCGGGCCGGCGGGATGCGGACCGGCCGGGCCGGGCGCGGCGGGGCTGCCGACGCCTCCGGCCGGCGGCGAGGCGCCGACTCCGCCTGCGGTGCCTAGTGAGGGCGAGGCGCCGACTCCGCCTGCGGCGCCTGCTGATGGCGAGGCGCCGACTCCGCCTGCGGTGCCTGGTGACGGCGAGGCGCCGACTCCGCCTGCTGCGCCCAGCGGCGACGAGGCTCCTACTCCTCCCGCCGACGGCGAGCTGCCCACGCCTCCGGCTGCACCCGCCGAGGGCGACGCCCCGACCGGCAGCTGACTCCTCCGCCGAGGGAACCCGTTCGCGTCGAGACACCGCGCCGGAAGCGGCACCTCGGCGAGAACGGGTTCCCTCGCAGGTGCGGCCCGGGACGGGTCGGCACGCACGGACGGCCCGGAGAACCGAGGTCCTCCGGGCCGTGCGTGTCGTTCAGTCGATCAGCGTTCAGCGGATCAGCGGAGCAGCGGTCAGCGCGCGGTGCGGCGCCTGCGGGTGAGGCCGAGCGCGAGCGCTCCGCCGGCCATCAGCGCGAGGGCGGCCGCGGCGGCCCAGCCCGTCTCGACTCCGGTGCTCGCCAGTCCCGAGCCGGGGCGCGTCGGCGTGGTGCCGGCAGCGGGGGCTGCGGTCGCGGTCGGGTGCGCGGTCGGTGCGACGGTCGGCCCGGCGGTGGGCGCGGTCGTCGGCTCAACGGTCGGCTCCGCGGTCGGCGCGACGGTCGGCTCCGTGGTCGGCGTCGCGGTCGGCTCGACGGTCGGCGTGGCGGTGGGCTCCGGAGTCGCAGCGGACCCGAACACCTCCTCGGCCGATCCCAGCGAGGCGAACACCGTCTCGCCGTTGGCGTCGTCCACTCCGTCGTTGTCGGTCACCACGAACACCTCGCCCGACCCGGTGATGCCGAGGCCCTCGAGCTTCTCCTGGGTCCAGCCGTTGCCGGCCTCGAGCACAGGCAGCACGTCGGCCGCGAGCGTCTTCTCGAGCACGGGGAGCTCCTCGCCGACGGCGGCACCGGCGGCGGTGGGCAGGTCGACCGTGTAGACGGCCTTGAGCGCCGCATCCGGGCCGTTGCGCTTGTCGCGCTCGATCACGGCGAGGGTGCCCGCCGGGGTCAGCGTGATCTCGGAGAGGCCGTTCCAGTCGCCCTCGGCGCCGGACGCCGGCTCGAGCGGGTAGCCGAAGAAGCTCCAGCTCTCGGCCGCGACGTCGTAGCGTCCGAGACGGACGACGCCGTCGGCGTCGGTCGAGGCCTCGCGCTGCAGCGCAGTCCAGACGATGTCGCCCTCGGCGCCGCTCTCGATGGTCACGCCCTCGAAGCCCTGCGAGCCGAGCGCGTCGGCCACCTCCGCGGGGAGGGTGATGCGCTGCTGCACGGCGCCGTCGGCGTCGAGCTCGAGCAGTGCGTTCTCGGGGCCGGTGGCGCCCTCGGTGACGGCCCAGAAGCCGCCCTCGGTGCGCGCCGCGATGCCCTCGAGGTCGAGGGCTGCGGGCTCACCCGCCTCCGTCACGGTGAACGACGAGTCGATCAGCGCGGGAGAGACGGAGGTGTCGATCGAGTAGACCTCGCTCGGCGCGTAGGCGCTGTCGCTGACCGCGAACAGGCGGTCGTCGTCGGCGGGGTCGGTCGACAGGCCCGAGAGCGCGCCCCAGGGGAGGGGCGAGTCGTCGACGTCGGCCGAGACGATGCTCGGGAACGCGGGCGAGGAGGCGCCGAGCTCGTAGACCTGGACGCTCGCGCGCACGGCCGCCTCAGCGTCGTCGGTCTCGCTCGAGACGACGAGCAGGTCGCGCTCGGGCAGGGCGAGGAGCCCCTCCGGCCCCGGCGTCGACGGCAGCACCTGCACGAAGCGCGGCTCGGTCGGGTCGGACACGTCGTAGACCGCGACGAAGTTCGCGCGCTCGGCCCCGACGAAGACGTAGGGCACGCCGTCGAAGGTCGCCGAGAGCAGGCCCTCGGGCTCCGAGCCCTTGGCGTCGGAGCGCCCGTCGGGGTAGAGGCCGACGCTCACCGCGAGGTGATCGAACGAGTTGCCGGCGTCCCAGGTGACGGCGCCGGTGGCCGCGTCGAGGATCGACCAGCCGCGGGTCCCGCCCTTCCAGTCGCCCTCGTTGGCGATGGCGATGTGGTCGTCGCCGACCCAGCCGATCGCGTCGGGCTCACGCGGCACGTCGGTGATCGAGTCGGTCAGCGAGATGTGGTCGTCGTCGAGGGTGTCGATCCCGGTCACGGAGGCGGTGCCCGCGGAGTAGGACGCGGTCACGGTCCGGGTGGCCAGGTCGACGATCGCGACGGCGTTGTTCTCCTGCAGGGTCACCGCGACGGCGGTGTCGCCGGGGTTGATCGAGACGTACTCGGGCTCCGGGTCGCTCGGGGTGTCGAGCCCCGCGAGTCCGGTCATGTCGATGTGCTCGGCGACCCACGTGGTGGGGTCTCCCGCGAGGTCCATCACCACGAGCTCGCCGGCGGGCAGCTGCGGGAGGTCGCCCTCCTCGCCGCCCTCGGGGGTGAACTCCTCGTCGCGCTGGTTCTCGATCGCGATGACGGCGGTGTCGCCCGCGGTCGTCACGTCGATGGAGTCGGGCTGGCCGCCGAGCTCGATGGTCGCGACGGGCGCGAGGTCGTCGGCGTGCAGGACGCTGACGTGACCCGACGGGTTCGCGAAGTCGCCGTCGCTGGTGTCGACGACCGCGAGGACGTACTCGCCGGTCGCGTAGACCGAGGTGGGCTCGCCTCCGACGCCCACGCCGCCGAGCGGCTCCGGAGCGTCGGGGTCGCTGATGTCGAGCACGTTGATGCGCTGACCGGCCGAGTCGGTCGAGTAGACGAGGCGGCCGTCGGGCGACGCGCTCGAGATCTCGGCGACGGCGGCGTCGACGGCCGGGTCGGCGGCGTTGAGGTAGGCGGGCACGGTGGCGATGCGGGTGAAGAACGAGTCTCCCGCGGCGGAGGCGGGGAGGGCTGCGCCGAGGGTGCAGCTCGCGAGAGTGAGGGCGATCGCGGCGCCGGCGGCGCGACGGGGGGCGGGGTGACGGGGCACGGGTCTCCTGAGACGATTCGAAGGGAACCCGCCCACGCTCGCGGGCCGAGGTGAACAATCGGGCGTCCCGAGGTGTCCGGACGGCGAACGCGCGGAGACGCCCTCGGCGGCGGCCTCAGCCCCCGAGGCCGCCCGCCGCCGAGCCCCAGGCCGCCAGGGCCGCGCGCACGCGCTCGTCGCGCGCCAGCCCGAGCGCCTCGGCGTAGCCCTCCTCGAGCACGTCGTCGATGCGCACGCGCGCCGCGGTCTCGGAGGAGCGCACCGCCGCCTCGACCATCGCGAGGCTCCGCACGTTCGAGTGCACCTCTCCCGAGGGCGTCGCCCCCGTCTGCAGCGCCGAGACGAACTCCGCGAGCGAGCCGGCGATCTCCGTCGGCACCGGCTCGAACGCGGCGACCTGCACCTCGTCCGCGTCGCGCGCCTGCCACTCGGGTGCGCCCTCGCCGTCCCAGTGCGCCGTGCCGCTGGCGCCGTTCACGCGCCAGTCGCCGTTCCACGACGTCTCGAGACCGTCGGCGCACCAGCTGCCCGTGTAGGTGAAGCGCACCCCGTCGGCGAACTCGAAGACGGCACTCGCCGCGGCGCCGTCGGCGTACCAGCTCCAGCCCGGGTTGTACTCCTCGCAGTACACGGCCACGGGGTCGCGGTCGAGGAGGTAGCGGGCGGCGTCGAACGCGTGGATCGCCATGTCGACGAGCAGCACATGCGCCATCTCGTCGCGGAAGCCTCCGAAGCGCGGTGCCTTGGCGAACGACACGGAGGCGGTGCCCAGCTGCCCGAGCCCCGCGATCTGCTCGCGGAACGCGGCGATCGAGGCGTAGTAACGGCGCGACTGGCTCGTCATCAGCAGCCGCTCCGCCACCTCGGCGGTCGCCGCGAGGATCAGCGACTCCGCGATCGTCGGGGCGATCGGCTTCTCGGACAGCACCGGCAGCCCCGCGAACAGCGCCTCGGAGCTGACCGGCAGGTGCGCGCGGGGCACCGTCACGTTGACGACCGCGTCGGCGCCGGTGCGGGCCGCGACCTCGGCGACGGAACTGCCGACCGCGAGCGGCGCGACTCCCTCCTCCTCGCCGGCCCGCGTGGCCAGATCGACGTCGAGGTCGACGAGGCCGACCAGCTCGGCATCGGGGGAGTCGCGGATCGTGCGGATCCAGGCGCGCCCCATCGCGCCGGCGCCCACCTGGACGATGCGCACCGTCATCGGACGAGCGCTCCCTGGTAGTCCTGGCCGTTGTAGAAGTCCTCGGTCTCGTAGCGCTGCAGCACGGGGAGGCTGCGGGCGGGACGCGAGCTGCGCGCCCACTCCACGCCGTTCGCGATCACGCGGCGCACGTGCTCGTGGTGGTAGACGGGGTAGTCCTGATCGCCGGGCGAGAAGAAGAAGATGCGCCCGTGGCCGCGCTTGTAGGTCATGCCCGAGCGGAACACCTCGCCGCCCGAGAACGTCGAGAGGAACACCAGCTCGTCGGGGGCGGGGACGTCGAAGAACTCGCCGTACATCTCCTGCTGCGGGATCACGAAGGGGTGCGGCACGCCCTGCGCGATGGGGTGCGTGGGGTCGACGGTCCAGACCAGCTCGCGGTCCTCCTCCGAGCGCCAGCGCAGCGTGCAGGTGGTGCCCATCAGCTTGCCGAAGATCTTCGACCAGTGGCCGGAGTGGAGCACCAGCAGGCCCATGCCGGCGAGGACGTGGCGGTGCACGCGCTCGACGATCGCGTCGTCGACGTCGCCGTGCGCCATGTGCCCCCACCAGACGAGGACGTCGGTGGCGTCGAGGACGTCCTCGGTGAGGCCGTGCTCGGGCTCGTCGAGCGTGGTGGTGCTGACGACGGCGCGCTCGCCGAGGTTCTCGAGGATGCCCTCGGCGATGGTCGTGTGCATGCCGTCGGGGTAGATCGCTCTGACCTTCTCCTCGACCTGCTCGTGGCGGTTCTCGCCCCAGACGAGGACGCGGACGGGGGATGCGGGTGTGGTCACGGGGGTTCCTTCTTCATCGATGGAGAGAGGGGTGCTCAGCGCGCGGTTAAGCGCTTTACCGTTTCTCGCTCCTAGAATGCGGGAGACCCCCGCCCTGCGTCAACCACGCACCGGCGCACCGATCGCGAGGAGGCGCCGTGGCCACCATGCGAGACGTCGCGCGCCTGGCCGGGGTGTCGATGACCACTGTGTCGTTCGTGGTCAACGACACGAAGCCGGTCTCGCCGCAGACGCGCGAGCGGGTCAGGGAGGCGATGCGCGAGCTCGGCTACCGCCCGAACGCCGTCGCCCGCGCGCTCGCCCGCCGCCGCTCCCTCATCGTCGCGGTCGTGTACCCGCTGGTCTCGAGCCGGCCGCTGAACACGGCCACGTCCTTCCTCACCGGCGCCGCCGAGGCGGCGGCCGAGAACGGCTACTCGATCGTCCTCTGGCCGACGGTGGGCGGGTCGGAGCGGTTGGCCGACCTGCGCTCGGACGGGCTGATCGACGGCGTGGTGCTGATGCAGGTGACCTCGGAGGACGAGCGGGTCGCGATCCTCCGCGACTCCGGCACACCCTTCGCGCTGATCGGCCGCACCCGCGACCCGTCGGCCCTCGACTGGGTCGACATCGACTTCGAGGGCATGGTCGAGGAGGCGCTCGAGCGGCTGGCCGGGCTCGGCCACACCCGGATCGCCCTGGTCCTCGGCGCCGAGGGCTCCGACTTCGGCCCCTACGCGCGCACCAGGGAGGCGTTCGAGCGGGGGTGCGCGGCGCGCGGACTCACCGGCTCCCTCCTCCGCTGCGACGAGTCGCCGGCCGGCGGTCGCGCGCTGGCGCGGTCGCTCGACGCGAGCGCGCTGACGGCGGCCGTCGTCATCAACGGAGGCGCCGCCGTCGGCTTCGCGCACGAGCTGCGGCACCGCGGGGTGAGCGTTCCCGGCGACCTGTCGATCGTGCTGCTCGCCTCCGACCCCGACGTCGCCGACCTGGCCGACCCGACCCTCGACCTGCTGGTCGGCCCCGGTCACGCGCTCGGCCGCCGCGCCGTCGAGGCGCTGCTGGCGCGGCTCGCCGACCCCGCCGCGCCGCTCCTCCAGGAGCGCATCGGCGGCCCGTGGCGCCCCGGCGGCTCGGTCGGGGCCCCGCGCTCCTGACCCTCTGGCGAGGGTTCGCCTCCTCGACAGGGCTCCGCCCACTTATGTCCCGTATCGCGAAGTCTTATGTGTGTTTCAGACGCATCGCTGTGATACTGAGGCGAAGCCGCCCCCGGCTCCCCACCGTGACATCGACGTCAGAAAGGTTGGACATGTCAGAGCAGCGTCGCTTCCCTGTCCGCAGATCCGCTTACCTCGCCCTCCCCGCCGTCGCGGCCGTGCTCCTCGCCGGCTGCTCGGGATCGCCTTCGGGTGAGAGCTCCGACGGCTCGACCTCGTTCTCGCTCACCTACGCGAAGTCCAACACCATCGCCAGCCCGTTCGAGATCCTCGCCCAGGACTACATGGACAGCCACGAGGGTGTCGAGATCACCCTCTCGCCCCAGCCCAATGACACCTACGGCGATGCCATCCGCACCCAGCTCCAGGCGGGTAACGCCCCCGACGTCATGGAGACCGAGGCCGGATCGGGCCAGAGCCGGAGCGTCATCCCTCTCGCCGAGGCCGGCTTCCTCGAGCCGATCCCGGACGCCGCCGACGTCATCCCGCCGGGCAGTGAGAGCAGCTACACCTTCGACGACGCGATCTACGGGCTGCCGCTGGGCGTCTCGTACGCGGGCCTGATCCTCAACCAGACCGCGACCGACGCCGCAGGCCTCTCGACGTTCCCGACCGACCTCGACTCGCTCGAGGCTGCGTGCGCCACGGCGGCCGACGCCGGCAAGTCGATGTTCGTGGTCGCCGGCGGTGCCGCGCCCAACGCGGGCATCACCGCTCTGGTCATCTCGGCCACCCGCGTGTTCGCCGAGACTCCCGACTGGAACGAGCAGCGCGCTGCGGGCGAGGTCACCTTCGCCGACAGCGACGGCTGGAAGGACACCCTGCAGACGGTGCTCGACCTCGAGGAGGCCGGCTGCTTCCAGGCCGGAGTCGAGGGTGCGGGCTTCGACGCCATCACCAACAACATGACCTCCGGCGCCTCGCTCTCGTTCTTCGGCCCTCTCGGGTCCGCTTCCGAGCTCGCGAAGGCGGCTCCCGACCAGACGTTCGTCGCCCAGGCGTTCCCGCCGGCGTCCGAGGGTGACAAGCCCTACGGCGTCGCGAGCCCGACCTACTCGCTCTCGATCAACGCCAAGTCGGCCAACAAGGAGGCAGCGAGCGAGTTCCTCGACTGGCTGGCCGCTCCTGAGCAGTCGACCGCCTTCGCCGACGCCTCCGGCGGCCTCCCCGTCGCGGGCCTCGCCGACATGGACTTCACCGGGGGTACCTACGAGGGAGTGTCCGACCTGCTGAAGAACGGCGACTACACACCGCTGCCCAACCAGGCCTGGGCCAACGCGTCCGTCTACGACGCCATGGCGACCGGTGTGCAGGGACTGCTCACCGGCCAGTCGACCATCGACCAGGTGCTCAGCTCGATGGACGCCGCCTGGGACTAGTGATCCCGGGCCCGCCCGGCTGCTCGTCGGCCGGGCGGGACGCCCCGCTCACCCCGATCGCGTACGAATCCCGCTGACGACGACGTAGCAGAGGACCCGATGACATCGACTGTGAATGACGCGACGACAGGACTCGTCGTCCCGCCCAGGAAGCCGAAGGGTCCACTCGACCGGGTGACCCACCCGCCGCGTCGCAAGAAGGGCCTGCTGCAGCTCGGTCACTGGTGGTGGGCGCTGCCCGGCATCCTGATGGTGATCGCCATCCACTACGTCTCGACCAGCGTCGGCGCCTTCTTCGCCTTCACGGACTGGACGGGCATCGGCGGCTTCGACTGGGTCGGCTTCGACAACTTCGCCCGGATCTTCGCCGACCCCAGCAAGATCGGCGCGCTGCTGAACACGCTGTTCCTCGCCTTCGCCTCGGTGGTCCTCTCGAACATCGCCGGCCTCGGCCTCGCGATCGGGCTGAACCGGCTCCTCAAGACCCGCTACATCCTCCGCACCCTCTTCTTCATGCCGGTGGTGCTCAGCCCGCTCGCCACGTCGTACATCTGGAAGTTCATCTTCCAGTTCGACGGCCCGCTCAACGTGGTCCTGCAGGGCGTCGGCCTCGGCTCGATGGCCCGCTCCTGGTTGGCCGACCCTGTCTGGGCGATCTGGGCGGTGCTGATCGTCGTCGTCTGGCAGAACATCGGCTTCGCGATGGTCATCTACGCGGCGGGCCTCGCCTCCGTCCCGATCGAGATCGAAGAGGCCGCGGCGATCGACGGTGCCAACCTCTGGACGCGGTTCCTCCACGTGACCCTGCCGTCGATCCGCCCCTCCGTCGCGATCGCGACGACCCTCGGGCTGGTGAACGGGCTCCGCATCTTCGACCAGATCATGGCCCTCACCGGAGGCGGCCCGGCAGGCGCCACCGCCACCCTCGCCACCGAGGTCTACAAGCAGGCGTTCAGCCTCGGGCAGTTCGGCAACGGTGCCGCGCTCGCGCTGATCCTCACCCTCATCATCCTGTTCTTCGCAGTCGTCCAGCAGCGGGTCACGCAGGACCGAACCGGCAAGGAGTGACATGTTCCGCTACACGAGATGGACCGCCGTCCGCGAGGTCTCGCTCTGGGTCGTCGCCCTGGTCTACCTCCTCCCCTTCTACTTCCTCATCGCCATCTCTCTGAAGCCCGACGACGAGGTGTTCAGCACCTCCCGGCTCGCGCCGCCGACCTCGCCGACGATCCAGAACTTCGTCGACGTCCTCTCGGCGACCGGCCAGTCGAACGTGCTGCTCGGCCTGCTCAACAGCGCGATCATCACCGCGGGCAGCATCCTCGCGATGGTGCTGCTCGGCTCCCTGACCGGCTACGTGATCTCGCGCAGCACGCGCCGCTGGAGCCGCGGCGCCTACCTGCTGTTCCTGATCGCGATCGTGCTCCCGACCCAGCTCGGCACCGTGCCGCTCTACATCGGAGCCCGCTCGATCGGGCTCACCGGCTCGGTCTGGGGGATGATCATCCTCTACAGCGGGATGCTCCTGCCGCTGGCGATCTTCCTCTACGCGGGCTTCTTCCGCGGGCTCGGCACCGAGTACGAGGAGGCCGCCTCGATCGACGGGGCGACGCGGACGCAGATCTTCTTCCGCGTCGTGCTGCCCCTGATGTCGCCCGCGACAGGAACCGTGGCGATCCTCGCCGGCCTCATCGTCTGGAACGACTTCTTCACGTCGCTGATCTTCCTCGGCGGCTCCACCAGCCAGACGTTGCCGGTCGCCATGTACTACTACATCGGCTCGCTGGTCTCGCAGTGGAACCAGATCTTCGCGATCGTCATCATCTCGATGATCCCGATCCTCGCCTTCTACCTCTTCGCT
Organism: Rathayibacter oskolensis; assembly: GCF_900177245.1. GTDB lineage: Bacteria > Actinomycetota > Actinomycetes > Actinomycetales > Microbacteriaceae > Rathayibacter > Rathayibacter oskolensis. Next base: position 133,857 of record NZ_FXBM01000002.1, read on the forward strand.
CAGAAGCGCTTCATCCAGGGCTTCGCCGGAGGCCTCAAGGGATGAGCGCCGCAGAGGCGAGCACCGTCGAGGAGCCGACGGGCGACCGCCGCGCCGACTTCGCCCGGTTCGTCGAGCTGTTCTACACCCGCAAGCGGGTCGGGGAGGCGTTCGCCTTCCTGGTCGCCGACGACTACCGCCAGCACAATCCGAACATCCCCGACGGGCCGGCGATCGCCGTCGAGATGCTCACCCCGAAGTTCGACGGCTCGCCCGAGGCGCGATTCTCCGTGCAGCGCACCCTCGTCGACGGCGACCTGGCCGTGGTGCACCTCCGCGCCTCCCGCCCCGGTGCGCCCGACACCGCCGTCGCCGACTTCTACCGCTTCGAGGGCGACCGGATCGTCGAGCACTGGGACGTGCTGCAGGCGGTCCCTGAGACGCCGGTCCACGACCATCCCCTGTTCTGACAGAAACCCAGGAGACCCCATGTACCAGTTAGCACCCAACATCGAACTCCTCTTCACCGAGGCCGGCGCCGACTACGCCGATCGGGTCCGCGCGGCCGCGGCGGCGGGCTTCACGGCCGTCGAGATGTGGGGGCCGACGGGCGTCGATGCTCCTGCCAAGCCCAAGGACGTGCCCGCGCTCGCGGCGGCGCTGGAGGAGACCGGGCTCGTGCTCACCGCGCAGCTCTCGGAGCCGCGCACCCAGTTCATGATCCCGCCGTTCGACGACTCGCCGTTCTTCAACGCCCTCGACGGCGGCGTCGAGATCGCGCAGCAACTGAAGTGCACCAGGATGGTCGTGGGCAGCGGCACGGGCTTCGGCGGCAGCAAGCGCCAGGTGCAGCTGGACAAGCTCGCCGACATCTACCGACGGGCGATCGCGCAGATCGAGGGCTCCGGCATCACCCTCGTGCTCGAGCCGGTCAACGTCCGCGTCGACCACCCCGGCTCGCTCCTGGACCGCACCGCCGAGGCCGCCTACGTCGCCCGCCAGGTCGGCTCGCCCTTCTTCGGCGTGCTCTACGACCTCTACCACTCGACCGTCGAGGGCGAGGACCCGGCGACCGAGCTCACCGCCGCCGCCGACGTCATCCGCTACGTGCAGATCGCCGACGCTCCGGGTCGCGGTGAGCCGGGCACCGGGGACATCGACTGGCCGGCCCGCCTCGCCGACCTGCGCGCTTCCGGCTACGACGGCCCGATCGGCCTGGAGTACTACCCGGAGACCGAGTCCGCGGCGTCGGTCGAGCGGATCAAGGAGTGGGCGGCCCAGGCATGACGGACGCAGGCATGAGTCGCTACCCCGAGCGCGTCGACGTCGCGATCGTCGGCAGCGGCCCCACCGGCGCCGCCTACGCCCGCATTCTCACCGAGACCTCGCCCGGCACCACGATCGCGATGTTCGAGCTCGGCCCCACTGTCACCTCGCCGGCCGGTGCGCACGTCAAGAACATCGAGGACCGCGACGAGCGCACCCGTGCCCAGCACCTCTCGGAGGGCTCGGCGGCCGGAGCCCCGACCATCAGCAACCCCGGGGGCGTGAAGGCCGGCATGCGCGCGGCCCGAGCCGGCACCTTCCTCCTCGACAAGCACTACCGGCTCGAGGGCGAGGACGGCCTGCCCGCCGTCGCGATGTCGAGCAACGTCGGCGGCATGGCGGCCCACTGGACCGGCGCCTGCCCGCGCCCCGGCGGCTCGGAGCGGATCGCCTTCCTCCCGGACCTCGACGAGCTGCTCGGCGAGGCGGAGCGCCTGCTCGGAGTCACGACGCACGCGTTCGACGGCGCGCCGTTCGGGGACCTGGTGCGCGAGCGCCTCGCCGAAGCGGTCGACGAGGGCCGCGTCGCCGAGACTGCGGTGCAGCCGATGCCGCTCGCCGCGCACCGCCGCGACGACGGCCGACTCGTGTGGTCCGGCTCGGATGTGGTGCTCGGCGACGAGACCCGCGCCAACCCCGACTTCACGCTCTTCGACGAGTCGCAGGTCGTCCGGGTCGTTCTCGGAGCCGACGGCCGCGCCTCGGGAGTCGAGGTGCGGGACGTCCGCACCGGCGCCAGAAGCACCGTCGTGGCCCGCGCCGTCGTGGTCGCCGCCGACGCGTTGCGCACCCCGCAGCTGCTCTGGGCGTCGGGCGTCCGCCCGCCGGCCCTCGGCCGCACACTCAACGACCAGGCGCAGATCGTCTTCGCCGTCCGGATCCGCGACGCGGCCGATGTCGTCCAAGCGGTCGACTCCGGCGCCGCCACCGGCCTCAGCGAGCAGAGCGGCGTCACCTGGGTGCCCTTCGTCGACGAGCTGCCCTTCCACGGGCAGATCATGCAGCTGGACGCCTCGCCCGTGCCGATCGCGGAGGACGACCCGGCCGCACCCGGCTCGATCGTGGGCCTCGGCCTGTTCTGCGCCAAGGACCTGCAGTCGAGCGACCGCGTCGAGTTCTCGGACGACGAGCTCGACGAGACAGGCCTGCCCGCGCCGGTGATCCACTACACGCTCACTGCGCGCGACCACGAGACGATCGGGCGCGCCTGTACCGAGATCGTGCGGCTCGGCCGGGCGATCGGCGAGCCGCTCGACGACCGCGCGTTCGTGATGCCGCTCGGCTCCTCTTTGCACTACCAGGGCACCACACGGATGGGCGAGCACGACGACGGCGAGAGCGTCTGCGACACCGACAGCGAGGTCTGGGGAGTCCCTGGCCTGTTCCTCGGCGGCAACGGCGTGATCCCCACGGCGACCGCCTGCAACCCGACGCTCACCTCGGTCGGGCTCGCCGTCCGCGGCGCCCGTCGCATCGCCGACCGGCTCGCCCGCTCCTGACCACCCGACTCCCCACACCAGACGACGACGTCGGGCTGCTGCCCGGCGAGATGGAGGTACTCCCGTGATACCCGACCGCATCATCGAGAGCGGAACGCTCACCAGCCAGGGCGGCCGCGTCGCCGTCGAGGTCCGCATCCCGTGGTACCGCGCACTGCCGGGGTCGTGCATCGCGGGCGCCGGACTCACCGTCGACGGCGTCACCGCCCCGGAGGAGTCGCTGCGCTGGAGCATGAACGGCCGCGAGTTCCGCTTCGAGGAGCTCATCGACGCCACCGACGAGTGGTGGTTCCCGCTCGACTCCGCCGTCCTCTCGGGTGACCTCCCGCTCGCCGATTCCGACGCCGACCACGAGGTCGCCGTCGATCTGACGCTGTACATCCCGTACATCGTCACCGACCACGGCGTGCTCCACATCGAGGAGCACGGCACTGCGACCATGAAGGCGGCCCAGTCATGACCCCCGGCACACCGATCCAGGGAGTGACGCTCTACAGCTTCACCCGCGCCTTCCACGCCCGCGAGTACGACCTCGAGCAGCTGATCCGCAAGGTCGCGACCGACGGCTACGGCCCGGGCCTCGAGATCATCGGCTTCTCCAGCTTCCGCGGCTTCCCCGAGATCGAGGACTCCTTCGCCGGGTGGTTCAAGGACCTGGTCGTCGAGACCGGCCTCGTGCAGACCTCGCTCGCGGTGAACGCCGACGTGGGTCTGCGCCGCGACCGCCTGCTCGACCAGGACGAGCTGATCGCCTACATGGAGCGCCAGATCGTCGCCGCGGCGACCCTCGGCTTCCCGATCGCGCGCGTGCAGATCTCGCTGACGCCGGATTCGATGGAGGCGCTCCTCCCCGTCGCCGAGAAGCACGGCGTCACCCTCGCGCTCGAGGTGCACGCCGATCAGTACGCCTCGCACCCGCGGATCCTCGCGCTGCGGGACCGCTTCGCGCAGCTCGACTCCCCGCTGCTCGGCTTCACCGCCGACTGGGGGGCGACCGTCTCGGCGTTCGCGCCGTCGCTGCTGGAGGCCTACCGCCGCCGCGGCGCGAGCGACGAGCTGCTGCGCGCCGTCGTCGACCTGTGGAACGGCTTCTACGCCGAGGGCCCGCCCGCGAACCAGGAGGTGCACGGCCAGCGCTTCGGGGCGTTCATCGGCCTCGCGCACCGCTTCGGCCGGCCGGACCTCGGCATCGACTTCGCGATCAACGGCACCGGCCTCTTCGGCCCCGCGAGGGTCGAGGACTGGCTCGAGATCATGCCGTTCGTGCGCCACGTGCACGGCAAGTTCTTCGGCATCGACGAGAACGCGGAGGAGCCGTCCGTCCCCGTGCGCGACCTCGTCCGCCTGCTCGTCGAGCAGGGCTACACCGGCGCGATCTCGAGCGAGTACGAGGGCTGGCACTGGAACTTCTGGCAGGACCCGTTCGAGATCATCCGCGACGAGCAGGCCGTTCAGCGCTCGGCGGCCGAGGCCGCGGGCTCTCGGATGACGACCGACGCCGAGGCGGCGCGCGCCCAGCTCGCGCGGCACCTCGCCGCCCCGGTCCGCGCGTGACCGCGCGCCGCACCGCACCCCTGGTCACTCCCACCGTCATCACCACCGACGAAAGAGATCTCCCATGACAGACACGCAGACCACCACCGCGACGTCGGACGGCATCGCCGGAACCGGCATCGAGCTCGGCACGACGCTCTACTCGATGACGAGCGAGTTCGCGGCCGGCCAGTACACGCCCGAGACGCTGATCAAGGCCGTGCACGACGAGGGCATCGGCCCGGGCGTCGAGTTCAACATCGCGCAGCTGCTGCGCACCTACCCCGACGTCGACGACGAGTTCGTGAAGCTCTGGTTCGACTCGCTCGAGAAGTACGGCCTCGAGGCGAGCGCCGTCGGCACCAACCTCGACATGGGGCGCCGCAAGGAGCGCGACATGAGCCCCGACGAGGAGCACGACTTCCTCGCCCGCCAGCTCGAGACGGCCCACACGCTCGGCTTCTCGAAGGTCGTCATCCGCTCGCACGGCAAGGAGCTGCTGCGCAGCCTCCTCCCGATCGCGGAGAAGTACGACCTCAAGCTCGGCTACGAGATCCACGCGCCGTCGGGGCCCAACAACCCGCAGGTGCTGCAGATGCGCGAGATGTACGACGAGCTGCAGTCCGACCGGCTCGGCTTCACGGCGGACTTCTCGTCGACCATGCACAGCCTCTCGCCGACCCTTCTGCGCACCCTGTCGCAGATGGGGATGGACGAGAGGCACTTCCCCGTGATGGACGAGATCTGGCACGAGCCGACTCCGATGCACGTGCGCAACCAGAAGTTCGAGGACTACCTCTCGGGCGAGGGCGTCGACTTCCTCCGCTTCGGGCCGTTCACACGCCTGGCCTTCAACATGCACGGGCTGGTGCCCCCGGAGGAGTGGCTCGACATCATGCCGCAGATCTTCCACGTGCACGCCAAGTTCTACGACATCGGCGCCGACGGCGAGGAGCCGGCGATGGACATACCGCGCATCGTGAAGCAGTTCGTCGACGGCGGCTACACCGGCTACCTCTCCAGCGAATGGGAGGGCCACGCCTTCTCCGACCTGGGCGAGTCCGACCCGATCGACCTGGTGAAGAAGCAGCATGCGCTGATGCGCACGGCGATCGAGGATGCCGTCGCCGCGTCGTCCGCCTCCGCCGACCCGTCCTCCCGCGAGCAGTAAGGAACCGTCATGGCCACGCACAACTCCCTCTTCGCCCCCGAGGACGTCCGCCGCACCGATGACGGCCTCGCCGTCTCGGTCCAGCTCCCCTGGTACCGCAGCCTCTGGCTCTCCGCGGTCTCGGACGTCGGCGCCACCGTCGACGGCGTCCAGATCCCGCGCGAGCGCCTGCGCTTCGAGCTGCAGGGGAGGAGCTACCGCATCGAGGAGCTCGAGGACCAGTGGGAGACCCTCTGGTTCGTCGCCGACCGCCCCGACGTCGTGATCGCGCTCGACGACCCGCCGGCCGCCGGCGCTGCCGTGGAGGTCGAGATCGTCCTCACGATGCGCCTGCTCTACATGCAGATCGCTCCGCAGCGCTATGTCACCAACCGCGTGACCGTCGCCCGCGAGGCCGTGCTCGCGTAGCCGTGCTCGCGTAGCCGTCGGGCGAGTGAGGGCACGGCGGCCTCAGCGCACGGCGCGGGTGAGCGCTGCGGCGGCGAGGTCGAGGTGGGCGCGGGTCACGGCGGCCGGGTCCTCGTCGGGGAGCCACTCGTGGCCGCCCCACTCACTGGTGAGGGTGCCGCGGAAGCCGGAGTCGCGGAGCAGGGGCGCGAGCGCCTCGAGCGGCGAGGTGATGCGGCCGTCGGCGTCGTCGAGGTCCCAGAACTTGAGGTGGACGCCCGTGGTCAGCGGGAGCAGGGGGATCAGCTCGCGCGGTTGAGTGCGGCCGAAGCGGATCAGCAGGTCCATGAAGAGGACGTGCGCGCGCGGGGGAACGGCGCCGGAGCGCAGGACGCGGACGACCTCCTCGCCGGTCTCGGGGGCGAGCCACTCGTCGGCGAGGCGCGCGACGAAGTCGACGGGAAGGCCGGCGGCGGCGAGCTCTGCGAGGTAGCTGGTGGGCAGCGCCGGCATCAGGAGGCTGACGTCGAGGGCGAGGCGGATCCGCGGGTCGTCGAGGTCTGCGATCGTCGCGAGGTTCGCCGCGATGTCGGGTCGGGCGGGCGACTGCTGACCCTGGATCTCCTCCTGCAGCACCAGATCGAGCTCGTGCAGCTGAGGGAGCAGCGCCTCGAGCAGAGGCGCGCCGGCCTGGCCGAGAGGGAGCCGCACCGAGCGGGCGCCGAGCCACCGGGCGGCGCGCAGCTGAGGGAGGAGGAACGCCAGGCGCTCGTCGTGCGAGCGCCGCCGGGTCGGCGTGACGAAGTCGTCGAGGCTCGCGCCGAAGACCTCGACGCGCACGCCCGCGTCCGCGAGGCGCTCGGCGAGGCCCTCGGACTCGTACTGAGTGGCCGCGGGGAAGGAGCGGAGCACCTGGCCTGCCTCGAGCTCGACGACCTCGGCGACGCCGGCAGTGCCGATGCTCGCGACGATCTCGGCGGCGGTGCGGGTGGCGCGCTGGAACTCGACGGTCCAGTTGAACGTGCTCGCGGCCAGGGTCCAGTCGGCGGGGAGAGCTGCATCGGTCATTGCCCCTTTGTACCGTTCGTGCGACACTTCTGTCGACTTCCGAAAGAAGATCCGCCCGTCACGAGGAGGAAGAGCACCCGATGTCGACCGCCCTGCGCGAGGACGCGCTGCAGAGGACGGCCGATGGTGTCGAGCTCGCCATCGGACTGCCGTGGATCCGCTCGCTCGCGCTCAATTGCGTGCTCGGGCTGGAGGTGCTGATCGACGGCGAGCCGGTCGAGAGTGTCTGCGCGCTCGTCGACGGGCGACTCGTCGAGCTGGCGGCGCTCGCGGAGGAGCCCGGCTGGTGGTTCCTGCAGGACCGGCTCCGGCTCGCCGCTCCAGGCTCGCCCGCACCGGGCGAGCATCGGGTCGAGGTGGCGATGGAGCTGCTGATTCCCTACCTCTCGGCCGGCGGAGAGCGCCCGCTGATAGTGCCGATCCGGCTGTCCGAGCACCTCAAAGTCTGATTGCGACAGAAGAGTGCTCTGATAAGGCTTAAGTGGTACGCTCGGTGGGACGCCGGGGTCAGCACGACCCGTTCGCCGCCTCTGACGGAGGCTGCGGCACACACGGTCGCGTCGATCATCCGATCGATCGGGTGCCCCTCATGACTCGTTCCTCCTCTTCTCCTGCTCCGTCCGCCACCGCGCCCGAGACGCCCGTCCTCTCGCCGCTCCGGCTCCGGCTGCTCGTCGGCTCCCTGCTCGCGGTGTCCTTCCTCGGCGCTCTCGACCACACCGTCGTCTCGACCTCGCTCGCCACGATCGCCGGCGACATCGGCGCGCTGGATCAGATGAGCTGGGTGATCGTCGCCTACACGCTCGCGAGCACCGTGCTGCTGCCGGTCCTCGGCCGCTTCGGCGACCAGGTCGGCCCGCGCCGCGTCTTCCTCGCCTCGCTCGTGCTCTTCCTGCTCGCCTCGCTGGTCTGCGGCTTCGCGACCGACCTGCCGCAGCTCATCGCGGCGCGAGTCGTGCAGGGGATGAGCTCGGCCGGGCTGCAGCTGATGTCGCAGACGATCGTCGCGACCGTCACGACGCCCCGCGACCGCCCGCGGGTCATGAGCATCGTCGGCGCTGCCTTCCCGCTCGCGATCCTGATCGGCCCCGTGCTCGGCGGCCTGATCACCGACACCATCGGCTGGCCCTGGATCTTCTGGATCAACCTGCCGGTCGGCACCGCCGCGCTCGTCCTCGCGGTCTGGGCGATCCCGGCGCTCCCGCCGCGGGGCCGGCGCCGCTTCGACGGAGCGGGTGCCGTCGCCCTGACGGTCGCGCTGGTCGGCCTGGTCGTGGGAGTGACCCGCGTCGGCGCCGGCCTGGACGCGATCACCGTGTCCGCCTTCGCGGTGGCGGTGATCGCAGCCGCGGTGCTGGTCGTCGTCGAGCGCCGCACCGACGTGCCGATCCTGCCGCTGCACCTGCTGCGCGACCGCACCGTCGCCTGCGCCATCGCCCTCTCGGCGATCATCGGCGTCGGCCTGTTCTCGATCGTCTCCTACGTCCCGACCTTCATCCAGATGGCCTACCGGACCACCGCCACCGTCTCGGGGCTCGTGCCGATCGCCACGGTGTTCGGGATGCTCGTCGCCAACATCGCCTCGGGCTGGATCATCAGCCGCTCCGGCCGCTACCGGGCGTTCCCGCTGGTCGGCACGTCGCTGGCGACCGTCGGCCTCGCCGCGATGGCCTTCGTGCCGCACGGCGCTCCGCTCGTCGTTCCGATGGCGCTGATGGCCGTCGTCGGCATCGGCACCGGCTGCTTCATGAGCCTGATCGTGGTGCTCGCGCAGAGCGGTGTCGCGCCGGGCGAGATCGGCGCGATCACCGCGACGTCGAACCTCGTGCGGCAGATGGGCTCGACCGTCGGCACGGCGGCGATCGGCGGTGCGCTCGGTGCCGGCGTCGCTGCGCTCCTGCCCGCGGGGCTGGACGCCGCCCGGGCGACCCCCGAGGCGATCCGCTCGGCGGATGCGGCGACCCAGGAGGCGGTCGCCTCCGCCTACGCCGACGTGATGGCGCCGATCTTCCTCGTGCTCGCCGGCGTCTACGCCCTCGGGATCGTCGTCTCGGCGCTTCTGCCGCCCGCCCGCCTCTCCGACGAGCGCCCTGCCGCAGCGACCGCTCCGGCATCGGCTCCCACCTCGACCTCCACCCCCACGTCCTCGACCGCCGACCGCCCGGCGTGACACCGTCGTCCGCCGCCGGCCCCCACCCTCAGGAGCATCCCGTGACCAGCACCAGCACCACCCGCACGACCCCCGTCGCCGTGATCATCGGCAGCGGCCCCATCGGCTCCGCGTACGCCCGGATCCTGCTCGAGTCGACCGACGACCTCCGCGTGGTCATGCTCGAGGCCGGGCCGCAGGTCACCGAGCGCCCCGGCGAGAGCGTGCGCAACATCGCAGACCCCGACGAGAAGGAGCGGGCGCGCGAGCGCTCGCAGGGTCCGCAGGCGGGGGAGCACCGCGAGTCGCTCGGCATCCCGGCCGCCGCGGTGGTCGAGGGCATGTTCACCGCGCGGCAGGGCACGCACCTGCTCGACTTCGGCGGGGCGGGCGCCGCGCACACCGAGACCTTCCCGGCCGCCGCGGCGTCGACGAACGTCGGCGGGATGGGCGCGCACTGGACCTGCGCGATTCCGCGCCCCGCCGGCTCCGAGCGGGTGCCGTTCCTCGACGAGGCCGAGTGGGACGGGCTGATCGCGACGGCGGAGGGCCTGCTGCACGCGCAGGCCGCCGCGTTCGCCGACTCCGGCATCGGCGCAGCGCTGCGCGCACTGCTCGCGGAGGAGTTCGGCGCCGAGCTGCCGGCGGACGCCGGCGTCGGGACCCTGCCGGTGGCTGGCGACCCGCAGCCCGACGGCACCATGCGCTGGGCCGGCGCCGACGTCGTGCTCGGCCCGCTGATCGACCCCGCATCGCCGCTCTCGCAGCGGTTCGAGCTGCGCGACCTGCACCTCGTCCGTCGCATCCTGCTCGAGGGCACGACCGCGGTCGGCGTCCGTGTCGAGGACCTGCGCAACGGCGAGGTCGAGGATCTGCCCGCCAATCTCGTCGTCGTGGCCGCGGATGCCTTCCGCACCCCGCAACTGCTCTGGGCCTCGGGTGTGCGGCCGGCGGCGCTCGGTCGCTATCTGACCGAGCACCCGGTGGTCATCTCGACCGTCTCGCTCGACGGGGAGTCGATGACGCGGTTCGCGACCCGCGACGACCTGGCGCGCGAGAAGGCGGCGCGCGCCCTGAACCCGGCCGACCCGATCTCCGCGGTCAACCGCATCCCGTTCTCCGAGCCCGGCCACCCCTTCTCCCTGCAGGTGATGTACGCCGAGGACCCGCCCTTCCCTCTGTCGCCCGACCACCCCGAGCACGGCAACGAGTGGGGCTACGTGAACATGGGCTACGGCATGCGCAAGCAGCCGCGAGTCGAGGACGGCGTCTCGTTCGACGACGACGAGCTCGACTACCGGGGCTTCCCGAACATGACCGTCGAGTACGCGCTCGGCGAGCAGGAGCTCGCTGAGATCGCCGACGCCACCGAGCACCTCCGGCGCGCAGGGGAGGCGCTCGGAGTCTTCATCGCCGAGCCGCGCCTGCTCCCGCCGGGATCGAGCCTGCACTACATGGGCACGACCCGCATGGGTGCCGTCGACGACGGTACGTCGGTCGTCGACCCGGCATCGCGGGTCTGGGGGTACGAGGGCCTGGTGGTCGGCGGCAACGGAGTGATCCCGACGGCGACCTCGATGAACCCGACGCTGATGAGCGTGGCGCTGGCCGTCCGGGGTGCTCGGGAGGCCGCGAAGGAGCTGTCGCCGAACACCGCTTCTGCTTCAGATCGACGCTGACCTCAGCGTCGTAGACATAAGTGACCCGTGCGCTGACCTATCATCGATCATGGCCACCTCTTCTTCACTGCGCTTCGCCGCGCAGACCGACTCGACGACGAGCCTGCTCGCCATCGTCGACCTCGTCCGCACCGGCGCGGCGCGGACGAAGCCCGAGCTCGGGCGCGCCACCGGCCTCGGCCGCGGGGTCATCACTCAGCGCCTCGACCAGGCCACCGAGATGGGCTACCTCGAGGAGTCGACGTTCGGCCCCTCCTCGGGAGGGCGAGCGCCTCGCACTCTCCGGTTCCGCGCCGAGCGCGGGCTGATCCTGGTCTGCGCGGCCGGCGCGCTGCACCTGCGCGTCGGCGTAGCCGATCTCGACGGTGTCGTGCTCGCCCGCGACCACCGCGACTGGGACATCGCGGCCGGGCCGGTCGCGACCATCGAGGCCGCGACGACCATGCTCGACGCGCTTCTCGCCGAGCGCGACGACGACGTGCCCGTCTGGGGAGTCGGCATCGGGCTGCCGGGCCCCGTCGAGTTCGACAGCGGCCGCCCGGTCGCCCCTCCGATCATGCCCGGCTGGAACGGCTACGACGTGCGCACGCCCTTCGTCGAGCGCTACGGAGCGCCCGTCTGGGTCGACAACGACTCCAACCTGCTGGCGCTCAGCGAGCGTCGTCGCCAGCGCTGGGGTACCCGCGCCGACCTCATCTACTTCAAGGTCGGCACCGGCATCGGCGCTGCGCTGCTGACCCGCGGTGTCCTGCACCGCGGCGCCTCCGGAGCGGCCGGCGACATCGGCCACGTCAGGGTCGCCGAGGGCACCCACCTCTGCCGATGCGGCAAGATCGGCTGCCTGGAGGCCGAGGCGGGCGGCTGGGCGCTCGTCCGCGACGCCCGTGCGGCCGTCGCGGAGGGACGCAGCGCCGCGCTGGCCGCGCTGCTCGAGGAGTCGGGAGACATCACTCCGGTCGACATCTCGATCGCCGCCCAGAACGGCGATCCCGTCTCGATCGAGCTGATCCAGCTCTCGGCCCGTCTCGCCGGCGAATCGGTCGCCACGCTCGTCAACGTGTTCAACCCGGCCGCGATCGTCCTGGGCGGAGCGGTCGCCGCCTCAGGCGAGATGTTCCTGGCCGGTGTGCGCCAGCGCGTCTACGAGCTGTCGCTGCCGTTGGCGACGCGCGATCTCCAGATGGTCCGCTCCGTCGGCGACGAGGACGAGCCGCTGACCGGTGGTGCGGAGATGGTGCGCGAGCAGCTGTTCGACGTCTCGTTCCCGCGGTGGATCGCGGACGGGCGCCCGGGCGTCTCGGCGATGAGCGTCAGCAGCTGACGATGCCGCTCCCGATGGCGCTGATCGGCGCGGGCATGAGCGGGCTCGGAATCCACGTTCCGCTGCTTCGCTCGGTGAGCGGGCTGGAACTCGTCGCGGTCGTCGCGCACTCGGGGGCCGGAGCCGCTCGCGCAGCCACCGCCGCCGTGCCGGTGGTCGCGTCGATCGCCGAGCTGGCCGGCCTCTCGCCGCGTCCGGTCGTCGCGATCGTGGCGACCCCCGACCGGCTGCACGTGGCGCACGTGTCCATGCTGCTCGATCTCGGTATCGGGGCCGTCGTCGAGAAGCCGCTCGCAGGCACCCCCGAGCAGGCGAGGATGCTCGCCCGACGGGCCGAGAAGGCGGGGCTCCCGCTGGTCGGCTTCCTCAACCGCCGCTGGGACGGCGACCTCCTGACGCTCCGCTCGGTGCTCGAAAAGGGGCTCGTCGGCGAGCCGGTGCTGTTCGAGTCGACGATCGCGCGCTGGGTCGAGGGAGCGGCGCCCGGGTGGCGGGGCGAGGCCCTCCCGAGCGGCGTCGACGGCGTCCTCGGCGGTTTCGGCAGCCATCTCGTCGACCAGGCGGTGTCGCTGTTCGGGCCCGTCGAGCGGGTGTTCGCCGAGGTCGGCAGCCGCCGGGGCGCGAGCGCCGTGCCGGACGACGCGTTCCTCCTCCTGCGTCACGAGAGCAGCATGCGCTCGCATCTGCGCATGACCATGGTCAGCAGTGTCGAGCAGCCGCGGTTCCGGCTGCAGGGGCTCGCCGGCGCCTTCGAGAAGCACGGCTTCGACGGCCAGCAGGAGGCGCTGGTGCGCCGCGGCGAGGATCCGCTCGCCCCCGCGTACGGCCGCGAGCCGGCCGAGTTCTGGGGATCGCTGCACACGACCGAGGGTGTCGAGCGCGTCGAGACACGACCGGGCGCGTGGCGGGAGTTCTACGTGGGACTCGCCGCGCACCTCCGGGGCGGGCCGTCGCCGGTCCCGATGGTCGACGTCATGCACGGGCTCGATGTGCTGCACGCAGCGCGCCGGTCGGCCGACTCGGGGGAGTCGGTGCTGCTCGAGAGCTGAGCTCCGCCGACTCCCCCGAGTGCGGGCCTCAGCCCCGCCCCTGCACCGCGTACGGGTTGAGCAGCGCGTCCTTGATCTCGTCGGGCACGCCCTCCTCGGTCGCGCTCGGGCCGTCGGCCGGAGGGAACGACTCCGTCATCGACATCGGCATCGCGCTGTTGCGGTAGAAGTTGTTCGAGCCGAGCGAGGGCTTCCAGGTGTTGGGCTCCCAGTCGGGCACGTAGTTGCGGTAGCCGCCCGTGTTCATCTCGATGCGCAGCGTCGAGGGGTCGCGGAAGTAGAGGAAGTTCTGCTCGCCGATCCCGTGGATCGAGGGGCCGTACTCCATGGGAACGCCGTTCTCCATGAGGATGTCGGCGGCCTGCAGCAGATCCTCGCGCTGGTCGACCCAGAACGCGTAGTGGTTCACGCGTCCGGGGCGCGAGGAGCCGTCGAGGACGACGCCCAGGTCGTGCGACTTCTCGTTGGTGGTGAGCACCGAGAAGACCGAGATCGGAGCCTCGTCGAGCACGGTGCGCGCCATGATGCGGAAGCCCAGGACGTCGTTGTACCACTTCGCGAAGCCGTCCACGTCGCGCGAGGCGATGGTGACGTGGTCGAGCTGACGGGGCGCGCCGAGGTGGCGGCTGCGGCGCGAGGGGCGGTCGGGGTAGATCGAGCCGGCGTCGCCCTCGGCGTGGAAGTGCTCGACGTCCCAGTGCAGGGTCATCGAGTGGCCGTAGGGTCCGACGAAGCGGTAGGCGCGGCCGATGCCGGCGCCCTCGAACCACTCGCCGCCCGAGCCCGCCTCCTCGATGCGGCGCGCCGCCTCCTCGAGGGCCTCGGCACTCGAGGTGCGCCACGCCATGGTCTCGAGCGACGGCTCGTCGCCGGCGACGATCACCACGCTGTAGCGGTAGTAGTCGCCCCAGCAGCGCAGGTAGACGGCGTCGTCGGTGCGGTCGACGACCGTGAGTCCCACCTGCTCCTCGTAGAAGCGCACGCTGGCCTCGACGTCGGGTGCGGTGATGGTCACGAACGACAGATGGGAGAGCAGCTTGATCATCGTTGATCCTTTCCTGGGCGGGAGACGAGGCGGGACGACCTCGACGGTCGACGCGGCGTGCCCCCACTCTCGTGACGCCGGGGTCCATCAGGGAACACGCAGTTGCCTATCGCTCGCATCACTTCTGCCGATGCGGCACGGTATCCGTCCCGTCGATCCGCGGCATCGCCGAATCGATGTGGCGGATCGCCCGGGGCACCGACAGAGTGAAGGAGCGGCGACGACGCCGCAGGATGCGGAAGGACCGTCACCGATGACGCTGCGACCCGAGGACGCGCTCGTCCGCTTCGGCCTGGTGCGCTACTGCGCGACCGACGGCGCCCCCACCCTCGGTGTCTTCTCCGAGGGGCGAGTCCATCGACTCGACCTCGACGAGCTCGGCGTCGCCGACGCCCACGAGGTCTTCGCCCGCTGGGGCGAGATCGAGGAGGCCGTGCGCGCTGTCCCGACCGCCTCCGAGGGAGTCGCGCTCGACGAGGTCGAGCTGCTCGCCCCCGTCGCTCCCCGGCAGCTGCTGCAGACCGGCGCCAACTACCGGACGCACGTGATCGGCCTGGTCGTGGGACATCGCTCGCCCGACGACCCGCGCCCGGTCGAGCAGGTCCGCGAGGAGGCCGCCGCGATGATGGACAGGCGCGCCGCTCACGGCGAGCCGTACTTCTTCATCGGCCTCCCGCAGACCGTCGTCGCCGCCGACTCCGATCTGGTGCTGCCGGCGGCCAGCGACAAGCACGACTGGGAGCTCGAGCTCGCGGTCGTCATCGGCACGGAGGCGTTCCGCGTCGCACCCGAGGACGCCCTCGACCACGTGTGGGGCTACACGATCGTCAACGACGTCAGCACCCGCGACCTGATCTTCCGCAAGGACATGCCCGAGATCGGCACCGACTGGTTCCGTGCCAAGAACTCGCCCGGCTTCAACCCGACCGGTCCCTTCGCGGTGCCCGCCTCCGAGTTCGCCGACGGGCCGTTCGAGCTCCGCCTCGACCTCAACGGCGAGACGATGCAGGACGCCGACACGGGTGATCTGCTCTTCGACATCCCCCGGCTGATCTCGGCCGCGTCGCAGACCATCCCCCTCCTCCCGGGAGACCTGCTGCTCACCGGCAGCCCCGCAGGCAACGGTCAGGCGCGCGGCATCTTCCTGTCGGCGGGCGACGTCGTCGAGGGCTCGATCACGGGCCTGGGCACCCAGCGCTTCCGCTGCGTGGCGGAGGAGACGCGATGACCACGCCTGCCACCCGCGAGCCCGCGGCCCTCGACCGCACCGACCCGGCCGAGGAGGTGCGCCGCTCGGCCGACGCCCACCGCAACTGGGGACGGTGGGGCGAGGACGACCGCATCGGCACGGCCAACTTGATCACCGACGAGCGCCGCCTCGCCGCGGCCCGACTCGTCACCCGCGGCGCCGCCTTCAGCCTCGCCCAGCGCTTCGACGCCGAGGGCCCGCAGAACGGCTGGCGCCGCCGCACCAACCCCGTCCACACGATGCTCGACACGGGGCTCGACGCCGAGTTCGGCGACCAGGGCTTCCCGCACGGCATCGGCGGCGCGGACGACGTGGTGGCGATGCCGCTGCAGGCCTCGACCCAGTGGGACGGCCTCGGGCACATCTTCGACCGAGGCAAGGCCTGGAACGGCCGGTCGGCAGGGCGGGTCGTGACGAGCGAGGGCGACCAGCTCACCGGCATCGAGCACGTCAGTGCCGTGCTGAACGGCCGCGGCGTGCTGCTCGACGTCGGAGGCGCTCTCCGCGAGGGCGGGGAGCTGCCCGACGGCTACGCGATCACGATCGACGACCTCGAGCGCACGATCGCCGAGCAGGGCCCGAGCTCGCAGGTCGGCGAGGGCGACCTGCTGCTCGTGCGCACCGGCCGTCTCGCCCGCGCCAAGCGCGAGGGCTGGAACGGCTATGCGGGAGGCCCCAGCGCGGGGCTCTCGTTCACCACCGCCGGCTGGCTGCGCGAGCGCGATGTCGCGGCGGTGGCCACCGACACATGGGGCTTCGAGGTGCGGCCGAACGAGTTCGACGAGGCGTTCCAGCCGTTGCACCAGGTCGCCATCCCGAACATGGGCCTGACCATCGGCGAGATGTGGGACCTCGACGCCCTCGCGGCCGACTGCCGCGGCGACGGCAGGTGGGAGTTCCTCCTCGTCGCTGCGCCCATCCCCTTCACCGGCGCCGTCGGCGCGCCCGTGAACCCCATCGCGATCAAGTAGTCGCACACTCTCTAAGGAGCCGGTCCATGCCAGCACTCTCCTCCGTCGGCATCGTCGGGGCCGGTTTCGCCGGTCTCGCCGCTGCGATCCTGCTGCGCGAGGGAGGGGTCGACGTCGACCTCCTCGACTCGCGCGACGGCCTCTCCGACATCGGGTCGGGCATCACGATCCAGGGCAACGCCTGCCGCACCCTCGCCCGGTTGGGAGTCTGGGACGAGGTGCTTGAGCGGTCGTACCCCGCCGACGTGCTCGGGCTGCGCGCCCCCGATCCGCAGGCGACGGTGGTCGCCCTCATCCCCGACGCGAAGACGGGCGGCCCCGACTTCCCCGCGACGATCGGGATGTACCGCCCCGAGCTCGCCCGGATCCTGCTCGCCCGCGCCGAGGAGCTCGGCACGACCGTGCGCTGGTCGACCCTCGTCGACGGCCTCGAGGACGACGGCGACGGGGTCACCCTGCACTCGACGTCGAACGGCGAGCGCCTCACCGACCGCTACGACCTGGTGATCGGGGCCGACGGCCTGCACTCGGCCGTGCGCTCGATGATCGGCATCGAGACGACTCCCGAGCGCAACGGGATGGGCATCTGGCGGGCCTTCGTGCCCCGGCCCGACGAGGTCACCCACACCGACCTCGTCTACGGCGGCCCCTGCTACATCGCGGGCTACTGCCCGACGAGCGAGGACCGCATGTACGCCTACCTCGTCGAGGACGCGCAGGACCGCACCCTGCTCTCGCCCGAGGAGCAGGTGGCCACCATGAAGCAGCTCGCCCAGGCCTATCACGGGCCGTGGGACGAGGTGCGCGAGAGCATCGACGACACCTCCCGGGTCAACTACACCTGGTTCACCAGCCACCTCATCGACGGGCCGTGGAACCGCGGCCGCGTCGTCGTGATCGGCGACGCCGCCCACAGCTGCCCGCCCACCGTCGCCCAGGGCGCGGCCATGGCGCTCGAGGACGCCCTGGTGCTCTCGGAGCTGCTGCTCGCCGCCGACGCGGTCGACGACTCCGTCTTCGCCGCCTTCACCGAGCGCCGTCTCGGCCGCGCGCGCGAGGTGGTCGGGGCCTCGGTGCAGTTGTGCGACTGGCTCTTCGCGCACGACCGCACCGCGGACGTCCCCGGGCTGATGCGCCGGGTCGCCGCGGTCGTGGGGCAGCCGGCATGAGTGTCGTCGATGTGCACGCCCACGTGCTCCTGCCCGGCCTGCAGGCGGCGGTCGCCGAGCGCGACCCAGCGGGCGCAGCGGCGGCGCAGGCTCTCGACGCCCTGCGTCAGGGTCCGGAGTCGCTGCGCGTCTCGGGAGGCATGATCCGCGAGCGGTTCGAGCGCCTCACCGTGCTCGAGCGGCGCCTCGCCGACATGGACGCGGGCGGCATCGATGTGCAGATCGTGTCGCCGTCGCCCTCGCACTACTACCCGTGGGCCGACGCGGCGCTCGCCGAGTGGTCGGCGCGGGAGGCGAACCGCCTGGTGGCCGAGCTGGTCGGCCGGGCGCCCTCGCGCCTGCGCGGCTTGGGCCTCATCGCGGCGCAGCACCCGGAGCTCTGCGTCGAGCTGCTCGACGACGCCCTCGCGCAGGGGCTGGCGGGAGTCGAGATCTCGTCGACCGCGAACGGCGTCGAGCTCTCGGACCGCCGCCTCGACCCCTTCTGGGCCCGCGCCGAGGAGTCGCGCGCCGTGCTGTTCCTGCACCCCTTCGGCTGCACGCTCGACGAGCGGATCGACACCCACTACCTCTCGAACATCGTCGGCCAGCCCACCGAGAACGCGATCGCGCTCTCGCACCTGATCTTCGGGGGCGTCCTCGACCGCTTCCCCGGGCTGCGAGTCGTCGCCGCGCACGGCGGCGGCTACCTGCCGACCTCGATCGGCCGCAGCGATCACGGCTGGCGGGTGCGTCCGGAGGCGCGCTCGTGCGAGAACCCGCCATCGAGCTACCTGCGCCGCCTGTACTTCGACTCGCTGACCCACTCGCCCGCCGAGCTGCGCGCGCTGGTCGCCGTCGCCGGCTCCGGTCGGGTGCTGCTCGGCTCCGACTACCCGTTCGACATGGGCGTCGACGACCCGGTGGGCGCGGCCCGCGAGGCGGGCCTGCGCCCCGACACGCTCGACGCGCTGCTCGGCGGCAACGCCTCCGCGCTCTTCGCGCTCGAGGCGGTCGCGCGGTGAGGCTCGCTCGCTGGAGCCTGGCGGACGGCTCGGCCGGCGAGGGGCTCGTCGTCGACGATCACGTCGTCTCCTTCGTCGACGGCCTGACGGTGCTCGACGTCGTCCGCGGAGGTCTGGCGGAGGCGCTGCGCCGCGGCGACTCGCTCGTCGCGGGCCCGCGGTCGGCACTCGATTCGGTGCGGCTGCGCACCCCGCTCGATCCGCCGAGCATCCGCGACTTCGTCGCCTTCGAGGAGCACGTCGAGGGAGTCGTCCGCAGCGTCGACTCGTCGGAGGGCGTCGTGCCCGAGTGGTACGAGGCGCCGACCTTCTACTTCACCAACCCGCACACGCTGCTGGCAACGGGTGAGGAGCTCGTGCCGCCCGCCTCCGAGCGCCTCGACTTCGAGCTCGAGGTCGCGGCCGTCATCGGAGGCACGGGGCCGTCGCGCTCGCTCGACGCCTCGGCTGCCCACGAGCGGATCTTCGGCTACGCCGTCTTCAACGACTGGTCGGCGCGCGACGTGCAGGCCCGCGAGATGAAGGTGCGGCTCGGGCCGTGCAAGGGGAAGGACTTCGGCAGCACGCTCGGGCCGTGGCTCACCACGGCCGACGAGGTCGCGGACCGCCACGATCCGGAGGGGTTCCTCGACCTGGCCATGACCGTCACGGTCAACGGCGTCGAGATCGGCCGCGACACGCTCGCCGACATGGGCTGGCCGTTCGCCGAGCTGGTGGCGTATGCCTCGCGCGACTCGCGCCTCGTCGCGGGCGACGTGCTCGGATCGGGCACCGCGGGCACCGGGTGTCTGGCGGAGCTGTGGGGGCGCGCGGGATCGCTGACGCCTCCGCCGCTGACTCTCGGCGATGAGGTGACCATGACGGTCGAGCGGCTGGGCGCGATCACGACCGTGGTCGGAGCGCCGCAGCCGGTGCCGCTCGTGCCGCGCGCGCGGCGGCGCCCGGGGTCGCCGGCGGCGCAGGCCCGCACCGCGCACTGAGCGCGCGGTGGAGACGTGTCCGCGACGGCTGCCGCGGATCAGCCCGCGTTCGGCAGCAGCACCTCGACCCGACCCTCGGTGACGCGTGTCTCGAACCACGGCTGCGGCGACGTCGCGGGCCCACGCAGCACCTCGCCGGTCTCGAGCGAGTAGGCGCTCGCGTGCCAGGGGCACGTGATGCATGCCTCGTCGTCGCCGGCGTCGCTGAGCTCGCCCTCGTCGAGCGGGCCCACGAGCCTGTTCTGCGGCAGGTCGTCGAGAGCGCCGAGGGGCTGCCAGCCCTCCGGGAAGCGGTGCGGAACGTCCTCGGCGCTGGATGTACGACGCCGCGGAGAGACCCGTCGCGACCACGTTGGCCGCCGCGTGGACGAGCCCGACGCGCATCTGCTGCTCGTGCAGCTCCGACCAGTCGGTGTGTCCGGCGGCCGCGGTCGGCAGGACACTGCCCACTCCCACGCCGACGAGGGTGCGTGCCGCACGGTCGTTGCCGGGCAGCAGGTCGAGCACGGCCGCCGACACCCAGGCGCCGGTCGGCACGAGGACGAGCAGCGGATGCACGGGGTGGCCGACCGGCACGCCGTGCAGAAGGTCCCGCACGGGCTGCGGCCGGATGACCGAGTTCACGACCGTCTTCACCCGGCCGACGAGCGGATCGAGGGCGGCGACGTTCTCGAGGCGGCTGACGAGTCCGACGAGCTTCACTCGCGCATTTCTCAGCGCACCGCGTGGCGGCCGCGGCGACAAGGGGATTGCGGGTGCGGGCTCGGACTCGTCTGCCGCGCGGACGAGGCAGGTGCACCCGGGAATGGCCGGGGGTGCACCTGCGCTCGCCTCGCCAGGTGGCGCGCTACTCCTGGATGAAGGCCAGCAGGTCGGGGTTGATGACGTCGGCGTGGACCGTCAGCATGCCGTGGGGGTAGCCCTCGTAGATCTTGAGCGTCGAGTTCTGCAGCAGCTCGTGCTGCTTCAGCGCGGCGTCCTCGTAGGGCACGACCTGGTCGTCGTCGCCCTGGGTGACGAGGACCGGGACGGTGATGGCCTCGAGGTCCTCGGTCTGGTCGGTCTCGGAGAACGCGGTGATGCCCTCGTAGTGCGCGAGCGCTCCGCCGGTCATGCCCTGACGCCACCAGTTGTCGATCACGGGCTGGGAGACGGTCGCGCCGGGGCGGTTGAAGCCGTAGAAGGGGCCGGACGCGACGGCCTGGAAGAACTCGGCGCGGTTGGCGGCGAGCGCCTCGCGGAAGCCGTCGAAGACGGAGATCGGCGTGCCCTCGGGGTTCGACTCGGTCTGCACCATCAGCGGGGGCACGGACGACACGAGGATCGCCTTGGCCACGCGGCCCTGCGGCTCGCCGTACCGGGCGACGTAGCGGGCGACCTGACCGCCTCCGGTGGAGTGGCCGATGTGGACGGCGTTCTGCAGGTCGAGGTGCTCGACCACGGCGTTGACGTCGCTCGCGTAGTGGTCCATGTCGTGGCCGGTGCCGACCTGGGCCGACCTGCCGTGGCCGCGGCGGTCGCTGGCGATGACGCGGTAGCCGTGGGCGTGGAAGAACAGCATCTGCGCGTCCCAGTCGTCCGACGACAGCGGCCAGCCGTGGTGGAACACGATGGGCTGGGCGTCGGTGCTGCCCCAGTCCTTGTAGTAGATGTCGACGCCATCGTCAGTGGTGATGAACGGCATGATCCAACCTCCGTGCTCAGGGTGAAGTCTCTCCGCGGGAGGGGAGAGCAGCTCCACGATAGAGGCGGGGGAGCGCTCTCTGGGCGGCGGATCCCGACGTTCCGACTTCTGTCCGGACCCGTTCAGATGCCATACGGATTCGTGTCTGAACGGCCGTTCCGTCGCGCGGCCAGGACGCAGGACGGCGGAGGTCGCCGGCTCCTGGGAAAGCGGATCACGCTGCGCACGGCATCGATAAGGTTATCGGTTGGGTGTCACACTGATAACATTACCGACGTGCGTGACGCTCTCGACAATCCGTTCAGTCCCGGTTCCGACGCCGTCCCCGAGATCTGGGCGGGGCGGACGCAGCAGCTGAGCGACTGGCGGGACATCCTCCGCCCCCGCCTCCTCCGCGGTCTGCCCGAGCGGGGCCGCACGATCCTCGGCGAGCCGGGCCTCGGCAAGTCGTCCCTGGTGCGCCGGATCGCGCAGGACGCCGCGGCCGGTGGCGACTGGGTGACTCCGCAGCTGCGCATCCCGTCGGGGTCGGACCCCGTGAAGCTCGTGGCGGCCGCGCTGCTGGCCCTCGCCGACACCGCGGGTCTCGCGACAGCGCGGGAGAAGCGGATCGCAGGCCTCCTGGAGCGTGTGCAGTCGGTCGCCGCGTCCGGGATCTCGCTCACCGTCCGCGGTCAGGAGGGACCGGAGCCGCACGTCGCGCTGACCGAGCTTCTCGTCGAGCTGGGCCGGGCAGCGATCGCGCGCGGTGTCGTCGTGCTCGTGCACCTCGACGAGGTGCAGAACATCGCCGACGAGAGCGCCCTCTCGCAGCTCCTGATCGCGCTCGGCGACGCCATCACTCACGAAGAGATCGTCACCCTGCCCGGAGGCGCCCGGTCAGCCGGTTCCTGCCACTCGCGGTCTACCTGACCGGGCTCCCCGATTTCGAGGACCGCGCCGGCGGGCAGAAGGGCGCGACCTTCGCACGCCGCTTCAAGACGACGGTGCTGACGGCGATCGACGACGACGACATCGTCGCGGCGCTGCAGGACTTCGTCCTGCCCGGGTGGGAGGTGCCGGACGGCGAGGGCCGGATCCGCATGGAGGCCGACGCGGTCGCGGCGATCGTCGACCTCTGCCGCGGCGAGCCGTTCCTGTTCCAGCTCGCCGGCGAGAGCGCCTGGTACGCGGGCACCGACGCGACCATCACCCGACGCGAGGTGCTCGCGGGGTGGCGCGGCGCTCAGCGGGAGGCGGCGGCGCACGTCGAGCGGATCCTCGGCCGGCTGCCTCCGCGCGAGCGCACCTTCCTCGAGGCGATGGCCGAGCTGCCCGCGCGGGACCGGACGCTCACCCGGATCGCCCGCTCGCTCGGCCTGTCGAAGGCGACCGAGGTCGGCACGACGGCTCAGCGCCTCGACACGGTGCGGGGGATCATCGACCGCGGGAAGCTGTACGGGTTCAGGCACCGGGCGATCGAGGCGTACGTGACGAGTGAATGGCCGCGGGTGGAGTGAGGGCAACCCCCTCCTCGACGGACGAGGACGTCAGAGATCGGATCCCCTGGGCCTGGAGTCGTTCTCCGTGCTCGGCCATCGTGGTTCATCCGGTCGCCGCCGAGGCGCGACCAGGAGGAGTCATCGAGGGTCCTGGGCCGAGAGCAGGGCGTTCAGTTCAGCCTCGACCGCGGTGATCTCCTTCGTGCTCTCCGCCATCTCGAACGACAGTATCGATGGCACAAGGAGAACTGTCGCTCTGCCCGGAGCTCTTCTCAGCAGACGAGCTCCTGCCAGGAGTAGAGGCGGCATCACTACCGGCGGTAGGGCGACGATCAGTGCCATCACCGATTCTTCCCCCAGCGGGGGTGAAGTGAATCCGGAGGTGAGAACCGAGGCGATCCACGCTAGTGCCAGTGCCGTATAGAGCAAGCCGGCGAGCCGTGTCCGGCGCTTCCAGTCTCGAACCCGGAAATACTCGAAGACGATGCATGGAACGAAGAAGATGTAGTACGCGAAGGTGTACAGAGACGCGATCAAGACGAAAGTGGCGACGATGAGGAGCCCGGCGCCCACAGTGATGTCTTCCCACCGGCTCGAGGCGGTTCCGAGAATCACGACGACCACGACGCCCGCGGTTCCGGCGCCCGCCGCGGCCAGAACCCCCGAGGTCTTCACGAGCAGCAGTGCGCTCAAGGGAGGCACGGGCTTCGCCCTGTAGGGCGTGAAGCCGTAATCCTCGAGTGCTTCCTCCAGCGATCTCTTCTGAGCGCTGAGATCGAGGCTCAGTTGCTCTTTCCTGAAAGTCAGTTCTGTCACCCCGCGGGGCTCGCTGATCGCTCGTCCAGCCATGATCGTGACACACGCGATGAGCAGCAGCAGCAGCGCCGTTCCGGGCGCCTGCTGAATCCGCGTGGCGGCAAGGGAGAGGGATGTCGCTCCGGCCAGGACCGCGATGCTCTGGGCATCGCGTGCGACGAAGAATGCCCGCGCGGATCGAGACCATGAGGACCGGTCTCCGATCTGCAATGCGGCCAGGGCGACATTGATGGTCGCGACCAGAACCAGCAGGGCAGTCGCGACCACCACTGCGTCCGCGTCGGAGACTCCGAGGCTCAGATCCCCCTGTATCCGCAGGTCGGTCGCCTGCCCATCGGCAAGAGTGGACAGGACTGTGAACAAGCGCACGAAGAACTCGAAATTGACGATCAGTTCTGCCAAGGAGAAGAGGACGGCGGCCAGCTGGAGGGTCCTCCGAACGCTCTGGGCCAGAGACGCCCTTCGCGCCTCCTGCTCGGATCGGAGTGCTCCGAAGCCGATGGCCTCAGGCGGTGACTCGGCACCATCCATCGACTCGTCCGATCGGGGTTCGGACGGAGTGGGGAGAACCGAGGTCGACGCGCGGAGGTCGTCCCCTCGCCTGCGTTGCACCCATCGGTGAAAGGGCCGCAGTATCGACACCTCTTCGCGGCCCCGGCGGGAGTCGAACTGCTCACGAGCGCTGCGCTTGGCCCTCATTCCCCGTCGATCACCCGCCCGTGCTTCCGGAACTGCTGCCGCATCCACTGGTGCCCCGGGTCGTCGTTGTGCATCGGGTGCCACCACAGGGCGCCCGAGAGACGCAGCGCGTCGAACGGCAGCGGCAGCACGCGGAGGTCGCCGCCGGCGAGCATGCGGTCGGCGAGCCGCTTCTGCACGATGCCGATCCGGTCGGTCCCGACGATGAAGTAGGGCAGGGCGAGGAATCCCTCGACGACCACGTCGACCCGTGGCTCGATGCCGATCGTCTCGAGCTGGCGCGAGGCGGCGGTGAAGGCGCTGCGGGTCTTGTAGGTGAAGACCCACGGGAGGCGGTGCAGATCCTCCAGGGTCAGGGCCTCGCCGACGGACTCGTTGCCGGCCCAGACGACCGCGAGCCAGTCGTCCTCGTAGAGGTCCATCGAGGGGAGGTCGCTCGCGAAGCCGCGCGGCAGGAGCATGCCGTCGACGTTGCGGAGGGTGTTCATCGGGTCCTCGACGATGGCCGGGTTGTGCAGGTTGAAGCGGAAGCGCACGTGCGGGGCCGTCTCGCGGACGGCCAGTGAGACGCGACTGCCGACGATCGCGAACGAGTAGTCCGAGCCGTAGAGGCTGAACTCGCGCGGCGAGGTGGCGGGGTCGAACAGCGCGGCGGTCGAGAAGACCATGCGCGTCGCCTCCAGAGCCGAGCTGGTCTGATCGATGAGTCGGATCGCGAGCGGCGTCAGCCGATAGGTGTTGCCGTCGCGGGTGAGGATCTGGTCGTCGAAGTGGATCCGCAACCGGGCGAGGGAGGCGCTCACCGCCGGCTGGCTGAGGCCGAGGCTCTGCGCCGCCCGCGTCACACTGCGCTCGGCGAGCAGCGCATCGAGCACCACCAGCAGGTTCATGTCGGGCCGGGGGCTCATCCGCCCGGTGCTCATGCGGTCACGACCGTGCGCTCACGCTCACGCGGTGTCCATGATCGGGTGCTCATGGTTCCTCCTCGGGGCGCGTCGGTGCGCCTCCCCTCACGGTAGCGCGGCGTCATCCCTCGAGCGTCGCCTCGATCCCGCGCATCAGCGCGTGCTGGCGGCGCAGCTGCTCGATGGAGCGCCACGGGTCGCGGTCGCCCTCGTACTCGCTCGACAGGTAGCCGGTGTAGCCGCCGTCGTGCAGAGCCTGCAGCACCGGCCGCCACGGGATGTTCTGGTCGACGAGCTCGTCGTCGATGTCGTGGAACTTGGCCTGGACGAACACGACGTGGTCGATCACGTCGAGCAGGTCTCGCGGATCCACTCCGATGCCGTCGAGGAACGCCGGCCGTGTCTCGCGGGTCTCGCCGGGGCGGAGGGGGATCGGCCGGTCCTGGAAGATGCCGGTGTCGATCAGCAAGCCGAAGTGCTTCGTGCCGGTGCGCTCGATGAAGGCGAGGTAGTCGTCGACGACGGGGTGCTTGATGGGCGTCGGCGAGTGGATCTCGGGGCAGATGACGACGTCGAGCTCCTCGGCGGTCGAGAGGCTGCGCTCGACGACCTCGGTCCAGATCGGGTGCGGCACGAGGTCGCTCGAGACGACCCCGATCTTCGGCCGCACGAAGCGGAAGCCGAGCTGCGAGGCGAGCCGCAGGTCGCGGGTGAGGATCGCGGTCCCCTCCTCGACCGTCATGTCCCGGTCGCGGTGGAGGCGGGTGTCGATCCACGAGCCGTAGTTGGTCGGCTCGAGCCGGTGCCGCTCGAGGGAGGCGAACCACGCGTCGATCCACGCGGTGGTCGGCCCCGGGTAGCCGGGCACGTGGCCCTCGCCGAGGATCTCGACGCCGGTCGCACCGAGATCGGCGACGATGCTCAGCGCCTCCTCGAGACCGAGGACGGTGCCGTAGTCGCCCATGAAGCTGTAGAGGGACACTCCGTACTTGAAGCCGCTGGTTGAAGCGCTCATCGGACGATCGTCACCTTCCTGGTGCTGCGGTACCGCGACGGCTGGTGCTCGATCGGGATGTAGGAGGCGCGGAGCAGCAGCTCGACCTCGACCTCGTGGACTCCCGGGGCGAGGCCGCCGGGATGCGGGACGGTGACGACTCCCGGTTCCTCGAGCTGCCAGCGCAGGCCGTCGCTCAGCCGCAGCTCGTCGATGCCGATGTCGCGGCCGTCGAAGCGCCAGAGCGGGGTGTCGTGGTCGACGTCGACGACATCGTCGACGCGCACCGAGACTCCGTCGATGAGGCTCGCGGCCAGCCCCCGGTACGAGGGCATGCGCAGGTGCAGCCGGAAGCCGGTCACCTCGTCGCCCTCGCGGACGTTCGTGAAGCCCTGCGATTGGATGAGCTCTCTCTCCAGGAACATCGTCGTCCTCTCCGTCGAGTCGTGCTGCGGCTCGTGCCGTAGTTGTGTCGAATTCAGACAACACTATGTCGTGAAGAAACAGAAGCGAAGGGGGCGCATCCATCTCGGCGAAGCGCGGCATCACCGATCACGTCTTCGCAGGCGCCGCACCCGTGACCAGGATGGAGGGAGCCCAGCTCGACCGGAGGATCGCCGATGATCACCACGCCCACTCGCCGCGCCGTCGTCGTCGGCTACGCCAGGACCCCGTTCGCGCGGTACCTGGGCCGGTTCGCCTCCCTCCCCGCCACCGCCCTCGGCACGCACGCCGTCACGGCGGCGCTGTCGCGCTCGGGGGTCTCGCCCGACGACATCGAGGTCGTGCTGATGGGCCAGGTGCTGCAGGCCGGCGCCGGCCAGAATCCGGCACGGCAGACCGCCCGGGGTGCCGGGATCCCGCTGCACGTGCCGGCGATGACGCTCAACGCCGTCTGCCTCTCGGGCTCGGAGGCGGTGGCCGACGCCGCCCGCCGCATCGTCCTCGGCGAGATCGACGTCGCGGTGGCCGGTGGGCAGGAGTCGATGTCGCTCGCGCCCCATGTGTGGCCCGACTCCCGGCGCGGACGGCGTTTCGGCGAGGTGGTGATGCTCGACACGATGGAGCACGACGGGCTGAGCGACGCGTTCGAGCACCGCTCGATGGGCGCCTCCACCGAGGAGGAGAACGGCCGGCTCGGCCTGGGACGCGCCGAGCAGGACTCGTTCGCCGCCTCCTCCCACGCTCGAGCGGCAGCGTCGGCCGAGGTGCTGGCCGAGGAGATCGAGCCGGTCGCCACGACGGGACGCGACGCCTCCGTCGTGTCGGCCGACGACGGCGTGCGGCCCGAGACGACCGCGACCGTGCTCGCCGCGCTCCGCCCGGCCTTCGCTGCCGACGGCACGATCACGGCCGGCAACTCGTCGCAGATCACCGACGGCGCCGCGGCGCTCGTGCTGATGGAGGAGGCGCAGGCGCAGCGCCGCGGCCTCCGCCCGCTCGCGCGCATCGAGGCGGCCGCGATGGTCGCCGGGCCGGGGCTGACGCTGCACTCGCAGCCGTCGGCCGCGATCCTCCGGGCGCTCGAGCGGACCCCGTGGGGCGCCTCCGATCTCGCGGCCGTCGAGATCAACGAGGCGTTCGCGGCCGTCGCCGTGCAGTCGACCGCCGATCTCGGCGTCGACCCCTCGATCGTGAACCCCCACGGAGGGGCGATCGCTCTCGGCCACCCGATCGGGGCCTCCGGAGCCCGCATCGTGGGCCACCTCGCCCGCCGCCTGGCCGCGCTCGGGCCCGGTTCGGTCGGCGCGGCAGGCATCTGCGGAGGCGGGGGCCAGGGCTCGGCTCTGATCCTCTCCGCGGTGGGCTGAGCCGTGTCCGCACCCGTCTCGGTGGCGGGCCGGCTCCTGTCGATCCTCGATGTCTTCGCGGAGCCCGGCACGCGCGCGTCGCTCAGCCTGTCCGAGATCGCGCAGCGCACCGACCTGCCCGTCTCGACGACCCATCGGATGCTCGCCGAGCTCGTCGACTGGGGCGGACTCGTGCGCCGCGACGACGGCCGCTACACACTCGGGCTGCGCCTCTGGGAGCTGGGGACGCGCGTGCCCGCCACCCGCTCGCTGCGCGCGATCGCGCTGCCGTTCCTCGAGGACCTCTACGAGGCGACGCACCAGCACGTGCACCTCGCGGTGCTCGACGGCTCCGAGGCGCTCTACATCGAGAAGCTCTCGGCGCACCGCGCGGTTCCGGTGGTGTCGCGGGTGGGCGCGCGGCTGCCGCTGCACTCGACCGGCGTCGGGCTCGTCCTGCTCGCCCACGCGATGCCCGACGACCTCGACGAGTACGTCGCACGCGACCTGCCGCGATTCCTTCCGGGCACGGTCACGTCGGCTCAGGTGCTGCGGAGGCGCCTCGCCGAGATCAGGCAGAGCGGCGTCGCCCGCTCGTCGGAGGAGATGACCGCGGGCACGAGCTCGGTCGCGGCGCCGATCCGCGACCGCGCGTCCCGGGTCGTCGCCGCGCTCTCGGTCGTGACGGGCTCGGAGCCCCGCCAGGGCGATGCGCTGGAGCGCGAGGTGCGGGCCGCGGCGGCCGGGGTGAGCCGGGCGCTGGGGTACCGGCGCTCGGTGGTCGCGTGAGCGGCATTCCTGCCCAGAACTGTGGGGAGCCGCTTTTTCCACTGGATGGAAACGACCCGCCCCGCGATCGCACCGATGTCGAGCATGGTGATGTCCCTGTCACCGTCGCGAGGAACCCCGTGCCCCCACACTCCACACAGGTCGCCGTCATCGGCGCCGGGCCCGCGGGCCTCCTGCTCAGCTGGGCGCTCCGACGCGCCGGCATCGACTCCGTCGTCCTCGAGAACCGCTCGCGCGAGTACGTGCTGTCGCGCATCCGCGCCGGTGTCCTCGAGCAGAGCTCGGTCGACGTGCTCACGGAGCTCGGCCTGGGCGAGCGGATCGCCAGCGACGGGATGCGCCACCGGGGCATCTACCTGCAGGGCCCCGACGCGAACGGCGTCAGCCGCCGCCATCACGTCGACTTCGACGAGCTCATCGGTCGCACCGTCACGGTCTACGGGCAGCAGGAGGTGGTGAAGGACCTGATCGCGGCGCACGAGGCCGAGGGCAGCGACATCCGCTACGGCGTCTCCTCCGTCGAGCTGCACGATCTCGACGGCGAGCACCCGGCGGTCACCTACCGGCACGGAGGCGAGGAGCACCGGCTCGAGGCCTCGTACGTCGTCGGCGCCGACGGCTTCCACGGCATCAGCCGACCGAGCATCCCGGCCGACGAGCGCGCCGAGCTCGACCGTGCCTACCCGTACGCCTGGCTGGGGGTCCTGGCCGACGTCGCCCCCTCGACCGACGAGCTGATCTACGCGCTGCACACCGACGGCTTCGCGATGCACTCGATGCGCAGCTCCTCGGTGTCTCGCCTCTACCTGCAGGTCGACCCCGATGACGACATCGCCGCCTGGCCCGACGAGCGCATCTGGGAGGCGCTGCAGACGCGGCTGGGCGTCGAGGGCTGGACCCTGCACGAGGGGCCGATCACCGAGAAGTCGATCACGCCGATGCGCAGCTTCGTCTCGTCGCGACTGGCCCACGGACGACTGTTCCTGGTGGGCGACGCCGGCCACATCGTGCCGCCGACCGGCGCCAAGGGGCTCAACTCGGCCATCGCCGACGTCGTCCTGCTGGTGCGGGGACTGATCGCCGCCGTCGGGGGCGATGACGCGCTGCTCGAGGGCTACGAGGCCGCCGCGCTCTCGCGGCAGTGGCGGGTGCAGCAGTTCTCGGTGTGGATGACCGAGCTGCTGCATCGACCGCCGGCGACCGTGAGCGGCGAGTTCGACTTCCACGCGCAGCTCGGACGCCTCGGGTACGTCGTCGACTCGGTGCACGCCCGGCGCTCCCTGGCCGAGCAGTACACGGGGCTCCCGCTGTGAGCGCGCCGCTGAGCCGGCCGCCGCTGGGACAGGCCGAGATCTCGGAGGAGATCGCCGCCGTCCAGGAGGACGCCCGGCGCCGTGTCGTCGAGGGCGGTGCGCCCGAGCTGCACCCGCGCCGCGACTACCCGCCCTACCGGAGCACGGTGCTGCGCCATCCGACCCACGAGCTGGTGCGGGCCGATCCCGAGGAGATCGAGCTCACCTCGCCCGCCTTCGGCCACACCGACGTCGACGAGTACGAGAGCGACCTCACCGTCCAGCACGCCGGCGAGCCGCTCGGCGAGCGCATCACCGTCTCGGGCCGGGTGCTCGACGGAGACGGTCGCCCCGTTGCCGGGCAGCTGGTCGAGCTGTGGCAGGCGAACGCGTCCGGCCGCTACGTGCACAAGCGCGACCAGCACCCGGCCCCGCTCGACCCCAACTTCACCGGTGTCGGGAGGCTCATCACGGGCGCCGACGGCGGCTACCGATTCACCACGATCAAGCCGGGCGCCTACCCGTGGCGCAACCACCGCAACGCGTGGCGCCCCGCGCACATCCACTTCTCGTTCTTCGGCACCGCATTCACCCAGCGCCTGATCACGCAGATGTACTTCCCTGGAGACCCGCTGTTCGCGCTCGACCCGATCCTGCAGTCGATCGCCGACCCCGCCGCCCGCGAGCGGCTCGTCGGCGCCTACGACCACGACAGCAGCACCCCCGAGTTCTCGCTCGGCTACCGCTGGGACGTCGTGCTCACCGGATCGCGGTCGACGCCGCTCGAGGGGGAGGAAGAGCATGTCTGAGCCGCGCGCCACGGCGCAGACGCCGTCGCAGACGGTCGGCCCGTTCTTCGGCTACGCGCTGCCCTACGACGGGGGCCCCGAGCTGGTCGCGCCGTCGCACCCGGCGGCCATCCGCCTCCGCGGCACGATCACCGACGGGGCAGGCGATCCCGTGCCCGACGCTATCGTCGAGATCTGGCAGCGCGACGCCGAGGGTCGCGTGCCGACTGCGCGGGGGAGCCTGCTGCGCGACGGCATCGCCTTCACGGGATTCGGACGCACCGCCACCACGCGCTCCGGTGAGTACGCCTTCACCACGGTGCGCCCGGGAGCCCCCGACGGCGCGGAACCGTTCGTCGTCGTCACGGTCTTCGCGCGCGGCGTCACCCACCACCTGAGCACCCGCGCCTACTTCGCTGGCGACGACTCCACCGACCGCCTGCTGCGCTCGCTCGATCCGGTGCGTCGGCGCACCCTGCTCGTCGTCGACGAGGGCGACGCGACGGGGCTGCCTGTCGTCCGGTTCGACATCCGGCTGCAGGGCGAGGGCGAGACCGTCTTCCTCGACCTCTCGGGAGGACTCGATGGCTGAGCGGAGGAGCCTCGTCGACCCACTCGCCTCGCCGTCGATCCGCGAGGCGACCGGGGACGAGGCGCTGCTCGGGGCGATGATCGACGCCGAGCTGGCACTCGCCGCCGCTCTCGCCGACGAGGGCGTCGTCGACGTCGACCTCGCCCCGCACGCCGGGGCGATCCGAGCCGCCGTGCTCGCGCAGCTCGACGCGATCGCCGACGAGGCCCGCGCGGGAGGCAACCCCGTGATCCCGCTCGTGCCGCGCCTCCGGAACGCCGCCGATGCGCTGGTACCGGGGTCGGGCTCCACGCTCCACCTCGGTGCGACCAGCCAGGACATCGTCGACACCGCGACGATGATCCGCGCGGCGGCCGTGCTCGAGCGGATCGACGCCGAGCTGGTCCGGCTGGGCCACTCCCTCGCCGAGCTCGCCGATCGGCACCGGGGCACGCCCACGGTCGGCCGCACGCTCGGCCAGCACGCGGCCCCCACGGTGTTCGGTGCGGTCGCCGCCTCGAGGCTGGGCGGTGTGACCTCGGCGCTCGCCGCGGTCCGCCGCGCTCGGACATCGCTTCCCGCACAGCTCGGCGGGGCCGTCGGCACCCTCGCGACGCTGGTCGCCGTCGTCGGCCAGCGCTCGGGGCAGTCAGGCGCCCTCGAATGCACCCTGCGGGTCGTCGACGGATTCGCCGCCCGCGTGGGCCTGCGCGCCCGCGCCGTCTGGCACACCGACCGCACGCCCGTCGTCGAGCTGGCCTCGGCGCTCGGACTCGCCGCCGGAGCCGCGGGCGCCGTCGCGCTCGACGTCACCGTGCTCGCCCGCACCGAGACCGGCGAGCTCACCGAGAGTCTCGGCGAGGGCGAGGGCGGTTCGTCGGCGATGCCGCACAAGCGCAATCCGATCGGCGCCGTGCTGGTCGTCGCCGCCGCCCGGCAGGCTCCCGGACTCGTCGGCGCGCTCTTCTCGGCGCTCGCCGCCGAGGACCAGCGCCCCAGCGGCTCCTGGCACGCCGAGTGGCGCCCGCTGCAGCAGCTGCAGGAGTCGGCGCTCGCCGCGGTCACCGGTGCCGCCGACCTCGCCGGGTCGCTCGAGGTGCACGTCGAGACGATGCGCGAGCAGCTCGTCTCGGGCGACGGCTCCGCCTTCAGCGAGGACGTGGCGGTCCTGCTCGGCGAGCATCTCGGCCGTCCGGAGGCGTTCGCGCTGCTCGCTCGGGCGTCCCACGAGAGCACCGCCACCGGTCGGCCCCTGCGCGTCGTGGTCTCGGGCATGATCGGCTCTCTGGGCGACGACTCCCTGCAGGAGCGCGTCGCGCGCGCCTTCGAGCCCTCGGCCTCGCCGGGAGTGGCCGGCGCGTGGATCGACGCGGCGGTCGCGCGGTTCGCCGCGGTGCGCGGCTCCGGCGCTCCCTCCGCGGGCTCCGACCGGGAGGCCGCCTCATGACCGTCCCCGTGCTCGCCGGACTCACGACCGCGACGACCTCGTCCCGGGCCGACACCCCTCTGCTGGTGCTCGGCCCCTCACTCGGCACCACCACCCGGTTGTGGGAGGCGTGCCTGCCCGAGCTGGCGCGCTCGTTCCGAGTGCTGCGCTTCGACCTCCCCGGGCACGGGCGCAGCCCCGCCGCCTCCGAACCTTTCACGATCGACGAGCTGGCGCAGGCGGTGCTCGTCCTCGTCGACGCGGCCGGGGGCGGCGCCTTCCACTACGCGGGCATCTCGCTGGGCGGCGCGATCGGCCTGCAGCTCGCGGCCGACGCTCCCGAGCGGCTCGCCTCCCTCACCGTCGTCTGCTCGGCGCCCCGGATCGGCACTCCCGACGGCTGGGCCGAGCGGGCCGAGCGCGCCCGCCGCGGGGGCACCGCCTCCCTGGTCACGCTCAGCGCCGAGCGGTGGTTCGCGCCCGACTTCGTGCGCCTCGCCCCCGACACCGTCGGTGCCGCGCTGGGCGAGCTGGTCGATGTCGACGACGAGTCCTACGCGCTGTGCTGCGAGGCGCTCGCGGGCCCGGGGGAGCGGACGGTCACGAGCGAGGTCCTGCTCGTCGCCGGCGCGGTCGACGCCGCGATGCCGCTCGAGAGCGTGCGCGAGCAGGCCGAGGCGATGCCCCGCGCCCGCGTCGAGGTGCTCGACGGAGTCGCGCACCTGCCCGGCTACGAGGCGCCCGCACGACTGGCCGCGATCGTCGCGCGCCACGCCTCCGCGGGCACGTCGACCCGCCGGGCCGTGCTCGGCGACGCGCACGTCGCCGCCGCCGCAGCGCGCGTCACGCCCGAGACCGCCGACTTCCAGGAGTTCCTCACGCGCTACGCCTGGGGTGAGGTGTGGACGAGGCCCGGTCTCGCCCGACGCGAGCGCAGCATGATCACCCTCGCTGCGCTGGTGGCGCTGCGCGCCGAGGATGAGATCCCGATGCACCTGCGCGGTGCGCTGCGCAACGGCGTCACCCGCGCCGAGCTCTCGGAGGTGCTGCTGCACACCGCGCTCTACGCGGGGCTGCCGGCCGCCAACTCCGCGTTCGCGCGCCTCCGCGAGGTGCTGGCCGAGCTCGGCGGCACCGACTCCGGCGCCACCGACCCCGGCGGCACCGACCCCACGACCACGAACGACGAAGCAGAGGACCGACGATGACGGTGGACAAGAGCCGAGCGAGCGCGGCGGTCGCCGTCGCGGACATCCCCGACGGAGCCTCGATCGCGGTGGGCGGCTTCGGCCTGGTCGGCGTGCCGATCGTGCTGATCCGCGCGCTCCTCGCCCAGGGCACGACGGGCCTGTCGGTGGTCTCGAACAACTGCGGGGTCGACGGCTGGGGTCTCGGCGAGCTGCTCGCAGCGGGCCGGATCGACCGCGTCACCGCCTCCTACATCGGCGAGAACAAGGACTTCGCGCGCCGCTACCTCGGCGGCGAACTGGAGGTCGAGCTGACCCCTCAGGGCACGCTCGCCGAGCGGCTGCGCGCCGGTGGCAGCGGCATCCCCGCCTTCTTTACCGCCAGCGGCGTCGGCACGATGGTCGCCGAGGGCGGGCTCCCCTGGCGCTACGGCGCCGACGGCAGTGTCGTCGTGCGGAGCGACCCCAAGGAGGTACGCGTCTTCGAGTCGCTCGGGAAGCCCGCGCAGTACGTGCTCGAGGAGGCGATAGTCACCGACTTCGCGTTCGTGCGCGCCGCTCGTGGCGACCGCCACGGCAACCTCGTCTTCGCGAGGTCGGCACGCAACTTCAACCCGCCGGCTGCGATGGCGGGGCGCATCACGATCGCCGAGGTCGACGAGCTCGTCGAGCCGGGCGTGCTCGATCCCGACGACATCCACCTGCCGGGCATCTACGTCGACCGCATCGTCGAGCTCTCGGCCGACGAGGCCGCCGACCTGCCGATCGAGAAGCGCACCGTGAGGCCCCGCGCCTCGCGAGAGGAGGTTCGCGCATGACCCCGCTCACCCGTGACGAGATGGCTGCCCGCGCGGCTCTCGAACTCACCGACGGCGCCTACGTGAACCTCGGAATCGGGCTGCCGACGCTCATCCCCAACCACATCCCCGACGGCGTCGAGGTGATCCTCCACTCCGAGAACGGCGTGCTGGGTGTCGGGCCCTACCCGTGGGAGGGCGAGGAGGATCCCACCCTCATCAACGCGGGCAAGGAGACCATCACCGTGAACTCAGGCGCCGCCTACTTCGACTCCGCGCAGAGCTTCGCGATGATCCGCAGCGGTCGCGTCGACGTGGCCGTGCTGGGCGCGATGCAGGTCTCGGTGCACGGGGACATCGCCAACTGGGCGGTGCCCGGGCGCATGGTCAAGGGCATGGGAGGCGCGATGGACCTCGTCCACGGCGCCGACACGGTCATCGTGCTGATGGAGCACGTGACGAAGACCGGCGAGCACAAGATCGTGCCCGAGTGCCTCCTGCCCCTCACCGGACGCCGGGTCGTCGACCGCATCGTGACCGACCTCGCCGTGATCGACGTGACCGAGGAGGGGCTGGTGCTGCGCGAGACGGCGCCCGGTGTCACCGTCGCCGAGGTGCAGGCCGCGACCGGTGCTCCCCTGATCGTGGCCGTCGCGGAGTCGACACGATGACGCAGCTGCGCGAGGTCGTCGTCTGCGAGCCGCTGCGCACCCCCATCGGCCGCCTCGGCGGAGCGCTGCGCACGGTCGCTCCGTCCGAGCTCGCCGCCACCGTGCTGCGTGCGCTCGTCGAACGCACAGGACTCGACGGGGGCGACGTCGACGACGTGATCCTCGGTCAGGGCTACCCCACGGCCGAGGCCCCGCCGATCGGACGCGTCGCCGCCCTCGATGCAGGCCTTCCGATCACGGTCGGCGGCGCCCAGGTCGACCGGCGCTGCGGGTCCGGGCTGCAGGCCGTGCTCGACGCCGCGATGCAGATCCAGACCGGGGTCAGCGATCTCTGCCTCGCGGGCGGAGTCGACTCGATGAGCCAGGCGCCGCTCTACACGGTCGAGGGGCGCTGGGGCGTGCCGGGTACCGGCGGCCTGCTCCTCCGTGACGCACTGGGTCGCGGTCGCGAGACAGCGGGGGGCCGGAACCACCCGGTCCCCGGCGGGATGCTCGAGACAGCGGAGAACCTCCGTCGCGAGTACGGGATCGCACGGGAGGCGCAGGACGCGCTGGCCCTGCGCTCGCACCGGCGCGCGGTCGCCGCGATCGACGCGGGTCTGTTCGCCGACGAGATCGTGCCTGTCGCGGTGCTCGGCCGTCGCGGCGCCTCCGTGCTGGTCGAGCGCGATGAGGGCCCGCGCGCCGACACCACGCTCGACGCGTTGGCGCGGCTCTCGCCCGTGCGGCACGACCTCGACGACGCGGCCACGGTGACCGCCGGCAACGCCTCCGGTCAGAACGACGCCGCTGCCGTGTGCATCGTCACGACTCCCGAGCGGGCCACGCAGCTGGGCCTGCGTCCGCTGGTCCGGCTCGTCTCGTGGGCCCGTGCCGGCGTCGAACCCGAGCGGATGGGCATCGCGCCCGTCGCCGCGACCGCGCGCGCCCTCGACCGCGTCGGTCTGACCCTGGCCGACATGGACCTCATCGAGCTGAACGAGGCCTTCGCCGCGCAGGTTCTCGCGGTCGGCCGCGAGTGGCGC
This sequence comes from Rathayibacter oskolensis, assembly GCF_900177245.1. GTDB lineage: Bacteria > Actinomycetota > Actinomycetes > Actinomycetales > Microbacteriaceae > Rathayibacter > Rathayibacter oskolensis. Next base: position 170,351 of record NZ_FXBM01000002.1, read on the forward strand.
TTCACCGACGACGACTGGGAGCGCACCAATCCGCTCGGCTCGGGGATCTCGCTCGGCCACCCGGTGGGAGCGACGGGCGCCAGGATGCTCGCGACCGGCTCGCGTCACCTCGCGCGCACGGGGGGCCGTCACCTGCTCGAGACGATGTGCATCGGCGGCGGGCAGGGCCTCGCCGCGGTCTGGGCCGCCTGCGAGTAGCGGATCCTGCCACCCTTGTCGACACAGCTCCAGAAGACGCCTGACGAGACCTCGAGCTGTTCACGCCAGATGTGCGACCACATCGATGAGGAGCAGTCGCTCCGGTCGATCGGACGTGCGATCCGGGTGCGCAGGACGCGGGTGTCCCGGAGTGTGAGTTCCTACGTCCAGTGATGAGTGACGGGCTCGCCGCTCGCGCTCCGGACCAGCGTCCACTTCTCCGTCTCGCCTAACTGATCGTGTTCCTCGCGTGTGGCCGGCGGATGCTTCTCACTCACCGCTGTGCCTGAACCAGGCGATCAGCTCGTCGTCGGTGGACAGCCTGACCAGCTGCACGAGAGCCCAGTTCTCACTGTGGTTCGGTGCGTGCTGGAGTCGGGCCTCCCAGTCCTCCGCATACTCGCGGAGGGAGAGTGCCAGATCGTCGAGAGCGCCGTCGACATCGGCGCCCTCGGAGACGAACGGCCGGTCCTCCGTCAGGGCGATGACTCGGTCGCCCTCGTGCGCGACGGAGATGCGGGGGGCGACCGAGTCATCGCCCTGACGGAGGACCGGCCGTTCGTCAGGGCGATGAGGGGGGGGGGGGGGGGGGGGGGGGGGGGGGGGGGGGGGGGAGACCGTGCGGAGGAAGTAGTCACGGAGACGATCGGCCGACACGTGGTCGTTACGGCGCATGGTCCCGGTTCGCCCGTGCTCGACGGAGTCCAGGACGTCCTTCCGGTGCATGCGAGCGTCAGAGGCAGTCGGCTCGAGGCCCGCCGAGCCTCCTCAGACCGCGGCGAGGCTCGCGTGCATCGCCCGGCGGATCAGGTTGTGCTGCCGCCGCACGAGCGCGATCGGGTCGACCTCCCCGAGGTCGAGGAACGCGTGTCCCTCCCACTCGCTCGACATGTAGCCGCGGAATTCGCCGCGCACGAAGACGTCCACGATCGCCGGGTAGTCGATCGCCGGCTCCTGCCCCTCGTCGTCGATGTCGTAGAACTTCGCGTGCACGTGCAGGATCTGCGGCATGATGTCGGCCCACTCCTCCACGGGCACGTGACCGTGCATGTTGAACGCGAGGAACGCGAACGAGCCGAAGTCGCCCGGGTCGATGCCGCGCGATGACAGATAGCCGAGGAACTCGCCCTGGCGCTCGCGACCGGGGGCGTCCCCGGCCCAGATGCGCTGGAGTGTCGCGGTCGCCTCCTCGTCGAGTCCCATCCGGCGCATCGTGCGGAGGATCGCGGGCGACATCGCGTGCATCGTCGACGAGAAGTCGGCGACGAAGCCCAGCAGCGGTGAATCGAGCTCGGCGTAGAGCTCGCGGATCTCCTGCACAGCCGGTGCGTTGGGGCCCGACGGGGCGTGGATCTCGTAGCCCAGCGCGACGTCGAGCGACTCCGCGAGGGGGAGGAGGCGCTCGAGCAGGGTGCGCCGCGCGCTCTGGATCCGCATGAGCGGGAACCCGAGGCGGTGGGCGCCGCGCAGCAGCTCGGCCGAGAACTCGTACTCCTCGTCGTCGTTCATGTCTCGCGTGCGCAGGCGCCCCATGTCGAGGTTCGCGCCGAAGGCGCTCGCCTCGAAGCCGTGACGGTCGAACGCCGCGCGCCAGGTCGAGACGAAGTCGGGAGTGACGACGGGGTACTCGCGGAGGGTCTGCGACGCGACGATCTCGATCCCGGGGCCGACGCCCTCCTGGGCGACGCGGACGAGCAGCGACTCGAGGTCGTACTGTCCCGCGTTGAGCTCCGAGGTCGCGGAGTAGAGGGTCAGCCCGAGCTTGAACGGCTCGTCCGGCGCGGCGGGCACCGCCTCCACGGTGGTCGTCTCGAGCCGGAGCTCGTCGTGAGTGGGCTCCTCGGCGGTCCGCGCGATGAGATCGCGGGTCTGGTGGACGACCTGGGGCACGTAGGTCTCAGGCTTGATCTGCATGTAGGGCAGGCTCAGTCGAGCGGAGGCGACCACGCGGTGGGTCGACCCTGCGGCGATCGGCGCGTCGAGGGCCAGCACGAGCGTCGCCGCGTCCGAGAGGAACCAGAGGACGTCACACTGCTCGCGCAGCTCGTCGACGCGGTAGGAGCGCCCGGCGAGCTCGAAGCGGAGTCGGTCGGTGCTCACTGGAGAGCCGTTGATCGACACCTCCAGACCGTCGACGGATGACAGCCAGAGGCTGCGGTACCAGGGCAGGTGGAGTAGGAGCGCGGCGCCGTCGGGGTGGACCCGCAGGCTGTGGTCGTCGATCAGGATGTTGTGGGTCGCCATGCCGAGAACCTTATGTCTCATTCAATCAAAAGAGGGCCTCCATACCGAACGTCGATGACCGACATCACCGGAGGCAGATGCGCCGATTTCACCGCGAGCTTTGCTTTATGTCTGAATTCGACTTTAGTGTGTAGAAAAATGACTCTGAGGTCGACAGGCCGCTCACCGATGAGCTGGACCCGCCCGCGCACCTCGCCTCTGGAGGTCCCTATGCCCGACGTCCTCGACGTGCTCATCCTCTCCGGTCACATGACCATCGAGCACGACAACGAGTTCCGCAGCTTCCGCACTCACAATCAGTGGCTCACCACGGTGCTCCAGGACACGGGCCGCTTCCGCGTCCGCGTCACGGAGGACCCCCGTGGCCTCACCTCCGCGATCATCGACCGCTACGACGTGGTGATCGTCGTCTTCGAGGGCCGCGACGGCTACCACGAGAAGGCGACTGGGTTCGGCGCCGAGACCGACGCCGCGCTCCTGCGCTTCGTGCACGACGAGGGCAAGGGCATCGTCTGGTTCCACGGCTCCGCGGTGCAGGAGGACGACTGGGGCTACCCCGAGGAGTACAACGTGATGCGCGGCGCGAAGCTGAGCGTGCCGACCGGTATCCGCCCGCGCCCCTGGGGGGAGGCGCTGCTGACGACCGCCGAGCCGCGCCATGCGATCACCGAGGGCATCTCGAAGACCTGGACCGTCACCGGCGACGACATCCTCACCGGAGTCGAGCTCTACGACGGCGCGGAGGTGCTGATCAGCACCTTCGACGATCTCGAGTCGTACGAGAACGCCCCGGTGTGGCCGATGTCGCACTACCCGGTCGCCATTCCCGAGACCGGACTCGCCGACCTGCCCGGCATGAACACCGATCAGCCCCTCGCCTGGATCAATCGCTACGGAGCCGGCCGTTCGTTCACCATCACCATCGGGCACGACATCGACACGTTCCGGCGCATCGAGTTCATCCGGATGTTCCCGCGCGGAGTCGAGTGGGCGGCTACCGGCGAGGTCACGCTCAGCGGGCCCGACCGCCGAGGCGACCGGCGCTTCCTGCCGTGGCCCTACTACAACCAGGAGGGCTGAGGCTCCCTCTCGCCGCACGCCTCTTCTCCGCGCGATTGAACGGGCGGCGCGCCGCCTGTCAGGGCACGATCGAGTCGATGTAGCCGCCGTCGACCCGCACCGCCGCGCCCGTGGTGGCGGAGGCGAGCGGCGACGCGAGGTAGACGACCATGTTCGCGATCTCCTCCGGCTCGATCAGGCGCTTCAGCAGCGACTGCGGCCGGTGCAGGCGCATGAACTCGCGCTGCGCCTCGTCCCACGGCAGGTCGGAGCCGACGAGGGAGTGGACGAAGTCCTCGACGCCGCCGGTGTGCGTCGGCCCCGCGAGCACGCTGTTCACCGTCACGCCGGTGCCGGCCGCCGTCTTCGCGAAGCCCCTCGAGACTCCGAGCAGCGCCGTCTTCGAGACTCCGTAGTGGATCATCTCGGCCGGGGTGACGACGGCGGAGTCGCTGCCGATGTACATCACGCGGCCCCACCCGCGCTCGGTCATGCCGGGCAGGTAGGCGCGGGTGAGGCGCACGCCGGTCAGCACGTTCACCTCGAAGTAGCGGCGCCACTCGTCGTCGGTGATCTCGAGCGCATCGGCGCTGCCGAAGATCCCGAGGTTGTTGACCAGCACGTCGAGCGCCGGCACGGCGTCGAGCAGGGCGGCCGTGCCGTCGTCGCTCGACACGTCGGCGGCGACGCCCGTGACGGAGGCGCCAGGCGCGGCCGCGCGCACCTCGCCGATCGCGCGGTCCACCGACTCCTGCGAGCGCGCGTTGACGACGACCGCGGCGCCGGCCCGCGCCAGGCCGATCGCGATGGCGAGGCCGATGCCCTGCCCCGATCCGGTCACCAGGGCGGTGCGCCCCTCGAGGTCCAAGCCGATCATCGCCGCTCCGCTCCCGCACGCCCCCGCGGGCGCGCTCCCCGTCGAGCGTGCCACACACGCCGCGCCTCGTGGCCGGCGCGTTCGATCGGTCACGAACGGCGGGCTCCCGCGACTCCAGGGGGCCGATCGCGACGGATCGGACGGCGCCAGCGGGGAAGGGCAGGGGCGCCCGGCGGGCCTTGCGCTCGCGAGCCGCCCGCGCGTACCGTTCTCGGGTACCTCGTCGCGAGCCGCGACGTCGGTGCGGCCACCTCACCGGCCGATCTGGCGGCTCGCGGACACGGGGGCTCCCCGCACGGAAGACGGTCTCTTGCGCATCAGCACCGGTACTGCGTCCACGACGCAGACGCTGCCCTCGCACTGACGACCCCCGTGCCCGCCCGCTGAGGGCGAGGCCCCGCTTCCGGACACCGGGAGCCCGGTGGTCGGCGTGCGCCGACACCATCACCGGGAGCACCATGCCCTCCATCAGCACCACACCCTCCGTCGTCCTCACCGACTGCTCGTTCGCCTGGCCGGACGGCTCGGTCGTCCTCGACCGGGTCACCACAGCCTTCGGGCGGGGGCGCACCGGACTCGTCGGGGCCAACGGCGCCGGCAAGTCGACCCTCGTCCGGCTCGTCACCGGGCGGCTCGCGCCCACGGCCGGAACCGTCTCGACGACCGGGCCGGTCGACCTGCTGCCGCAGAGACTCCGGCGCGGGCCGGACGACACCGTCGCCGACCTGCTCGGGGTCCGCGAGCGCCTCGACGCCCTGCACGCGATCCTGGGCGGCGACGCCGATCCGCGGCACTTCGACGCGCTCGAGGACGACTGGGACGTCGAGTCCCGGGCGGTCGCCGCACTCGCGGAGGCGGGGCTCGATCTCGACGAGGCCGATCTGCGGCGGCCGGTCGCCACGCTCTCGGGCGGGCAGGCGATCCTCACCGCGGTGACGGGCGTCCGCCTCCGCGATCGGCCGATCGCCGTGCTCGACGAGCCGACGAACGACCTCGACCGCCGCTCGCGCGGACTGCTGCTCGCCCTCGTCGACCGGTGGCGCGGCACGCTCGTCGTGGTGAGCCACGACCGCGAGCTCCTCGAGCACGTCGACGAGATCGCGGAGCTGCGCGACGGCTCGCTGCGCACCTCCGGAGGCACGTGGTCGGCGTTCGAGGAGCGCCTGGCGGTCGAGCGCGCGGCCGCCGAGCGCGACCTCCGCGACGCCGACCAGCTGCTGCGCGCCGAGCGCCGGCAGCGCATCGAGGCCGAGACGACGATCGCGCGCCGGGCGAAGGCGGGAGCCCGATCGGCGGAGTCGATGCCGAAGATCATCGCCGACGCGCGCAGGAACAGGGCGGAGTCGACCGCCGGGCGCCTGCGCTCGGGGCACGGCGAGGCGGAGGCGCGCGCCAGGGAGCGGGTCGACGCCGCGTCGCGAGCGGTGCGCGACGACGACGCGGTGCGCATCGAGCTGCCCGATCCCTCGGTGCCCGTCGGGCGCCGCCTGGCCGAGTGGACGGTCCTCGGGCGCACCACCGTGCTGCAGGGGCCCGAGCGGATCGCCGTCGTGGGCGCCAACGGCACGGGCAAGACGACCCTGCTCGAGCAGCTCGTCGGAGCACCCGGGGCGCGACCGCATCCGCTCGTCGACACTCGTGCGACGGCGCTGACCGACCGCATCGGCTGGCTCCCTCAGCGCCGCGACGGGCTGCTCGACGACGAGCGCACCGTGCTCGAGCACGTGTCGAAGGCGGCTCCGTCCGTGCCGACCGGTGAGCTGCGCAACGCCCTGGCCCGCCTGCTGATCAGGGGCACGATCGTCGACCGCACGGCGGCGACGCTGTCGGGAGGGGAGCGGTTCAGGGTGGCGCTCGCCGGCCTCGTTCTCGCGCAGCCGGTCCCGCAGCTGCTCGTGCTCGACGAGCCGACGAACGACCTCGACATGGCGACGACCGACCACCTCGTCGACGTGCTCGCGGCCTGGCGGGGCGGGCTCGTCGTGGTGAGCCATGACGAGACGTTCCTCGAGCGGCTCGGGCTGGACGGGAGGGTGGTGCTCGACGCCGGCTGATCGCTGGTCGACGCCCCGGAGCTCTCTCGTCGGTGACCGCGGTTCTGCCCGTTGTCGCCGGGCGGGCTCCGGGTCTACTCTCAGCGTCAACCCGACGCGTCGTCGGTGAAGTCGAAGTCGACGTCGCCCCGTACCCGACCGCGTGGCGACGACCTCGGCGCCCTTCAGCGACACAGGGGTGCGCCGATCCGGACGTCGTCCCCGGTGCTGGAGCTCCGGTCGACGTCCACTCCGGTCGCCGTCGTCCTTGCTGCGCGCACTCGCCCGTCGGTGCGCGCACTCGTCCGCCGGAGAAGAGGAAGCCGTCGCCGTGCGCACCTCCACCGTGAAGACAGCACTCGCCGTCGTCGTCGTCCTGCTCCTCGCGGGATGCACGTCGGGCCCGACGGCGGACGCGTCGTCCCTCGAGACGAGCGTCGCGATCCAGCCGACGTCCGGAGACCCGGAGCCTGTGGCGTCCACGGCACCCGTCGCCGTCGGGGACGTCGTGACGACGGACAGTGCCGGGCTGTCGGAGGTGACGTTCGCCGACGGCTCCTACACACGCGTCGGTCCCTCCTCGGAGCTGAGGGTCGTCGAGCTGTCCACGGCCGAAGCGCAGCGGACCGTCACCGGTCTCGAGATCGCGGAGACCTGGCACCGGGTGAAGGAGCTCGCCGCCGAGGACGCGACCTACGAGGTGGAGACGCCCGTCGGCACCGCCTCCGTCAGAGGCACCGTCTTCGCGGTCGTGTGCACCTCCGCGACCGAGTGCACCTTCACCGTCCTGGAGGGCGAGGTGGAGGTCGAGCTCGAGGACGGCACGACCGTCACCGTGAACGCCTTCGAACGCCTGACCGTGCCGGGCGAGCAGACCACTCCGTTCCCCGTCGACCTGATCCAGGCGGACGAGTGGATCATGAGGAACCTCGAGCTCGACGAGGTCGACCTGTCCACGATCGCGAGCGCGGCCGGCATCGAGGACTGGCAGGCGAGCACCGCGGGGACGTGGCACGCCGTCTACACCGTCGTCGCGAGCGACATCAGCGCCTACACCGTCGGCGACGTCCTCGAGAGGGACTGGACCGTCGATCCCGGGGAGTGCTCCGGCTCCTCGTGCGCCGTCAGCGTGGTCTCCTCCGGCGGTGCGCCGTTCGTCATGGACGTGTCCGGGGGCGGGCTGACCTGGGGAGCCGAGGAGCCGGCCGCCTGCTACGACGTCGAGCCGCCGTTCGACCTCCGCACGGACTACGGTTTCGACCTCACCACCACGACCACGCTCACCCCCTCGACCGTCTCGGACATCGACGGGGTGCCGACCGTCACACAGCTGACGGGGACCAGGACCGTGCTGCTCGATGAGAAGGTCCCCCCGGACCCGGCCTGCGAAGCCGTGCAGCCGCACACCTCCGCCACCTACTCCGTCACCGTGACCCGCACAGACGGGTGATCGCATCAGACCGGCACTGACCAGCGTCCTCATCGCCGGCGCTACGACGCTCGTCTTCGCGGGCGCGGCGTGGAGCGGCGTCGGCGCGCAGACCGCTGCGCACGCGAGCGACCTGCTGTGGCCCGACGGGTCCGCCGATCGGCGGGTGGTGATCGTCGCGGTCGACGACGACTCCGTGGCCGAGGTGGGGGAGTGGCCGTGGTCTCGGCAGGCGCAGGGCGAGCTGGTCGACGCGGTGGCGGACGCCGGAGCGGCGGTCATCGGCTACGACGTGCTGCTGCCCGGGGACGCCGGTGACGACGACTCCCTCGCGCGCGCGCTGTCGCGGGTGCCGACGGTCGTCGCCGAGGGGTACTCGAGCGCCGTGCGCACCGACCGCGGTCTGCTGTCGGTCTCGGGTGCGGTGGCGCCGGGGCCCGAGATCTCGAGCGCAGCACGGGCGGTGGGGCACGCCGTGATCACGGCCGACACCGACGGAGTGACCCGCACCGTCCCCCTGGTGGTCGCGCCGGCGGGCGAGGACTTCGCGGGCTCGCTCGCGCTCCGGGTCGCGGATCTCGCCGACGGCGCGGTGGATCAGCTCTACGTCCGCCCGGGGATGGTGCAGGTCGGTGGCCTCTCCGTGCCCACGGAGGGTGACGCCGCCGTCCGGGTCCACTGGTCGGCCGGTCTCGAGCCGCGCGGCCCGAGCATCGTCTCGGCAGCCGACCTGCTCGACGGCTCCATCGATCCGGCCGTCCTCGACGGCGCGGTCGTGTTCGTGGGAGCGACGGCCGTCGCGCTCGGCGATCGGCACGTCACCCCTCTGAGGCCGGGGGCGACGACGCCGGGGGTCGTCGTGCAGGCGCAGGTCGCGTCGACGATCCTGTCGAGCGGATGGGTGCTGCCGGTGGCACCCTGGTGGTCGGCCCTCCTCGTCCTGGTGCTGTCGTCCGGCCTCGCTCGGGCCGCCCTCACGCTGAGGCTCCGGTGGGTCGCGGTCGCCGCCGTCGGAGTGCCGGCCCTCTACCTCGTCGCCGCGGTCGTGGTCTTCGGGACGCTCGGGCTGCTCGCCGACACCGTCCGCGTCCCGGTCGCGCTCGTCGGCTCGACCGTCCTCGCAGTGGTCGTCCGGCTGCTGGTCGAGCAGCGGGAGCGCCGCCGCACGATCGACCTGTTCACGCGCTACGTGCCCGAGAGCGTCGCGGAGCATCTGCTGCGCACGGGTCGCGCGCGGGAGGCCGCAGACGGCGAGCGCGTGCGGGTCGGACTCGTCTTCTGCGATCTGCGGGGATTCACTCCGCTGGCCGCGTCCCTGCGACCGGGGCAGGTGCGCGAGATCCTCGACCGGTACTACGACTTCGCCTGCGCCGTCGTCTTCGAGCACCGCGGCACGGTGATGCAGTTCGTCGGGGACGAGGTCTTCGCGGTGTTCGGCGCCCCGGATCCGCTGGACGACCCGGCTTCAGCCGCGAGGGCCTGCGGTCTGGCTCTGCAGGCTCGCGCGGGCGAGCTCGAACGGGAGCTCGCGGCAGCCGGACTGCCGGAGGTGCGCTTCGGGGTCGGCGTCCACGTCGGCGAGGTCGTCGCCGCGCACGTGGGGCCGGTCCGCCGCCGCCAGTACGCGGTCATCGGCGATCCGGTGAACGTCGGCTCGCGGCTCTGCGGGACGGCACGGGCGGGGGAGGTGGTGCTCTCGGTCGCGGTGGCGGAGGGCGCTGTCGGCGGTGACGTCGAGGCGGTCGAGTTGAAGGGAGTGGCCGACCCGGTCGCGATGATCCGGGTGGCGGCGCCGGTGGGCTGGAGCGGCGGGCCGACGGCGACGAGTCCCGCCCCCGCGGACGGGGACGGGACTCGAGGGGAGCCGGCTGCGGCTCATCCGAACCAGACGTAGCCGTTGTAGGCGATGCAGTTCGAGACGGTGCACACGTTCTCAGAGGCCGCTGTCGGCAGGAAGTGCCGGTACCCGGTCATCGTGAAGCTCGAGGAGTCGTACCACTCGACGGTCCCGGCGACGCGGTAGTAGTTGCCCGAGAAGTTGCCCATCAGCCCGGGGTACGCCGTGACCTGCGTCTGACCCGCCTGGAGCCAGACCTCGCTCGAGCGCGAGTCGGTCGCGTAGTTGACCCAGCGGCCGTTCTCCCAGGTCTGGACCTGCCAGGTGATGATGACCTTCTGCAGGGTGTTCGCCCGCACCGAGGCGCTGCGAGTGACGCTGACGGGCGGTCCGTAGATCGTCTTCGGGCCACCAGGGCCCACCGGGCTCTTGTTGATGTAGGTGGTGCCGACCGCGATGCCGCCGACGGGCCCGACCGGGGTCGGGAACGAGTACGCCTGCGCTGCTCCGGCGCCGCCGAAGGCGACGGCCGACGTGACCAGGAGGGAGAGGAGTGCGAGCAGAACGGCACGGCGGGCTCCGCGGCGAGGGCGGTGGGAGGGCTCGGCTCCCGGTGCGGAGGCCTCGTTCGAGGAGTCGAGGATCGGGGGACGGACGAGCGCGGTGGCGGACATCAGGTGGCCTTTCGGAGGAGGGGATCCCACCGGGTATCCGGTGGTGAGAGCAGTCTCTCGGCGAGCCTCTCCGGCCGATGTCGTGGTCTGCACGGCCGCTGTGTCGGGTCGCCGACACAGCACATCGCCCGCCGGGGCCGACCCGCCGAACCGCACGTCGCCCGACGGGGCACACGAAGGAGCGCGCCGTCCCGAGAGGGGACGACGCGCTCCTTCGTGTGTTCGGTTCAGCGGACGGGAGCCGCGGGGCTCGTCCGGATCTCCTCCGCCTGAGGCGCGGCCCAGGCCGAGGCGGTCGCGGCCGCCGGCTGCTGCGCGGTGCGGCGGAGGTTGCGGCGGAACAGGACCAGGAGGGTCGCGACTCCCGCGGTGCCGAGGGCCAGGAGGCCCGAGAGCAGGGCGATCAGGACGGTCGCGGACCCCGTCTCCGAGCCCTGCGTGTCGGTGCGGGAGGTGCCGGTCTCGGCGCGGTCGGCGGTGTCCGCGGCGGGGACGGCCGCGTCGTCACCGGAGACCGCTGCGGTCCCTTCGGCGTCGCTCCCGGATCCCGCCTCGAGGGCGGTGCCGGTCACGGAGTCGTCGGAGCCGACGATCGGGTCCACTCCGTGCTGCTCGAGGAACGAGGCGAGGCCGTCGGTGTCGGTGACGAAGTTGAAGCTCTGCGACTCGCCGGTGATCCCGAAGCTGTTGATGCCGACGACGGCGCCGGTCTCGTCGACCGTCGGACCGCCCGACATCCCGGCGCTGACCTGCGCGTTGATCTCGATGATCGGGACGCCCCCGTCGGTGACCTGCCGACTCGAGACGGTTCCGGTCTTGAAGGAGGCGGACAGGCGCTGGGAGTCGACCACGTTCTGCACGGACGCCGGGAAGCCGATCGAGGTGATGGTGTCACCGACCTCGGCCTCTCCTCCCGACAGAGCGAGCGGCGTCGCGTCCGTCACTCCGGCGACCTTGAGGAGCGCCGCGTCTCCGTCCTCGAAGGACTCGAAGTCGACCACCTGGGCGACGGTGAGCTCGTCGAGCACGGCGTCCTCCACTCCGTCGGGCTGGACGACCTCGACGACGCGGTCGACGTCGCTGCCGTCCTCGTAGCCTTCGACGGTCCACGAGGCGACGGCCTCGTCGAGCAGCTCCTCGGCGCCCACGTCCTCGAGGAAGGAGGAGATGAGGGCCTCCCTGATGCTCGAGTCCGGGTCGACGCAGTGGCCGGCGGTGGCGATGTGCCCCTCGGCGCTGGCGAACCAGCCGGTGCAGGTCGCCGAGACCGAGACCTGGTCCGACCACTCCCAGCCGCCCTCCTCCGTGGGGTAAGCGACGTAGCCCGAGTAGGTGGTGAGCACGTGGACGAGCGAGTCCTCCACTGCTCCGAGAGCCGGAGCGCCGTCGGCGGCGGCGGCGGGAGTGGCGAGTCCGACGGTGGCCGTGAGGCCGAGGGCGGCGGCGGCGAGGACGGTGAGGCGGGTGCGGGGCGTGGTGTTCATGATGACTCCTCTGGGGTGTTGGGGGCCGGTTCTGCGGCGTGGGACAAGAATCCGCCGGGCCGGCCCTGCGGAGTGTTCGCCCGCTGACACAGGAGGAGTCGACTCCCCGACCCGGCCGCGAGGGCGCCGTCGACCGGCGCCGGCCGGGCCTCTCTTGTGCATGCTCGGAGCGGCGGTCAGGATTCAGGCACGCGTCGGCGAGACCGCGCGCAGAGGGAGAGATCGATGCGGATCGTGCTCGAGACGCTGCCGGCCGACGTGCTGCAGACGCTGCAGAGCCGGATGGTCCGCCGCGAGTGGCGCCACGGCGACACGATCGTGTTCCAGGGAGACCCTGGAGGCGGCATCTACTACATCCGGTCGGGTCATGTCGGGGTGAAGGTCGGCACCGCGTACGGCGACTCCGTCACCGTGGCCGTGCTCGGCGCCGGCGAGAGCTTCGGCGAGCTCTCGGTGCTCGATCCCGCTCGTGGCCGCACGGCGAGCGTGGAGGCGCTGGGGCCGACGGTGACGTCCGTCCTCAGCGAGCGGGACTTCACCGAGATGCGCGCCGCGCACCCCGCCGTCGATCGCGCACTCGTCGATGCGCTGGCCCGACGCGTCGTCGATCTCAGCGAGCTGCTCGCGCAGGCGGTGTTCGAGACCGCTGATCGCCGGTGCTCACGACGGGTCCTGCACCTGGCCGAGGTCTTCGCGGCGGAGGGGTCTGACACGGCGGTCGTGCCTCTGACGCAGGGTGACGTCGCGGGGCTCACGGGGGTGACGCGGCCGACGGTGAATCAGGTGCTCGGTCGCATGGCCGGAGCCGGAGTCGTCGCACTCGCCCGAGGGCGGATCGAGGTGCCGAGCATCAGAGCTCTCCGCGCGCACGTGCGGTGATCGCCCGCCCGATCCTGACCGCCCCGGGCGCGGGAGGGAGCGCGCCCCTCAGCCCGAGTGGTGCCGCCCGATCGGCAGCACAAGCGGCGTCCGCGACACCGGGTCCTCGATCACCCGAGACTCCATCCCGAAGACGGCGCGCACCGTGTCGGCCGTGACGACCTCGGCGGGGGTCCCGGAGGCGTAGAGCGCGCCCGCGCGCACCGCGAACAGGTGGTCGGCGTAGCGCGCGGCGAGGTTCAGGTCGTGCAGCACGATCACGATCGTCGTGCCGCGCTCCCGGTTGAGGTCGGTCAGCAGGTCGAGCACCTCGATCTGGTGCGACACGTCGAGATAGGTGGTCGGCTCGTCGAGCAGCAGCACATCGGTGCGCTGCGCCAGCGCCATCGCGATCCAGACCCGCTGCCGCTGCCCGCCCGAGAGCTCGTCGACCGGGCGGTCCGCGATCTCGAGCGTGCCCGTCGCGCGCAGGGCGTCCTCGACCACGGCGTCGTCGTCGGCGGAGGCGCCGCGGCCGAACCAGCCGCGGTGCGGGTACCGGCCGCGGGCGACGAGGTCCGAGACGGCGATCCCCTCCGGAGCGATCGGCGTCTGGGGCAGCAGCCCGACCTGCTGGGCGACCTGCCGGGTCGGGAGGCGGTGGATCGCCTGCCCGTCGAGCAGCACCGCTCCCTCGCGCGGCGTGATCAGCCGCGCCATCGCCCGCAGCAGCGTCGACTTGCCGCACGCGTTCGCGCCGACGATCACGCTGATACCTCCCGTCGGCACCGCGAGCGAGAGACCGTCGACGACCACCCGGTCGTCGTAGGCGAGGGTCACGCCGTCGACGGAGAGCGAGCGGGGTGCTGTCGGGGTCACAGGGAGCCTCCGGTGCGGTTGCGGCGGGCGAGGAGCCAGAGCAGGAACGGTGCGCCGATGGCGCCCGTGACCACTCCGACCGGGAAGCGGGCGCCGCTGAAGACCAGCCCCGCGACGTTCTGGGCGACCAGGTCGGCGGCGAGCACGACGACCACGCCGACGAGGGCGGAGGGGACCAGCAGCGATCGCGCGTCCGGCACGATGCGCCGGGCGATCGGACCCGAGACGAAGGCGACGAACGCGATCGGACCGGTGGCGGCCGTCGCCACGGCGACCAGGCCGACCGCGACCGCGAGCAGCGCCAGGCGGCTCCGGCGCACGTCGAGACCGAGCGCCGTCGCCGACTCGTCGCCGAGCTGCAGCACCGACAGCCGGCCCGCGAGCAGCAGCGCGAGAGGCACGAGCACGAGCATCGAGGCCGCGAGCGGCGGCACCCCGTCCCACAGCGCCGAGTTGAGGCTTCCGGTCAGCCAGCGCAGCGACTCCTGCACGTCCTCGAAGTCGGCGCGCGTCTGCACGAACGCGATGACGCTCTGGAACATCGCGCCCACCCCGATCCCGATCAGGATCAGCCGTGCACCCACGACTCCTCCGCCGTCGGCGAGGGAGGCGATCAGCAGCGCCGTCGCGAGACCCGCCGCGACCGCGATCACCGAGACCGAGGTGCCCGAGAGCCCGAAGAACGCGATGGCGACGACCGCGGCGGCGCTCGCACCCGAGGTGATGCCGATGATGTCGGGGCTGGCGAGGGCGTTGCGGAGCATCGTCTGGAAGATCACGCCGCCCATGCCGAAGCCGAGCCCGACCAGGACGGCGGTGATCGTGCGCGGCAGCCGCAGGGTGCCGACGGTGAAGGAGGCGCCCGGCACGGTCTCGCCGAGCATCACCCGGACGACGTCGACCGGCGAGTAGACCGTGTTGCCCACCGTCAGCGCCACGGTCACCAGGGCGATCGCGAGCAGGGAGAGCACCGCGCAGCCGATCACGGTGCGGCGCCTCCGGCGCCGGCGCCCGGCGACGATCCCGGGAGAGGCGATCCCGGGAGAGCGGAGCGACGTGGCGGCGCTCACAGGGCCCGCACCTTCGAGCGGCGCACGATCGCGATCAGCACGGGGGCGCCGATCAGGGCGGTGACGATGCCGACCTCGACGTCGCTCGGCCGGGCCACGACGCGCCCGAGGACGTCGGCGACGAGCAGGAGCAGCGCGCCGAGCAGCGCCGAGAAGGGGAGCAGCCAGGCGTGCGAGGGCCCCGTGACGCGGCGCGCGAGGTGGGGGACGATCAGGCCGATGAAGCCGATCGGGCCGGCGATCGCGGTGGCGGCGCCGCACAGCAGCACCGCGGCGACACCCGCGACCAGGCGGATCCGTCCCACTCGGCACCCGAGTCCGATCGCGAGATCGTCGCCGAGCGCGAGGGCGTCGAGGCCTCGGGCGCTGCCGAGCGCGAGCGCCGCACCGACGGCGAGGAACGGGAGCACCTGGAGGATGCCCGTGGTCTCGGCGCCGCCGACTCCGCCGACCTGCCAGAAGCGGAAGCGGTTGAGCGTCTCGTCCTGCGTGAGCAGGACGGCGGTGAGGAGCGAGGTCAGCGCGGCGGCCGTGGCGGCGCCCGCGAGGGCGAGCTTGAGCGGGGTCGCGCCCTCGCGGCCGAGCGAGGCGACCGCGTACACGAACGCGCCGGCGGCGGCCGCTCCGACGAAGGCCAGCCAGATGAACTGCGGCAGGCTCGTCGCGCCGATCGTCGAGATGCCCAGGACGACCGCGAGAGACGCCCCGGCGTTCAGCCCGAGGATCCCGGGGTCGGCGAGCGGGTTCCGCGTCATCCCCTGCATCACCGCGCCGGCCAGCCCGAGGGAGGCGCCCACGAGCAGCGCGAGCACCGTGCGAGGGATGCGGCCCTGCACCGCCGCGTCGGCGATCGAGTCGGGATCGGGTGCGGTCAGCGCCGGCCAGATCTCGCCGAACGGGATCTCGCGAGAGCCGTAGACGAGCGAGAGGACGCAGGCGACGACCAGCGCCGCGAGGGCCGCGACGAGCGCGACGGTTCTCGTGCGACCGGCGCCCCGCCCGCGAGTGTCGTCGGTGGCGGGGCGCCGGAGGGGCGTGGAGGAGCCGGCGCTCACGACACCTTGTCGGCGGCGGCGGCGAGGCCCGCGGTGTACTCCTCGAGCACCCACGGGATGCTGAGCAGGTTGGGCGACGAGGTCGCCATCGCCTCGGAGGAGTCGTCGGTCAGCACGTAGACCGATCCGCGCTCGACGGCGGGGATCTTCGAGAGCAGCGGGTCGGCCTGCAGCGCGGCGAGGGTGGTGTCGTCGCCGTAGACGATGAGCACGTCGGCGTCGAGCTGGTCGGCCGTCTCGGAGCTGAGGGTGCCGCTGAACGCCTCGGAGTCGCCGGTGAGGTCGACGACGCTCGGCGCGAGCTCGAGGCCCAGGTCCTCGACGAACTTCACGCGCGCGTCGTTGGCCGTGTAGTAGGTGAACGAGCTGGCGTCGGTGGGGTCGTACCAGCCGTAGGTGAAGGTCTTGCCGGCGAGCGAGGGGTGCTCGGCGACCGCGGCGTCGATGTCGGACTCGACGTCGGCGACCTTCGCCTCCGCCTCGTCCTCGAGGCCGAGCGCGGCGCCGTCGAGCTTCGCCGAGTCCTGCCAGGTCGTGCCCCAGGCCAGGCCCGGGTAGGCGACGGTCGGCGCGATCTGCGACAGGGTGTCGTAGTCCTCCTGCGTCATGCCGGAGTAGGCGCCGAGGATCACGGAGGGCGTGAGATCGGAGATCGCCTCATAGGGGATGCCGTCGGTCTCGTCGAAGAGCGTCGGAGTCTCGTCGCCGGCCGCATCGAGCGCGTCCTTGGTCCAGGCGAGGAGTCCGTCGCCGTCCTCGTCGCCGTAGGAGGCGCGGGTGAAGCCGACCGGGGTCACGCCGAGCGCGAGGGCGACGTCCTGGTTCGTCCAGCTGATCGCGACGACGCGATCGGCCGACTCGACGGTGGTCTCGCCGAAGGCGTGCTCGACGCTGACGGGGAAGCCGGCGCCCGCTCCGGAACCGGACGTCGCATCGTCGGACGCGCCCGCGTCGGCTCCTCCGGAGCAGGCGGTGAGCAGCAGCGCGGTCAGGCCGAGCGAGGCGACGGCGGACAGGCGGAGGGGGGTGCGGGAGGAGGGCACTGACGATCCTTCGGAGGGGGACGGGGTTGCGAAGGTTAACCTAACCTAACTCGGTGGGCGCGCTCAAGGTGAGGCGAGCCTTACCTGCAGTGACCCTCCAGAAGTTGTCGTACTCGGTGGTCGAGTACGACAACTCTCGGAGGGTCGACGGGCGTCTCGACGGTCTGGGCGTCGCGACGCGTCAGAGGGCGCGCAGAACGCGCCGGACGTGCGCGGCGGGCCAGCCCGGCTCGAAGGGCCGCGAGCGCAGGAGCCACCGGTGCAGGACGGCGCCGAGGAGGAGCTCGGCCGCCTCGTCCGCCTCGGCGACGCCTCCGCGACGCAGCCGCTCGGCGACGGCGGCGAGCTGGGGCGTGAGCAGGAGCTCGCGGTACTGCTCGGCGAGCGCGGCGTCGGTCTGGATCGCCGCGGTGAGGGAGCGGAGGAGCGCCTCCCTGGTCGGATCGGTCAGCTCGGCGATCGTCTCGACGAGGAGCAGCTCGAGGTCGGCCGCGAGATCACCGGTGTCGGGGACGACGACGCGCCCGTCCGCGTCGAGACTGTGAGCGAGCAGCGCGTCGAAGAGGATCGCGCCGGTCGACGGCCAGGTGCGGTAGAGCGTCTGCTTGCTCACTCCCGCGCGCGCGGCGATGCCCTCCATCGACAGGGCGCCGCTCTCGGCGAGGGCCAGCGCCGCCGTGTGCACGAGGGTCCGGGTCCGCAGGCGCGCCATGGCTCCGAGGATAGCGGCTGAAACGAGACGGTCCGTCCAGTTCGGGCTAGAGTCGCTGGCATGACTGAGACGTGGATGATCACGGGCGCCGGCCGCGGGCTGGGTCGGGCGCTCACCGAGGCGGCCCTGGAGGCAGGGCACACCGTCGTCGCGACGGTGCGCGGTGGGCACGATCTGCCTCCGCACCCCGGGCTCGTCGTGCACCGGCTCGACGTCCGCGACCGATCGGGAGCCGTCGCGGCGGTGGACCGTGCCGTCGAGGCGTTCGGCGGGCTCGACGTGCTGGTGAACAACGCCGGCCACGGGCTCATCGGGGCCGCCGAGGAGGTCTCGGAGGAGGAGGCGCGCGGCATCCTCGACGCCGATCTGCTCGGGCCGCTGTGGCTGTGCCAGGCGGCTCTGCCCGTGATGCGCCGGCGGGGGAGCGGGCACCTCGTGCAGATCTCGACGGTCGGGGCGGTCGGCACGATGCCGACGCTGGGCCTCTACAACGCCGCGAAGTGGGGGCTCGAGGGGTTCAGCGAGGCCCTGGCCGCCGAGGTCGCCCGCTTCGGGATCCGCGTGACGATCGTCGAGCCCGGCGCCCTCGACACGGACTGGGCGGGCAGCAGTATGCGCTTCGCCGCGCCGATCGCCGCCTACGACGACCTGCGGACGGAGCTGTTCGGCTCGCCGACCGTGCCGTGGCCCGAGGCCGACGGCGGCGAGGGGCTGGCGGCTCAGGAGGCGGCCGCGCTGATCCTCGCGCACGTCGCGTCGGGCGACGACCGCCTCCGCCTCCTGCTCGGCGATGACGCACCCCCGCAGGTCGCGGCGGCGCTCGAGCTGCGCCGCCGCGACTACGAGCGCGACCCCCGCTTCCCGCGGGCCTGAAGCCGGCCGGAGCGTTCCGGCGGCTACCGGATCACCGGAGCATGCCCAGGAGGCGGTGCCTCCGTTCGCGGTCGAGCAGGTCGGCGCGCTCGCGGCGGAGAGCCGCGACGTCGGCCTGGGTGAGGGGGAGGCGCCGGTCGCGGCGACTCCAGGCCACCAGTGCGACTCCGAGGCGGAGGGCGAGACGGTCGAGGAGGCCGAGGGTCCGGCGTCGAGGGAGTCGGGCGAGTGCGGTCGCCCCGAGTGAGGTGTTCACGATGTGTCCTTCTGAGGTGCGCGCGGGCGCGCCGAAGAGCGCCACGAGGGCGCGACGAGGAGCGCGCTGCGGGCGCGCCGGGGCACCGCCGGAGAGGCGGCGCTACGGCACCGCCGACGAGGCGGCGCGGAGGACCCGAGGGTCCTGAACGGGACGACGGTCCGGGCGGCGGAACCGCCCGGCCGGGAGCTTCTTCGGCGCCGTCACCGTTTGAGCGGTGACGAGCGGGAGGCTCGACCGGTCAGTCGGAGAGGGCGCCGGAGAAGCCGGCGGTGGTGAAGTGCGCGAAGTGCTGCATGGTCGGCTCCTTTCGTGGATCGGCTCCGTCGACCGTAGCGGCAGGCGCGTGCGCCTGGCAAGAGCCCGGAGGCAGGGACCGGGCTCAGCGCCCCCGCGGCAGGTAGCGCACCGGAGGCACCGCCGCGCGCACCAGCGCCCGCAGCGACTCCAGCGATCCCGTCACGAGCCCCTGCGCGCGCGCCTGCACGAGGATGTTGCCGATCGCCGTCGCCTCGACCGGACCCGCGAGGACCGGGAGGCCGGTGCGGTCGGCGGTCAGCTGGCAGAGCAGCTCGTTCTGCGAGCCGCCGCCGACGACGTGCACGGCCGCGATCCGCTTGCCCGAGAGCGCGGAGGCCTGCTCGAGCACGGTGGCGTACGCCTCCGCCAGCGACTCGAGGATCGAGCGCACGAACTCGGCTCGGGTGCGCGGCTGCGCGAGCCCGCGC
Organism: Rathayibacter oskolensis; assembly: GCF_900177245.1. GTDB lineage: Bacteria > Actinomycetota > Actinomycetes > Actinomycetales > Microbacteriaceae > Rathayibacter > Rathayibacter oskolensis. The sequence goes on from NZ_FXBM01000002.1 coordinate 189,660, forward strand.
TCGACGCACCACTCGACGATGCGCCCGGGGATGTTGCCGGGCGCCACGAAGCGCTCATCGGCCGCGTCGAAGGTCGTGATCGGCCCGCGGATCGCGGCGGCCTCGGCGAGGAGCACCGCGAGCTCTATGCTCTCGCCGGTCTGCTTCTCCCAGGTGCGGATCGACTCCGACAGCAGCCAGAGCCCCGAGACGTTCTTCAGGAATCGGACACGCCCGTCGACGCCGCCCTCGTTGGTGAAGTTGGCGGCCCGACCCTCCAGCGAGACCACCGGCTTCTCGAGTTCGACGCCGACGAGCGACCAGGTTCCGCTCGAGATGTACGCGATGTCGTCGTCGGTGGACGGCACCGCGACGACGGCCGAGGCCGTGTCGTGGGAGCCGACGGCGACCACTCCGAGCCGCTGCGGCGCGCCGAGCTCGGCGGCGACGGAGGGCAGGAGCGGGCCGAGCGCGGAGCCCGGCTCGATCAGCGGCGCGAGGATCTCGTGCGGAAGGGAGAGGCGCGTGAGGAGCTCCGTGTCCCACGCGCGAGTGAGCGGGTCGAGCAGCCCGGTGGTGGAGGCGTTCGTGATCTCGGTCGCGGCGACCCCCGTCAGCCAGTACCCGATGAGGTCCGGGATGAGGAGGGCGCGGTCGGCGAGCGCGAGCGTCTCCCGCTCTGCCGCGAGCTGGAAGAGCGTGTTGAACGGCAGATGCTGCAGGCCGTTGCGCCGGTAGAGCGCGTCGGCGTCGATGCGGGCGTGCACGTCGGCGACGCCGCGCGCGCTCCGCTCGTCGCGGTAGTGGTAGGGCGTGCCGAGCATCCGCCCCCCGCGCAGCAGCGCGTAGTCGACGGCCCAGGAGTCGACGCCGATCGAGACGACGCCCGGCTCCTCCTTGAGGGCGTTGGTGAGCCCCGCGGTCAGTGATCGGTAGAGCTCGAGGATGTTCCAGTGCAGACCGGAGGCGTCGCCCTCGTGGATCCGCACCGGCTGGTTCGGGAACCGCGCGACGTGGCGCATCCGCAGCTCGTCGTGCCCGACGTAGCCGAGGATCACCCGGCCGCTGGTCGCGCCGAGGTCGACGGCGGCGACGGCCTTCATCGCAGGACTCCCGGGTGGGGAGAGGTCAGGCGCGGGGAGTGCCTGGAGACCGGGATGCGACCCAGTGAGGGTCGCCGTTGCGTCCCCTGGTCTTCCGGAGTCAGGGCTGCCGCCTTTCGGGCGCGGCCGCGGCGTTCCCGCGATGACGATGTCATCGCAGGAAGGCCGCAGCCACGCCCGCATCCACGGGCACGTGCAAGCCGGTGGTGTGCGAGAAGTCGGAGGTGCACAGCGCGAACACGGCGTTCGCGACGTTCTCGGGGACGACCTCGCGCTTGAGGATCGTGCGCTGGGCGTAGAACCTGCCGAGGTCCTCCTCCTCGATGCCGTAGGTCTTGGCGCGGTTCGCGCCCCAGCCGGAGGCGAAGATCCCGGAGCCGCGCACCACGCCGTCGGGGTTGATGCCGTTGACCTTGATGCCGAACTCGCCGAGCTCGGCGGCGAGGAGGCGCACCTGGTGCGCCTGGTCGGCCTTCGTCGCCGAGTAGGCGATGTTGTTGGGCCCGGCGAACACCGAGTTCTTCGACGAGATGTAGACGATGTCGCCGCCCAGCTTCTGGTCGACGAGCACGCGCGCCGCCGCCTTCGAGACGAGGAACGAGCCCTTGGCCATCACGTCGTGCTGCAGGTCCCAGTCGGCCTCCGTGGTGTCGAAGAGCGACTTCGAGAGCGAGAGCCCGGCGTTGTTGACGACGAGGTCGAGCCCGCCGAACGCGAGCACGGTCGCGTCGATCGCGGCCTGCACGGCGGCCTCGTCCGCGACGTTCGCCGCGACTCCGATCGCCACGTCGGTCGAGCCGAGCTCGGCCGCCGCCGCCTGCGCCTTGGCGAGGTCGAGGTCGGCGACGACGACGCAGGCGCCCTCGGCGGCGAGTCGGGTCGCGATGGCCTTGCCGATCCCGGAGGCGGCTCCGGTCACGAGCGCGATGCGGGACGCGAGCGGCTTGGCCTTCGGCATCCGCTGCAGCTTCGCCTCCTCGAGCGCCCAGTACTCGATGCGGAACTTCTCGGCCTCGTCGATCGGCGCGTAGGTCGAGATCGACTCCGCGCCGCGCATCACGTTGATCGCGTTGATGTAGAACTCGCCGGCGACGCGGGCCGTCTGCTTGTTCGCGCCGTAGGAGAACATGCCCACCCCCGGCACCAGCACGATGAGCGGATCGGCGCCGCGGATCGCCGGGCTCTCGGCCGTCGCGTGGGCGTCGTAGTAGGCCTGGTAGTCGGCGCGGTACGCCTCGTGCAGCGCGGGGAGGCGCTCGAGGATCTCGTCGACGGAGGCGCTCGCCGGCAGATCGACCAGCAGCGGCTTCACCTTCGTCCGCAGGAAGTGGTCGGGGCAGGAGGTGCCCAGAGCCGCGAGGCGGGGGTGCTCGGTGCTGGCGAGGAAGTCGAGGACCTCTGCGGCGTCGGTGAAGTGGCCGACCATCGGGCGGTCGTGCGAGGCGACGGCGCGCAGGTGAGCGGCGAGGGCGGCGGCCTTGGCGCGGCGCTCCTCCTCGGGGAGGGCGGCGTAGCCGTCGAGGGCGGGGCCGAAGGGCTCCGGAGTGCCGTGCTCGGCGATGTAGGCGGCGGCGGCGGCGATGATCTCGAGCGAGTTCGCCTCCGCCTCCTCGCTCGTGTCGCCCCAGGCGGTGATGCCGTGGCCGCCGAGGATCGCCCCGATGACCTCGGGGTTCGCCTCCTTGATGGCCGCGATGTCGAGGCCGAGCTGGAATCCGGGGCGGCGCCAGGGGACCCAGGCGACGCGCCCGCCGAAGGCCTCGCCGGTGAGCCGCTCGCCCTCGGCAGCGGTCGCGAAGGCGATCCCGGAGTCGGGGTGCAGGTGGTCGACGTGCGCCGCGTCGACGAGCCCGTGCATCGCGGTGTCGATGGAGGGCGCGGCTCCGCCCTTGCCGTGCAACGTGTAGTCGAAGGCCGCGACCATCTCGTCCTCGCGGTCGAGGCCCGGGTACACGTTCGCGAGCGCGCGGAGGCGGTCGAGCCGCAGCACGGCGAGACCGGCCTCGGTCAAGGTGCCCAGGTCGCCTCCCGAGCCCTTGACCCACATCAGCTCGACGGGCTCGCCCGTGACGGGGTCGGTCTCGACGCCCTTCGCCGAGGTGTTGCCCCCCGCGTAGTTCGTGTTCCTCGGATCGGCGCCGAGGCGGTTCGAGCGGGCGATGAGCTCTGCGGCGGTCGAGGCCATGACTTCTCCGTCTGTCTGAACGAACGTGTTAACTATCACAGAAGCTAACAGCCGAGCACGGGTGCGTCAACGGTCGGCGGGGCGGGTCTCATCGCTCGGAGCCGCACAATGAAGGCTCACGACGACGAACCGACGAGAAAAGGCCGTTCTCGGGCATTCAGCCTTCCAGCCGTCACCGGAGCTCGACCAGCCCACGGAACGGCTCGAGCCGCTCGTCGGACGGCTCGAGCTCGGTGACCATCACGCTGATCGCCGCCCAGTCGAGCGCCCGGGCGAGCGCCGACCGCTCGAGCTTCGACGAGTCGACGAGCAGCACGGTCTCGCTCGACGCGGCCACGAACACCCGCTTCACCTGCGCCTCCTGCAGCGTGACCTCGCTGGTGCCCTCGGTCGAGACCGCCGAGGCCGAGGTGAAGAAGCGGTCGTAGTGCAGCTCGGCGGCGCTCGCGCAGGCGAGAGGGCCGACGAAGCTGTCGGTCTCCTCCTCGAGCTCGCCGCCGATGAGCACCACGCGCGCCCGCGTCGCCCGCGCGGTGCCGTGGTTCTCGAGCGAGTTCGTCGCGATCAGCAGCCCCGGCGACTCGGGGGCGGCGCCGAGCAGCGTGCCGGCGGTCGAGGAGGCGTCCAGCGCGATCGCACCGGCGCTCGGCACCAGGGCCACGGCCTTGCGGGCGATCTCGCGCTTCGCGGCGGCTCCCGCGGCGAGGCGTTCGGCGAAGGGGCGCGGGCGGAGGGCGGCGACGGCTCCTCCGCGGACCCGGCTGAGCCGGCCCTCCGCCTCCAGATCGGCCAGATCGCGGCGGACGGTCATGGTCGAGACGTCGAGCTCGGCGGCCGCGTCATCGAGGCGGATCGCGCCGTCGCGTTCGAGGAGCCCGATCAGCCGGGCGCGCCGTCCCGCGGAGTCCACCGTGGCCATGCCGCTCCTCCTCCGCCGGCGTGGGCCGCCTGCGCGGTCAGCGTAGCGGCGGAGTCGGACATCCGATCCCGGCGGGGAGGGAGCGACCCCTCCCCGCCTCTCTCACTCGCCCCAGGAGGTCTCGAGGTCGATCACCCAGGTGACGCCGAAGCGGTCGCGGATCATGCCGTACAGCGGGGACCACGCGGCCGGCCCGAACGGCACGACGACCGTGGCACCGTCGGCGAGCGTCGTCCAGTAGCCCTGGAGCTCGTCGGCGTCGGTTCCGCGGATCGAGACGAAGACGGGGATCGTGCCCGGCTGGTAGGGCGTGTGCGACGGCACGTCGTAGGCCATGACGCGGAAGCCGGCCTCGGAGGCGACCTGGCCCCACATCAGCTGGTCCGCCTCCTCGGGCGCGGTCACGGTGTGCGCGTCGGAGTAGCTGAGCGCGTCGAGTCGTCCGCCGAAGACGGACTGGTAGAAGGTCAGCGCCTCGCGCGCCTGGCCGCGGAAGTTGAGGTGGGTCGTGGTGGTGATGGTCATGGTCTGCTCCTCGAGATGTCGCCGGGAGCGCCTCCCGGTGACACCGACTCTCGCGGCAGAAGAGGACGTATTCGGTCCTCTTCTCGGATTAGCATCGGCGCATGACCTCGGCCTCCTCCCGTCTGCTCCAGCTGCTCTCGCTCCTGCAGCTGCGTCGCGTGTGGCCGGGGGAGCTGCTGTCGGAGCGTCTCGAGATCACGCCGCGCACGGTGCGCCGCGACATCGACCGGCTGCGCGGGATGGGCTACCGGATCCGTGCGGTCAAGGGCCCGGACGGCGGGTACCGGCTCGAGGCCGGATCGGAGCTTCCTCCGCTGCTCTTCGACGACGAGCAGGCGCTGGCGCTCGCGGTCGCCCTGCAGTCCGTGCCGGTCGCCGGGCTCGAGGAGGCGGCGGGGCGGGCGCTGGCGGCCGTGCGCCAGGTGCTGCCCGAGCGGCTCCGGCATCGGCTCGACGCGCTCCGCTTCACGACGATCGGCCAGGAGGCGCCGCCGGTGGCGCCCGAGGTGCTCGTCGCCCTGTCGGCGGCTGTGCGCGCGCGGGAGGTGCTGCGGTTCGACTACGCCGAGGGGGAGGCGCCGCGCCGCGTCGAGCCGCACCACCTCGTCTCGCGGGATGGTCGGTGGTACCTGGTGGGCTGGGATCTCGAGCGCGACGACTGGCGGGTGTTCCGCGCCGATCGGCTGGTCCCGCGAACGCCCCGCGGCGCTCGCTTCGCACGGCGCGAGCTGCCCGGAGGCTCCGTCGCGGCCTTCCTCGACGCGCGCTTCAGAGGCGGCGAGGTGGGCGGAGGATGGCCGTGTCGCGGGGCCGTGACGCTGCGGCTGCCCGCGCGCGAGGTGCTGCCGTACGCCGACGACGGGGCGGTCGAGGATCTCGGCGACGACCGCTGCAGGCTCTCGCTGGGCGCGTGGTCGTGGGAGGCGCTCGCCGCGTCGTTCGGCCGGTTCGGCGGCGAGATGACCCACGCGGAGCCGGCGGAGCTGGCTGCAGCGTTCGGGGTGCTGGCGCGGCGGTTCGCGGCCGCGGGGGAGCGCTGACGGCCGAGGCTCCTCCACAGGCCCGATCCCGCGTCCGATCGTCCCGTTCACACCTCGACGTGGTCATACTCGGTTGGGTCCGGGCGTACGGTTCCCGCGCTGCTCCACTCGCAGCCCGCATCGCCGGCCTCGGCGACGGCCCTCCGAGATCAGAAACGGGTCCCACCATGTCCTCCCGCGCCCCCGGCTCGCGCCGCTCCTTCCTCGCCACCCTCGCCCTCGCGGGCACGATCCTGGCTGCCCCCGCGGCGGTCGCCGCCTACTCGACGTCGTATCCGGAGGGAGGGACGTGGACCTACGGGGTCAGCAACGGCACCGTCCTGTCGGCCTACAACCACGGGTCGCGGGTCCATCGCGCCTCCGTCTACAACGGGACGACCTACGCCACGGCCTGCAAGAGCCGGAACGTCATGGCGTCGATCAGCGCGCCCGAACGGCCCTACGTCGTGGATCGCGCGTACTACGCCCTCTGCTGAGTCCTGAACCGCCGGAGGGGCGGAGCGCTGCTCCGTCCCTCCCCCTGCCGGGGAGCATCACATGAGAAGCAGAAGTGTCGTCGTCGGCTACGTGCTGGCCGTCGTCCTCGCCGCGGTGTTCGCGTTCCTGTTCGTCCGGTCCTTCGACGCCCGCGGACCGGTCTGGAACGGCGGCTGGCAGCTCCGGGTGTCGGGCGACGCCGAGCCGCGCATGCCTGCGGCTCAGCTCTACAGCGAACTCGACGCGCTGGCGACGAGCCAGAGGATCGACATCGTCCGATCCGTCGAGGACGCCGATGATCCGGCCGCCGTCCGGCACCTGTACGTGGCGGGCGACGCTGCGGCGGCCGACCTGCTCCGACGGGGGTACGCGGCCGTCGACACGTCGGTCTCCACCACGGTCGCACCACTCCTCGAGCTCGGCGCGCTCGATCCCCGGGGTGCGTATCTCATCGGGGGCGCACGCGACGATGCCGAGGCGGTGCTCGCCGTGATCGAGGATGCGGGGTGGTCGGGTGTCGTCGCTCCCTACGCCTCGGGCATCGACCTCGACACCTACCGCGAGTACGGCGACCTGATGCGCTCACTCCTCGTGGCCGCTCTGGGGATCCTCGTCCTGGTCGGCGCGGGCACGGTCCTCCGGAGCCGAGCCCACGGGATCCAGCGCCTGCACGGGGTGGGCCCCGTGGGGCTCCTGCTCAGGGAGTGGCGGTCGCTCGCAGTGCCGGTCGTCGGCCTCTCCCTCCTCGGCCTGACCGCGGTCGCTCTCGCCCTCACCGCCCTGAACGGACTCGCGCAGTTGCCGACGATCTCGGCACTGTTCGCACGCCTCCTCGGACTCCTCCTGCTCGCCGCAGTCGCAGCGCATGTCGTCGGGATCGCCCTGACCGATGGTCGTCGGCTCGTCGACCAGATCACGGGAGAGATCGACGGGTGGTGGGTCCTGCTCGGCGTCTACGCCGTCCGGGTTCCCGCCGTGCTCGTCCTCCTGGCCATCGTCGCTGCGCTCGGGCAGAGCGCGCGCGTCGCCGAGATCGAGGGGCGCAGCCGGGAGTTCTGGAGCACCGCCGAGGACTCGGTGGTCCTCGGGATCAGCGGCTACTCGGGTGAGGGCGAGTACCGCGCCGCCATCCCGGCGTTCGCCGAGCTGGTCGTGTCGCAGGCGTCGCTCGGGCAGGCGGTCCTCGCCGAGCCGACGTTCACCGAGGAGCGGAACGTGCTGCTCGTCGATGAGGGGTACCTCCGGAGCGTCGACGTCATCGGCGCCGGAGGCGCGCGGATCACCGACGTCCCCGATGGCGTCATCACCCTTCTCGAACCGGCCGGCACCACGGCCGAACGCCGGCAGAAGGTCATGGCGGACGTCCGGACCTGGCAGGAGATCCAGTCCGGAGTGGCCGTCCCGTCGCCCGGGACCGTCGACCTGCCGATCGAGGAGCAGACCGTTCCCACGGGCCAGACCCTCTTCACGTTCCGCACCCTCGACGTGGACGTCTTCGAGCGGGAGACCATGGTGAAGGATCCGATCCTGGTGATCGTCCCCTCGATGGACGTCGTCGCTCCCTCCGAGCTCTTCTCCGCGATCTCGCGGGGTGCGGTCGTCTTCACGGCTCCGGACGCCGTCCCCGCCGCAGTGGAGCAGCTCGGTCTCTCCGACATGGTGGCCTCGATCACTCCGGTCGCCTATCAGGCGAACGAGCAGTACCGACGGGCGCTCGGGACGCTGTCGATCAATCTGATCGGTCTGATCAGCGGTGGCCTCGTCGTCCTCCTCACCGGCCTCGTCGCGGCGGCGGTGCTCGTCGAGAAGGATCGCCGGCGCGCGTTCGTCCACCGCTTCTCGGGCCTGGGTCCGCTCTCCGCGCATCGGAGCGGACTGCTCCTCGAGGGAGCGCTGCTGTCGGCGACGCTCGCGCTCGCGGTGGTGCCGCTGTGGTTCCGGGATCCGCAGGACGTCCGGACCGTGCTCGATCTCGGCACGGTCGACACCGAGATGTTCGTCATCGAGCAGACCGCGCTCGCGGTGGGGCTGACCGTGCTCAGTGCGGTGCTCCTCGTCGCGTGCCTCGGACTCGCCCATCTCCGCGCGGCGCGGTCGCGCACCGTCGACTCCTGACTCCCACCTCGGAAGGAACCCCGTGATCCTCGCCACCGACCTCGCCAAGGGCTACGGCCGCCGTCCGCTCTGGAGCGGACTCGACGTGACCGTCGCCTCCGGGAGCACTCTCGCCCTCACCGGAGCGAGCGGCAGCGGCAAGTCGACGCTGCTCAACTGCCTCGGCCTCCTCGACGCGCCCGACTCCGGATCGATCGAGGTCGACGGGGAGGAGCTCACCCGGCTCGGCGCCCACGGCAGGCGGCGCTTCCGGAGGCATCGGCTCGGCTACCTCTTCCAGAGCTACGCCCTCGTCGACACCGCGACCGTCGAGCAGAACCTCGCGATCGCACTGGGGGAGCGGCGCGGCCGGGCGGGACGGTTCGACACCGCCCTCGAACGCGTCGGCCTCGGAGGGCGGGGGCGCGAGCGGGTCTCCCGCCTCAGCGGAGGCGAGCAGCAGCGGGTCGCGCTGGCGCGCCTCCTGGTCAAGAGCCCGACGCTGGTGCTCGCCGACGAGCCGACGGGGGCCCTCGACTCCGAGAACGCCGCGATGGTGCTCGACGTGCTCACCGAACTGGCCGGTCACGGGGCGAGCGTCGTGGTCGCGACCCACGACGACGCCGTCGCCTCCTGGTGCGACGCCCGCCTCCACCTCTCGGCCCCGGTCGCCGCCTGACCGTGCACCCGGTCGAGCGCGGAGTCGAGGGGTTGCCAAGGCGCACCCGGAGGAGTGGGCTGGCAGCACGACAGAGAGAGGTGTCCTATGACGCAGACCTTCCCCGCGTGGTTGCGGGATCAGGAGAAGAGGGACGACGAGGTCGGCGAGTTCGCCCAGACCTTCGCCGACCGCGACGACCTGCCCGAGCACGGCGGCCGCTCGATCTACGAGGGCTACTTCGCGAGCGAGCCGGCCTCCGCCCAGGCCGGGCTCGACCGTGCCTGGATGGAGTTCCAGGCGCATCCGGAGCCGTCCGCCACCTCCGACCAGCCGGAGGGACTCCGATGAGCGACCAGGCCCCGAGCCCCGTGCAGGATCCGGCCGACCAGCCGGACAAGCCCTCGCAGGCCGAGGGCGAGGACGAGCGCGACACCCCCGTCGAGGTGCTGCCGGCCGACGGGAAGCCCTCCCCGGCCGAGGGCTGAGCCCCGGCCCGCTGGTCGGGCGGCTCGCGGGGCGCGGATCTCGATCCGCCGCTCCGCGAGCTGCTCCCGCCGCACCCGCCCGCGCAGCCCCTCGCTCAGCGGCTCGCCGCCGCCATGAGCTCCTGCGCCTCCGCGCTCTCGGGATACAGCGCGAGCACCCGCTCGAGGTCGCGTCGCGCCGGAGCGCGGCGCCCATCCGCCAGGTGCGTCGACGCGCGCTCGTACAGCGCCTCGACGCGCAGCTCGATCGGGCGTGCGCTGGTCACGTTCGGCCGCACCACGCGGTCGAAGGCGTCGAGCGCGCTCTCGATGAGTCCCAGCTCCCGGAGCGCCACGCCCCGCCTGATCAGCACGGCCGCAGAGGCGGCGTCGACGTTGACGACCGGCGCCGAGAACCGGGCGAGGTCGCTCCACCGGGAGCGGGCGGAGTAGAGCGAGGCGAGGGTCGACGCGGCCAGCGTCGACGGCTCGAGGGTCTCGACAGCGGCGGTCGCTCCGGCGGGGTCGTCGGTCGCGGCGAGCTCGGCGTAGAGCAGGCGCAGGGCGGTCGCGTCGAGCGGGACGTCCACGTCGAGGCCCGCGCTCAGCGGCAGGTGGGCCGTGAGCCCGATCCCGTAGCGGCGGAGGAAGGGGTCGGCGGCCGGGTCGTAGCGGGTGCGCACCAGCCAACCGGCCAGCCTGATCGCGCGGTCGTCCTCCGGGCGCCCGAGGGCGTCGCGGACCAGTTCGATCACGGCCGCGAGCCGGGACCCGTCGGGCGAGGACGCGGTCGCCTCGTGCAGCTCCGATGCCGGTGCACCGGCGCGGACGAGCCGGATGAGCGGTCCCTCCCACGGCTGTGCGAGCGGCGAGGGCCGCACGAGACCGGGGCCACCGGGCATCGTCAGCGCGGCGGAGATCCGAGAGCGGCTGCGCGAGCGGTTCAGGGCGGGGCCGACGACGGGATGCAGGCGAGCCCCCGAGAGGCTGCGAAGCTCTCCCTCCTGCCGGAATCCCACTCCCACTGCGTGCCCCTCCCACGGTCCCCGGAGGACAGTACGGCGCCCCCCCGAAAGGCCGAGTTTACGCACGTCGAGCCGAGGTTTCCCCCCGAAAGGGGCCCGACGCGCTGGCGGAGATCGACCGCCGATCCGCGCACGGGTGGCGAGCTGCGTTCTAAGCGGAGGAATTCCTCCGTTTATGCGATACGGTGCTCCCGTGCTCCTCGATCACCGTTCCGACGACTACTCCTCCGCCGTCCGGCCCCGCAACTCGGCGACGACCCAGCGCCCGGCGCGGGTCGCGATCATCCGGAGCCCTGCCGACCTCCCGGCGGCTCTCGAGGAGGTCGCCGCACTCGAGCGGTCCACCGGGCGCGCGCTCGACGTGGTGGTGCAGGCCACGGGCCACGGCGCCGGCGCGGTCGTCGACGAGAGCGCCGTCCTCCTGGACACGTCTCGGCTCGACGACGTCTCCATCGACCCGGAGTCGCGCATCGCGACGGTCGGCGCCGGCGCCACCTGGGCCGACGTCGACGCCGCCGCCGAGCGCCACGGGCTGCTCGGCCTGGCAGGCTCCGCTCCGAGCGTCTCGGTGTCGGGCTACACCTTCGCGGGAGGCATCGGCTGGCTGGTGCGCCGCGACGGCCTCGCGAGCGGCAGCCTCCGCCGGGTGCACTACGTCGACGGGCGCGGACGCTCCCGGATCGCCGCCGACGACGCACCCGAGCGGATCGACCGCGAGGCGCTGTGGGCGTTCCGGGGTGCCGGCGGAGTCGGCATCGCCCACACTCTCGAGTTCGACCTCGCCGCGGTCGACGGCCTCCACGCCGGATCCCTGCTGTGGCACGGACGCGACCTCCCCGGTCTCGTCGCCACCTGGAGGCTCGGGATCGCGGCGGTCGGCGCCGGGGTCTCGACGAGCATCGCGGTGATGCACGTCCCGCCGATGCCGCCGTTCCCGGAGGAGCTCCACGGCTCCGTCGCCGTCCACCTCGCCGTCGCCGATCCCGACGGGCCGGAGGGGGCGGCGCCGCTCCTCGAGGCCATGCGCGCCGTCGCGGTTCCGGTCGTGGACGACTGGGGCCCGAAGGACGCCGCGGGGCTCTCCCGCATCCATCTCGATCCGCCGATCGCGACTCCCGGAGTGGGCGACGCGCGCTGGCTCGACGCCTCCACTCCGGACCTCGCCGACCGCATCCTCGCGGCGGCGGCCGCACCCGGCACTCCGCTGGTCATGGTCGAGATCCGTCACGTCGCCGGTGCGCCGACGCGGCGGGAGGGTGCGGTCGTCCGCCCTCCCGGCGACTTCGTCTTCCACGCCGTGGGCTCGCTGCTCCTGGCCGAGCGTCCGCGCATCGAGGCCGCTCTGGCTGCGCTGCGGGCGACCTGGGCCGACGCCGACACGGGCGTCGCGCCCGGCTCGTGGCTGGACGGAGCGGCCGGCGCGTCGTCGGCGCTGCCCGACGACGTCCTCCGCCGGGCGAGGGCCGTCGCGGACGAGGTCGACCCGGACCACCGCCTCCGCCGGTCGCGTCTTCTCGGGCCGGGCCGTGGCTGAGCCGGCCGGGGGTCCCGCGCGTCAGCCCGTCCGGCGGCGACGCGGCGCTGCGGAGCGCGGCGGGGCCGAGCGCGCATGGTCGCGGACCCGGCCGAGCACGTCCGCGAGGACCTCGACGTCCGCACGCTCCAGCGGCTCGAACAGGAGTCCGTCGAGCACGGCGATGTGGCCGGGGAAGACCCGGGCGAGCAGGTCCCTGCCCCGGTCGGTGATCGTGACCGTGGTGCCGCGCTCGTCGTCGACGGACGGCGCCCGCGTCACCAGGCCGAGCTCCTCGAGCAGCTTGGCCTGGTAGGTGAGACCACTCCGGCTGTAGACGACGCCGTCGGCGAGGTCGGTCATCCGGCTGCTCCCCTCCGGTGCGTCGCCCAGGCGGGCCAGGAGCTGGAACTGCACGTAGCTGAGGTCGCCGGCCTCGCGCAGCTGCTGCTCGACCGCGTGCCGCACGAGGCTGCTGACCTCGATGAGGGCGAAGTAGGCGCCCAGCTCCGTGGGATCGAGGGAACGCGGAGTCTCGGCCATCCCGTCATCATATCTGTGCTGCGAGATCGAAGTACTTGCTGCGAAGTCGAAGCACTGGTAGCGTCCACGACAGATGCTTCAGATTCGAAACACCGACAGGAAGAGATGATCATGAAGGCAGTGCGATTCCACGAGTTCGGCGCCCCGGACGTCCTCCGCTACGAGGACGTCGAGCAGCCCGTCGCGGGGGAGGGCCAGGTGCTCCTGCGCGTGGCCGGATCCGCGGTCAACCCGGCCGACAACGGCATCCGAGGAGGGGACCTGCCGATCCCGGTGACGCTGCCGCACGTGCCGGGCTACGACGTCGCCGGCACCGTCGCGGCCGTCGGCGCGGGGGTGACCGGTCACCGGGTCGGCGATGAGGTCGTCGGCTTCCTCCCCATGGCCGAGAGCGGCTCGGCGGCGCAGTTCGTCGTCGCTCCGGCGGAGGCGCTCGTCGCGGCCCCCACCTCCGTCGACCTCGTCGACGCGGCCGCGCTCCCGTCGGTCGCCCTGACCGCCTGGCAGGCGCTGTTCGACGAGGCCGGTCTGACCGGCGGTCAGCGCGTGCTGATCACGGGCGCGGGAGGAGCGGTGGGCGGGTACGCCGTGCAGCTGGCCCATCGGGCCGGCGCCCACGTGATCGCGACCGCGAGCCCGCGCAGCCGCGACGCCGTGACGGCGGCCGGAGCCGACGAGGTCATCGACCACACGGGCTCGAGCGTCCTCGAGGCCGTGACGGAGCCGGTCGACGTGCTGCTGAACCTCGCGCCGATCAGTCCCGATGAGTTCACCGCACTGGTCTCCCTGGTGCGAAACGGCGGGGTCGTCGTCGCCACCACCGCCTGGATGCCCACGCCCGGCGACGAGGAGCGCGGAGTGCGCGGCGCCGGTGTCTACGTCCGGGCCGACGTGGACGAGCTGAGCGGCCTGGTCGCCCTGGTCGACCGCGGAGAGCTCAGCATCGACGTCGCGCGGCGCGTCCCGCTCAGCGAGCTCCCCGCGATCCACGCGCAGATCGCCGCAGGCTCGCTCCGCGGCAAGGTCGTCGCCGTCCCCGACGCCGACTGAGCGGAGGCGCCGCCCGGCGCATCGGATCAGCCGGGCGGCGCGATTCCGCGGAGGAACACGGCGCGCTGCTGGGCGGCGGCCTCCGGCCAGTCGGGGACGGTCGACATCGGCTGGGCGAGCATCGCTCCGAACCGCACCACCGTCCCGGCGTCGACCTCGCGGCGCACCGAGCCGTCGTCGTGACCGCGCTCGAGGATCGCCTCCATGGTCCGCCGCATCCGCGCCCGCAGCTCGCCGGACTCGGTGCCCTCGGTCATCGGGCCGCCGTGGAGCGGCAGGACCAGTTCGTCCCGGTGGGCGAACGACCGCACGAGGAAGCGCTCGATCGCGTCGTGCCCCGTCTCGCCCGTGGCCAGGGCGTCCTCCGCCTCGGCGAGGATCAGCCGGTAGGCGCGCACCGCCATCGCCTCGAGCAGCGCCTCCCGATCGGGATACCGCCGGTACAGCGTCCCGACGCCCACGCCCGCGTCTGCGGCGATCTGCTCCATCGGCACGAACCGCCCCTGTGCGAGACCCGATCGCGTCGCCGCGGCGAGGAGCCGCTCGGCGTTCTCGGCGGCGTCCTTCCGAAGCCGGCGGGGAGGGTTCTGGGTCATGAGGAGCCATCGTACGCAGGCGACGCTCCGGCTCGGTGCGTCGCCTGCGCGGGCCTCAGACGGTGGTGTACCGCGACGAGTCGGAGGCGCTGCGCTCGACCGCGTCGAGCACGCGCTGCACCTGCAGGGCGTCGGCGAACGACGGAGTCGGCTGCACGCCGTCGGCGATCGCGGTGACCAGGTCGACGACCTGGTGGGTGAACACGTGCTCGTAGCCGAGTCCGTGCCCCGTCGGCCACCAGTTGCCGGCGTAGGGGTGCGAGGGCTCCGTGACCTGGATGCGCCGGAAGCCCTGCGCCTCCTCCGGATCGCTGCCGTCGTAGTACTCGAGCTCGTTCATGCGCTCGAAGTCGAACGCCACGGAGCCGCGCTCGCCGTTGATCTCGATCCGGTTCGCGTTGCGGCGGCCGAGGGCCATCCGCGTCGACTCGAAGACCCCGAGGGCGCCGCCGGCGAAGGTCGCGGTGAAGGCGGCGGCGTCGTCGACCGTGACGGGGCCGCGCTCGGCGCCCTCCGCGGCACGACCGCCGAGGCCCGCCTGCTCGGCGAGCACCGGGCGGTCGCCGACGAAGGTCCGCAGCATCGCCGAGACCCCGTCGATCCCCTGACCCGTGAGCCACTGCGCCGTGTCGATGCTGTGCGCCCCGATGTCGCCGAGCGCGCCGGAGCCGGCCTTGTCCTTGTCGAGACGCCAGGTGAGCGGCGCCTCGGAGGAGCTGAGCCAGTCCTGGAGGTACTGGGCGCGCACGTGGCGGATCTCGCCGAGCCGACCCTCCTCGACGAACCGCTTGGCCAGGGCGAGCGCGGGCGTGCGGCGGTAGCTGAAGCCGCACATCGCGAAGCCCTCGGAGGCGGCGGCCGCCTCGGTCATCTCCTCCGCCTCCGGCACCGAGCGCGCCAGCGGCTTCTCGCAGAGCACGTGCTTGCCCGCCCGGAGCGCCGCGATCGCGATCTCGGCGTGCTGGTCGCCCGGAGTGCAGATGTCGATGAGGTCGATGTCGTCGCGCGCGATGACCGCGCGCCAGTCGGCCGACGACTCCTCGGCGCCCAGATTCTCGGCCGCGGCGGCGGCCCGGCCCTCGTCGCGCCCGACGACGACCGCGAGCTGCGGCCGGAGGGGGAGCTCGAAGAACCGGGGCGCGGTCCGCCACGCGTGCGCGTGGGCCCGGCCCATGAACGCGTGGCCGATCATCGCTACTCGGAGGGTCGGATTCATGGTGGTGCTCCTCACGGGCCGCCCGGGAGGGCGACCGTCACGGCGGTCTCTCGGGCGGACTTCTCGGGCGGGGTTCTCAGGCGGGGTTCTCAGGCGGGGACGGGGGCGAGCTCGCCCGTCGTCGTCTGCAGCGGGACGATCTCGGGACGCTCCGCGGTGCTGGCGATCGTGATGACCGCCTTCTCGTCGCTCGAGCGCAGGATCGCGTCCATGATCTCGAGGACGTGCAGCCCGAGGCGGCCGGTCGCGCGGTGCGGGCGGTCCTCCTCGATCGCCTCGGCGATGTCGGCGAGGCCGATGCCGCGGCCCGTGTCGATGTAGCCCGCGGAGTCGGGGACGCTCTCCCAGTCGCCGTCGCGCACGGCGACCTCGACGGTGTCCGAGAACATGTTGGGGTCGGGGACGGCGATCGTGCCCTCGGTGCCGTAGATCTCGAACTTCGGCGCCCGGCTCTTCCAGACCTCGAAGCTCACCGTCACGGTCGTGGTCACGCCGCTCGCGTGCTCGAGCAGGGCGCTGATGTGCGTGTCGATCGAGACCGCGATCGGGGTGCCGGCGCGCGGACCCGACTCGATGGTCCGCGGTCGCGCCGAGCGGGTCGCGAGCCCGGTCACCCGGACGACGGGACCGAAGAAGTGCACGAGCGCCGTGAGGTAGTAGGGGCCCATGTCGAGCAGGGGGCCGCCTCCCGGCTGGTAGTAGAACTCGGGCGCCGGGTGCCAGCGCTCGTGGCCGGGGGCGGTCCACTGCACCTGCGCGGCGATCGGCTCGCCGATCACTCCGGAGTCGAGGGTGCGGCGAGCGGTCTGGATCCCGGTGCCGAGGACGGTGTCGGGTGCGCTGCCGAAGCGGAGCCCCAGCTCCTCGGCGAGGTCGAGCATCGGCGCCGCCTCCGCGGGGTTCAGCCCCAGCGGCTTCTCGGCGAAGACGTGCTTGCCGGCCTGGAGCGCCCGGGTGCCGATCTCGACGTGCGCCGCCGGGATCGTGAGGTTGAGGACCGCGTCGACCTCGGGGTCGGTGAGCAGTTCGTCGACCGAGAGGGCGCGGACGCCGTTCTCGTCGGCGACCTGCCGGGCCCGCTCCTGGTTGAGATCGGCGACCGCGACGAGGCGGAGGCCCGGGAAGGTGGGGAAGTTGGCGAGGTACTGCTCGCTGATCTTCCCGACTCCGATGATTCCGACTCTCAGCGGGAGGCCCACAGCAGTCCCCTTTCGATGATGGTGCGGACGTTGTGGTCCTGGAGGATCTCGACGCGGTGGCCGGGGGTCGAGACGAAGATGCGGCCGGCGCCCCACTGGCGGGTCCAGATCGCGGGTGAGGTGACGGGCCGGTTCCACGGGTCCCACGGCCGCACCGCCTGCGTGGTGGTGGCGAGCACGTCGTTGTAGTCGTCGTGGAGGACCCAGTACTGCTCGGTGGTGAGCTCGAAGTCGCTGATGCCCCGGGTGATGGGGTGCTCGGCGGCCGCCGGCGTCATCTCGATCAGGTGCGGCACGTAGTTGTCCGACTGCTCGCCCGTGCGCTCGTCGGGGTGCTTGCCGGGGTGCGAGGCGAACTGGCCGCCGATCAGCTGGAGGTAGTCGGAGTTGTTCCGGTACGAGTCCGCGATGCCGCCGTGCCAGCCGGCGAGGCCGGTGCCGCTCTCGACCGCCGCCCGCAGTCCGAGGAACTCGGGCCACTCGATCGAGGTCATGGTGTTGGACTGCACGATCAGGTCGACGGTGCGGAGGTACTCCTCGTCGGCGTAGACGGCGGTCGACTCCTCGACTCGCACCTCGAAGCCGTTCTCGGCCAGGAAGGGCAGGAAGAGCTCGGTCGCCTCGACCGGCTGGTGGCCGTCCCAGCCGCCGCGGACGACGAGCGCCCTCTTGGCGGGGGTGGTGGGAGGGGTGGTGGTCATGGTCGTCCTCAGTGGGCCGGGCGGATGACTCCGCGGTGCGTCGGTGAACCGTCGTGCGCGGCGAACCGTGTTGCGCAACTCGCGCAGCACGAATTCGGGCGTTCGCTCATTCTGCACCGCGCCGGGAGCGCCGGCAAGGCCGATGCGGTTCCGGTCTCCGCAGATCCGCGACTCCACTTGCGCAACTGCCCGTGATCTATGGTGGTCCCATGGACGACAACGCCGTGACGCCGAAGCCGACGATGGCCCTCATCGCCGAGCGCGCGGCGACGAGCGTACCGACCGTGTCGAAGGTGCTCAACGGCGGGACGGACGTCTCGGAGGCGACCAGGATCCGCGTGATGGAGGCGGCGCACGAGCTCGGCTATCGTCGCCGACCGCGCCTGCGACCCCCGGTCGAGGATCCCCGCGCCGCCCAGATCGTCGACGTCGTCGTCGGGCACCTCAACGGCAGCTGGATCGGCCCGGTGCTCGCGGGCATCGAGCAGGAGGCGTCGGCCGCGGGAGTCGATCTCGTCCTCACCCGCTCGCGGCCCGACGGCGCATGGATCAGCCGGCTCCTCCGGCGCCCGTCGCTGGGCGCGATCGTCGTCCTGGTCGACGTCTCGGCGGCGCAGCTGCACCTGCTCACGACCGCCGAGCTTCCCGTCGTGGTCGTCGACCCGGGCACCAGGCCCCCCGCCGACGTGGCCAGCGTCGGGTCCACGAACTGGGACGGCGGACGGATGGCCGCGGAGCACCTCCTCGAGTTCGGGCATCGGCGGATCGGCCTGATCGGAGGCACCCGCTCGGCTCTGTACAGCAGCGCACGCATCGACGGCTTCACCACGGCCCTCCGCGAGGCGGGCGTCTCGATCCCGCGCGAGCGGCTCGCCTACTGCGACTGGAGCCGCGACAGCGCGCGGACCGCGGTCGGCGCGATGCTCGCCGCAGGTGCCGAGCGGCCGACCGCCGTCTTCGCGTGCTCCGACGTCATGGGCCTCGGCGCCTACGAGGCCGCGGACGACGCGGGTCTGCGGATCCCCGACGATCTGAGCGTCGTCGGCTTCGACGACGTCGAGGAGTCGGCCTGGGCCACGCCGCCGATGACGACCGTCCAGCAGCGCATCGGCGAGATGGGAGCCACGGCGTTCCGGATGCTGCACCAGGCCCACCGGTCGGCGACGCCGCTCGCGTCGGGCGCGACGGCCACGCGGATGGAGCTCGAGACCCGCCTGATCCGCCGCGCGTCGGTCGCCGCCGCGCCCTCGGTGGTGGGCGCCGTCTGATCCGCCGCCGGCCGACTCCGTCGCCCCCGGCGGATCGGGGCGATGCGCGCATCGGCCGTGGGCGCGGGTCGCCGTAGCATCGCGGCATGCCCGACGAGCCCCACCTGATCGAGACCACGGCCGCCGACCCCGAGGCCCTCGCCCTGTTCGCCTCCCAGGAGGCGGAGGTGATGCGGCGCTACGGCGGCGACGATCCGGGGCCCCGGCCCCACCCCGGGGCGCCGACGCTCCTCCTCCGTCTCGGCGACGCCGCGGTCGGCTGCGTGGCGCTCTCGGCGGACGGCTCGCTGGGCGAGATCAAGCGCATGTTCGTCGCCGAGTCGGCGCGCGGCAGGGGGCTCAGCCGGCTCCTGCTCGGCGGAGTGGAGGAGCTGGCCCGGCGGCGGGGCGTCGAGACGCTGCGGCTGGTGACCGGGACGGAGCAGCCCGAGGCGATGGCCCTCTACAGCAGCTCCGGGTACCTCCCGATCCCCGGCTTCGGATACTGGGGCGACGAGCCGGCCACCCGCTGCTTCGCCAAGCGGCTCGCGCCGGCGGTGATCGGCGAGCACGCGGAGTGAGCGTGCCGCAGGCGTCTTGTCGACGGACCTCGCCGGCGCTACCGTCGGCGCAGGCGACGACGCCGCACTCGATCGGAGGCACTCGTGGGCAGGCTCATCTACTCCATGATCACCTCGCTCGACGGCTACGCCCTCGACGCCGACGGTGGCTCCGACTTCATCGCGATCGACGACGAGTCGCACCGCTTCTTCGGTGATCAGCTCAGCAGCGTCGGCACGTTCCTCTACGGCCGCCGCATGTACGAGACGATGCTCTTCTGGGAGACGGCCAACCTCGACCCCGCGCACCCTCCGTTCATCGCCGAGTTCGCCCGGCAGTGGCAGGACGCCGACAAGATCGTCTACTCCACGACCCTCCAGGAGGTGTCGAGCGAGCGGACCCGCATCGAGCGGTCGTTCGACCCCGACGCCGTCCGTGCGCTGAAGGACGGGAGTGCGCAGGATCTCACCGTCGACGGCCCGACGCTCGCCGCGCAGGCCGTCCGCGCCGGGCTGGTCGACGAGTACCAGCCCGTCCTCGGCCCCGTGGTGGCGGGAGGCGGCACCCCGTTCTTCCCCGCCGGTGTCCACCTCGACCTGGAGCTCCTCGAGCAGCGCAGCTTCAGCGCGGGCGGTCTCTGGCTCCGTTACGTCCCGCGCAGGGAGGCGTCGAGCTAGACGCCCGATCCGGGAGGCGTCGTCTCGGCTCCGAACTCGAGGAGCTTCGCGAAGAGGTCCTCGATCAGCCAGCGGGTGTCGAACGCCTCGCAGACGCGGATCGAGTGCGGGCCGACGCCGGGCTCGAGGTCGCCGTTCGAGGAGAACCGCGGAGCCGGCCGGGAGCGCCAGCGGCCGCCCGCGGGATTCATCACGGCACCGATCGCCGGGCTATCGCCCAGGGAGCGGAAGTCGAGCGGCCCGTACGAGATGGTGTCGTTGAAGGCGATCAGCTGGTCGACGAGGTAGTCGGCGAGCGGGCTCGTGCCGCGGAGGCGGGTGCGCAGCTCGGCGTGGCCGACTCCGACCATCGAGTAGACGGGCATCGGGATCTGCCAGACGTCGACTCCCGAGGCCATCACCACGTCGGCTGCGGCCACGTCGTTGATGAGGTTGAACTCCGGCTGGTACGAGGGGATCTCGTCGTACGGAGGGCCGCCGACCCACACGACGACCACGTCGTGGGAGGCGATCGCCGGCTCCTCGAGCAGCGCCGAGGCCACATCGGTCAGCGGTCCCAGCACCGCGATCCAGAGGCGGCCCTCGTCGCGCAGCGCCTCCTCGACGATCAGGCGCGAGCCCTCGCTCGGCGAGGGCGTCCGCTCGTCGCTCAGAGCGACCGCCGAGCCGTCGGCGACCGGCGCGCCGGCGCCGACGAGAGCCACCAGCCGATCGATCTCCCGCCGCGACTGCTCCGCGCTGCCCTCGCGGCCGAAGTGCGCGGCGACCAGCCCCCTGATGTCGAGGGTCGCGCTCAGGAGCGCCTGCACGATCGCGAACTGGTCGTCGGCCTCGTTGGCCGCATCGGTGCTGACGATCAGCCGGTGCGGAGGCGGCGGCGTCACGCCGACTCCCGCTGCACCAGCGTGGTCGCCAGGATCGGCTGACGGTCGACGTCGCGCCCCTGGACGACGGCGAGGACCGTCTCGGCGGCGACCCGGCCCATCTCCTCGAGCGGCTGCCGGATCGTGGTGAGCGTCGGATCCGACGTCGTCGCCACCACGACGTCGTCGAAGCCGACGACCGAGATGTCGGCCGGGACGCGGCGGCCGGAGGCCTGCAGCACCCGGATGGCGCCGTTCGCCATCAGGTCGGAGGAGGCGAAGACGCCGTCGAGATCGGGGTGGCGCTGCAGGAGCCGCGCCATCGCGGCGGAGCCGCTCTCGAGGGTGAACTCGCCGTGCACGATAGGGCTGTGATCGATCCCGAGCTCGGTGAGCTCGTCCCGCCAGCCGCGGATGCGGTCGCGGGCGGGCTCCATGTCGTGCGGTCCGGCGATGATCCCGAGCCGGCGCCTCCCGGAGTCGGCCAGGGCGCGCGCGGCGAGCCTGCCGCCTCCGTAGTTGTCGGAGTCGATGACGATCGAGTCGTCGCTGAGGGCGACGCGAGGGCGCCCGACCCAGGCGATCGGCACGGGGGAGTCGGCCAGCGCCTGCGCGAGATGCGTGATCTCGTGCTGCAGGATGATGATCGCCCCGTCGACGGCGCGCGAGCGCAGGAACCGGGGGATCCGGTCTCCGTCGTCGTGGTCGGCCGGCAGGAGCACGGGCTGCACCTCGCCGGCGTAGAGGCCCTTCGCCGCACCCTTGAGCACCGAGGTGAAGAAGGTGCCGGTCAGGCTGTCCAGCTCGTTGAACGCGACGATGAGGGCGATGGCGCCCGCCCGCCCGCCGCGCAGCATCCGCGCGGCGCTGTTCGCCTCGTAGCCGAGCTGCTTCGCGGCGTGCTCGACCGCGGCCGACATCCGCACATCGACGTTCGTCCCGCCGGCGAGGACCCGTGCGGCTGTGGCGCGCGATACGCCCGCCGCCCGAGCGACATCCACGAGCGTGGGTCGAGTCATGCTGTCTTCCTTCTGCACGAGGAGTCGACGCTCGGTCTCAGCGAGACGCCCGTGACGGGCTCTCAGGACCTCGATCTCCAGGCTCCCCCGGGGAGGTCCCCCCGTGGGTCGATCGCGTTCGGTTTGCGAAACTTCTCTCGAATACTAGGGGAGATCGATATCTCACGGTGAGGTCTCGACTCCGGAATCGCTCTTGCATGCGGCGGGAGGGGCGGCTACGGTGGCGGCCAAGAGATCGTTCTCTTGACCGAGGCCCCGAGCTCCGGAACCCCCAGCGAGTCCCCCAACGAAGAGGAACCGTCGTGACACGAAGCGTGCAGCCACAGTCACCAGCCGCGACCGCTCTCCCGGAGGATCCGCTCCGAGCGACAGCAGAGGCCCGGTCCTGATCCGTCGTCTCTGATCGAGCAGCTCCGACCGGGCCGCTCCGATACCCTCCCCCGGAGCATCCGCTCCTGACGCACCCGCCGATCCGTCGGCTCCCTCGAACCGGTGGCACCGCCACCGCCGCACCAGCACCTCACATCCCCTCGAGGCTGAGTGGGACTTCACATCCGATACACCAAGGAGACATTGCAGTGACGCAAACCACCATCTTCCAGTCGGCCTTCTCCCGCCGCGGATTTATCTCGGTCGCCGGCGGCACGCTCGCCGTCGCGACCCTCGCCGCGTGCTCGAGCGGTGGCGGCTCCTCCGACGACCCCAACGCCGAGGTCGCGTTCTGGTCGTTCACCGGCATCAACGCGAAGGACAACGTCACCGAGTACCTCGCGAAGATGCCCGACGCGAAGGTCAAGCTGACCGAGGTCGGCAGCACCGTCGAGACGGCCACCGCCCTCACAGCGGCGCTCGCCGGCGGCAAGGTCCCCGACCTCGTCATGATCCAGAACGACGACCTCCCCCAGTTCGTCGCCAACCCCGGCAACTTCCTCGACCTCCGCACTCTCGGCGGCGACGACGTGGCCAGCGCCTATCTCGACTGGGCCGCGTCCGCCGCCACCGCCGAGGACGGCTCGGTCATCGCGATCCCGACCGACGTCGGCGGACTCGGCTTCGCCTACCGCGCCGACCTCTTCGAGCAGGCCGGTCTGCCGACCGATCCCGCCGAGGTCGCCGCGATGTGGAGCGACTGGCCGGCCTTCATCGCGATGGGCGAGAAGTACACGGCCGCGACCGGCAAGCCGTTCGTCGACAACATCGAGACCAGCGTCTTCTTCTCGACCGTGAACCAGGTCTCCGAGAAGTACTACTCGCCCGACGGCGAGGTCGTCTACGACTCCAACCCGCAGGTCGAGGAGGCCTTCAAGGTCGCCGTCGACACCTACGACGCCGGGATCAGCGCCGGTATCGCCGCGTGGTCGTCGGGCTGGGCTCCCGGCCGCGCCAACGGCGCCTTCGCCGTGACGATCGCACCGTCGTGGATCCTCTCGGGCATCAAGACCGACGCCCCCGACACCGCCGGCAACTGGCGTGTCGCGAGCGTCCCCGGAGTCGGCGGCAACTGGGGCGGCAGCGTCATCGCCATCCCCGCCCGCGCCGCGAACCCCGAGGCCGCGTGGCAGTACATCAAGACGATGATGTCGGCCGAGGGCCAGACGGATCACTTCGAGTCGTCGGGCACCTTCCCCGCCGCCAAGGAGGCCGTCAGCAGCGACGCCGTCCGCGCCTACACCGACCCCTTCTTCGGAGACTCGAAGATCGGCGAGGTCATGGCCACCTCGGTCGAGCAGTTCCCGTCCTTCTACAACGGGCCGGACACGACCGCCATCAACGGCGCGCTGCTCAACACGCTCGTCGAGCTCGAGTCGGGCAACGTCTCGTCGGGCGAGGCCTGGACGACCGCTCTCGCCACGGCCAAGGAGGCCATCGGAGGCTGATCGCCCCACCCACCCGAGTGGCCCGGCGCGACCAGCGCCGGGCCACCTCTTCGACGGAGGTTCCTCACGTGTCAACGGCGACAGCCACACTTCCCCCCAAGCAGCGCAAGCAGCCCAAGGCCCCGGTCCAGAAAGCCCTGCGGATCCGCAACTCCCTCTCGGAGCGGATCGCCCCCTACGCGTACATCGCGCCCTTCTTCCTGATCTTCATCGTCTTCGGGCTGTTCCCCCTCCTCTTCACGTTCTACGTGTCGCTGTTCGACTGGAACCCCATCGGCGAGCAGGTGTTCGTCGGCTTCAAGAACTTCGAGATGCTGTTCGCGGACGGCCGGTTCTGGAACGCCCTGCTGAACACCTTCGGCATCTTCCTGATCTCGACGATCCCGCAGCTGCTGTTCGCTCTCTTCCTCGCGCACCTGCTCAACCACGCGCGGCTGCGCTGGGCGAACTTCTTCCGCATGGCGCTCCTGGTGCCCTACATCACCTCCGTCGCCGCGACCGCGATCGTCTTCGCGCAGATCTTCGACAAGAACTTTGGGCTCATCAACTGGGTGCTCGGGATCTTCGGACTGCCGTCGGTCAACTTCCTCGCGACCAACTACGGCTCGTGGATCCTCATCTCGGCGATGGTCTTCTGGCGCTGGTTCGGCTACAACACGCTGCTCTACCTGGCGGGCCTGCAGTCGCTGCCGCGCGAGATGTTCGAGGCCGCCTCGGTCGACGGCGCCTCGAGCTGGCAGCAGTTCCGGCACCTGACGATCCCGGCGCTGCGCCCGATCATCGTCTTCACCGTGATCATGTCGACCATCGGCGGGCTGCAGATCTTCACGGAGCCGCTGCTCGCCTCTCCTGAATCGGGCCTCACCTGCGGTGCGGGCCGGCAGTGCCAGACGCTGGCGCTGTTCCTCTACGAGCAGGGCTTCAGCCAGTTCAAGTTCGGCTACGGATCCGCGATCGGCGTCGTGCTGTTCGTGATCGTCGTCGTCGTGTCGCTGCTCAACTTCTACCTCTCCACGCGCACCCGGAAGGCGGCCGTCTGATGTCCGATGTGATCGATCAGGCCGCTCCGCAGGCCCTCGCCCCGACGATGAAGACCTCGGCGCTGCCCAAGCGCCGCGGCAAGCCCGGTGGAGTCGGCTGGCCGTCCTACGTGTTCCTCGGCCTCGCCGTCCTGGTGTCGGTGTTCCCGCTCTACTACATGTTCGTCGTCGCCTCCGTGGGTGCCACGGCCGTCACGTCGATCCCGCCGCGCCTGTATCCCGGCACGAACTTCCTGGCCGTCGCCGAGAAGGTCTTCGACACCGTGCCGTTCATCGCCTCGCTCGTGAACAGCGCGTTCGTCTCGCTCACCGTCGCGGTGATCTCGGCGATCCTCTGCGCGATGGCGGGCTTCGCGTTCGCCAAGCTGCAGTTCCCCGGCCGCAACCTGCTGTTCCTCATCGTCCTGCTGACGATGACCGTCCCCGCTCAGCTCAGCGTGATCCCGCAGTACCTGATCGTGTCGTGGCTCGGCTGGGTCGACACGCTGCAGGCGATCATCGTCCCCGGGCTCGCGAGCGCGTTCGGCATCTTCTGGATGCGGCAGCACATGTCGACGACCGTGAGCGACGAGCTCATCCAGGCCGCCCGCATCGACGGCGCGAACTCGTGGCAGCTGTTCTGGCGCATCGCGTTCCCGGTCGTCCGGCCGGCCGCGTTCGTGCTCGGACTGATCACGTTCACCGCCGTGTGGAACGACTTCATGTGGCCGTTCATCGTGCTCAAGTCGCCCGAGCTCTTCACCGTGCAGATCGCGCTGAAGCAGCTCCAGGCGAACCGCTCGATCGATGTCGCCCTGGCGATGGGCGGCTCGTTCATGGCCACCCTGCCGCTGCTGATCGCGTTCTTCTTCGTCGGTCGGCGGATGGTGTCGGGGATCATGGACGGGGCGTTCAAGGGCTGATGCTCCACGACGCCCCCACCGCGCTGCCCGAGACCGGCCCGATCGGTCTCGGGTGGCGGGACACCTCCCTGCCCCCCGCCGAGCGGGCCCGCCTCCTCACCGCGGAGCTGACCCTGGAGGAGAAGGCGGCGCAGCTCGGATCGATCTGGCTCACCGAGTCGGCCGACGACTTCGCGCCCCGACTCGAAGGCGGACCCGAGACGGCCGCCGATCCGTTCGAGGGCGGCCTCGGCCAGCTCACCCGGGTCTTCGGCACCGAGCCGGTCACGGTCGCGGAGGGGGTCCGCCGCCTGCGCGAGCTGCAGGAGCGGGTCGTCGACTCGAACCGGCTCGGGATCCCGGCCATCGCCCACGAGGAGTGCCTCACGGGGCTCGCCGCCTTCGGGGCGACGGCGTTCCCGACGCCGCTCGCCTGGGCGGCGACGTTCGACGAGGACCTCGTCGGCGAGATGGCGGGGGCGATCGGCTCCGACATGCGCGCCCTCGGCATCCACCAGGGGCTCGCCCCGGTCGTCGATGTCGTGAAGGACTACCGCTGGGGCCGCGTCGAGGAGACCCTCGGCGAGGATCCGTACCTCGTCTCGCAGCTCGGAGCCGCCTACGTCGCGGGCCTCGAGAGCGCGGGCATCATCGCGACGCTGAAGCACTTCGCCGGCTACGCGGCGTCGCGCGGCGCCCGCAACCACGCCCCCGTCAGCATGGGCGCCCGCGAGTTCGCCGACACCGTTCTGCCTCCGTTCGAGGCGGCCCTCCGGCACGGAGGCGCCCGCAGCGTCATGACGTCGTACACCGACATCGACGGCGTGCCGAGCAGCTCCAACCGGCACCTGCTGACGGGCATCCTCCGCGAGAAGTGGGGCTTCGAGGGCACCGTGGTCGCCGACTACTGGGCCGTCCCGTTCCTCCACGCGATGCACCACGTGGCGGTCGACGCCGCCGACGCCGGGCGGCTCGCGCTGGGTGCGGGGCTCGACGTCGAGCTGCCGACGACCGCCGCCTACGGCGAGCTGCCCCGGCTGATCCGCGAGGGAGTCGTCGACGAGCGCGACCTCGACCGCTCGGTCCGGCGCCACCTCCGGCACAAGTTCGAGGCGGGGCTGTTCGACGGCGCGCCCCTCGTCCCGGCCGACGCCGAGAGCGTCGACCTCGACAGCGCGCGCAATCGCGGGCTGTCGCTGCAGCTCGCCGAGGAGTCGGTGGTGCTGCTGCGCGACGACGACGCCCTCGCGCGGCTCGCCTCCGGGACCGTCGCCGTCGTCGGGCCCGCGGCCGACCAGTTCCGCAGCCTCATCGGCTGCTACGCGTTCCCGAACCACGTGCTCTCGAAGCACCCCGGGCACGCGCTCGGCATCGAGATCCCGACCCTGCTCACCGCGCTCCGCAAGGAGCTCGGTGCCGACCGGATCCGCTTCGAGACGGGCGGCGCGATCACCTCCGACGACGCCTCCGGCCTCCCGGCCGCCGTCGACGCGGTCCGCGCGAGCGACACCGCGGTCGTGGTGGTCGGCGACATCGCCGGCCTCTTCGGCGACGGCACCTCGGGCGAGGGCTGCGACGCGGCCGACCTGCGCCTGCCCGGCTCGCAGGACGCCCTGGTCGGGGCCGTCATCGAGACCGGGGTGCCGACCGTCGTGGTCGTGCTGTCCGGCCGCCCCTACGCCCTCGGCGACTACGCCGGCGCCCGCGGCATCGTGCAGGCGTTCTTCCCCGGAGCCGACGGGGCCGCGGCGGTCGCCGGCGTGCTCTCGGGGCGGGTCGCGCCGACCGGACGGCTGCCCGTGCAGATCCCGCGTCACCCGGCCGCGTCGACCACCTACCTCCAGCCGGCGCTCGGGCGCTCGAACCCCGGGATCACGGCGCTCGACAACACCCCGCTGTTCCCGTTCGGGTTCGGGCTGAACCGCGGCGCGGTCGTCTACGAGGCGCTCGCCGCGCCTGCGGCGCTCGGCACCGACGGCTCGCTCGACGCGGCGGTGACGATCCGCAACGACGGGGAGTCGACCGTCGAGATCGTCCAGCTCTACGCGGCGTTCCCGACTGCGCCGGTCGTGCGCCCGGTGGTGCAGCTGCTCGGCTACGCCCGCGTGCCGATCGCTGCCGGCGAGAGGCTCGCGGTCCACTTCCACGTGGACGCGGCTCGCCTCGCCGTCACCGGCGAGGACGGGACGCTCGGGGTGGATCCCGGCCCGCTGCGCCTGATCGCCGGCCCGTCGGCCGCCGACGCCGCGGCCACGGCCGACGTCGCGATCACGGGGGAGCGCCGCGTGCTCGGGGAGCGCGCCCTGCGCACTCCCTGGTCGGTCGCCTCCGCCTGACACCCCCGGAGTCGGGTTCCGCAAGGCCCCTCCGACCGAGTCGGCGCTGACATAGCGTGGCTCTGCAGATCCCTCGGCGCGACGGCGCGCGAGGACCACCCCTCGAGGAGAGACATGCCCGCACTGACCGACACCTTCACCCTGTCCAACGGAGTCACGATCCCGAAGATCGGCTTCGGCACCTGGCAGATCCCGGACGGGCCGGAGGCCTACGACGCGGTGACCGAGGCGCTCCGGGTCGGCTACCGCCACCTCGACACCGCCCGCGGCTACGGCAACGAGGCCAGCGTCGCACGCGCCCTCCGCGACAGCGGCGTTCCCCGCGACGAGGTCTTCATCACGACCAAGCTCCCCGCCGAGGTCAAGGACTACGAGGGCGCGAAGGCCAGCTTCGAGACGACGATGGCCGCGCTCGAGCTCGACTACGTCGACCTGTACCTGATCCACGCGCCGTGGCCCTGGTCGGACATGGGATCGGACCACCGCGACGGCAACATCGCGGCGTGGACGGCGATGCAGGAGATCTACGAGGCGAAGCGCTCGCGCGCGATCGGCGTCTCGAACTTCTCGGTGCCCGACCTCGAGTCGCTGATCGCCGCGACCGACGTCGTGCCGCACGCGAACCAGATCCGCTGGTTCGTCGGCAACACCCAGGACGAGACGACGGCCTACTGCCGTGAGGCCGGGATACTCGTCGAGGGCTACTCGCCGCTCGCGACCGGCGGGCTGCTCGACAACTCCGACATCGCGGGGATCGCCGCCGGCTACGGCAAGTCGGTCGCGCAGCTGTGCATCCGCTACCTGCTCGAGAAGGACGTGCTGCCGCTGCCGAAGTCGACGACGCCCTCGCGCATCGCCGAGAACGCCGACGTCGACTTCACGATCTCGCCCGAGGACCTGGCGGCCCTCGACGCCCTCGTCGACACCGAGGCCTGACCCGGCGGCTCCACTGCTCCGAGAACGCAAGAGTTGTCGTACTCGGTGGCCGAGTACGACAACTTCTGGATTGCGGCCCGCCGTCGAGGCGCGGGCACGGCGGCGAGTGTGCAGGAGTTGTCGTACTCGGTGGTCGAGTACGACAACTCCTGCGTTCTCGGCGGAGGGGGCGGGCTCGCGGGACGGGGTGCGGTCAGGCGTCGAAGCGCACCAGGCGCACGCCGTGCGGCTCGACCTCCAGGGGCACGGCGCCGTCGATCACGTCGAGGCGCGCGCCGCTCCAGACGTCGACCGGGGTGCCGGTGACGCCGAGGTCGGCGAGGTGCGCCCTCAGCGTGGTCCCGGCAGCGCCCAGCCAGAACACAGCGCGCCACTCGACGGGGCCCTGCGACGCGGCCCAGACGACGAGGTCGCCGTCGCGCACGATCTCGCGGCTCGAGTCGCTGCTGAGCAGCGCGAGCACGTCGTCGTTCGTGAGCAGCTCGAGGGTGTCGGCCGGAGTGTCGGGCAGATGCCCGCCCATCATCAGCGGTGAGCGCATGATGCACCAGAGCGTCACCAGGGTGCGCTGCTCGGCAGGCGTGAACCGCGAGAGCCGGTCCTCGCCGACGTGGGCGCGGATCCCGATGCGGCCCAGCGGCAGCATGTCGGCGTCGGCCCACGCGCCCAGGCGCTGGTGCGGAGCCCAGCGCGCCGCGCGCTGGAACTGCTCGTGGAGCGCGGACCAGTCGTCCCAGAAGTCGTCCGAGATCCGCCACAGCTGCGCGTTCTGCCGCAGCACGTCGAGGTTCTCGAGCGAGAGCTGCTTGCCCGGCGAGAGGCTCAGGGTCATCGGCCGCCCGGAGGCGTCGACGGCTCGCGATATCGCGGCGATCTCGTCGGCCTGGATCGGCGGGTAGAGCACGTCGTCGAGCTTGACGAAGTCGACCCCCCACGACGCCAGCTGCGCGAGCACCGAGTCGTAGTACTCCTGAGCCCCGGGTGCGGTCATGTCGACGCCGAAGTTGTCGGGGTTCCACGGGCAGACGTTCGAGCGGTCGGCGATGTCGGCGCAGGTCGCGGTCGAGCCGAGGATCGGGAGGCGCTCCTCGGCCGCGCGCCGCGGCACGCCCCGCATCAGGTGCACCCCGAAGCGGAGCCCGAGGGCGTGCACCCGCGCTGCCAGCGCCGTGAACCCGCCCTCTCTCGCGGAGGGGAAGCGGCCGACGGCGGGCTGGGGCCGCCCCCAGTCGTCGAGGACGGGTGCCGACACCTCCCGGTAGTCGGCCGTTCCCGGGTCGGGCTCGTACCACTGGATGTCGACGACGACCGTGTCCCAGCCGTGCGGGAGCAGGTGCTCGGCCAGGAACTCGGCGTTCGCCACGACCTCGGCCTCGGTGACGGAGGCGCCGAAGCAGTCCCAGCTGTTCCAGCCCATCGGCGGGCGGAGGGCGGCGCGGACGCGCTCGGCCCTCACTCCGGGGCTCCCGGGCGCTCGGCGCGGACGACGAGAGAGGCGATCGACCACGCGGGCACCTCGACCCGCAGAGCATCGACGCCCCGCAGCTCCGATGCCACCCGGCGCAGCGGCGACGGCTCGAAGGCCGCGCCCGCGAGGGGATCGCCTCCCTCGAGCACGACCGCGCCGGCGACCACCGCGCCCGCGAACCCCGAGACGTGCGCGGCGACCGCGGCGCCGCCTCCGTTGACGATCGTGACCACGGTCTCCTCCTCGTCGCCCGTTCCGCGGGCGGTGGCTCCCACGGCCACCTCGGGGCTCGGGCGCCGGTCGTCGACGTGATCGTGCACGACGACTCCGTCGTGCCGGACGACGAGGCGGGAGCCGTCGCGCGAGATCTCGACGCGCCGGGGCACGCCGGTCTGCACCCCCTCGAAGATGTACGGGCCGTCGATCTCGTCGCCGAATCCGTCGTCGCGGCGCGACAGGATGAGCGAGCGGTTGCGCCAGCTGCCCGCGATCACCTCGTGGGTCGTGCCGGAGGCGGGATCGCCGAGGACGACGTCGAAGCCCTCGACGCCCGCGAGGCGGGTGGCCGTGAAGGCGAGGTCGCGGGTGTCGGCCGGGATCGCGAGGTGCGCCTCCGGATGCTCGCCGTCGACGACGACGTCGGGCAGTGCGACGCCGTCGGCGACGATGCCGGTGAAGGCCGTGCGCGAGCCGGGGGAGGCGAGACGCGCCGGCCCGAGGCGGGGCTCGGGCTGCTCGCGCACCGGCACTCCGGAGAGACCCACCGGCAGCACCCGCTCGCCGCGGTTCGCCGAGAACAGCGCGTGCACGTCGTACGCCGCCGAGCCGAGCACGGCGTCGTCGGTGAAGTAGATCAGGTCGGGCGTCCACTGCGAGTCGCCGATGCGGGCGAGCAGCGGAGCGTACGACGCCATGCGCACCACGTCGGAGTTGCGCTCGAGGCCGACCATGTAGGCCGCCTCGGCCGTCGCCGAGCGCACGGTCGACCCGCGCGCCGCCCACTCGCCGAGGTAGACGGCGGGGCCGCCGCGCTCGTAGGAGTCGTAGCGCTCGTGGTTCTGCCAGTGCCAGCGCGGCGAGCGGTAGCCGTGCTCGTCGACGACGTCGAGCTCGAGCCGCCGTGCGACCTCCCAGCCGGCCTCGAAGTCGCGACCGAACGGCCACGGACCGGCGGTGCCGATCAGCGCGACGTCGGGGTGCGCCTCCTTCAGGGCGGCGGCGATCTGCTCGAAGCGCTCGGTGAACTGCGCGTCGACCGTGTCCTCGTTGCCGACGCCGAGCATCCGCAGGCCGAACGGCTCGGGGTGGCCCGCCGCCGCGCGCACGCCGCCCCAGCGGGAGTCGGCGTCGCCGTTCGCGTACTCGACGAGGTCGAGCACGTCCTGCACGTACTGCGGCATGCGCCCGATCGGGATCGCCTGCGCGCCTCCCGGCGTGTTCTGGCAGCTGACCCCGGCCGCGACGATCGGCATCGGAGTCGCCCCGAGCCTCTCGCAGAGCAGGAAGTACTCGTGGTAGCCGATCGCCATCGACTGGTGGTAGCCCCAGGTGTTCGGCAGCGGGCGGCGCTGATCGCGCGGGCCGACCGTCGTCTTCCAGTGGTACATGTTGTCGAGCCCGAACCCGTGCACGAGGCAGCCGCCGGGGAAGCGGACGAACGCCGGGTGCAGGGCCCGCAGCGCCTCGACGAGATCGGGACGGAAGAGCACCGGCTCGCCGCTGTCGTCGAGGGGGCGGAGCTCGACGAGGTCGACGTCGACTCCCGAGCCCTCGAGCACGAGCGACATGCGGTGCGCGGCCGGCGCCGCGAGATCGGTCTCGACGGCACTCCACTCGCCGGTGAGCGCGAGGTCGACCGGGGCGACGGAGCCGTCGAGGGCGCGCAGGCCTGCTCGGAGGCGGGCGCCGGGTCCTGCGGCCCTCGCCCGCAACCGCAGGCGCAGCGTCGCGGTCGGCACGGGCATCCCGTCGTCGTTGTAGCCGCCGTTGACGAGCGTCGCGTCGTGCAGGCGCACGTGCGTGGCGTTGGCCGAGCTCACGGGGTCGGCGCTGCGGACCCGGACGTCGCCGGACTCGACCGACCACGCGGTGAGCGGGCCCCAGCCGGGGCGGTCGGCGGGCCCGGCCTCGAAGTCGCCGTTCTTCACGAGGTCGGCGTTCAGCCCGCCGTCGAGGGCGAAGTTGATGTCCTCGAGGAAGAGCCCCCAGAGGTCGGGGCTGACCTCGCGGCCGGTCGGGGAGCCGACGACGACGCCGACGTCGATCGTGCTCACGACGTCGACCGTGCTCGCATCGTCCGTGCTCACGCGAGCTCCAGTGAGAGGGTCGCGAACGAGTGCGGCGGGAGCGTCACGCGCAGCCCCGTCGCCGTCGTCTCGAAGCCGTCGAACGCGACGGGGCTCACGGCGTCCGCGTCGCCCGGGCGGTTGTGCGCGTCGGGCCGGTCGGCGGTGAGGAGGCGACCGGTCGCGCCGGCCACCGATCCGCCGCGGAAGTCGAGGTCGATCTCGAGCGGCGCGTCGAGGTCGACGTTGGTGAGCGAGACGAGGACGCGGCCGTCCCTGGTGCTCGCGGAGGCGGAGGCGACCGGGATCTCGCGGCCGTCGACGGTGTGCGTCGGGCCGACGACCGTGGTCGGCAGGACCGTCGCCTCGTGGTGCCCCTTGTTCATCTCGAAGACGTGGTAGGTGGGGGTGCGCACCATCTCGCCTCCGTCGGGGTCGGTCAGCAGCATCGCCTGCAGCACGTTCACCGTCTGCGCGATGTTCGCCATCGTCAGCCGGTCGGCGAAGGAGTGGAACACGTCGAAGTGCCAGGCCGCGACCATCGCGTCGCGGACGGTGTTCTGCTGGAAGAGGAAGCCGGGGTGCGTGCCGGGCTCGACGTCCCACCACGTGCCCCACTCGTCGAGCACCATCCCGTAGGTCTTCGCGGGGTCGTAGACGTCCATCACCGCGGCGTGCGAGCGCAGGAGCTCCTCGATGCCCTGCGCCGCGACGATGGTGCTCCAGTAGGTGTCGGCGTCGAAGTCGGTGGCGCTGCCCTTCGCCGACCAGCTTCCGCCGATCGTGTAGTAGTGCACCGAGACCGCCTCCCACGGGACGGAGGAGAAGGGGTGCGCCCCGATCTCGGGGATGACCTGCATGAGCGTCTCGGTCCAGGCGGTGTCGGCTCCATCGGCGCCCGCGGCGATGCGGTGCAGCGGAGTGTCGTTGCCGCTCTGGCAGAACGTGCCGAACTGCCGCGCGAGGTCGGCGTAGGCGCCGGCGCGCATGTTGCCGCCGCAGCCCCAGGTCTCGTTGCCGAGGCCCCAGTAGCGCACGGTCCACGGCTCCTCGCGGCCGTTCGCGCGGCGGAGGTCGGCCATCGGGCTCTTCCCCGCACCGGTGAGGTACTCGACCCAGTCGGCCATCTCCTGCACCGTGCCCGAGCCGATGTTGCCCGAGATGTAGGCGTCGGCGCCGAGCAGCTCGCAGAGCGCCATGAACTCGTGCGTGCCGAAGGAGTTGTCCTCGGCCACCCCGCCCCAGAGCGTGTTGATCAGGCCCGGTCGCTCCTCGCGCGGACCGATGCCGTTGGTCCAGTGGTAGCGGTCGGCGAAGCAGCCGCCCGGCCAGCGCAGGTTCGGGATGTCGAGCGCCTTGAGCGCCTCGACCACGTCGAGGCGGATGCCTCCGACGTTCGGCACCGGCGAGCCCTCGCCGACCCAGAAGCCGTCGTAGATGCAGCGCCCCAGGTGCTCGGCGAAGTGCCCGTAGAGGTGCTTGCTGATGGTCGCGCCCGGTCGGTCGAGATCGACGGTGATGGTGGTGTTCACGAAGGACTCCGTTGTGATCGTGGTCGAGGTGGCGGGGCCGGGTCGTGCGCTCAGGCGTCGACGCGGACGAGACGCAGCACGAGCACCCTGTCGGGATGGAAGGTGGGGAGGTCGAGGCCCGCCTCGCGCAGGAGGCTCCCCGAGTACGAGGGCGCGTCGGCGTCGCTGTCGAGCGCGACGGTCGCCTCCAGCCAGTGCGGGCTCAGCCAGCCGGGGCCGAGCGACTCCGGCCGCGCCGCCTCGACGCGGTACCGCGCCTCGGGCAGCAGACCGGGCAGCCGGAGGCGGCGCCGCGAGTCCGCGGACAGAGCGGGCGTCATCACCGTGTAGAGCGCCTCCGAGCCGTCGACGGCGACGACGCCCCGGAGCGAGGGCGCGTCGGGGTCGAAGTCGCCGTCGCCGACGACGCGCCCGGTGGCGAGCAGCCCGCGGTGCTCCTTGAACGAGGCGATCCAGGAGGCGAGGACGCCGGCCTCGTTGTCGGTGAGCTCGCGGATGTCCCACTCGATGCCGAAGTGGCCGAGGAACGCGACGGCGCAGCGCGTGTGCAGGTCGCTGGTGCGGCCGGTGACCGAGGACACCGTCGAGGCGACGTGGGAGCCGAGCATCTCGGGCGGGACGAGGAGCCCCGTCCAGCGGAGCATCCTCGAGCGGTCGAGCGGATCCTGGTTGTCGGAGGTGTGCACCCGGTCGGTGCGCTCGAGGATCCCGAGGTCGACACGTCCGCCGCCCGAGGCGCAGCTCTCGATCTCGAGCTCGGGGTGCCGCGCGCGCAGCTCGTCGAGCAGGCGGTAGAGGGCGAGCGTCTGCTCGTGCACGGCTGCGGTGCCGGTCGCCGGGTGGCCGGCGTCGATCAGATCGCGGTTGTGGTCCCACTTGAGGTAGGCGACGTCGAGGTCGGTGACGAGGCCGTCGAGGGTGCCGAGGATGTGCGCGTACGCGTCGGGGTTGGTGAGGTCGAGGACCTGCTGGAAGCGGAACCGCGGAGGCAGCTCGGCTCGGGCGCGGAGGATCCAGTCGGGGTGCGCGCGGGCGAGATCCGAGTCCTCGTTGATCATCTCGGGCTCGACCCAGAGGCCGAACTCCATGCCCAGGCCGCGGACGTGCTCGGCGAGAGGGCCGAGGCCGTCGGGCCACGAGGAGGGGTCGGGGGTCCAGTCGCCCAGGCCCGCCCGGTCGTCGTCGCGGCCGAGGAACCAGCCGTCGTCGAGGACGTACCGCTCGACGCCGAGAGCGGCGGCGCGGGTGGCGAGCTCGGCGAGGGTGGCGAAGTCCTGATCGAAGTAGACCGCCTCCCAGACGTTCAGGGTGACGGGGCGCGGGCGCCGCGACGAGCGCGATCGAGCCCGGAGGAAGGCGTGGTAGCGGGCGGCGGCGGCGTCGAGGCCCTCGCCGAACGAGCCGTACACCCACGGCGACGTGTAGCTCTCGCCCGAGGCGAGGCGGACCTCGCCAGGCAGGAGCAGCTCGCCGCCGCGGAACGCGAGGTGGCCGTCGGTGCGCTCGACCGCGTGCTCGTGGTCGCCTCCGATGCCGACGTGGCAGACCCAGACCTGGCCGGCTGCCGCGTCGAAGCCCGGGGTGCCGACCGCGACGACCGTGGTCGCGTCGAGCCCCGTGCGGCCGCGACGGGAGGAGCGGGAGTGGGTGCCGACGGCGACCGGGTGCCGCTGGGGGATCTTCTCGGCGGCCCAGCGCCCCGAGAAGTCGAGGATCTCGCGCGCCGCCGTCGGTATGCGCAGCGCGGGATCCACCCCGACGATCTCCAGGTGGTCCGCGCCGTCGTTGCGGACGGTGACCCGGGTCCTGAGGAGACCCTGAGGCGAGAGATCGATCTCCAGGACGACCCCGATCCCCATCTCGTCGTCGCTCGCCTCGACGACCGCCGTGCCGCTCCCGTGCTGCACGACGCCGCCCTCGGCGAGGCTCCCGCCGTCGACCGTGACGGAGGCGACCACCGGCCGCGGCGACCACCCGGCACCCGCGCGGTGCACCCTGAGGCCCGGCAGACCGCTCCATCCGGAGGCGTGCTCGGGCAGGATCGAGGGCTCGTAGGGGACATCGGAGACGCCGTCGATCCCCGTGCGGACAGGCGTTCCGGCGAAGGCGCGGAGCTCGTCGTCGCTCGCGTCGATCCGCGGACCCCAGTGCGCGATCACCGGCACCGCCCCTCCCGTCTGGGTGAGGAGGACGGACACGTCATCAGCGACGAGGTGGATCACCCGCGGGAAGTGCATGCGTTCATTCATACCGTCGATCGAGACGTGAGTACAGTGAGAGATCGATCTCGATCAACGAAGAGGAGCTCCCATCGTGCTGTCGCAGCTGGCCCCGGAGGACACCCGTCTCGAGGGCGGCGTCTTCGATCGCCGCCGCCGTCTGAACCGCGCCTACCTGGTCTCGCTGCAGGATGCGGCGCTGCTGCAGAACTTCCTCCTCGAGGCCGGGATCGGCGACCAGAGCTGGCACCTCACCCCCTCGAAGGACACTCCGGAGTCGCGCGGTCTCGACCGCCACTGGGGCTGGGAGACGCCCGGCGCCCAGCTTCGCGGCCACTTCCTCGGGCACTGGCTCTCGGCCGCCGCGCGCGAGGCCGCGGTGACCGGCGACCGCCTGCTCCTGGCCCGGGTCGACTCCGTGCTCGACGGCCTCGAGGAGTGCCAGGTCGCCAATGGCGACGGCTGGATCTGGGCGATCCCGCCCACCTTCCTCCGCCGCCTCGCCGAGGGACGGCCGATCTGGGCGCCGCAGTACGCGATGCACAAGACGCTGATGGGGCTCGTCGACGTGCACCGCGACCTCGGTGACGAGCGGGCCCTCCGGTTGGCCGTGAACGCCTCCGCCTGGATCCTCGACTGGGTCCGCGGGTTCGACGACGACGCGTTCCAGGTGATCCTCGACGTCGAGACCGGCGGGATGCTCGAGGTCTGGGCCGACCTGCTCGAGGCGACGAGCGATCCCGTCTTCAGCGAGCTGCTCGAGCGCTACTACCGCCGCGACTTCTTCGACGGCCTGCTCGAGGGCCGCGACATGCTGACGAACCGGCACGCGAACACCACCATCCCCGAGGTGCTCGGCGCCGCGCGAGCATACGAGGTCACCGGCGACGAGCGCTGGCGGCGCATCGTCGAGGCCTACTGGGAGCAGGCGGTGACCCTGCGCGGCACGTTCTGCACCGGGGGCCAGACCTCCGGCGAGATCTGGACGCCTCCGTTCGAGTTCGCCGCCCGCCGCGGCGAGAAGACGCAGGAGCACTGCGGGGTCTACAACATGATCCGCCTCGCCGACGTGCTGCTGCGCTGGACCGGCGAGCTCTCCTACGCCGACTACATCGAGCGGAACCTCTACAACGGGATCCTCGCCCAGCAGAACCCCGAGACCGGCATGGTCGCCTACTTCCTCCCGCTCGAGGGCGGAGCCCGCAAGGACTGGGGCAGCCCGACGGAGGACTTCTGGTGCTGCCACGGCACGCTGGTGCAGGCGCACACGCGCCACTCCGGCCTGGTCTTCTACCTGGGTGACGACGGCGAGCTCACCGTCGCGCAGCACATCGGCGCGCGGGCCCGGGTGGCGACTCCGCTCGGCGTGGTGGCCGTGCGGCTCGAGGTGCTCGACGACGCCGGCTACGTCGGGCCCGACGCGAACGCGGGGGAGGCGGGCGACGCGCACCGCCCCTCCGCCTCACGGCTGCGCGTCGAGATCGAGTCGGAGGAGGGGGTCGCCCAGCGGGTCCGCGTGCGGATCCCCGAGTGGGTGACCGGCGAGCCCGCCGTCGCCGGCGACGACCGGGTCGAGCGCGTCGACGGCGCTCTGGTCATCGCCCACCCCGGCGGGCGGACGAGCGTGGACCTCGCCTTCCCCCTCGCCGTGCGCGTCGTGCCGATCCCCGACGAGCCGACCACGGTCGCGTTCGTGGAGGGGCCCGTGGTGCTCGCGGGTCTCGTCGATCGCGAGGTGGCCCTCCGGGGCGAGGTGCCGACGGCCGCGCTGCTGCTCGCTCCCGACAACGAGCGCCAGTGGACGCAGTGGCTCGGCGGGTACCGCACGGTCGGGCAGCCCGCGGCGATCCGCTTCCGCCCGGTGCACGAGATCGTCGACGAACCCTTCTCGCTCTACTTCCCGGTCCTTCCGGCCGGGAGCTGACAGTCAGGACTCCCTCTCCCCATGACCTCCCGCCCGGTGCGTCGATGACCGCCGCTGCCGCCGCCCGCGACGCCGCGATCCCCCGCTCTCGCCTCCTCCTCCCGATCTTCGCGATGCTCGTCGGGTTCGGCCCCCTGACCATCGACCTCGTCCTTCCCTTCCTGCCGTCGCTGCAGAGCGACCTCGACGTCTCGGTCGCGACGGCGCAGCTCGTCGTGACAGGAGCGACCTTCGGCTTCGCCGCCGGCCAGCTCGTGTCGGGGCCCCTCAGCGACGCGGTCGGGCGCAAGTGGCCGCTCGGAGTCTCGGCCGCGCTGCACATCGCGGCGAGCCTGGTGGCGGCCACGACCAGCGAGACGGCCGTGCTGCTCTCGGCGCGCTTCGTCCAGGGCGCGGCCTGCACCGCGGCCGGAGTCGTCGTCACCGCGATCGTCCGCGACCTCTACAGCGGCAAGCGGCTGGTGACGATGCTCGCCAACCTCGCGGTGATCGTGTCGGTCTTCCCGATCCTCGTCCCCTCGGTCGGCGCGCAGCTCACCAAGATCATCGACTGGCGCGGCTCCTTCCTCGCCGTCGCGGTGTGGGGAGCGGTGGCGACGGCCGTCGCGCTCGTGGTGCTGCCCGAGACGCTGCCTCCCGAGCGTCGTCACCAGGGCGGGCTCGGCCCGTCCCTGCGCAACTCCTTCGGGATGCTGCGGCGGCCGCGCGTGATCGCGCTCGCCGCGGCGTCGGCCGCTGGCTGGTCGGTCGGGTTCGCCTACCTCGCCACCGCGCCGTTCCTCTACACGAACGTGTACGAGGTCGGGCCCGATCTCTACGGGCTCCTGTTCCTCGCCACCTCGCTCGTGACGATCGCCGTGGGGCAGACGACCGGGCGGGTGATCGTGCCGCGGTTCGGCCCGCGGTTCGCGATGATCGCCTCCGCGGTCGTCACGGCCCTCGGAGCCGTCGCGGTCGCGGCCCTCGCCTTCGCCGGAACGCCGCCGCTGCTCGTCGTCGTCGGCGGGCTCACCTTCGCCCTCGCCGGTCGCTCCCTCGGCTACGCCCCCGTGCAGTACCTCTCGCTGCAGGGCCCCTCGAGCGAGGCGGGCAGCGTCACGGCGATCCTCGGCACGGTCAGCTTCACGGCGGCCGGGCTCGTGATGCCGGTGATGGGCGTCTACGCGGAGGTGTCGCTCCTCCCGTTCGCCATCCTCCTGCTCGTCGCGGCCCTCGTGGAGGGCGTGGTGGCGCTGCTGTTCCGGCCGGGGTCGCGGCACTTCGACTCCGGTGCGACCCGACTCGACGACGAGAGATGAGATGACGATGGACGACTCCGTGCAGATCGCGAACGACGGCTGCGCCCTGCTGGTGCGCGGCGGCGGCATCGAGGTCAGGAGGGAGGGGCGCCTGCTCTACGCGAACCCGCGGCCGCTGTTCGTGACGGTGAAGACCGTCGCCGCGGTGAGCGAGTTCTGGGACGCCGCCTACGACGACGTCGTCGCCTCCGACGGCGAGGTCGAGGCGAGGGGGACTCTGACGGTGCCGTCGGGCTCCGTCTTCGCCTTCACCGACGTCTTCGCGCCGGCGGGCACGGGCTTCCGCGTGAGCCGCACGGTCACGGTGCTCGCGGAGGGGGACGACCTCGGCTTCTCGACGAAGATCTCCCTTCGGATGGTCGAGTCGGACGACGTCCGCGCCTACGACTGCTTCGCGCCGGGGGTCCGCTACCGGC
This sequence comes from Rathayibacter oskolensis, assembly GCF_900177245.1. Taxonomy (GTDB): domain Bacteria; phylum Actinomycetota; class Actinomycetes; order Actinomycetales; family Microbacteriaceae; genus Rathayibacter; species Rathayibacter oskolensis. The sequence goes on from NZ_FXBM01000002.1 coordinate 229,529, forward strand.
AGAACGAGTTCGCGCCCGGCGACGACCTCGACGACGAGTACTTCTGGCGGATGGAGACGCGGTACGCGCTCCCGGTGTTCGCGATGCAGCACCGGGAGTCGGGCGAGACCGTCGCGCTCTCGCGCTGGGCGGCCGACGTGACCCTGCCGACCGACGGCGTCGTCCGCTCCGAGAACTTCACCGACGCGGCCTGCACGGTCGGCTCGATCGGCATGAGCCGGCCCGAGAGCCGGACGCTGAACTACCTCTACTACGGGTTCGGCGTGCGCAAGGACCTCCCGATCGAACCGGCCGGGCTGTCGATCGACTACGTCTACCCGGGCGCCGACGGGCAGCTGCCGCTCGACAACCCCTACTCGGGGCTGGACTACGACGAGGAGCCGATGCGGTTCCAGCGGATGAACCATCCCGTCTCGGTCGGGTTCGAGCAGCGCTACACCGTCGCCCTCACGGTCGGCCGCTACGACGGCTTCGCGGCGATGATGCGCGAGGTCTGGCGCGACGTCTACTCGCGCCTGCGCGACACCCTGTTCGAGGTCGACAACGAGCGCCACTACCGCAACGGGATGGAGATCCTGAACCGGTGCACGCGGCCGTACGGCGACTCCTTCGGGCTGCCCTTCGCGTGCCAGCTGCCCGACATGGACGTCTCGAGCGTGTCGTTCCAGTTCGGGTTCGTCGGGCAGCAGCCGGGCATCGGCTACCAGCTGCTGCGCTACGGCGACCTCGAGGGTGTTCCCGAGGCGTTCGAGAAGGGCGTCGGCGTGGTCGACTTCTGGGTGCGGACGGCGCAGACCCCGTCGGGTCTGCCGCGGATGTGCTGGAACCCGACCCTGCAGGACTTCGAGCCGTACCCGCACTACCTCCGGATGCTCGCGGACGGGGTCGAGGCGATCCTCGACGCCTACCTCCACCTGCGCGCGAAGGGGGACGAGCGGCCGGAGTGGCTGGAGTTCTGCACGCGCGCGGCCGACTGGCTCGTGCGGGTGCAGAACGACGACGGCAGCTTCCACCGGGCCTACCACGCCGACGGCTCGGTGCGGATGGACTCCCGGTCGAACACGCCCAGCGTGATCCGCTTCCTGGTGCAGCTGCACCTCGTGACCGGCGATGCCCGCTACCGCGACGCTGCCGTCCGCGCCGGGGCCTGGACCTTCGAGAACAGCCACCGCACGCTCGAGTACCGCGGCGGCACCTGCGACAACGCCGACATCCAGGACAAGGAGGCGGGCATCTACGCCCTCTTCGGATTCCTCGCCCTCTCCGACCTGACCGGCGAGGACCGCTGGCTCGAGGGGGCGGTCCGCGCCGCCGACTACACCGAGACGTGGACCTACGCCTGGTCGTTCCCGGTGCGCACGATCCAGCCGAAGCACCCCTTCAACCAGTACTCGATCAGCGGTCAGAGCATCATCACCATCGGCGGCGGCGCGGACGTGTACATGGCGGCCTGCTCGTACACCTACTACCGGCTGCACCTGATCACCGGCGACGACCACTACCTCGACTTCGCGGAGTTCATCCACGCGAACACCCGGCAGTCGACCGACGTCGACGGCAGCACCGGCTACGCGATGCCCGGCCTCGGGCACGAGAGCGGCGACTTCACGAGCCAGACGCTGCAGAGCCACTACCACTGGCTGCCGTGGTGCACGTTCGTCGAGGTCGACCCGGCGTCGCGGCTGTTCGACACGTTCGGCGTCTACGAGATCGCCCAGGCGCAGCGCCTGCCGCCGGAGGACCGCGCGGCCCGGAACCGCATCTACGACACCTACGGCCGAGCGTCGCTGTGACTGCGGGGGTGCGGGCCGGGCTCGCGGCGGTGGCGCCGGCGGGCGGTCGGTGGGGCGCTCACCCTCCGGGGTTCGAGCTCGAGTCGGTGCTGCTGAGGTGCGCCATGGCGTCGTAGAGCTGCTGATCGGTCATGGGCGGCTCCGGGATCGGGTGTGCGCGCTCGGCTCGGTAGGCGTCGAGCATCAGGTGCAGCTGCCGTCGCCAGGCGTCCGGCGCCGAGGTGCTCGTCGCGTCGATCATCCGGCCGTTCGACCAGATCAGGTTGATGATGTCCGCGAGGACGATGTCGGGGCGCACGCGGCCCTCGTCCTGGGCGCGACCGAGGACATCGGCGATCTGGAGGCACAGCCTGTCGTGGATCCGCTCGATCTCGGCATTGCCGGGGAACCGCCGAGACAGGAAGTCGTTGAAGCCGCGATCGCCCGCCTGCAGGCGGAACAGGTCCTCCAGGTAGGCGACGAAGCCCTCCCACGGGTCCTCGGCGTGCAGCCGCGCCTCGGCCCGGTCGAGGAACTCGCGCAGCCGCGGCTCGAAGGCCGCCGCCAGCAGATCGAGCCTGGTCGGGAAGTGGCGGTACAGGGTGCCGATGGCGACGCCGGCGTCGCGCGCGATCTGCTCGAGCGATGCGTCCACGCCCCGCGAGGCGAACTCCTTCTGCGCCGAGTCGAGGAGCCGAGCGCGACGCTCCTGCGCATCTCGACGCAGGCGTCGTGTCGTCGGGACCTCGCGCATGCTCACCGGCCGAATCTATCGCGCGCCTCCGGGAATAACCTGAGGTACCCCTCCGGTTACAGCTCGTGAACCGGAGGGGTGCCTCACCTTGAGAGTCCCGCCGGTGCCAGTGCCGCTGCCCGGCACTGATCGACAGCGAACAAGGGACATCACCATGAGCACCATCAGCATCATCGGCTCCGGCGCCATGGCCGAGGCCATCGGGACCCGGGCCGCCGAGCACGGCCACGCCGTCGAGATCCTGAGCCGCAGCGCCGACAAGGCGCGGGCGGCCGCCGCACGCATCGGTCGCGGAGCCACGGTCGGCACCTACGGGGCGGCGCCCACGGGCGATATCGTCGTCGTGGCGATCCTGCACGCCGACGCCGTCGACGTCGTCGCGCACTTCGGCGGGGCACTGGCGGGCAAGATCCTCGTCGACATCACCAACCCGTTCAACGGCGACGCCAGCGGAGTCGTGACCACCCTCGGCCACTCGGTGGCCGAGCAGATCGCCGCCGTCGCTCCCCACGACGCGCACGTGGTGAAGGCGTTCAACACGATCTTCGGAGGCGTCATCGCCGCGGACGCGCCCGTGGACGCGTTCTTCGCGGGCGACAGTGCCGAGGCGAAGGCGCGAGTCGCGGAGTTCCTCAGCAGCATCGGCATGCAGCCGCGCGACGCGGGCGGGCTCCGCATGGCGCACGCGCTCGAGTGGGCCGGGATCCTGCTGGTCGGGGTGGCGGGCAACGGTGCCGGGTTCGATGTCGCGCTGAAGGCCGAGGTCCGCTGACGAGGGCATCCGATCCCGGCACGGCCGGCCGAACGGGGTGCAGGGAGTTGAGGTAATTTCCTCTGTTCCGAGGTCCGAGCAGGGGGGTTTCGGGCCACAATGGGGTTCGCGAGTCCCACCCGAGGCACACGTAGGGGTACGTCGTGTCGGGACGCGCAGCTGCAGGTCGACTCGCTCGTCGCCTCCGGGGTGACGAAGCGCGACGTGGTCGCGGACGTGCTGTCCGGAGCCGCTTCGGCTCAGGCTTCTCAGTCCCCGCGAAAGGTCCCCGCCCGATGCCCTCCACCCGCGCCCGCCGCCTGCGCGCCACCCTCCTGGCGGTGACCGCCGCCGTCGTGCTCGCCGTCGTCGGCACCGTCGTCCCCACGGCGAACGCCGAGACCCCGTGCGCGACCGGGCAGAACGCCATCGTCTGCGAGAACGCGCGACCGGGCGCCGATCCCTCGGAGTGGGACGTCTCCGGCGCCGGCGACCCCTCGATCCAGGGCTACGCCACCGACATCAGCGTGAACGTCGGCCGGCGCGTCGACTTCAAGATCGACACCGACGCCGCGGACTACTCCGTCGACATCTACCGCACCGGCTGGTACGGCGGGAAGGGCGCCCGGCTCATCGCCTCCGTCGAGCCGAGCGCCGCCCTCCCGCAGAACCAGCCGCAGTGCCTCTCGGACGTCACCACCGAGCTCTACGACTGCGGCACCTGGGCCGTCTCGGCGGGCTGGGACGTGCCGAGCACCGCCGTGTCCGGCGTCTACGTCGCCCTGCTCACCCGCGCCGACACGGGAGGCCGGAGCCAGATCACCTTCGTCGTGCGCGACACCGCCAGCACCTCGGCCGTGCTCTTCCAGACCTCCGACACGTCGTGGCAGGCCTACAACACCTACGGAGGCTCCAACTTCTACTCCGGCGGGGCGAACGGCCGCGCCTACAAGCTCAGCTACAACCGCCCGGTCACCACCCGCGGCGACAACGCGGGCCGCGACTTCTACTTCGCCAACGAGTACCCGCTCGTGCGCTTCCTCGAGCGCAACGGCTACGACGTCAGCTACTTCAGCGGCATCGACACCGACCGCTTCGGCTCGTCGCTGAAGCAGCACCGCACCTTCCTCTCGGTGGGCCACGACGAGTACTGGTCCGGCGCCCAGCGCGCGAACGTCACGGCCGCGCGCGACGCCGGCGTCCACCTCCAGTTCCTCTCGGGCAACGAGAACTACTGGCGCACCCGCTACGAAGCCTCGCCGACCGCGGGCGGTGCCGCGTACCGCACCGTCGTCACCTACAAGGAGACCTGGGCGAACGCCAAGACCGACCCCGCTGCCGAGTCCACCGGCACCTGGCGCGACCCGCGCTTCGCCTCGGTGGTGAACGGAGGCGGCCTGCCCGAGAACGGCCTGGCGGGCACGCTCTACATGTCCAACTACTCCGACCTGCCCGTGACGGTCAGCGCCGCCGAGGGCAAGCTGCGGCTCTGGCGCAACACCTCCCTCACGGGGCTCGCCGCGGGCACGAGCGCCGCGCTCGCCCCGCACACGATCGGCTACGAGTCGAACGAGGATCTCGACAACGGCGCGCGCCCGCCGGGTCTGATCCGGCTCTCGACGACGACCGGCGCGGTCCCGGAGTACCTGCAGGACTTCGGCAACACCGTCGCGCCCGGCACCACCCGGCACAACCTCACGCTCTACAGGGCGGCGAGTGGCGCGCTCGTCTTCTCGGCCGGCTCCGTGCAGTGGACCTGGGGCCTCGACCAGGAGCACGACGGCGACGGCGCACCGGCCGACGTGAGGATGCAGCAGGCGCAGGTGAACCTCTTCGCCGACATGGGCGTGCAGCCCACCACGCTGATGACCGGTCTGGTCGCTGCGACGAAGAGCACCGACACCACCCGCCCCACCGTCTCGATCACGACGCCCTCCGGCACCACCAGCAAGGCCAACGGGAGCATCGTGACGGTCTCGGGGACCGCGGCCGACGCCTCCGGGGGGCGGGTCGCGGGCGTGGAGGTCTCGACCGACGGAGCCACCTGGCACCCGGCGTCGGGCACCACGTCGTGGACCTACAGCTACGTGCTGCACGGGACGGGCACCGGCACCATCCGGGTGCGCGCGGTCGACGACAGCGCGAACATCGGCACCGCGACGAGCCGGAGCGTCACCATCACCGGCACGGCCAGCGTCTTCGGCGCCGAGGTGCCGAAGACGATCGACTCCGGAGACAGCTCAGCGGTCACCCTCGGGCTGCGCTTCACGCCCACCGCCGACGGGTTCATCCAGGGCGTGCGCTTCTACAAGAGCTCCGCCAACACCGGCACGCACACCGGTGCGCTCTGGAACCTCGACCGCCAGCAGCTGGGCAGCCTCACCTTCGCGAACGAGACGGCGAGCGGATGGCAGACCGGCACGTTCGCCTCGCCCGTCGCCGTCACTGCCGGGACCCCGTACGTCGTCTCGTACACGACCGCGACCGGCCGCTACTCGGCGGCGGAGTGGTTCTGGGCGAGCGCCGGCTACGACGCCGCACCGCTGCGGGTCGCCGGCGGCTTCGGCGCGGAGCCGGCGGGGCTCTACAGCACCGACGGCGGTTTCCCCGCCGACAGCTACCGGGCGGGCAACTACTACGTCGACGCCGTCTACAGCACCGTCGACAGCACTCCGCTGAGCGTCGCGTCGCAGAAGCCGATCGCGGGCTCGTCGAGCGTCGCGCCCTCGACGAGCGTGTCGGGCGTGTTCTCGAAGGCCGTGACGTCGACCTCGGTGAAGATGACGCTGAAGACGGCCTCCGGCGCGATCGTGGCGGGCAGCACGGCCTATGCGACCGGCACCCGAACCGCCACCTTCACGCCCAGCGCCCCGCTCGCGGCGTCGACCACCTACACCGCGACCCTCGCGGGAACCGCGACCGGAGGGGGGACCGTCACGGCCGGCGGCAGCTGGACGTTCACGACCCAGGCTCCCGACTCCGCCGTGGGGGTCTGCCCCTGCCGCCTCTTCGACGACTCCACGGCCCCCGGGATCGCGCAGGTCTCGGAGGGCACCCCGATCACCCTCGGAGTGCGCTTCGCGCCGACCGTCGACGGCACCGTCACGAGCGTGCGCTTCTACAAGGGCCCCGGGAACACCGGGACCCACGTGGGGACGCTGTCGAACGCCGACACCGGAGCCGAGATCGGCCGGGCGACGTTCGTGGGCGAGAGCACGGGCGGCTGGCAGGAGGTCGTGTTCGCCACTCCGGTCGCCGTGACGGCCGGGACCGACTACGTGGCCGCCTACACGACGACCACGGGGAACTACTCGGCCACGGTCAACGGCTTCGGATCCGGGGGCACGCGCGGCCCGCTCGTCACGGCCGGCGACTCCGGCGCGTACTCGTACAGCGGTGGCTTCGCCTCGTCGCGCTCCACCACGAACTACCTCGTCGACGTCACGTTCTCGCCGGCGGCGGTGAGCACCCCGACGCCGGCGCCGGCGCCCGCGGGTGCTCGCCTCTTCGACGGCGCGACGCCCGCGACCGCCTCCGTCGACGACTCGTCCTCGGTCGAGGTGGGGATGAGCTTCACCGTCTCCGCGGCGGGCAGCGCGACCGGCATCGCCTTCTACAGGGGCTCCCGCAACACCGGAACGCACGTCGGGTCGCTGTGGGACGCCTCCGGCACGCGGGTCGCTCAGGTGACCTTCAGGGGCGAGTCCGCGAGCGGATGGCAGAGCGCGGCGTTCGCGTCGCCGGTCTCGCTGACTCCGGGGGCGCGGTACACGGTGTCGTATCTCGCTCCGGCGGGGTACTACGCGGCGACCCCGTCCGGGCTCGCGTCGCCGGTCACCGCGGGTGCGCTGACCACGGCGTCCGCGCCCAACGGCGTGTACCGCTACGGGTCGGGCGGAGTGATGCCGACGTCGGCGTACAACAGCACGAACTACTTCGTCGACGTGTACTTCCAGGCGCAGGGGTAGCGGACGCGGCGACCGCGGAGATCGTGAGAGGCGCTGTCAGTGGCACGTGGCAGGCTCCTGTCCATGACGATCAGGAGTCGATTCGTGCAGGCAGCCCTGAACGGCGATCGGGTGCACCCGGCGGTACCGCACACGCCGGATGAGATCGCGGCCGACACGGTCGCGGCGGTCGCGGCCGGGGCCCACTCGGTCCACATCCACGTCTTCGATGACGACGGCCGGCAGACGCTGGCCTCCGAGCACGTCGCGCGGGTGCTGCGAGCCGTCCGGGCGGAATCGCAGGTCCCGATCTCGTTGACGACGTCCGCCGACGTGGAGGCGGACCCGGGGAGCCGCTTCCGGGCGATCGAGGCGTGGACCGAGCTCCCGGACCTCGTGACCGCCAACCAGGGTGAGGCCGGTATCGCCGATCTGTGCGAGCTGCTGGCGAACCGCGGCGTCGGCATCGAGGCAGGTCTGCTGTCCCTCGACGACGCGCACGCCTTCGTGGCCTCGGGCGCGGCTCGCCGGTGCGTGCGGGTCATGGTCGAACCGCTCGACGCCGACCCGGATGCAGCGATCGCCCACGCCCGGGCGATCGAGAAGGTGGTCGCCGAAGCCGGCATCGCCCTCGAGCAGGTTCACCACGGCGACGGCATCGCCTCCTGGTCCGTCAACCAGCGCGCGATACCGCTCGGGCACGGGATCCGCACCGGCCTCGAAGACACGCCGGTCCTTCCGGACGGTCGGCTCGCCCGCGACAACGCCGAATGCGTGGCGACCGCCGTCGCGATGCTCGCCCGCTGACCGCGCCGGTGATACTCGCCCTCTGACGAAGTCGATGGGCGAGGTCGGTCGACTCGCTAGGCTCGGCAGATGAGCGACGCCCGCCCTCGTCTGCTGCGTCGTCGTCTGCCGGTCCTGATCGCCGTTCTCGCGGCGGTGCTCCTCTATGCGACGGTCGTCCTGATGTACGCAGGCGGCATCCGGGAGTCGAGCGAGGGCTGCGAGACGGTCATCGCGGGCGAGGACCCCGTCACGGTGAACCTGCAGCCGGCGGAGGTGAACGCAGCCCGCCAGAGGCTGGAGTTCCAGATGACGCTGCAGCCGTCCGAGAGCCTGATGTCCTCCGATGGATTCACCTCCGACGAGACGATCAGCCTGGTCACCTTCCCGGTCGACGGGGCCAGTGTCCTGACGTTCCCCGCGGGCGAGGTGCTCGACAGCTCGGTGCAGTCGGACTACGCCGAGGGGATCGTGGAGGAATGGCCCTTCGACAGCTATCGGGCCGACCTGACGACCTTCGCCTTCACCGGCGAAGATCAGGACGACCACGAGCACACCGCTCTCCCCACCCGGGTGTGCCTCGACGATTCCGTGCCGGGGTGGCAGCTGCACACCGTGACCGAGAACCATCCCGGCAACACCGTGACCACGGCCCGGGGCGACGAACCGCTGCCCTCCGTGGTGATCACCGCGACCCGGTCTGCGAGCACGGTCGCCTTCGGAATCGTGCTGCTCGGTCTGATGGCGGTCACGCCGATGCTGGTCCTGTTCGTGGCCATCAGCGCCTACACCGGTCGCCGGAAGGTGGAAGCCACCCTCACGAGCTGGATCGGTGCGATGCTCTTCGCCGTCATCCCCCTGCGGAACTTCCTCCCCGGTGCGCCACCGGTCGGTTCGTGGATCGACTACCTCGTCGTGCTGTGGGTGATCGCGGGCCTCGTCACCGGGCTGGCGATCTACATCCTGGCGTGGAACCGCTGGGGTCACGGCGCGACCGCCAGACAGCCGATCGTCTCCGGGCCGGAGGACTTGGACACGCGATCCCCGTGAGGAGAAGCGGGGTCGCCGTGCGGGAGCAGCAGCAGTGGGGGTGGGAGGGGCTCGCTTCCCGAGAATGCGCCCCACCATCGACAACGCTCGCGCTGACGAGCATCCGTTCGCGGCCGACGCTGCAGAAGCCGACAGCGCGGTGCGTTCTTGCTCAGGCAGCGATGCGTCGGATGCGGGCGAGGGTTCGGTCGATCTCGTCCTCGGTGGTGAAGTAGTGCGGCGAGAAGCGGAGGAGCGGATGGACGCCGCGCAGGACAGTGTCGAACTGGTTGTGCTCGGGGACGGTCGTGCTCACCGCGATCCGATCCTCGGCCAGGCGGTCCTTCGCCTCCTGCGCAGAGACTCCGGCGATGGATGCGGTGACGATGGCGCAGCGCTCCGCGCCGAGGTCGTGCGTCGTGACGCCCGGGAGAGCGTCGAGTCCGTCGCGAAGCAGCGATCCGAGGCCTCTCGCTCGTTCGGCTACCGCTTCGAGACCGAGCTCGAGAGCTTGATCGACGGCTGATCCGAGGCCGACGACGTTGACGTAGCTCTTCTCCCAGGTCTCGAAACGGCCCGCACCCGGCCGCCAGCGGAAGTCCGTCCCGCCGTCCCAGGTGGCGGAGCCGATCTCGACCACGTTCGGATCCAGCCGCTCCACGGCCCGAGGACCAGCCCACAGGAACCCGGTCCCTCGGGGTCCGCGGAGGAACTTGCGGCCGGTCCCGGTGAGCAGGTCGCAACCCAGTGCCGCGACATCGATGGGGAGCTGGCCGACGGCCTGCGTGGCGTCGAGGAGGAAGAGGACGTCGTGCGCGCGGGCGATCGCGCCGACCGCGGCCGCCGGGTTGACGAGGCCGCCGCTGGTCGGGATCCAGGTCAGGCCGATGATCTTCGTCCGCTCATCGATCAGGTCGGCGAGAGCATCGAGGTCGACCTGGCCGTTCTCATCGTTCGGCACGACGACCAGCTCCGCTCCGGTGCGCTGCGCAACCTGCCAGTAGGCCAGGACGGCGCTGCCGTACTCGTCGGCGGCCGTCAGGATCCGGTCGCCGGGACCGAGCGGTACCGAGTAGAAGGCGGCGTTCCAGGCGTGAGTGGAGTTGTCGAACAGGGCGATCTCCTCGGCCGTTCCGCCCACGAGGCGCGCCAGGCTGTCGTAGGTGCCTGCGATCGCCTGGCGGGCCGCGTCCTCCGCCTCGTAGCCGCCCAGCTCGGCCTCCAGCCGGAGCATGCCCTGCATGGCCTCCAGCGTCGTCTCGGACAGCAGTGCGGCGCCGGCGTTGTTCAGGTGCGTTCGATTCGCGCATCCCGGCGTCCGTCTCCGGAGCGATTCCACATCCATGCGCCCATCGTCACAGCCAGCACCACGGGATGCCACCGCTTCCGTGACGCGAAGGACGTTCGTCACGACCGTGGCCGGCGCCGCGCAGATCCGAATCGGCTGGAACCCGAGGGCCGGCCGGTTGACGGATCGCCGGCGAGGGAGTCGTCTGGAGAGACGATTCCGAGGACGAGCGGGGAGCCTGATGCACATCGTGATGAGCGGGAACGGACATGTCGGATCGGCCACGGCGGCTGCGCTGCTCGATCGCGGCGAGGCGGTGACGGTCCTCGTCCGCGACACCGTCGCCGCGGAACGTCTGCGCGCTCGAGGCGCTGTCGTCGTGACCGCCGACGCGAGCGATGAGGAATCCCTCCGCAGGGCCTTCCGGTCGGGACGGCGGGCACTGCTGGTGAATCCTCCGGCGGATCCCTCAGGTGACACCGACCAGGCGGAGCACCGGACCGTCGACACGATCCTCCGCGCGCTGGAGGGGTCCGGGCTCGAGAAGGTCGTCGCCGTCTCCACCTACGGCGCGCAGGCCGGCGACGGTATCGGCGATCTGGGGACGCTCTGGAGGCTCGAGCAGGGACTGGTCCGGCAGAGCATCCCCGCCGCGATCAACCGCCACGCCTACTCGATGACCAATTGGAACGCCTACCTGCCCCTGGTGCTCGACCAGGGGGTCCTCCCGTCCGCCCTTCCAGGGGATCTGCGACTCCCGATGGTCGCACCGGCCGACCTCGGTGCCGCCGCTGCTGATCGACTGCGATCGAGCGTCGAGGACGCGAGAGTGCTGCATGTCGAAGGCCCTGACCGGTACACGCCCGCGGACGTCGCCTCCGCGTTCGCGACCGCTCTCGACAGGCCTGTCGCTCTGCACGTGACCCCCCTGGATCAGCTCGAGCAGATGTTCACCGGCATCGGCTTCTCCGAGACCGCCGCCTCGTCGTACGCGGAGTTGACGCGCCGCACCGTCCACGGGCTGCACCTCCCCGACGACCCCCGTCGAGGCGCGACGAGTCTGCACGACCACGTCGCCGCACGAGCGGACGAGCACCGCGCCTCATCGCGGCGGTCGCGTCCCGTTGACGAGCAGTGACTGCTCGCGACCCGGGGCGCAGCAGCGTCCGCCGGGACGGCGTGGAGCTGTCCTACCTCGACACGCAGCGGACTCCTCCCGGTGACGGCGACGAGGCTCCGGTCCTGCTCGCCCTGCACGGGCACCTCAACGAGGCGCGCTTCATCCAGCAGGGAGCGGTCCCCGACGGGCTCCCCCATCGCGTCGTCGCCCTCGTTCTCGCCGGCCTCGGTGAGCACCCCGACGCCGGCGCCGGCGCCCGCGGGTGCTCGCCTCTTCGACGGCGCGACGCCCGCGACCGCCTCCGTCGACGACTCGTCCTCGGTCGAGGTGGGGATGAGCTTCACCGTCTCCGCGGCGGGCAGCGCGACCGGCATCGCCTTCTACAGGGGCTCCCGCAACACCGGAACGCACGTCGGGTCGCTGTGGGACGCCTCCGGCACGCGGGTCGCTCAGGTGACCTTCACGGGCGAGTCCGCGAGCGGATGGCAGAGCGCGGCGTTCGCGTCGCCGGTCTCGCTGACTCCGGGGGCGCGGTACACGGTGTCGTATCTCGCTCCGGCGGGGTACTACGCGGCGACCCCGTCCGGGCTCGCGTCGCCGGTCACCGCGGGTGCGCTGACCACGGCGTCCGCGCCCAACGGCGTGTACCGCTACGGGTCGGGCGGAGTGATGCCGACAGCCGCGTACAACAGCACGAACTACTTCGTCGACGTGTACTTCCAGGCGCAGGGGTAGGAGCACCTGGTCGCCGGCGCCGTCCCTCAGTGGCCGGAGACGACGGAGGAGAGGCGGGGGGTGGCGGGCTTCACTCGTTCGGGGGGTGCTGCCGGGTCGAGACGGTGCGTGTGACCCGTTGTGGGGCTCCGGGCCGGGTGCCAGGGTCGGCACAGGGCGAGATGTGCAGGCGCCCGGCTTCGCTCGGAGAGGAACCCGCTGATGCGTTCCACCATCACCCGCAGTCTCACGGTCGCCGTTCTCGCCGCCGCGCTCGTCGTCGCCGGCGCTCCCGCTCACGCGGCGCCTGCTCCGACAGCAGCGGCAGCGGCAACCCCTACCGGCGCCCCTCTCATCGGAGTCGCGTCGAAGCGGTGCCTCGACGTCCCGAATGCGACGACCGTGAACCGCACAGTGGTGGTCCTCTACGACTGCAACAAGGGCGCCAACCAGAACTGGACGATCACGGCGAGCGGTGAGATCACCGTGTACGGCGGCGCGAAGTGCCTGGAGGTGCGCGGCCGCGCGACGACGGCCGGCACCCCGGTGCAGATCAACGACTGCGTCGGCGGGACCTGGCAGAAGTGGCGGTTCGAGAGCGACGGCACCGTTCGCGGTGTCGGGTCGGGCCTCTGCCTGAGCGTCAAGGATCAGAAGACGGCGAACCGCTCGTCCGTGCAGATCGCGACCTGCGTCGGCGGGGACTGGCAGAAGTGGAGGACCTCCGCGCTCTCAGCGGATACGACCGCCCCGTCTGCGCCGACGAACCCGCGGGTCGCGGATCTCGGCTGCCGAACGGCGACGTTCTCGTGGAACGCGTCGACGGACGCTGTCGGAGTGACCGGGTACGACGTGTACCACGACGGTCAGTTCATGAAGGCTGTCGCGGGGAACGTCACCTCGACCAGCATCGACGTGACGCCGGGTGCGCAGTGGGGGCTGTACGTGAACGCCCGCGACGCCGCCGGCAACATCTCCCAGGCCAGCGCCACCGTCGCGGTGACGGTGCCGCAGTGCACGGTCGACACCCAGGCGCCCACCCGCCCGACCGGCCTCACCGCGAGAGCGGCCGGCACCGCCGTCACCCTCACCTGGAGCGCGAGCACCGACAACGTCGGCGTGCGCAGTTACACGATCTTCCGCGGCTCCACCCAGGTCGGGACCGTCACCGGCACCGGCACGGCAGCACCGCCCCTGACCTTCACCGAGAGCGGCCTGACCGCGAACACCGGCTACTCCTATACCGTCGCGGCCGTCGACGCCCAGGGCAACGCCTCCGCCCGCAGCGCTGCGGCCGCCGTGACCACCGGCGCGGCCTGCAGCACCGAGTTCTGCACCGTCACCCAGACCACCACCGACACCGACATCCCCTGGGGGCTGACCACTCTCTCCGACGGGACCGTCCTGTACTCGCGCCGCGACGCGCAGGACCTCATCCGGTTGAATCCCGCGACGGGCGTCAAGACCACCCTGGGGACGGTGCCCAACGTCCAGAGCACGGACGGAGAGGGCGGCCTCCTGGGCATCGCGGTGTCGCCCACCTTCGCGACGGATCAGTGGCTGTACGTCATGCACACCTCTCCCACCGACAACCGGGTCATCCGCCTCAAGCTCATCGGCGACCGCCTCGACACGAGCACCACGCAGGTCCTCGCCTCCGGGATCCTGCGGAACAAGTACCACAACGGCGGTCGACTGCGCTTCGGCCCCGACGGGAAGCTGTACATCAGCACCGGCGACGGCCAGAACACCGCCACCGCCCAGAACCTCGCCTCCCTCAGTGGCAAGATCCTGCGTATCAACCCCGACGGCACCATCCCCGCCGACAACCCCTTCGGGAACGCCGTCTGGAGCTACGGGCACCGCAATCCCCAGGGACTCGCCTTCGACTCGCAAGGACGGCTCTGGGAGCAGGAGTTCGGCAACAGCGTCATGGACGAGACGAACCTCATCGTCCGCGGCGGCAACTACGGCTGGCCCGCCTGCGAGGGAACCGCCGGCACCTGCTCCACCCCCGGCTTCATCGCCCCGAAGCAGACGTACCCGACCAGCGCGGGCTCCTGCTCGGGCCTCGCCATCGTCCGCGACGTCGTCTACATCGCCTGCCTCCGCGGGACCCGCCTCTACCGCGCGCCCATCACCGGCGACACCCTCGCCACCCCGACCGCATCCTTCATCGGCACCTACGGTCGTCTGCGCACGGTCGAACCCGACGGACGAGGCGGCCTCTGGCTCACGACCTCGAACAGCGGGGACAAGGACAGCATCCCGAACAACAGCAACGAGAAGATCCTCCGCGTCACCCTCGGCGGATGACGTGCAGCGACCACAGGGGCGGCGACGAGCTCGCCGTCCACGTCGCCCGAGGAGTCGACCGTGAGCCCGCCACGCCGAGCGGGTCGCCGTCAGCGCTGGTCCGGCGTCACCCGGTGGGGCCGATCACCTTCAGGAGAAGACGGTTCAGCTCTTCGCTCTCGATCGGCGTGAGGCCGACGTCGGTCAGGTCGTTCGTCTCCTCCGCGATCGTCCAGACGTCCTCGAGGGCAGCGCGTCCGCGAGCGGTGATCTGGACGGGGTTGCGACGGCCTCTCTCCCTGCCGCCGGTACGCCGGGTGAGGCCGCGCGCCTCGAGCTGGTCGAGGAGCGGCACCACGCTCTGCGGACGCAGCAGCACCGCCCGAGCGATCTCGGCTGTCGTGAGCTCCTCGTCCCGGGCGAGAAAGGCGAGCACGCCGAACTGGATGGGGTTCATCCCGTGGACGTCGAGCCGGTCCGCCAGGCGATTGCCGATCAGGCGCGCGGCGCGCGTGAAGTTCCACGCCAGAACTCCATCGAGCCGAGACGCGGCGCCACTCTCCGCTTCCCTCACGTCCCCATCCTTCCATCAGGTTGCCTCCGTACCCTCTCACTAACAGCTTTCTGTTACTAGCGGAGGAGTGCCATGACGGACACCGGAAACGACGAGTCCGATGGATCGAGACGGCATTCCCGCGTCCTGATCCTCGGAGCGAACGGACCCACCGGTCGGGAGACGACGCAGCAGGCGCTCGCCCGCGGCTACGAGGTGCACGCGCTGACCCGCCACCCCGAGACGTTCCCCCTCGAGCACGAGAGGTTGCGGATCATCGCCGGCGATGCGACCGATCCGACCGTGATCGACGCGGCGGTCGCGGCCACCGACGCCGTCATCTGCACCATCGGAGCGTCCTTCACCCGCCACCCGGTGAACGTCTACTCCGTGAGCTCCCAGCTCCTCGTCGCGGCCCTGCTCCGACACGGACGCCGACGGCTGATGGTGGTGACGTCCTCAGGAGTGCAGCCGTCTCACCTGCAGCACGGCGCACTGCAGAGACTGTCGTACACGGTCATGCGGCGCTTCTTCGGCCGAACGGTCTACGACGACATGACCGCGATGGAGGCGTTCGTCTCGGCGAGCGATCTCGACTGGACCATCGTGCGCCCGCCGGGACTGAGCAACGACCCCGGCCGGGGCTATGCCGTGGCCGAGAACGAGATCGAGGGCGGCTTCTGCTCCCGCGCCGACCTCGCCCGACTGCTCCTCGACCAGCTCGACGACGACCGCTTCCTCCGCAAGATCGCCGCGGTCTCGACCCCGGGGCTCCGGGTGAGCGCCGTGCAGATGATCAAAGTCGAGGTCCTCAAACGGTGAGCACCCGCTTCCCCGGCCGACCAGCGGCCCCCCACGAGAACGGACGACGCGCAGGGCATGACGTCTCTCCGAGACGGCGAGCACCGAGAGACGACCTGCGTCAGCGGGCCTCCGTGCGCGTATCCCGACGGGACGGCACGTCGGCTGAGAGAGGGCGGCCCGCCCGCTCCTCGAGCAGTGCAGCAGCGAGGAGCTCGCCGTCCACGTCGCCGAAGGAGGCGAGGGCCTCCCGGTGCAGGCGCGTGACGAGCTCGATCGTCTCGTGCGGCGTCCCGGCTTCCTCCGCGAGTCGGAGGACCGTCTCGAGCTCCTCGACCACGCGGCCGAGAGAGAAGTCGGGCAGGGGGTCGCCGGCCAGGATCGACGGCGCGTGCCGTTCGAGGAACGCACTCGCGCCGGGACTCTCGAGCAGCGCGGCGTGCAGCGCGGACGGGTCCCAGCCCAGCGCCCGGCCGAGGAGGAGGACCTCGGTGACCGCGATCACCTGCCCGAACCAGAGGGTGTTCGCGATCAGTTTCGCGACGTGCCCGAGCGCAGGATCCGTCTGCACGACGGTGGCCGAGCCATCGTGCCCCAGCGCGGTGAGGATGCCCGACACCTCCCGCACCTCCGCGGGCTCCCCCGCGAGGTAGAAGCCGAGCGTGCCCGCGGCGGCGTCCGCCGGCCCGCCCCGCATCGGAGCCGCGACCGAGCCGACACCGCGACCCGCCGCCTCCACCACCAGGGCCGACACGCTCCGCGGATCGTTGCTCGTGAAGTCGAGCCAGACACCGCCCGGAGCCAGCGCTCCGAGCGCACCGTCCGCTCCGGTCAGGGCGTCCCGGCATTCGATCGGCCCCGGCAGCACGGTGATCAGCGTGTCCGAGCGAGCGGCCAGCGCACCACCGTCCGGCGCCGTCGGCAGACCCTCGGCAC
Organism: Rathayibacter oskolensis; assembly: GCF_900177245.1. Lineage (GTDB taxonomy): Bacteria > Actinomycetota > Actinomycetes > Actinomycetales > Microbacteriaceae > Rathayibacter > Rathayibacter oskolensis. The sequence continues at coordinate 246,275 of NZ_FXBM01000002.1, forward strand.
GCGCGCGCTCCAGCGCCCCCTCGTCGATGTCCGACACCGTCACGTCGAACCCGTGCCGGTGGAGGCGCCGCGCGACGGGCGCTCCCATGCGGCCGTACCCGAGGATGCCGATGCGTCTGCTCACGGCCCCAGCATGCCTCGCTCCGCACGGCGGACACGAGGAGGATGAGCCCATGTCGACGACGGACGGACCCGCCTCCCGCACGGACACGGACCCCGGCGGCGGGACGGAGGAGACCAGGCCCCCGCTCGATGACCGGCTGACCGAGGCCGAGTTCCGCCGCTGGTACTGGCTCCGCGACGAGCTCGCCGCGTTCGCGCGCGCCCGCGGCGTGAGCGCATCGGGAGCCAAGACCGCGCTGACCGAGCGTCTCGCCGACTCCCTCGCGGGCCGGACGACGACCGCTCCTCCTCGGCAGGCCGCCACGCCGCAGCTCGCCGGCCCGCTGACCTCGGACACCGTCGTCCCGGCGGGTCAACGGGCGAGCCAGCTTCTCCGCGCCTGGTTCCTCGATCAGGTCGGGCCGTCGTTCCGCTTCGACGCCGCGATGCGCCAGCATCTCGCGTCGGGTGGGGGGACGCTCGGCGATGCGGTGGCCTTCTGGCACGCCTCGCGATCGAACGAGCCGCGGCCGATCGAGCCGCAGTTCGAGCTCAACCGCTTCACCCGCGCCTGGCACGCCGAGCACCCGAACGGCGACCGCGCCGAGCTCCTCGCCGCCTGGCGCGAGTACCGGGCGCTGCCCGCCGACGCCCGCAGCCGGGCCTGAATCAGTCGAGCGTTCTGCCCGTGCTGTGACGCGCGGGCAGGATCAGCGCGTTCCGCCGTATGCCGCGGGAACGAGGTCCTTCCTGGGCTCGCCGCTCTCGACGAGTTCGAGGATCGCGTCAGCGACGTGCTCGGGTGCGTCGAAAGTCGCTCCGGCCGTCATCGCTTCCGCGGCGGCGCGACCCGCTCGGATCGAGGTGAGGAACTCGGTGTCGGTGGCGAAGGGGATCATCGTCGATACAAGGACTCCCGTCCCCTCCAGTTCGTTCCGGGCGATTGCGGACAGACGCTCGAGGGCGATCTTGGATGCGACGTAGCCGCCCGTTCCCGGGACATCGGCGAAGGTCGTCCCGGAGCTGACGTTCACGATGCTGCCCGCACCCTGACGGCGCATGGCCGGCAGAACGGCCTGCATCATGGCCAACGGCGCCACGAGGTTCAGTTCGAGGACGCCGCGGAAGTCATCGAGCGAGATCTGCTCCGTCTCGGCCTGGAGGCCCTGACCGGCGTTGTTGACGAGCACGTCGATGCGTCCGAAAGCATCGAGCGCCGCCTGCGCCAGCGCCGTCACCTGCGCCTGGTCGGTGACGTCGCAGCGCACCGCGATCGCTCCGTCGAGCTCCGCCGCGAGGTCTCGCACGCGGTCCTCCCGCCGGGCGGCCAGGACGACCCGCGCCCCGGCGGCCGACGCGGCTCGAGCGGTCGCAGCCCCGATACCGGACGACGCGCCTGTGATCACGAACACCGAATCCTTGATCTTCATGGTCTTCTCCTTCGCCCGGCCACCGATCGGCGGCTCTCGACACGAATTACGCTACTGCCAAGTAGCGTAATTCGATGAGCGGCCGTAGTCTTCGGTGGATGGACACCCCTGCCCGGCAGCCCGGCGGCCCGCGATCGAGCGAACCGCAGCCCGGCCGCCCGTACGACCGCTCGAGCGACGCGCTGATCCTGGCGACGACTCTCGATCTGCTCGCCGAACGCGCCTACGAGCGCGTCACCCTCGACGACGTCGCCACCCGCACCGGCAAGGCCAAGACGACCCTCTACCGCCGTTGGCCCACGAAGGACGCCCTCGTCCTGGCCGCGATCCGCTCGATCGGACGACCCCCGGAGATCGATCTCCTCCCCGACCGGGGGTCTCTGCGGTCTGATCTGCTCGCCGTGATCGACTCCCCCTGGCTCGGCGGGGCCGACCGGCGGTCGTCGATCTTCGCCGGTCTCATGGTCGCCGCTCGAAGCTCTGGGAGCCTGGCCGACGTGATCAGGGCCGAGGTCACCGAACCGTACGTCGAGATCTATCGTCGCCTCCTCGAGAGGGCGATCGACCAGGGCCGGGTGCCTCGGGAGACGACGGAACGCGTGGCCGTCCTGGCAGAGGTGATCCCCGCGATGAGTACCCACCGCCTCGGTGCCGGCAGCGAACCCCTCCGACGCGATTTCTTCGTCTCCGTGCTCGACGACGTCGTACTCGCAGCACTCCGAGGATCGGGCGGCAGTCTGTAACGCTCCAGCACAGATGACTCAGAGCGGAACGCTCACCCGGTGCAGGTCATCGCCCGGATCCGAGACGCGCATCACCCGCGTCTCGACCAGGTGCTGCAGTGGATCGTCCCGAGAGGGGCAGCCGGAGTCGTCAGGGCTTGCCTGGGCGGAGTCGATCCACCATCAGGTCGATGCGGTCCAGATGCTGATCCGGCCGGAGACGCCCGCCCTGGCCGAGCAGGACGAGCCCGTGCAACGCAGCCCAGAACACCTCCGTGAGGACCTCGGCGTCGTCGTCGTCGACTCGCGGCCCGATCGCCGCCCGCATCTCGTCACCGGACGCCGTCGATGGCGTCGGCCGCGAACCACTTCCTCGTCGCGGAGAGCGCGCCTCCTCTCGACCTCTCCGTGCTGCGCGGGGTGCCGACGCTGGTCGTCCACGGCTCGTCCGATCCCCTCTTCCCGCCGGCGCACGGTGAGGCGCTCGCGGAGGCGCTCGGAGCGAGCCTGATGGTGCTCGACGGCGTCGGCCACCAGGCACCGCCGCCCGCGACGTGGGTCGAGCTCGTGCCGGCGATCGCCGGCCATGTGCGGAAGCACGGCTCCCGAGCCTGACGTCGTCGTCCGCTCGGGTCACGCGGTGCTAGCGTGCGCCAGTCACATGATCGGACGCGGGCCGTCCTCTTCGGAGTCGCCGTGCATCTGGCGCGGTTCGGCGTCATCACGGGCGCCCTCGCCGCGGCGGCCGCGATCGGGATTCCAGGCTGGTACCTCGGCCTGACCGCGAACGTCGCGTGCGTCGTCTTCGCGTCAGCGCTCGTGACCTGGCGGCGGCTGTGGCGCACGAGCGGGATCCTCGCCGCCGGTCGCGGCCGGACCGCGCTGCTGCTCGTGTTCTTCGCGGCTGCGACTGCTCGGCTGAGTGACCGGTGCCCGCACTGACGCCGCGGTGACAGACGGCGCGCGGAACGAGCGGTGGGTCGGCTCCCGCTGAGTGCGTCACCTCTCACGCGGATCCGGGCGGCCCATTGTCAGCAGCGCCTCTCAGAGGTGGACGACCTCCGGGCCGGCCGCATGCGAGTACTCGAAGAACAGGTGGGACACCAGGGCGGCCCGGGACGACACGCCGGTTTTCATGAGCACGGCTTTGACGTGATCCCGCACGGTGTGCTCGGAGAGGAACAGGGAGTCCGCGATCGCGGTCGTCGACTCTCCTCGTGCCAATCTCAGCGTGACCTCGAGCTCGCGACGCGACAACCCGTAGGCCTCTGCGAGCATCGGTGCGAGGTCTCGGCGGGTCGTCGGATCGATGGTCACCGCGAAGGCCCGTGGTTCACCTGTCGATCCGCGCAGCGCTGATGCCCGGATCCGCAACCACTGCCCTGAGCGCGATGGCAGCAGCATCTCGCCGGTTCCGTGTGCGCGACCGTGCTCGACGGCCCTGGCGTGCGCGAGCGCGGTGGTCAGCGCGGTCGGCATCTCGTCGGTGATCACGCTGTTCGGCAGTTGATCCAGCCAGTGCAGTGCGTCGTCGTTCGCGGCGAGGAGAACGCCGTCGAGATCGAAGGTCAGGATGCCCGGGCCGGTATCGGGGCGCTGCCCTGCGCCGTCGACCAGGAGCTTCTGGCGCATGACCTCGGCCAGCGGCTGCGAGAGGGTCTCGAAGAAGTGCACTTCTGCCGGTGAGAACGCGGGCAGGTCGTCGCGGCGCAAGAGGACGACCACTCCCCACGTCGAGTCGCCAGTGCGGAAGGCGGAGCGCAGCTCGTCGTGGAAGCCGTTGGGCTCCAGGTACTCCCGGTACCGGGCGCTGCGGGCCATGAGCCCGCCGAGTTCGGCCTGCATGGCCCCGGTGGAGCGCGGCCCGACCGCGAGGTCCTTGACCAGGAGGGTGTCGTCCTCGAGGAACTCGCGCCTCCAGTACGTCTCGCACTGCCCGGCCTCGACGTTCTCGATGCGGGCGGGCCAGGAAGGAAGCAACGTGGTCGGGTCCACCCCGAACCAGCCGGAGGCGTCCGCCGGCACGAACTCGGCAAGGCCTGCGGACACCGAGCTGAACAATGCCTGGGCCGTCGGTGCCGCCTCAGCGGCTGCGATGATCCGGCTCCTGGCTCGGCCGAGCTCATCAGAGGACAGGAGCTCGGGGATGGGCATGCCACAGAGTCGCACGCGCCTGCCCCGTACACCATCCCCGAGATGAGGGATCTGCCGACAGGCATCCACTCGTGCGCGGGGATGGTCGCGATGTGCGCCTCGCCGTCATCGTTGCCTCGGTCGCGGATACCGCTGCGATCCCCCCTTCTCAGGAGCACTCATGACCGTCGCCGGCCCCCACCGTCTTCCCCAGCACAACCCCCGCACTCCCCTCGAGGATCTCGAGTTCACTCTTCTCGGTTCCGTGGTCGGACCCGCCGACCCCCACTGGGACAAGGCCCGGGCGGCGTGGAACCTCACCGCCGATCAGCAGCCCGCCGCTGTGGTCTTCACTGTGGACGCGGCCGACGTCAGCGCGACCGTCCGGTACGCGACAGCTCTCGGCCTCAACGTCCTTGCGCAGTCGACCGGGCACCTCGCCACGGCCGTCGGCGACCTCGCCGGGACCGTGCTCATCCGGACGGCGCGCATGCGCTCGGTCCGAGTCGATGCGGAGAAGCAGACGATGCGCGTGGAAGCGGGAGCGACGTGGGGCGTCGCCACCGCCGCGCTGGAGGGCACTGGCCTCGCCGCACTCGCCGGATCCTCCGGCGAGGTCGGCATCGTGGGCTACACGCTGGGCGGCGGCTACAGCTGGCTGTCCCGATCGCGCGGCCTCGCCGCGTCCTCCGTGACCGCCATCGAGCTGGTGCTCGCCGATGGAAACCTCCTCCGAGCGACCGCGGAAGAGCACGCCGAGCTCTTCTGGGCTGTTCGAGGAGGCGGAGGCAACTTCGGCATCGTCACCGCGCTCGAGTTCCGGGTGTATCCCGTCTCCGAGGTCTCCGCAGGCATGCTCCTCTTCCCCCTCGAACAGACACGATCCGTCCTCGAGGAGTACGCCCGCTGGACGGAGGACCTCGATGAGCGCGCGACGACCTGCTTCCGCATTCTTCACTTCCCTCGGCTGCCCGACCTTCCCGACTTCCTGCGCGGACAGTCCTTCGTCGGCGTCGACGGTGCGATCGATGCTCCGGAGGACGTCGCCCAGCGGCTGCTGGCCCCCCTTCGAGCTCTGGAGCCCAGCATCGACACGTTCACGCGGATCCCCGCCACCGCCCTCGCCGGACTCCACCTCGACCCCTCGGACCCTGTCCCCGTGATCGGCGACGGGATGATCCTGGACTCGCTCACGCCCGAGGTCGTCGACGCGCTGCTCGGCTCGGCCGCGGGGATGGATCCGAGCGCCCTGCTCATCGTCGACCTCCGTCACCTGGGTGGCGCCCTCGGGCGACCAGCGGGCGGCGGCGCCGTCGACCACCTCCCGGGTCGATTCCTCCTGTACGCGGCCGGTATCGCGCCGTCTCCGCAGGCGGCCGCTGCCGTGATCACCGCGATCACCTCCGTCCGCCTGGCTCTCGCACCGTGGGCTTCCTCGATCGACTACAGCAACTTCCGCGAGGTCCGCGAGGCACCGGAGCGCTTCTGGGCGCCCGACGTGCTCGAGCGGCTCCGGGCCGTCAAGAAGTCCGTGGATCCCCGCGGCATCATCCGGAGCGCGCACACCCTCGAACCGCGAACCTCCACGAGCAGCCGCGCGCTCTCGGCCGACGCCGCGCCGGACGACCTCGCGCACCGGATCCCGGCCGAACGATGAGCGCCGTCGACCTGCTCGCGACCCCGTCGGCGTCCCTTCCGCTCAGCGCACACCGCGATCGAGCACCGGATCACAGTCCTCTGTCGATCCGCACCCCCGATCAGCTTCTCCGGGTGTTCGTGAGCTCCACGCTCCGCGAACTCGCGGAGGAGCGCCGGGCCGTGCGCGCGGCAGTCGAGCGGATGCGACTCGCGCCGGTGATGTTCGAGCTCGGCGCTCGCCCGCACCCCCCACGGGACCTGTACCGCGCATACCTGCAGCGCAGCGAGATCTTCCTCGGCGTGTACGGGCACCGATACGGCTGGGTCGCCCCTGACGAGACCGTGTCCGGCCTCGAGGACGAGTACAACCTCGCGCCGGCGACCATGCCCCGCCTCATCTACATCAAGGAGACCGGCGAGCCGCCCGAAGCCCGCCTGGTCGCGCTCCTCCAGCGCATCCGCAACGACGACCGCGCCTCCTACAAGTCCTTCGAGACGGTGGACGAGCTGCGCGAGCTCGTCGAGGCGGATCTCGCCACGCTCCTCGCCGACCGCTTCGACGCTGCCCGAGCACACCTCGACGCCGGCGATGACCGAGCATCGGACGACGACCGCTCGATCGTGATCCGCCCGGGTGAGGGCCGTCGAGCACCTCAAGCACTCCCGACGGCGCTGACGGCGTTCGTCGGGCGAGAAGAGGAACTCACTGCGATCGACACTCTTCTCGTACACGACCGCGCGCGCCTGGTGACCCTCACCGGACCCGGCGGCATCGGCAAGAGCCGCCTCGCCATCGAGGCGGGCCGGTCATCGCGCAGCGCCTTCCCCGATGGAGTGGTCTTCGTGCCGCTCGCGTCCGTGACGGATGCAGCCCTCGTCCCCGCAGCGATGGCAGAGGCACTCGGCGTGCGCGATACGGGCTCCGAACGCTTGATCGACACCCTCGAGAGGGCTCTCCGCGAGCGCACGATGCTGATCATCGCGGACAACCTCGAGCAGGTCCTCGGTGCGACGGACACGATCACCGCTCTCCTCGCCGCTGTACCCGGGCTCTCCTTCCTCGTCACCAGCAGGACGCTGCTGCGGATCGTCGGCGAGCACATGGTCCCGATCAGACCTCTTGCGCTTCCCACCGGGTCGCATCCTGATCCCGATCAGGCACTGGAGTCTCCCGCGGTGCAACTGTTCGTGCAGCGCGCGAGGTCCCTGAGACCCGACTTCGAGGTGACCGACGAGAACGTCGAAGCGATCGTCGGCGTGTGCAAGCACCTGGACGGCGTGCCTCTCGCTCTGGAGCTGGCCGCCGCCAGCATCCGACTTCTCCCCCCCTCTGCGCTACTGCTCAGGCTCCGCCAGCATCGTCCTCTTCCCGGAGCCGCCCGCGACCTCCCCACCCGCCAGCACACCATCGAGGAGACGATCGCGTGGAGCGTGCAGCTGCTCACCGATCACGAGAGGACGCTGATGCACCGCCTCGGCGTGTTCGCCGGAGGATTCTCCCTCGAGGCGGCGGAACATCTCGCCGACGACAGCGCCGACGTGCTGAGCGACCTCGGCGCCCTCGTGGACGCGAGCCTGATCCAGCAGCAGGACAGGGGAGACCGCGCACTCTTCACGATGCTCCGCTCCGTGCAGGACTTCGCGCGTCGCGTCCTCCAGGACACCGGCTCGCTCGAGTCGGCGCGCCTGTCCCACGCTCACTACTACACCGCCCGAGCCCTCTCGCTTGCGCCACAGCTCAAGGGCCGACACCAAGCCGAGACCGTCATCGCGCTGGCAGACGAGCGAGACGATCTGCGTGCAGTGGTCCGATACCTCATCGAGCGGCGTCAGTGGGACCACCTCTCGAATTTCGCCTGGAACCTCTACGTCTACTGGTGGGTCGGCGGGCTTCTCGGCGAGGTCCACGGATGGATGCACGAGATGCTGAACTCCGAGGATGACCTCCCCGAGCTCAGCCGTGCCACCAGTCTCTACTTCACCCGCGCGATCACGTTCTGGCAGGACCCGGATCGAGGGGTCCTCCCCGGACTCACCGAGAGCGCCCAGCTCTTCCGCTCCACCGGTGCGTCGGCCCACGAGGCTCTCGCGCGGACGTCCATGGCGCTCGCGCTCCTCGCCGGCACGCCATCGGACCCGGATCGCGCAGACGAGGAACTCGAGACCGCGCTGACCCTCTTCCGCACCGCCGACGATGCCTGGGGACAAGCGCTCGCCCTGGTGACCCTCGGCCGCTCGGCGATGCTCGCAGGCAAGATCCAGCGCGCACTCAACAGGTTCGACGAGAGCATGTCCCTGTCCCACCAGCAGGAGGACACCCTGAGCGAGGCGATCGCCGTTCACCACCTCGGCTGGGCGCAGCTCTTGCTCGGCGACACCGACAGTGCCTGCTCCCGATTCGAGCAGAGTCTTGCCGCGTCCTCCCGCTCCGGGCACGCCGAAGGCATGGCCTACGGTCTCGAGGGACTCGTCGCCATCGCCGCGACTCGCGGCGAGATCGATCGGGCGGGGCGACTGCTCGGGGCTGCAGAGGTGCTGCGAGAACGGACCGGCCTCTACAACGCCCCCTCGTTCTCCTTCCACCAGCAGGTGATCGCCCCGATCCTCGCCGGTGACGACCGGACGGAGTTCGAGAGCGCACGAGCCGAAGGACGCCGACTCGAGACATCGGACGCGGTCCAGTTCGCACTGCATCCGAGCCCGCCGACTCGGGCGCCGGTGACCCTCGAGGTCACGGCGCCGTCCGCGGACCGGTCGGAAGGCTCTTCGCTGTGAGAGGGCAGACCCGCCTGGCCGGAGCACGGGCCGTACGCCGAGCAAGCGCCGTCGCTGTCTACCACCGATCGCTCGCTCTGGTCCTCCTTCCGTTCCTCGTCGTCGCGAGCTTCCTGCTCTACGTGCTGCCGGGCGAGACCGACACGCTCTTCGCCTGGACCATCGAGCCGCCCCTCACCGCGATGCTCCTGGGGAGCGCCTACCTCGGTGGCATCTGGTTCTTCGGTGCGAGCACTCGAGTCGGAAGCTGGCGAGCCGTACGACGAGGAATGCCCGCGGTGCTCGTCTTCGCCTCCCTCCTCCTCGCCGCGACGCTCCAGCACCTCGACCGCTTCCACGCCGGGCATCCCTCCTTCATCGCCTGGATCGCCCTGTACCTCGTCGCCCCGGTATTCGTCCTGATCGAGATCCGGCTCCATCGACGCGTCGACGACGGCTCGGACGCGCCCCGGGAGTACAGGATCCCGCTGCCCCTCCGAGTGATGCTCGCCACGCTCGGTCTGATCGTCACGGCCGCGGGACTCGCCTTGTTCCTCGCGCCCGCACTCGTGCTCGACGCCTGGCCCTGGGCACTCACCCCTCTCACAGCTCAGGTGATCGGAGCCGTGCTCACTCTGCCCGGTGTCGTGAACGCGCACCTGCTGATCGACGCCCGATGGAGCGCCTTCCGCACCGTCTTCCAAGCCCAGCTCTTCAGCCTCGTGTTCATCATCGGCGCCCTTCTCGTGACCGGGAAGGAACTCGGCGAGACACCCGGCGCCGTGGCTCTCCCCACCTTCATCGGGATCGCCGCGCTCGCCTACGCGTCGTTCTACATCCACTGCGAGACGCGCATCGCAACGCCCGGCGCGTCACCCGATCGAGACGGCCGGCGTTCTACGACCCGACAGCGTGTCACCCCACCGGGAGGAGCGGTGCGGCGCGCGCGGGCGGCCGCGGGGCACCGGGCCGCCCGCTGAGCTCCTCGTGTCGGCAGGGATGGAGGCGGAGCGCTCCCGTTGAGGGGCAGTACATCGCCCGCTGCGCCTGACGTCGCGTCATTCGAGGAGCGGTCGCAGGCGTCACGTCGGCGACCGCTCCTGCCTGATCGCCGCAGATCTTCGAGCGGTCGGTCGCGGGCGATCTCCGGGTCTCCGAAGGTGCCGGCGGGACGGACGCCCCGACCTCCTCCGCACGCTGCCGGGACGCGGAGCCGAGTCAGGAGGGCGGTCTGCGATCCGGGATCGCGACACGGAGCATCAGTGCTCCGGCGATGGCGAGGAAGGCGGCGCCGATCAGCCCGAAACCCGGCGGGTCGTCCGCCGAGGAGTAGCCCCCGTTGACCACCGGAGTGAGGACGTAGTCGATCAGGAGGTTCGACGCCAGCACGGCGACGAGGGCGAGGCCGGCGGACCGGAGGCGTCTGCCCGCTGCGACGGAGGCGCCGATCGCGACGAGGGCGAGCAGCACCTCCACGAACCACATCCAGAACGGCAGGAGCGACACCGGCGACGGCGTTTCGTACTGCAGGGAGGAGCACTCTGCGCTCTCGTATCCTTCGGACCAGCAGGGTCTCCAGAACATCACCGCGCCGACCCCCTGCAGCGCGGCATGCCCCAGCAGGAGGACCCCGACCACCACCGAGAGCACTGTCAGCAGGATCGACGCCCGGCTCCGGTGGGTCCGGGCAGACGCGGTTCTGGTCATCGCCACAGCGGTGAGGCTAGGGGTGTCCAGTGAACAGCGGGAGATCGCCGGAGCACCGTTCCGGCGAGCAGCCGCCGACCGGTCGACGCCTCTCACGGCAACCGACCGGCAGGTACCGCCGCAGCCTCCGGAGTAGGACCCGCCGACCATCCGTCGTCCGCTTCCGGACATGGCCGCTAGAGGGCATTGCCCCCGCGATCCGACACCTGTCACGGTCGCAGAGCGACCGCCGACGGTCCACCGACTCGAAGGACCGAAGTTCACTGATGAATGATTCCTCGTCGACCGACCAGAGCACGAGCGAGATGACGCCCGAAGTGCTGGCGGCGTTCAGTGACGCCTGGACCCGCCACGACCTCGAGGCGCTGATGAGTCACGTCACCGACGACTGCGTCTACAGCGCGTCCGTCGGCCCCGAGCCCGGCCGGACCTGGTCCGGGAAGGAGCAGGTCCGCGAGGGCTTCGCGCTCATGCTCGCCTTCGACACCGGACAGGAGCGGCACGAGGAGGAGCGGCCCATCATCGCCGGGTCCCGCGGTGCGGCCACCTGGTCCTTCACCGGACCCGGCCCCGACGGAGAACCCCAGGTCACGCGAGGCTGCGACATCTACGAGTTCCGCGGCGGGAAGATCGCTCGCAAGGACGCGTTCCGGAAGGTCTACCAGCCCGACGTGGATGAGTAGTTCCCCCCTCCGCGGCACAGCCGGCGAAGCGGACCCCGTCATCGATGTCCCGCGCACCCGGTCCTGGCTCCTCGTCGCCCCCGCGCTCATCGTCCTCGGCTGGGGTGGCAACCACTTCCTGCCGCTGATGCAGTACTACCGGCAGGTGGAGGGCTTCTCGCAAGTGCAGGTCGACATCCTGCTCGGAACCTACGTCCTCGGGATCGTTCCCGGGTTCGCGCTCTCGGGAGCGTGGTCGGACCGCTACGGACGGCGACCGGTGCTGATCGTGGGTCTCGTCCTCGGAATCCTCGGAAGCGTCGTGCTCGCGGGTTCGAGCTCGAGCTTCGTCGGGCTCTGCGTCGGACGCTTCATCTGCGGCCTCAGTGTCGCGGCCGGGATGGTGGTCGGCACCTCCTGGATCAAGGAGCTCTCGATCGCGGAGGGATGGTCGACGGCGGGTGCCCGGCGCGCCGCCGGCATGCTCACCATCGGCTTCGGGGGCGGCGCCGGCATCGGCGGGGCCCTGGCCCAGTGGGGTCCGTGGCCTGCGGTGCTGCCGTACCTCGTGCAGATCGCCGCGTGCGCGGTCGCCGTGATCGTCCTGCTGTGGGCGTCCGAGACCCGACGGTTCGACCCCGGCGCGAAGAGGCTGCTCGGGAATCTGCGCGTCCCGCGAACGGCCCGGTCGACGTTCCTCCGGGTCGTCCTCCCTCTCGCCCCCTGGGTGTTCGCGGCACCGGCTCTGTCGTTCGCCGTCGGTCCGAGCCTGGTGAGTGATCGCATCCCCGGTTTCACCGTCGGCTTCGCCACCCTCGTGACGGTCATCACTCTCGGTGTCGGCTGGGTGACGCAGTTCTTCTCGGGCCACCTCGCCAAGTACCTCCGCGGGGGCATGGGGTTGGTGGGGGGATCCCTCATCGCCGCGGGCGCACTCCTGCTGATTCCCGCCGCCTCCTCGCACCAGGTGTGGATCGTGCTCGTCGCCGCGCCCGTCTTCGGAGCCGGCTACGGGCTCGCGATGGTCTCGGGACTCGCCAGAGCCCAGGCCCTGGCGTCCCCCCAGGATCTCGCGGGCATCACGGCGGCGTACTACTCGCTGACGTACGTGGGATTCCTTCTGCCGGCGGCTCTCGCGGCTCTGACCTCGTTCGCGCCGATGTGGATCCTCCTCGGGGCGACTGCGGCCGCGTGCGCTCTGTGCACGGCAGTCGCGGCCCGCGGCATGCGGCGCGACATCGCCCTCGTCTCCGCCTCCTGAGCCCGTCGCCGGCACCCCGGAACCGGTGTGCCGCTCGGGTCGGTGCGGGCGTCCCTCACGGCCGCACGACCGACGGCGACCAGGCGTGCTCGAGGTACAGCTCGGGTGCGGCCCCGCCGTCGACGGGGATCGACCACACGTCGGTGTCGCCGGCGGCGTCCTCGCGCGGGAGCCCGTAGAGGAGGGTGCCGTCGTCGAGCCAGACCACCTGGTCGTCGACGCTGCGCTCCTCGGGGAGGATCGTCTCGGTCCCCGAGGCGAGATCGAGCACGGCGATCCGCCAGTCGGGGACCGCTCCGCCGGCGTCCTTCTTGTAGGCGATCCGGGTGCCGTCCGGCGAGAGGGACGGGCACTCCGCGGTGTCCTGAATCGCGGTCAGCGTCCGCGCCGCGATGCTCCCGCGCACCAGCCAGGTGCGCGAGCCCGAGGCGGCGGTCGCGTAGAAGGTGTCGCCGTCGTCGGCGAAGGTGACCCCCCAGAGGTTGCGGTCGACGGCGGTCAGCGGCTCGCCGGCGACGCTCAGCGCGAAGGACTCCAGATCGCCCGGGTCCGGGACCGCCGGGTCCATCGACCGGATCACGGTCTGGGTCGAGAAGGTGGTCGGCGCGTAGGAGTGGCCGGTGACGAACGCGGTCGTGCTCAGCATCCCGTCGCCGATCCGGGCCCGGCTGGGGATGCCCGGCAGCGGCCACTGGAGCAGCGTCGCCCCCTCGGCATCGGTCAGCACAGCCTCGAAGGTCGTCAGCACGCCGCGGTCGGTCCGGAGGCACAGCTCCCTCTCCGCGGTCGCCGCCACCCGGTCGCAGGCCCGGTCGCTGACCGTGCGCGCCGCGCCCGGATCCGACAGCGGCACGGAGGCGACCATCCCGTAGCCCTCCCCGCTCGCGGTGTTGCGGAACACGACCCGGTCGCCGTCCGCCGGCGCGCCGGTGTCGACCGCGACCGCGGAGTCGGCCGAGGAGCGCGCCTCGAAGCGCTGCCACGCACCCACGCCGTAGGCGGCCGCGCCCCCGAGCAGCGCGACGGCGGACACGACAGCGATGATCCAGCGCGCGCGGTCCGAGAGGCGGGAGGTCGGCGCGGTCGGCGGTCCCTCCGTCATCGCGCCCCCTCCGCGAACCGCTCGCGCAGCAGCAGCGCGGCCACAGGGAGCGCCGCAGTGAGCGCCACGGCGACCGCGATCATCGCGCCCTCCCGCCCGAGCCACAGCCACAACGCCCCGAAGCCCACCGAGGCGATCAGACGGGCGACCGCGACGACCGTCTGCGCCGCCGCGATCCCACTCGCCCGGATCTCGGCGGGCACGCTCGCCCCGGCGACGGCCGCCAGCACTCCGTCGGTCGCCGCGTAGAAGGCGCCGAGCAGCAGCAGGCAGGCGAGGGTCGCGGGCAGCCCGGAGGCGGGCGAGGCGGCCAGCACGTAGACGGCGAGCAGCAGCACATGGCCGGCCGCGAACATCCGCGCCCGACCCCAGCGGTCGGCGAGGCGCCCGAACGGGATCGCGAGGGCGAGGTAGGCCGCGTTGGTCCCCACGTACAGCAGCGGGAACCACTGCGCCGCGAAGCCGCTCCGGCTCTGCAGGACGAGGTAGACGAAGCCGTCGCCGACCGTGAGCACGCCGAGGAGCCCTGCGGCCAGCAGGAGGCGGCGCGGGCGCCGATCCCACAGCCGGCGCCACGGCAGCCGCACCCGGGCCGGGACGCCGGCCGGGCGCGTCCGCAGATCCGGCACGAACAGCAGCAGGACGACCACCCCGAGGGTCGCGAACGCGGCCGACACCACGAAGACCGTCGCGTAGCCGTCGGGCACGAGCAGGAGCACGACGAAGGCCAGGAGCGGCCCGATCGTCGCGCCGACGGTGTCGAGCATCCGGTGCACGCCGAACGAGCGCGCGAGCGACGCGGAGTCGGAGGAGGCCGAGATCATCGCGTCCCGCGGCGCGGTGCGGATCCCCTTCCCGACGCGGTCGACGGCGACCACGGCGGTGAGGGCGGCCGGCCCGCTGCCGGCCAGGAGGCCCAGCCGCGCCAGCATCGACAGCCCGTAGCCGGCGAGCGCGACGGCCTTGGGCCGGTCGGTGCGGTCCGCCGTCCAGCCGGCGCCGATCCTGACGAACGCGCTGACGCCCTGGTACAGGCCGTCGAGGAAGCCGTAGGCGAGGGTCGACATCCCGAGCGCCGCCGTGATGTAAAACGGCAGGATCGCCGCGGTCGACTCCGACGAGACGTCGGTGAACAGGCTCACGATGCCCAGGGCGATCACGGCCGGGGTGACCCGCGCCGGTCCCGAGGTGCGCTCGGGCTTCTCCGCCGGGCCGTCCGGCCGATCGGACAGCGAGATGTACATGCCTAGCCGCCGCTCGGAGCGTGCAGGACGGAGAGCAGCGAGTAGCTCATCCGCGGCGTGCCGGTCGGCGCCACCGCGAGGCTCACCGTGTCCTGGCCCGCAGTGAAGAGCATCGCGGAGCCGCCCTCGGGCGCCTCGACGGCCGCCGAGGTGAAGCCCCGCTCGGCCAGCGAGCTCCGGTACTGCTCGGTGATCTGCTCCGCGGTGAGGGCGACCGTCGCCGTGAGGCCCGAGCGCAGCACCTCGCCCGCGGGCTCGACCGAGCTCGAGGCCACGATCGAGCCGGGAAGCGGAGCGACGACGTCCGACGGGTAGCCCGCCACCACCGCGCGGTCGGCGCTCGCCGCGGCCGGCAGCGGCAGCGCGATCAGCGCCGCGCGCGGGGCCGAGCTCGGCAGCCCGGTCTCGACGGGCGCCGGCCCCGAGACCTCGAGCGGAGCCGAGGGGTCGGCCGCCGCGACCGGGGCCGCCGGCGTCGGCGGGCTCACGGAGGCGGGGACGCCGGGGGAGGCGGCGCCGGTCGCCTGCGCAGTCGCTGCGGCGCCGGGTGCGGGCGTCTCGCTCGCGCCGATCGGGCGGCTCGAGGAGGCGTCGCCGCCCGCGGGGCTCCCCGCGGACACGTCGAGCACGACCGCGCCCGCCACGAGCACCGCCGCGACGGCACCGGCTGCGACCAGCAGTCGTCGTCGAGCATCCATGGGGCCACCACGTTCCGGCGCGCCGACGATCGTGGCCGGCCGGGTTCCGTCCATCCGCGTCGGGTCGCGTCCCGCGAATCCTAGCCCGCGACCGGCCTCGACGGCTCGGCGATGTCCGGAGTGCGCGGCAAGTCTCCCGTTCGCCCCCTGTGACCGAGCGGCACCCCGCCCATCCCGTGTGGGACGGTGACGTCGACGTCGGTCACGACGCGCGACGGCCCGGCGTCACTCCTCCGGGTCAACCACGAGCGCGACGCCGCCGCCGCGCCGCTCGGGTTCGGCGACCGCGGTCATGAGCCCCGAGGCGTCGACCTCGATCGCGGCGACCGCGCCGATCTCGGCGGCCGACGTGAAGGTATCGCCCGAGGGGGTCAGCTGCTGCCCGAAGGGGGCGAGGTCGTCGGCGTACGCCTCGATGAACCCGGGCTCGGCCGAGGTCGACTCGGTGTTGCGCTGGGACGCCCGGGGCGCCGCGACCGCCTCCGGCAGCGTCATCCCGAGGTCGATGCGGTTGACCAGCGTCTGGAGCACCGTCGTGATGATCGTCGCCCCTCCCGGTGAGCCGATGACCAACTTCACCGCGCCGTCGTCGAGCACGATCGTCGGCGACATCGACGACCGCGGCCGCTTGCCCGGCTCGATCCGGTTCGGGTCCGCCTCGTCGTACACCGGGGAGAAGTCGGTGAGCTCGTTGTTGAGGAGGAATCCGCGCCCGGGGACCGTCATCGCCGAGCCGCCGGTCTGCTCGATCGTCAGCGTGTAGGAGGCGGCGTTGCCCCACTTGTCGACGACGGAGAGGTGGGTGGTCGAGACGTTCTCGGTGTCCGGCTGCTCCGCTGTGAGTGCGGTCGAGCATCCGGATCCGTCGATCGCGCCCGAGGCGACCGGCCGCACGGACGCCGTCGTCGGGTCGATCGTGCAGTCCCGCGAGTCCGCGAACTCCTGGCTGAGCAGCGTCTCGGTCGGCACCTCGGTGAAGGCCGGGTCGCCGACGTAGGCGCCCCGGTCGGCGAAGGCGCGGGCGGACGACTCCAGGTAGAGGTGCAGGGCGCTGCCGGTCTCCTCCGCCCCGAGGTCGTGGTTCTCGAGGATGTTCAGCGCCTCGCCGACCGCGATCCCGCCCGAGGAGGAGGGGGCCATGCCGTAGACGTCGAGTCCGCGGTAGGAGACGTGGGTGGGGGCCTGCTCGAGCACCGAGTAGGCGGCGAGGTCGGCCTCGGTGAGCGAGCCGGCCGGCGCGGGCAGGGCCGAGTCGGAGGCGACCCGCGGGTTCTGGACCGTGTCGGCGATCTCGGCGGCCAGCGGGCCGCCGTAGAACGCGCTCGGTCCGCGGAGCGCGATGCCGGTCAGCGTCTTCGCGAGATCGGGATTGCGGAAGGTGCTGCCCACCTCCGGTGCATCGCCGCCGGGGAGGAACAGCTCGGCGGTGTCGGGGAACGCCTGGAAGCGCTCGAGGTTGTCGAGCGTCTGACTGCGGAAGGTCTCGTCGACCGGGAAGCCCGCCGCGGCGAGCGCGATGGACGGCGCCAGCACGACCCCGAGCGGGAGGGTGCCGAAGCGGTCTGCAGCGGCGTCCCAGGTGGCGACCGTGCCGGGGACCCCGACCGCCACACCGGAGGACACGAGGTCGGGGGTGAAGGGGTACGGCTCACCCGTCGCCGGGTCGATGAACGCGTCGGAGGTGATGCCGGCCGGCGCGGTCTCGCGCCCGTCGATGGTGCTCACCGAGCCCGTCGCCGCATCGAAGTAGACGAAGTACCCGCCGCCGCCGATGCCGGCACTGTAGGGCTCGGTCACGCCGAGAGCGGAGGCCGTCGCGACCGCGGCGTCGGCGGCGTTGCCTCCGCGCTTCAGTACCTCGAGGCCCACCCGGCTCGCGATCGCGTCGACCGACGAGACCGCGCCGCCGTACCCGACCGAGGTCGACGGCGAGACGAGCGGACCCCCGAGGAGGTCGCGGATGTCCGCGGGCGAGAGCCTCGAGAAGCCGGGTATCGGCCCGTCGAGAGCGGCGGCCGGCGCGGCACCCGCCACCCCGAGAGAGACGACCGCGACCAGCGCGAGCGCGGTCCGTCGGAGCCGGGATGTCGTGACCATGGCGTTCCTCCGTTGGAACTCGGTGGCGTGCGGGGCGGGTTCCCCCAACCTAGGGGGTGCCGGGCCCGCGGGCTACCGTGGGGCCAGCGGCACAGCCGGGGTCGAGACGCCGTCGAACTCGAGACGGTCGCCTCCTGCAGACGGCGGTCGCTACGGTGAGGGGATGCCAGAGATCGTCTTCTCCTTCGGGACTCTCCAGCTCCCCGAGGTGCAGCGAGCGCTGTTCGGCCGGGCCGTGGAGACCACTCCCGACGCCCTCGCCGGCTATGTCGTCGGCGAGCTGCGCATCACCGATCCCGAGGTGATCGCGATGAGCGGAGCCGACGTGCATCCGGCGCTTAGGGCCGGAGGCGAACGGGACGTCGTGACCGGCGTCGCGCTCGAGATCACCTCTGAGGAGCTCGCGGCCGCCGACCGGTACGAACGGGTGTCGTACCGGCGCGCCTCCGTGACGCTGCTGTCCGGCAGAGCGGCCTGGGTCTACCTCCCGAAGGTGTGAGCGCGCAGAGGTGATCACTTCGCGGCGGACGTGATCAGGGAGACGACCTTCTGCGGCTGGCTGAGCATCGGGACGTGCGAGCTGTTCACCTCGACGACCGTGGAGCCGGCGCGCTCGGCCATGGCCCGCTCCGCCTCCGGCGGGATGATGCGGTCGTTCTTCGCGACCATGTACCAGCTGGGGATGGTCTCCCAGG
Source organism: Rathayibacter oskolensis (assembly GCF_900177245.1). Lineage (GTDB taxonomy): Bacteria > Actinomycetota > Actinomycetes > Actinomycetales > Microbacteriaceae > Rathayibacter > Rathayibacter oskolensis. Next base: position 264,520 of record NZ_FXBM01000002.1, read on the forward strand.
CGGGGATGCCGGACGGGGTGACGAGGGAGGAGAGAGCGCCGGGCCGCTGGCTGGTCGCGAGGACCTTCGTGACGGCCCTGGGGAGGTCCTGCGCGAACAGCTCGGGGAAGAAGGCGGGGTCGATGGAGGCGTCGGCGTCTCCCTCGGCGGCGCCGGGGAAGGGCCGGATGACGAGGTGATCGGTGAGGTCGCTGTGGCCGCCGCCGAGCGCGTTCGCGGCCTGCACGGACTCGCCGTCGGCGAGGGCGTACGCGGCGACGTACACGAGCGACGTCACGTTCGGGTTGCCGGTGGCGGCATTGGTGATCAGGGCGCCTCCGTAGGAGTGGCCGACGAGGACGACCGGGCCCTGGATCGTGCTGAGGAAGTCCCGGAGGTACTGGCTGTCGTAGTCGAGGCCTCGGAGGGGGTTCGAGAACGCGATCACCGGGTAGCCCTGCGCCTGGAGCGCGGGCGCGACGATGCTCCACCCGCTCGAGTCGGCGAAGGCGCCGTGCACGAGGACGACGGTGGGCTTGGCGGCGCGGGAAGCGAGGACACCGCCGGAGGAGGCGGGGTCCGCCGAGGCGGGCAGCGCCGCCGTTCCGAAGAGGGCCAGGGAGGCAGCGAGTGCTGCGGCGGTGAGGCCGAGCAGTCCTCGGCGTCGATGAGCGGTCACGGTCGTGTCCTTTCGGAGGGGGGAGAGCTGTGCGGAGGGGTCGAGAGATCGACGGAGCGTCCGTCGGGGAGCCACCGGAACCGTTCGCGGACGTCGGCCGGCGCGCGTCGGATCGCGGCGCGCATGCCTCCCTCGCCGTCGCGGAAGTGGGACCAGCCGTCGTAGTGGGCGGGGATCGCCACCCGGGGTCGAAGGGCGGTGACGAGGCCGACTGCGTCCGCGCCGGTCATCGAGTACCGGATCGGTCCCGTGAGGCCGAAGCGGACGCCTCCGGCGTTCACGATCGCGACGTCCACGTCGAGCCGGCGGGCGGTCTGCAGGAGGTTGCGGTGGAGCACCGTGTCACCGGTGACCCACAGGTCGTGGTGCCCTCTGCCCTGGAGGCGGAGGGCGAAGCCGATGACGTCCCCGACCAGGGGACCGCTCAGCGGAGGACCGTGTCGACAGGGAGTGGCGGTGATCCGGAGAGCACCCTTGCCGGGGGACTCGATCGACGTCGTCTCTCCGGCGGCGAGCCCGCGCGCGTGCGCGAGGTCCAGCCGTCGCGCTCCACTCGTCGTGGTGATGACGTGGGTCGCTCGGGGGAGGGCTGCGCGGCCCGCGGTGTCGAGGTTGTCGGCGTGATGGTCGTGGCTGACGAGGACCACGTCGAGCGGTCCGAGCGCCTCGAGCGGGAGCGCCGGCCCGAGCGTCTTCACGCTGGACGTGCCGAGGCCGAAGTCGTAGCGCTGTCCGGGTGGGTCGAAGGTGGGATCGATGAGGATGCGCCACCCGTCGAGCTCGACGAGGAGGGTCGGGCCCCCGATCCGCGTGATCTGCACGGTGCTCCTTCACGTGAACCGGAGGCTCGAGCCCGAGCGGCTAGGCGTTCGCGCTCGTCGAGACGGGCTGCGCGTGGGCGAGGGCCCAGGCGAGGGCGTAGTCGGCGACCTCTTCCCAGCCGGGTTCACCGCAGGTCCAGTGGCCGCGCCCCTCGAACTCGTGGTACTCGGTGAGTGCGGGCGACTTCGCCCAGTGCTTCGCGTTCGACTTGTTCACCGCGGGCGGCATGATGTGGTCCTCGCCGCCGCCGATGAAGAGCAGGGGCGCGCGATCGACCGAGTAGTCCACCCAGGTCGCCTGGCGGCCGGGTTGGAAGTTCGCCAGCAGCCCGTAGGCCCAGACCCAGTTGCCGGGTGCCGGGATCGCGTAGCGCTCGTACGCGGCGTCGGACTCTTCACGGCTGAGCGTGTTCGTGAACGCGTAGTGCCACTCATCGGGGGTGAAGCCCACCGCCCGGTGGAAGTTCGCCGGGTTCTTCAGCGCCGGGAAGAGCGATCGGGCCTGCGACAGCGGAGTCACGCGAACGCCCTCGGTCGGGGCGGAGTCGATCACAGCGCCGGCGGCGCCGAGCCCGCGGGCCAGGAGCATCTGCGTGAGCAGACCCCCGAAGGAGTGGCCCATGATGATCGGAGGCTTCGGAAGGGCCTCGACGACGCCGGCGAGGTGGTCCAGCGTCTCGGGAACCGTGAGGTTCGCGATGACGTCGGGGTTCTCGCGGAGTGCCTCGACCTCGATGTCGAACCCGGGGTAGGCGGGGGTGAGGACGGTGAAGCCCTCGGCCTCGTAGTGCGCTCTCCACTCCTCCCAGCTGCGCGGGGTGACCCAGAGGCCGTGGACGAGGACGATCGTGTCGGGTGCTTCTCGGGTGCTCATGGCGGGTTGCCCTTCGGTGTCGGTGGGTGGTCAGGACTCGAGGAAGGAGAGGATGTCGGCGTGCAGGCGGTCGCGGTCCGTGTCCGGCAGGCCGTGCGCTCCGCCCTCGTAGACGACGAGGCGCGCGCCGGGGACGAGCTGCGCGGAGAGCTTGCCGCTGATCTCGAACGGCACGATCTGGTCGTCGTCGCCGTGGATGACGAGGGTGGGCACGTCGATCTGCGCGAGGTCGCCGCGGAAGTCGGTCGCCGAGAACGCGGCGATGCACTCGTAGGCGTTGCGGGTGCCGGAGGCGAGGCCCTGCAGCCAGAACGCGTCCCGGGTGCCCTGCGGGACGTCGCCGGTGCGGTTGTTGCCGAAGAACGGCCCGTCGGCGAGGTCGCGGTACAGCTGCGACCGATCGGCCGCCTCCCCGGCGCGGATGCCGTCGAAGACCTCGATCGGGAGACCGGCCGGGTTGCTGTCGGTGCGGAGCATGAGCGGCGGGACCGCCGAGACCAGAACGACCTTCGCCACGCGGTCGCTGCCGTGGCGTCCGACGTAGTGGGTGATCTCGCCGCCACCGGTCGAGTGCCCGATCAGGGTCACTCCGCTCACATCGAGAGTGGTGATGAGGCAGGCGAGATCGTCGGCGTACGAGTCCATCTCGTTGCCGTTCCAGGTCTGGGTGGACTTGCCGTGCCCGCGTCGATCGTGCGCGATCGCGCGGTAGCCGCGGGTGGCGAGGAAGAGGGCCGTCGCCTCCCATGCGTCGCTGTTCAGCGGCCAGCCGTGGCTGAGGAGGACGACGGGACCGTCGGCGGGTCCCCAGTCCTTGTAGAAGATCTCTGCACCGTCATCGGTTCGCACGAACGGCATCTGCTTCTCCTTCATCGAGTGTCGCCTGGTGTGATCACCCTGGCGCGACGCCCGACGGGGCGGACCACGTGCCGTGCGTAGTCGGGAGAGCGCTAGTCGTGGTGCCTCTCGAGGAGCTGGCGCCGCGAGGCGATGCCGAGCTTCCGGAACACCTTCCGGAGGTGGTAGTCCACCGTGTTGGGAGAGATGAACAGCGCCGCCGCGATCTCCTGGTTGCTCCGTCCCTCTCCAGCCAGATCCGCGACGAGGGTCTCCTGCGGCGTCAGCTCCGCGACAGACGCCGGGGGAGGCATCGCCTCGCCCGTCGCCGCGAACTCCCGTCGAGCGCGGGAGGCGAACGGGACCACTCCGAGCGCGTCGAACTCGCGAACCGCGATCGCCAGATGCTCGCGGGCCTCCCGGCGTCGACGTCGGCGCCGCAGCCACTCGCCGAAGAGGAGGTGCGCCCTGGCGAGGTCTCCGCGGACAGCGGCGAGTGTCGAGGACTCGATCGCGGCGAGGTACTCGTCCTCCGCTGACGCGCTCGCGTCGAGGAGAGCGCGGGAGCGTCTCGCGAGGCCGACGATCCAGGGAGTCGAGGCGACGGACGCGAGGGCGTCGAGTGCGTCGACGGCAGCCGACGCCTCCTCCCTGCGCCCGCTCCGAGCGGCGGCCTCGGCGAGATCAGCGAGTGCCAGGCGGGAGATGTGGGGGAATCCTCCGTCCGTCACCGATCTCAGGCGTCCGTAGGCGGCGTCGTACTCCCCGTCCGCGAGGAGGCGGACACCGGCGCCCATCTGCACGATCGTCCACGCCCCTCCGAAGCCGGTGCTGAGGATGGTGGAGGCGACCGAGTCGACGGTCTCCACCGGCACGCCCGTCAGTGCGAGGTAGGCGGCATTGACGACGTGCTCGGCGGGGTACCCGATCGCTCGTCTCAGTTCGCGGACGTTCTCGAGCGAACGGCCGGCGGCGGCGACGTCCAGGAGCTGGAGGTGCGTCGTGGACTGCGTCCAGTAGATGGTGTCGAGGGACTGGAGGGCACCGCGGCTCGTCGCGTGCTCGATCATGCGTCGAGTGAGCTGCAGGGCCGCGCTCGGGTCCCACACGGCGAGAGCGAGCGGGATCGGGCACATGCCCAGCTGCATCAGCGTCTCGTCGTCGGCGGCGCGAGCGGCCGACACGGCCTGACGGAGGAGGGGAGCCGCCTCCTGGTAGGGAAGGAGGAGATGGGCGTGGATCCCCCGGAGGACGTCGGAGACGACCCCGTCCGTCGAGGACGCGCCGGCGAGTGCCCGCTGTCCGAGTTCGCGGGCCGTGACGCCCTCGGTCGACCTCTCGGTGGCGAGCGCGTAGGCGAACGCCGTGAGGAGGCTCCGCTGCTCGAGCTCGGCTGAGCCCGACGAGAACGCGTCGGCGGCGCGGGTCAGGGTCTGGGGTGCGAACGGGATCCTCGCCGGGTCGCCCACGAACATCGCCAGAGCGGCCTGGGCCGAGAGGAGTCGTCCGCGACTCATCGGTGCGAGGCCGCTCTCCTCCACGTCACCGAGCAGGTCGCCGGCGAGGACGGCGGCACCGGCACCGAGAGCGGCCTCCGCGGCAGCGAGGCGGCGCTCGTCCCTGAGCGCGCCGCTCCGGGTCAGCTCGCTGGAGCGTGCGAGGAGGCCGGCTCGTGAGAGCAGGGCGCCGCGGGCGCCGGATTCGTCGGCCAGACTCGCGAGTCGGCCCGCGACCTCCTCATCCGGGGTCACCGCCACGACGGAGGCGTGCATGGTGGCCGCGACCGAGAAGCCGTGGTCCGCCGACGCTGCCTCGAGCGCCAGATGCGCCCGTCGCCGGTCGACCGAGGAGGCGGTGGCGTACACGGCCGGGCGCACCAGCTGGTGGCGGAACCGCACGCGCTCCGCGAACTCGACCAGGCCGGTGTCCTCGAAAGGGCCGGTCGCCTCGTCGGGAACGCCGAGGAGGCGTGCGGCGCTGCGCACGACCTGGATGTCACCGGTCGTGTCGGTGACCGCGAGGAGCGCGACGAGCCGGGAGTCCTCGGGGAGGGCATCGATCTTCTGCCGGTAGAAGCCCTGGACGAGCGCTCCCGGCGGGAGCGGTTCGACCGAGAGCGCGCGCAGCGCCAGTCGACCGGCGTCGGCGTGCCGGGCGAGATCCGTGATGGCGAGCGGATGGCCGCCCAGCTGCTCGACGACCTTGACGGCGAGGTGCGGGTCGACACCGGGTGCCCTGCGGGAGTTCAGCAGCACGACCGCCGACGCGTCGTCGAGTCCAGCGAGGTGCAGGACCTCGATCCCGGCGAGCGTCTCGAGCACGGCGGGCTCGGGGCGAGTGGCGAAGACCAGCAGGACCGGTTCGGCCTTCACCCGCCGCGCCACGAAAGCCAGGATGGCGAGCGACGCGTCGTCCAGGAGGTGTGCGTCGTCGATCACGCACGCGAGTGGACCCTCGGCGGAGCCGAGGAGCGAGAGCAGCGCCGCCCCGATCTGGAACCGGTCGGGCGGGTCGCCCGCCGCTCGCCCCGTGGCGACCGTCAACGCGTGTCGAAGCGGCTCCGACAGGGCGAGCAGTTCGTCGTGCATCTCCACCAGGAGCCGATCGACACCGGCGTAGGGAAGGTCGGCCTCGGAGGAGTAGCCGACGAGCCGGACGATCCGGCACTGCGCCGGCCAGTCCCGGTCGAGGAAGGCGCGCACGAGAGCGGTCTTGCCGATGCCCGGTTCGCCCTCCACGACGAGCGCCGTCGCCCGGTGATTCCGGGCAGCACTCGAGGCCGCGCTGAGTCGGTCCAGCTCCTCAGAGCGGCCGACGAAGAGGGCCGCGAGTGCATCGATGACGGCAGAGTACCGAATGACGGCAGAGTACCGAAGGGCCCGCTCCGGAGGGAACGGTCCTCTTCGAGTCGACGGCACACCTCGCCGGCGTCGCGCGAGCCGACGGCCGTGGTGCCTGAGGGCGACGATCCCTCGGGTGCGCAAGGGATCCCGAGGAGGGCGCCGGCGCGTTCGAGTGAGCCCGGTGCGGTTCGACCGCTTCTCCGAGCGTCTGTCAAGTGCGTAGTGGACCGTGCGGTTCGGAGCCTATGGTCGACTCATCGTGTCCCTGTCCCCGATGCGCTGAATCCAGCTCGCTCCACCGACAGAGGACGTCCACTCATGAAGACCCTGTTCCATACCGGCGGTTTCGTCGACCTCGAGGACGAGACTGCTGCGGCGGTCCTCCGCTACTCCCTCACCCTCGCCCGGCATCGAGAGATGGGCACCGTCACGCTCGACGATGCCAGCCGGCCGGAGACGCGCTCGCAGGTGCTGATCGTCGTCGGTCTCGGCGTGCCTCTGTCGGTCCACGGGATCCGCAGTCCCGACGAGACGCTGCAGGACGGCGACACGGTCGCCGATATCGACACTCGCACCGAGCGACTCGACGCCCCTCGGTTCGTCGCCTTCGAGACCGATCCCGGCGGAAGCCCGTACGAGATGGATCTCGATTTCGGGATGCTCTGAGAGGACCTCTCCCTGCCTGCGCGACCCCGCTTCCGGCGAGCACCCACGGCTCGCCCGCGGACTTCTTCGGAGGAGTGCGAGAAGGCCGACGCTAGGACAGCGTCGTCCACCAGGCGTGGACCTCGCGGGCGAAGGCGATCTCGGCGGAGTCGTCCGGGACGCTGAGTCCGTACCACTGCCGGAGGACGCCGACCAGGCCGGTGCTGAGCTCCTCCGGCGAGGCGCCCGCCTCGAGCCAGGCACGGAGCGGGGCGACCAGATCGTCGTACTCCTCGTCGTCGGAGGGGCGGATCTCGTCCGCGTAGACGCCGAGCACGTCCCACTGGCGGAGGCGATCCGCTAGCGCGCGCGATCGCTCGTCGAACCCTTCTCGCCGCGATGCGCGGCCGCCGAGGCTGATCATGGAGTCACCGACTCGACGTGTCCCGACCGGTCAGAAGGGGTCGGATCCGCCCTCATCGTTCCACCGGTCGATGTCCCTCTCGGCCCGCGCAGCCGCGGCAGGGCTCCGCCAGGCGGTCGTGGTCGCGTCGGCCCAGGCGGTCGCCGAGGTGGGGGCGGAGTCGTAGGACGCCCAGAACCGGGCCTCGCGAGCGGTCTCCTCCCCGAGGAGCCTGAGCCGGCCGGTGTGCGCGGACCGTGCGGTGATCGAGAGCGGCGTCGTGGCGCCGCTGCGGGCTTTCTGCTCGGCCGGAGCCGGGGTCGTGCTGATCAGTGCAGCCATGCTCGGACTGTACGCCTCAGCACGCTCTCGATACCGGATCCATCGACTCCGGGTGCTCGTCCTTCGACGTCCTGCTCGACGAACGCGACCGTGACGCCGTCTGCGCGGAGGCTGACGCCGCCGAGAGCGGTCAGGACTCGTGCTCGGCCGTGCCACCGTCGACCGGAGGCGTAGTGTGGGCAGCACTCGACCACGGCACTCATGGCCCGGAAGCGGCTCTCTCCCGCTTCCCGCCCCGCGGAGTCTCCCCCCGCAGCAGACGATGACCTACTGGCACAGCCGACAGCATCGAGGCCCCTCCATGGGACAGCTCATCTACGGCGCCTGGCGATGGCGCATCGATTTCGACGACCGGACCCTCCATCACCTCCGGATCGCTCTCGAGCGTCGAGTGAGGATCGGAGCGTCGTTCCGACTGACCTGGGCGCATCGCGGGCCGGCTGAGCACCACCCGAACGCGATCACCATCCATCCGGGCACCCCGCTCGAGTACCACTTCGACGAACGCGAGACGAGCGGGAGCAACCCGCTCTGGCTGCGCGCCCTCCTCCGCCCGATCGCGAACCAGGACATGGTCGTCACTCGCGAGCCCGCAGCGGTCGCACCGTGATCACCTCCGCGCCGGAGCACGATGCGACCCGCGTCGGCTCCGAGCCCTGCCCGCGAGCCCGGCCCGATGCCGGAGCCGCGACGGCCGTAACGAGGACACCGTGAAGACCATGACCTGCCGCGACCTCGGTGGCCCCTGCTCTCTCGAGCTGCAGGGCGCGACCGCCGACGACGTCATCAAGGCCCAGGACCGGCATCTGAAAGACGCGGTCGAGGCCGGTGATCGAGCGCACGTCCCCGCACGCGAGGAGATGAAGGGCCGCTGGAGGCACCCGAGGACGTCCCTCGACTGGTACACCGGCGTCAAGCGCGCCTTCGCCGCACGTCCGGCGACCTGACCGGTCGCGCGGTCGCACTCGCCGCACGCAGCGCGCCGGTCACCGTGTCAGTGCGGCTCGAGCGTGGTCATCGAGCGGACGGGGGAGAGGGCGACGGGCAGGGTGGCTGCGGCCATGAGTGCTGCGCCGATCAGGGCCGCCTGCCACGGTCCGAGGAGGGTGGCGAGGGCGCCTCCGGCGATCGCGCCCCACGAGATGAACCGGTAGGCGGCGTTCACCCTTCCGCGCAGGTCCGGGGCGGTGGCGAGTTGGCGCAGGCTGACAGCCTGGCTGTTCGCGACGAGGAACGCGGTCGCGAGGCCGGCTTCCCGAGCGCCGACCGGCGCACGAAGAGAATGCCGCTCCGGTGTCGCGTCGAGCGGCACGCCGCGTTCTTCCCGCCGGTGCCCCGCTCCGGATCGGGATGGTCAGCCGGTCGGGGAGGAGCGCCGCCGCTTCTCCCTCCACTCCTCGGCGAGGATCGCGTAGACCGCGCAGTCGATCCAGGCCTCTCCGCGTCGCTCGCTCTGGAGGAACAGGGCCTCCCGCCGGAGGCCCATCCGTTCCATCGCGTGCACGGAGCCGCGGTTCTGCGCTGCAGCCCGACCGATGACGCGGTGGAGGTCGAGCGGCCCGAACGCGAGGTCGAGGAGGGCGGAGCCCGCCTCGAGCGAGTAGCCGAGCCCCGCGGTGTCGGGGTGGAGGAACATGCCGATCTCGCCCTGGTGTCCGTCCGCGGATCGGAGGAGGACGGCGTCACCGACCAGCGCCCGCGATGCTCGGACTTCGATCCCGTAGAAGCGGCGGTGGCCCGGTTCGCGCAGCTCCCATTCGGCTGCTCGCTCTTCGAGCCACGGCACGTACTGTCCCTCCGCCAGCGGCGGATGCGCGAGGTGGCGGGAGGCGTGCGCGTCCCCTCGATAGGCCATGACCGCCTGCTCGTCTTCTCTTCGGAGGGGGCGCAGTCGGAGACGCCTCGTGAGGAGATCGACCTCGGCTTCCATCTTCCCAGGCTAGGGGTGGCGACCGGCCGACTGGAGTGTCGTCCCCTCCGGGATCACCTCGCGAGACGGCTCGCGCGGCCGGACTCCCGAGCTCCATCGTGGACAGCACTCAGCCTCGCTCGTCGAGCCGCGTTGTGTTGTCGGCCAGTGCGAGAGCGTCTTCGCATCGGTGTCAGGCTGAGTCGGGGGTCGGAGGGGGATCAGTGGTCACCAGCGGGGAGCTCCGTCGGGTCCTCGACCCTGTCTTCGAGGCGATGCTGGACGAGCGCGAGCTCGCATCGCTGCGGCTGCACGTCACTCGACTCTTCCTCGACGGCACGGAACGTCCCCTCCGTCCCGACGAGCAGCTGGAGGACGGCGACGTCCGCGTCCACTGGGAGGTCCTCAGCGAGAAGGGCGCGTCTCGCGCGCTGCAGAGCGGCGCCGATCTCTCCGACTTCGCGCTCGCCGCGCAGAGCGACCTGCAGGACTTCATCGCGGAGAGCTCGTTCGGCTGGGGTCAGCTCCGCGGACCTCGATCATCCGGATGATGCGCGACCACCGTGCGGCCGCACCCGCCTCCCGTGACGGTTGGCCTGGCGTTTGCCGACCCGCTACGGTGCCTGCGTGTCCGATGTTCCCGCTCTTGATCGCGTGGTCGACGCGATCGTCGCTGCCGAGACCGGCGGGGCCCGCAAGATGGTCGCTGTCGACGGGATCGGCGCCAGCGGGAAGACCACTCTCGCCCGATTGCTCCAGGACGAGCTCGGGATCCGGCAGCCCGTCGTCGTCGTTCATGCCGACGACTTCTTCAACCCTGTCGCGGTGCGTCGAGCACGGGGCCGGTACTCCCCGGAGGGCTTCTGGCTCGACACCTACGACCTGGTCGAGTTCGAGCGGTCGGCGCTCGCCCCACTCCGGTCAGGAGAGGACATGTTCCGGCCTGCGTCCTTCGATCGTGAGGCAGGGGTCGCGAGGCTCGCTCGACCCGTGCACGCGGAATCGAGCGCCGTCGTCATCGTCGAAGGCACGTTCCTGCACCGCGACGAGCTCGCAGAGTACTGGGACTACTCGATCTTCCTCGACGTCCCGTTCGACGTCGCGGCCCAGCGGATGCAGGCCCGGGCCGGCGCCGCTGACGCGCTGGAGGAGCGTCTGCTCGGCCGCTACTTCGGCGCTCAACGGCTGTACTTCGAGGCCGCACACCCGTGGGTGCGCGCGTCGATCATCCTCGACAACAGCTCCGCAGGTGACCCGCGCGTCATCACCGCCGAAGAGAGCGTCGCCCGGCGGGACACTCCGCGAGCGTGAGCCCACGGGAGGGGCTGGTCAGAGCCTCGGACGTCGGTAGCGTGTCGCTCATGACGCTCGCTCTGATGTGCGGTCTCTCCTTCGCAGGCAAGAGCACGTTCGCCGGCGCGCTCGCAGGCGAGCTCGACGCCGTGCTGATCAGCCTCGATCTCATCAACGCCGAGCGAGGTCTTCACGGCGGCCAGGGCATCCCCCTGGAGGAATGGGCGACGACGAATCGACTCGCCCACGAGCGCGCACGCGATCGCCTAGCCGAGGGCAGGCACGTCGTCGTGGACGACACCGGGTCGCCCCGGTTCATCCGCGACGGCTGGCGTGAAGTCGCGGACGCGGCGGGCGCTGTGTTCGTGATCGTCTGGGTCCGCATCGATCCTGCCCTGCAACGCGAACGAGTGCTCGCGAACCGCGCACAGAAGGAACGCCCCGACGTCATCGACGCCGTCCTGACCGGGCATGCCGAGAGCTTCGAGCCGCCCCTCGATGAGGAGCCCATCGCTGTCGACGCGGAGGCCACGCGCGACCCCGTGCGAGCCGCGGCCGTCGCCGACGAGATCCGCGCGATGAGCGCGCACCCCTCCGACGATGAGATCGGCACTGACGTGCTGTTCCTCGGCGGACGATCCGGCGTGGGGAAGTCGTCCGTCGCCGCCGAGGTGTCTCGTCTGCTGGCGATGGACGACGTGAGCCACGCGGTGATCGAGGGGGACAACCTCGATCAGGCGCATCCGGAGCCCTGGCGGAGAGGGCTCGGTCTCGCCGAGCGCAATCTCGCGTCGATGTGGCAGAACTACCGCGCCGCCGGCTACCACCGGCTCATCTACACGAACACCGTCAGCGTCATCGAGATGGAGCCTCTCGCCGCAGTCCTCGGACCTGCTGTCTCGACTACCGGCGTGCTCCTCACCGCGGAGGACGCGACCGCCGAGCAACGCCTCGCCGGACGAGAACTCGGGACGGGGTTGGGGGACGCGATCCTGCGCAGCCGTGCCGCGGCGGCGATGCTCGACTCCGATGCGCCTCCGACCGTCCACCGGCTGCGGACCGACGGCCGAGCAGTCCACGACATCGCTCTCGACGTTCTCGCTCTCACCAGCTGGAGCAGGATCCTGTAGCGGAGGGGGTGCTGATGGAGGACGCACTGCAGGGCGGCAACACGACGGCCGGCGTGGTTCGCGTCGGTGACACGGTGCGGCGACCTCGCAGTTACCGCTCCTCGTTCATCGCAGCGCTGCTCCAAGAGCTGCAGGCGGCCGAGCTCGGTTGGGCGCCCCGCTACCTCGGAGTGGACGAGCGTGGCCGCGACTCGTTCGCCTACGTCGACGGCACCACCACAGACCACCCGAGTCAGCGCGATGAGGCCGCCTACCGCTCAGTGGGGACGATGCTGCGCGAGCTCCACGAGTCCACCCGCACCAGCCCTCTCGCGTCCGGCGGAGCATGCGTGGTCCACGGCGACCCGGGCCCCTACAACGTCATCGTGGCGAGTGGACTGCCTGTGGCACTCATCGACTGGGACAGCGCTCACGCAGGCGACCCGCTCGAGGACGTCGGCTACGCGGGCTGGACGTGGTGCGTCCAGTCCGTCGGCCACATCCCGGTGGCGGACCAGGCGCGACGACTCCGCGAACTCGTCGACGGATACGGTGCCGCCTACGCACCGGACGTCGTTCTGACCGCCGTCGAAGCCGCTCAGAACCGGATCATCGACGCGGAGTCGACGATCGTCGCCGACACCCGTTCCGGCGCTCGACGCAGGGCACACGCTGCGGCCGCCATCGAGTGGGCCCGGGGGGACCGCACCCAGCTGCGTCGCCACCGCGAGACGTTCCGCATCGCGCTCGACCGCGACCCGTAGGGGGATCGTCTCGCGGGCGCTGGACCGGGGAGGGCGGCGCCCGCAGCTGATCTGCGGCGAGGGGTCGAGTCTTCTCTGAGACGAAAGCGGCGTCGCCGACGTTACTGAGTGTGAGTGTTCAGAGAGGGGGGAACTGATGGGGGCATCGGCTCAGGAGGACGTGGTGCTCGCTCGCGTCGAGGAGCGACTCGGTGCGCAGATCACCAGAGCGGCGCGCGTCGCTCGACGGCGCCGGGCGTGCGCTGTCCTCGCCGGAGTGGGCCTCGCGGCTGCCTGCGTCGGGGCGGGAATCAGCAGCTTCGAGGCGGCGACGCCCGCCACCGTGCGCGACGGCGCCGCCTGTTACCGGACGGCCGATCTGAACGAGCCGGATCTGGCGGTGTCGAGCGTCATCGAGGGTCTTCCCGAGGACATCGCCGAGCGGGTGGAGACTGCGACCGCGTTGTGCGGCACCGACGAGTCGGTGAGCGCGGTCTGCGTCCGACCCGACGGCCTCGCCGCTGTGTTCCCGACGGCGCGGGATGCGCCTGACGGCGAGTGGTGTGCTCGCCTGGGCCTCGATGCTCTCGCGTCGCGATGAGGGAGGAGACCACCGAGTCGGATGTCGCCCTCCTCGATGACATGGCCGGCGGCTCGCGCGAGGCGTTCTCCACGCTGTACCGCCGGCATGCATCGGCTGTGTACCGCTACGCGGTCGCGCGGCTCCGGAGTGAAGACGATGCCGAGGATGTGCTGCAGACCGTCTTCTTCGCCTTCTGGAAGAAGCGAGCGACTACGCACTTCGTCGGCGCGTCAGCTCTTCCCTGGCTGCTCGTCGCGACGCGTCTCGAGTGCAACAACGTCTTGCGCGCCGCCATCCGCCGGGGAGAGCGCGATCGGCCTTCTCTGTACGTCGACGCCGGATTCTCGACCGAACGGCTGGCGGAGGCGCGCCTGGTGCTCGAGGACGTCGCCCGTGCGGTCTCCCGCCTTCCTGAGCTCGATCAGCAGATCTTCCGCCTCTGCCTCGTCGAGGACCTGACCTACGCGGCCGCGGCGGCCGAGCTCGACGTCCAGGTCGGATCGGTCCGCAATCGCCTCTCCCGGTTGCGCCGCCTCCTCGGCAGCCGACTCGAAGTCGGCTGAAGACGCTGTGCCCACTCGACGCTGAGCGCGGGAGCGTGACGCTCCGACCTGGTCACCGATCGAACCTCGCCGCTGGGGTGCTGCGCGGCGTCGCCGGCGGCTCCGTCGAGTCAGGTGATCCTCCGGGCTTCGCGGATCACCTCGTCGACGTCGTCACGGAGCTGCTGCAGCTCGCTCCGGTGCGCGTCGATGAAGTCGAGTTGGATCCGCGTCTCCAGAGCTGCGAGCGTGTCGACGGTGCCGAGCTGGTCCTTGCAGGTGACGTCGATGACCGCGATCGCGACCTGCTCCGGTCCGGCCGCCGCGAAGTCGAAGTCGGGGATCAGGACCTCGTCGGAGGGAAGGGCGGTCAGGCCCTCCTCCTCGATGCACTCGGTCCAGAGGGTTCGCTGCCGTGAGAACTCGGCGCCGGCCAGCAGGTCGGATCGAGCCTCGAGCGAGCCCTTGTCCGCGATGGTCGGTTCGGGTGTGGAGTTGATGACCATGGTCGGCAGGGTGTCGGAGGTGCGCAGGCACGTCCTGGCCGTGGCCCACCAGTCGGTTCCGAGCGCTTCGTGCTGGGCCTCCAGGGCAGCGGCGGCAGGAGTGAGGGGCGTCTCGTACCCGTTGGTCCGGGCTTCTTCCATTGCCCACAGGCCGTAGGGGCGGTCGGGAGTGGGAGAGGCCTCGCGTTCGGCCACCCAGTCGACCTCCGCCTGCGGGTAGGGCAGCCCCTGCTCAGCCATGCACGCGCCGACGAGGACGTCGTTCGCGTGCTGCACCAGGGCCGCCTCGGCCGCGCTCATCACGTAGTCCTCGAGCGGGAAGTGGATCTGACCGGTCTCGCGGTCGAGATCCGCAGGCGCGGTCACGGCGGGATCGGAGGTGCTCGCGGTGCAGCCGGCGAGCAGCAGGGCGAGCACCACGCCGGCGCCGAGGCTCGCGCGAAGCCGACGAGCGGGAGACGGTGGAGGAGAGGATCGCATGGGCTGCCCTTCTGTCGTCGAAGAGGTGGGGGAGGGGGTGTGCCGGGTCAGCACTGGAACTGTCCGTTCCCGAAGACGGTGCAGCCCTCGAGGGCGCCGTCTGGTGTTCCGCCGGCGGGCGCCTCGTCGACGACGCGGGTCGTGACGGACGTCGTCGAGAGGGTGGCGCCCGCGGGGAGGCCGTAGCCCGGGTCGACCAGCACCCTCCGCTCCCCGATCAGCCGGCCGGTATCGGGATCGATGAGGATCTCCTGCCGAGTGCCGGTCCTCGACTCCCACCGTCCGATCGCGACTCCGGTCGCACCCTCGAAGGTCGCCTGCTGGTCCGTGATGGTCACTCCGGGGATCTCGGCCGCCGCGTCGAACAGTGCCGCGCGCAGCTCCGCGGGAACGGCGCCGCTCCGCAGCGCGGTCGCGATGAACTCCAACGCCTCCCCCTCCCGGGACGAACCGGTGCTCCCGATCAGGGTGTAGATGCGCTCCAAGAGCTCGTCCGGGTCGCGGGGGAGCCCGGTGAACTCGGTCATCTGCGACAGCTGGTCGCCGCCGTAGAAGCGTCCTCCCGCAGCTCGTAGAAGCTCGGTGCCGTCGCGACCCTCCGCCGCGCGGAGAGCGAAGTCCGCCGCCGCTGCCTGCTCGCTCTCGGGCGAGAACGTCTCGTACAGCTCCTCGGCCGGCCGGACCCAGACCCACTCGTCCGCGGTGTCGGCCGGGATGTAGAGCTGGTCGCGGGTGAGAACGAGGTAGCTCGCGGCGGTGTCGCTGGACACGGGACTCACCGCCGCGGTCGACACCATCAGGAACTGCCCCGGTCCGAGAACCGGATCCGTGGTCTCGATCGCCCGTGCGGCCGCCTCGTGCAGAACGGCCGCGGCCGCCGACGAGGCGCCTCCGGAGCCCGGCCCGAGGACGTTCACGCTCACGAGGACCGTCGCGATCGCGCCGACACCGACCGCGGCGAGCACGAGCCGGCGGGGGAGGACGGCCGGGCGCGGCGGAGCCACCGTCTCGCCCTGGATCCGCTCGAACAGCGCCGCCCGGCCACGAGCGAGGACGGCCTCGTCGGGATCGTCCACGGTTCCGCTAAGACTGCGCAGCAGCGTCAGGCCGTCCATGCTCCACCTCCACCTCGCGGGTCGTCTCCGCGTCCAGGACGCGCCGCAGCTTCGTGCGCGCGCGGTTCAACCGTGAACGGACGGTCCCGATCGGGACGTCCAGAGCGTCGGCGATGCCCTGGTAGTCGAGATCCGCCCACGCGTGCAGCAGCAGCATGTCCCTCTCCCCGGCCGGGAGCCGACGCAGCACGCGCCCCAACCGGCGCAGGGCAGCGGACGCGTCCAACCGGGATGCGGCGGCATCGACCGGATCGACTTCGAGGACCTGCGCGACGTGCTCGGCGAACATGCCCTTCCACGCCTTCGCCTCCAGTCGAGCGCGCTTGCGCAGCAGGACCGTCGCGATCCCCAGCAGCCACGCGCGGACGTCTCCCCGGGCGGCATCGAACTGCGCTCGGGCCTCGAACGCGACGAGGAACGTCTCGGACGAGACGTCCTCTGCCGCGCCGACACCCACCCGCAGCGCTGCATACCGGTGGACGAGCCGCGCGTGCCGGTCGTAGAGCACGGCGAAGGCGGCCGGCTCCCTCAGGGACCGACCGATGACCTCACCGTCCGTCTCGACGCTCACATCAGGTATTGCACGATCAGCGCCCGGGAGTTCCCACGGTCTTCGTCATCCTGAGATCACCGGGCGTCACTCGCCCTTCCGGCTCTGGTTCGCCAGCCACCCGCCGAGCCCGATCGCCAGGAACGTCAGCAGGAGCGCCGAGCGTCCGAGCCACTCGCGCGCAGGATCCTCGAGCAGAGCTCCGAGCAGCAGGCACGCGACGACACCGCCCCCGACGGCCGCGATGGTCCACCACGAGGGCCGGAGCGGGCGACGCCTCCGTCGGCCGGCGTCAGCGGAGGGAGTGACGGGCTCGCTCACCGGTCAGCTCTGGGAGCCGGTGAGTGCGAGCGTGCCGCCGAGACCGATCATCATGACGCCGCCGGTCCCGGTGAGAGTGGACATCCGCCGGGGAGAGGAGGCGAACCAGGCGCGCGCCGTGCCCGCTGCGAGGGCCCACACGCTGTCGCAGATCAGCGCCAGCGCTTGGAAGGTGAGGCCGAGGAGGAGCAGCTGCGTCCAGACGGGGCCGGCGGCCGGGTCCACGAACTGCGGCAGGACCGCGACGAAGAAGGCGATCGTCTTCGGATTCGTCAGTGCGACGACGAATCCCTGGCGGAGGAGTGTCCACGAGGACACGGGAGCAACGGATGACGTGCCGGTGTGCGCGTGGCGGTGACGGATCGCGTGCACCCCGAGCCACACGAGGTAGACGGCCCCCGCCAGTTTGACGACGGTGAAGGCGAGGACCGAGGACGCCACGACAGCACCCACGCCGAACGCGACGGCCAGGACCGCCGGCGTGACTCCGAGTGCGTTCCCGAGCACGCTCAGCACGCCGGCGCGGCGACCGAAAGCGATCGATCGGCTGATGGTGAAGAGGACACTCGGCCCGGGAACCACGATCAGAGCGACCGACGCGAGGACGAACGCCAGGAAGTGCTCAGGGGAGATCATGGGCACACGGTACCGCTGCGCGGCGTCGTCAGCCGGCTCTGAGGGGGAGCGGACATCGCCGTCGTGACGAGCGGCAGTGGACCGGGCGCAGGGCGGTGCTCCTTCGGGTGAAGCCCCGCCCTGACTGGACCCAGGTATCCGGATGTCATTCGCAGCGATCACGTGATCGGTTTGCCTCTCGCCGTGGGCGACACGCGACGAGGCACGTCGCCTGACCACGAGCACTGGTCGCCCGGCGAGCGGGCCACGAGGCGCGGACATCCGAAGCGGCGCGAGCGCGGAGACCGCAGAGCTCTTGAAGTCACATCGTCACTCCCCTTGACTGGAGCGCACCGCATCGACCGAGGGAGTGCCCGTGAAGCCGACCTACATCTACCTGCCGACCGATGACCTCGCGCGATCCAGTCGGTACTACCGCGAGACCCTGGGTCTGGAAGAGGCGTGGCGCGAAGGCGACGACACTGTCGCTTTCGCGGTGCCGGGGGGCGGACTGCAGCTGATGCTCTCCACGGCGCCGGGCGCTCAGGGCGTCATGTACCTCGTCCCCTCCGTGCAGCAGTTCCTCGACAGCCGCCACGCCATCACCGTCGTCTCTCCGCCCGAGGCGATTCCCGGAGGCGTCGTCGTCGGTCTCGAAGACGTCTCCGGCAACGCCTTCTACGTGTTCGACCAGGTCGACCCGGAGGCGCCCGCCGGCTCCTGACTCCCGTCGCCGCGCGGAACGGCCGAATCACGCCGCGGCCTGCTCGGGCGATCGCTGTCAGTGTTCGCACCGCGTCGAGCCCGATGATGGGGCGATGTTCATCCCGACCAGAGCCGCCGGTCTCGAGGCGCTCGACGAGTTCGTCGCCCGCGCCGGCGGAGCCTATGCGCGCGACCGCAATCACGACCTCGGACCGTCTCGCGACAACGTGTCCGGGCTCTCCCCGTACCTCCGCCATCGACTCGTGACCGAGCGCGAAGTCGTCGCGGCGGTCCTCGCGCGACACCGGCTCACCGCAGCCGAGAAGTTCGTCCAGGAAGTGTTCTGGCGCACCTATTGGAAGGGCTGGCTCGAGCAGAACCCGGAGGTGTGGCGCCGCTACCGCCGCGAAGTGGACGACCTCGCGGCGGTCGGTCTCCCGTCGGGATACCGCGACGCGATCAGTGGGCGAAGCGGTGTCGAGGCGATGGACGCGTGGGTGCGCGAGCTCGTCGAGACCGGCTATCTCCACAATCACACGCGCATGTGGTTCGCGAGCATCTGGATCTTCACCCTCGACCTGCCCTGGCAGCTCGGGCCGACTTCTTCTACCGGCACCTGCTCGACGGCGACGCCGCCTCCAACACCCTGTCCTGGCGGTGGGTCGCCGGCCTTCAGACCCCGGGGAAGACGTATCTGGCGTCCGCGTCGAACATCGCCCGGTACACCGACGGGCGCTTCTCTCCGCAAGGCCTCGCCACCACGGCCCCCGCGCTCACCGAGCGGCCCTTCCCACCGCGAGAACCGATCGAACCGGACGACGTCGTCGGGACCCTCGGTTCTCGGGTCGGCCTTCTGCTGCACGAAGAGGATCTCGACGCGGGAAGCCTCCTCGCCGAGCAGCCCGGCCTCGCGGAGCGGCTCGTGACGAGCGCTGCGTTCGCCGACGCCGGAGAACGCTCCCCCTTCGGTGTCTCCGATGCGGTGCACGCCTTCACCGCAGCAGCACTCGTCGACGCCGCGGAACGCGTGCAGGACGGGAGCGGTCGACCGGCGCGAGTGCTGGCGGACACGCGACCCGCGACGGTCGCCGGCTGGGTCTCGTCCGAGCGGCTCGACACAGTGCTGGTCCCCTACGCGCCGATCGGTCCCGTTCACGAGCGACTGAAGTCGCTCCGGACGGCCCTCGCGGAAGAAGGAGTCGCACTCGTGACCGTCCGCCGCCGGTGGGACAGCACCGCGTGGCCCTCGGCATCGCGGGGGTTCTTCCCCTTCCGGAAGCGGATCCCGGCGCTGGTGCGTGGCCTGGACGACACCTCCGACCCGGTCCGCCTCTTCTGAACCCCACTCCGTGAGATCCGCGGCCGACCGACACTCCCCGGGGAGCATCGGTCGGCCGCGGAGTGACTGCCGACAGCGAGTCGGGTCAGCGCTGGACGAGCGGAACCGCGATGTCGGTGACGTCCGCGCCGATGACACCGAGGGAGGTGGCAGTGCCGTTCAGCAGGCCGACCTCGTAGAGCGAGCCGTTGACGGCGGCGAGGCCGATGGAGCCGACGGAGCTGCCGTTCCGGAGGACGGAGTAGACGTCGAAGCCGGTCACGCCCGAGGCGTCGACGCCGAGCTTCCCGGTCGGTGCCAGCGAACCCGCGTTGGCGGGCGACTGGATGGCCACCTGGTCGAGAGCGGTGTCGAGCACGAAGAGCGTGGTCGCCGTGTTCGGGTCGAGATCGTTGTTGGTGTACGCCGCCCCGTTGACGCCGGTGGCGGTGGCGGGCGCGGCGTAGCTCAGCGCGCCGTCGGCCACCGTCGCCGCACCGGGGGTGGCGAACGGCTGACGGAGGTTCTGGCCGGCGTCGCTGACCACGCGGAGGGCGTTGGCGGCGGGGTTGAAGTCGACACCGAAGGTGGTGCCGCTCAACGCCACGGTGAGCCGGGTGACCTGGGTGGCCACGCCGGTGCTGGCGTTGATGGAGTAGACGCCGGCGCTCGCCGCGTTGTCGCCGACACCGTAGAGGTTGCCGTCCTGGACCCGGTAGTCGATCCCGACGAGCGCGGTGTCGCCGCCGGTCAGGCCGCTCACGGCGACGCTGCCCGTGATCCTGCCGGGCTTGAGGGGATTGAACTGCACCAGCGTGTCGCCGCCATCGGCCAGACCGACGACGCGCAGCGTGCCCGCCACCGAGCGGGCGGCGCTGATCAGATTCTTGGCGGCGGCGTTGACCGAAGCGCTGCTGGAATCACTGGTCGCCGCGGCGGGAGCAACACTGCTCACACCGGCCAGCACGGGTGCCACGGCCATCACACCGGCCACGGCGACGGCTGCGATGCCGACTTTGAAGGACCTGCTCATCGTGTACTCCTTGAGACTGTCGGTCGCCGGAGATCGACGACTCACAGGGGTGTACCGTCCGGCCCCCGCGAGCGTTCATCCCGGTGCGAGAAACTTCTCGGGCGGGTGCACCGTCGTCTCGGTTCCGCGCTCTTCGCAGACGCGGGCGCTTCGCTCACGGCACGCGGGCCGCCTTCTGCATCGGGCCGCCTAGGGCAGGCGGGGCTCAGCTGTGCGTCGTGTTCTCCCGCATCTCCTCGAGGCTGAGCTCCGGTGCGCCGCCGGCCGCCGCCTCCGGGTCCATCCAGACGTAGTCCCAGTGGTGGCCGTCCAGGTCGTCGAAGCTCTTCGAGTACATGAACCCGTGGTCCTGCTCGCCGGCCGGCGTCGCGCCCGCTGCGAGGGCCTTCTCGTGAACGGCGTCGACCTCCTCCTTGCTCTCAGCGCTGAGAGCGAGCTGCACCTCGGTCGAGGTGGTGGCGTCGATGATCGACTTGCTGGTGAACTCGGCGAAGAACTCCCGCGTGAGCAGCATCGCGGTGATCGTGTCGCTGATCACCACGCTCACGGCGTTGTCGTCGCTGAACCCCTCGTTGATGGAGTATCCGAGCGACTCGAAGAACTCCCGCGATCGAGCGAGGTCACTCACGGCCAGGTTGACGAAGAGCGTGGTGGGCATCGGTGCGCCGTCCCTTCCAGGGTGCCGGTGGCCCGACGCCGCCGATCGTCCCTGCATGATGCTGAGCGCTCGGCGACGGTGTCAAGTGACGGAGAGTTCCCCGCGCCCGAAGGCCGGCCGACACCCCCGTCAGCGGTGGGCGAGGAGGGCGCGCGCCGCGTGGGTGACCAGCTCGCGGTCGGTGGTGAGGACGAAGTCGTACTCGCCCTCGGCGTGCCTGGAGGCGTCGACCTCGCGGGCGGTGAGGGCCGCCGCGTGATCGGCGGTGAGCACGATCACGTCCCACTCGGCGGCGAGCCTGTCGTCGGCGGCGATCACCCGGTTGAGCGCTCCGGCGGGGAGGCCGGGGGCGCCGCCCACCGTGTACACGGTGAGCAGGCAGCCGCTGTCGGCGAGCCGCTCGTAGCGGCTCCGTGTGGCCGGCGACACGTTCGAGTCGCGCTGGAACGTCGCGAGGAGCACGGCGCTGTCGCCGCCCGAGTGCGCGCGCTCCTCGAGGAAGGTGCTCACCTGCAGCAGGAGGGCCCGATCCGCTCGCCGGGCGGGGACGGCTGCGCTGACGATCTCGAAGGGAGTCGCCGCGCGAGAGGACGACGCGGCCGCCGAGCGCGCGATCCGAGCCCGCCACTCGCGTCGTTCCGTGGGGCTCGTGACGACCCGCGTGGCCGCCTCCGCCGGGCCGGGACGGCCGTAGTGCCAGCCCTGCCCGAGGGTGGCGCCGAGGGCGCGCGCGGTCAGTTCGTGCCGCTCGTTCTCGATGCCCTCGGCGAGCACGACGGTCTCGTTGCGGCCGGAGTAGTCGGCGACCGCCGTCATGATGCGGGCGGCGTGCACGTCGGGCTGCTGCCGGATGAGGCCCATGTCGAGCTTGATCACGTCGGGAGCGATCAGCGGCAGCAGCGCGAGCGTCGCGGGCTCGGCCCCGAGGTCGTCGACGGCGATGGCGTGCCCGAGCTCGCGCAGTCGCTCGATGGCGGCGAGCAGCCGGCCGGTGTCCTTCCCGAGCGCCCGCTCGGTGATCTCGATCGTCAGCGGCAGTCCGCTCGTGAGACCGGCGGGCAGCCGCTCGCGCCAGAGCGTCGGCGGCTCCACGTTCACGAACAGCTCGTGCGCGTCCCGGCCGCCGAGCTCGTCCGCGGCCACCACCGCGCGGCCGATGCACCGGTCGTCCACGCTCTCGACGGCTCCACGGCGGTAGGCGTCCTCGAAAGCCGAGTCGGGGGAGACCGGGCCGGAGTCGTCCGCGAAGCGCGAGAGCGCCTCGTGCGCCACGACCCGGCCCGACGCGAGATCGACGATGGGCTGGAAATGCGTGGCGACGACATCGATCCGCCCGACAACCATGGGACAAGTATCAGTGACGCTCTCGCCGAACCGGACCGCTCAGTTCGCGGAACTGCTCGCGTCCTGCTCCGACGGCATCAGCCACCGCTTCGGCGGCGACCACGCCCTCGGCGGGCAGCGGCACACGAAGGTCGCCCTCGCGCTGTGGCTCGACCGCCTCGGCCGACTCGTCCCCGAGCTGCGCCTCAGCGTGACCGACATGTGGGTGAAGGGCTGGCCGTGGAGCACGGTCGTGTTCATCCGCTGGACCGGCGCCGCGACCTTCCCCGACGGCACCCCCTACCGCCAGCACGGCGTCCACATCGTCACCCTGCGCTGGGGCGAGGTCACCGCCATCGACGCCAACGAGGACTCCCAGGCCGTCGCCGAACTCCTGACCGCCCTCGCCGCCACAGGCATGGCCGAGGCCGCGGCGGACCCGATCACGAGCTGAGGGGCCGGCGAAGCGGCGCCTCCCACGACACGCTCACCCTCCCTGGGTGAGGCCGGTGATCAGGTTGATGGCGACGGCGACGACGAACGTGCCGAAGAAGTAGGACAGCAGGGCGTGGGCCAGGGCGATGCGGCGTGAAGGGGTGGAGGACTGGGTGATGTTGCCTGCGCTGTACGCCATCCCGATCGAGAACGCCGTGTAGGCGAAGTCGCTGTAGGACGGGTCCTCGTCCTGGTCGAAGTCGAAGCGGTGGCGGTCGTCGAGGTAGTACATGCGCGCGTATTTGAAGGCGTAGACGGTGTTGATGAGCGCCCAGGCCGCGACGACCCCGACGACCGCGAGGATCGCTGCCGCGGATCCGACGGGGTCCTTCTGCTGGCTGCGGAGGAGCGCGATGACCACGAGGACGAGGCTGAGGAAGGTGGCGGCGATGATGAGCGAGTCGACCAGCTTCCGGGACCGGTCCTCGTGACGGGCGAGGTCGCGGGTGCGCTCGGGGCCGGCCGGCCACGCCGTCGACCAGGCCCAGACGAGGAACACCGCCGCAGCGACCGCCCAGCCGAGCAGAGGCGACAGATCGGGGATGCCGAGGAACGCGGCGATCGCGGCGACGGCTGCGCCGACGAGGGCGGCGACACCGGCCTTGACGGACAGGTGAGACATGACGGTTCCCTTCTGAACGGTGGTTCGTCGTCCGGTCGCGCAGTGCAGTGATGCCCCGCGCGAAGCTCACCCCCGCCGGACTCGCGTGAGGGGGACGTAGAGGCCGGCGCGCTCGGCGCAAACGGCGGCGAGCGTGCGCGACGTAGCGTCCAGCTTGACCAGGATGTGCTCGAGGTGAGCGGCGACCGTGCGGGGAGCGACTCTCAGCGCCCGGGCGATCTCGAGATTGGAGCACCCCTCGATCACGTGGCCCAGCACCTCGAGCTCCCGCGGTGTCAGGCCCCGCAGGCGCGTCGCGGGGGAGAGCACGACGACTCCGCGGGTCACTGCGGCGAGGTCTCTCCCGCAGGCCAGCACCGTCACCCGCACGTAGCCGTCCGGCGACTGCCGGCGTCCGCGGGGCCACAGGAACGAGGCGTAGTTCTGGCCCTCGGCGAGGGCGTCCCTGGCGGCGTCGATCAGAGCCGAATCGGCGGCGAGGAGCTCGTCCTCGGACAGTCCCGGGAGGTGAGCGACCCCGTCGTCGGGAAGGAGGACCACGCCTGCGCCGGCTCCGCCGACGAGGACTGCCGACGCTGCAAGGGACCGGACCGGGTCGATGCCCGACGCGAGCTTCGGCACGAGTCGGGCGAGTCTTCGTCGGAGAGTCTGCGACGGCGGATCCGCGCTCTGGAACAGCACTGTCAGGAAGCCCACGTGCCGGCCCCCGTCCTCGAACAGGGCGACGGACAGGGTCTCCCGGAATCCCGCGGGGAGCAGGCACTCCGCCCAGGTCCGGAGGTCCCCCGACGAGAAGGGCACATCCGACACGCTGATGGGAGGCCGTTCGCGATCGGCACCGGTCATCTCGATGTCGTGCACCATCTGCGGACCGCTCAGATAGCGGATGCTCGACTCGTCGAGGTCGATGCTCGCAACCGAGCTGTAGCCGGCGGGACCCGGTGCGGCCAGCGCCATCCATGCGCCGTCGAAGGGGACGTGTCGGCGCAATTCGTCCAGCAGCGCCTGAGCCCGCTCGTGGACAGGACCTGGGCGCGCCGCGATGTCGGCGAACTGAAGCGCAGCGCTGCGTGTCATGGGAGTCGACCACCTCAGGACCATCGGCATGGCGTCGGAGAGGACGTCCGCGATCAGTCGCTCACTGGTCTATCACGATGGTCGGCTCCTGTCTGTCCTTCTCCGGAACACGGGATGGGCAGGTCTGCCTATGGCGATTCCGCGGGGTGCGGCGTGAGATCGACGTGTCGCTGTCCGCCGGGCGGCGGAGCATTCGAGAGCACATCCCGCACGGGAGGAACGACCATGAGAGCAGTCGTCTACGAGGGGCCGCGCACGGTCGCGGTGAGAGACGTCCCGGATGCGCGGATCGAGCGCTCCACCGACGTGCTGGTGCGCATCACGACCACGAACATCTGCGGATCCGACCTGCACATGTACGAGGGGCGCACCAGCTTCGAGACCGGGCGGTGGTTCGGACACGAGAACATGGGCGAGGTGATCGAGGTCGGCGACGGCGTCGACAAGATCGCGGTGGGGGACCACGTCGTCCTGCCGTTCAACGTGGCGTGCGGGCACTGCAAGAACTGCGAGCGAGGGCTCACCAACTACTGCCTCACCGCTCAGCCCGTCCCGGAGTGGGCCGGTGCGGCGTACGGATTCGCCGACATGGGACCGTGGGCCGGAGGCCAGGCCGAGCTCCTGCGGGTGCCGTGGGGCGACTTCAACTGCCTCCGTCTGGGTGAGGACGCGGAGGAGAAAGCGACCGACTACGTAATGCTCGCCGACATCTTCCCGACCGGCTATCACGCGACCGAGATGGCGGGAGTGAAGCCGGGGGATCAGACCGTCATCTACGGCGCCGGCCCCGTCGGCTTGATGGCCGCCCTGTCTGCCACCATCCGGGGTGCGAGCAGAGTCATGGTCGTGGATCGGCATCCGGATCGACTCCGACTGGCGGAATCGATCGGCGCCATCGCCATTGACGACTCGAAGGTCGACCCCGTGCAGGCTGTACTCGAGCACACGATGGGGCTCGGCGCCGACAACGGTTGCGAGTGCGTCGGCTATCAGGCGCACGACCCCGGCGGCGACGAGCAGCCGAACCTCACGCTGAACCGCCTGGTCCAGTCGGTGCGTTTCACCGGGCGGATCGGCACCGTCGGCGTCTTCGTGCCGCAGGACCCCGGTGGTCCCGACGAGCTCGCGAAGGAGGGGCGGATCGCCTTCGACATCGGCCTGCACTGGTTCAAAGGCCAGACCATGGGAACCGGGCAGGCGCCCGTCAAGAAGTACAACCGCCGGCTGCGCGACCTGATCGCCGCAGGCAAGGCGACGCCGTCCTTCATCGTGAGTCACCAGCTGCCGCTCGAGCAGGCACCGGACGCCTACGAGCACTTCGACAACCGGGACGACGGGTGGACCAAGGTCGTCCTCAAGCCGGGAAAGGCGGCGTGATCATGGCGGGCAGAGCGGCCGCGGCGGTCGGCATCGTCGGGGTCGCGGTGGGCCTCGTCGCCCGGTCCCTCGTGAAGAAGGAACGGGAGTCCGACGGGGACGGGGCCCACCCGGAAGGGTGGAAGGCGGTCACCGTCCTGGGCGAGGCCCGGGACTTCGAGAGCGGCGGGTATCCCGAGCCGCTGGCGCGTCTGGCGGAGTCGCTCGAGATCCGGATCGATCCGGCCCCCGGGGACAAGGGCTTCGAGGTGCACGCCCGATTCCGCGAGGGTGCCGATCCCCGGGTGGGCGACGACCCGGGCAAGGCGCTGCGCGAGGCTCTGCGCGACGCCAAGCAGATCTTCGAGACGGGCGAGGTCCTGCGGGCGACCCCGAGACCGCACGGAGAACGACCGCGCACCCTCCTCGGGGGCGCGGTCGACGAAGCAGAGGACGAGGCGAAAGGCGAGGGTGTGCTGTGAAGGCTCTGTGCTGGACCGGAGTGAACGAGCTCTCGGTCGAGACCGTCGAGGATCCCGGGATCCTCAATGCTCAGGACGCGATCGTCAAGGTGACCCTGAGCACGAGCTGCGGGTCCGATCTCCACCTCCTCGGCGGGTACGTCCCGACCATGCGAGCGGGCGACGTGCTCGGGCACGAGTTCATCGGTGAGATCGTCGAGGTCGGATCGGCCGTCACCAAGCACCGGGCCGGCGACCGTGTCGTCGTCTGCTCGTTCATCAGCTGCGGGAAGTGCTGGTACTGCCGCAACGAGCTCTACTCCCTGTGCGACAACGGCAACCCGAACGCGGGGATCCCCGAGATGCTCTGGGGCCAGGCGCCCGGCGGTTGCTACGGCTACTCCCACGCGCTGGGCGGGTGGGCCGGCAGCCACGCCGAGTACATCCGCGTGCCGTACGCCGACCAGGGCGCCTTCGCCGTTCCTGAGGGGATCAGCGACGAGCGGGCGCTCTTCGCCTCCGATGCCGCTCCGACAGGATGGATGGGAGCGGACCTCGGCGGCGTCCGGCCCGGAGACACCGTCGCGGTCTGGGGCGCCGGCGGTGTCGGGCAGATGGCGGCGCGCGCGTCGCTGCTGCTCGGTGCCGAGCGCGTCATCGTGATCGACCGCTTCCAGGAGCGGCTGACCCAGGTCGAGCAGGTCATCGGCGCGGAGACCATGAACTACGAGACCAGCGAGGTGACGGCCGAGCTCCGCGAGCTGACGGGCGGACGCGGCCCCGACGTGTGCATCGAGGCGGTCGGCATGGAGGCGCACCGCGACGGACCCGACTTCGCCTACGACCAGCTGAAGCAGCAGCTGCGGCTGCAGACGGACAGGCCCACCGCCGTCCGCGAGGCGATCTTCGCCGCACGCAAGGGCGGCAGCCTCTTCGTGCTGGGCGTCTTCGGCGGCTTCGTCGACAAGTTCCCCCTGGGGGCGGTGATGAACAAGGGCCTCACGCTCCGGTCCGCTCAGCAGCACGGGCACCGGTACATCCCGATGCTCCTCGAGAGGATGGCGCGAGACGAGATCGTCACCGAGCACCTCGCCACGCACGTCATGCCGCTCGAGGACGGCCCCGCCGGCTACGCCATGTTCAAGGAGAAGACCGACGGGTGCGTGCGGGCCGTCTTCCGACCCTGAGCGTCGAGGAACCGCCCCCCTCCACCCGGAGGAGCAGGGGCGATTCCGATGGCGACGCCGCGGAAGGCCGCGGTCGCCCTGCTCACGCCCGTGACCAGGGGTCAGCGTGCCTCGGGCGCCTCCAGAGCCCAGACCACGCCGAAGCGGTCGAGGAGCTGACCGGCGAGCGGTGACCACGCAGAGGGGCCGAGCGGCTGGCGGATCTCGGCTCCGAGTGAGCGCCTCCTGGTCGGTACTCTCGACGTAGGCGTAGAACGCGTTCGAGCCCTGGTCGTAGGGCTGGTGCGGGCCGCAGTGGGCACGATGGCACCGTCACCGGGCGGACGTGATCCAGGGCCGGCTACGCCGACCGAGCAAGGGAGACCGATGATGGCAACCCAGATGAGCAAGGGAGACCGATGATGGCAACCCAGGTGAGCAAGGCACTCCTCGTCCGTCTGGAGGCGCTGCCCGGCAAGGCGGACGACCTGCGGGCGTTCCTGAACCAGGGGCTAACGATCGTGGAAGGGGAGCCGAAGACGGTCCGGTGGTTCGCGCTGCAGTTCGGACCCACGTCGTTCGGCATCTTCGACGCGTTCCCCGACGACTCCGGGCGCCAGGCGCACCTGTCGGGCGAGGTCGGCCGAGCGCTCGGCGAGAATACCGGGGTCCTGTTCGGGGAGCCCACCGTCGAAGAGGTCGATGTCGTCGCCGAGAAGCAGCCCGCGTAGGCGCGGCAGGACGACGCTCATGGAGCACCGCCCCTTTGGCCGCCCTCCGTCGGAGGTCTCCGTGATCGGGCAGGGCACCTGGTACATCGACGAGGCCCACCGCTCGACCGCCGTGGCCGCGCTGCGTCACGGGATCGACAGCGGCATGACTCACATCGACACCGCCGAGATGTACGGCGACGCCGAGCCGGTGGTCGGTGCGGCGATCGCCGGACGGCGGGACGAGGTCTTCCTCGTCTCGAAGGTGCTCCCGAGCAACGCCTCGCGTGCCGGAGTGGTGGCGGCGTGCGAGCGCACGCTGACGCGGTTGGGCACCGACAGGCTGGACTGCTACCTCCTGCACTGGCGCGGCTCGCACCCCCTGGAGGAGACGTTCGCCGGCTTCGAGCAGCTGCGCGAGCAGGGCAAGATCCGGTCGTGGGGCGTGAGCAACTTCGATGTCGACGATCTGGAGGAGGCCTGGCGGTCGGGCGGGGAAGGGCACCTCGCCTGCAATCAGGTGCTGTACCACCTCGAGGAGCGCGCGATCGAGCACGCCGTGCTCCCGTGGTGCGAGCGGCAGGGCGTCGCCGTCGTCGCGTACAGTCCCTTCGGTCACGACCGCTTCCCCGATCCGCGGACGCCGGGGGGCCGCGTGCTGGAGCAGATCGCGGCGGAGCACGGTGCGAGCGTCCGGCAGGTCGCCCTGCGCTTCCTCGTGCGTCGGCCGGCCGTCTTCGCCATCCCCAAGGCCTCCACCGTCGCGCACGCCGCCGACAATGCAGGGGCGGGCGCGCTGAAGCTCAGCACCGCCGAACTCGACCGGATCGACGCCGCGTTCCCCCGCGGCCCGCGACCGCGCCGGCTGCCCATGCTGTGACGTCACCCTCTGCTCGACGCGCGCTACGAGCGGAGGGTGTCGGAGGGGTTCTCGGAGAACGCTGCGCGATAGATGGCGGCAAATCGGCTGAGGTGGATGAAGCCCCGCCGAGTGGCCACCTCGGTCACGCTGACAGCTCCCGCCGCGGTGACGAGCAGTTCCTCGCGGACCCGCTCGAGTCGCTGCCGACGCAGGTAGGCCATCGGTGTCGTGTCGAGAGTGCGGCGGAACGCCTCCTGAAGGCTGCGAACACTCGTCGATACGGCCGCCGCCAGTTCGGATACGGTCCACGGATGCTCAGGCCGGCTCCGCAGGAGCTCCACCGCCTGCGAGAGAGGGCGTGGGCCGGCCGTCGGTGCTGGTCGAGTCAGCTCCGACGAGTAGTTGTGCGGCATCCCGAAAGGGGCCGTGGGCCGTGCTACGGGCACCTGCGCCGAAGATGTAATCGGAGTAGGAGGGAGTCGCCGTGCGCCGCGTCGTGCTCCTTGTCCTCGGTGATGACGAATCCGAGCTTGTCGAGCACGTTGAGCGACGCCGTGTTCCACTCACGGACAGTGGACGCCAAGCTGTCGTAGCCGACTGCCGATACGAGGTCGATGACCACTCGCGATGCCTCGGTCGCGAACCCCCTACCCCAAGACTCCCGCAGGAACTCGAACGCCAGCTCCGGCTCCTCCGGGTGACCGACACTGTTCTCGACCAGCCCGCAGTACCCAACCGGCTCCGCCGTGCCTAGCTGCTCCACGACGAACAAGCCCGGTGCCGGTATCTGCTCGTATCCGCGAAGCCACATCTGCATCTCGGCGATAGTGGGGTGACCGTCGGCGGTGATACGACGCTGTGCGGGCACGCGCTCGTCGCGCTCCTCCCACAGTCGGCGGTGGAATGCGGCGTCGGCAACCTGCCACGGGCGCAGTCTCAGGCGCTCCGAACGCAACTCGACCGGTTCCGGATTCGCGTCCTGAATGTTCACGGGAGCAGTCTGCCGTGCCCGATAGCTCAGCCTGAGACCGTCCGTCAGCCGATCCAGTAACGGGCCCCCCGCTCCTACACCGCGCGGAGCAGGTACTTCGCGAAGATTCCGTCGTCGTCGTACTCGGCGCTCTCGATCGAGAAGCCGGCCTGAGTGAACATCGGTTCCAGGAGCCATGTGAAAGTCGAGTGCTCGTAGGTGACGTGCTCCTCGAGGTCGGCGCGCGTCCACCCGCCCTCTTCGTCGGAGTACCCGGTCGAGCACCAATGCTCGATGCGCTCGACAGCTGCGGAGACGGGGAAGTTGTAGGCCACATCCCAGACGCGCAGGATCCCGCCGGTCCGCAGCATGCGCCGCATCCGGTCGAGCGCGAGCGCCTTCCAGAAGTCGGGGAGGTGGTGCAGGGCGTAACGCGAGTACACGAGGTCAGCGCTCCCCGCCGGCCACTCGAAGGTGAGGTAGCCGCCCTCCGCGACCGTGACCGGCGCACCCGTCGCCGCGACCTTGCGGCGCAGCTCGCTCAGCATCAGGGGCGAAGGGTCGACGGCGACCACGTTCGACCAGTACCCGGCGGCGAGGAGCGCGAACTGTCCCGTTCCCGCACCCCCCAGCAGCCCGACTGGAACTGGGACCACCCGGGCGTGCGCGAGGACTTCGTGCGGACCCTGCGCTTCTGGGGTGACCGCGGCGTCGACGGCTTCCGAGTCGACGTCGCGATGTGCCTCGCCAAGGACCTCTCCGAGCCCTACGCCGGCTGGGACGAGGTGCGCGCGAACCTGCCCGCCCCCCTCGGGCTCGCGGGCCCGAGCGCCTTCGCGGACGGCGCGCACCCGTTCCTCGATCGCGACGAGCTGAGCGGGATCTACGCCTCCTGGCGGGAGGTCTTCGACAGCTACGACCCGCCGCTCTTCGCCGTCGGCGAGACCTGGGTCGAGAATCACCGCCGGATCAGGTACTCCAGTCCGAACTCGCTCGGTCAGGCCTTCAACTTCGAGTTCCTCTGGAACCCGTGGGAAGCCCAGTCGTTCGTCGACGTGGTTCGCGAGAACCTCGAGCTGGCGGCTGCAGCCGGCACCTCGAGCACCTGGGTGCTCTCGAATCACGACATCATCCGCCATCCAACCCGCTACGCCCCCAGCGCCGTGCCCCCCGCGCTGCGGACGACTGTCGCAATCCCCCTGGGGAAGGCCGAGCGGGCACAGGGCCTCCGGCGCGCGAGAGCGGCGACGATGCTCGCACTCGCGCTGCCGGGCAGCGCCTACGTCTACCAGGGCGAGGAGCTGGGGCTGCACGAGGTGGTCGACATTTCGGGCTCGGACGGTCAGGACCCTCAGGCCCGGACGGTCCAGGGATTCGTCGCGACCCGCGACGGCAGCCGCGTCCCCCTCCCGTGGTCGACGGAGAGGCCGTTCTACGGCTTCAGCACGTCCGCATCCCACCTACCGCAGCCGGCCTGGTTCGGCGAGGTCAGCGTGGCGGCGCAGACAGACGCCCCCGACTCGACGCTCTCGTTCTACCGTGCCGCACTGCACCTCCGGCGCCGTCTCCTCACGGAGGAGGCGATCGAGTGGCTCGAGACGAGCGACGTCGTCGCCTTCCGCAGGCAGAACGGCTGGGTCTCCGTCACCAACTTCGGAACCGCGCCCACAGCGCTGCCCGCCGGTGCCGTCGTCCTCACCAGCGAGCCACTGGTCGACGGTCTCCTGCCTCCCGATAGCGGGGCCTGGCTCATCCCGCTCGACTGACGGCGATCCACCGTGGCGCCCGGTAGCCGGTGCTCGACCGCTTCACCAGCCTCAGGGACGTCCGGCGCGGACGGGCGCGGGCATCGGTGTCCCGCATGACCCGCCCGCTGACGAGCCCGATGACGGGGCGGCTACCGGGTTGCGGGTGGGATGCCGACGAGGCCAGCGCCTGCGGAGGACTTGTCGGATGACATCCGAAGCGCGAATGCCCGACCCTCGGACGCCGGCAGCGGGCGCGACACCGACCCTGCCGCCGGCCCTGTGAGGACCGGTGACCAGGACTCGTCCAAGCCGTGTGCAGAGCGCGACTGAGCAGAAGAGCGGTGCGGGTGGGCCTGACGCCCCCCGCACCGCTCCTCCGGCTCGGCGGCGTCAGCCTTGGATGAACGCGAGGATGTCGGGGTTGATGACGTCGGCGTGGGTCGTCAGCATCCCGTGCGGGTAGCCCTCGTAGATCGTCAGGGTCGCGTCGCTGAGGAGTTCGGCCTGTTTCACGGCGGCGTCCCGGTAGGGCACGACCTGGTCGTCGTCGCCCTGCAGGACGAGGACGGGGACGGTGATGGCGCGCAGGTCCTCGGTCTGGTCGGTCTCCGAGAACGCCTTGATGCCCTCGTAGTGAGCGAGGGCGCTGCCCGTCATGCCCTGTCGCCACCAGTTGTCGATGATCGGCTCGGAGATCGTGGCGCCGGGGCGGTTGAAGCCGTAGAACGGGCCAGAGGCGACGGCTCGGAAGAACTCGGCGCGGTTCGCGGCCAGTGCTTCGCGGAACCCGTCGAAGACCGTGATGTCGGTGCCCTCGGGGTTGGCCTCCGTCTTCACCATCAGCGGCGGGACGGCGGAGACCAGGACCGCCTTCGCCACCCGGTCCTGCGGCTGCCCGTGCTGGGCGACGTATCGGGCGACCTGTCCGCCTCCAGTGGAGTGGCCGATGTGGACCGCGTTGCGCAGATCGAGGTACTCGACGACGGCGGACACGTCACTGGCGTAGTGGTCCATGTCGTGGCCGGTGCCGATCTGCGACGAGCGACCGTGGCCCCGCCGGTCGGTCGCGATCACGCGGAAGCCCTCGGCCAGGAAGTACAGCATCTGCGCATCCCAGTCGTCCGAGGACAGCGGCCAGCCGTGGTGGAACACGATGGGTTGCGCGTCGCGGCTCCCCCAGTCCTTGAAGTAGATCTCTGCACCGTCGTCTGTGGTCACGTATCCCATGGTCGCCCTCCTGAGGCTGTTCTTCGGTGGTGGTGCGATCGGCTCGAGGTCAGCCGAGTTCGGCGATGGCCTCGGTGATGAACGCGGCGACCTCGGCGGGGTGCGTCTGCATCACCAGATGAGGTCCGTCGATCTCGATCACCCTGCGGACCCCGGCGCGCTTGTAACCGAAGCGTTCGACGTCCGGGTTGATGGTGCGGTCGGCGCTGGAGACGATGCCCCAGGACGGCGTGGTCCTCCACGCGGCCACGGACGCTGATTCGCCGAAGGCGACTGCGGACAACGGACGCTGCGAGACCGCGAGGACCTTCGCCTTCTCGAGCTCGAGCCCGTCCGCGAACACGGCGGGGAAGGCATCGATCGCCACGGAGACGTCGGTTCCGGGCTCGGCGCCGTCGATCGGGTACGGCGCGTACACGAGGTTCGCCGCGAGGTCGCTGTCGGGGAACCCTCCCTGCAGGGCGCCGAGGCTCTCGCCCTCCTCGAGTGCGTAGGCCGCGACGAACACGAGGCCGACGACGTTCTCGGCGACGCCGGCGACGGTGAGGATCGCCCCGCCGTAGGAGTGCCCGGCGAGGAGGACCGGTCCGTCGATCTGCTCGACGAAGGACTTGATGTAGGCCGCATCCCCGGACAGGCTGCGGTTGAACACCGGCGGAACGAAGACCTGGTGGCCCTGGTCCAGGAGGAGCTTCGTGACGGGCGCCCAGCTGGCGGCGTCGGCGAACGCTCCGTGGACGAGGACGATGGTGGGGGAGTCGGGCATGGCGATGTCCTTCCTGAACCGCACCTGGTGGCGCGGGACTGTGCCGGTAGCGGAGGTGCGTGATTCCGCTCGTGACGGTACGGCCGCGCGCCGCGGCGGCGCATCGGTCGCGATGACCGAGATCCGGCGCCGAGTGACTTAGTCGTCCGCGGACGGATTCAGGGTGCCGTCGGTCGACAGGACCATCGGCAGCTGCTGCCGGCGCGAGATCCCGAGCTTCTGGAACGCCGCGTACAGGTGCGAACCCACCGTCCGAGGCGAGACGAAGAGGCGCTCACCGATGGCGCGGTTGCTCATACCTCGCGCCGCGAGTGTGCAGACACGAAGCTCCTGCGGGGTGAGCAGTTCGAGGCTTCGCCGCCCGGAGGCCGACGATCTCTCCCCAGCGGCCCGGAGTGCTTCTCGCACACGTTCCTCCCAGGCCGGCGCGGGCATCGCCTCGAAGAGATCGAGGGCGGCGTGCAGAACGGAGCGGGCAGCATCGCCCCGGCCTGTCCGGTGAAGACGTCGGCCCAGTCGGAGGAGCGCGCGAGCCTGGAAGTACGGGATCGGCCAGCGCTCGTGACGCACCGCCTCCCACGCCGACTCGAGTCGGTCGTCGGTCACGAGCGCGAGCCGGGCGTAGTCGACGGCCGCCCGAACCATGGGTGCGTGCCAGCGCGCGTGGAGCACTTCGAGGTCCGCCAGCCGTCGCTCGGCGTCTGTGCGCTTGCCGGACTCCAGCGCGGCGTCGACGAAGTCGTGGGAGGTCACGACGGCGAACCACGGGTGATAAGCATCGTCATCGGGGTCGAAGAGGCAGCGGAGGTACTCGAGGGCATCCGCCGCTCGGCCGGAGACGAGATGCGCGGCCCCGGCCGCCCCGAGGACTGTCGCTCGCATCGCGCTGGAGCGGAGGACTTGGCGGCCCGCCTCGCTCCCGCCCGCGATCCGCTCGATGTCCGGCGATTGACCGTCGAGGGCGTCGAACCAGGCGAGCGCGCATCGCGCCGCGGCAGAGAAGCCCGGGTCTCCCAGGTCGCGGCCGAGCATCACGGCCTGCTCTGCGAGGACACGGGCCGTCGTGACGTCGCCGGCGAGGTAGGTGGTCATGGAATCGCCCATGAGCGCCTGAGGAAACGTCCGTAGGTCCCCCCGCGCCCGCATGCTCGCGAGAGCCCGATCGAGCAGGACGCGGGCCGTGTCGATCTCGCCGACGAGGTTGAGCGCATACCCGAGGAGCCATGCCGATTCCTCGTCCAGGGCCGTCGGAGCCGAGGCGAGCGCATGTTCCAGCACGCTGTCGCCGCGAGCCACCGGCTCGGTCCGGGCCGCCAAGAGGATCGACCGCGGATCGTCGTCCGGGAGCGCGAGGGCCTCGATGACGACGAGCATCGGGTCGCCCGGGTTCGCCTCGGAGGTGTGATCCCACGCGATAGCGGCCAGATGCAGCAGAGCGGCCGCAGCGAGTTCTCTCCCGCCGGCCGCCTGCATCTCGGAGACGGCGTGCAGCGCCGGCTCGAGGTCGCCAGCAGCGAGCCGGTTCGTGCTGGTGGGCAGGGTCTCGGCGACCCACTTCGCGCGCGCCGCGAGCAGCCGATCAGGCGCCTCGTCGCGTGCCCGCTGCACCAGGAGCGACGCTTCCGAGATCCTCCCCGACAGGCCGGCGAGTTCCGCGGCGACGACACGCCGTTCGACTCGGCGGGCGACGTCCGATGTCAGTTCGGCCGCGCGCTCGTAGGCGCGGCTCGCGGCGAACGGGTCGGACATCGCCGCGCTGCCGTCGCCGAGCGCGGCGATCTCCTCTGCGAGCGGATCGTCGTGGCCGGTGGCCAGCTCGGCACGCCACCAGATCGTCCGCGCCGGATCGTGCTCGTGCTCGAGCACGAGCGACCGCAGAACTGCGGCCCGCTCGGTCGGCGACGCCGCTGTCAGCACCGCCGACTGGACGAGCGGATGGCGGAACCGGATGGCGCGCGGAGCGCCCCACTCGAGGAGTGAGGACGCTGACGCCTGCTCCGTCCATGTCGGCGCGGGGAACCGCCCGATGGTGCGCGCGGCCACGCGCGCCGCTTCCTCCGCGCTGGTGCCCTCGGACAGCGCGACGGCGAGCACGGCCAGCCTGATCGTCTGGTCCAGCTTCGCGTATCGATCGGCGAACTCCTGCTCGACCCTGCCCACGGTGGGTCGATCCCGCGTCCGGCCCGCTGATGCCGAGCGGCCGAGTTCGCGCAGCGCCAGCGGATTGCCCTCGGCTCGAAGCAAGAGGTCGCGTCGAGCCTGACCCCGGGGAGCCTCGGGAATCCCCTCGAGAAGTTCGTCGGCAGCCGCCTCGTCCAGCGGGGCGAGATGCAGGCGTCGAAGCCCCGTCTCCACCGCAGTGTCCGTGTCCCGTGTGGTCATGACCATGACGATCGGATCCTCGGCGACACGTCGCGCCATCATCCGCAGTGCCCACTCGGACGGCACGTCGATCCAGTGCAGGTCTTCGGCGACGACCAGGAGGGGATGCTCGGCGGCGGCATCGGAGAGCAGGGTCAGCGCCGCGAGTCCTGCGAGCAGCGGCGAGGGCTGGACACCAGTCTCGACCCCGAATGCGACGTCCAGCGCGTGTCGCTGCGGTGCAGGCAGCGACGCGATGCTGCCCCGCAGCGGGTACAGGAGCATGTGCAGCGCGGCGTACGGCTCCGTCGACTCGGCTATGGTGCCGATGGTCGTGAGGATCCGTGCGCCGCGGCCGGTCGCGTACTCGATGACGTCCGTGACCAGCGACGACTTGCCGATCCCCGCTTCTCCGTCGATCACGAACGCGGAACCGCCGTTGTCGACGTCGCGGATGGCGTCTCGGAGGGCCTCTGTCTCCCGCTCGCGTCCGACGACGGGCTTGGCCACCGTCATGCGGCAAGTATGTCAGCGACGCTCGTTCTCGCCAGTGCGTAGCTGGTCCCCGGCCGTACCGTGGCTCCCCGATCGGCACATCCGCGTTCGAATGATTCTCGTCCTGTGAACCGCAGCGATAAGCGGCGGCTTTTCTGTCGCCCCGGTCACCCGTGAGCCGATCGCCCGACGGGCACTGAGAACCCTCTGGGCGGGGATCCCGGATCCCCGCCGAGGCCGAGGCGCGGTGACGCCTCAGCCTTGGTCCCGCGAGAAGACTGCGCTGGCATTGCTCTCAGGGGGGCGTTGCGAGTCACTGCCAGACGGGCATGTTCTCTGCGGTGTATCGGGCTCCGAAGCCGCCGGTGGGCAGGATCCGAGTGAGTTGCTCGAGCTGGGCCGATGTCAGGATGAGGTCGGCGGCGGCGGCGTTCTCCGCCACGCGCTGGGGATCGCGGCTGCCGGGGATGGGGACGATGTGATCGTCCTGTGCGAGGAGCCAGGCCAGGGCGAGCTGACCGACGGTCGCGCCGAGGGACGTGGCCAGGTGCTGCAGTTGTTCGGTGGCGGCGAGGTTCTTCTCGAAGTTGCCGGGCTGCCAGCGCGGGTCTGTGTTGCGCATGTCGTTCTCGTCGTACTGGCCCGCAGGCTTCGCGGTGCCGGTGAGGAATCCCCGCCCGAGTGGTGAGTAGGGGACGAGGCCGATCCCGAGGTCGTGGAGCAGGGGGAACAGTTGCTCGACGTCTCGTTCGAACAGGGAGTACTCGGTCTGGAGGACGGAGACGGGGAGAACGGCGTGCGCGCGCCGGATGGTGTCGGCTCCGGCTTCGCTGAGGCCGAAGTACTTCACGTGCCCGGCGTCGATGAGTTCCTTGACGGTGCCGGCGACGTCCTCGATCGGCACGGTCGGGTCGAAGCGGTGCTGGTAGAGCACGTCGATGCGGTCGGTGCCGAGGAAGCGCAGGCTGTTCTCGACGACCTCTCGGATGTGGTCGGGTCGACTGTCGAAGCCGTAATCAGGGGTGAAACCGAACTTGGTGGCGATCACGACCTCGTCGCGGAACGGTGCGACCGCCTTGCCGAGGATCTCCTCGTTCTGGCCCCACCCGTAGAGCTCGGCGGTGTCGAAGTGGGTGATCCCTGCATCGAAGGCGGCCGTGATGGCTGCAGCGCCAGGGGCGTCACTCGCCCCGTAGGCCATGGAGATGCCCATCGAGCCGTAGCCGATGGCGGAGGTGGTGAGGCCCTGCGTTCCGAGTGTGCGTGTCTGCATGGTGATGTCCTCTGGGTCAGTGGAAGGTGACGTGCATGAGGGGGCTACCGGAGGTCCAGTCCCCGACGGGCTCGACCGGCTGTGACAGGTAGCCGCGGTGCAGCGGCTGATTCAGGTCGTCGACGATGGCACTGAAGATGTGCTGTCGCTCGTCGGAGTCGAGTACCGGCTCCGCCGTCGCCGCGAGGTCGGCTCGGGCGCCGTTCTTGAGATGGAAGGTGAACTCGGGATGGGCGAGGAGGTTGGCGTACCAGCTGCGCCTGGCGGGCTGCGTGGTGAGGTAGATCTCGCCGTCGACACGGTAGAACCAGATCTCGATGCGCCTGACGCGACCGGTGCGGGCTCCCGTCGTCGAGATGTCCACAGTCCGCGCGGAGGCCGACGACGCCGGGGTGATCGCCAGGGCGCGCCGTGTTGCTCGGTCCATCGATGCTCCTAAGTAAGTGGTCTCTTACTTGGAGACTAGCGTATGTAAGAAGACGTTTCACTAGGCTGGGTGGATGAAGCGAGACGCCGAGGCGACCAGGGAGCGGATTCTGGCAGCCGCTTCGATCGAGTTCGCCGAGCGCGGGCTCGCCGGCGCTCGTATCGACCGGATCGCTGCGGGCGCCGCATCCAATGTCCGTCTCATCTACGCCCACTTCGTCAGCAAGGAGAACCTCTTCGCCCTGACGCTCGACCGCGAGTTGACAGCGATGGCAACGGCCGTCCCGGTCGATGTCGACGACCTGCCCGGCTGGGTCGGGCGGTTGTTCGACTACCACCACGCGCGCCCCTCCGGGGTGCGGATCAGCCTGTGGCGGGAGCTCGAGCGACCCGATCTCGGACCGGACGATGCTCGCGTCTATGCCGAGAAGGTCGAGTCGATGCTGCCGGTCTTCGGTGATCGAGCGGCTGCGATCGACGTGCTCGTGCTCCTTTACGGCATGGCGCAGGCCTGGTTCTTCACCCCTGTCGGACTACGAGGAGTGGACGGAAGCGACCCGCTGGGCGACGACCGCATCCTCAACCATCGACGCACCCTGATCGCAGCCGCCAGCGCCCTCACCGAGAATCGCCAGCGTGTGCAGAGTCACCCGCCGGTGCAGCATGACAGTCGAATGGTCTCGCAGAACACAGCTCGCTGACGCGACTTCGACGCGATGAACGCCCAGCGCCTGCGGAAGACTTGCCGGATGACATCCGAAGCGCGAATGCCCGACCCTCGGACGCCGGCAGCGGGCGCGACACCGACCCTGCCGCCGGCCCTGGTCGACGCGCTCGTGCAGCGCCTCGCCTCCTCGCCGCCGACCGCGCCGTCGACGACGTTCGCCCTCTTCGACCGCGAGGGGGTCCTCCTCCACCACAGCATCGGCGAGCACGGCACCGACGGGCGCCCGCCCGCGCTCGGGACGGTCTACCGGATCGCGTCGATGTCGAAGAGCGTCGAGGCGGCGGCGGTGCTGGTGCTGCGCGACCGCGGGCTTCTCGACCTCGACGACCTCGTGTCGGCGCACGTGCCGGAGTTCGCCGATCCGGTCGACGACGGCTCCGTCGTGCCGGTCACGCTGCGGATGCTCCTGACCAACTGCTCGGGGCTTCCGGAGGACAACGGCTGGGCCGACCACGTCATGGGGATGACGCGCGACGAGTTCCTCGCCGTCGTCGCGCGGGGCCTGGCCTTCACCGAGCGGCCGGGAGGCGTGTACCAGTACTCGAACATCGGCTTCTGGCTGCTCGGGGTCGTCGTCGAGAACCTCACGGGGCAGACGTTCGCCGAGTTCGCGACCTGCGCGCTCCTCGAGCCGCTCGGGCTCGACGACACGCGCTACGCAGTGTCCGACTACGACGACGACGACGACGTCGCGCGCGGGTTCAGCACCTACGACGAGGGGGCGACCTGGGTCGAGCGGCCCGTCGTCGCCTCGGGAGCGGGCGCCTGCGCGGCGAGCCTGTTCAGCACGGTCACCGACATCGCCCGCTGGAGCGCCTGGCTCTCGAGCGCGTTCGACCCCGCGGAGTCGGGGGACGCGGTGCTCAGCCGGGCCTCCCGGCGCGAGATGCAGCGGGGCGCCACGATCATGCCGTCGATCACCGATCGGAGCGCGGAGGGCAGGGCCGAGGGCACCGCCTACGGGATGGGCCTCGTCCTCGAGCAGGACGTGCGGTTCGGCGCGATCGCGCAGCACTCGGGCGGTCTGCCCGGCTGGTCGTCGAACATGCGCTGGCACCTCGCGTCGGGGATCGGGGTCGTCGTGTTCGCCAACGCCGACGGTGCGAAGCTCGGCCCCACGGCCGCCGCGCTGCTGCGCGCCGCACTGGAGGAGTTCGAGCCTCCCGCCCGCGAGATCGTGCTGCTGCCGTCGACGGTCGAGGCGGCACGGGCGATCGAGGCTGCGATCGCCTCGGGCGACCTGACGGACGCCTCGGCGCTCTTCAGTCCGAACCTGCTCAGCGACGTCCCGGCCGAGGTGCGCGCCCGCCGCCTCGCCGCCGCGATCGCCGAGGTGGGCGGTCTCGCGGACGAACCCCGCCCGCTCGCCGACCGGCTGCTCTGGAGCGCCTCCGCCGCCCAGCTCTCGTTCGCCGTGCCGGGCCGCGAGGGCGAGCTGGAGTGCCGGTTCGAGATGACGCCGACAACGCCGGCCCTCGTGCAGCGCCTCGTCATCGTGAAGCGCGAGCCGACGACTCCGCTCTCACCCGTGACGAGGAGCTACCGGCCGCGCCTGCCGTGATGCCGCCCTCATTCCCTCCACTCGAGCTCGACGTGCACGGGCTCGCGGCCGACGCGCAGGCGTGACCCCTCCGCGGCGACGCCGCCGATCCGGAGGGAGGCTCCGCGCGGACCGCGCACCAGGGTCCCCTCCACGGGTGCGAGCCACTCGGCGCCCGGCACGCGCCGCACGGTCAGCGAGGCGCGTCCCGGCGCCCACTCCAGCCGATCGACGATCAGACCGCCGCGCGCCCGCAGCCCCATGACGGAGCCGCTCGCCCACGCCGAGGGCAGCGCCGGCAGCACCGTCAGGGAGTCGCCCGTCGAGCCGAGCAGCATGGCCGCGACCAGTCCCGGCAGACCGCCGCTCGCGTCGAGGTTGAAGATGCGCCCGGCGTCGTGCCGGGTCGTCAGCGTCGGGCTCCAGTGCTCCACGGCGAGCCACTCGGCGCAGGTCAGTGCCGCCTCCGCGTCGCCGAGGGCCGCCGCCGCCGTGCCGACCTGGACCAGGCCGAACGCCATCTCCATGCGTCCCGGGGGAGCGGTGGGCGCCTCCGCCCGCCAGGCGATCTTGTCTGCGACGGTCCGGGCCGCCGCCGCGCGCAGTCGCGCCGCGCCGTCGCCCTCGAACGCGGGGTCGAGCTCGTACCAGAGCGGGTAGAGCTGGGAGGCGTGACGGTGCGCGATCTGCTCGGGCCACTGGGGGTCGAGCCACTCGGCGAGGGTGCCGTCGTCGGCCACCCGGTAGGGCGGCAGATCGCGCACGACCTCGGCCCAGCGAACATCGAGCGAGTCGTCGCCGCGCGCCCGGCCGAGCAGCGCCGTCGCCCGCGCGGCATCGCGGAGGATCGCCACGTCGATCGTCGCGTCGGTCGCGATCGGGACCCGCGCGCCTCCGGGAGTGTTCTCGGGGGAGTAGGACGGGATGAGGCGGCGGACACCGTCGACCACGGTCGTCGCGGTCTCGGCGAAGCGCAGCACCCCCTCCGTCAGCTCCCACAGCCGGTCGTCGACGAGGGAGCGGTCGCCCGTGGCCGACACGGCGTCGGCGGCGATCCGCAGCGCCCAGCCGCCGCAACCCGTCCAGAACAGGTGCGGGTAGGCCTCGCCGAAGTGGTCCGCCCGGCCGTGCGTCGACATCCTCGACGGCAGGAGCATCCCCTCGGCGCCGAAGACGAGGCGCGCGTTGTCGCGGTAGTCGTCGAGGTGCGCGAGCAGCAGCTCGAGGAGGGAGAGGGCGAGCTCGGGCGTGCCCGTCGCGATCATCCCGGCCATCGCGCCGTTCTGCACGTTGCCGTTGAGCGTGTAGTCGGCCGACCAGGCGGGCCGCCAGGTGCCCTGCCAGACGCCCTGGAGGGTCGGCGGCAGCTCGCCCGTCGACGCGATGATGTTCGCGCGCCCGCTGAGGTAGGCGATCTCGACGACGCGGCGTCGCGCGGCGTCGTCGCCCTCGCGGGCCCGTGCCCAGAGGTCCTCGGTGAGCGACGCCGAGGAGGCGCCGTGCAGGTCGAGGGCCGAGGCTCCCACGAGCTCGCCGTGCGCCGCCAGCTGCGTCCTCCGCAGCTCGTCCCACGACGCGGCGCCCGCGGGCTCTCCGATCGCGTCGGGAGCGAGCGCGATCCTCAGGCGGGCCAGTCCCGGCGCACCGGGGCCGCTGGTCACGCTCGAGCGGGTGACGCCTCCGACGACCTGCCAGGCGGCTCCGGAGTCGGCGGCGACGCTCGCGCGGACGGCGTCACGCCCCTCGCCCGCGTCGGCGATCAGGAGGCCGCGGTCGCCGCCCTCGACCCGCGCGGTGACCGCGGCCGAGGCGTCGGGCACGCCGGTGTCGAACGAGGTGGCGTCGCCGGCGCCCAGGCCGAGCTCGATCGTGGTCGTGGTCTCGCGGTCGGACTCGAGCGCGAACCACGCGGACTCCCCGCCCCGCGGAGCGAGCAGGCGGAGCGCGTGACGCCCGCCCTCGAGGTCGGTCCACTCGACGGCGGCCTCGCCCGCGAGCGGGTCGATCAGGCGTCGGGTCTCGGTGACGCCTCCGGGAGTGCGGATCGTGAGGGTGGCGCAGAGGCCCAGCGGATCGGTCCAGATCAGGCCCTCGCCGTAGCCGCTCGCGCGGGCGCCGTCGGCGAGCGCGGCGCTCGCGGCGTCGGCGTCGCCTGCGAGGAGCGCGCGGTGCAGATCGTCGCGGACGGGCGAGAGATCGGGGGCATCGGGGCGCGCGTTCACCGGGAGGAACCATCGCTCGTGCGCCAGCGAGACGGTGATCGCGTCGGACGGGCCGTGCGCGACGGCTCCGATCCGACCGCTGCCGACGATCAGTCCCTCCTCCCAGGTCGGGGCGTCGGTCGCAGTGACGAAGACGGAGGCGGTCATGAGGCGGTGCGCGACGGTGCGCAGGTGGTCGAACGGATGGGTCGTTCCTTCCGGTGACGGCCTCCTGCCGAGCAGGGGGTCCTGATATGTTGCGTTGAACTTCAAATCATCCTCCCTGCGGCTCGCGGGCGCGCGGGGAATCGGCGACGAGAGTAAGGAACCGCAATGACGCGACCGATCACGCTGTTCACGGGCCAGTGGGCCGACCTCCCCTTCGAGGAGGTGGCGCGCCTCGCAGGAGAGTGGGGCTACGACGGCCTCGAGATCGCCTGCTGGGGCGACCACATCGACGTCGCCCGCTGGGACGACGCGGAGTACGTGCAGAGCCGGAAGGACATCCTCGCCCGCAACGGGCTCCAGGTCTTCGCCATCTCGAACCACCTCACCGGGCAGGCCGTCTGCGACGACCCGATCGACGCCCGGCACCGCGACATCCTCAGCGACCGCGTCTGGGGCGACGGCGATCCGGAGGGCGTGCGGCAGCGCGCCGCGCAGGACCTCAAGGACACCGCGCGCTTCGCCGCCGCCCTCGGGGTGACGCAGGTCAACGGCTTCTCGGGCTCCTCGATCTGGAAGGGCGTCGCGATGTTCCCGCCCGCCTCCGACGAGTGGATCGCCGCCGGCTACCAGGACTTCGCCGACCGCTTCGGCCCGATCCTCGACGTCTTCGAGGAGGTGGGCGTCCGCTTCGCCCTCGAGGTGCACCCGAGCGAGATCGCCTACGACTACTGGACCGCGAAGCGCACGCTCGAGGCGATCGGGCACCGCGCGTCGTTCGGCTTCAACTTCGACCCCTCGCACTTCGTCTGGCAGCAGCTCGACAGCGTCGCGTTCATCCTCGACTTCGCCGACCACATCTTCCACGTGCACGTGAAGGAGTCGGTCACGAACCTCGACGGACGCAACGGCGTGCTCGGCTCGCACCTGCCGTGGGCGAACCCGCGCCGCGGCTGGACCTTCGTCTCGACCGGGCACGGCGCGGTGCCGTGGGAGCCGGTGTTCCGCGCGCTCAACGCGATCGGCTACTCCGGCCCGACGAGCGTCGAGTGGGAGGACGCGGGCATGGACCGCCTGAGCGGTGCACCCGAGGCGCTCGCCTTCGTGCGCAAGCTCAACGCGATCACGCCCCCGGCCGACGCCTTCGACGCCGCCTTCTCGACCTCGCGCTGACGGGAGCCGCACAAGTAAGGCTGAAAGCCCGGAACCGCCGAGGAATCGGAGGAATCGGGCTCTCAGCCTTACTTGTGCGGACCGGAGGACCTACAGGCCCTGGGCGAGGCGGTAGTAGGCCGCGTTCGAGCGGATGTCGGCCTCGAAGCCGCGCAGCGTGGTCGACTCGTCGATGACGAGCAGCTCGACGCCGGCGATGCGGGCGAAGTCCTCCCACGCCTCCAGACCGATCTGGGTCGTCATCACCGTGTGGTGCGCGGCGCCGGCCGTGATCCACGCGGCGGCGCTCGTGCCGAAGTCGGGGGCGGGCTGCCAGACGGCGCGGCCGACGGGCAGGTGCGGCAGCGTCTGCGGCGGCACGACCGTCGTCACCTTGTTGGCGACCAGGCGGAAGCGCTCGCGCACGTCGCTCAGCGCGACCACGACCGCGTCACCGGCGTCAGCGGTGAAGACCAGGCGCACCGGGTCCTCGCGGCCGCCGATGCCCAGCGGGTGGATCTCGAGCGACGCGCGCGTCGACGACAGCGCGGGCGACACCTCCAGCATGTGGGCGCCGAGGATCAGCTCCTCGCCGGGCGTCATGTCGTAGGTGTAGTCCTCCATGAGGCTCGTGCCGCCGGGGAGCCCGGCTCCCATGACGGCGGCGATGCGGATGAGGACGGCCGTCTTCCAGTCGCCCTCGCCTCCGAAGCCGTAGCCGTCGGCCATCAGGCGCTGCACCGCGAGGCCGGGCAGCTGGCGCAGCCCGCCCAGGTCCTCGAAGCTGTCGGTGAACGCCTCGAAGCCGCCCTCCTCGAGGAACGAGCGCAGGCCGATCTCGATCGCGGCGCCGTAGCGCAGCGACTCGTGGCGCTCGCCGCCGGGGAGCAGCTCGGGCACGACGTCGTAGCTCTCGACGTACTCGGC
Organism: Rathayibacter oskolensis; assembly: GCF_900177245.1. Classification (GTDB taxonomy): domain Bacteria; phylum Actinomycetota; class Actinomycetes; order Actinomycetales; family Microbacteriaceae; genus Rathayibacter; species Rathayibacter oskolensis. Next base: position 309,473 of record NZ_FXBM01000002.1, read on the forward strand.
GACGAGGGCGTCGATCTGCTCGGAGGACGCCGCGTCGACGCGCTCGACGAGCTCGTTCACGCCCCAGGTGTTGACGCTGACGCCGAGACGGATCTCGGCCTCGGTCTTGTCGCCCTCGGTGACGGCGACGTTGCGCATGTTGTCGCCGAAGCGGGCGACCTTCATGCCCTGCGATGCCGACCAGCCGGCGGCCGCACGCGACCAGATGCCGATCTTCCCGGTGACGCGGGGGTCGCTCGCGTGACCGACGACGGTCTTCCGCGGGACGCTCATCCGGCTGAGGATGTAGCCGTGCTCGCGGTCGCCGTGCGCGGCCTGGTTGAGGTTCATGAAGTCGAAGTCGATGTCCTGCCACGGCAGGGCGACGTTCGCCTGGGTGTGGAAGTGCAGCAGCGGCTTCGCGAGCGCGTCGAAGCCGTGGATCCACATCTTCGAGGGGCTGAAGGTGTGCATCCAGGTGATGACGCCCACGACGGAGTCGTCGGAGTTGGCCTCGATCATGGTGCGGCGGATCGCACCGGAGCTCTTCAGCACCGGCTTCCACTCGATCGTCACGGGGATGGACGACGACTCGTTCAGCTGCGCGACGACGGCCTGCGACTGCTGGGCGACCTGGCGGAGCGTGTCCTCGCCGTAGAGGTCCTGGCTGCCGGTGAGGAACCAGACGGTGCGGGTGGTGAGGTCGGGAATGATGCTCGTCATGCGAGGGCTCCGGTCGGGTTCTGTCCGTAGACGTTCTGGTAGCGGTCGAACAGGGCGTCGATCGACTCCTGCGGGATGGGGACGACCTCGCCGCCCTGGCGCGCGAGGTGCACGGTGCGGGCGACGTCCTCGGCCATGACGGCCGCCTTCACGGCGTCCTTCGCGTCCTTGCCGATGGTGAAGACTCCGTGGTTCTGCATCAGGACCGCGCGCGAGCGGTGGCCGGTCAGCGTCGCGACGATGCCGCGGCCGATGGAGTCGTCGCCGATGATCGCGAACGGGCCGATGGGGATCTCGCCGCCGAACTCGTCGGCCATCGCGGTGATGACGCAGGGGATCGCCTCGGCGCGCGCCGCCCAGGCGGTCGCATAGGTGGAGTGCGTGTGCACGACTCCGCCGACCTCGGGCATCTGGCGGTACACGTAGGCGTGCGCCGCGGTGTCGCTCGAGGGGCCGCGCTCGCTCCCGAGGCTGCCCGGCACGACGACTCCGTCGAGGTCGCAGAGGATCATGTTCTCGGGGGCGAGGTCGTCGTAGGAGACGCCGCTCGGCTTGATCACGAACAGGTCGGCGCCGGGCACGCGGCCCGAGATGTTGCCGCCCGTCCAGATGACGAGGCCGTAGCGGACCAGCTCGGCGTGGAGGCGGGCGACGTCCTCGCGGACGCGCGTGATCGCCTCCTCGATGTCGGGGCCGAAGCCCGTGCTCTCGGAACTCATGCGGTGTCTCCTTGCGTGGTGAGGGTGTCGACGGCGGTGCGCTCGACGGCGAGGCCGGCGCGGTAGCGCTCGAGGTAGGCGGTGAATCCGGCGACGTCGTCGCGGTCGGGCGCGACGGTCTCGAACTCGCCGTCTCCGAAGACCTGGTCGGTCAGGTAGGCGTCGAGCGCGACTCCGTCGGTCAGGCGGTAGGCGGCGAGCACCGCCATGCCCCACGGTCCGCCCTCGGAGGCGGTCGCGGCGACCGAGACGGGCGCGTCGAGCGCACCGGCCAGGAAGCGCTGAGCGACCCCGGCCGTGCGGAACATGCCACCGTGCGCGAACATCTCGTCGATGACGACGCCCTCGCCCGCGAGCACGCGCATGCCGAGCGCGAGGGTGCCGAACACCCCGTAGAGCTGGGCGCGCATGAAGTTGGCGAGGGTGAGGCGGGAGTCGGGGGTGCGCACGACGAGCGGGCGGCCCTCGTCGAGCCCGGCGATCGGCTCGCCCGCGAGGTGGTTGTAGGCGAGGAGCCCGCCGGCGTCGGCCTCGCCCGCGAGCGCCTCCGCGAAGAGGGTGCCGTAGACGGCGTCGCTGTCGGAGGGGGCGCCCTGCGCCTGGGCGAAGCGCGAGAACAGGCCCACCCAGGTCGCGAGCTCGCTGGCCCCGTTGTTGCAGTGCACCATCGCGACGAGGTCGCCGGCCGGAGTCGCGACCAGGTCGAGCTCGTGGTGGACGCTCTCGAGCGGGCGCTCCAGCACGACCATCGCGAAGATGCTCGTTCCGGCGCTGACGTTGCCGGTGCGCGGGGCGACGGAGTTGGTGGCGACCATGCCGGTGCCGGCGTCGCCCTCGGGCGGGCAGAACGGGACTCCGGGCTCGAGCGCGCCGGTCGGGTCGAGCAGCAGCGCGCCCTCGGCTGTGAGCTCGCCGGCGGCGGCGCCGGCGGGGAGGACGGTCGGCAGCAGGTCGCGCAGCGGCGGCAGGGCGCCGGCGACCTTCGCGTCGTAGCGCTCGAGCACGGTCTCGTCGTAGTCGCGGGTCGCGGGGTCGGTCGGGACCATGCCCGACGCGTCGCCGACTCCGAGGACCTTCTCGCCCGTCAGCCTCCAGTGCACGTAGCCGGCGAGGGTGGTGAGGAAGTCGATCCTCTCGACGTGCGGCTCGGAGTCGAGCACCGCCTGGTGGAGGTGCGCGAGCGACCAGCGCAGCGGGATGTTCGCGCCGAACAGCTCGGTCAGCTCGGCCGACGCGGGTCCGGTGCTGGTGTTGCGCCAGGTGCGGAACGGCACCAGCAGCTCGCCGGCGGCGTCGAACGCGAGGTAGCCGTGCATCATCGCCGAGACGCCGAGGGCGCCGACCGAGGTGAGGGTCGCGCCGTGGCGCTCGTGCGCATCGGCGACGAGGTCGGCGTAGGCGGCCTGCAGGCCCTCGTGGACGGCGTCGAGGGAGTAGGTCCAGCGCCGGTCGACGAACTGGTTCTCCCACTCGTGGCTGCCGACCGCGAGCACGATCGAGGGATCGGCGGCATCGACGAGGCACGCCTTGATCCGGGTGGAGCCGAGCTCGATGCCGAGGGCGGTCGCGCCGCTCGTGATCGCCTCGGCCGGGGTGGGCCGTCGCTGGTCCATGGTGCTCCTCGCTCGGGCGATGTGACCGTTCACAAAGCCCCGGGTCAGCCTAGGCGAAGTGCCTCGGGGTCGGCAATGAGTGGGGAGGGGTGCGCGCATCCCGGAAGCGCGCACAAGACCAGGCCCTGTCAACACCTCCTCGCCTGAGGATGCGTTCAGGTACCGTCGTCGACGAGGGGCACCGCACCGGTCGGCCTCGTCGTCCCGCAGACGTCTGCACGTCCCCCGCGTCAGACGCCGTGACACCGGCCAGGACACCGACGACCAGGACCGACGCCCCCCCTGCGGCCGCTCCGGACGAGTGCTCCGACCGCCGCCCGCGCCCCGCCCCGCCCCGCCCGCCGAAGGACCCCGTGAAGAGAACCCCGCCCATCCGGCCGACCGTCGCCCGCGCCCCCGTGACGCCGGAGCGGTCATGACCGCGGTCGGCAGCGACGACGCCCGCCCTCTGTCGCGCACCGACGCACGCGACGTGGTCTTCGACGCGTGCCGTATCGGCGATGCGACCCTCGACGCGCACATCGACGACCTGTGGGCGGCCAAGGCCGACCCCGATCTGACGCGGGGACTTCTCGCCCGCCTCCGGCTCGACGTCGAGGCTGCGCGCGCGCTCCTCGAGGCCGCGGCCGAACCGGAGTGGTGGTCGGCCGTCACCGCCGGCCGACTCGATGACGCCTGCAGAGCCGCGCGGATCTGGGCCGAGGGCGACCCGACCTGCGCGGAGCTCGAGCGGCTCTTCGCCTCCCGTCTCAGAGACGTCTTCGGGATCGACATCGCCGGGATCCCGCGCCGCCACCGCTCCCTCTGAGCGGTAACGGCGGAGGGCTGTCGACGGCTGCGCTCAGCCGGCCCCGGGCGGCGCCGTCGACGCGCGCTCGACCAGCACGGGCGGCACCGGCAGGTCGACGGCGGCGGACCCGCCCCGCAGCTCGGCCAGCACCACGCGGATCGTGCGGCGGCCGACCTCGGCGAAGTCCTGGCGGATCGTCGTCATCGGCGGCTGGTAGTGCGCCGCCTCCGGCACGTCGTCGAAGCCGACCACGCTGAGGTCCTCGGGCACGCGCACCCCCCGATCGGCGCAGGCGTGCAGCAGCCCGAGCGCCATCTGGTCGTTCCCGGCGACGACCGCGGTCAGATCGGGCACGTCGTCGAGGAGGCGGAGCCCGGCACGGTAGCCCGACTCGGCGCTCCAGTCTCCCGCGATCACGCCGGCCGGCTCGAGCCCGGCCTCGCTCATCCGCGCCGTGAAGCCGTCGAGGCGGGCGTGCGCCTCGACCCAGTGCTGCGGGCCCGCGAGGTGCGCGATGCGGGTGTGCCCCAGCGCGAGCAGGTGCTCGGTCGCCAGTCGCGCTCCGGCGGCCTGGTCGACCAGGAGGCGCGGATCGGCGCCGCGCCCGGCCGCGCCCAGGGCGACGAACGGCACGCCGATCGCGAGGCTGTCGATCCCCTCGAGCGCGCGCTCCTGCGGGGCCAGAACGACGATCGCCTCGACCGACTCGCGCTGGAGGTGCGCGAGACCGTCGGCGAGCGACTCCGCGTCGGGGGCGGCGTTCACCACCGGAACCCGGTAGCCGGCGTCGCGGGCCGCCTGCTCGATCGCCGCCATCGCGGTGGCGGTGCCGTAGAAGCTGTGGCTCTCGGCGGCGAGGATGCCGATGAGTCCCGATCGGCTCGTCGCGAGGGCGCGAGCGGCGGCGCTGGGGCGGAAGCCGAGCTCGTCGATCGCGGCGAGCACCCGCTCGCGCGTGCGGGGGCGCAGCTGCGGGCTGTCGTTGAGGACGCGCGAGACGGTCTGGTAGGAAACGCCCGCCCGCTCCGCGACGTCGCGGATGGTCGGCTGTCTCGGCATGGGGTCACCGTAGCGGTAGCCGGTCGGCGGCTCCCTCGCCGGAGGGAGGCGGGGCTCCCCGCGCCTGCCTAGGCTGGTCGCCACTGAGGAGCGGAGTCGGACATGCAGGATTCCCAGATCGCCGTCCTGGCCGCGATCGTCGTCGGCCTCGCGATCGTGGGGACGGTCGTCGCGACGATCGTCCGCGGCCGCACCGCTGCCCCGTCGACGCGCCCCGACCGGCGCGGGGGCGACTCCGGGGGCGCGGCGACGACGAGCGGCAGCGACCCGGGCGACGACCGCGGGGCGCGCGGCGGGGAGTCCGACGGCGGGTCCTCGGACAGCGGACCCTCTGAGAGTGGCGCCTCCGACAGTGGCGGCGGATCGGACGGCGGCGGCGGATCGGACGGCGGTGGTGGCGGCGGCGGCGACTGAGTCAGCGCCTCCCTGCTGGTCGAGCAGAAGGCGGCGTCTCGAGACCCGCGCCCCCGGGACTGCGGACAGCCCCTCCGGTCAGCGGTTCCCCGCCCCGCGCGCCACGGTCGCCAGGTAGAAGTCGACGCTGTCGCCGAGCTCGATGGTGGTCAGCAGCGACGACGTGCCCAGCAGGTCGACGGGACGATCGGCGCGGACGGCGTCGCTGGCGGGGGCGGTGGTCGAGGTCATGGTCGTGCCTTCCTGAGCGGAGCGGGGACGGAGTCGCCGGATGCGCGGCGACCCGTCCCACGATCCCCGCTCCGCGGCTCCCCGTCGTCGTCCGGGAGGACGGGACCGGCTCATCCGATCGCGGTAGATCGGCCCACGCGCCCGCGGTGGCCGAGGCGCCGGCACGACCGCCTCAGGGCCCGCCGAGCCAGTGGTCGATGCGGTGGTGATCGGGAGTGAAGCCGTGGTCGACTCCCCAGAGCACCGCCTGCGTGCGGCTCGCCGCGCCGATCTTGCCGTAGACGCTGCGGATGTAGGACTTCACCGTGTTGGGGCTGAGGTAGGTGAGCTCCGCCACCTCCGCATTGCTCTTGCCCTGCGTGATCAGCGCCAGGATCTCGGACTCGCGGTCGGTGATCCCCTCGTGCCGGCCCGGCCAGTCGAGGCCGGGCGCTGTGCCGGCGCGCCGGGGAGGGTCGCTCACCTCGATCGATCCCGCACCCACCCGCTCCAGCGCCGCCACGAGCTCCCGCGCAGGCAGCGTCTTCGACAGGTAGCCGTGCACCCCCTGCTCCAGGGCGTCGGCGATCAGGGCGGGCTGGAAGTTCCAGGTGTAGACGACCACGTGGCGGGCGCGCTCGTTGCGCACCAGCTCCGCGAGCTCGTGGTGGTCCGACTCCGGTTGCGCGAACGAGTCGTAGAGCACGATGTCGATCGTGTCCGAGAGGGAGGCGTTCGCGTCGATCTCGGCGATCAGGATCCGATCGCGGTAGTGGTCGAACATGTGCGCCAGGCCGGTGAGGACGACGTCGTAGTCGTCGACCAGCGCCACGGTCAGAGGCGTGGTGCGGGGCATGGGTCGGACGCTACCCCAGACCTCTCGGCCGCGGCTACACCCCCAGGGGTGTACCGGCGCTGCCCCCGGGGTGGTTCCGTAGTCATCGGCCCCGCAACCGTCGGGCCGCGAATGCAGGGCCCGCCCTGCGCTACAGGAAGGTGACCACCGTGATCGGTCTCATCATCAGTCTCATCGTCGTCGGTCTGATCGCGGGGGCCGTGGCCCGCCTGGTCGTCCCCGGACGCCAGAACATCAGCATCCTCATGACGATCGTGCTCGGCATCATCGGCTCGTTCGTCGGCGGCTTCCTCGGCTTCCTGCTGTTCCAGCGCGACGCCACGGACGGCTTCCTCCAGCCGGCCGGCATCATCGGCTCCATCATCGGAGCGATCATCGTCCTGCTGATCTACATGCGCTTCGCGGGTCGCTCGGCCTCACGCCGCTGAGCACCGGCGTATCGAGAGCCCACACCTCCTCTGCCGGAGGCGGTGGGTCTCGATACGCCCGCTCTGCGGGCCACTCGACCAGCAGGCAGCAGAGGGCTTCAACGCCCTCGTCACCCCGCCAGCCGCGGGGTGCGCGGTGGCTCGACCCGGCGCCGGCCGGTCGCCTCGAAGGCGGCCGCGATCGCCAGCAGGCGCGAGTCGTCGTAGGCGGCTCCCGCGAAGGTCAGCCCCACCGGCATCCCGATGTCGGCCGCGACGCCCATCGGCACGGTGACCGTCGGGATCCCGAGGTGCCGGATCGCCAGGTTGCCGTTCGCGACCCACACCCCGTTCCGCCAGCCCTCGTCGGCCGACGCCTCGTCGACGTCCATGTCGGCGGCTCCCACGTCGGCGACCGCCGGGAAGACGACGGCGTCCAGTCCGAGCCGCTCCAGCCACTCCTCCAGGTCGATGCGCCGCGTCTCCTCCAGGCCCCGCAGGCCGTCGGCCAGCTCCGGGATGTCGGTGACGCCTCCGATCGGATGCCGCCGCACGTGCTCCGGGTAGTCGGCGATGTCGTCCTCGAACCCCGTGTACCGGTCGGGCAGCGCCCCCTCCGGAGCGGGGAAGATCCGGGCGCCGTCCACCTCGGCGAGAGTGCGCAGCCGAGGGTCGCCGTTCGCCGCGAGGAAGTCGTCCCACGCCCACGCCGCCAGGTCGACGATCTCGCGCCGGAGGTACTCGGCACTCACGAGCCCGCGCGTCGCGATCGTGGGCGCGCCCGGCCGGTCGCCCTCGTAGTTCGACACCACGGGGAAGTCGACCTCGACGACGACCGCGCCGGCCGCCTCGAGATCGCGGCGGGCCGCCTCCCACAGCACGAGCACCGACTCCCGGGGCGTGATCGCGCGACCGGTCGGGCCGCCGATGCCCGGGTCCGCCGCGGTCCCCGCCTCCTCGTCGGTGCCGAGATACAGGCGCGGCACGCCGAGCCGCAGGCCCGCGAGCGATGCGGAGGCGAGCGATCGGTACGAGGCGGGTCGCACCTCCGAGGCCCGCGGCAGGCGGACCCACGGCTGCACCCGCCAGAAGTCGCCGCGGCTCTCGGGGTCGTCGGCGACGAGCACGTCGAGCACGCTCAGCAGGTCGGCCATCGTGCGGGTGTGCGGGACGACGACGTCCATGGTCGGCACCAGCGGCCAGTTGCCGCGCACCGAGATGACGCCGCGCGAGGGCGTGTAGGCGCACAGGTTGCCGTTCGAGGCGGGGCCGCGCCCGCTCGACCAGGTCTCCTCGCCGAGACCGAAGGCGGCGAAGCTCGCGCTCGTCGCGGTGCCCGATCCGTTCGACGATCCGGAGGCGAACGGCGCGGCCAGGAACGCGGCGCTGTAGGGGCTCTCGGCGCGGCCGTAGAGCCCGCGTTGCATGCCGCCGTTGGCCATCGGCGGCATGTTGGTCAGCCCGAGGCAGATCGCGCCGGCCGCGCGCAGGCGCTCGATGCTGAACGCGTCGCGCTGGGCGACCAGATCGGCGAACGCGGGACTGCCGGCGGCGGCGGTCAGGCCGGCGACGAGGTAGCTGTCCTTCGCGGTGTAGGGGATGCCGTCGAGCGGGCCTCTCGCGGCGCCGGCAGCGCGACGGGCGTCGGAGGCGGCGGCCTCGTCGAGGGCGCGCGGGTTGCGGACCACGATCGAGTTCAGCGCCGTCGCCGTGCCGGGGGCGTCGTAGGCGTCGATCCGCGCGAGGTAGGCGCTCACCAGCCCGACCGCGGTCGCCTCCCCGCTCTCGAGCGCGCCGGTGAGGTCGTCGATCGACGCCTCGACGACGTCGATCGAGGCTGCGACGGCGTCGCTCACAGGGTCACGCTCGGCTGCTGCTGGGTGATGCAGTGCACGCCGCCGCCGCGCGCGAAGATCGGCCGGGCGTCGACTCCGACGACCCGGCGACCCGGGTAGGCGTCGGCCAGGATCTCCTGCGCCACCGCGTCGGCGCGCGGCTCGCCGAACGAGCAGGCGATGACGCCGCCGTCGACGACGAGGTGGTTGAGGTAGCTCCAGTCGACGAACCCGTCGGCGTCTTTCAGAGTGTCGGGCGCCGGGACGTCGACGATCTCGAACAGGCGCCCCGCGGCGTCGGTCTGCGCCTCGAGCTCGGCGCGAATCCCCCGCATCACCGCGTGGTCGGGGTGCGCGGGGTCGTCCTGCCGGTGCAGGAGGAGGCGGCCGGGTGAGGGGATCGTCGCGACGATGTCGACGTGGCCGTTCGTGCCGAAGTCGTCGTAGTCGCGGGTGAGCCCGCGGGGGAGCCAGACCGCGTGCGTCGCGCCGATCGTCCGCTCCAGCTCGGCCTCGACGCGGGCGCGGTCGAGGTAGGGGTTCCGCCGCGGATCCAGCTGCACCGTCTCGGTGACCAGGACGGTGCCCTCGCCGTCGACGTGGATGCCTCCGCCCTCGTTGACCATCGTCGAGCTGACGAGCTCGCTGCCGGCGACACCGCTCGCGAAGCGCGCGATCTCGGCCGACTTGCGCCACTCGGACCAGCCCGGGTCACCCCAGCCGTTGAAGGTCCAGTCGACGGCGCCGAGCACGCCGGGCCGCTCGTCGTCGACGACGAAGGTGGGCCCGAAGTCGCGCATCCAGAACTCGTCGACGGGAGTCTCGAGCAGCTCTGCTCCCTCGCCCAGCATCCGCCGCGCCCGCGCTCTCTCCGACGGGTCGACGACCATCGCGACCGGCTCGAACTCGGCCACGGCGAGGGCGACGGCGCTCCAGGCGGCGTAGCACTCGTCGCGCTCGGCGGCGGTGGCGCCGAGGGAGGGGCCGGCGACCGGGAACGTCATCCAGGTGCGGTCGTGCGGAGCGGTCTCCGCGGGCATGCGCCAGGTCATGGCCACCGTCCTCATCGTGTCGTGGTGTCGTGTCGTGTTCTGTCGTGTCGGGTCGTGTTAGGAGGTGAGTGGGGGTGGGTCGGGGATGTGGGCCGATTATCCCGTGGTGGGAGGCGCGCGCGCGTCGTCGACGGCAGTGCGATCTGCAGGCGGTGGTGCCGTCTGCAGGCGCCCGTGCGGTGTGCAGGTGCCCGTGCGGTGTGCAGGTGCCTGTGCGGTGTGCAGGTGATCCGAGCGACGATCCGCGTTCTTGCTCGCAGGATCGAGCGCGATCGCGGAATCGCCTGCAGATCGCACCGTCTCCTGCAGATCGCACCGCCTCCTGCAGATCGCATCTGCATCTCCTGCAGATCGCACCCGTTCGAGGCAGGACGACACGCCCTCCCTCGGGACGCGCCCGTCGCGGGATCGATCCGTCGCGAACGGCCCTTGTAAGTCGGCTCAGACGGGCCGTTCGTGACCGATCGAACCGGGCGAGTCGGCGCGGACGGGCCGTTCGCGACGGATCGATCGGAGCGGCGCGGATCCGCGCGGGCTACGCGGCGGGGGGCGCCGCGCGGTGCGGCGTCAGCACGGCGCGGGCCGACTCGAGCAGGACGCGCGCCAGGACGTCGCGGTCGGCCGAGCGGAGCGAGGGGTCCATGCCGGCGATCATGAGGCCGCCGCCCGCGACCGCGAGCGCGATGCGCGCCTCCGGAGTCGGGTCGGCCCCGATCAGGTGCCGGTTGATGCCCGTGGTCGCCTCGACGAAGGCCGGGTCGCGCCAGAGCAGCTGCACGACCGCCGGGTCGCGCTGGATGGCGGCCGCGAACTCCCGGTGCTCGACCGCGAGCCCGACCAGCCCCTCGAGCGTGACGTCGAACGCGCGTGCGGGAGGGGCCGCGTCGGCCTCGCGCACGAGCTCGGCCATGCGCGCGAAGGCGGGCTCGACGACCGCGAGCACGATCTCGTCCTTCGACGCGAACTGGTGGTAGACGGCCGCCTTCGTCACCCCGAGCTCGTCAGCGATGAGCTGCAGCGAGGTCCCGTTGACCCCGCGCTCGCCGAACAGGCGGAGTGCCGTCTGCAGGAGGCGGGCCCGTGATTCGCCGCGCTTGCCGACCGGTCGGGCCATCGCTCCTCCTCGTTCGCTGACGATCCTAGGCGTCGGTTGTCGAAAGCTAGCCGATCGGCTAGCTTTGCGGCAGATCACACAGACCGCAGATCACGGCGACGAGGAGGCGAGCGGATGAAGCTCTCGATGGTCACGGCCCCGGGAACGACGACGACGGTCGAGGTCGACACCCCGACTCCTGGCCCGGCCGACGTGCTGGTGCGGGTGCGCGCGTGCGGCATCTGCGGATCGGACGCGCTGTACATCGCGCTCGGCGGACTGCCCGGGATCGAGGGGCGCACGCCGCTCGGCCACGAGCCCGCCGGTGAGGTGGTGGCGGTCGGAGCCGACGTCGAGGGCGTGCCGGTCGGCGCCCGCGTCGTCGTGAACCCGATGGCGGCGCCCACCGGCATCATCGGCTCGGGCGGCACGACCGGAGGCATGGCCGAGTTCCTCCTGATCGAGAACGCGGTGCTCGGGCGGAGCCTGCAGATCGTGCCCGACCACGTCCCCTTCGAGGTCGCGGCGCTCAACGAGCCGATGGCCGTCGCGCGCCACGCCGTCAACCGCACGGCGCCGAAGCCGGGCGACGCGGTCGTCGTCTTCGGAGCCGGCCCGATCGGCCTCGGCGCGGTGCTCGCCTACCGCGCGCTCGGCGCCGGCCACATCACGGTCGTCGACGTGATCCCCTCCCGCCTCGAGAAGGCGCTGAGGGTCGGGGCCGACGCGGTCGTCGACTCCTCGCGCGAGGACGTCGTCGAGCGCCTGATCGAGCTACAGGGCGAGGCGCCCGCCCGCCGCGGGCAGCGCAAGCCCGCGACCGACGTGTTCCTCGACGCCGCCGGCGCACCCGTCGTGGTGCGGACGATCCTCGGCGCGGCCAAGCACGGCGCGACCCTCGGGATCGTGGCGGTGCACAAGAAGCCGGTCGAGGTCGACTTCGGCGCGATCCTCGGCTCCGAGCTGACCATCGTGCTCTCGATGGGCTACCCGTCCGAGATCTTCGAGGTCACGGAGGATCTCGTCGCGAACTGGGAGAAGTACGCGGTGATCGTGAGCGACGTCGTCGACTTCTCCGAGGTCGACCAGGCCTTCGTCACCGCCTCGACTCCGGGCGCCGCCGACAAGGTCGTCGTCACGTTCGGGAGCGACGCCAGATGACGATCAGCGCCCTCGACTCCGCCACCGCGCTCGTCGTGGTCGATCTGCAGCCCGCGACGACCGCGCATCCGATGGTCCACCCGATCGGCGACGTCGTCGCGCGGGCCGCCGCGCTCGCCGAGGCGTTCCGCCGCCACGGGCTCCCCGTCGCCCTCGTCACCGCCGACCTGGGTCACCCGAACCCGGGGCGAACGGAGGTGGGACGCGGCCGATCCGCGCCGGTCCTCCCTCCCGAGGCGATCGCTCCGCTGCCCGCCCTGGGCCACGGCGACATCGTGCTGGTCAAGAGCGCGTGGAGCGCCTTCGGCGGAACCGGGCTGCACGAGGCGCTGGCCGAGCGCGGGGTGACCCAGGTCGTCCTCGTCGGCGTGGCCACGAGCTTCGGCATCGAGTCGACCGCGCGCGCCGCCTACGACCTCGGCTACTCGGTGGTCGTCGCGACCGACGCCGTCACCGACCTGCAGGCCGCCTCGCACGAGAACAGCGTCGCCCGCGTGCTGCCCGTCCTCGGCGAGACCGGCACCGCGCAGGACGTGCTCGCACTGCTCGACCCCACCCCCGAGAACTAGGAGAACCCCGTGCTCACTTCGAAGAACACCGTCCAGCAGTGGCTCGACGACGCCGTCGGCGGCCCGATCCTCCGCGGGATCCTCGCCCAGGGCGGCAGGTCGGCCGACGAGCTGGCGCCCGCGGCGGGCCTCAGCCTGCAGACCCTCGTCGAGCTCGGCGGCGGCCGGTTCCCGCAGGAGCTCGTCGACACGATCGTGCGGCAGGCGAACGGCGGGGTGATCCCGGAGGAGGAGCCGGAGCCGGCGGCCCAGGCCCGCTTCTCCGGTCGCACCGTCGTCGTCACCGGCGCGGGTTCCGGGATCGGCCGGGCGACCGCCCGACGGCTCGTGCGCGAGGGCGCGCGGGTGATCGCCGTCGACGTGGTGCCGACGGGCATCGACGAGCTGGCCGCCGCCTCCCCCGAGGGGTCGGTCGTGACCGTCACCGCCGACATCACCTCGCCCGACGGAGTCGCCGCGATCGTCTCCGCCGCGGGCGAGCGGATCGACGGTCTCGCGAACATCGCCGGGATCATGGACGGCATGGTCCCGCTGCACGAGGTCGAGGACGCGCTCTGGCGGCGCGTGTTCTCGGTCAACGTCGACGGCACGTTCGCGCTGAGCCGCGCGGTGCTGCCAGCGATGCTGGCGCAGGGGCGCGGCTCCATCGTCAACATCGCCTCGGAGGCGTCGCTGCGCGGCAACGCGGCCGGCACCGCCTACACGGCCTCGAAGCACGCGGTGGTGGGCATCACGAAGTCGGCGGCGTTCCTCTACGGACCCTCCGGGATCCGCACGAACGCGGTCGCTCCGGGGCCGACGGCCACGGCGATCGAGGGCACGATGGCGTCGGAGTTCGGCCGCGAGCGCCTGTCGCCGTTCTTCGCCTTCCTCCCGCCGGTGGTGTCGGCCGACACGATGGCGGCGTCGATCACCTGGCTGCTGAGCGACGACTCCGCCAACGTGAACGGGATCGTGCTCGCCTCGGACGGCGGATGGTCGGTGCAGTAGCCCGCGGAAGTGCGACTGGCGGTGGGCCGGACGCTGCCCGAGCCGGTGTCAGGCCGCCTGAGAGCAGCGGCACAGCGACGACCGCGGCCCTCACCCGCCGGAGTCGAGGTACCGCGAGAGGACGCGCGCCGCGTCCCGTCCGGCCCGGTTCGCGCCGACGGTCGACTGCGAGGGGCCGAAGCCGATCAGGTGCACGCGCGGGTCGAGGTCGACCCGGGTCCCGCTCATCGTGATGCCGCCGCGGTCGTTGCGCAGCGCGAGCGGATCGAGGTGCGCGAGGTCGCCGCGGAAGCCGGTGGCCCAGAGGATGTCGTCGACCGGTGTCAGCGTCCCGTCGGCCTCGCGGACGCCGTCGGGCTCGATCGAGGTGAACATCGGCCGGCGCACGAGCGCGCCGCGGTCGCGGGCGGCGATCGCGTACGGGGTCCAGGCGAGTCCGGTGTACGACACGACGCTGCCCGCCGGCTTCCCCGCCTCGACGTCGGCGGTGACCCGCGCGATGATGTCGCGGCCCTCGGTCTCGGGCGTGAAGACACCGGGGAGGAACACCGGTTCGCGCCGGGTGTACCAGAACGTGGTCGCGGCGCGCGAGATCTCCTCGAGCTGCTGCACCGCCGAGATGCCTCCGCCGACGACCGCCACGCGCCGGCCGGCGAAGTCCTCGGCGCGCACGTAGTCGCGGGTGTGCAGCTGACGCCCGCGGAACGAGTCCTGCCCGGGGTAGCGGGGGAGGAGCGGGTTGTTCCAGGTGCCGGTGGCGTTGATCACGGCGCGGGTGGCCCAGTCGCCCGCGTCGGTCCTGACGACGAGGTCGCCCTCCGGATCGTCGTCGACCGCCTCGACGCTGCGCACGGAGACGGGACGGAGGATCGGCAGCGCGGTCGCCGCCTCGAACCGGGCGAAGTACCGCGGCACCGCGACCCTCGACGGCTCCTCGGCCTCGATCGGAGGAACCGGGAAGCCGGGCAGGTCGAAGATGCCGTTCACCGTCGCCATCCGCAGCGACTCCCAGCGGTGCTGCCAGGCGCCTCCGGGAGCCGGGTTCGCGTCGAGCATCACGACGGTGCGGGCGCCGGAGGGATCGGTGAGGGCGCTCGAGAAGCCGCGGCGCACCAGGTGGTAGCCGGCCGAGAGGCCCGCCTGACCCGCGCCGATCACGACGACGGTCGCGGTGCGCACGCCGGTGCCGCTCAGGTCGTCCATCGAGCCAGCCTACGACGGGAGTACAGCTGTCGCTGTACCATCGGAGTCGTGCCCGCCACTCTCCCCGTCTCCGCGACGCTCACCCACACCGCCGCGCTCGCCCGCCTCGGCTCGGCGCTCTCCGACCCGACCCGCGCGAGCATCCTGCTGACGCTGCGCGAGGCGCCGGCGTTCCCCTCCGACCTCGCCGACGCGCTCGACGTCTCGCGCCAGGTGATGTCGAACCACCTCGCGTGCCTGCGCGGCTGCGGGCTCGTCGAGGCGATCCCGGAGGGGCGGCGCACCTGGTACCGCCTCGCCGACGCGCACCTCGCGCCCGCGCTCGACGACCTCCTGCGCGTGGTGCTCTACGTCGACCCCGACTGCTGCGCGGGAGACGGGTGCACCTGCTCGTGACGACGCTGACCGACGATCGGCGCACGCTCCTCCGGCGCCGGGTGCGCCTCATGGTCGCGGCGACCATCGGCTACAACCTCGTCGAGGCGGTCGTCGCGCTGAGCGCGGGCGCAGCTGCGTCGTCGACCGCGCTGATCGGCTTCGGACTCGACTCCGGCATCGAGGTGCTCTCGGCCGCCGCGGTCGCCTGGCAGTTCACGCGGAAGGACCCGGAGCGCTACGAGAAGGGCACGCTGCGGGTGATCGCGGTGGCCTTCTTCGCGCTGGCCGCCTACGTCGCCGTCTCGTCGGTGCTGGCACTGACGGGGGCTCGGGAGGCGGACCACAGCCCCCTCGGACTCGTCATCACCGCGCTGAGCGTGATCGTGATGCCGTTCCTGTCCTTCGCCGAGCGCCGCACCGGGCGCGAGCTCGGCTCGGCGAGCGTCGTGGCCGACTCGAAGCAAACGCTGGTCTGCACGTGGCTCTCGGCCGCCGTGCTGCTCGGGCTGGTGCTCGACGGGCTGCTCGGCTGGTGGTGGGCCGACCCGGTCGCGGGACTCGTGATCGTCGCCTTCGCGCTGCGCGAGGGAGTGGAGGCGTGGCGCGGCGACGCGTGCGCCACCTCCGTGGGCATGGTGCTCGAGGAGGACTGAGCCCGGTCACAGCGCCGTGCTCGATGCTCGGGGGATGACTCCCGCCGTGCCCGACGCCCTCGTTCCGCCGGCGCTGCGGCTGATCCGCGCGAACCGCACCTTCGTCACGGCCGACGGTGCTCGCGGGGTGCCGCTGACGCTGCACGAGGCGGCTGGGCGGGTGCACGTGCTCCCGCTGCTGCCGACGCGCGGCGGACTCGCGGCGCAGCGCGCCGCAGTGGCGGCTCTGCGCCCGCACAACGAAGGCTGAGCGCGCCGAACTCCCGATTTCTCGACGATTCGGGAGTTTCAGCCTTAGTTGTGCGGGCGTTCCGTGCAGGACGTGGAGCAGAGAGCGGTTCAGCGCAGCCCGTTCCTGCGGGTGAAGCCGTCCAGCGCCGCGCGGTCCGGCAGGAGCACGGAGGGGACGGCGGCCTCGTCGTGCAGCCGCCGGTAGCGCCCCCTGCTCCGGCGCGAGGGCCCGAGCAGGAACCGCAGCATCGCGAGGCTCACTCGGTCACGGGTCCCCTCCAGGCCGCCGACGCGCTCCTGCCGGCTCCAGGTCCGGCGGAGGTAGCGGACCAGGGTCGCGCCCGTCGTCGACTCGAGCGCGATGAGGCCCGTCGCCCGGTCGAGCCGCTCGGGCAGCCAGCGCGAGTAGTTGCCCTCGATCACCCAGCGCTCGCCGGCGACGGCCGCCGCGTGCAGGGCGGCGAACTCGTCGGCTCCTCGCTCGACCCAGTGCGTCCCCGGCAGGTGCCAGTACTGGTCGAGATGCACCACCGGGATCCCGCGGGCGCGGCCGATCGCGGCGGCGAGTGTCGACTTGCCGCTGTTCGAGGGGCCGACGATGCAGATCCGATCGCCGAGGTCGTTCAGGTCCACCCGTCGATCCTGGCGGACATGCGCGTCTCGAATCCGCAGAACTCAGGCTGAACGCCTCGAATCCCGGATCTCTCGACGATTCAAGGCGTTCGGCCTGAGTCGTGCGCCCGAGCGGGCCGGCCTCAGGCGCCCCAGCTCGACTGGGTGCCGCCGACGCGCTCCGCGGCGATCGCCTGCGCGTGGCCCGATGCGGCGTAGGCGGCCATCGGGTCGGCCGGCAGCCCGCGGTCCGACCGCCAGGCGGCCAGCGCGGGGCGCACGTCGGAGTAGAACGCGTCCATGAAGATCCCGTTGGCGCCGAGCACGTCGCCCGCGAGCTGCGCCTCCTCGAGTGCGGCGCGGTCGACGAGCAGCGCGCGGGCGGTCATCTCCTGCACGTTGAGCACCGAGCGGATCTGACCGGGGATCTTGTCCTCGACGTTGTGGCACTGGTCGAGCATGAACGCGACGGGCGAGTCCGGCCCGTAGCCGCCTCCGCGGACCACCTCGAAGAGGATGCGGAAGAGCTGGAACGGATCGGCTGCACCGACGATGAGGTCGTCGTCGGCGTAGAAGCGCGAGTTGAAGTCGAACGAGCCGAGCTTCCCGAGGCGCAGCAGCTGGGCGACGATGAACTCGATGTTGGTGCCCGGCGCGTGGTGGCCGGTGTCGAGGCAGACCAGTGCGCGGTCGCCGAGGGCGGCGACGTGGGCGTAGGAGGTGCCCCAGTCGGGCACATCGGTGTGGTAGAAGGCGGGCTCGAAGAACTTGTACTCGAGCACCAGGCGCTGCTCGGCGCCGAGGCGCTCGTAGATCGCGGCGAGGGAGTCGGCGAGGCGGTCCTGACGTCCGCGGATGTCCTGCTGACCCGGGTAGTTCGACCCGTCGGCGAGCCAGATCTTGAGGTCGCGCGAGCCGGTCGCGTCCATGATGTCGATGCACGCGAGGTGGTGGTCGATCGCCTTCTGGCGGATCACGGGGTCGGAGTGGGTCAGCGAGCCGAACTTGTAGTCGTCGTCCTGGAACGTGTTCGAGTTGATCGTGCCGAGGTCCACGCCCTTCGACGCCGCGTAGTCGCCGAGGGCGGCGTAGTCGTCGACGCGGTCCCAGGGGATGTGCAGCGCGACGCTCGGAGCGAGGCCCGTCAGCTCGTTCACCGTGGCGGCGTCGGCGATCTTCTCCTCGATCGTGCGCGGCGTCCCGGGGGTGGTGAAGACCTTGAAGCGGGTCCCCGAGTTGCCGAACGCCCACGAGGGCAGCTCGATGGCCTGCTGCTCCAGCTGGCTGAGGACGTCGGGGCTGAGTTCGGTCACGGTGGAGATCCTTCTGTGCGGGGGTGAACCTGGGGAACGCGCACGACGCCCGTGAATCGTTTCACCGCGCCGTGCCGCGAGCGTATCGCGCACTCTCGAGCAGTGTCAAAGCCCTTCCACGAACGCGTCCCCCGGATCCGCGGCCGATGCCATAATTCCGGGACCGCTCCCGCGCATCGTCCGTGGTCGGTCCGATCCCGAGGAGGAGCCGTGCCGTCCGTGAGCATCCGTGACGTCGCCGCTCTGGCGGGGGTGTCGGTGGGCACGGTGTCGAACGTGCTGAACCGCCCCGAGAAGGTCGGGCCCGACTCCGTCCGCCGTGTGCAGGACGCGATCGCCGAGCTCGGCTTCGTCCGCAACGACGCCGCCCGGCAGCTGCGCGCCGGCCGCAGCCGCAGCGTCGGTCTGGTCGTGCTCGACGCCGGCAACCCGTTCTTCTCCGACCTCGCCAGGGGAGCCCAGGCGCGCGCGGCCGAGTCGGGGCTCGCCGTGCTGCTCGCGAGCACCGACGCCGACGCCTCGCGCGAGGACGCCTACCTCGATCTCTTCGAGGAGCAGCGGGTCAGCGGGGTGCTCATCTCGCCGCTAGGGGAGGAGTCGGCGCGGCTCGCCCGCCTCCGCTCGCACGGGATCCCCTGCGTGCTCGTCGACCGGGAGTCGGACGACGCCGCGTTCTCGTCGGTGGCGGTCGACGACATCGCCGGCGGGAGGCTCGCTGTCGAGCACCTGCTGCAGCTCGGGCGCCGTCGCATCGCGGTCATCGGCGGTCCGGAGTCGATCCGCCAGGTCGCCGACCGCGTCGCCGGCGCCCGCCAGGCCGTCGACGCCGTCGACGGCGCGACGCTCGAGGAGATCCCGACCGATGCGCTCTCGGTGCTCGCGGGGAGGGACGCGGGGCGCGCGATCGCCGAGCGCGACGCCTCCGATCGGCCGGATGCGGTCTTCTGCGCGAACGACCTGCTCGCCGTCGGCGTGCTGCAGGCGCTGGTGCTGCTCGGCGAGGTGCGCGTGCCGCAGGACATCGCGCTGATCGGCTACGACGACATCGCCTTCGCGACGGCGACCGTGGTGCCGCTGTCGAGCATCCGGCAGCCGAGCGCCCTGATCGGGGCGACCGCCGTCGACCTGCTCCTCGAGCCGGAGCCGCGTCAGGTCGTCTTCCAGCCCGAGCTGGTGATCCGCGCGTCGACCGCGGGCTGATCGCGGCGCAGGGGATACCGCGGACCTCGTCTGCAGGGCTGTGCGCCCTGGTAGCGTTTCCTGGGCCGGGTCCAAGAAACGCGGCGCTCACCCCTCCCCGAAAGCGACCATGACTCTGCGCTCCCACCTGCTCCCCGTCGCCGTCCTCGCGGCCGGCGCCCTCCTCCTCAGCGGCTGCACCGCCGCCTCCGACGACGACGCGGGCGGAGGCTCGGCCACGCCGGTCGCCGACGGCACCCTCACCTACGCCACCGGCGACGCCGAGCCGACCTGCCTCGACCCGCACGTCGGCGGCAACTACCCGCAGGCCCTCCTCGCCACGCAGGTGCTCGAATCCCTCGTCTCTCGCGACAGCGACGGCACGATCACCCCGTGGCTCGCGGAGTCGTGGACCGTCTCGGACGACGCGCTCAGCTACGACTTCACCCTCCGCGAGGGCGTCTCGTTCACCGACGGCACCCCGCTCGACGCGGAGGCGGTCGCCGCGAACATCGCGCACCTCCAGGACCCGGCGACGAAGTCGTCCACCGGCTACCTCGCGGTCTCGAAGGTCGCCTCGGTCACGGCCGTCTCGCCGACCGTCGCGCGGTTCACCCTGAGCGCACCCGACAGCGCCCTGCTCGAGTCGCTGTCGCAGCCGTGGACCGCGATCCAGTCGCCCACCGGCATCGCCCGCGGCGAGGCGGCGAACTGCGAGGCGCCGGTCGGCACCGGTCCGTTCACGGTGACGGAGTGGGTCAAGCAGGACCACGTCACCCTGACCCGGAACGACGACTACGACTCCTCGACGGGCCCGACGGGCGACGGCCACGACGGCCCCGCCTACCTCTCGAGCATCACGTGGCGCTTCATCCCCGACTCCGCGACGCGGTACGCCGCGCTGCAGGCGGGCGAGGTCGACGTGATCGACAACGCGCAGCCCGACACCCTGGAGGCGGCGACCGACGCCACCGGCATCGTCGAGATCGACGCCCCCCGGCCGGGCTCGGTCAACCGGCTCGAGCTGAACTCGGGCCAGGCGCCGTTCGACGACCAGAGCGTCCGCGAGGCGTTCATCCGCGGCGTCGGCGTGAACGACGCCATCGACTCCCTCTTCTTCGGAACCGCCGAGCGCTCGTACTCGCCGCTGTCGAGCAGCGAGGCGACCGCCTACTCCGACGCGTCGCTCTTCGAGGACGCCGGATCGGACGACGAGGTCGCGGAGGCCGAGAGCCTGCTCGAGGCCGCGGGCTGGGTCGACTCCGACGCAGACGGCATCCGCGAGAAGGACGGCGTGCCGCTCGTCCTCCGCCTGCCCGTCAGCACGAACCAGTCGATCCCGGCCGAGCAGTCGCTGTTCGAGCAGATCCAGGCCTCGGCGAAGACGATCGGCTTCGACGTGCAGATCAGCCTGCTCGACCTCTCGAGCTGGTACGCGGCGCTCGCCGCGAACGAGTACGAGCTGGTCAGCGCGCCCTACACGAAGGTCGGGCCGGACGTGCTCCGCATCCTCTACGCGACGTCGGGCATCACTCCGGCCCCGAGCGGCTACTTCGCCAACCACGCGCAGGTCTCGGATCCGGCGCTCGACGCGCTGCTCGAGCAGGCGTCGGCGACGACCGACGAGGCCGAGCGCGCCGACCTGTACCAGCAGGCGCAGCGGATCGTGCTCGAGGGCTACTGGATTCTGCCGCTCTACGACCAGCAGAACCACTACCTGCACCGCTCAGAGGTGCAGGGCGTGGTCGCGCTCGCGACGGTCTCGACGCCCTGGTTCGCGGACGCCTGGGTCTGACGCACTCCTGCTGCGCGGGCTGCTCGGTCGGCACGGGGTCGCATGCGAGACTCCGCGTGGTCGGGAGGTGGAGGTGGAGTGCACATGATCCGTCGCGTGCTGGTGCGCCTCGGCGGCGCCCTCCTCGTGCTGTGGGCGGTCGCGACCGCGGTGTTCTTCCTCATCCGGCTGATCCCGGGCGACCCGGCGCAGGCGATCCTGGGCGGCCCCGGCTCGCAGGCGTCCCCCGAGGCCCTCGCGGCCGTGCGCGAGGAGTACGGGCTCGATCAGCCGCTGCTCGTGCAGTACCTGGTGCAGCTGGGCCGCCTCGCGCGCGGTGACCTCGGCACCTCCTACTCCCTCCGCACCCCGGTCGCCGACCTGCTCGGGCAGCAGCTGCCGGGCACCCTCCTCCTGGCCGTCCTCGCGCTCGCCGTCGCGTGGGCACTGGCCCTCGCCACCGCGCTCTGGTCGACCCGCGGCGGACGAGTGGCCGCGACGATCGGCTCCGGGCTCGAGCTGACCGCCGCCGCTCTGCCGCACTTCTGGCTGGCCACCGTGCTGATCGCGGTGTTCGCGACCGCGCTGCGCTGGCTGCCTCCGGTGAGCACGAACGCCCCGAGCGGCCTGGTGCTGCCGGCGCTCACGCTCGCGATCCCGCTCGCCGGGTTCCTCGGCCAGGTGATGCGCCGCTCCCTGCTCGACGCCCTGGACTCGCCGTTCGTGCTCGCCGCCCGGGCGCGCGGCGAGGGCGAGCTCGGCATCCGCCTCCGGCACGCCCTGCGGCACGCGGTGCTGCCGGGCGTCTCGCTCTCGGGTTGGGCGTTCGGCTACCTGATCGGAGGCGCGGTGGTCGTCGAGACGATCTTCGCCCGGCCGGGGCTCGGGCGGACCCTGCTCTCGGCCGTCACCGTGCGCGACGTGCCGGTCGTCACCGGCGTCGTGCTCGTGACCGCGCTCGCCTACATCGTGGTGACCCTGGCGACCGACCTCGTCACCCGCGTGATCGATCCGCGCCTCGCTCCGGCGAGGGAGGTGCGCGCATGAGCGAGCTCGAGCTGCGCGCGTCGCGGCTGCCCCGGAGCCGCGAGGGCCGCCTCCGCGCCGGCGAGCTGCTGGCGCTCGCCTTCGTCGCCGTGCTGCTGCTCGCCGCGCTCGCCCCGGGGCTGCTCGCGCCCGCCGACCCGCTCGCTGTCGCACCGCGGGAGGCGTTCGAGCCGCCCTCGCCCGCGCACCTCCTCGGGACCGACGAGTCGGGTCGCGACCTGCTCAGCCGCCTGATCGCCGGCGCGGGCGCCTCCCTCCTGATCGGGGTCAGCGCCACCGCGATCGGGCTGGTGCTCGGCGCGGTGCTCGGGGTCGTCGCCGCGTTCGGCGGCCGCCTCGTCGACGGTGTCATCGGCCGCGTGCTCGAGGTGCTGTTCGCGTTCCCCGCGCTGCTGCTCGCGCTCCTGGTCATCGTGGTCACGGGCCCCGGAGTCGTCCCCGCGACAATCGCGGTCGGCCTCTCGACGGCGCCGGGGTACGCCCGCATCCTGCGCACGCAGCTGCTCGGGATCCGCGACTCCGGCTACGTCGAGGCGGCGCGCGTGCTCGGCCACCCGCCCGCGCGGATCCTCGTGCAGCACGTGCTGCCGAACACCTTCGGGCCCCTGGCCGTGCTCGCGACGCTCGGTGTCGGGCAGGCGATCGTGTGGGCCTCCGCGCTCAGCTACCTGGGTCTCGGGGCCGAGCCGCCCGCTCCGGAGTGGGGCGCGATGCTGTCGGCGGGGCGGACGTACCTCGCGTCCGCGTGGTGGCTGACGGTGTTCCCGGGGCTCGTGATCGTGCTGACCACGATCGCGACGACGGTGCTCGGCGGGCGTCTGCGGGGTGCGCGGTGAGCGGGGCGGCCGTCGTGGTCGAGGGCCTCCGGGTCGCGTTCGAGGGCGTCGAGGTCGTGCACGGGGTGTCGTTCCGCGTCGAGCCGGGCGAGTGCGTCGCGATCGTCGGGGAGTCGGGCTCGGGCAAGAGCGTGACGGCGCGTGCGCTGCTCGGGCTCACCGGGGGTGCCGTGTCGGGCAGTGTCCGCATCGGCGATCAGGAGGTGGTCGGGGTCGACGAGCGGACGCTGCGGCGCGTGCGCGGGGCGGCCGTGGGCTTCGTGCCGCAGGACGCGCTGCTCTCGCTCGACCCGCTGCGGCCGGTCGGGCGCGAGATCGGCGACGCGCTCCGCCTGCACTCTCGGCTGTCGGGCCCGGAGTCGGAGCGCCGGGTCGCCGAGGCGCTCGCGAGCGTCGGGATGCCCGATCCCCTCGAGCGGATGCGCGATCGTTCCGGTGCCCTGTCAGGCGGGCTCCGCCAGCGCGCCCTGCTGGCCGCCGCCGTCGTCCTCGATCCGCCGCTGCTCGTCGCCGACGAGCCGACGACGGCGCTCGACGTCACGGTGCAGGCGCGCGTGCTCGAGCTGTTCGCCGAGCAGAAGGCGCGGGGCAGGGCGCTGCTACTGGTCTCGCACGACCTGGCGGTCGTCTCGGGGCTCGCCGACCGCATCCTGGTGCTCGCCGACGGGCGGGTGGTCGAGGAGGGGCCGGCCTCGCAGGTCCTGCGCGCGCCGGTCAGCGCCCAGGCCCGGGCGCTGGTCGCGGCGGTCCCCGCCGGGCGCCCGCGCGGCTCGCGGCTGACGGATCCGGCGGCGCCCGTCGTGCCGCCCCCGCCCGCGGGCGACGTGGTGCTGCGCGCCGGCGGTCTGGTCGCCTCCTTCGCCCGCCCCGGGGGCGGCGTGCGCACCGCCGTCGACCGCGTCGACCTCGAGCTCCGGCGCGGCGAGACCCTCGGTCTGGTCGGCGAGTCGGGGTCGGGCAAGAGCACCGTGGCGCGCCTGCTGCTGGCGCTGCGGCGGCCCGACGCGGGCGCCGTCGAGTTCCTCGGCGAGGCCTGGTCGGAGGCGCCCGAGCGACTCCGCCGCCCGCTGCGGCCCCGCATCGGCGCGATCTACCAGGACAGCCTCTCGTCGTTCGACCCGCGCTGGAGCGTGGGCCGGCTGCTGCGCGACGCGATCGGCCGCGGCGACGGTCCGCGCGCCTCCGCGGCCTCGCTGCTCGAGAGCGTCGGGCTGACGCCGGAGCTGGAGCGGCGCTCGCCGCGGACCCTCTCGGGCGGGCAGCGTCAGCGCGTCTCGATCGCCCGGGCGCTGGCCTCGCGGCCCGACGTGCTGATCTGCGACGAGCCGGTGTCGGCCCTCGACGTGTCGGTGCAGGCGCAGATCCTCGATCTGCTCGACGAGCTGCAGCGCCGGCACGGGCTCGCGCTGCTGGTGATCTCGCACGATCTCGGAGTGATCGCGCACATGAGCGACCGCATCGCGGTGATGCGCGACGGCCGGATCGTCGAGACGGGCTCGGCCGCGGCGCTGATGGCGGCCCCGCGCGAGGAGTACACGCGCCGGCTGCTGGCCGACGCGCCGCGGCTCGACCCGCGCTGACGCCCCCGCGTCGATCGATCCGTCACGAACGGCTCCCTCGGGTCCGTTGAGAGAGCCCTTCGTGACCGATGAACCGGATCGAACACGGAGCTGGGGGAGACTCCGGAGGATCCGAGCGCTTCGGAGTCGCGGGTCGCGGCGCCGCCTCGGTGAGCAGCACCTGCGGCAGGGACCTCGCGGTGCCGTCGGTCGGGACGAGCGTCGGATCCACGGCCGCTCGACGAGGAGGTCGTTCGCCTCTTGGGGCCGGTGGATTCACGGTGCGCGGGGAGGGAGCGATCGCCTCCTCCACAGGGCTGGATGAGGGTGTGGTTGTCGGCTTCCTGTGGTTGCGGCGGGTCTGGTGTCGGTGGTCGCTGGTTCAATACTCGTATGAGAGACGCGGGTGAGCTCGAGGCAGCGGAGGGGACGCTCGGCGCGGTCGGTGGGCTCGCCGACCTCGCGGCGCGTCTCGGCCGCTCCTCGGCGCAGATGCTGCTCGCGCGGGCCGCGGCGCTGCATGCGGCGTACCTCGCGGCGCTGGCTGTTCCGGAGTCGTTCGCTCGCGGCGCCCGCCTCTCCCGCAGCGAGGCGGGGGATCTGGTGGAGCGGTCGATCCGGGCCGAGTTCGCGGTCGCGTTGGGGATGTCGGAGCCGGCCGCGTCTCGGGTTCTCGAGCATGCGCAGCTGCTGATGGAGGACCTGCCGTGCACGCGGGCGGCCCTCCGGGACGCGCGGATTCTGTGGGAGGCGTCCGAGGTGATCTGCGCAGCGGCGAGCACCCTTCCCGTGACGTCGCGAGCGGCGTTGGATGCGCGGGCGGCGGAGGCGGCGCTGGTGATGACTCCGACGCAACTGCGCAAGGCCGTGGGGCGGATGCGGGACCAGTTGCACGCGGAGCCGTTCGCGGAGCGGCATGCGCGCGCCCGGCGGGATCGCACGGTGTGGGTCAGCCCCGAGATCGACGGGATGGCGACGCTCAGTGCGCTGCTGCCGGCGCCGGTGGCGATGGGCGCGTTCGATCGGATTGACCGCATCGCGCGCACTCTGCGAGAGGGTGACGCGGGTGACGGCGACGAGCGCACACTCGCGCAGTTGCGGGCCGACGCGTTGGCCGACCTCCTCTGCGACGGGGACGTCGCGGGCACGACACCGGTCAGCGGCGGTGACATCCCGGCGACGTTCGTTCCCGGTGTGCGCGCGGAGGTGCGGCTAACGCTCCCCGTGAGTACCGCTGCGGGCCTGGACGACTCCCCGGCTGATCTCGACGGCTACGGCCTGATCCCCGCCGACGTCGCCCGCGACCTGGTCGGTGTGGGGGCCTCGTTCACTCGAGTCCTGACCGACCCGGACACGGGGAGGGTCACCTCCGTAGGCCGCACTCACCGCGTGCCGCCGCCGCGGATGCGCCTGCACCTGCAGCTGCGCGATCAGACCTGCCGGTTTCCCGGTTGCACCCGACCCGCGTCCACGGCGGAGGCCGACCACACTCTCGAGTGGCGCAACGGCGGCGAGACTCGCCTCGAGAACCTCGCGTCGCTGTGCACCGCCCATCACCACGTCCGCCACGGCGACCGGTGGACCTACGTCCTCCATCCCGACGGCACCGCGGAGTGGTCCACTCCCACCGGACGGCGGGTCACCACGAGCCCGCCGCCACTCCCCGGGCGACCACCCGGGCCACGCTTCGCCGAGGCACCGCCACCGTTCTGACGTTCACGGGAAGGTGGGTCTCGATCCGCCATCGCCAGGACGAGGGCCCGGCGCCCGGCTCACCGCAGCGGGCGCACGAACTCCCGCACGTCCGCCACCAGCAGCTCCGGCTCCTCGAGCGCCGCGAAGTGGCCGCCGCGGTCGACGACGTCGGTCCAGCGCACGATCGTGTGCGCGTCCTCGACGAAGCGCCGGATGCCGATGTCGTGCGCGAAGCAGATCACCGCGGTCGGTACGCCCGAGTTCTGCGGGACAGCGCCCCACTCCGACTCCTGCGCATAGCCGACGAACGCCGCCGAGCCGGCCGTCGCCGTGAACCAGTACAGCGACGCGTTCGCGAGCAGGAACTCGAGCCCGACGACGTCCTCCGGAGCCGTCTCGAGCGGATGCGTCCACGCCCGGAACTTGTCGATGATCCACGCCAGCTGCGCGACGGGGGAGTCGCTGAGCAGTTCGCCCACCAGACCCGGCCGCGTCGACTGGATCGCGATGTAGCCGAACTCGTCCCGCATGAACTCGCCGATCCTCCGCAGGCGGTCCTGCTCGAGCTCGGTGAGCGAGGCGGCGGTCTCGTCGTCCACCTCCGGCACGAACCCGAGCGTGCCGTTGACGTGCACGCCGATCACCCGGTCGGGTGCGACCCGCGCGACCTCGGGCGACACTCCGGCGCCCAGGTCGCCGCCCTGCACCGCGAAGCGGTCGTAGCCGAGGCGGTCCATCAGAGCGACCCAGGTCTCGGCGATCCGCCGGGTCGTCCAGCCGCCCGACGCGAGCGGCGACGAGAACCCGAAGCCCGGGAGCGACGGGATGATCACGTCGAACGCGTCGGCCGGGTCGTCGGGGTCGGTGAGCGGCCCGATGAGCCCGAGCAGCTCGAGGTACGAGCCGGGCCAGCCGTGGGTGAGCAGCAGCGGGACGGCGCCGGGCACCTCCGACCGCACGTGCACGAAGTGGATCGTCTGCCCGTCGATCCCGGTCGTGAACTGCGGCACCTCGTTCAGCCGCGCCTGGTACTCCGGCCAGTCGAACCCTGCCCACGCCTCGACGAGCCCCCGGAGGTAGCCGCTCGGCACCCCGGTGTCCCAGTCGTCGCCGGGGAGGGGCTCGGGGAGGCGCGTGGCCCGCAGCCGCGTTCGGAGGTCGTCGACGGCGCTCGGCGCGATGTCGACGCGGAAGGGACGGATGCTCTCTGCTTCGCTCATGACTCCACCCTGCCTGCTGAAGCGGTCACGATACGGCCGCGATCGCTGCGACGATGGAGCATGCCCCGCACCACCGGCCGCACCCTCGCCCTCCTCGGCCTCCTGCAGACCCGCCGCGACTGGAGCGGTGCCGAGCTGCGCGAGCGCCTCGAGGTCAGCGGCCGCACCCTGCGACGCGACATCGAGGATCTGCGCGGCCTCGGCTACGGGATCGACTCGGTCCCCGGGGTGGGCGGCGGCTACCGGCTCGGCATCGGCGCCTCCGTTCCTCCGCTCGTCCTCTCGACGGAGGAGGCGGTCGCGATCGCCGTCGGGCTGCGGGCCGCGGCGGGCACGACCGTCACCGGCATCGAGGACGCGGCGGCCCGCGCCCTGGTCAAGCTCGAGCAGTCGCTCGCGGCCGAGACCCGCGAGCGCATCGCCTCCGTCGAGCGCGCCGTGCTGCCCCTGGGCGGCACCGCGGAACCCGTCGACCTCGACACGGTCGTCACGATCGCCCGCGCCATCCGCGACGCGCGGAGCCTCCGGATCGACTACACGCGCCACGACGGGCAGGAGGTGCGCCGCACCATCCAGCCGCACCGCATCGTGCACACCGGCTCGCGCTGGTACGTGGTCGCCCGCGACGCCGACCGCGACGCCTGGCGGACCCTCCGCCTCGACCGCCTCACTCCGCGTCTCCCGCTCGCCGAGCCGTTCACTCCGCAGGAGGTGCCCGATGACGCCGTGCGCGACTTCGCCTCGCGCAGCATCTCGGTCTCGCCCTACCCGCACCGCTACCGGGTGCGGATGCATGCGCCGGCCGCCGAGGTCGCGGCGCTGTTCGGTCCGGCGGTCGCCCGGGTGACGGCGCTCGACGACGGCACCGCGCAGCTCGAGGCGGGAGCCGCCTCCCCCGAGCAGTTCGCGCTCTACATCGGCACGACGGGCATCGACTTCCACGTGCTCGAGGGCGACGACCTGCGGGCCGTGCTCGTCGCCGTCGGTGAGCGCCTGATCCGGGCCGCGGCGCTGGCGTGAGCTCAGCCCGCGTGACCCCTCAGCGGCCATGAGCCCTCAGCCCGCGAGAGCCCGCGTCCGCTGCACTGCCCAGACCGTGATCGCGA
This sequence comes from Rathayibacter oskolensis, assembly GCF_900177245.1. Lineage (GTDB taxonomy): Bacteria > Actinomycetota > Actinomycetes > Actinomycetales > Microbacteriaceae > Rathayibacter > Rathayibacter oskolensis. Next base: position 337,749 of record NZ_FXBM01000002.1, read on the forward strand.
AGCCCAGCACGCCGGCCGCGACGACGAGCAGCGCCGCCCATCCGCCCGACTGCCAGAGCACGCCGGCGAGCGCGGATCCGAGCGCGCCTCCCGCGAAGTTGCCGACGATGTAGACCGTGTTCAGGCGGCTGCGCGCCGCGGGATCGATCGAGAGCATCCGCGTCTGCGCGAGCACCTGCACCGCCTGCAGCCCGATCGAGAAGACGCCCACCGCCACCAGGACGACCACGATCGAGGCGGCGCCGATCCCCGCGATCACGAGTCCGGCCAGGGCCACCGCGAGCCCCGCTCCGAGCGCCGGCAGCGACAGCCCGCGGTCGAACAGCCGCCCCACCCGCTGCGCCGAGACGGCGCCCGCGATGCCGACGAGGCTCACCAGGCCGATCGCCGTCGCCGAGTAGGAGTAGGGGGCGCTGCTCAGCAGGAACGTCAGCCCGGTCCAGAACAGCGTGAACGCGCACATGGCGGAGCCGCCGAGCAGCACCGTCACCCGCACGGCGCGGCTGCCGGCGACCGTCCGCAGCACCGACCCGAGCAGCGCCGCATAGGGCACCCGCTCGCGCGGCGGGAGGGTCGGCAGGCGCCGCGCCATCACCACCGCGAGCACCAGCATCAGCACGGCCGCAATCGCGAACACCGCGCGCCAGCCGAGCAGATCCGCGACGATCCCGCTGATCGCCCTCGAGATCAGCAGGCCGAGCATGAGCCCGGAGGCGACGGTGCCGAGCACGCGCCCCCGCTGCTCGTCGCTCGCGAGGTCTCCCGCCAGCGGCGTGAGCAGCTGCCCGGCGACGGTGGTCACCCCGATCAGGGCGAGCGTCGCGAGCAGCACCGGGAACGCCGGCGCGAGGGCCGTCCCCGCGAGGAACACCGCCGCCAGCACCATCAGGGTGGGGATCATCCGCCGCCGGTCGACGGTGTCGCCGAGCGGCACCAGGAGGAACACCCCGAGCGCGTAGCCGACCTGCGTCACGGTGACGAGCAGGCCGGCAGCGCTCGTGGTGACCCCGAAGGAGTCCCCGATCACGCCGAGAAGCGGCTGCGCCCAGTAGAGGTTGCCGACGGCGGCGCCTCCAGCGACGGCGAAGAGGAGGGTGAGCCCGGGAGTCATCCCCCCAGGATCCTCCTCGCTCGCCCTACTCGTAGCGCAGCGACTGCACCGGATCGGCCCTGGCGGCCCGCGCCGCCGGCAGCGTCCCGGCGAGGAACGCGATCGCCATCACCACGAGCACCACCAGCAGGATCGACACCGGATCGAACGCGATCAGGTTCAGCCCCGGCAGATCCGCGAGCAGCGTCTCCGAGAGCACGCCGCTGATCGCCGTCCCCGCCAGCACCGCGAGCAGGGCGCCGATCGCGCTGCCCAGGAATCCGATGAACGCCGCCTCGATGCTGAACAGCGAGAACACGCGCCCGCTGCCCATGCCCATCGCCTTCATCAGCCCGATCTCACGGGTGCGCTCCTGCACGCTCATCAGCAGGGTGTTGACGATGCCGAAGCTCGCCGCGAGCAGGGCGATGATCGCGAAGGCGTTGAGCACCAGCACGATCCCGTCGACGACCGTCTTGACCGTGCCCAGCTGGTCGGCGACCGTCGAGCCGGTGTACCCGGCGTCGGCGAGGCGGTCCTTGAGTGCCGTGACCTGGTCGTCGCTCGCGTCGGAGGCGAAGCGCACGCTCGCCTGCGCGTAGCGGTCGACCTGGTCGGCCGGCACCCCGATGTTCTGCACCTCCCAGAGCTCGTCGGTGAGCGCGTCGTTGGGCACGAGGCTCGCGCCGGCCGGAGACGCGACGCTCTCCTCCGCGACGCCGACGACGGTCGCCTCGACGACGTGCTGCGTGCGCTGCGCGTCGGTGACGGCGATCGAGACCGTCGACCCCACGGCCGAGGCGTCGTCGGCGAAGCCGAGCGGCTCGACGTACGACACCGGCAGCACCACCTGGTAGTCCGAGGCGGAGTCGTCGGGGTCCTCGCCGGCGGTCAGCTGGATCGTCTGCCCCTCGACGAGACTGCCGACTCCGATGACGTACTTCGTGCCGTCGCCCTGCTCGACGTAGTCGGCCGAGATCGACTTCACGGCCGTCACGTCGAGCACCCCGTCGAGCCCTGAGAGGGTGTCGAGGTCGTCGGGGGTCAGTGCCACGACGGTCTGCCCCGCACCGCCGCCGACGCCGCCGCTCGCGATCGCGTCGGGGTCGTACTCGGTGGGGCCGGAGGAGAGCCCCGCCTGGTCGTCGGCGGTCTTCGTCACCGTCATCACGTCCGAGGCGCCGACCCCGTTGACCGTGTCGTCGATGTAGGCGTTGATGCCGGTCCCGAGCCCGTTGGTGAGGGTGAGGGTGAAGGCGCCGACGAAGATCGCGAGGATCGTCAGCAGCGTGCGCGTCTTCGAGCGGAAGGTGTTCGCGATCGCGGTCCCGATCAGGTCGACGGTCTTCATGCGGCCACCGCCGCGGAGTCCTCGACCAGCAGGCCGTCGCGGATCAGGATGCGCCGGTCGCATCGGGCGGCCAGCTCCTCGTCGTGGGTGACCACGATCAGGGTGATGCCGTTCTCGCGGTTCAGCGAGAAGAGGATGTCCTCGACGACGGCTCCGGTCGCGGTGTCGAGGTTGCCCGTCGGCTCGTCGGCGAAGATGATCCGCGGGTTGTTGACGAGGGCCCGCGCGATCACGGTGCGCTGCTTCTGCCCGCCCGAGAGGTCGACGGCCCTGCTGCGGGCCTTGTCGTCGAGCTCGAGCTGGGCGAGGGCGGCGAGGCCGCGGCGCTTGCGCTCGGCGCGGCCGACTCCGGCGATCTTCATCGGCAGCACCACGTTGTCGAGCACCGAGGCGTTCGCCGTCAGGAAGAACTGCTGGAACACGAAGCCGAAGGTGCGGTTGCGCGTGGTGTTGAGCCTCCGGCCACGCAGCGTCGACGTGTCGACGCCCTCGAGCTCGACGACTCCCGTCGTGGGCGCGTCGAGCAGCGCCAGCACGTGCATCAGGGTCGACTTGCCCGAGCCGCTCCTGCCGACGATGGCGACGCTCTCGCCCTCGCGGATGTCGAAGCTCACCCCCTTCAGCGCGTCGAAGCGGTTCTGGCCCTTCCCGTAGGACCGGTGGACATCTCGCACCGAGATGATGGGCGTGCTCATGGGTCTCCCTCGCGGCGCCGGCCGGGATGTCCGGGGCGCCTCCTCCAGGCTCGACGACGCGGCCCCGGGGCGCGTCCTCCCGCCGCGCCATCCGGGTACCGCGGGCGCGGTAGCCGCTGCACCGCACCCGGGGGACGCCGCGGGGGGCCTCGCCCGCGAGAATGGAGCCATGGCGACGACCGAGCCCTGGCACGTCCCGCTGCTCCCGAAGCCGCCGGCGTGGGTCGGCGACCTGATCGCCGCGGTGCTGATCGCCGTGCTGGCCCTCGTGCCCTTCCCCGGCCGCGAGTACCGCGCGACCAGCGCCTTCGCGATCGCGCTGACGCTCGCCCCGATCCTGGTCCTCCCGCTGCGCCGCCGCCGGCCGATCGTCGTCCTGGGCGTCGTCGTCGCGCTCTACGGAGCCGCCGCCCTCAGCGGCACCCTCTCGCCCGGCATCGTGCTCGCGGCGGCCGTCGCGATGTTCGCCGTGGCGAATCGCAGCCCGCGGCGCGTCGGCCTGATCGTGCTGATCGCGACCGCGGCGGCGATCCTCCTGCTCAGCCTGCTGGCCGCCTCCGTCGGGGTCCTCGACGCCAGGGTGGTGCAGTTCGCCGTCACGGTCGCCTTCGCCGGTGCGGCGGGCGACGCCACCCGGTCGCGGCGCGAGTACATCGCGGCTGTGACCGAGCGCGCCGAGCGGGCGGAGCAGACCCGCGAGTCCGAGGCGCGGCGGCGGGTGACGGAGGAGCGGCTGCGCATCGCCCGCGATCTGCACGACGCCGTCGCCCACCGGATCGCGGTGATCAGCCTGAACGCCGGAGTCGCGACCTCGGCCCTCGAGAGCCGTCCCGAGAAGGCGAGGGAGGCGCTGGGCACCATCCGCAGCGCCGCCCGATCGGTGCTCGGCGACATCGGCGACCTCCTCGAGGTGCTCCGCAGCGACGACGAGTCGGGGGAGGCGGCGGTCCCGCAGCCGGGACTCGACCGCCTCGACGAGCTGGTCCGCCGGTTCGGCGTCGACGGACTGCAGGTGAACGTGCGGACCGAGGGTGACCTCGCCGCCGTCTCGGGCGCCGTCGACCTCGTCGCCTACCGCGTGGTCCAGGAGGCGCTCACCAACGCCCACAAGCACGGCGCCGAGCACCGTGCGCACGTGCTGCTCAGCGTCGGCGACGACCGGGTCGACATCGTCGTGACGAATCCCGTGCCCGCCCCCGCGGAGCCGTCGGCACCGCCGCGCGGGGGAGGGCACGGCCTGCTGGGGCTCCGCGAGCGCGTCGCCTCGGTGCGCGGGACCGTGACGACCGGCCCGACCCCCGGCGGCTACCGGGTGGCGGCGTCGCTGCCGCTGACCAAGGAGGCGACCCGATGACGACCGTTCTCGTCGTGGACGACCAGGCGCTGATCCGTCAGGCCGTCGCCGACATCCTCGGCGGCGAGGACGACCTCGAGGTCGTCGGCGACGCGCGCACCGGCCGCGAGGCCGTCGACCTGGCGCGCCGCCTCCGCCCCGACGTCGTGCTGATGGACATCCGGATGCCGGAGCTCGACGGCATCGGCGCGACCGCCGAGATCTGCGCCGATCCGGGGCTCGCCGGCACTCGGGTCCTGATCCTCACCACCTTCGAGGAGGACGAGTACCTCGTGGCCGCCCTGCGCTCGGGGGCGAGCGGCTTCATCGGCAAGGGGTCGGAGCCGGAGGAGATCGTCGCGGCGGTCCGAGCGGTCCACGCCGGCGACAGCCTCCTCTCGCCCGCCGCGACGCGGGCCCTGATCACGCGCTACGTCCTCGCGCCGCAGCCGCCGTCGACCCTGGCCGCGCCTCCCGGGTTCGAGCACCTCACCGAGCGCGAGCGCGAGGTGCTGCTGCTGGTGGCGCGCGGGCGCTCGAACCAGGAGATCGCGCAGGAGCTCTTCATCTCGCCGCACACCGCCAAGACGCACCTGAACCGCACGATGACCAAGCTGGGCGCTCACGACCGGGCGCAGCTGGTGATCCTGGCGTACGAGAGCGGACTCCTGGCGCCCGGCGCCTCCTGACGCTACAGGCCGATGTCGACCGGCGTTCCCTCGCCCGTCTCGCCGGCGGAGTCGTTCCTCGTCGCGTAGACCCCCGTGGGCACGCTCGGCAGCAGTGCGACCGCCCGCGCGACCGCGGCGAGCTCCGCCTCCGTGCCGCCCGCGATGAAGAAGAGGTACTCGGGCTCGCCGTCGGCGGTCGCCCACTCCTCGCCGCTGTCGTACTCCTCGACCGGGCCCTCGAGCTCCGAGAGCATCGTCTCGACCTCGTCGATCCAGGGGAACAGGTACTCGTCGTCGTCCGCGAGCTCGGGCGCTCCGGGCTCGCGGGTGAGGGGCACGTGGATCTCGAGGAACGTCTCGCTCATCCTGCGACCGTAGCGCCCGTGATCGCCTCGCCGTCACCCGCGCGTTGAGCCGGAACCGGTTCCGCTCCGGCTCGAGGGGGACGAGACTGACGAGGTCGTCAGGCGAGGTTCGAACGAAGGAGTCGCTGTGCCGGATCCGGTCGTGCACGTCGAGATCACGGGCGCTCGGCCCGACCTGCTGCGAGCGTTCTACGCAGCCCTCTTCGGATGGGCTGCGCCCCCGGGCGATCCTGTCGCCGCCGCGGTCTCGGACCCTGACGCCTACGCCTTCACGCCACCGGGCCCGGCCTCCGGTGCTGTCCCTGTGGGCATCGGCGGTGGTGAGGGATTCGCCTCCCGAGTGGTCTTCTACGTCGGCGTGGAGGACGTCGCCGCTCGACTGGCCCGAGCGGTCGAGCTCGGCGCGACGGTCGTGGTCGAGCCGTCCGTGCGCCCGGACGGCGCGGTGACGATCGCGCAGTTCGCTGATCCGCAGGGCAACATCGTGGGTCTGGCGGGACGCGCCTGACGCCCGTCCCCCGGCTACGCCCGCACGAACGCGGCCGCTCGAGCACGGGTCCGCAGGCGGTAGAGGCTCGTGGTCGCGGTGATGAACAGGTCGGTCCCGTCCGGGCCGCCGAAGCAGACGTTCGACACCACCTCCGGCACGGGCGCGAACAGGACCTCGGCTCCCGCGGAGGTGAAGACGTGGACGCCGTCCCCGGCGGACGACCAGACGCGCCCGTCCTCGTCGACGGCGATGCCGTCGGGGACCCCGCGGTCGATCTCCGCGAAGAGCCGGCCGTCCCGGGCGGCGGTGCCGCGGCCCACGACGCCGTAGGCGCGGATCCAGTGGCCGGGGCCGTCGTCGTTCGCCCGCGCGGTGTCGGTCACGTAGACGGTCCAGCCGTCGGGCGAGAACGCGATGCCGTTCGGCTGCACCATGTCGGTGACGACGGGCGCGATGCCGTCCTCGGCCGACCACCGGAAGACCCAGCGGGCCCCGTACTCGCGCACGCCGGGGTGGCCCTCGCGCGGCTGGCTGATGCCGTAGTCGGGATCCGTGAACCAGTAGGAGCCGTCGGGCGCGAGTGCGACGTCGTTCGGGGAGTTCAGCCGTCCGCCGTCCCAGCTCGCCGCCAGCTCGTCGAGAGTGCCGTCGGGCCGCTCGCGCTCGAGGCGGCGGCGCCCGTGCGAGCACTGGACGACGCTCCCGTCCGCGTCCAGGAGGCGGCCGTTCGTGAACTCCACGCCCTCACGGCGCACCGACGTCTCCCCGGTGGCACTGTCCCACTGCAGGATCCGGTCGTTGGGGATGTCGCTCCAGCGCACGCGGCCCTCGGCGGGCATCCAGAGCGGACCCTCGCTCCAGACGGCCCCGGTGGCCAGCCTCTCGAGCGCCCCGTCGCCGTGCAGCAGTGTCTGGTCGGTCATCGGCTCCCGCCTCGCTCTCGTCCTCGACGTCGCGGAGCAGTGCCCGCGCACTCCAGTCTGTCGTTCCGAGAACGCGGTACGGGGCCCTTCCTCCCCGGCCGCGGCGAGTCGCGGGGTCGGCGACGGCGCGAGGTGGTCGGCTTGCGGGGCTGCCGCCGGGCCGCACCACTCCCGAGGAGGACCCCGTGACCGACGCCGACGCCATCGACGAGCTCGAGCAGCAGGAGCGCGAGCTCGTCCTCGACTCCTTCGACCACGGCGCTGCCTGGGAGCTCGGCTCCCGCATCGCCGAGCTCGCCCGGGCGGCGAGCGCCGCCGTCGCGGTCGACGTCCGCCGTCCGGGGCTCATACTGTTCCGCGCGGCCCTGCCCGGCAGCGTCCCCGACCAGGAGTCGTGGATCGCCCGCAAGTCGGCGGTGGTGCTGCGCCTGGAGTCGAGCAGCGCGCTGGCCGCGGCCCGCTTCACCGCCGCCGGGGGAGACCCCGCGACGGGCGGCTGGCTCGGCCCCGACTACGCCCTGACCGGCGGCTCGTTCCCGATCCGCGTGCGCGGTGTGGGAGTCGTCGCCGCGGCGACCGTCTCGGGCCTCGCCTCGATGGACGACCACGACCTCGTCGTGCGGGGGCTCCGGAGCATGGTCGGGCGCTAGTCGGCCGGCCGTGAGTCGGGCACGTGCCGCAGCGTCCGCAGGAGGGGCGCACAGAGCAGCAGCGCGACCGCCGGCACCAGGAACGCGGGCCCGAGCGAGGGCCCTGACGCGACCAGCCCGAGCACGACCGCACCCGCCACGGCGCCCGCGTAGTTGAAGAGGTTCACCCGCGCGATCACCTCGTCGCTGCGGGCCGGGAGGATCCCACCGGCCGCGCTGAAGGCGAGCGGGACGAGCGCACCCGTCGCTGCACCGGCGATCGCGAAGCCGATGACGGCGCCCGCCGCTCCCGGCACGAGGGCGACCAGGACGAGCCCGAGCACGCCTGCCCCGAGAGACAGGGCCGCCAGCCGCTCCCTGCCGAGGGCCTTCTCGAGCGGGTCGGTCGCCAGCCGGGTGAGCAGGATCGCGCCCTGGTAGGCGGCGTAGCCGAGCGGCGCGATCGCCGCGGCGACTCCGAGCCCGGTCTGCAGGTAGGCCGTGCTCCAGGTCGAGACGGCGGAGTCGAGCATGAAGGCCACCAGGACGATCGTCCCGACGGCGACGAGGCGCCCTCGCGGCAGTCTCGCCGCCGCGGCGGGCCTCGCTCCCGCCTCACGCGCCGCCCGGGTCGGGTCGAGCCAGAGCGCCCCGACGACGAGGACCGCGGCGTCGACCACGGCCGCGACCACGAGGGCCCCGGTCACCGCGCCGCTGGAGGCGAGGAACGCCGACATGCACAGCGCTCCGACGATCGCCGCCGCCGTGTACGCGGCGTAGAAGCGGCCCATCAGCGGCCGCCCGCCGGCGCGCTCGTGCAGCACGCCCTGCATGTTCTGCGCTGCGTCGAGCATGCCGAGGCCGACTCCGTAGAGCACGATCGCCGCGAGGAAGACCGGGAAGACCGGGGCGACGGCGATGCCGAGGATCGTGGCGGCCTGCACGAGCAGCGCGAGGCACATCGCGGCCCGGCTTCCCCGGCGCACCGCGACCAGGTCGGCGAGCAGCGATCCCACGGCCGCCGCGACGCAGGTGCCCAGGACGATGAGCGCGACGCCCGTCGCGTCGAGCCGCCAGTGGGCGGCGGAGGTGGGGAGCGACGTCATGATCGCCGCGTAGCCGAGCCCCTGTGCGGCGAATCCCGCGCCGATGGCGAGGCCCCGCCGGTCGGTCGTGCGGGTCGCAGGCGTGCGGGTGAGGGCGGACACGGGCGGCTCCTCGAGGGGTTCGCAGAGTTGGACTCTTGTCCAACTCGGGTCAAGAGAAGCCCAGGAGGCTCGCGCAGGCAAGCGGCACCAGAAGTCTTCATCCGCTCGAAACGAGGCCGAAACGAGGAGTGCGGAGGGCCGCACAGGCCTCTTGACGCCCGCCGTCGCAGCGGCTTCACTGGTCGGAGTTGGACGCTCGTCCAACTTCACGGAGGGATCCCACGATGCGCCGCATCCCCGTCACCCAGAGGCGCGCCGAGCTCGTCGACGCCGCCGTCCGCGTCATCGCCCGCGACGGACTGGCCGCCGCCACCACGCGCGCCGTCGTCACCGAGGCCGGCATGCCCCTCGGCGCGTTCCACTACTCCTTCGCCTCGCGCGACGAGCTCGTCTCGGCGGTGATCGAGCAGGTGACCGACAGCGAGCGGCTCGCGGCGATCCTGCACGCCGACCACGCCGACGCACGTCCCCCGGCCGACATCGCGACGGTGCTCACCGACGGCCTCGAGGGCTACCTCGCGCTGCTCGAGAGCTCGCCCAGCGGTGAGCTCGCCCTCCTCGAGGTCGCCCTCTACGCCGTCCGGCACGACCCCGACGCCGTGCGCGCGCAGTGGGCCGTGTACCGGGCCGCGTCGGAGGAGGCGCTCGCGTACGCCGCCGAGATCGCGGGAGTCCGCTGGACGCGTCCCGTCGCCGAGCTCGCCCACTCCCTCTCGCGCTCGCTCGACGGGCTGACCCTCACCTGGCTCGCCGACCGCGACTCCGAGGCCGCGCGGGCCTACATCGCCTTCACCGCGACGGCCCTCGCGGCACTGTCCGTGCCGGCGCTGACCGTGCCGGCCACCGACCCTGCCAGCCACAGACGCTGAAGGACTCCATGCTGACCGAACTCGATGACCGCGTCCTCGCCGCGGTCAACCTCCACGCCGTCCTCGGCGCCCTGCCCCGCCTCGTCGAGCTGTCGCCCGAGGCCGCCCGCGCTCTCGCCCCGGTGACGAAGCCCACGACCCTCACCCTGGTCGCTCCCGGTGGCCTGCGCGCGAGCTACACGTTCACCCGCACCGCGATCCGCCGCGGCGGGGGAGCGCCCGGTCCGACGCTGCTGTTCACCTCGGCGAAGCACCTCAACGCCGTCATCGCGGGCACGGCGCAGCCGGTCCCGGTGGCGGGTCCGCGGGGCATCGCCTTCCTCACGAAGGTCTTCACCCCGATCAGCGCGCTGCTCGGGGAGGCCCTCACCTCCGAGGATCCCGCCCTCACCGACCGCACGACCCTGCTCACGCTCGAGGTGGTCGCCTCCGCCCTGACGGTGATCGCGAACGGCGACCGCTCGGGCCGGGTCTCGGCGGCGCACATGGCCGACGGCGATCTCGACATCGAGGTCGGCGACGACCTCCGCTACCGCATCCGGGTGCGCGAGCACCGGCTCTCCCGCCTGAGCGACCCGGTCGGAGGCCCGCGCGCCGCCCTGCGCTTCGACGACCTCGGCGTCGCCGGCGACGTGCTCTCGGGCCGCGAGACCGCGCTGGCGTGCGTCGCCGACGGCCGGGTCACGATGCGCGGCTACATCCCCCTGATCGACAACACCAATCGACTCCTCGACCGCGTCGGGGCCTACCTCGGAGCATCATGACCCTCGCCACTCCCACGGTCCCGTTCACCTATCCGCGCAGCCAGGAGGCGTTCGCCCGCGCCTCGAGGGTCATCCCCGGCGGCGTGCCCGGGCACCTCGGCCCGGCGGGCGGCGGGATGATCCCGCGCTCGGCCTACCCGCTGTTCTCGGAGCGGGCCGAGGGGACCCGATTCTGGGACCTCGACGGCAACGAGTACCTCGACTACATGTGCGGCTACGGGCCCAACGTGCTCGGCTACGTCGACCCCGACGTGACCGCGGCGGCCGCCGCGCAGACGGCGCGCGAGGACGTGGTGTCGCTCCCCTCGACCGTGATGATCGACTTCGCCGAGCTGCTCGTCGACCAGGTCGCGAGCGCCGACTGGGCGTTCTTCGCGAAGAACGGCGGAGACGTCACCACGCTCGCGATCATGACCGCGCGGGCGGCGACGGGCCGGCAGCGGATCGTCATGATCACGGGCTACTACCACGGCGTCGACCCGTGGTCGCAGAAGCTCGACTACCCGGGGGTGCTGCCGCAGGACGTCGAGGGCAACCTCGAGATCCCGTGGAACGACCTGGCCGCGGTGCGCGCCGTGTTCACCGGGCACCGGGGCGAGATCGCCGCGCTGATCGGGCAGCCGTACATGCACGGCAACTTCGCCGACAACGTGCTGCCCGAGGACGGCTACTGGCCGGCGGTGCGAGCGCTCTGCGACGAGTTCGGAGTCGTCCTGATCATCGACGACGTGCGCGCCGGCTTCCGCCTCGACCTCGCCGGCAGCGACCACTACTACGGCTTCGAGGCCGACCTGATCTGCTTCTGCAAGGCGATCGCGAACGGCTACAACGTCTCGGCGCTGTGCGGGAAGGAGAGCCTGCGCGCGACCGTCGGCAGCATCACCTACACCGGCAGCTACTGGATGAGCGCGGTGCCGTTCGCCGCGGGCATCGCCACCCAGCAGAAGCTGGTCGAGCTCGACGCCCCGCGGCTGTTCCGCGAGCTCGGGACGGAGCTCACGACCGGCCTCGTCGATGTCGCCGCGTCGCACGGCCACACCCTGGTGACCTCCGGCGAGCCAGCCCTGTTCTACCTGCGGCTCGTCGACGACGGGTCGCTGATGCTCCACCAGCAGTGGATCGCGGAGTGCGTGCGGCGCGGGATCTTCTTCAGCTCGCACCACAACCACTTCCTCAACGCCGCGCTGACGTCGGCCGACATCGCCCGCACGCTCGACGTCGCCGACGAGGCGTTCCGCGCGCTGCCCTGAGCGGGACGCGCGCGGAACGGGAGTCGGACGAGCTGAGGGGTCAGAACTGCAGCAGGTTGTCCCGCAGAGTCCCGCCGGTGTACTCCTCGCGGATCAGCCCGCGCCGCCGCAGCGCAGGAGCGAGGCCGTCGGCCACCATCGCCATGTTGACGCGCGTGGTGGGCATGTACACCAGGAATCCGTCGCCGCCGATCTCGTCCATCAGCTCGCCCATCTTCGCCGCGACGGTGTCCGGGGAGCCGACGAGCCCCATGTCCGAGACCTGGTGCGACTCCGTGACGGCCTCGCGCAGTGTCCGGTCCTCGTAGCCGCGGAACAGCTCGAGGATCGAGGTGTGCTCGCCGTTCTGCTTCGAGAGGTCGATGTCCCTGATCAGGGTGTCGGGGTCGATGCCGCCGAAGTCGATGCGCCCACCCGAGGTGTACGACATGTTCCAGAGGTTGTACTCGATGCCCTTGTCGCTGCGCCGGTACTCGGCGTACGCGTCGGCCGCGGCCCGCGCCTCCGCGTCGGTCGCCCCGAGGACCGGGTTGATCAGGAACATGAACTTCACGGTGTCGGGGTCGCGACCGAACTCGGCGACCCTGCGCCGCATGTCCTCGCGGTAGGCGCGACCGAGTGCCCCGGTCTTGACCATCGAGATCATCGTGTCGTCGTACTTCGCCGCGAGCTCCCGCCCGGCCGGCGAGCTTCCCGCCGAGCACACCGGCACGAGCCCCTGCGGACCGGGGATGGTGTTGAGCGGCCCCCGCGAACGGAAGTACGTCCCCTCGAAGTCGATGGGCTCGACCTTCGTGTGGTCGGCGTAGATCCCCGCCTCGCCGTCGGCGATCACCGCACCGGGCTTCCACGAGGTCTGCAGCTGCTGCACGACCTCGGTCCACTCCATCGCCATCGTGTAGCGCTCGTCGTGCTCGAGGTGCCGCTCGTAGCCGAAGTTCTGCGCGACGCGGTCGGTCACGCTCGTGACGACGTTCATCCCGACCCGCCCCTCGGTGAGGTGGTCGAGGGTCGTGAACAGGCGAGCGGCCAGGTACGGCGGGTACTGGATCGTCGACACGGTCGGCACGATGCCGATGTGCTTGGTGGCCTGCGTCATGAGCGGGACCAGCGGCATCGGGTCGTTCTTCGGTGCCATGAACCCGCGCCGGAGGCTCGTGTCGGCGCTGCCGTTGTAGCTGTCCTCGACCATGGCCGTGTCCTCGATGAGGATGTAGTCGAAGCCGGCGCGCTCGAGACTCGTCGCCAGGTCGATGTGGATGCCCGGCTTCATCCATTCGGTGGCGCCGTTCCCGGCCCAGGGGCCGTCGCCGTTCGTCGAGCTCCAGGCGTGGATGCCGAAGCCGTCGCCGAGGAACCAAGCGAGATGAAACATGTGAACTCCAGTGGTGTGTGGGTGGAACGGGGAAGCGGATGCCGCGCCGAGCGGCTCAGGCCCGGGTCTCGAGGGCGGTGTAGGCGCCGATGAGCTGGGACGTGTAGGAGTGGACGGGGTTCGTGATGACCTCGCCGGTGCGACCCGCCTCGACGACGGTGCCCGCGTGCATGACGACGAGCTCCGAGGTCAGGAACGCCGTCGCGGGGAGCCCGTGCGACACGAAGAGGAGCCCCGCGCCGTGGTCCTCCGAGTAGCGCTTGAGGAGGTTGAGGACGACCCCCTGCACCGAGACGTCGAGGGCGCTGACCGCCTCGTCGCAGACGAGCAGGCCGGGTCGGACGACCAGCGCGCGCGCGATCGCCATCCGCTGCCGCTGACCGCCCGACAGCTCGGACGGGTAGCGGTCGACGAGAGCGGGGTCGATGCCCAGCTCCGCGGTGATCGCGTCGATCGCGCCGTCGGCTCCGGCCCGATCGAGGCCGCTGAGGATCTGCGCGGGGATGCGCAGCGACTCCCGGATGCGGGCCTTCGGGTCGAACGTCGACGTCGTGTCCTGCGCGATCAGCTGCACGCGCCGGCGGTAGTCGAGGCGACCCGCGCGAGTGGAGAGGAGCGACGCCAGGTCCTGCCCGTCGACCGTGACCGCGCCGCTCGTCGCCCGTTCGAGCCCGGTGATGATCTTCGCCATCGTCGACTTGCCCGAGCCGGACTCTCCGACGACGCCGACGCGTGCCCCCGCGTCGACCGCGAAGCTCACATCGACGACGGCCGTGGTGCTCCGGTACTCCTTGCGGACGTGCGAGCACTCGATGCGCACGCCGGAGGCGGCCCGTGCCGGCGCGGCGCTCATGCCGCCTCCTCCGCTCCGGCGACCGACTCGAGGGTCGGCAGCACCTCCAGTCCCGCGGAGGCGAGGGTGGGCACGCACTGCACGAGGCCGCGCGTGTACGGGTGCTGAGCGCGATCGAGGTCGGCCGAGGCGAGGGTCTCGACGATGCGGCCCCTGTGCATCACCACGACCACGTCCGTGAACCGGCGGCACAGCTCGATGTCGTGGGTGACCATCAGAACCGCTGTCCCCTCGCGCCGGGCGAGGTCGACCATGAGCTCCATCGCCACCACCGCCAGCGACGCGTCGAGGGCACTCGTGGGCTCGTCGGCGATGAGCAGGCTCGGCTTGGAGGACAGAGCGATGGCCATCATCACCCGCTGGCGCATGCCTCCAGAGAGCTGGTGCGGTCGGTCGTGCATCACCCGCTCGGGTTCGGCGATCCCCACCTCGCGGAGCCATGCGACCGCCTCGCTCCGCGCCTGCTTCTTCGACATCGCGCTCACGCCGCGGAGCACGGCGGTCAGCTGGCTCCCGATCGTCCAGACCGGGTCGAGCGACGACATGGCGTCCTGGAACACCATCGAGAGCCCGGGGGTGCGGCGCGGGATGCGCTCCTGCATCCCGACCTCGAAGGTGCGCTCCAGGGGCCGGCCCTCGAGCAGGAGCGCATCGGCGGTCACGTGTCCCGCGAGCGGGTCGATGAAGCCTCCGATCGCGTTGCCCAGGCTGGTCTTGCCCGAGCCCGACTCGCCGACGATCGCGACGCGCTGGCCGCGCTGGACCACGAGGTCGGCGCCCTCGACGGCGGTCACCGAGCCGTAGGCGACCCGCAGACCGCGCACCTCGAGGAGGGGGCCGTCGTGCTCTCCGCCGGTCATCCGGCGACCGCCAGCTCGGAGTAGTCGATGACGTTGTCGCTGCGGAACGCGTAGCCCTCGACTCCGGTCGCGAAGGCGTTCAGGGGCTGCACGTAGCCGATGTAGATCGTGGGCATCTCGGCCTGGAGCACCTGCTGGGCGGCGTTCCACTCCGCGCCGGCCTCCGTGCCGAGCGGGTCGCCCGCGGCGTTGCCGGCAGCGATGGCGTCGTTGAGGGCTGCGTCGTCGAAGTCGGGCCAGTTGATCGGGGAGCCCGGCGTGTAGAAGAGCGAGAGCACGTAGGGCGGCGACTGCACGACGGCGTAGTCGCGACCCATCGACGCCTGGAAGGTCTTCGCGGCGAGCCCCTCCTGGAACGCGGCCGAGTTGACCGGGTCGATGGTGATCTCGAATCCGGCGTCACGAGCCGCTGTCTGGATCTGCACGGCCGTCTCCTGCAGGTCGGGCACCGCGTTGTTCACCGTGAGGGTGAACTCCACCGGGTTCTCCGCGGAGTAGCCCGCCTCGGCGAGCAGGGCCCTCGCCGCCTCGACATCGGTGGTGTTCGCCACCAGCCCCTCGTCGCTGAAGCCCGGCGCGGAGGCGTCGAGGATCGTCGAGATCGGGCTGAGCCGGTCCTGGTAGACGTCGCTCATGATCTGCTCCGAGGGGATCGCGGCGGCGAGCGCCCTGCGGACCCGCACGTCGTCGAAGGGGGCGGCGGTGGTGAGCAGCGGCATGTAGACGAAGGCGTTCGTCGGGACGGTGAAGACCTGGGCCGAGTCGTCCGAGGCGAGCGTCGCCTGGTCGGCGGGACGTAGCTGGGTGGCGATCTGGGCGTCGCCGCTCGAGACCAGGTTGCTCCGCTGCCCGGCGTCGGCGACGACGCGCTGCACGATGCGCTTCACCGTCGGCTCCCCGAGCGCGAAGCCGGGGTTGGCCTCGTAGACCATCTGCTCACCGGGGGTGTAGTCGCTGAGCGAGTAGGCGCCGTAGCCGAAGTTCGCGTTGGTCTGCGACCAGGTCACCGCGTACGGGTCGTCGTCGGTCGCGTGCTCCTTCAGCGCCGTCGAGTCGTAGATGTTGTAGGGGGTGTTCGCCAACAGGGACAGCAGCGTGAAGCCGTAGCCGGGCTCGGCGACCGTGAACTGCACGGTGTCCTCGTCGATCTTCGTCACCTGGTCGGGGCTCGTCAGGGACGGAGCGCTGATGAAGGCGACGATGCTCGTCTCCACCTCGAACTTGCGCTGGATCGAGAAGATCACGTCGTCGGCGGTGAGGGTGTTGCCCGCGGTGCTGACCGCGTCGGTGTTGAGGTCGAAGGTGTAGGTCAGCTGGTCGTCGCTCACCTCGTAGCTCTCGGCGAGCACGGGCTCGAAGTCGTAGAGGTCCTGGTGCACCGACTCCCCCTCCGAGCCGTCGATGTAGGGGTTCCGGATCAGCGTGGCCCCGGTGTTCATGAAGAACTCCGCCGCCTCGTAGCCCGTGGCGCTGGTCTCGTAGCTGAAGCTCGAGGGCTGCGCTGCGGTGACGATGACGAACGTGTCCGTGGCGGAGGAGCCTCCCGAGCAGCCGCTCAGGACGAGGGCTGTCGCGGCGGCTACCGCGGCGACGGCGAGGGGACGGGTGGGACGGTGCATGAGGAGACTCCAGTTCGAGCGGCGCGAGCGGGACAGGGGTGTGGGGAGGGCGTGCGGTGGGGAGCGGTCGGGGAGCGGATCAGCGTCGTGGGCGCTGGGGCGGGTCGGTGAGGGCGGCCACGAACAGGGAGGCGGACCAGACGCTGAACGCCAGCGCGACGGCGGGGAAGAGGACCGGCCACCATCGGCCGACGGCGGCGTCGGGTGCGCCGAGCGCCAGCATCGAGCCCCACTCGGCGGTCGGCACGGGGATGCCGACGCCGAGGAACCCGAGAGCAGCGCTGAAGATGATCGCCATGCCGAAGACGGAGGAGGAGTTCTCGATCGCCGGGCCCGCCGAGTTGCGCAGCACGTGCCGGAGCAGGATCCGACCCTCGGACTCGCCCGACATCCGGGCGGCGTCCACGTAGCCGTCGGAGCGGGTCCGCAGCACCTCGGTGCGGGTCAATCGGGCCTGGAACGGGAGCAGGACCACGGCGAGGGAGAGCGTGATGACGACGGCGTTGCGGCCGAAGAACGACACGACCACCAGCCCCGCGATCATCACGGGGATCGCCTGCACGAGGTCGACCGCCCGCCCGAGGAGGCGTGCCGCGAGGCCGAGAAGGCCCCGCCGACCGTCGTACATCCCCGACACGAGACCGAGCGCGATCCCGCCGACCGTCGACACTGCTGTGACGACCAGGGCGATCACGATGTCGAGCCGGAACGCCGTGAGCGTGCGGCTCAGCACGTCGAGACCGTTCGAGTCCGTGCCGGCGAGATGCTCCGACGACGGGGCCTGGGAGTTCGGCCCGACCACGTCGGTCGCGCTCAGCGGCGCGAGCGCGGGCCCGGCGGCGGCGAGCAGGAGCACCAGGGTGAACGGCAGGAGGCGCAGCGCAGTGGAGACCGCGGGCGGGAGCACGCGGCGCCGGTCCCTCCGAGGGACGCGCGGGAGGACGGGATCGGTGACGACGGGGGTGTGCAGCGACATCAGCGGGCGCCTCCGTTCGCGACGGAGCGGCGGCGGGGGTCGAGCAGTCCGACGCCGATGTCGCTCAGCAGGTAGATGGCGAGGCACATCGCGGCCGTCACCACCAGGAAGGAGCGGAGGGCGAAGACGTCGGACGAGTTCACCGCGTCGACGGCGTACTGCCCCAGCCCGCCCAGGCCGAACAGCGCCTCCAGCACCACCGCTCCGCCCAGGAGCAGGCCGAACAGCATGCCGAGCATCGGGACGGCGGTCGGCAGCGCCCGGCGGTAGATGCTGGCGAGGACCGACCGGCGAGGAGCGCCCGAGGCGATGCGGAACCGCGTGGCCGGATCGTCGATCGCGGCGTCGAGTCCGACGATGAGGGTCTTCATCAGGATCGGGGTGTGCGCGACGACCATGACGATCACCGGCAGCACGAGGTGCGCGACGCCCGACTGCGCCGCCGCGACGTCACCGGCGATCAGCGCGTCGAGCACCGGGAACCCCGTGGTCCTCGGCGGGGAGATCAGCGCCGGATCCAGGCGGCCGGTGGGCGCAGGCGCCCAGTGCAGCACGGCGTAGAAGACGAACAGGAACGCGATGCCGATGACGTACTCCGGCAGCGCTCCCGCCGATCGGGCGTAGGAGGTGAGCACCCGGGCCGTCCTCGTCGCCCGGTGCGTCACCACGTAGTGCGAGAGCAGCACGGCGACGACGCAGGCGAGGACGAGCCCGCTCAGGACGAGCTCCAGGGTCGCGGGGATCCGCGCGGCGAAGTCGTCCGCGACGGGTCGGCCCGTTGCGATCGAGGTGCCGAGATCGAGCGAGACCAGCTGGCCGAGGTAGGCGACGAACTGCTCCGGCCACGGGCGGTCCAGACCGTAGGTGGCGCGCGCGGCCTCGAGCTCTGCGCCTGTCAGCCTTCCGCCGGTGGCGGTCACCACAGGGTCGCCGGGGATGAGCTGGACGAGGAAGAACGCGACGACGACGAACGCCGTGAGATTGGCGAGCGTCATGCCCAGGGGGCGGAGGATCCACCCGCCGGGGAGCGGCCGGCGGGATCGCCCGCGCCCGTCCGGTCGAGCCGGGGGTGCCGGATCTCGGGGTGCCGGTGCGGCCGTCGAGGGCACCGCGCGTGCTGGGGCGACGCTCATCGTCTCCTCCTGTCTCCGCCGCCGCGGGTTCGGCATCGGGATTCGGTGAGCATCCTGATGCTCGGCGACGAGTCGTGCACTCATGGTGTCGGCGGGATGTTTCGCCCCCCGCACTCGGCCGTTAACGCCCATTGCGCGAGCTGGCGCCTCGCGACGGCGCAGCGAAAGGCCAGGTCAGAGCCCCTGTCGCCGGGGTGTTACGCCGATCGGTCCCTCCGCCGATCTCCGCCCCGGAGGCGCTCGGAGCGCCCCTCGGCGCCGAGGGCTACGCTGACTCCACCTCACTCGCTTCCCCTGCCCCCCAAGGAGAGACCATGAGCGGAACGCCCAGCGAGCATCCGCGCGCGAAGGGAGGCTCCGCCCGGGGACGGCAGATGAGCGCGAGCCGGGTGCGCGACCTCATCAGCGCCTCCATCAGAGAGGGCCATCTCGACCCGGACGAACCGCTGGCCGAGGAGCACCTGATGACGCTGTTCGCGGCCAGCCGGGGATCGGTGCGGGCGGCGCTCTCCCAGCTGCGCGACTCCGGCTTCGTCGAGCGCAAGCCACGGGTCGGCACGAGGGCGACAGGGATCGGCTTCGTCCTCCCGCTCGCCGACATCGACACGGCCACCGACTACCCCGACGGGGCGATCGGCAGGGGCGCCGCCCATGTGACCATCACCATCACCGAGGAGCGGGAGGTGCCCGCCTTCCCGCTCGTGAGGGACCGCCTCGGTCTGGTTGATCCGACCGTGCGCATGGTCGAGAACACCTTCACGGCCGACGGCGAGGTGGTGGGGGTGCGCACCGCTTACTACTCGACGTCCTACGGGTTCGACCCGCGCGACATCCTCGGTCCGCTCAGCATGCGCGAGATCATCGAGCGCTACTTCCGCGAGGAGACCGGAGCGGTGCACGTCCAGATCGGAGCCGACCAGGCCGATGCCCACACGGCGCGGCTGCTCGGCGTGGCGGAGGGGACCCCTCTGATCGTGCGCGAGATGACCTACGTGACGCCGACCGGCTCCGCGATCCAGATCGTGTTCGACCGGTACCGCGGCGATCGCGTGCGCCTGGAGTCGACAGCGGTCGTGGACTGACGAGCCCGCGGTCCGCCCGGGCGCTCAGTGCACCCCGGGCGGCTCCACCGCCAGCACGCGGTCGTCCTCCCCGCCCGGCTCGCCGCGACCGTCGGTGTTGCTCGTGACGATCCACAGGGTGCCGTCCGGAGCCGCGACCGCGTCGCGCAGGCGTCCGTACTCGCCGATCGCGTAGTCGCTCTGGCTCGACGGATCCGCCACCGGTACCGCGCGCAGCACCTGTCCGCGGAGGTTCGCGAGGTAGAGCACGTCGTCGATCGCGACCATCCCGCTCGGGCTCGCCGCATCCGGGTTCCACTGCTGCACCGGGTCGACGTACCCGTCGCGCGAGGCGATCCCCTCGACGAGCGGCCAGCCGTAGTTCGCTCCCGGAGTGATGATGTTCAGCTCGTCCCAGGTGTCCTGCCCGAACTCGCTCGCGAACAGAGTGCCGTCGGAGGCCCAGGCGAGGCCCTGCGGGTTGCGGTGTCCCGAGCTGTAGACGAGCGATCCGGGATAGGGGTTGTCGTCGGGCGCCTCCCCGTCGAGGGTCATCCGGAGGATCTTGCCCGAGAAGGAGTCGAGGTCCTGCGCCGCGTCGCGCTGCCCGGCGTCGCCGACGGTGGCGTAGAGCATCCCGTCGGGCCCGATCGCGAGGCGGCCGCCGTCGTGGTTCCGTGCGGCGGGGATGCCGTCGAGGATCGTCTCCGGGTCGCCGAGTTCGAGTGAGCCGGGGTCGCCCGAGACGTCGAAGCGCTGGATGCGGTTGCCGTCCGGCCCGGTCGAGTACGCGACGAGGGTCCGTCCGTCGATGGCGAGACCGAGGAGTCCGCTCTCGCCCTCGGCGACCACGCCCTCGACGACGCCGATCTCCCGCGTCGCGCCGTCGTCGGCGACCTCGAGGATGCGCCCGCTGTCGCGCTCGCTGATCACGGCCGTGCCGTCGACGAAGGCGACCGACCAGGGCGCCTCGAGGTCCTGCGCGACCGTGCGGATCTCGCCGTCGCCCTCCGCGAGCAGGCTGCTCGGCGGTGGTGGTGAGGCCGTGCACGAGGCGAGCAGGCCGCCGAGCGCGAGCGTCGCGGCCACGAGGCCGCCGCGTGTCGTGGTGCGGTTCATCGGGTGTCCCTCCGATCGGGGATGGCCTTCGACCCTCGCAGCCGAAGCTTCGAGCCCTCTCAGCCTCGTACGGGTAGCCCCTGGGACGAGTTCCGGCGACCCCCGCCGGATGTCGGAGCTGCGGCGTAGCGTTGCGACGGTGACGAGTCCCACGATCAACACCCTCGGCCAGCTGCGCGCCTCCGGGCACGTGCAGAAGAGCCTCCGCACCGAGATCCGCGACAACCTGCTCGACGCGCTCCGCGAGGGGCGCGACCCGTGGCCGGGGCTGCACGGCTTCTCCGAGACCGTGATCCCGCAGGTCGAGCGCGCGGTGATCGCGGGGCACGACATCGTCCTGCTCGGCGAGCGCGGCCAGGGCAAGACCCGCCTCCTGCGCACCCTCAACGGCCTGCTCGACGAGTGGACCCCCGTCATCGACGGCTCCGAGCTCGGCGAGCACCCCTACGAGCCGATCACCTCGATCAGCCGCAGGCGCGCGGCCGAGCTCGGCGACGGGCTGCCCGTCGCCTGGCGCTCCCGCGAGGAGCGCTACGTCGAGAAGCTCGCCACCCCCGACACGAGCGTCGCCGACCTCATCGGCGACGTCGACCCGATGAAGGTCGCCGAGGGCCGCAGCCTCGGCGACCCCGAAACCATCCACTTCGGCCTCATCCCGCGCAGCCACCGCGGCATCGTCGCGATCAACGAGCTGCCCGACCTCGCCGAGCGCATCCAGGTCGCGATGCTCAACGTGATGGAGGAGCGCGACATCCAGATCCGCGGCTACGTCCTCCGCCTCCCGCTCGACGTCCTCGTCGTCGCGAGCGCGAACCCCGAGGACTACACGAACCGCGGCCGCATCATCACCCCGCTGAAGGACCGCTTCGGCGCCGAGATCCGCACCCACTACCCCACGGCGCTCGTCGACGAGGTCGCGGTCATCCGTCAGGAGGCGGAGCTCGTCGCGATCGTGCCCGACGCGCTGATCGAGATCCTCGCCCGCTTCACCCGGGCGCTCCGCGAGTCGAGCTCCGTCGACCAGCGCAGCGGTGTGAGCGCCCGCTTCGCCATCGCCGGCGCCGAGACGATCGCCGCGGCGGCCCTCCACCGCGCCACCCGGCAGGGCGAGGACGAGGCCGTCGCGCGCCCGATCGACCTCGAGACCGCGGTCGACGTGCTCGGCGGCAAGATCGAGTTCGAGTCGGGCGAGGAGGGCCGCGAGGACGAGATCCTCGACCACCTCCTCCGCCAGGCCACCGCCGAGACGGTGCGCGCGCACCTGCGCGGCATCGACCTCTCGCCGCTCGTCGACGCCGTCGAGAACGGCGCCATGATCACGACCGGCGAGCAGGTGACCGCGCGCGAGTTCCTCGCCGGGCTGCCGATGCTCGGCGAGGCGACCGTCTACGACGAGATCGCCGAGCGGCTCGACGCGACCGGCGACGGGCGCATCGCCGGAGCGATCGAGCTCGCCCTCGAGGGGCTCTACCTCTCGCGCCGGCTGAGCAAGGAGACCGGTGGAGGCGAGGCCGTCTATGGCTAGGGACAACGCTCCCAGGGCCAACCGCCGCCTCCGCCGCGACGCCCGCTACTCGCCGTACGACGGCGGGCCCGATCCGCTCGCGCCTCCCGTCGACATCGCCGCAGCGCTCGACGCGATCGGCGAGGACGTGATGGCCGGCACCTCCCCGGAGCGAGCGATGCGCGAGTACCTGCGCCGCGGCGCTCGCGACGGGCGCGGGCTCGACGATCTCGCCGCCCGCGTCGCCGAGCGCCGTCGCGAGCTCTCGAAGAAGCACAACCTCGACGGCACCCTCCGCGAGATCCGCGAGCTGCTCGACCGGGCAGTGCTCGCCGAGCGCAAGCAGCTCGCCCGCGACACCGAGATGGACGACGCCGATCGCGCCCTCGCCGAGATCCAGCTCGACAGCCTGCCTCCCTCTCCCGCTGCCGCGGTGTCGGAGCTCGGCGACTACCGCTGGCAGAGCCCCGAGGCGCGCGCCGACTTCGAGAAGATCCGCGAGCTGCTGGGCAGGGAGATGCTCGAGCAGCGCTTCGAGGGCATGAAGCAGGCGCTCGAGAACGCGAGCGACGCCGACCGCGCGGCCATCGACGCGATGCTCCGCGACCTCAACGAGCTGCTCGAGGCGCACGCCCGAGGCGACGACACCCCCGAGCAGTTCGACGCCTTCATGGCGCAGCACGGCGAGTACTTCCCCGAGTCCCCGGAGTCGGTGGACGAGCTCATCGACGCCCTCGCGGCCCGCGCGGCCGCGGCGCAGCGGATGCGCAACTCGATGACCCAGGAGCAGCGCGACGAGCTCGACGCCCTCGCCCAGCAGGCGTTCGGCACCCCCGAGCTGATGCAGTCCCTCGGCCGCCTCGACGAGACCCTGAGGGGCCTGCGCCCCGGCGAGGACTGGGGCGGCTCCGAGCGGATGGACGGCGAGCAGGGCCTCGGTCTCGGCGACGGCACCGGCGTGTTCCAGGAGCTCGCCGACCTCGACGCCCTCGCCGAGCAGCTCGCGCAGCCGCACGAGCGGTCGAGTCTCGACGATCTCGACCTCGACCTGCTGGCCCGCCGCCTCGGCGATGACGCGGCCGTCGACGCGCAGACGCTGAAGCGCCTCGAGCGGGCGCTGCGCGACTCCGGGACGATGCGGCGCGGCTCCGACGGCCGGCTGACGCTCACGCCGAAGGCCATGCGCCAGCTCGGCAAGGCGCTGCTGCGCGACATCGCCGACACGATGTCCGGGCGGCAGGGGGCGCGCGACGTGCGCCGCGCGGGTGCCGCGGGCGACCGCTCCGGAGCCACCCGGTCGTGGGAGTTCGGCGACACCGAGGCGTGGGACGTCACGAGGACCGTGACCAACGCGCTGACCCGCACCGCGGGCGGGGGGCGGCCCACGGGCGCCGGCGTCCGCATCGAGATCGGCGACGTCGAGGTCCAGGAGACGGAGGCGCGCACCCAGGCCTGCGTCGCGCTCCTTGTCGACACCTCGTTCTCGATGGCGATGGACGGGCGCTGGGTGCCGATGAAGCGCACCGCTCTCGCCCTGCACACCCTGATCAGCAGCCGCTTCCGCGGCGACGAGCTGCAGCTCATCGCCTTCGGGCGCCAGGCCGAGGTGATGGACGTCGAGCAGCTCGTCGGCCTCGACGCCGAGTGGGAGAAGGGCACCAACCTGCACCACGCCCTGCTGCTGGCCAACCGCCACTTCCGCAAGCACCCGAGCGCCCAGCCCGTGCTGCTGATCGTCACCGACGGCGAGCCGACGGCGCACCTCGAGCCCGACGGCGGGATCTTCTTCGACTACCCGCCCGACCCGGTGACCATCGCCGTCTCGGTCCGCGAGCTCGACGCCTCCCTCCGCCTGGGCGCGCACACCACGTTCTTCCGGCTGGGGGAGGATCCCGGCCTCGCCCGCTTCATCGACTCGCTCGCGCGGAGGGTCGGCGGCACCGTCGTGAACCCGGAGGCCGACGACCTCGGTGCGGCCGTCGTCTCCTCCTACCTCGGTGCGCGCGGCGCAGCCCCCGGCGGCCGCCCGCCCGGCGACGAGCTGTTCGGGCGCGGCTGGGGCTTCTGACCTGCTCCCTCGGTGACGGGTCGCGTGGTCAGAACAGCGGCCACGGCACCGCGGGCATGCTGCCGCGCGGTGCCGGGAAGCGCCCGGACGAGCGGAGGCGTTCGCACCGCTTCGCGAACGCCGCGATCTCCTCCTCCATCAGCACCTCGCCGAGAGCCGCCCCCAGCTCGCCGTCGATCGCTGCCCGGAGGTGCGCCAGGGCCGCGATCTCGTCGGCCGTCAGCGGTTCGCCGATCCAGCCCCAGAGCACCGTGCGCAGCTTGTGCTCGGCGTGGAAGGTGAGCCCGTGGTCGACCCCGAAGCGGTGGCCGTCGGGCATCTCGAGCACGTGCCCGCCCTTGCGGTCGGCGTTGTTGACGACCACGTCGAACACCGCCATCCGCCGCAGCGCCTCCGAGTCCTCGTGCACGAGCGAGATGTCGCGGTCGTTCTCGTCGCTTCCGTCGAGGACGTGCCGCCACCCGTCCGGAATCGCGTCGGCCGGAACGAGGCCCACGGCGTCCTGCTCGGGGTCGATGTCCTGCCACAGCTGCACCATGCCGACGCCGAGCGGCCCCTCGCGGACCCAGGTGCAGGGCACGACGTTCCAGCCGAGCGCCTCCGAGACGAGGTAGGCGGCCCGCTCGCGGCCCGCGAGATCGCCGTCGGGGAAGTCCCACAGCGGCTTCTCGCCCGCGATCGGCTTGTAGACGACGGAGGTGTCGCCGATCTGCGCGAGGAACGTCGCGTTCGAGGCGGTCGTGATCCGTCCCCTGAGCTCCAGCTCGCCGGCGACCGGCTCGGAGTCGGAGCTCATGCGAGCGGGCAGTCGTGCCCGTCGGGGTCCATCGGGTCGCCGCACCGCGGGCAGAGCGGGCGGCCGGCGCCGACCACCTCGAGCGTCCGCTTGGCGAAGGCGCGAGCGGTGCCCACGGGGATGCGCACCTGCAGCACCTCGGTCGGCTCCGTCTCCTCCTCGTCGGGGGCGTCGTCCTCGATCGGGTACGCCTCGATCAGGATCTGCGCGGTCGCCGGGTCCCAGCCGAGGCTGATCCCGCCGACGCGGAACTCGGGCTCCACCGGCTGGTCGAGGGGCTCGTTGTCGACGAGCTCGGGAGGCGTGCCGGCCGGGACGCTCACCGGGTTGCCCTGGGCGGCCATCAGCTGGTCGAGGATCTCGTCGATCTTCTCGGCCAGCAGGGCGGACTGCTGCTTCTCGAGTCCGACGCTGACGACGCGGGGGCCCGTGCGGGCCTGGAGGTAGAAGGAGCGCGAGCCGGGGGAGCCGACGGTTCCGACGACGACGCGGTCGGGCCAGTCGAACCCGTGGACGATCGGAGGCATGCGCCCAGTCTACGAGCGTGCGCCTGACACCCGCCCGGGCGCCCGCTACTCGTGCCCCGCGCCCCCGCCGACCGGAGCATCGGCGGCGGGGGCCGCCGCGCGCAGCCACGAGAGGTCGCCCGCCTCCGTGTTCGTGGCGACGACCTCGGGCCGGCCCGCGCCGTAGCGGATGATCGACACCGATGCCGGCCCGACCGTGATCCGCTGGAACAGGTCGAGGTGCATCCCGAGCGCGTCGGCGAGGATCGCCTTGATCGTGTCGCCGTGGCTGACCGCCGCCCACACCGCGTTCGGGCCGTGCCCCGCGGCGACCGCCGCGTCGTGCCTCCGGATCGCGCCGACCGCGCGCGCCTGCATCCCCGCGAGCGACTCGCCTCCGGGGAACACCACCGCCGACGGCTGGCTCTGCACGACCGACCACAGCGGCTCCTTCGCCAGCTCGCGCAGCGACCTGCCCTGCCACTGCCCGTAGTCGCACTCGGTGATGCCCCTCTCGATCGACGTCGCGGGCGAGCCGCTCTGCCGTTCGAGGACGAAGCGCGTGGTCTGCCGGCAGCGCTCCAGCGGGCTCGACACGACCGAGGCGAGCTCCACCGCGGCGAGCCGCTCGCCGGTCCGCGCGGCCTGCTGCCGCCCGACCTCGTCGAGCCTGACTCCCGCGGTGCGTCCCGCGAGGATCCCTGCGGTGTTGGCCGTGGTGCGCCCGTGCCGGACGAGGAGGAGGGTGGGCATCGCTCCAGAGTAGGCGGGTGCGGGCTCGACGGCGTCGGCACCTCCTCCCTCCGAAGGATGCCCGGTGGGCCTCCGGCGCCTACCGTGGAGGTGCGGCCGCCCACCGCGGCCCGACGGACACCCACCCGAAGGGACTCTCATGGATGGGACCACGCCCACCGGCACTCCGCAGGACGGCCCCGATGCCGTCACGCCCCAGTGGGCGGCTCCGGAGGCGACGGGTCGCCAGAACGAGACGGCCCTCCGCATCCGCGGCCTGCGCAAGCGCTTCGGCGACAGAGAGGCCGTCGCGGGCATCGACCTCGACGTGCCGGCCGGGTCGTTCTTCGGTCTCGTCGGGCCCAACGGCGCCGGCAAGACGACGACCCTCTCGATGGCCACCGCGCTGCTGCGGCCCGACGCCGGCACGGTCGCCATCCACGACGTCGACGTCTGGAAGGACACGCTCGAGGCCAAGCGCCTGATCGGCGTGCTGGCCGACGGGGTCAAGCTCTTCGACCGGCTCACCGGGCTCCAGCTGATCACCTACTACGGCCTGCTCTGCGGCATCGACCGCCCGACCGTGCTCGAGCGCGCCGGCGATCTGCTGGCTCTGCTGGGTCTCGATCCGGCCGATCGCACCCTCGTCGTCGACTACTCCGCGGGCATGACCAAGAAGATCGCGCTGGCGTGCGCTCTGGTGCGAGCCCCGCGCCTCCTCGTGCTCGACGAGCCGTTCGAGTCGGTCGACCCCGTGTCGGCGGCGAACATCCGCGACATCCTCACCGGCTTCGTCGCGTCCGGCGGCACCGTCATCGTCTCGAGCCACTCGATGGACCTGGTCGAGAGGATGTGCGACCGGGTCGCCGTCATCGCCGACGGGCGGGTCCTCGCCGCGGGCACGCTCGAGGAGGTCCGCGCCGGATCCAGCCTCGAGGAGCGCTTCGTCGCGCTCGTCGGCGGCCGCACCCACCAGGAGGGCCCGGCATGGTTGCGCATCTCCTGACCCTGCGCCTCCTGCTCCTGCGGAACACCCTGACCCGCAACGTCTGGCAGCTGGTAGGCGTGGTCTTCGGCGCGCTGTACGCGCTGTTCCTGCTGGGGCTCGTGGTCGTCGGGCTCGTCTCGCTCGGCGCCACCGACCCCGCGTTCGCGAGCGTCGCGCTGACCCTCGGCGGGTCGGTGCTGCTGCTGGGCTGGGTGCTCGGGCCGATCTTCGTGTCGGGATCCGATCAGAGCCTCGACCTGACGACGCTCGCCACCTTCCCGATCCCGCTGCGCACCCTGATGCTGGGCCTGGCCGCCGCGGGTATCGCGGGGATCCCGGGGCTGGTCACCTCGCTCGGCGCCCTCGCCTCCGCCGCGGCCTGGTGGAACAACCCGATCGGCATCCTCCCGGGCCTCGTCTGCGCCGTGATCGGCGTCGCGACCTGCGTGGTCGCCTCCCGGCTGATCGGCGCGCTGACCACGGGCCTCGGCTCGAGCCGCCGCTACCGCGAGGTGATCGGCGGCGTCGTGCTCGTCGTGCTGGTCCTCCTCGGGCCGCTGATCATCGGGCTCACCGGTGTGGTCAGCGAGGGCGTCGATCTGCTCCCCGTGATCGCCTCGGCCCTCGGCTGGTCGCCGCTCGGCGCGATCTGGGCGGTGCCCGGCTCGATCGTCGCGGGCGACTGGCTCGTCGCGCTCGCGCGCTTCGCGATCGGAGTCGCCACCCTCGCCCTGGTCACCTGGGCCTGGTCGCGGGCGCTGCGCCATGCGCTGTCCGAGCCGGCCGCGTCGACCTCGCGCGCCGCCTCCGGCTCGGTGGGCATCGGTCTGTTCGGGCGCTTCCCCGGCACGCCGACCGGAGCCGTCGCCGCCCGCGCCCTCGGCTACTGGTGGCGCGATCCGCGCTACAGCCGCGGCCTGCTCATCATTCCGGCGATCGTCGTCCTCGCGGTCTTCTACAGCGCGATCGGCGGAGGCGGCGGGACGCTGGTCATCCTGTCCTCCCTCTTCATCGGGTTGATCTTCGGCGTGACCCTCTGCGCCGACGTGTCCTACGACGGCACGGCGTGGGCGGCCCACGTGAGCTCGGGAGTCACCGGCGCGGCGGATCGCGCCGGTCGCGTCATCGCCGCCGCGATCGTCGGGGTCCCCGCGGTCCTGGTCGTCGGCATCGGCACCTGCCTCTACGCGGGGCAGCCGGAGCTGATCCCCGCGGTGCTCGGGATGTCGCTCGCGCTGGTGCTGAGCGGTTTCGGGGTCTCGAGCGTCGCCTCCGCCCTGATCGTGTACCCGGTGCCCGCACCGGGCGACAGCCCGCTGAAGACGCCGCCGGGCTCGGGGATGATCTCGAGCGTCGTGATGCTCGCCTGCATGGGCGCGACCGCGGCGCTGTCGCTGCCGTCGCTCGTGCTCGGACTGGTCTCGCTCGTCGTCGGGAGCACGGAGTTCGGAGTCTGGTCGCTGGTCGCCGCGCTCGTGCTCGGCTCGGTGTTCACTCTGGTCGGCGTCCGCGTCGGCGGCCGCATCCTCGACCGCCGCGCTCCCGAGCTCTTCGCCGCCCTGGTCACGATCGGCTGATGCGCCGGCCCTCGCCCCACTCCGGACGTCGCAGCCCCAGCCGCTGTCCAGAAGTTGTCGCACTGGGCGTCGAGTGCGACAACTTCTGGACTCTCGCTCGCGCACGCCGCCCGGCGTGGCCACCCACTGTCCAAGAGTTGTCGTACTGGGCGTCGAGTGCGACAACTCTTGAGTTCTCGCGGAGGATGGGGGTGTGCGCAGCGTCGAACTCCTCCTGGATGCGGAGTCGGAGGCGCGGATCAGGGCGCAGTGGGAGGCGCTCGAAACGGCCGGCATCCCGAGTCTGTCCCTGCACACCTCGGCCAGCAACCGGCCGCACGTCACCCTCGTCGCCGGCCCCGAGCTCATCGCGCCCGAGCCCGGCGCGCTCGGTGCGCTGCCCGCCCGGATCGATCTCGCGGCCGTCCTCCTCTTCCCGCACGACGGCCGCTACGTGCTCGCGTGGGGCGCCACCCGGTCTCCGGCGCTCGACGCGCTGCACGCCCGCGCCACCCGACTGGTCCCCGGAGGCGTGCCCACGTCGCTCCCGGAGGAGTGGACCCCGCACGTGAGCATCTCGCGCCGCCTCCGCGCCGAGCAGCTCGCCGAGGCGGTGCCGCTGCTGGGCGAGCCGTTCTCCGTCGGCCTCGCCAGCGTGCGCTTCTGGAACGGGGACACGAAGGAGATCACCGAGCTCTGACTCCTCCCCAGGCGTGCGCCGCCGCCGCTCTCCCCGGGAGCGCCTACTCCCGAGGCCGCGTCGGAGGCGGCGGGTAGAGTTCCCCAGGTGACAGACCCCACCGCGACCGCCCTCTCGACCGCCGAGCCGCTCTCCGACGGTGCCGCGTCGACCGAGGCGCAGGCGATCCTCGAGAAGGTCTTCGGCTACGGCTCCTTCCGGGGTGAGCAGCAGGCCATCGTCGAGCAGGTCATCGGCGGGGGCGACGCGGTCGTGCTCATGCCCACCGGCGGCGGCAAGTCGCTCTGCTACCAGATCCCCTCGATCGTCCGACCCGGCACCGGCGTCGTCGTCTCGCCGCTCATCGCCCTCATGCAGGACCAGGTCGACGCCCTGCGCGCGAACGGCGTCCGCGCCGAGTTCCTCAACTCCACTCAGGACTCGGGCGAGCGCTCCCGCGTCGAGCGCGCCTACCTCGACGGCGAGCTCGACCTGCTCTACGTCGCGCCCGAGCGCCTCGGCAACGAGGGCACGAAGCAGTTCCTCGCCCGCGGTCGGATCGCACTCTTCGCGATCGACGAGGCGCACTGCGTGAGCCAGTGGGGCCACGACTTCCGCCCCGACTACCTCGCCCTCGGCGAGCTGGCCGAGCGCTGGCCCGACGTGCCGCGCATCGCCCTCACGGCGACAGCGACCGAGGCGACCCACCGCGAGATCACCACCCGCCTCCACCTGGGCGCCGCGCGCCACTTCGTCTCGAGCTTCGACCGCCCCAACATCCAGTACCGCATCGTCAACAAGGTCGAGCCGCGCAAGCAGCTGATCGACTTCCTCCGCCGCGAGCACGCCCACGACGCCGGCATCGTCTACGCGCTCTCGCGCAAGAGCGTGGAGGCGACCGCCGAGGCCCTGCGCGCCGCCGGGTTCGACGCGGTCGCCTACCACGCCGGTCTCGACTCCCGGGTGCGCGCCGCCGCGCAGTCGCGCTTCCTCCGCGAGGAGGGCGTGATCGTCTGCGCCACCATCGCGTTCGGCATGGGCATCGACAAGCCCGACGTCCGCTTCGTCGCGCACATCGACCTCCCCAAGTCGGTCGAGGGCTACTACCAGGAGACCGGTCGCGCCGGCCGCGACGGGCTCCCCTCGACCGCCTGGCTCGCCTACGGCCTGCAGGACGTCGTGCAGCAGCGCCGCATGATCGACGAGTCACCGGGCGATCTCGCGCACCGCCGTCGGATGTCCGCCCACCTCGACGCGATGCTCGCCCTCTCCGAGACGGTCCAGTGCCGCCGGGTGAACCTGCTCGCCTACTTCGGCCAGGAGAGCACCGCCTGCGGCAACTGCGACACCTGCCTCGAGCCCCCCGCGAGCTGGGACGGCACGGTCGCCGCTCAGAAGTTCCTCTCGACCGTGGTGCGGCTCAAGCGCGAGCGCAACCAGCAGTTCGGCGCCGGCCACATCATCGACATCCTCCGCGGCAAGACCACGCCGCGCACGACCCAGCACCAGCACGACGGCCTCGCGACCTGGGGCATCGGCGCCGAGCTGAGCGACACCCAGTGGCGCGGAGTCGCGCGCCAGCTCCTCGCGCAGGGGCTGCTCGGCGTGAACGACGACGGGTTCGGCACCCTCGTGATCACTCCCGCCTCGGCGTCCGTCCTCAGCGGCGAGCGCAAGGTCGAGCTGCGGCAGGAGCCCGAGCGCCCCGCTCGATCCAGCGGATCCTCCCGCTCGGGCCGGTCGACCGTGTCCGAGCTCCCGACCGAGGCTCAGCCGCTGTTCGAGCGCCTCCGGGAGTGGCGTGCCGCCCAGGCCCGGGCCCAGGCGGTCCCGGCCTACATCGTCTTCAACGACGCGACCCTCCGCGAGATCGCGACGGCCGAGCCCTCCTCGATCGACGCGCTCAGCATCATCGGCGGCGTCGGCCAGAAGAAGCTCCTGACCTACGGCGCTGCCGTGCTGGCCGTGGTCGCGGGCGAGACGCCCGAGATCACCGAGCCCGACGCCGACCAGGAGGCGCCCGCCCCGCGACGCGCCGCGGCGTCGCGGTCCGGTGCCTCGCGATCCGGCGCGTCCCGGTCCGGCGCGTCCAAGCTCGCGGCCGCCCGGCCGTCGTTCGGTGCCGACACCTCGGGCCCGCCGGTCACCTCGGCCGCGCCCGAGGACGACTGGGTGCCGCCGGACGAGCCCGACTGGGAGCCGGGCTGGGACAGCTACTGAGCGTCAGGTCCCCGAGCCGACCGAGGCCATCCACCCGCCGAGAACGGTGAAGCCGAACGACAGAGCCATGCCGGCGAGTGGCACCCAGAACGCGAGCCGGCGCACGACCAGCAGCACGATCGACACGACGAGCGCGGCGATGAACGGCAGCCACACCCCGCCCGCGGCGACCAGCACGCCCCAGCCGATCAGATCGCCGTCGCAGTCGTTGCCGCCCATGCAGGCGTCGCTCGCCATCGCGAAGAACAGTCCGAAGTACGACAGGAGCAGCGTGAGCCCGAAGGTGCAGATCAGCAGCACCGAGGTGACCACGGCGTCCCAGACGCGCACGGGGCGCCGCTCCCGGGCGGCCTTCCAGGGGGTGCCAGGGCCTGACGGTCGGGGATCGCTCCACGGCTGAGCGCGCGCCCACTCGGGCGAGCCCTGCTCCGGCGGCCCCGCGGGGTACTCCGACGGGGGTCCGTACACGGGCCCCGGCTGCGCCGCCGACGGCGGGCGCGGGGGAGGGGGCGGAGGCAGCGGCGGCTCGCTCATCCTCCGAGACTAGCCAGCCCCCGGTCGGCGGCGCAGAACCAGGAGACAGCGCAGAACCCGGAGACAGCGCCTGGCCGGTTCCGACAACGCGCCGACGCCTCCGCCCGGCGCCTTTGTGCTCCCGCGACGGATCGTTTCCGCGATCCGCGAACCCGATCTAGCGTGCAGTGCGTCGAAGGGATCCTCCAGTCATGGTCACCACCGCTCCCCGCCCCCGCTCCGCCGCCGACGCCGCCGACAAGGCCGCCACCGGCTCCGCGCGCTCGCGCACCCGCCGCTCGAAGGCCGGTGCGATCGCGCCGACGCCTCCCATCGACTCGCTCGGCACCGAGGTCGACGCCCGGCTCGACGAGGACGGCTCGCCCGCCGTCGACGTCGCCGCACTCGGCGAGGCCCTCCTCGGCTCGTGGCGTGAGCAGCGGCTCGCCTCGCGCGAGCTGACCGCACGCGAGGAGCTGCACCGCGTCGACGGCCTGCCCATGGCCGAGCACCGCGCCCGGGTGACGCGGCAGATGCACGTCCTCGCGGCCGAGGGCGGCGTGCACCGGGCGTTCCCCCGCGACCTCGGCGGCGAGGAGGACCACGGAGGCAACATCGCGGGCTTCGAGGAGCTCGTCACCGCCGACGCGTCGCTGCAGATCAAGTCGGGAGTGCAGTGGGGCCTCTTCGGGGCCGCCGTGCTGCACCTCGGGACCCGCCCGCACCACGAGAAGTGGCTGCCCGGCATCATGAGCCTCGAGATCCCCGGAGCGTTCGCGATGACCGAGACGGGTCACGGCTCCGACGTCGCCTCGATCGGCACGACCGCCACCTTCGACGACGAGACGGGCGACTTCGTCCTGCACACCCCGTTCCGGGCTGCCTGGAAGGACTACCTCGGCAATGCCGCCGTCGACGGCCGCGCCGCCGTCGTCTTCGCCCAGCTCGTCACGCAGGGCGTGAACCACGGCGTCCACGCGTTCTTCGTCCCGCTCCGCGACGAGCAGGGCGGCTTCCTCCCGGGCATCGGCGGCGAGGACGACGGCCTCAAGGGCGGCCTGAACGGCATCGACAACGGCCGCCTGCACTTCGACCAGGTCCGCGTGCCGCGCGAGAACCTCCTCAACCGCTACGGAGACGTCGCCGCCGACGGGACCTACTCCTCGCCCATCGCGAGCCCCGGCCGCCGCTTCTTCACCATGCTCGGAACGCTCGTGCAGGGGCGCGTCTCGCTCGACGGCGCCTCCGTGGTCGCTGCCCGCATCGCGCTCACCATCGCCGTCACCTACGGCGACCAGCGCCGGCAGTTCACCGGAGGCGGCGACCGCGAGGAGGTGCTGCTCGACTACCAGCGGCACCAGCGCCGCCTGCTGCCGCGCCTGGCCACCACCTACGCGGCCGGCTTCGCGCACGACAAGCTGCTGAGGGCCTTCGACGACGTGTTCTCGGGCGCGAACGACACCGACGAGTCGCGGCAGGACCTCGAGACCCTCGCCGCCGGGCTCAAGGCGCTGTCGACCTGGCACGCGCTCGACACCCTCCAGGAGGCGCGCGAGGCGTGCGGAGGAGCGGGCTTCCTCGCCGAGAACCGCCTCACGCAGCTGCGCGCCGACCTCGACATCTACTCGACCTTCGAGGGCGACAACACCGTCCTGCTGCAGCTCGTGGCGAAGCGGCTGCTCACCGACGTGGGCAGGCGCTTCAAGAACGCGCAGCCCGGCGACCTCGCCCGCTACGCCGTCGGTCAGGTCGCGGGCGCGACCGTCAACAACTCGGGACTCCGCCGCCTGGCGCAGGTGGTCGCCGACCGCGGGTCGACCGCGCGCTCGGTCGGGCAGCTGCGGGAGGAGCAGCGCGAGCTGCTGACCGACCGCGTCGAGAGCATGGTCGCCGGCATCGCCTCCCGGCTCCGCTCGGCGTCGAAGCTCCCGGCCGACGAGGCCGCCCGCCTGTTCAACGCCTACCAGAGCGAGCTCATCGAGGCGGCGCGCGCGCACGCCGAGCTGCTGCAGTGGGAGGCGTTCACGGAGGGGCTCGCCACGATCGAGGACGCGGGCACCCGCACGGTCCTCACGTGGCTCCGCGACCTGTTCGGCCTGGGCTTGATCGAGAAGCACCTCGACTGGTACCTGATCCACGGGCGGCTCTCGTCGCAGCGCGCGCTGGCGGTCACCTCCTACATCGACCGCCTGCTCGCACGACTGCGCCCGCACGCCGGCGACCTGGTCGCCGCATTCGGCTACCGCCCCGAGCACGTC
The DNA here is from genome assembly GCF_900177245.1 of Rathayibacter oskolensis. Taxonomy (GTDB): domain Bacteria; phylum Actinomycetota; class Actinomycetes; order Actinomycetales; family Microbacteriaceae; genus Rathayibacter; species Rathayibacter oskolensis. The sequence continues at coordinate 372,203 of NZ_FXBM01000002.1, forward strand.
CGCGCGGCGATCGCGAGCGGCGCCGAGGCCGCCCGGCAGGAGGAGGCGCACGCCTTCTTCGAGGCGGCGCGCGCCGACGGCTCCCTCCCGCGCCCCGAGAAGGCCCCGCACCGCTGATCGTGCTCCGCGATCAGCGGTCGAGGAACGCCAGTGCCGCGTCGCGCTCGGCGCGCAGCTCGAGCACGGACTCGTCGATCTTCGCGCGCGAGTGCGCGTCGATCTCGAGGCCCTCGATGATCCGCCACTCGCCGTCGACCGCGCGCACCGGGAACGACGAGACGAGGCCCTCCTCCACGCCGTAGGAGCCGTCGGACTCGACCGCGGCCGAGGTCCACTCGGTGCCGGTCACCCAGTCGTGCACGTGGTCGATCGCGGCGGAGGCGGCCGAGGCGGCGGAGGACGCCCCGCGCACCTCGATGATCTCGGCTCCGCGCTTCGCGACGCGCGGCTCGAACTCGGTGTGGAGCCAGTCGGCGTCGACGAGCTCGGTCGCGGGGCGACCGTCGACGGTCGCGTGCGTGACGTCGGGGTACTGCGAGGCGGAGTGGTTGCCCCAGATGGTGACGCCGCGGATCGAGTCGACCGGCGCCTCGAGCTTCGCCGCGAGCTGCGCGACGGCGCGGTTGTGATCGAGCCGGGTCATCGCGGTGAAGCGGCCGGCCGGGATGTCGGGGGCGCTCGCGCGGGCGATCCAGGCGTTCGTGTTGGCGGGGTTGCCCACGACGAGCACGCGCACGTCGTCGGCGGCGTGGGCGTTGAGGGCCGCGCCCTGCGGTCCGAAGATGCCGGCGTTCGCTGCGAGGAGGTCGGCCCGCTCCATGCCGGCGCTGCGCGGTCGGGCGCCGACCAGCAGGGCGATGCTCGCGCCGTCGAAGGCGGCGGCGGGGTCGTCGGTCACCTCGACTCCGCGGAGGAGCCCGAAGGCGCCGTCCTGCAGCTCGAGGGCCGTTCCGGCCGCCGAGCGCAGTCCGGCGGGGATCTCGAGGAGGTTCAGCCTCACCGGGACGTCCGGCCCGAGGAGCTGACCCGAGGCGATCCGGAACAGGAGCGCGTAGCCGATGGCGCCTCCCGCTCCCGTGACGCTGACGGTGACCGGGTTCGCGCGCTTCTGAGTGCCCATGCCGCCGACTGTATTGCCGCTGGCTGCACTGCCGCTGGCTGCACGCCCGGTCGGAGTCTCGTCACCCCACCGCCGGCGGTGCCGTCGACCCCCGCACCACCAGGCGGTTCCGCAGCAGCACGCGCTCCTCGCCGAGAGTCCCGCCGCCGATCAGGGTCAGCAGCGCCCGCGTCGCCGATCGGCCCATCCGGTGCAGCGGCTGGCGCACCGTCGTGAGCGCAGGCGCGATCCGCGAGGCGTCGGGCACGTCGTCGAAGCCCACGATCGAGAGGCGCTCGGGTACGGCGACGCCGAGACCTCGGGCGACCTCGACGGCGGCGATCGCGGAGGCGTCGTTCGCGGCGAAGACCGCCGTGGGCGGATCCTCCCGCGAGAGCAGCTCGCGGACGGGCCCGAGGGACGCGTCGTAGCTGTAGTGGCCCACGCGCGCGAGGTCGGCGTCGAACGGTATCCCGGCGTCGGCGAGCGCACGCCGGTAGCCGGCCTCGCGCAGGTGCGACGACTCCAGGTCGGGGCGGCCGCCGAGGAGCGCGATGCGCCGGTGGCCGAGCTCGACGAGGTGCCGCACCGCGAGGACGGCGCCGCCGAAGTCGTCCGAGCCGATCGAGGGCAGCTCGACCTGGGCGATGAGCGGCCCGATGACGATCAGCGGCAGCCCGGGAGCCGCGAGGACGCTGGACGGAGTCACGGCGATGACCCCCTCGACCCGCGCGTCCCGGAGGCGTCGGAGCGAGTCGCGCTCCCAGCCGATCGTGTCGCGATGGCTCGCGCCGGTGCTCGCCAGGACGTCGAAGCCGGTCCCGCGCAGGGCGGCCGAGACGCCCTTCATCACCTCCGCGCTGAAGGGCTCGAAGTCGCACATCAGCACCCCGATCAACCCGGGCGGGTCGGCTGCGGCGGCCGTGCCGGCCTCTGCGGTGGCCACGGCTGCGTCGGAATGCATCCTTGCATTCCAAAATGTTCCCGGTAACATTGCGGCAAGACTAGCTGAGTCTCTCCTCAGCAGTCGAGTGCACCAGTGACGAAGCAGCCTCCCTCTCCTCAGCGTTGACGGGGATCGAGAGCTGCGGTGAGCGACAGCACGCTGTGGAAGCGACTGCGCAGGCACCTCTCGTCGTCACCCGGGCACGTTTCCCATCAGCAGCGTCGGCGGCCTCGTCAGGCACGCCCTCGCGCAGACATCACTCAGCGCCCGGAACGCACGCGCACCCGCGCCGTCCGACGCTCGATGATCGGCGACGGCGCCGATCGAGGAGGAATCCCATGACCCAGCGAACCGCTTCCCCCGCCCGCCCGACCTGGCCCGCCCGCGCCTGCGTGGCCGTGATCGGCGGGCTCCTGCTCACCGGCGTGGCGACCGCCGCCTCCGCCGCCGAGTACGGCGAGGACGCCGTCGACGTGACGGTCGACATCGCCGCCGTCGACGAGCCGGGCGTGCTCGCGATGACCGTCGACGGCACGAACGCGGCGCTGACCGAGAACGGGTCGACCGAGACCGTCCGCCGGTTCACCGGGCAGCTGCCGGCCGTCACGGTCACGGACACGCGCACGGCCGAGGAGATCCCCGACGGAGCAGGCTGGTACGTGCTCGGCTCGGCGACCGACTTCAGCGGGGACGAGGGGCAGGAGCCGATCGGCGCCGAGTACCTGGGCTGGACGCCCGAGCTCGTCGACGGCGGCGACTCCGGTCTCGTGGCCGAGGGCGATCAGGTCGACACCGTCCTCGACGAGGGCCCCGACGCCGTCGGCCTGGTCGACCAGGAGCTGCTCGCACTGGCCCTCGACTCCGAGGCCGTCGCGACGGAGGGCTCGTGGACCGTCGCGGCCGACCTCACCCTGAAGACCGAGGCCGACGTCGAGCCCGGCGCCTACTCCTCCGTGCTGACCCTCTCGCTGTTCGAATGAGCGCAGCGACACGCGCCCCGGGGATGCGCGCGCTCGCAGTGACCGCGATCGGAGCCCTGGTCGCGGCCGGCCTGCTCGCGACCGCGGTGCCGGCCCGGGCCGCGGAGGAGTGGTCGCCGCGATCCTTCCTCACCTCGACCGACAGGGGCGACGGCACCTACTCGGTGCCGCTGCTCAACGCCGACGTGCCCGACGTCAGCGTCGAGCGGGTGCCTGCGGCCGAGAACGACGAGGGTCGCGATCTCTACTACATGATCAGCACCACGATGCACCTGAGCCCGGGTGCTCCGATCATGAAGTCGTACGACCTCGTCAACTGGGAGATCGTCAACCACGTCTTCGACCGCCTCGAGATCGGAGACAGGTTCTCGCTGCGCAACGGCCAGAACTCCTACGGCAACGGCCAGTGGGCCTCGTCGCTCCGCTACCACGACGGTCGCTACTACGTGGCCTTCAACACCAACAACCTGGGCGGCTCCTACCTCTACTCGACCGACGACATCGAGAACGGAGCGTGGACCAGGGTCGCGCTGGGGCGCGCGTTCCACGACCCGTCGCTCTTCTTCGACGAGGCGGACGGAGGCACGCCCTACATCTTCTACGGCTCGGGATCGACGAGCGCAGTGCAGCTCAGCGACGATCTCACCACCGTGGTCGCCGAGTTCCCGAACATCCTGCGCACCTCCGACTACCCCGGCGCCTCCTGGATCGGCGGCCTGTTCGAGGGCGCCCAGGTGCAGTACATCGACGGGAACTACTACATCGTCATCATCACCTGGCCCTCGGGCCAGGGGCGCCAGGTCGCGCTGTTCCGCTCCGAGGAGCTGCTCGGCCGCTATGCGACCGCTGACGGCAGCAACCCCTACGAGGGGCGAGGAGTCCTGAACTCGAACGGCTTCGCCCAGGGGAGCCTCGTGCCGATCTCGCGTGAGGACGGCACGACCGACTGGCACGGCATGTTCTTCCGCGACAGCTTCCCGACCGGTCGCATCCCGGGGCTCGTCCCCGCCACCTGGACCGACGGCTGGCCGACCTTCGGCACGAACGGCTCGGTCCCGGTGAACGGGACCTTCCCGAAGCCGATCACCCTCAGCCCGGAGGAGGAGCTATTCGAGCGGCAGAAGAGCCTGGTCGTCTCGGACGACTTCGAGAACGACGCGCCCGCGAAGGCCTACACCGACGAGGAGTGGACCCTCCCGACGGCCCCCGACATCGACGAGTCGCTCCTCGGCGTCGAGCTGATCCAGAACCCGGGCGCCGAGTCGGGAACGGCTCCGTGGGCCGGGCAGTTCGGGGCGACGCTCACCCGCGACACGGGTGACGCCGCCTCCGGGACCGCCGCCCTCCGGGTCGGCAGCAGGACGCTCAACGGCTCGGGCCCCAGCCAGGTCCTCGCGAACAGGCTCCAGCGCGGAGTCACCTACACGGTGTCCGCGAAGGTGAAGTACACCTCCGGCCCGGCCTCGGTGCGCTTCAACCTCTGCGCCGACTTCGGCGCGGGCCCGCAGACCATGGCGTTCGCCACCGTCCCCCAGGGGCAGTGGACGACGATCACGGGCACCTACACGGTGCCGCCGACCGCGAACGTCGGCAGTGCGAAGTTCGCCGTCGAGACGCCCTGGGGGAACCCGCAGCCGGCGTCCTCGAGCGTCGAGTACCTGCTCGACGACGTCTCGATGATCGGCGCGCAGCCCACCACCGAGCTGCCGAGCGAGGCCGAGATCGCGCCGAACGGCTCCCGGCTCGACCTGGCCTGGCAGTGGAACCACGCGCCCGACAACCGCTACTGGTCGCTGACCGACCGCGAGGGCTGGCTCCGGCTGACCAACGGCAAGGTCGTCACGGGCCAGTACGTGCACTCGAAGCTGTCGACCTCACCCGAGCTGACCTGGCTCGAGGAGGCGCGCAACACGCTCTCGCAGCGCATCGTCGCCCCGAAGCAGTCGGCCGAGGCCGAGCTCGACGTGTCGGGGATGAAGGACGGCGATGTCGCCGGCCTCGCCGCCTACAACCGCGGCTTCTCGTACGTCGCGGTGAAGCGCGTCGACGGAGTGAGCACGGTCGGAGTCGTGGACCGCGGCCAGCCGTTCGCCACGACGATCGATCAGGCCGCCGTCGAGGCGTTCCTGCCGGGGACGACCGCCGTGCTCCCCGACTCCGCCGAGGTGCACCTGAAGGCCGATCTCGAGCTGAACGCCCCGTCGGGTCAGCTGTGGACGACCTTCCACTACAGCCTCGACGGGCGGACGTGGACGAAGCTCGGCACCCGCGTCGGTCCGCAGACCCTCGACGGCAGCCTCACGCACTTCATGGGGCACCGGATCGGGCTGTTCAGCTATGCGACAGAGAGCACCGGCGGACACGTGGACGTCGACAGCTTCCTCCTGAGCGACACGCTCACCTCGGAGGGGAAGGCTCTCGACCGCTCGCAGCTGGAGGCGGCGATCGCGCACGCGGCGACCCTCCGCGAGGCGGACTACCCCGCCGACGCCTGGGCCGACCTGGAGTCGGCGCTCGCGAAGGCCGAGGCCGTCGGCACCGTCGGCACGCAGAACCAGCTCGACGCGCCCGAGCGTGCGCTCAGCTACCAGCTGGCCCGCCTCGGGACGCTCAAGGCCGAGGCGCCGGCGCTCGCCGTCGCCGCCGAGGCGACGACGCGATGCATCGGCGGCAAGGTCTTCGTCACGGTGAAGGCGACGAACGGCAGCGACGTGCCCGTGACGGTCGACATGACGGGCGCGTTCGGCACCAAGACGATCGCCGCCGTCGCCCCGGGGAGGAACGCGAGCCACGCGTTCACCACCCGGGCGGTCGCCGTGCCCGCGGGCGAGGTCGCGGTGACCGCCTCGGCCCCCGTCGACGGCGCGCCCGTGAGCAGCACGGTCCCGGCCGGCTACCCCGCGACGAGCTGCGGATGACCGCCGGCTCGACGACACCCAGACCACCTGAAAGACGCAATCAAGGAGGATTCGTGAGAACGCAACAAGAAGCCGCACCGAAGGGTCGGCTGCGTCTGCGCCTGCTCGCCACGGCGGCCCTGACAGCACTACTGGTGGCGCCCTTTGCGGCGCAGACCTCGTTCGCCGCCGAACAGGAGCTCGTCGTCAACGGCGGGTTCGAGAACGGCATCGCCGACTGGTTCGTCAACAACGGCAACGCCGCGGACGGCGGGACGATCGCGACCACCGCGGACGCCGCCTCCGGTGCGAGCGCCGCACTGGTGACCGGCCGTACGACGACCGGTTCCGGAGCCATGCAGGACCTGACCGGGAAGATCGTCGCCGGCCAGACCTACCAGGTGAAGGCGAAGATCAAGTACGAGAACGCCGCCGGCCCCGCGACGAAGCAGTTCTTCGCGACGATGCACTACGGCGGAGGCAGCTACACCAACCTCGCCAGCGTCACGGCGACGAAGGGGCAGTGGGCGTCGCTCAGCGGGTCCTTCACCGTCCCCGCCGGGCAGAGCGTCGCCATCACGCGTCTCTTCTTCGAGACTCCGTGGACGGCGACCCCGTCGGCCGCGCCCGACACGCACCTGATGGACTACAAGCTCGACGACGTCTCGCTGATCGGAGCGGCGCCGCCCGCGGCACCCTCGAAGACCATCGAGGTGGTCGGCAAGGTTCCCGGCGACCACAACCCGCTGATCGGGTGGAAGTTCGGCGCCGACGGCTTCGGCTTCGCCGAGAACGGCCGGGTCTACATGTACATGACCAACGACACGCAGGGGTACGCGCCCGATCCGGTGACCGGTGTCTCGCCGCAGATCAACTACGGCAGCATCAACCAGATCACGGTCATCTCGTCGGACGACCTCGTGAACTGGACCGACCACGGCGAGATCCAGGTGGCCGGCTCGACCGGTGTCGCACCCTTCACCGGCAACTCCTGGGCGCCGGGCATGGCGAAGAAGACGGTGAACGGGGTCGACAAGTACTTCCTCTACTACGCCAACGGCGGCGGCTCCAGCAACGTGATCACGGGCGACTCGCCCGTGGGCCCGTGGACCAGCCAGCGGACCACCACGCTGATCAACGACACCACGCCCGGTGCCGACGTCGCCTGGAAGTTCGACCCGGCGCCGCTCGTGGACGACGACGGTCGCAACTACCTGTTCTTCGGCGGCGGACCCGCCTCGACCGCGCTCCCCGCGGCCGAGCGCTTCAACAACCCGAAGAACATCCGCGTGATCGAGCTCGGCGACGACATGGTCTCGACCGAGGGCACGGCCGCGGTGGTCGATGCTCCCGTCGCGTTCGAGGCGGCCCAGGTCTTCGAGCGCGAGGGCAAGTACTACCTCTCGTACTCGTCGCACTTCGGCGGCACCGACTTCGGCGGCAACCAGACCCGCGTTCCGGGCTACCCGGGCGGCGGCGAGATCGGCTACATGATCTCGGACGACCCGATGTCGTGGCCCAAGGAGGCGTACGCCGGGGTGATGTTCCCCAACCAGAGCCGCTTCTTCGGAGCCGGCACCGGAGGCAACAACCACCAGTCGGTCTTCGAGCTCGGCGGCAAGTACTACTTCACCTACCACGCCCCGACGCTCAACAAGCGGATCAACGGCGACACCACGCAGGGCTACCGCAGCCCGCACATCCAGGAGCTGCAGTTCAACGCTGACGGCACCGTGCAGCAGGTCGTCGGCGACTACGCCGGAGTGGACCAGGTGAAGGACTTCGACCCGTTCCGCACCTTCCCGGCCGAGACCATCGGCTGGAGCAAGGGCATCGCGACGGCGCCGCTGGGCACGCCCACCGCCGGCGCGACGAAGAACCTCGTCCTCCGCGACCTCGACGCCGGCGACTGGACGGCGCTGTCGTCGGTCGACTTCGGCGAGACCGGAGCGGCGACGTTCTCGGCCCGCGCGAAGGCGCTGCAGGCGGGAGGCACCATCACGGTCCGCCTCGACTCCGCCACCGGACCCGTCGCGGGAACGGTCGCCGTGACCGGGACCACCGGCGAGTGGGCCGACGTCAGCGCAGCGCTGACCGGAGCGACCGGAGTGCACGACGTGTACTTCAGCTACTCCGGCCCGAGCGGCGACCTGTTCGAGCTCGACACCTTCGCCTTCACCGAGGGCGAGGCGGCTCCGGCCCTGGAGGTCACCGCGACCGCCACCACCCGCTGCATCGCGGGCAAGGCGATCATCACCACGCAGGCGACCAACGGCGCCGACGTGCCCGTCGCGATGACCTTCACGACGGACTACGGCACCAAGTCGTTCGCCACGGTCGCCCCCGGCAAGACCGTGTCGCACGCCTTCACCACCCGGCAGGTCGACCTCGCCGCCGGTGACGTCGCGGTCGCGGCCTCGGCGACGATCGACGGCTCGCCGGTCTCGACGGAGGTGAGCGCGGCGTACGCGGCGCGGCCCTGCGGCTGACTTGCCGCTGATGCACTGACGGGGCGCCCTCGATCCTCCGGGATCGGGGGCGCTCCTGCGCGCGCTGCTCGATCAGCACGAGTCCGGCCTGCGTGGACGCCCGGGACTGCCTGCTGGTCGAGTAGCCGCGCAGGGGCGTATCGAGACCGATCTCCCTGCGAACGTCAGAACGGTGGCGGCTCGTCATCGAAGCGTGGCCCGGGTGGTCGCCCGGGGAGTGGCGGCGGGCTCGTGGTGACCCGGCGGCCGGTGGGGGTGGACCACTCGGCGGTGCCGTCGGGATGGAGAACGTAGGTCCACCGGTCGCCGTGGCGGACGTGATGATGGGCGGTGCACAGCGACGCGAGGTTCTCGAGGCGAGTCTCGCCGCCGTTGCGCCACTCGGTCGTGTGGTCGGCCTCGGCCGTGGACGCGGAGCGGGTACAGCCCGGGAACCGGCAGGTCTGATCCCGCAGCTGCAGGTACAGGCGCATCCGCGGCGGCGGCACGCGGTGAGTGCGGCCTACAGAGGTGACTCTCCCGGTGTCCGGGTCGGTCAGGACCCGGGTGAAGGACGCTCCGATACCGACCAGGTCGCGGGCGACGTCGGCGGGGATCAGGCCGTAGCCGTCGAGATCCGCCGGGGTGTCGTCCAGACCCGCGGCGGTGCTCGCGGGGAGCGTCAGCCGGACCTCCGCGCGCACCCCGGGAACGAACGTCGCCGCGATGTCACCATCGCTGACCGGAGTGGTTCCCGCGACGTCGCCGTCGCAGAGCAGGTCGGCCAGCGCATCGGCCCGCAGCTGTGCGAGCGTGCGCTCGTCACCCTCGCGCAGGGTCCGGGCGATGCGGTCGAGTCGATCGAAGGCGCCCATCGCGACCGGCGCCGGCAACAGGGCACTGAGCGTCGCCATCCCGTCGATCTCGGGGCTGACCCACACCGTGCGGTCCTGACGGGCGCGCGCATGCCGCTGCGCGAACGGCTCCTCGTGCAGCTGGTCCCGCATCCGGCCCACGGCCTTGCGCAGTTGCGTCGGAGTCATCACCAGCGCCGCCTCCGCCGCCCGCGCATCCAACGCGCCTCGGGACGTGGCCGGCACCGTGCTCGCGGCGGCGCAGATCACTTCGCTCGCCTCCCACAGCATCCGCGCGTCCTGGAGGGCCGCCCGCGTGCACGGCAGGTCCTCCATCAGCAGCTGCGCATGCTCGAGAACCCGAGACGCGGCGACCTCGGACATCCCCAACGCGACCGCGAACTCCGCGCGGATCGACCGCTCCACCAGATCGCCCGCCTCGCTGCGGGAGAGCCGGGCGCCGCGAGCGAACGACTCCGGAACAGCGAGCGCCGCGAGGTACGCCGCATGCAGCGCCGCAGCGCGCGCGAGGAGCATCTGCGCCGAGGAACGCCCCAGACGCGCCGCGAGGTCGGCGAGCCCACCGACCGCGCCGAGCGTCCCCTCCGCTGCCTCGAGCTCACCCGCGTCTCTCATACGAGTATTGAACCAGCGACCACCGACACCACACCCGCCCCAACCACCCCGGCCCGACAACCCGACCCCGAACGAGCCCTGTGGAGGAAAAGCCGGCGCAGCAGGCTCCGTCGTCAGGCGACGCCGGCCGACACGTCGGTGCTCAGGAGGCGCGCTCGGAGCGTCGCGCGCGACGACCGGCGAGTCGGAGCCACAGCCCGCCCACGAGCGAGAGCGCCCCGAGAAGCGCGAGACCACTCACGCCCTCGACTCCGGTGGCTGCAAGACCGCGGCCCTGCGGCGAGCGCTCACTCGCCCCCGGGGCGGCGTCGGCCCCCGAGGCGGGCCCACCCGAGGCCGGCCCACCCGGGGCGGGTCCGGCGCCCGTCCCGCCGACGGCTCCGCTGCCCGTCCCGCTCCCGAGGGGCGGGCCGTCGTCGGCGACGACCGTCAGCGTGCCGGCGACGTACTCGACCTCGTAGTCGGGATGCTCGAAGCCGCTGCACTGCACCGCCTCCGGGTAGACCCCCGCTGGCGTCTCTGCGGTGACGTCGACCGCGCAGGTCGGGTCGAGTCCGAGCGACGCGAGCGTGTCGCCGTCGTTGAGGAGGGAGTACTCGGGAGCGACGACGGGCGGCTCCGAGCCCGCGACCATCTCGACGTCGGGCGCGATGACGAGGAGGTAGGTCGGATCGACGATCAGCCTCGTGCTCCGCGAGACGTAGCGTCCCTCGGAGGGCGTCTCGCCCGTCGCGTTGTAGACGAGGACCCGGTAGAAGACGCCGTTGTTGCTCATGCGCGTGTTCAGCCGGTAGGTGGACGACTGCGCGAGCGGGATGGGCGTGAAGGTCCAGTTGTCGACCGACGAGTACCACTGGTACCGCACGTCGGGGCTGCCGCTCGCGTCGACGTGCAGGGTCCGGTAGGAGCCCGCGGTGACGTAGGTGGAGCCGCCCCAGTACTCCTGGACGCGGGGCGCGACCTTCTCGACGCTGATGATCTGCGTCTCGCGCTCGGCCGGCGGGAAGAACGCCCGTCCGGCCTGGTCGGCGTGGACGACGCACTCGCCGGCGAAGGGGAGGTCGATGGTCGCGGTGAACTCCACCCGGCCGTCCTCGCTCACGGTGCACCAGAGGCTGCCCGGGTCGGTGGAGAACACGACCGGTTCGCCCGACGCCCCGCCGGAGGCGTACACGTCGTACGCCTCGCCGACCCGTCCCGGGGCCGGCGGGTCGGACTCGAAGCGGATCTCCTGCGTCACCGCCTCGACGGTGAGGCTGGCGGGGCGGTAGTCGATCTCGTAGCGCGGCGAGCTCTGACCCGAGCACTCGACGGGGTACGTCCCGGGCGGTAGCTCGGGGTCGGCCGAGGGTCGGGAGTCGCAGCGCAGGTCGCCGCTGAGGGAGTCGGGGCCGTCTCCGAGCCGGAAGCCCTCGTCGCCGGTCCCGTAGTCGGCCCCGAACGCGGGAGCGTCGGTGCCGTAGGACATCCGCGCGTCGCGGGCGGTCACGGTGAGCGGAGCCGGCAGCACGGTGACCTCGGCGGTGTCGGAGGAGCTCTCCCCGAAGACGCTGGCCGCGACGGCTCGGAACCGGGTGCCGGTGTCGGTGCGCACCGGCGGCTGGTAGCCGGTGCCCGTCGCCCCGGGGATGTCCTCGAAGGGCGCGCCGGCCTCCGCCGACCGCTGCCACCGCAGCGACGTGCGGGGTCCGTCGGCGACGGCGGCCGAGAGGGGTGCGGGGGTGTCTCCGTAGGTGATGGTGGACGACTCCGGCTGCGTGGTGAAGACCGGGGCCCCCGCCGAGCGCACGACGACGGTCGCAGTGCCCGTGCTCGGCCTGATCTCCTCGGTGCGCGACGAGGCGCCGGAGTACGCGGCGGAGACGCGGATCACGCTGGTCTGCGGGAAGCTCAGGGTCGCGCCGGCGCGGCCGTCGACGACCGGAACCCGGGCGATCGTCGTCGGCGCCTCCGACCCGTCTGCCGGAGCGCTCGTGAACGTCAGCTCGCCCGCGTCGATGGTGCGCCCGTCGCCCCGGGTCACGGTGGCGCTCAGCTCGACGTCGTCGCCGGCGTAGGGCGTCGACGGAGAGGCCTCGATCACCGTGGTCGTCGTCACGACGGCCGGCGCCTCGACCGACTGGGCGGTGGAGGCGCTGCTCGAGAGGAACCCGATGCGCTCGGCGTCCGCGCCCGGGTAGCGCACCTGCACGGTCAGTCCGCCTGCGGGCCGGACGCCGAGCGGGATCTCGACCGCTCCGTTCGAGAGTGTCCCGGTCAGCACCTCGTCGCCGGTGCGGAGCTCGACCGCACCCACGGGCACGGGGCCGCCGTCGACGCCGGCCACGCGGACGGTGGCGACGAGCTCGTCGGACACGTAGGCGGGGGACGGGGCGATCGTCACCGTCGTGACGGTCGGGTAGAGCGGGAAGACCTGCACGTTCGGACCGTCCTGGTCGGTGCTGCCGTTGCGCAGCGTGCCCGAGCGCTGCTGGTCGGTCGGCGGGTTCGGCGAGATGTAGGGCGGGAGGTAGTTCGCTCCGCCCCCGCCGCCACCGGAGCCGCCGTTGGTGCCGCCGCCCCCGCCTCCGCCGCCGTAGAGGCCGCCGCCACCACCGCCCGCGTACGCGGCGCCGAGGGAGGCGTTGCCCGCCCGGCCCCCCGCGAGGTAGGTACCCGGAGCACCGGCAGAGCCGGAATCGAAGAAGCCGCTGTAGCCCGCGGCACCGCCGGAGCCGCCGCCGGAGGACGTGCCGGGGTTGCCGCCGGCTCCGTCGCGCGCGTCGTTGGCGCCTCCGTCACCGCCCTTCGACCCCGCAGCCCCGCCGCCGCCGCCCGTGGACTCGGTGGTGTAGTAGTTGCCGGCGTCGCCGCCGCCGCCCCCTCCGCCGGCGACCGCCAGGAAGGCGTCTTTCGGGAACGCGGAGGCGGGGCTCCCGCCGCCCGGGCAGTACGGCGCGGGGTCGATCGTCGAGACGAACGAGCCGTTGCCGCCGCTGCCCGAGTAGGTCCGGCCACCCCCCGGGAGGAGCGTGGACGCGCCGGCCAGCCAGAGCCGCTGGCCGGGGAGGACCTGGACGACGGCCTCGGTGACGCCGGCGGCTCCCGGTGCTCCGGGGGCCGCCCTCCCGGGAACGGGGGATCCCGCCTGGCCCCTCTGCGCGATCACGAGCATCCGCGCGAAGTGCACGCTGTCGGGGATGTCGACGACCCCGGTCGCGCACAGCCCGTTGACCTCGGCCACCGGTTCGTCCGCCCGGGCCGACGGAGCGGCCGCGGCCGCCGCGACGAGGCCGAGGATCAGCGCCGCGCACAGGGCGAAGGCGGACGATCTCTGGGGGCGGGGGCGTGTCGGGCTCACGGTGCAGGCTCTCAGCCCCGCGACGGCGCGGACACCCCCCGTTCAGGCCCGCCGCTTCGCGCGCAGCTCGCGGTGCGCGGGGAGGGTGTCTCGATCGTCCTCTCGGGCGTCGGAACGCCCTTCCGCGAGTGCGACCGCCCGACTGCGCCGCCCGCCTCGGCCGCCTGCTCGGGTTACCGTGTCTCGTGGCTTCTCGCACCCGCGCACTCTCAGTCCTCGCACTCGCCGCCGTGGTCGCGACGACGGCAGGGTGCACCCCGACCGCGAAGGGGCCCGTCGCGGCGTGCGTCGTGCGCCCCGCGGCCCAGATCGTCCCCGAGCAGGGCGCGCTGTTCGGGGTCAACCTCGACTGGGGATCGCAGACGATCGAGGAGTACTCGCGCCACCTGGGACAGCGGCCGGCCGTCGCGGTCGCCTTCGCCGATCTGCCGTTCACCGACGTGGAGCGTGAGGAAGTGCGCTCGGCCGCTGCGCAGCTCCGGGTGAACGGAGGCACGCTCCTGCTCACCCTCGAGTCGATCGACGGTCTCGCTGCGGTGACCGACGCCGTCGCATCGGACATCGCCCGTCTGGCGGCGTCCGTCAACCAGACCGGCGTGCCGGTGATCATCCGCTTCGCGCACGAGATGAACGGCTCCTGGTACGCCTGGGGTCAGCAGCCCGCCGCCTACGTCGAGGCCTTCCGGCGGGTCGCCGAAGCGGTGCACACCGAGGCACCCGGCACCGCGATGATGTGGGCTCCGAACAACGCCGACGGCTACCCGTTCGAGGGCGGAGTCTCGGCCGCGCAACCCGGTACCGCCGACTTCGCCCTGCTCGACACGACCCGGGACGGCGCACTGAGCCTCGACGACGATCCCTACGCTCCCTACTATCCGGGCGACGACGCCGTCGACTGGGTCGGCATGTCGCTCTACCACTGGGGGTCGGCCCATCCGTGGGGCGAGAACGAGATGCCGGAGGAGGGCAAGTTCGCCGCGCAGCTCACCGGTACCTACGACGGCGCGGCGGGCGACGAGAGCGCCGCGCCGGACTTCTACGAGACCTACGGTGTCGAGCACGGCAAGCCGGTGGCCATCCCCGAGACGGCCGCGCTGGTCGTTCCCCGCGGGGACCCGGCTGGGGAGCTGGCGATCAAGCAGGCGTGGTGGCGGCAGGTGCTCTCCGCCGAGACCGCGGCGCGCTTCCCGAATCTGAAGATGATCAACTGGTTCGAATGGGAGAAGTTCGAGCCCGAGGTGCGCGATGAGGTGTCCTGGTCGGTCGTCGAGGACGAGCAGACGCGCCGCGCCTTCCGCGCCGACCTTCCTGCGGGGCTCGTCTACTCCGACCTCGCGGTCCGGTGCACGGGAGCTCCGTCGGAAGATTGAGACCGCTCCACCTCCCCCGTCAGGGGGGCCCACAGGGTGAGCGATCGATGGACTGGCGGTCGGCGTTCCCTGCGGCCGATACGGTCGACAGGACAGGACCTGACGGAGTCCTCGGCCCCTGCTGATCGTTCTCGAAGGGATGCTCCATGGTCGGTGACACCGCCCCGGATCCGCGTGCAGACGCCCTCTCCGCCCTGGAGCTGATGGGCTCGCCCGCTGAGGAGCGCTTCGACCGGATCACGCGGATGGCTCGCGATCTCTTCGGGGTCCCGATGGCCGAGATCCACCTCCTCGACGAGAGCACGCTCTTCACGAAGTCGCCGCAGAACCCGGGCTGGCCGCTCGAGTACCCGCGGGAGGGAACCTTCTGCGACGCGACGCTCCAGAAGGGGTCGATGCTCATCATCTCCGACCTCGGCACCGATCCGGTCTTCGCGGAGCACGTCAACGTCCGAGGAGCGCCGCACGTGCGGTTCTACGCGGGAAGGCCTCTGAGCGTCGACGACGGTCTCCAGCTCGGCACGATCTGCCTCATGGACTTCGTGCCGCGCGAGCTGACTCAGGACGAGGAGGTGCTGCTCGACGAGTTCGGGAGCTGGGTCGAGCGCGAGCTGCGCGATTCGGCCGAGCGCGACCGGGCCGCCGAAGTGCAGGCCCTCCTGCTCCCCCCGGCGCTCGACCACCCGGACGGCTACGTCTTCGCCGGCATGTCCGTCCCGCGCCTGCAGGTCGCGGGGGACTTCTACGACTGGTGGGCGGGCGACGGATTCGTCGACATCGTCCTGGCCGATGTCATGGGGAAGGGCACCGCGGCCGCCATCGTCGCGGCGAGCATCCGCTCGGCGTTCCACGCCCGCACCGGCGAGAGGCCCGCCCGGGCCGTCGCCGGGGTGAACGGTCAGCTCCTCCGCGACTTCAGCGCGACCGGCACCTTCGCGACGCTCTTCCACTGCCGCCTCGAGACCGAGACGGGGCGCCTGGACTTCGTCGATGCCGGCCACGGACTCTCCGTCGTCCTCCGCGCCGACGGATCCTTCGAACGGCTCGCCTCGGTCGGGCTCCCGCTGGGCATCGCCGAGGACGGCGGCTGGCTGACCCAGTCGGTCGAGCTCGCACCCGGCGATGCGCTCGTGTCCTTCACCGACGGCGTCCTCGACCTCTATGACGGGACTCTCGACTCGGTGGCCGAGGTCACCGGGCTCGCGCGCGCCTCGGCGAGCTCGGACGAGTTCTTCGCTGCCCTTCGCCACCTCGCGCGCGGCGAGAAGGCCTCGGACGACGTGACCGTCCTCGTGGTGAGCCGCACGTGAGGCGCAGCGCGCTCCGACGGTTCGCCCCCTCCGCCGGGAAGGCGGTGCTGGCCGTCGTCGCGGCGGCGGTGCTCCTCGCGGGTCCCGCCGTCGCCTCGGTCGCCGACGACTCCGTCCTCTCGCCGCCGACGGGCGCCTACTTCGGCTCGAGCCTCGACTGGAGCAGCGACAGCGCTGCGGAGCAGACCGATCGTCTCGGCCGACCCGCGGCGGTCCTCGAGCACGTCGCCTCCGTCCCGATCACCGAGGCCGAGGTCGACTACCTCGCCCAGTTCATGAGGCAGGCGGAGGGGGAGGGGGCGCTCGCCGCGGTCACGCTCCGCCCCGTCGGCGGTCTCGGGCAGTTCGGTCAGGAGGAGGCGAGGGCCGCCGTCGATGCGCTCGCCCGCGCCCGCGACGGACAGGACCTCCCGCTCTTCGTCCGCTTCGCTCCCGAGATGAACGCGAGCTGGACGGCATGGGGATTCGCGCCCGACGAGTACATCGCGGCGTTCCGGCTCTTCTCCGAGGTCCTGCACTCCGATCTGCCCGATGCCGTCGTGGTCTGGTCGCCGGCCGCGGGTGAGTCGTATCCCTTCGCCGAGGGTGGCTCGACCGACGATCCTGCACTCGACACGGACGGCAGTGGATCGCTCGACGCGGGCGACGACCCCTACGGGCCCTACTACCCGGGTGACGATGCGGTCGACTGGGTCGGACTGTCCGCCTACCACGACCCCAGCGGAGGCGGGGCCCCGAGGAACGCGGTCGCCGCCGACGGCGCCCTCGAGGACGATCTCGATGGCGAGGGCGACCTCGCGTTCTACGAGCGGTTCGCTGAGAGCGCCGGCACGCCGATGATGCTCGAGACCGCCGCGTTCTACAGCCCGGGGGCCGGCGGGCCGGCCGAGCTCGAGATCAAGCAGGACTGGTGGCAGCAGGTGATCGCCGCCACCTCGGGCGACGAGCATCCGCTGATCGACGTCGTGCTCTGGCGAGACTCCTCCTCGGCCCGTGCCGTGGTCGGCGAGGTCGTCATCGACTGGAGCCTCTCCGGCTCGGACACGATCTCCTCGGCGTTCGCCGCCGACGCGGAGGCGAGCGAGCTCGTCTTCGGCCCGGTCTACGCGCCGTTCACCTCTTCATCCACGGTGCAGTCGGCGGCAGGGACGATCAGCGGGGCGGCTGCCTGGATCCTGGTCGCGGCGGTCCTCCTGGCGGCGATCGCCCTGACCGGCTGGGGACTGCTGCGCGGTCGGAGCGGCCGGCTCGCCTACGACGGCCCTCCGAATCGCGATCTCCGCATCGACTACCTCCGCGGTGTCGCCATCGTCTTCGTCGTCGTCAACCACATCGCGCTCGTCTCGGTCTGGCAGAACCTGACGCAGGAGGCGATCGGCATGGTGTCGGGGGCCGAGCTGTTCGTCCTGCTCTCGGGCGGCGTCCTCGGGATGGTGCACCGTCCGAAAGTGCTCGGCGGCGGGATCGGCGAGGTCACCCTCCGCACCGAGGCCCGCGCTTGGAAGCTCTACGTCACGGCCCTGGTGGTCGTCGTGATCGTCGGCCTCGTGAGCCTCGTCGGATTCGTGAACTCCACTCCGGCGACCACCTACGTCGACCAGGGGACGGGCGCGGCGGGGAGCGAGGCGACAGGCCGCGTCTACGACCTCTACACGAACGTCGACAGCCTCCTCCGCTACCCGGTCGACCCGTCGATCATCCTCGACCTCGCCCTGCTCCGGCTCGGGCCCTGGCAGGTGAACGTGCTCGGCCTGTACGTGGTGATGCTCGCGATCGCCCCCCTGATCCTCTGGGCTCTGTCGCGTGGGCGATGGGCGGTCGTCCTGCTGGTGAGCTGGGCCGTCTACGTGCTGCAGATGTTCCTGCACGTGCGGCTCCTGCCCTCGCAGTTCGAGGACTCGTTCCCGCTGCTCACGTGGCAGGCCCTGTTCGTGACGGGGATGGTCGCGGGCTTCCACCGGCGCGAGATCCTGGCCTGGTTCGCGACCCGGATCGGTCGGATCGTCCTCGCGGTCGCGGTGATCACCACCGTGGGGCTGGCGGTCTTCTCGTGGAACAACCCCTATCTCTCCAGCTCCTGGGATCTGCGCCTCGGGCTGATCCCCGCCAACACGTTCTCGGACATCTATGCGGTCGCCTTCCAGCGGACCACCCTCGACCCGGGCAGGGTCGTCAACGTCCTGCTCGTGGTGATCACCGCCTACGCCGCACTCAGCGTGCTCTGGAAGCCGGCGCAGCGCCTCCTCGGCTGGTTCTTCATCCCCCTGGGGCAGGCGACCCTCTACGTGTTCGTCATGCACGTCGTGTTCGTCCTGATCGTCGCCAACATCCCTCCTCTGCGCGAAGGGAACACCGTGGTCAACTCGCTCGCCTACCTCGCCGTGCTCGGTCTGCTCTGGGTCATGGTGCGGACCCGCTTCCTCTACCGGATCGTGCCCCGATGAACGCCGGGACGGCCGTCGACACCGGCCCCGGGACGGAGAGCACCCTCACCTCGCCCGGCCGCATGCTCCTGCTGCGCATCATCGTGGTCCTGACGATCGTGCTGGGGGTGAACTACGTCGGCTGGCGGTGGCTCTACTCGCTCAACTGGGACGCGTGGTGGATCGCCGTCCCGCTCGTCGCAGCCGAGACCTACAGCCTCATCGACGTCTGCCTGTTCGGGATGACCATGTGGCGGGCACGGGGGCGGCCCGCGCCGCCGGCGCCTCCGGAGGACGCGACGGTGGACATCTTCATCACGACCTACAACGAGCCGATCGAGCTGGTGATGACGACGGCGCTCGCCGCTCAGCGCGTGCGCTTCCCGCACGCGACCTGGGTCCTCGACGACGGCGACCGCGCCGAGATGCGCGCGGCGGCCGAGGCGGCGGGGCTGGGCTACATCACCCGCTCGGCCGACTGGAAGGACCGCCCCCGGCACGCGAAGGCCGGCAACCTCAACAACGCGCTCGAGCAGACGACGGGTGAGTACCTCCTCATCCTCGATGCCGACCAGATCCCCCGACCCGAGATCCTCGACAACACTCTCGGCTACTTCCGCGACGACGCGGTCGCGCTCGTCCAGACGCCCCAGGTGTTCTCGAACGTCGCGACCGGCGATCCGCTCGGGAGCCAGGCGCCGCTCTTCTACGGCCCGATCCAGCAGGGCAAGGACGGCTGGAACGCGGCGTTCTTCTGCGGCTCGAACGCGGTGCTGCGGCGCGAGGCGCTGATGCAGCTCGGCATCGCCGGCTACGTCCGCGAGCTCGACCGGAGCATCGCGTCGGCGCTGCGGACAGCGGCCCGCGCCGTGAGCAAGGCCCGGTCGCACCCCGCGGCCGCCGACGCGACCGTCCGCGCGGCGCTCGACGACGTCGGCGCCGCTATCAAGGAGGCGCAGACGGCCATCAGCGGAGGGGCGCCGATCGCGTCGGTCACCTACGACCTGCACCGCCGGGTCGACGCCGCGAGCTACTCGCTCGTCGCCTCCGACGTCGCGGGCCTCGAAGAGGACCTCGCCGAGATCCGCGCGCTCGCCCGCGCCTCGGGCGGCGCGGACTCGGTCGACACGATCGTCGACATCGAGCAGATCGTCCAGGGCCTCTCGGATCGCGAGCTCTCGCCGCTGAACGCCCTCGAATCGGTGCAGGCCGTGCTGCAGAGCATCGCCATCGACCGGCCGGGGGAGGCGCAGCCGATCATGCCGCTCGCCACCATCTCGGTCACCGAGGACATGGCGACCTGCATGCGCCTGCACGGGCTCGGCTGGAAGAGCGTCTACCACCACGAGCTCCTCGCCGACGGTCTCGCTCCGGAGGACGCGGGGACGATGCTCACCCAGCGCCTCCGCTGGGCCCAGGGGACGATGCAGGTCTTCCTCCGCGAGAACCCGCTGCTGCAGAAGGCGCTCAGCGTCCCGCAGCGACTGATGTACTTCGCGACGATGTGGAGCTACATCAGCGGCTACGCGGCGGTGGTGTACTTCGCGGCGCCGATCATCTTCCTGGTGCTCGGGATCCTGCCGGTCGCGTCCGACGCGTTCGACTTCTTCATCCGCTTCATCCCCTTCATGATCGTCAATCAGCTCCTCTTCCTGGTCGCCGCGAAGGGGACCCCGACCTGGAGGGGGCAGCAGTACAGCCTCGCCCTCTTCCCGGTCTGGATCGAGGCCTGCACGACCGCGATCAACAACGTGTTCCTCAGGATCCCCCTCGGCTTCGCAGTCACGCCGAAGACGCGACAGGAGTCGACGGGGACTCCGTGGCGTCTGATCAGGATCCAGCTCGTGGTGATGGTCCTGCTCGTCATCGCGATCGTCGTGGGCTGCCTCCACCTGTTCTTCGACGGCGCGGAGCCGATCGGCACGGGGGTGAACATCGCCTGGGCGGTGTTCGACCTCGTGGTGCTGAGCGTCCTCTTCCGCGCCGTCGCCTACCAGGGCTTCGAGCCCGTCACCACGAAGAAGGAGACAGCATGACGTTCACGACCGAGACGATCGAGCCCGGGATCACCGTCATCCACGGCGAGGGCAAGCTGAACATGGTGGCGGCGCCGGAGCTGCGCGACATCGTCAAGCGCTCGATCGACGACGGGAGGTCGCGCGTCGTCGTCGACCTCAGCTCCGTGTCCTTCCTCGACTCCTCCGGACTGGGGGCCCTCGTCGGATGCCTCAAGAGCACGCGGCAGGCCGGAGGCGACCTGCGGATCTCGGCGCCGAGCAAGCAGGTCTCGATGGTTCTGAAGCTCTCGAACCTCGACCGGGTCCTCGCGCAGTTCGAGACCCCGGAAGACGCCTACCGTGACTGAGCGCACCCTGCTGTTCAGGAGCCCACCCGAGACGGTCGACGTCGTGCACGCCGCCCTCGAGTCGCTCTGGGACGAGCGCTCCGACATCGACGAGATGGACCGGATGATGTTCGAGACGGCTCTCATCGAGCTGACCGCCAACGTCATCCAGCACGGCTCGTCCTCGACCACGATCGTCTGCCGGCTCGAGATCGTCGCTGACGACCTCCAGCTGCGCGCCGAGCTCGTCGACACGGCCGATCCCCCGGGAATCGACACGGGGCCGCGCGAGATGCCGGACGAGTTCGCGGAGTCGGGCCGGGGCATAGCGTTCATCCAGGCGCTCGTGACCGCCTTCGACTACGAGCGCGCGGAGGGCCGCAACGTCTGGACCCTGAGCAAGGACCGTTCGCCGAGGGATTCGTGATGCGGTCCACCACCCGACCGCGATCGACCACCGCGGGCGCCGCCTCCCGGCTCTCCGCGGCGGCGATCGGGCTCGATGAGCAGTCGCCGCTCGTCAAGCAGATCCCTGTGGCCTTCCTCTTCGGGGTCGCGGTCGCGCTCAGCCTCCTCGTCCCGACGATCGAGGTGACCGATCCGGCCGCCCTCGTTCTCGCCACGGCGGCCATGATCACGGCCACCGCCCTCGCCGCGGTCCTTCCGCGGATCGACCCGGGGGGACGAGCCGTCCTCGTCGTCCCCGTAGTGGACTTCCTCGTCGTGGGGGTCCTCCGGTTCGCCACCGGCGAGAGCGCCTCGATCTTCGCGTCGCTCGCGATCCTCCCGACCGTCTGGGTGGCCGCGTCCGCTGGACGCCGGAGTGTCGCGCTCGCTTTCGTGGGCATCTGCGCGGGACTCGTGGTGCCTTTCCTGCTCGGGTCGACTCTGGAGGAGAACCCCAACGAGTTGACCCGAGGGCTGTTCTCGGCGGTCGCCTTCGTCCTCGCCGGCGCCGTGGTCAACGACCTCGCGCGTCTCGCCCGAGCCCATGTGGAGGACGTCCGCGCGAGGGAGCGCAGCACCCTTCTGGAGCTCGACGAGGCGGCTCTCGTCCAGCAGGCGCTGCTGCCCAAGACGGACACCGACGCGGCGGGCTACGAGTTCGCCGGCGCCTGCCTGCCCTCCAAAGCCGTCGGCGGCGACTTCTTCGACTGGTACGCCGTCTCCGGAGGCACCGCCTTCACCCTGGGGGACGTGATGGGCAAGGGGGTCGGTGCCGGGATCATCGCCGCGACCGTCCGCGCGGTGATCCGCAGCGCCCGGAGTCACGAGGACCTCGCGGTCCCCCTCGACCGCGCTGCGGATGCTCTCTCCACCGATCTCGGCGACACGGCCTCGTTCGCGACCCTCTTCCACGCTCGCCTGGATCACGTCAGCGGAGAGGTCCGCTACGTGGACGCGGGCCACGGGCTCACTCTGCACGTCCGGGCCGACGGCTCCTGGGAGCGCCTCGCGGCTCTGAACCTGCCCGTCGGCATCTGGAGCGACGAGGCCTGGAGCGTCTCGCGGGTGCTCCTCGAACCCGGTGACTCTCTCGTCAGCTGCAGCGACGGCATCCTCGACCTCTACGACGGGACGGTGGAGTCGCTGCAGCACGTCGCCGAGATCGTCGCGGAGTCATCCGACTCCGCCGATGTCGTGTCCCGCCTGAGGGCTCTCACCGAGGCGTCTCTCGGTCGGGAGGACGACGTGACGGTCCTCGTGCTGCTGCGTCTCCCCGTCTGAGGCGCAGTCCTCCCGCTGCGCGCGCGTCAGCTCGGCCGCTGCGCGAGTGCCGCCGCGAAGGCCTGGGCCGACGCGGTCGAGCTGGCGATCCGCCAGTCGACCTCCTTGTCGTGGTCGAACCAGACGAAGCCCGTGACGTCGCTCTGCGCGGAGAGATACGAGACCAGCGCTGCGTTCCACTCCGACTTCGCCCCGCCGGTCTCGGCCGACGCCGTCTCGGCGACGAGGATCGGCGAGCCCGGCGCCAGCGCGCGCAGCTGGGTGAGCCCCGGACCGAACAGGGCCGACGGCGACGTCCACGAGCTCCACGCGGCGCTCGTGCCCCAGTTGTAGCCGTCGAGCGCGACGACGTCGACGTACGCGGCGCCCGGGTACAGGCCCTGGAGCGGGGTGGACCCGCTGTACGGGACGTTGGGGCTCCACACCCACGACACGTTCGTCGCGCCCTGAGCGGCGACCACGTCGTGAACGTGTCGCCAGGCCTCTGCGTACGATCCCGCGGCGTTGCCGTTCACTCCCTCCGACCACGGGTACCAGTCGCCGTTCATCTCGTGCGCGTAGCGGAGGAGGACGGGCTCGCCCCAGGCGGCCAGCGCCGCGCCCCACTGCCGCAGGTACGGGTCGTGGTCGCCGGCGAGGATCCGGGCGTTCGAGTAGGCGGGCTGGTCCACGCCGCCGCCCCAGCGCCACGGCTCCCAGGTGAGGATGCTCGTCGCTCCCCGTGCCGCGACGCTGTCCAGCCCCGTGAGCGGGGTGGCCTGGCCGAAGTCCTGGTAGGACAGCACCAGAGCGGGGCTCTCGCCGACGAGTACGGCGGCCCGGTCGAGCTCGGCGTTCGCCGACGCGCCGCCGGGGGTGGTCAGGCCGAAGCGCAGCCGGGCCGTGCTGACGGCCGGCGCCGTGCCGGCGGGGCTGGTCGTGGATCCGGGGCCGGCCGTGGTGGAGGCGCCGCCGAGTGTGACGATGAACGCAGCGGACACGCTCCGCCCGCCGGCCCTCGCCGTCACCTGGAGCGTTCCGGTCGCCGTCGCGGGGATCGTGATCGTCGCGGCGAAGGAGCCTGTCGTCGACGTGGTGAACGGTGCGGTCGCAGCTCCTGCGGTCACGGTGCCGGTGGTCCTCTTGGCGAACCCGGTGCCGGTCACGACCGTCGTCGTCCCTCCGGGCCCGGAGGAGGGGGAGAGGGCGATGGCTGCAGGGGCCGCCGACGCGGGCGCCGAGACGCCTCCGAGGAGGATCGCCGCAGCGAGCATCAGGCCGGCCGCGGCAGCCACGGCGGAGCGGAGGACGGACATGAGCTGGCTCCTCGCGGATGTGTCCTCCGAACAGTAGGTGTCCGGGGGTGCGCGGAGTCCCCTCTCCGACTGGGGCGGAGGACCGCCAGGATTCCTCCCCATCCGGCGCCGTGCCGTCCGGCCCCCGGCGACGGGCGTCCGCCGACGCGCGGACTCGCGGGCGAGCCGCCGAAATCGCGGCCGGCGCCCCTGATCGTCAGTAGGGTGCCGCCTATGCGCACTCTGTACCCCGAGATCGAGCCCACCGAGTCCGGGATGCTCGACGTCGGCGACGGCCACCAGATCTACTGGGAGGTGTCGGGCAACCCCGAGGGCAAGCCGGTCGTCTTCCTGCACGGCGGGCCCGGCGCCGGCACCTCGCCCGCGCACCGGCGCCTCTTCGACCCCGAGAAGTACCGCATCGTCCTCTTCGACCAGCGGATGTGCGGCCGCTCCACCCCCCACGCCAGCGAGCCGGGCGCCGACCTCTCGACCAACACCACCTGGTACCTCGTCGCCGACATCGAGAAGCTGCGCGAGCACCTCGGAGTCGACCGCTGGCTGGTCCTCGGCGGCTCCTGGGGGTCGACCCTCGCGCTCGCCTACGCCGAGACGCACCCCGACCGCGTCACCGAGATCGTCCTCCGCGGCATCTTCACGCTGCGCCGGGCCGAGCTCGAGTGGTTCTACGAGGGCGGCGCCGCCGCCGTCTACCCCGACCTCTGGGAGGCGTACACCGCTGTCGTCCCCGCCTCCGAGCGCGGGAGCCTCATCGAGGCCTACTACCGGCTGCTGCACGACGAGGACCCGGCGGTGCACGGCCCCGCCGGTGTCGCCTGGACCACCTGGGAGGCGTCGACGATCTCGCTCCTGCAGCGCCCCGAGATGATCCAGGCCTGGTCGGACCCCGCCTACGCGCTCGCCTTCGCGCGCATCGAGAACCACTTCTTCGTGCACCACGGCTGGCTCGAGGAGGGGCAGCTCATCCGCGACGCGGGGGTGCTGCGGACCGTGCCGGCCGTCATCGTGCAGGGCCGCTACGACATGTGCACGCCCGCCTTCACCGCCTGGGACCTGCACACCGCGTGGCCGGAGGCAGACTTCCGCCTCATCCCCGACGCGGGCCACGCCTTCGACGAGCCGGGCATCCTCGACGCCCTGATCGAGGCGACCGACCGCTTCGCCTCCTGACCCGCGGCCCGCCGGTCGAGAGAGGCCGTCGGGCCGCGACTACCCTGGTCGGATGCACGACGACTCGGCCGAGATGGACAGCTGGCCCACGGGCCGCCTCCTCTCGACGGCGTCGCGCATGGTCGAGCACGCCTGGCACGGCGCGCTCGCCGAGATCGGGCTGACCCACGCCGGGCTCATCGTGCTGCACTTCCTCCAGTCGGGGCCGACCGCGCAGAAGGAGCTCGCCGCCGCCGCCCACGTCGAGGTGCAGACCATGTCGCGCACCATCGAGCGGCTCGAGCGCGAGGGTCACGTCGAGCGCAACAGCGACCCGGCCGACCGCCGGCGGCAGCTCGTCTCCCTCACCGCGAAGGGAGCGGCGGCCTGGGGGCGCGCCCACCGCCTCGAGGTCGACATGTTCCCGGGGCGTCTCGAGCACGGCCCGCTCCGGGAGGCGCTGCTCGACATCATCCGCGACGCCAGCGAGTCGCGCTGGGGCTGAGCCCCCGCGGGCTGCGCAAGCCCCCTCGCGTGTCGGCGCTCCCCACTACGGTGACCGCATGACCTTCAACGACGACTCCCAGCTCAGCGGCGGCAAGGTCCGCCGGCGAGGTCGCACGACCGGCATCGCTGTCGGAGGCGGCGCCGGCGTGGTCATCGTCCTCGCGCTCCTCTCGCAGCTGCTCGGCGTCGACCTCTCGGGGCTGGCCGGCCTCGCGGGCGGCGGCGGGGCCACGTCGCCCGATCAGATCACCAGCACGGCGGTCGACTGCGACAGCGGAGCCGACGCGAACGCGCAGGTCGACTGCCGGCTCGAGGGCGCTGCCGAGTCGCTCGACCGCTACTGGGCGAACTCCGCGGGCTCGCTGGGCGCGAGCTACACGACTCCGGCGGGCGTCGTCGTCTTCGAGGACCAGACCTCGACGGGGTGCGGAGGCGCGACCGCCGCGGTCGGTCCGTTCTACTGCCCGCCGGACCAGACGATCTACCTCGACACCGACTTCTTCGACGAGCTGCGGACCCGCTTCGACACCTCGGGCGGCTCGCTGGCGCAGATGTACATCCTGGCCCACGAGTGGGGGCACCACCTCCAGAGCCTGACCGGGGCGATGGACTCCGCCGACCGCTCGGGGACCGGCCCCGACTCCGACTCGGTGCGCCTCGAGCTGCAGGCCGACTGCTTCGCCGGGGCCTGGGTCGGCGACGCCTCGACGGTGCCCGACGAGACCGGGACGCCCTACCTCCAGCCGGTCACGGCGCAGGAGTACCAGGACGCGCTCGGTGCGGCGGCGGCGGTCGGCGACGACCGCATCCAGGAGCAGGCGACCGGCACGGTCGATCCGGAGGGGTGGACGCACGGCTCGGCCGAGCAGCGTCAGCGCTGGTTCGAGGCCGGCTTCGAGGGCGACGCGGTCGACTGCGACACCTTCGCGGCGACCACGCTCTGACCCGCCTCGCCTACGACTCCCCGTCCTCCTCCGGCTCCGCCATGTACCACTCCGTGAACGAGCGCGCCCGGCCGTCCGCCGCGAAGCGGATGACCCACAGGTTGAGGTAGGTCGTGTCGCCCGGGTAGATGGTGCGCGCCTCCACGACGGCGGTCTCGTCGGTCAGCGCGACGAGCCCCCACGCGAAGGTGGGGTCGCTCGGCTCCTCCTCGGCGATCCACCACTCCACGATCGCGGCGCGCGGAGTGATGGCGTCCTCGTAGGGCGCGGTGAAGTACTCCGCGTCCTCGGTGAAGAGCGCGGCGACGTCGGCGGGGTCGGCGCTCGCCCAGGCCTTCTCGTAGCCGGCGATCCAGCTCTCGATGTCGATCATCCGCCCATCCTCGTCCCGCGGGCCCCGGGCCGGAAGCGCTGCGGAGCGGATCCGGCCCGATCGGGAAGTATCCCGACCATCGCTCGGTTCGAGTACGAGGCCGGTGACTGCACAGCGCGGCGATACGACCGCCGACACGAAGGACCTCCGTGCCCGACAGACGCTCTCCCGACCGACGCTCCCTCGCCCGATCACCCGGACCGCGCCTGATCACCGCCGTTCTCGCCTTCGCCGGGATGAGCGCGTCGTTCATGCAGACGCTGGTCGTGCCGATCCAGTCCGAGCTCCCGACCCTGCTCGGCGCCGACCGGAGCGAGACGGCCTGGGTGATCACGGCGACCCTCCTCAGCGCCTGCATCCTCACTCCGGTGTCGGGTCGGCTCGGCGATCTCTACGGCAAGCGGCGGATGGCGATCGCCGCGCTCGTCGTCCTCGTCATCGGCTCCGTCGTCTGCGCCTTCGCCGACGACGTCTGGACCCTGGTCGTCGGCCGCGCGCTGCAGGGCGCGGTCATGGGAGTGATCCCGCTCGGCATCTCGATCCTCCGCGACACCCTGCACCGCGACCGGCTCCCCGGCGCCATCGCCCTCGTCAGCGCGACGCTGGGCATCGGCGGGGCGCTGGGCCTCCCGCTCAGCGCTCTCGTCGCGCAGAACCTCGACTGGCACGTCCTGTTCTGGATGTCGGCCGGCCTCGGAGTGCTCGACATCGTGCTCGTGCTCCTCGTCGTGCCCGTCTCGACGCTGCGCTCGCCCGGGACGTTCGACGTCGTCGGCACCGTCGGCCTCGCGATCGGGCTGAGCGGGATCCTGATCGCGGTCTCGCGCGGCAACGACGCCGGCTGGACGAGCCCGGCGATCCTCGGCTCGGGTCTCGGCGGGATCGGCGTGCTGCTCGTGTGGGGCTGGTACGAGCTGCGGCAGAGCAGCCCGCTGGTCGATCTCCGCGTGGCCGCGAGGCCGGCCGTCCTGTTCACCAATCTCGCCTCCGTCGCCGTCGGCTTCGCGTTCTTCGGCGCGCAGATCACCCTGCCGCAGATGCTCGAGCTCCCGGCCGCCTCGGGGGTCGGCTTCGGCCTCAGCCTGATCGTGGCGAGCCTCGTCCTCGCCCCCTCCGGACTCGCGATGATGGCCACGTCCCCGGTCGCCGCGCGTCTCTCGGCGCAGTCCGGCCCCAGGATCGTGCTCGTCTCGGGCGCCGCGCTGATCGCGGTGTCCTACCTCCTGGTGCTGCCGTTCGGCAGCGAGGTCTGGCAGATCCTCGTGATCAACGCGCTGATCGGAGTCGGCCTCGGACTCGCCTACGCCGCCATGCCGACGCTGATCATGCACGCGGTGCCCGCCTCCGAGACCGCGGCCGCCAACGGGCTCAACTCGCTCATGCGCACCCTCGGCACCACCCTCTCGTCGGCGGTGACCGCCGCCGTGCTCGCCCAGCTGACGATCACGGTCGGCGCAGTCGACCTCCCGAGCTCCGAGGGCTTCCGCACCACCTTCGTGATCGGCGCGGTCGGCGCCGTCGTGGCCGTGGTGCTCGGGCTCCTGATCCCCAAGGTCCCGCGACCGGAGGCGCGCCCCGCGCTGCCCTGAGGCGAGCGGGACCTCTCAGCCGAGTTCCCGGGCCGGTCCCTCGTCCTCGGCGAGCATCCGCTCGATCTGCAGCTCACGGAGCCGCGCCGTCGTCAGCTGGTTCTCGCGGGCGGCGATCGCGAGGCGGCACAGCAGCACCGCCAGCACGATGAGGACCACCACGACCACGACGAGGAAGACGGAGTACAGGACGAAGAGGAGATCGAAACCGGACGTCATCGCCTCAGCCTCGCACCGCGCCTCGGCGCGCGTCGTCCCCCGCCAGGCGGAGTCCTCAGTGCGCGAACGCTCCGCGGTACGCGCGGGCGGGATGCGTCGGCGGCAGCTCGTCGGTCCCGAAGAGCTTGCGCCGCAGCGTCCCCTCGGCGTACTCCGTCTGCGCGAGTCCGCGCTCCTGCAGCACCGGCATCACCCGGTCGACGAACTCCTCGTAGCTGCCGGGCAGGATCCAGTTCACGACGTTGATCCCGTCGATGCCCGCGTCCCGCCACCCCGCCAGGTGGTCGGCGATCTGCTCGGGAGTGCCGACCACGCGCCCGCGGAGCTTCGCCGAGAGCCGGGCCAGGTCGCGCACCGTCGGCTCGAGATCGGGGGAGGCGTCGCGGATCCACTGCAGGTGGCTCTGACCCGCATAGGTCTCGATCGCCGAGAGCGGCAGGTCGGGGTCGAGCCTCTCGCCGGTCCTCGGGTCGAAGCCCAGGTTCGAGTGCAGCAGGAAGGCGTCGGAGGAGAGGTACTCGTCGATCTCGCGCTCGGCCCGCCGCGCCTCGTCCTCGGTGTCGCCGGTGATGAACGAGAGGCCGAGGTAGAAGGCGGGCGCACCCTCCCCGCGCCCGGCCTCCGCGGCCAGACGGCGGGTGTCGGCGATCAGCTCGCGGGTCTTGTCGACCGAGCCCGAGAAGACGAACTGCGCCTCCGCGTTCCTCGCGGCGAAGCGCCGCCCGGCGGGTGAGGACCCGGCCTGGAACAGCACGGGAGTGCGCTGCGGCGAGGGAGCGGAGAGGTGCGGACCCTGCACGCGGTAGCGCTTGCCGACGTGGTCGATCCGGTGGATGCGGGAGGCGTCGGCGAACGCGCCGCTCTTGTCGCGCAGCAGCGCGCCGTCGTCCCACGACCCCTCCCACAGCTTGTAGACGACCTCGAGGTACTCCTCGGCCCAGGCGTAGCGCTCGTCGTGCTCCTCGAGCCGGTCGTAGCCGAAGTTGCGGGCGGCGCCGTCGAGCGCGCTGGTGACGATGTTCCAGCCGATCCGGCCCTTCGAGAGGTGGTCGAGCGTCGACACCTTGCGGGCGAAGTCGAACGGGTGCGACTGCAGCACCGAGCTCGTGAAAGCGAAGCCGAGGTGCTCGGTGCTCACCGCCAGCGCCGAGAGCAGCACGGCGGGGTCGTTGCTCGGCAGCTGCAGTCCCTCGCGGGCGTTCACCTTCCAGTCGCCGTCGGCGGGTCCGTAGAGGCCGGCGACGTCGGCGAAGAACATCGCGTCGAACCGTCCGCGCTCGAGCGTCCGCGCGAGGTCGATCCAGAGCTGCACGTCGTCGAACTCGTGCTGCCGTGCGTCGGGGTGGCGCCACAGCCCGTGCTGGATGTGGGAGGCCGTGTTCATGACGAACGCGCTGTAGCGCAGGGGGCGAGGCTCGGTGCTCATCCCTCCAGGCTAGGAGGTGGGCCGCCGCGCCGCGCCCCCGGCGATTCGCGACGCACAGCGCCCCCTCCTACGCTGATCGGAGGATCGGAGTCGCTGCGGCGGCCGACGGGACGAGGGGGCGCGATGCAGGTCGAGACGGTCGCGACCCGCGCGCAGTACGAGGACTTCAGCCTCCTGCCCGGTCGCCTGCACCCGCGCTCCCTCACCGTCCCCCTGCCCGAGGCCGTGATGCAGTCGTGGTGGCGCGGGTCGCGCCTGCGGCCCGGCGGAGTCGAGCTGCTGCTGGTGCGCGATCGGGGCGGGCGCGTGGTCGGGCGCACGACGGTCCACTCCGACCTGCGGCTCGATGCCCGAGTGGGCGCGCGGACTCTCCTGTTCGGTGCGACCGACTTCGCCGACGCCGAGGTCGCGTCGGTGCTCTTCGAGGCGGTGCAGGAGCGGGCGGGCGGGTACGAGCAGATCCTCGGGCCGGCCTCGCTGCTGCCCAACGAGGGCGGAGGCGTGATCACGAGCGGGTTCGCGCAGCGCGGCTTCCTCCGCGTGCTCTGGAACCCGGCGAGCTACCCCGGCATCTACGAGGACGCCGGTTTCGAGCGGATCTGGGAGGGCGACACCTGGAGCGTGCAGACGGTGCCGCGTCGCGCCGGCGACCCGCTCGGGCCCGTCTCTCCCGAGGAGTGGGCGGCGGCGGGGCTGCGCCCGGGCCGGCTCACGGCCGCGAGGACCGAGGCGACCCGCACCGCGATGCTCGACGTGATCAATCGCGCCCAGGTCGCCTCGCCGTTCGCGACCGAGATCACGCCGGGGGAGCTGAACCGAGCCTCCGTCGGCGTCGCCGCCCTCGCGGTCATGCTCGACCCCGACATCCTCCGCCTCGCGACCGAGGAGGAGACCGGCCGGCTGGTCGGCTTCGCGCTCGCCGTCCCCGACTACACCCGCTTCCTCCAGAACACCCGGGGCCGGATCGACCTGCTCGCGCAGATGCACGCCGTCGCCACCCGCGCCCGCTTCCGGCAGGAGGCGGTGCTCCAGATGCAGTGCACCGACCCCGACGACCAGGGGCGCGGAGTGGGCACCCTGCTCGGCCGCGACCTCCAGGACCACCTGGCGCGGCGCGGCTACCGTCGCCTCCGCGTGCCCTACGTCGCCCGAGACGGCGCGGCGGCGCGCGCGCAGCTCGAGCACTTCGGGGGAGTGCCGCTGCACGGCGTCACCTTCTACCGGCGCGCGGTCGGCTGACGGCGCCGGTCAGCGGCAGGCGGAGGCGATCGCCACGGCGTCCGCGCCGGGATCGCCGTAGGGCTCGGTCCCCGCTCCCGCGGTGAAGCCGAGCGAGAGCGCCCAGGCCGTCGCCCACTTCTCGTCGTCCCCGTCGAACGGTGTCGCGCGGTACAGCTCGTAGCAGCCGTCCTTCGACGTGATGGCGTGCCCCACCTCGTGCGCGACCAGGCCCTGCGCCCACGCCGCGTCCCAGTTGCGCTGGATGCTCTCGGTCAGCTGGACGAGAGCCGGCGCGCCCTCGTCGAGGGTCCAGGTCGCCAGCCCCGCGCCGGAGTCGAGCGAGCCGTAGGCGACTCCGTCGATCTCGATGCTCTCCTCCCACGAGACGTCGAGGGGCACGCCTCCCGCGATCGAGTCGGCGAAGTCGAGCACCCGCTGCTTGCGCGGCCAGTCCGGTGCGGCGCGGTCGACGAGACCCTCGGCCTGCGACAGCTCGAGCGCGTCGACCTGCGCCAGGTACGCGCGCAGGGTCGAGGGCTCGGCGAGGTCGAGGGGCTCGCGGGAGTCGCCGAAGCCGTAGAGCGCGCGCTCGACCAGCCAGCGCGACTGGTGCGTGGCGGCGGTGCTGGTCGCCACCAGGTCGGCGCCGACCGCGGCCGTCGCCGTGCTGAAGGCGGCGGAGGCGGTGCGCGCCTCGCCGAGCAACGGGCGGACCCGCGCGACCTGCTCCCGCTGCCGGGTCGTCTCGTCCTCGAGTGCCTCCGCTCGCGCCTCGAGCTCGTCGGCCGCGGCGAACCGCTCCTCGGTCGCCTCGGGGTCCTCCGGAGCGGCCACCGGGTCGCGCTCGCCGACCGGCACGTCGTCGGCCGCGTCGAGCACCCGGTCGACGGCCTGCAGGTACGCGTCTCGGCTCGCGGTGTCGACGGCAGGGGCGTCCGCCTCGGCGAGGACGCCGCGGACGTCCGCCGTCTCGACCTGGACCGCCGCCTCGAGCGCGTCCCACTCGGCGGCGGCGTCGTCGCGCTCCGCCGCCGCCGACAGGAGCAGCGCGGACGACTCCTCGAACCTCTCCTCCGCGATCGCCCCGCGCACGGTGACCGTCGTGATCGCGCCCGCGACGAGCAGGGCGAGCACGGCGCCCGCCGCGACACCCCCGCGTGCCCCCCGCGACATCCGGCGGCGCGGCGGGCGGCCGGGCGAGAAGTTCGCGGGGTCGGGAGGCGGGAAGGTCGCGGGCGAGCCGGTCGCGGCTCCGGGGGCGGCAGTGCTCACCGGGCCAGTATCGCCCGGGTCGGCGCCTCCCGACGCTGTGCGCAGCACGAGCGCACTCACATGCTGCGCTTAACCGGTCGCGCGTAGGGTGTCCGACTGTGGATCCCCGCTCGTCCGACCCCGTCACCGCCGCCGTCCCTCCTCTGACGGATGCGGTCGCCGAGGCGCTCGACGCCACGACCGTCGCCGAGATCCGCGCCCTCCGCGACGACTTCGCTCGGTTCATGCTCCAGTACAAGTTCGGCATGGACGAGATCGTGACCAAGGTCTCGATCCTCCAGGAGGAGTTCCGCGAGCTGCAGGAGTACAACCCGATCGAGCACGTCACGAGCCGGCTGAAGTCGGCCGACAGCCTCATCGAGAAGATCGAGCGCAAGGGCTGCGAGACCACGTTCGAGGGCATCGCCGGCGCCATCACCGACATCGCGGGCGTGCGGATCACCTGCAGCTTCGTCTCGGACGTGTACCGGGTCTTCGAACTGCTCACCTCGCAGTCCGATGTCACGGTCCTCGAGGTGAAGGACTACATCGCGGAGCCCAAGGAGAACGGCTACAAGAGCCTGCACGCGATCGTCGAGGTGCCGGTGTTCCTCTCCGGAGGCTCGGTCGACGTCTGCGTCGAGGTCCAGTTCCGCACCATCGCGATGGACTTCTGGGCGAGCCTCGAGCACAAGATCTACTACAAGTACGACCGCCAAGTCCCGCAGGAGCTGCTCGACGGCCTCGCCGACGCGGCGCGCACCGCCTCCACCCTCGACT
Source organism: Rathayibacter oskolensis (assembly GCF_900177245.1). GTDB lineage: Bacteria > Actinomycetota > Actinomycetes > Actinomycetales > Microbacteriaceae > Rathayibacter > Rathayibacter oskolensis. The sequence continues at coordinate 405,352 of NZ_FXBM01000002.1, forward strand.
CCGACATGGAGCGCCTGCACCGCCAGGTGCGCGGCGAGCTCCCGCTCGCCAGTGCTCCGGTACGGCGCGCCGTCGACGTCTGAGGCCGCTGGGCTCCCCGCCTCAGCTGAACGCGGTCACGAGCACGAGCAGCAGGACCGCCGTGCCGTTCAGCGTCGCGTGCGAGATGATCGCCGCGCCGAGGCGCCCCGTGACCGTCGAGATCCAGCCGTGGGCGAGGCCCGCGATGACGGTCGTCGCTCCGAGCGTGACCACCGTCGCCGGGTTCACCATCTGGTGCCCGTGCAGCAGAGCGAAGACCAGTGTCGACGCGATGATGCTGACGAGCACCGCCCACAGGCGGCGCCCGCGGCCCGGAGGCGTCGCTCCGGCGGGCCGGCGCAGCATGCGGTTCCGCACGGCCCGCATCACGACGCCGCGGCAGAGGATCTCCTCGACGATCGGCGCGACGACGACCGGGATGAAGACGGAGCTGAGCACGAACCACACCGGATCCGTCTCGAGATCGAGGTTCGACTGCGCGTCCTGGAGGTAGGGGGAGAAGACGAGCAGCACGGCGACGATCGCCACGCGCACGCCGATCCCGAGCCCGATGCCGATCGGGATGTCGATCCAGCGGAACCTCAGCCCGTAGTCGGCCGCCATCGAGCGCAGACCTCGGAGGCGGGAGGCGGCGAACGGCACCGCCAGCGCGACGAGGTAGCTGGCGAACGAGCCCGCGAAGAGCAGGCCGGGCGAGTAGGGGAGGATCCCGAACCCGAACAGCAGGATGAGGGCCGCGAGCGGCAGGACGATCCCGGCGATCGTGAGCGCCGCCGTCGGGAGCCCCCAGCGCTGACGAGGATCGGGGAGGTAGAGCAGAGAGGAGTAGGGGGCTCCGACCGAGGGCTGCGGCTCGGCCGGCAGCCAGCCGTCGTACGTCGCGGGCTGCCCGGGAGGCATGGATCCCGCGGGAGGCGCCCACGCCCGGTACCCGGGGTCCGGAGGATCGAGGGCGATCGTCGACGGATCGGGCGGCGGGAAGGCGGCGGAGTCCATGGCCGGATCAGACTACGCAGCCGACCTGGGCGAACGGACGCGCTCGCCCGGGGGAGAGGAGCCCCGGACACGAAGAAACCCCCGCCACGTAGAAGCTAGGCGAGGGTTCCCGTGGCTCCGACGGGCGTCGATCCCGTGACCTCACGATTTTCAGTCGTGCGCTCTACCAACTGAGCTACAGAGCCGTGCACCGAGGCGGCCGGACCTCCTCGAAGAGAGAGCAGGCCGTCTCGAAGAAAAGGCCCTTCCTCTCGGAAGGGCCTCTCTGCGACCCTGACGGGACTTGAACCCGCGACCTCCGCCGTGACAGGGCGGCACGCTAACCAGCTGCGCTACAGGGCCTCGTTGCGAAGACAAGCATACTGCCTTCGAGGCTATTCGATTTCCACGCCCCGACCCTCGCGGGCCGGTGCACTTGCCAGCAGTCCCATCCGTGACCCCAACGGGATTCGAACCCGTGCTGCCGCCGTGAAAGGGCGGTGTCCTAGGCCACTAAACGATGGGGCCGGGAGCTCGCGGGGCGACCCTGCGGCCGACCCCCCATGACTACCGACACGCAAGCATAGGGACCCGCCGCCCGATATGCAAAACCGAACGTTTCCAGCACGTGAAGAACCCCGTCCGGGGCTGGTGACGCTCTAGCCACACCGGTAAGAGCTTGGCTAGGGTTGGTCGGAATTGCCACTCTCGCGTGACGGAGCCGCACCGTCGACGCAGAGGGCCACCACGACTCTCCAGAGGTCCCATGCTCCACTCGCCGCGCCGCCCTCGTCCCGCACGGTCCTCCGTCGCGCCGCGGCTCGGTCGATTCCGCACCGCCGCTCTGGCCTCCGCCGTCCTGGCGCTGGTCGCCGGGCTGCTCGTCGCCACTCCCGCCCAGGCGGTCGAGTACCCCTCGTGGGAGGACGTGGAGGCGGCCAAGGGCGACACCGCGGCGGCGGCCGCCCAGGTCGAGAACATCACCTCGCTGATCGCGGGCCTCCAGGACGAGGTCGCTGCCGCCCAGGAGCTGGCCCAGCAGCGCGGCGACGAGTACTTCGCGGCTCAGGAGGCGTTCGACAAGGCGGCCGACGCAGCCGCCGACCTCGACGCCCAGGCCACCGAGAGCGCCGACGAGGCCGACGCGGCGTCGCAGCAGGCGGGCCTGCTCGCCGCGCAGCTCTACCGCACGACCGGCACCGACCTCTCGGTCAACATCTTCCTCGACGGGCAGGGCGGCCAGGCCGACGAGCTGCTCTCGAAGATCGGCAACATGACCAAGCTCGTCGAGCGCTCCAACGCGATCTACGAGCAGGCGAGCGCCTCCCGCAACACCGCCTCGTCGCTCGCCGACCAGGCCGAGGTCGCGCAGTCCGAGCGCGAGCGTCTCCGCGTCGCCGCGGAGGACGCGCTCGCCGAGGCCACGTCCGCCCAGGAGGCGTCGGAGTCGGCGCTCGCCGAGCAGCAGGAGCAGAGCATCGTGCTCGAGGAGCAGCTCGCCGCGCTCCGCGACACCGAGTCGCGCACCATCGCCGAGTACCAGGCGGGGGTCGCGGCCCGCGAGGCCGAGCGTCAGCGCAAGCTGGCCGAGGAGGCGGCCGCCCGCGAGGCCGCCGCGCAGGCCGCCCGAGCGCAGGCGGCGGCCCAGGCGGCGGCCGCGGCGTCCCGTCCGAGCAGCGGAGGCGGCGGCGGCTCGAGCGCGTCCGCGCCGTCCGCGGGCGGCGGATCGACCGCCGTGAGCGACTCCGGCTGGGTGCGCCCCACCTCCGGGCGCATCACCGGGACCTTCGGCCCGCGCGGAACGCTGTCGACCGGTGGCGGCTCGACCAGCTCGTACCACCGCGGGACGGACATCGCCGGAGGCTGCGGCAACCCGATCTTCGCCGCGCACAGCGGGACCGTGAGCTACGCCGGCCCCAACGGGACCTACGGCAACTGGGTTCTCATCGACCACGGCGACGGCATCAGCACCGGGTACGCCCACATCGTCGCCGGCGGCATCTACGTGAGCGTCGGTCAGCGGGTGGAGGCCGGTCAGCAGATCGCCGCCGTCGGCTCGACGGGCGCCTCGACCGGGTGCCACCTGCACTACGAGACCCGCGTCAACGGCGTCGCCGTCGACGCTCAGCCGTTCATGGCAGCACGAGGAGTCACTCTTGGTTGACGCGAAGACGACCGCCGGCAGCTTCACCCCCGCGCCGCGCGAACGCGCCTGGAAGGGGCGGCTCCCGCTCGCCGTCTCGGCCGCGTTCGCCGTGACCGCGGTCACCGCCTCCCTCGGGCTCACCCCCGCCTCGGCGGACGACCCGACCTACCCCTCGTGGGACGACGTGCAGAACGCCAAGTCCGACGAGGCGACGAAGCAGGCCGAGATCGACTCGATCACGGGCCTCATCGCCGGGCTGCAGACGAAGGTCGACGATGCGTCGGTCGTGGCGATGAAGAAGGCCGAGTCGTGGCGCCAGGCGTCGGAGGCGCTCGCCGCCGCCGCGCAGACCGTCGACGAGCTCGAGGCGCAGGCCTCGGAGGCCTCGACCAAGGCCCAGACTTCGCGGATGCGGGCGGGCCTGCTCGCGGCGCACCTCTCGCGCGCCGCGGGAGGCGACCTCTCGATGAGCCTCGTCGCCAGCGGCGAGGACGCCGGCGACCTGCTCTACCAGCTGGGCGCGATGTCGCAGCTGACCGAGCAGTCGCAGAAGGTCTACTCCGATGCGCTCGCCGACAAGCAGAACGCGGAGTCGCTCGCGGAGCAGGCCGACGTCGCCGTTCTCGAGCACCGCAAGCTGTCCGACGCCGCTGAGGAGGCGCGGTCGGTCGCCGACGCGGCCGCCGCCTCCGCCCGGGCCGCGCTCGCCTCGCAGGAGGAGAAGTCGTCGGAGCTCATCGCACAGCTCGCGCTGCTCAAGGACTCGACGGTCGAGATCGAGACGGCGTTCCTCGAGGGCGAGCAGCAGCGCGCGGCTGCCGCCGCCGCAGCAGCAGCCGCAGCCCGCTCGCAGGCCGCCGCCGAGGCCGAGGCCGAGCAGGAGGCGTCGCAGCAGGAGGCGTCGCAGCCGGCCGCGGCCGCACCCGCCGCCTCGCAGCCGGCGGCCGCCGCCCCCTCGCAGCCCGCCGCCCCGTCCATCCCGCAGCCAGGCCCCGCCGCTCCGGCGCCCCCGGCGGCCCAGCAGCCGGCCGCGCCCCAGCCGGCGCCCCCCGTCACGCAGCCGTCCGTGTCCCAGCCCCAGCTGCCGGCGCAGCCCGCGGCCCCGGCCCCGGCGCCCGCCCCCCAGACGAACGTCGTCGAGACCGCGATCTCGTACGCGATGGCGCAGCTCGGTGAGAGCTATGTGCTCGGAGGCATGGGCCCCGACGTCTGGGACTGCTCGGGTCTCACGAAGCAGTCGTACGCCTCCGCGGGGGAGTACATCGGCACGCACTCGGCGACGAACCAGTACAACGAGATGGCGGCCCAGGGCAAGCTCGTCCCCTACAGCCAGCGTCAGCGCGGCGACCTGATCTTCTGGGGCGGAGCCGGCGACTACTACCACGTCGCGATCTACCTCGGCGGCGACCAGATCATCGAGGCGCCGAACCCGAACTCCCCCGTCCGCGTGCACTCCATCTGGGGCACGCCCACCGGGATGGTCGGCCGCCCCGCCTCCTGACGCCTGCGATGACGAAGGGACCCGCTCGCGCGGATCCCTTCGTCATCGCGTGGGGTCAGTGACCCTCTTCGGCCAGCTTCTTGATGCCGTCCTGGACGATCTGCTCCGCCTCCGCGGCGTCACCCCAGCCCTCGACCTTGACCCACTTGTTCGGCTCGAGGTCCTTGTAGCGCTCGAAGAAGTGCTTGATCTCGTTCTTGGTCTGCTCGGGCACGTCGCCGATGTCCTGGATGTGCTGCCAGCGCGGGTCCTTCGCGGGGACCACGACGACCTTGGCGTCGGAGCCGGCCTCGTCGCTCATGTTGAGGACGCCGACGGGGCGGACCGAGACGCCGACGCCCGGGAACACGGGGTACTCGAGCAGCACCAGCGCGTCGACGGGGTCGCCGTCGAGGCCGAGGGTGTTCTCGAAGTAGCCGTAGTCCGTCGGGTAGACGAAGGAGGTGAAGAGCACGCGGTCGAGGTAGACGCGACCGGTCTCATGGTCGACCTCGTACTTGTTGCGGCTGCCCTTGGGGATCTCTACGACGACGTCGTATGCGGCCATGTTCGCTCCTTGAGTCGGTGGCGCCGTGAGCGGCGCATCGGCGGATCGGACCCGCCTCCCGAGCACTCACTCGGGGGGCCGGATCGCTGGCATTACGTTACTTGATGTGCCCGATCGCCCCCGCCTGACTCCTGCCGTCGCCGACCTCCGCCGTGCCGTGCGCGCGAGCCTCGACGGGCTCGACCCCGAGGTGCTCGTGCTGGTCGCGCTGAGCGGGGGAGCCGACTCGCTGGCCCTCGCCTCCGCCGTCGCCTTCGAGGCGCCCCGCGGCGGGCGCCGGGCCGGTGCCGTCGTCGTGGATCACGGCCTGCAGCAGGCGTCGGCCGCGGTCGCCCGGCGCGCCGCCGAGCAGGCGCACGATCTCGGGCTCTCGCCGGTGCTCCGCGAGGTGGTGTCGGTGCCCGCCTCCGGCGAGGGCGGGCCGGAGGCGGCCGCCCGCACCGCGCGGTACCGAGCCTTCGACGACGCGCTGGTCGCCACCGGAGCCGCGGCGATCCTCCTCGCGCACACCCTCGACGACCAGGCCGAGACCGTCCTGCTGGGCCTGGCCCGCGGCGCCGGCGCGGCGAGCCTGCACGGGATGGCCGCCGTCAGCGGACCGCTGAGGCGTCCCCTCCTCGGGATCCGCCGCGAGAGCACCCGCGCCGCCTGCTCCGACGCCGGACTCGAGTTCTGGGACGACCCGCACAACGACGACCCGCGCTTCTCCCGGGTGCGGGTGCGCAGCAGAGTGCTCCCGGTGCTCGAGGACGAGCTCGGGCCGGGCATCGCCGAAGCGCTCGCGCGCACCGCCGACCAGCTGCGCGAGGACGGCGACGCGCTCGACGCCCTGGCTCTGGACTGGGCGCTGGAGCTCGTCGGCCAGAACGACGAGGGTCACGTCACCGTCGACGCCCGCGGGCTCGCGGCCGACCCGCCCGCGCTCCGCCAGCGCATCATCCGGCTCGTGGTCGCCAACGAGTTCGGAGTCTCGCTCTCGCGAGCGCAGACCCTCGCGGTCGCGGAGCTGGTCACCGACTGGCACGGCCAGAGGGGCGTCGATCTCCCCGGCGTCCGGGCCACCCGCTCCGGCACCGCCCTCGTCTTCGCCCCCGCCCCCTGAGGCGGTCGCGACCGCTCCCGTAGAGTGGCCGGGTGGAAGCAGCCGACATCGCCGACGACATCACCGAGGTCCTCTACACCGAGGCCGAGATCCACGAGCGGATCCGCGGCCTCGCCCGCGCGATCGAGCGCGACTACGCGGGAGAGAACCTCCTGATCGTCGGAGTGCTCCGCGGCGCCGTCATGGTGATGGCCGATCTGGCCCGTGAGCTCAAGCTCGACATCGTGATGGACTGGATGGCCGTCTCCTCCTACGGCAGCAGCACGAAGTCCTCCGGTGTCGTCCGCATCCTGAAGGACCTCGACACCGACATCACCGACCGCAAGGTGCTGATCGTCGAGGACATCATCGACTCCGGTCTCACCCTCTCGTGGCTGCAGGGCAACCTGCGCAGCCGCGGCGCCGAGTCGGTCGAGATCTGCGCGCTCTTCCGGAAGCCCCGCGCGGCGAAGGTGGAGGTCGACGTCGCCTACGTCGGATTCGACATCCCCAACGACTTCGTGATCGGCTACGGCCTCGACTACGCCGAGCGCTACCGCAACCTCCGCGATGTCGCGATCCTCGCTCCCCACGTCTACGAGTAGCCGGGCCGATCGCGCGCAGGAGAGCCTCGAGCGGCTCTTCTCGGTGCCGGTCCTCGGCTACCACAACAGCTATCCGACCTCTCTCCGGGCCGACGCGGAGTTCGACTACTGGTGGCTCGCGCACGCGATCGACGCCGCCGTCGACGCCTTCGAGCGGACAGGAGACGCGAGGCACCTCGAGCGGGCCCGCCGCGTGCACCGCGCGATCCGGCTCCGCAACGGCGGGCGGCTCGTCAACGGCTACTTCGACGACATGATGTGGCTCGGAGGCGCGCTCGCGCGGCTCGGCGAGGCGAGCGGCGAGGCACGGTGGCTCGACCGGGCCGATCGGCTGTGGCGCTTCGCGGTCGCCCGCGGCTGGAACCTCCGTCACGGCGCGAGCCTGGCCTGGCGCCGTCGGCAGCTCGACTACAAGAACGCGCCGGCGAACGGCCCGTTCGCGATCCTCGGGGCACGACTCGAGCGCCTCCGCCCCGCGGGTCGCGAGGAGCTCTCGCGCGCCGCGTTCGACTGGATGCACGTGCGCCTGCGCGACCCCGAGTCGGGCTTCGTCGCGGACGGCATCGGCCGCGAGGGCGGCTCGGCGCGCGACGACTGGGCGTTCAGCTACAACCACGGCGTCTACATCGGCGCCGCCCTCGCCCTGCACCGGCTGCGGCCCGACGCGCGACTGCTCGCGCACGCCTCCCTCACCGCCGACGACCTGCTCACCCGCCTGGCGCCCGACGGCGTCTTCGTCGATCAGGGGTCCGGCGACGGCGCGCTGTTCGGGGGCATCGCCTACCGTCACCTCGTCGACCTCGCCTCGACCGAGGGAGTCGTGCCCGAGACGGCCGAGCGCATCCGGCGGTTCGTGGCGGGCAGCGTCGACACCCTCTGGCGCACGAGCGAGCGCCGAGGGGTGCTGCTCGCCGGCCCCCGCTGGGACGCGCCGCCGCGTCTCCCCGCCACGCTGTCGGCGCAGCTCGGCGCCGTGCTGGCCACCGAGGCGGCCGCCACTCTGGAGTGAGGGCGGGCATGCCCTCCTCGTGCCTGCGCCCCTCCGCGATCGAGCGCCAGACTGGGAGGGTGAGAGTCGAGAGAGCGCGCCCGGGGCGCCGCGTCGCCGTCGTGATCAATCCGAGCAAGTTCGACGACGTCGAGGCCGCGGAGGACGTCGTCGCCACCGTCGCCCGCCGGGTCGGCTGGGACGAGCCGCTGTGGTTCGAGACGAGCGTCGACGACTCCGGAGCCGCCGCCGCGCGGGGTGCGCTCGACAGCGGCGCCGACCTGGTCTGCGCGATGGGAGGCGACGGCACCGTCCGCGCCGTCGCCTCGGTCCTCCGCGGCACGGGAGTGCCCTACGGCCTCCTGCCCAGCGGGACCGGCAACCTGCTCGCCCGCAACCTCGGTGTGCCGCTGGGCTCGCTCGCCGAGGCGGTCGAGATCGCGCTGCTCGGTCAGGACCGCGCCATCGACGTCGGCACGGCCACGTTCGACGACGGCGAGGAGCGGGTGTTCATGGTGATGGGCGGGGTCGGACTCGACGCCGAGATCATGGACAAGACCGACGAGGAGCTCAAGAAGCGGGTGGGCTGGGGCGCCTACGTCGCCGCGGGCGCGCCGGCCATGTTCAAGGCGGGGTTCGAGGCCACGATCACGATCGACGGCGCCCCTGAGCAGCCGACGCGGTGCCTGATGGTGCTGGCCTGCAACTGCAGCTCGGTGGTGGCGAACATCGAGCTGGCGGCCGGTGCGGTGCTCGACGACGGCGATCTCGAGCTCGTGCTGCTGCGCCGCCGCTTCGGCCTGGCGCTCGATGTGGCGACGGGCAACCGCAACGGGCTCGCGTCGCTGCGGCAGTGGTCGGGCCGCGAGTTCGAGTTCGAGCTCGACCAGCCGGTGCTCGCCGAGCTCGACGGCGACCCCGTCGGCCGCACCACCACCGGCCGGTTCGGGGTCGACGCCGGTGCGCTGCTCGTGCGCCTCCCGGTGCCGACGCCGCGGAGTCCGGGCCTCACTCCGCACGGGTCGGTGGTCATCGACACGTCGTCTATCGCGACCGTCCTCTCGAGGGCGGGCGACTCCCACTGACGCTTGCACTGTTTCTTTTACGGTTGTAAGTTACTTACGACCGTAAGAGAGAGGCGCCGCCTCGTCTCCGGAGGAGAAGGAGGACGACGTGACCGATCCGCGCCTCACCCGCTCGCGCGAGCTGCTCGTCGCCGCCATCACCGCCGCACTCGACAGACCAGGCGACGTGCAGCCGTCGATCACCGAGCTCTGCGCGGAGGCGGGGGTCAGCAGGCCGACGTTCTACCAGCACTTCGGCGACGTGCCGTCCCTGATCGAGTCCGCCGCCGTCGACCGCATGCACGCGCTCTTCGCGGGCGTCGTGCCCGTCGCCTCCGAGGAGGAGTGGGAGCCGGCGGTGCCGCGCGTCGTCGACGCACTGCTCGGCGGCCTCCTCGTGCACGCCGACTTCTACCGTCGCGTGCTCAGCGGGGGCACGGCCCGCGCCGTGCAGGAGTCGGTCGTCGCGTTCCTCGCGCAGCGGCTCCTCGCGTTCTCGCCTCTCGCCGACCGCGAGCCCGGCGCCGGCGACCACGCCCGGGTCGAGCGCTTCGCGACGTTCCTCGCGGCGGGCACGACCTGGCTCGTCGTCGGCTGGCTGCTCGACGGCGACTCCCGCCGGCCGGCCGCCGACGCCGCCGCCGACATCGCCGAGCTCCTCGTGACCGGAGTGGCCTCGCAGCGGCTCTCCGCCCTCCACTCCCCGTCTGCGAAGTAGAAGGATCATGCCCACCTCAGCCCTCCGCCGCGCCCTCGGGCGCGTCCAGCCCCGCCTCGTCGTCGTCTTCGCCGCGATCGCCCTGATCCCGCTGATCTACGCCGGACTGCTGACCTCGGCCAACCTCGACCCGACGCACACCCTCGACACCGTGCCCGCCGCCGTCGTCAACGAGGACACCGGGGCGACCGCCTCCGACGGCTCCGCGCTCGCCCTGGGCGACTCGGTGACCGACGAGCTGCTCTCGAGCACCTCCTCCTCGAACTTCGCCTGGACGACCACCGACGCCGACGAGGCCGCGAGCGAGCTCGCCTCCGGTGCCGTCTACGCGGTGCTGACGATCCCCTCCGACTTCTCGGCCGACGTGGCCTCGGTGGGCGGCGACGACCCCGCAGCGGCGACCGTCGCGAAGCTGTCGATCGAGACCGACGACGGCGCGAACCTCATCGTCGGGAACATCGCCTCGACGATCGGATCGACCGTCACCGCGACCGTCGAGAATGAGGTCGGCGAGAGCTATCTGACGAACATCTACCTCGGCTTCACCGACGTCCACGACAGCCTCGAGCAGGCGGCCGACGGAGCGGCGCAGCTGGCCGACGGCTCGGCGCGGGCCGCCGACGGCTCCTCCGAGCTGGTCGTGGGCCTCACCCGGCTGCAGGACGGCACCGCGCAGCTCGCGACGGGTGCCGGGACGCTCGCGTCGGGCGCCGACTCGGCCTCCTCGGGGGCCGCAGACCTCGCCTCCGGGCTGCAGCAGCTCGCCGACGGGACGTCGCAGCTGCCGGCCGCCGCCACGGCGCTCACCGACGGAGCGGCCTCCGTCGCGGACGGTGCGCAGCAGCTCGACACCGGTGCCGCCGACCTGGCGACGGGTGCGACGACCCTCGCGGGATCGACTCCCGCGCTCTCCGCCGGTGCGGCCGATGCCGCGACCGGCGCCCAGGCCCTCGCGACCGGCGCGTCGTCGGTCTCGGACGGAGCGGCGACCGCCCTCGCCGGGGCGGGATCGCTCGCAGCGGGATCCGCGGCGCTCGCCTCGAGCACTCCCGCGCTCGCCTCCGGTGCCGCGACCGTCGACTCCGGCCTGCAGTCCTTGATCGCGCAGTACGGCACCCTCTCGGACGCGCAGCGCCTCGCCCTGCTCACGCAGCTCGAGACGGGGGCCGCCGGGGTGTCGACCGGAGCGACCGGCGTCGATCAGGGCGCCCAGGAGCTCTCCACCGGCGCGACCGCGCTCGTCGGTGACGCCGACGGCGGGCTCACCGCCCTCGCCGCGGGCGCCGACTCGGTCTCGACCGGCGCCTCCGGCCTCGTCGACGGCACGCAGTCGCTCGCGACCGGAGCGGCGCAGGTCGACGCGGGCGCTCAGTCCCTCTCGACCGGTGCGCAGGCCGTCGCGACGGGCGCCGCCTCGCTCGACACCGGGGCCGCGCAGCTCGCGAGCGGAGTCGCCACCCTCGCCGGCAGCGTCGGCCCGCTCACGACGGGCATCGCCGACGCCTCGACCGGAGCGGACGCTCTCGCCACGGGGACCGCCTCGCTCGCGACCGGCGCCGACGCTCTCGCCGACGGAGCGGCCTCCGCGGCCGACGGCTCGGCCGACGCCGCGACCGGATCCGAGACGCTCGACACCGGCCTCGACTCCCTCGCCGACGGCTCGCAGACCCTCACCGACGAACTGGCCGAGGGCGCCCACCAGGTGCCGACCTACACCGCCGACCAGGCGGAGTCGCTCAGCGCCGTCGCCGCGGCCCCCGTCGCCCTCGACAAGCAGCGGCTGAACGAGGTGCCGCAGTACGGCTACGGGCTCGCCCCCTACTTCCTGGCGCTCGCGCTCTGGGTCGGTGCGCTCGCGTTCTACCTGATGAGCGCTCCGCTCAGCGAGCGCCTGATCGCCGCCCGCCGGCCGGCCTGGGTGATCGCGCTGCGCAGCTACCTCCCCGGCGCCCTCATGGCGGTCGCGCAGGGCGTGCTCGCCGCGCTGGTGATCCGCTTCGGGGTCGGCGTCGAGGCCGCGAACCTGCCCGGGCTGATCGGGATCGCGATGCTCACGAGCCTCACGTTCGTCGCGATCAACCAGGCGCTGATCTCGCTCCTCGACGCGCCGGGGCGGTTCGTCGCGCTGCTCCTGATGGTGCTGCAGCTCTCGTCCGCGGGCGGCACCTACCCGGTCGAGACGGCACCCGCCTTCTTCCAGGCGATCCACGGCGTCCTGCCGCTGACCTACACGGTGGAGGCGTTCCGCTCCCTGATCGCCGGCGGCAGCATCGGAGTCGCGAACGCGGTCGTCGTGCTCTCCCTCTGGCTGCTCGGCGCCCTCGCCGTCACCGTCCTGGCCGCGGCCCGCCGCCGCCGCGGCCTCGCGCCCACCCTGCACGACCCGGAGCCCCTCCTCGAGACCGCCTGACTCGCGCGGCAGTGGGGAGCCAGGCGGCCGGGCGGCGCGGGTTCCGGACACCCCTACGCTCCTCGCTCTGCGGATCGCACCCATCTCGGCGAGCCGACTGCGCGTTCCGATGCGGCTCCGGGACACCGACTCCCGAAGGGAGAGGGCGCGATCCGGAAACGCGTGCCAGCGTTTCCGGGCAGCCCGACGCGACCCGCTCTGCGGAACGTCCCCATCTCCGGAAGCCGACTGCGAGTTCGGATGCGGCAGGGCCGCATCCGAACCCATGAGCACCGCGTTCGGCCCACGGCGAACGTGTGGGCGCCGTCCAGAGAGCGGGCGGTAGCCTGGCACTCACATTTCTCGTCAGAAAGGTGCCGGGTGTCGCACCCGCAACATTCATGAACGTCAAGCGCATCTTCCGGGGTCCCATTCTCTACGTCGTCCTGGCGATCGTGGCGGTCTGGATCGGCTCCTCGCTGATCACGATGTCCGGCTTCCGGCAGGTCAGCACGCAGGAGGGTCTCGAGCTCCTCCAGGACGGCAAGGTCGCCTCGGCGAAGATCGTCGACGGCGAGCAGCGCGTCGATCTGACCCTGGCCGAGGCGGACGGCGACAACGGCACCCAGGTGCAGTTCTACTACGTGGCCCCTCGCGGCACCGAGGTCGTCGACGCGGTCACCTCCGCGGCACCGTCCGACGGCTACACCGACGAGGTCCCGCAGACCAACTGGTTCCTCTCGGCCCTCGGCTTCCTGCTCCCGGTGCTCCTCATCGGCGCGTTCTTCTGGCTGATGCTCTCGGGCATGCAGGGCGGCGGCAACCGCGTCATGCAGTTCGGCAAGTCGAAGGCGAAGCTCGTCTCGAAGGAGTCGCCCAAGGTCACGTTCGGCGACGTCGCCGGCGCCGACGAGGCGATCGAGGAGCTGCACGAGATCAAGGAGTTCCTCAAGGAGCCGGCGAAGTTCCAGGCCGTCGGCGCCCGGATCCCGAAGGGCGTCCTGCTCTACGGCCCTCCCGGCACCGGCAAGACGCTGCTGGCCCGCGCCGTCGCGGGTGAGGCGGGCGTCCCCTTCTACTCCATCTCCGGATCCGACTTCGTCGAGATGTTCGTGGGCGTCGGCGCGAGCCGGGTGCGCGACCTCTTCCAGCAGGCCAAGGAGAACTCCCCGGCCATCATCTTCGTCGACGAGATCGACGCCGTCGGCCGCCACCGCGGTGCCGGCATGGGCGGCGGGCACGACGAGCGCGAGCAGACCCTCAACCAGCTCCTCGTCGAGATGGACGGCTTCGACGTCAAGACGAACGTCATCCTGATCGCGGCGACGAACCGCCCCGACATCCTCGACCCCGCGCTGCTGCGCCCCGGCCGCTTCGACCGCCAGATCGGCGTCGACGCTCCGGATCTGCTCGGCCGCAAGCGGATCCTCGAGGTCCACGGGCGCGGCAAGCCGCTCGCCGGCGGAGTCGACCTGGAGGTCGTCGCCCGCAAGACCCCGGGCTTCACCGGTGCCGACCTCGCGAACGTCCTCAACGAGGCCGCTCTGCTGACGGCGCGCTCCAACGCGCAGCTGATCGACAACCGCGCCCTCGACGAGGCGATCGACCGCGTCATCGCCGGTCCGCAGCGGCGCACCCGCGTCATGCGCGACAAGGAGAAGCTGATCACGGCCTACCACGAGGGCGGCCACGCCCTCGCCGCCGCCGCGATGCGCCACACCGACCCGGTCACGAAGGTCACGATCCTGCCGCGCGGCCGCGCACTCGGCTACACGATGGTGCTCCCGCTCGAGGACAAGTACTCGACCACCCGCAACGAGCTGCTCGACCAGCTGACCTACGCGATGGGCGGCCGCGTCGCCGAGGAGATCGTCTTCCACGACCCCACCACCGGCGCCTCGAACGACATCGAGAAGGCGACAGCGATCGCCCGCAAGATGGTCACCGAGTACGGCATGTCCTCCGACATCGGATCGGTCAAGCTGGGTCAGTCGTCGGGCGAGATGTTCCTCGGCCGCGACATGGGCCACCAGCGCGACTACTCCGAGCAGATCGCCGAGAAGGTCGACGCCGAGACGCGCCGGCTGATCGAGCAGGCGCACGACGAGGCGTGGCAGGTCATCAACGCCAACCGCGACATCCTCGACCGTCTCGCGACGGAGCTCCTCGAGAAGGAGACCCTCGACCACGATCAGCTCGCCGAGATCTTCAAGGACGTGCGCCGGATCGACGAGCGCCCGCAGTGGCTCTCGAGCGACAAGCGCCCCCTCTCCGATCTGCCGCCCATCGCGGTGCCGGTCGCCAAGGCGCCGATCGACGCGGGCGTGACCGACGGAGGCGTCACCTCCGATGCCGGCGAGGTCGCCCCGCAGCGTCCGCCGCTGATCAAGCCCCGTCCCGCGACGGCGTAGGCAGCCCGTGCCCGTCGACAAGGCGCGCATCGAGGCCGCCGTCGTCGAGCTCCTCGCGGCCATCGGGGAGGACCCGGGCCGCGAGGGACTCGCCTCGACCCCGAAGCGCTTCGCCGAGGCCTATGAGGAGTTCTTCGGCGAGTTCGATCTCGATCCCGCCTCCCACCTGGTCGAGACCTTCGCGGTCGTCGAGGGCGGGGCTCCGGTCGACGCCCAGACCGTGATCATCCGCGACCTCGCGTTCCGCTCGGTCTGCGAGCACCACCTCCTGCCCTTCGCGGGAGTGGCGCACATCGCCTACCGTGCGGGCGACCGGGTCGTCGGTCTCGGCAAGCTGCCGCGGATCGTCGAGACGGTCGCGTCGCGCCCCCAGCTGCAGGAGCGGCTGACCGAGCAGGTGGCCGACGTGATCGACACCGGGCTCTCTCCCGAGGGCGTGCTCGTGGTGGTCGACGCCGAGCACGGCTGTGTCCGGATGCGCGGTGCCCGCCAGACCTCGAGCTCGACGGTCACCGTCGCGGCCAGGGGCACCCTCGCGGAGCCCGCCGCCCGCGCCGAGATCATCGCGCTGATCGGCGCCGCTCGAGGGGAGTGACGTGGACTCCTCCGTCCCCGGCCTCGCGCCCGACGGCCGCGCAGCGCTCCTCGGGATCCTCAACGTGACGCCCGACTCGTTCAGCGACGGCGGCCGCTGGCTGTCGGTCGACGACGCCGTGCGGCACGGTCTGGAGATGTCCGCGCCCTCGGGCGACGGCCCCGCCTCCTTCGGCGCCGATCTCATCGACGTCGGAGGCGAATCGACCCGTCCCGGGGCGCCCCGCGTCGATCCCGTCGCCGAGCAGGCCCGGGTGCTGCCCGTGATCCGCGCCCTCGCCTCCGAGGGGGTGCGCGTGAGCATCGACACGATGAGCGCGGCGACCGCTGCCGCCGCGCTCGATGCCGGAGCCGTCGTCGTCAACGACGTGTCCGGCGGGCTGGCCGATCCCGCGATGCTCCCGCTCGTCGCCGAGCGCGGCGCGGTCTACATCGCCATGCACTGGCGCGGGCACAGCGCCGACATGAACTCGCTCGCCGCCTACGGCGACGTCGTGGCGGAGGTGCGGAGCGAGCTCGGACGCCGCGTCGACGCCGCGAGCGCCGCCGGGATCCGCGAGGACCGCCTGATCCTCGACCCCGGCCTCGGGTTCGCGAAGAAGGGCGAGCACGACTGGGCGCTGCTCGCGCATCTCGACGCGATCGTCGCGCTGGGATTCCCGGTGCTGGTCGGCCACTCCCGCAAGCGCTTCCTCGCCCCGTTCGCCGCGCCCGGGGCTCCCGCGGCCGATCGCGACGAGGTCACGGCGATGCTGACCCTGGTGGCCGCCTCCCGCGGCGCGTGGGGCGTCCGCGTCCACGACGTCCGCTCGAGCGCGCACGCCCTCGCGCTCGCCGCACGACTCGACCAGGAGCGGTGATGACGATCGACCCCGCCTCCCTCTCCGTCCGCGACTCGATCACCCTGACGGGGCTGCGCGTGCGCGCCCATCACGGCGTCTTCGACTTCGAGCGCGAGAACGGGCAGGACTTCGTCATCGACGCGACCGTCTGGCTCGACACCGCCCCGGCGGCCGGCGGCGATGCGCTCGCCGAGACCGTCCACTACGGCGAGCTCGCGATCGCGCTGGCCGATGCGATCACCCGCGACCCGGTCGACCTCATCGAGACCGTCGCCGAGCGGCTCGCGCAGGTCGCGCTGGGCTTCGCAGCGGCCGAGGTCGTCCGGATCACGGTGCACAAGCCCGACGCCCCCATCTCGCTGCCCTTCGACGACGTCGCCGTCCAGATCACGAGGGCGCGCCCGTGAGTCCGCCGCCGACCCGGATCAGGCCCGAACGGATCCGCCCGGCGCGGCACGCGGTGCTCGCGCTCGGCAGCAACCTCGGCGACCGGCTCGCCCACCTCGACGAGGCGGTGCGCGCCCTCGCGGCGACCCCCGGGCTCCGGCTCGTGGCCGTGTCGAAGGTGGTGGAGTCGCCCGCCTGGAAGCCCGGCGGCGTCGACCCCGACGCCCCGGGGTACTTCAACGCCGTCGTGACTGCCTCCACGACGCTCGAGCCCGACGACCTGCTCGCCGCGACCTCGGCGATCGAGCTGGCAGGGGGGCGGCTGCGCGGCGAGGGGGAGGTGCGCTGGGGTGATCGCACCCTCGACATCGACATCATCGCGATCGGAGGCGTCACCCGCGACGATCCGCATCTCACCCTGCCGCACCCGAGGGCGGCCGAGCGCGCGTTCGTGCTCGAGCCGTGGCTCGACGTCGAGCCGTCGGCGGTCCTGCCCGGCGCCGGCCCGATCGCCGAGCTCCGCGCCCGGGCGACCGATCGTGTGACCGACCGGCCCGAGACGATAGCGTGGCCGGGCAGAGGCTCCTCAGAGAGCTCCGCGACGAGCACCGCCCCCGGCACACCCGACCCCGAGAGCAGCACTCCGTGAAGCGCACCCACATCAGCAGCCTCCTGGGCCTCGGCCTCGCCGGCGCCGTGGCCGGCTTCCTCCTCGACCTGGCGATCGCCTCCGCGGGCCGCCCCGTCCTCATCCCGCCGCTCACCGTCCCGCTCACGCTCGTGGCCGTCGCCGCGCTCGTCATCGGGTTCGCCGTCCCCATCCACCGGGCGACGAAGGGGACGCTGCGGCGCCGCATCGACCCCTTCCGCGCGATGCGGGTCGTCGTGCTGGCCAAGGCGTCCAGCCACGTCGGCGCGCTCCTGCTGGGAGCCTCCGGCGGCATCCTCGTCTACCTGCTGAGCCGCGCGGTGATCCCTTCGCTAGGCTCCGTGTGGCAGGACGTCGCCACCATCGTGGGCTCGGTCGTCCTGCTGGTGGCCGGTCTGGTCGCCGAGCACCTGTGCACCATCCCACCGAGCGACGACGACGATCCTGCCGTCGGCGAGGTGAACCACGCCTGACGCCGACGCCTGTCGGGTGCGGGCAGGGAGGACGTCATCGTGACCGAGGAGTCGGAGACGCGTCCCGAGTCGACCGACGAGCCGCTGAGCCGCCGGGAGGCCGGAGCGCGGCGGCAGAAGCGTCTCGACGTGACCGGCGAGTGGCGGCGGGTGTCGCCGAAGTACGTGGCGGTCGAGATCGTGTCGGCCGTGGTCTCGAGCGCGTTCCTCCTCGCCGTGCCGCTGGTGCTCTGGGCGATCGGCGTCGAGTGGGCCTGGCTGCTGGTCGTCGCGGCGGCGGCGCTCGCCGTGACCCTCCTCGTCGTCGCGCCCCGTCGCGCCCGCGCCTACGGCTACCGCCTCCGCGACGACGACCTGCTCTTCCGCCGCGGCATCATGTTCCAGCGCTTCGTCTCGGTCCCCTACGGCCGGATGCAGCTCATCGACGTCAACCGCGGGCCCCTCGCCCGCGCCCTGGGCCTCGCCGATCTGCGCTTCGTCACCGCGGCGGCGGCGACCGGCGTCAGCATCCCGGGACTCGTCGCGGGCGAGGCGGAGGAGCTCCGCGACCGGCTGGTCGAGCTCGCCGAGTCGCGCCGGGCCGGGCTGTGACCGGGATCCCCGCAGCCCCCGTCCGCGGCATCGAGACCGATCTCGCCGACGGCGAGTGGCACCGCCTGCACCCGGCGACCCCCGTGCTCAAGGGCGGGATCGGCCTGCTGGTCGTCCTCGGCATCGTGGTCACGAACCTCCGGGAGCGCCTCGTCGAGCTGTTCCTGCCGGGGTACGGCGGCTACGAGAGCGGCGACCCCGTCGACGAGCTGCTCCGCCGGGGCCTCGTCGGCTGGGCGCTGCTCGCCGTGGCGGTCGGTCTGGCGGTCGCGGTCTTCGCGTTCTGGCTGTCGTGGCGGATGCACACCTTCCGCATCACGGACGAGGTCGTCGAGGTCCGCTCCGGCGTCCTCTTCCGCACGAACCGCCGGGCCAGGCTCGACCGCATCCAGGGGATCGCGGTGCAGCGTCCCCTGTTCGCCCGGCTCTTCGGGGCGGCGAAGCTCGAGGTCAGCGTCGCGGGGCAGGACGCGAACGTGCAGCTGTCGTATCTCGGCTCCCGGCTGGTCGACGCGCTGCGCCGCGACATCCTGCGCCTCGCCTCCGGGGTGCGCGAGCGCGAGGCGGTGGCCGCCGGTCAGGCGCCGAGCGGTGGATTCCTCGCGCGCCGGATCGAGGAGTTCGGCGACCAGGACGACGAGGGCGCGCCCCCGGAGTCGGTGGTCTCCATCCCGCCCGGGCGGCTGCTGGGCTCGCTCGTGTTCAGCGGCTTCACCGTGTTCCTCGCGGTGTCGATCGTCGCCGTCACCCTCGTCGCCGTCTACGGCTCGCCGTTCGTGCTCTTCGCGATCCTCCCCGGCCTGATCGGGTCGGGCAGCTACTACGTCCGCCAGTTCGTGCGCTCGCTGCGCTACTCCATCGCCGGCACTCCCGACGGGGTGCGTGTCGGCTACGGCGTGCTCTCGACGAGCAGCGACACCCTCCCGCCCGGCCGCATCCACGCCGTCGAGATCACGCAGCCGCTGCTCTGGCGGCCGTTCGGCTGGTGGCAGGTGAAGATCGACCGCGCCGGGCAGGCGGCCTCCCGCGGAGCGAACGGCGAGCCCAACACGACGATCCTCCCGGTGGGCGATCTCGCCGCTGTCGAGCGGGTGCTCGGGCTCCTGCTCCCCGGCGCCGCCGAGGGCGCGGAGGCGACCCCGGTCGGCGACGCGCTGCGGCTGCGCGACGCCCCGGGCTTCACGCGCGCGCCGCGGGCCGCGGCCTGGCTGCGGCCCTTCTCGTGGCGGCGGACCGGCTACCGGCTCACGGACGACGTCGCGATCCTCCGCAGCGGCGCGGTCTGGCGGCGGGTGGCCGTCGTCCCGCTCGCCCGCATGCAGAGCATCGGCGTGCAGCAGGGTCCGCTGCAGCGCCTCCTCGGCCTCGCCTCGGCGCGGGTGCACACCGTCACCGGTCCGGTGACGCCGATGGTGCCCGTGATTAGCACCTCCGACGGCCTCGCCTTCTTCGACGAGCTCGCGCGTGCCGGCGTGCTCGCGGCGGGTCGCGACGAGAGCCACCTGTGGGGGCGGCGGGCCGCCTCCGCGCCCGTGCCCGGCTCGTGGCCGGCGCCCCTCGCCCGCACCGCCTGGCCGGCGCCGACGGGTCGCCCCGAACCGGAAGGACCGGCGCATGCCTGACCCCCGTCGAGACGGGCGACTCGGAGTCGGTGTGATCGGAGCGGGCCGCGTCGGACCGGTGCTCGGGGCGGCGCTCGCGAACGCCGGTCACGCCGTCATCGGCATCGCGACCACCAGCGAGTCGGGGCGCGAGCGCGCCGACGCGCTCCTGCCCGGGGTGCCGGTCCTCGCCGTGCCCGATCTGGTCGAGCGCAGCGAGCTCGTCGTGATCGCGGTCCCCGGAGGCGAGATCGGCGCTCTCGTCGCGGGTCTCGCCGCGATCGGTGCGTGGCAGCCCGGCCAGCTGGTGCTGCACACGGCGCCCGAGCACGGCTACGGGGTGCTGGCCCCGGCGCTGGCCTCGGGAGTGATCCCGCTCGCCGTGCACCCGGCGATGGCGTTCAGCGGCACGAGCCTCGACCTCGCGCGGCTGTCCGAGACCTACTTCGCGGTGACCGCGCCCGGCCCCGTCCTGCCGATCGCGCAGGCGCTCGTCGTCGAGATGGGCGGCGAGCCGGTCACGGTCTCGGAGGCGGACCGCGCGGCGTACGCCGAGGCCGTCTCGACCGCCACCACCTTCTCGACCGCGATCGTCGACCAGGCCGCCGGCCTCCTGGCGGGCATCGGCGTCGAGAAGCCGGGCTTCTTCCTCTCCAGCCTCGTCCGCTCCTCCGTCGACGACGCCCTGCGCCGCGCGGCCGGCTGACGAGGCAGCGCAGGGCCGGCGCGGCCTCTGCCCACCCCGCGGGTAGTGTTCACGGGTGATCAGCACCATCGAACGCATCGACGCCCTGCGCGACCGGGTGCGGGAGGCTCGCCGCGCCGGGTCCCGCGTCGCCCTCGTCCCGACGATGGGCGCCCTGCACGACGGGCACCTCGCCCTCGTCGACCGGGCGCGCGAGATCGCCGACGTCGTGATCGTGTCGGTCTTCGTGAACCCGCTGCAGTTCGGCCCCTCCGAAGACCTCGACCGCTACCCGCGCGACCTCGCCGCCGACACGGCGCTGCTCGAGCCGGAGGGGGTCGACGTCGTCTTCGCCCCGAGCGTCGCCGAGATGTACCCCGACGGCCCCACCGCGACCCGCGTGGTCGCCGGCGCGGTCGGCGCGCTCTACGAGGGACGCTCGCGCCCCGGGCACTTCGACGGGATGCTCACCGTCGTCGCCAAGCTCCTCGGCATCGTCCAGCCCGACGCGGCGCTGTTCGGGCAGAAGGACGCCCAGCAGCTCTTCCTCGTCCGCCGCATGGTGCGCGATCTCGACCTCCCCGTGACGATCGAGGCCGTCGAGACGGTCCGCGAGGACGACGGCCTCGCGCTCTCGAGCCGCAACCGCTACCTCGACGCCCGCGAGCGGCGCGCCGCGCGCACCGTCCCGCTCGTGCTCGAGGCGGCCGCGTCGGCCGCCGACCGCGGGATCGACGCCGTGATCGCCGCCGCTCAGTCGGCCGCGATGGGCGAGCCCCTGGTTAAGCTGGACTACCTCGTCGTCGCTCACCCGACGACGTTCCTCCCGGTCGACGACGACTACCGCGGCCCGGCCCTCGTGCTCGTCGCCGCGATCGTCGGCTCCACCCGGCTCATCGACAACGGCCCGATCCTGCTCGCCTGATCGCGCCGCCCGCCCCCGACCGAAAGCACCCGCGCTCCGCCATGGCCGACTCCCCCCAGATCCCCGACGCCCCGTCCGAGCTCTCCGCCGAGGAGGCCTCCGAGCAGAAGGCCGTGCGGCTGGCCAAGCGCGAGCGCCTGCTCGAGCGCGCGGGGGACGACCTCGGAGGCGGCGCCTACCCGGTGGCCGTCGGCGTCACCGACACGATCGCCGCTGTCCGCGCGCGTCACGAGGGCATCGAGCCCGACACGAAGACGGGCGACCGCGTCGGCCTCGCCGGGCGCGTGGTGTTCCAGCGCAACACCGGCAAGCTCTGCTTCGCGACGCTGCAGTCCGGCGACGGCGCCCGCATCCAGGCGATGGTGTCGCTCGGCGATGTCGGCGAGGAGTCGCTCGCCGCCTGGAAGGAGGTCGTCGATCTCGGCGACCACCTCTTCGTGGCGGGCGAGGTGATCTCGAGCAAGCGCGGCGAGCTGAGCGTCTGGGTGTCGGAGTGGACCATCGCCGCGAAGGCGATCCTCCCGCTCCCGAACCTCCACAACGAGCTCGGCGACGAGACGCGCATGCGTCAGCGCTACCTCGATCTGATCGTCCGCCCGCAGGCGCGAGAGACCGTGATCACGCGCGCCGCGGTCAACGCCTCGCTCCGGAGCACCTTCGTCGGCCACGGCTTCCTCGAGGTCGAGACGCCGATGCTGCAGGTGATGCACGGCGGCGCCTCCGCCCGCCCGTTCGCGACGCACTCCAACGCCTTCGACACCGAGCTCTACCTGCGCATCGCTCCCGAGCTCTACCTCAAGCGGGCGGTCGTCGGAGGCATCGAGCGCGTCTTCGAGATCAACCGCAACTTCCGCAACGAGGGCGCCGACTCGACCCACTCGCCCGAGTTCGCGATGCTCGAGGCCTATCAGGCCTACGGCGACTACACCTCGATCGCCGATCTCACCCAGGAGCTGATCCAGAACGCGGCGCTCGCCGTCTCGGGATCCCACGTGGTCACCTGGGCCGACGGCACCGAGTACGACCTCGGCGGCGAGTGGGAGCGGATCTCGATGTACGAGAGCCTGTCGCTGGCGGCCGGGATCGCGATCACCCCGTCGACGCCGCTGGTCGAGCTCGAGACGCTCGCCGAGCGCGAGGGCCTCGAGGTGCACGTGCCCACCCACGGCAAGTACGTGGAGGAGCTGTGGGAGCACTTCGTCAAGGGCGGGCTCACCCGTCCGACCTTCGTCATGGACTTCCCGGTCGACACCTCGCCGCTCGTGCGCGCCCACCGCAGCATCCCCGGCGTGGTCGAGAAGTGGGACCTCTACGTCCGCGGCTTCGAGCTCGCGACCGGCTACTCCGAGCTGGTCGACCCGGTCGTGCAGCGTGAGCGCTTCGTCGAGCAGGCGCGCCAGGCGGCCGCCGGCGACGACGAGGCGATGCGCCTCGACGAGGACTTCCTCCGCGCGCTCGAGCACGGGATGCCGCCCACCGGAGGCATGGGGATGGGCATCGACCGCCTCCTGATGGCGATCACCGGCCTCGGGATCCGCGAGACGATCCTCTTCCCGCTCGTCAAGTAGCTCCTGGCCCGCCGCCCGCGTCGGGTAGCTTGGGGCGGCGGCGGAGCAGGACTCCGCCGCGATCGACGACGGCCGGAGGGCCGGACGGGGGAGACGTGGTCCGCGCATCCAGCATCATCGCGACGGCCGTCGCGGGCGTGCTCACCCTCGCGCAGTTCGGAGTGGGCGCAGCCTTCGCCGCCTCGGTCCTGGTCGACTCCTCCGATCTCGGCACCGCGCTCGCCGATCAGCGGGCGGCGGAGTCGTTCACCCCCGACGCGACCATCAGCGGGTTCGCCGAGCGCACCGCGATGTCCGAGCGCGGCCGAGCGCTCTACTACGCCTCCAGCCCCGCGGTGGAGCCGACCGAGGGCTTCAACGCCCTCTGCGGCTACGGCGCATCGGACGAGATCGTGCTGGGCTGCTACACCGGCAGCGACATCTACATCTCCGACGTCACGAACCCCGACCTCGACGGCATCCGCGACGTGACCGCCGCCCACGAGATGCTCCACGCGGCGTGGGTGCGCCTGGACGCGAGCGAGCAGGAGGCGCTCGGCGCCGAGCTCGAGGAGGCGTACGCCGCGCTGCCCCAGGACGGCCCCATCGCCGAGCGGCTCGAGCTGTACCGCACCGGTGGTCTCGGCGAGCGCGTCAACGAGCTGCACTCGATCCTCGGCACCGAGGTCGCCGAGCTCTCGCCCGAGCTCGAGGAGCACTACGCGGCCTACTTCTCCGACCGCTCCGTGGTGGTGGGTCTGAACGCGCGCTACGAGGCCGTCTTCACCGATCTCGAGAACCGGATCACGGACCTCGTCGCCCGCATCGACGCCATGTACGCCGATCTCACCGCGCGCGTCGACGCGAACAACGCCGACTACGACGCGCTGAACGTCGAGATCGACGACTTCAACGCCCGCGCCGACAGCGGCGACTTCGCGTCCGAGGCCGACTTCGAGGCCGAGCGTGCCGACCTGCTCGCCCGAGGCGACGCGATCGACGCCACGCGGGACGCCATCGACGCCGACATCGCCGTCTACGACGGCCTGCGGGCCGAGCTCGAGGGCCTGAACGCCGACGCCTCCGCCCTCAACCAGTCGATCGAGAGCCGGTAGCTCCTCGGAGGCGCGCACCGCCGCTCCCGGTAGGATCGCCTCATGGACTGGGAGATCTGGAATCAGGGGCTGTGGGCCCTGCTGCCGACGCTCAGCGTCGGCCTCATCTTCTGGTTCGTCATGCGGGCCGTGATCCGCTCCGACCGCAACGAGCGCCGCGCCTACGACCGCATCGAGGCGCAGGAGCGCGCCAAGCGCGGCCTGCCGCCCCGCGACGCCTCCTAGACGGGAACCGCAGTGACGGGATCCGACTGGTCGCTGGTCCTCGCGATCGGCGCGATCGTCGTCGAGCTCGTCGTCCGCGTCGTCGCGGTGATCGTCGTCCCGCGCAACCGCCGACCGACGACGGGCCTCGCCTGGCTGATGGCGATCTTCCTCATCCCCTACTTCGGCATCCTGCTGTTCCTGTTCATCGGGAGCTACAAGCTCCCGCGGAAGCGCCGGCGCAAGCAGGAGGAGATCAACCGGTTCATCCTCGAGTCGACCGAGGGCATCGACAGGGTCGCGCGGCACCACCCGTGGCCGCTGTGGCTGGAGTCGGTGGTCACCCTCAACCGCAACCTCGGCGCCATGCCCCTCGTCGGCGGCAACGACGCGCGCCTCCAGGGCGGTTACGAGGAGACGATCGAGGCCATGGCGTTCGAGATCGACCGCGCCCGCCGCTACGTGCACTGCGAGTTCTACATCCTCGCCGCCGACTCGACCACGGCACCGTTCTTCGACGCCCTCGACCGCGCCGTCGCCCGCGGGGTCACGGTGCGGATCCTCCTCGACCACATCGCGTCGATTCGCGTGCCGGGCTACTTCAGCGGGACGTACCGCCGCCTCCGGGCGCTCGGGAAGGCGGGCGCCCACTGGTCCTACATGCTCCCGGTGCGCCCCTGGCGCCTCGAGTACCAGCGGCCCGATCTCCGCAACCACCGCAAGCTGCTGATCGTCGACGGAAACGCCGCGTTCATGGGCTCGCAGAACGTCGTCGACTCGAGCTACAACAAGCGCGGCAACATCCGCCGCGGCCTGCACTGGCACGACCTGATGGTGCGCCTGGAGGGTCCGGTGGTGCAGGGCATCAACGCCATCTTCATCACCGACTGGTACAGCGAGACCGACGAGCTGCTGCTGCGCGAGTCGGAGCCGATGGAGGCGCTGCAGATGCGCGACACGATCGACTGCCAGGTGGTGCCGAGCGGGCCCGGGTTCGACGGCGAGAACAACCTCCGCCTGTTCCTCGCGCTGCTCTACTCGGCCCAGAAGTCGATCATCATCACGAGCCCCTACTTCGTCCCCGACGAGGCGATGCTCTACGCGATCACGACGGCCACGCGCCGAGGGGTGCACGTCGAGCTCTTCGTCTCCGAGATCGGCGATCAGGCCGTCGTCTACCACGCCCAGCGCTCCTACTACGAGACGCTCCTGACCGCAGGCGTGCGCATCTGGATGTACCGCAAGCCCACGATCCTGCACGCCAAGCACTTCACGATCGACGACGACGTGGCCGTGATCGGCTCGAGCAACATGGACATGCGCTCGTTCAGCCTCAACCTCGAGGTGTCCCTGATGGTGCGCGGCTCGGAGTTCGTCGAGGATCTGCGCCAGGTGCAGCAGGACTACCGCGAGCACTCCCGGGAGCTCACCCTGCGCGAGTGGCGGCAGCAGCCGCTGCGGTCGACGATCCTCGACAACCTGGCGCGGCTCACGTCCGCCCTGCAGTGATCCTTACCGTCTCCGACGTGACCCCCGCTCGGGGCTGAGGCGAGGATCCCTCAACTCCGTTAGGCTCCTGCACGACGAACGTCCTCCGCCGCGATCGTCCCGTCGATCGGAGTCGCCACCGTGGTCCCTCGCCCCTCCCTCCTCAACCCGTTGAGCGTGCCGCTCGGTCCCGGCGTCCGCTCCGTCCGGCTGCGCGGTGCCGAGGGGCTGTCGGCGCTGCGGCGATCGGTCGAGATCGCCGTCGATCCGCCCGCCGGCTTCCGGATGGATCTCGCCGTCGGCGCGGTCACGGGAGTGCGGGTCCTGCACATCGTCGCGACGCCCTTCGCGGCGCGCTGGCCCGGCCCGTCGACGGCCGACGGAGCCGCGGCCTTCGTCCTGCCGATGGAGGGGAGTCTCGTGCTGGAGTCGGCGGCGGGAACGCTGGCTGTCGATCGCGGCGGCCTCTCACTCTCCTCCGGAGACCCGGTGATCCTCCGCACCCACCGTCCGTCCCGCTTCCTGGTGCTCTGCCTCGACGCCACCGCCTCCGATCGGACGCGCCGCGCCGAGCGCGCACGCACCCTCCCGGAGTCGGCGATGACGACGGCCGCGCGCACCGTGCTGCGCGCCTTCCTCACCGACCTCGACATCCAGCACCCGGTGCAGGCCGAGTACCTCCAGGGCACCGTGCAGCGACTCGGTCGCCTCCTCGGCAGCGAACGCGACGAGGAGGGTGCCGAGCGGCTCGGCCTGAACGACATGGTCGACGCGGCGATCCAGGTCATCCGCGCCGACTTCAGCGACCCCGCCCTCGATCCGGGCACCGTCGCACGCCGCTGCCGGGTGAGCCTGCGGACCCTCCAGCGCGCGGTCGCCGACGAGCGCGGCACCACCCTCCGCGAGCTCATCTCGGCCGTCCGCACCGAGAACGCGCTGCGCCTCGTCGGCACCGCCGAGGCCTCCGGGCTGCCGCTGAGCGACATCGCCCGGCGGTCGGGCTTCTCGTCGCCCGAGCGCCTGCGTCGGGCGATCACGACGCAGACCGGGCTGTCGCCGAGCGAGTACCGCAGGCGCCTCCGCGACGACGAGCGGGCGGCCGGCTGACCTCCCCGCTCCTCGGCGTCGAGCCGCCGGTGCGCAAGGCCCTGGCCCGTGCCGGGGTCTCGGCGTAGCGTCGGAGCATCCCCAGCACCGGTGCCCTCGGCTCCGCGCCCTCCCTCCGCCGGCGCCGGGTTCGAGAAGGGAACGGACATGACGGCATCCGGAACGACGCGCATCCTCATCCTCGGCGGCGGCTACGTCGGCCTCTACACCGCGTGGGGGCTCGAGAAGCGCCGAGGTCTCGCTCCCATCGACGTCACGGTGGTCGAGCCGAACCCCTACATGACCTACCAGCCGCTGCTCCCCGAGGTGGCGGGCGGCCACGTCCAGCCCCGCCACGTCACCGTGCCGCTGGTGGAGGCGTTGAAGCACACCCGGGTGATCCGCGGAGCGATCACGGGCGTCAGCCTCGCCGACCGCACGGCCACGGTGGCCGCCATGGACGGCACCTCGCGCACGCTTTCGTTCGACCAGGTGGTCTTCGCCCTCGGAGCGGTCACCCGCACCTTCCCGACTCCGGGTCTCGCCGAGCACGCGATCGGGTTCAAGACGGTCGAGGAGGCGGCGCACCTGCGCGACCGCGTCATCGAGAACATCGCCCGTGCGGCCCTGACCACCGACTCCGCCGAGCGGCGCCGGCTGCTCACCTTCGTCTTCATCGGCGGCGGCTACACCGGCGTCGAGGCGCTCAGCGAGCTGCTCGACCTCAGCCGCCGCACCCTCGCGGCCCAGCCCTCGCTCTCGATGGGCGATGTGACGTGGCACCTCGTCGAGGCGCTCGACCGGATCGCACCCGAGGTCGGCCCCGAGCTGTCATCGTGGACGCTCGGCCACCTCCGCTCACGCGGGGTGCACGTGCACCTGAAGACCACCATGCCCTCGTGCGAGGACGGGGTGGTCGAGCTCTCGAGCGGTGAGCGGATCCCGGCCGCGACGATCGTCTGGACGGCCGGAGTGAAGCCCAACCCCATCCTCGATGCGACGGACGCGCCGCGTGGTCCGCGGGGACACGTGATGGCCGACGCGCGCCTCCGCGTCATCACGGAGGACGGCGAGCCCGTGCCCGGTGCGTGGGCGGCCGGCGACGGCGCCCAGGTGCCCGACCTCACGTCGGAGAAGCAGCCGGCCTACTACCCGCCGAACGCCCAGAACGCCGTCCGGCAGGCGAAGCTCCTGGTGCGCAACATCATGGCGGAGCTCACCGGAGGCGCCGTCGAGGAGTACCGGCACGTCTCGGTCGGCACCGTCGCCGAGTACGGGCTCGGCAAGGGCGCGGGGATCATCAAGGGCGTGAAGCTCAGGGGCCCGCTCGCCTGGCTCGCCCACCGCGCCTATCACGGCGCGGCGATGCCGAGCGTCGACCGCAAGTGGCGGGTGATCTCGGGCTGGGTGGCCGACGCCGTCGCTCCGCGCGACCTGTCGCCGATGACGGCGCTGCAGGACCCGCGGCGCGCGTTCCGCGAGAGCGCCGAGGCGACCGACCGCGCGGCGGCCGAGAAGGCGGCGGCGAAGGCGGAGGAGTCCGGCGGCGCCTCCTGAGCACGGGGCTCGCCGGGCGGCTCACGCCCGGCGCGGCTTCAGCCTGACGGTCGGCAGCGTCGGTGCGGGGAGCGCGCGGCCGTCGTAGCCGGTGACGGTGCCGAACGGGCCGTCGGCGCCGCCTCCGGAGATCACATCGGACTGCCAGCGCTCACGGGCCGCGGCGATGTCGTCGTGGCTGCGTCCGACGAAGTTCCACCACATCACCAGCTGCTCGGGGAAGGGCTCGCCGCCGATCAGCACCACCCGGCCTCCCTCGTCGCCGGCCGTCAGCTCGAGCGTGTCGCGGCCCGGCGCGAGGTAGGCGAGATCGGCCCGGCCGACGTCGACTCCCTCGACACCCACCGGTCCGGCATCGACGAGGACGCCGTACTCCCACGAGGGGTCGACCGGCAGCTCGACGCGGGCGCCCTGCTCGAGGTCGATCTGCGCCGCGACCAGCGGAGTGAAGACGCTCGCGGGCACGGAGGCGCCGAGCATCCCGCCGACGAAGACGCGCACGACCGCGCCCGGCAGATCGACCCGGATGCCACGGTGGTGCTCGAAGAACGGGTCGACGACGCGCGCCTCCTCGGGGAGGGCGACCCAGAGCTGCACCCCGTGCAGCACCGGCTGAGCCCCGGTCGAGACCTCGGAGTGCGAGATGCCCCTGCCCGCCGTCATCAGGTTCAGCTCTCCGGGGCGCACGAGCTGGTGGCTGCCGACGCTGTCGCGGTGGTCGATCTCGCCCTCGAAGAGCCAGCTGACGGTCTGCAGTCCGGTGTGCGGGTGCGGCGGGACGTCCATGCCCGCCTCCTCCTCGAGGTGCACCGGCCCGTAGTGGTCGGCGAAGCACCACGCCCCGATCGTCGACCGCGACCGCTGGGGCAGCGTGCGGCGCACCTCGATCGCGCGCGGACCGCCGAGCGGCACGAGGCGCGCCTCCAGGATCTCGACCGGGGAGCCGCCCGCGGGGGGCTCGGAGGCGACCGGATGCTCGTCCGGGTGCCGCTCCAGGTTGCTCATCCGAGAAGTTTATGCCTCTGCATGGAGCGCGGGTCCGGAGCGCCGCACGGCCCCCCGCCGGATCGCCTGCACGCCCAGGGCGAACAGGGGGTCCGACCCGGAGTATCGCTGGTTACAGTCGACGTATCGGAGCCCACCCCTGCGGGTTCTGTAGGGAGTGACAGCATGTTCGAGAGATTCACCGATCGCGCACGGCGCGTCGTCGTCCTGGCCCAGGAAGAGGCCAAGATGCTCAATCACAACTACATCGGCACGGAGCACATCCTGCTCGGCCTGATCCACGAGGGTGAAGGAGTCGCCGCGAAGGCGCTCGAGTCCCTCGGCATCTCGCTCGACGCGGTGCGCGAGCAGGTGCAGGACATCATCGGCCAGGGGCAGCAGCAGCCCACCGGCCACATCCCCTTCACGCCGCGTGCGAAGAAGGTCCTCGAGCTGTCCCTGCGCGAAGCGCTGCAGCTCGGCCACAACTACATCGGGACCGAGCACATCCTGCTCGGCCTCATCCGCGAGGGCGAGGGCGTCGCCGCGCAGGTCCTCGTCAAGCTCGGCGCCGACCTCAACCGCGTGCGCCAGCAGGTCATCCAGCTCCTCTCGGGTTACCAGGGCAAGGAGCAGGTCGCCGTGGGCGGTGAGCAGCAGCAGCCGCAGGGCGGCTCGCAGATCCTCGATCAGTTCGGGCGCAACCTCACGCAGGCCGCGCGCGACAACAAGCTCGACCCGGTGATCGGGCGCGAGAAGGAGATCGAGCGGGTCATGCAGATCCTCTCGCGCCGCTCCAAGAACAACCCCGTCCTGATCGGCGAGCCCGGCGTCGGCAAGACCGCCGTCGTCGAGGGCCTCGCCCAGGCGATCGTCCGCGGAGACGTGCCCGAGACGCTGAAGGACAAGCAGCTCTACACGCTCGACCTCGGCTCGCTCATCGCCGGATCCCGCTACCGCGGCGACTTCGAGGAGCGCCTCAAGAAGGTCACGAAGGAGATCCGCACCCGCGGCGACATCATCACCTTCATCGACGAGATCCACACCCTCGTCGGCGCAGGGGCCGCTGAGGGCGCGATCGACGCCGCCTCGATCCTCAAGCCGCTGCTCGCCCGCGGCGAGCTGCAGACCATCGGCGCGACCACGCTCGACGAGTACCGCAAGCACTTCGAGAAGGACGCCGCCCTCGAGCGCCGCTTCCAGCCCATCCAGGTCGCGGAGCCTTCGCTGCCCCACACGATCAACATCCTCAAGGGTCTGCGCGACCGCTACGAGGCGCACCACAAGGTGTCCATCACCGACGGTGCGATCGTCTCGGCCGCGAACCTCGCCGACCGCTACATCAGCGACCGGTTCCTCCCGGACAAGGCGATCGACCTGATCGACGAGGCCGGTGCGCGCCTGCGCCTCTCGATCCTCTCGGCACCGCCCGAGCTGCGCGACTTCGACGACCGCATCGCCGTCGTCCGCGCGGCGAAGGAGGCCGCGATCGAGGACCAGGACTTCGAGAAGGCCGCGTCGCTCCGCGACGAGGAGAAGCAGCTGCTCGGTGAGCGCCTGCGCCTCGAGAAGCAGTGGAAGTCGGGCGACGTCAAGGCGACCGGTGTCGTCGACGAGGGCCTGATCGCCGAGGTCCTCGCGCAGGCCACCGGCATCCCGGTGTTCAAGCTGACCGAGGAGGAGTCCTCGCGACTCGTCTTCATGGAGAAGGCGCTGCACCAGCGCGTCATCGGTCAGGAGGAGGCCATCGCGGCCCTCTCGCGCACCATCCGCCGCACCCGTGCGGGCCTGAAGGACCCCAAGCGCCCCTCCGGATCGTTCATCTTCGCCGGCCCCACCGGCGTCGGGAAGACCGAGCTCGCCAAGGCGCTCGCCGAGTTCCTCTTCGACGACGAGAACGCGATGATCTCGCTCGACATGTCGGAGTACGGCGAGAAGCACACGGTCTCGCGACTGTTCGGTGCCCCTCCCGGGTTCGTCGGCTTCGAGGAGGGCGGACAGCTCACCGAGAAGGTGCGCCGCAAGCCCTTCAGCGTGGTCCTCTTCGACGAGATCGAGAAGGCTCACCCCGACATCTTCAACTCGCTCCTCCAGATCCTCGAGGAGGGTCGTCTGACCGACGGCCAGGGGCGCGTCGTCGACTTCAAGAACACCGTCATCATCATGACCACCAACCTCGGTGCGCGTGACATCGCCGGTGGTCCCGTCGGGTTCCAGATCGAGGGCGACAACGCCACCGGTTACGACCGCATGAAGGGCAAGGTCAACGAGGAGCTGAAGAAGCACTTCAAGCCCGAGTTCCTCAACCGCGTGGACGACGTCATCGTCTTCCCGCAGCTGTCGAAGCCCGAGCTGCTCCAGATCGTCGACCTCTTCATCAAGCGCCTGGGCGACCGTCTGCTCGACCGCGACATGACGGTCGAGCTGACGCAGTCGGCGAAGGAGCGCCTCATCGAGGTCGGGTTCGATCCCGCCCTCGGAGCGCGCCCCCTGCGCCGCGCGATCCAGCGCGAGATCGAGGACCAGCTCTCCGAGCGGATCCTGCACGGCGAGCTCGGCGCCGGGGACCACATCCACGTGGACTTCGTCGACAACGGCTTCGTCTTCACGACGACGCCGCGGCTCATCTCGATCAGCGCGGGTGCGACGACCGGAGCGGCGACCGCCGGCCCGGCGACGCCCGACCTGATGTCGTAGCCTCCGCACCACCGAAGTGCCCGCTCCTGTCCGCAGGGGCGGGCACTTCTGCGTTTGGTTCTAGGCTTGTCGGATGGCCGATTGGAAGTACCCCGTGCGCCGGGCTCGAACGAGCGACGTCCCCTTCATCCAGGAGCTGAGCGAGCCGCTGGTGAACAACCGCGTCCTCCTCGGCAAGGACCGCGTCGTGCTCTACGGCGCCGTGCAGGAGTTCCGCATCGCCGAGGACGGCCAGGGGAACGCGATCGGGTGCGGCGCGCTGCACGTGATGTGGGACGACATCGCGGAGGTGCGCACCCTCGCCGTCGCGGACGAGTGGCTCGGCAAGGGCGTCGGGCACCACATCCTCGAGCGGCTCGAGAACGACGCGCGCGAGCTCGGCCTCTCGCGGCTGTTCTGCCTCACCTTCGAGGTCGACTTCTTCCGGCGTCACGGCTACTCGCCCATCGGCGAGAAGGTCGTCGATCCGGAGGTGTACGCCGAGCTGCTGCGCTCTCCCGACGAGGGCGTGGCGGAGTTCCTCGACCTCGCGCGGGTCAAGCCGAACACGCTCGGCAACACCCGCATGCTGAAGACGCTCTGACCGCGCGTGCGCCGTAGCCTGGGCCGATGACCCCGCCGCCCCGCCGCCTGCCCTCCCGGGTCTACCGGCGTCGCAGGGCGGGGGTGCTGCTCGCTCTGCTCGTGATCGTCGTGAGCGTCGTCGTGCTGCTCTCGCTCCGGCCCTGGTCGAGCGCACCGGAGGAGGCCGAGAGCCCCAGCTCGTCGGCCAGTCCCCTCCCGACGCTCTACCCCTCCACCGCCGCCGGCGGGTCACCGGCCGCGACCGCGGAGTGCACCCCCGACGCGGTGACGGTGACCGCGGTGACGGATGCGACGAGCTACGCCGAGGGCGCTGATCCACAGCTCTCCCTCTCGCTGGCCAACATCTCGGGCGCCGACTGCGTCATCAACGCGGGGACGAGTCAGCAGGTCTTCACCATCACGAGCGGCTCCGACCAGGTGTGGACCTCGACCGACTGCCAGACCGGCGCGGCCGATCTCGAGATCCTGCTGCAGGCCGGTCAGTCGGTCACGGGCAGCTCGATCACCTGGGACCGCACCCGCTCGTCACCCGACACGTGCTCGGGCGGCCGCGAGGCGGTCGACGCCGGTGGAGCGGCCTACAACCTCTCGGTATCGGTGGCGGGCATCCCGTCGGGCTCGACGACCCAGTTCCTGCTGCAGTAGCGGCAGCGGTATCGGTCGCCCGGGGGAGGTCGGCGCCGGGTCCTCCGCGTACGATCGCTGGCATGCATCGGAGGCTCGCCGGGATCCTGTCCGCGACGATCCGGAGGCGGCGGTCGGCTCACCGCCCGCGACCGGCGCTCGGGGGTCTCGGGGCGACGCTCCTCCTCGGGGCGCTCGCCGTGGGCACCCTCGCCGCTGCCCCGTCCGCGCTCGCGGATCCTCCCTCCGGCGCCACGGTCGTCGAAGCGGCCGGGGGCGTCGACGACTTCCGCTTCTCCGACTACTCCGCCGAGTTCGTGCTCGGGCGCGACGACGACGGGCGTTCGACGCTCACGACGGTCGAGACCTTCGTCGCCCAGTTCCCCGCCGCGGATCAGAACCGCGGCATGCAGCGGGCGATCCCGCTCGAGTACGAGGGCCACCCCACCGACGTGGAGCTCGTCTCGGTCACCGACGCCGACGGCAGCCCGCGCCCCGTCGAGCAGGACTCCGAGGACGGCTTCCTCCTCGTGACCAGCGCCGAGGACGGATTCGTCCACGGCAGCCAGAGCTACACCTTCACCTACACCCAGCGGAACGTGACGCTCTCCGCCGACGGGACGACCAGCGGCGAGGACGAGTTCTACTGGGACACGAACGGCACGGCCTGGCGGCAGGCGTTCGACGCGTACGAGGTCCGAGTCGACCTCGACGACGGTCTCGCCGAGGCGGCGACGGGCACCGCGAGCTGCTACCGCGGCACGGCGGGCTCCGGTGACGGCTGCACGCTCGAGAGCAGCGGCGGAGTCGTCGCCGTGTCGGGCGAGGGACTCGCGCCGGGCGAGAACGTGACCGTGGCGATCGGCTTCGCACCCGGGACGTTCACGCCGCGCGACGACAGCTACTTCGCCTCCGGATGGGCGTGGCTGCAGCTCGCGGGGATCCTCCTCTCGCTCGGCGCGCTGATCGCCGCGATCGTGCGCAGGGCGACGGTGCTCAAGGACGCACCCGGGCGTCCGACCGTGATCGCGGAGTACGAGCCGCCCGCCCAGGGGCTGTTCCTCGCCGCCGCCCTGCGGGGCAGGAGCGCCAAGGCGCCCGCGGCCGTGCTTCTGGACGCGGCGGTCCGCGGACTGGTGCGGATCGAGGAGGCGAGCGGACCGCGCGGCAAGCCGACCTTCGCGGTGCGCGTCGTCGAGCGGGAGGCGGCCCCGCCGAGACGCGTCATCGCGCCGCCCGCTCCCGCCGACCAGGAGTTCCTCGACATCGCCTTCGGGCCCTCACCGCGCCCGGGGACGGTGCGGGATCTCGCCGAGAAGGACAAGGCGTTCGGCAAGGCGGTCTCCTCCTTCCTGCTCGCGCTGCCGGCGCGAGCGACGGAGGCGGGCCTGCGCCGGCCCGGTACCGTGCGCGGTTCGGTGCTGCTGATCGGCGTCTCCGTCCTGGGGCTGATGGCCGCCGTCGTCGGCGGGGCGGGCCTCCTCAACGGGGCACTCGGCGGGGCTGCGCCGCTGGTGCTGCTCCTGCTCGCGCTGGCGGGGGGAGTCGTGGCGGTCGTGCTGGTCTCGAAGACGCCGCTGACCGCGGCCGGCGCGGAGCTGCGGGACCACCTCCGGGGGCTCGAGCTCTACATCCGGCTCGCGGAGGCGGACCGGCTCGCGATGCTGCAGTCGCCCGAGGGTGCCGACCGGCGGACGGTCGGTCCGGTGGAGGTCGTCCGCGTGACGGAGCGCCTCCTGCCCTGGGCGGTGCTGCTGGGCCTCGAGAAGGAGTGGGCTCCGGCCCTGGCCGTGGCCTACGAGCGGGTCGGGGAGGACCCGTTCTGGTACTCCGGGAGCAGCGGTTTCCACGCCGCCGCGTTCGCGGGGAGCGTGTCGTCGTTCTCGTCGTCGACGTCGACCTTCGTCGGGTCGTCGTCGAGCTCGTCGAGCGGCGGCTCGGGCGGGGGCGGCAGCTCGGGCGGTGGCGGTGGCGGAGGCGGCGGAGGCGGCGTCTAGCCGGCGCTCCGCGTCCGCTTCCGCAGGCGGCGCTCCGCTCTGAGGCGGCTGCTCGAGGCGGCGTAGTCGCGGGAGCTGCGGCTCGACAGGGCCAGCAGCACGAGCAGGTCGAAGGCGACGCTGCCGAGGTTGGTCTGGAGGCTGATCGCGGCCCCGCCCTGCGCGAGGGCCGTGAACGCGGTCACGGTGCTGAGCACGCTCGACGTGAGGGCGAGGATGCGCGCGGTGCCGGATCCACGGAGGACCAGTGCCGAGAGGAGCAGCCAGATCAGCGTGGCGGCGACGAGGGCGCCGAGGGCGACCAGGTGCGTGCTCGCCTCGTCGAGGGTGCTGCTCGCGGGGGCGCCGCCGGTGCCGTCCTCGAGCCACGTGAGGTCGTCGAGCGAGGCGACCCCGGAGGCGAGCAGCGCGGCCTGGAGGGCGTAGGCGAGTCCGCGGGCGGCGAGCATGAGTGCGCCGACCGTAGTCGTCGAGGGGCGGCGGCGCGCGGCGGCGCCCGTGCCGAGCGACGGCGCGGCGAGCTCGGTCGCTGCGGCGGGGATGACGGCGTCGTCCGGTGCGACCGCTCCGGGCGGCACCGGTACGGCGCGCAGGTCGAGCACGGGGAGGTCGCCGTCGGTGACGATGGAGTCGCCTCCGCCGTTGCGGGCGTGGTAGCCGGTCGAGAAGTCGCGGAGGACGTCGACCTGCAGCTCGGGATGCGCCGCCCGGAGGCTCTCGACGATGTGGTCGCGCTCTCGATCGGTGTCGGGCGAGATCTTGTGGGTGACCTGGAGGGTGAAGAGCGAGAGTCCGACGCTGCGGTCGAAGGTGCCGGCGGCGACCCACTCCACCGGGAATCCGCCCGGGAGCAGCCATCCGTCGGGGCAGCGCCAGAACCGGACGTGGTGGCGTTTGGCCGGGTTGCCGGCCACCTCCTGCTGGAACGCGACGTCCTGCTGCCTCCCGAAGACGAAGAGGGGCGAGACGGGGGCCTCGTGGTAGCTGCGCCGCGCGAGGGTCGAGGTGATGATCCGGCGGCTGCTGCGGAGCGTCACCTCGTCGGCCCGGGTCCAGCCGGCGGAGGTCATCGCGTGAACGAGCTGGGCGTCGGTGCCCTGCACCGCGAGGTTGACCGGGTCGCCGAGGAGTCCGTCGCTCGTGCGGGCGCGGCCGATGAAGTAGTCGGGCACGTAGAGCCGGGTGAGGATGCGGTGGAGGCGGGGGAGCGCGAGGTAGGCGACGAGCACCCAGACGGCGACGAAGAAGCCGATCTGCGCCCAGCCGGAGCGGACCCCGTCGTCGAGGAGGACGACCGCGAGCAGCACCGCGGCGACACCGCCGAGGACGAAGAAGGCCTGATCGAGGAGGGCGGGGACCGAGAACCGGCGGCTGGCGGAGGGCCTGTCACTGCTCACGGCGTCAGCCTAGGGGCGGCGTCAGCCCGCGGGAATCCGCTCGGGGACGGGGACGAGCGCGTGGGTGATCGCGCTCTGCAGGGTGAAGGCGCTCGAGTCGAGGTGGGAGGGGTGGCCGAGACGCGTGGCCTCGTTCGCGCGCTGCTTCGCTCCGGAGGCCGGTCGGATGTCTCCCGAGAGGCTGATCTCGCCGAAGGCGGCGATCCCGGTGCGCAGCGGCGTGTAGGCGTGTGCGGAGGCGATCGCGACGGCGATGGCGAGGTCGGCGGCCGGCTCCATCAACTTCACGCCCCCGACGGTCGACACGTAGACGTCGCACTGCCGCAGGGGGATCCCCGCCTGGCGTTCGAGCACCGCGAGGATCATCGCGACCCGTGAGGCGTCGACGCCGTTCGTCACGCGGCGGGGGTGGTCGCCGTTGTTCGCGATGACCAGCGCCTGGATCTCGACGGGAAGGGCCCGTCGGCCCTCCATCGCGACCGTCACGCAGATCCCGGGGGTGGGGAACCTCGTGCGGCTGAGGAAGAGACCGCTCGGATCGGGGATCTCGGCGATGCCCTCGGCCGTCATCTCGAAGCAGCCGACCTCGTCGGTCGGCCCGAAGCGGTTCTTGAGGGAGCGGACGAAGCGCAGCGCCGTCTGCCGGTCGCCCTCGAAGTGGCAGACGACATCGACGAGGTGCTCGAGCAGGCGCGGCCCGGCGATCGAGCCGTCCTTCGTCACGTGACCCACGAGGACGAGGGGGAGCGCGCGCTCCTTGCAGACCCGGATGAGCGTCGCGGCGACCTCCCGCACCTGGCTCGGCCCGCCGGGGAGGCCGTCGACCGTGTCGCTGGCGACGGTCTGCACCGAGTCGACGATCAGGAGGTCGGGCAGCACCTCGTCGATCTGGCCGAGCACCGTGGCCAGGTCGGTCTCGGCGGCGAGGTAGAGGCTGTCGTGCATCGCGCCGGTGCGCTCGGCGCGCATCCGCACCTGCGCCGCGGACTCCTCGGCGCTGACGTAGAGGACCCGCTGCCCCTCGGCGGCGGCTCGGGACGCGACCTCGAGCAGCAGCGTGGACTTGCCGACGCCCGGCTCGCCGGACAGGAGGACGACGGCTCCGGCGACGATGCCGCCGCCGAGCACGCGATCGAGCTCGCCGACCCCGGTCGGCCGGTGGTGCGCCCCCGAGGTGGTCGGGATCTGCGTGATCGGCCGGGCGGCTCGTGAGGCGGTCGGTGCCACGGCGGCGACCGCGCGCACCAGGCCGGTGCGCTCGGTGCTCTCGACGACGGTGCCCCACTGCTGGCACTCACCGCAGCGGCCGGCCCACTTCGCGGCCGTCCATCCGCACTCGGAGCAGCGGTAGGCGGCGGTGCGCGTCTTCGAGGCGGCCATGAGGTCCTTTCGGGAGCGGAGCGGGATCGTTCGAACGTGTCTTCGACAGTACCGGCGAGCACCGACACGCGAGAACGGCGCGCCCGATGCTGGGGAGAACGCGGCACGGCCGGTGGGTGTGGAGTTCGACGACGCCCCGAGCGTCGATCGAGCAGCGTCGGTGGTCTGCGCGAGACTGACGACATGTCGTCGACAGTGCATCTCCTCAAGTCCGGCCGTTCGCTCGGGGTCGCCTGGTCCGGCGCCGAGGACGCCGAGCACGTCGTCGTCCTCGCGCATCCCGCGCCGGGCTCCGCCGACTTCGATCCCGACCCCGAGGCGACCGCGGCCCACGGCGTCCGACTCCTCTCCTTCGACCGACCGGGCTACGGGGCGTCGTCCCTGCTGACCGATCTCGATCCCGCGGGCGCCGGTGCCGGCGCGAGCCCCGAGCAGGCCGCCGCCGACATCGCCGAGTACCTGGCGACGATCGGCATCGCCTCGGTCGCCGCCGCCGGCTGGTCGGCGGGCGGCCGCGTCGCGCTCGCGCTCTCGGCCAACTACCCCGGTCTCGTCGAGCGCGTCGCCGTCATCGCCACTCCCGCGCCCGACGAGCAGGTGCCCTGGGTCGGCGACGACAACCGCGCCATGCTCGAGCCGCTGCGCGAGCTCCCTCTCGACGCCGCCGTCCGCTCCCTGACCGCGACGCTCGACGGAGCCTTCGGCTCCGCACCCGACCCGGCCGCGATGCTCGGGATGCTCGGCGCCTCCGACGTCGACGCCGCCGTCCTCGAGGCGCCCGGGGTCCGCGACCGCCTTCTGCGCATGCTCGAGCGCGCCGCCGCGCAGGGCAACGTCGGGTCGGCCGCCAACATCATCGGCTACTCGATCCAGGAGTGGGGCTTCGCCGTCGAGGGCGTCGCCTCGCCCGCCCTCCTCCTCTACGGAGCGGAGGACGCCCTCGTCGGCAGGGCGCACGCCGACTGGTACGCCGCCCGCCTCCCCGATTCGCGCCTCGAGCTCGTGCCCGATCGCGGTCACCTCGTCGCCGTCTCGGAGTGGAGCCGCGTGCTCGACTTCCTCCTGCCGAGCGCGGGCTGACGGGCCCGATTGGCGCCGCTTCCGGGCGTCGCGTACACTCTTCCCCGGTACCGTGTCCGAGCGGCCGAAGGAGCATGTCTCGAAAACATGTGTGGGCTTGCGTCCACCGTGGGTTCAAATCCCACCGGTACCGCCGTGCAAGGCAGATCAGGGGCACTCCTCGGAGTGTCCCTGATCTGCGTTCACCCTCCCTCCGCGATGGAGGGTCCGTCCGCGGCGGTCCGGGTCCGCAGACGCGCCCGATCCTCGGCGAGGGCCCGGT
This sequence comes from Rathayibacter oskolensis, assembly GCF_900177245.1. Taxonomy (GTDB): domain Bacteria; phylum Actinomycetota; class Actinomycetes; order Actinomycetales; family Microbacteriaceae; genus Rathayibacter; species Rathayibacter oskolensis. Next base: position 444,569 of record NZ_FXBM01000002.1, read on the forward strand.
GCATCGCCTCCGCCCCCCGGTGGTCGCCGGCCTCCCCGGTCGCGCGCGCCAGGTCCTCGCGGGTGGCGAGCACACTGCGGTGATCCGGCCCCAGGATCCGCTGCTCGTCGGCGAGCAGCGCCGAGTACAGGGCGGTCGCCTCCTCTGCGCCGAGCGTGTCCTCGGCAGCCCTCGCCAGATCCGACCTCGCGCCGAGCGCCTCGGGACTGTCGCGGCCGGACCTGGCTGAGAGATCCGTCGCGATACGCTCCCACATCGCGAGGGCCTCCTCCGGTCGGCCCGAGCGCGTCAGAGCAGCGGCCAGTCGCCGGCGGGTGCCGAGGAGCTCGGCGCCCTCCTCGCCGAACGCGGTCGCCTGCAGGGCGAGGAGCTCCTCATCGAGACGGACCGCCTCGCGAGGCCGGTCGGCCTCGGCGAGGGCGAGACTCAGCTCCGCCCGGGTGTCCATCACGTCGCCGTCCGATGCGCTCCGCGTGGCCAGCTGCTGGGCGAGCACCTCCTCGAGCATGCCGACCGCCGCCTCCGGTCGTCCGGCGCTCGCGACGGCGCCGGCGAGCGACCGGACAGTCCTCTGGACGACGGCCGCGTCACGGCCGTACACGGTGCGCTCGACCTTCAGCAGCTCGTGGAGCAGCTCGATCGCCCGCCCCGGATTCCCCTGTCTCCGCTGCGCCTCGGCCACGGTCCACTGGAGATCGCGGTCGCGCTCGTCGCGGAGGTCGAGCCGGGCGTGCGCGTCCTCGCCGAGACGGGCGATCGTCTCGGACTCCTCCTGCAGATCACCCAGGACGCCCACCAGCACCCGCGTCGCGTCGGCGACGTCGTGATCGCCGATCTCGGGACCGTAGGCCAGCAGCAGCCGAGCGGCGTGCACCGACCGGTACGGCGGGGTGGAGGGATCCGCGATCAGACGCCGGGCTCCGTCGATCAGCGCCTCTCGGACGCGCCGCCGTCTCGTCGCGGTGGCGAACTCCCCGGCGGCGAGGTTCAGCTGAGCCGAGTCGTGGAAGCGCCGGAGGACGCCGTCGTCCGTGCGGACCCAGGCGCGCTCGACCGCGCTCCCACCGGCGGGCGCCCGACGCGGGTCGTCGCCCGGCGGAGCGAGAGCGGTGTCGAGCAGAACGCGATCCCACGCCGGGCTGTCGGTCGCGCGAGCCGAGACGACCGCGGGGATCGCCAGGGTCGCGAGGGCCAACCGCTCCCGCTCCTCTCCCTCCAGCCGTTCCCAGGCCCTCTTGTAGACATCCTCGACCTTGCCCGAGAGCCTCGCGATGTCGGCCGGTTCGATGTCGAGGACCTCTCCTCCGGGGTCGCCGTAGGTCTCGAGGACCAGTTCGAGGGCGAAGGGATTCCGGTAGGCGGCCAGCAGCGCGCCCCTGGTGGCCGACCCCACCTGCGCGACATGGGAGTCCACGATCGACGAGAGCTCGTCGGTCTCCAGCGCCCGGAGCGAGGCGTCGCGCGGGAACGGCGACGGCAGTGCCGCCATCTCCTCATCGACCCGGACGAGCCGTTCTCCCGCCGCGCGCAGGGCGTGCTCGAGCGCGGGACGGGCCTCGAGGAGACCGGGCCATCCGGTGGTGAGGATCATCACCGGTGCGTCGCGCCTGACCAGGCGCTCGAGGAGCTCCAGGAGGAGGTCGTCGGCGTCGTGGACGTCCTCGACGACGACCACGACGGGGACTAGAGGGGCGATCTTCGCCAGGAACGACTCCACCTCGTCCGCCTCCGAGGGCCTGTAGACGATGCCCTCCTCGCTCCGCAGGCTCCTACTGCGGGCGCGGGCGGCCCTGCCCCCCGCGACGCCCTTGTGGATCAGCCAGCTCACCGCCGAGAACCCCGGCAGCGTTCCCCCGACCATCTCGGCGGCTCTCGTGAGCCCGAAGTCGACGACGGCCGCCCTGCCGTCCTCGAGCACCTTCGCGCGGAGGGCGAGGAACGCGGGATGGGCGAACTTCTCGACGAAGCCCGCCCGGAACCACCACGCGTTCTCGAGATGGTCGATGTGCTTGCGCAGCACCCCGACGTCCTGCAGGAGGGACTCGGTGGGGCTCCCGTTCCGGACGCCGCACGTGATCCCCCACCACAGGTAGTCCGGCCGGCTCATCGGCACGTGGTCGAAGTCAGGCGGATTGATGATCTTGCGGCGCTCGGAGACCCGCGAGCGACCGGAGGAGATGGTCGAGGGCCAGTACGCCGGCTCGTCCTGGCGCGTCCCTGCCAGCGCCGCGTAGAACTCCCTGGTGATACGCGTCTTGCCCCACCCCGTCGGCGCCTCGAGGGAGACCCAGACGGCTCGCTGATCGCGGACCGCTCGGTCGAACACGTCGAGGAGGCCGGCCACGACCGCCCGGCGTCCCCGCCCGACGAACTCCGCCTCGTGCGGATCGGATTCCACGGTCCTCGCCTCCTTCGTCGCGCAGTCGGCCCGGCGCGGATCAGCGCGAGCCGTCTCGCAGTGCCGCGCGAGCGCGGACCGCGATGTGGAGATTGAACCGGCACTCGGGGTCGGCCAGGTCGCGACCGCTCAGCTCGCGGATGCGGCCGAGCCGGTAGCGCAGCGTGCTCCGGTGGATCGTCAGCGCCTCCGCCGTGCGGTCGTAGTTGCCCCCCGAGTCCAGGTACACGGTCAGCGTCCGGACGAGCTCGGGGTGGTGGTCCCGGTCGTGGGCGATCAGCGCGCCGAGCCACGTCTCGAGATAGGCGGCGAGCTCGACTCCGCCGTCGGAGGTGTCGAGGATGCGGAGCAGCCCGAGGTCGTCGTGGTGCGAGAAGCCGTGCGGTTGGGACGACTCGACGCGGATCCGGAGGGTTCGGGTCGCCTCGGCGAACGAGCGGGGGAGATCGCGGGCGACGCAGCGCCCGCCGACGCCGATCGTGCCGCGCGCGCTGTCCGTCGTCGACGCCAGCCTCTCGTAGAGGCCCGAGAGGTCGTGACGATCGGACACGATCGCGAGGACGGCCCCGTCCGTCCGTCGCGAGACGAGAGCCGGCGCGTGCATCACCGTGAGCTCGTGGCGGAGCGCCGTCGCGATGTCCACCCTGCTCGGAGTCGGGCGCTCCCACGAGACGAGCACGGCGCGCAGGTGGCCGCTGAGATCGAAGTGGAGCAGCTCGGCGCGGGCGAGAGCCTCGACGCCGTCGCAGCCGGCGACGAGGTCGTCGGCGAGATCGCGGCCCAGTCGGATCTCGACCTCCGCGATGCTGCGGTGATGGACGAGTTCGATCGCCATCAGCGCGCGGGCGTGCTCGAGGGCGAAGAGGTCGTCGTCGCTCAGGTCGTCGTCGGGGTCGTGGACGCCGATCACGCCTACGGCCTCCTCACCCGAGCAGATCGTCGTGCACCGCCAGCCGGGTGCCCCCCGAGCGGCGGCCGGAGCTCCGACGCAGGAGCGGAGGTTCGGCGGTGCAGCGGAGCCGTCGACAGGGACGAAGGCGCGTTCGTTGCCGAAGGAGTCCTGCAGCACGACGGATCGCCCGGTGAGGGCGCTCAGCACGGCGATGATCCGGGTCTCGCCGTCGCCCGCCGCGGCGTCGAACGCGACCCGGATGTGCTCGTGCGCGTCCAGACGCGCGATCGTCGCCGCCAGAGTGCGGTTCTCGCTCGCCTGCGCCTCGCCCAGCCGCCACAGCTCGCGGGCGCGACGGCGTTCCCGCTCGAGGAGCTCGGTCGCGGCGAGCGCGGCGCCGGCCGGCTCGGCCAGTGCGCAGAGCAGGACCAGGGCCTCGCGCGACGGCTCGGCCGCGGCCTCGAGCGCGAACGCCCCCCTGACGGCGCCGCCCGCACGGAGGAACAGCGCGTATCTCCAGCCGCGGTCGCTCGTCAGGGCCCCGCTCGAGCCCGCCCGCGCCTCCACCAGCAGATCCAGTCGACGGTTCGCCCTCCCGGAGTAGCGGGAGAGGGTGCCGCGGTCGGCGATGTACACCGCGAGGACCGCGCATCCGGTGATCGTCCTGGCCGCGGCCGATGCGAGCCGCACCGTCCGGCGCACCGTGGGCTGCTCGAGAATCGCCGAGCCCGCCCTGGAGAAGTCGAACAGGTCCGACCGGCCGGTGGCGTCGATGTCGGATCGTGCGACTGACGGTGGATCGCTCACTGCGCACATGGTGATGGCTCCGTGCCTCACGCTAGCGGCTTCCGACCGGGCCCGACAGTGCGATCGCGGGCCCGTATTTGGCCCTCCCGGGTCGAAGAGACCAGCCGTCCCCGGGTGCACACTCGGCCTCAGCGACGCCGTCGCCGCACGAGCGAGACGCCCCGGGTGCACAGCCCGGAGGCTCGAGGAGAGGAGACGTCCGATGGCGAAGGCGGTCGGTATCGACCTGGGCACCACGAACTCGGTCATCGCGGTCTGGGAGGGCGGGGAGGCGAAGGTCATCCCCAATGCGGAGGGCGCGCGCACGACCCCCTCCGTCGTCGCGTTCACCGACACCGGGGAACGGCTCGTCGGGCAGCTCGCCAGACGGCAGTCGATCCTCAACCCCAAGGGCACCATCTCGTCGGCCAAGCGCTTCATCGGCAGGACGTTCGACGAGATCGAGGAGGAGTCGAAGGCGGTCGGCTTCGACATCGTCCCCGGTCCGAACGGCGAGGCCAGGTTCACGATCCGCGACAAGCTCTCGGCGCCCGAGGAGATCAGTGCGCTCGTGCTGCGCAAGCTGGTCGACGACGCCGCGAAGTTCCTCGGCGAGAAGGTGACGGAGGCGGTCATCACCGTCCCCGCCTACTTCAACGACGCTCAGCGCACGGCGACGAAGGACGCCGGCCGCATCGCAGGTCTCGAGGTGCTGCGCATCATCAACGAGCCGACGGCGGCCGCGCTCGCCTACGGCCTCGACAAGAAGGGGCACGAGACCGTGCTCGTCTTCGATCTGGGCGGCGGCACCTTCGACGTCAGCCTCCTCGACGTCGGCGACGGGGTGGTCGAGGTGCGCTCGACGGCGGGCGACACCCACCTCGGCGGGGACGACTTCGACCGCCGGCTGGTCGACCACCTCGCCGACGAGTTCCAGAGTGCGGAGGGCATCGACCTCCGGAACGACCCCCAGGCCCTCCAGCGCCTATTCGAGGCGGCCGAGAAGGCGAAGGTCGAGCTCAGCACCGTCAGCCAGACCCAGATCAGCCTGCCGTTCGTCACGGCGGACGCGGCCGGTCCGAAGCACCTGACCGCGACGCTCAAGCGCGCCACCTTCGAGAACATCACCGCCGACCTCGTCGAACGGTGCCTCGGTCCGGTGCGCCGGGCGATGGAGGACGCGAAGGTCACCGAGAACGACATCGACGAGGTCATCCTGGTCGGCGGCTCGACGAGGATCCCGGCCGTGCAGAACCTCGTCAAGCGGCTCACCGGGGGCAAGGACCCGAACATGACGGTGAACCCCGACGAGGTGGTCGCGGTCGGTGCCGCCATCCAGGCGGGCGTCCTGAAGGGCGACGTCAGCGACGTGCTCCTGCTCGATGTGACGCCGCTCTCGCTGGGCGTCGAGACGCGCGGCGGGGTGATGACGACGATCATCGAGCGCAACACCACCATCCCAGCTCGACGGAGCGAGGTGTTCTCCACCGCTCAGGACAGCCAGGACTCCGTCGAGATCGTGGTGCTCCAGGGCGAGCGGGAACGAGCCGCCGACAACCGCGTGCTCGGCCGCTTCACCCTCACCGGCATCCGTCCGGCGCCGCGGGGCGAGCCGCAGGTCGAGGTGACCTTCGACATCGACGCCAACGGCATCCTGAACGTGAAGGCGCGCGACAAGGACACCGGAGTCGAGCAGGGGATCACGATCAGCGGCACGACGAATCTCGACCAGGCCGAGATCGAGCGCATGGTGCAGGAGGCGGAGCAGCACCGGGCCGAGGACCAGGATCTGCGCGCGGACGTCGATGCCCGCAACGAGCTGGACGCCGCCGTCTACCGCGTCGAGCGCACGCTGGCGGAGCACGGCGAGTCGGTGCCGCAGCACGAGCGCGCGCGTGCCGAGATGCTGACCGGGCAGGCGCGCGACGCCGTCGGGCGCGAGGTCCCCGCCTCCGAGGCCCGCGAGCTGACCAGCGAACTGCAGCAGATGGACGCCGCGCTGTCCGTCGCTCGGGCCCCCGGCGCGTCCTCGGCCGAGGACGATTCCGACGACGCCGATTCCGACGACGTCGTCGACGCCGAGTTCGATCGACGCTGAGGGACCGTGTCATGGACGCCACGAACGCCCCACCCGACGATCTCGACCAGCGTCGCGCCGAGCTCGAGGACCGGTGGAAGCGGGCGGCCGCCGACCTCGACAACACTCGGAAGCGCTCGGCCCGGGAGCTCACCCTGGCCATCGACGCCGAACGGGCCCGCGCCGCCTCCGTCTTCCTCCCCGTGGTCGACGGTCTCCAGGACGCCGTCGCGTACGCGCGGGCGGCCGATGCCGGCCTGGCCGACGGCATGGAGTCGATCCGCGAGCAGGCCGTGGCAGCCCTCGAGCGCCTCGGCTACCCCCGGATCGATCAGGTCGGAGTGCCCTTCGACCCCCGGCTCCACGAGGTCGTGTCGGTGCTCGAACGGGGCGACCAGCCGCCCCGGACGGTCGTGGCCGTCCCCCGCCTCGGCTTCGGGAGCGCGGAGCGGCTGCTGCGGCCCGCCGGAGTCGTCGTCACCGCAGCCGAGGAGTGAGCTCGTGGCCGCCGAGGACTACTACCGACTGCTCGGCGTCCCGCGCTCGGCCGATGCGAAGGAGATCCAGCGCGCCTACCGCGCACTGGCGCGCGAGTACCACCCCGACGTGAACAAGGGCGCCGACGCGGAGGACCGTTTCAAGCAGATCAGCGAGGCGTACCACGTGCTCGCCGATCCGGACTCGCGGGCCCAGTACGACCGGTTCGGGCCGGAGTTCCGCCAGTACGCGGGATCCGAACGCGAGTACGGGTCGCGGTCGCGGTCGGGCGCGGCGGGTGGTGGCGGGCGCACCGGGCCGCGACGCGGGCCGGCCGGACCCACCTGGTCGAGCGCTCGGAGCGGTGCCGGTCCGGGAGGCGCCACGGTCGACTGGGACGACCTCTTCGGCGAGGTGTTCGGGTCGATGCGCGGGGCGGACCACGAGCTCACCCTCGAGCTCACGGTCGACGAGGCCTTCCGCGGTGGCGCGCGCACGATCGTCGTCTCCGGTCCCGACGGCGACCGCCGGACCCTCGACCTCGACATCCCGGCCGGCGTCGTCGACGGTCAGCGGATGCGCGTCACCGGGGCCGGAGGAGCCGGCCGGGACGAGGGCGGGCTGGGCGACCTCGTCGTCACGTTCCGCATCCGACCCGACCGTCGCCTCCGCGTGGACGGGAAGGACATCGAGATGGACCTCCTGATCTCGCCCTGGGAGGCCGCACTGGGAGCGAGCGTCTCGGCCCGGGCACCCGGTGGCCCGATCACCGTGCGGGTCCCACCCGGCTCGTCCAGCGGCCGGCGGCTGCGACTGAGGGGTCAGGGCATGCCGCAGCAGCACGGAGAGCCGGGCGACCTGTTCGCGAGGGTCAGGATCATGGTCCCCCCGCACCTCACCGACCGTGAACGCGAGCTCTTCGAGAACCTCCAGCGGGAGTCCGCCTACGACCCCAGGCGGGCATCATGACCTCCCCTCTGCTTCCGATGCTCCCCCTCCGGCTCGACCTCGAGAGGGTCGCCGCCGCGTCCGGCACCCACCCCGAGCTGATCGTGCGGTTCGTCGAGCTCGGGCTCGTGCCCGCGCGCCGCGACGCCGGCGGGCGCCTGTGGTTCGAGCCGGCCGCCCCCGCACTCGTGCGCCGGATCCTGCGGCTGCACGCCGATCTCTCACTCAACTACGCCGCCGTCGCTCTGGTCATCGATCTGCTCGCCCGGATCGACGTGCTCGAGAACCGACGACGGGTGATCCACTCCGGAGAGGCGACACCGCCATGGACATGAACATGCTCACTCAGAGATCCCAGGAGGCCCTCCGGGAGGCGCAGGACATCGCGACCCGGAACGGGCAGACGGAGACCGAGAGCGAGCACCTCCTTCTCGCCCTGCTCACCCAGGAGGGGGGCCTCGTCCCGCGACTGCTCGAGGCGTCGGGGGTCGACCTGACGGTGCTTCTCGGCGACGTGCAGCGGGCGGTCGAGCGCAAGCCGAGAACCACGGGCTCCGGGATGACGCCCGGCCAGGTCCGGGTCTCGAGAGCTCTGGCGGCGACCCTGGACCGAGCGGAGCGGGAGGCGAAGCGCCTCAAGGACTCCTACGTCTCGGTCGAGCACCTGCTGCTCGCGCTCGCCGACGACGCCGGGAGTGCGACGGCGCGCCTCCTGCAGAGCGACGGGGTGACGCGGGAGGGCTTCCTGACGGCGCTCGCCGGTGTCCGCGGGAACCAGCACGTCACCTCGGCGACCCCCGAGCAGACCTACGAGGCCCTGCAGAAGTACGGCCGCGACCTGGTGGACGACGCGCGCGCGGGACGACTGGATCCGGTCATCGGCCGCGACACCGAGATCCGCCGCGTCATCCAGATCCTGTCGCGCAAGACGAAGAACAACCCGGTGCTGATCGGGGAGCCCGGCGTCGGCAAGACCGCCATCGTCGAGGGTCTCGCCCAGCGGATCGTCCGCACCGATGTGCCCGAGGGGCTCCGCGACAAGACGGTCTTCCAGCTCGATCTCGCGGCTCTCATCGCCGGCGCGAAGTACCGCGGCGAGTTCGAGGAGCGGATGAAGGCGGTGCTGGCGGAGGTCATCTCCTCCGACGGCCGCATCCTCCTGTTCATCGACGAACTGCACACGCTGGTGGGTGCCGGTGCGACCGAGGGCGCGATGGACGCGGGCAACATGCTCAAGCCCATGCTCGCGCGGGGCGAGCTCCACCTCATCGGCGCGACGACGCTGGACGAGTACCGCCGGCACATCGAGAAGGACGCCGCGCTCGAGCGCCGGTTCCAGACGGTGCTGGTGGAGGAGCCCGGCGTCGAGGACGCCGTCTCCATCCTGCGAGGGCTGCGCGAGCGCCTCGAGGTCTTCCACGGCGTGCGCATCCAGGACAACGCGCTCGTCGCGGCCGCGACCCTCTCGCACCGGTACATCACCGACCGGTTCCTGCCGGACAAGGCCATCGACCTCGTCGACGAGGCGTGCGCGCGGCTGCGCACCGAGATCGACTCGATGCCGGCCGAGCTCGACGAGCTGACCCGTCGCGTGACCCGTCTCGAGATCGAGGAGGCCGCCCTCGCGAAGGAGGAGGACGCGCCGAGCCGCCTCCGCCTCGAGGAGCTGCGCCGCGAGCTCGCGGACCTGCGGGCGGACGCGGACGCGAAACGCGCGCAGTGGGAGGCCGAGCGCCAGGCCATCCGGAAGGTGCAGGAGCTGCGCAGCGATCTCGAGAGGGTGCGGCGGGAGGCGGAGGACGCCGAGCGCAGCTACGACCTCGACCGCGCCGCCGCGCTCCGCTACGGCACGCTCTCCGAGATCGAGCGCCACCTCGCCGCCGAGGAGGCGCGGCTCCTGTCGAAGCAGGGCCCGCAGCGGATGCTGCGCGAGGTCGTGACCGAGGAGGAGATCGCCGAGATCGTGGCCGCCTGGACCGGGATCCCCGTGGCGCGCCTCCAGGAGGGCGAGCGGGCGAAGGTGCTGAAGCTCGACGAGGTCCTGCAGGAGCGGGTCGTCGGGCAGCCGGAGGCCGTCGGCCTGGTCGCCGACGCGATCATCCGCGCTCGATCGGGCATCCGCGACCCCCGGCGCCCGATCGGGTCGTTCATCTTCCTGGGGCCGACCGGTGTCGGCAAGACCGAGCTCGCCAAGGCGCTGGCCGGTGCGCTGTTCGACAGCGAGTCGGCGATGATCCGCCTCGACATGAGCGAGTACCAGGAGCGGCACACCGTCAGCAGGCTGGTCGGAGCCCCTCCCGGGTACGTCGGGTACGACGAGGGCGGGCAGCTCACGGAGGCGGTGCGGCGGCGACCCTACTGCGTCGTGCTCTTCGACGAGATCGAGAAGGCGCATCCGGACGTCTTCAACACCCTGCTGCAGGTGCTCGACGACGGCCGCATCACCGACAGCCAGGGCCGCACGACCGACTTCCGGAACACCGTGGTGATCATGACCTCCAACATCGGGGCGGACCACCTGCTGACCGGTCCCCGGGACAGCAGCGGAGGCATCACCGGCGACGTGCGCGACCTGGTCCTCACCGAGCTGCGCGGCCGCTTCCGCCCGGAGTTCCTCAACCGCGTCGACGACATCGTCGTCTTCGCGCCCCTCGGCCTGGAGCAGATCGAATCGATCGTGGAGCTGCTGATGGCCGATCTCCGCCGACGCCTCGCCGACCGGCAGATCGCGCTCGAGCTCACTCCGGAGGCGCGGCGGCTGATCGCGGTCCGCGGATACGACCCGCTCTACGGGGCGAGGCCCCTGCGGCGCTACATCTCGCACGACATCGAGACCCGTCTGGGGAGGGCGCTCCTGTCCGACGCCGTGGGTGAGGGGTCGGTGGTGCGCATCGATGTGCGGGACGGTGACCTCGCCATCGACCTCGACCGCGCGGCGACCGACGCGGACGTCGAGGTCGTGAGATGACGGCGACGACGATCGTCCGCTGCGCCGAGTGCGGTCGCCGGAACCGCGTGCCCGCGGCCGCCTCCGGTCGACCGCGCTGCGCGAACTGCGGCACGGCCCTCCCGTGGATCGTCCAGGCTCTCGACGACACCTTCGCCGAGGTCGCCGAGAACGCGGACCCGCCGGTGATCGTCGACATGTGGGCGACCTGGTGCGGCCCCTGCCGGATGGTCAGCCCGGTGCTGGAGCAGCTGGCCCGCGAGAGGGCGGGCGAGGTGAAGCTCGTCACCGTGGACGTCGATCGAGCGCCGGGACTGTCGTCGCGGTTCTCGGTGCAGGCCGTGCCGACGCTGCTCGTCATGCACCGGGGCCGGGTCGTCGCGCGCCAGGCCGGCGCCGCGCCGGTCGCCGTGTTGCGGCGGTGGTTCGACGAGGCGATGGAGAAGGACTCGCGCGAGTTCAGGGGCGCCTCCCCGGGCGCCGAGCACGGAGAACCCTCATGACCGTCCGTCCCGATCCCCATCTGGCCGCCGTCCGCGCCGTGACGCCCCGCACGCCGGGTGCCTGCGAGGACTGCCTGGCACTCGGCACGCCATGGGTCCACCTCCGACTGTGCTTGACCTGCGGCACCGTCGGGTGCTGCGACTCCTCGCCGATGAGGCACGCACGAGCGCACGCCCTGCGCCACCGGCACCCGATCGTCCGCTCCCTCGAAGCGGGGGAGACCTGGCGCTGGTGCTACATCGACGAGGACTTCGCATGACCGGGGGAGTCGGCTCCCCGGGCGTCGTCGAGGAGACTCCCGACACGCTCGGGGCGTTTCCCCGGCTCACGCCCGTGCAGCTGGAGGCGCTCGGAGCGGTCGGCTCGAGGGTGGCGGTCGTGGAGGGCCAGGTGCTGGCCCTCGCGGGCGAGTCCCCCTCCGCGTTCTTCGCCGTGCTCGAGGGCCGGCTCGCGGTCGCCGAGGGGGAGCGGGTCGACATCCACGGTCCCGGCCGCTTCGCCGGTGACATCGGGCTGCTGGAGGGGCAGCCGTCGTTCGCGACGATCACCGCGGTCGACGACGGCACCGTGCTCGCGGTGCCGGTCGAGGCGCTCGAGAGGATCGTGACGGGCGACCCGCTCGTCGGCGACGTCGTCCTGCGCGCGTACCTCATCCGCCGGTCGCTGGCGATCGGGTTCGGCGCGGGGCTCAGGATCGTCGGGTCGCCCTTCTCTCCCGACACCCGCCGGCTGCTCGACTTCGCCGCGCGGAACAGGGTGCCGCACCGCCTCCTCGACGTGGAGCGCGACCAGGGCGCCGAGGTGATCCTGCGGCGGGCGGGGCTGGATGCAGCAGACGTGCCGGTGGTCGTCGTCGCCGGTTCGCGACTCCTCCGGAACCCGTCGGTCGCGGAGCTCGCGGAGGCGCTGGGCATGCGGAGCACCCGGCCCCCGGCGAGCACCGACCTCCTCGTCGTCGGCGCGGGGCCGGCGGGTCTCGCCGCCGCCGTCTACGCGGCCTCCGACGGACTCTCCGTGGTCCTCACCGACGCCGTCGCGACCGGCGGCCAGGCGGCCCTGTCGGCGCGGATCGAGAACTACCTCGGATTCCCCTCCGGGATCCCGGGTGCGGAGCTCGCCGAGCGCGCCACCCTCCAGGTCGCGAAGTTCGGCGCCACGCTCGTCGCCCCCTCGGCCGCCCAGAGCCTCCGTGCCGACGGAGGGGTGCTCGAGGTCCGCTTCTCGGACGGATCGGTCGTCTCTCCACGGGCGGTGGTGATCGCGTCGGGCATGCGGTGCAACCGCCTCGATGCGGTGGACCTCGACCGCTTCGAGCACACCGGCGTCCACTACGCCGCGACGCTCAACGAAGCGCGCCACTGCGGCGCGGCCGGGGTCGTGGTGGTGGGAGGCGGCAACTCGGCGGGGCAGGCCGCCGTCTTCCTGGCGGGCACCGCGTCGCACGTCCATCTGGTCGTCCGGGGGCCGGACCTGGCCGCGAGCATGTCGCGCTACCTGATCGTCCAGGTCGAGGATCATCCCCGCATCACGGTGCATCTGCGCACCGTGGTGGTCGAGGCGCGCGGCGAGGACCGCCTCGAGTCGATCGTCGTCGAGCGCGCGCCCTCCGGCGCGCGGGCGGAGCTCGCCGCGGCGCACCTCTTCGTGATCGTCGGGGCGACACCGGCGACGTCGTGGCTCGGGCCGGAGTTCGACCGCGACGAGCGCGGCTACCTCGTCACGGGAGCCGGCACGTCCGCGTCGGGGGCGAGCAGGCCCGCCCTCGAGACGTCGGTCCCCGGGGTCTTCGCGGTCGGAGACGCGCGCAGCCGGTCGGTGAAGCGCCTCTCGGCGGCGATCGGCGAGGGCGCCGGCGTGGTCCGGATGGTGCACGACCACCTCGAGACGGGGGGCAGTCGACGGGCGGAGACGTTCAAGGCCTGAAGACCACGGAGAACGTGCGGATGCGCTCCGTGATCGTCCAGGTGCCGGTGTTCCGCGGCGGAGTTCGAGCGCCACCTCGCGCCGGTGAGCGACCGGGAGCAGCGGGAGTGCTTCGGGCTGCTCCGACCGGAGCGCCCGCGTCTCAGCCCGCGGCGCGCCGGCTCGCCGCGGCGTGCGCGAGGAGGGTCGCGACGACTCCGACGGCCACGCCGATCGCCGTCTCGAGTGCGCGGTCGCGCAGCAGCACGAGCTCGTCGGTGCTGTGCGCCAGCTCGACCATCAGGATGGCGAGCGGGGTGACGAATGCGAGCGTGAGGCCGTAGTTGCGGCCGACGACGAGCTCGGCGGTCATCTGGAGGAGCACCACGACCACGATCGTGCCGAGCGGCGACAGCGGGAGGGCGAGGAGCGCGGCGGCGATCGCGACTCCGACGACGGTGCCGAGCATCCGGTGGCCGGCGCGGACGAGGCGGGCCGTCGCGTCGACTCCCGACACGGCGGCCACGGCCGAGACCATCGCCCAGTAGGGGTGCCCGAGGCCGGTCGCCGTCGGGATCGCCCCCGCGACGAGCACGACGGCGGCGAAGCGGACGATCGCCGCGCGGGTCGCGGGGCGAGTCGCCGCGGCTCGGAACGAGGTGCGCCACGGGGTCGGTGCGAGACGGCGCGCGCGGGGAGAGGCGATGCCGCTCACCCCCACGAGCAGCGCGAACGCGGCCGAGGCGGAGGCGAGGGCGAACGCCTCGACGAGGCGCGACGGCTCGACCGCCACCGAGGCGCAGGCCGTGACCGCGAACACCGGGAAGAGCGGCCCCGGCGGGTGCCAGTGCAGGGCGTCGCTGAGGTACGCGGCTCCTGCGGTCGCGAGGGTGACGACCGGGATGATCAGCCACTCGCGCACCGGGGAGAGCGCGACGGCCGTGCCGATCGTCACCATCGCGACGAGGTAGGCGGCGGCCGAGAGCTGCATCGCGAGACGCGGCCGGTGGGTGTGCTGACGACCGTAGAGCGCGGTGAAGGCGCCGAAGGTCGCGTAGAGCGCGAGATCGGTGCGGCCGACGGCCCACAGGAGCAGGAGCGGGACGGCCATCGAGATCCCGGCGCGGACCGCGACCCGGTGCGCGCCGTTGTGGGGTCCGAAGGCGATCAGCTCGCGCGGGTGGGGCATCAGGGGAGTGGTGACGGGCATGAGGTCCTCAGGTCGGCCGGAGTCCGAGCGGCACCGGCCGGAGTAATGGTTCACGGGTGAACCAAATATACTTTACTCGTGAATGACTCCGGGAGCCACCTCGCAACGGACGCGGTCGACGAGATCCGTGCCGGATGGGCGGCGCTGCGGCCCGATCTCGACACGGAAGCGGTCGAGATCGTCGGGCGACTGATCCGCGCCTCCGCCCTCGTCGTCCGGGCGACGGAGGAGCGGCTCGCCGCCTTCGAGCTCACCCGCGGCGAGTTCGACGTGCTGACGACGCTCCGCCGCGCCGGCGCCCCCCAGTCGCCGACCGCGCTCCGCACGATCGGCCTCGCCTCGGCTCCCGCGATCACGAAGCGCCTGCACGCGCTCGAGAGGCGAGGGCTGGTCGCGCGCTCGGCGAACCCGACCGACGGGCGCGGCGCGCTGATCGCGCTGACCGCGGCCGGCGCCTCCCTCATCGACCTCGCGTTCCCCGAGGTTCTCGAGGTGGAGCGGGGACTGCTCGCCGCGGTGCCGGCGGGCCTGCGCGACGGGGCCGCGCGCTCCCTCCGGGCCGTGCTCGCGAGCGTGGAGGCCGCGCAGAAGCCGTGACTCCCGCCTCCGGAGCGCTCGCTACCGTGGAGCCATGCGCCTGACCTCGAGCTTCACCGTGGCGTCGCGGCCGCCGCTGCTGCAGCTGGTCAAGACCGCGGTCGCGACGATCGTCACCTGGATCCTCGCGAGCCTGATCTTCCCCGACACGCTGCCCGTGTTCGGCGCGATCGCCGCCCTGCTGGTGGTCGCGCCGAGCGTGAACCAGTCGTTCTCGAAGGCCCTCGAGCGCAGCGTCGGCGTCATCGTCGGCGTCGTCGTCGGGTCGCTGATCGGCACCCTCCTGGGCGACGAGAGCGCGATCGTGCTGCTCGCGATCGTCGCGGCGATCGCCCTGGGCTGGGCGATCCGCCTGACTCCCGCCTCCGCGGTGCAGATCCCGATCAGCGCGATGCTCGTGCTCTCGGTCGGCGCCGTCACACCCAACTACGCGTTCGACCGCATCATCGAGACGCTGATCGGCGCTGCCGTCGGAGTCGTGGTCAACGGAGTGATCGTGCCGCCGGTCACCCTCGCGCCGGCCGAGCGGGCCGTCGGCGATCTGACGGCGCAGCTGGCCGCAGCGCTCGACGACCTCGCCGACGTGCTGCAGAAACCGGTGCCGCGTGCCCGGCTCGACGAGCTCCTGATCAACGCCCGACTCCTGCAGACCATGCAGCGCAAGGCCGAGGAGGCGATCGCCACGGGGGAGGAGTCGCTCCGGCTGAACCCGCGCCGGTCGGCCCACCGCGACCGGCTGGTGGCGCTGGACTCCATCACCCCGCGGCTCGCCCGCATCGTCACCCGCGTGCGCGGGATGACCCGGACCGTGCACGACCTCTACGACGGCGACCTGGTGCGCGAGCCCACCATCGCCGACATCGCCGTGCAGCTGCACCGCGCGGCGCACGACCTGCGGCTGCTCGTGCAGTCGTCGGTCGCCGTCCCCGAGCCGGAGGTGATCACCGACGAGCTGCCGGCGCTCACCGCGCCGCTCGTGATCGCGACACCGCATCCCGAGCACTGGATCCTGCTCGGCGCGCTCGCCGAGGACCTCCGCCGCATCCGCGAGGAGATCGTGGGCGAGGAGTCCTGAGCGGGGAATGCGCTCCGCCGCGAGCCGGTTCGGTCCGATGATGTCCTCGGTCTCCCTCGCCTCCGTCCCCCTCGCCGTCCTCGACCTCGCCGCCCGGCCGTTCGGCGGCACCAACGCCGATGCGGTCGCAGGGAGCATCGCGCTCGCGCAGCACGCGGAGCGGCTCGGCTACGAGCGCTTCTGGGTCGCCGAGCACCACGGGATGCCCGGGATCGTCTCGAGTGCACCGGCCGTGCTGATCGCGGGCATCGCGGCCCGCACCGAGCGGATCCGCGTGGGCAGCGGAGGAGTGATGCTCCCCAACCACGCGCCGCTCGTCGTCGCGGAGCAGTTCGGAACCCTGCGCGCGCTCTACGGCGACCGCATCGATCTCGGGATCGGCCGAGCGCCCGGGACCGACGGGGCGACCGCCGCGGCACTGCGGCGCACCGAGAAGGGGCTCGGAGCCGAGGACTTCCCGCAGGAGCTCCTCGACCTGATCGGCTTCTTCGAGGGCTCGATGAGCCCGAACAACCCGCTGGCCGGGATCACGGCGGTTCCCGGGCTCGGCGACATCCCGCAGATCTGGCTGCTCGGCTCGAGCGGGTACAGCGCCCAGGTCGCCGGAGCGCTGGGGCTGCCGTTCGCCTTCGCGCACCACTTCTCGGGCGAGAACACCGAGGAGGCGCTCGCGCTGTACCGCTCGTCGTTCCGACCCAGCGACGATCTCGCCGCCCCGCACTCGGCGGTCAGCGTGCAGGTCGTGGCCGACGACGACGCCGACGTCGTCGAGCGCGAGTCGCGGCCGGGCATGCTCACGTTCCTCCGGATGCGGCGGGGCGCGAAGCCCGAGCCGGTCTCGGTCGAGGAGGCGGCTGCTCACGTGTTCACGCCGATGGAGGAGGAGGTCGTGCTGCAGAGGAAGGCGCGGCAGGCGTTCGGGACGCCCGGGCAGGTGCGGGCGGCGCTCGGGTCGCTGCTCGGGTCGACCGGCGCCGACGAGCTGATCGTGTCACCCGCCTCGGCGACCGTGTCGTCGAAGCTGCGGACCCTCGAGATCGTGCGGGAGCTGCAGGCGGCGTAGGGCCGTCAGGCCTCGCCTCCCGGCTCGTCGCGGAGCGCCTTCGGATCGGTCGCCTCGGCGTGCTGCGTCTTGCCCTCGGCGATGAGCGAGTCGTCGTCGACGAGGATGCCGGCGAGCTCGGTCACCCGGCCGAGGGCGGCTCCGAGCGGATCGGGCGCGGCGGCGTCCTCCTGGGATCGGTCGACCTCGTCGTCGGGGAAGCGCCGGAGCTCGGCCTCGCCCCGGTCGGGCTGCGGAGCGCGGGCGTGCTCGACGCAGAGGCGCGCGACCTCCTCGGCGTGCGCGTGCATCACGGAGTGGGAGGCGTCGGGGATCTCCCAGGCGCGGGCGTGCGGGATCGCCTCCGCGACCTCCTCGACCCACTCGCGCGGCACCAGCCGGTCGTACTCGCCGCGGATGACGAGGGTCGAGGCGCGGATGCGCGGCACGGTCCGCTCGATCGGGTAGTGCATCATCTCGGGCAGCACGCGCGAGAACCAGCGCGGGCCGCAGAGGAGGTAGGCGGCGGCCGCGAGGATCGCGACCTTCATCGGCTCCCGGAGGCTCGACTGCGCGAAGCGGAGGGCCGCGATCGGGAGGCGGCGCTCGCGGCGGTTCATCACCGGGCCGAGCAGCACGATGGTCGTGAGCTCGGGGCGCCTCGCGGCCAGCTCGGCGACCACCTGGGTGCCCATCGAGTGGCCGAGGACGACGGGATCATCGAGTCCGAGCTCGTCGATGACCGCGCCGACGAGCTCGGCGTAGTCGCCGATGCTCATCCGCCGCGCGTACGGAGGGTGCGGCACGCCGCCGAAGCCCGGCAGGTCGAGCGCGTGCACCGGACCGAACTCGTTCAGGGCGGGGGCGAGCCGCTCGAAGTAGGTGGCGGCGACTCCGATGCCCGGGACCAGGACGAAGGTGCGCTCGCCCTCGCGGCCGACCGTGCTCACCCGCGCCCACACGTCGCGGTGGCGGACGCGCTTCACGGAGACGTCGGTGCTCCGGTAGCGGCGGCGCGGGTCGCGGCGGCGGGAGCGGGTGGTGGCGAAGACGTCGCGGACGCCGGGCCGGATGCTCGAGGCGAGGGAGCGCAGCGGGTCGCTCGGTCGGGGCACGGTCGCCTCCTCGGGATCGGGGTCTGTGCGAGCCTAGATGCTCGTCGGATCGGCACCTCCTCGCGTGGACTCAGAGGAGCATGTCCTCGGAAGGGTGCAGGATCAGCCGGGCCGGGCCGAGGTGGAGGACCCCGTTCGTGAGCGGGGCGGTGCGGACCCCGCCGCGCCTCCGCATGGCCCTGTGCGCCCCCGGCGCGAGCGAGACGTTCATCCACGCGCACGGGTTCGCCGGCCGGCCGCCCTGGAACTCGAGGCGCTCGCCGGCCTGCTCGATCGCGAAGGTGCGGCCCGCGAGGGCGTCGATGTCGGCTCCGCGCACGACGATGTTGCGGCGGACGTCTGCCGGGTCGAACGGGTCGGCGCCGAGCTCGGCGGCGACGTGCTCGAGCGACTCGATCGCGTAGAGGGTGACGGCTGCGGTGCGGTGGGCGCGCTTGGCGAAGTAGCGGTCGCCGACGATCCCGAGACCTGCGCGGATCTCGATCCGATCGGGCTGCTCGTTGCCCTCGTAGGGGACCGGCCCGTCGGCGGGGCGGCCCTCGAAGCGGTGCAGGGGCGAGACGACGAAGCGCACGAGCTCGATCGCGGCTGCCTCCATGAGGGCAACGCTACGCGGCCCGCGCGGCGCCTGTGCCGACGGAACCCGTTCTCGCCCAGGGAGCCCTGTCAGCGACGTGTCTCGGGCGGAACGGGTTCCCTCGCGGGAGCTTTGGAGGATTCGCGGACGCGCCTCGCGGCATGTATAGTCGTACCTCGTTGCGTGCGCCCCTCCGGGCTGCGCGATGGACTGCGCCCGTAGCTCAACGGATAGAGCATCTGACTACGGATCAGAAGGTTGGGGGTTCGAATCCCTCCGGGCGCACTCGGAATCCAGGCCCTCACCGGCTTCGGAGCCACCGAGTACTGGTTGAGACAGTGCGGCTCCCAAGAGCCTCGAACGGCCCGCTTCGGCGGGCCGTTCCTCGTTGACAGGAGTGCGGGCGTTCGATTCGCGCCTGGCTGAGGTGGGTCCCGCTGGATGCCGGAAGCGCGCCAGAGGCAGCATCGTCATCCCTCGCCTGAATGATGAAGCGAGGCGCACTCTCGCCGCGGGCGACGACCCACTGGGGTGTGTCGGCGATCGCGCAAGCGCTGACCTCGCCGACGCACACCGCCATCGTGTCGCAACCGGGATCATCAGCTGTCGGGTCGGCGAGAGACGCGTGGATCGGTCGCCTCGAAGCATCGACGCAACGTGATGCGCGTGATCCAAGCGGGAGGCGTCGTTCAGTGGGGCATCCCGTTCGCGCCACTCGATGGGAACCTCGGCGTCTTCCTGCCCCACCTCCTCGCTCTCGTCATCGAGGGGCACGAACCACGACGGGTGCCCTGCCTAAACAGGTTCCACCAGAACCCTTCACCCGTGCATCACGCGTCCGTAGCGTTGC
The DNA here is from genome assembly GCF_900177245.1 of Rathayibacter oskolensis. GTDB lineage: Bacteria > Actinomycetota > Actinomycetes > Actinomycetales > Microbacteriaceae > Rathayibacter > Rathayibacter oskolensis. The sequence continues at coordinate 463,966 of NZ_FXBM01000002.1, forward strand.
CGACATGGATCACCGAGCTGAGGTACGCGAGTTCCTCGCGTCGCGTCGCGGGCGCATCAGTCCCGAGCAGGCCGGGATCGAACCCAGCGGCGGTCGTCGCCGAGTCGCGGGGCTGCGTCGAGACGAGGTGGCCCGTCTCGCCGGCATGAGCGTCGACTACTACACCAGGCTCGAGCGGGGGAACCTGTCGGGCGTCTCCGACTCCGTCCTCGACGCGATCGCTCGCGCTCTCGTCCTCGATCGTGCCGAGCACGACCACCTCTGCGATCTCGCGCGAACCGCGAACGAGGCGGGAGTCCGCTCCCGGTCGCGGCCTCCCGTCGCGGCGAAGGTCCGACCCGAGGTGCAGTACCTGCTCGACGCGATCACCGGGGCTCCGGCCTTCGTGTCCAACATCCGGATGGACCTGGTCGCCGCCAACGCGCTCGGCTTCGCGCTGTACTCCGAGATGTACAGGAGCACGGCGAGGCCGGCGAACCACTCCCGGTTCATCTTCTTCGACACCCGGTCGCACGACTTCTACCCCGACTGGGAGCGGGCCGCGGATGTCAACGTCGCGATCCTGCGACGCGACGCAGGCCGCAACCCGCGCGACGCGCAGCTCGCCGCGCTCATCGGCGAGCTGTCGATCCGCAGCGACGACTTCCGGACTCGGTGGGCGGAGCACAACGTCCGACGGCACTACACCGGTCTGAAGCAGTTCAACCACCCCGCGGTCGGTCTGCTGGAGCTGACGTTCCAGGCGACCGAACTGCAGGACGACCCCGGCCACTCGATGACCGTGTACCCGGCTGTGCCGGGCAGCGCCTCCGACGACAAGCTGCGGCTCCTCGCCACGTGGGCCGCGACAGAGGACATCGCACGCCTCACCTCCAGCTCCGCGAGCTGACCCCCCTCCTCTCCCTCTCTCCACGGCCACGGTGCGGCTCCCGCCTCCTGCGACGCCGCCCCCGAGCCCCGAAGGACGCCATGACCTCCACCCTGCCCGTGCTCCTCCCCGACGCGAGCGACCGAGCCGAGCCCCGCACGATGCCCTGGCTCGCGCTCTCCCTCCTCGCGACGATGGGGTTCATCCTCGTCGCGGCGGAGACGATGCCCGCAGGCCTCCTTCCGGTCATCGCGGAGGGGATGAGCATCAGCGAGGGAACGGTCGGACAGTTCATCAGCGTCTGGGCACTCGGGACCGTGATCGTCACGATCCCGGCGATCAGCATGACCCGCGGCTTCCGGCGGAAGCCGCTCATCCTCGTCGTCATCGCGTGCCTGATCGCGGCGAACACCGTCACCGCCCTCTCGAGCGATGTGGTGCTTTCACTCGTCTCGCGATTCTTCGCCGGAGCGTTCACGGGGATCATCTGGGGGATGCTGGCCGCCTACGGCCGCAGGATCAGCCCACGTCGGCGCGCCGGACTCGCGCTGTCGATCGTCTCGGTGGGAGCGCCCGTCGGCTTCGCCCTCGGCACGCCGCTCGGCGCCTGGCTGGGAACGACCTTCGACTGGCGCTGGTCCTTCGGCGGACTCAGCCTGATCGCGCTGATCACCTTCGTGATGATCGCCGTCTTCGTCCCTGACGCCCCCGGTCAGCCGAGGACCGCGGCGGGGAGCCTCCCGCTGGCTCGCGTCTTCGCGATGCCCGGCGTGGCGATCGTGTGCCTGACGATCTTCGTCTGGATGCTGGCGCACAACACGATCTACACCTACGTCGCTCCGTTCCTGCGCGAGGGCGGGTCCGGTCTCGGCCCCGACCTCGTGCTCCTCGTCTACGGGGTCTCCTCGATCGTCGGAGTCGCGATCACTGCGGCTCTCATCGACCGTCTCCCGCGGGCGCTGCTGCACCTGAGCGTCGCGGTGTTCATCGTCGCGGCCCTCGTGCTCCTGCTGGGCCGGGGCGCTCCCGCAGCCGTCCTGGGAGCGAGCGTGCTGTGGGGGATCGCCTTCGGCGGTGCCTCGGCCCAGCTGCAGTCGGCGCTCAGCCGCTCCGGTCGCGAGAACTCCGACGTCGCCAACTCCTTCCTCCCCGTCGCGTTCAACCTCGCCATCTTCGCCGCAGGAGTCCTCGGCGCTCTCCTGCTCGACGCTTTCGACTCCGTGGTTCTCGCGGGCCTGATGGCCGTGCTCGGCGCGGCCGCCCTCGGGATCACCGTCCTCGGCCGCCGAACGGCGTTCACCGCGGCTCAGGTCGATGCGCTCCACGGACGCCCCCACCCCGCGTGACGACAGCGGTCTGATCACCGTCCGCCCGGTCCTCCCTCACACTCAGGAGTCACACTCATGAAGGCTGCATACATGTTCGGCGCCGGCGATGTCCGCATCATCGACGCACCGGATCCCGTCCTCCAGGACGCGACCGACGCCCTCGTCCGGATCGTCCGCGCCTGCGTCTGCGGGTCCGACCTGCACCCGTACCGCGACATGGAGAAGAACACCGACGGCGTGTCGATGGGGCACGAGTTCATCGGCGTCGTCGAGGAGATCGGCGCCGACGTCCGCGCTCTCGCCGTCGGTGACCTCGTCATCTCGCCGTTCTCGTTCTCGGACGGCACGTGCGAATTCTGCAAGGAAGGGCTCTACACGTCCTGCGTGCACGGCGGCTTCTGGGACATGCCCGGCATGGGCGGCGGCCAGGCCGAGGCCATCCGCGTGCCCTTCGCCGACGGAACTCTCGTCAAGGTCCCGGGAGTCGACGAGAAGTCGCCGCTGCTCACGTCTCTGCTGACCCTGTCGGACGTGTACGGCACCGGATGGCACGCCGCCACCAGCGCCGATGTCTCGCCCGGGGACTCCGTCGCCGTGATCGGAGACGGAGCCGTCGGCCTCTTCGCCGTGCTGTCGGCCAAGCAGAAGGGCGCAGAGCGGATCATCCTCATGGGTCGCCACAAGGCCCGCACCGACCTCGGAGTCGAGTTCGGCGCCACGGACGTCGTCGCCGAGCGCGGCGAAGAGGGCATCGCCAAGGTCAAGGACCTCACCGGCGGCGTCGGAGTCGGGAAGGTGCTCGAGGCGGTCGGCCACCTGCCCGCGTACGAGCAGGCGTACAAGATCGTCCGCCCCGGCGGCATCATCAGCCGTGTCGGCGTCCCGCAGTACGAAGACGCACCCGTGGGGTTCGCCAGCCTCTTCGGCGGCAACATAACCCTGACCGGCGGCCCCGCTCCCGTCCGCGGATACATCGAGCAGCTCATGCCGGCGATCCTCGACGGCACCATCGACCCGGGCAGGGTCTTCGACCGCACCATCGGCATCGACGGCGTCCCGGACGCGTACCGCGCCATGGATGAGCGCCAGGTCCTGAAGGCCATGATCACCTTCTAGGCGATCCCCCTGCTGCACCGCACGAATAGCCGTGCGGTGCAGCACCACGGCACACGAAGGAGAACACCGTGAACATCGAACCCGCCCGCCCCACCACCAAGAACCCGCCCGCGCAGTTCGCCGGCGACGTCTGGGTCGACATGATCGCCGTCCCGCACGAGGACGGCCAGCACATGAACGTCGGCCTCGTCCGCTTCGCCCCCGGTGCGCGCACCGCCTGGCACTCGCACGCCCGCGGGCAGTACCTCCGCGTCACGCAGGGCATCGGCCGGTTCGGAACTCGCGACGGGAACATCATCGAAGCCCTTCCCGGGCAGACCGTCTACACCCCGCCCGGCCAGGAGCACTGGCACGCAGCCCCGGCGGACAGCTTCATGGAGCACCTCGCCATGTACGAGAACGCCGACGACCCCGCGACGACGACCACCTGGCTCGAGCACGTCACGGACGACGAGTGCGCGGGCACGACGACGCAAGCCTGAGCTCGACCTCCACGACGAAAGGACACCGCGATGACCGCTCGCGACGACGCTCTCCGTGAAGCCGCGATCCTGTTCCCGGCGACGCCCGGGACTCGGGGCTCGCCGTGCAGAGGGAGATCTTCGGGGCGGACGCCGTCGACGGTCTCTTCTCGGGTCCGGTCGACTCGCGCCGCTTCTCGGAGTTCCTGGCCGGCAACTGCTTCGGCGACTTCTCCACCCGCACGGGACTCGATCTGAAGCAGCGTGAGCTCATCACCTTCGCACTTCTCGCGGCGCTCGGAGGCGCGGACAGTCAGGTCACGAGTCACGTCACCGCGAACCTGACCGTCGGCAACACCCGAGCGGATCTCCTCGATGTCCTGACGGTGCTGGTCGCGTACATCGGCTACCCGCGCACCTTGAACGCGCTCGCCCAGGTGAACGCGGCCGCGCCGGCTGCGGACTGACATCACGACCCGCCAGCGCCGATCCTGAGGAGAACCCCGTGACAGACACCCCGAGCTTCGGACACGTCCTCGTGGTCCCCGGCGTACAGGCGGTCGGGTGATGCGCGTCCGGGCCAGCACCGGTGGACGGGCTGCCCCGGCTCTGCTCGCGCCCGCCGTGGTCCTCGCGCTGACGCTGTCGGGCTGCAGCGCTCCGACCGGCAGCTCTCCGACGGGCAGCGCGGAACCGTCGGCGCCCACCACCCTGACGAGCACCGCTCGGACCACTCCGGCCACGACCACCCCCGCCGGTCCGGCGTCGGCCGACCCGCCGACCCCGGTCGGCCAACCGGCGGCGGCCGCTCCGACGCAGATCGCCCTGCAGTTCGGCGACGTGGAGATCACGGGAACGGTGGAGGACACCGCGGCGGGGCGCTCACTGCTCGCCCAGCTCCCGGCGGAGCTCGACTTCAGTGACTACGGCGGGCAGGAGAAGATCGCGACCCTCCCCTCGCCGCTCGACCTCAGCGGAGCACCGGATCGTGCCGCCGCCCCGGCCGGCACCCTCGGCTACTACGCCCCTGACCAGGGTCTCGTCCTCTACTACGACAGCGTCGGTGCGCACCCCGGCATCGTGCCACTCGGTGTCGTCGACGACGTCGAGTCGCTGAGGGGCGCGAGCGACGGATCCGTGGAGGTCCGCGTGCGGGACTGATCACCGCTCCGCATCGCGGCGATCCCGTGCCCCGACCGTGCTCCTCAGCGGCTCCCGGTCCGCGACGGCACCGTGCGATCGGGGCTGACCGACCTGCTGAGCTGCCTCGAGGAGTGCGACGCGGCGATGTCGTTCGTGCCCGGCTGAGGCGCGATCGGGAACCGAGCACGGCGCATTCGACGTTCCCCTTTCCGCCCGACGCTTCAGGATCACCGAAGCATTCCATGGAAGCAACTTCCCTGGTACATTCATGCCATGGCATCGACTTTGACCGACTTCCGAGCACTCGTGCGCTTCGAGACCGATCTGTGGAACGAGGTCGAACGGCGACTGCGGGCCGTCGAGGGCGCGGTGTCGCTCGGTCGTCACCGCATCCTCGAGCTCGCCGCCGCCGACGGGTCGACGCGGGTCCAGGACATCGCGGAGGAGCTGCTCATCACGGTCGGCGCCGCCAGCCGGCTGGCCGACCGGCTCGAGGCCGACGGGCTGATCGCCCGCACACCGCATCCCAGCGACCGGCGCGGCTCGCTCATCGCGCCGACCGAGAGCGGCCGGCGGGCCCTCGAGATCACGACGCCCGCGATCGACTCCGCCCTCGAGGGCGTCCTCGGCGCCTCCGGCTCGGCGGCCCTCGCGACGATCGCGGGGCTCCTCCCGCTGGCCTCGGCAGCGGCGGATGCGGCACGATGACCGCCACGATGCGCGCGGTCGTGCTCGACGGGTTCGGCGGTCCGGAGGTGCTCCGTGTGCGGGAGGTCCCGATCCCGACCGCGACTCCGGGCCAGGTGCTCGTCCGCGTCGAGGCGTTCGGGCTCAACCACTCCGAGCTGCACTTCCGCCGCGGGATGGGGTCCTTCGGCTCGCTGCCGCGGATCCCGGGCATCGAGGCGACCGGCACCGTGGTCGACGCTCCCGGAGGCGAGTTCACAGCCGGGCAGCAGGTCGCCGCGCTGATGGGCGGCATGGGCCGCACGATCGACGGCGGCTACGCCGAGTACACCCTCGTCCCCGCGGCGAGCGTCGTCCCGTTCTCGAGCGACCTCGACTGGGCGACCCTCGGCGCGCTGCCCGAGATGCTGCAGACCGCCCACGGCTCCCTCACCACGGGGATCGGTGCCCAGCCGGGCGACACGATCCTCGTCCGCGGAGGCACCTCCTCCGTCGGCCTCGCGATCGCGGTGCTCGCGAAGCAGCGCGGCATGACCGTCTACGCCACCACCCGCTCAGCCGCGAAGGCCGCCGTGCTGGAGGGCGTGGGAGTCGACCGCGTCTTCCTCGACACCGGCGACATCGCGGATGCGGTGCGGGCGGCGTCGCCCGGGGGAGTCGACGGCGCCGTCGAGCTCGTCGGCACCGACACGCTCCGCGACACCCTGCGGGCGACCCGGGTGCACGGCACCGTCTCGTTCACGGGGATGCTCTCGGACGTGTGGACGGTGCCCGACTGGTACCCGATGGACTTCATCCCCAACGGGGTTCGCCTCACCGCCTACTCCGGCGACGCGAGCGACCTGCCCGCGGCGGTGCTGCAGGAGTTCATCGACGCGGTGCAGGCCGGAACTGCGACCGTGCCCATCGGCCGGACGTACGCGCTCGACGACATCGCGGACGCGCACCGCGACATGGAGGCGGGCACCGTCACCGGGAAGCTCGTCGTCACCACCCGCTGACCCGCACCCGCTCGCGACCACAGGGGATCCCCATGCCCGGACGCGCCCGTCCCCTCACCTTCGCCGCCGCCGCCGCGGCCTCGCTGCTCGCCCTCAGCGGGCTGCATCAGCGCCGACCCCGTCGCCGAGATCGAGGACGGGACGATCGACCTCTTCCCCGAGTACACCGGCCCCCTCCTCACCTGCTGGGATCCGGAGACGACCGCCCGCTTCGAGGACGAGGTGGACCCGGCCCTCGAAGCCGCGACGCCCGACGGACTCCGCGTGCTCGACGCCTCCAGCGCGACCGACCAGGACACGGACGTCGTGACCCGGGAGTTCTCGGAGGAGTACGGGATCACCTCCGTCGCCGACCTCGCCTCCGCCCCTGCGCCGGTCACCCTGGGCGGCCCCGCCGAGGGCCGGATCCGGCCCATCGGCCCCGCCGGACCCGTCACGGTGCAGGCCCTCCAGGACGGGGTGATCGACCTGGCCGTGCTCTCCACCGCGTCACCGATCGTCGCCGACGACTCACTCGTGCAGCTGGAGGACCCCGCCGGTCTCCTGCTTACCTCCCACGTCGTCCCCGTCGCGAGTGACAGGATCGACGGGGCGCCGCGGCGGTGATCGATGCGATCAGCGCGGCACTCACCCCGGAGGGGCTCCTCGCCCTCAACACCCGCAGCGTCGACGGGCAGGCGTCGGCCTCGACCATCGCCGGCGACTGGCTCGCCGAGAACCCGATCACGATCGCCCTGTCCGACCTCAGCACAGAAGAGATGCCCGCCCGATGACACTGACGATCCTGCACGCCGAGCGCACGCCGGACACGATCTCCGGACCCGCCGTCGTCGTCCTCCTCCACGGCTACGGCTCGAACGAGCGCGACCTCCCCGGTCTCGCCTCCGCTCTCGGCGTCACCCTGCCCTGGGTGTCGCTCCGAGCGCCGATCGAACTCGGGAACGGGGGAGCCGCCAGGTTCACGATCACCACCCCCGGCGATCCCGACGCGGCTCCCGTCGTCGAGGCCACCGATGCGATCTGGGCCTGGATGGACTCCCACGTCGATCCGGACACGAGGATCGTGCCGATCGGGTTCTCCCAGGGCGGCCTGATGGCGAGTCAGCTGCTGCGGACCCGCCCCTCGCGGGTGCTTGCTCCGGTGATCCTCGGCGGGTTCGTCCTCGGCGCCGCTCAGCCGGGAGACGATCAGCTCGTCTTGGACCGGCCTGCGGTGTTCTGGGGGCGCGGTGCCGACGATCGCGTGATCACCGGCCCCGCGGTCGACCGCACCCGTGCGTTCCTCCCGGAGCACAGCACGCTCGTCGAGCGGGTCTACCCTGGCCTCGCCCACGGCATCGATGCCCGCGAGATCGCCGATGTCCGCGACTTCCTGTCCGCGGAGGTCGGCTCGACCGCCGTCTCGGCAGGATGAGCGGCGCACTCGACCTGCTCCTGGAGATATGCTCGCCCAGGTCGGCCTCGAGAACCTCGCCCGGCGCGACCCTCTGGCCCCGCGAGACCGCCGAGATCCGCCCCGCGCTCCGCGCCGGCCCCCACGCTCGTGCGTGAGCGGCGCCCCGGGGTCGGCGGTGGGGCCCGCGCGGACGAGACGGCCGTCACCGACGGTCTCCTGATCCCCGGGGGTCCCGGGTGGTCGGTCTTCGCCTGGACGCTCTTCCTCGCGGGCTTCGCCACCTTCGCGCTCCTGTTCGCGCCCCAGGCGTTCCTCTCGGCGCAGCTCGCGGTCGACGCCGACTCGGCCTCGATGACCGTGTCGTCGACCGCCCTCGGGGTCGCCGCCGGAGTCCTCGGCTGGGCCGCTGTGTCGAATCGCACCGGTCACCTGCGGGCCATCCGACTCTCCCTCCTCGTCGCCCTGCTCGTCGCGGTCGTCGTCCCCCTGCTCCCGGATCTGCAGAGCGTGATCGCCGTGCGGTTCGTGGAGGGCCTCGCCCTGGGTGCAGCACCTGCCGTCGGCATGGCAGCGATCGCGGAGCGGGTCGACGGCCGGTGGGTGGCGCACGTCGCGGGGACCTTCGTCGCCGGCAACACGCTCGGCGGGATCGTCGGCCGCCTCGCGTCCGGCGCGGTCGCGGACGTGGGAGGCTGGCGTCTCGCCTTCTGGGTCAGTGCGGGGACGGCGGCCGTGGCGATCGGCGCACTGCTCGTCCTGTCGCGTCGTCTCCCCGACCGCAGAGCGGTGCCGGCGCGTCACAGCGCCGCCCGTGCCGTGGGGGAGAACCTCCGTGATCCGGTCATGCTGGCGCTGTACCTGCAGGGATTCCTGCTCATGGGGGCCTTCGGCGCCGTCTACAACTTCTTCGGGTACCGGGTGCAGGAGCCGCCGTTCGGGTTGCCGGCGTGGATCGCCGGCGGCCTGTTCCTCGTCTACCTCACCGGATCCGTCGCAGCGCAGCGCTCGGGCGCCCTCGCCCGGAGGATCGGGACGGCCCGCGCGATGGTCGCCGGTATCGCCGCCATGCTCGTGTCGCTCCCGATGATGGCGTCGGACTCCCTTGCGGCGATGGTCGCAGGGCTCGTCCTCTTCACGATCGGCTGCTTCACCGCGCATCCCCTCGCGAGCGGGCTCTCGGGCCGCTCGGCTCGCATCGGCCGGCCTCAGAGCGCCGCCCTCTACCAGATCGCGTGGCTCGGAGGCACGAGCCTGTGCGGCTGGGCGGGCGGTCTCGCCTACGCCGCGGCGGGCTGGGCGACGACGCTCGGCCTGGTCGCGATCCTCTGCGCGGTCGCTGCGGTGGCCGCCGTCCTCGGCGGGACCGTGCTCGCCCGAGCTCGGCCGGACGCGGTACCGGAGGGATAAGGCCGCCGTCGGTCGGCATCGACGCGGGCCGGCTGCGCGCTCTGCTCATCAGATTCCGGAGACGGCGTCCGACCCTGAGGCGACATCTCGCAGGGCCGAGCAGAGGAACTCGAGCGTGCGGGGCACCTCCCGCGACCCGCCCGTTCATCGAGCAGCAGTTCACTCACGGTGTGACGAAGCGGGCCGCATCGAGGCCAGGTATGCCAGGGACTGCTCGCTCGGACTGCCCTTCGCCGGCGTCCCGACGAAGAGCTGCTGTCCTGGGGCGTCGCGCACATCGAAGGCTTGATAGGTGAGTTCGATAGTGCCTGCCTCAGGGTGCTCGAGCCTTTTCGTCGCACGGGTCAGTCCAGCGACGCCCTGCTCCCTCCAGAGAGTCCTGAATGCCGAGGATCGTTCTTCGAGTTCAGCAGCGACAGCGGTGATTCCGGGATCGCCAGGGATCAATCCCAGATTCAGGCGAAGAGCATGAACGATGGCCCGGGCCATGAGATCCCATTCGGGGTAGATCGTCTTCGCCAGTGGATGGGTGAAGTGGATCCTCGGCATGCTCGGCTCGCCTCCGAACGGGGAGAGAAGGGCGTCTGCGACCGGATTCGTCGCCAGGACGTCGAGGTCCGGGCCGAGCACGTAAGCGGCGGCGAGGGGGAAAGCGTCCAGCAGTGTGAGGAGTTCAGGATGCGCGACGTTTCGAGAGCTGTCGGGGGTGAGCTGCGGGTTGAGGCCGACGAGACGGTAGAGATGCGCACGGCTGTCGGAGGACAGGCGTAGGGCGCGCGAGAGGGCGTTCAGCATCTGAGGTGACGGGTTCCGTTCCCGGCCCTGTTCGAGGCGCGCGTAGTAGTCCGCACTCACGTCGGCCAGCACGGCGACCTCTTCGCGCCGAAGGCCTGTCACTCGTCGACCGTGACGCCCGCCAGCGAGGCCGACGTCTCCTGGGCTGAGCGCTGCTCGGCGACTGCGGAGAAAGTCGCCGACGTCGTCGGGTGCGCCGGTCACCCCGGCGGGACCATCTACTCGGGCTGGATCCGGCTTGTCGAGGTTCATCGCGGGGTGTCCTTGCTGGGTGGGTCTGCGAGCGTGAGATCGACGTCTCGGGTCTCGCGGACCACGAGCACGACGAGGAGGGAGATCGCCGCGACGGTGATGAGGTACAGCGAGATGGGGATGGTGCTGCCGGAGGTGGAGTAGAGCACGGTCGCGATGACCGGCGCGAGCGCACCGCCGAGAATGCCACCGAGGTTGTAGCCCACGGCGGAACCCGTGTAGCGGACCGGGGTGTCGAACAGCTCGCTCGTGAACGCTGCCAGTGGCGCGTAGACGATGCCGTAGGACGCCATGCCGCCGGTGAAGGCCAGGACCATGAGGCTGAAGTCGCCGGTGTCGAAGAGGGCGAAGAACGGGAAGGCCCACACGATCATCGCTACAGAGCCCGCAATCACGACCGGACGACGACCGATTCGGTCCGACAGCATCGCCGCTAGCGGAATGGTGATCGCGTTCGTCGCCACGCCGATGATGAGGGCCGCCAGGATCGACGTGCGATCGATGCTCCGCTCTGTCGAGCCGTAGCTCAGCGAGAACGTCGCGATCAGGTAGAACGTCGCGAACTGGCTGATGTTGACGCCGGCCACGATCGCGATCTCCCTGGGGTGGTGGCGCAGCACGTCGAACAGCGGCACGCGCCCACTGCGGGCGTCTCGGCCGTCGGCCCGGGCTCGAAGGTACACCGGCGACTCTTCGACGTGCTGGCGCACGTAGAGCCCCACCCCGACGAGAAGGATGCTGACCAAGAAGGGGACGCGCCACCCCCAGTCGAGGAACTGATCTGCCGGCAGATAACTACCCATCACGAGGAACAGCACGGACGATGCAACGAAACCCGCCACTGGTGCCGCGTTGTTCAATCCGGTGTAGAACCCTCGTTGATGGGCTGGAGCATGCTCGGCGAGCATCAGTACTCCGCCGGTGTACTCGCCGCCGTAGCCGAAACCCTGAGCGAAGCGCAGCACGGTGAGAATGATGGGCGCCGAGACCCCGATCGCCTCGTACGTGGGCAGCACTCCGATGAGGAAGGTGCTGATCCCCATCAGCAGCAGAGTGATCACGAGGGTCCGCTTTCGGCCCAGTCGATCGCCGATGTGCCCGAAGACGATCGCACCGAGCGGGCGTCCCACGAACGAGATCGCGAAGGTCGACAGCGATAAGAGCATCGCCGCAGCCGGCTCGGCCGCCGAGAAGAACAACTGCCCGAACACGAGCGCCGCTGCTGTGCCGTAGAGGTAGAGGTCGTAGGCCTCCAGTGCTGTGCCGACGACGCTGCCCGCGACGACACGGCGCAACTGACGTGCAGTGGCGGGGCGGGGGGTCATGGCTCCTCCGCGTGAACGCGGTCGATGCGCGCGAGAGACGTCACGAGGATCCACCGCAGGAGAGTCGCCTCCGATCGAGCCGAGGATGGTCCCGTCAAGCTGGACCCTGAACGTCGGTGATCGCAGTCGAGTGCGAGACGTCGTTCCACTCCGCTTGCTCGCGGGCGACGAGCGCCACCTTGGCGGCCACGGCTGCGAACGAGTCCGCACCGAGCTGGAGGCGTTCGGGCACCGTGTCGCGGTGCGCGAGATCGACGATGACGGCCGCGGCTCTCTCGGGGTCGCCGTCCTGCGCGTTATTGGTGTCGGCGGCCCAGCGACGAGTGGCACCCGCGGTGTCCGCGTAGTCGTGGATGGAGGATTCTGCTGCGACGAGACTGGAGCTGTCGAGGAAGTTCGTGCGGAAGGCACCCGGCTCCACCGCAACGACTCTCACCCCGAGTGGAGCGAGCTCCTTGCCGAGGCCCTCCGAGATCGCCTCGACGGCGAACTTCGTCGAGGCGTAGACGCCCCAGCCCGGACGTGACACGAAGCCGGCCACGGATGAGATGTTGATGATCGTGCCTGACCGCTGCTGCCGCAGCACAGGCAGGACGCCCCGGGTCACGGTCAGCAGCCCGAAGACGTTGACCTCGAACACGGCGCGCACCTCCGCGTCGCTCGCCTCCTCGATGGCGCCCAGCAGACCACGGCCGGCGTTGTTCACCAGCACGTCGATGCGCCCGAATCGCGCGGTGCCTCGATCGACCGCGACCGCGACGCTCGCGGCGTCCGTCACGTCGAGGGGGAGCGCGAGCAGAGCGTCGCCGGCGTTCGGGAATCGCTGGGTGATGGACTCGGGTCGGCGGGCGGTCGCGATGACGTGATCTCCCCTGGAGAGGGCTTCGCGGACGATCTCGATGCCGAAGCCGCGAGAGGCCCCGGTGATGAACCAGACGGACATGTTCTACTCCTCGGTCTGTGTGGATGAAGGAAAGGGGTGGCTACTGTCGCGACCCGTCGAGCAGCCAGCGAGTGACGGTCATGTCGATGAGCGCGAGCGGCCCGCCCAGCGCTCCCACCTCGCGGTCGAAGTTCGTGTACTTGCTGCGGAACATCGTCGCGACCTCGCCCTCGGGGTCGAACGGCGCGAGCACTGCCGTTCCTTCGGCGACGAGCGAGTGCGGGGTCGTCCCATCGATCGCCAACGACACTCGAGGTTCCCCGACGAGGTTGCGGGCCTTGCGGGAGCGCTCGGAGGTCGTGATCCAGAGGTGCTCGGCGTGGTGCAGGAACCACACAGGCACGAGGTGCGGCGATCCGTTCGGTCGAATCGAGGCGAACCATCCGTGCTCCTCGACAGCCAGCCGGGTCTCGCGGTCGGGCAGCTCGTGCGTATCAGGCTGTTCCGCCGTGATATCCGGCTTACCTGCGGTCATGGGGTTCCTCTCGGGTAGGTGTCCAGGCGAGTGGTGAGGTCCGGTCGGCGGGTCCGCGGAGCGGCTCACTGAACGTCCGTCCCCAGCAGCTCCTGGGTGATCTGGTGGAGCCTGCGCTGCATGTCGGCGTTCAGCGCCACACGGCTCGGAGATTCGACCTGTCGCTCGTCGAAGTAGCTGCCGGACGGCGCGGTCGTGGCGGCGGCCGCCAGCAGGTTGCGAGCACCCTCGGTCACGTCGCCGCCACCGACACCGAACATGGCGTGCAGCAGCCCCGTGGAGACGACACCCGGATGCACGCTCATCACTGTCTGCGGGATACGCGCGGCCAACCGAATCGAGTTGGTCACGACGGCCAGCTTCGATTGCGCATACGCCGCGATCGGGGAGTAGGAGCGGTGGTCGAAGGAGAGATCGTCGAGGTCCAGCGTCGCCGTCTGATGGGTAGCGGATGCCACGTTGACGATGCGGCCGTTCGTCGGCATGAGCGGGAGCAGGTCGTCGGTGAGCAGCGCTCCGGCGAGGTAGTTCACCCCGAAGGTGACCTCGACACCCCAGGCGCCCATCGTTCTGCGAGAGGCACCGGGGACTGCTGCGTTGTTGATCACCACATCGACGGTGTCGGTGACCTCACGTATCTGCTCCGCGAGGGAAGTGACGGCGCCGTCCTGCGTGAAGTCAGCGTTGAGGTAGTGGAGCGTTGCGCGATCGGCAGGAGGACCCTGCTGAAGTGCTCGGACGGCGCTGGGGAGAGCGCCGTCGCGCTCGGGGCCCTGAAGGAGGAGCGTGCCCCGGCGCTGCGCGAGAAGTCGCGCGGCTGCGAGTCCGATGCCGCTGGTCGCCCCGGTGAGAACGGTGGTGCTCGGCGGGGTCACGGCGCTTCGTCCAGGCGGGTCATGACGGGTTCGGCATAGCGGGCTCCGTAGGCGCGACCGATGGGGAAGTGGCGGCTCAGCCACCGGGTGACGTCGGCGTCTTGGATGCCGCGACTCGTCTCGAGGTTCTCCTCGAAGTTCGCGAGTCGCCGCGTGCCTGGAATGGTGATCACGTTGTGTGCGGCGAGCACCCAGCCGAGGGCGAGATCCGCCGGCGTCGTCCCGTGGCGTTTCGCAAGACGGAAGAGCGGTTCGACGGCGGCGATATTCCTCGCCAAGTGGCCCTCGTCGAACCGGGGGTATCGCCTGCGTCTGCCGTCGTCGGAGGGGACGTCCTCGGGGCGTCTGATGGCCCCGGAGAGCAGGCCTCGCCCCAGTGGACTGTACGCGACGAGCGTGATGCCGAGTTCGCGAGCGGTCGGCAGCAGTTCCACCTCTGCTGTGCGCTCGAGCAGCGAGTACTCGTGCTGCACGGCCGCGATGGGGTAGGTGGAGTGCGCCCGACGCAGGGTCTCTGTCGTCACTTCCGAGAGCCCGACAGCGCGGATGAGCCCCTCGCTCACGAGGTCGCCGAGCGCCCCGACCGTGTCTTGGATGGGGGTCGTCGGGTCGATCTGGTGCAGGTAGTAGATGTCGATGTAGTCGGTGCCGAGCCGCCGAAGGCTCTGATGGAGCGAGGCGCGCACGTGATGGGCGCTTCCCAGTCCGACACGGTCCATTCCGAACTTCGTCCCGATGACGACCTCGTGGCGTCTGCCCTTGACGGCGCGACCGACCGCGCGCTCGACGGTGCCGCCGCCGTAGTAGCTCGACGTGTCGACGAAGTCGACTCCCGCATCGAGAACCGTGCGCAGCAGATTCGCCGCGTCGTGCGAGTCGATCGGACCGTACACGCCTGACAGCGGCATGGTGCCGAACCCCAGTCTGCTGACCTCGAGGTCGCTCCGGCCGAGCGGGACGCGCTGGTCGTCCGTGAATCCACTCATGAGCCGGTCGCCGGGCCGGGTTCGTTCTGCGGGACCTCGCTGGAGGGCTGGGTGGTCGAGTCGGAACTCGTGTCGCGCAGCCGGCTGATGAGCGTCTGCGCGTCGTACGGACCGACGAGTCGGCGGCCGTTGAGGAAGAAGGTCGGTACGGCGGTGATGTCCATGGCCTCGGCGTCGAGCATGTCGTCACGCACCCGCGCCGACACGTCGGGGGAGCGAAGGTCGTTCTCGAACCGTTCCAGATCGAGGCCGAGCTCGCGGGCGTGCCGCATGATGTCGGTCGGCTGGAGGTGGTCCTGGTCGGTGAAGAGGCGCCGTCCGAACTCGAAGAATCGCCCTTGGAGCGCGGCGGCCTCCGTGGCTTCGGCGGCGGCCAGTGCGTTGGGGTGGAACGCGGTGAGCGGAGCGTGCCTCCACACGTAGCGGAGCTGGTCGCCGAGCTCGCGCCGCACCTCGTCGATGGAGCCCGAGGCGCGCAGGCAGAAGAAGCATTGGAAGTCGGCGTACTCGACGATGGTGAGCGGTGCATCCACGGGGCCGGAGATGTGATCGCGTTCCGGGTCGACTGCTCGCAGGAGGCTCGTCGTCGAGGTGGACGACGAGCGGGACGCGTCAGTGACCGTGAAGATGACGGCGCCCAAGGCGAGGGCGATGAGCGAGGCGGCGAAGACGCCGACACGCGCTTCGTTCTGCGCTCCCTCGTCGTCGATGGCGAGATCGGTGATGAAGAGAGAGATGGTGAAGCCAATACCGCAGAGTGCCGCCCCGCCGGCGATGCGGTTCAGGGTCAGACCCGGTCCGAACTCACCCATTTTGAACAGTCGGACCAAGGCGGCCGATCCCCAGACGCCGAGGAACTTGCCGACCACCAGCCCGGCGACGACTCCCCAGGTGAGGGGAGACCTGAGGGCGTCGAGGAGGATCTCGCCGGTGATCTGCACGCCGGCGTTCGCGAAGGCGAACAGAGGGAGGATGAGGTAGGCCACGTAGGGGGCGTACGCCGAGGTGAGGCGCTCGTTGATCGAGATCGACTCGCGCAGGCTGTTCGCCGCTGCTCGAGCGTATTCAGTGTTCGGCGATTGCCGGAACGTGTGGGTGAGTTCGACGGCCTGCTCGACATCGCGGCGGGTAGGTCGGTAGACCGGCACCAGCAGAGCGATGACGACCCCGGCGAGGGTGGGGTGCACCCCAGAGTCGAGGAACGCGAACCACACGACCGCGGAGAGCGCGACGTAGATCGGGCCTCGTCCGCGACGCAGGTAGCGGGTGAAGAAGATTCCGATGAGACCCAGGCCGGCCAGCACGAGCGGGAGCGGGCTGAAGCGGTCGGTGTAGACCAGGGCGATGATGCTGAGCGCGCCGATGTCGTCGACCACCGCGAGTGCGAGGAGGAAGACGCGGAGACGGCCGGGAGCCCTCGGGCCGATCAGCGCCAGGGCACCCACCACGAAGGCTGTATCGGTGGAGATCACGATGCCCCAGGCGTACACCTGGTCGCCCTGCACGTTGAAGAGGACGAAGATGACGGCGGGCAGGGCCAGGCCTGCGACAGCGGCGGCCACGGGCACGATCGCGCGGGACCAGTTCGTGAGCTCGCCGATCGCGAACTCCCGCCGCACCTCGAGACCCACAGTGAAGAAGAACAGCGCCATCAGCGCGTCGTTCACGATCGCGTGCAGGGTGAGGTCGAGGTACTGGCCGGCGAGCCCGACGCTCACCTCCGTCTCCCAGAAGTCGTGGTAGGTCGAGTACGAGATGTTCGCCCAGGCGATCGCCGCGGCAGTGGCGAGGAGAAGGAGAACAGCGCCCGTTCGGGCCTCGCCGGCGTTCGCGATGCGAGCCGCGATGGACGGCCGGCGCTCGCCGTGGTGAGGTAGCTCCGGGTCCGGGGAGCGTTCGACGACAGCCAGGTGGGTCACGCGGATCCGCCTGCTACCGAGCCGTTCAGAGGTGCTGAATGCTCTTCGGCCCAGTCCGCCGCGAAGTCGGCGACTTCTTCCCACCCTGTCTGCCCGACGATGCGGTGCGAGCGGCCGGGAAATTCTCTGTACTCCACGAGTGGCGCGCCCTCGGAGTAGCGCTTGAGAAGCGCTTTCTGCACGGCAGGCGGCGCGACGTGGTCGATCTCACCGGCGATGAGAAGCAGGGGAGCGCGGTCGGGCTTGAGGAAGTCGACCCGGGTGATGCCGTTCCTGGCCTGAGGGATAGCCAGTACGCCTTCGAAGAACAGCCGGTTGTAGGACGGGATGGCGGATTTCTCCCACTCCCGATCCGAGTCGGCTCGGCTGAGATCGTTACCGAACGCGTAGTGGAACTGCGACTTGCTGATCGGAGTCGCCGAGTTCCTCCGGAACGGATTCGTCAGTACCGCCGCTCCGGTGCGGAGGGTCGACCCCCGAAGAGTGAGTACGCCCGCGGTGTTGCCCGGTTCCACCGCGACACCCGCGACGCCGAGGCCGCGGTCGAGCAGCATCTGCGTGAAGATCCCGCCGAACGAATGGCCGATGATGATCGGCGCCTCCGGCAAGGCTCGGATCGTGCGGTCGAAGTGCTCCACGACCTCCAGCAGCCCGACCCCCTCGAGAGCACGGGGATCGGCGCGCACCTCTGCGGGGGTGCGGTCGCCGATCCCGGGCCAGGCCGGAGTGATGACCTCGTGCCCACGGGCGCGGAATCGCTCTGCCCAGCCGGCCCAGCTGGCCGGGGTCATCCAGAGGCCGTGAATGAAGACGACGGGCGGGGTGGCTGAGGGCATCGATCGTCCTTCGACGTGGGGTGGGAAGGTGAGGAGTGGCTGTCCGGCGGACGGACTACGCGAGGTCGGTCGACGCGGCCGTGACCTTCTGCCGGACGAGTTCGGCGCTCACCGCATCGACCTTCGCGCCCACCGCGGACAGGGTGTCGCTGCCGAGGAACAGGCGGGCGGGGAACTCGCCGCTGTCGACGGCGTCGACGATCGACTCGGCACCCTTGACCGGGTCACCCGGCTGCCGGTGATTCGCGCCGGCAGCCGTCTCTCGCACGTCGCCGACCGGTCCGCTCTCGTAGTCGGCGATCCCAGCCGAGACGGCAAGGCTCGTTCCATCGAGGAAATCGGTGCGGAAGTAGCCGGGCTCGACGATGCCGGCGGTGACCCCGAGAGGCGCGAGCTCATCGCGGAGCGCTTCGGTGTACCCCTCCAGCGCGAACTTCGTGGAGCAGTAAACACCGAAGCCGAGAGCGCTGGCGAAACCACCGACCGAGGAGATGTTCACCACGGTCCCGCTCGAGTTCTTCCGCATGACCGGGAGCACGGCGCGCATGATGGCGAGGGGCGCGAAGACGTTGACCTCGTAGATCGAGCGGATCTCCGACTCTGTCGCCTCTTCAACGGCGCCGAGCAGGCCGCGGCCCGCGTTGTTGATGAGCACGTCGATTCCACCGAACTGAGCGACGGCCGCGGCGACCGCGATGGTGATCTGGCCGGCGTCGGTGACGTCGAGCGCGATGGGCATGAGGTTGTCATCGGCCTCCGGGAAGCGGTCGAGCACCTGCTGCGCGTTGCGGGCCGTCGCAACGACCTGGTGGCCGCGGTCGAGGGCTGCTCGGGTGAGCTCCGCGCCGAAGCCTCGGGATGCTCCCGTGATGAACCAGATACTCATGGGATGTTCCTGACTGTCGTACCGAAGGGGATGCCTCGACTGGAGCCGCAGACGTGGATCGAGTCAACTGGGCCAGATCGCGTGGATGAGCCTTCTGCGTGGGCCTGCGCTGCCGGGGTCTGTCGGACCCTCTCAGGCCGCTTCCGGCGACGTGATGACGCACATAATGAGGTCTCATGATGGAGCGATCCGAACTCAGCGCCTTCCTTCAGGCGCAGCGGGCCCGCTTGCGCCCGGCCGACGTGGGCCTCGTGCCCGACGTCGTGCCCCGGCGGGTCCCTGGCCTGCGCCGCGAAGAGGTCGCTCATCTCGCGGGACTCAGCACCGACTACTACACCCGGTTGGAGCAGGGCCGGAAGGACTCCCCGTCCGACGCCGTGCTGAATGCCATCGCCCGCGCCCTCCTCCTCGACGAGACCGGTCGCCGGCACCTGCTCGACCTGGCTCGCCCGGCAGCACTCGCGGGCCCGGCGCGGGTGCTGCCTGTGCAGCGGGTGCGCGCCAGCACTCGCCAGCTGATGGAGTCCTGGAGTGACCAGCCGGCTCTTCTGCTGGGTCGGCGACTCGACGTGCTCGGAACCAACGCCCTCGGCCGCGCCCTGCTGTTCGACTTCGGCTCGCTCCCGGTCGGCGAGCGCAACTACCTGCGCTGGCTGATACTGCACCCTCGAGCGAGAACGCTCTACCGGGACTGGGAGACCGTCGCCTCCGAGATGGTGGCCGCTCTGCGACTGGACGCCGGCCGCCACCCCGACGACCGAGGCATCCTCGATCTCGTGGGGGAACTGGCGGTGCAGAGCGAGGAGTTCGCCACCTGGTGGGCTGACCAGCGTGTGACCGCCCATACCCATGGTGTGAAGCGGTTCCACCACGACGTCGTGGGCGACGTGGAGCTGAACTGGCAGGGACTGGCGCTCCCCGGCGACGAGGACCAGACGATCTACGTCTATCACGCTCCTCCCGGCTCGCCGGCTGCAGAGAAGCTTGGACTGCTCGGGAGCTGGGTAGGGGCCCACCCGCCGGAGCTTCACCGGGGCTCTTCGTCCAGTTCCGGGCCTGATGCGGCAGTCAACGAGCCGGGCTGACATCACGCGCCGTGGGCCGGTGAGACGCTCGGTGCGCCGCTGATTCGCTCGGACAGCTCGAACATGTTGCCCCAGGGGTCTCGGAAGAACGCCAGTCGAGCGCTGATGTCGTCGAGCTCGAACGGCTCGTTCACGACATCCACCCCGCGGCGACGGAGCTCGGCGAGAGTGTCGTCGACGCTCTCGACTGACAGGCACACGTGGTTGTAGCCGTTGACCACGAGGCTGGCGTCGACGTCGGCGTACTCGGCCTGGGGTGCGGCACCGGGCCCGGCGAGAATCTCGAGATGGAAGTCATCCTGATTCGGCGGGCTCACATAGGCCAGCGTGAGGTCGCCGTAGGGCCAGGTCTGCAGTACTCGCCAGTCGAGCTTGTCGACCCAGAACGACCTGGCGTCTTCGAAGTCGGGGTAGCGGATTCCGGTGTGGTGCCCACGCATCGACGCGAACGGCGACGACGGATCGGTGGCGGGATCAGCAGGGAGTGGCACGGGATGCTCCTTCGTCGGTGCAGTCGGTGATACGGGTTCGGTTCGTCCGTGACCACACCGTAGGAGTTCGCGATCCCGGCCGTCACTGGACCCGGCGACAGGTCTCACCCGAGACTTTCGTACCCAGCTACGAAACGCAGGATGAGGCAGGCGAAGATGGATGACGTGCGCGAATCGAGAGACACCCTTCTGGCGGGGCTCGCGGAGACCTCGTCGACGATCACGAAGACCGTGATCGGCAGGCTCTACGACAACATGCCGTCGTACCGGGTCGTGCCGCGCGAGCAGCTGTCGGAGTCGATCGGGCAGATCATCGCACTCGTCACGGAGGTGGTGCGCTCGGGCACAGTCCCCGCCCCGGACGAGATCGTGCAGGCGCGGACGTCCGCGGCAGCCCGGTCCCGACAAGACGTGCCCGTGCAGGACATCATGCGAGCCTTCCGATTCACGATCGGCGGCATCCATGAGGAGCTGCACCGACTGGTAGCCGCCCAGGACCTGCCGGCCACCGAGATGGTGCTCGTCACTGACGTCCTCTGGCGGTTCAGCGATGCATACACCGCGAGTCAGATCGCCGCGTTCCAGACGGCCGTGGTCGACCGTGCTCTGAACCGGGCTCGCCACTCCCAGCAGTTCCTCCGAGACCTCGCCGACGGCGTCGATGATCACGCCGCACTGCAGCGTTCGGCGCGGGAGCTCGGTCTCCGCATCGACGTGACGCACGCCGCGGTGAGGGCGCGCTCGCGCGACGGCGACGAAGCCGACCGGCTTCGTCGAGAACTGGAACAGGACGCCCGCCGACGCGGCGGCTCGGCTCTGTTCGCCGTCGTGGGCAACGAGCTGCTCGGCGTCACAGACATCCGGCCCGCGTTGCTGGATGCATCGCACCTCGTCGCGGTCGGCGAGCATGTCGGTCTGCTCGATGCCGCGGCATCCTTCCGGTCGGCTGAGATCGCTCGCGCGGCAGCGAGTCTCGTGAACACGACGGGGGTGGTCGCAGCTGCGGAACTCAGCTGGCGGTTGGCCGCCGTGCACGCGGGCCAGGCGAACGTCATCCTCGCCGACCGCTACCTGGAGCCCCTTCGGAGCCAGGGCACGTTCGGGCAGATGATCGAGGACACGCTCCGCGCCTACCTCGCCGCCGACCGCAGTATCCCCCGAGCAGCCCGCAGCATCCCCGTGCACGCGAACACCCTGCGCTACCGTCTCCGGCGGTTCGAGGAGTTGACGGGACAGTCGCTCGACTCGACGACGACCATCGTCGAGCTGAGCTGGGCGCTGGAGATCACGGCGCGGATGGCGGCCGGAGGGGCTGCGACGACACAGCCCGCACGACCCCGCTGACCACGCCACGGGCGTCTTCAGCCGACGCGTTCACCCACACCGTGCCGAAGCGGTCGGAGATGCCGCCGTCCGATGACGTGACGGCGACGCTGTAACCGACTCGCCACGGGTGCTCGGGGCCTGAGTTCCACGGCAGGCCGGAGGGGTCCGGATGGTGCTCGCTCCTCTCGACGAACGCCCAGACGGCGTCCTCGAGGCCCGTGCCGAGCGGACCGACGAGGATCCGGTCGCCTCGCACGACCGGGGACGTCATCCGTCGGCTGCGGCTGGCCCGGTCGGCGTGACGATCGCCGATGCTGCGACGGGTCCGTTGCCGGCGGAGGACGCGGCGGCCTCGGCTGCGGCGCTGACGTCTCGGCCGGCGCGGGCGGCTCGGCCCGTAAGCTTCCACCACGCCATTCGGAGCGCACGGGGGCCGGGCGGGAAGACGCCGAGCTGTTCGAGCATGCCGAGGTCGTCGCGAAGGGCGTCGTGGTGCACGATCATCCCTCCGGAGAGCGACACGAGGTGGATCTGCTCGACGTCGATCGGGCGGCCGGTCGGCGGGATCACCTGGGCGAGCCCCCCGCTGTCGTAGCGCACGAACGGTCCGGTGTGGGTGCCGCGCATGCGCAGTCTCAGCCAGACCTGGTCGTTCGACGCGGACGAGCTCTGCACGGAGAAGCTCAGGTCGGGAAAGGCTGAACGCAGCCAGGCGCTCGAGGCGAGAACACCTCGATGACCGGCCGTTCGGCAGACGAGTGGAGAGTTCGACGCGGTGGGATTGCTGAAGTCGTCAGCGATCACCTCGCGGGCGAGCTCAGCGCTCCCCGACTCGAGCACTCGGAAGAGTGCGCCGGCGGCGTCGGTGATGGTCGTAGTGGTCATGGGTGTCCTCTCATATCGACTGCACACTCTATGCACTGAATATGAGAGGAGTCTGATACCGGCGCGGTGATCAGCGCAGCAGCATGGACTGGGCTCGACGAAGCAGCCAACGCTCCGCCTCGGCCCACGATTTGCGGAGGTCGCGGGTGGTCGTCGTCCAGGCGTCCACGCCGAAGCAGAACCAGAGGATCTCGCCGGCTTCGCGGCTTGTCATCGACGGGATCAGAGCATCGATGTCCATCAGATGACCTGCGGCGACGTCGAGCAGCTCGGCGTACCGTCGGATGAGCGATGCGCGGATCTCGAGTGCCTCGGGCATGCTCGCTGTCGATCTCGCGAGCTCGAAGATCGCCTGGCTCCTCTCGTTGCCCTCACGCGTTCCCTTCGCGAGCGCGGCGAGAACGGCCGACGGGTTGTTCAGCTCCTTCACGCGGTCGATGACCTCTTCGCCCCCGGAAGACGATTCCGCTCGGGCGATGACCGCGGCCAGGAGCTCCGGCTTTCCGCCGGCGCTCGAGTACACCGTGCGCAGAGAGACGCCCGCGTGAGCAGCGATCTCGGCCACAGTGACGGTCGCGTAGCCCTTCGTGCTGAACAACTCGAGAGCCGCATCGAGGATCGCTGCTCTCGTGCCGGCCGCATCCTCTCGTCGTCTGCTCGAGTCGTAGGGGCGCCTCTGTTCCGCCGTCATGCGGCAAGGCTAGCGATGCATGCTCACGACGCTGAGGGAGGCGGCGGGAGCAGTTCGAACTCCGTCGCACCTGAGCTGACGCCGTTCACGTGGAGCTCGACCGCGTGAGCCCCCGGGTGGTACCGGCGGGTGGTCAGTGCTCGGAACGAGTGCGTGCGGTCCACGTGAGCCTCTTCGCCGGGAGCGAGGAGGAGTGTCGTCAGCTTGAAGGTCTTGCCTGTGCGTGTTCCGTTCGCCTTCACGTGGTGCACCGTGTAGTCCACCGACAGCCGCGCAGGCTCGCTGCCCACGTTTCGGATGCTCGCGCGGAATCGCAGCTCGCCCCCGAACTCGACAGCCTCTGTGTCCACGACGGGGGCGCTCGTCTCGAGGTTCGCGGGTGAGAAGCCGAGCAGCTCCAGGGCTCCCGGATGCCCGCGTTTGACGAGGGTGCGGAGCCCTCGGTTCACCACGCGAAGAGTGTTCTCGTCCGGTGTGGACAGCCACCTCCTCGCCGTTCCGACCACGAGATCCGCAGCGTCCCGGCTCACATCGTTGAGGTGATTCGCGACCGAGCGGCGCACGTACTCACTGTCGTCGCGATAGAGGCGGTCGAGGATCGGGACGGTGATCCCGGGGCTGCGGGTGATCTCCGGGACGCGGACAGACCAGGGCAGGTAGGGGCGGGTTCCCTCGGTGGCCAGACGTCGCACGTCCACATCGGGCGAGACCGTCCACGTCTCGGTGATCACGCGAAGGGCTCGATCGAGGTCGTGCTGCAGGAGTGCGCGGACAGCGAACTCCGACGTGAGCAGCCCGGTGAGCTCGGCGAGGAGCGCAAGGGCGTCCTCGAACGCCGCGGAACCTCCGTCCGCCGCGCGTCCTTCTGCGGCACTGCCCTCCGCCAGGGCCTTCTCGGCCACTGCACTGGTGACCGGCCAGACGGCCCAACCGCGAATCCCCCCGAGGTCGCGAGCCGCGCGGATCGTCGTCGCGAAGGAGACGTAGTCACCCGGCAGGCCATCGAGAAGTGCGTCGCGCAGCAGGTCGGCTCTGGCGCGAAGCGCCAGGGGGCCCAGCAGATCGGCGCACGTCGCAAGACGCTCGAGATCGGCAGTCGGCGCCGCCGCCCGAATGGCGGCGTGAAGAGAACGAGCGGTCTGCACGCCGATCAACTCGTCAGCGAAGGGCATCCGGACACTCCTTTCCGAGACGACGGACATCAGAAGGTGAGCATGACTTTCACGGCTTTTCGTTCGTCCATCGCCGCATATCCTTCGGCGCTCTCCTCGATGGGAAGAGTCAGATCGTAGACCTGACCAGGATCGATCTCACCAGTCCAGATCAAGTCGATGAGCAGTGGAAGATATCGGCGAACGGGTGCCGGACCTCCGTGAAGATGAACACCGGAGAGGAAGACTTCCCTTCCGGGCAGAGACACATCGTGGGGCAGCCCGACGTAGCCGATGCAGCCGCCTGGCCGCGTAGACCGGATGGCCTGCAGCATCGATTCCGACGTCCCGACGGCTTCGATGGTCGAGTGGACTCCGAGGCCTCCGGTGAGACGCTTCACCTCGGCAACCGCAGCGTCGCCCCGCACCTCAACGATGTCCGTAGCGCCGAACTTCATCGCCATGGCCTGACGCGCGGGATTGCGCGACATGACGAGGATGCGTGTCGCGCCCCTCTGCTTCGCCGACATGACGGCCAGCAGACCGACGGCACCATCTCCTACGACAGCCACGGAGGTCTCGGGACCGACCTGCGCCGCGTCTGCCGCGAACCAGGCGGTTCCCAAGACATCCGACGCGGCGAGAAGCGAGGGAATCAGCGCCGGGTCCGGAGTGGTCGGAGTTCGCACCAGCGTGCCGTCTGCCAGCGGGATCCGCACGAACTCGGCTTGCGCCCCGAAGGCCGCCGGCTCCCGCCGCACGCAGTGGACGGGATACCCGGAGCGGCACAGCTCGCAGGTTCCATCGGAGGACATGAACGACCCCACAACGAAGTCGCCACGCCTGAGCTTCGTCACCCCGGAGCCGACCTCACTGATGACCCCCGCGTACTCATGCCCCATCCGAGTGCCACGGACATCATCGATGCCACGGAAACTCCACAGGTCGGATCCGCAGATACTGGCCGCCGAGAGCTTCACGATGGCGTCCGTCGGGTCGACGACCCTGGGTACCGGGCACTGCGCTACCTGAATGTCCCGCGGGCCGTTCAGGAACACCGATCGCATGGTCTCCTGCTTCATGACGCCAGCGTATGGCCGCCTCTCGTTCGCATCCGGGGTGCGTCGTACCTAGGAAGTCGAGCCGAGTCGCCACCACCGGCTGTCGAATCTCGCCGATGTCTCGGCGAGTCCGTCGCCCGTCAGCACCACGAGTCCTGGATCGGTGGCCGGTACTCGGCGCTCACCCGGCCGGTTCCCGCAGACCGGCGGGAGAACCGGTGCCGGCCACCGGCGTCAGGGGTAGAGCCCGGCTCGGAAGGTGAAGCTCACGAGCTGCGCCCGGTCTCTCGCTCCGACCTTGGTCATCGCTCGGACAGCGTGCGTCTTGACGGTGAAGGGCGAGACCGAGATCTGAGCGGCGATCTGCAGTGCGAACGAGAAGCGCCGCCGCCGCTCGCCCCGCCGCGGTCGCCGAGACGATTGCCGTGACTCACGGAGCCGTCACCACCACCCTGGCGCGCGCGATGTTGTCGAGACGCGCGTGCGGATCCTCCGCCCGTCCCTCCGTCTGCGCGGTGACGCGGGCCGAGAGCAGATAGGTGCCGGGTGCGCCGAAGGTGCACTCGTGTCGCAGGCTGATCGCGGCGGCGGGAGTCACGGACTCGGTCGTCGTGAACCGGCCCGCGCCGGTCAGGTCGGTCGCGACGGAGACCACGACCCCGTGTCCGGTCGTCGCCCGAGCGGTCACCCGCACCGCGACCGCCTGCCCGACCATCACCTGCGTCGACTCGGCGCCGTCGACGGTCAGCGACACGATCGGCTGCACACCGCCGCGCGCGGGATCGTCGGTGTCGACGACGACCTGCCCGTCGATCACCTCGTAGATCGTGGTGGCGCTCGGCTCGACGCCCTCCTCGACCCAGGCGCTGAGCTGGCGCAGTGCGGCCTGCAGGGCGCCGACGTAGCTGACGGTGCGCGTCTCGTGCTCCTGCACTCCGCTCTCGTCACCGTGCAGCGCATTGTCGGTGTACCAGAGGCGGAAGCGGTCGTCGATGCCGTCGCCGACGAACTCGGCGACCCGGGAGCGGTACCAGTCGGCCTGCCACGGGAACGCCTCGCGGTCCAGGAGCGAGGCGACGACGATCATCCGTCCGCTGATGCGCCCGGTGGGAACGGTGCCCGAGGCGCCTTGCGCGAAGAGGGGCCCGAGCAGCATCGGGCGCTGGGGGTGGGTCGGCGCGCCTGCCGCGTCGCGGAACTGGTCCCAGACGCGGTAGTCCGCCGAGGGCACCTGGTGCCGGTGATAGGTCTGGGCCGCGAGGAAACTCGAGTTGTCGAGGGTCACCTCGTCGCCGACGGCGAGCCCGACGTCGCCCTGGCCCGGCTCGAGGAGCACCTCGTCGCCGTCGACCCCGGCGACGCGCAGTACGCGACCGGCCGACGCGCCGGAGCGGACGGCGAGCTCGGCTCCCAGGGTCCAGCCGGCGGGAGTCGCGGCGAGGCGCACACCGATCACCGTGCCCGCACCGGAGGCGGTCGCCTTGTACGACTCGTCGACGCCCCCGGTGATCGCGGTCTCCGCCGCCGCCGTGAGCAGCTCGACAACCGTCGTCGCGAGCCTCACGCGATCGCGGTGCACGGAGGCGTCGGGCTCGCTCCCGAGGTACCCCGGCTGGTTCCAGAAGTCATCGGCGTAGGAGGGATCGGCCGCCATGATCCCGGGGTACAGCACGCTGAACGCGTGCATGCCCATCGTCTCCCAGCCGAACCACGAACGCGGCGGGAAGCCCATTCGGGTGACCTCGTCGAGGGCGGCGCGCTGCTCCGGAGTGAGCTCGAGCGCCGAGGGGTCGCCGCCCGCGTCGTAGGCGTCGACGATCCTCGGGAAAGCGTCACGCAGGATCCGCTGGGCGTGCATCCGGACCGCGAACACGTTCGGGATCGCCATCGGGCTGCCGATCACGTACGGCACGAAGCCGTCCCAGACGCCCTCGGTGCTCTCGGAGGCGCCGATGGTCCGGTACCCGCCGCCGCTGCCGCCGTAGAGGTAGCCGAAGATCCGCTGCTCGCCGAAGACGACCGTTGCGAGGCGGCGCGAGAGTCGCGCCACTGCCGCGTTGGCGCGGTAGGCGCCGATCGTCGGGTCCACGCCCGACATCGGGCCGCCGGACGCGGCCGGTCCGCCTCCGTTGGTCTCGACGTAGTAGCCGCCGCTCGCGAGGGTGAAGGGGATCGGGTTCTCGTCGTCGAAGCGCTCCTGGGCGAGGTTCTCGCTCTGGGGCACCGGGGTGACGTGCTGGAAGAACCGGCCTGCGAACTGCTCCGGAGCGGGGAGGTAGAGCGAGAAGCGGGTGTCTCCGTCGTGGAAGCCGCCGTGCAGATAGCGGTGGCGGACGGGTTGGTCGCGCCACTCGTCGAGGTCGACGTAGGGCCGGGCGAAGGCGTCGTCGACGGGGTCGGGGTCGAGAGGCGTGTCGACGAGCGAGTGGGCGGCGAGCGAGGAGGTGTGCGTCATCGGATGTCCTAGTGAGAGGCGGGTGGCGGGTCAGTTCTCGGGGGGAGTGCGCACCGTGCCCGGCACGGACTCTGCCCGAGCGGTGGTCAGCTTCGGGTCGGCCGCAGTGACGATCGCGAGCCCCTGGGTGATCGTGGGGAGCATCTGCTCGAACGCCCGGTAGGGGCGCATGACGAGCGCGACGCCGACCCACAGGAGCGCGGGGAACGCTCCCGCGAGCAGGACGATGCCGGTGAGCGCCTCCGGAGACTGGGTCGCCGCGGTGCCGTCGTAGCCGACGATGCCCAGCACCCAGCCGGTCGCCGCTCCGCCGAGGCCGCCGCCGAGCCGCACCGAGAGGGCGGTGATCGCACCCATGGTGCTCTCGAGGCGGCGTCGGCCGCTCCACTGGTTGTAGGCGGCGTTGTCGATGACCAGCAGCTGGGTGAGGAACGTGATCGGGAGGATCCCGAGGCCGCTGAGGGCGCTGGAGACCAGGACGAGAGCCAGGTTCCCGTTCGCCACGATCATGAGGACGCCGGCGAGGACGCCGCTGATCGCTCCCGCCGTGATGATCGTGCTGACCGTGAACCGCTTCATGAGCCGGGGGAAGAACAACATGGCCGGCAGGATGAGCACCGGCACCAGGCCGGTCAGGCTCATCAGCGAGATGTCGCCGACGACGTACTTGAAGTAGTAGATCGCGATGCCGGTGCCGCCGGCGAGGGCGCCGACGAAGCTGATGCCGGCGACGATCCAGATGTAGCGGTTCGAGGTCAGGACCTCGCGGATGTCGCGGAGGGTGACCTTCGGGGCGTCCGCCGCCTCCGTCCGGTACTTCTCCTGGAAGAAGAGGAATCGGCCGAGGCCGATGAGGGCGAGCGGGATCGCCAGGTAGAGCGCCAGCGTCGACCAGGCGGCGCTGCTGGTGCCGGCCTGGGCGATGAAGATCGGCAGGGCCACGTTGAAGGCGACGACGCCGACCGTCGTGAAGAAGCCGGTGCGGGTGGCAACCTTGGCGACGAGGACTCGGGAGTTGAAGGAGCGCGCCAGATAGAGGTAGTCGTTCGCGCCGAGAAGAGAGGTGAAGACCACGTTCGCCAGCACGAGCCACACGAACAGCCAGACGGTCTTGCCGGCGTCCGAGAGATCCGGAGTCGAGAACAGGAACCAGGTCGAGACCCAGACCCCGATGATGGCGAGTTCGTAGGGACGGGCCTTCCCCCAGCGGGTCTCGGGGGTCCGGTCCACCATCCAGCCCGCAGCGACCGTGACGACCGCCTCGAGCAGCTTGCTGACGAGGGCGAGCGTTCCGAGGATCGCGGGGTCGAGGCCGAGGACGTCGGTGCCGTAGAACACCCACATGCCGAGGAAGAGGTAGTTGATCGCTCCGGAGACCCCGGTCGTGGTCCAGGCGAGGCCCGCCGCGGCGGACAGCCGGTCGGGATCACTGCGTCGGTCGGCCTTGCGGGCAGCGCGCGAGCTGGTCGGGCGTGACGTCGTCGTCATCGTGTTCCTTCAGGGGGAGGCGTCGAGGATCGGGGGGAAGACGCCTTGCGGCATCTGGTCTGAAACCAGAGTGAACCACAAGCTTGGCGCGCGCGATAGAGCGTTTCTGGAGCATGGGCGCCCCGGAATGTGGATCGACTCCGATTTCGCCTCGCTTAGGCTGGGACCTGTGACGACCTCAGCACCGACGAAGCGCGGACCGTACGCCTCGACGCAGAAGCGCCGGGCGACGATCATCGCGGCCGTGGTGGCCCTCGTCGACGAGCTCGGACACGAGGGCGTGACGACCGCGCTCGTCTCGCAGCGATCGGGCGTCAGCGAGACGACGGTGCTGTACCACTTCCCCTCGAAGGACCACCTGCTGGTCGCGGCGCTCGCCGCGATCGAGGAGCAGGCGGCCGCGGAGTCGCACGTGGATCTCGACGAGACCGTAATCGACGCCCGCTCGTTCCGCCATCTCCCCGCTCCGGAGGCGACCGACCCGCGCTTCCGTCTGATGACGGCGATGAAGGGATGGGCGGCATCGCCGGATCACCCCGCCTCCGAGTACTTCGCCGGACGGAACGCCCGCATGGTCGAGGTGTTCACCCGGTTGGTCGAGCACAGCCAGAGGACGGGGCTCGCCCATCCGGCCGCCGATCCGCGGGTGACCGCCCTGCAGGTCATCGCGGTGTGGGACGGTCTCTCGCAGCTCTGGGTGTCGGATCCGAGCTTCGACCTCGGCGCGGCCGTCGAGGATGCGATCCGACGTCTGACCGGTCAGAACCTGATGGAGATCCAGAAGCTGCTCGCCACATCGTTCGACCCCACGGCCTGATCAGGTCGTGCCGCCCTGGACCAGCTCGAGCTGGAGGGCGCTGACCGGTTTCTCAGGGGCGGGGATGTCGCCGAGGGCCGACAGGAAGCTGGCGATCATGTTCGCGGCGGGCGCGGTGACGTCGTACGAGATCGTGGTGAGGCGGGGCACCGTGACCTGCGAGAGCGGAGTGCGGTCCATTCCGATGATCGCGACCTGCCCGGGCACGTCGAACGAGCGGACCCTCGCGGCCGACAGCAGACAGGTCGCGACGTCGTCGTTGTAGCACGCGATCCCGATCTCGGGAGGAGTCAGGCTGTCGAGCGCAGCCAGCGCCTCGTCGAGATCCACTCCCAGGTGCACGACCTCGGGGTCGGCGAGACCGGCGCGGCGGCACTCGTCCCGCACCCCCTCCTCGCGACCCTGACCGAACGGATCCTGCCGCGCGTCCCGGAGCCGCGCCACGGCCAGGCGCGTGCTTCCCCGCTCGATCAGATGGCGGGCCTGAAGTCGGCCGATCTCGTGATCGAACCGGTCCTCCGAGCCGAGCTGCGGATCGAACGCGCGCACGCCGCGACGCTCGAGCAGGTCGCGCTCCTCGGCCGTGAACGGCGTCAGAGACAGCACCGCGCGCGGCGCCATTCCGGTCACCAGGCGGCCGAGTGCCGCTGTGGTCGTCGTCGCGAGCCGCAGCACCAGGGTGAGCCCCTGCTCCGCCAGCTGCTCGGTGGCCGCACCGAAGATGTCCTGGAGGTTGCCGCCGAACGTGGTGTCCGGGATGAGGGCGATGACGTAGTCGCTCGAGCCCATCGCCAGCGCGCGGCCCGCCGCTGACGGCTGGTAGTCGAGCTCGAGCGCGGCCTCTCTGACGCGCTCGATGGTGCTCGCCGAGAAGCGGTCACCGCGGCCGTTGAGGATCTGACTGACCGCCCCCCGCGAGACGCCTGCGAGGCGGGCGACGTCCTCGCTCTTCGCGACCACGCGTGTCCCTTCCGATTGCTTGTCGGTGCTCACCCCGATTCTATCGACGGCTGTTGACACGCGTTACCCGCCGTGGTTGGCTCCGTAACGCGTGTTACCTCACGCACTGCCCCGATGAAGTGGAGACCTCGATGACGAGCCTGACCGATCCCGACGTCCGCGCCGACAGCGCCGACGCCGCTCCGGAGCAGTCGACCACTCGCTCGAACCGCGTGCTCTTCACCCAGGGCTGGTCGTTCCGCACGAAGGTGACCTCCTTCGCCGAGCTCGGCGGCTCGGGAGCCTCCGACTGGGTTCCCGCGCACCTGCCGCACGACGCGCTGATCGGGCAGGCGCGCAGCGCCGACGCCCCGCGGGGCGAGACCAACGGCTACTTCCCGGGCGGTGCCTTCGAGTACCGCCGGACGTACGCCGCGCCGGAGCGGGACGCCGGCTCGCTCGTCCTCCTCGAGTTCGACGGCGTCTACCGCGACGCCGCCGTCTTCGTGAACGGCAACCTGGCCGGCACCCGGGCCTACGGCTACTCGCGCTTCACCGTGCGGATCGACCCGTTCCTGCAGTTCGGCGCCGACAACGAGATCCGCGTCGAATGCCGCACAGCGCTGGACAGCCGCTGGTACGCCGGCGCCGGCGTCTACCGCGACGTGCACCTGATCGTGAAGCGTCCGAGTCGCATCGTGCACGACGGGGTCACCGTCACGACTCCCGAGGTCGCGGCGGGCGAGGCGCTCGTCGAGGTCGAGGCCCTCGTCGAGAACGCCGGCCCGCTGACCCGGACGTACCGCCTCGAGGTCGCGCTGCGCGACGGCGACGGTGTCCCGGTCGGCGCGAGCGGATCGCCGATCACGCTCCTCCCCGGCACCAGCGGCACGGTCCGCCGCCGCATCCACGTCGAGAGCCCCGCCCTCTGGAGCGTCGACTCGCCGGCTCTGCACCACGCCCGCGTCGTGCTCCACGACGGCGACGAGATCGTCGACTCCGAGGACATGACGTTCGGGATCCGCTCGCTGCAGCTCGACCCGAAGCACGGCCTGCGCATCAACGGCGAGACCGTGAAGCTCCGCGGCGCCTGCATCCACCTCGACAACGGCCCCCTCGGCGTCGTCTCGATGCGCCCGGCGGAGGAGCGGAAGGTCGCGATCCTCAAGGAGGCGGGCTTCACCGCCGTCCGCAGCTCCCACGCGCCGATGAGCAGCGCCCTGCTCGACGCGTGCGACCGCCTCGGGATGCTCGTCATGGACGAGACCTTCGACATGTGGACGCAGGCGAAGTCCGACGACGACTACGCCTCCGACTTCGCCGAGTGGTGGGAGCGGGACGTCGAGGCGATGGTCGCGAAGAACCGCCACCACCCGAGCGTGATCTTCTACTCCATCGGCAACGAGATCCCCGAGACCGGCACCGCGATCGGCTCGACCTGGGGTCGGCGCCTCGCCGAGAAGGTGCGCTCGCTCGATCCGACCCGCTACGTGACCAACGGCGTGAACCCCTTCGTCTCGATGATCGACACGATCGTCCCGCAGATGAAGGCCCAGCGCGCGGCCGCCGCCGAGCAGCCGGGCGGAGGGGTGAACACGATGATGGCCGGGTTCGGCGCGATGATGGGCCGCATCCAGGGCTCCGAGCAGGCCACTCAGCGCACGGAGGAGTCGTTCGCCGTCCTCGACGTCGCCGGCATGAACTACGCCGACGCCCGCTACGAGCTCGACCGGGAGCTGTTCCCCGACCGCATCATCGTCGGCACCGAGACCTGGCCGTCGTCCATCGTGGGCAACTGGGCGCTCGTCGAGGCCGACTCCCGCGTGATCGGCGACTTCACCTGGACGGGCTGGGACTACCTCGGAGAGGTCGGCATCGGGGTGAACCGCTACGTCGAGCCCGGCGCGGAGGCGATCACCGGCTTCAGCGGTGCCTACCCCGCGCTCACGGCCGGCTGCGGCGACATCGACATCACAGGAGTGCGCCTCCCGGTCTCGTTCTTTCGCGAGATCGTCTTCGGTCACCGCTCCGAGCCGTACATCGCGGTGAGCCGCCCGAGCGGCACGGTCAGCAGATCGCCGTCGCGACTCCGTGGGCCTGGACCGACTCGCTCGGCAGTTGGTCGTGGCCCGGCTTCGAGGGCCGCCCGATCCGCGTCGAGGTGTACAGCGATGCCGAGCGGGTCGAGCTGCTGCTCGACGGCGCCTCGCTCGGAGTCGCGACGGTCGGCGCGGAGCTGCCGTTCCGAGCCGTCTTCGAGACGCAGTACGCCGCCGGCGAGCTCGTCGCGGTGGCCTCGATCGCCGGAGTGGAGAGCGGCCGTTCCGCTCTCCGCTCCGCCGGCCCCCGGGTCGGGCTGAGCGTCGCCGCCGATCGGACCGAGCTGCGCGCCGACGGCTCCGACCTGAGCTTCCTCGCGATCGCACTCGTCGACGACTCCGGGGTCGTGCTTCCCGCCGAGTCCTGCGTCGTGACGGTGTCGGTCGACGGTCCCGCCGTGCTGCAGGCGCTGGGCACCGGCGCGACCTCGACCGCCGAGCCGTTCACCGCCGATCACTGCACGACCTCCGACGGCCGCGCCCTCGCGATCGTCCGGCCGATCGGTGCCGGCGACATCACCGTCACCGTCACCGCCGAGGGCTGCGCGCCCCTCGCAACGACCCTGACTGCGCTCTGACCCAGCCCCACCCCCTCACCGAACGACGAAGGAGTCACCATGAGAGACCAGGACGCACAGCCTCCGATCCCCACGGCAGGAGCGTTCCCGATCCCGGGTGCGCTCGCATCCGAGGACGCCGTTCAGCAGACGGCGGCGGCCGACCTCGGCGGTACCCCCGAGCCGCCCAAGGTCAGCAAGGGCTGGATCACCCTCCTCGCGCTCGGCCTCTTCGGCGCCTACCTCGCCTTCGTCACCCCGATCGCGATCTCGCTCGCCATCCAGGTGCAGGCGCTGGCCCCCGGCAACGAGGAGTACCTCGGCGTACTGCTCGGCGTCGGCTCGCTCGCCGCGCTGCTCGTCGGACCCCTCGGCGGTCAGCTGAGCGACCGCACCCGCACCCGCCTCGGGCGCCGCCGGCCGTGGATCCTCATCGGCACGGTCATCGGCCTCATCGGCCTGACCGTGATGGCGGCCGCTCCTAACGTGCTCGTCCTCGGCATCGGCTGGGTCATCGCGCAGATCGGCTGGAGCCAGACGGTCAACAACTTCACCACCCTCCAGGCCGACAAGCTCCCCGAGAGGCAGCGCGGCACGGTCGGAGCCATCACCGGCTTCGCGACGATGGTCGCGCCGGTCTTCGGAGCCGTCATCGGCGGGACGCTCGCGAGCCAGCCGTTCCTGCTCTTCCTCGTGCCCGGCGGGATCGCTCTCGTCCTCGTGCTGGTCTTCGTCGCCTTCATGAAGGAGGAGGACAGCCGGAACGCGCCGACCGAGCAGACGCTCACGGCCGGGATCGTGCTCTCGAAGTACGTCTTCAACCCGCGGACGTACCCGGACTTCTCCTGGAACTGGCTCGGCCGCTTCCTCTTCTTCTTCGGCCTCACGCTCAACACCTCCTACACGGCGTTCTTCTTCTCCTCCAGGCTCGACATCCCGGTCGACGAGATCGGCGGCACCGTCGCCACCGTCGGCCTCCTCGGCATCGTCGGCACCATCATCGGAGTCTTCGCGGGCGGATTCCTCAGCGACAAGCTCCGCCGGCGCAAGGCCTTCGTTCTCGGCTCGGGCGTCCTGTTCGCCGCCGGTTCCCTGGTCATGCTCCTCGCGAACGATCTGCCGCTCCTCATCGTGGGCGCGTTCATGGGCAACCTCGCGATCGGCGTGTTCTCCGCGGTCGACCAGGCGCTGTTCCTCGACGTGCTCCCCGAGCGGGCGACCGAGGCCGGGCGCTTCGTCAACCTCACGCAGTTCGCGACGACCATCCCCCAGGCGCTCGCTCCGCTGCTGGCCTCGGTGATCCTCGCGATCGGCGCCGGCGCGGACGGCGCCCGCGACTACTCGATGCTCTACATCCTCGCGGCGGTGTTCACGCTGCTCGGCGGACTCGTGGTCCTCCGCGTCCGCTCCGTCCGCTGATCGCCCATCGGCTCACCCCCTCGAAGGACGCCACGCCATGACAGCACTCCGCTCCGACTTCCTCTGGGGAGCCTCGACAGCGCCGCACCAGACGGAGGGCGGCAACGTCAACAGCGACTGGTGGGTGTACGAGCAGCGCTCACCGCACTTCGCCGCGAGCGGTGACGGAGTCGACTCGTACCACCGCTACGAGGAGGACATGCGCCTCCTCGCCGAGGCGGGGCTGACCGCGTACCGCTTCGGCGTGGAGTGGTCGCGGATCGAGCCGCTGCCCGGGCAGTTCTCGCGCGCCGAGCTCGCTCACTACCGGCGGATGATCGACACCGCTCTCGGTCTCGGGCTCGCGCCGGTCGTCACGCTGCACCACTTCACGAGCCCGCGCTGGTTCATCGAGGAGGGCGGCTGGCTGGGTGAGACGGCGATCGACCGGTTCAGCGCCTATGTGCGCGAGGTGTGCGGGATCCTCGACGACGTCGAGTGGGTCTGCACGATCAACGAGCCGAACATGTTCTCGTTCATGATCCTGATGGCCCGGATGATCAACTCCGACGCGGTGCCGCCGATGGAGACGCCGACGATCCAGCCCGAGGGCGGCTTCACGCTGCCGTCCCCGTCGGCGGAGACCACCGAGCGGCTGATCGAGGCGCATCACGCCGCCCGGGCGATCGTGCGGGAGCTGACCGGTGCGAAGGTCGGCTGGACGGTCGCGAACCTCGCTCTGCATCCGCTCCCGGGAGGGGAGACCCGGCACTCCGACGAGCAGCACGTCCGCGAGGACGTGTTCCTCGAGGCGGCGCGCGGCGACGACTTCCTCGGCGTGCAGGCGTACTCGACGCAGGGCGTCGACGCGAACGGCCTCGTGCCGACTCCGCCGAGTCCCGAGAACACCATGGTCGGCACTCCGTACCGCCCCGATGCGCTGGGCATCGCGCTGCGGCACTCCTGGGAGGTGAGCGGAGGCGTCCCCCTCCTCGTGACCGAGAACGGCATCGCGACCCCCGACGACGAGCGTCGCATCGCCTACACGGAGGAGGCGCTGCGCCATCTCCGCGAGGCGGTCGCCGACGGGGTGGACGTGCGCGGCTACCTGCACTGGAGCCTGCTCGACAACTTCGAGTGGGGCCACTGGGAGCCGACGTTCGGCCTCGTCGCGGTCGACCGCGACACCTTCGAGCGGCACCCGAAGCCGAGCCTCGCCCGGCTCGGCCGGATCGCCGCGACGTCGGCTCGACCCTGACACCAGGAGATCCACCACGACCGCCCTCCGACGGCGGCGAGTCCGTCTCCCGGAGCACGCCACCCGCCACTCCTCACCCGCAGAATCGGCCGGACCGGCCGGAAGGATCCACCGCATGACCACGCACGCCGCCACCGCTGCCTTCGTCGGGGCCGACCGCCCGGCTCAGGAGGGCGACCCCGCGACGTACTTCCGTCGGTCCTTCCCCGTCGGCGACGGGCTCCGCCGCGCCGAGCTCGTCGTCACCGCGCTGGGCGTCGTCGAGGCGTACGTCAACGGCGCGCGCCTCGGCGACGAGGTGCTCGCTCCCGGATGGACCTCGTACCGGCACCGCGTGGTGGCCCGACGCCACGACGTGACCGACGTGCTCGTCGCGGGGGAGAACGCGATCGGCGCGATCGTCGGGGAGGGCTGGGCGGTCGGTGCGCTGACCTGGGAGAACAACCGGCACAACTACGCCGACCGGCCGGCGCTCTACGCCCGGCTCGAACTGACCTACGACGATCGCACCGAGGTGATCGGCACCGACGACCGGGTGCGCGTCGGCACGGGCGCGGTGCTCTCCTCCGGGATCTACGCGGGCGAGGCGTACGACGCACGGGCAGAACCGCTCGGCTGGTCGGAGCCGGGATTCGACGACTCGGCGTGGGAGTCGGCCGTCGAGGTGCCGTGGGACCTCGCGACGATCACGGTCGACGACACTCCGCCGATCCTCCGCATCGAGGAGCTCGCGCCCGTCGCCATCACGACCAGCCCCTCGGGCCGCGCGATCGTCGACTTCGGGCAGAACATCTCGGGCCGGGTGCGCCTGACGGTCTCCGGCGAGGCCGGCGCGACGATCACCCTCCGTCACGCCGAGCTGCTCACCCCCGACGGCGAGCTCGAGACCGAGACGCTGCGCAGCGCCGCCGCGACCGACCGCTACACCCTCCGCGGCGGCGGGCCGGAGACGTGGGAGCCGCGCTTCACGTTCCACGGCTTCCGCTACGCCGAGGTCGACGGCTGGCCGGGCGAGCTGCGGGCGGACGCGCTGCGGGCCGTCGTCGTGCACAGCGACCGGCTGGTTCGAGACCTCGAACCCGCTCGTGACCAGGCTGCACGAGAACACCGTCTGGTCGATGCGCGACAACTTCGTCGGGGTGCCGACCGACTGCCCGCAGCGCGACGAGCGCCTGGGCTGGACCGGTGATCTGAACGCCTTCGCGCCGACGGCGACCTTCCTCTACGACGTCCGCGGAGTGCTCGGTTCGTGGCTGCGGGACCTCGCGGTCGAGCAGGCCGACACGGGGACCGTCCCGTGGACCGTTCCCGACGTGCTGCCGACGGGCTCCTCCGCGACCGCGCTCTGGAGCGACGTCGCCGTGAGCCTGCCGTGGGCGCTGTACCAGGAGTACGGCGAGCTCGGGATCCTCCGCGACGCCTACCCCTCGATGACGGCGTTCATCAGGGAGGCCGAGGCCGCGCTCGACGAGAACGATCTGTGGGGGAGCGGGTTCCAGTTCGGCGACTGGCTCGACCCCGACGCTCCGGCCGACAACCCGGCGGGCGGCAAGACCGACCGCTACCTCGTCGCCTGCGCGTACCTGTACAGGACCACGCGCGAGATGGCCGAGACCGCGCGACTCCTCGGCGAGGGCGCCGACGCCGACCACTTCGCCGACCTCGCGCGGCGCGTGCGGGCGGCCTTCCGGCGCGAGTTCGTCACCGAGTCCGGACGGGTCGTCAGCGAGTCCGCGACCGGCTACGCGCTGCCGATCATGTTCGACCTGCTCGACGAGCCGCAGAAGGCGAAGGCGGGCGCGAAGCTCGCCGAGATCGTCGCGCAGTCGGGCTTCACGATCTCGACCGGGTTCGCGGGTACTCCGCTGATCACCGACGCACTCAGCAGCACAGGGCACCTCGAGGAGGCGTACGAGCTGCTGCTGCAGACGACGAGCCCCTCGTTCCTCTATCCCGTGACCATGGGCGCGACGACGATCTGGGAGCGCTGGGACTCCGTCCTCCCGGACGGGACGATCAACGCGACCGGCATGACCTCGCTCAACCACTACGCCCTCGGAGCGGTCGCCGACTGGATGCATCGCGTGATCGGCGGGCTCACCCGCACCTCCGCGGGGTGGCGGACGCTGAGCATCGCACCGCGGCCCGGCGGCGACCTGACCTCGGCGCGGGCCGTGCACGACACCGTGCTCGGGCGCGCGGAGTCGCACTGGCGCGCCGTCGACGGCGAGATGCTGTTCGACGTCGTCGTCCCCGACGGTGCGACCGCGACCGTCGTGCCGCCGCTGCACCCCGAGGCCGTGAGCGTCGAAGTCGGGCCGGGCGCCCACTCCTGGCGCTACCCGCTGCCCGCGGGCTTCGGTGAGGAGGCGGTCCTCTCGCTCGAGTCGCCGATCAAGGACGTGATGAAGCACGAGGCGATCTGGCAGGCGGTCCTCGACGTGATGCGCGCCTACTTCCCCGGCGTCCCCGTCGAGGCGGCGGGCAGCCACCTGGGCGAGTTCCCGCTCGGGATGCTCGCCTCGCGCCTTCCGCAGAACGCCGACGCGATGGAACGCGACCTGCTCGCGGTCCTCGAGACAGGAGCGACCCGATGAGTAGCCACGACGCCTTCCACCCCGGCCGGGTCTGGCTCGACACGAACGGCGAGCGGATCCAGGCCCACGGCGGCTCGATCCACTACGAGGACGGCGTCTACTACTGGTACGGCGAGAACAAGGAGAGGACCGTTCCCGGCGGTGGGATCTGGCACTGGGGCATGCGCGCCTACTCCTCGACCGACCTCTACAACTGGGAGGACCGCGGCCTGATCGTCCCACCGGTCCTCGACGACCCCGACTCGCCGCTGCACCCGTCGAAGGGAGCCGACCGGCCGCACATCCTCTTCAACGAGAAGACGGCGACGTACGTCTGCTGGATCAAGGTGATGGACGAGGAGTCGAAGACCCAGTCCTCCGTGATCCTGACGGCAGACTCCTTCCTCGGCCCGTACGAGATCGTCCGAGAGGGGCTCCGCCCGTTCGGCATGGATGCGGGCGACTTCGACCTGGTCGTCGATCCCGCCACGAAGAAGGCGTACTACTACTTCGAGAAGGTGCACACCGAGCTGATCTGCGCCGAGCTGACCGACGACTACACCGACGTCAGGGGCGAGTACACCAGTCACTTCCCGCACCCCGGTCCGCCCTTCACCCGGGAGGCGCCGGCGCACTTCGAGCGAAACGGTCGGCACTACCTGATCACCTCGGGGACGACCGGGTACTTCCCCAACTTCTCCGAGACCGCCGGGGCGCCCGACTTCCACGGGCCGTGGACCGTTCTCGGCGACACCCACCCGTCGGACGCGTCGCGCACCTCGTTCCGCTCGCAGATCACCTCGGTCTTCCGGCACCCGAGGATCGACGACCTGTACATCGCCCTCGCCGACCGCTGGCTCCCTCAGCTGCCCGACGACATGCCGAACGTGTACAAGTCCGTCGCCGCGATGACGCTCGGAGGCGACGCGACCGAGGCGCCGGCCGCACCACAGGAGGCGTCACCCGAGGACCGCGCGCGGATGGGGGCGATCATGGCCGCGGGCCGAGGCGAGAACACGGCGATCGCCGACTACGTCTGGCTGCCGATCCGCTTCGACGGCGAGTACCCGGTGATCGAGTGGCGCGACGAGTGGCGCGTCGACGACCCGCGCTGAGCCGCTCATCCCACCACTTCGCCACGATCTCAGAAGTCCCCCTGTCCAGCACCGCATCCCTCACCCCTGAACAGAAGGCAGCGCTCCTCACGGGGGGCTTCTGGTCGATCGCTACCGCTCCCGGTCTCGAGGAGATCGTCCTGAGCGACGGCCCGCACGGCGTGCGGCGTCAGCTTCGCCAAGCTGCGCGTCGTCGTCACACAGCCGACCAGCAGCTCTGCCCACCGGATCAACGGGTCACTCCTCGCACGCGGTGCCTCGCGTAGAACTGCACCACTTCGGTCCCGGTGCGTGTACCGGTGTTCATGACTGTCGTCCGGGCGGACAGATCGCCGTCGGTCGCGATCTCGGGCGTGAGCACCTCGAATCGACATGCATCAGACCGTGAGGAGGAAGGGACGTCAGCTGCTGCGCCTTCTCCTCGAGAGTCATCCTGCCGAGCAGCTCGCGTGCCCTGTCCTCGGGGCTGAGCTTCTCCGGCTGGGACATCGGTGGTCTCCTTCCGTCGGAGGCGCTCGGAAGGCGTCGGCGCACTCGCCCCGAGGCGGAGCGCCCGTCGTCGTGTGCCAGCTCGGGCTCGAGGGGCCGAGCGTCGTCATCGCGCGGCTGCCTCCTGATCCGTGGTCGGGCGGTACGAGACTGATCCGATGCGCCCCTCACGAGAGCGGGAGCCGAGGGCGAGGGTGCGGCCAGTGAACCCGGCGGCGACCTCCGTGGAGAAGTAGCGGCCATCGAGTCGCGCGATCTCGGTCGACACTCCGTCGGAGCGCACCGAGAGCACCACGTCGTCAGGACCGGCGTAGCCGAAAGGCACAGGAGGAGTCTCCGGTCGAGCGGTCTCCACAACGAGGACGACGTCGCCGGCTGCGACACGGACGGCCGCCGTCTCGTGCCGGACGTCGCCGATTCGGACGACCGCTCGGACGGAACCGTCTTCGAGGACGATTCCGCACCAGTGCCGGTCGTCCAGCCGGAGGCCGAACGAACCGCCGACCGTGACGCTCGCCTCGGCCCGCCAGGAGAAGTCGCGGACCCGGCAGCAGAGGTAGTCGGCCGCCTCACCGCTGCTGCGGAAGGCGAGTCCGGTGGCGGTGGCGACGACGAGGGAGTCGGGCTCGCCGCCGGGAACCACCCAGCGCGGGTCGAGCACCTCGGTCGTGAACTCGTCAAGGAAGGCCGTCTCGGCCGCGGGAATGCGGAAGCGGCCCTCGTCGAAGACGGGCCAATCGTCGACCCAGTCGATGCCCGCGAGGAAGGTCTCGCGGCCGAGGACATGGAATCCGGGTGTCGATCCGCGTGGCCGGGCTCCGAGGTAGACCGCGGCCCACTCTCGTGTCGGCGTCGGTACGAGGTCGGCGTGGCCGACGTTCTGCACGGGGTGCGAGCTGCTGCGGTGGGTGAACACGGGATTGCGGG
Source organism: Rathayibacter oskolensis (assembly GCF_900177245.1). GTDB lineage: Bacteria > Actinomycetota > Actinomycetes > Actinomycetales > Microbacteriaceae > Rathayibacter > Rathayibacter oskolensis. The sequence continues at coordinate 505,473 of NZ_FXBM01000002.1, forward strand.
GGTCGCCCTCGAAGGGGCCGCGTGGGGAGGTGCCTCGCGCGACGGTGACGCTGTGCCCTCGCTCGGTGCCGCCCTCCGCGAGCAGCAGGTACCAGTACGAGCCGATGCGGTGAAGATGGGGACCCTCCGCGGCTTGCATGCCGCTGCCCTGCCAGATCGGGTAGTCGGGCTCGAGGAAGGACCCGGTCTCCAGGTCGATGGGCGCCTGGCGGATCCCCTGCCCACCGACGGTGAAGTCGAGCAGGTGCCAAGTGAGATAGCACTGCCCGTCGTCGTCCCAGCACAAATCGGGGTCGATGCCCTGCGCCTCGGGGACGAAGATCGGGTCACTCCACGGTCCGGCGGGGTCCACGGCGTGCACGATCACCTGACCGGCCTCGAAATCACTGACATTCGTCGTGATGAACCAGAAGCGTCCGCCGTGGTAGCGGAGGGTCGAGCCGTAGATCCCGGTGGAGGGCCCGGTCGTCCCGCGGCGGAACTGGTTCCTCGAGGTCAGGATGTTGCCGATCTGCTCCCAGGCGACGAGGTCGCGGCTGTGGAAGATCGGGGCGCCCGGGAAGTACTCGAAGCTCGACGTGGCGAGGTAGTAGTCCTCACCCTTCCGGCAGATCGTCGGGTCGGGGTAGAACCCCGGGATGATCGGTCTCACCGCGCTGCTCGCGAGATCATCCGGGGACGCCGGCTCAGTGTCCGCGTCTTCGTCGGCCTGCATTCCGGGGGAGGTGCTCCGTGCGAGGTGCTCGATCGCGCTCATCGTGAATCTCCGGAGGTCGTCGTCAGGGCGGGGGAGCTGTTCGGCGAGAGCAGGGGGGCGAGGACATCGGCGAGGGCCTCGAGCGCTGCCGGCGAGGGCCACCCCTTCGTCCAGACCGCCGCGAGGAGGTCCTCGACAGGTCGGTCCAGGAAGGGGCCGAGGAGGCGGGCGAGGCGGACGTCGCTGGGAGCGAGTCCCGCGCGGAGCACCGTGGCCTCGAATTCCGTCCAGCTCTCGGAGTCGTCGATGAGATCGCGAACGGTACGCGGCACCGTCCGGCTCCGCTGCACGTCGAGGACCGTCCAGCTGTGGTGCCCGTGCCGCACGATCAGTGGGGACGCCTCACCGGGCAGCGTCACTTCCGCGCTCGCACCGACCGGAACGGTCACGTCGAGGGTCAGGGTGCCGTCCTGCCTGCGCCAGCCGACGGCCGCCTCGCCGTACGGGGTGAGGTGACGCGTCGACGCTCGATCGAGATGAGCCGGCTGGAGCGGCTTCACCTCGATGAGGCGGTAGCCGGGCTCGCGTGGAGCGAGGCCCGCGAGGCGGCGGTGCATCCAGTCGATGACGCTGCCGAGGGCGTAGTGGTTGAACGAGGTCATGCCGCTGGGGTTGATGGTCCCGTCCGGCAGGAGGCTGTCCCAGCGCTCCCAGACGGTGGTCGCTCCCATCGTGATGGGGTACAGCCAGGACGGCGCCTTCGTCTGCCGGAGCAAGCGGTGAGCGAGATCCGGGTGGCCGGCGTTCGCCAGTGCGTCGGTGATCAACGGGGTGCCGACGAAGCCGGTGGCGATCCGGAACGCGCCCATCCGAACGAGGTCGGCGAGGCGGTCACCGGCCGCAGCCCGGCTCCGGGCGGGGAGGAGATCCCACTCGAGAGCGAGCGCGTACACGGTCTGGGCATCGGAGAGGATGCGGCCGGCCGGGGTGACGAATTCGCGGCAGAACGCCTCGCGGACGGCGTCCGCGAGAGCTCCGTAGCGGGTCGCGTCGTCCGGACGACCGATTTCTCGTGCGGTGTCGGCGACCAGGCGGGCGGAGCGCGCGAGGTACGCGGTCGCGACGACATCGGGGTCGGCCTTCGCCTCCGCTGCGTCGTCGTGAGGTGCTGTCGGGTCGAGCCAGTCGCCGTACTGGAATCCGCCGCGCCAGATGAGATCGTCGCCGGCGAGGCTCGCCACCTTGTCGACCCAGGCACGCATGCTGGCGTACTGACGTCGCAGGATGCCGGTGTCCCCGGTGCGCCGCCAGAGGACCCAAGGGACCACCGTCGCGCCATCCCCCCAGGCGGCCGCGGGGGCGGAGGTCAGCGCGGTCCTCAGGATGTCCGGGACGACGTGCGGAACGCTCCCGTCCGGCGCCTGCTCGGCGGCGAGGTCGGCGAGCCACGAGGTGAGGAATCCGGCGCTGTCGAAGAGGAACGTCGCTGTCGGAGCGAAGGCCTGGATGTCCCCGGTCCAGCCGAGCCGTTCGTCCCGCTGCGGGCAGTCGGTCGGCACGTCGAGGAAGTTGCCGCGCATCCCCCAGACCACGTTCTCGTGGAGGCGGTTCAGCACCGGGTCGGAGGAGTCGAACCAGCCTGTCCTCCGCAGGTCGGTGCCGATGACGACGGCGTGGACGTCCTCCGCCCGGATGTCGCGCAGGCCGGTGATCTCGGCGTAGCGGAACCCGTGGAAGGTGAGGGACGGCTCGAGGATCTCCGAGGAGTCGCCGCTCAAGAAGTAGGTGTCCGTCGCCTTCGCGCTGCGCAGCGGTCCGGTTCCGAGCTCGCCCGCTTCGAGGACCTCCGCGTGTCGGACGACCACCTCGTCGCCGGAACGACCGCTCCTGGCCGCGATCCGCACCCAGCCCACCACGTTCTGCCCGAAGTCCACGAGGGTCGAGCCGCCGGCCGTCGTCCAGACCGAGACAGCGCCGATCTCCTCGGTCTCGCGCATCGGCGGACCGTCGGCTCCGACGAGCCGGGTGAGATCGGACTCCACCTGCTCGACTGCTCCATCGAACGGAGCGGAGTCGTCGATGCGGAGGTCGGTGGTCTGCCCGTCGTAGATGTCGTCGGAGAGGATGCCGGTGGAGCGCGCGGTCCACCGCTCGTCCGTGTCGAGGACGTGGACGGATCCGTCGGCGGTCGTCACCTCGAGCTGAGCGAGGAGGGCGAGACGGTCGCCGTAGATGGCCCGTTCGCCGAGGAAGCCGAAGCGTCCGCGCCACCAGCCGTTGCCGAGGACGACCTCGAGGGAGTTCGCCCCTTCGACGACGAGGTCCGTGACGTCGTACACCTGGTAGCGCAGACGGTGCTGGTAGGCGGTCCATCCGGGGGCGAGGACGCTGTCGTCCACCGGCCGGCCGTTCACCCGCGCCGAGTAGACGCCGTGCGCTGTCGCGTAGAAGCGCGCGCTGACCACTCCTGCGGGTACCGCGATGATCCCGCGCAGCTCGGGAGCGGCCTGGCGGAGTCCACCCCTGCCGACCGGGCTGATGAAGCGCGCCGTCCAGTCGGACTCGTCGAAGAGTCCCGCCTCCGCGGTGGTCGGCTCGCTCCATCCGCTCCACTCGTCGTGGGCGACGCGCACACGGACGGCGATCCTCTCGCGGGAGACGAGGGGCTCGTCCGGCCACGGGACGAGCACTTGATCCGCCGCGTCGACAGTGAATCTGCGCGTCCCGCTCTGACGTGCGATCTCGATCTCGTAGCGGAGCTGCGTGTAGTCGAGGTCGGCTGAGGGCACGGTCCAGGACAGCGCGGGCGTCCGGCCGGCGAGTCCGAGAACGTCGCCGGTGTCGGTGCGGTGGTCGAGGCGGGGAGCGGTGGGGGCGGCTGAATGAGCCATCGGGATCCTGACGAGATGAGGCGGTGGCTCACGGCTCCACTCAGGTGGAGGTCGTGCCGTCCGCGGGGACCTGGGCGGCGAGCGCGTCCAGACGGGCTTGTCGACGCGCGCGCTGTCGCGGTGGGTCGGCGACGGGAGCCGCCATCTGCAGCCGTCGTGTGTACGGGTGCTGGGGAGACGTCGCTACCTGATGGGCGTCGCCGAGCTCCACGATGCGTCCGCCGTTGAGGACGGCGATGCGGTCGCTGATGGAGTGCACGACGCCCAGGTCGTGACTGATGAAGAGGTAGGCGACTCCGGTGTCCTGCTGCAGAGCCTTGAGCAGCGCGAGGACGCGGGCCTGCGTGGTCACGTCCAGGGCGCTGGTCGGCTCGTCGCAGACGATCACCGCAGGTTCCATGGCGAGAGCGCGGGCGATCGCGACGCGCTGGCGCTGGCCGCCGGAGAACTCTCGCGGGTACCGTCCGGCGGCGTCGTCGGGGAGTCCGACGGCGTCCAGCAGCACGCGGACGCGAGAGCGTCCGGTGGCGGCGCCGGCAGCGCGGAGCGGCTCGACCAGGATGCTCTCGATGGTCATCGAGGGATTCAGAGAGGAGTAGGGGTCCTGGAAGATGACCTGGATGTCCTTGGCGACGACGCGCCGACGCGATCGCGAGAGCGAGTCGATCCGCTGGCCGCGGAACTCGATCGAGCCGCCGGTGACGGGGGCGAGTCCGAGGATGGCGCGGCCGATCGTCGTCTTCCCCGATCCGGATTCGCCGACGAGGCTCACGGTCTCTCCGGGCGCGAGGTCGAGCGAGACGTCCTCGATGACGGTCTTCCCACCGCGCTTGCCGCCGTATCGGACGACCAGATCGGTGATGCGCAGCAGGGGCTCAGTCATCGGACACCTCCAGGAGCTCGACCTGACGGGAGGAGGCGAGAAGGTCCTGGGTGTAGGGGTTCTGCGGGGCGGCGAAGAGCTCGTCGACGGTGCCCGTCTCGACGATGCGACCCTCCCGCATCACGCTGACGGTGTCGCAGATGTCGGCGACGACGCCGAGGTTGTGGGTGACGATGATCATGGCGAGTCCTCGTTCTGTGCTCAGTTCGCGCAGGAGCTCGAGCACCTCTGCCTGGACGGTGACATCCAGGGCGGTGGTCGGCTCGTCCGCGATGATCAGCTGGGGGTCGGAGGCGACGGCGCCGCAGATGAGGACGCGCTGAGCCATGCCGCCGGAGATCTCGTGCGGGTAGAGCTTCATGACGCGTTCCGCGTCCGTGATCCCCACTCGCTTCAAGAGTGCGGACAGCTGCTCCCGTGCCTCCTTCTTCGAGGCACCGGTGGCCGCGCGAAGGCCGTAGACGAGCTGGGCTCCGACGGTGAAGGACGGGTCGAGGTTCGACATCGGCTCCTGCGGGATGTACGCGATGCTCCGACCGCGGACCTTCCGCAGGCGTGCCTTGTCGGCGAGCAGGTCCTTGCCCTCGAAGAAGACGCTGCCGCCGAGGACGACCGCTTCGCGGGGGAGGATGCCGAGGATGGAGAACGCGATCTGGGACTTCCCGGAGCCGGATTCGCCGACCAGTCCGTGGATCTCGCCGCTGCGCAGATCGAAGTCGACGCCGTGCACGACCTCCGTCACGTCCTGCGACGACCGGGGGTATCCGACTCGGAGGTCGCGGATCGTCAGGATGTCGTCGCGTCGAGGTGTCAGATCGTTCGCGCCCGCGACGCGCTCGTCGTGCGCGGAGCGGAGCAGCGCCTTGCGCCGGGCGGGCTTGAGCGCGGCACTGCGGTTGGAGGCCTGGAGGGTGTCGCGGAGGCCGTTCCCGAGCAGGACGAGCGCCAGGATCGACGCGCTGATCAGCAGGGCCGGCCAGAGGACGTTCGCCGGGTTCGTGTAGATGTTGTTGAACGCCTCCTGCAGGATCCGACCCCAGGAGGGCTGCGATGGATCGCCGAGGCCGAGGAAGTCGACGCCGGCGAGGATCGCGATCGCGGTGGCGAGGACGAAGGAGCTCTGCACGATCACGGGAGCGCGGACCGCGGAGAGGACGTGTCGACCCACGATGCGGAAGTCCGAGAGGCCGACGACCTTCGCCGCGTCGATGTAGAGCTCGGACCGCACCGAGACGACGACCGAGCGCACCAGCCGGTAGAACGAGGGGGCGACGATGACGCCGAAGACGGTCATGGCGGCGGGGATGTTCGGTCCTGTCAGTGCGTACAGCGCGATCAGCATGACGATGCCGGGCAGGGACTGGACCACGTCCGAGACGAAGTTGATGATCGCCTCGGCCTTTCCGCGGTAGTAGCCGGCGATCAGCCCGAAGGTGAGTCCGAGCAGGAGCGAGACGCCGAGGACGAGGACGCAGGCGATGATGGTCTGCTGCGTGCCCCACATCAGGCGCGAGAGGATGTCGCGCCCGGAGGCGTCGGCGCCGAAAGGGTGCCCCGCGGTGAAGGGAGCCGCGTTCGTCGATGCCAGGTCGGTCGCGTTGGGAGCGAACGGCGCGATCCACGCGCTGGCGAGGCCGACGACGACGACGAGCAGGAGGAAGACGAGGCTGATCGCGGCGAGCGGGTTGCGGAGCAGGGATCCGAAGGTCGAGCGGCGCCGCGGCGAGACGAGAGCTGCGGTTCCGTCGGCGACCGGATCCACCCCGTGCTGGTCGATGGTCATCGGATCCGCGCTTTCGGGTTAAGGGCGGCACTGGCGAGGTCGGTGAGGAAGTTGACGACGAGCACGAGGACGATCACGACGATGACCGTTCCCATCACCATCGGCACGTCCCCCGCCTGAGCGGAGAGGTTGGCGAGCTGACCGACGCCGGGTAGCGCGAAGACCTCCTCGATGAACAGGGTGCCGCCGAACAGGCCCAGCGTGAGGAGACCGAGGGCGACGAGTCCGGGCCCGGCGGCGTTGCGCAGGACGTGGCGGAAGACGAGCTGCGACTCCGGGATGCCGCGAGCGCGGAGCGTCCGCACGAAGTCGCGGGACAGGGTGTCGGCGACGGCTCCGCGGAACTGCGCGGCGGCGTTCGCCACGCTGCCGACGATGAGGGCGAGAACGGGGAGAGTGAGCGCCCAGATCCACCCCTGCACGCTGTCCGTCGCCTTGATGTATCCGGTGGCGGGGAAGTAGGGCACGGCGATCGCGAAGGCGAAGACGAGGCCGATCGCCACGATGAACGGCGGGACGGCGGCGCCGAGAACGGAGATGAACTGGACCAGGCGGTCGATCCATCCTCCGTAGAGCGCCGCCGTCACGCCGAGGAGCACGCTGATGACGGTGGTGATGAGAAGGGTGGCGATGATGAGCGAGAGCGTCACGGGGACTCGAGACGAGAGCGCATCCGTCACCGACTGCCCGGTGAGATAGGAGGACCCGAGGTCACCCCTGACGGCTCCGGAGAGCCAGTCGAGGTACTGGACGACCAGCGGTCGATCGAGCCCCAGCCGTGCCACTTCCGCCTGCACCTGCTCATCCGAGGCGTTCAGCCCGAGCACGGATCGGGCGATGCCGGTGCCGTTGCTGAACATCAGGCTGAAGGTGGCGAAGCTCACGAGGAGCAGCACCGCGAGCGCTCGGACGAGGCTTTTGACGAGGGAGAGAAGCATGGTGGGGCCCGTCGACGTCGGTTACTGGAAGTCGCGCAGCAGGGGGTGCAGCGCCGAGAAGTCGGAGACGGTCGGGACCTCGACGCTGGGGCTGTGCGCGTAGAAGCCGTCCGGGTACGCCATCGGCACGAACCAGGCCTGGTCGATGATGTACTGGTTGATCTCCTGCTCGGCGGCGACCCTCTCCTCGGGGGTGCCCGTGAGGATCTGCTGCCAGAGGCCGTCGATGGTCGAGTCGGTCTGGTGCGAGACGTTCCAGATGCCGTCGGGGAGGACGTAGTCCTTGATGTCCTGGAGCGACTCGCCGTAGTTGCCGAGCTGCCAGAGCGGGACGGGGTAGTCGCCGCTGAGGAGGTTGGTGATCGCGTCGGGCCCGGACAGGTTCGCCTGCTCGACGGTGATGTTCAGCTCAGCGAGCTGCGCGGTGATGTAGGGGAAGAGCAGGTCGTGGTTCTGACCCTCGAGGAACGGGATCTGCAGCGTGAAACCGTCGGCGTAGCCGGCCTCGGCCATGAGCGCCTTGGCCTTCTCGACGTCGTACGGGTAAGGGTCGGTCGTCAGGTCCTCGAGGTAGGCGTCGCTACCGGGACGGAAGATCTGGTACGCCGGGTCGGCGTAGCCGCGGTAGAGCTGCTCGGCGATGGAGTCGCGGTCGAAGACCATGTTCATCGCCTGGCGCACACGGACGTCACCGAGCGCGGGGATCTTCTCGCCGTTGTGGTCGGTCAGGAGCAGGCGGGTGGTCACGCCTCGGAGGGTGACGATGTCCTGGCCCGAGGTCTTCGCCTCATCGACTGTCGCAGCGGACACGAGGGTGCCGTTGATCTGGTCCGTCTTCAGAGCGTTGAGTGCCGCGGTCTCGTTCGTGAAGACCTTGAGGACGAGCCTGTCGTAGGGGTAGGTCTCGGAGTCCCAGTAGTCGGGGTTCTGCGTCAGCGTGTAGGTGGAGCCGACGGTGCTGTCGCCGGGCTGGTAGAGGTAGGGGCCGGAGCCTACGACCTCGTTGTCCAGGTTGCCGCCCTCGATCGCCTCGGATGAAGTGATGTTCGCCTCGCACATGATGAGGTCGAGCGTCGGGATGGGCTGGGGGAAGGTGATGGTGATGGTGTTCGCGTCGGGGCTGTCGAACGTGAGGCCCTCGAATCGAGCGTTCACCTCGCCAACAGCGGTGAGGCTCGCCTCGACGTCTGCAGCGTCGAAGTCGGTGCCGTCGGAGAACTTCACGCCCTCGCGGAGCTTCAGTGTCGCGGACGACTGGTCGTCGTTGTACTCCCACTCCTCGGCCAGCTGCGCGGAAGGCTTGCCGAACTCGTCGCAGATGAGCAGGGCGTCCCATGCGGCGTCGGCGAACCAGCCCTGGTAGGAGGGCTGGATGAGGACGCTGAGGCCGGGGATGTCCGCCGTCATGCCGAGGGTGAGGGTGTCGTCGCCGCCCGAGGAGGCGGTCGTTCCTCCACCGGGGGCGCAGGCCGAGAGGGCGAGGACTGCGGCGGTGGGCAGTGCCAGCGCCATCGCCGCGCGGCGTCGGGTCGATCGCATTGCAACTCCTTTGTTGTGAGGGATCTCGGCTCTTCAGCCGGGCGGTCGAGATCTGTGCTGTCCGATCAGGCCGCGTCAGGAGACTAAGTGGGGGTTTTCACCTGATCAATGTACGGTCTCTTTATTGCGCAATTCCGTTCGCGCCTCTTCGTGAGGAGAGACGATGCTTATTGCGCAATGAAGCCGAGGAGGCGGGCATGGAGTCGACCGAACCGACACTGAAAGACGTCGCCACCGCGTCGGGAGTGTCGGTCGCGACCGCCTCCCGCGCTCTCGCCGGGCGCGGCGATCTCTCCCGTGCCACGCGCGAGCGAGTGGCGGACGCTGCCGACTCTTTGGGATATCTGCGCAGGGAGCGAGGGCGAGGCCGGCCCCGGACCCTGGATCCTCATCTGATCGAGCTGGTCCTCGGCAGCTTCGATGACGCCTGGACGACAGCCGTCACCTCCGGCGCCCGCGACGCGGCCTTCCGCCTCAACTTCGATCTGGTGCTCACGCTCGAGCGTGAGAATCCTGCCGAGGATTGGCCGACGCGCGTAGCGACGAGACGTCCTTCAGGGGTGATCGTCGGCATCATCCGACCGACCGCTCGGCAGCTGGCTGAGCTGCAGGGTCTGCGGATCCCGGTCCTCCTCCTCGACCCCCGATCGGATCCCGAGGGTGAACTGCCCAGCGTCGGCACCACGGATCGGCAGGGCGGGTACGACGCCGGCGCGCATCTCGCGAGGACAGGCGCCGACCACTTCGTGATCGTGTCCGGCGTTCCTCAGTACCGGTTCGGCCGAGCACGGGAGGAGGGCTTCCGGGCGGCCCTTGCCGAGCATCGACCGGGCGCGCGGGTGGAGCACCTGAATTCGGACTGGAGCAACGCCACCGTGACGGAGGAGCTGATGCGTGCCTTCGCGTCGCACCGAGATCCGGTGGGCGTCTTCGCCTGCAATGACGAGATGGCGCTCGTCGTCTACGAGGTGGCCAGGCGCCTGGGGCGCCGCATCCCCGAGGACATCGGCGTCGTCGGCTTCAACGACGAACCGCGCGCCTCGCTGGTGTCGCCACCCCTGACGTCCGTCCGTCAGCCTCTCCGCGCCATGGCCGCGCGCGCGGTCGAGCGAATCCGCGAGCTGCGCGAGCGGAACGAGCAGCATCACGAGCGCATCGAGCTGCCGACCGAGCTCATCGTGAGAGGGTCGACGCTGACAACCTCGCTGGGAGGTCCTGTCTCTCCCGGAGTCCTCTGACCAGACGGAGAAGCCGCCACAATGACGACCACGCGTTGCGCAAAAGTCGGTGCGCTGTAGGAAAAGGCGGGACGAGAACAGGACCATGGGAGAGCTGGTGGACGAGGACTGTCACCTCCTCGCGCCGCGCAGCGTCGACAAGAGAGGTCCTTATGCCCGTCTTCAGCGCCCGATCGCGCCTCACCGATGTCCTCGCCTCGGAGGAGGCGCGTGCCGCCATCACGCACATTGCTCCGCACTTCCTCACCTCCCCATGGGTCGAGATCGGCGCCGACTTCCCTCTGGGAACGACCGTGCGCGCCGCCCTCGGCGTCGAGGAGGAGCTCGCGGAAGAGGTCATCGCCCTCGTTTCGACGATCACCGACCCGACGGTGAGGCGGCCTGAGCCTCCGGCGATCTCTGCGGATCCGGATCTCGAGGGGCCGTCCGTCCGCCGAGGCTCGGCCCTGGTCGATCTGCCGGCGACGGCATCGACCGATGCGCCGTTCGACGTCGTTCTCTCCGGGCCCCGCATCGGGAATCCGTTCGTCGACGTCGAGCTCACTGCCGTCTTCCGCAGCGGCACTTCCGAGATTCGGGTCGGCGGCTTCTACGACGGCGATGACCGGTACGTGCTCCGCTTCCTCGCACCGGCCGCCGGCGTGTGGACGTTCGAGACCTCCTCGACGGCGCGATCGCTCGACGGCGTGCAGGGCGAGATCGAGGTCGCGACCGGACACGAGCACGGGCCGGTCCGCGTCGCCGACACTTTCCACTTCGAGCACGCGGACGGCACGCCTTACCGCCCCGTCGGTACGACGGCCTACGCCTGGACCCACCAGGATCAGCGGCTCCAGGAGGAGACGCTGAACTCGCTCGCGGGTACGCCCTTCACGAAGCTGCGGATGGGGCTCTTACCGAAGTCGTTCCTCTACAACGAGAACGAGCCGGAGGAGTTCGTCTTCGAGCGGGCTGGTGACGGGACGTGGGACACGACCCGCTTCGACCTCGACTACTTCCGTCACCTCGAGAAGAGGATCCGCCAGCTCGACGAGCTCGGGATCCAGGCCGACCTGATCCTGTTCCACCCCTACGACCGCTGGGGCTTCGCCGATCTCGGGCGCGCGGCGGACGACCGCTACATCTCCTACGTCGTTCGACGCCTCTCCGCCTTCCCGAATGTGTGGTGGTCGATGGCGAACGAGTACGACCTGCTCCTCGGAAAGACCGCGGTGGACTGGGACCGCCTCGCCGGCCTCGTCCAGGCGAACGACCCCGTCGGGCATCCGCTGTCCATCCACAACTGGGTCGAGATCTTCGACTACTCGGTGCCGTGGGCGACGCACGCCAGCATCCAGAACGGGGACTCGACGGCGGCGAACGTCGACAAGTGGCGCCACCGCTGGGGCAAGCCGGTGGTGATCGACGAGTTCGGCTACGAGGGCGATCTCGACCAGGGCTGGGGCAACCTCACCGCCGAAGCAGCGCTGTCCCGGCACTGGCTGGGCACCCTCCGCGGCGGCTACCTGACGCACGGCGAGACCTTCTACCGCGACGACCACGTGATCTTCTGGGCCAAGGGCGGGACGTTGACGGGCGCTGTGCCGGGCAAGCTGCGCTTCTTGGAGCAGGTCGTGGCCGAGTCGCCGACAGGGCGCCTGGAACCGCTGTCCTCCGACTTCGACGCCGTCCGCGGGGGAGTGGCGAAGCAGTACGTGCTCATCTACTTCGCTGACCGCCGTCCCCTCTTCCGCGATGTTCAGATCCCCGACGGCTCGACTGCGCGGATCGACGTCCTCGACACCTGGAACTGCACCGCGACGCCCGTTGAGGGACGTCATGGGGGGACGGTCCGGGTTCCGCTGCCTGCGCGACCGTGGATGGCGATCAGGCTCATCCTCGAGTGAGATGTTCGGGATCGTCCGCAGCCGAGCGCCGACGGCGGACGATCCCGGTCACACTTCTGCGCTGTCGGAGCACCGATCCTTCGCCGACGGACCCGGCCTCCACATCGAGCCGAATGTCCTAGTACCCGACCGACGCCCGAGACTGAGCAGGAGCGCTCCGCTATGCGGATGTCGGCGATCGGCCCAGGAGCGAAGGAGAGGGAGGAATCGGCGGAGGCTAAGGCCGCCGCGAGAGCGCGGCAGCTCGATGCCCCGACCGATCGCGCTGTCGCATGGTCACGGCTGCGCAGTCGTCCTCACGGGACTGCGACTCACGAGCGCGCCGAGCAGAACCGTGGCGAGGGTCATCGCGGAGGCGATCACCAGCCCGAGGGGCACTGCGCTCGTCAGTCCGAGCGCACCGACGATCGGAGACGCGATACCGGCGAGACCGAAGTTCGCCGCACCGAGGAGTGCCGCCGCCGTCCCTGCCCGTTCCGCCTGATCGGCGAGAGCGATAGCGCCCAAGCAAGGACCGCAGCCGCCCGCAAGGGTGAAGAACACGATCATCACGCCGACCAGGGGCGCCACTCCCGTCGAGCCGATCGAGACGAGACTGAGGAGGAGTCCGGAGGTCGCCATCAGGGGGAGGATGCACCACAGCACTCGGACCGGGGAGTACCTCTGGGCGAAGAACGCTGCGAACTGGGTGCCGACGACGAACGCGACCGCGTTCACCGCGGAGATCGCTCCGTAGCTCTGCGGCGACAGTCGGTACTCCTCTTGGAAGAGGAACGAGGAGCTGGACAGGTAGGCGAACACCGATGACACCATCAGCCCGCCGATGAGAGCGACGCCGACGAATCGCCGGTTCCTCAGCAGTGTCCGATAGCCGTGCCAGACCGCCCGCGTGGTCGATCGTTCGGTCCTTCGGTCCTGCGGGAGGGTCTCGGGCAGCCGGGCCACGCAGAGCAGGACCATTGCGGCTCCGTAGACCGCGACGACCGTGAAGATGCCGCGCCAGTCCGTCACGCTCATCAGCTGCGCGCCGACGAACGGTGCGGCGATCGGAGCGATCCCTGTGAAGAGCGCGATCCGAGCGAGTCCGCGGATGAGCTGTCGTCCCTCGGCCACGTCACGGATCATCGCCGTCGCCACGACGCCGCCACCCGCCGCGCCGGCTCCCTGGACGACGCGGAGGATCAGCACCCAGGTGATGTCGGGCGCGGCGATGATGGCGATGCTCGCCAGCACGTGCGCCGACGTGGCGACGAGCAGCGGGCGACGCCGACCGACCGCATCGCTCCAGGGTCCGACGACGAGCTGACCGAGCGCGAAGCCGATCGTCGCGGCGGTGAGCGTGAGCTGCACCTGCGAGGGTGACGTCGCGAGGTCGTCCTGCATCTCGGGGAAGGCCGGGAGGTAGAGGTCGATCGTGAGCGGACCGAGAACGGCGAGGAGTCCGAGAAGGACGATCAGAGTAGCGGGGACCCGCTCGGCGGGCGCGCGGGACGCGGTCGTTCCAGACATGTGAATGCCTCTTCCGGAAAGTCGTGACGTCTCCGGGACGGAACCGGGCGGGACAGGTGCCCTGCTTCAGCCTTGCACGATGCTCACTCGAGCCCGGCGGTGTTGCGCAAAAGACCACCGAGTCCTCTCGAGGCCCGGAGAGCCTTGCCCGAATCCTCAGCCGGTCTGCACGTCGAGCCGGACGTCCTCGAATCCGTCTGCACTCACGGTGATGCGGAGCACCCCAGCGCCGGTCGGTCGGATGATCGCGAGCGCGCGGCCCTCGAACGTGCTCGCGCTCTCGGCGAGGAAGCCCTCCTCCGTCACCGGGTTCGCGCTGCCGAGACCCTGCAGCACGCCCGGCCCCTCGACGTCGACGTGCACGCTGGCCCCGGCCGAGGTCGACAGGACACCTGATGCGTCCTGCAGCTCGATGGCGATGAAGGCGAGGTCGGTGTCGTCGGCGCGGATGCTCGAGCGGTCCGCCTGCGCGGTCAGAGCGAGCGGACCTCGGGGGGATCGGAGCACCGTTCGGCCGGCCTCCGCTCCGTCGACGAAGGCGACGGCGCTCAGCTCTCCTCGCTCGTACGGGACCTCGAAGGCTGCTCGGAAGCGGTGTGCGGGGCCGACGGCAGCACGGCCGACCGGACGGCCGTCGAGCAGCAGCTCGATCTCGTCCGCCGCGCTGTAGACCTCGAGGGGGACCGGCGTTCCGTCGGGCACCTCCAGATCCCACGTCGAGAGCGAGTCGGTCCAAGCCCAGCCGAGACGCTGCGGTGTGCGCCCGTACCCGCGGGGTCGGTCGACCGCGATGTAAGGCTCGTCGCGGAGCCCGAAGACGATCTCGCGGTAGTAGGACGCGGGTCGACGGTAGCCCGTGATGTCGATGTCGCCACTCCACGCGGTCAGCCAGGGGTACGGGGAGTACGCCTCGTCGTCGAAGCGCGTGCCGCCGATGCCCGCCTCACCGAGGTAGTCCCAGCCAGTCCAAGTGAAGTCGCCGATCACGTGGGGGTTCTCGGTGACGAGGGCCCACAGCTCGTCGATCTCGTTCGCGAGCGTCTCGGAGCCGACGACCACCCGGTCGGGGAAGCGCGCGAGGTCGGCGCGGTAGCGGCTGTGCGCGTAGTTGTGGCCGACGACGTCGACGACGGAGTGGGACTCCTCGGTCAGGTCGGTGACCTGCTCCGAGAGGCTGATCTCGTCGAACAGGTGGTGCATCTCGCCGAGGAGGTCGTTCACGCCGATCTTGCCGCGCAGATCTCCGGCGCGCTTCTTCAGCTCGGGGAGGAGCTGGGTGATCGTCCCGACGAAACCGCTGACGGCGTTCGTCGTGTACCTCGTCGGATCCAGCGCGCGGACCTTCTCGGCGAGGGCGCGTCCCCAGCGCGCGCCGTGCGGGTTGCCGGCGTCGAGCACCTCGTTCCCGATCGAGTAGACGATGACGCTCGGGTGGTTGAAGTCCTTGGCGACGAGCGATTCGACATCGCGCTCCCACCACTCGGGAAACGCCAGGGAGTAGTCGAACGCGTTCTTCGCCGTCGTCCACATGTCGAAGGTCTCGTCGATCACGAGCATGCCGAGGCGGTCGCAGGCCTCGATCATCGTGATGCTCAGGGGATTGTGGGACGCCCGGATCGCGTTGAAGCCGGCCCCCTTGAGGATCTCCATCCGGCGCTCCTCCGCCCGGCCGATCGCGGCCGCGCCGAGGAGGCCGTTGTCGTGATGGATGCAGGCTCCGCGCAGCTTCACGGTCTCGCCGTTGATGCGCAGGCCGCGGACCGGGTCGAGGCTGAGGGTGCGGATGCCGAACGGGGTCTCGATGGAGTCGATGAGTGCGTCGCCGTCCCAGAGCTCGGTGACGGCACGGTAGAGGTTCGCGTGCTCGACGCCCCATAGGAGCGGATGCGCCACGTACATTCTCTCCCGTGCGATCGCGGAGTCGCCGGGTTGCACGGTGACCGGGGACGACGCGGTCGCGACCTCCCTCCCGCTCGCGTCGAGAACGGAGGAGCGCAGTGTCAGCGACCGTGTGACGACGTCTTCGTTCTGCACGGTGGCGGCGAGGGACACGACGGCCTGATCGTCGTCGGTCTCAGGTGTGGTGATCCTGATGCTGTCCGCGGCGAGGTGCGCGAGGTCCGTGACGGCGAGGACGGTGTCGCGGTGGATGCCGAGCCCCGAGTACCAGCGGGAGTCCTGGTGGGCGCGGGCCTCGACGACGATCTCGTTCTCGGCGCCGTAGCGGAGGAAGGCGTCCAGCGGGACCTGGAAGACGGAGTAGCCGTTCGGCCGCTGGGCGGCGAACGCGCCGTTGACCAGCACGACGGCGTCACGGTAGACGCCCTGCAGCTCGAGCGTGATGCGGCGGCGACGCCACTCCTCGGGGACGGAGAAGAGCTTGCGGTACTCGACCACTCCACCGGGGAAGTAGCCCGACCCCTCGGACAGGCCGGGATCGCGGGGGAGCGCGAGCATCGCATCGTGGGGGAGTGTCACCGGCGTCCGTGCATCCGGGTCGTCGTTGAGCTGACTGAAGATGCTGACCTTCGGCCGGACGGTCCAGTCCTGATTGAACGAAGTGCGCGACATTGTGACTCCTTCGGCGGACAGCGTTGTCATCCGGTCCATCTCGACGATTTCAAAGGGCTTCGACCCGGGCAAGATCAGACGCTTTATTGCGCAAAACCTATCTCCTTCGTCGCCAGGCGGTGAGTGGGAAGCCACGGACGACGATCGGCTCGGCGCGGACGGCGGTCGCGCGCAGCTCCTCGGTCGGAAGCTCTGTGGTTGAGCGGCGGTCGGAGCGGATAGGGGCGCTCCGACCGCCGCGTTCTCCTAGCGGGCGATGACCAGATCGGGTCGCGAGGTGGACCCGATGAATCCGTCGCCGCTGAACTTCGCGATCAGCACGTGGCCGCCGCGCTTGAGCGCCGGGATGGTGACCGTCGTCTTTCCTCGGGCGTCGGCTGTCAGGTTCACAGTCGCGACCACCTGGCCGTTGTCCGTGACGGTGATCGTCCCCGTGGGAGAGGTGTTGTCGTCCGCCTTCACGGCGATGGTGTATTTCACGGATGCGCCGGCGCGTACGAGGTGGCGATCCACTGCACCCGTCACCGTGGTCTTCGCCGGTGCGGTGACAGAGGCGACTTCGCTGATCTTCCCGGAGTTGTCGGTCGCCCGGTATTCGACGACCGTCTTGGAGCCGGTCACCTTGATCGGTCCGGTGTAGGCCTGCCACGCGGACGGCTGACCACCCTTCTTGATGGTGCGGTACTCGATCGCTGCGACACCTGAGTAGTCGTCGGTGGCGTTCAGAGTGACGGTCTGCCCCTCGAACGCCGCGGCGACGATCGGGGCCGCGCCTTCATGGACGACGACCCGGACGCGGTCCAGATTGAGCACCTGGGCGTTGGGATCGGCGACGTCGCCTTCGCGATCAGCGGCCGCGCGGGCGCCGGCGAAGACAGTACCGGCGGTCGGGTAGATGTGCGTGGCGCTGGTCGAGACCTCGTTGGCGGGCTCTCCGAAGGGGACGTCTTCGAAGCTCCCGCTTCCGAGGTAGTCGAAGGAGGTCTTCGTGATCGCACCGAGCCCGTCAGGGGCGTCGGCGGTGAGGTTGAGCGTGACCGTCTGTCCGGTCTCGACCTCTGCTCGGTCGGAGCCGTTGACGCTCAGGCTCGCGGTGGGCTGGATTCCACCTCGAGCGTCGGCATCCGAGCCGACGACGACCTGGGACTTCACGATCTCGTACTGCGTGGAGGCAGGCGCGGCCACGTCGTCCTCCGCCCAACGAGCGATGTCGCGGAGAGCTTGCTCGACCATGCCGTAGAAGGGCACGAGGTATGCCGAGCGGTCCTGCGGGACTTCTCCCTCCTGGTGGTCGGCGCGGTCGTTGAAGTACACGCGGTACGTGTCCGCTGCGGCGTTTCCAAGGCTCTGCTCGACGCGCTTTCGGTACCAGTCCGTGTGGATGGGGAGGGCGTCGACGTCGTAGAGGTTCGAGACCACGATGACTTTGCCGTTGACCGAGCCGTCGAACGCGGTGTTGCCCGACACCGAGCCGAAGCGCGGCGGCTCTCCCACGGCGCGCTGCGGATAGATCGGCGTGCCGTCCGCGTTGCGGAACTGGTCGAGCGCGATCCAGCCGGTGCCGTCAGCGGGCAGCTGGTAGCGGTAGGCGAAGCGCTTGGCGATGTTCCAGCGGTGTCCGACGGTGTCGCCCATCTCTGCGAGTTCGGCGCGGACGCGCGCTCCGAGAGAAGATTCTTCTGTGCCGAGGTATCCGGGCGCGTTCCAGAAGTCGTCGACGTAGGTCGGGTCGTACGCGAGCGGGGTGTCGGAGTCGAGTCCAGCGCCGAAGTACCGGGTGTCGTAGCCCAGCAGGTAGGCCGGGTTCTCCCACGCCTGCCAGGGGATGCCGAGGAGGTGCAGCTCGGTGAGCATCGCCTTCTCGGCTTCGTCGAGTGTGGCGTAGGGGTCTCCGCTCCCACCGGGCAGCAGGGCGTCCGAGATGTCGTTCGCCTTGTCGGCGAGGATGAGCTCCGCCGCTGAACGGCCGTTGGCGGGGTAGCTGTTGGGGTTCGGTACGGCTTGCACGACGGGGACGAAGCCCTGCCAGACGCCCTGCACGTTCTCGGCCGCTCCGACGGTCTGAAGTGATCCGCCGCTCGGGCCGTAGAGGTAGCCGAAGATCTCGCGGTCGCTGTCGTAGTACTTCGCGGCGATCTGCTCCGCGAACTTCGCAGCGGCGGCGTCGTGTCGGTATCCCAGCGAGAGGAAGTCGTTGCCTGCCTGGACGGTGTAGCCGCCGCTGGCGAGGCTGAACTCGATGGCTCGATCATTCGCCCAGGAGGTGTTCGTGCCGGGGGTGAAGGTCGTCGGATAGGTGTACTGGAAGAAGCGGCCGTCCCACTTCTCTTTCTCGGCCTCCGGGTGGAGGTAGATGGTGAACTGGATATTCGTGCCTTCGAAGTGACCGGAGACACGGTGGTGAGGAACGGGCGCCGTTTCATCGGTTTCGGAATCGATGACCGGTCGGGTGTACAGCGGGTCCACGCATTCGGCGGTGATCTGCCATGCGCCGGCGCCGTCGACGGCGCACTGCGAAGATTCGGCGGCTCCGACGGGAGTTGCTGGCAGGATCGCAGCGCCTACTGTCAGGGCGGCCCCGAGAGCGAGAACGGCCTTCCCGCGGACGAAGGGCTGAGACATGTTTCTCCTTCAACATCATTGGTGAATGGGTGCGGCGTCACGCTGGAGATCCGTATCAGCGGATGCTGGTGGGCGGCACGCCGACGATAGGTGGGGCCTTTCGAGCGGTCAACGCGCGAGCATCTTTTTGCGCAATGGTCGAGGTGGAACAAGACCTGGACGCGGTGCGCGGAGAGCACGACCGATTAATGCGGACGCGTCCTCCGTGCAGGAGTAGCGGCCGTCGAGGCGGGCGATCTCGGTCGAGGCGCGCTCGAGCGGATGACGTCGTCCTGGTTGGCGCCGAAGATCAGACGCCTTATTGCGCAAAACCCGGCATCCCTGGTCGCCGCGCCTTGCTCGACCGCGGGTTGACCCCCAGGGTGAAGAGGCGTCACCGTCGGCCAAGCTCCGCTCGGGACAGCGGAGCGCGCTCCCCGCCTCCGCGGCCCACTCTCCGATGAAGGAGCCGTCGTGCACCACCTCGATGCCACACTGACCGTCGACCAGCGGGTCGACGCACTCCTGGCCCTGATGACGCTTCCCGAGAAGGCACATCAGCTGACCAGCATCATGGCCTTCGATCTGATCCGGCCCGACGGGTCAGACCTCGACACCGCGGACGATGTCCTCTCGCGACCGCCCGGTCATGTGGCGCAGCTCATCCGCGACGACCCGCGTCTCCTCGCCGATGACGTCATCGCGCTGCAGCGGCGCTTCGTCGAGCGCACCCGCCTGGGCATCCCGGCACTGTTCCACGCGGAGGCGCTCAACGGGCTGCTCGCCGGGGGTCACATGACCTTCCCTACCGCGATCGCTCTGGCAGCGGCGTGGAAGCCCGAACTCGTCGAGCAGATGGCTCGCCTCATGCGGGGTCAGCTGCGGCGGGTGGGGATGCGCCACGTCCTCTCCCCGGTGATGGACGTCGCCCTCGATCCGCGCTGGGGGAGGGTGCACGAGACCTACGGCGAGGACCCGTACCTCGTCACCGCGAACTCGGTCGCCTACGTCCGCGGCATGCAGGGCGACGATCTGAGCGATGGCGTGATCGCCACTGGGAAGCACTTCCTGGGCTATGCGGCACCCGAGGCCGGGCTGAACTCCGCGACGATCCCCGTCGGCCCCCGTCGACTGCGAGACCTGTTCGCTGTGCCCTTCGAGGCAGCCATTCAGATGGCCGGGCTGGGCTCGATCATGAACTCGTACTCCGACATCGACGGTGCACCGGTCGCCGGCTCCCGCGAGATCCTCACGGGCCTCCTGCGGGACGAGCTGGGCTTCGACGGCTTCGTCTCGGCCGACTACGCCAGCATCGACCACCTCGTGACCGTGAAGGGCGTGGCGCGGGACCTGTCGGAGGCCGGCCGCCTCGCGATCGAGGCCGGCCTCGACGTCGAGTTCCCGCGACCCTCCGCTTACGGCGACCGTCTGGTCGAGGAGGTCGAGTCCGGTCGCCTCGCCGCCGCCGCCGTGGACACGGCCGTCGCCCGGGTCCTGGCCGCGAAGTTCCGAGTCGGGTTGTTCGAGCAGCCGTATCCGCAGGAGGTCATCGACATCCCCGCCGTCGCAGCGGAGGGCGACGAGCTGTCCCTCGACCTCGCCCGCCGCAGCGTCGTGCTCCTCGAGAACGACGGACTCGTTCCCCTCGAACCGAGCGGCCGACGGATCGCGGTCGTCGGTCCGCACGCGGACGCACCGGAACTGCAGTTCGCCGCCTACAGCTACCCGTCGTGGCGCCAGGCCGTCGACGCGATCCACCTCGGCGGCGAGATCACGATGGTCGGCATCGACGAGCGCGCCGACGCCTGGCACCAGGCCCTGCTGCCCGCCGGCGAGGCGCAGCACCTCGCCCGCCAGCGTCTCGGGACCTTGTCTCTCGCGGAAGCACTCTCCACCGCCGGAGCCGAAGTCGTCCACGCCGCCGGGTCCGGCATCACCGAGCGGTTGGGTGATGACGCGATCGCGGAGGCGGTCGAAGCCGCACTGTCGGCGGATCTGACGATCCTCGCCCTCGGCGGGGCGAGCCTGTGGTTCAGCGGTGAGAGGACCGAGGGAGAAGCAAGCGACACCGCAGACATCGCGCTCCCCGCCGCTCAGGCCGAACTCCTCGACCGGATCGCCGAGACCGGTCGGCCCTTCGCGATCGTTCTCGTCCAGGGACGTCCGTACACCCTTCCCGCGAGCGCGGCGCGGTCCCGGGCGCTGGTGGTCTCGAGCTTCGGCGGGCCTCACGGCGCTCGCGCCGTGATCGACGTCCTCACCGGAGTCGTCACCCCGATCGGCCGTCTGCCGTACTCGATTCTTCGGCACGGCGGACAGCTGCCGCTCTACCACCACCGTGCAACCGGCAGCGGCGGGCGGCTCGCCTCCCCGGATCAGTCGTCCGGATACCTCGACATGCCGGCAACCCCGGCCTACCCGTTCGGATCTGGACTCAGCACCACGACGTTCGAGCTCGGTCAGCCTCGAGTTCCGGCTCGAATCGCGACGGACGAGGAGCTCGCCGTCGTGGCGAAGGTGGCGAACACTGGTCCGCGCGACGGCGCCACCATCGTCCAGCTCTACCTCCGAGTCCGGGGGACCGGTCTGACGCGCCCCTTCCAGCAACTCGCCGGCTTCCAGGAGGTGAGCCTCGAGGTGGGCAGCACCGCGGAGGTGCGGTTCGTCGTCGACTCCTCGCAGCTCGCACACACTCGACCTGACCTTCGGCTTGTCGTCGACCCGGTCGACATCGAAGTCGTCGTCGGTTTCGACGCCGAGGACGACTCCCGCCGCGCACACGTGGTGATGGACGGCCAGAGCAGAGACATCAACCGCTCCGAACGCGTCTACTTCTCGAGGTCCTCTCTCGATCGCCCTGAGCGGCCGACGTTCACTCCCCGTCTCCACCATTCGACTCCGTCTACACCTTGAGAGAAGAGCCACCTCTGGCTCAGGGGGTGATCGTGACCGCCAAGCACTTCGTCGGTTACAGCCTCCCCGAGGGCGGCATGAACCTCTCCGCGTTCGACGGGGGCTCACGGCGCACCCGCGATCTGTTCTCGTTCCCGTTCGAGGCAGCCATCCACGACGCCGGCATCGCCTCCCTCACGAACTCGTACTCCGATGTCGACGGCGTCCCCGCAGCGGCCTCGCACGAGATAGAGCTCGCCGAGGGCCGCATGCCGACGCGGTCACATTCCAGTTCCCGCCCTACAGCTACCCGGCGTTCCGTGCGATGACGGTGCACATGAGCTCGAGGGGCATGGGCAACACGACCGGAATCGGTCCGGGGATGGCGGCTTGGAACGACAGTTCCTTCCCCGCCCAGCAGGTCGATGACTCCGTGGGGGCGACTCGGTGCCACTTCCCGGCTTCACCGGCCTGGACCGCGCGTTCGCGGTCGAGCCGGGACGCATCGACTACTTCCTCGGATTCGATGCCGACGACCACCGAGTCACCGGGTCATTCGATCTCAAGGGAGACCGTCGCTTCCTCAGGAGCGACGAGCGGACGTTCTTCTCGACGACGAGAAGAGATGACGCTCTCTAGGTCTCTCCTGACCTTCGCATCTGCGGACGAGCGCCTCACCGTCGCAGAGGGTACCGCCGGCACCTCCCGGAACCGCCCGCGCCTGGCGGACCGCATGACGATCGGTGAACGGCCGCTTCGCAGGCGAAGCCGATGGACCCGAGAGGGTCACGGAGCCTTCTGCCCCGCCGCTGCGTCGTCTGCGACGTAGATGCAGAACGGGTGGCCGGCAGGGTCGGCGAGCACGAAGAGCGCCCCCTCCGGATCGGCGCTCTGATCGTCGACGACCGTGGCGCCCAGCGCGACAGCTCGCGCTCGCTGCTGCTCGAGCTCGTCCGCGTCCGCGACGGTGAAGTCGAGGTGCAGCTGCTGGCGCACCGGTCCGTCCGGCCAGGTCACTCGAGGAAGCTGATCCACCCGTTGCACCGTGAGACCCACGCCTTCGGAGGTGCGGATCGCGACCCACTCCGCGTCGTCGTCCGAGCCGTCGGCGGCGGGCTCGTCCCCCGGGCGGTACTCACCGCCCAGCAGGGCGAGGTAGAACGCCGCGAGCTCTCGCGCGTTCTCGGCGTCGAGCACGATCTGTCTCAGATGCAGAGCCATGGACGCAGAGTATGCCGAACGCCTGGGTAGAAGGATGCCAGGCACCGTGTCGCTCCAGCTCTGCGGCGGCTGTCATCGGACCGCGGTTCCCGTCTCCGCGTCGCCTCAGTACGGGACCTCGAGCGGCAGGACCGTGATGTCGAAGCCCGGCGCGGTGATCAGCAGGTTCGCGACCGGGACCGGGGTCTGCGACCGGTCGTCGTTGGCGATGAGGAGCAGGAGCACGGCGGACTCCTGGCCGGCCGGGAGCGCCGCGTCGTAGCGCAGAGCGATCTGCCCGTCGGGAGACTGGTCGGCGTAGTTCCACAGCTGCCCCCCGAAGCCGGCGAACGAGTAGCCGTCTCCGGGGTCGGCGAGTAGCACGGTGATCGTGCCGCTGTCGATAGATCCGGTGCCGTCGATCGATCCGGTGCCGGTGTTCGTGACGTAGACCCGGTACTCGGTCGATCCCGCCGGCGTGTACTCCGTCGGGCCGTCAGCGCGGGCGCCGAGCGCGGGCGCCGCTCCGCTCGTGGCGGCTGCGGGGGCGGCGACGGCCAGGGCGACGACGGGAGCGGCCCACGCCGCTCCGAGGAGCGTGCGGCGCCCGAGGGGTGAGGAGTCGACGGCGGGCACAGCGGTGGCCTTCCGGTGGAGGAGTGGGGCACGAGACGCGATGGCGTCGAGGCCGCCCAGCCTGGAAGCGCACTGGACCGGGGGTAAGACCCCCGAAGATGCCCGCTCGGAGTGGACGCGTCCGTCAGGGATGGTCGACCGGTCGCGGGAGCGTCCCGTGCTCGATGACCCGCTCGTAGACGCGCTCCATGATGTCGGCGAGCCGGGCGAGGTCGTCGGGATCCAGCGCGTCGAGGACCAGCGTCCGCACGAGCTCGACGTGCGAGGGCGTCGCCTCCCGGAGGGCCCGCCACCCGCCGGGCGTCAGGCTGACGTCGGTCGCGCGGCGGTCGTCGCTCGCCGTCGCCGTCGCGACCAGCGACCGGCGCTGCATCCGGCGGACGTGGTGCGAGGTCCTACTCCGCTCCCAGCCGAGGCGGGTGGCGAGGGCCGCCATGCGCATGACTCCCGAGGGCTCGCTCGTGAGCGCGACGAGGACGTCGTAGTCGGCGAGGGAGAGGTCGCTGTCGGCCTGGAGCTGCCGGTTCATCTCGTAGCGCAGCCGCAGCTGCACCTTCATGTAGGCGTACCAGGCGCGCACCTGATCGTCGGTCATCATCGTGTACGGGGATCCCGCGGGCGGGCCTCCCTGCTGCTCCGTGCTCACGCGTCTCCTGGAGGTTCGGGACCTCAGTATCCCTCTCGCCCGGACGCCTCCGAAATCCGCGCCACCCGCGACGTCCGCGCGATTCCGCTCAGCCGCACGAGGACGCGATCTACTCCGCGTCGCCCGAGACGCTCTCGCCGACCGCGACGATCAGCGACTCCACCGCCGCCAGCAGGTTGTGCAGCGCCTGCTGGAAGTTGTGGTCGTCGGGCAGCTGCTGGATGTCGAAGGCGGCGGCGCTCGCGTACTTCCGAGCGTCGGCGAGAGCGGATTCTTCACGGAACGTGGCCACGGTGATGTCCTCTCGGGAGACGGTGCGATGATGCCGACTGTTCCAGCCTCCTCGTCGGTTGCCATCCGTGATCTGACGTAGCCGCGGAGGCCCCTCCCTGGCACGTACGTCATCGCGCTGATGCGGGCGGCGGGCGCGGCTGCCACGCTTCGACGGGGGTCGACGCGACCACCGGTGAGGACTGACGTGACTCTCGCGCTCGAAGCGATCGACATCCGCAAGAGCTTCACGGCTGCGCGCCACGGGCCGGTCGTCGACGTGCTGCACGGGATCTCGCTCTCCGTGGCCGTGGGCGAGATGGTGAGCGTGGTCGGGCCGAGCGGATCGGGGAAGTCGACCCTGCTCTACTGCCTCGCCGGTCTCGAACGCCCGTCCGGAGGCAGCGTGACGATCGCGGGGACGGACACGAGCGATCTGTCGGGTCGCCGCCTCGCGGCTCTTCGGCGCAGCAGTCTGTCGTTCGTCTTCCAGTCCTACAACCTGGTCCCCTCCCTCACCGCGTCCCAGAACGTCGCACTGCCCGCGCGCCTCGCGCGACGTCCCGTGAGCGAGGAGCAGGTCGCCGCGGCTCTGGACGCCGTCGGCGTCCTGGCGGTGGGGCACGAGCGGCCTCCCTTCCTGTCCGGTGGGCAGCAGCAGCGGGTGGCGATCGCCCGGGCGCTGTTCGCCGAGCCCGACATCCTCTTCGCCGATGAACCGACAGGGGCGCTGGATGCGGCGTCCGGCCGGGTCGTCCTCGACCTGCTCCGAGGAGTGCGGGACAGGGGCAGTGCGGTGCTGATGGTGACGCACGATCTCGAGTCGGCGGCGCGCGCCGACCGGTCGATCGTGATCCGCGACGGCAGGATCCACCGCGAGCTCCTCGGCCCCACGGTCGAGCAGCTCTTCGATGCGGTCGTCAGCGCCGGCTGATGCTGACCCTGCTCCGATCCGATCTGCTGGGTGACCTGCGCCTGTGGTGGGGGACCTTCTTCGTGCTGGTGGCCGCAGGGGCGGTCGCCGGGGTGCCGACGACCCTCATCGAGACCGCGCTGAACGAGGAGGGGTTCCTCCGGCTGGGGATCCTCGCGGTCGCGAGCACCGCCCTCGTCCTCGCGACGGTGAGCCTGGTGCTCGTGCTCTCCTCGACGGTGCGCACGCTCGTCGAGCTGCGCCGCCGGACGTTCGCGCTCTGGCTCGTCGTCGGGATGCAGCCCGCCCAGGTCGCCGTCATCGTCGTGTGCGAGGTGGCGCTCGTCGCCTCGGCAGGGGCGGGAGTCGGTGCCGCCGTGGCGTACGGGCTCTGCCCGTCCCTCGTCGGGATCCTGCTCGAGGGGTCCAGCGGACTCCAGGACGTGCGGCCGGTCCTCTCTCCGGGCTCCGCGCTGCTGGGCGGACTGGTCGCCGTCGTCGTCGCGGTGCTCGCGGCCCTTCCCCTGGCACGAGAGGCCGGATCGACTCCCGTCCTCTCGCTCCTCCGGGGCGAGCAGCCTCGCCGCGTCAGGGTCGTCCGCCGGGCGATCCTCGCCGTGCTCCTCGTGGCGGTCGCCGGGTCGATGTACGCCGGCCTGCCGGGCGCGCTGCCGTCCGGGGCCGCGCAGTCGGTCCTCCTCGGACCCGTCCTCATCGCCGCAGCGGCGACAGCGGCGCCCGTGTACATGCCGGCCCTGATCCGGCTGTGGACCTCCGTCATCCCCGCGCGGGTGTCGGTCGCCTGGTTCCTGGCTCGGGAGACCGTGATCACCTCGGCGCAGCGCAGCAGCGCGGCCGTCGTCGCGTTCCTCGTGGCGATCGGCCTCCCGTGGACCTTCCTCGTCGGTCAGCAGACCGTCGCGTCGGCGGTGTCGGGGGCGGGATCCGCGGTCGATCCGCGACCGCTCGCGCTGCTCCTCGGAGGGCCGGCGCTGCTCGCGGCGATCGGCGCCGCCGCGGGGCTGCTGATGGCGAGCTCGAACCGGGAGCGCGAGGACGCACTCCTGGAGGCCGCGGGGGCCGACGACTCGGCTCGCACGCTGACGTCGGCCTGGGAGGCGCTGATCTACGTCGTCACCGCCGGCATCGTCGCGGGGATCGTCGCCGTCGCCGTGGGCGGAGGCGCGACGCTGTTCCTCGTCGCCGTCGCACCGGCCGTCCGTCCCGCTCTGGTTCCGGGGGTCGCCGTCGGAGCGACGCTGGTCTGCCTCCTCCTCGGCTGGATCGCGACGTTCGCCCCGCGCCTCGGCCGCACTCGCGCGATCGTCGAGGTGCTGGGGGAGTCGTGACCCGCGGGGTCGCGCCGGCCGACTCAGGAGAAGTGCTCTCCCCGCTCGAGCGCGTCTCGGAGCTGCGACCGGCTGGCGATCCCCAGCTTCGGGAACGTCTTGTACAGGTGCGTGCTCACCGTCCGGTGAGAGAGGTAGACCCGGTCGGCGATCTCCTTGTTGCTCATCCCGCGAGCGGCGAGGAGAGCGATCTGCAGCTCCTGCGGAGTGAGCGGTGAGACGGCTCCGCTCGCTGCCGCTCCCGGTCGCGGGGTCTCTCCGGCCGCCCGCAGCTCCGCCGCCGCGCGGTCGGCGAGAAGACGGGCCGAGCACGCGTCGAAGGCGTGGAACGCCTGAGCGAGATGCGGGCGCGCCTCAGCCGGCCGGCGCTCGCGCCGCAGCCACTCGCCGTAGAGGAGATGCGTCCGCGCCGCCTCGAAGGGCGACTCGGCGAACTCGCCGGTCGTGATCGCCCGGTCGAAGTGCTCGGCGGTCGTGTCGTTCCGGCCCTCCGAATCGGCGAGGAGGGCGCGGCTGCGGTGCACGAGAGACGCGAGGAACGCGGAGCGGTGGACCTGCGCGGCGCGCTCCGCCTGGTCGACGTTGTCCCGCACGGTGTCGGCACGTCCCGCCCGGACGGCGGCCTCCGCTCGGTCGGCGACGGCCCAGAGGGCACGGGTGGGATGCACCGTCATGTGGGTGAACTCGATCAGCGCGTCGCGGTACCTGGTGTCCGCCATGGCCAGGATCCCCGCCGCCCACCGGGCGTCGGCGCTCGCCATGGCGAGCGGATGCACCTCGGAGAGCTCCCGCTGCCGCCGGACGGCGTCCTGCGTCGCGCCGGCGTCCCCGAGCATCGCCTGCGCGCGGGCGACGGTCGCGAGGCACATGCCCTGCACCAGGGGCTGGGCCGTGTCCTCCGCCATGCGTGCGGCGAACTCGGCGTCGGCCAGCCCCTCGAGGATGCGCCCGCGGAGCAGCAGGATGGACGCCCGTCCGCGGAGCGCCTGCGCTTCGTCGGCGGGAGCCCTGCGCTCGTGGAAGCGCTCGCGCGCCAGGCTCCAGCAGGTCAGCGCGGTCTCGAGATCCTGCAGGGACTCCGCCGCGATCGCGAGGCTGAGCATGCCGATCGGCGACTGGTCCAGCTCTGCCACCAGCTGCGGCAGCACGGCGCGCACGTCGTCCTCGACCTGACCCAGGGGAGCCATCAGCGCCAGGATGATCGGCTTCAGGGGGTTCTGGGTGCGGATGGCGCGCGCTTGACGATCGATCCTCCGCCACTCCTCCTGCGGCAGATTGCGCCCTCGCGCCGTCATCGCCGCCGCCCAGAGCACCTCGACGCGTCGGTCGGCGTTCTCGGGCCCTCCGAGTCGCGCGATGGTCCGATCGATGTCCGCGGGGGAGTGGCCGGTGAGACCCGTCGTCAGGCTCAGGCCGTTGCGGGTGAGGGCGAGGAGCGTGATCGTCGCAGGGCGGACGGCGATCTGCTCCGCCTCCTCCACCGCCTCGAGCGCTTCGGCACTGAGTCCGGCGGAGCGGGAGACGTCGGCGGCGTGGGCCAGGCGGTCGGCGCGGTTCTCCTGCGACTCCGAGAGCTCGGCCGCCCGACGGTAGGCGGCGGCGGACTCGACCAGAGCCCCTCGGAGGCGTGCGCGCCGCCCCGCCGCCTCGAGATCGCCGGCGACGCTCTCGTCGCGCTCGAACGTCGACGACGCCTTGTGCCACGCCGCGCGAGCCGGGTCCCGCAGGGTCTGCGCGAGAACGGAGTGGGCCTCCTGCAGCTGCGCGGTCGGGGTGGCGCCCAGGACGGCGGCGCGCAGGAGCGGATGCCGGAAGTGCGGCCGCTCGTCGACGATCCGCAGCAGGCCCGCCTCCTCGAGGGGGCTGAGGTCTCCGATGTCGAGGCCGAGGAGCCGCCCGGCCTCGAGCACGTCGATCATGCCGGCGTCCTCTGCGGCCGCGGCGAGCCGGAGCAGCGCCTGGCTCCGCTCCGGGAGGTCGCCGAACTGCCCGAGGAACGCCTGCTCGAGTCGCTGCGTGGTGGGCACGACGCTCCGGAGGCCGTTCCTCCTGACCGGACCTCTCAGCGCGAGCGGAAGCTCGCGGAGGGCCAGCGGATTGCCGTTCGCCTCGCGGAGCACCCGGACCTTCTGCGCCTCGTTGAGGCCGGCGGACACCTCCGTGAGGATCGCCCGCGACGCACGATCGTCGAGGGGCTCGAGGACGAGCCGGTCGAGAGGGGACGCCGACGGGGTGGCGCCGCCCCAGGCGGTGCGGGAGGTGGCGAGCAGCGCGACGGGCGACTCGCCCAGTCGCAGCCCGATGAAGTCGATGACGTGGCGCGTCGACGTGTCGATCCAGTGCAGGTCCTCGACCGCGACGAACAGGGGGCTCCGGCTCGCTGCTTCCTCGAGCAGCCCCAGAGTGGCGATGCTCACCAGCAGTCGATCGGGCACAGGGCCCTCGGCCAGCCCGAAGGCGGTCGCCAGCGCCTCGCGCTGCCGCACCGGGAGGACGTCGAGCTGGCGCAGGAGCGGACGGAGGAGCTCGTGCAGGGAGGCGTAGCCGGTCGGCGACGCCTGCTCGAAGCCGGTGCAGCGCAGCACCCGGAAGCCGGTGTCCTCCGCGTGGCGCATCATCGCGGTCAGGAGCGCGGACTTCCCGATCCCCGCCTCCCCCTCGAGCAGCACGGCCATCCCAGCGCCTCTCGCCGACTCGAGCGCCGAGGTCAGCTGCTCCACCTCGTGCTCGCGGCCGACGAGAGGGTGCTCGTGGCCGCCGAGCAGGAAGGTGAGTGACATGTCACCAGAGTACGAGGCCGAGTGCGGGCGTTCAACACGTGCCGGCGGCGGGATACGTCAGTGCACGGATGACCCGTGTCCGTCCGCCGGAGCACCGTGGATCCCGCGGAGACACCGCACGACATCAGGAGGCAGTCATGGCCGGAAATCCGAAGAACATCGCGCTCGAGCCCGCGGCACAGGAGTTCGCCGATGCGACCTCCGCCCCGCCGTTCCTGTACGAGCTGCCTCCGGAGGAGGGCCGCAAGGCCGTCGATTCCGTGCAGGACTCGCCGATCGACAAGCCAGAGGTCGAGGACGAGTGGATCGACATCGAGGGCGGGCCCACCGGCACGGTGAAGCTCCGCATCGTGAAGCCGCTCGGCGCGACGGGCGACCTGCCCGTCGTCCTCTACATCCACGGTGCGGGCTGGGTGTTCGGCGACGCCCACACCCACGACCGTCTCGTGCGCGATCTCGCGATCGGCTCCCACGCGGCCGTCGTCTTCCCCGAGTACGACCGGGCGCCCGAGGCGGGCTACCCGGTCGCGATCGAGCAGTCCTACGCGGCCGCCCAGTGGATCGTCGCCCAGGGCGCGAGCAAGGGCCTCGACGCCGGCCGCCTGGCCGTCTCGGGCGACTCCGTCGGCGGGAACATGGCGATCGCCCTGGCACTGCTCGCGAAGTCCCGGGGGGACGTCGCCCTCACGAAGATGGTGCTGTTCTACCCGGTCACGAACGCCGCGTTCGACACCGCCTCCTACGACGAGTTCGAGGTCGGCTACTTCCTCGGACGCGAGGGCATGAAGTGGTTCTGGGACCAGTACACGACCGACGAGGCCGTGCGCGCCGAGATCACGGTCTCGCCGCTGCGGGCGAGCCTCGAGGAGCTCTCGGGGCTGCCGGACACCCTCATCATCACGGCCGAGGCCGACGTCCTCCGCGACGAGGGGGAGCAGTTCGCCGCGCGCCTGCGCGAGGCCGGAGTCAGAGCGGCCAACGCGCGCTTCGGAGGCATCACCCACGACTTCGTCATGGTCAACTCGCTGCACGGCACCGAGGCCGCCAAGCACGCGATCTGGCTCGCGACGGCGTCGCTGAGCGACGCCTTCCGCTGAGCGGCCCGGCGGCGCGCCGGCGACGGAGGGTGGGCCTGCGGCGGGGCAGGCCCACCCGCGTCAGGCCAGGGCCCTGGCGGCCGTCTCCCAGAGTCGATCGGCGTTGCCCGGGTCGACCGCGTAGCGGGCGACGCCGGTGGAGCGACCCTCGCCGCTGTCCACGACCTCCGACTCCTGGTTGTCCTCGAAGTACCGGCCGGTGACGCCTGCGAGAGCCGGCGACGCTGCGAGGAGGACGGAGGTCGCCGCCCCCTGCGCGGGCGTCTTGAAGAAGTCCTGCTCGATGCGGCGGCCGTGCTCGTCCATGGCGCCCATCGCCCGCAGGGTGGTGTCGTCGAGGTGCCGCTGCAGGTTCGTGGTGATCCAGCCGGGCATCAGCGCGTTGGCGGTGATGCCGTCGGCCGCCCAGCGCCGCGCGATGCCGGTCGCGAGGAGCACGTCCGCGGTCTTGGACTGCGAGTAGGCGTTCCACCGGTCGTACGGTCGGCGGTCGTAGTGCGGATCGTCGAAGTCGACCGGCGCCCGCAGGTGGGCCGTCGAGCTGAGGACCACGACGCGGCTCTCCTCCGCCTCGGCGAGGGCGCGGTGCAGCCCGCGAGCGAGTGCGAAGTGGCCCAGGTAGTTCGTCGCCAGCTGCAGCTCCCAGCCGTGGCCGTCGAGGCGGCGCTCGGGGACCGCCATCACTCCGGCGTTCGCCACGAGGCCGTCGAGGCGTCCCTCCCAGGCCGCCGTGAACCGGGCCACGCCGGCAGCGTCGGCGAGGTCCAGCTGCCGCAGCTCGATCTCGGGCGCTCCGGTCGCTCGGGGGAGTGCGGCGGAGGCCCGCTCCGGGTCGCGGACGCCGGCGACGACCCGCGCGCCGCGGCGGGCCAGCGCGAGGGAGGTCTCGAGGCCGATCCCGGAGGCGCCTCCCGTGACGACGTAGGTGCGCCCGGCCAGGTCGACTCCGGCGAGCACCTCGTCGGCGGTCGCCTTCGCGCCGAACTCGGTGCGGATCGGGTCACTCATCGCGCGCTCCCGCCGTCGAAGCCGTCACCCGCTCGAGGAACCGTGCGAGCTGGAGGGGCATGTCGCCGGGCTTGCGGGCGGTGATGAACGGGCCGTCCTCGACCACCGGCTCGTCGATGTACTCGGCTCCGGCGGCGCGGACCTCCGGCGCGACGTCCTTCCACGACGTGAGGCGGCGCCCCTCGACGAGACCGGCCGAGACGAGGATCTGCGGGCCGTGGCACACCGCTCCGATCGGCCGGCCCGTGGCGGCGAAAGCGGTGACGAACTCGAGGGCCGCGGGAAGGAGGCGCAGCTCCGACGGTGCGAGTCCGCCGGGGATGAAGAGGGCGTCGTAGTCGGAGGCGTCCGCTCCCGAGACGCTCTGGAGGCCGGTGCGCAGGGCGAGGCCCTTGTAGCCGGTCACCTCCGCGCCGGAGGGAGTCAGCACGTCGACGTCGTAGCCGGCCTCGGTGAAGCGGTAGTAGGGGTAGAAGAACTCGACGTCCTCGACGCGGTCGGCGGTGAGGATCGCGATCCGTCCGATCGGCGTCGCCGTGCTCCGGATCGCGGCGCGGTTGTCGGGGACGTGGGTGTCGGTGGTGGTGGGCATGAGCGTCAGCTTCCTGGAGGGGGATCCCCTCCGCTTCCGTTTGATGAGTATCAAACCGATACCGATCGTGCACTATGGTTTGAGATATGTCAAACGATGGGCGATCCGAGCTGTTCCCTGTTCCCGCCGTGGAGTCGATCGAGATCGTCGCCCTGCTGAAGGCGCTCGCCGACCCGGCGAGGCTGCGCGTCGTCTCGCGTCTCTCCGACGGCGAGTACCACCCGTGCACGACGGACGAGTACGGCCTCTCGCTGCACAAGTCGACCCTCTCCTTCCACTTCAAGACGCTCCGGGAGGCGGGCCTCACCGAGACGCGGGTGCGAGGACGCGACCACGCCGTGCGGCTCCGCATCGACGACGTGGACCAGCGGTTCCCGGGTCTCCTCGCCGCGGTCCTCGGTGCCACTGCCGGCTCCGAGCACCCTCGGACGCCGGCCGACTGAGCTCGTCGGCGGGCGCCGAGATCCCGCGCGGTACGTCACATGACGGTTGTCGACGTCCTGCGCACGAGGGAGATTTCAGACATGACCGAGACGCAGGCGAACCGAGAGAGCTTCTTCCGTCCCGAGGAGTGGGCGCTCGAGCGGCAGGCGATCCGCGATGTCGTCGACCGGTACGCGCACTGCGCGGACCGCGGGGAGCCTCGGGAGCAGGCCGCGGTGTTCGCGCCGGACGGGCGGGTCGTCCTCTACGAGGGCGACTCGAGTGCGAACGAGCCTCTGCAGACCATCACGGGGCGCGAGGAGCTGACGGCGACCTTCTCCGGGCTGATCGCCCAGTACGACGTGACGACCTACCTGAACGGGCAGTCGACGATCCAGCCGACGGGCTCGCACAGCGCGGTCGGCGAGAGCTACTGCCTCGCCTCGCACCTCCTGCACGACGCCGGCGAGCGCATCCTCCTGACCATGTCCATCCGCTACCTCGACCGCTTCGTCAAGACCGACGGAGCCTGGCTCATCGAGGAGCGCAGGCTCGTCTTCGACTGGGTCGACCGGCGCGTCTCGCGGCCCTGACGCCTCCACCCCCCCCCTCACCGAACGGAAGACGACGATGACCGAGCAGATCGAATCCCTGATGACCGCCAACCTCCTCGAGGTGTTCGGCGAGCGCGATCCCGCGCGACGCCGAGCAGCCATCGAGCGCACCTACACCGAGGACGTCTCGTTCCTCGATCCCGACGAGACCGTCGACGGCTACGACGCCCTCGACGCGAAGGCGGGGAAGCTCCTCGCGGACGCACCCGGCTTCGTCTTCTCGCCCGCCGGCCGGGTCTACGTCAATCACGACCTGGGGTACCTCGCCTGGAACTTCGGACCGGAGGGGCAGCCGCCCGTCGTCCGCGGGCTCGACGCGTGCTTCATCCGCGACGGCCGGATCGCGAAGGTCTACACCCTGCTCCTCGACGAGTGACGGCGGACGCTGGTGGCGTTCGGTCAGCCGGCGCGACTCGCTTGACACCCTTGCTAGATAGTTCTACTCTCCAACAGGTGGATAGTCCACTATCTAGAAGGAGACCCTCATGAGATCCCGCCTGACCTTCGCTCTGAACCCGGGGACGTGGCTGATGCCGCTGGTCCTCATCTTCGGACTGGCCGTGCTCTTCCCGGCCGTCTACCTGTCGGCGACCGTCGACCCGCAGGCGAATCTGCACGGGATGCGAGTCGGGCTCGTCGTCGAGCCGCAGGAGGGAGCGGGTGCGGGCACCGACTTCGCGGCCACGGTCGCCTCGGCCATCACCGGCGGCGTCGATTCCGAGAAGATCGATCTGATCGTCCTGGACAGCGCTGAGCTCGATCAGCGGATGCGGAACGACGACCTCGCCGGGGCGATCGTGATCCCCGCGACCTTCGACGCGGCCGTTCAGACGCTCCTCCCGGGCACCGACGGTGCGATCGGCCGACCGACCATCGAGATCCGGACCAACGCGGGCGACGGAGGCATCAGCAGCGGTCTGCTCACCGCCAATGTCTCTCCGCTGCTGACCGGCGTCGACCAGGAGTTCGGCCGGACCCTCACCGCCGGCGTGGCGCAGAGCGGTGCGCCGACGACTCCCGCGCAGACGCAGCTCCTCGCCGCTCCGTTCGACGTCGAGACGAGCGCCTACAGGGCACTGCCCGCCTCCGCCGGCTTCGGCACCAGCGCCTTCTACTACGCGCTGATCCTCCTGCTGATCGGCTTCGTCGGAGCCTCGGTCGTCAACCCGCTCGTCGACTCCGCCCGCGGATTCTCGCCGAGCGAGCTCGGTCCGCTGGTCATCCGCCGTCCCGCCCTGCCCCTCTCGCGACGGCACACCCTCCTCGTCAAGTACGGCGTCATGGTCGCGGCCGCGCCTCTCACGGCGCTGCTGGTCGAACTCGTCGCGCACCTCGCCGGTATCCCGATCTCCGACCCGGTGCAGCTCTGGGCGCTGTCCTCGGCCGCCATCGCCGCCGTCGGACTCGGTGCCCTCAGCGTGTTCGCGCTGCTCGGCAGCGGGATCGGATCCCTGGCGAACACACTGTTCTTCGTGGCCCTGTCGATGACGGCCTCCGGCGGGACGGTGCCGCTGAGCGCGGTGCCCGGGTTCTTCGAGGCGATCTCGTTCGTCGAGCCCTTCCGTCCCGTGCTGCAGGGCGTGCGCGCCATCCTGTACTTCGACGCGGTCCCGGAGGCCGGCCTGTACGCGGCCTGGCTGCACATCGGCCTCGGCGCGCTCGTCGCCGTCGCCCTCGGTCTGCTCACCACGCGGCTCTACTCGCGGCCGCGCACGCCCCGCGCTGCGTGATCGCCGTTCAGTCGGCGGACATGCGGTGGGTGCGGTTCGGCGCGATGTCGTCGTCAGCCATGTCCCGATAGCGCCGGGCGCCGGCCAGGGCGTCCTTCAGCTCGTCGCTGCCGAGCGGCACGACGTAGGCGGGCGTCCCGCGCTGGAATCGCCACCCCTCGCTCAGCGGACCCGCATCCACCACGTCGAACCCGATGCTCAGGATGAGCGTCACGACCGCCTGCTTCGCCTCCGCGTCGTCGCCCGCCACCGCGAGCGCCCTCCGGGTCCCGCCGTTCGGGCGGGCGTCCGTCGCGATGTCCTCGGCGTAGATGTTGTTGAACGCCTTCACCACTCGGGCGGCGGGGAACAGGGACTGCAGACGCTCCGAGGTGGTGGTGGACTCGTCGTCCAGCTCCTCGATGTGCCCCGACCAGTCGGTGTAGTAGTTCCCCGCATCGATGACGATCCTCTCCTCCAGTGCCGAGGGCGGCAGCTGGGCGTAGCGGTGCAGCGGCACCGCGAGGAGGACCATGTCCGCCCTCTCCGCGGCACCGCTCACCGTGTCGGCCGATGCCCCCTCGCCCAGGGTCGCGACGAGGTCGGTCAGGCTCTCCGGGCCGCGCGAATTCGCGAGGACGACCCGGTGGCCCGCTGCGACGGCCGCCTCGGCGAACCCCGCCCCCACGCGACCCGTGCCGATGATGGCGATGACTGTCATCGAAGACTCCTCTCTCCTCGTCGAGTGGCCCGTCCCCGGACGCCTCCCGACCATGATCCGTCCGCCGGGCTGCGGCGCCTTCCGTCAGGTGACGTACCCCTTCTTCGAGATCGCGTCGCACGACCGACCGGTGGTTCTCCTCTCTACCGCGCCACCCAGTCAGCCCTGTACGGTGAGCGGCACCCCGCCTCGATGCGGGTCGATCAGCGTCGGTGACGACGGCAGCAGGCGTGCAGCCGGCGCGTTCGATTCGGCCGCAGTTCCGAGCCGTCTCGACGGCGATCAGCCGCCTGCGGCGCCGCTGGAGGGAGAAGGCCGATGGGATTCTGGAGCAGTCTTTTCAGACCGCGTGAGGAGTCAGCTGCTGAGAAGGTCGGCTCGAGAGTGGACACGTTCTCTCGCTGGCACGACCCCGTCCTCGACGAGGCGTCCGGCCCGTGGGAGTCGCGTCTTCGACAGTTCGCGAGACGATGCGCGAACCGACTCCTCGAAGACGGGCAACCCCTCTGGAACTCGGCTCATCGACACAACGGACAGGATTCGTACAGAGACGCCTTCTGGGTGGTGTCGGTCGATGTCGATCGCGCAGACCGCTCACGTCTCGAGATGAAGATGGTCCAGGACACGTCGAGTGCCGCTCGAGGAGACTTCTCGGGTCGCATCCAGGGGCACGCTCTTCTCCTCACGCCCTCGGGAACACTGGTGTCCTCGGTCACCGAGATGTGGTTTCCCAAGAACGGTGATCACGCCCCCGGAGATCTCAGCTCGACGTTCACCCACTTCTCCACCGACCTGCTGGCAAGCTCGCCCTGGGGGCCTCGCAACATCGGGCGGTGGAAGCGGATCCCGGATCTCAGGGTGTATGGCGCGACTCAGTCGAGTCGGCGATCGGAGTTCCGCGGCGGCTATCCCGCCGGCGCCTGGAACGAGGATCCCGGCAGAGGAACGTCGATGTGCGTGAAGAAGTACACGGAGACCAGGGCGACCCTGTGGCCGCGGTACTTCGGTGACTACTACGGCTGATTCCCGCGCAGGCGGATGCCGCATCCACGGAGAGCGACGATCCGGCGCTCTCGGCCGTGCCCGCGCGGGACGCATCGGGCGGGCGCCCCGCGCGGAAGGGCTCAGGCGGCCAGACGGCGAGCGGCGAGCGTGCGACCGTGCTCCACGGCGCGCTTCTCGGCGAGGGCCTTGAGCTCGTCGGCGATCTCGGTGAACTGGTCCATCGCGGGGTTCACCCCGACGAGGGTGAACTCGCGGGTGACCACCTCGACGTCGAGCTGCCAGACGTCCTCGAGGATGCGGCGCATCCATCCGGTCGCGTGGTCCCACCCCTCGCGCGGGGTCCCGGCCGCGTAGTTGCCGCCCTGGACGGTCACGAGGACCGCCGGCTTGCCCGCGATCGAGGCCGGCGTGCCGGGAGCCAGGCGCGGGTCGGTGAGCACGAGATCGATGTAGGTCTTGAAGTGCTGCGAGACGCCGTAGTTGTAGAGCGGCACGGCGAAGAGCAGCGCGTCGGCTCCCTCCAGCTCGTCGGTCAGCGTCGCCGCGAGGGCCGCCGCGGCCAGCTGCCCGGGGGTGCGCGCGTCGGGCGGTGTCATCGAACCCGCGACCGCCTCCGACCACGAGGTCGACGGGAGGGGGTCGGCGCCGAGGTGGCGGCGGACGATCTCGGCATCGGGGTGAGCGGTTCGCCACTCGCTCTCGACGATGTCTCCGAGAGCACGGCTCGTGGAGCCCTCGATGCGGATGCTGGCGTCTAGACGGAACAGGGACATTCTTCTCCTTCAGAGAACCCGGATCGGACGAACCGGCGCGTACCCGGGCCGGCCTCCGCGGAGCACGTCCGGATCGGCCGCCCGGCCTTTGGTTACGATCGGTAACTCTGTACGCTGGCTTCCTGTTACCGCAAACGAGCCCCTGTTACCCGGCGGTAACGCAAGGAGGACCGATGCCGTCGGACACGGGAACCAAGACCCTGGAGGAGCGCCTCGGCGAGTCCATGCCCTCGATGCGCGAGCTGTGCACGGGCGACTCGCCCGAGGTCTTCCGGTCGCTGATGTCGCGCATCGGGGACAAGTGGACCCTCCTGGTCATCGGCGTCCTCGGCACCGATCGCCAGCGCTTCACAGAGGTCGCCGAGCTGATCCCCGGGATCTCCCGCCGGATGCTCACCGTCACCCTGCGCGCCCTCGAGCGGGACGGCCTGGTGACCCGCACCGTCTACGCCGAGGTCCCTCCGCGCGTCGAGTACGAGGTCACCCCGCTCGGGCGCTCGCTGCAGTGCGTGGCAGCCTCCGTCGGCGAGTGGGTCGGCGAGCACCAGCAGGCGATCGCCGATCACCGCCGCCGGTTCGACGCCGCGGCCGGCTCCGACCCCGTCGACGCCTGACCCCGGCGCCCGGGTCCGCGGGCATCCGGAGCGATCGCGACGGCCGCGCGCTACGCGCGACCCTGGAGGATCAGGTTCCAGTACACCCACGGCAGCACGTAGCGGTCGGCGAGGTAGGTGAGGCGGCGCTCCTTCGCGAGTCCCTTCCAGAACGGCACGGTCGGCTTCGGGCGGTAGCGGTCGTCGAACTCGGCGAAGACCACCGTCCAGCGGGAGACGACGAAGGGGCACACCGAGTAGCCGTTGTAGGTCTGGGGCAGCGGCCTGCCCTTGCGCGCGGAGACGAGGTTCTTCGCGAGGGTCGTGGTCTGCTGGCGGAGTGCGCCGCCGGACTTCGAGTTGGTGGTGGCGGCCGCGTCGCCGAGCGCCCACACGTCGGGGTACCGGGGGTGACGGAGCGTCAGGGGGTCGACCTCGACGAAGCCGTCCGGGTCGCCGTCGACCCCGAGATCCGAGCCGGCGAGCCAGTCCGGAGCCGACTGCGGAGGCACGGCGTGCAGCACGTCGTACGAGAGCACCTCGCGCTGGTCGGCCTCCGCGCGCGAGGTCCTGTCGGGACCGAGGAGGGCCGTGCTGCGGTCGCGCCCCGCGATGACGATCGTCCGCTCTGCCGCGTCGACCTCGACGAGCTCGCGGTTGTAGCGGACGTCGATGCCGTACTCGCGGACCTTGCGCTCGAGCTCGCCGTCGATCAGCGGCATCCCGAAGAGCGTGGGTGTGGGCACCACGAGCACGACGTGGATGTCGGCGAGTACCCCCGTCTGACGCCAGTAGTCGCACGCCAGGTACATCGGCTTCTGAGATGCTCCCGAGCAGGTCCCCGGGCCGCTGGGCTGGGTGAAGACGACCGTGCCGGAGCGGACGTCGCGCAGCACGCTCGACGCCTTGCGGGCGTAGTCGAACTCGTAGTTCGAGACGCCGACGGGCGACTCCATCGCCTCGACGAGCCCCGGGACCGACGACCAGTCCTTCTGGATGCCGGGGCACACGACGAGCTGCCCGTAGCCGATCGTCCGGCCCGACGCGAGGGTGACGGTCTTCGCCTCGGGATCGATGCTCCCGGCGCGGTCCTTGATCCAGGTGACGCCCTTCGGGGTCACGGACCCCTGCGGCCGGGTCGCCTTCGAGGCCGGAGCCGTCCCGCCGGCGATGTGCGAGAACATCGGCTGGTAGAGATGCGTCTCCCGCGGCTCGATCACCGCGACGTCCGAGATCCCGTAGCGGCGCAGGCGCCCCGCGACCGAGAGCCCCGCGTTCCCGCCCCCCACGATCACGACGTCGTGTGCCTCGAAACCAGCGCCGGTAGCAGTCATCCGTCAACCCTAGGGCGCGCGATTCCGATCGATCGGAACGGACGGACGACTACCGCCGCGGCCCGTGAAGCGGTAGGCGCATCAGCTCGCCTTCAGGGCCTCGCGCAGGCTGACCCGCGATCCCATGCGCAGCAGCGAGTTCGTGTAGATGGTGCTCGCCACCGCCATCACCGCGCCGGTCGCGGCGACGAGGAGCGCGAGGGAGACCAGCGGCTCCCACCACTCCGCCTCACCGAAGAACAGGCGCACGGGCATCGCGACGGGGGCGCTGAAGGGGACGTACGACAGGATCGTCATGATGAGCGCGTTGTCGCCGAAGAACACGACTCCGAAGTAGGGGACCATCACGAGCATCATCGCGGGGGTCATCACCGAGCCCGTGTCCTCCTGCCGCGACACCAGTGCGGCACCGGCGGCGAAGACGCTGGCCACCAGGACGAAGCCGAAGA
This sequence comes from Rathayibacter oskolensis, assembly GCF_900177245.1. GTDB lineage: Bacteria > Actinomycetota > Actinomycetes > Actinomycetales > Microbacteriaceae > Rathayibacter > Rathayibacter oskolensis. Next base: position 545,013 of record NZ_FXBM01000002.1, read on the forward strand.
CGAAGAACACCACGAACCAGATCAGCGGCGCCGACAGCAGATCCAGCAGCTCGGTCTGACCCGTGATCGCCAGCCCGAGCGCCGACGCGGCCGCGATCGCCGCGGCCGTGCCGACTCCGATCACCGAGTTGCCGAGGATCTTGCCGGCCAGCAGTGCGCGCGCGGGGACAGCGGCGAGCAGGATCTCGACGATGCGCGACTGCTTCTCCTGCACCGTGTTCTGCATGATCGTCGCGCCCGAGCCGATCACGGCGAGCATGAAGACGAGCCCGAACGCCAGTCCGATGAGGGTGCGCAGACCGGAGGGGGTCTCGGAGGGATCGAGGAGCTCGACCGCGGGACTGACCGAGAGGGCCGAGACCAGGCCCTCAGGGGCCTCGTCGAGGGCGACGAGCGAGAAGCCGATCGCCGAGTCGTCGGGGACGAGCGCCGCATCGACCGATCCGGAGCGGACCAGCTCCTCCGCCTCACCCCGGGTCGCGACGTCGGTGACGTCGAGAGCGTCGGAGTCGGCGACGGCGGCGGTCACGGAGCCGACGACCGCCACCGGGGTCGCCTCGGCCGCGCGGTTCCCGAGCACGCTCGAGAGCACGATCCCGCCGATGACCAGCGCGAGCGTGATCACCGTCGAGATGAGGAAGGCCTTCGAGCGGACCTGCGAGAGGATCTCGCGCTCGGCGACCAGGAGCGTCGCGCCCCAGGTGCCCAGGCGGGCGTCGCCCGCGCTGCCGGTCGTCGTGCTGCTGCTGCTGCTCATCAGGCTGCCGTCACCTTCTCGTCGGCGCCCGAGGGCGCGGTCACCACGATGTCGCGGAAGATCTCGCCGAGCGTCGGCCGCACCGGCCGGAACACCGACACCGTTCCCCGCTCGACCGCCGAGCGGAGCACGACGTCGGCGGCCGCGGGGTCGGCGTGGAACAGCGCGGTCGTGCCGGCGAGCTCCTCGACCTCGACCCCCGGTACGCCGCGGACCCAGCCCACGTCCGCGCTCGTCTCGAGCGCCCACCGGTCGCCCGCGTACTGCTCGCGGAGATCCTCCCGCGAGCCCGCCGCCTTCACCCGGCCGCCCGCGATGATCACGAGGTCGTCGCAGAGGCGCTCGACCACGTCGAGCTGGTGGGAGGAGAACAGCACCGGGATCCCGCGCGCCGCGTGCTCGGCGATGACCGCGACGACCTCGTCGACGGCGAGCGGATCGAGGCCCGAGAAGGGCTCGTCCATGATCAGGACGTCGGGGTCGTGCACGAGCGCCGCCGCCACCTGCACGCGCTGCTGGTTGCCGAGCGACAGCGCCTCGAGCTTGTCGCGCCGGCGCTCGAGGAGGCCGAGGCGCTCGAGCAGGTCGTCCGCGCGCTGCACGGCGGTGGCCTTGTCGATGCCGTGGAGCCGGGCGAGGTAGGCCAGCTGCTCGCCGATCTCCATCTTCGGGTAGAGGCCCCGCTCCTCCGGCATGTAGCCGAAGCCGTGGAGTGCGGCCTGGCCGACGGGCGCGCCGTCGAGCGTCACCGTGCCGGAGTCCGGCCGCAGGACGCCCAGGATCATCCGCATCGTCGTGGTCTTGCCGGCCCCGTTGCCGCCGACGAAGCCGGTGAGGCGCCCCCGACCCACATCGAAGCTGACGTCGTCGACGGCGCGATGGCTGCCGAAGCTGCGACTGATGTTCTGCACGCTGAGCATGTAGACCTCCTCGGTCCGGGTTGACGTCTCCACGCTACGAGCGGGACGCGCCCACCGCTTCCGGCCCGGGGGTGACGTCGCCCCTCCGTCTCGAGGCGGAGTCCTGCGACGGAGGCGTCAGTCGACGAGGCCCGACCGGTAGGCGTAGGCGACGGCCTGCACCCGGTCGCGGAGCGACAGCTTCAGGAGCACGTTCGAGACGTGCGTCTTCACGGTCGCGCGACCGACGACCAGCCGCTCGGCGATCTCGTCGTTCGACAGCCCCTGCGCCATCAGCCGGAGGACCTCCGTCTCGCGCCTGGTCAGCTGATCGGGCACCGCTCCCGTCGGCACGGCCGACGGCCGGGACCTGTCGAGGGCGACGGCCCGCTCGATGACCGCGCGGGTCAGCTCGGGCGCGAGCAGAGCCTCCCCGGCGGCGATCGCCCGCACGCCGTAGACGAGCTGCTCGGGAGGGGAGTTCTTCAGGAGGAATCCGCTCGCTCCGGCGTCCAGCGCCGCCAGCAGGTAGTCCTCGCGCTCGAAGGTGGTCAGCATGAGCACCCGGGCGGTCTCGGCGGGGTCGGCCAGCATCCGCCGCGTCGCCTCGAGTCCGCCGATCCCCGGCATCTCGACGTCCATGCAGACGACGTCCGGGCGGGTCCTCGCGACGACCAGCAGAGCCTCCTCGCCGCTCGAGGCCTCACCCACGACGTCGATGCCGGCCTGCGCCGACAGGATGGTGCTGATCCCCTGCCGCATCAGGGCGTGATCGTCGACGAGGACGACCCGGACGTCGCTCATACCCGGACCCCCAGGGGCACGGACACTCGGACGACCCACCCGGACCCCGAGCGCGCCGCCGCCTCGAACGTGCCGTCGAGGGTCGCCGCGCGCTCGCGCATCCCGACGAGGCCGAGGCCGCCGCTGCGCTGACGCGGGCCGGGGCGGCCGAGCCCGTCGTCGGCCACCTCGAGCTCGACCGCGTCGTCGTCGTACCGCACGGTCACGCTCGCCCGGGTGCCGGGGCCGGCGTGCTTGAGCACGTTGGTCAGCGACTCCTGAGCGATGCGGTAGAGGTTCAGCCCCACGAGCGGAGGCACGTCGAACGGCTCGCCCACCCGCTCGAGCGAGACCCGCAGCCCCGCCGAGACGGCGTCCTCGACCAGGGCTTCGAGGGAGTCGAGGCCGAGGGAGGCGGTGACCGGCCCGATCGCGGACTCCTCGTCGCGGAGGGTCCCGAGGAGCTGGTAGAGCTCGCCGACCGCTGCCCGCGAGGTGGCCTCCAGCGCCTCCAGCTGCTGCTGCGCGCGCCCCGGATCGGTGCCGAGCAGCGTCCGCGCCGCCGCGGCCTGGACGCCCATCAGCGACACGTGGTGGGCGACCGCGTCGTGCAGCTCGCGGGCGATGCGCAGGCGCTCGATCGTGATCGCCTGCCGGGCGACCTTCGACTGCTCGTCCTCGAGCTGCCGCGTGCGGTACTCGGTCAGGGCCCGCTGGCGCGCCGACGACCAGGCGTGGTCGCCGAACCACCAGGCGCCGGCGAAGTAGAGCAGGTTGATCAGGACCTGCTGCAGCATGTAGGCGGCGACCGGGGTGAGGGCGCCGATGCCCTCGCCGTCGAAGTCGAGATCCTGCGTGCTCGCGCGGAAGAAGGTGATCATCAGCCAGACGCCCATCACGGCGACCAGCACGCCGCGCGCCCAGCCGGCCCGCGACCGGTTCGGGTCCCACGCCCCCACGCTGTACAGCGCCATGAAGAGGGCGATGTTGGTGATGGTGGCCTCGGGCACGCTCAGCTCTCCGGCCAGCACGAACGCGGCGCCCGTGACGGCGAGGACGGCCCCGGGCTGCACGCGACGGAACGCGAGCGGGAGCGTCACGAGCGCGAGGAGGCCGATGCTGAGGACGGGCTCCGCGGGATCCGGCCACAGGCCGATCGCCCGGCCGAGCACGAGCGAGAGGATGCCGGCTCCGAAGAGGGCGGCGGCGGTCGCGGCGTCGACCCGCCGCTGATCGGCGCTCGCCGGAGACCGCTGCCACGCGCGCGAATCAGGATCCACTGTCATCTCCCGCCCAATCTAGCCGCGGGGCGGTGACGCCGGACCAGGATGCGGCGGGCGGTCAGAGGCGGGCGAGCATCACGCGGGCGAGGAGGAAGACCCCGTACATGATCAGCCCCACGCCGATGAGCGCGAGCACGATCGTGCCGTAGGGCGGCACGGCGAGGAACCGGAGGGCGCCGTCGAGGCCTGTGGCGCTGTCGGCGTCGCCGGTGAACGCCGCGGTGATGAAGATGCCGCCGGCGATGCCGATCGCGACTCCCTTCGCCACGTAGCCGGTGGTGCCGAGGGTCGTGACCACGCGGCCGCGACGGCCGTGGGGCACCCGGATCAGCTTCCGGAAGCCGCGCCGGATCCCGATCGCGACGAAGCCGATGCCGGTGCCGAGCACGATCGCGCCGGTCAGGCCGAGGACGATCACACCCGTCGTGCTGGCGACCAGCTCCTGATTGACGGTCCTGATGGTCTGCGAGGAGCTCGTCGAGCCGCCCAGGGCGAAGACGAGAGCGGTCGCGGCGAGTGTGAGCGAGGCGAGCCCCTTGCCCGCTTCGACGACGCGGCGCCCCCAGCGGGTCGTGCGGCTCGTGCTGTCCGACCGGCCGCCGAGGGTGAGCTGCCAGAGGCCGAGGGCGAGCACGGCGCTGAACGCGAGCCAGGCGGCGGAGCTCCCGAGGGGTGCGCTCGTGAGTCCCGCGATCGCACCGGAGGGGTCCGCCTCCGCCGTCGACGTGTCGCCGAGCGCGAGCCGGATCGCGATCGCGCCGATGACGAGGTGCAGCAGACCGTTGACGGCGAAGCCGAGTCGCGCGAAGCGGCGGAACCGCCGGACCCGCGAGCGCGGCTGCGGGATCGGCAGGCTGTCCGTCGACACACTCCACTGTCTCACGGCGCGCTCCGGCGCCCGCGCGCATCCTGAGGCGCTCCGTCGTCGCGGGCCGCACCCCCGAGTAGCCTGGTGAGCCTCATGGCTGCCGACAACGAACCCACCGTCTCTCCGACCGACTCCCTCGAGGATCGACTGCGCGCCCAGGTCGCCCGCGAAGGCGAGCGGACCGTCGCTCTGCGCTCGGCCGCCCTGCTCGGCGGTGGCTACGAGGGGGAGGCGTTCCTGCTCACGGTCGGCGGCGAGCACGCCGAGGGGATCCTGAACGGTGCGCCCTCGCTGTACTGGCCGGAGCTCTGGGGCGCCCGCGCCCTGCTCTACGTCTGGGACGACGACGCCGCCGACGCCGTGATCGCGGGCCTGGCCAATGCCTCGTGGCGGGTCCGCGAGATGTGCGCCAGGGTCTGCACCGAGCGCGTCCTCGGTGGGCAGAAGAAGCTCGCCCGGCTCACCACCGACGCGCATCCCCGAGTGCGGGCGGCGGGAGCGCGGGCACTGCTCGCGGTCGCGCTGGCCGGCACGGCCTCGGGGCGCGACGAGAAGGGCGAGTTCGCGGCCAGTGTCGAGCAGACCCTGACCGCCATGCTCCGCGATCCCGACCGGGACGTCCGCCGGGCGGCCCAGCAGTCGGCGGATGCTCTGCGGGCGGCTCGGGCCCAGGCCGACTGACCGGAGCAGCGAGCCCTCGCGAGAGCGCGGGGCGGGTGCATCGTTCCTCCACAGGGGGCCGCGGGGGTCGATTCGTCTGGTGAGGGTGGTCGGGACGATGGCGTGTCGGTGGTCCCTGCTTCAATACCCGTATGACAGAGGTGGTTTCGGCGGGGGCGGTGCTGGAGGCGGTGCGTGCGCACGGCGATCGAGCGGCCGACCTCGCCCGTTCCGCGGCGCCGGTGCTGCTGGCCGCTGCGGAGGAGCTGTACGCGGGGTATCGCGCGGCGCTGGCGTGCCCGGAGTCGTTCGCGCGCGGCCTGTCGCGGAGTGAGTCGGACGTCCTGGTCGAGCGGTCGATCCGCGCGGAGTTCGCGGTCGCTCTGGGCGTGTCGGAGCGGGTCGCGTCGCGGGAGCTCGAGCAGGCGCAGCTGCTGATGGAGGACCTGCCGTTCACCCGGGCGGCGCTGGCGGCGGCGCGGATGCGGTGGGAGTCGGGCCGGCTGATCTGCGACGCCGCGGGCTCCCTGCCGGTCGCTTCCCGCGCTGCGCTCGACGAGCGCGCCGCGGAGCTGGCCGTGTCGATGACTCCGACCCAGCTGCGGCGAGCCGTCGCACGGTTGCGCGAGGAACTGCACGAGCAGCCACTCGCGCAGCGGCATGCTCGTGCGCGGGAGGATCGCGCCGTCTGGATCACGCCCGAGGTCGACGGGATGGCCACGCTCTGCGCCTACCTGCCTGCGCCGGCCGCGGTCGGAGCGTTCGACCGCCTCGACCGGATCGCCCGCACGCTGCGAAGCTCAGAAGACAGCGACAGCTCCGACAGCGACACCGCGACTGACGAGCGCACGCTCGCGCAGCTGCGCGCCGACGCGCTGGCCGATCTGCTCTGCGACGGCGACGTCGCCGGCACCACGCCGATCAGCGACGAGGAGACGACCTCGGCGACGTTCGTGCCGGGAGTGCGCGCCGAGGTGCGGCTCACCCTGGCTGCGAGCACCGCCGCGGGCCTGGACGACGCTCACGCCGACCTCGACGGGTACGGACCGGTCCCCGCCGACGTCGCCCGGGCACTCGTCGCGACGGGCGCCTCCTTCACCCGGGTCCTCACCGATGTGGACACCGGCGCGGTCGCCTCCGTCGGACGCAGTCACCGCGTCCCGCCGCCGCAGATGCGCCTGCACCTGCAGCTGCGCGATCAGACCTGCCGGTTCCCCGGCTGCACCCGCACCGCCGCCACCGCCGAGGCCGATCACACGATCGAGTGGCGGAACGGCGGCGAGACCGCCCTCCAGAACCTGGCCTCCCTGTGCGTCGGGCACCATCACGTCCGCCACGGCGACCGGTGGACCTACACCCTCCGCCCCGACGGGACCGCCGACTGGACGACTCCGACCGGCCGCCGCGTCACGACCCGACCACCCGTCCTCCCCGGCCGCCCACCCGAGCCGCGCCCACGACCACGGTTCGACGACCAGCCGCCGCCGTTCTGAGCGCGGACTCGACGCGCCCGCGACAACCCGGGTCAGGCGGCCAGGTGGAAGGTGCTCGCGAAGCGCCCGAGCAGCGCGCCCTGACCGCGCAGCACCTGCACCGCTCCGGAGGCGATGGCCCGGTCGGGAGTGAGCGCGCCCGAGATGAGGCGGTGCAGGCCGTCGCCGGCGTCGAAGGCCAGGTCGACGGGCGCGGCGGGCTCGTCGCCGCGCGAGACGGCGAGCAGCGGTCCGTCGACGCGGATCAGCAGTTCGGATCCGCCGAGCTGCGCCGCGTACGCGGTCGGCGGCAGCTCGGCCGCCACGAGCGGACGGAACGCGGTGCGCAGATCGACGGTCAACGACTCCGGAGTGACGACCTGCTCGTCGCGCGGGTCGCCGAGCGCCTTGAACCCCCAGGCGCCGAGCGCGAGCACGATCGGCTCGAGCTCGCGGCCGTAGTTGGTCAGCTCGTACACGATCACCCGCGAGCGCGGAGCCCGACGCAGGATCCCGGCCGCCTGCAGCTCCTTCAGCCGGGCCGCGAGGACGTTGCTCGGGATGCGGGGGAGCCCCTGGGCGAGCTCCCCGTAGCGGCGCGGGCCGACGAGCAGGTCGCGGACGATGAGCAGCGCCCAGCGCTCGCCGACCAGCTCGACCGCCCGCGTGAGCGCCGAGTACTGCCCGTAGTCGCGTGCCGCCATCGACCTCAGGCCTGCTCGGCCGTGAACGCCTCCGGGCCCTGCGCGGCGGCGACCGGGTCCATGTAGCCGAACTCGAGCAGGTTGCCGTCGGGGTCGGTCAGCTGCCGCTGGTACATGAAGCCGTAGTCGGCGGCGGGGCGCTCCTCCGTGCCGCCCGCGGCGAGGCCGGCGGTGACCGCCTCGTCGACCTCGTCCCGGGTGTCGACGAAGATCGCGGTCGTGACCGAGACGCTGGTGGCCGGGTCGCCGATCGGCCGGTCGCTGAAGGTCTGGAAGTACTCGCGCACCAGGATCATGAAGTAGCTGTGGTCCTCCTCGACCACGACGCACGCGGCGTTGTGATCGGTGAAGGCCGGATTGATCCGGAAGCCGAGCGCCGTGTAGAACGCCTTCGCGCGCTCGAGATCGGTGACGGGCAGGTTGACGAACATCGCGGTCATGGTGCTCTCCTCTTCGAGTGGGTCGGTGCGCCCATACTTGCTAAAAACAAGTGACTCGTCAAGGGCCTGCTGCACGATGCCTCCTCACTCAGAGGTGCGGCGCCACGTGCTCCGCGAAGGAGGCGGCCACGCGGTCGGCGACGGTGGCGAACGCGGTGTCCCAGATCGCCTGGTTGAAGATCTCGACCTCGACGTCGCCGGTGTAGCCAGCGGCCGCGACGGCCCGGGTCGGCTCGGCGAAGTCGATGACGCCGTCGCCGACGTGGTGCCGCGCCAGCAGCACATCGGCCGGCAGGGGCGTCGCCCAGTCGCAGACCTGGTAGCTCGCGATGCGGCCCTCGGCGCCGGCGCGGGCGATCAGCGGCAGCACCTCCGGATCCCACCAGACGTGGAACGTGTCGATCACGACGCCGACGGCGGCCGGCGCGAAGGGCGCCGCGAGGTCCAGCGCCTGCCCGAGCGTCGAGACGACCGCCCGATCGGAGGCGTACATCGGGTGCAGAGGCTCGATCGCGAGCTGCACGCCCGCGTCCAGCGCCGCCGGAGCGAGCTCGGCGAGCGCGTCCTGCACCCGGTCCCTCGCGCCGATCAGGTCGCGGGACCCCGCCGGGAGGCCCCCCGCGACGAGCACGAGCGCGGGCGCGCCGAGAGCCGCCGCCTCGTCGACCGCGCGGCGGTTGTCGTCGATCGCCGCCCGCCGCTCCGCGCCCTCGGCCGCCGTGAAGAAGCCGCCGCGGCAGAGGGAGGAGACGCGCAGGCCGCTTGCCGAGACGAGGCGCACCGCCGCGTCGAGGCCCACCTCGGCGACGGGCTCGCGCCACAGGCCGATGGCGGTGTAGCCGGCCGAAGCCGTGACATCGAGTGCCTCCGCGAGAGACGCGTGCTTGATCGTCGCCTGATTGAGCGAGAGCCGCGGATGGACGGTGACCGCGCCGGCGCTCACACCAGCACCGTGCGCACCGCGTCGACGCCGCTCAGGGCGAGCAGCTGCGTCCACCGCGCGGCGGCCAGCTCGGGGCGCTCGAGTGCACCGGCCTCATTCGCGAGCCGGACGATCTCGGAGAGGTGCGGGAGAGAGCGCGCCGAGTGCAGCCCGCCCACCATCGAGAAGGCCTGCTGGTGGCCGTTGAGCCACGAGAGGAAGGCGACGCCGGTCTTGTAGTACTGCGTCGGCGCCGCGAAGACCTGGCGCGACAGCGCCTCTGTGGGCCCCAGCAGGCGGCGGTACTCGGCGGTGTCGTCGCGGTCGAGCGCCTGGATCGCTGCGGAGGCGTTCGGCGCGACGGCGGCGAAGGCGCCGAGGAGGGCGTCGGAGTGCCGCACCTCGCCGTCCGGATCCGCGCCGCCCTCGATCAGGCCGACGTAGTTGAAGTCGTCGCCGGTGTAGAGCGTCGCGCCGCGGGGGAGCCGAGCGCGCAGGGCGATCTCGGCGTCCGCGTCCAGGAGCGACATCTTGATGCCGCTCACCGAGGCGAGGTCGTTCTCGATGATCCGCACGACGGTGTCCGACGCCTCCGTCACGTCGGAGGAGCCGAAGTAGCCCGCGAGGGCAGGGTCGAACGCGTCGCCGAGCCAGTGCAGGATGACGGGCGCCGAGGCCCGCGCGAGCACCGCCGCGTAGGCGCGCTCGTAGTCGGCCGCGGACGACGCCGCCCGGGCGAGATGCCGGCTGGCCATCATGACCACGCCGGCGCCCGCGTCCTCGGCGAAGGCGAGCTGCTCGAGGTAGGCGTCGATGACGCGCGTGAGCGGCACGACCTCCTCGGTCAGCTGGTCGGTGTTGACGCCCACGACGAGCGAGGCGCCCACGGAGGCGGCCTCGGCGGCGCTGCGACGGATCAGCTCCTGGGTCGCGGGCCAGTCCAGGCCCATGTTGCGCTGGGCGGTGTCCATCGCGTCGGCGACTCCGAGACCCCACGACCAGACGTGGTGCCGGAAGGCCAGCGTCGCCTCCCAGTCGACCTGGGCCGGGTGCCCGGGGACGTTCTCGCCGTGCACGAGCGGGACGACATGGGCGGCGGCGTAGGCGACGCGGGAGGCGAGCGGCGTCACCGGCCGCATCAGCGCGGGCGCCTCGGCGAGCTCGACCGCGCGGATCCCGCCGTCGCGCTCCAGCAGGGTGACGGCGGTCACGAGGCGACCTCGACGGAGGCGAGCGCCTCCGCATCCGCTGCGGCGTCGAGGGCGGCCACGTCGATCCGACGGCCCTCGCGGGACGACTCCAGGCCGAGCTCCGCCAGGCGGACTCCGCGGGCGCCCGCGAAGAAGTCGTACTCGTGGGGAGCGCCCTCGACGACGTGCCGGATGAACTGCTCCCACTGCGTCTTGAAACCGTTCTCGAAGACGTCGTTGACGGGCAGCTCCTGCCAGTCCTGCGCGTAGTCGTGGGTCTCGGGGAGGTCCGGGTTCCACGTCGGCTTGGGGGTCGCGACCCGCGGCTGCACCTTCGCGCCGAAGAGGCCGACGACCGCCGAGCCGAGGGTGCCGTCGACCTGGAACTCGACGAGCTCCCGCCGATCGACGCGGACCACCCAGGAGGAGTTCAGCTGCACCGTGACGCCGCCGGCGACGTCGAAGATCGCATAGACGGCGTCGTCGGCCGTCGCCGTGTACGGATCGCCCGCCTCGTCGACCCGGGTCGGGATGTGCGTGGTCGCCTTCGCGTAGACGCCCTCGATGGGTCCGAACAGGTTCTCGAGCACGTAGTTCCAGTGCGGGAACATGTCGACGACGATCCCGCCGCCGTCCTCGCTGCGGTAGTTCCAGCTCGGGCGCTGGGCGTCCTGCCAGTCGCCCTCGAACACCCAGTAGCCGAACTCACCGCGGACGCTGAGGATGCGGCCGAAGAATCCGGAGTCGATCAGCCGCTTGAGCTTCTGCAGGCCGGGCAGGTAGAGCTTGTCGTGCACGACGCCGTTCTTGACGCCGGCCGCCTTCGCGAGCTCAGCGAGCTCGAGCGCCTCGGCGTACGACTCCGCCGTCGGCTTCTCGGTGTAGATGTCCTTGCCGGCCGCGATGGCCTTCTTGATCGCGGGGACGCGGGCCTTGGTGACGAGGAAGTCGGCGTAGATCGGCCAGGCCGGATCGGCGAGCGCGGCGTCGAGGTCGGTGGTCCAGTGCTCGAGGCCGTGCTTCGCGGCGAGCTCGGCCAGCTTCGCCTCCGAGCGGCCGACCAGCAGCGGCTCGACCTGCACGCGGGTGCCGTCGGACAGCAGGACTCCGCCCTGCTCCCGGATCGCGAGGATGGAGCGCACGAGATGCTGGCGGTAGCCCATGCGGCCCGAGACGCCGTTCATGATGATGCCGATGGTGCGGGGCGTGGTCGACTCTGACACGGTGAGCCCTTTCGTGAGCGGAACGGAAAGCGTTTACCGCATCGTATGCGCCCGAGGCTGGTCGGGCAAGCGATTTCCCGCCGCGTTCGCGGCCGCCCTCTGCGAGCCGGAGGTGCTCAGGCGAGCCCGGGCGTGCTCTCGCGCACGACGACCGCCGTGGGCAGGACGACGGAGGACTCGGCGTCGGCCTCGTCGTCGAGGGCCATCGCGATCGCGCGGCTGCCGAGCTCGGCGAGGGGCACGGCCACCGTCGTGATCGCCGGGCTCACGTCGCGGAGGGTCGGGATGTCGTCGAAGCCGGCGACGCCGATGCCGCGCCCGGGTTCGATGCCCCTGTCGCGCAGCGCCGAGGAGGCGCCTATCGCCATCACGTCGTTCACTGCAAACACGAGATCGATGTCGCCGCCGTGCTCGTCGAGGAGCCGGAGCGTCGCCGCGTGCCCGCCGTCGCGGGTGAACGCGGTCTCGACGACGTGCGCCGGATCCACCGTCACCCCGTGCGCGGCGAGGCCGTCCGTGAAGCCCTGCATCCGGTCGGAGGAGGTGAGGAGGCTGGTCGGTCCGTGCACGATCGCGAAGCGGCGGTAGCCGAGTGCCACGAGCTCCTCGGCCAGAGCGCGGGCGCCCGCCCGGTTGTCGAGCTGGACCGTCGGGAACGGCAGCGACCGCTGGCTCAGCATGACGACGCGGCCGCCGGTGCGCTCGAACGACTCGAGCTCGGCGACGAGCGCGTCGCGCGAGGCCTCGTCGTCGAAGCGGCTGCCGGCGAGCAGCATCACGCGGGGGCGCCCGCCGCGCAGCGTGCGGACCAGGTCGAGCTCGCGGACCGGATCGCGATGCGTGACGGCGATCGTCACCACGAGCCCGGCCGCCTCGGCCGCGGCGAGGACTCCGGAGGCGATGCTCGAGAAGTAGGGGTCGGCGATGTCGCTGACCAGCAGCGCGACGGTCGAGGTCGTGCCCTTGGCCACGGCCTGGGCCGAGAGGTTGGGGGAGTAGCCGAGCTTGGTCGCCGCCGCGATCACACGGGCGCGGTACTCGTCGTTGACCTTGCGGGCACTGCCGTTCAGAGCGCGAGAGGCGGTGGCCAGCGAGACCCCGGATTCGCGGGCCACGTCGTGCAGGGTCACGGCCGCGGTGCGATCCCTCGATGCCATCGCTCACTCCTCGGCGGGCTGCGTGCCCGCTCCACGGTCGTCATTCTGCCACCCGGGCTCAGCGCCCACCGTCGGCGGCGCCCCCGAGAACACCCGGTCCGGGGTGCTATCCGACAGTCGTCCGAGACAGCCGCACGGCGACCGCGGCGAACACCGCGCAGCCGAGGGCGGGGACGATCAGCGGAGCGAGCTGCCAGGTGACCACCACGGTGAGCACGAGGGCGACCAGCACGGCGCCCGACCCGCGGAGATCGCGCACGCAGAGGCCGGCCGCCTCCCTGAGGAGGGGAGCCCAGCGGGAGTCGGGCGTCCACAGGGTGCACGCCGTGAGCAGCACCACCAGCGCGGCGGCGAGGGCGGCCGAGCAGACCACGGCGACGGCCGCTGCGCCGGGGATGCCGCCGCCCGCGACGAGCGCGAGATCGAGGGCGACCACTCCGATCGCGATGATCAGCCCCAGACCGATCGGGAGGGACCGGACGAGGCCCGCGCGAGCCTCCGCCCACGCCGCCGCGAGGGTCGACGGCTCGTCGAGCACGAAGCGGCGGAGGTGGCGTGCACCGACAGCGAGGGCGAGCGGCAGCGTCACCAGCGGCAGGGCGAGCACCGTGATCAGCACGCCCGTGAAGAGCACCTCGGCGAAGAGCGCGAACCTGTTCGCCGCTCCCGGCCAGCGGAGCGCCGTGCCGTCGGCCGAGGCCGCCCGGGCCTCCCGTGCGGCACGCCGGGAGCGCGCGGCGCTCATCCCTTGAGGCCCTGCGTCGCGACCCCGTCGACCAGGAAGCGCTGGAAGATGATGAAGAAGATCAGCACCGGCAGCAGCGCGAGCACCGAGACCGCGATCGTCGCACCGTAGTCGGAGGCCGACGTCTGGTCGTTGTAGACCCGCAGCGCGAGCGGCAGCGGCTGCTTCTCGGGGGTGTTCAGGTAGAGCAGCGGACCGAGGAAGTCGTTCCAGCTCCAGATGAAGGCGAAGATCGACGAGGTGATGAGCGCCGGGCGGATCAGCGGGATCGTGATCGAGCCGAAGATGCGCAGGTGGCCGGCTCCGTCGATCCGCGCGGCCTCGTCGAGCTCGCGGGGCAGGTTGCGGATGAACTGGACCATCAGGAAGACGAAGAACGCCTCGGTCGCGAGGAACTTGCCGATCAGCAGCGGCCAGTAGGTGTCCATCATCCCGAGCGTGCGGAAGATCGTGTACTGCGGGATGAGCAGCACGTGCATCGGCAGCAGCAGCGTGCCGATCATGAGCGCGAAGTAGAGCGGGCGACCGCGGAAGTCGAGTCGCGCGAAGGCGTAGGCCGCCATCGACGACGAGATCACCACTCCGATGACGGAGCCGACCGCCAGCACCGTCGAGTTGAGGAAGAACTGCCAGAGCGGCACTCCTCCGACTCCGGCGAAGACCTTGACGAAGTTGTCGATGGTCGGGTTCTGCGGCAGCAGGGAGGTCTGGCCGCCGAACTCGCTGTTGGGCTTGAACGCCGCGGCTCCCATCCAGACCAGCGGGTAGAGCACGACCGCCGTCAGGACGATCATGGCCGCGACCCAGATCAGGGTGGCGGTCTTCGGCCGCTTGCGGCGGGGGCGCGTCGGCGGCGCGGGCTCGGTGAGCGCCTGCGTGTCGGCCGAGGGGAGGGTGGTGTCGAAGGTCGTCATCGCGTGTCTCCCGAGTAGTGCACCCAGCTCTTCTGGGTCTTGAACAGCACGAAGGCGAGGACGCCGACGAACAGCAGCAGGACCCAGGCCATCGCCGAGGCGTAGCCCATCTGGTTGTTGGTGAACGCACGGGTGTAGAGGTACACCGTGTAGAAGTTCGTCGCCCCGGCCGGGCCGCCCGTGCCGTTGCCGATGATGTACGCCGAGGCGAAGACCTGGAACGCGTTGATCATCTCGAGCAGCAGGTTGAAGAAGATCACCGGCGAGAGCATCGGCAGGGTGACGCTGCGGAACTTGCGCCAGGGTCCGGCTCCGTCGACCATCGCGGCCTCGTAGAGCTCGGCCGGGACCTGCTTGAGGCCGGCGAGGAAGATCACCATCGGTGCGCCGAACTGCCACACCGCCAGGATGATCATCATCGGCAGGATGAGCGCGGGGACGCCGACCCAGCCGCCGATGTCGAGGCCGAAGATCTGCAGCCCGGAGTCGACGGGTCCGTCGGTCGAGAACATCGCCCGCCAGACGATGGCGATGCTGACGCTCGCGCCGATCAGCGACGGTGCGTAGAAGGCGGAGCGGAAGAACCCGGTGCCCTTCGCGCTGTAGTTCAGCAGCATCGCCACCAGCAGCGCGGCGGCCAGTTTGACCGGCGTGCCGATGAACACGTAGGCGAGCGTCAGCTGCACCGACTGCAGGAACTTGGGGTCGCCCAGGAGGCGCTCGAAGTTGCCGAGCCCGATCCACTCGGGAGACGTGAACAGGTTGTAGTCGGTGAAGGAGAAGTAGAGGGACATCAGCATCGGGCCGAGCGTGAGCCCGACGAAGCCGATGAGCCACGGCGAGAGGAATGCGTAGCCGGCCAGGGTGTCCCGCTTCGGGCGGCGTCGCGCCTCGCCTCCGGCCGGACGAGGGGTGCTCGTCCGGCCGTCGGCGGGGGCGACGCGACCGGATGCGGCGGTGCCGCTCGGGGTCGACGTCGTCGTCATGAGGTGCCTTTCCTGGCTGCTGCACGGATCGGTGGAGGATCAGTTGTCGAGCGTGACGGCGGTCTCGTCGAAGAACTGCTGCACGGCCTCGTCGACGCTGACGGCGCCGAGGCCCAGGCTGGTGCCGAGGTCGAGGAAGTTGGCCTCGATCGCGCCGTAGCCGGCGACCGGTGCGGCAGGAGCCTCGCCGATGCGGTCCTCGACCGAGTCGAGGTAGTCGGCGACCTGCTTGTCGGGGCCCTCGAGGTTCGCGCCCTCGAGCTGCTCGGACGAGGCGGGGATGCCGAGGGTCGCGCCGAAGATCTCGCCGACGTCGGGGCTGTTGATCAGGAAGTCGAGGAACGTCGCCGCCGCCTCGGGGTGCTCGGTGCTCGAGGAGATCGCCTGCATCAGGCCGACCTTCTGGTAGAGGTCCTTCGAGCCCTCATCCGCGGTGGGCGGCGCGGTCATGACGATCTCGGAGGCGCCGCTGTCGCCGATGTAGCCGCCGAGGAAGTTGCTCCAGCTCATCTCGCTCGTCGCGATGCCGGCGCCGAAGCCCGACTTGGGCAGCAGCTCCTGGAGGCGGGCGGCCGGCACGCCGGTCGTGGTGCGCATCTCGTCGCCCTGCTCCCAGAACGCCGCGAGGTCGTCCTCGGTGAAGCCGAGCTCGCCGTCCTCGGTGAACAGCTCCTTGCCGTCGGCGCGCAGCTGCAGCTCGAAGTTCTGGATGCGGCCGGTGTAGTCGGTGCCTCCGTAGACGGCGCCGCCGGTCTTCTCGGTGACGTCGGCGACGTAGGCCGCGTAGTCGTCCCAGGTGCCGCCTCCGGGGTAGGGCTCGAGGCCGTTGGCCGTCAGGAGGTCCTGGTTCTGGAAGATCGCCCAGGCGCTGTAGCCGGTGGGGATTGCGTAGGTCGCGCCGTCGAGCTCGCCGGTCGCGAGCAGATCCTCGGAGATGGTGCTCTCGTCGACCACGCCGCCGAAGTACTCGGAGAGGTCGCCGAGCAGGCCGTTGTCGCCGTACTGGCGGAGGTAGGTGTAGTCGAACTGCATCACGTCGGGGAGCCCGCCGCCGGCCGCCTCGGTCTGGCGCTTCTCCCAGTACCCGCCGTAGTCGGTGAAGGTGGAGTTGATCGTGATGTTCGGGTACTCCTCCTCGAACAGCGCGATGGCCTCGTCGTAGCGCGCGGCGCGGTCGTCGTTGCCCCAGAAGGTGTAGTCGAGGGTGATCGGCTCGTCGGGGTCGACGGTGGCCGAGGCACCGGAGCCCCCACCGGAGCAGGCCGTCAGTCCGAGTGCGGCCGCGGCCATGACGGCCACTGCTGCGACGCGGGTGCTGTGTGTGCGGAACATCTTCGTCCTTTCGAGAACATCATTGTTTCGAACCCCGACGCGCCTGTGAAACGTTTCGGGAAAGCGTTTGCCCTAAAGTACGTCGCCGCCGTGACGGCGTCAAGCGCCGATTGCGCAACCGTCAGGGCGAGGGCCGCCGGCAGCCTCCCGAGGCTGTGCGTGCACGGGAGCGGCGACTGCGTCACCGGAGCAGACGAGCACGCCGTCGACGACCGTGAGCACGGCCGAGCGGATGTGCGAACGGCGCCGCGACGCAGTCGGCGGCATGTCCGCGAGCTCGACCCCGTCCCACTTCGGATGCGTGAAGTAGACGACCAGGGCGCGATCGTGGCCGAGCGGCACGACATCGGCGTGCCGGGCGGCGACCGGAGCGCCGTCGGCCGTCCGCTCGGGCGCGGTGAGGATCAGCCCCTCGGCCTCCCGCTGACGCCGCCACTCGGTCGCGCCGTCGGGCGAGTGGTGCACGGCGAGCCCGCGCCACTCGTCGACGATCATCCAGAAGCGGCCGGACAGCTCGAACACCTTCGGCCCCTCGTGCGGACGCCCGTCGATCGCCACGCCCTCCACGTGCCAGGAGGACGGATCGGCTGGGTCGTCGCTGACGGCGACGCCGGTGGTCGAGCCCCGCCGCTCGTCCTTGAACCAGAGCCGCCACCGGCCGTCGCCGGTCCGAGCGACGGCGGCGTCGATGACGCGATCGGAGCCGAGGTCGATCTCGCCGCGCGGTCGCCAGCGCACGAGGTCCTCGCTGTCGAACACGGCGATGGCCGCCCGGCCGCTCCAGTCGTCCGGCGTGCCGTCGATCCGGGTCACGAACATCTGCCAGCGGTCGCCGATGCGGACGATGTCCGGGGCCCAGAGCGTGGCGGGATCGGCGCTGAGGCCGGCGTCCAGCCCGGCGACCGTGCCGCGGTAGCGCCAGCTCGCCCCGCCGTCGGTCGAGGCGGCGACGCCGATCCGGCTGCCGTGCACCCACTGCACCCCCGGCAGATCGAGGGAGGCGCGTCGCTGCGTGTAGAAGAGCAGCCACTCGCCGCGTAGGGGGTCGGCGACCAGCACCGGGTCCGTCGGCCCGTCGAGGACGGGATCGCGGTAGGGCTCGGCGAAGGCGTCGTCGCGCAGCGGCAGTGGTCGGCTCACGCGAGCGCCGCCGTGATGCCGGCGGCGTCGAGCGGGCCGTCGGCGAGCACGACCCGCCAGCTCCAGCGCGCCGGCCCCTCGAGAGGCCACTCGCGGTGGAAGAACGGGGCGGCGCCGAGCATCGGGGTCGCCCCGGTGCGCACGAACCAGGGCGACGGAGTGACGGGGTTCGCCGGGGAGGCGGCGATCGCCACGGTCGCGGCGCCGGTCGAGAGCGCGAGCCACGGCGACTCGGCGCCCATCGCCGCCTCCGGCGTCGTCGCGCCCTCGGGAGTCAGGACGAGTGCCGCCCCGAACGCCGAGGTGAGCCGGAGGAGGAGCCCGCCGTAGCCCGCTCCGGGGCGGCCCGCGGTCGTCGGCGAGCCGAATCGCAGGCCGTCGACGACGGGGCTCCACTCGCTCGCGATCGTCAGCACCGCCGCCCCCGCGCCGGGCCGGTGCACCGAGTGGCTCCGCCGCTCGCGCAGCAGCAGCCTCCCGGAGGCGTCGATCCAGCCGAGATCCAGCGTCGAGCCGTCCTGCGCGAGCACGCGCTGCGAGCCGTTGTTGTCGAGCTGCCGGTACCCCTCCCCGGCGACCCAGGTCACACCGCCCCAGAAGTTCGCGTCGACCCGCTCGTCGCTGATGCTCAGGTTCGCGACGGCCAGCGACAGGCCGAGGTGCCAGTCGTGATCCGGCGGGCGCAGGTCCGAGACGACGACGCCGCCGGGCGTCGAGACCGGGTGCAGGTAGGGGCGGGGGGAGTCGCGGGCCGGGGTGCGGGGGTCCTCGATGACGAGGGTCGCGATCCCGTCGTCCAGGATCACCGCGGCTCCCGGCGGAGGTCGACCACGTCGGCGCGCGCGGCCGTGCGCAGCGCCGGATCGGTCCGGAGCTCCTCGATCCGCACCGGTCCGCCGCGGCGGGTCGAGAGGTAGAGCGCGACCACGAGCTCCAGCGAGCGGGTCGGCGCGTCGGCGACAGCGGGCAGCGGCTCTCCGGAGCGGAAGGAGGCGTAGACGGCGTCGAGATAGGCCGCGTGGCCGCTCGGCACCTCGTCGGGCGGGAACGCCCAGCCCGCGGTCTCCACCGCGTCGACGTGCGGCGCGGGGGTGATCCGCCAGTGGGCGTGCCCGTGCCCGTAGAGGTGCTCGAGCTCGATCGTGGCGCGCTCGGTGTCGATGCGGATCGCACTCGACTCGCGGGGCGACACCGCGCTCGTGAGCACCGAGGCGACGGCGCCGGAGGCGAAGCGGAGCACGGCCGTCGAGACGTCCTCCGTCTCGATGTCGCGGCCGAGGCGCCAGGCCTGCCCCGACACCTCGTCGACGTCGCCGAGCAGGTGTGCGAGCAGGTCGAGCTGGTGGATGCCGTGACCGAAGGTCGTGCCTCCCCCCTCCGTCTCCCAGCGGCCCCGCCACGGCGCCGCGAAGTAGTCGTCGTCGCGGTACCAGAGGGTGTCGCAGCGCGCGACGAGCGGGCGGCCCAGTGCGCCCGAGCGGAGCAGGGCGCGCGTGTGCGCGGCGGCGGTGCCGGTGCGCTGCTGGAAGACCACGGCGAGGCGGCGACCCGCCTGCTCGGCCGCGGCGAGCATCCGGTCGACCTCGGCGAGGGAGAGGGCCGGCGGCTTCTCGACGACGACGTGCGCGCCGAGGGCGAAGGCGGCCTCGGCCTGCTCGGCGTGCACCCCCGGTGGCGTGCAGAGGTGCAGCACGTCGACCTCGGGGAGGTCGGCGAACGACGTGCCCGAGGTCGCGATGCCGTACTGCGCGGCGAACGCGCGCGCCCGGTCGGCGTCGGTGTCGATCGCGGCGACGAGGCGGGCATCGCGGCGGCCCGTCAGGGCGGCGGCGTGCAAGTGGGCGACGCCTCCGGTGCCGACGATGCCGACCAGGAGCGGCGGAGGAGTGTCGGCGTCCATGAGCGTCCTCGCGGGTCGGGCGACGGCGCGGGGTGCGCTCGCCGGGCCCCTGCACCCTAGCTCGGAAAACGCTTGCCCGCCATCTGCTCGAGGGATAGTGTCGATGCGTGAGAGAACCCCGCGCCTCCGCCGCCCCCCTCGAGATCGACAGGCACCGGCCCGCGCGGTCGGCCCTGGGCCTGCTCGGCCGCTACCGGCGCCGGATCGTCGTCGCGGTCCTGTTCTTCGCCGTGAAGGACACTCCGCTCTGGCTGCTGCCGGTCGTCACGGGCGCGATCATCGACGTCGTCGTGGCGGGAGGGCCGCCCTCGACGCTGTGGCTCTGGACCGCGATCGCCCTGATCGCGCTGCTGCAGAACTACCCGAACCACGTGATGTACACCCGGCTCTACATGAGCGCCGTCCGCCAGACCGGCACGGACCTGCGCAATGCGCTCGCGGAGCGGCTCCAGAACCTCTCGATCGGGTTCCACACCCGCGCGAGCTCGTCGATCGTGCAGACGAAGGTCGTCCGCGACGTCGAGAACGTCGAGACGATGCTGCAGCAGGTCGCGCATCCGCTGCTCTCGGCCGTGATGGTCGCGATCGGCGCCGTGGTGATGACGGCCCTGAACGTGCCGGAGTTCCTCCCCGTCTACGCCCTGGCCATCCCGCTGGCGGTGCTGCTGCGCGCGTTCCTCAGCGCCCGCTCGCGGCGGGGCAACGAGCTGTTCCGCCGCGAGGTGGAGCAGTTCTCGGCCCGGGTCGGCGAGATGGCGACCCTCATCCCGATCACGCGGGCCCACGGGCTCGAGCGCACGGCGGTCGATCGGGTCGCCGCGGGCGCCGAGGGCGTGCGGTCGGCCGGCTACAGCCTCGACCTCTTGAACGGACGCTTCGCGTCGCTGTCGTGGGTGGGCCTGCAGCTGCTCGGAGTCGGCTGCCTCGTCGCCGCCGCGTGGGCGTCGATCAGCGGATGGATCCCGATCAGCGCGGGCCAGGTGGTGCTGCTGAGCTCCTACTTCGCCCTGCTCACCGGGGCCGTGACGAATCTGCTGATGCTGCTGCCGACCATCGCGAAGGGGACGGAGTCGGTGCGCTCGATCGGCGAGCTCCTGCAGGATCCCGACCTCGAGCACAACGAGGGCAAGGCGCGGGTCGACGAGGTGCGCGGAGCGATCCGCCTCGACCACGTCGGCTACCGCTACGACGATCGGACCGCCGCGATCGACGACGTCGAGCTCGACGTGCGGCCGGGCGAGACGATCGCGTTCGTGGGCTCCTCCGGCTCGGGCAAGTCGACGATGCTCAACCTCGTGCTGGGCTTCCTGCGGCCCACGAGCGGCCGCATCCTCCTCGACGGACGCGACGCCGAGACTCTGGACCTGCGCAGCGTCCGCCGCTTCGTCTCGGTCGTGCCGCAGGACTCGGTGCTGTTCGAGGGCTCGATCCGCGAGAACGTCGCCTACGGACTCGGCGCTGTCCGCGACGACCGGGTCACCGCGGCGCTCCGGGACGCGAACGCGCTCGACTTCGTGCGGGCCCTCCCCGAGGGCTGGGACACCGTCGTCGGCGAGCGCGGCGCGCGGCTCTCGGGTGGGCAGCGTCAGCGCATCGCGATCGCCAGGGCGCTCGTCCGCGATCCCCGCGTGCTCGTGCTCGACGAGGCCACGAGTGCGCTCGACCCCGAGGCGGAGGCGCTGGTGCGCGAGGCGCTCGAGCGCCTGATGCGGGGACGGACGACGCTGGTCGTGGCGCACCGGCTCTCGACCGTCCGCTCCGCCGATCGCATCGTGGTGCTCGAGCACGGCCGCATCGTCGAGATCGGCGGGCACGCCGAACTGCTCGCCGCGGGCGGCCGCTACGCCGTGCTGCACGCGGTGCAGGCCGGCGCCTGACTCCGCCCGCCCCGCCCCGCGTCACTCGAGGTGGAAGTACTCCTCGAGGCGCACCATCGAGCGGTCGGGGTGGCCGGAGTCGTCGAAGTACTCCGCCATCGTGTCCTGCCAGCGGGTGTTGACCTCCTTCTCGGCCATGCGCGCCCGCGCCAGCTCGAAGTCGTCGGTCTCGAGGTACCCGACGATCAGGCCGTCGCTCTCGCGGATGAAGAGGGAGTAGTCCGACCAGCCGGTCTCGCGGAGCGCCTCCCGCATCTCGGGCCAGACCGTCTCGTGGGCGGCGAGGTAGTCGGCGATCCGGTCCTTCTTGAGCTGCATGGTGAAGCAGACGCGTTGTGTCATGCCCGTCCTCCTGTCCTGATGAGCGCCCAGCCGTACTGCTCGAGGCGCACCGACTCGACCGCGGTGCCGGTCGCGAGATCCGTGCCCGTCACGTCGATGTCGACCGTCTGGGCCCCGTGGTTGATCACGGTGACGACGTCGCCTCGGCGCGCCGCCTCGACCCAGGGGCTCGGCGTCCGCAGCACGGGGTCGACGCCGGCCTCCGCCGCGAGCCAGGCGGTCAGCCCGGCCATCCCCTCGTCGTCGGGGATCGTGGCGAGGTAGTGGGCGGTCCCCGCTCCCGACGCGCGGGCCGTGAGCGCGGGCATCCCCGCGGTGCGGCCGGTCGTGAACCGCGCGAGCACGTCCACCGGCCGCGGGTCGCCGTCGGGGGCGTGGATCGCGAGCTCCTCGACGAGGTGCTCGCCGGCGAAGGCACCGGAGGGTCCCTCCGCCCGCACCGCCGCGCCCGCCGCGAGCCCGCCGAACTCGAGCACCGACACCCCGAGCACGTCGCGCAGACCCACCTGGAAGCCGCCGTCGCGGAAGGCGTCGTCCTCGTCGACCACGTCGCTGAAGGCCGTCACGAGCAGGCGCCCGCCCGCCTCGACGAAGGAGGAGAGGTTCGCGGCGGCCTCGTCGGTCAGCAGGTAGGAGTGGGCGAGCACGACGACGGAGTAGCCCGTGAGGTCGTCCACGGGACGGACCAGATCGACGGCGATGCTCTGCCGGTGGAACGCCGCGTGCCAGCGCTGCACGAGCGAGAGGAAGTCGAGCGCGACGGGATGGTCGGGGTTCTCGATCGCCCACCAGTTCTCCCAGTCGAGCACGAGGGCGACCCGGGCTCCGGAGTCCGTGGGCCCGAGCTCCGGCAGCCCGCCGAGCACTCCTCCCAGCTCGACCACCTCCCGCCACGTGCGCGTTCCGGTGCCCGCCTGCGGGAGCATCGCCGAGTGGAACTTCTCGCTGCCCCGGCGCGACTGGCGCCACTGGAAGAAGAGGACCGCGTCGGCGCCTCGTCCGACGGCCTGCATCGACAGCGCCGCCATCTGCCCCGGCGCCTTCGGAGCGTTCGCCGGGCGCCAGCTGACCGCGCTGGTGGCCTGCTCCATCAGGAGCCAGGGCACGCCGGGCTTCAGCGACCGCATCAGATCGCGGGTGAAGGCGGCGCCGCGGAACGACTCCGGATCGGCGGGATCGAAGTAGTTGTCGTCACTCACGACGTCGACCTCGGCCGCCCACGACCAGTAGTCGAGAGCCGGGAACGCGCCCATGAAGTTCGTCGTGATCGGCTGCGTCGCCCCGGCCGCTCGGAGGATGTCCCTCTCGCTCACGTAGAGCTCGAGGAGGGTGTCGGAGGTGAAGCGGCGGAAGTCGAGCAGCCCCGCCGGATTGTGGCTGTAGGGGGCCTTCCTCGGGGGCACGATCTCGTCGAAGGAGCCGTACCGCTGCGACCAGAACAGAGTGCCCCAGCGGCGGTTGAGGGAGTCGACGTCGCCGTACTTGCGCTTGAGCCAGGCCCGGAAGGCGACGGCGGCGTTGTCGGAGTAGTCGTACTGCAGGTGGCAGCCGTACTCGTTGTTCACGTGCCAGAGCACCACGGCCGGATGGTCGTGGTACTGCTCGGCGATCGCGGTCACGAGCCGGGCCGCGAGCCGGCGGTAGTCGGGGGAGGCGGGGCTGTAGGCCTGCCTGCTCCCCGGCCAGTAGGTCGCCCCGTTCTCGTCCTGCGGCAGGAGGCCCGGGTAGGTCCGCGCCGCCCAGGCGGGCGGTGAGGCCGTCGCGGTCGCGAGATCCACCGCGATGCCGTGGCGGTGCAGGAGGTCGAGCACGCGATCGAGCCAGCCGAAGTCGAAGGTCGCCTCGTCGGGCTGGATGCGCGCCCACGCGAAGATGCCGAGGCTGACGAGGGTGACCCCCGCCTCCTGCATCCGCCGCGCGTCGTCCTCCCAGATCGCCTCGTCCCACTGCTCGGGGTTGTAGTCGCCTCCGTAGTGCATCATCCGTGCGGCATCCTCTGCTTAAAACGTTTCACGTCCTGCTTACCGTGTGCGCCGGGGCGATGCAAGGCAGGGGAGGGCCCGCCGCGTCTCGAGCCGATCGCACCTGCGTACCCTGGACCGCGGCGGCCCGAGACGCCGCACGCTCTGGAGGACCCGTGGCCCGAACCGCCGACCCCGTCGAGGAGGCGACCGGCCGCCGGGCGCGCACGACGCTCCTCCGCGCCGCTCGAGCGATCGACTCCGTGTCGACCGTCGAGGACGCGTGGATCCTCGTCGAGGGCGACCGCATCCGCGCCGCCGGCTCCGGCGAGGCACCGCCCGCCGACCGGATCGTCGAGGCGGGCGAGGCGACGCTCGTCCCGGGCTTCCTCGACATCCACGGGCACGGCGGCGCGCAGAGCTCCTACGACGACGGGCCGGAGGCGATCGCCGCTGCCCTCGCGATGCACCGCCGGCACGGCACCACCCGCTCCGTGCTCAGCCTCGTCGCCGCGCCGATCCCGGCGCTGGCCGCGTCCCTCGCGGTCATCCGCGACGCGATGTCCGGCGACCCGCTCATCCTCGGGGCGCACCTCGAGGGGCCGTTCCTCTCGCCCGGCAACCACGGCGCCCACGATCCCCGGCAGCTGCGGGAGCCCTCGCGCGGCGACGTCGCCGAGCTCCTCGACCGCGGTCGCGGCGTGCTCCGGCAGATCACCCTCGCGCCCGAGCTCGACGGCGCCCTCGAGGCGATCCGGCTGATCGTCGACGGAGGCGTCGTCGCGGCCGTCGGCCACACCGTCGCCTCCCACGGGCTCGCGCTGCGCGCGTTCGACGCGGGAGCGACCGTGCTGACCCACGCCTTCAACGCCATGCCCGGCATCCACCACCGCGAGCCCGGGCCGATCATGGCGGCGGCCGAGGACGAGCGGGTCACCCTCGAGCTCATCCTCGACGGCGTGCACGTCGCTCCGATCGTGGCGCGGACCCTGTTCCGCGCCGTGCCGGGCCGGATCGCCCTGATCACCGACGCGACGGCGGCGGCCGGAGCGCACGACGGCGCCTACCGGCTCGGCTCGCTCGAGGTGCGCGTGGTCGACGGGGTCGCCCGCGTCGCGGGGACGGACACGATCGCCGGCTCCACCCTGACCCAGGACGCGGCGCTGCGGACCGCGGTCGAGCGCCTCGGTCTCGGCCTGCAGGAGGCGATCACCGCGCTGACAGCGACTCCGGCCGCCGCGATGGGGGTCGGCGACCGGTTCGGACGACTGGCTCCCGGCTACGCGGCCGACGTCGTCGCGCTGCTGCCCGATCTCTCCGTCGGCCGGGTCTGGGCGGCGGGCGAGCCGGTGCCCGGGAGCTAGCGGGCGGCCACCACCAGCTCGTTCATCGTCCGCAGCACCTCCGGCGCGAGCAGCCGCTCCGGGTCGACCAGCGTCGCCGTGCGGACGTGCACGACCGCCTCCTCGCCGGGCAGCAGGGTCACCAGCTGGTCGGCGGCCTCGGCGTCGGGGGACGCGACGTCGGCCAGGACCGCCAGGTCGCGGACCACCCCGGTCGCGGTGACGCGCACGTCGACGCCGCCGGGGACGTGGGACGCCGTCGCCGTGAACGGGCGCGGCTCGAGCTCCGAGTCGCGGGGCTCGGCGAAGAACCAGAGTCCGCGGACCGTGCCGACCGAGGCGCGGAGGAGCTCTCGGGAGGCGGCGTGCGCCTCCGAGACCGCGGCGGCGACCGGCACGCGGGTCGCCGAGCGGGCGGCGACCTCGATCGTCGACTCCGTGCTCGCGAGCACCGTGCCGTCGTAGTCGAGACGGTCGACGACGAGGCGCCCGCTCCAGGCCTCCGGTGAGTCGTTCACCGCGACGACCGCGAGGCCCTCGCCCTCGGGCTGCACGGTCACGATGCGGTCGGCGAACGCCTTGCGGAGGGCGTGCAGCAGCGGCTTCGGGCGCTCGTCGCCGTCGACAGCAGCCCACGACACGACGGGCCAGCAGTCGTTCAGCTGCCAGAGGATCGCGCCCTGGCAGTGCGGCAGGAGGGAGCGGAAGTACTCGATCGCGACCGTCACAGCCGCGGCCTGGTTGAGCTGCATCGCCCAGTGCCACTCGGGCATGGTGTTCTGCAGCGGCAGGTGCGGCAGTAGTCCGTCGGTGAGCTTCGCGTTCCCCTCCATCGCCTTCTGGTGCACGAGCATGCCGGGCGACTCCGGAGTCAGGGGGTCGTCGCTGATCGAGCCGACGAGCGTCGACCACGCGGGAGGGCCCTGCCAGCCGAACTCGGCGACGAAGCGCGGGCGCTGGTCGCGGTAGCTCGGGTAGTCCTGGCGGTTCCACTGCTCCCACAGGTGCATCGAGCCGTGCAGCTCGTCGTTCGGGTGCAGCGCGGGGTCGGGCGAGAAGGGGCTGCCGGGGGTGTAGCCGACGTGGGGGGCGAGCTCCGCGACGATCGCGGGGAAGAGCTCGAAGTAGTAGCCGGCGCCCCAGGTGCGGCCCTCGAGCCGGAGCTTCCAGTTCCAGTCCTCGTGCCCCCAGAGGTTCTCGTTGTTGCCGTTCAGCAGCACGAGGGAGGCGTGCGCGCCCAGACGGGCCACCGCCTCGCGCGACTCCGCCACGATCTCGCTCCGGAGCGGCTCCTCCTCGGCGTAGGCGGCGCAGGCGAGCAGGAAGTCCTGCCAGACGAGCAGGCCCAGCTCGTCCGCGGTGTCGTAGAGGTCCTCCGACTCGAAGATCCCGCCGCCCCAGATGCGGACGAGGTTGACGTTCGCATCGAGCGCCTGCCGCAGCCGCCGCTCGTAGCGGGCCCGGTCGACGCGGTGCGGGAAGGCGTCGTCGGGGATCCAGTTCACGCCGCGGACGAAGACGCTCGCGCCGTTGACGATCAGCGTGAACGGGGCGCCCTCCGCGTCGGGTGCCGTGTCGATCTCGACCGTGCGGAAGCCGATGCGGCGCTCGACCCGCTCGAGCTCGGTGCCTCCGGCGGTCGCGGTGACGACGAGGTCGTGGAGCACCGGCTCGCCGTAGCCGACGGGCCACCACCGGTCGACGTCGTCGACGCGCACCTCGAGCGAGGCCTCCGTGGCGCCGTCGTCGAGGACGGCCTCGGCGGTGCCGCCCGCCACTTCGGCCCTGACCGTGATCGGGCCGGAGGCCGCGCGATCGAGGCGGATGCTCGCCCTCAGCACTCCCGTCGATCCGTCGAGCGTCGGCGAGGTGACGAGGGAGGCGATGCGCGCGACCGACCACGAGTGCAGCGACACCGGCCGCCAGATCCCGCTGCTGGAGGTGTCGATGCCCCAGTCCCAGCCGAAGCTGCACGCCGACTTCCGCAGCGCGTTGTAGGGGTGGTGGTTGACGTGCGGCCGGTAGCCGAGCTCGAGGCTCGCCCGGTCGGCAGCGGACACCGGGGCCGAGAAGTCGACAGTCAGCTCGTTGCGGCCCTCGCGGAGGAGGCCGTCGACCGGCACCCGGTAGGAGCGGTGCTGGTTGCGGCTCTCGAGCACGGTGACGCCGTTCAGCCGCACGTCGGCGACCGTGTCGAGGCCGCCGAAGTCGAGCTCGACCCGGTCGTGACCCTGGTCGGCCCACTCGAACGCCGTCGCGTACCGCCAGTCGGTCGCGCCGATCCACTCCTGCAGGCGCTCGTTGCCGTCGAGGAACGGGTCCTCGATCAGCCCGGCCGCGAGCAGGTCGGTGTGCACGACTCCCGGCACGGCGGCGGGGATGTCCCCGGCGCGCAGGACCGCGTCCGGGACTCCCCTGGCGCTCGTCGGGCGGAGGGTCCAGCCCTCGTGCAGGGTCCGGGTGCTCGTCATCGGGTGGTCCACGTGATCGCTCCTCGCGTCGGGCCGGGCCGGCGGCACGAACCTACACTCGGACCATGCGCCACGGAATCGTCATCCTCCCGCAGGAGCCCTGGATCGCGGCCCGCCGGAAGTGGCAGTCGGCCGAGGGTCTCGGCTTCGACCACGCCTGGACCTACGACCACCTCTCGTGGCGCTCGCTCGCCGATCAGCCGTGGCACGCGACCGTGCCGACGCTGACGGCGGCGGCCGTGGTGACCGAGACCATCCGCCTGGGCACCTTCGTGGCGTCGCCGAACTTCCGGCACCCGGTGCCGTTCGCGAAGGAGGTCGCGACGCTCGACGACATCGCGGGCGGCCGGTTCCTCCTCGGTGTCGGCTCGGGAGGGACGGGATTCGACGCCACCGTGCTCGGCCAGCCGCTGTACTCCGCGAGGGAGCGGCACGAGCGCTACGCCGAGTTCGTCGCGGCGCTCGACGTGCTGCTGCGCCACGAGGCGCCGGGCTCGGGCGGTATCGACCTCGAGGGCGCCTGGTTCACGGCGAGCGGAGCCCGCATGGTCGGCGAGCCGGCGCAGCGGCCGCGCGTGCCGCTCGTGCTGGCGGCGAACGGTCCGAAGGGTCTGGCGCTCGTGGCCGAGCACGCCCAGGGCTGGGTGACGACCGGCCGGGAGGGGACGGACGGCGACGAGTGGTGGGCCTCGGTCGCCGCGCTCGGCGAGCGGCTCGACGACGCGCTCGAGGCGGCGGGGCGCGACCAGCGCTCGCTCGACCGCTACCTCTCCCTCGACTCCGGACCGTTCTTCTCGTTCGAGAGCGTCGCCCGCTTCGACGAGATGGTCGGCCGCGCCGAGGAGCTCGGTTTCACCGACGTGATCTCGCACTGGCCGCGTGCCGAGGGGGTCTACGCGGGCGACGACGAGGTGCTGTACGAGGCGGCCTCGCGGTTCTGAGCCGTGACGGTCAGCGCCGCCGGCCGCCGAGCAGCGCGTGCAGCAGCGGCACGACCGAGGCCACCAGGAGCACCGTCCCGAGCACCCCGTCGTCGGGGCGGAGGATCGCCCCCGCGATCAGCAGGCCCGCGAACAGCACCGCCGAGATCACCCGCCGCACCGTGCCCTCGAGCACCGTCAGGCGGCGCTCGACGCTCGGGACGGTGACGGCGAGCCTGCCGTCGTCGAGCGTCGTGACCAGCTCGTCGAGCCGCCGCGGAAGGCGCCAGATCAGCCCCAGGGTGTCGACGGCCTGCCGGCCGATGTCCTGCGCGACGTTGCCCCGCTCCTCGCGGATCAGCTGCTGGGCGTAGGGCTCGACCGAGTCCCAGAGGTTGAACGCGGGGTCGAGCGCGCTGGCGACACCGGAGGTGAGCGACATCGCCCGGATGACGAGCAGGAAGTTCTCGGGCAGCTGGAACGGGAGCGAGCGCACCACGTCGCCGAACTGCACGGCGAAGTCGCGGAACTCTCGCGGGTCCACCTCGCGCAGCTCGGCGAAGCCCATGCCTCCGAAGCGGGCGAACAGCTGCGTCATCGCCTGCTCGAGCTCGCGCGAATCGGCGGAGGGGAGCAGCACGCCGACCTCGCGGGCCGCGTCGACCAGGCCCTTGCCGTCGCGCGAGGCGGCGGCGATGAGCATCTTGCGCAGACCCGCGCGGGTCGACGGCGGCACCTCGCCCATCATCCCGAAGTCGATGAACGTCAGCCGCCACGGCTGCTCGGCGCCGGGAGTCGGGGTGACGAAGATGTTGCCGGGGTGCGGATCGGCGTGGAAGTAGCCGTTCGTGAACAGCTGGTCGAACATGACCGCGGCGAAGACGGGCGCCACGTCCCGCGGGTCGATCCCGGCCGCGGCGAGCGCGGCGGCATCGGTGATCTTGATGGCGGTGACGTCCTCGAGCGTCAGCACCTTCCTCGTCGAGCGCTCCCAGACCACGTCGGGGATGCCCACGCGAGGGTCGCCGGCGAAGTCCGCTGCGAAGCGGATCGAGCTCGCGGCCTCGTGCAGGTAGTCGATCTCCTCGAGGCTGGTCGCCGTGAACTCCTCGACGAGCGCGGGCGCGTCGACCCGGTCCGAGACGAGGCGGACGTGGCTGAGCCAGCCGCCGACCCGCCGCAGCGCCGCGAGGTCGACCTCGACGATCCCGTCGATCCCCGGCCGCTGCACCTTGATGATCGCGGTCTCGTGCCCGGTGTCGGCGGCGTCGGTCGGGTTCAACCGCGCCCGGT
Source organism: Rathayibacter oskolensis (assembly GCF_900177245.1). Classification (GTDB taxonomy): domain Bacteria; phylum Actinomycetota; class Actinomycetes; order Actinomycetales; family Microbacteriaceae; genus Rathayibacter; species Rathayibacter oskolensis. The sequence continues at coordinate 574,595 of NZ_FXBM01000002.1, forward strand.
GCGCCTGCCCGAGCGAGGCGGCCGCCACCGGCGACTCGTCGACCCAGGCGTAGGCGCGCTCCAGCGGCATCCCCAGCTGGGCCTCCGCGAGCACGCGGATCTCGGCGAAGGGAACGGGCGGGACCTCGTCCTGCAGCCCCTCGAGCTCGCGGGTGATCTCGGGCGGCAGCACGTCCAGGCGCGACGACATGAACTGGCCGACCTTGATCATCAGCCCGCCGAGCTCGACGGCGAGCACGTGGAAGCTGCGCGCGAAGCGCTGCATCCGCCGCGGTCGGGTGCGCAGGGCGATGGAGGAGAGCCCGACGCGCGGCAGGAGCAGATCGAAGAACCAGGTCACCGCGAGGTGCCAGCCGGCGAAGCGCAGGATGCGGCGGTACCGCCTGCGGTCGCTCCGTGTACGGAAGCCCGGGTCGCCGGGACCCGGGCTGACCGACGGCACCCGGGTCAGTCCTGCGCGAGGATCGCGTACAGCCTGCGGCGCGTGTCCTCGAGTTCCGTGATGGCCTGCCGGATCTGCGCCGGAGAGCCCGAGCGACCGACCTGCGCGGCCGCCTGCGCGAGCGCGACTCCGGCCCTGGGCAGTGCCCCGAAGTCGACCGACTCGGACTCGGCCGACGCCCACGGCGCCGACGTGCCGGAGCCCGCGACCTGCGCGTGACCCGCCTCGGTCAGCGTGTAGGTCTTGCGGCCGTTGGACTCGTCGGCGGCGATCAGGCCCTCGTCGGCCAGCAGCTGCAGCGTCGGGTAGACCGAGCCGGGGCTCGGCTTCCAGGCCCCGCCGCTGCGCTCCTCGATCTCGTGGATGATCTGGTAGCCGTGCATAGGCTGCTCGGCGAGGAGCGCCAGCACGGCGGCGCGGACGTCGCCGCGGCCGACCCGGCTGCCGACGCGCTTGTCGAAGCTGGAGCGCGCCTGCTCCATGGCCTGCCAGATGCCCTCGATCGGGTTCCCCGTGCCGAAGCCGGGCGTGGAGTACGAACTGTTCATGGTGACCTCCCGTTTCTCCGAACGATACTCAGCGATATGTGCGGCGACTGTGAGCGACAGCCCCTCCGCGATGCCCGTCAGCGCTGTCCGACCGGGGAGATCACCAGCTCGTCGATCCGCACGTGCGCGGGGCTGTCGAGCACGAAGAGCACGGCGCGGCCGATGTCCTCCGGAGTCAGCATCGCGGCCCGCTGCTCGGCGCCGGGGACCGACGGGCGCAGCGCGAGGAAGTCGGTGTCCACCTCTCCGGGGCAGAGGTGGCAGGCGGCGATCCCGTGGCGCCCCTCCTGGTCGTTGAGGGAGGCGCAGACCATCGCCAGCGCCGACTTGCTCGCCATGTAGGCGACTCCGGAGCCGGGGGAGAAGCGCCAGGCCGAGACCGACGAGACGACGACGATCGATCCGCGGCCGGCGGCGCGCATCGCGGGCAGCACCAGGTCGATCGTGCGGACGACCGAGGTCAGGTTGGTGTCGACGATGTGGGCGAACTCGTCGACCTCCTGGTCGGCCCAGTCGCGCTTCGGAGCATTCAGCCCGGCCGAGAGCACCAGGGAGTCGACCGGCCCCCAGGTCTCGACGATGCGCTCGTGGGCGGCGGAGAGAGCGGCGGGATCGCGGACGTCGACGGGGACGGCCAGCGCCTCGCCTCCCGCGTCCCTGATGGCCTGGACGGTGCCCTCGACCGCCTCCGCCCGTCGGCCGCTGACGGCGATGCGCCGGCCGGAGCGGGCGGCGGCCAGAGCACTCGCCCGGCCCATGCCGCTGCCCCCGCCCGTGATCCAGAGGGTCCCTCGGTCGGTCAGCGTCATCTCGTCCTCCGTCGCCCGGGCGCGCTGTCGGGCCGCGCCGATACGTGCGATCATAACGTCACTGATCACTCAAACGTATGCTTTATCGGAGGCACGAATGGACTGGGATCTGCAGGGACGCGTCGTCGTCGTCACGGGAGCGGGGCGCGGGATCGGCCGCACCATCGCCGAGGCGTTCCTCGCCGAGGGCGCGAGCGTCGCGGCGCTCGACGTCGCCGCCGAGTCGGTCGCCGACTTCGCCGATCGCCCGTCCGCGGCCGGGATCGCGGTCGACGTGCGCGACTCCGCCTCCGTCGCGACGGCGATCGCAGCCGTCGTGGAGCGCTTCGGAGGGATCGACGTCGTCGTGAACAACGCCGGCATCAACGCGGAGGGACGCATCGAGGATCTCGACGACGACGCCTGGCAGCGCTGCTTCGACGTCAACGTCGCCGGAGTCTTCCGGGTCACCAAGGCCGCGATCCCGCACCTCAAGAAGAGCGGGCGCGGGCGGGTGATCAACGCGGCGTCGTTCGCGGCGATCGTGCCCAGTGTCGGCAGCGCCGCCTACGCGGCGTCGAAGGCCGCGGTCGTGCAGTTCACCCGCGTCGTCGCGGGAGAGCTCGGCCCCTGGAACGTGACCGCCAACTCCTACGCGCCGGGCATGATCCCGACGGCGATGAACGGCTTCGCGACGATGCCCGAGGACGCCCAGTCGCGCCTCCTCGACACCCTGACGCTGCGCCGCTGGGGCGAGGCGTCCGAGATCGCCGACCTGCTGCTCTTCCTCGCGAGCGACGCGTCGCGCTACATCACGGGGACCCTCATCGACGTCAGCGGCGGCAAGCTCGCGACGCAGATCCCGGCGCGGGCGTACGAGTCCGCGGGCTCGTGACGCCGACCGGGTCGTCCCCGACCCCGCCGCACTCTCCGGCCCGCGCCTCCGCCGCGACGCGGTCGCTCCCGGGGCTGCACGAACAGGTGCTCGACGCACTCGGGGGCGACATCTGCGCGGGGCGGCTCACGCCGGGGAGCGTCCTCACCCTGCAGAGGATCGAGGAGCGCTTCGGCGTCTCGCGCTCCGTCGGGCGCGAGACGATCCGGGTCCTCGACTCGATGCGGCTGGTCGTGTCCCGTCGCCGGGTGGGCGTGGTGGTCCTGCCTCCCGACGAGTGGAACCTCTTCGATCCACGGGTCGTCCACTGGCGCCTGCAGGCGCCGGATCGGGACGCTCAGATCGCGGCGCTCGCCGAACTGCGGATCGCCGTCGAGCCGGAGGCGGCCCGTCTCGCGGCGACCCGCGCCACCTCGGCAGAGGTCGCCGAGCTCGTGAGCATCGCCGGGCGGATGTGGGCGGCGGGTGAGGACGAGGATCGGGAGCGGTTCCACGAGCTCGACCTCGGCTTCCACTCGCTCGTCCTCGTCGCCTCCCGGAACGGGATGTTCTCGCGCCTGGAATCGGTGATCAGCGACACCCTCACCGGACGGCGGGAGCACGGCCTCGGGCCTGACCAGCCGCTCCCCGTCTCGCTGGGGCTGCACGCCGAGGTGAGCGCCGCGATCCAGCGCCGTGATCCGACGGTGTCCTTCTCCTCGATGCGCCGGCTCCTGCTGCAGAGCGTGGCGGAGTCGATGCCGCACAGGGGCGACAGGCGCTCCTGATCGTCCTCACCCGCACGTCGGGCGGCCACTTGTCCACAGAAGAGGCGGTGGCGCGCCCGCCCACACGAAAGTGAGCATTACTCTCCTCGCACGGGGCTGACGTGAACCGTCGTCGGCGCACTGCGCCCGCGCGGCTGAGGAGAGGACATCGGATGAGTCGAACGGAACGGTCGGGGCCGGCTGGCCGTCGGAGGCGGGAGGCGAGAGCCGCCCGCGCGTTCGCGGGCGCGACGGCGGGCTGCGCGCTCGTGGGCGGACTGCTCGGCAGCGGGGTGGCGACGGTGCCCGCGGCGGCGGCGGCGGCCGAGCCGCCGCGCACGACGATCGAGAACACGCTGCTGCACGGAGGCGCGACCAACGCGGGAACGACGACCGTCTCGGCCTGGGTGCAGAAGGGCGAGACGTTCCGCGTCGACCTCCACCCGCTGAAGGGCGGTACGGGAGCGGGCGAGGGCGAGAGCGGAGGCGGGGCGGCCGCGATCACCGCCCCCGACGGCACCGTGCTCGATGCGCAGGCGTTCGCCCGCGGCGCGCCGCCGTCGGTCGCGGCGGGGGGCGAGTTCGTCGCCTCCGAGACCGGGGTCTTCCGAGTGAGCGTGACCGACGACGACGTGACGGCGCCGGTCAACCTGGTCTGGAGCATCGGCGTGGCCGACGCGTCGGGGCGGGCGATCGCGGGGCGCGTGTGGTCGGACTCCTACGGCATCCAGTCGGGAGCGAAGAGCTCGTACTCGAGTCCCGGCGAGCGCAGCTCCTCGTTCACCCTGCACGCCGTCACCGAGACGGGCGCGCGCTACGACATGACGCTGCGCGGCTACGACGGAGTCGCGTCGACCCTGCAGGCGACCAACAAGGGCAACGTGCGCGTGGGGTCCTCCGACCCCTCCTACCTCTCGGTCCCCATGCCCGAGTCGACCGAGGCGGGCGGCGTCGGCGCTTCGTACGTGCAGGCGTCCGGCCGCGCCGGGATCTCGGGCCTGCAGACCTACAGGCTGTTCCTCGACGAGCCCGCCGACGACCTGCCGGCCTCGATCGCGCCCGAGTACCGCGCGCCGACGATCGAGGGCCTCGCCTACCGACGCTCGGGTTCCTCCTCGAACGCGGGATCGCTGACCGGCACGCTCGGCACGCAGCCCGGCACGGTGACGGTCGACATCGACGCCGACGGCGACGGCGGCTACGACGGCGAGCGCGATGTGCACCTCACCGAGATCGTCGCCGAGAAGGGGCCGTTCGCACTCGAGTGGGACGGGCTCGACGCCCGCGGCGACGCCGTCGATATCCAGGACCCCGACGTGGGCTTCCGCGCCTCGATCGGGCGCACCAACGAGTTCCACTTCACCCGCGTCGACGCCGAGACCTCCTCGGGAGGCATCTCGATCGTGCGCTCCACCGGCGGCGGCGACAGCCCCACCGCCATCCACTGGGACGACTCGCTCCTCACCGGGTCGAACGCCGAGCGCTACTCGGCGACCGCCGACGCGGTGTCCGGCGAGGGCGGCGCCGACTCGGCCGCGGGCGTCCACCGCTGGGAGGCCGACGACTCCGGGGCGGGTCGGGCGCCGAACGCCAACGACTCGGTCCACGGCTCCTACGGTGATCTGCGGGCGATCGACGACTACGCGTTCGGCTCCGACGGCGCGGTCGCGACCGCCGGCCTCGACGCGCTGACGCCGCACGTGACCCTCGCGAAGAGCTCGTCCGTCGACTCCGACGTGCCGCTGCTGCCGGGCGCGCGGGTGCCCTACCGGGTGACGCTCACCTCCGACGGCTCCGGCGACGTCACCGACGCCGCCGTCGTGGACCACCTCGACCGGGGCGTGCTCGACGACGCCGACCTCGACGCGGAGTCGATCCGCACCTCGCACGGCTCGGCCTCGGTCGACCCCGGCACGGGCCGGATCGACTGGGCGGCCGGCACGCTCCCCGTCGGAACGGTGGCGGAGCTGACCTTCGACGTCGTCGTCCGGTCGGGAGGCGATGGCGACCTCACGAACACGGCGTGCCTCGCGGGAGCGCCGTTCGTCCCGTCCGATTCGACGACCGGGACCGACGCGAACCCGTGCGCGACCGTGCCGCACACCGTCGGCGAGGGCCGACTCTGGCTGCAGAAGTCGGCATCGCAGTCCTCCGCCGAGCACGGCGGCGAAGCAGGCTTCGACGTGGTGGTGGGCAACTCGGGCTCGGTCGACGCGACCGGGGTCACGGTGACCGACGTCCCCACGCTCGAGCACCTCGCCGACGCCACGATCGAGGACGGGCGCGGAGGCGTCCAGTCGGCGAGCGAGCCGGTCACCGGGCTGAGCATCCCCGCGGGCGGGCAGATCGCGCTCCACGTGAGCGGGCGCGTGGCCGACGGGTACGACGCCCTCACCATCCCCAACCGGGCGACGATCTCCGACCAGCCCGAGGGCTTCGACCCGCCGACGGTGCAGAACCCGTGCGCCGACGACAGCGCCTTCTCGTGCGCCGAGATCCCCGTTCCTCCTCTCGAGGGGCGCCTCGAGATCGAGAAGACCGCCCGGGAGGAGTCGGTGGCCCACGGCGACACGGCCTGGTTCGAGATCGTCGTCTCGAACATCGGTGACCGACCCGCCGACGGCGTCACCCTCTCCGACCTGCCGACACTCGAGCACCTGTCCGGCGTGACGATCTCGCGTGACGGCGGGCCCGCCTCCGCCGATCTCTCGGTCGAGGGCCTGTCGCTCGCCCCGGGCGAATCGACGACCTTCACCGTGATCGGGGTGGTCGCGGACGGGGTCGACGCGTGGACGATCCCGAACCGGGCCCGGATCGACGATCTGCCCGCCGGCTTCGCCCCCACGCTCGTCGGCAGCCCCTGCTCCGACGAGGCCGCCGCGTCGTGCGCCGAGGTGAGGGTGCCGCCGATCGGCGTCGTGCCCACCGTCCTCGCCTCGACGGGCGCCGCCGCGGGGCCGTTCGCCCTCGCCGGGGCGCTGCTGCTGCTCTCGGGCGGCGGTCTGCTCATCGCCCGGCGGATCCGCGGCGTCGGCCCGACGGCCGAGCCGATCCAGCACTGACGGCGAGGAGGGAGCCGGGATGGACCGGCTCCCTCCTCACCCCACGTCCACCCCTGCGTCCTGCCCCGCCCCGAAAGGCACCGAACGATGTCCCACCCCCACGACGCGCTGCCGCTGCGGGTCACCGAGCGCTTCCCCCTCCCCGACGGCCGCGTGGGCGTCACCGCCTGGTCGGCCGCCGATCCGGAGCAGCTCGAGCAGCAGCTGCGGACCCGCGCCGGGCACCCCCAGCCCGAGCGGGAGCCCGGCCGGCGCCTGCACCTGGCACGGGCTCCGATCGTGACGATCGAGGAGCGGCAGGGCTCCGGGCGCCGCCTCGTCGATCCCGGCCACGAGGCCCTGACCGACCGGCGCTGGCGGCGAGCGCTCACCCGGTCGCACCGGCCGCCGTGGCTCCGCCGCCTGATCGGTCCGCGCGACCTCCCGCGCACGGATCCGCCGGCGGAGGGGCTGACGTCGGCCCGGGTTCAGCCCTTGACCGCTCCGGAGGTCATCCCGGCGACGATCTGGCGGTTGAAGAAGATGTACATCACGAGCGGCGGGATCGTGATCAGCAGCACGTCCATGAAGAGCAGGTTCCACGACGACTGCGACTGCGACGAGAAGTTGTACAGCGTGAGCTGCACGGTCGCGTTCTCGTCCCCCGGCAGGAAGTACAGGGCGTAGGTGAAGTCGTTGAACACCGTCACCGCCTGCACCACGATGACCGTCACGATCACGGGCTTCAGCAGCGGGAGCACCACCGTGAAGAACAGTCGGAACGGGCCGGCGCCGTCGATCACCGCGGCCTCGTCGAGCTCGCGCGGGATCGTCGAGACGAAGGCGCGGAACAGGAGGATGCAGAACGACAGGCCGAAGGCGACGTGGACGGCGATCAGACCCGGCAGCGTCTTGAAGAGCTCGAGGCCCTGCAGCACCCAGATCGTCGGCACGACGGCCGGCGGGATGATCAGGCCGGCGAGGACGAGGCCGTTGACGAACGGGTTCCACTTGGAGCGGCGGCGCTGCAGCACGTAGCCGACCATCGCGGCGAGGACCACCATGATCGTCACCGAGACGATCGTGAGGACCGCGCTGTTCACGAAGGCGCGCAGCAGCACGAAGTCGCGCGCCTCGATCACGGCCTGCAGGTTCTGGAAGAACTGCCACTCGGTCGGCCAGGTGAAGCCGAGCAGCGACGACTCCTGCTGCGTCTTCGCCGCGGTGAGGACGATGAACGCGAAGGGCACGATGAACACGAGGACCGACAGCACGATGGCGGCGATACCGCCGCCGTACCGCCAGGCGCGCGACCCGCGGCCGACGCCGCGCTGCTTGACCTTCGAGCGCAGGGGATCGACGTCGAGGGGAGCGCCGGTGAGCGGGGACGGAGTGAGCGGGGTGGTGGTCACTGCTCGTTGTCCTTCCGGTTGAGCCAGGCCGAGAGCGGGAAGATGATCGCCGCCACGACGAGGAAGAGGATGACGTTGCCCGCGGTCGAGAGCCCGTAGAAGCCCGCCTGGTACTGCTTGTAGATGACCGAGGCGACCACGTCGCTCGTGAAGCCCGGACCGCCCTTCGTCATCGCCCAGATCAGGTCGAACGAGCGCAGCCCGCCGATCAGCGAGAGGAGGATCACCGTCACCGTCGCGGGACGCAGCAGCGGCAGGGTGATGTGCCGGAAGTTGTGCCAGGCTCCCGCACCGTCGACGCGGGCGGCCTCGAAGTAGTCCTGGGGGATCGCGACGATGCCCGCGATGTAGATGAGCGTCGCGAGCCCGACGCCCTTCCAGACGTCGACGAGCGCGACCGAGAAGAGCGCCCACTGCGGATCCGTCAGCCAGCCGGGGCCCGCCACCCCGATCGCGGCGAGACCCTGGTTGACGATCCCGTCGAACGGGTCGAGCAGCACCTTGAAGGTGATGCCGATGCCGATCGTCGACACCAGCACCGGGAAGAAGATGACGCTGCGGAGGAACCCGCGGCCGATGATCTGCGAGCTCAGCAGCAGGCCGAGCGCCATCCCGAGCACGATCTTGAGCCCGGAGGTGATCGCGGCGTAGATGAACGTGTTCACGAAGCCGGTCGAGAGGGCCGGATCCTGGAAGAAGGCGACGAAGTTGTCGAAGCCGATGAAGGTCGAGTCGAACAGCGTCCAGCGGGTGAGCGAGAAGTAGAGCGAGGCGACGGTCGGCACGAGGAACAGCACCACGTAGAAGACGCCGGCGGGGAGGTAGAACCAGGTGGGATACGGGCTCTTCATCGCCTTGCGGCGCTTGGGCCGCTCCGGGGCGGTGGGGGGAGGGGTGCGCCGCGTCTGGCGCTTCTCCGTCAGTGTCGTCATGGGATCTCCGTCGATCGGACCGTGGACGTGAAGGGGGTGGGGGCGACCGCGAGGCCGCCCCCACCGGGGATGCTCACCAGCCGTCGAGGCCGAGCTGCTGAGCCTGCTTGGTCACGTCGTCGTCGTACTGCGCAGCGCCCTCGGCGGCCGGGGTGATCCCCGAGCCCACCGCGACGGTGATCTGCTCGAGCGCCGGTCCCTTGATCGGCGAGAGGAACTCGAGCGCGAGACCGGTGTCGCCGCTGTCGAAGTAGGGCTGCATGTCCGAGACCAGCGCGGGCACGTCGTCCGGCAGCGTGCAGCCGTCGACGACGAACGGACCCTGGGGTGCGGCGATCTCGCTCTGGATGTCGCAGCTCTCGGGCGTCACGAGGAAGGCCATCAGCTTCTTCGCGCTCTCGAGGGCCGCGCCCTCGGTCGACTTCGCGACGTAGACCGCGTTCGGCTGCCACACGGTCAGCGGGTTCGAGTCGGCGGAGTCGCCGGGGAGCGGGAACAGCCCGACCGTGTCGAGCGCCTCCGGGTAGTTCTGGATCAGCGGGCCGGCCGCGAAGGTCAGCATCGGGTACTGCGCGCCCTCGCCGGTCGCGACCATCCGCACGCCGTCGTCGTAGGTCGCAGAAGCGAAGTCCTCGTTGACGAGGCCCGACTCGGCCACCTGCTGGAGGTGGTCGAAGCCCGCGAGGGCCGGCTCGTCGACGTACTTAGCCTCGTTGGCGGTGTACTTCTCGGCCCAGTCCGGGTCGTCCTCGAGCACGTTGGCGAAGTCGCCCAGCACGAAGAGCTGCGAGGTCCAGGTGTCGCCGTAGGTCTGGATGATCGGCGCGACGTCGCCCGCCGCCTTGATCGCCTCGCTGTTGGCGATGAACTCGTCCCAGGTCTTCGGCACCGTCAGGCCGAGGCTGCTGTAGACGTCCTTGTTGTAGAGGACCGCGCCGCCCATGGCCTGGCCGAGCGGGACGCCGTAGAGGTCCGACTCCGACGAGACGACGGTGCGGAAGCCCTCGTCGAGCGAGTCGACCCACGCCTCGTCCGAGAGCGGCGCGAGGTTCTGGTCGGGGTTGAGCGCCTGGAACAGCGAGCCGGAGTTGTAGGCGAACACGTCGCTCATCTCGCCGGTCGCCAGGCGGGTCTTGACGAGGTTGTCGCCCTCGCTGCCCTGCGGGCGGGTCTCGATGTCGAGGGTGATGTCGGGGTTCTCCTCCTCGAAGGCCGCCTTCAGCGCGTCCCAGAGCTCGACGGTCGCCGTCTGGTTGTCGATGAGGACGCTGAGCGAGGAGCCGTCGGCGGAATCGCCGCCTCCGCCTCCGCCGGTGCTGCAGCCGGTGAGCGCGAGAGCGAGGGCCGCTCCTCCTGCGCCGAGGGCGAGCAGGGCTCGCCGGTTCTGTCGGAACGACATCAATACCTCCATGTAGGGACAACTTCGTTGTTGCGGGGGGTGCCCGGGTGGTCGAGCCCGGCGTGCCGTTCGGGACGGCTGCGGGCCGACTCAGGGAGAACCTACGTCGGTCTCGTGAAACGTGTCAATCGATCTACGGAAATTCGTGGACCGATCTACACGATCGAGGTTGAACCGTTACAGTGACGAGCGCGGCAACGCGACAGCGGGGCTCTTGTCCCGCCCACCGAGGCACAGGAGGCGGCGGCGATGAGCTCGATCGACAGCGGCACCACAGGCCCCGCGACGATCCAGGACGTCGCCCTGCGGGCCGGCGTCTCCCGCGCCGCGGTCTCGAAGGTGATCCGCAACGCCTACGGAGTGAGTCCGTCGATGCGCGAGCGCGTCACGGCCGCGATCGCCGAGCTCGACTACCGTCCGAGCGTCGCGGCGCGGGCGATGCGCGGCTCCAGCTTCTCGATCGGCGTCGAGATACCGAGCCTCGGCAACGCCTTCTTCAACCGCATCGTCACGGGAGCGAGCGCCGCGCTCGAGGGCAGCCGCTACCAGCTGATCGTGGCGCCGGCGCAGAGCGACTCGGGCGAGGGGTTCCGCGCGATCGAGGCGCTCGTCGACCGCCAGGTCGACGGCCTGATCGCCGTCTCGCCCATGGTCGAGCCGTCCTGGCTCGAGCGTCTCGCCGCACGCACCCCCATCGTGATGCTCGGGCGTCACGACGACTCCGCCGGCTACGACACCGTCACCAACGACGACGTCGCGGGCACCGACCGGATCATGGACCACCTCTTCACCCTCGGCCACCGCCGCATCGCGCACCTCACCGTGAGCGAGCAGGTCACCGGCCGGGTGCCCGGCGCCCCCCACTCCGTCCGGCTCGTGCGGTACGAGCACCGGATGCGCGAGGCCGGGCTCGGGGACGAGGTGCAGGTGATCCACCTCGACCCGCTCACCGACGACACCCGCGTCCGGATGCTGGAGCTGTTCCGGTCGGTCGACCGGCCCACCGCGCTCTTCGCGGGCAACGACTCCCTCGCCCTCGACGCGCTGTGGGCGCGGGCCGACGCGGGGCTCTCCTCGACCCAGCTCTCGATCGTCGGCTACGACGACATCGAGGTCGCCGCTCATCCCGGCATCTCGCTGACCACCGTCGACCAGTTCGGCGAGGAGCTCGGCGATCGCGCGGTGCGCCTCCTGCTCGAGCGCCTCGGCGGGCGCACGGAGGCGGTCCACTTCCAGGTGGATCCCGTACTGCGGGTCCGCTCCTCGAGCGCGCCGATCGAGCGCCACTCCCTCCCCTCCGACCCTCTCCACGACCACACCGCACACCACGCAGAAGGACGACGATGACCGACTGGACCGCCCGCTTCCTGGCCGCCGACGACGCGCTCGGCGGCGCAGCCCCCCTCCTCCGCCGCGAGACCCCGCTCGAGACCGGGCACGGAGACGTCGCCTCGGCGACCCTCGCCCTCTCGGCGCTCGGGATCGTCGAGGCCACCCTCGACGGCGAGCCCGTCTCGGACGAGCTCTTCACCCCGGGCTGGACGAGCTACGAGTGGCGCCTGCGCTACTCCGAGCACGACGTGACGAGCCTCGTCGGCGGCGACTCCGTCACGCTGGGCCTCGCCCTCGGCGACGGCTGGTACCGCGGCCGGCTCACCTGGGGCGAGGGCGCAGCGCCCTACGGCCCCGAGATCGCCGGCTTCGCCGAGCTGCGGATCCGCTTCGCCGACGGCTTCGAGCAGATCATCGCCACCGACGACTCCTGGCGGGCCGGCGCGAGCGCCACCACCGCCGACAGCATCTACGACGGCCAGGACATCGACGCCCGCCGCGAGCCGCACGGCTGGAACCGTGCGGGCTTCGACGACTCGGCCTGGGGCGGCGTGCACGAGGTCGAGGTCGACCTCTCGATCCTCGAGCCCTACATCGCCCCTCCCGTGCGCCGGATCGCCGAGATCGCGCCGCAGAAGATCTGGACGAGCCCCTCCGGCCGGACGCTCGTCGACTTCGGTGAGAACCTCGTCGGCTGGATCCGCGTCGCGGTCACCGGGCCGGAGGGGAGCGTCGTGACCCTGCGTCACGCCGAGGTCCTCGAGAACGACGAGCTGGGCGTGCGGCCGCTGCGCGAGGCGAAGGCGACTGACCGCTTCACGCTCTCGGGAGGCGCCGACGTCTTCGAGCCGACCCTCACCTTCCACGGGTTCCGCTACGCGGAGGTCGACGGGTGGCCGGGTGAGATCCCGGAGGGGGCCCTCACGGCCGTCGTCGTCAGCAGCGACCTGCGCCGCATCGGCCGCTTCCGCAGCTCCGAGCCGCTCCTCGACCAGCTGCACGACAACGTGGTCCGCGGCATGCGCGGCAACTTCCTCGACGTGCCGACCGACTGCCCCCAGCGCGACGAGCGCCTCGGCTGGACGGGCGACATCGCGGCCTTCGCGCCGACCGCCGTCTACCTCTTCGACGCCGAGGACTTCCTCCGCGACTGGCTGCGCGACCTGGCCCTCGAGCAGCAGCACCACGACGGCGCCGTGCCGTTCGTCGTGCCCGACGTGCTGAAGCGCCGCGCGGCCGAGACCAGCTTCCCTCCCATGGACTCGACGGCGCTCTGGAGTGACGCCGCGGCCTGGGTGCCGTGGTCGGTCTGGCAGGCCTACGGCGACCGCCGGGTGCTCGAGGAGTCGTTCGAGTCGATGGCCTCGCACGCTCGTCGGGTGCGCTCGAAGCTGTCCCCCTCCGGCGTCTGGGACACCGGCTTCCAGTTCGGAGACTGGCTCGACCCCGACGCGGCTCCCGATGCGCCCGCCGATGCCAAGGCCGACAAGGGAGTCGTCGCGACGGCCTGCGCCTACCGCACGGCCCGCATCGTCGCCGACAGCGCCGCGGTGCTCGGCCGCGACGAGGAGGCGCGCGAGTTCGCCGACCTGGCCGCCGGTCTGCGCGAGGCGTTCCGCGCGCAGTACGTCGCCGACCAGCGCGTCTTCAGCGACTGCACCACCGTCTACTCGCTCGCGATCGTCTTCGGCCTGCTCGACGACGACGAGCTGGGCTGGGCGGGCGACCGCCTCGCCGAGCTCGTCGCCGAGAGCGGCTACACGATCTCGACCGGATTCGCGGGCACGCCGTTCATCACCGACGCGCTCTCCTCGACCGGGCACATCGACGCCGCCTACCGCCTGCTCCTGCAGAAGGACTGCCCGTCGTGGCTCTACCCCGTGACGATGGGCGCGACGACGATCTGGGAGCGCTGGGACTCGATGCTGCCCGACGGCTCGATCAACCCCGGCGAGATGACCTCGTTCAACCACTACGCGCTCGGCGCCGTCGCCGACTGGCTGCACCGCGTGGTCGGCGGGCTGGCACCGCTCGACCCCGGCTACTCCCGCCTCCTGATCGCGCCCCAGCCCGGTGCCGGCCTCGACTGGGCGGAGTCGTCGCTCGAGACCCCTCACGGACTCGCGAGCGTGCGCTGGGACCGCCGCGGCGACTCCGTCGATCTCGCCGTGACCGTGCCCGCCGGCGCGACCGCGGTCGTCCGCGCGGCCGGCGCTGCCGACCGCGAGCTGGGCGCGGGCGCCCACACGCTGACGCTCTAGCGCCGCCGGGGGAACCCGTTCGCGCCGAAGGAGCCCGCCCGCCGGGCTCCCTCGCCGAGAACGGGTTCCCTCGCGGGGGGAACACGGGTGCACGAAGAGTACAGATCGTGCAAGAATGCACTTTGTGAGTGAGAGTGCAAACGCGAGAGCGCAGGAGCGGCGAGCCCTGCTCGCTGCCCGCGCCCGCGAGCTCGCGGTCGAGCGCGGGCTCGGCGGCTTCACCATCGACGAGCTGTGCGACGACGTCGGCGTCTCGCGGCGCACCTTCTTCAACTACTTCCCGTCGAAGGAGCAGGCCGTCCTCGGCCGGCCCGAGGACGGGCTCGACGGCGAGGCGGCCGCGCGGTTCGTGGCCGGAGGCGGCACGCCGGGAACCCTGTCGCCCACCCTCCTCGACGGCCTCGTCGACCTCGCCGTCGAGCACTTCCGGGCGATCGGACTCACGCCCGACCGCGCCCAGCAGCTCTTCGCCCTGCTCGAGCGGGAGCCCAAGCTCTTCTCCGCGCTGATGCGGGCGGGGAGCGAGCGCGACCGGCTGCTCGAGCGCCTCTCCGCCGAGCGCGAGGGGCTCGACCCGGGCGACGTCCGCCTCCGGCTCGCCGTGCAGCTCGTCGGCACGCTCGCGCGCGTCGCGGTGGAGGAGTCGCTCGCGACCGACGCCGCCGACCGGTTCGAGCAGATCCTCCGCGAGCGTCTCGACCAGGCGCGATCGCTCGTCAGCGCCGCGCCCCGACCCTCCGCCTCCGAAGCCGCCCCCGCCCCCGACCCCGAGAAGGACCGATGACCACGACCGCCCCACCGAAGCCGCTCCTGCTCACGCAGCGCAGGATCTGGATCATCTTCTCGGCGCTCATCGCCGGCATGCTGCTCTCGAGCCTCGACCAGACCATCGTCTCCACGGCGATGCCGACGATCGTCGGCCAGCTCGGCGGAGTCGAGCACCAGGCCTGGATCACGACCGCCTACCTCCTCGCCACCACGATCGTCATGCCGATCTACGGCAAGTTCGGCGACGTGCTCGGCAGGCGCAACCTCTTCCTGATCGCGATCGCGCTGTTCACCCTCGCCTCCGTCGGCTGCGCCTTCGCCGGCGACTTCTGGAGCTTCGTCGTCTTCCGCGCGCTCCAGGGCCTCGGCGGCGGCGGGCTCATGATCCTGTCGCAGGCGATCATCGCCGACATCGTCCCGGCCAACCAGCGCGGCAAGTACCTCGGCCCGCTCGGCGCCGTCTTCGGCCTCTCGGCCATCGCCGGCCCCCTCCTCGGCGGTCTCTTCGTCGACCACCTGACCTGGCAGTGGGCGTTCTACATCAACATCCCCGTCGGCATCGCGGCCTTCGCGATCGCCTGGTTCGCGCTCACCCTGCCCAGCAAGAGGGCGCAGAAGCGGATCGACATCCCCGGAGTCGTCCTGCTCTCGGCCGCGACCACCCTGCTCATCTTCTTCACCGACTTCGGCGGCGACGCCGAGTACGGCTGGGGCGACCCGCTGACCTGGCTCCTCGGCGCCGGTTTCGTGGTCGCCGTCGCGGGCTTCGTCTGGGTGGAGTCGCGCGCCGACGACCCGATCATCCCGCTGAGCCTGTTCCGCAACCCGATCTTCGTGAACGCGACCGCCATCGGCCTGACGCTGGGGCTCGGCATGTTCTCGGCGATCGCGTTCCTGCCGACGTTCCTGCAGATGGCGTCGGGCACCTCGGCCGCCGTCTCCGGTCTGCTGATGCTGCCGATGATGGTGGGCCTGATGGGCACGTCGATCGCGTCGGGTCTGCTGATCACCCGCACGGGGAAGTACAAGATCTACCCGATCGTCGGCACGATCCTCACCGCGCTCGCGATGACGGCCATGACCACGCTCGCGGCCGACACCCCGATCTGGCTGATCTGCGTCTACCTCCTCTTCTTCGGCGCCGGACTCGGCCTGATCATGCAGGTCGTCGTCCTGGTCGTGCAGAACGCGGTCCCGGTCGAGCAGATCGGTACCGCGACCAGCTCGAACAACTACTTCCGTGAGGTGGGGGCGGCCCTGGGAGTCGCCATCTTCGGCACGATCTTCACCAACTCCCTCACCGAGAAGCTGACGGCAGTCTTCGCCGGGGCCGGCGACTCCGCGGCGGGCGCCTCGGCGGCGACCCTCGATCCGCAGACTCTCGACACGCTCCCGCAGTCGGTGCAGGACGGAGTCGTGGCCGCCTACGCGGATTCGCTCGCGCCGGTGTTCTGGTACCTCATCCCGTTCATCCTGATCGCTCTGGTGCTCGCGATCTTCCTCAAGCAGGTGCCGCTGTCGGATCAGGCCGGGATGGTCGCCCGCGGCGAGGCCGTCGGCGGCGAGGAGGCCGAGCGGATGTTCCGCGAGGAGTCGGAGACCTCGACCACCCGCGGAGTCACCACCCCCTGACCGGGCCCGCTGCAGCGCGGACGCTAGGCGGCGATCGACTCCTCGACGGGGTCGGTCGCCGTCGGCGTCTCGGCGGCCGGAATCGTCTCGTCGGCCGGAGCCTGCTCGGCGGCCAGCCGGGCGCGCTCGACCCCCGCGATCAGCACCGCGAACGCCTCCTCGAGCGAGTCGGAGTCGCGCAGCAGGATGCGCTCACCGGTCTCGACCTCGAGGCGGACGGTCTTGAAGACCGGTCGCGGCAGATCGGCGGCGAAGGTGATCAGGCCGAGGGCGACACCGGCGCGCCGGGCGCGCGCGATCCAGCGGTTGGAGTGGGTGCGGAGCAGGATCATGGCCGGGCCGTTCTCGAGGGGTGGGGATTGCGGCGGGGGAGTACGAGTGGATCCTCTCGAAGCTTCCTGCATGGGAGGCCTCCGGTTCCTGCACTTGACATCAACGTTCTCGAGAGTGGCGCGCCTGCGACAGGATGAGAGCTCGAACGCACGAGGCGGGAGATGCATGCCCGAGACGACCGAGACGGATCCGCGCTACCACGCGGCGTACCAGCGCGGCTATGAGGGCCCGGCGCCCGAGCGGCTGACGCGGGCCGAGGAGCGCTTCCGCCGTCCGCGCCGCGGCGAGCCCGGCCGCGAGATGCGCGGAGAGCCCCGGGCCGAGATCCCCGTGCTCCGCGATCGCCGCGCGGTGCGCTCCGAGCCCGCGCCCGCCCTCGTCCCCCCGACCGACGAGGTCGAGGTGACGCTCGCGCTGCCGGCCCCGACCCTCGGCCGCCGCGTCCCGATCACTCTGGCGATCATCGGCGCCGTGCTCGTCCCATTCGGTTCGATCGCGCTCTGGTGGGCGACGAACAGCGAGTTCGGCTACACCACCTACGTCGACGGCGTGGACCCCGAGCAGTACCTCCGGCTCGTGCTGCAGTACACCTCGACGCCGGCCCTGACCGTCGGTCTGCTGTCGCTCAGCGCGGCCGTCGTGGCCCAGGCGCTCCGGGCGCAGCGCCCATGACCCGCGCCCGAGTGTGGTGGGGAGCCGCGGTCGCCGTCGAGCTGCTCCTGTGCGCCGTCGTGCTCGCGATCCCGGTGATCATCCTCCTGCTGCCGAACCAGTGGCAGGGCGATTCGCCGACGGTCCCGACCGAGATCATCGTGCGGCAGGCGCTCTCGCAGGCCGCGCCGGCGTTCGCGACGGCGGCACTGGCGCTGCTGAGCGTCCTGGTCGTGGCGGCGTTCGGGCGGGACAGGCCGAAGCGCGCCGAGCGGGAGGCCGAGCCCGATGACGGCTGGGCCGAAGCCCTCGTCGAGGCGCCCCCCGCTCCGCGGCGCTGACCGCACCGCCCGGAGGCGTCAGGCCGCCGTCACCAGCACCCGCACATCCCACGCGCCGAGCGCGAGCAGCGATCCGGAGGCGAGCGCCTCACCCGAGTGCAGATCCTCGGCCGCGAACGGGACGGCGACCGACGCCGGCTCCCACGACCAGTTCTGCACCACGTGCAGGCGCTCGCCGCGGGCGTTGACGGCGGAGTGGACCCGCACGCTCCCGGCCTCCGGTCGCCACGGCGAGAGACCGGCGACCTCGCCGGCCCACGAGAGCACGGCGGAGGCGAAGCGCGGGTCGGGCAGGCCGCCCACGGTCGAGACGCGGCCGGCTCCGTGCGCGCGGGTGGTCACGGCCGCGTAGTCCCCGTGGAACGGGTGGTCGTAGCGGGCGAGGACGCTCGCCTCCGTGACCTCGTAGTCCTCGATCCACGAGGTGACCCCCGCGCCGGAGGGCACCACGAGAGGCGGCAGGCCGTCGACCTCGACCGCGAGCACCGGCACCGGCTGCTCGGGGTTGGTGTACTCGTCGTACCAGGCGCCGGCCGCCGCCGCGAGACCGCCTCCCGGAGCGACCTCGAGGCGCGCGCGAGCCTGGGTGTCGGCGTACCCGGTGCGCGGGCCGAGCACGAGGTGGCCGCCCGCCTCGGCGTAGGCGAGCAGCCAGGCGAGCACCGCGTCGTCGGCGGCGTAGTAGGCCGACACCACGAAGACCGGCTGCTCGGCCGCCACCGTCGCCGGGTCGTGCTCGAGCAGGCCGCTCGCGTGGAACAGCCGCGTCTGGAGGCCGGCGTCGAACGCGCCGCGCACGAACGCCTCCACCAGCGGCGAGTAGGAGTCGGGCACCGGCATCCCGTCGGGGCCGCCGAGCGGACCGAAGCGCTCGAGGGTCCACTTCGACGCGTGGTCGTAGAGGACGCCGACCTGCGCGTCGGGCGCGAGGCCGACGATCCGGTCGCCCAGCTCGCCGAGCTCGGCGCCGATCGCGGCGATCTCGCGGTAGGTGCGGCCGGGCTTCTGCGAGTGCGGGAGCACGCCTCCCCAGTAGGTCTCGGGGCCGAAGTGCAGCGTGTGCCAGTGCCAGTACTCGATCATCTGCGCGCCGCGGCTGATCAGCGCCCAGACCCCCTGGCGGCGCTGGCCGGGGTAGCCGGGGTTGTTCATCGACGAGAAGCCGATCGACTGCGCGCCCACCTCGGTCACCAGGAACGGCTCGTGCCGCGTCCCGTACATCCAGTCGGCAGAGTGGTAGAGCGCCCAGGTGCCTTGCGTCCACCAGGTCTGCGGCTTCGTCTCGGTGTCGGGCAGTGCGAGCGAGTCCTGCGCCTTGTAGTAGGGATTGCCCGCGGTGACGGTCATCATCGCGCCGATGGCGTCGTCGCGGAGGGTCGGCCGCGAGTACGACATGCAGGTCATCACGAAGCGCTCTCCCGCGTACTCCTCGACGATGCCGGTCTGCCAGCGCATGTACTCGGTGAGCAGATCCGCCTGGAACAGGCGCCAGGCGAGGTCGTACTGCGGGAGGAAGTTGGCGTCGGGGCGCCAGAGGTCGCTCCAGTCGGTGAGGCGGTGCGACCAGTAGGTGAGGCCCCACTCCTCGTTGAGGCGGTCGACGGTCCCGTAGCTGTGCCGGAGGTGGTCGCGGAAGCGCTCGAAGGCCTGGTGGTTGAAGATCTGCCAGGCGCCGGGCTCGTTGTCGACCTGGAACCCGATGATCGAGGGGTGCTCGGCGTGGCGTTCGAGGATCCTCCGGACGACGCGCTCGACGTGGAAGCGGAAGGCGGCGTGCGCGACGTCGATCTCCTGCCGCATGCCCCAGCCGAACGGCCTGCCCGTGGCGATCTCGACGTTGATCTCGGGGTAGCGGCGCTGGAGCCACGGCGGGATCGCGTAGGTCGGGGTGCCGAGGATCACGCCGATCCCGAACTCCTGCGCGGTGTCGAGCACCGGAGTGATCCACTCGAGGTCGAACGTGTCGTCCTCGGGCTCCCAGGTCGACCAGACGGACTCGCCGATGCGGATGACGGTGAAGCCGGCCGCCGCCATCTCCTCGAAGTCCTGCCGGAGTCGGGTAGTCGGCTGGTACTCGTGGTAGTACGCGGCTCCGAAGAGCACCTGGGGCGGGGTGTAGGGCATGCGAGGAGCCTTCCGAAACAGTTTCCTGCAGTTTCGCAGGTGCGCTCAGAGTAGGAGGCGGGATGCCGCATTCGCAACCAGGACGGGGGGATCCGCTGCCGTCCCGCGACGAAACAGTTTCAGCTAGGGTCGACGCACACTCCCGACCGGAAGGCCCCCGTGGCTCGCACCCCCGACACCCGCGTCACCCTCGACGCGGTCGCTGCGCACGCCGGCGTCTCGAAGGCGACCGCGTCGAAGGTGCTCAACGGCCGCCCCGGCGCGTCCCCCGCGACGCGCGCCCGGGTCGAGCAGTCCCTCCGCGAGCTCGGCTACTCGCCGAGCACCCGGGCCTCCCGGATCGGCGGCGGGATCACGGTCGTCTTCGACACCCTCCTGAGCCTCTACTCGCTGCGCGTGCTCGAGGGCGTCGTCGGGGGAGCGCAGAGCGAGCGGGTCGACGTCGTCACCGGCGTCCTCACTCCGGGCACGTCCGCCGAGGAGGGACTGCGCTTCGACCGCGCCTTCGTCCGCTCCGTGGCGGCGAAGGGGCACCTCGGGATCCTCGCCGTCACCACCGCGATCGACGCCGGCATCGTCGCCGCCTGCGCCGAGACCGGCCTCCCGCTCGTCGCGGTCGACGCGCCGAACCCGCTCGACCCCTCCGTCGTGAGCGTCGGCTCGAACCACTGGGTCGGCGGCCAGCAGTCGACAGAGCACCTGGTCGCGCTCGGGCACCGGAGGATCGCCTTCGTCGGCGGCGACGCCCGCAATCCCGGTCTGCGGGCCCGCTACGGCGGCTACCGCGAGGCGCTCGCCGCCGCCGGCATCGCGGAGGATCCGGCCCTCGTCTCGGAGCACGGCATGGCGAGCGCCGAGCGGATCGTGCCCGGGCTCCTCGAGCTCGCCGATCCGCCGACCGCCGTCGTCGCCACCAACGACATCGACGCGTTCCAGGCGATCCGCGCCGCGACGGCGGCGGGTCGGAGGGTCCCCGACGACCTCAGCGTCATGGGCTACGACGACACCTTCGCCGTGCTGCCCACCGCCCCGCTGCTGTCGACCGTGCACACTCCGATGCACGACATCGGGCGCCTGGCCGTCGAGACGCTGATCCGGATGCACGACGGGATCGCCCCGATCTCGCACCGCATCGAGCTCGCGACGACCCTCGTCGTCCGCGAGTCCACGGCGCCCCCGCGCCGCTGACGTGGATCAGGCCGAGCGCCGGCGCACGCCGATCAGGACGACCAGGCGGAGGAAGCCGACCAGGAACGTGGCGAGCAGCGCCGCGAACAGCAGCAGCACTCCCGCCCCGGCGACCCAGGTGGTCTCTCCGGAGGTGCCCTGGATCAGGAACTCGAGGCAGAACAGCGCCAGCCCGGTGTAGGCGAGCACGAGCACGATGATCGTGCCGGGCCGCATCAGCCGCTCCCGGGGCGTCCGCCAGAGCGCGGGCGGCTCGAACGCGCGGCGGAAGAGCCGCAGCGTCAGCGTGCCGACCAGGCCGATCAGGGCCGTCGCGATCAGCACGATGCCCACCGCGCCGATCCCGCCGTCGGACACGTCCGCCATCGACAGGGCGAGTCCCGTCGCGGTCACCACGGCCCCGAGCACTCCCGCGATCATCGCCGCGAACATCCCGAAGCCGCCGCGCAGCACGCTCTCGCGCTCGGGCCGGGGGGTCAGCGGCGCGTCGACCACGCGCTGCGGCGCCGGCGGGCGGGGGGAGGCGGACTCGCTCGGTCCGCCCCGGCCGGATGCGGTCCCCTGCGTCTCGACGACGTTCTCGCGAACGGGGATGTAGCGCAGCGGCGCCTCGATGCGCACCTCGGGTCGACCGCGGACGACGACCGTCGCGCCGACGCCGACGCCGCGCGGGAGGAGCGAGGGCGCGAGGAGCAGGGTGTCGCCGGAGCCGAGCGACCACTCGGCCGCGCGGGGCTCGGTGCCGTACCACTCCGCCGCCTGAGCGCCGCCCAGAGTGATCTCGATCGGTCGCCCGTCGAGGAAGGTCTCGGCGTCCAGATCGGTCCGGCCGAGGTTCCGCACCGTCGCGGACACCCGCCACCAGTCGTCGCCCGCGTGCGAGAGCAGCACCTCGACGTCGACCAGGGAGGCGGGCTTCGCGCGGCGTCGGCCCACCACGACCACGACGACCGCCGCGATCGCGACGAGCAGTCCGCCGAGCAGGCCCACGACGGCGACGATGATCTCCATCCCCCCAGTCAACCAGTCGACGCCGCTCGGGCACTGCGAGGCGGCGGGCTCCCGAGGGTTTGGCCCCTCGCGGAGGGTTCTGCATACTGAAGCAGCCGCCCCCAACAGGGAGCGTTCAGCTGCGACAGCGGAGGGTGGAGCGGTGTCGACCGTGCGCAACCGGGCTCCCGTCGCCCGCCGGACCGCCAGCCCCCTGCCTCTCGTGCTGGGCGCGGCGGGCCTCGTGGCGAGCCTCGCGCTGGCCATTCTCGCCGCCTCCACGGCCGCCGCGCCGGTGCGAATCCTCGGCCTCTCGCTGCCCCTGGTCCGCGGCACGGCGGTGTGGATGAGCGTCGTCGGCTACCTGCTGACCCCGCTCCTCGTCTTCCTCGCGGCCGGCTGGGACCTGTCGAGCCAGCGCGCGAGCACCCTCCGCGACGCCCGGCACTTCGCTCCCGACCCGCGGCTCACTCGCGCACTCCTGTGGCTCTCCGGCGCCGCCCTCCTCCTCGGTGCGTGGCACGTGCTGAACATCAGCGTCCCGGTCTCCGAATGGCTGGGCACGTGATCCGCCGCGTGCTCGCGGTGGTCCTCGCCGCGCTCCTCCTCGTCCTGGGGTTCGGAGCGGCGGCACAGGCGCAGACCACCGCGGCCCCCTCCGCCTCCCTCACCGACATCGGCCGCGGCGCCATCGAGGATCTCCGCACCTGCCTCTCCTCCTCCGACGTGCTCAACGTCTACTACCTCGTCGACAACTCCGGATCGCTGAACACCGGGGGCGAGGACGGCCGCGGCTCCGACCCCGATGTCGCCCGCGCCGACATCCTCGCGGGCAGCCTCGCCGAGCTCGGCGGCCTCCGCGACGACCTGACCGTCAACTGGGGGGCCGCGTTCTTCAGCCGCGCGTTCGAGTCCGCGGTCGACTGGCGTCCGTGGACGGGCGACAGCCCGGCGGCGCTCGCCGACACCATCCGCGCGAAGACCCCCGGCGGCGGCACGAACTGGCTCGCGGGGCTCCAGGGAGTGCAGTCCGCGCTGCAGAGCCAGCCGAGCGCCGGCTCCGCCTGCCAGCTCGTCGTCTGGCTGACCGACGGCGAGATCGACCTCGGCTCGGCGCAGGCCACCGCGGATGCCACCAACGCGCTCTGCGGCGCGCGCATCGACCCCGACGGCGACGAGCCGGGCGGCTTCGGCGTGCTCGCGGCGCTCCGCCAGGCCGGAGTCGTCGTGATCGGCACCCTCCTCGCCGACGGCGAGCAGCGCGAGCAGGCGCGGGTGATGTGGCCGCTGGTCGAGGGCAGCGGCACCTACGGAGGCGGCACCGCCACCTGCGGACCGGCGACGGCCCCCGAGGGCTCGGTCCGCGGCGCCGTCGTCGACGCCTCCGATCCGGCGGCGCTCGCCTCCGTGTTCCTCGAGCTCGGGTCTCGGATCGCCGGCGGATCCCAGCAGGGCCTCGCGGCCGACGGCACCTTCTGGATCGACGGCGGCGTCTCGAGGGTGCAGGCCGTGGTCACCGAGAGCGACTGGACGCTGCAGCCCCCCGCCGGCTCCGGACTCGGCACCCTGACCGCGGCGTCCCCCGAGGTGCAGGTCAGCGGCTCCTCCGGCGCGCAGCTCGTCGAGCTCGCCGTCGACCGCCCGGAGCTGCGGGGGCAGTGGACGCTCACCGGCGCCGACAGCGTCTTCTACTTCTCCGATCTGCGGATCGTCTTCGACGACGCCAACCAGGTCGAGCGCGCGGCCGACGGCTCCCTCGCGGCGAGCCTGACCGCCCGCGTCGAGCACGCCGACGGCTCGCCGGCCGACCTCTCGGTCTTCGACCAGGCCGTCTTCACGGCGACCTCGACCGCCGACGGCAGCACCGCCGCGCTGCCCGACGCGCGCATCGACGAGGCATCCGGAGTGATCACCCTCCCGCTGCCCGCCGACGTGACCGCCTCCGAGATCCTCGTGACCGCCTCCGTCGACCCGCTGACCACCGCGCCGCACCAGGTCGCCCTCGCGCCCGTCACCACGCAGCAGAGCATCACCACCGTCCTGCCGGCCGAGTTCCCCAGCGTCTCGTCACCGCTCGCTCTGAGCGAGCTCACCGGGGCCGAGGGCCGGGCGGAGGGGACCCTCGCGATCCAGGGACCGTCGAGCGGCGGCGGCGGCCAGGTCTGCCTGACCGAGCCGCCGACCGTGACGAGCGACAACGCCGATCGCTCCGACAGCTGGATCTGGACCTTCGCGGTCGACGGCGACGTCCTCGCGCCGGGTACCTGCGTCTTCGCCGAGCCGGGTGCGACCACCGCCCTCACGGTCACCGCCGAGAACCCCGTCGCCGCCTACTCCTCGGTCACCGCCGCCCTCCCGCTCGACATCCGCACCGCCACCGGCAGCAGCGCGCCGCAGACGATCGCGCTCTCGTTCCCCTCGACCTTCCCCGTGAACGCGGCCGCGATCGGGCTGGTCTCGCTGGTGCTGCTCCTGCTCGGGGTGCTGCTCCCGCTCCTCCTGCTCTGGCTCTTCAACCGCCGCACCACGCGGATCGCGATGGAGGGTTCGTTCCAGCGCGGCACGATCCCGGTCGAGATCACCCCGGAGGCGGTGCGCCCGGCGCCGACGGCCGGTCGCCTCGACGAGCGCTTCCGCTACCTCCGCAGCGAGACCGGGGTGCGCGAGCTGCCCGACGCCGAGCTCGGGCGCCTCCGCGCGCACGTGCCGTGGTGGCCGCTGAAGGCGCCGAGCTACCGGGTCGGTCCGCCCGCGAACGGCGTGGTGGTCGCCTCCCGCACCGGCACCCGCAGCACCTCGGCCGGGCGGCCGCTGCCGAGCGGCGGAGTGGCGTTCTCGGCCCTCCCGCTCGACTCCTTCTGGGCGATCGTCGTCCCCGAGCACGAGCTCGACCGGCCCCGGAGCGAGGACCCCGTCCGCGCCACCGCGGTGCTCTACCACCGTGTCGACCGCGACGACGAGGCGCAGTACGAGCGCCGCCTCGACGACCTGCTCCGCGACTCCGGCGCGCCCGCCTGGGTCACCGTCGACACCCTCCGCCGCGAGCGGGCTGCGAGCCGGCCCGAGCCGAAGGAGCCGCCGCGCACCGAGCCCCGCGACGGCGTCCCACCGCGCGTCGGCGCGTCGTCCGCCCCCTCCCGTCCGGGCTCGCCCCCGCGGCCCGGCACCCCGCCGCCGCGACCGGGCGGTGCTCCCGGCCGACCGAGCTCGCCGCCCCCGCCACGGCCCGGAGGCGCGCCGCCGCCCCCGCCGCCCGGCCGCTCCGGCCCCCGAACCCCTCCGCCCCGCGGTCGCTGACAGCGACTCCCTCAGCGACACGACGAAAGCAGATCCTCATGCTCAAACCCTTCCTCCTCATCGGAGTCGGCGGCTCCGGCGGCAAGACCCTCCGCGGCATCAAGTACCAGCTCGAGCTCAAGCTCCAGCAGCTGGGCTGGGAGGGCGGGATCCCGGCCGCCTGGCGCTTCCTGCACTTCGACACCCCCACCGTCCAGGACGGCATGGAGTACCAGGCGCCGTTCCTGCCGCGCCAGGACTACCGCGGCCTCGTCAGCACGGCGGCGACGTTCGACATCGTGCACGGCTCGATCACGAGCGCGCACGCGACGAACAACGCGATGCGCCACGACATCGAGCGCCAGCTGCCCGACCCGAGCCTGGTCAAGGTCGACGTCACCAAGGGCGCGGGCCAGTACCGCGCCGTCGGCCGCGCGGTCGCGCTCGCCGCGACGAAGGAGATCGCGCAGGCCGCGCGCATCGCGATCGGCCGCATGAACGACGCGGAGGCGCTCGCCGAGCTGCAGACGCTGGGCCAGCGCCTGCGCGCCCGAGACGACGGCGGCGACGGCAGCCCGATCGTCATCGTGATCTCGTCGGTCGCCGGCGGCTCGGGGGCCGGGCAGTTCCTCGACATCATCGAGATCGTCAAGTCGACCGCCAAGCAGTACCCGTGGTCGAACCAGTTCTTCAGCATGCTCTACGCGCCCGACGTCTTCGACCAGCTGAACGTCACCGCCGGCATGCCCGGCAATGCGCTCGCCTCGATCTCCGAGACCATGAACGGCTTCTGGACCGACACTCCGTCGCCGGCGACCCTCGAGCTGCTGCGCACCAAGGGCGTCGCGCCCTCGTACGGCGCCGCGATGGACCGGGTCGGCGCCGCCTACCCCTTCATCGTCGGCCGCAGCAACAGCAAGGTCACCTTCGAGGACCAGAACGCCGTCTACGACGCCGTCGCCACCAGCCTCACCGCGTGGATGATCGACGAGCGCGTGCAGGACGACATGATCGCCTACTCCTCGGGCAACTGGCAGGCGCGCTCGGCCGCGAACGTGCTGCCCGACAACTCCGGGCTGATGAGCCCCGCGCACCACTCGCCGCCCTTCTCCTCGATCGGCTTCGGCCGCGTCACCCTCGGCCGCGAGCGGTTCCTCGAGTACTCGGCCGAGCGCTTCGCCCGCTCGGCGATCGACCGGATGCTGTTCGCGCACGCCGAGGAGGATCCGCAGTTCGAGCGGATGACCGAGCGCGAGTACATCGAGAAGTCGGCCGACAGCGAGTACCAGCGCTTCCTCCGCGAGCTGCGCCTGAACGAGGAGACCGCCGAGCACAACGACGTCACCGACGCGCTGCGCGACACCGCCACTCTCGACCTGATCAAGGCCGAGCTGCAGCGCACCGCCGATGACGAGCTGAGCCGCCCCGAGTCGCTCGACCGCCAGGGCGGCACCGACATCACCACCTGGACCGACCGCCTGGTCAACGAGTACACCCGCGCCGCCCCGCGCCTGCTCCAGCGCGACCGCGAGGCGCGCCAGCAGCGCCTCGACGAGTGGACGCGCACCATGCCCGGCCACATCCTCGAGACCGTCTCGCGCTACGTCGCGCAGGACGGTCTGCCGGTCGTCGTCGCGATGCTCCGCCGCCTCGAGCGCGGCCTCAAGGGCACCGTCGACGCCCTGCGCGTCGAGGCGCGCCAGCACGAGGAGTGGGTGGGCACGCTCAGCTCGCTCGTCTCGGACGAGCTGCGCACCGCCGCCAACCAGCAGTCGATCCGCCCCGATCAGGAGGCGGTGCAGTTCGCGATCCAGCGGCTCGGGCAGGCGCTCGAGTGGTCCTCCGAGGCGGCGCTGCGCGACTCCGCGTGGGCCCTGCTCGCCGAGCTGCGCGAGACCTTCCTCGGTCCGCTCGCCGACTACCTCGACGGCTCCCGCACCGCACTGCTCCAGCGCGTGCACTCGCGCAAGACCAGCGACGACCGCGAGAACGCCTACGACTTCTGGCCGCGCCGCGTCGACGCCACCGTGCCGCGCAAGTACAACCCGGCGCCGAACGAGCGGATGCTCGTCGAGCCCGAGAAGTACCCAGGCGAGTTCGAGAAGCTGGTGCGCGCCTCCGTCGACGGCGACGCCAAGTACCAGGACGCCGTGCTGCGGGTGCTCACCGACCAGCTCGTCGGGGTCAGCCCCGACACCGAGTCGGAGGCGGGCGCCTGGTCGCTCGTCGGCAACCCGCGCACGTGGCGGCCGACCGTCACCGCCGACCCGGCCGTCGCGAACCCCGCGCAGCGCGCCTCCTTCGAGCTCGCCACCGACCCCGAGACCTACATCACGCGGGCCCGCGCGTGGATGAAGCGCGACGGCACCCCCTTCGCCGCCTACATCGGCGAGGACCTGCTCGGCTTCTTCGACTCCGAGATCCTGCCCCCTGACGTCTTCGCCGCCCGGCGCGACCGCTACCGCGAGCAGCTCCAGGCCGCCCTCGGCGCGAGCGAGCCGCTGGTGAAGCTGAACCCGGCGCTGCTGCGCGCCGTGCACGGCAAGGCGATCAACCAGGACACCTCACTGGTGTTCAGCTCGATCCCGTTCCGCGCGGGCACCGAGATGTACGAGGTCACCAAGGGCGTCCTCGGGCAGATGGGCGTCTGGGACGACGCGACCAGCGAGTCGTGGTTCCAGGACCAGAAGGTCGACGGCATCGAGGTCTTCGCGATGTCGGGCTTCCCCTACCAGCCGATCGTCATGGACTCGGTGATGGAGCCGATCGCCCGTGGCTGGCTCGCGCAGTCGAACACCCAGGACAGCCGCGAGGCGTTCTGGAAGTTCAAGCGCGCGCGCCTGCTCGGCGAGAGCATCCCCGCCGACCCGCGGGCGATCGCGTCGATGATCCGCGGCTGGTACGTCGCCAAGGCTCTCGGCCGCCTCGCCGTCGACTCGTCGCAGGGCGAGAAGGGCCCCAAGCTCTCGGTCTGGGACCCGTCGACCCGCTCCTTCGCCGACTTCCCGCACCCGCTGCTGAGCGAGCGCAACGCGCGCGCCGCCGACTTCCCCGGAGTCGTCCTGCAGTCGCTCGCGATCGCGATGGCCCTCTGCAACGTCGAGGGCACTCTCGCGCCGCTCGCCGCCTACCGCGTGCTGATCGCCCTCGGTCGGCGCGACGACGACACCGAGCTGGCCGAGTGGCTGCAGAGCGGCGTGCTGCCCACCGGCGCGCCGGTCCCGGAGGAGTCCCGCGCGGGCACCGCCGACGGCGACCTCGCGTCGCGCCGGGCCGCCGTGCAGGCCTACCTCACGAACGAGCTGGCCCGGTTCGACAGCGACATCGTGCAGCAGGACGAGATGGTCTCGGTCTACGACTACCCGGTCACCTGGGAGATGCGCGACCAGTTCCAGGAGGCGATCCGCGGGCTCGTCTCGTCGGTGCTGTCGACCGGGCCCCGCGACACCGGAGTGTGAGCATGGCTGACGGATCCCGGCCCGACGGCTTCTGGCCCGACGGCAAGGCGGCGATCGTCCTGCTGCCCAGCGGCGCGCAGGGCGAGACCCTGCTCGAGCTCGCGGCGCAGTGGACGAAGACCGGCCTGCTCGGGCAGGCCCTCTGGGTGCTGCCCGAGCACGTGAAGACCTCGGCCTACGCGCCTCCGCAGATCGAGGCCGTCGTGCTCGGGGTGGGCGCCGACCTCGAGTCGGTCGCGATCTCGGTCGACCTCTTCGAGGCGCTCGCGGAGGAGCAGCTCGGCCTGGTGCGACTGGTCACCCTCCGCTCGGCCCTGCCCGAGCGCGAGAGGGACGAGGCCCAGGACGCGGTCGCCGATCTCGTCAGCCGCTGGGTGCGCACCTCGATGCCGCTGCCGAACCCCTCCGCGACCCTCGCCGACCAGACCACCGAGCTGCGCCGGGTGACCCTGATCTGCGCGCCGACCGCCTTCCAGCTGCGCGAGCGGGTGGAGGCGCACGAGCACGGCTTCGTGGTCATCGCCTCGCCCGAGGACCGCTCGAGCCCGTGGTCGGGCGACGCCTTCGTGCGCGACGACGAGCGCTTCACCGGCTTCACCCTCACCCACCTGGCGAGCGTCGCCGGGCTCTGGAACGGCGTGACCGACGGCAGCGTCGAGCTGTTCTCGCGGGAATCCGACGGAGGCGACTCCGTCTGGATCTCGCGCGTGTTCCTCAACGCGGTGCTCACGGAGTCGCTCGGCCGCCGCGTCGCCGCCGGCGTGCTGCAGAACGCGGCCCGCCCCGACTCCCTGCTGATCGACCCCAGCGTGAGCCCGCCGCCGCCCGGCACCGCATTCATCGACGACGCCCAGATCGGCGGCTACGTCGACCGCATGGTCGAGGGCGCCCTGCGCCTCGACGGCGGCGCGCTCACCTACGACTCCGCCGGTGCGCTCGACGTGCCGGAGCCCGCCCGCATCGGCTTCTTCGCGCAGATCGGCCGCTTCTTCGCGTTCTCTGCCGGCAAGCTCGTGCAGATGCCGCGCTGGAGCGCCCGCTGGCTGTCGTCGAGCGCCAACCGCTCGATGACCCGCGCCCTGCACACCTCCGAGGGCTCCGCGGTCGTCGGCTCCTCGTTCGACGAGGTGCTCGATGTGCGCGACCGGCTGCTGCTGGCCGATCTCGACCGTCTCCGCGACGACGAGGGCCGTGCCCGCGTCGAGGCCGGAGCCCCCGCCGCGATGGCGCACGTGCGCACGACGCCCCAGCTGTGGGCGGGCCTGCGCCAGCTCGTGTTCGGCGCGCTCGACGGCAGCGCCGACCTGCGCGACGCCGGCTTCGCGCCCGTGGAGGGTGCCGTGCCGGTGTTCGGCCGGGTGGGCGACGTCCTCGCCCTGCCCGACGGGCCGTGGGAGTCGTCGGGGCACGACGTGCCGCCGGGGTTCCCCGCTCGGGTCGACTGGTACGCGCTGGCGCTCGCGGATCCGCGGGTGCAGCTGCAGAACTGGGTGACGGCGGGGGAGGCGTCGGTTGCCGCGGAGGTGCCTGTCGCCGAGCCGGTGCCTGTCGGGGCCGACGCGTTCGACCCGCCCGCCCAGGAGTCCCTCGTCGAGTCCGCCGCCGAGCCCGGCGTGGTGCGCATCGAGGTCCCCGCGGAGGAGCCTGTCGTGCCCCCTGTGGACCCCGAGGCCCGCCGCTCCGGCCGCCTCCAGGCCCTCGCCGAGTACGACCTCTGGGCCGGCACGCAGAGCTCGTCCTTCGTCTGGCGGTTCCTCGACCGCATCGCCGGCGAGCGTCGCCGCGCCGAGGACGAGGTCTCCTACCTCGTCGGCGAGATCGACGCGATCCGTCCGCAGCGCCCCGGAGAGCTCCTGGCCCTGCGCCGCGACTTCCACCGCTCGATGCTCGTCGGCTGGGTCACCGTCGTCGCCCTGGCGCTCGCCGTGGGAGTCGGCATCTGGTTCGTCAACGACTACGCCGCGCGCGACTCCGGCTCGTTCGAACCGGGCCTGATCACATCGGTGCTGCAGTGGGTGCTCCTGGGTCTCGGAGGCGCGGCGCTGTTCATCACGCTCGTCTCGCTCGTCCGCTACCACGCCGGCTGGTCGCGCTTCGAGCGCCGCATCGAGGTCGAGCGCACGCGCCTCGCCCACTACGGAGCGAGTGCCAGGCGTGCCCGTGAGGAGGCCGCGCGCCTCCGCTCGGTGCACCGCCAGGCCGTGGACTGGCTGGTCCTGCTGTCGAAGGCGATCCACCGCCCGTGGCACGTGCCCGAGGTGTGGACGCAGCACGAGACCTTCGACGTCGAACGCGGCCACATGCCCTTCGCCGTGCGCCTCGCCACCGTCAGCGGCGAGGAGACCGCCGCCGTCGCCCGCATGCGCGCCGCGATGACGTCGAAGCTCGTCCGCCGCGGCTGGCGTCACGAGGCCTTCGAGGCGTTGGTTCAGGAGATGGCCGCCGACTACGGAGCCGGCCAGGGCTTCGGGCTCTCGGCCCTCGACGAGGACCTCCCGCATTCGTCGAACCACACGCGCCGGATGCTGCTGCGTGCGTTGGACGACGAGTCCCTGCTCACGCGGATCGCCGCCCCGCGCCTGGCCGACATCGTCGCCTCCGTTCAGCGCGACGAGGAGTCGATCGCCCGCCCGCGCGTGCGGCCGATGGGTGTGAATCCTCTGAACGCCCTGCGCCGCCCCGAGGACTACGACGGCGTCGAGCTCGACCTCCCGTGGGACGACTTCCTGCTCGAGTCGCTGACCCGCGCCGACCCGATGACCCCGGTGAGCGCCACCGTGCTGACCGAGCTGCAGGTGGGGGAGCGGTACCACGAGCGCGTGACGAGCTTCCTCGTGGCGCCGTCGCGGCTGCAGGAGCGGCTGCGGTTCGACCCGGCCGCGCCGATCCACGTGGTGCCGTACGAGGGCGCGACGGGGGCGCCGGTGGATCTGGTGTGGCGGGTCGACGTCGTCGGTCCGGTGCCGCGCGCGGCGATCCGGCTGTGGGATGGGGCGCGCTCTGCGTCGGAGCCCGTGGTCGCACCTGAAGGCGACTCGGGGATCTAGTGGTGGGAGCGCCTCCGCCGCCCCGCCCGGGAGCGTTGCGGCGCGTGGCGCCCCCGGTGCTCCGCGGTAGGGTGCCGGCGCGAGTCGTGCGTCGGCGGGCGCCCTGGTGGGCGTTCGTCGTCGCCGCGGTGGCTGCTGCAGCTGTCGCGTTCGCCGTGGTCGGAGTCGGCGAAACGGTCGGCGCGCCGGGTGCTATCGGGACAGCACCGGCATCTCCCTCCGAGGCTGTTGCTTCTGCGCCCGATTCGCCTGTCGCTTCACCGACCGCCACTACTGCCGCTTCGCCTGCTGCTGCTGTCGGCTCCGCCGCCGAGGCCCTCGCCGCCCTCGCGTCGATCCCGAAAGACGATGGCTTCGCCGACATCCCCTACGACCGCGACCTCTTCGGCCAGGCGTGGTCCGACGTCGACCGCAACGGCTGCGACACCCGCAACGACATCCTCGGCCGCGACCTCCTCGATCCAGTGTTCAAGCCCGGCACCCGCGACTGCAAGGTCCGCTCGGGCCTCTTGATCGACCCCTACGACGGCACAGCAGTGTCGTTCGTCTCCGGCTCCGACACCTCCCGCCTCGTCCAGATCGACCACGTCGTCGCCCTCGGCTGGGCCTGGCACCACGGCGCCTGGGCCTGGACCGACGAGCAGCGCCTCGCCTTCGCGAACGACCCGGCGAACCTCGTCGCGGCCTCGGAGGAGACGAACCAGTCGAAGAGCGACGCCGGGCCAGGGGAGTGGCTGCCGCCGGAGCGGGAGCTGCAGTGCGGGTACGTGGAGCAGTTCGTGGGGGTGGTGAGCGGGTACGGGCTGGCGATCGGTGCAAGCGATCGGGCGGCGGCGAACGTGGCATTGACTGATTGCTTGGCCAATTGACGCACGCTTTCGCAATGACTAGTCGGCAGCCTTCGGCGAAAAAGATCAATCATGAGCGATGCTCGCCATAAGCGACGCGCATTCTCCTAATGTCATTAAGTGCCCGTTCTCACAGTAGAAGATCTCACGCTCGAATTGAACATTTCTCGGGCCGATGCCTTTGAGCGGTTCTTCGACTTTTTTGGAGCGTCAGAGCTTCGTGAGGAATGGTCGTTTTCTAAGGGCGCGTACTCGGAGTTCGCGGCAAGAAACCCGGTTCCGCCGCAGTCGCCACGGCGTTTCGATTTAGTCGTCGGAGCTACGGTGCGGCGAGCCTCCCTGCTACGTGCGTTCGGCGGCAGGTCGCAGCGCGGAATCACCGTTTCGTCCTCGGCCTCGGATATCTTTGCGTTCACAAATCCAGCGGAGGGGGCCTCCTATGGGTACGACCAGCATGAAGGTCCCCGCCCTGATGGTTCATACGCGTACACTGGCGAAGGGCCTGAAGGAGATCAAGAGTTTACTCACGGTAATCGCCTGCTTCGCGATGCGGAGGACCTGGGTCAAACTATCCGCCTTTTCTATGCAAAGGGCCCACGGGTAACGTACCTCGGCGCCTTCACGAACGGCGATCCGAAGTACCAATACGAGACCATTTCGGCCGGAGATAAGAAGCCGCGCCAAGCTCTCATTTTCAATCTTGTGCCCGTTGATGCCGACGTCTCGTCTCTTGCGATCATCCCGGCGACAGGAGGGGAAGGGGTCAGGCGGTATAAATGGGTTGAGCCGGAATCTTCCGATGCGTTCTATGCGACTACTGGCGAAGCCGGCGAGGTTCGATCCATCACTAGGACCGAATTTCTCCTGCAAGCTGATTTTGGTGCTTGGTTGGAGCGTTCTGGAACGCCTCCAGAACGGATCGGCCTGAATGTGGGCGTTGGATTCGTAAGTCCTGATTTCTACGTTCCTGCCACAACCTGGATTGTCGAAGCAAAAAAGTCAACTGCTCGACCATTCGTGCGCATGGCAATTGGTCAGGTTCTTGATTACGCGAATCTGGCACGACGGAACCAGCTCCCAGCTATTCCTATGATATTACTTCCCAGTCGGCCCGAAGCAGATTTGATTGAGTTGATTTCTAGCTTAGGCATATTGCTTGCGGTCAGATCTGAGGATGGCTTCGCTGTTGTGGATTCGCCTGCGTGAGCTTGCGCACGGCGGGCAGGTCAGGCGGCGCCCAGTTCAACGCAGATAGATCCGCTCGCGTCAGCCAGCGGAGTTCATCATGATCTGTACTCGCCACTGGAGGTCGATCGCAGAGACTAGCCCACCAGCAGCTCAAGCGAATAATTCGGCCGTCCACGGCGGTATCGTCGCTGCTAAGCATTCCGCCGATTCTCACGCGAATCGCAAGCTCTTCCAGAATCTCGCGTTCGAGCGCCCGCTTGGGTTTCTCGCCAGGCTCAATCTTTCCGCCAGGGAACTCCCACTGGCCGCCGGCTGCCTTCTCGGGCCGCCGGCGACCCGCGAGAATCAGGTTCCCGTCGGAGATGACTGCGGCAACGACCTCAAGAATTTGCACCTCTCCATCTTGGTGTGCCGGCGAGCGGCCCGCCGACTGCGCTTCGATGCCTCGCCGTGTGCGCGTTAGCGACGTTCTTGGACCTGCAACTGGTCGTGCAGGCCGACGAAGCCTGAGGAAGCTTCATTGGTTGGTTTTTGTGCCCGGCCGCCACGTGCCGCACAGCTGCAATGGCGTGGTCAGCGACGGACGAATCGCGAGAAGAATGCAGGGACGCGTGCGTTTCCCGCATCCGTAGGACCCCGAACTGCGGGTTCGTGCCGTTCCGCGACGGCGCGAAGTGTGCGGTGTTGTGTCCAGTTCACTTCTTGAGCGGGTCGTTCCCCCAGTTCATCAGCGAGTACCGCCACTTCGTCTCCGTCACGTCGCCCGACGGCCGCTGCTTCGAGTGCCGGGCCACGTACGCCGTGACCTTCTTCATGTGCGCGTAGTCGTCATCGGTGAGGTCGGCCTGCTTGGTGCCGAGGATGTCGACGATGCGGCGGCCGCTCTCGTGGCCGGTGGACTCGCCTCCGCTTGCCGGCTTCTGGCCGACCTCCTTGGACTCGTCCTTCGCCAGCCAGTCCTCGATCTGCTTCACGGTCATGTTCACGGCGTCTTGGAACTCGTCGCGGATCGTGTGCTTCTCGTCGTCTGTGGTCATCGTCGTCCTGCCTCTGCTCGCGACCCAGGGAAGGGGTACGCCTCCACTCGAGCGCCCCGTCGCCGAGAGGTCAAGCCCCATGCCCTCGCGCACCCGCCCACGTACCGTCGAAGACGTCCGCATTCGCGTGACCACCAGCAGAGAAGAGGCAGTCATGCCCTCACGCAACACGCTCGTCCGCAGCCTCCACGACCTCGGTGCCGCCGCCTGGTTCGGAGGCTCCCTCATGGGCGCCGTCGGCCTCAACGGAGCCGCGTCCACCTCGTCCGACCCGGCCGAGCGCCTCCGCCTCGCCTCGAACGGCTGGGCCCGTTGGACTCCGGTGCAGCTCGCCGCGATCGCCGCGCACGGCGTCGGAGGCATCGGCCTCATCCTCGCCAACAAGACGCGCCTCGCCAACCAGCAGGAGAGCCGCACCAACACGATCGTCAAGACCGTCGTGACCGGCCTCGCCGGCGCCGCCTCGGTGATCGCCGCCATCGCCGGTGCGACTCAGGCGAAGCACGCCGACGAGGGCGCCAAGGGCGTCACCGAGGCGTCGCCCAGCAACTCGCCCGAGCTGACGACTGCGCTGCGCGTGCAGAAGGTGACGCAGTGGGCGATCCCCGTCCTCACCGCCGTCATCATCATCCTCGGCGCCCAGCAGGGCGAGCAGCAGCGTCCGATCAAGGGCCTGTTCGAGACCACGGCCCGCATGTTCCGCAAGTAAGGACTCGCCGTCGGGCGTCGACAATTCAGGAAGGATCTCGCGGGGTCCGCGTGATCTAGGGGCCTCGGTGCCTCTCTCCGCCAATCCTTCCTGAATTGTTGACGCCCCGAGCGCCGACGATGTCGCGGCTGTTGACGCTCTCATCTCTACATAGGTAGCCTCGCCGCATGACTCCGCTCTCTCGCGTCACCGCCGCCACCGCGGAAGCGCTGCGCACCCTGCTCGACGCCGACGGGCCGACCTGGGGGATGCTCGTCATCAAGGCGACCGGCCGCCCGGCGGGCAGCGTCTACCCGATCCTCGAGCGGCTCGAGGGTGCCGGCTGGGTGACCTCGGTGTGGGAGACGGACACCGAGCGTAGCGGTCCGCGCCGGCGGCTCTACGAGCTCACGGGCGAGGGGGCGGAGGCGGCACCTGCGGCGATCGCGCGCGTCACCGCTCCGCACCGCACCATCGGCATCGCGGGGGCGACCGCATGATCGACCTGCTGCTGCGCCTCCTGGCCCGCCTCCTGCCTCCGCTCGCGCGCGACCGCTACCTCGAGGAGTGGAGGGCCGATGTCGCGGGAGCACCCGAGCACCGGCGCGATGTGGTGCTCGGGGCGCTCGTGCTCAGCGCCACCCTCGACCGGGGCCTGCCCGCGCACTCGGGCGAGCCGCGGTTTGTCCGGCCGCGACGCCTCGCTCGGCGGGGCCTGGGGCTCCTCACCGCGGCCGCCGTCGTGCTGATCGGCATCTCCCTCACCGGCGGAGGCATCGTCCCGGAGGGAGCGTCCGCGGGCGTGCTCGCCGCGCTGCAGACGACCGGTCGGATCCTCCTCGGGCTGGCGCTCGTCGCCGCGGCCCTCGGAGTCGTGCACCTGGCCGGTGCCGCCCGCGCCGCCGAGACGCGCACGGCCCGGGTGTCGCTGCTCGCGGCCGTCACCGGCCCGGCGGCGGTCGTCGTCGGTGTCCTGCTCCCGGGGGCTCCCTGGTGGCTGCCGTTGCTCGGCTTCGTCGTCGTGATCGCGGGGCTCGCCACCGGCATCGCGGTGATCGGCGGCACCCGTCCGCTCGGTGTCGAGCACCGCACGGCGACCCGGCGGCAGCGCGTTCCCGTCGCCGTCGGCGGTGCCGCGCTGGTCGTGGCGTTGATCGTGGTCGGCGCGATCGACCTCCTCGTCTGGAACCCGCTCGCGAAGGTGCCCGGCACCGACCTCGCGACCATCTACGCGCTGATGGGCGAGCGCGACGGCTTCTCGATCACGGGCACCCTCGTGGCGACGGTGGTCTGGGCGGTCTTCTGGAGTGTGCCGGCCCTGTTCGTGGCGGGGCTCGCCGTGCACCGCACGGGCGAGCACCTCACTCCGCGACGTCCCGCGATCGTGATGCTCTCGCTGGTGGGCGCCGCGATCTTCTGCCGCTTCTTCACCGGCTTCGGCATCGGCATGTCGATCGCCGACTCGTTCGCCACGAGCGGCGGCGACGGCTCGATCGTCTCGGCGGTGCTGCCCTCGGTGGGTCAGCTCGCCCTCGCGGGCGCGGCGATCGCGCTCGGCTGGGCGCCGCGGGTGCAGGCGCGACCGGTCGCGACTCCCGCGTAGGACCGCACGCAGAAGCGGGGCCGACGGACGAGCCGTCGACCCCGCCTTCGATCTGTCTGCTACTTCTGGGCGGTCCGCCTGCGCGTCGCGGTCAGCGCCAGCGCACCCGCGCCTCCGGCCACGAGCGCGAACGCCAGGGCGGCGAGCCCGGTCGTCCCCTCGGCACCGGTGTGCGCGAGGGCAGCGGCCGGCTTCGCCGTGGCGCTCGGAGTCGCGGACGGAACCGGGACGACGGGCGCGGCCGTCGCGGTCGGCTCAGCCGACGCGGTCGGCGCCACCGTCGGCTCCGGCGAGACCGTCGGCTCCGGCGAGACGGTCGGCTCGGGCGTCGGCTCCGTCACCGCCAGCTCCGGAGTCGACGCCGGCGCCACGCGGTGCAGCGTCGCCTGCTCGTAGTCGTACGACATCGCCAGCAGCATCGCGTCCTGGCTGCGCGGGGCGGCCAGCTCGAGTCCCGCCGCGGCTCCGGTCGACGTGAAGCCGGCCGGCAGCGAGACCGTCGGGACGCCGGTGTTCGCGCCGACGTCGCAGAACGTCGTGCCCGCCCAGTCGGGAGTCGCGGAGGTCGCGCTGGTCGGCATCGCCAGGGCATCGAGGTCGTTGTCGAGGAAGAACTGGTCCATCGCCGCCTTGCCCGCGTCCTGGGCGGCGATCGCCGCATCGTAGGCGGGGTTCGGGATGTCGGCGTTGCTCTCGAAGAAGGCGACGTCGTCCGGCAGCAGCGACGTCTTCCCGTCGGCGATGACGTCCGAGAAGGTCAGCGCGTCGGCCGGCTCGGTGAGGGCGGCGAGGCCCTCGGGCCAGGTCGCCTCCGTCGTCGCGAAGAACGAGTCGATGGCGGGGCGCATGTCGAGGTAGCCGCCGCTGACGAGGGTGCCCGAGACGAACTCGCGGGTGAACGTCGGCACCTCGACGATCTCGGCGCCCTGCGCGGCCAGGTCGGCGACCGCCTGGTCGATCAGCGCGGTGGTCTCGGCGAGTCCGGGGCGGGCCGGATCCTCCTCGTAGTCCCAGCGCACGTAGCCGATGCGCTTGCCCTCGAGGGCGGTGTCGCTGAGGCCCTCGACGTACGTCGAGCTGTCCTGCTCGTCGGCGATGACGGTCAGCGGGTCGGTCGGGTCGTAGCCGGCGAGCACCTCCATCAGGAGCGCCGCGTCGGTCACGGTCGTCGTCATCGGCCCCGAGACGTCCTGACGGGGAGACAGCGGGACGATGCCCGTCACGCTGGTCAGGCCCATGGTGGGGCGGTAGCCGACGAGGCTCTGGTGCGCGCTCGGACCGACGATCGAGCCGCAGGTGTCGGTGCCGAGGCCCGCGGGCGCGTAGCCGGCGGCGACGGCCGCGCCGGTGCCTCCGCTCGAGCCGCTGGCGCTGTTGGCCTGGTTGTAGGGGTTGTTGGTGCGGCCGCGCTCGGAGCTGAGCGTGTAGGTGCCGTGCCAGGCGAACTCGGCCATGTTCGTCTTCGCGAGGATGATCGCGCCGGCGTCGCGGAGGCGCTGCACCGCGGTCGAGTCGAGCTTCGTCTGGTAGGTGTGCAGCGATGCACTGCCCGCGGTGGTGGGCATGTCGAACGTGGCGTAGTTGTCCTTCACGAGGATCGGGATGCCGTGCAGCGGTCCGCGGATCGTGCCGGCCGCGCGCTCGGCGTCGAGCTCAGCGGCGGTCGCGAGCGCCTCCGGGTTGGCGAGGATCACGGCGGCGAGGCCGGGCTGGTCGCCGTAGGGGTCGTCGTACGCGGCGATGCGGTCGAGGTACCGCTGCGTCAGGGCGACCGAGGTGGTCGCTCCCGATTCGAGCAGCGCGAGGGCGTCGGTGATGCTGAGGTCGACCACCGCGGGGGCGGTGGCGCTCGCGGCGTCGGTGATGGTCGAGCCGAACGCGGAGGGGGCGGCCAGGGCGGCGCTGAGGGCGAGTCCGGAGCAGAGGGCGGTGGCGGCGGAGAGTCGGGCGACCCTCCGGAGGGGGGAGTGAGACAAGCGGAGACCTTCGGATCGAGTGAGAGGGGGCTTGGAACCTCCCCAGTTTCGGGGGCGTGTGTTGCCGCCCTGTTTCAGCTCCGAGTCGATCGAGCGCAGCCGCGTGTCACCCTTCAGTGGGTCGGCGCCACCGCCCCCTCCGGAACGTGGGTCAGGATGTCGCCCGGCTGGCAGCCGAGGACCTCGCAGATGGCGTCGAGGGTCGAGAAGCGGACGGCCTTGGCGCGGCCGTTCTTGAGGATCGAGATGTTCGCGGTCGTGATGCCGACTGCCGCGGCGAGGTCGGTCACCGACATCTTGCGCTTGGCGAGTTCGACGTCGAGGTTGATGACGATCGCCATCAGACGACCTCGGCGAGCTCGCTGCGCTGCTCGACGGCGAGGTGCAGGAGGCGGCGCATCACGACCACGAGCAGAGCGAGCGCAGCGCTCGCGACGGCGACCGCGGCGAACGCGAGGGCGGGGAGCGGAGCCGGCATCGCCGCGAGCACGGCGACCGCGCCGATCGTCGCGAGGACGGATCCGGCGACGAAGGCGCCGATCGCGAGGTCGACCCAGAGGTCGGAGCGGTGGTCGCCCGCGAACAGCGCGTCGTCGCGGGCGAGAGTGAGCAGGCGCCAGATCGACACCAGCACGACCTCGATGCAGAGCACCCCGGCGACGACCACGGCGACCAGGACTCCGTCGACGGGCCCGCCGTCGAGAGCCTCGCGGGCCACGGAGCTGACGCCGAGCTGGACCAGCAGGGAGCCGAGCAGCAGCAGGGCGAGCATCGCGCGGAGCGCGACGAGGACAGTTCGGGGCATCGGGGCCTCCTGTATCGAATAACGTGTGTTTCGTATGGAATGTCGATACTGTCACCTCTCGAGACCGGCGGCAAGGCGCCTCCGGGGACGGGTGACACGATGGTGCGGTATCGACGACTCCTCGGCACGGCTCTGCTCGTCGGCCTGCTGCCCGGCGCGCTGTCCGGGTGCTCCGGGAGCGACGGCAGGGCACTCGACGCGGCCCTGTCGGTGGACGAGTGCGTGCTCGCGAGCACGACGGACTCGAGGCCGCTGCCGCCGTTCTCACGGAGTTCGACCGCGGTGTTCGACGTCGACGTGACCGCGTCGGAGGAGTGCGGTGTCGAGCAGCTGACGGCGACGGCGATCGTCGTGGCCGAGGCCGCAGCGGAGGCGCTCGGGGGCGTCCCCGAGTGGCGCGCCTCGAGCGAGTACACCCAGCGCGTCGGCGACGACGTGTTCGCGGTCGCCGGCGTCCATGCCGATGCGGGCGCGGTCGTCGCCGCGCTCGAGGGCTGGGACGCGCTGCGCCGGGACGTCGACGGCAGGGTCTCGGTGCGGACGTTCGACGGCGACGCGACGATCGACATCGACCTCGTGGCGGGTACCGACGACACCGCTGCCGGTGTGCTCGCCCGCTTTCTGGAGAGCGGCTCGTCGATCTCGCGGGGCATCCCGGAGTGGACCATCAGTGTTGCCGGCGGCGCGCGGCCGTCCTCCGAGGTCGTCGTGCACGGGGAGCGCCCGGCGTGGGAGCTCGTGGGTCTCGCGCAGCAGATCGACGCCGCCTTCACCGGCGCGACGTCGATGCAGCTGGGCGCGACGGTGCTGAGCTTCTCGGTGACCGGTGGCGGCGAGGGCGGTCGCCCGCTGACCGACTCCGCCCTCTGGCCCTCGGTGCTCAGCACGATGACGGCGATGACGGATCGGGGGAGCGGCTACGGCATCGGCGGAGTCGTCGACGCAGAAGCCGCGGACGGGTCGGGGCGGGTGGTCGACGACTTCGCCGCGGCGAGCACCGACTGCGTGGCGCCTCCGGGAGGCGGTGCGACCACGCGGGCCGCCTTCGAGCACCTGGCCACCGTGATCAGGCCCGCGCATCCCGGGGAGTCATTCCCTCAGGCGGGTCTGAGCGCTCCCGCGTGCCGGTGAGGGGCCGAACCGCCTCACAACCAAGGCTCACAAGACCCGATGCCTGAATTTCCGAGGTTTCGGGCGATCCAGCCTCAGTTGTGCGGCCCGCTCACCCGAGATGCCGCAGGTACCGCCGCGGATCCTCGAGGAACCCGCGCCACGTCCGCACCAGATCCAGCTCGTCGTACTCGCACGACCGCATCCCGAAGTCACCGAGCTCGTAGAGGTCGGCGCCCGGCAGAGCCGCGAGGATCGGCGAGTGGGTCGAGAGGATCACCTGCGACCCCTCGGCGACGAGATCGCGCAGCAGGCCGATCAGCGCGAGGCACCCCGAGACCGAGAGCGCCGACTCCGGCTCGTCGAGCAGCCACAACCCGCGGATGCGCGAGCGCTGGGTCACGAGGTCGAGGAACGACTCGCCGTGGCTGCGCTCGTGGTAGCCCCCGTCGACGCCGGTGTCCTCGAGGTAGGTGAAGAAGCCGTGCATCGTCTCGGCGCGGAGGAAGAACCCGCGCTTGGACGCGCCGGCGCCCCGCACGAGCTGCAGGTGCTCGGCGAGGTCCGACTCCGAGGCGCGCGTCGCGTGCATCGCGCCGGTCGAGCCGCCCTCGGCGTTCAGCCCGTAGGCGAGCGCGAGCGCCTCGAGCAGCGTCGACTTGCCCGCCCCGTTCTCGCCGGTGAGCACGGAGACGGCGCCGAGATCCCAGCCCTCGGTCAGCACCTGACGCACGGGAGCGAGCGTCGCCGGCCACTCGCTCGGCAGCTCCGCCTCGGGATGCCGCTGCACGCGGCGGACGGGGAGGGACGAGAACACTGCGCCTCCGATGCTCGACCGCCTCAGTCAAGCACTCAGACCCTCCAGCCGGCCTCCGCCAGAGCCAGCGCCGCGTCGGCGCGCGGCGAGTACGGGAGGTCCTGGTCGAGCACCACGCGGTAGTCGGTGTCGCCCGGGCCGACCCAGAGGATGGAGTCGTCGGCGCGCGCATCGCCCAGCGCGGCCCGCACGGCGAGGGCCGGCTCGGGGACCTCGCGCACCTCGCAGCCGCGGCCGACGGCGCCGTCGAGCAGAGCGCGCCGGATCCGAGCCGGATCCTCGAAGCGCGGGTGGTGGTCGGTGACGATCACGAGGTCGGCGCGGTCGGCGGCCGCGCGGCCCATCGGCGCGCGCTTGCTCGGGTCGCGGTCGCCGTCGGCTCCGAGGATGACGAGCACGCGGCCCGTCGTCACCTCGCGCAGCGCGTCGACGGTGCGGGCGACCGAGTCGGGGGTGTGCGAGAAGTCGACGTAGAGGCGCGGGCCCTCGGCGCCCGAGACGAGCAGGGTGCGCCCGGGCACCGAGACGTCGAGCCCGGAGGCGAGTGCCGCGGCGATCGCGGTCCGCGCGTATCCCGCCTCCACCAGCATCACGATCGCCAGCGCCGCGTTCGAGGCCATGTGCCGCCCGATGAGCGGGACGGAGGTGGTCATCGACCAGCCGTCGGGAGCCTCCAGCCGGAAGCGGGTGCCGGTCGGAGTCGTCGACAGCACGTGGAGCGTCCAGTCGGCGTCGGCGCTCGAGCCGACCGTCACGACGGGCACGCGGGCGCGGGCGGCGACCGTGCGGCCCGCCTCCGTGTCGATCACGACGACGCCTCGGCGGCTGCGGTCGGGCTCGAACAGCCGCTGCTTCGCCTCCAGGTAGGAGGCGAGGTCGCCGAAGTCGTCGAGGTGGTCGTGGCTGAGGTTGGTGAAGCCGGCGACGTCGAACACGACTCCCTCGACCCGCGAGCGGATGAGCGCCTGGGCGCTGACCTCGATCGCTGCGGCCTCGACCCCGTCCTCGACCATGCGGGCGAGCAGCGCGTGCAGCTCCGACGACTCGGGAGAGGTGAGGCGGCTCGCCACGACGTGCTCCCCGCTCCGCCGCTCGGCGGTCGAGCTGAGACCCGAGGGCACGCCTACCTGGCTGAGCACGGCGTGGATCAGGTGCACGGTGCTCGTCTTGCCGTTCGTGCCGGTCACGCCGAGGAGGGTCGGCGCGGCCCGGTCGGTGCCGTAGACGCGGGCGGCGATCGCGCCGAGGGCGGCGCGCGGATCGTCGGCGACGAGGACCGGCAGGCCGGAGGTCAGCGCCGCATCGACGCCCGTCCCGTCGGTCAGCACGGCCACGGCGCCCGCCGCGGCGGCCTCGGCAGCGAACTCGACGCCGTGAGCGCGCCTTCCGGGCAGCGCGGCGAAGAGCGCCCCCGGCCGCACCTCGCGGTGCGACACGGTGACGCCCGTGGCGACGGCGTCGCCCCTCCCGATCAGCCGCAGACCGCGCAAGTCGTCGAGACGGACCCCCTCCGTGTGGAGCGGGTCGAGTCGCCGGAACACCGGCATGCGCACCTCCTGGACGGTCCGGGTCCCGCGCGAGCCGACAGCGCAGGACCCGGAGTCGCTACTTCGAGACCGGTCCGTAGTAGGAGCTGATCTCGTCGAGCTCCATCTCGGCGGTGGTCTGGATGAGCTTGAGCAGATCGGGGTCCAGACCCGGCGCGTACTCCTCGAAGCGCTCGGGGGCGATGACGGAGGGCACGCCCTCGGGCGCCTGCTCCTTCGACTCCAGGTCCGTGCCGTCGTTCGACGGCGAGGCCCCGCGGAAGATCTTTCCCGCCTCCGACGCACCCTCGAGATCGAAGGTGTACTGCTTGCTCTGCAGTCCCAGGTCGAGGAGCTTCTTGACCTCGGGGAACTTCTCGGCGTTGGTCTTCGGGATCGGCAGGGTCTTCTTCCAGTCGATGCCGAGGGTCTCGAGCGCCTTCGCGTAGGCGTTCTCGTGCGCCTGGTCG
The DNA here is from genome assembly GCF_900177245.1 of Rathayibacter oskolensis. Taxonomy (GTDB): domain Bacteria; phylum Actinomycetota; class Actinomycetes; order Actinomycetales; family Microbacteriaceae; genus Rathayibacter; species Rathayibacter oskolensis. Next base: position 618,267 of record NZ_FXBM01000002.1, read on the forward strand.
CGGACGATCAGGTAGGCGATGGTCGAGCGGGCGGTCTTGTTGGCCGTCATCTCGTAGATGCGCGACTTCTGCAGGCGCCCGGTCGACTCGAGCATGAGGTTGTAGAGCAGGTCGAGCACCAGGTTGCCGGAGTTGTAGACGTAGCTGCCGCTCCACGGGTTGCCGACCGAGTCGACCGGGAGGGCTCCCTGGGCGCCGACGAGGTAGTGGTGGATGTTGCTCGTGTCGAGCGCGATGTTCAGCGGAGTCGCACCGCCGGAACCCGGCTTGTCGAGCGGGTCGGTCGGCTTGCCCTGGTACTGCGGCGAGCCGTCGAGCAGGCGCGAGATGGTGGTGCCGATCAGCTCGACGTGGCTGATCTCCTCGGTGCCGATGCCCTGGATGAGGTCGCGGTAGGGCTTAGCGTCGGCTCCGCGGAAGTTCATCGCCTGGAAGAGGTACTGCATCATCGTGCGCATCTCGCCGAACTGACCGCCGAGCCCCTCCTGGAGCGCGTTCGCGGCGGCCGGATCCGGCTCGTCCTGCTCGATGTCGTTGATGAGTCGCTGCACGTGGAAGAACACCATTGCCTCCTGAATGGATCGGGAGACTCCAGCGTGCGTCGTGGTCGGTGCGCTTGCTAAGGGACTTGCCACGGAGGGGGTGGCTGGCGGACACTGCGCCTCCGCTGCCGGAGTCGGGCTACCGCAGCGCGAACGCCTCGCGGTAGACGTCGCCCAGCTCGGCGGACGCGGGCCCGCTGAGGCCGCAGGTGAGGACCGTGCCGCCCGTGGCGGCGATCAGGTAGTCGACACCGGGCTCGAAGGCGATCGGCGCGCCGTCGACGGCCGACTCGTCGGCCTGGGTCACCTCGAGGGAGTCGCCCACCTCGCCGGCGAAGCGGTCGAGGACGCGCAGGGTGACCACTCCGCCGTCGATCGACGTGACCTCGGCGCTGAAGGCGAGCTCGGCGGGGACGAGCGCCTCCGCGGTGACGGGGGCGCAGGAGGAGGCCGGGCCGCCGGTCGCCGGCAGCGCGAGGCGGGTGGCGGCGCCCCCTCCGAGGCCGAAGGCGAGCGGCAGCAGGAGGGTCGCGGCAGCGGCGAGGCTCAGGGCGCCGACTCCGGCGATCATCCAACGCGAGCGGCGGCGATCGGGAGACGGATCGGATCGCGGATCGGATCGCGGGGCGACTCCGGACGGTGCGGCTGCGCCTCCCGTCGCCGCCGCGAGGCGGACGCCGAGCTCGCCCGCCGTCAGCGGAGCGAGTCCGCGGGCCGGGTCGGTGGAGCGCATCCGCCAGCGGATCTCGTCGTCGCTCATCCCGGCTCGTCCCGCCCCGGGTCCGCTGAGCGTCGCGAACAGCTCCGCGAAGCGCCGCCGCGCGCGCTCGAGGCGGGACGCCGCCGCGTCGGGCGCGAGGACGAGCACCTCGGCGATCGCTCGGGAGTCGAGCGCCTCCCACGCCCAGAGGCGCAGCAGCTCGGCATCGGCCTCGCGCAGGCGCGCGAGCACCAGGCGCACCGTCTCGTCCGACTCCGACGGCCCCTCCTCGGAGTCGACGCGCACCTGCGGAGGGTCGACCACCGCGACCCGGTGAGCGAGGAGCACCTGCCGGCGCTGGGTGCGCCGCGCGTTCTGCAGCTCGAGCCGCGCGACTCCGATCGCCCACGCCGCGGGACTCTCGGCCGGGACCTCGGCCGAGCGGCGACGCAGCACGGCCAGCGTCGCGATGAGGACGTCGTCGGCCATCACCTCGTCGGTTCGGCGCCAGAGGTAGCGGCGGACGGGGTCCGCGACGGCGGCGGCGACCGCGGCGAACCGGTCGGGGCCCGCGAGGGGAGCTGGCATGGTCCTCATGCTCCCGCGAGTCCCTGAGCGCCGGCGTGCTTTCCCGCGGCGCGTTCGGGTTTCCTGCGCTCGGGCTCAGCCGCGCGACGCCGCGATCATCGCCAGCCGCCCCTCCACGAACGGCTCGATGTCGACGACCTCGCTCAGCACGAGCTCGTCGAGCGGCAGGCCCCGGCACTCGAGGGTCAGGGAGTGCCCGCGGACGGATGCGGCCGCTCGGGCGACGCCCGGAGCCTCCCACACCTCGAACGGCTCGCGAGCGCCGTCCACCTCGATCTCGGTGATGCGCGACGGGGCGGGGAGGAGCCCTGGCCGCGGAAGCGCGTCTCGGCCGAGCAGCCCCGCGATGTCCTGGCGCGGCTCGCCGAGGCACGTGCGGGTGGTGACGGCGGGATCCTCGTCGAGTGCGGCGCCGCTCCTGGCGAACGCGAGGCAGTGCGGGCCGCCCTCGAAGATCCACTCCGAGACGAGGCGCTCGCCGGTCCAGCCCTCGATCGCCCAGACCGGCAGATCGCCGAAGGTCGCGCGGATGCGGGCGACCTGCTCGGCGAGCAGCGCGGCGAACCCGTCGTCGTCGAGCCGGCCGGAGGAGCGCATGCTCGATGGTAGGTCGACCCGAGCGGGCAGGACCAGGGTGCAGCGATCGCTACTGTGAGCCCCATGCCCATCTGGTCCCTGCACGGAGACGGCCGCACCGTCGAGCCCGGCGCCGTCGTCGCCCCCGACGAGCGGCTGAGCTGGCCCGCCACGATCGCGATCGGCATCCAGCACGTCGTCGCCATGTTCGGCGCGACCTTCCTCGTCCCCGTGCTCACCGGCTTCCCGGTCGCGACGACCCTCCTGTTCTCGGGTCTCGGCACGCTGCTGTTCCTCGTGATCACCCGCAACAGGCTCCCGAGCTACCTCGGTTCGAGCTTCGCCTTCATCGCGCCCGTCACCGCCGCGACCGCGACGGGCGGCACGGGCTCGGCGCTCGCCGGAGTCGTGGCCGTCGGCGTCCTGCTCGCCGCGGTCGGCTTCGTGGTGCAGTTCGTCGGTCTCGGCTGGATCGACCGGCTGATGCCTCCGGTCGTGTCGGGCGCGATCGTCGCGCTGATCGGCTTCAACCTCGCGCCCACGGCGTGGCTCTCGTTCCAGGAGGCGCCCGTCACGGGCACCGTCACTCTCGCCGCGATCGTGCTCGGCAGCGTGTTCTTCCGCGGCTTCCTCGGCCGCATCTCGATCTTCGTCGGCGTCGTGGTCGGCTATCTCGTCGCTCTGCTGCGGGGCGAGATCGACTACTCCGCCGTCGCCGACGCGGCGTGGGTGGGGCTGCCTCCCTTCACGTTCCCCGACTTCGCGAGCGGATCGACGTGGTCGGGCATCGCGATGTTCCTCCCCGTCGTGCTCGTGCTGATCGCCGAGAACGTGGGTCACGTGCGCGGCGTCGCGACGATGACCGACTCCGCCGTCAACGCGCACACCGGCCGCGCGCTCATCGCCGACGGACTCGCGACCACCGTCTCCGGCGCGTTCGGCGGCTCCGGCACCACCACCTACGGCGAGAACATCGGCGTGATGGCCGCGACCCGCGTCTACTCCACCGCCGCCTACTGGGTCGCCGGCGTCACGGCCGTGCTGCTGAGCCTGTCGCCCAAGGTGGGCGCCGTCTTCAACTCGATCCCCGCCGGGGTCCTCGGAGGCGCGACCACCGCGCTCTACGGACTCATCGGCGTGATCGGCATCAAGATCTGGATCGACAACCGCGTCGACTTCTCCCGCCCGGTCAACCAGTACACGGCCGCGGTCTCGCTCGTGATCGCGATCGCGGGCTTCGCGTTCTCGTCGGGCGGGTTCGAGCTCGGCGGGATCGTGCTCGGCGCGGCGGCGGCGCTGGTGATCTACCACCCCGGCAACGCGGTCGCGCGCTGGAGGGGGACCGGGGCGGAGGACGGCGGGCGGGTGGAGTCGCGTGCGTAGGGTTCATCGCGCGCCGTCCTGCTCATGACCGCTCCGCCACTCGCCTTCGTGCGTTACGACATGAGTGAGGCCGGGTCGGCCGCGGCACTCTTCCTGGGTCGGAAGACTCTGTGCGGTATCTATGTTCTCGAGTTCGAGAACGGCCAGCGCTATGTCGGGCAGACGAGGAACATCGTCAGCCGGTACGCGACTCACCGTCGTCACCACGGCGACGTCGTCGCGCTCTCCTTCGCGCCGTGTCCTCCTGAGCTGCTCGATGAGTGCGAGGTCGAGGAGATCCGGCGACAGGAGGCCGCGCACAGCCTGCGAAATCTCGCCTTGACCGGGTGGCCGGGTGGGAGCGAGGACCTCGGGGTGACCGTCGAGGAGGGGCGCAGCGTTCTCCTGCCGTGGGAGCGAGGGCGTCGAGGTCTGATCGGAGACGAGGGTGGAGCGACACTTCCGGGACGATTCTGGGAACTCAGCCGACGCGCCGACTACGACGAGCTCGCGCGGGCGCTCGGCCGCTACATCGGCGAGACGGTGTCGGATCCCTTCGGAACACAGCGGGTCCTCTGGACGGTTTCGGCGTTGCCCTCGACGAACAGGACGAAGAAGGCCCGTCGTCTGCTCACTCTCAGCTGTGGGGTACTCGAGACCGTTTATGTGCAGGAGGACCGGACGAACGGCGAGCTGATGATCTGTGTCAATATCGACGCGCCTACCTTCGATGCGCTTGTCTCCGAGGCCGACCAAGATCTGCCGTCGATCTTCGCGGAGGGGTACGACGCCGACTACAAGAGCGCGGCGGTCGCTCAGTACGTCTTCGAGTCGTGGGCGGATCTGCTTCTCGCGCTCGACTTCTCTCCCTTCCTCGACGCTGCTTACAAGCTCAACACGACCCTGATGCGCCGCGGAGGCAGTCCTCTGCGGAGGAGTCACAACCTTTTCTTCGCCAACGACCTCCTGCATCGAGCGGTCGTCTGGCGATCGGAGACGCAGCATCGAGCGCGGGTCGACGACCGACTCAGCTGACGATCGCTCGGTTTCGATGTCAGTGGTCGGTGTCATCCTCCGTGCATGGCCACGATCGATCCGTACGCACCGCCCGTCGGGGGAGGCCCCTCAGTGCACGCGTGCTTCGAGGAGGCGTACGGGCAGGCCCTCGACGCCGCGGCCGCGCTGAGGCGGTTTATGTCGAGCGTCGCCGCCGAGCAGGCCGAGCTGATCGAGTGGTCGAGACGCATCGCGTACGCGCTGCCCGAGGCGCTCGTGCAGGTCGGAGTCCACGAGCAGCACGACCGGCTCGAGGCGGCGGCGCGCGCGCACGTCGCCGAGGTCGCGACGACCTTCCGGGTTTCGGAGTCGCACGCGGCCACCCTCGTCGACGAGAGCCGCCTCCTCGTGAACGAGCTGCCCGCGACGCTCGCCGAGCTGAAGGCCGGGCGCTGCGCCTACGAGCACGCCCGAGTCGTGACGTCCGAGGTGGTCGCAGTCCCGGAGGAGGTGCGGCCGCGCTTCGACGAGGCGGCGGCGGTCCTCGCGACCACCTGCACTCCGCCGCAGCTGCGCCGGCGACTCCGCGCGCTCCGCGAGCGGCTACACCCCGAGACCCTGACCGAACGGCACCGGCGCTGCCGGGAGGATCGCGGAGTCTGGGTCGACGCCGAGCGCGACGGTATGGCCACTCTGCACCTGCACGTGCCCGCCCCGGAGGCGTACGGAGCCTTCGACCGGATCGACCGCGCTGCGCGCTCGGTGCGCGAGGCCTCGACACGGGCGGAGGACCCGAGAACGCTGACGCAGATCAGGGCGGACGTGGCGGCGGCGATGCTCCTCGAGGGGGAGACCGGCACCGATCGCCGCTCGACCACCATCTCGCGCGGCATCCGCGCCGTCGTCGCCGTGACCGTTCCCGTTCTCAGCCTCCTCGGCCGCTCCGACGAGCCCGCGATCCTTGACGGCTACGGGCCGATCGATCTCGAGACCGCCCGCGAGCTCGCCGCCGCCGCCCCGAGCCTCACCCGCATCCTCACCGACCCGTTCACCGGGGTGACCCTCGGGGTCGATCGACGGCGCTACCGGCCACCCGTCGAGCTGCGCAGGGCCCTCATCCACCGCGATCAGACCTGTCGGTTCCCGGGCTGCCTCCGCACCGCCCGCAGCAGCGAGCTCGACCACACCGTCCCGTGGGAGCACGGAGGCGCCACCGACGCCGACAACCTGGCGCACCTCTGCGCCTCCCACCATCGCCTCAGGCACCTCACCACCTGGCAGCCGACCAATCGGGGCGGGGGAGAGGTCGAATGGCGGAGCCCGGCGGGGCGGGTGCTGACCGTCGACGCGCCCCGAGCCCAGGCTCCGCCGCCGTTCTGAGAACACCGCGCCTGCCCGCCGAGGGGAACCCCCTCCGCGATCCCGGATCGGCCGGGAGGATGGACGCATGACACGCATCGACCCGTTCTCGAGCATCGCGGAGCTGCGGGCGGCGCTCGCCGCGGGGGAGGTGTCGGCCGTCGAGGTCGCCGCCGATCGGCTGGCGGCGGTCGGCGAGCATCCGACGACCGTGGTGGCGCACGATCCGGAGGCGGTGCTGCGCGCGGCGGCGTCGGTCGACGAGCGGAGGCGGCGAGGCGAGCCGCTGGGCCCGCTCGCCGGGGTGCCGATCACGGTCAAGGACGCGTTCGAGGTCGAGGGGCTCGTCGGCAGCGTCGGCACGGCCGGCAGCGTGCACCGCTCCGGGAGCGACGCTCCCGCGGTCGCGGCGCTCCGGGCCGCCGACGCGGTGATCCTCGGCAAGACGAACGTCCCCGCGTTCCTCGCCACGCTCGACACCGCCAACGACGTCTACGGGCGCACACCCAACCCGTGGGGCGCGGGGCTCTCGGCCGGCGGCTCGTCGGGCGGGTCCGCGGCGGCCGTCGCCTCCGGTCTGTCATGGGGAGACCTGGGCAGCGACCTGGTCGGCTCGATCCGGGTGCCCGCGGCCTGGAACGGGGTCTGCGGGCACCGCCCGAGCAACGGAGTGATCTCGAAGCGCGGCCACCTGCCGTGGCGGACGGGCACGCGGCTCGAGCCCTCCGCCTCCGTCGCCGGACCGATCGCCCGCAGCGCCGACGACACGGCGGCCCTCTTCGAGGTGCTCGCAGGCACCGCGTCGCCCGGTCCGTGGCGGCTCGCGCTGCCCGCTCCTCGGTTCGCGGCGCTCGGCGAGCTGCGGGTCGGGCTCTGGCTCTCAGAGGAGTCGGCCCCGATCGACGACGAGACGGCGGAGGCTCTCGAGGCCCTGGCGGACCGCCTCGGACGGGCCGTCTCGAGCGTCCGCGTGATCCGCGACTACGTTCTGGCGACCGCGGACGCCGAGCAGCTGTTCGACCGGCTGGTGCAGCACGAGATCGCCTACGGAGCGGCACTCGACGGCACGGCGGCAGGCTTCGACACCGTCGGCGACCCCACTGCAGGAGCCCCCGCCGCGCAGGTCTGGGCCGATCTGGACGCGCAGATCGGCATCCGCGACCACTGGCACGACACGATCGCCGACGTCGACGTGGTTCTCGCCCCGACGGTGCCGTCCGCGGCCCCCATGGCACCGGTCGCCTCCGAGGGTGAGCCCGCGATCAGCCGCTGGAGCAACCTGGCGAATCTCGCGATGGGCCCGTCGACGGTCCTCCCGATCGGGCTCGGCTCCTCCTCGGGCCTGCCGATCGCGGCGCAGCTGATCGGGGCGCACGGGCACGACCTGTCGACGCTCTCGGCGGCCCGGCTGCTCGCCGACGCGGGCCTCGTCCCCCGGACGCTCAGTCCGTGAGCCCCGCCAGCGCGAGCTTCGCGTACAGGTCCTCGAGCAGCAGTCGCGTGTCGACCGCCGTGTAGACGCGCACCTCGGGCCCTCCTGTGCCGGCCGTGTACTGCCCGTCGGCCGAGATGCCCGGGCGCGGCACGAGCACGCTGCGGCTCGAGGAGGCGGCCGGCTCGAACGCCGAGAGCAGCGCGGTCGCGAGGACGAGCGGGCTGTCGCCGAGCGCGTAGGTCTCGCCGAAGCTCAGGCCGTGCGCGGCCCCCATCGCGAAGACCGTGTCGAGCGCATCGGCGAGGTGACGACCGAGCGCGCCCGCACCGTGCATCCGCACGCGCAGCTCTGCCGTCGACGCGAGGACCTGCCGGTAGGCGTCGCGCGGGAACTGCTCGATCGGCAGCTCCGAGGCGAACACCTCGCTCGCGGCGGCGACGTCGATGAGCAGGTTGTACTCGATCGGCATGGCGCCCGGCGGCGGCGAGGCGAGCCCCGGATGCTCGGGCCCGCCGATCCAGACGAGCGTCATCCGCGAGGCGATCGCTGGCTCGAGGCGGAGCGCCGCCGCGACCTCGGTGAGTCCCGCTCCGGCGCACAGGTAGAGCGGGCGGGGATCCTCGCGCAGGGCCTCGGCGACGATCGCGTGCGCGGCGGGCGACGCCTCCGCAGCGGAGTCGAGCGCGGTGTTCGACCCCGCCACCACCGGCACGTCGGAGCGACCGCAGAGCGCGAGCACCGTGCGCGCCGCCTCGGCCGCATTGTCGGCCGACCGTCCCGACGGGTCGAAGGGGTCGTCGGGCCGCAGGTGCGAGCCGATCACGATCACGAGCTCGACCGAGGGCGACAGCGCGTGCTGCGCCAGCTGCACCAGGCCGTCGGGGTCGCCGGAGTAGTCGTTGTCCGAGATGACGCGCACCCGCGGAGGCACGGCGGTCACGAGAGCACCTTCGTCAGGCGGATCGCCATGAACTGCCGCGCCGGCAGCTCCACCCGGAACGATCCCGAGAAGACGCCGGGCACCCGCGACACGCTCATCCCCCACGTGTCGATGACGTCCACGGTCCACCGGTCGGCGGGATCCCGCACGATCGTGCGGAAGCGCGGCCGGTTGAAGCCGAAGTACACCAGCTGCACGTCGCCCGAGCCGCCCCAGGGCGCGTCCCAGTCCGACGGCAGCGGGTCCATCCGCCCGCCCGGCATCTCCTCGGTGATGCGGCGGAGGAACGCGATCCGCGCGGGGCTGTCGCCGACGAGCTCGCCGCCCTTCGACCACCACAGCTCCTCGCGGTCGTTGAGGTAGGTCTCGCCGTGGCCGACGTAGCCGCCGCGCACGGCGCCCTCCCAGAAGCGGCGCGTCATCTCCTCGCCGGTGATGTTGCCCCAGCCCTGGTCGATGTCGCCCTCGTAGGCGCACTCGTCGATGACGACGGGCTTGCCCCACTCCCGGCGCCACGCGTCGGTGTTCTCGGCGGTGCGGTAGACGTCGATGCGCTGGACGCTCGCGTGGGTGATCCACGGCCGCGAGTAGTCGTAGAAGCCGAAGCAGTTGTGGATCGAGAGCAGGTGGCCGACCGGGTCCTCGGCGACGACGATCCCGGCCAGCCGCTCCCAGTCGTCGACGGTCTTCGACCAGAGCAGGTCGTACTCGTTCGCCATCGACCACCAGATGTTCGGGTGCGCGGCGAGACGGCGCACCACGTAGCGCGTGAGCAGGTCGTCGGCCGCGCGGCCCATGTCCGAGAAGCCCCAGCGGTCGTAGGCGTGGAACAGGATGAGGTCGGCCTGGATCCCGAGCGCGGCGAGGTCGGCGACGCGCTCCTCGAGATGCCGGAAGAAGGCTGGCACGGGGCGGTCGAAGTCCCACTCGCCGTCGTCCCCGCGCGAGAACGGGTACAGCTCGGGCTCGTTCGTGTTGTACAGGTACGCCTTCGGGAACACGCACATCCGCACCTTGGTGAAGGGCGCGTCGGCGAGCGTCGCGAGGGTCGCCTCCTCGAGGGCCGCGACCTGGTGGTTCCAGGCGTAGGCGGTCGTGCCGAGGGGGAGGTGGCGGGTGCCGTCCTCGTGCGCGAAGTGGAAGGTGTCGGCGACCCGGACCGGACCGTGGGCGCCGGGAAGGGCGTCGCCGACGACGACGGTGCCCCGGAGGCCGTCGAGGGAGCGGGCGGTGGAGGAGGTGCTGACGCTCCAGGTGCCGGCCGTGCGGGGGAGGAACCGGGCGCGGTAGACGCCGTCGCCGTCGTAGAACCCGCCGACGTGGACGACCTCCTCGCCGAGCCGGAACTCGGCGCCGAACTCGACGTCGACGAACGGGTTGCCGTGCGAGGGGCCGTCGACGACGATCTCGCAGGGCGCCTGCACGGTGCCCGCGACGGCGTCCCGCAGTCGGGCGCATCCCCGGGGTGCGTCGTCGTAGTCGTCGCCGGGCACGATCGCGACGCGCTCGGGCCGCGGGGCCGCGACTGCGGAGTCGTCCACGTCGGCGAGCGTCGACCAGAACGACTCCTCGCGGGCCGGGTCCGCCTTGAGGAGCGGGTCCATGCCGACGACGAGGCCGAGCGGTGCCGACCGCAGCTGCACGAGCAGCGGCGAGTTCACGACTCCGGGGGCGAACCGCCGGACGACGTCGGCCGCGTCGGGGTGGTCGAGGGCGGAGGCGAGGGTCGAGTCGCGGGAGAAGGGCACGCTCAGACCTCCACAGTGGTCAGGGTCTGGATGGCCAGGCGGAACTCCGTCTGCATGTCGAGCGCGTCGCGCTGGAGGAGCCACTGCACCTGGAGCCCGTCCATCGTCGCGACGGCGCGGATCGCGGCGCTGCGCGGATCGACCCCCGGCTCGAGCTGGCCCTTGGTCAGCATGTCGCCGAAGGCGTCGGTGAGCAGGTCGATCACGAAGCGGTAGCGCTTGGCGAAGTACTCGTGCGCCGGGTGATCGGCGTGGGTCGCCTCGGCCGACAGCACGCACTGCAGCTCGACGAGGCCCGGGATCCGGGTGTTGTAGGCGACCAGGTCGACGAGTCCGCGGATCGTCTCGAGCCCGGAGATCTGGTCGCCTCGCGGCACGCGCACCAGCGACTCGTCGTCGCGCAGGGTGAGGACCGCCGAGAGCAGCTCCCACTTGTTGGCGAAGTGGTGGAGGACCCCCGCCTGGCTGAGCCCGACCTTCTCGGCGATCTCGCGGAGGGACGCGGCGTGGTAGCCGCTCGCCGAGAACACCTCGAGACCCGCGCGGACGATCTCGGCGCGCCGGGCGGCCGTCTTGGCGTACTGCCCGCGCGGTCGCCGCGGCGGTGAGGTGGGGAGTGCCATGAAGTGCCTCCTGGCGCGTCGTTGCGAGGTGGTGGAGTGGAGCGCCGTGAGGCGGGCAGGGATGCCCCCGGTCTGAGAAACCTAACCCCTTGAGGTTTCCGAGTCAAAAACCTCGACGGATTCGGGTTTCAGGTTTCTCCCCGTCAGCGCGCAGAAGCGATCGCACTCGAGGGACGTGACCGGTCACGAAATCACGAAAACCTAACGCCACGAAGTTTTTTCGATGAAAACCTAGGGGTCAACTGTTTTTCGTGTTAGCTTCCTCGGCACCGGCTCATGGAAGAGTCGGGAGAACCTGGAGACCGAAGATGTTCCGATGGAAGAGGCTGGCGGCCGCTGCGATCGCCATCACCACGATGGTCGGCTTGACCAGCTGCGCTGCAGACTCCGAGGGAGGATCCTCCGACGGCTCGGGCGGCACGCTCACCCTCGGCGCGATCCAGACCCTGTCGACGTTCGCTGCGGCGGACTCGTACTGGGCCAACGAGTCGCCCTACATGCAGGCCGTGTACGACACGGTGCTGCGGGCCGAGCCCGACGGCACGATCACCGAGGGCCTCGCCTCCGCGTGGGAGTACAACGAGGACAGCACCGTCCTCACCCTCACGATCCGCGACGGCGTCACCTTCTCGGACGGCTCGACGCTCGACGCCGATGCGGTCGCCCAGAACCTGATCCGCTTCCGCGACGGCACCTCGCCCGACACGAACAAGATGGCCGACCTCGCCGACGCCGTCGCGACCGACGCCTCGACCGTCACGGTCACCCTGAAGCAGGCCAACCCGACCTTCCTCTTCTACCTGACGCAGAACGCCGGCCTCGTCGAGGCGCCCTCGGCCTTCGAGTCGGCCGACATCCAGACCGTTCCCGTCGGATCCGGCCCCTACGAGCTCGACGCGGCGAAGACCGTCATCGGCACCTCCTACGCCTTCACCAAGCGCGACGGCTACTGGGACGAGGACTCGGTCCACTACGACGACCTCGTCATCAACGTCTACAGCGACTCCACCGCTCTGGTGAACGCGATCAAGGGCGGCCAGGTCAACGCGGCCAACACGGTCGACAACAACGACCTCAAGGAGATCGAGGCGTCGGGCTTCACCGTCAACGCCTTCGAGCTCAACTGGACCGGTCTGCTGCTGCTCGACCGCGACGGCACGATCGCGCCGGCCCTGAAGGACGTCCGCGTCCGCCAGGCCATCAACTACGCCTTCGACAAGGAGTCGCTGCTCACGGCGATCGGCCAGGGCTACGGCACCCCGACGACCCAGATCTTCCCGACCTCCTCCGAGGGCTACGACGAGTCGCTCGACGACGACTACCCCTACGACCCCGAGAAGGCCAAGGAGCTGCTCGCCGAGGCCGGCTACCCCGACGGCTTCGAGCTGAACATGCCCAGCTCCTCGCTGGTCGGCTCCGCGACCTTCACGCTCATCCAGCAGCAGCTCTCCGAGGTCGGCATCACCGTGACCTACACCGACGCCGGCAACAACTTCATCGCCGATGTGCTCACCCCGAAGTTCGCCGCGACGTGGCTCACGCTGCAGCAGGACCCCGACTGGGCGCTGATCAACTTCGAGCTCAGCGAGAACGCGATCTTCAACCCCTTCAAGAACGCCGATCCCGAGCTCGCGACGCTGATCGAGGCCGTGCGCACCGCCGACGAGGCCGGCTACGCCGACGCCGTCAAGGCCGTCAACACCTACACGGTCGAGAACGCCTGGTTCGCCCCCTGGTACCGCCAGCAGTCGAGCTTCGTGACCGACGCGAACACCAAGGTCGAGACCCAGACGGGCAACGCCTACCCGTACCTCTGGAACATCACCCCGGCCTGATCCGGTCGTGAGGGGGCCGGCCCACCCGCCGGCCCCCTCCGCTTCTCTCCGCGCCGCCGAGTGTGAGCGCTGCCACTCCTCATCGAAGGACCACTGATGACCAGGTTCATCCTGCGACGCGTCATCTCGGGGATCATCCTCGTGGTGCTCATCTCCGTCGTCGCGTACGCCCTCCTCTACCTCGGCGGCGGCGACATCGCCCGCCGCATCCTCGGACAGAACGCGACGCCGGAAGCGGTGGCGCAGCGCGCCGCCGAGCTCGGCCTCGACCAGCCGATCTGGTCGCAGTACGTCGGCTGGCTCGGCGGCGCCGTGACCGGCGACCTCGGCAACTCGTGGTTCACCGGCCAGGCCGTCACCACCGCCATCAGCACCAGGGTCAGCGTCACGCTCTCGCTGGTGATCGGCGCCACCATCATCTCGGCGATCGTCGCCGTGGTCCTCGGAGTCTGGGCCGCGGTCCGCCGCGGCTGGGCCGACCGGCTCGTGCAGATCGTCTCGATCCTCGGCTTCGCGATCCCCGGCTTCCTCATCGCGCTGGGCCTCGTGACGGTCTTCGCGATCAACCTCCGCTGGTTCAAGCCGACCGGCTACGTCAACCTCTCCGACTCGTTCTCGGGGTGGGCCGCCACCGTCACGCTGCCGATCATCGCCCTCGCGATCGGAGGCATCGCCGGTGTGGCGCAGCAGGTCCGCGGCTCGGTCATCGACGCGCTCCGCCAGGACTACGTGCGGACCCTCCGCTCCCGCGGCCTCCCCGCCTCCCGAGTGGTCTTCCAGCACGTGCTCCGGAACGCCGGAGGCCCCGCTCTCGCCGTGCTCGCGGTGCAGTTCATCGGCCTCCTCGGCGGCGCCGTGATCGTGGAGCAGATCTTCGCGATCCCGGGTCTCGGCCAGGTCGCGGTCATCGCGACCACCCAGGGCGACATCCCGCTGGTCATGGGCCTCGTGCTCATCACGGCGATCATCGTCGTCATCGTCAACCTGCTCATCGACCTGCTCCAGGGCTGGCTCAACCCGAAGGTGCGACTCTCATGACCGCCACCGCTCCGCTGCCCGATCCGTCCCTCACCATCGGGATCGAGGAGCGAGCCGCCCGCACGCACCTCTTCCGCCGGCTCCTGCACAACCCGGTCGGGATCGTCTCGCTCGTGTTCCTCGCCCTGGTCGTGCTCTCGGCGGTCCTCGCTCCTCTGCTCGCCCCGGCCGACCCCAATCAGGCGTCGCTCCAGGACGTGCTCGCGGCGCCCGGAGGCGCGCACCCGCTCGGCGCCGACAGCGCCGGACGCGACGTACTCTCGCGCCTGCTCTTCGCGACGCAGTTCAGCCTCGCCGGCGCCCTGGTCGCCCTCCTGGTCGCGATGGTCATCGGCGTGACGAGCGGCCTGCTCGCCGGCTACTTCGGCGGCTGGTTCGACTCGATCTCGTCCTGGACGACCGGACTCCTGATGGCGCTCCCCGGCATCGTGGTGCTCCTGGCCGCCCGCGCCGTCATCGGCCCGTCGATGTGGCTCTCGATGGCCATCTTCGGCGTCCTGCTCTCGCCCGCGTTCCACCGGCTGGTCTACGCCTCCGTCACCGCGGTGCGCGGCGAGCTCTTCGTCGACGCGGCCCGCGTCTCCGGGCTCAGCAACGGGCGGATCATCGCCCGGCACATCCTCACCGTCGTCCGCGCTCCCGTCATCATCCAGGCGGCGCTCATCGCGGGCATCGCCATCGCGATCCAGGCAGGGCTCGAGTTCCTGGGCCTCGGCGACCTGTCGATCCCGACCTGGGGCTCGATGCTCAACGACGGCTTCTCCAACGTGTTCAACGCCCCGATCCTGATGCTCTGGCCGAGCCTGGCGATCGCGCTCACCTCGATCGCGCTGACCCTCCTGGGCAACGCGATGCGTGACGAGCTCGAGCAGAGCGCCTCCGGAGCGAAGCGCTCGAAGAAGCGCAAGGCGGCGTCGGCCCCGGCGACGGTGCCGACCAGCCTCTCGACCATCGGCATCCAGACGATGCTCGACGAGGACGCGGCGACGCCGCAGACCGTCGTGCACGAGGAGACGGCCGTCTCCAGCGCCGCCGAGGTGCTGCGCGTCACGAACCTCTCGATCGGCTACGGCCAGGGCGACGGCTCGACGAAGACCGTCGTGCACGACGTCTCGCTCTCGGTCCGCCGCGGCGAGATCCACGGGCTCATCGGAGAGTCGGGCTCGGGCAAGACGCAGACCGCCTGGTCGATCCTGCGCCTGCTGCCCGGCGGCGGCACCATCACCGGCGGCTCCATCGTCTTCGACGGCCAGGATCTCGCCCACCTGTCCGAGAAGGAGATGACGAAGCTGCGCGGCAAGCGCATCGCCTACATCCCCCAGGAGCCGATGTCGAACCTCGATCCCTCGTTCACCATCGGCACCCAGCTGGTGCAGCCGATGCGCGTGTGCCTGGGCATCTCGAAGGCGGAGGCGAAGGAGCGGGCGATCGCGCTGCTCACGCGAGTGGGCATCCCCAACCCGCAGCGCACCTTCGACGCCTACCCGCACGAGGTCTCGGGCGGCATGGCCCAGCGGGTGCTGATCGCCGGAGCCGTCTCGTGCGACCCCGACCTGCTGATCGCCGATGAGCCGACCACAGCGCTCGACGTGACCGTGCAGGCCGAGGTGCTCGATCTGCTGCGCGAACTGCAGTCCGAGCTCGACATGGGCATGATCCTCGTCACCCACAACTTCGGCGTCGTCGCCGACCTGTGCGACCGGGTCTCGGTCATGCGCGACGGCCGGATCGTCGAGACCGGCCCGGTCCGCTCGATCTTCGCCGAGCCCCGTCACCCCTACACCCGCGCTCTGTTCGACGCGATCCTCGAGGAGGGGCCCGCTCGCGGACCGCTCGTCGGGACTGTTCCCAAGGAGGCCCAGCGATGAGCGAACTGCTTCTCGACGTCAAGGACGTCGTCGTCGAGTACCCCGGCAAGGGCTTCCGGGCCCAGCCGTTCAAGGCCCTGAAGGGCGTCTCGCTCGACATCCGCCCCGGCGAGACCGTGGGCCTCGTCGGCGAGTCGGGCTCGGGCAAGACCACGCTCGGCCGGGCCGTCCTCGGGCTCGCCCCGGTGACGGGGGGCGAGATCCTCTACAACGGCCGCGACATCGCGCACCTCGACCGGCGCGAGCGCCGCGGGCTCTCCTCCGAGATCCAGGTCGTGTTCCAGGATCCCTACACCTCGCTCAACCCCTCGCTGACGATCGAGCAGATCCTGGTCGAGCCGCTCACCGTGCGGAAGGTCGACGCCAAGGTCGCCTCGAAGCGCGTGCGCGAGCTGCTCGATCAGGTGGGCCTGCCGCAGTCGGCGTCAGGCCGCCTCCCGCGCGAGTTCTCGGGCGGCCAGCGGCAGCGCATCGCGATCGCCCGTGCGCTCGCCCTCGAGCCGCGCCTGATCGTCTGCGACGAGCCGGTCTCGGCGCTGGACCTCTCGACCCAGGCCCGCGTGCTCGATCTCTTCACCGAGATCCAGGAGCGCACCGGAGTCGCGTACCTCTTCGTCTCGCACGACCTCGCCGTCGTGCGGCACCTCTCGCACCGGGTCGCCGTGATGTACCACGGCGAGATTGTGGAGTGGGGCGACGGCGACCAGGTCACCGCGCGCCCGGAGCACCCCTACACGCAGCGCCTCTTCCTCGCGGCCCCCGTGGCCGACCCCGTACGCCAGGCCGCCCGCCGTGACGAGCGCCGCGCGTTCGTCGCCGCCCACTCCGCCTGATCGATGACGAAAGAGAACCCCGTGACCGACACCGCCACCACCCCGCAGATCAGTGCCGAGGGGCCCGACGCCGACGCCCTGCTCACCGAGCTGATCGGCCGCCTCGACCTCGACGAGAAGGTGCAGCTGCTCACCGGCCGCGACTTCTGGACCACCTGGCCGATCGAGAAGATCGGCCTGCGCCGCATGCTCGTCTCCGACGGCCCGTCGGGCGTCCGCGGCGAGGTCTGGGACGAGCGCTCGCCCTCGCTCAACCTGCCCTCGGCGACCGCCCTCTCCTCCTCGTGGGACCGCTCGATCGCCAGGCGCTACGGAGCCGCCGCCGCGGTCGAGGCGCGCCGCAAGGACGTCGACGTCGTCCTCGGCCCGACCATCAACCTGCACCGCTCGCCGCTCGGCGGCCGCCACTTCGAGGGCTTCAGCGAGGATCCGGTGCTCACCGCCGACCTGGCCGCCGCCTACGTCAGCGGCGTGCAGGAGAACGGCGTCGGCGCGACTCCGAAGCACTACATCGCCAACGACTCCGAGACCGACCGCTTCACCGTCGACGTCCGGGTCGGCGACCGCGCCCTGCGCGAGCTCTACCTCCTCGCCTTCGAGCGGGCGATCGTCGAGACGCGCGCCTGGCTGGTGATGAGCTCCTACAACTCCGTCAACGGAGTCACCGCGACCGAGAACGACCTGCTCGAGACCCCGCTGAACAGCGAATGGGGCTTCGACGGAGTCGTCATCAGCGACTGGACCGCGGTGCGCTCGGTCGACAGCGCCCGCGCCGCCCAGGATCTGGTCATGCCCGGACCCGACGGACCCTGGGGCGCCGCGCTGGTCGAGGCCGTCCGCTCCGGCGCGATCGAGGAGGCGGTCGTCGACCGCAAGGTGCGCCGCATCCTCCGCCTCGCCGCCCGCGTCGGCGCGCTCGAGGGCTTCGCCCCGGCCGTCGCCGAGCCGGTGCTCGTCGAGGACGGCAGGGCCTTCGCCCGCGAGGCCGCCGCGGCGGGCAGCGTGCTGCTGCGCAACACGGGCGAGCTGCCGTGGGACGCGAGCGCCCTCGCCTCCGTCGCCGTCATCGGGCACAACGCCCGCGAGGCGCGCACCCAGGGCGGCGGATCCGCGACCGTGCTCCCCGAGAAGGTCGTCACCCCGCTCGACGGCATCCGCGCCGCGCTCCCCGGCGCCCGCGTCGACTACGCCCTCGGCGCGGTCGTGCAGGACGGAGTCGCTCCGCTCGCCCTCGAGACCATCACGAACCCCGTCACCGGAGAGCCCGGGCAGCGCGTGCGCTTCCTCGACCACTCCGGCGCCGAGCTCTTCGTCGAGGACCGCCGCGCCACCTCCCTCGTCTGGTTCGGCGGCACGGCACCCATCGCCGCCTCGGCCCGCGTCGAGTTCTCGACGATCCTGACCCCCGCGGCCGACGCCACCGTGCGCCTCGGCTTCGCCGTCGCCGGCACCGCCCGCGTCTTCGTCGACGGCGAGCTGTTCCTCGAGGAGACGCTCTCGCCGGTCGGCAACGACCTCGGCGCCTCGCTGCTCGCGCCGCCGTCGGTCTCGGCGCCGCTCACGGTCACCGCGGGCACGCCGGTCGACATCCGCATCGAGTACGACATCGTGCACGCCGAGGGCGACCTCGACGGCGCGCTGGGCTTCACCTACGGCCTCGAGCCCGAGGACACCCCGGCCGACGAGCTGATCGCCGCGGCGGTGGCGCTCGCCCGCGACGCCGACGTGGCCCTCGTGGTCGTCGGCACCAACTCCGCCGTCGAGTCGGAGGGCTACGACCGCAGCTCGCTCGACCTGCCCGGCGAGCAGGACGCGCTCGTGCGCGCCGTCGCCGCCGTCAACCCGCGCACCGTCGTCGTCGTCAACGCCGGAGCCCCCGTGCTGCTGCCCTGGCGCGACGAGGTCGCCGCCGTGCTGGTCGGCTACTTCGGCGGCCAGGAGATGGGCGACGCGGTCGCCGACGTCCTCCTCGGCCGCGTCGAGCCCGGCGGACGCCTCCCCACGACGTGGCCGGCCGCGATCGAGGACGTCCCCGTGCTGTCCACGCTGCCGACCGACGGCGAGCTGCACTACGACGAGGGCATCCACATCGGCTACCGCGCCTGGCTGCGCAGCGAGGTCGAGCCGGCCTACGGCTTCGGCCACGGTCTCGGCTACACCTCGTTCGACCTGCTCTCGGTCTCGGAGCCGTCGCCGACCGCCGCGGGCGAGGACGCGGTCCTCCTCGTCGACGTCGCGAACACGGGCGAGCGCGCGGGCAAGGTGGTGCTGCAGGCCTACGCCGAGCGCCGCGACTCGGTCGTCGAGCGCCCGGTCCGCTGGCTCGTGGGCTTCGAGAGCGCGAGCGTCGAGGCCGGAGCGAGTGCGCAGATCGCGATCACCGTGCCGACGCGCCTCCTCGCCACCTGGAACGACGGCTGGGACTACGAGCCGGGTGCGTTCACGATCCGCGTCGGCACCTCGCTCGAGGACGTCCCTCTCGCCACCGAGCTCGAGCTGCTGGCATGAGCGCCGTCTCCTCGGGCGGACGGGTGGGGGCCCCGCACCCGAACCCGCTGATCCCCGGATTCAACCCCGACCCGAGCGTGGTGGCCGTCGACGGCGTCTACTACATCGTCACGTCGACCTTCGAGTACCTGCCCGGCATCCCGGTCCATCGCAGCACCGACTTCGACACCTGGGAGCGCATCGGCAATGTCGCGACGCGCCCCGAGCAGATCGCGGTCGAGGAGGTGCCGACGGGCCTCGGAGTGTGGGCGCCCACCATCCGCCACCACGACGGTCTCTTCCACGTGATCGTGGTCGTGCCCGCGGGCCGCGGCTGCGTGGTCTTCACGGCGGAGGATCCGACGGGGCCCTGGAGCGACGGCACGGTGCTGCGCTCCGAGAGCGGAGCGGGCCTGCAGGGTATCGACCCCGACCTCGCCTGGACCGCCGACGGCACCGCCTACGTCACCTACTCCGGGCTGATCCTCGACGGTCCCGAGGCGGGGCAGCACCTCGGCATCCAGCAGGTGCGCGTCGATCTCGCCACGGGCAGGATCCTCGAGGAGCCGCGCTCGCTGTGGTCGGGCACGGGCGGCGGCTTCCCGGAGGCGCCGCACCTGTACCGCCGCCCCGGGCGCGACAGTCGCGACGACACGTGGTACCTGCTCATCGCCGAGGGCGGGACGGAGCGGGGCCACGGTGTCTCCATCGCCCGCAGCGACTCGCCGGAGGGGCCCTTCGAGACCGCGCCGACGAATCCGTTCCTCACCGCCCGGGGGACGACGCGGCCCGTGCAGAACACCGGTCACGGCGACCTCGTCGAAGGACCGGACGGCTCGACTCTGCTCGTGATGCTCGGCGTCCGCCCGCGCGGCGCCACCCGCGCCTTCTCGGCGCTGGGCCGCGAGACCTTCGTCACCCGCGTCGAGTGGGTCGACGGCTGGCCGGTGGCCGAGCCGGTGCAGCTCGCGCCGCGCGGTCCGCTGCGCGACGACGTCGACTTCTCCCTACCGCTCGATGCGGGCTGGATCGGGGTGCGGCGCCTTCCCGAGAGCATCTCCCTCGTCGACGTCGAACGCGGGGCTCTGCTGCTCCCGGGGGAGGGCCGGACCCTCCGGCACCCCCGGCCGACCTTCGTGGGGCGACGGCAGCTGACGCAGACGATGACGGCCTCGGTCGTCGTCGATGTGCAGAGCGGAGTCGGCGGACTGGCCGTCCGCTACGACGAGGACTCCTTCTACGCCGTCGAGGCGGAGGCGACCGGCTCGGGGACGCGGGTGACCGCGCGCGCCGTCATCCCCTCCTTCGAGCAGGAGTGGACCGCCGAGCTCCCCGAGGGCCCGGTGACGCTGGTGCTCGAGTCGGAGCGCGACGGGGGCGTGGGCTTCGGCCCGGGGCAGATGACCTCGGACTTCGTGGTGCTGCGCGCGGAGGCGGGCGGGGTCGAGCGCACGCTCGCCCGCATCGACGGCCGCTACCTCACCGCCGAGACCGCCACCTCGTTCACTGGGCGCGTGCTGGGTCTCTACGCGGTGACGGGCACGCCGGTCTTCTCGGAGTACCGGTACGCGGGCACCGACGACTGAGCTCCGGCGCGCGTCTACCACGTTTGCTCCCTGCCGCAACCCGGTGAACTTCCAGGCGGCTCGCGCCTACCGTCGAGGAAGACGACCGCAGCTGCGGATCGCCGCACATCGAGTGAGACAGCAAGGAGCACTACCGTGCCGCAGATCATCGAGACCGTCGACGTCAACGTCCCCGTGTCCGTCGCCTACAACCAGTGGACCCAGTTCGAGGAGTTCCCGAAGTTCCTCGACGAGGTCGAGTCGATCCAGCAGGTCACCGAGACGTTGACCGTCTGGAAGGTCAAGGTCGGACCCGTCGAGCGCGAGTTCGAGGCCAACATCACCGAGCAGCACCCCGACGAGCGCGTCGCGTGGAACAGCACCGGAGGCGAGACCGACCACGCCGGTGTCGTCACCTTCCACAAGCTCTCGGACTCCGAGACGCGCGTGACCGTGCAGCTCGACTGGGAGCCCGAGGGCTTCCTCGAGACGCTCGGCTCGCTCGTCGGAGCCGGCAGCCACGCCGTGAAGAAGGACCTGAAGAACTTCAAGGAGTACATCGAGTCGAAGGGCTCGCCCGACGGCGCCTGGCGCGGCGACGTCCAGGCCTGAGCGCATCAGGGCTGAGGCGGATCATGGCTGACAAGAAGGACGACGGGCTCGGCACCGAGGGCACCATCCCCGACTCCGAGGACGGGCTGTCGCTGGGAGTCTCGGGCGACTCCCACTTCAACCCCGAGGAGGACGCGCCCCACGAGAGCGAGTCCGAGGCCGGCTCCGAGAGCTGACCACCGCTGAACGACGAAGGGCCGGGCAGATGCCCGGCCCTTCATCGTTCAGCGCCAGGCGCGGGCGTACTGCGGAGGCGCGACCTCGGCCGGCGCGCCCAGCTCGTGCGCCATGCGCGTCGCGGCGTGCGGATCGCGGAGCAGCTCGCGGGCGAGCAGCACCACATCGGCGTCGCCCGCGGTGAGGACGCCCTCGGCCTGCTCCGCGGTGGTGATCAGGCCCACGGCGCCGACGAGGGCGCCGGTCGCCCGCCGCACCTCGCGGGCGAACGGGACCTGGTAGAGCGGCGCGACCGGGATGTCGGTGCCGCCGACCAGCCCGCCGGTCGACACGTCGAAGAGGTCCACTCCCGCCTCGCGCGCCCACTCCGCGACGCGGACGGTCTCGTCGAGCGTCCAGCCGCCCTCGGCCCAGTCGGTCGCCGAGAAGCGCACCAGCAGCGGCAGCGACTCGCCGATCTCGGCGCGCACGGCCCGCACGATCTCGAGCAGGAGTCGCGCCCGGTTCTCGAGCGGGCCGCCGTAGGAGTCGTCGCGCCGGTTCGAGAGCGGCGAGAGGAACTGGTGCAGCAGGTACCCGTGGGCGGCGTGCAGCTCGATCACGTCGAAGCCGGCGTCGACCGCGCGGCGGGCGGAGGCGCGGAACGCCTCGACGACCGCGGGCAGCTCCTCCGCGGTGAGGGCGCGCGGGCTCGCGTAGCCGTCGAAGGCGACGGCGGAGGGGCCGACCGTGTCCCAGCCGCCCTCCTCCGCGGGCACCGTGCCGCGCCCGCTCCACTCGCGGTAGGTCGAGGCCTTCCGGCCGGCGTGCGCGAGCTGGACGCCCGCGAGAGCGCCCTGCGCGTGCACGAAGTCGACGATCGGCGCCCAGGCGTCGCGCTGCGCGTCGTCCCAGAGGCCGGTGTCCCAGGGGCTGATGCGGCCCTCGGGCGTGACGGCCGTCGCCTCCGAGATCACGACTCCGACGCCTCCCCGGGCGATCGAGCCGAGGTTCACGAGGTGCCAGGTGGTCGGCACCCCGTCCTGCGCCTCGACGGAGTACTGGCACATCGGAGCCGCCCAGAGGCGGTTGCGCGCGGTGCGCGAGCGCAGTGCCAGCGGCTGGAAGAGGAGGGGCCCGGGAACGTCGTCTGTCATGAAGTGGGGTAACCGGGAACCGCGCCGGGCTATGCCCGGGTCAGCGCATTCCCGGTCAGCGCATTACCGGTCAGCGCGGCCACGTCGCGCCGGGCGCGTCCTGCCAGACCTCGCTCGAGGGCGCGAGCGCGTCGAGCTCCTCGAACAGCGCCGCCGGGATCTCGAGGGCGTCGTCGGCCACGAAGGAGTCGTAGTGCTCGGCGGTCGTGGCGCCGACGACGGTCGTCGTCACGCGGGGATCGCGCGTCGAGAACTGCAGGGCCGCCGCGGCGAGCGGCACGCCGGCGCGCTCGCACGCCGCTCCCATCGCGGCGACCGCGTCGACGATCGGCGCGGGTGCTGGTGCGTAGGCGTAGCTGCGCACCGGCTCCGGCCAGCGCGCGAGCGCGCCCCCGCCGTAGACCGCCGCGTTCACGACGACGACACCGCGGTCGACGGAGGCGTCGAGCAGCTCCTCGGAGGAGCGGTCGACGAGCGTGAAGCGGTTGTGGGTGATCACCGCGTCGAAGAGGCCGGTCTCGACGTAGTGCAGCAGCATCGGCGCGGGCCCGCCCGAGATGCCGATCGAGAGGGCGGCACCCGCCTCCTTCATCGCGACGAGCGCGCGCACCGGTCCGTCGTCGGCGAACGCCTCCTCGTACGAGATCCGCTCGGGGTCGTGCAGGTAGAGCAGGGGCAGCACGTCCATCCCGAGGCGCTCACGGCTCTCGTCGAGGCTCCGCCGCATCCGCTCGGCCGAGTAGCTGCCCGTCTCGGGGTCGCGGTCGAGCTTGGTGACGACGGTGATCCCCTCGGGCACCCCGCCGCGTGCCCGCAGGGCCTCGCCGATCAGGCGCTCGCTGTGCCCCTTCGCGTACTCGTTCGAGGTGTCGATCACCGAGACGGCTCGGTCGCCGGCAGTGGAGTCGAGCACCCGCTCGAGGGCCGGCACCCGCTCGAGGTCGCGGACCCGCTCGGGGTTCCAGGACGTGCCGAGGGTCAGCCGGGTGACCAGGGCTCCCGACGGGCCGAAGGGGCGGAGGGCGGTGGGGGAGGACTGCGATGTCATGGTGCCAGCCTGGCAGCCCTGCCTGCTCAGTGCACCCGAGCTCAGTGCACCAGAGCTCAGTGCACCAGCGTGCTCAGCCACACCACGACGACGCCGAGCAGGGTGGTGGTCAGCGTGCCGAGGAGGCGCCTCCCGAGCGGGCTGCCCCGCCGCGCCGACATCACGTAGCCGAGCAGCGCGAGGATGAGGACTCCCGAGCCGAGCGCGAGGTAGTAGGCGGTCCACTCGTCGACGAGTCCGAGCGGCCCGAGCGCGAGCAGCAGGGCGGGCACGATCATCGCGGCGAGCATGCCGACGGAGTGCCGGGCCGTGTCGGCCGCCGCCGCGAGCACCGTGCGAGGGCTCGGCTCCGTCGAGGGGAGGCGCGCGATCGTCCCGGCGTACAGGTGCGCCACCCAGAACACCGTGACCGAGCCGAGCAGGAACAGCAGCACCTCGAGGTCGGTGTCCTTGTCCCAGCCGACCGCGATGAGGGTGATCGAGAGGACCGTGCCGTAGATCGCCCCCTCGGTGCGCATCACGGCACCGACGACCCCGACCGCGGCGACCGCGCCGGTGCGGGTGGTGACGATCCTTCGCGGCGCGCGATCGGCTGCGGCCTCGACGGCGTCGTTCTGCTCGACAGGATCCATGGCGCACGGCCTTCCGCTCGGCACGGGCGACCGGCGGCGGGCTCGGTCTGTGCCCACCCTAACTCCCCGCCGGGCCCGACTCCCCGCTAGGCCCTGTCGTGCAGCGTGATGAGGTAGCCGTCGGGGTCGACGAAGGTGAAGGTCCGGCCGAACGGGCCGTCGATGGGCGGCGAGGCGATGGTGACTCCTGCGGCGACGAGGGCGGCGTGGATCGCCTCCGCATGGGGCGCGTGCAGCCAGATCGCCACCCCGCGGCCGAGGGGGGACTCGTCGAGGTCGACGCCCGGAAGCGGCTCGCGGACGGCGAACGCGGCCGGCGTCGTGGCGAACACGACCGCGTGCGGAGGGCCGGGCGTGCGGGTCAGACCGAGGTGCTGCTCGTAGAACAGCGCGGACCGTTCGAGGTCGCGGACTTGGAGCGAGAGGAATCCGGGGCCGGATGCGGGCATGTCGTTCTCCTTGGTGAGAGGATCAAGTGTCAGTTGACTGACATCGAGAAGAGTATGTCAGACTACTGACATGAGTCAAGACACCGGTCGGATCGTCCTCGACAGCTCACCCGGACGACTCCTCAAGGAGGCGTCGAGCGCCCTGCGCCAGGCGATGGAGGAGGTGCTGCGACCGCTCGGGATGACGATCACGCACTACGCCTGCCTCGAACTCCTCGCGCAGCGCCCCGGGCTGTCCAACTCCGAGCTCGCTCGCGGGGCGTTCGTCACCCGGCAGTCGATGAACGTGCTGCTCCAGGCGCTCCAGCGCGACGGCCTCGTGACGCGGCCCGATCAGGCGAGCGCCGGCCGGGTCCTGCCGGCCGAGCTGACCGAGGCGGGGCGCCGGCAGTGTGCGGCGGCCAGCGCCGCGGTCCGCGCGGTCGAGGACCGCATGGTCGAGGGCCTCGACTCCGCCGACCGGGCGCGGCTCATCGAGTCGCTCCGCCGCTGCATCGCCGCGCTCCGCTGATCAGAGGGCGATGACGCCGTCGATCACGCCCTGCGCGATGTCGGTGACCCGCGCCTGGCGCGACCGGGCGCGCTCCCGCAGGATCGACCAGGCCGACTCCATGTCGACGTTGCGGCTGTGCGCGATCACGCCCTTCGCCTGCTCGATGAGGACCCGGGAGTCGAGTGCGTGCTGCAGCTGATCGCGGGCGAGCGACGCCTCGCGGACGGCTCGCTCCTGCACGAGGCCGATGGTCGCGACGTCGGCGATGGTCTGGGCGACGGGCACGTCGGCCTCGTCGAGCCTGCCCGGCTTGTCGCGGAAGAAGTTCAGCGAGCCGATCGTCTCTCGGCGCAGCCGCAGCGGCACGGCGTGCACCGAGTGGTAGCCGGAGGCGCGGGCTCCGCTGGCGAAGCCGGGCCACCGCTCCACGATCTCCTCCAGGCTCCCGGCGGTGACGACGGAGCCGTTCTCGTACGACTCGACGCAGGGGCCGTCCCCGGCCGAGAGCTGGAGCGCCTCGATCAGGCGGAGGCGCTCGGTGGTCGAGGCCATCACGACCAGCTCACCGTGCCTGTCGGCGAGGAGGATGCCGACGTCGACGGCGTCGAAGATCCTCGCGCATCGCTCGACGAGGTCGTGCAGGAAGTCGACGACGTCGAAGTCGTCGACCAGGGTGTCGGCGACGACCGTCAGAGTCTCGAGGAGGATCTGCTCGCGCACGGAACCGGCCATGGGGTCATCCTACTTTCGGGTCGTCATCGCCCTGGTCGGGCGTGAAGTCGAGGGTGCGCGCGATGATCTGCGCGGCGACCTCGCGGACGCTGTGCCCGGAGGTGAAGGCGTGGACCCGGATGGTGAGCAGGGCCTCGTCGGGCGTGGACCCGGTCTGGGCGATGACCATGCCGGTCGCCTGATGCACTTCGCGCCGAGAGAGCGCAGGATCGCGGATCGCGACTCCGGTGTCGGCCTCGCCGAGCGCCCGCGCGACGACGGACCGGGCCAGGAGGGTCGAGAGACCCGTCGCGAGCCGCAGCTGCTCCGCCTCCAGGTGCACCGAGGAGCCGCTGTAGAGCGAGACCGCACCGATGCTCAGCGTTCCCACGAGGAGGGGGACGGCGACGACCGAGCAGACCCCCACGCGGCTCACCGCCGAGGAGAAGAACGGCCAGGTCGCCTGGTCGGCGTCGTCGGCCGCCTCCATCCGCACCGGGCGCAGGGTGCGGTAGGCCGTCCAGCCCGGCCCCTCGCCGAGGTCGATCTGCGCGCCGTCGAGGTCGGCCGCCCGGGTGCTGCTGGCGACGAGGGTCTCGATGTCGAACGGACGACCGAGCGCGGAGGCGGCGGCGTCCTCGACGGGCAGGAGGGTGACGAAGGAGGAGAGCAGGGCACCGATATCCGGGTCCTCCCCGGATCTCGACGAGAGCTGGTCGTCGCGGATCACGGGAGAAGACGGTAGCGGGCTGGAGGCCGGGACATGGCGGGGACCTTCGATCATCGTCCGATGACGAAGCTCCGCAGTATCAGGGCGCGCACGGGTGGTGCGAGTATAGCGGCTCGGGCCGTCGATGGGTCGGGGACGACGGATCCGGGTCTGGTGCGCGAGCGGAACTCTGCTCTAACGTGTCAGACGGCGGCCTTGACCCTGTTGCCACGCCACGACGTGCGACCGAACAGGGACGGGCTGATGACGCACACCGCACGGACGAGCGGCATCCCCGGCACCGACTGCGCGGCGCTCGAGGTCCTCTCCGACCTGCTCGCCGCGCTGAGCGACCCGGGTTCCATCCATGCAGGCCTCGCCGCGACGGTGTCGGCGCACGCCAGAGCGCTCCGGGACGCGACGCCGCCCGGACCTCAGACCGACGACCCCCGCGGGCGCGTCTTGAGCGGCACGACCGGCAGCTCCGCCAGCGACGGCGAGACGAATCCGGTCACGTCCGAGTAGTGCTCGTCCTCTCCCGAGCGCACGAACGACCAGCACTTCAGCGACGCCGGGCGCCCGCTCAGGGGGAGTGGGCTCGCCTCGACCACGATCGCGGAGGCCGAGCGGTGCACGACGCGGACGGGCACGGTCCGGCGCCGGCCGTCGACCGTCCAGCTCGCCGAGGCCCTCAGCCGGTCGCCCTGGCGGTCGATGCCGACCGAGAGCACCGAGCGGAAGTCCTCCGACGCGGCGCCCATCCCGATCTGGAAGTCGGCACCCGCGCCGTCGAGGAGGAACACGACGTCGAGCCCCCGCGCGTGCCGGACGGCGTAGGTCGCCGAGAGCACCCCCCGGCCGAACGAGGCGGCCCGGTCCTGTGCGTCCTCGAGATGCTGCCGTGCTTCGAGTTCCTGCATCCGATGCTCCTTCGCGCTCGGGGACCGCCGCGGAGTCCCGGACGGAACCGTACCGTACCGCTCGACCCTCGTCAGGGGGTCCGGACTGTCCGGTCTGCGAGCAGGTCGCCGCGCCTAGGATCGCCCCGTGCCCGATGCCTCGTTCTCCGCCCGCTCCGCCGTGCTCGACGCCCTCGCGACGCCGGCGCTCGTCCTCGACGAGGCCATCCTCGATCGCAACATCGCCCGCGTGGCGGCCTGGGCGCACGAGCGCGGCCTGGCGCTGCGGCCGCACGCCAAGACCCACAAGTCGGTCGAGATCGCCCGGCGGCAGCTGGCCGCCGGAGCGGTCGGCCTCACGGTGGCGACCGTGTCGGAGGCGGAGGTGTTCGCCGCGGGCGGGGTCGAGGACCTCTTCATCGCCTACCCGCTCTGGCTCGACGCCGAGCGGGCGGGCCGCCTCCGGCGCGTGCTCGAGCGCGCCAGGGTCAGGGTCGGCGTCGACTCGGCCGAGTCGGCCCGGCGACTCGCCGAGGCGATCCCGGAGCAGGAGCGCTCGGCCCTCGAGGTCGTCGTCGAGATCGACTCCGGTCACCACCGCAGCGGGGTGCTGCCCGGCGAGGCCGGAGCGATCGCGTCCGCTGCGACCGAGGCCGGCCTCGAGGTCGTCGGCGTCTTCACCTTCCCCGGCCACAGCTACGCGTCCGAGCAGCGGGCCTCGGCGGCGCGCGACGAGGCGGAGGCGCTCGGCGCGGCCGCCGCCTCCCTCGCGCAGGCGGGCGTGCCGGCCCGCGTGGTGAGCGGAGGGTCGACTCCCTCGGCCGCCTTCGCCGACGCGGCGGTGCTCACCGAGCTGCGCCCCGGGGTCTCGGCGCTCGGAGACGCCCAGCAGTGGGAGCTCGGGACGATCGGGCTCGACTCCCTCGCCGTCACCGTGCTCGCGACGATCGTCTCGCGCCGCGGCGACCACCTCATCGCCGACGCCGGCAGCAAGGTGCTCTCCTCCGACCGGGGTGCGGCGTCGACGGGCTTCGGCCGTCTGCCCGAGTTCCCCGACGCGCGCATCACCGTGCTCTCGGAGCATCACGCGACGATCACCGGAGTCGATCTGCCGCTCGGCACGCGGATCAGGATCGCGCCGAACCACGTGTGCGTCGCGGTGAACCTGGCGGACGAGTACCGCGTGCTGCTCGGCGACGGGGGCGGAGCCTCCTGGCCCGTCGACGCGCGCGGCCGCAACAGCTGACTCCCGGGGCTCAGGCCGGCGTCACCCGGGGGATCCGCAGGCCGACGAGCGACGTGAGCCCCAGCAGGACGAACGCGGAGGCGAACGCGGCGGTGGGCGAGGCGGCGTCGGCGAGCGCTCCGGCGAGCAGCGGGCCGATGACTCCGCCGAGATCGGACGCGGCCTGGAACACCGACACCGGGCGACCTCCCCGCTCGCCCGCCGCATCGCCCACGAGAGCGCCGGGAGCGGTGCCCATGAAGGCCGCCGCTGCGCCGTAGACGCAGAGCAGGACGACGAGCAGCCACAGCTCCGACACGAGCGGCATCGCCAGCATCGCCGCGGCGGCGACGGCGAAACCGCCGATCAGCGCGGGGCGGCGGCCCACCGTGTCGACGAAGCGCCCGGCGGGAGCGAGCGCGATCGTCTGGACGACCGCCGCGATGGCGAAGGCGATGCCGGTCCATGCGGGCCCGCCGTCCAGACCCTCGACGACCAGCACGGGGACGAGCGTCGCGCGCACCCCCATCGCCGACCAGCCGAGAGCGAAGTTCGCGAGCAGGGCGCTCTGGTAGCGGCGATCGCGCGCGACCTCGAGCAGCGGCTTCGTCACGGCCCCCGACCGCAGCGCCGCGTCGTGCTCGGGCCGCCTCAGCAGCACGAGCCCGACCAGCCCGGCGACGGCCAGGGTGCCCGCGTAGAAGAAGAAGGGCGCGGTGAGCGAGATCGCGGTGAGCACACCACCCACCGCAGGCCCGGCCATTCCGCCGAGCAGGAACCCGCCCTGGTAGAAGCCGATCGCTCGTCCCCGCCGCTCGGGCGCCGCCGTGCGCAGGAGGAGCGTCATCGCCGCGACCGAGAACATCGCGGAGCCGATCCCGCCCGCTCCGCGCAGCAGCAGGAGCTGCGGGTAGTCGGCCGCGATGCCGACGAGAGCGCTCGACGCCGCGACGATGCCGATGCCCGTCGCGAGCACGACGCGCTCGCCGAGCCTGTCGACGAGCGGCCCGACGAACGGGTTGGCGATCAGGCGCATCAGGGCGAACGCCGAGACGACCGCTCCGAGCTCGGTGAAGCCCACTCCGAAGCTGCGGACGTAGGTCGGGAGCACCGGAACGACCACGCCGAAGCCGAGCATCACGAAGAAGGCGACGACTCCCAGGACGAGCACGTCGCGGGGGAGCCTGTCGCGGTCGTGCCCGTCGCGGTCCGCGGGCCTGCGTCGGAGCTGCCACGGGAATCGCACCCGTCGACGCTACCCCGTGGTCGCGGGTGCGCCGGGCCGCACCGGGAATGCCTCCGCGGTCTCGACGTTGTCGCAGGGGATGACTTCGACACCTCAGCACTCCTCCCTCCGCCCGACCGACGCCGAGCGCCGCGCCCTCGTGGTCGGCGCCACCGGCATCGGCGGCTCCGCCCTCGTCGACCTGCTCACCGAGCGCGGCTGGCCGGTCACCGCGCTCTCGCGGCGGCCCATCGACGAGCGCCCAGGGGTCACCCCGCTCTCGGCCGACCTCCGATCGGCCGACGACCTCGCCCGGGTCCTCGCCCACGAGCGGCCGACGCACGTCTTCTTCACCGCCTGGTCGCGCCAGGCGAGCGAGGAGGAGAACATCGCGGTCAACGGCGGGATGGTCCGCGACCTCCTCGCCGCCCTCGCGCACGCTCCGCTCGAGCACGTCGCCCTGGTGACCGGGCTCAAGCACTACCTCGGCCCGTTCGAGGCCTACGGACAGGGCGCGATGCCCGACACGCCCTTCCACGAGGAGGAGGCGCGGCTGGACGCCCCGAACTTCTACTACGCGCAGGAGGACGAGCTCTTCGCCGCCGCCGCCCGAGACGGCTTCACCTGGTCGGTGCACCGCTCGCACACCGTCATCGGCCATGCCGTCGGCAACGCGATGAACATGGGGCTCACCCTCGCCGTCGCCGCGTCGATCCACCGCGAGCTCGGCACGCCGTTCGTGTTCCCCGGCTCGCTCACGCAGTGGAACGGCCTGACCGACATGACCGACTCGACGGTGCTCGCCGAGCAGATGCTGTGGGCGGGCACCTCGGAGGCGGGCCGCGACCAGGCGTTCAACGTGGTCAACGGCGACGTCTTCCGCTGGCGCTGGATGTGGACGCGGCTCGCGGACTACTTCGGCGTCGAGCCCGTCGGCCCGGGTGAGGAGCCGCAGCCGCTCGAGGAGCAGATGAAGGGGGCGGGAGAGGTGTGGCAGCGACTCGTCCGCGAGCACGACCTGGTCGAGCCCGACCTCGATCGCGTCGCCTCCTGGTGGCACACCGACGCCGACCTCGGCCGGAGGATCGAGGTGGTCACCGACATCAGCAAGTCGCGCCTGGCCGGATTCACGCTCCACCACCGCACGGTCGACTCCTTCACCGCGCTCTTCGACCGCTACCGCGCGGAGCGCCTCATCCCGTAGCGGGTAGCCCGGCCCGGCCCTCCGGACCCCGTCCGGACGCCCGCTCGACGCCCACCGGACACCTCGGCGACACCGTGCGTCTCCCCACCGTGCCTAGCGTCACGGCATGGCGGAGGCGGTGGGTACCAGGTGATCGAGCGGGTCGACCCGTTCATCGGCACCGAGGCGACGCTGCTCCCCGAGCCCACGGGGCTCGCGGCCACCTGGTGGTCGCCGAAGCCGCAGATCGGCAACACGCATCCCGGCGCGACCTACCCGCTCGGGATGGTCTCGGCCTGCTCGTACTCGGGCGCCTACCCGACCGGGTACGGACGCTACGACCTCGCGCTCGAGGGGGTGCCGCCCACGGTGCAGGACGGGCTGGTCGCCTCCGGGTTCACCCACTTCCAGCAGTCGGGCACCGGCGCGATCCGCAAGTACTACAACTACCTCCGCGTCACGCCGATGCTCGAGCCGCTCGACGAGCTCGGCCGCAGCTGGGAGCTCGAGGACGAGGTCGCCGAGCCGGGCTACTATGCGGCGACCCTCTCCTCCGGGGTGCGCGCCGAGCTCACGGTCGGGCCCGCGTCCGTGGTCCACCGCTACACCTTCCCCGAGCACCGCAGCGCGCGCGTGGTCGTCGACCTCTCGCTCGGCGGCCTCGCCATCCCCTCGGGAGCGACGATCCCGCTCCGCGCGCAGCTGCACTCGATCTCGCCCGGGGTCGCCGCGGGCGAGGTCGTGATGGAGGGTGCGCCCCTCGCGGTCCACCTCGAGTGCGACGCCCTGCGCTGGCGGCAGATGCTCTGGTACGACCGTCGGCTGATGCCGGGCGGCACCCGCCTCGACTTCGACCACATCCGCCCGACGACCCTCCGCCCGTTCGGCCTGATGTGGGCGGGCCCGAGCACGGCCGGGCAGACGGTCGAGCTGCGGATGGGGTTCTCGCTGCGGGGCACCGAGCGGGCCCGCGAGAACCTGCACCGCGATGTGCCGCCGACGGGCACCGGCTTCGAGCAGCGCCGCGACCGCACCCGCAAGACGTGGCGCAAGCGGCTGCGCTCGATCGCGGTCGACACGCCCTCGACCGAGCGCGAGACCGTCTTCTCGACGGCGCTCTACCACTCGCTCATCAAGCCGTGCCTCGCCCCCGACGAGAGCCCGTTCTGGCCCTCCGACGGACCGTTCGTCTTCGACATCAGCACGATGTGGGACATCTACCGCACGCAGCTGCCCCTGCTCACCGCGCTCGTCCCCGACCGCGCGGTCGAGATCGGTGCGGCGCTGCTGACCATCTGCGAGGAGGAGGGCAACTTCCCGATCGGCTACCGGATGGCCAAGGGGAGCGATCGCTTCTCCCGTCAGGGCAGCGCTCTGGCGCACACCTTCCTCGCCGACCTCTGCCGCCTCGGCGTCGCCGGCATCGACTGGGAGGCGGCCCTCGTGCACATGTCGGAGGACCTCAAGCGCACCTACGGCGAGGAGTTCCTCGCGGCCGGGGAGGCGCACCCGATCAGCCACACCCTCGACCTCGCCCACGGCTACTGGTGCACCGCGGTCGTCGCGCGCCACGTCGGCGACCGGGTGCTCGCCGAGCAGCTCGAGGAGCGGGCCGCGCAGTGGGTCAACGCCTACGATCTCCGCTCGGGACTGCTGAAGGACTCGACCTACTACGAGGGCACCCGCTACAACTACTCGTTCCGCCTGCTGCACGACATGGCGGGCCGCATCGCCCTGAGCGGAGGCGACGAGGGCTTCCTCGCGCAGCTCGACGACTTCTTCGGCTACGGCGCCGAGCCGGTCGTGCAGCCGGGCCTGCGCCCCGACCGGGCCGAGATGCTCGCGGGGGCCGCGCTCGGGCGCTTCGAGGGGCTGAACAACGAGCCCGACATGGAGGCGCCCTGGGCCTACCACTACGCCGGCCGCCCCGACCGCACGGCCGAGATCGTGCACGGCGTGCTGCACCAGCGTTTCGGCGCGGGCCGCGGCGGCCTGCCCGGCAACGACGACTCCGGCGGGCTGAGCTCGTGGTACGTCTGGGCGAGCCTCGGGCTCTTCCCGGTCGCCGGGCAGGGTCTGCTGCTGGTCAACGCCCCGGCCTTCGCGCGCGCGTCGCTCGCGGTCGGCGGCGCCGACTTCGAGATCCGCACCACCGGCTTCGTCGAGCCGGTGCCCGGCGGGCCCGTCCAGTACGTCCAGTCGGCCGAGCTGAACGGCGCACCCCTCGAGGCGAGCGTGATCAGCACCGCCGAGCTGCATCGCGGCGGCGAGCTGACGCTGCACCTCGGAGCAGAACCCGTCGGCTGGGGGAGCGCTCCCGCGCACCGGCCGCCGTCGTTCCCCCTCACGTAGTCCCACCCCCGATCACCGATCACCCCGAAGGAGACCCATGGACCAGAGCACGCACGACCACACCGTGCAGAACCGACTCGTCATCGTGGTCCGCGCGGATCCGGTGATCTGCGGGCACTCCGTCGAGGCGCGGAACCTCGCCGAGACGGCCCGCGAGCGCGGCTTCGACGAGGTCCGCATCGTCACGTGGCCGATCGAGCGCCTGCAGGCGGCCGGCCTCCCGCTGAAGCCGCTGGACGCCGTGCTGCCCTACAGCGACGGGATCATCGTCGAGCGGCCGGAGCCGGTCGGCGACTACAAGGTGCCCGACGGGCGCTACCTCGCGGGGATGGTCGGACGCCTGGTCGAGCTGTTCACCGACGGAGTGCCGACGGTCTGCCTCTCGCTCTACCTCAGCCCGCACACGATCGCCGTGTCGGATGCGCTGCGCGCGGCGTGGAGCACGGGACTGCCGGTCGACGTCACGACCGTGGCCGAGGCCGTCGGCTCCGACGTGACGAACGTGGTGCGCCGAGCGGTCGAGGAGGGGCGCCTGGGCGCCGCCGCCCACATCTTCGCGTCGTACCTGTCGCAGGACCACTGCGTCGCCGTGTCGGAGTACACGCGCGACCTCATCGTCGAGGAGGCGGAGCGGATCGACGCCGCCCACGGCACCCGCTTCGCCGAGCAGTGCCGCGCGCGCATCGAGATCTCCTACCCGGCGATCGACTCCGACGCCTACACGGGCCTCGACCCGGCGGTGGTCGACGAGGTCGTCCGTGCCAGGGGCCTCCGGACCGACGGCTACGTGCTCTTCCTCTCCCGTCTGACCGAGGCGAAGGGCGTCGAGGATCTCATCGGCGGCTTCGAGCGCAGTCGCGTCCACGACGATCACGAGCTCGTGATCGCCGGTCGGGGTCCTCAGGAGGCGGAGCTGCGGCGCCTCGCGGCCGCGTCACCGCTCGCGCACCGCATCCGCTTCCTCGACGACGTGGGCGACGCCGAGAAGCCCTACCTGATGGCCGGATGCTCGGCGTTCGTGCTCCCGAGCAAGCCGCGACCCGAGTTCGTCGAGACCTTCGGGATCGCGCTGGCCGAGAAGATGCTGGCCGGCGGGGGTCCGATCATCACGACCCTCACGGGCGGGATCGGCGAGGCCATCGGCGAGCACGCGTTCATCACGCCCGTCGACGACCCCGACACGATCGCTGCGCTGCTCGATCACGCCGTGCTCGAACTGGACGCCGAGGACCGGGCCCGTCGGGCGCTCGCGGCCCGCGAGTACGCCCTGCAGTTCGACCGCCGGACCGTCTTCGACCGCCTCTTCGCCCGGATCCCGCGTCCGCTGCTCGCGGAGCACGCGCTCGAGGCGGGCGAGGGCGTCGAGGTGGGCGGACTCTAGGAGCGCGCCGGGTCGTCGGCAGGAAGGGTCGAGTCCTGCGCGAGCAGCCAGAGGCGGTGGCGGACGAAGCGGAGCGTGAAGCTGCGGCGCTCGCCGCCCCCGTCGCGCTCGGCGAGCACCCTGATGCCGAGGACGGCGACGACGCGCCAGTGCTCGAGGCCCTCGGAGACGACGGCGGTGAAGACGTCGCCCGGGCACACATCCAGACCCGCCTCGCCGCCGTTCGCACCCTCGGGATCGATGGCGGCCTGCGCTTCGCTGGACGTGTCGATGGTCATCCTGCCGACTCCTGAGCCTGGCGGACCTCCGGTGGCGCTTCGGGGCGTCACGCGCCGGCCGTCGGATGCTCGAGAGGGGGCTCGGCATCCGACGGACGGTCATGCGCGCGACTCACGGGGACGAGCCCGCCGAAACGTCCCTGAGTCGCACTCGAAGTGTAGGGGTGCCGGGGACAGGGTGGCGCGAAATGTCAAGTACTTGCGAGGGAGTTCAGATCTCGATCGGACAACTGTTGGATAACGGCGCCGGGGATCAGGCCGCGGGCTCCTGGCGGATCGGCAGGGCGGCGGCCGAGCCGGCGGGCTCGGGGACGATGCGGAGTCCCGCTCCGCTGTTCGCACGCTCCATCAGGGCCTCGACCCACTCCGGGTTGATCGTGGGCTGACGGCTGCCCTTGAACTCGAACTGGATCGGGATGGTCGGGTGCATCCACACGCCGCGGCGTCCGGTGCCGGCCTGCGGGCTCGCATCGAGGGTGAGCAGGAAGCGCTCGTCCCGGCGGAACTTGTTGATGATGACGATCTGCAGGTGCGCGAGCGCCCGGTCCTCGACCTCGATGGCGGCGGGAGGCGTTCCGTACAGGATGGAGCCCATGATCTTCTCCGATCAGACGAGTGACGGTGCGCGACCACCCTATCGCTAGACAGACTTCCTACTAGTCAAGCTAGTTAGCCCTCGTCGGAGAGTGACGGACTGTTCAGGCGTCGATCACCCGACGGACACCTCCGGGGTCGCGCGGGAGCCTGTGTCAGGCGCGGCGGCGCTGGGTGCTGCCGACGGCTCGGTCGAGGTCGACCTCGACGTCGTCGAAGGCGGGCTCGCCGGACTCCTCGAGGTCCTGAGCGGGCTTCTCGACGATGTCGCGCATCGTCTGCAGGAAGTCGATCACGGTCGTCGCCTCCTGGCCCGTGAGGCGCTGGGCGGCCTCGAGCATGCGGCGGTGCATCTCGTCGAGCGTCTCGCGCACCTCTCGATGGGAGGTGGGGGTCGCCACGATGCGGATCGCCCGCCGGTCGCTCGGATGGGGCTGGCGCTCGACGTGCCCGCTCTTCACGAGGCGGTCGATCAGGACCGTCGTCGAGGCGGAGGAGATGCCGAGGTACGCGGCGAGATCCTTGGGGCTCACGTGCTGTCCCGACTGCTGCCGGCGCATGAGGAACTGCACCGCGAGCAGGTCGTTCTCGCCCATCCCCATCGAGCCGCGGGTCCGTCGGCGCATCGCCGTCTCGGCGGTCCGGAACGCGCGCATCGCCGCCAGCACCTCGACCGCGCCGGGCGCACTCGCCTCGCCGGGATACCAGAAGGCCCCGGGGCGGTCGGTCCCGGCCTCGTCCATGAGAAACAGTCTAGGCATTCACGTAGCAAGAACATCTAGCGGTAACGAACCCTGTCCAGATGCTTGTGCGGGGGGCGTCCAGGGGGTACAAATCGCATAGCTAGTTAGACAAGCTAGCGAATTCGACCGGACCAACGAGACCGCGAGGAGTGTGACGTGATCGACTGCTGTGTCGACCGACTCCTCGGTGCAGTGCTCGTCGAGCGCTACCTCCTCCTCGACCGCGTCGGAGACGGCGGGACCGCCTCCGTGTACCTGGCGAGGGATCTGCTCCTCGACCGCTCCGTCGCGGTCAAGGTCCACCGGGCAGCGGCCGGATCGCCGGAGGAGGACGCCCGCCGCGACCGCGAGGGTCGGCTGCTGGCCGACTCCCGGCACGCCTCGATCGTCGAGATCCTCGACCGGGGCCGGGTCGCGCTGCCCGAGGGCGAGGCGTCGTTCCTCGTCCTCGAGTACTTCGACGCGGCCGACAGCGCAGCGGCCTGGTTCACCTCGGCCGACGAGCGGGCCGTCGCCGACGTGGGCGCGCAGGTCGCCGAGGCGCTGGCGCACCTGCACGAGCGCGGCGTCCTCCACCGCGACGTGAAGCCCGAGAACGTCCTCGTGCGCTCCCGCGCCCTCCCGGTCGGTGCCTCGACGAGGGAGGCGAAGCTGAGCGATCTCGGCACCGCGCGTTCGCTCGACGATCCGCCCGTCGGCGCGCCGGGCACCGTGGTCGGCACCGCGGCGTACCTGAGCCCCGAGAGCCTCGGATCGGGCGTCGTCGCCGCCGCCTCCGACGTCTACTCCCTCGGCCTGGTGCTGCTCGAGGCGCTCTCCGGCCGACGCGCCTACAGCGGCACCACCCTCGAGATCTCGCTGCAGCGGATGCACCACTCCCCGGTCATCCCGGCATCCGTGCCGATGCGCTGGCGGTCCCTGCTCGGAGCGATGACGGCCCTGGACCCGGCCGACCGCCCCTCGGCACGCGACGTGGCCCGTCGCCTCTGGGCGGAGGTGCAGGACCTGCCCGCGAGCACGGCGCCCGCCGCCCCCTCTCGCGTGCACCGCCTGCTCG
Organism: Rathayibacter oskolensis; assembly: GCF_900177245.1. Classification (GTDB taxonomy): domain Bacteria; phylum Actinomycetota; class Actinomycetes; order Actinomycetales; family Microbacteriaceae; genus Rathayibacter; species Rathayibacter oskolensis. Next base: position 655,666 of record NZ_FXBM01000002.1, read on the forward strand.
CGGCCACCGCCGCATTGTCGGTCGGAGTGCTCTCGACGCTCACTCTGATCGGCTCGCCGGGCTGACGCGCTCTCGCAGCGCTCGCCGAGGGTCGCTGCCGTAGCCTCCGAGTGACCCACGAACGGAGCCGCTCCCATGACCCCGCGCCGCCTCTTCCGCCTCATGTCGATCGTCGAGGCGGTGACCTGGACGCTCCTCCTCCTCGCCATGCTGCTCAAGTACGTCGTCGGAGTCGGCGACTGGCCGGTCAGCGCCGCCGGCCCGATCCACGGCTTCGCGTTCCTCGCCTACGGAGCGGCGGCGCTCGTCCTGGCCGTCAACCAGCGCTGGTCGGCGGGAGCGACGCTGCTCGCCCTGGCCTCGGCGGTCGTGCCCTACGCGACGGTACCGCTCGAGCGCGGATTCGAGCGCCGGGGGCTGCTCGAGGGTCCGTGGCGGCGCGAGGCCGGGTCCGACCCGCGCGACCGGAGGATCCTCGGCCGGCTGCTCCGCTGGGCGCTCGGACGCCCCGTTCTGGCCGGTGCGCTGGTGCTGGCCGCCGTCGCCGCCGTCTTCACCGCGCTTCTGGTCGTCGGGCCTCCCGGAGGCGGCGAGGCCTGAGGCCGACGCGTTCGCGCGCGACTACGCGAGCGCCCGGACGCGGTTGTTGCGGGCGCCGTGCTCGAGCTCGACGAGGCCGAGGTGCTCGAGGAGCGGCGGCAGGTAGACGCCGAAGCGCCCGCGGTAGCCGCGGCGCAGCCCGTACCAGCCGCCGACAGGGTTCGACTCGTCCCGGCCGAACGCCTCGACGCTCCCCGCCGGAGCCGGCTTGCTCTCGTCCGCGCCGCCCAGGGCCACCCAGTCGCCCTGCTCGAGCAGCCAGGTGTGCAGATCGGTCACAGCGCGCAGCTGGTAGCTGAGCCGCGTCGAGCCGACCGTGCAGACCAGGGTCTCGCCGTCGCGGTGAATCGTGTAGGCGGAGGTGCCGGGCGCGGTGGTGAGGGGGATCGGGGCGTCTGCGCCGCCGAGCGTGGAGGTGATGTCGGACATGGGGGCGAGCGTACGCGCGTGCCGCACCGGGCGGTCCGCCGCGCCGCGTGGTGCGCCGCAGTCGAGTGGACGCTGTCGTCCCGGAACGGTGGCGGCTCGTCTGCCGGTCGGTCGCGGCCCTCCCTGCTGGTCGAGTAGCCGCGCGGGGGAGTATCGAGACCCACCTCCTCATGCAGGTGGGTCGAGAGACGTCCGGTCCGTCAACTCTTCGTCGAGCGGCTGCGCAGCGGAGTACCCCGCCCTCCGGCGCCGGGCGGGCAGGAGGCTGACGTTCGTCGAGAGGTGGGTCTCGAGACGCCGCCTGCGGCGGCTACTCGACCAGCAGGCAGGCGGGTGACGAGCGCTTCCGGGCCGCGACCTGTTGGTCGAGTAGTCCCGCAGCGGCGCATCGAGACCCGCGCTCTCAAGCAGGAGAGTCGAGAGGCGTCCGGTCTGTCAGCCGTTCGTCGAGCGGCTGCGCGGCGTATCGCGACCCACGTCCTCCGCAGGTGGGTCGCGGGGCACCCACGGCGCTGCCTTGCTGGTCGAGCAGTGAACGACGCGCTCTCCTCGCTGGCGGCGGGCGGGCAGGAGGCTGACGCTCGTCGCGCGGTGGGTCTCGATACGCCGTCGGCGGCGGTTACTCGGCCAGCGGGTGGGCGGGCGACGAGCGACGAGTGCTTCCCGGCCGCCCGCTCCGCTGCCTGCTGGTCGAGGAGCCGCGCAGCGGCGTATCGAGACCCACGTCGCGCGGGTGGTTCAGAAGGGTGGCGGGTCGTCGAAGCGCGGGCGTGGGGGTGGTCCAGGTGGTCGGCCCGGGAGCGCGGGTGGTCGGGTGGTGACGCGGCGCCCGGTCGGGGTGGTCCACTCGGCGGTGCCGTCGGGGTGGAGGGTGTAAGTCCAGCGGTCGCCGTGGCGGACGTGGTGGTGCGCGACGCACAGCGAGGCGAGGTTGTGGAGGGCGGTGGGGCCTCCGTTGCGCCATTCGATCGTGTGGTCGGCTTCGGCGCGGGACGCGGGGCGGGTGCAGCCGGGGAAGCGGCAGGTCTGATCGCGCAGCTGCAGGTGGAGCCGCATCTGCGGGGGTGGAAGGCGGTGGGTGCGTCCGACCGAGACGACCCTGCCGGAAACCGGGTCAGTCAGAACCTGGGTGAACGACGATCCGGTGGCGGCGAGGTCGCGGGCGAGGTCGGCGGGGATGGTTCCGTAGCCGTCGAGGTCGGCGGGCGCGTCGTCGAGTCCCGCCGCGGTGCTCGCAGGCAGGGTCAACCGGATCTCCGCGCGCACTCCGGGCACGAAGGCGGGCGCCGGGCGGTCGGCATCGCGGTCGACGGGAGTGGTGCCGGTGATGACGCCGTCGCAGAGGAGGTCCGTCAGGGCGTCGGCGCGCAGCTGCGCGAGAGTGCGCTCATCACCTCGGATGCTGCCGGCGCTTCCGTCTTCCGTGCCGTCGCGGAGGATCCGGGCGATGCGGTCGAGGCGGTCGAACGCGCCGATCGCGGCTGGCGCCGGAAGGTGGGCGCACAGCGTGGCCATGCCGTCGACCTCGGGAGTGATCCAGACGGCGCGGTCCTCCCGCGCGCGAGCGTGCCGCTCGGCGAGGGGCTGCTCGTGCAGCTCATCGCGGAGCCGGTCAGCGGCGCGCCGCAGCTGCGTCGGCGTCATCCGCGCGGCCAGCTCCGCGGCGCGCTCGTCGAACTCGGCACGAGACCCGACGGGCAGGGTGGACGCGACCCGGCAGATCACCTGCCCCGACTCCCACCGCAGCCGCGCCTCCGCCAGGGCAGCACGCGTCACCGGTAGGTCCTCCATCAGCAGCTGCGCGTGCTCGAGCTCGCGCGACGCGACCCGCTCCGACACCCCCAACGCGACCGCGAAGTCCGCCCGGATGGACCGCTCGACCAGATCCGTCGTCTCACTGCGCGACAGACCCCGAGCGAACGCCTCCGGCCACGCGAGCACCGCCCGGTACCCGGCGTACAGCTCCTCAGCGGCCGCCAGCAGCACCGGCGCTGCGGAGCGGGCGAGCTCGGCCGCGCGGTCGCCGTGCGCGCGCACCTGCGTGAGCGCCGCCTCCGCCGTGCCGATCTGTGTCATACGTGTATTGAACCAGCGACCACCGACACTCACTCGCCCACAGCGAGCACGCCGGACAGAGCGGCTCCGATCCGCCCCTGTGGAGGAGCGAGGGCGCGCCCGCCTACGCCGTCTCGACGTCGATCAGGATCTCGGCGGCGCGGCGGGCGTGCAGCGCCGACTCCGGGGTGCCGGCGATCGCGGCGGTGGTCTGCGCGCCCTCGGCGAGGATCGCGAGCTGCGCGGCGAGCTCGGCCCCGCCCCCCGCACCCTCGGCGAGGGTGGCGAGGAAGCGCTGGAAGGACTCCTTGTGCTCGCGGGCGAGCTGCGCGACGGCGGGGTTCGACGAACCGAGCTCGCCGAAGGCGTTGATGAAGCCGCAGCCGCGGAACGAGTCCTCCGAGAACCAGTCGAACAGGAAGTCGTAGATCGCGAGGAGCTTGTCCCGGGCGCCGGAGGCCGACTCGACGCGGGCCAGGACTCCCGCTGTCCAGTGCTCGTGCCGGCCCTGGAGGACGGCGACGACGACCGCCTCCTTGCTCGCGAACTCGGAGTAGAGGCGCTTGAGCGAGACGCCGGCGGCGGTGCGCAGCTCGTCCATCCCGACGGACTGGATGCCCCGCTCGTAGTAGAGGCGGTCGGCCGCCGCGAGGATCGCGTCGCGGGGAGCGCGGTCGTCGAGGGTCTGGGTGGGCATCCTCCCATGGTAGGCGCTCAGGGAACGGGCGTTCTCGGGGGATGGCAATCGGGGGTCGGGCGGTGCCGCGTCGATGTCGGAGGCGGCTGCTAGCGTCGGCCCCCTCGGACGACGACAGCGAGAGGCGGCGCGGATGGTTCTGGCGATGCAGGCCGACGACTTCGGGGGGCCGGCCGCCCTCCGGCCGGTCGAGGTCGACCCGGGAGACCCTGGCCCCGGACGGGTGCGGCTGCGGGTGCGGGCGGCGGGTGTGAACCCCTCCGACGCCAAGCTGCTCTCGGGAGTGTTCGGTCGGGGCCGCACGCCGGTCCGGCCGGGCAGCGAGGTCGCAGGAGTCGTCACGGCGGTGGGATCCGACGCGATCGGGCCGCTCGGCGAGGTCGGCGTCGGCGACGAGGTCGTCGCCTTCAGGGTCTCCGGCGGCTGGGCCGAGGAGGTCGTGGTTCCCGCGTCCTCCGTGCTGAGCAAGCCCGCCGCCCTGGGCTGGGCGGCGGCGGCGGGGCTCCTGCTGACCGGGACGACCGCCGTGCACCTCCTCGAGGCCACACGGGTCTCCGCCGGCGACACGGTCCTCGTCCACGGAGCGAGCGGAGCCGTCGGCTCGCTCGTCGTGCAGCTCGCTCGCGGCCGCGGTGCGCGGGTGATCGGCACGGCGGGGGAGCGCGGTGAGGCCGTCGTGCAGCGGTTCGGCGGCGAGCCCGTGCGCTACGGGCCCGGCCTCGAGGAGCGCGTCCGTCTGCTCGCACCCGACGGCGTCGACGCCGCGCTCGACACGGCCGGCACCGAGGAGGCGCTCGACGTGTCGGTCGCGCTCGTCGCCGACCGCTCGCGCATCGCCACGATCGCCGGCTTCGAGCACGCGGCAGCGCTCGGCGGAGGGATCCTCCTGCTCGGCGGCGGCCCCGGCGCCGATCCCGGGGCGGCTCTCCGGGACGCCGCCCGTGCGCCGCTGCTCGAGCGGGCCGGCCGCGGCGAGCTCGAGGTGGTCCTCGGTCCCTCCTTCGCGTTGCGCGATGCTGCGGAGGCGCTCGCACTCGTCGCCTCGGGCCGCGCCGGCGGCAAGGTGGTGCTTCTCCCCTGACGCCGCGCGATCCGGCCCTCACGTCGAGCGACGCGGCACAGGGCAGCGCGGTGCTCCAGCTCGACGCGAACGGGCCGTTCGATCGCGCCGGAGCCGCGAGCCTCCTGCGGAACCATGCGCTCCCGGGCATCGACAGGGTCGCCGACGACGGCCGGCGCCTCGAGCGCCTCCTCACGGTCGACGGCGGACTGCACCCGGTCGCGATCCAGCTCACGGAGACGGGCGTCAGGGTCGAGACCGCATCGCAGGTCGCCCCCGCGGTCGCGGCGCTCGTGCGGGCCTGGTTCGACCTCGACTCCGACCTGATCGCCATCGGGGCCGAGCTGTCGCGCGACCCGCTCCTGGCCCCGCTCGTCGCCTCCCGGCCGGGGCTGCGCGCCACGCAGTACCCGGAGCCGTTCGAGGCCGCCGTGATGGCGGTGCTCGGTCAGCAGGTGTCGGTCGCGGCGGCGCGGACCTTCGGAGGGCGGACGGTCGCGGCCTTCGGGGCGGACGGCCCGGACGACCAGGACGGGCGGGGTCTGCGCACCTTCCCCACTCCGGAGGCGCTCCTGACCGGCGAGATCGAGGCGCTCCGGTCGGCGATCGGCGTCACGAACGCCAGGGCGAGGGCGGTCCGGGCGGTCGCGGCGGCCTTCGCCGCGGGCCTCGTGCTCGACCGCGACGGCGATCTGCCCGAGCAGCGGCGCCTCCTGCTCGCGATCCCCGGGATCGGACCGTGGACCGCCGACTACCTGGCGCTGCGGGTCCTCGGCGATCCCGATGCGTTCCCCGCGGGTGACCTGGTGCTCCGTCGCGCGCTCGGCGGCATCGGCACGGCCGGGGCCGAAACGGCGTCGCAGGCGTGGCGGCCGCACCGCGCGCACGCGGCGTTCCAGCTCTGGGCGTCGACGGGCGCGATGTGACGACCGGGGGCGGTGTGACGACGGGGGCAGTGTGACGACGGGCGCGGTGTGCGACTAGCTGAGGTACTCGACGTCGTCGTAGTGGAAGGGCGCGTCGTCCTCGTCGGGATCCTCGACGGGGACCTCCTCGTGCTCGAGGATGACGGCGACGCCGGGCGAGACCAGGACGCAGACCTCGCGGTCGCCGGCCACGGCGAAGCAGACCAGGTCGCCGTGCGAGCGCACCGCCTCGATCAGCCGCTTCTCGAGAGCCTCGGTGTCGAGGTCGACCGCCAGGAGGAAGCGGCGCCCGTCGATGCTCAGACTCGTGCGCTTCATCATGACCTCCTGCTCCGGGGGAACGCTACGTCGTCCCCTGCCCGGTGTGACCGGCTTGACGCGCAATGAGGACGCATGCATCCGGATGACGGCGTTCATCCGGCGTCCGGGCGCGACTCGTGATGACGGCGACCGGCCGTGCGCCGGTCCTCCTTCATCTCGGACTCGAACAGGTGCCGACGGCCGGCGGCGAGGCTCTCGCGGGCCGAGCGCTCGTGCTCGCGGAAGGCCCGGTAGTAGCCGTCGTCGTAGTCCTCGACGATCTGGAAGGTCCAGCGGCCCTCGATGACGTTGCGCCCGATGAGGTCAACCTCGAGCTCGTCGGCCAGATCGTCGTGCCCGGAGGCGCGGAACGCCTCGACCGCCTCGCCGAGGGCCAGGTCGGCCGCGCCCGTCAACCGGTGGAAGCCGTAGAGCAGGCCGCGGGCGTGCTCGACCGTCTCGAGTGCCTCCGAGAGCTTGCCCAGCGCCGCCACCGTGGCGTCGTCGAGACCGTCCGGACGCAGGTGCGCGGAATCGGGTCTGTCCTGTGAGCGGGTCATCTCGGAGAGCTTAGGCCGACCTCATTTCCCTGTGACCCCCTTGCGCCCGGGCCTCTGGAGGGGAGGCTGACGAGGCGGACGTCGTGCAGTCGACCGGCCTCGGCGACCACGGTGATGACGGTGCAGGCGGGCTGGCGCCGGCGATCGGTGGGCGAGCCGGGGTTCAGCAGACGCATCCCGCCGGGCGTGACGGTGTCCCAGGGGATGTGGCTGTGGCCGAAGACGAGCAGGTCGGTGGCGGGGTGCGCGGCGTCGGCGCGCGCCTCCCTGCCCGCGGCGGGGCCGGTCTCGTGGACGACTCCGACCCGCACGCCGCCGACCACGGCGTGCGCGACCTCGGGCAGCCGGGCGCGCAGCCCGGCGGGATCGTTGTTGCCCCACACGGCGAGGAGTCGCCGCGACCGCGCCTCGAGAGCGTCGAGGGTCGCCTCGTCGACCCAGTCGCCCGCGTGCACGACGAGATCGGCCTCGTCGACGGCCCGCCAGACCTCCTCGGGGAGCGCCTTCGCGCGCTTGGGCAGGTGGGTGTCGGCGAGCAGCAGCAGGCGGACCGGACCCTCGAGCGTCGGCGGGCTCCCGGAGGCGTCGGGCTCGAGGAGCGGCATCAGTGCGCCGGGCCGGGGGTCGGCTCCACCCCGCCGTCGGCTCCGGGCTCCTCGGCGGTGCTGGAGCCGCGCAGGCGGGCGTCGAGCGCCTCGAGCGCGGCGGCGAACCAGAGGTGGTCGCCGCGGTTCGACTCGAGGACGAAGTCGTGCAGCGCGCTCGAGGCCGAGACGTGCTCGGTGATGTCGCCGACGATCACGAGCCGCTTGCGGTAGTTGACGAACCTCTGCACGAACTCGCCCGCGATGCCGGAGCGGAGCCGGAAGAACTCGGGGTCGAGGCGGCCGACGGGCACCACGATCGTCTCGGTGTCGCCGCCGTAGGTCTCGGCGATCAGCGCGAGCGCGTCCTCGGGGGTCGAGAGCGCGCCGCCCTCGTCGTCGACGAGGAGGAGGGGGACGCCCTGGCGGGTCTCGGTTCGCATCGTCCCAGCCAACCACGTCACCGGAGCGCTGGTCAGCCTCCGGGGCGGAACGATCGCAGGCGGAGGCTGTTCATCACCACGAACACGCTCGAGAACGCCATCGCCGCTCCGGCCACGAGCGGGCCGAGCAGCCCCGCCATCGCGAGCGGGATCGCGGCGACGTTGTAGGCGAAGGCCCAGAACAGGTTGCCGCGGATCACCCCGAGGGTGCGGCGGCCGAGCCGCAGCGCGTCGGGGACGCGGGCGAGGTCGTCGCCGACGAGGGTGACGTCGGCGGCCTCGATCGCGGCGTCCGATCCCGCTCCCATCGCGATGCCGAGGTCGGCCGCCGCGAGGGCCGCCGCGTCGTTCACTCCGTCGCCGACGAAGGCGACGCTCCGACCCTGGAAGCGGAGCCGTTCGATCACGGCGAGCTTCTCCTCGGGCAGCACCTCGGCGATCACCTCGTCGATGCCGACCACCTCTGCGACGGCGCGCGCCGCGCGGTCGTTGTCGCCGGTCAGCACGAGGACGCGGACGCCGCGGTCGCGGAGCGCCCTCACGGCCGTGGCGGCACCGGGGCGAGGGCGGTCGCGCAGCACCGCGATGCCGCGCAGCTCGCCGTCCCAGCCCACTCCGACGACCGTGCCGCCCGAGAGCACCGCGCGCTCCGCCTCGTCGGAGAGGCCGCCCGACGCGTAGCCCCACTGCTCCTCGAGCCAGCGGAGACGCCCGGCGACCACGAGCCGCTCGCCGACCCTGGCGCGCACGCCGAAGCCGGCGCTCGAGCGGAACCCGGTCGCCGGGGGGACGTCGAGACCGCGCGCCTCGGCACCGCGGACGACGGCCGCAGCGAGCGGGTGCGCGGAGCCCCGCTCGACGGCGGCGAGCATCCGCAGCGCCTCGTCGCCGGTCGCCGAGACGACCTCGAAGTCGCCGGTCGTCAGCGTGCCGGTCTTGTCGAACACGACGGTGTCGATCCGCCGGCTCGCCTCGAGGACCTCGGGGCCGCGGATCAGGATGCCGAGCTGCGAGCCCCGACCCGTGCCCACGAGCACCGCCGTCGGAGTCGCGAGCCCGAGGGCGCAGGGGCAGGCCACCACGAGCACGGCCACGGCCGGCGAGACCGCCGCGGCGAGATCGGCGCCCGAGAGGAGCCATCCGACGAGGGTCGCCAGCGCGAGCAGCACCACGACGGGGACGAAGACGGAGGAGACGCGGTCGGCGAGCCGCTGCACGCGCGCCTTGCCGGCCTGCGCCTCCGAGACGAGCTGGCCCATGCGGGCGAGCGTGGTCTCGGAGCCGACGCGGTCGACCCGCACGGTCAGAACGCCGTGCGCGTTGAGCACGCCCCCCGTGACCGAGGAGCCGGGACCCACCTCGACCGGCACGCTCTCACCCGTGAGCAGGCTCGCATCGACGGCGCTCGAGCCCTCGAGAACCGTGCCGTCGGCGGCGACGATCTCACCTGGTCGCACCAGGAGGCGGTCGCCGACGGCGAGGTCCGCCGCCGGCACGCGCTCCTCGGTGCCGTCGGGCGCGAGGCGCGCGGCGTCCTTCGCGCCGAGGCGGAGGAGCGCCCGCAGCGCAGCGCCCGCGTCGCGCTTGGACCGGGCCTCGAGGTACCGACCGGCGAGCACGAGCACCGGCACCGCGGCGGCCACCTCGAGGTAGATCTCGTCGTGGCCGGACGGGGAGCCGAGCAGTTCGAACGGCATGCTCATCCCGGCGCGGCCTGCATCGCCGAGGAACAGCGCGTACACCGACCAGAGGAACGCGGCGCTGACGCCGAGGCTGATCAGCGTGTCCATCGTCGTCGACCCGTGCCGGAGCGCCCGCCAGGCCGTGCGGTGGAAGGGCAGCGCCCCCCAGACGGCGACGGGGGCGGCGAGGGTCAGGCACAGCCACTGCCAGTTCGCGAACTGCAGCGGAGGGATCATCGACAGCACCACGACGGGCAGGGCGAGGAGGGCGGAGACGCGCAGCCGGGTGCGGAGCGCCCGCCGGTCCGTGTCGTCGGCGGTGTCGGCGTCGGCGTCGGGTGCCTCCTCCGGTGCGTCGGCACGGCTCGGCACGCTCGCGGTGTAGCCGGCAGCCTCGACGGCGGCGATCGCGTCGGCCGCGGTGGTGCCCTCGGGCAGGGTCAGAGTCGCCCGCTCCAGCGCGAGGTTCACGCTCGCCGTCACTCCGGGGAGCGCGTCCAGCCTCCGCTCGACCCGGGCGACGCAGGAGGCGCAGGTCATGCCCCCGATCGCGAGCTCGAGCGGGGTTCCGGCCGTGTCGGGCACGTCAGTCGAGGGGGGCGAGCCGATAGCCGGCGTCGGCGACGGCGGCCGCGATCTCCTCGCGCCCGAGGGCGCGGGACGAGCCGACGGTCACCCGGGAGACTCCGTCGGGGGCGAGGGAGATGTCGATGCTGCCGACCTCGGGGTAGGCGGCGAGCTCCTCCGTGACGCTGCGCACGCAGTGCTCGCAGGTCATGCCGGCGACTCCGAAGCTCTGTGTGACGGAGGCGGGACCCGCGGCGTGAGCCGCCCCGTCGTGCCCTCCGCAGGCGCACGCGCCGCCTGAGCCGCAGCCTCCGGTGGCGCCCTTGGCGGTCAGGCCGAGATCGAGGCGGGTGCTCATGCGGGTCTCCTGGAGTGGTGCGATCGGTGCCGGGTCCGTGGTGGATACCCCCGGGGGGTACTGACCATCCTAGGCGGGTCGGGTTCCGGCGGCAAGACGGGCGCTGGAGGAGCGAGAATCGGAGGTGACGTGAACGACCGACGGGAGGACCGGCATGGACGCCTCGCCGCCACCGCCCCCCTGGGGAGCTCCGCCGCCCGGCGCCCGCACCCGGCCGCTGCCCTCGGTGCCGCTCCCGCCCCGCGCGCGCTTCGAGCCGACCGCGCTCCTGACCTCGCCCGCTCGGGCGCGGAGGCTGCGCACCGGACTCGGGTCGCAGCTGCGCCAGGCGAACCCCGAGAGGCAGCGCCGCCTCGCCGAGCTCGCCGAGATCGGAGGCGGTCTCGTGGTGCTGCGCGGAGCGGAGCTCGACCGCGCTCTCGAGAGGATCTCGGCCCCCGCCTCCGGCGCGTCGAGCAGGGGAGCGGTCGCGATCACCCTGGGCGCGGCTGGTCCGGCGCTCGCCGCCGAGCGCGCCGACTCCCTGACGATCGCCGGGTGGGAGGACGTGGTCGGCGTCGAGGTCGGCACCGTCGCCCACGGCGCTCGCCGCGTCCGTGCCGCCGTGCTGGCGGTCCGTGCGCCTCGGCGGGAGCCGCCTCCCGCGGAGGGCTTCCGCGGTCTCGCCTCGGCGGCCGCGCGCGCGTCCCTCCGGGCGCGCAGGGGCCGCACCGTCCTCGTGCCGCTCGTCGTCGCCTCCCCGGGGCCGCTCGGCTGGACCGTCGCCGACGACCGCTCCTTCCTCATCGCTCTCGACCGGCTGCAGCAGGCCCGCGAGCAGGGCACTCCGTGAGGGCGCGGCTGCCGTTCGTGCTCGCCGCCGTCGCCGCCCTGGTGCTGGGTCTCGCGCTGCGCTTCCTCCTCACCGGCCTCGTCGCCGATGTCGCGGGCGGCGTGCTCTACGTGGTGCTCGTCGCGCTGCTGGTGTGCGTCGTGCTCCCGCGACTGCCGGCCGTGTCGGCGGCGGGCATCGCGCTGGCCTGGTCGATCGCCATGGAGCAGCTGCAGGCGATCGGCGCCGCCGCCCGCCTCGTCGAGCTCTGGCCGCCGCTGCGGCTGGTGGTCGGCAGCACCTTCTCGTGGCTCGACATCGCGGCCTACGTCCTCGGGGCCGTCGTCGCGGCGGCCGTGCTGATCGCCGTCGCACCCCGCGGCCGTCCCGACGAGTCGCCCGACGGCTCGGGAGCGAGCCGCCCGTAGGGTGGGGCCATGGACGAGGCGACCGGCGCGACCGCGCGTGACGACGGCGTTCGGCGAGACACCGGCGGTGTCCCGACGCTGCGCCGCGAGGCGCTCGGCCGCCCGCGCGACCGGCGGCGGGATCGGCGCATCCCCGAGCCGGTCGACCGCTTCGCCACGGGCGAGGAGTACCCCGAGTACCGCGTCGACCTCGAGCGCATCCGCTTCTCGCCCTACTTCGCCCGCCTCTCGGCCGTGACGCAGGTCATCTCCCCGAGCGGAGTCGGCCAGGTGGTCCACAACCGCCTCACCCACTCGATCAAGGTCACCGCCGTCGCCCGCGCGATCGCCATGCAGCTGACGACGACCGACCGCGCCCAGCGCGAGCTGGTCGAGCGGCTCGGAGGCTGCGACCCGGTCGTCGTCCAGGCCGCGGCCAGCGCGCACGATCTCGGGCACCCTCCGTTCGGACACCTCGGCGAGCAGGCCCTCGACCGGCTCGCCCGCGAGAAGCTCGGACTCGAGGAGGGCTTCGAGGGCAATGCGCAGTCGTTCCGCATCCTCTCGGAGCTCGACGTCTGCGAGACGGTCGAGGCGGGCCTGAATCTCACGGCCGCGTCGCGGGCCGCGGTGCTCAAGTACCCCTGGGGCCGCGCCGTCTGCCGGCCCGACATCGACTCCACCGACCCGACCGAGCTGCCGCGCGGCTCGACCGCGAGCCGGTGGGAGACCGCTCCTCCGAAGTTCTCGGCCTACACGCTCGACCTCGACGACCTGCTCGATGCGCGCGCGGGCTTCGAGGCGATCGCTCCGTGGCAGCAGACGCTCGAGTGCTCGGTGATGGACGTCGCCGACGACATCGCCTACTCCCTGCACGACCTCGACGACTTCTACCGCGCGGGGGTGCTGCAGCAGGCGGCGGTCGCGGTGGAGTTCCGGGCGTTCCTCCGCGAGCAGAACGCGCTCGCGGCGCTCGACGCCGGTGAGCTGTGGGCACGGGCGCCGGGGCACTCCCTCGAGATGCTGCGACGGAGGCTGGTCGCCCGCGACCCGTGGATCGCCGGTGACGAGCTCTTCCGCGCCTCCGTCGAGCGGGTGTCGACCGAGCTGGTCGAGGGGCTGCTCGCCGTGCCCTTCGACGGATCGACGCGCACCGAGCGGGCCATCGAGTCGTTCGTCTCGTCGTGGATCGGGCGGCTGCAGCGCTCGGTGCTCGTGCTCGCGGAGCCGAACGTGCGCTCCGGGCACGTGTCGCTCCTCCCGGACGCGTGGCACGACGTGGCGGTGCTGAAGTTCGTGCACACCCGCTTCGTGATCGACCGGCCCGACTTCGCGACCTACCAGCGCGGCCAGTCGCAGGTGCTCGAGACGCTGGTCACCCACCTCGACGCGTGGCTGGCCGACCCGCGCGACAACACCCGCGCGCCGCAGAAGCTGCTCGATCTGATCGAGCTCGCCACCGACGGCTACTTCCGCCTCCGCGCCGATCGGGCCGACTGGCTGCCGGCCGGCCAGCGGGGGCGGCCGCGCGCCGATCCGGCGTCGCTCGAGCGGCTGGGGCGTGCCCGCGGCATCGTCGACTACGTCGCGACACTCACCGACGAGCAGGCGATGGCGCTGGCCGCCCGACTCCGCGGCGACCGCGAGCCGTGGGCGATGGGCACCTGACGCGTCGTCGCCCTCAGTGCGGCAGGTGCTCCTCGACCAGCGCCGCGAACTCCGGAGTCGCCGGCGACTCCCGCGGACGCACCCGCGCGACGGCCCGGCCGTTGCGGACGAGGAACTTCTCGAAGTTCCACTGCACGTCGCCGGCCTCGCCCGCGGCGTCGCGCGCCTCGGTCAGGACGGAGTAGAGGGGATGCCGGCCGGCTCCGTTCACCTCGGTCTTCGCGAGCACGGGGAAGTCGACGCCGTAGGTGGCCGAGCAGAACGCCTGGATCTCGTCGTTCGTCCCCGGCTCCTGCCCGTTGAACTGGTTGCAGGGGAAGCCGACGATCGAGAGGCGCTCGTAGCGCGTGTTCAGCTCCTGCAGCTCGCCGTACTGCGGAGTCAGGCCGCAGCGGCTCGCGACGTTCACGATGAGGAGGAGGTCGTCGCGGTACTCGGCGAGAGTGGTGGAGGCGCCGTCCGCCGTCTCGACGGGAACGGCGTAGAGGTCGGGGGTGGTGTCGGTCACCCGTCCGAGCCTAGGTGCGCCCGGCGCGGGAGGGTGGTTGACAGCGTCGGGATCGTGTGGCGGCCGATCGCCGCCCGCGTCGTTCCGGGGCTGGACGGCGCTGCCGTCCCTCGGGACCGCATCCCACCAGTATTCAGCCCGCATCCAGGAAGCAGCAGGTGAACGACAGCGTAAAATCGGTGCGGCACATGCCAGGATCGACAACTCGACAGGGAGTTCCGTTGGACGGAAACGCAACGACCACGCACCGCAACGTCGCGTTGCTGTCCGTCGCGACCACGATGGCCCCGCGCGTGACCACGTCGGCCGAGATCGATGCGCGCCTCGCGCCCGCACTCAAGCGCCTCCGCCTCCCCACCGGGCTGCTGCAGCGCGTCGCCGGCGTCTACGAGCGCCGCAACTGGGACAGCGAGCAGGACTTCGACGGAGCGGCCATCGAGGCGGGTCGGCGCGCGCTCGCCGAAGCGGGCATCCGGCCCGACCAGATCGGCCTGATCATCAACACCTCGGTCACCCGCAAGCACCTCGAGCCCTCCGTCGCGGTCCGCCTGCATCACGGTCTCGGGCTGCCCTCCTCGGCGATCAACTTCGACATCGCGAACGCCTGCCTCGGCTTCGTCAACGGGATGACCCTCGCCGCGCAGCTGATCGACGCCGGCCAGATCCAGTACGCCATGATCATCGACGGCGAGGACGCCGACGAGATCCAGGTCAACACGATCGAGCGCCTCAGCCGCGAGGGCATGAACCGCCAGGACTTCATGAGCGAGTTCGCGAGCCTCACCCTCGGGTCGGGCGCCGCGGCGGCCATCCTCGGCCCGGCCGATGCGCACCCGCAGGGCCACCGCCTCCTCGGGGGGATCACGCGGGCGGCCACCCAGTTCAACGAGCTCTGCGTCGGCAGCGTCGACGGCATGTTCACCGACGCCAAGGCGCTCCTCAAGGGCGGGATGGAGCTCGTCGTCTCCGCCTGGAAGGAGGCGAAGCGCGACTGGAACTGGGGGAAGATGGACCGCTACATCACCCACCAGGTCTCCTCCGTGCACACGAACGGCCTCGTGAAGGCGGTCGGCCTCGACCGCACCCGCGTCCCCACGACCTTCGGCACCCTCGGCAACGTCGGGCCGGCCTCGATCCCCATCACGCTCGCCCAGGAGGCGCCGACGCTCAAGCAGGGCGATCGGGTCCTCCTGATGGGAGTCGGCTCGGGGATCAACACCGCGATGCTCGAGATCGCCTGGTGAACGCTCCCGCGGGCTCGCACCCGGCCTCGAGGATCCGCGCCCTGCTCGGCGCGACAGCCCCGGCCCAGCGGCCGCCCGCGGGACTCGACGGGCTCGACCCCTCGTGGTCGCGGCTCGTCGACGCGCCGGACGCCGCGGGCGACTCGCGACGCTGGCACCTCCTCGACACCGGAGCGGCCCTCGACGCACCGCCGGTGGGGACGATCCTGTGCGTCCACGGCAATCCCACCTGGTCCTTCCTCTGGCGCCGCCTCGCCTCCGCGAGCCTCGAGGCCGCCCGCCGCGGCGAGCCGGCCTGGCGCGTCGTTGCGGTCGATCAGCTCGAGATGGGCTTCTCCGAGCGCACCGGCGCTCTGCACACGCTCGCCGACCGCGTCCGCGAGCTGTCGAACCTGACCGACGTCCTCGGGCTGACCGACGTCGTCACGCTCGGGCACGACTGGGGCGGAGTGGTGTCGCTCGGCTGGGCCGTCGACCACCCCGCCGATCTCCGCGGCGTGATGCTCCTCAACACCGCGGTGCACCAGCCGGCGGACGCGCCGATCCCGGCCCCCCTGCGCCTCGCCCTCGCCTCCGGGGTGCTCGGCGCCTCGACCGTCGGCACCCCGGCGTTCCTCGAGACGACCCTCGCGCTCGGCCGTCCGGCGCTGACCGGCCCCGTGCGCGACGGCTACCGCGCCCCCTACGACGGTGCCGCGCGCCGCGGCGGGATCGGCGGTTTCGTCGCCGACATCCCGGTCGACTCCGCGCACCCGAGCCACCACGAGCTCTCCCGGATCGCCGAGGGCGTCCGCTCCCTCGACGTCCCGGCGCTCATGCTCTGGGGCCCGCTCGACCCGATCTTCTCCGACCGCTACCTCGACGACCTCGTCGGCCGCCTCCCGCACGCGCAGGTCCACCGCTTCGAGGGCGCGGGCCACCTCCTGGCGGAGGACGTCGACTACGCCTCGGCGGTGCTGACGTGGCTCGGCGACGCCTCGGCCGAGGGTGGACCGGCACCGGACGTGCAGCGCCCGACCGCGCCGGTCGAGTCGCTCTGGCGGCACCTCGACACGCACGCCGACGACGACGGCGTCGCGCTCGTCGAGATGGCGCCGCCCGGAGGCGGGGGGCCGCGCACCGTGTCGTGGCGCCTGCTCTCGCGGCGGGTGCGCGAGCTCGCGGCGGGCCTCAGGGCCTCGGGGGTGCAGCGCGGCGATCGCGTGTCGCTCCTGGTGCCGCCGGGTGCCGATCTCACCGCGCTCCTCTACGCCTGCCTCCGCATCGGCGCCGTGGTCGTCGTGGCCGACGCCGGGCTCGGGCTGCGGGGCCTCACCCGCGCCGTGCGCGGCACCTGGCCCGATCTCGTCGTCGGCGCCCTGCCGGGGCTCACGGTCGCCCGTGCCCTCGGCTGGCCCGGTGGCCGCATCTCGACGCAGACGCTGCCGCGCGCCTCCGCTCGTGCCCTCGGCGTCGACACCTCGCTCGGTCAGCTGATCGAGCTCGGTCGCGCCGAGCTCGCCGCGAACGCCTGGGCGCTGGGCGAGCCGCCCGCTCCGGATGCGGTCGCCGCCATCCTCTTCACCTCCGGCTCCACGGGCCCGGCGAAGGGAGTCGTCTACACGCACCGCCAGCTCGCCGGCGTACGGGACGCGCTCGCCCCCCAGTACGGAGTGGGGGAGGGGACGGGCCTCGTCGCCGGTTTCGCCCCGTTCGCGCTGCTCGGTCCCGCCCTCGGGGCGCGGTCCGCGACTCCGGACATGGACGTGACCTCCCCGCGGACCCTGACCGCGAGGGCCGTCGCAGCCGCGGCGGCGCAGGTGGAGGCGACCGTCCTCTTCCTCTCGCCGGCCGCGCTCGCGAACGTGGTCGCCACCTCGGGCGCGCTCGACGACGGCGACCACCGCGCGCTCGGCGGCGTCCGCACCTTCCTCTCGGCGGGCGCCCCCGTGCCAGAGGGCCTGCTCGCGCAGGCGCAGGCGCTGATGCCGAACGCGTCGGCGCACACGCCCTACGGCATGACCGAGGCGCTGCTGCTGACCGACGCGTCGCTTGAGCACATCCGCGAGGCGGCGCTCGACGACGACCCGCGCGGCGGCGTGTGCGTCGGCGTTCCCGCGGACGGCGTGCGGCTGCGCATCGCCCCGCTCGACGATGACGGCCGGGCCGCGCCCGAACCCGCCGAGGTCGTCGGGGTGACCGGCGAGATCGTGGTGTCGGCCGGCCACGTCGAGGACCACTACGAGCGGCTGTGGCTGACCGACCGCGCCGCCCGCATCGGCGCGACGCCGGGCGAGCGCTGGCACCGCACGGGCGATGTCGGCCGCATCGACTCCCGGGGCCGGCTGTGGGTCGAGGGTCGTCTGCCGCATGTGATCGTGACGCCGGCGGGAGTCGTGACGCCCGTCGGTCCCGAGCAGCGGATCGAGGCGCGGGTCGCCTCCGTCGCCCGGGCCGCGATCGTCGGAGTCGGCCCCCGCGGCGTCTCGCAGCTGGTCGCCGTCGTCGAGAGCCGACGCCCGGCCCGCCGCACCCGCCTGGCCGAGGAGGGTCTCGCCGCCGAGATCCGCGCCGCCGTCGGCGCACCGGTGGCCGCCGTGCTCGTCGTGCCTGCGCTGCCGACCGACATCCGCCACAACTCCAAGATCGACCGCGCGGCGCTCTCGCGCTGGGCCGGGACGATCCTCGCGGGCGGCCGGATGGTGGCTCCGTGAGGGTGCTGGTGACCGGGGCGAGCGGACTGCTCGGCGGTGCGGTCGCCTCCGCTCTCGTCGCCGAGGGGCATGACGTCGTGACCTTCCAGCGGCGCGCCTCGGGAGTGGCGGGTGCCCGCGACGCGCGCGGCACCCTGACCGACCCGGTCGCGGTGCAGGAGGCGGTCGCCGGCGCGGAGGCCGTCGTGCATCTCGCCGCCAAGGTGTCGCTCGCGGGCGACCCCGGCGACTTCGACCGCGTGAACGTCGACGGCACCCGCCGGCTGCTGGCCGCGGCGGCGCGGGAGGGTGCGACCCGGTTCGTGCAGGTCTCGTCCCCGTCGGTCGCGCACGCGGGCGCGTCCATCGCGGGCTCCGACGCCGAACCCGCCGATCCCGATCGGGCGCGCGGCGACTACGCCCGGACGAAGGCCAGGGCCGAGCTGCTCGCCCTGGCCGCCGACGCTCCCGGCTTCTCGGTCATCGCCGTGCGCCCGCACCTCGTCTGGGGTCCGGGCGACACGCAGCTCGTCGCCCGCATCGTCGAGCGCGCCCGCGCCGGGCGGCTGCCGCTGCTCGGCGACGGTCAGGCGCTCATCGACTCGACCTACCTCGACAACGCCGCGTCGGCGATCGTCGCGGCCCTCGGCCGGGCCGCCGAGGTGCACGGCCGCTCGTACGTCGTGACGAACGGGGAGCCGCGGCCGGTGGCCGAGCTGCTCGCCGGCATCTGCCGCGCGGCCGGTGTGGAGCCGCCGCGCTGGTCGGTGCCCGCCTCCGTCGCCCGCGCCGCGGGGTCGGTCGTCGAGCGCGTGTGGGCGGTGCGTCCGGGAGCCGACGAGCCGCCGATGACGCGGTTCCTCGCCGAGCAGCTCTCGACCGCGCACTGGTTCGACCAGCGCCGCACCCGCGCCGACCTGCGGTGGACGCCTTCGGTCACGCTCGACGAGGGCCTGGCGCTGCTCGCCGACTCCTACCGGCGCTGAGACGACGAGAAGGCGCTGAGACGACGAGACGCCGCTGAGACGACGAGACGGACGGGACACCCGATGAGGGCGTCCCGTCCGTCACCGGGCTCAGGGCTCTGCGATCAGTCGGCGAGGATGAGGTACAGCGCGCGACGGGTCTCGTCGAGCTTCGCGGAGGCGGCGGCGCGCTGCTCCGGAGTCGCCCCGCGGAACTGGTGGACGGCAGCCGCGAGCTTGCCGACGTTCTCCATGAAGGCGCGGTCGGCGTCGCTGGCCCCGGGAGTCGCCTCCCACGCGGCGGCGAGCTCGTCGGCGTGCTCGCGGACGTAGGTGCCGCCCGCGTCGGTCAGCTGGTACTCGGTGCCGCGGCCCTCGCCGACGGCCGTGATGAGGCCCTCGTCGACGAGCTGCTGAAGGGTGGGGTAGACGGAGCCGGGGCTGGGGCGCCACGAGCCGTTCGTCTTCTCGGCGATGGCCTTGATCAGGCCGTAGCCGTTCGAGGAGTTCTCGGCGAGGAGGGAGAGGAGGGCGGCGCGCACGTCGCCGCGCCGGGCGCGTCCGCCGCCGCGTCCGAAGCCGGGGCCGCCGAAGCCCGGGCCGAAGCCGGGGCCGCCGCCGAAGCCGGGCCCGAAGCCGAAGCCCGGCCCGAAGCCGCGCCCGTGGCCGCCGGGGCCGCGGCGCTCGCGCTGACCGGGGTGGTCGTGTCCGTGTCCGTCGCGTCCTCGGCGGGAGGAGCGGTCGTCCTGGGCGGAGAAGAAGTCGTGGGAGTTCATGGGGTTCTCGTTTCTGTCGTGAGGAGGATCCCTTTCGATCGGATCCGATCGCCCGTCTCGAGCGAGTGCTCGTGATCTGTCGGCGATGTTGTAACGATATATCGCTACTGTTCACTGAGTCAAGAGGAAACCGAAGATCGCTACGCTGACCCCCGCCGCCGACCAGAAAGGGCCCGCATGCCGCCGCTCTCCACCGACGCGCTCGCCGCCGTCCTCGACGAGACGCTCCTCACCGGCGCCGTCCTCACCGACCGCGCCAGCAACCTCGGCAATCTCCGCCGCCTCGCCGCCCGCGAACCCGCCCACCTCTACGGGGTCGACGTCGCTGAGCACTGGAGCGTCGAGAGCCTCCTCGCGCTGATGGGGGAGCGGGTCGGCATCAGCACCGACCCCGCGTTCGAGCGCGGACAGGACCGGATCGACGCGCGCCTGGCGGTCGCCGGCCTCGACGCCTACCGCCTCCGGTTCGCCGCGGCGGTCCGCGACGGCGGGCTCCTCCTCTTCGCGACGGCCCACCCGGCCACCCTGATGGACGTCTATCGCCGCTTCGCGGCGGCGGCGACGGAGGCGGGCGCCCGCGTCCTCGACGTGAACGCGCTGCCGTCCGCCCGTCCCGACGGCATCCGCGTGCCCCTCGCCGACGAGCACCAGATGCTGTGGTCGACCGGAGGCGTCACCTGCGCCTACCGCGGCGGCAGCCTCGTGCACACCCACGCGCCCGAGCCGATGAACGCGCTCCTCGACGAGCTCGATGCGCTCGGCCTCCGCCCCGATCTCGTGATCGCCGACCACGGCTGGGCCGGCGCCGCGGGCCGCCGAGGCCTCTCGACGATCGCGATCGCCGACTGCAACGACCCGGCCGTCTTCGTGGCCGAGGCGCAGGGCTCGATCGAGGTCGTCGTGCCGCTCGACGACGGCCTGGCCGTGCACCTCTACGAGCCGGTGATCGACTACGTCCTCGCGGCGCTCGCGTCCAGCCCTGCCGACTCCGAGCCCGCGGGCACCTCCGGCTCGTAGAATCTCCCTCGGCTCGTCAGGATCCCGGGATCCGACGAGCCGAGCGCGTTCCCGCGAGCCCGAGGTCGAACCTCGCCACCCCCTCCCAGACGGAGCATCCGTGACCCAGCCCCAGGACGGCCTCCTCCCGCGCTTCGCGGTCGGCGTCGACATCGGCGGAACCTCGATCAAGGCGTCCCTGGTCGACGTGACCACCGGCGAGCGCGCCGCCCGCCGCTTCGCGGTCGCGAACCCGATCGGCAAGGAGCCCGAGGACTTCGCCGCGGCGATCGCCGGCATCGTCCGCGACGTGTCGCCGATCGCGGGCACGCCGGTGGGGGTGGGCTTCCCCGGTATCGTCCGCGGAGGGGTCGTCCGGCAGACGACGCACGTCTCCGAGCGCTGGGTCGGCCTCGACGCGCAGGCCCTGCTGTCCGAGGCGACCGGGGTCGACGTGGTCGTCGTGAACGACGCCGACGCGGCCGGAGTCGCCGAGCGCGAGTTCGGCGCGATGCGGGGCCGCGACGGCCTGCTGCTGCTGACGACGCTCGGCACCGGCATCGGCACCGCCCTCGTCCACGAGGGCGTCGTCGTCCCCAACTCCGAGCTCGGTCACGTGCACATCGACGGGCCCGACTTCGAACCCCGCGTCGGCTTCTCGGCCGTGCGCCGCGAGGGCATCACGCTCGAGGAGTGGGCCGGGCGCCTGAGCGTCTACTACCGCCACCTCGAGATGCTGCTCTCGCCCCAGCTGTTCGTGATCGGAGGCGCCGCCGCGCACGTCTTCGACGACTTCGCCGGCTTCCTCGACATCGGCACCGAGATCGTCCCGGCCCGCTTCGGCAACGACGCGGGCTTCACGGGAGCCGCGATGGTCGCCGTCTCGCCCGATCGGCTCGCCCCGTGGCACCGCTCGACCAGCGGCGCACGCCTCGACCCGGGAGCACCGGCGATCGCCGACTGACGGTCCTCCCGGTCAGCGGAGCAGCAGGCGGCGGTACACGGCGTCCAGCCGCGCCGCCGTCGACGCCCACGAGTGCGTCGCGGCCCAGTCCACGCCGCCTCGGCCCAGCCGCGCGCGCTCGGCGGGGTCCGCGAGCAGCCGCCGGATCTCCTCCGCCCACACGCCGGGGTCGTCGGAGTCGATCAGCACCCCGCTGCGCCCGTCGCTCACGGCGTCGACGAGGCCGGTGGTCCGGCGGGCGAGCACCGGTGTGCCGCTCGCGGCGGCCTCGAGCGCGATGAGCCCGAACGTCTCGGCCGCCGAGGGCACGAGCGCGAGGCGCGCCCGCCGGAGCCGTGCCGCCACTGCGTCGCGGCCCGCGACTCCGTCGAACCGGACCCACTCCGCGACCGCTCGCGCCGCCTCCTGCACCTCGCGGAGGTAGCCCTCGCGGCCCGGCGCCGGCCCGCCGATCAGGCGCAGCACCGGCCTCTCCTCGCGCGGGATCCGCGCGAGAGCCTGCACGGCGAGCAGCTGGCCCTTGAGCGGCTGGACGCGGCCGACGAGGACGATCTCGTCGTCGCGGGCGCCGCCTCCGGGATGGAACCGCGCCTCGACCCCGGGCGCCACGACCTCGACCCGGGCGGGATCGACCCCGTACCCGCGCACGACGTCGTCCCGCTCCGCCGCGCCGGCGACGACGACCGCATCGGCCGAGGCGAGCACCGAGCGCTCGGCCCGGATCCGCTCCTCGGGCTCCGCTACGTCGCCGGCCGCCAGGCGCGCGTTCTTCGCGAGAGAGCTCGAGTGCATCGAGTGCACGTGCGGGGCACCGGTGAGGGCCCCGGCGAGACCCGACACCCAGTAGTGCGAGTGCACGACGTCGGCGCCCGCGGCGGCGCGAGCGAACTCGGGAGCCGAGGAGGCGAGGGAGTACTTGTCGCCCGCCGCGACCGGCACACCGACCACCTCCACCCCCGGCGCGAGCAGGCGGGAGCCGGCTCCGCGGGTGAGCACGCGCACGTCCCAGCCGAGCGCCGCGAGCTCGGGCAGCACCGCGGCGAGGTACACGTTCATGCCGCCCGCGTCGCCGGTCGACGGCTGCTCGAGAGGAGACGTGTGCGCCGAGACGACGGCCAGTGAGGGCATCCCTCCATCGTAGGCAGGGGCGGCCGTCGTCCACGGATCCTGTCCCGCGGCTCGAACGGCCCCTGGAATCGGGTTGAATGGACGGATGCGCTCCGCTCGGTGCGCGGAGAGCTGGAGGTCCATGGCCCGCCGGAGTCCCCCCGATGAGGTGTCGCAGCCGTCGGCCGCGCCCCGGGCGACGGCTCGCGAGAGCTTCACCGAGCAGGACATCCGCGCGCTGGTCGGCTCGGCCGCCTTCGAGAAGGGCACGGCCTACGCCGACGAGGGCAGGGTCGGCGAGCTGCAGTGGTTCGGCGGCCGCACCAGGCTCTTCGGCCAGGTCCGCGGCTCCGGGCGCTCTCCCTACGCGGTCAGCGTGCAGCTCCGCGACGACGGCGACCGCTCCATACTGCTCGGCGGCGCGTGCAGCTGCCCGGTGAAGCACGAGTGCAAGCACGTCGCGGCGGTCCTGGTCGAGGCCCTGCGTCGCGAGCGCGAGGGCGGCCTCGGCGGCCCCTTCGCGGGCGAGGCCGCTGTCGACGCGGTCCCGGAGTGGCGCAGCGCCCTGGCGCCGCTGCTCGCGGGCACCGAGCGCTCGCACTCGGGCATCCCGCTCGGGCTGCAGTTCGAGCTGCTCCCCGGCGAGCCGGTGCGCCGTCCGCCCGGGCGCTACAACAGCTACCGACCGCCGCCCGAGCCGCGCCCGCGCCTGGGGGTCCGTCCGGTGCGGATGGGCGACCGCGACCGCTGGGTGCGCACCGGCACCAGCTGGCGCGACCTCGGCTATCTGCACTACAGCCACGACTACGACGAGCGCCAGATCGACATCGTCCGCGAGATGCAGGGGCTGCTCTCGGGCCACAGCGCCTCGAGCTACTACTCGCCCGACACCTGGCTCTACCTCGACCAGACCCGGAGCGAGGCGATCTGGGCGGCGCTGCACGGCGCGGTCCGGGCGGGCATCGGGCTGGTCATGGGCGACCGCGACCAGACCCCGCTGCGGATCCTGGACACCACGGCCACCGCCTCCATCGACGTCACGCGCACCCCGAACGGGCTCGAGCTGCGCTCGCTCGTCGCGATCGGCGAGCATCCCGCGCCCGAGGAGTTCGGCTTCATCGGCGACCCGGCGGTCGGCCTCTACACCTGGGAGGGGGGCGACGAGCTGCGCGCCCGCCCGGTCACGCTCGTCCCGTTCGCCGCGCCCCTGGTCTCCTCCGCCCGCACGTTCCTCTGGAGTCGCGAGCCCATCCGCATCCCCGAGCAGGAGGAGTCGGCCTTCCTCACCGAGCACTACCAGCGCCTGCACCGGCTGTTCGCGATCGTCTCGAGGGACGGCTCGTTCGAGGCGCCCCCGGTCCCCGAGCCGCGCCTCGGGCTCACGCTCGAGCACACGGAGGGCGCGGGGCTGCGCGGCTCGTGGTGGTGGCGCTACGGCGTCGAGGGCGCCCGCGGCGTCGAGGCCGAGCGCCTCCCCCTCCGGATCGACGACGAGGCCGGCTACCGCGACGC
This sequence comes from Rathayibacter oskolensis, assembly GCF_900177245.1. Taxonomy (GTDB): domain Bacteria; phylum Actinomycetota; class Actinomycetes; order Actinomycetales; family Microbacteriaceae; genus Rathayibacter; species Rathayibacter oskolensis. Next base: position 679,557 of record NZ_FXBM01000002.1, read on the forward strand.
CGAGGCCGAGCAGCGGATCCTCGACTCCGTCACGGGGGCCGGCATCGACGCCGAGACGACGCCCGCCCTGGTGTCGCGCTCGAGCCGCCGGCTGCGCCCGACGTTCGATCTGCGCGGCATGCAGACGGTCGGATTCCTGACCGACGAGGTCGAGCGCCTCCGCGAGCTCGGCACGGTCGAGATCGAGGAGATCGGCGAGCGGGTCGAGTACCGCCAGGCCGAGTCGGCTCCGGTGGTCGCCGTGCAGACGGTCGCTCAGCCCGACAGCCGCGACTGGTTCAACCTCGAGATCTCGGTCACCGTCAACGAGGAGGCGGTGCCGCTCGCCGAGATCTTCCTCGCCCTCGCCCGCGGCGACGAGTACATGGTGCTGCCGAGCGGCGTCTACTTCGCGCTCGACGACGAGCGCTTCGGTCGCCTCCGCGAGCTGATCGCCGAGGCGCGCGAGCTCTCGGACGACCAGGGCGGGACCCTGCGGATCAGCCGCTTCCAGTCCTCGCTCTGGGACGAGCTCGTCGAGCTGGGCGTCGTCGAGGCGCAGGCCGCCGCCTGGCGCCGCGCGGTCGAGGGCCTCTCCGGATTCACGGCCACGGGGGCGCTCGAGTCGCGACCGCTCCCCGACGGCTTCTCGGTCGAGCTCCGCCCCTATCAGCAGCTCGGCTACGACTGGCTCTCGTTCCTCTACGACAACCAGCTCGGCGGCGTGCTCGCCGACGACATGGGTCTGGGCAAGACGGTGCAGTCCCTCGCTCTGATCGCGCGGGCGATGCAGGAGCAGCGCGCCGCGATCGGGGACGCCGGCACCTCGCCGCGCCCGTTCCTCGTCGTGGCCCCGACGAGCGTGGTCCCCAACTGGGTGGGAGAGGCGAAGCGGTTCGCCCCGGGCCTGAAGGTCGTCGGCATCGACGAGACGTCGAAGAAGAAGCGCAGGGCCCTGTCGTCGGTGATCGGCGAGGCCGAGCTCGTGATCACCTCCTATGCGCTGTTCCGGCTCGACTACGAGTCGTACGCCGGCATCAGCTGGGCCGGCTTCATGCTCGACGAGGCGCAGTTCGTCAAGAACCGCCAGTCGGCGACGCACCAGCTGGCACGCCGGCTCGACGTGCCGTTCAAGCTCGCGATCACGGGCACGCCGATGGAGAACAACGTGATGGAGCTGTGGTCGCTCCTGTCGATCGTCGCCCCGGGGCTGTTCCCGTCGCCGGTCGGGTTCGCCGAGTTCTACCAGAAGCCGATCGAGCGCGAGGCCGACTCCGAGAAGCTGAGCCAGCTCCGGCGCCGCATCCGCCCGCTGATGCTCCGGCGCACCAAGGAGCTGGTGGCGACCGAGCTGCCGCCCAAGCAGGAGCAGACCATCGAGGTCGAGCTGGGCTCGCGCCAGCGCAAGGTCTACGACACCTACCTCGCCCGCGAACGGCAGCGCGTGCTGGGCCTCATCGGCGACTTCGAGAAGAACCGCTTCGCGATCTTCCGGGCCCTCACGGTGCTCCGGCAGGTCGCGCTGGATGCGGCACTGGTCGACGACGCGCACGCGACCGTGCCCTCGACCAAGCTCGACCTGCTCGACGAGCTGCTCGCCGATGCGCTCGCGGAGGGGCACCGCGTGCTGGTGTTCAGCCAGTTCACGCGCTTCCTCGGCCGGGTCCGCTCACGGCTCGACGCGGCCGGCGTCGAGTACGCCTACCTCGACGGAGCGACCAAGAAGCGCGACGAGGTGATCGAGCGGTTCCGATCAGGCGACGCGGGCGTGTTCCTCATCTCGCTGAAGGCCGGCGGCTTCGGCCTCAACCTGACCGAGGCCGACTACTGCATCCTGCTCGACCCGTGGTGGAACCCCGCTACCGAGTCGCAGGCCGTCGACCGGGCGCACCGCATCGGGCAGACGCGCTCGGTCATGGTCTACCGCCTCGTCGCGAAGGACACGATCGAGGAGAAGGTGATGGCCCTCAAGGAGGCGAAGGCCGCGCTGTTCGCCGCCGTCATGTCCGACGACGGGGCCGCCGCGACCGGAGGCATCACCGCGGAGGACGTGCGCGAGCTCCTGGGCTGAGCAGCGGGCGGCCCGCTCAGCACTCCTGGTCGACGAGCACCTTCGCGAAGGCACCGGTCTGGTACGCGTACTCGTAGACCCACGAGCCGAGCGTGTACGGCTCCCCGGAGGAGACCATCAGCACCCTGCCGCTCCAGCAGCGCTCGAGGAGGATCCGCGCCCGCGTGATGTGCGGCGTCTGCGTGATCACGACGACGCTCTCCCACTCGTTCGCCCGGGCGTAGTCGGCGAGGGCGCGCGCCTCGCCCTGGGTCGTCCCGGGATCCGCGGTGAAGCAGATCACGTCCCTGCCCGGCTCGTCGCAGGCGACCACGTCGCTCGACTCGGGCGGCGCCGCCAGCTCCGACGCCCAGACCGAGATCAGCAGGGTGTCGGCGACGCCCTCGTCGACCAGCTCCCGGGCGAGGTCGGTGCGGGCCCGGGTCGCGGGCCCCAGGACCAGCACCGCGTCGACGTGCGCCGGCACCTCGTCGACGGCGGGGAACACGTAGACGGGCAGACCGGCACCCACCACGACGACGAGGGCGACCACGGCTCCGACCAAGAGGCGGTGCACCCAACGCAGCACTCCGCGCACCAGCCCTCCGATCTCCGGCGGTCACGGTACCGCAGTCGTGTGACAGCGACGTGTCGGCGAGCGTTGCCGATCGGGGAGCGCGCATCGAGATCCGCCTCCCGCAGTGACGCGTGATCAGCCGAGGAGCGTCCGCGCCCCCGCCACCACGTCGGCGCCGCTCCGGCCGAGGAGCCATGCGAGCCGCACGGCGACCGAGCGGTGCGGCTTCAGCAGTCGCCGCGCCGCCGTGCACGGCAGCGCGAGCACCTCGGCGATCCCCGCGTCGATGCCCTCGAGCCCGCCGTCGTCTCGGCCGTGCACCAGCTCGCGCCCCTCGTGCGCGAGCGGCGCGGGCAGAGTGCCCTCCCCGAGCGGGAGGCGCAGTGTCGCGAGGAGGGCGGCCGCCGCGATCCTCCCCGGGAGGGGCCGGCCGAGCCGGTCTTCGGCGAGCTCGCCGAAGAAGTCCGCGTGCCGCTCCAGGATCGCGATCGCCGCCTCCGCGAGGCGCTCCATCTCGGGGTGCAGCGACAGTCGGGCGAGGCGCCGGTAGGCCTGCATCGAGACCCGGGCGTCGACCTCGAGGGCGAGCGCCAGCGGCCCGGCCAGCAGCGCCGCCGTCCGGTCGCGGACGAGGTGCCGCACCGCCGCCGGCTCCGGCGGCCGGGTATCCACTCCGCGGATCTGCGGAGAGGCGGCCAGCACGTCGCCGAGCGCATCGGCGATCCGGTGCCGCTCCGCCGCCCAGGCCGGCGCGAAGATCCGCACCCGGGGGTCGGCGTGGGTGCGCGCGACCGGCAGCACGCGGGCGATGACGGCGTGCTCGACGGCGCGCAGGTAGGCGGTGGCGACGATCGCCTCCCGGTCGAGAGGCACCTCCTCGAACTCGCGGATCGAGAACCGCGATCGGAGGGTGCCGTGCGCGCTGCGGCTGTAGCTCTCGACGTCGAACGGTTCCGCGATGCCCATGCTGCCCGCCCTTCGCCTCGACCGTACCGCTCATCCTGCGCTCCGGGGCCCTCGGGGGGAAGTCTTGCCTGATCGAGCCGGCCGACGGCGCTGCCAGACTGGGTCGGCAGCGCCCCCCGGCGCGGGAGAGGGGCGGCATGACGGCGCGGGGATCGGCGATCGGTGCGGTGGTGGTCGCCGCCGTCTGCTTCGGGACCACCGGGACCGCCCAGTCCCTCGGTGCCGCCGGTCTCGATCCGCTGCTGCTGGGCGCGGCCCGCATCGTCCTCGGCGGCGCCCTCCTCGCCGCCCTGCTCGGCGTCGAGGCCGTCCGCGCTCCGCGTTCGGCTCCCCGGCGTCCCGGCGCGGCGGCCGTCCTGCTCGTGCTGGTCGGCGCGGTCGGCGTGGTCGCCTACCAGCCCGCCTTCTTCACGGGCACGGCCGAGAACGGGGTCGCGGTGGGCACGATCGTCGCTCTCGGCTCGGCTCCGGCCTTCACCGGGCTGCTCGAGTGGCTGGTGCTGCGGAGCGTCCCCGGCGCCCGCTGGTTCGCCTCCACCGCCCTGGCCGCTGTCGGCGTCGTGCTGCTCGCCGGCCTCCTCACGGGCGGTGCGGCAGGAGGCGTCTCCCTTCCGGGTCTCGCCGCCTCGGCCGCAGCGGGCGCCTCCTACGCCGTCTACGCGGTCTGCGGGAAGCTGCTGCTCGAGCGGGGGTCGACGCCGGCCGCCGCGATGGGGTGGCAGTTCGGAGTCGCGGCGCTCCTCGCGCTGCCGATCGTCCTGGTGAGCGGTCCGCAGCAGCTCGCCGGCGCAGTGCCGGCCGTCCTCTGGCTCGGCGCCGTCACCGTCGCTGTCGCCTACACCTTCTTCGCGCGGGGCCTCCGCGTTCTGCCCGCCGCCACCGTCTCGACCCTGACGCTCGTCGAACCGGCGACCGCGACCCTCCTGGGCGTGGCCGTGCTGGGTGAGCGGCTGACGACGGAGGCGCTCGCCGGCGTCGCCGTCCTCGTCGCGGCCGTGCTCCTGCTCGCGCTCCCTGCGAGGCGCACCGATCCGGAGGCGGAGTCGAGCCTCGCGGAGTAGCGTCGCTCGTGCCGCGGCGCCCTGGCGCCTCACCGATCGACGACGAGGGGCGGAGCGCATGACCAACCCCTGGCTGGCTCGACCCGGCAGCGCGCGGCGGCGCCCCCTCGTCGAGGCGTCCTGGGAGCGTGCCCGCAGCCACCGCCTCGACCCCGAACGCCTCACCGCGCCGCTCACCTTCTCGAGCAGCGAGCTCCGGGAGTACCGGATGGGGCACCCGCTCGCCTCGGTCCTCCCCGTCATCCGGCGCCTCCTCGTGCGCGACGCCGACGAGGACAGCGGCGTGCTGGTCGCGGTCGGGGACGCGCTCGGCCGTCTGCTCTGGGTCGACGGCGATCAGCGGCTGAAGGGGCTCGCCGAGGGGATGTCGTTCGTCGAGGGCGCGGCGTGGGCCGAGCCCGACGTGGGCACCTCCGCCCCGGGCACCGCGCTCGTCCTCGATCACGGCGTGCAGATCCACGGCGCCGAGCACTTCGCCACCCTGGTGCACCCGTGGAGCTGCACGGCGGTTCCCGTGCACGATCCCGAGACGCACGAGATCCTCGGCGTGATCGACATCACCGGAGGCGCCGACGTGGTCGCCCCGCAGACCCTCCCTCTGATGGAGGCGACCGCCGCGGCCGTCGAGAGCGAGCTTCTCGTCCAGCGGCTGCGCTGCCCGCAGCGCAGCCGAGCGGCGCAGAGGCAGCCGGCGGCCAGGGCGCCGAGCCTGCGCGTCCTCGGCCGCGAGACCGGTCTGGTGACCGCCGGCGCAGTCGCGCTCGAGCTGAGCGCCCGGCACGCCGAGATCCTCACCCTGCTCGCCTGGCATCGCCAGGGTCTGTCGGCCGAGCAGCTGGCACTCCTGGTGCACGGTCGCGAGGACGCCGTCGTCACGGTGCGCGCCGAGATGGTGCGGCTGCGCAAGGCTCTCGAGGTCTCGGTGCCGCGCCTCGTCCCGCTCTCGCGGCCCTACCGTCTCGGGAGCCCGGTCGACCTCGACGCTCGGCAGGTCCTCGGGCTCCTGGATCGCGGCTCGCACCGGCTCGCGCTCGACGCCTACGTCGGCGCGCCGCTGCCCGGCTCCGAGGCTCCGGGCATCCGCGCGATCGCGGATGAGCTGCGTGCACGGGTGCGCGAGAGCGTCGTGACCAGTGCGGCCGCCGAGACGCTGCTGGCCTACGCGAACGGTCCCGACGGCTCCGACGACGCCGAGGTGTGGGCCGAGCTGCTGCGGATCCTCCCGCGACGCTCGCCGCGCCGGGCCGGGATCGTCGCGCACCTCGAGGCGCTCGGAACCGCGCCGAGCTGACCGCGACCCGGTGCAACCTGCCGCAACCCCCCGCGACGTAGCGTCGACTCGGGCGCGCGATCCCCGCGTCCGCCGACAACGATGTCGATGGAGGTCCCCATGACGCTGTACGCCGACCCGGTAGCCGAGCAGGCACCGAAGGAGCCGGAACCCACGGTCTACGCCGCCCCGGGCACGGAGGGATCCGTCGCCTCGTTCCGCTCGCGCTACGACCACTTCATCGGAGGCGAGTACGTCGCCCCCGCGAGTGGTCAGTACTTCGAGAACATCACCCCGGTCACGGGCAAGCCGTTCTGCGAGATCGCCCGCGGCACCGCGGCCGACGTCGACCGGGCGGTCGAGGCGGGCTGGAAGGCCTTCGCGAGCTGGGGGAAGACCAGCCCCGCCGAGCGGTCGAACATGCTGCTCAAGATCGCGGACCGGATGGAGGCGAACCTCGAGCTGCTCGCGGTGGCCGAGACCTGGGAGAACGGCAAGCCGGTGCGCGAGACCCTCGCCGCCGACATCCCGCTCGCGATCGACCACTTCCGCTACTTCGCCGGAGCGATCCGCGCGCAGGAGGGCGGCGTCTCCGAGATCGACCACGACACGATCGCCTACCACTTCCACGAGCCTCTGGGAGTCGTCGGGCAGATCATCCCCTGGAACTTCCCCATCCTGATGGCGGTGTGGAAGCTCGCTCCCGCCCTCGCCGCGGGCAACTGCGTCGTCCTCAAGCCGGCCGAGCAGACTCCCGCCTCGATCCACGTGCTGCTCGACCTGATCTCCGATCTGATCCCCGCGGGCGTGCTCAACGTGGTCAACGGCTTCGGCATCGAGGCCGGAGCGCCGCTCGCGTCGCACCCGCGCATCCGGAAGATCGCCTTCACCGGAGAGACCACCACCGGCCGGCTGATCATGCAGTACGCGAGCGAGAACCTCATCCCGGTGACGCTCGAGCTCGGCGGCAAGAGCCCCAACGTCTTCTTCGCCGACGTGGCGGCCGAGCGCGACTCGTTCTACGACAAGGCGCTCGAGGGCTTCTCGTTCTTCGCCCTCAACCAGGGCGAGGTGTGCACGTGCCCCTCCCGTGCGCTGGTGCAGAAGTCGATCTACGACGACTTCGTCGGAGACGGCCTCGAGCGGGTCCGCCGCATCAAGCAGGGCGACCCGCTCGACGTCTCGACGATGATCGGCGCCCAGGCCTCGAACGACCAGCTCGAGAAGATCCTGTCCTACATGGACATCGGCAAGCAGGAGGGAGCGAAGCTCCTGATCGGCGGCGACCGGGCCGACCTCGGCGGCGAGCTCAGCGGCGGCTACTACGTCAACCCGACGGTGTTCGAGGGCCGCAACTCGATGCGCATCTTCCAGGAGGAGATCTTCGGCCCCGTCCTCGCGCTCACCTCGTTCGAGGATTTCGACGACGCCATCGGCATCGCGAACGACACGCTGTACGGGCTCGGCGCAGGAGTCTGGAGCCGCAACGGCGCCCAGCTCTACCGGGCCGGCCGCGCGATCGAAGCAGGCCGCGTCTGGTCGAACACCTACCACCAGTACCCCGCGCACGCGGCCTTCGGCGGCTACAAGCAGTCAGGCATCGGGCGCGAGAACCACAAGGTGATGCTCGACCACTACCAGCAGACGAAGAACCTCCTCGTCTCCTACGCGGAGGGACCGATGGGTTTCTTCTGAGTTGGTCTGCACGTGCTCCTCGTTCCTCGTCACACGTGGCGCAGTCGGCTCACCGAGGTGGTTGCGGTGGGAGGAGCGGGGAGCGTCGGGCCTACGGGGATCCGCTGAGACGCGGATCCCCGGTTCGGCCCTCGTTCCTGTGCGGCGCCTGCGGCGGCCGACCGCTCCGATCGAGTGGGCCGCGGAGCGGGCCTATCGAGATCACGTCCGCCATCAGTCGGGGGCTCCGCGCCCCCACCGAGAGGAGATACGCACATGACGTCCACCAGGGTCGACGTGACCGAGGAGGCGGCAGAGATGCTGCGCCGCATGACGGCGCTGCACGGGCCGCTGATGTTCCACCAGTCGGGTGGCTGCTGCGACGGCAGCTCGCCGATGTGCTTCCCCGTCGGCATGTTCCGCACCGGGGCGTCCGACGTGCTGCTCGAGCGCCTGCAGGTCGAGAGGCTCGACCCGATCGACTTCTTAATGTCTCGGTCGCAGTTCGAGTACTGGAAGCACACCCACCTCACGGTCGACCTCGTCGACGGCCGGGGCAGCGGCTTCAGCGTCGAGGCACCGGAGGGCAAGCGGTTCATGATCCGCAGCCGACTCCTCACCGATGAGGAGCTGGTCGAGTTCGGCCTGCTGCCCGCCGCCGCCGTGCAGCTCTGAGGCCGGGGAGGCGCGCCCCGCTCAGACGCTCGGCTGGGGCGGACTCGTCGCCGCGCTGCCGGTGCTGATCTGCACGCCCACCTCCGAGCCGCGCACGACCGAGGTGCCGGCCGCGGGGTCGGTCCCGGCGACCTGACCGGTGGGTACCGCCGAGTCGACCTGCGTCGACGCGCCGACCATGAGGCCGGCGGCCCTCAGCGCGCTCGTCGCAGCATCGACGCTCCGGCCCGTCACATCGGGAACCGTGACCATCGGGGCGGTCACGAACGACGCATCGGGCGGCGTGAAGGCCGCGCCGCCGTACTCCCGGTCGAACGCCGCCATCACCGGGTTCCAGATCCGGTGGCGGGCGAGGATCGCCGAGCCGCTCTCGAAGTCGATGGAGTCGAGCGCCATCCGCCTCCCCGAGTCGTCGAGCGCCGAGATGCTGCCCACCCAGACCGCGAGAGCCACCTCCGAGGAGGCGCCGAGCGTCCAGCCGTCGGCCGCGGCGTCCGTGGTCCCGGTCTTCGTGATGTGCTCGGTCCCGTCGCCGGGGCTCGCCGCGGCTCCGGTGCCCTGCGCCGTCACCTGGAGCAGGGCGTACTGGGTCGCCCGAGCGACCGCCGGCGTCATCGACCGCGTGCAGTCCGACTCCGGCGCCGGGATCGCCTCGCCGGTCGGCCCCACGATGGAGTCGATCGCGACGGCCGAGCAGGTGGTGCCGTCGTTCGCGATGCCCGCGTACGCGACCGCCATCGTGAGCGGTGCGATCTCGTTCGTGCCCAGCACGGTCGCGGGGGTCTGCAGGAGCGTCGTCGCGTCGGCCCGGTGCACGCCGAACGCCTCGGCCGTCTCGCGGATGGCGCACAGGTCGAGCAGGTGCGCCATGCCGATGAAGCCGGTGTTGATCGACTCGATCGTCGACTCGAGCGCGTTCAGGGAGTCGGGGAAGATCTGGCCGCCGTTGTTCTGCGGATTGAACGCGGCGTAGTTCTGCGTGCCGTTGCAGCTGTCGGTGAACCCCGTCCAGTTCTTGTTCTTCGCGTCGAACTGCTCGAGCAGCGAGTGGCCGTCCTGCAGCCACTCGATCAGCGTGAAGACCTTGTACGTCGAGCCGGTCTGGAACCCGTTGCCACCGCCGTACGCGGCGTCGACGTTCAGGTTGATCGCGGAGTACTCGCCGCCGTCGGCGGAGGCGATCTGGTCGGGATCCTGGCTGTAGCGCTTGTTCTGCACCATCGTGAGGATCCGCCCCGTGCCGGTCTCGACTCCCACGGCCGCGGCTCCGACGTCGAAGCGCGGGTCGGACGCGGGCACCTGCTCCGACATCACCTCGGCCGAGCGCTCCTGCATCGAGAGGTCGATGGTCGTGTAGACCTTGAGCCCGCCGCGCTTCATCGTCGCGTACCGCTCGTCGTCCGTCTCGCCGAGGGCGGGGTCGTTGCGCAGCACGTGCGAGACGTAGTCGCAGAAGTAGGCCGCATCGCCGGCCGTCTGGCATCCCGTCGACGGCTGGGTGATGTCGGGCGCGATCGGCTCGGCGACCGCGGCGTCGCGCGTCGCGGCGTCGATCTTGCCGTACTCGAGCATGCGGTCGAGGATGTAGTCGCGCCGGGCGGTGGTCAGGGCGTAGCCGTTCGCCTCGCCGTTGTCGGGGTCGTCCGGCCGGTCGAAGCGGAACTTCTCGGGATTGTTCACGATGGCCAGCAGCGCGGCCGACTGCGCGACCGAGAGATCGGCGGCCGAGATCCCGTAGTAGTACTCGGCGGCGGCCTCGATGCCGTAGACGGTGCCGCCGAAGAGGGCGATGTTGAGGTAGCCGAGCAGGATGTCGTCCTTCGAGTACTCCTTCTCGACGCCGATCGCGAGGCGCATCTCTTTGAGCTTGCGCTCGGGAGTGGTCGCCGTCGCCTCGGCGTAGGCGGCGTCGCGCTCGGCCTCGTCGGTGATCGACTCGGCCTTCTGCACGAGCACGTTCTTGACGTACTGCTGGGTGATCGACGAGCCGCCCTGCGTGTCGCTGTTCAGGATGTAGGTGCTCGCGATGGCGCGGAGCGTGCCCTGGATGTCGATGCCGCCGTGGTCGTAGAAGCGCGGATCCTCGCTCGCGACGAGCGCGTCCTTCACCGGGTCGGCGATCTGGTCGGCCGAGACCTCGATGCGGTTCTGGTCGTAGAAGGAGGCGAGCAGCGTCGGGTCGTCGGGGTCGCCCGCGTAGACGTCGGTCTTCTGCATGAGCTCGCCGACCTCGAGGTAGCTGGGCAGCGACTGGAACGCCGAGATCGTGCCCGTCGTCGCGGCCCCCGTGAGCGCGACCGCCGGAGCGACCGCGACGGTCGCCAGCAGCCCGGCGAGGACGCTGATGATCACGAATCCGAACAGCGCGCCGAGAGCTCCGTGGACGGTTCGACGGGGCTGGAAGACGGGGACGTTCGGTCGCTTCAGGATGTATCCTCTCGCTGCATCAGCACCCTAGGCGAGGCCCCCGACATCCTCGCCCAGGCGCGCCAGGACCGTCGGCGAGCGCTCAGGACGGCGCGCGGAGCGCTACTGGTCGAGCAGATCGCCGTTGAGATCCGAGATGTCGCTCGTGTTCAGCGGCGCCTCCCCGGTGCTCACCTGGAGGGGGATCACCGTCCCGCGGAGCACCTCCTCGTCGGCGCTCGGCGTCGTCGACACGACCGAGCCGGCGGGGACCGCCGTGGACGCGACCCGCTCGTTCAGGCCGACGCTGAAGCCCGCGGCGGTCAGCGTCGCGGTCGCGGCCTCGACGGTCTGACCCGAGACGTCGGGGACCGTCGTCACCGTGGCGCTGCGCGACGAGGAGGCGAGCATCGAGGCGGGCGGGTCGATGAAGTCGTCGCCGCCGTACTTGGCGTCGATCGCGGCCATGATCGGTCGGAAGATCACGTGGCGGGCGTCGGAGGCGCGGACGGTGCCCTCGTCTCCGGTGATGCGCAGCTGACGGAGGCTGACCTTCGTACCGGTGCCGTCGAGGCTGTTGATGCTGCCGACCCAGACCGCGAGCGACACCGCACGGCTCGCACCCGCCGTCCAGACATCGGCCGCGTCGTCGGTGGTACCGGTCTTGCCGATGTGCTCGATGCCGTCGTCGGGATCGGACTGCCGGCCGGTGCCCGCGGTCATGACGCGCTGCATCGCGTACTGCATCCCGTGGGCGACGTCGGCCGACACCGAGGAGGAGCAGTTCGCCGAGGGCACGGCGACCGCGGCGCCCGAGGAGTCGGTGATGCGGTCGATGACGACCGCGGAGCAGGTCGTCCCGTCGTTGGCGATGCCGGCGTAGGCGACCGCCATCGTCAGCGGGGCGATCTCGTTCGTCCCCAGCACGAACGCGGGGCCGTTCCGCGGCTCGGTGCCGTCGGCGCGGTGGACGCCGAACGACTCGGCGGTGGTGCGGATGTCGCAGAGGTCGAGCTCGTGGGCCATGCCCATGAAGCCCGTGTTGATCGAGTTCGTCGTCGCGGCCAGCGCCGTCATCGACTCGCTGTTCTCGGAGGCGACGTCGTTGCGCGGGGCGAAGCGCGACCCGGCGTAGTAGCCGTCGTTCGAGACGTTGCACTTCTGCGAGTACGAGGGGAAGCCGGAGGTCGGGGAGGCGAAGGACTCGTTGACCGTGTGCCCGGTGCGCAGCCACTCCGCGAGGGTGAACACCTTGAAGGTCGACCCGGTCTGCACGCCGGAGCCGCCGCCCATGCTCGCATCGACGTTGAGGTTGATCGCCGAGTAGTCGGGGCTGGTCGCGATCACCTCGGGGTCCTGGCTGTAGCGGGTGTTCTGCACCATCGACAGCACCCTGCCCGTTCCGGCCTGCACGGAGGCGGCGGTCGCCCCGACGTCGAAGCGCGTGTCCGTCGCCGGCACGTAGGCGCTCAGGGCCTCCTGCGAGGTGCTCTGGAGGTCGAGGTCGAGGGTGGTGACGACGTCGAACCCGCCCTGCCGGATCCTCTGGTAGCGCTCGTCGTCCGTCGCTCCGAAGACCTCGTCGTTGCGCAGCACGTTGAGCACGTAGTCGCAGAAGTAGGCGGCGTTGCCGGCCGTGGCGCAGCCGGTGGAGGGCTGGGTGATGTTCGGGGTGATCGGCTCGGCGACGGCGGCGTCGTGCTGCTCCTGCGTGATCTTCGCGTACTTCAGCTCCTCGCCGAGGATGTAGTCGCGCCGCTCCTTGGTCTCGGCGTAGCCGTTCGCGGCGCCGTTCACCTCGTCGCCCGGGTTGTCGAACCGGAACTTCTCGGGGTTGTTGACGATCGCGATCAGCGCGGCCGCCTGCGAGGTCGAGAGGGCGCTCGCCGGGATGCCGTAGTAGTAGTTCGCGGCGGCCTCGATGCCGTAGACCGTGCCGCCGAAGAGGGCGATGTTGAGGTAGCCGAGCAGGATGTCGTCCTTCGACGACTCCTTCTCGAGGCCGATCGCGAGCCGCATCTCCTTGAGCTTGCGCTCGGGAGTCGGGTCGGTCGCCTCCTTGTAGGCCTCGTCGCGCTCGGCCTCGTCGGTGATCGACTCGGCCTTCTGCACGAGCACGTTCTTGACGTACTGCTGGGTGATCGACGAGCCGCCCTGGAGGTCGTCGCCCGAGAGGGTCACGGCGAGCGCGCGGAGGGTGCCCTGGAGGTCGATGCCGCCGTGCTCGTAGAAGCGCGGGTCCTCGCCGGCGACCGCCGCATCCTTCGCGGTCTGGGCGATGTCGTCCCAGCCGACCTCGACGCGGTTCTGGTCGTAGACCGACGCGAGCAGGGTGGTGCCGTCGCCCGCGTAGATGTTGGTGCGCTGCATCAGCTGGCCGACGTCGAGGTAGCCGGGCAGGTTCTGGAACATGCCGATCGTGTTGCTCGTCGCCAGCCCCGTGAGGGCGAGGGCCGGAGTCACGCCGACCGTGATCAGCACCCCCGCGACGACGCTCATCCCGATGAATCCCACGATCGCCCGCAGCGACATCCCGAGCGGCCGGGCGGAGCGGCGGGATGCGGTGGGGAGAGCCATGGAGCGGTCGTCCTTTCGGCACGGCGGGGCCGTGGCGGTGCAGTGGGGGAGGGTGGCGAGAGCCTCGCGACGAGCGCGCGATCCCCTGGTGCATGGTACGTGACGCACCCCCTCCCGAGGCGTCCTCCCGCAGGACGAGATGCGAGGTGGCGGAGGATGCACAGCTGCTCGGGCCGGGCGTCGGAGGCGGCGTGTCGCGAGCCGGATCCGGCGCTGTGCGAAGACCGAGACGGGGCTCCGCCACGGACGATGCATCCGTATCGTGGGGGATGCGTCCCTCGCGCAGGACGCGGCAACGCACCCCGCACCATGCGCCGGTCCCGGGGCCCCCGGGACGGTCGGATCCGGCAGAAAGCACACCACCATGGCACGCATCTACGACGACGTGACGCAGCTCGTCGGCAACACCCCTCTCGTCCGCATCAACCGCCTCGAGGGCGCCGAGTCCGCGACGGTGCTCGCGAAGCTCGAGTTCTACAACCCCGCGAACAGCGTGAAGGACCGCATCGGCGTCGCGATCATCGACGCCGCCGAGGCCTCGGGCGAGCTGCCGCCGGGCGGCACGATCGTCGAGGGGACCAGCGGCAACACGGGGATCGCGCTCGCTCTGGTCGGTGCGGCCCGCGGCTACAAGGTCGTGCTGACCATGCCCGAGTCGATGTCCGTGGAGCGGCGGGTCCTGCTGCGCGCCTACGGAGCCGAGATCGTGCTGACGCCGCCCGGCGAGGGCATGCGCGGCGCGGTCGAGAGGGCGCAGGCCATCGTCGCCGAGACTCCGGGCGCGATCCTCGCCCGCCAGTTCGAGAACGCCGCGAACCCCGAGGTCCACCGCCGGACGACGGCGGAGGAGATCTGGAACGACACCGACGGTGAGGTCGACGTCTTCGTCGCCGGCATCGGCACGGGAGGAACCATCACCGGCGTCGGGCAGGTCCTCAAGGACCGCAAGCCCGGTGTGCAGATCATCGGCGTCGAGCCGATCGACTCGCCGCTGCTCACGCAGGGGACCGCCGGACCGCACAAGATCCAGGGGATCGGCGCGAACTTCGTGCCCGCCATCCTCGATCGCGACGTCTACGACGAGATCATCGACGTGACGCTCGACGACTCGGTGCGCGTGGCCCGCGATCTCGCGGCCCGGGAGGGGATCCTCGGAGGCATCTCCTCCGGCTCGATCATGTGGGCGGCCCTCGAGGTGGCCAAGCGCCCCGAGAACGCCGGCAAGACCATCGTCGCGATCGTCTGCGACTTCGGCGAGCGCTACATCTCGACCGTCCTCTACGAGGACCTCCGCAGCTGAGCGCCGCGACACCCGCTCCCGGCGTCCTCGCCCGGATGCGGGAGGACGTCCGCACCGCGCGCCGACGCGACCCGGCGGCGCGCGGTGCGGCCGAGGTCGTGCTCGCCTACCCGGGCCTGCACGCCGTCTGGGTGCACCGCGTCGCGCACGCCTGGTGGCGTCGCGGTCTGCACCTGCCCGCCCGGCTCCTCGCTCAGGCGGCGCGCGCGGCCACGGGGGTCGAGATCCACCCGGGAGCCGTCATCGGCCGGCGCCTCTTCATCGACCACGGCATGGGAGTCGTGATCGGAGAGACGGCGCGCATCGGCGACGACTGCATGCTGTACCACGGCGTCACCCTGGGCGGGAAGTCGACCCGGCGCGAGCGGAGGCACCCGACGATCGGCGATCGCGTGGTCATCGGAGCGGGCGCCGTCGTCCTCGGGCCGGTCGTCCTCGGCTCCGACGTCAGCGTCGGCGCCAACGCGGTCGTCGTCAAGGACGCACCCGATGGCGCTGTGCTCGTCGGCATCCCGGCGCGCGACCTGCGAGCGCTCGGTCGTGCGGACAGCGCGCTCGCCGATCCCGACTTCTGGATCGACCCCGCGATCCACATCTAGGGCGGGCCGGGATCGATCCCTACGAGCCGTGCGCGATGGTGCGCGGCGCGCTCTTGATCGTCGCGAAGGCGTCGAGCGCGTGCGCGCGCGTCTCCTTCAGATCGAGGATCGGCGCCGGGTAGTCCCCGCCCTCAGGAGTCAGCGTGTCGCCGAGCGTCCACGGCTCGTGGACGGCGGAGCCGCCGACAGCGCCGAGCTCGGGGACGTTCAGGCGGATGTAGTCGCCGTCGGGATCGAACTTCTTCGACTGCGTCACCGGATTGAACACCCGGAAGTAGGGGGAGGCGTCGGCTCCCGATCCGGCCACCCACTGCCAGTTCGCGGCGTTGCTCGCCGGGTCCGCGTCCACCAGCGTGTCCCAGAACCAGCTCTCGCCGATCCGCCAGTCGACCAGCATGTTCTTGATGAGGAACGACGCCGTGACCATGCGCACCCGGTTGTGCATGTAGCCGGTTCGCCAGAGCTCGCGCATCCCGGCGTCGACGAGCGGATAGCCGGTGCGTCCCTGGTGCCACGCCTCGAGCTCCTCCTCGTGCGGCTCACCCCACGGGAACGAGTCGAAGCGCGTGTCGAAGTTCGCGGTCGCGAGGTCGGGCCAGTGGAAGAGCAGGTGGTAGCAGAACTCGCGCCACAGCACCTCGGAGGCGAAGCGCTCGCCTCCCTCGCCGCGGTGCGTGCCGTCCCTGTGCGCCTCCTCGACCGCGTGCCACACCTGGAACGGGCTGATCTCGCCCCAGCGCAGGTGCGCCGAGAGGTTCGAGGTCGCGTCCTGGGCCGGGCGGTCCCGGCCGTCGGCGTACTCGTCGAGCTGCTCGGCGATGAAGGCGCGCAGGCGCTTCGCGGCGGCCTTCTCGCCCGGCTCCCAGCGCTCGCGGAGCCCGCCCGCCCAGTCGGGTCGCGTCGGCAGCAGCTCCCAGTCGGCCAGGTCGTCGGAGGCGGCTCGCCCGGTCCAGCCGTCGATCGTGCGCGGGCGGGGGAGCGGCGCCCGCGGAGCGTCGCGGTTCCGGCACGCTCGGGCGAAGGGCGTGTAGACCGAGTAGGGGCCACCGCTGCCGGTCTGGACGGTCCACGGCTCGAAGAGCAGCGAACCCTGGTGGCTCTCGGCCTCGATGCCGCGCGCCCGGAGCTGCTCCTTGACCGCGGTGTCCACGGCCCTCTCCGCCCCCCCGTACCGGCGGTTCCAGTGCACGGCACCGGCGCCGATCTCCTCGGCGAGCTGCAGGACCACGGCCTCGCCCGGCCCGCGGCGCAGGAGGAGCGACGCCCCGTGGTCCTCGAGGTCGGCCGCGAGGGCCGTGAGGCTCCCGTGCAGCCACCAGCGCGCTGCGGCCCCGAGCGGTCGGATGCCCGCCGACTCGTCGTCGAGGACGTAGCAGACGGCGACCGGGCCGTCCCGGTCGATCGCGGCGCGGAGGGCGGGGTTGTCGGCCAGTCGCAGATCGTCGCGGAGCCAGACGAGAGTGGGGGAGGAGGAGCTCATGGTCCGTCCATGATCCGCGAGGGCCGCGCCGGGGCGAAGACCTGGCCGCGACGGCCGGTGCGTGCTAGCGGAGGCGGGTCACTCCGGCCCGACGCGCTCGCGCAGCTTGTCGCAGAGGGCGGTGAGCTGGGCGAGCTCGTCGTCGTCCAGGGCCGAGCCCACCTGCTCCGAGATCGTCTCCATGTGGGTGAGGGCCACGCGGCGGAAGAGGTCGTAGCCCTCGTCGGTGATCGCGATCACTGTGCCCCGCGCGTCGGAGGGGTCCTCGCTCTTGACCACGAAGCCACGGCTGACGAGCCGGTCGATCAGGCGGCTCACGCTGGGCTGCGTGAGGAGCACGTGCTTGTTGAGGTCGCGGAGGCGGGCGCGACGGTCGGGCTGCCGCGTCAGGTTGAAGAGCACGTCGTACTCGTTGAGCGAGATCTCCTTCGAGGGGAACTCGGTGCTCAGCGTCCTCATGATGTGGACCTGGGCGCGGAAGAGCGACTCCCAGGCGGCCACCGCACGTCTCGACGCCACGCGTCCTCCTCCGTCCCGTCCGGGACTGTCCCGTTCAGGATAGGGCGTCCTTCAGCTCGGGGTTCGCGCATCGGAGGTGTCGCCTCCTGGAAACGACAGAAGGCCGGCCGCTGAGGCGAGCGGCCGGCCTTCATTCCCTTGCACCAAGAGTGTCCTGCAATCACATTCGCGCTTCGTCGCCACAGCAAACGACTAACGCTCTAGAACTATATAACGGATGGGTAACGCCGCAAGCCCCGATTTCCTGGGACCTCCCTGAGCGCCCTCCGGTGCTCTCTGCGACCCCGACTTCGAAGGGGGATCGGTCCCGATACGCCGCCCGCGGCCGCTACTCGACCAGCAGGAACGTGCCGGCGCAGCCGCACCTACAGCAGGGAACGTGCCGGCGGAGCCGCACCTTTTCCCGAGCGCGGTGCGGACGACTCCCCACCCTGCGGAAGGCGATCAGGTGAAAACGCGTGCCAGCGTTTTCACCGAGCCGAACGCACCCCGCTCTGCGAGACGCGCCCCCGTTTCCGAGCCGACCGCGGCGGAGCGAGCGCGAGCGCTCGCGCACCCCGCGGAAGGCGATCAGGTGAAAACGCGTGCCAGCGTTTTCACCGAGCCGAACGCACCCCGCTCTGCGAAACCCGACCCCGTTCCGAGCCGACCGCGGCGGAGCGAGCGCAAGCGCTCGCGCAGCAATTCAACTCAGAACAGGTCCGGGCTCGGCGTCGACGCGTAGCGGATCGCGACGTCGGCGTGGCGGTCGAAGCGGTAGCCGACTCCGCGGACGGTGCGGACGATGTCCTCGTAGCGGCCGAGCTTGGCGCGGAGGCGGCGGACGTGGACGTCGATGGTGCGCTCGTTGGGCGCGTCGTCGTCGGCGGCTCCCCAGAGGGAGGCGATCAGCTCGGCGCGCTCGATCGTGCGGCCCTCGCGGAGCACGAGGTACTGCAGGAGCTCGAACTCCTTGTAGGTGAGCGCGGTGGTCTCGTCGTCGAGGATGACGCGCTTGCGCGAGATGTCGATGACGACTCCTCCGGGGGCGCTGTCGAGGTCGGGCTCGGAGTCGGCGCGGCGTCGGGCGACGGCGGCCGGGTCCTGGAGGGCGAGGCGGACGACGTCGACGTCGCGCCCGCCGGCGCCCTGGGGGGCGAGGGCGACCGAGGCGTAGGTCTCGGCGTCGGGGGCGAGGAGAGCCGTGACGCGCTTGAGCTCCTCGACGAGCCGGCCGAGGTCGACTCCGGCGGCGCGGGCCTTGGCCTCGTCGATGCCGACGTAGAGGGCGAAGCCGCGGGCCTCGGTGCCCTGCGGCACGGCGCGCAGGCGCGGGGCGGCGGGGGCAGGCTGCGGTGCGGCCTGGAGGCGGGGGGTCTCGTGGGCGGTGGGTGCGGTGCGGGCGTGGAGGAGGGTCATGACGAATCCTTGGGGTGTTCGGATCCGGGACGGGTGTCCGGGGAGCGGATCCGGGTGTGCGCGAGTGCGGTCCGCACGAGGCGGTCCGGCGGTGTCGGACGGAGTGTCCGAGGGATCCGTCGCGCCTGCGACGCCCGTCCGATCACGGGGATCGGTCCAATCAGGAGGATCGGGGGGCGGAGGCTGTGCGGGGATCCGGCGAGGTCAGTGCCTCAAGCACACATTCGACAACACATGACGAGGCCACGGGCCATCATCATGTCGGCATTCCCGGAAGCCTCGAAGGAGGTCAGGGCGTGCAGGTTGTCAGTCATGATCGATAGTAAAGCCGACCGGAGCGGAGCACGTCAACCGATTTCCGCGCACCGGGGGAGGATGCGCGGTCTCGGCGGTCGGCGGACGGCGTCCGCCGGCTCAGCCCGCGAGCCCGTACAGGCGGTCGCCGGCGTCGCCCAGTCCGGGCACGATGTAGCCGAGCTCGTTGAGCCGCTCGTCGAGCGAACCGAGCACGATCGTGACGTCGCGGTCGCCGAACGCCTTCTCGACGGCGGCGAGTCCCTCGGGGGCCGCCAGGAGGCAGACGGCCGTGACGTCGACGGCTCCGCGGTCGAAGAGGAACTGGATCGCCGCGATGAGGGAGCCTCCGGTGGCGAGCATCGGGTCGAGCACGAAGCACTGGCGGTTCGAGAGGTCCTCGGGGAGGCGCTCGGCGTAGGTGGTCGGCTCGAGGGTCTCCTCGTTGCGCGCCATCCCGAGGAATCCGACCTCGGCGGTGGGGATCAGCTTGACCATGCCCTCGAGCATCCCGAGACCGGCGCGGAGGATCGGGACGACGAGCGGCTGCGGGTCGCTGAGCGCCAGCCCGGTGGTCGTCGTCACCGGCGTCTCGATCGTGACGGGCCTCGTGCGGACCCCGCGGGTCGCCTCGTACGCGAGCAGGGTCATCAGCTCCTCGGCGAGCTGACGGAACGTGGGGGAGGGGGTGCGCTTGTCGCGCAGCACGGTGAGCTTGTGCGTGATCAGCGGGTGGTCGGCTACGTGGACGCGCATAAGCTCAATCTACTTGCTGGCCGGAGGGCGGCCGGAGCCGGGAGGAGTGGCGCGATGCGCGAGAGCGACCTGCGCCTCCCCGCCGGATCGGACGGCTGGATGCGGTCGGCGCTCGAGGAGGCGCGGCGCGCCGAGGAGTGGG
The DNA here is from genome assembly GCF_900177245.1 of Rathayibacter oskolensis. Lineage (GTDB taxonomy): Bacteria > Actinomycetota > Actinomycetes > Actinomycetales > Microbacteriaceae > Rathayibacter > Rathayibacter oskolensis. Next base: position 699,280 of record NZ_FXBM01000002.1, read on the forward strand.
GCGACGTGCCGGTCGGCGCGGTGGTCGTCGACGCCGACGGAGTCGTCATCGGCCGCGGCCGCAACGAGCGCGAGCTGCACCGCGACCCGACGGCGCACGCCGAGATCGTGGCCCTGCGCGAGGCCGCCGCGGCTCGAGCCGACTGGCAGCTGAACGGCTGCACCCTCGTCGTCACCCTCGAGCCCTGCCCGATGTGCGCGGGCGCGATCCTCGCCGCGCGGATCGAGCGCGTCGTCTTCGGAGCGTGGGACGAGAAGGCGGGGGCGGCCGGATCGGTGCACGACCTCCTCCGCGATCGCCGGCACAACCACGTGGTCGAGGTCTACCCCGGGGTGCGGGCCGAGGAGAGCACGCGTCTGCTCGTCGACTTCTTCGCGGCGCGGCGCTGACGGTCGGGTCGCTCCCCGACCGGGAGGTCAGTGCTGAGCGCGGACCCACTCCGCCAGCGCGAGCTCGGTCGCGTCGCGCATGCGCGCGAACCGACCCTCGCGGACGTCCTCCTCGAGCGTCTCGGGCCGGTAGCCCGCCTCGGCGGCGTACTCGGCGTCACCCTCGAGCCAGCGCGACGCCATGGCGCCGGTGAGCTCGGGATGGAACTGCACTCCGAGCAGCCAGTCGCCGACCGCGAACGCCTCGACGGCGTACGACTCGGAGGAGGCGAGCAGGGTGGCGCCCCCGGGGAGGGCGAACGTGTCGCCGTGCCACTGCATGACCTCGACGTCGGCGAAGTGGCGGAGCGGAGAGCGCATCCCCTCCTCCGTCGGCCGGATCGTGCGGAACCCGACCTCTCTGGTGGGCCCCGCGTAGACGCGCTCGCCGAGGGCGGAGGCGAGCAGCTGCGCCCCGAAGCAGACACCGAGCGTCGGCCGGCGCAGGTGCAGCCGATCCTGGAGCAGGGCGATCTCGGGCGAGATGAAGGGGTGGTGGACGGTCTCGTAGACGCCGGCGCTCGAGCCGAGGGTGACGACGAGGTCGGGATCGACGATGTCGACGGCGCCGAGGTCCGTTCCGGCCACGACCTCCACGTCGAAGCCCAGCGCTCGCAGGATCGGGTCGAGGACGCCGAGTCCGGCGCCCCGCTCGTTGACGATCGCGAGTGCGCGCGGCACGTCAGCCTGCGCTCTCGGCGTCGGCCGTCAGGGGCGCGGCTGCGCGGTCGACGTCGGGCTCGAGGTAGATGACGCGGGCGGCCGGGACCGCTGCGCGGATCCGCTGCTCGGTGGCGTCGATCCCGGCGGCGAGGTGCTCGACCGTCTCAGCGGCCGGGAAGGCGAGCTTGGCGGCGACGAGGATCTCGTCGGGGCCGAGGTAGAGGGTCTTCATGTGGATGATCCGCTCGACGTCGTCGCCCGCCTCGATCGCCGAGCGGATCGCCGCGGCGTCGGCCGGAGTCGCGCCCTCGCCGACGAGGAGGCTCTTGGTCTCGATGCCGAGCACGACGGCGACGACGATCAGCAGGGTGCCGATCAGGATCGTGCCGATGGCGTCGAAGATCGAGTCGCCCGTGATGACCGAGAGGCCGACTCCGAGGAGCGCGAAGACGAGACCGGTGAGCGCGGCGACGTCCTCGAGCAGCACGACGGGCAGCTCCGGCGCCTTGGCGCGGCGGATGAACTGCAGCCAGGACTGCGTGCCGCGGGTGTGGTTCGACTCCTTGACGGCGGTGCGGAGCGAGTAGCCCTCGAGCCCGATGGAGACGAGGAGGACCAGGATCGGGAGCCAGGCGTTCTCGAGCTCGTGCGGATGCGTGATCTTGTCGATGCCCTCGTAGAGCGAGAAGACCCCGCCGACCGAGAACAGGATGATCGCGACGACGAAGGCGTAGACGTAGCGCTCGCGGCCGTAGCCGAAGGGGTGCTCCTCGTCGGCCTCCTTGCGCGACTTGCGGCCTCCGAGCAGCAGCAGGAGCTGGTTGCCGGAGTCGGCGAGCGAGTGCACGCCCTCGGCGAGCATCGACGCCGAGCCCGAGAAGAACCAGGCGACGAACTTCGTCAGCGCGATGCCGAGATTGGCGGACAGCGCCGCGATGATCGCCCTGCTGCCTCCGGATGCGCTCACGTGGTCTCCTCGAGGATCCTTCTGCGGGTGGGACGGTCGGCCCATCCTAGGGAGTCCGTTGCAGAGGAGCCCCTCCCCGCCCCGCGCGGTTCGTAGGATGTGCGGGTGACCGACGCTCCCGTGCTCCTCCCGCCCATCGCCGTCCTCGGCCTCGGCTCGATGGGCGGTGCGATCCTCACGGGGCTCCTCGCGCCCGGCGTGCACGTCGAGGGCGGCGTCCGCGTCACCAACCGCGAGGCCTCGAAGGCGGCGCTCTGGCACGACCACCCCGTCGTCACCGCGTTCGCGACGGCCGACGATCCGGAGGCGAACCGCCGGGCCGTCGAGGGAGCCTCCGTCGTGCTCGTGGCCGTGAAGCCGCACATGGTCCCCGACGTGCTCGACGAGATCGCCGAGGCGCTCGCTCCGGGGACGGTCGTCGTGAGCGTGGCCGCCGGAGTCACGGTCGAGACGTTCGAGCGCCACCTGCCAGAGTCGGTCGCCGTCCTGCGCTCGATGCCCAACACCCCCGCGGTCGTCGGCCGCGCCGTCACCGGGCTCAGCGCGGGGACCCGCTCGAGCGCCGACGACCTCGACCTGGTGCGCCGCCTGTTCCGGACGGTGGGCGAGGTGGTCGAGGTTCCGGAGTCGCAGCTCGACGCGCTCTCGACCATCTCGGGCTCGGGGCCGGCCTACGTCTTCCTGCTGATCGAGCAGCTGACGAGGGCGGCGATCGACAAGGGCTTCACGCCCGAGCAGGCCGCGACGATGGTGAACGGCACGTTCCTCGGGGCGGCCGAGCTGCTCGTCGACTCCGGAGAGGACCCCGCAGAGCTGCGCCGCCGCGTGACGAGCCCGAACGGCACGACCGAGCGCGCGATCGCGGTGCTGCAGGAGGCGGACCTCGCGTCGCTCTTCACCCGCGCGACCGACGCGGCCCTGGCCCGCGCCCGCGAGCTCGCCGCCTCCTGAGCCCCCGGCGGGTCAGGAGCCGAGGGCCGCGAAGCGCTCGATGTCGCTGGGGGTGCCGCTGACGACGATGAGGTCGTGGTTCGAGACCACGGTCTGCTCGGTCGCGTAGGTGAAGGGCTTGCCGGGGCTCTTCACACCGACGACGGTGACGCGGTGCTTGCGCCGCACCCCCGACTCCGTGAGGGTGAGGCCCCGGATCGGCTTCGGCGGGTACATCTTCGCGAGCACGAAGTCGTCGTCGAACTCGATGAAGTCGAGCATCCGCCCCGAGACGAGGTGGGCGACGCGCTCGCCGGCCTCCGCCTCCGGGTAGATCACGTGATTCGCCCCGATGCGCTCGAGGATCTTGCCGTGCGAGCGCGAGATGGCCTTGGCCCAGATCTGCGGGATCTTGAGGTCGACGAGGTTCGCGGTGATCAGCACCGAGGCCTCGATCGACGAGCCGACCGCGACGACCGCGACCTGGAAGTCCTGCGCGCCGATCTGCGCGAGGGCGTCGAGCGAGCGCGCGTCGGCCTGCACCGCGTGGGTGACGCGCTCCGACCACTTCTGCACGAGCCCGGCGTCGGCGTCGACGGCGAGCACCTCGCGATCGAGGCGGTCGAGCTGGCCGGCCGTGGCGGCACCGAAGCGACCGAGGCCGATCACCAGCACCGGGGCGTCGTACCTGATGCGGTCAACCAACGATGGGCCTCTCTTCCGGTCGTCTGAACAACTGCCTCCGCTGACTCGCGGCGAGCGCGGCGGCGAGAGTCACGGTACCAACGCGGCCCATGAACATGGTCAGCGCCAGCACGTAGACCCCGGAGGGAGGCAGCTCGGCGGTGAGCCCCGTCGACAGTCCCGAGGTGGCGAAGGCCGAGATGACGTCGAACAGCACGTGGTCGAGGGAGGCCTTCGTGATCTGGAGGATGATCACCGACGAGACGGCGACGGTGGTCGCCCCCCACAGCACGACGGAGACCCCGAGTCGCAGCACGTCGTTGGGGATGCGGCGGCCGAACGCCTCCATGTCGTTGGTGCCACGCGCCTCCGCGAAGGCCGCCAGGAAGAGGATGGCGAGCGTCGTGACCTTGATGCCGCCCGCGGTCGACGCCGAGCCTCCGCCGATGAACATCAGCATGTCGGTGACGAGCAGGCTCGAGCCGTTCAGATCGGGGATCGTGATCGTCGAGAACCCGCCGGAGCGGGTCATGGTCGACAGGAAGAACGACTGGAAGACCGTGTCTCCCGCATCGAGGACGCCGAAGGTCTTGGGGTTGTCGAACTCGAGCACGATGTAGAGCGCCGCGCCCGCGACGAGGAGGATCAGCGAGGTGACGAGGGTCAGCTTCACGTGGACGGACCACTTGCTGGGTCGGCGCCAGCCCCGCGACAGGGCGTAGATGACGGGGAAGCCGATGGAGCCGAGGAACACGCCGATCATGAGGATGCCGAGGAACCAGTAGTCGTCCTCGAACGGCGTGAGCCCGGCGGCGTTCGGCGCGAACCCGGTGTTGGTGAACGCCATCGCCGAGTAGTAGAACGAGTGCCAGACCGCTTCGCCGATCGGGATGCCGTCGATGAGCATCCGCGGGAACAGCAGCAGGGCGACCACGATCTCGATCACCGCGGCGCTGATCGCGACCGTGGTCAGGAGGCCGCCGATCTCGCCGAGGCGGACGGCCTGCCCCTCCGCGACGGGTCCGGAGTGGATCCGGAGCGGGTTGGAGTCGCTCGCCACCATGAGCTTCGCGCGGAGGCCGAGGCGGCGCGACACCGCCAGCCCCATGATCGACGCCAGCGTCAGCACGCCGAGTGCGCCGATGTTCACGCCGATGAAGATGATCGAGTGACCGAACGCCGACCAGTGGGTCGCCATGTCGACGGTCGCGAGCCCGGTGACGCAGATGACCGACATCGCCGTGAAGAACGCGTCGTGCAGCGGAGTGACGGTGCCCGTGGTGCTCGAGACCGGCAGCGAGAAGAGCAGCGTGAACACCAGGATCAGCGCCGAGAAGATGAGGATCGCGAAGCGGGAGGGCGACCGGCCCGCGAAGTCGTCGATGAGGTCGCGCGCCCGCTCGAAGCCCGACCAGGGCGAGACGGGGGAGACCCCCATGGGGCTTCGGAACTGCTGCCGAACCACCACGGCGATCCTCCACTCGATCGCGGCCATGCTACCGCCCGCAGCAGCCCGGGCCCGGCGGCCGCGTGGCGAGCGGACGGCTGCGCGCGGCACAGCGGACGCCCGGCTCGGGCCCGGCCGTGCTGACTACCCTGGGTTCATGGCAGACATCTTCGCGGTGATCGCGGACGGCACTCGCCGCGACATCCTCTCGATCCTGCTGGAGGAGCGGATCGAGGGGACCGCGCCGGGCGGCGGGATCAGCGTCTCGCGGATCGTCGCCCGCCTCGAGCTCAGCCAGCCGACCGTCTCGAAGCACCTGAAGGTGCTGCGCGAGGCGGGGCTGGTGACCGTCCGCGAGAGCGGGCAGCACCGCTACTACGCGCTGCAGTACGGCCCGCTCGAGGCGGTCGAGGACTGGCTGCTGCCGTTCCTCGCCGCGGACGACTCCGAGGCCGGCCCCGCGCTGCTCGATGCGACGGCGGCCGCCAGGGCGGAGTCGCTCGGGCGCGCGCTCGCGGAGCGGACCCACCAGGTCAGCACGGTGGTGCAGGACATCCAGCGCGGGGTGAGCGAGGGGGCGACGAAGGTCGCCGAGGTGCTCCGGATCCGCAAGTGAGCCACGGAGGCCGCAGCGCGATTCTCGTCGTCCGCCGCGTCGTGTAAGCTCGCGGGAGCCAGTTTTTCGTAAGCGGCCGTCCGTCGGGCGGCCGACCCCCTGAACGTTGTGAGGTCTTCGTGGGTTCTGTCATCAAGAAGCGTCGCAAGCGTATGGCGAAGAAGAAGCACCGCAAGCTGCTTCGCAAGACTCGTCACCAGCGTCGCAACAAGAAGTAGGCTCGCGCCTCTTCCCTCTCGAGCGTCCGCCCCTCTCCGGGGTCGGGCGCTCGTCTGCGTTCCAGCCGCTCTCGTGCGCGGGTCGGGGCCCGCCGCCCGGCGACCGCGACCGGGAGTGCCTCGAGCGCTCCTCTACACTGTGGGCGTGGTGGACGTGCGGCTGACTCTCGTGGGCAAGCCGGGCTGCCACCTGTGCGACGACGCCCTGACGGTCGTCCAGCAGGTCCTCGCAGAACTCGACGGCGATCCCGCGGCTCCGGCCGTCTCGCTGGTGGAGGCCTCGATCCTCGACGACGCCGAGCTCCACGAGCGCTTCGTCGAGGAGATCCCGGTCCTCCTGATCGAGGGACGCGTCCACACCTACTGGCGGGTCGACCCGATCCGCCTCCGCCGAGCCCTCCTGGAGCAGCCATGACCGTCCGGCACGTCGTCGCCTGAAAGCTGAACGCCGTCGATCCCGCTCAGCGGTCCGAGCACACGGAGCAGATCTCGGAGGCGCTGCGCAGCCTCCTGCCGATCATCCCCGAGATCGAGTCGATGACGATCGGGAAGAACTCGCTGTTCCCGAAGGACAACTTCGACATGGTGCTGATCGCGGACTACGCCGACGCCGATGCGCTGAACGCCTACGTCGAGCACCCCGACCACCGCCGGGTCGCCGGCTTCATCCGGCCGCTGGTCCGCGAGCGGGCCTGCGTCGACTTCGAGGTCTGAGCGGCGCGGAGGTCGGCCCGCCGTCGTGATCCGAATGTTGTAGAAGTCCCCTCGATGGGGGACCGCATTTCCTTCGAGCGTTCTTCGAACAGCCCTAGTCTCTTCACGGGGAGGACCGCTCCCCGTGTCCGGGGCGCGCGCCGCGTGCCGGCGGGGGAGGAACGTCCATGTCACGTCAGCGTCGCCGTACAGCGGCCTCCGCAGTCGCGCTCGCGGTGCTCGTCGCCGGACTCGCGCTGCCGGCCGCGGCCCAGGCCGGTGAGATCGTCCCGACCGGCGCCGCCACCTCCGTCGTCATCGAGCCGGTGACCGATCCCGAGGTCCCGTCCCTTCCCGAGGAGCCCGTCGAACCGGAGGTGCCCTCGATCCCCGAGGTGCCGCCGGAGCCGGAGCCCACGGTCGCCCCCGAGCCGGAGCCGGAACCCGAGGTGCCCGGTGTGCCTCAGGAGCCGGAGCCCGAGCCTCCTGTCGAGGTGCCGGGAGTGCCGCAGGAGCCGACGGAGCCCGAGCCCGAGCCGCAGCCGACGCAGCCGCAACCTCAGCCGTCGAGCCCCGGGACCGGCGGCGGGACGGGTGGGACTGGCGGGTCCGGTGGCAGCGGCGGGACCGGCGGCACAGGTGGCTCCGGCGGAACGGGCGGCACCGGTGGGAACGGCGGGACGTCCGGCGGGAACTCCGGCGGGACCGGCGGCTCCGGGACGACCGGCGGCACCACCGGCGGCACCACCGGAGGGAACTCGGGCGGGAACTCGGGCGGGAACTCGGGCGGATCCTCCGGCGGCACGGCGACGACCGAGGCCGGCGCGACTCCGCCCCGCTCCTCGGCTCCCGGCCGCACCCTGCTCTCGACGTCGGCCGGCGATCCGGCCGCGGCACCGGCTCCCGACGCGAGCGGCGCCGAGGCGACCACGCCCGCCGTGTCCGTCTACCTCACCCGTGACGCCGGAGTCGACCCCGGCGCTCTGACCGTCGATCTCGCTCGCTTCTACGGTGTCGGCGTCGCCTACGCCGGCTTCCAGCGCGAGGAGGTCGCCACCGCCACGCTCCGCGCCCCCGCGGGAATCGAGACGGCGCTGACCGTCGAGGGCCGCCAGGACGGCGAGACCACGAGCTCCGGGTCGGCGCTCGTGCCGACCGCGGCGCTCGCGGCGATCGGCACCTACACCGTCACGACGACGGGCGATCGCGGATCCTCGGCCACGACCACCTTCTCGCTCCTCGCCTCCTCCGGACCCGGCGTGCTCGTCGAGCCCCGAGAGGCGACCAGCGCCGAGGCGGCCTCGCCGCGCGGCGCCGTCTGGGGCTTCGGCCCGGTCGAGAGCGTGAGCGTCGGCGCCTACACGACGGCGGGCAAGAGCGCCGACCTCGCCGCCGGGGAGCTCGCCGTCCGTGTCGACGCGCTGGGCTGGTCCGACCTCGAGCTCGGAGACGCGATCGTGAAGGAGCCGACGGCCGCGGTCTACTGCATCGTCGCGGTCGGCTCGGTCTCGGGCCGGACGGCCGCCGTCACGGTCGCGTACCCCGAGGGCGACTCGGCCGCCGACGTGCCGGAGGCGTCGCAGGTCTGCGGCATCGCGATCACCGCCGCGAAGACCGGCCTCGTCGCCGCGGCGACCGCGGGCGGCACCGGCGGGCTCTCGGCCGGGGTCGGCCTGACCATCGGCGCGGGAGTCCTCGTCGCGGTGCTCGTGGCCGGGCTCGTCACCGCCGTGGTGCTCCGTCGCCGCCGCGAGAACGACGACCTGCTGATCGGCGGACCGCTGCCTCACCCCACGGAGGAGTGAGGGCGAGCGGTCCGCGGGTATCGAAACGCCGCTCCGCGGCTACACGACCAGCAGGGTGCGGGCGGGTTCAGCCGAGCGCGCTGAAACGGAGCAGCAGGGTGCGCGCCTGGGGGCGCAGCTGGAAGTCGGGCCAGACGTCGGGCCCGCAGGCCCGCGAGCCGAGGCCGTGCTGGGCGGCGTCGATCGTGAGGACGGAGCGGGTCGACGGCGGCAGCTCGTGCGGGTGGCCGGCGGCGGTCAGCTCCTGAGCGGTGTGCCGCGCGAGCGTGAAGCCCGGGAGTCGGCCGTGCAGGTCGGCGGCGGCCTCGATCCGGAGGCGCTCCGCTCCGCCGTCGCGCAGGATCAGCTCCCGCACGGCGCTCCGGTGGCCGTTCTCCTGCGGCCTGGCGTAGGTGGTGGACAGTTCGTCGATCCCGGCCGAGAAGCGTCCGACGCGCGCCGCGCGGAGGCTGTCGGGGTACGACTCGCGGGGACCGGTGCCGAACCACTCCGCGGAGTCGACGGACGCCGGGAGGTCGAGGCGGATCCCGAGCCGGGGCCAGACGGAGCCCCAGCCGCGGGTGGGCGCGAGATCGACCCGCAGCACCACGGCGTCGCCGTCGGTGCTCCAGCGCTCCTCGACGAGCAGCGCCGCGTCGAGGTCGGCGGCCGACCACCGCGTGCGGCGGCGGACTCCGTCGGAGGTGTCGACCTCCTCGACGCGGCCGACCAGCCGGTCGAGGCCCGCGGCGCGCCAGAGCGAGGCGGAGGAGGGTGCCGGGGTGCCGCGTCCGTCGCCTGCCCACGGGTCCTCGTCGACGTAGCCCGGGAATCCGGAGCCCTCGTCGTTGTCGGTCGGCGCGCGCCACAGCTCGGCGCGCGGGCCGCCGACCGCGAGTCCGGCGAGCGACACGAGCCGCCCGTGCCGGAAGGCGGCGGGGCCCAGCGCGCCGGAGTCGTCGAGCGCTCCTCCGCGCCGAGACCGTGCCCACGCGGGGATCGCAGCGGGTGCGGAGAGCCGGCGCTGGCCGGTGGAGAGCACGTGACCCTCCTCGGCCCAGGCGGTCGGGGCGGACAGGACCACGTCGACCGTGAGCCAGGCCTCGCCGCTGGTGGGCACGTCGAGCGGAGGCAGCGCGACGTGAGCGGAGTCGCCCGCCGCGATCGCGGGGGCGTCGAGGGTCCCCTCCACCGTCACCCTCCCGTCGAGCTCGAGCCGCCAGGTGAAGCGCAGATCGGCGGTGGAGGCGGTGTGCCGACGGTTCTCGATGTGCACGGCGTCATCGCCGATGCCGACGCGCACGGGCGAGACGATCTGCTTCCACTCGAAGAGTCCGGGGCTCGGCGTGCTGTCCGAGAGCACCATGCCGTCCATCACGAAGTTGCCGTCGTGCACGACCTCGCCGAAGTCGCCGCCGTAGGCGTAGTACTCGACTCCGTCGGGGGTGCGGGCGCGCAGGCCGTGGTCGCGCCACTCCCAGACGAAGCCGCCGTGCAGGCGCGGGTGGCGGTCGACGAGGTCCTCGTACTGGTCGATCGCTCCGGGCCCGTTGCCCATCGCGTGGACGTACTCGCAGAGCAGGAACGGCTTGGTGCGCTGGCGGGCGGACTCGGCGGCGGTGCAGCCGAGGAGGATCGAGCGGGAGTCGTCGCGGCCGATCCGGTCGGTCTCGGGGATGGAGGAGTACATCCGCGAGTAGACATCGGTGTAGGCGCCGGTGTAGTCGCCCTCGTAGTGCACGGGCCGCTCGGGGTCGCGGCCTTGGACCCACGCGGACATCGCGGCGAGGTTCGCTCCCGTTCCGGCCTCGTTACCGAGCGACCAGATCACGATGCTCGGATGGTTCTTGTCGCGCTCCACCGTGCGCTGGATGCGGTCGAGGTAGGCGTCGCGCCAGGCGGGGTCGTCGCTGGGGTTCCCGGCCCAGCCCTGTCGTTCGAAGCCGTGGGTCTCGAGGTCGCACTCGAGGATCACCCAGAACCCGAGCTCATCGGCGAGGTCGAGCAGGCGCGGGTGCGGCGGATAGTGGCTGGTGCGGATCGCGTTCACGTTGAACCGCTTCATCATCGCGAGGTCCGCGCGGGCGAACTCCTCGTCGAAGACACGGCCGCGGTCGGGGTGGGTCTCGTGCCGGTTCACGCCGTGGAGCACGACGCGGGAGCCGTTCACCAGGAACCGGTCGCCGCGGATCTCGACCGTGCGGAAGCCGAGGCGGAGCGAGACCGTCTCGCCCGTCGAGGCGAGCTCGGCGTCGTAGAGGCGCGGCACCTCCGCCGACCACGGCTCGACCTGCGCGACGTCGATCGGGGCGACGTCGTCGGCCGACGCCCACACCGTCTCGATGCCGAGGTCGGGGATCCGCAGTGTGACGGGGAAGGCGTCGGCCCCCACGGTGATCTCGGTCTCGATGCGACCCGCGCCGCCCGCGTAGGAGGCGCGCACCCAGGCGTCCTCGATGCCGCCGACGGGGCGCGCGAGCAGGTGCACTGACCGGAAGATCCCGGGCAGCCACCACTGGTCCTGATCCTCGACATAGCTCGACGCCGACCACTGGTGCACCCGCACGACGACGAGGTTCTCGCCCGGCCGCACCGCGCTGGTGACGTCGAACTCCTGCGCGAGGCGACTCCCCGAGCCGATGCCGATCTCGACGCCGTTCACCCACACCCGGTACCGCGACTCGACCCCGTCGAACCGCAGGACGACCGCCTCCGCATCGCCCCACGACTCCGGGACCTGGAACGTGCGCCGGTAGTCGCCCGTCGGGTTCTCGTCCGGGATGAACGGCGGCTCCGTCGGGAACGGGAACTGCACGTTCGTGTAGGCGGGACGGCCGTAGCGGCCGTCACCCTCGAGGACCCAGTGCGCGGGGACGGGGATCAGGTCCCACCCGGAGTCGTCGAAGGACTCGCCCCCGACGTCGTCCACTCCCTCACCCTCGGGCAGCACACCGATCCCGCCGAGCGTTCCCGGAGCGGCGGGGAGCAGGCGGAAGCGCCACTGCCCGTCCAGCGGGAGCGACGGAGCATCGGAGTGCAGCCACGAGCGGGCCGGCCGGCGCAGGCCGGAACCCGGACCGGTGCCGGTGAGGTAGTGGGCCGTCGTCGGGGGAGTCGTCACTTCACGGAGCCTTCCGTCAGGCCGCCGCGCCAGAAGCGCTGCAGCACGATCATGGCGATGGCGAGCGGGATGATCGACAGCAGCACGCCGCCGGTCGTCAGCTCGTAGAACTCGGGCAGGCGATCGACCTGACTGAGCCAGTTGTTGAGGCCGAGCGTGATCGGGAACAGCTCGGTGTCCGAGAGCATCACGAGCGGGAGGAAGTAGTTGTTCCAGATCCCGACGAGCTGGAAGAGGAACACGGTCACGAGCGCCGGGGTCAGGATGCGCAGTCCCAGCGTATGGAAGATCCGCAGCTCGCTCGCACCGTCGATCCGTGCCGCCTCGATGATCGCCGTGTCGACCGTCGCCTGCGCGTAGATGCGGCAGAGGAAGAGACCGAACGGCGAGACCAGCGAGGGGATCAGCACGCTCCAGTAGGTGTTCGCGATCCCCATCTGGCTGAAGAGCAGGAACAGGGGCAGGGCCGTCGCGGTGCCCGGCACGAGGACGCCGGCGAGGATCGTCCCGAAGACGAGCTTGCTGCCCTTGAACTCGTACTTGGCCAGTGCGTAGCCGCCCGCGGCCGCGAGGTAGGTCGCGAGCAGGGCTCCGACTCCGGCGTAGAGCACCGAGTTCAGGAACCAGCGGACGAAGATCCCGCCGTCGTAGGTCAGCACCTGGCGGAGGTTGTCCCAGAGCGCGAAGGTCGGCGCGAACCAGAAGCCGTAGGTGGCGAAGAGGTCCTCGGTGGTCTTCGTCGCCGCGACGACGACCCAGTAGACGGGGACGAGGAAGTAGACGGCGACGACGACGAGGATCGCGGTGACGATGATCGTCGAGGCGCGGTTGCGGCCCGCCGATCGGTCGGGGCCGCGGCCGGGCTTCACCGGGCGGTCGGCGGTGACGACTCCGGTCGTCGTGGGCTGCTCGGTGCGCTCGACCGTGCTCATGAGGACTTCCTGTTCGTGATCGAGAGGAACGTGAAGGACAGGACGAACGCGACGAGGGCGATCAGGACGGCCTGGGCGGCAGCGACGTTGTAGTCGTTGTAGGCGAAGGCGGTCGTGTAGGCGCTGAGGTTCGGCGTGTACTGGCTGTCGATCGCCGGCGCGACGGTCTTCAGAACCTGCGCCTCGGCGAAGAGCTGCAGCGTGCCGATGATCGAGAAGATCGTCGTCAGCACCAGCGCCGGCCGGATCAGCGGCAGCTGGATGCTCCGCGCGACCCGCCAGGTGGAGGCTCCGTCGACCTTCGCCGCCTCGTAGAGCTCGACCGGGATCGCCTTCAGCTGGGCGACGATGATCAGCATGTTGTAGCCCGTGTAGCTCCAGAGCGAGATGTTCGCGATCGACCAGAGCACCGAGTTCGCGCCGAGGAAGTCGGGCTCGAGGCCGACCACGTTCGCCGCGTCGATGATCGGGCTGAGCCCCGGCACGTAGAGGAACGACCAGAGGATGGTCGCGATGACGCCGGGGACGCCGTAGGGGAGGAAGTACGCGGCGCGGAAGAAGCCCGGCATCCTCGCCGACGCCGATTCGAGCATCAGCGCGAGCACCGTGCAGAGCGCGATCATGATCGGCACCTGCACGACGCCGAAGAGGAACATCCGGCCGATGGAGGCGATGAAGTTGCCGTCGGCGAGAGCCTGCGCGTAGTTGTCGAAGCCCGCGAAGCCGCTCGTGACCCCGGCCTCGCCGAAGAGACCCGAGCGGGTCACCCTGGTGAAGCTGGAGCCGATCGCGACCACGATCGGGATGATGAAGGTGAGCACGAACAGCGCCAGGAAGGGCGTGAGGAGGATCCACGGTGCGCGGGTGACCGCGCGGCTCCGGGTCGTCTTCGTGGAGCTCGTGGCCGCGACTGCGGCGGCGGCCGGGGACGTCGTCGTCGTCATGCCGATGCCTTCCTGATGCTGAGGCCCTTGTTCTCGAAGACCGTGATGATCTGGTTCTCGGCCTCGGCGACCGCGTCGACCAGGGTCACTCCGGACGCCTTCTTGCGGAAGCCGTCGCTCAGGATGTTGAACGACTGCTGGGTGACCGGCCACCACGACCAGTCGGGGTTCTGCTCCTCGGAGGCGGGCACGAGGACCTCCTCGTTGTAGTTCTCACCGCTGAAGAACTCGCTCGGGCCCTTGCGGGCCGTGCCGATCTCGCCGACGGCGGGCGACCAGCCGATGCCGCTGTTCGCGATCATCGCGTCGATCCCCTCCTGCGACGTGGTCATCCAGACCGCGAACTCGAGCGCCTCCTGGGGGTGCTTGCTGCTGGCGAACACCGCGGCGGTCGAGCCGCCGAGGAAGCTCGAGCCGAAGCCGGTGTCGCCCCAGACCGGCATCGGCGCGACGCGCCACTTGCCCGAGCCGCCGCTGACGCCCTGGATCAGCGCGTCGCCCCAGCTGCCGGTGGTGCAGGAGGCGATCCCGCCGTTCGCGGCGGCCGCGAACCAGGCGGGGGAGTAGGCGCCGTAGCCGGTCTGCACGAGGTCCTGATCGATGGCGATGTCGAAGAACTGCGCGACCTGCGTCGTGGCGTCGTCGGTCATGTCGATGACCCAGCCGTCCTCCTCCGCCGTCAGCCACTGCGCGCCCGCCTGGGTGGCGAACGCCGCGAAGACCGAGGCGTCGGCGAGCGGGAAGCAGTCGATGTAGGAGTCGACCCCGCGCAGCTCCGCGGCGACCGCGGCCCAGTCGTCCCAGGTCGTCGGAGGCTCGGCGCCGACCTGGCCGAGCACCTCCGGCTGGTAGAAGAACGCCATCGGGCCGCTGTCCTGCGGGATCCCGTAGACGCCTCCGGTGTAGCTGACCTGACCCCAGAGAGTGGGGTCGTAGCGGTCGGCGTACTGCTCGGCGCCGTAGCGGTTGAGGTCGACGAGCCCGTTGACGAGCATGAACTCGGGCAGCGAGCGCATCTCGACCTGGCCGATGTCGGGCCCGCCGCCGGCCGCGAGGGCCGAGTAGAGCTTCTGGTAGCCGCCCGCGTTGCCGCCGGGGATCCAGACCGCGTCGACCTGCACCTCGGGGTGCGAGGCGTTCCAGACGTCGCAGACCTTCTGCAGATCCTTGAGCCATGCCCAGTACTGGAGCCGGATCGGGCCGCTCGCGGCCGGGATCGCCGGGCCCGCGTTGACCGAGACGGTGCCGGGCGTGGCGCAGGCCGTGAGGCCTCCGAGTGCCGCGGTCCCCAGACCGGCGGCGATGAGCTGTCTCCGTGTGAACGGTGTCACTGTCCCTCACTTCATCGTGGTGGATGTCCGGGCCTCAGCGCCGCGGATGTTCCGGACGCTATCACAATGTCGAGTAGCTGCTCGAAATTCGTTTCTCCACCCCGGTCGCGGGGGTCGACCGCGCGCTACGCTGAGCGATCCGAGGAGTGGTCGACTCTTCCGCGGCACGAGGAGCAGTGATGACGGAGGCGGTCCCCACCCGCAGCGCGCGCCGCGGCCCCTATGCGAAGTCGGCCGAGCGCAGGCGCAGCATCATCGAGGCGGCGCACGCGGTCTTCGCGGCGCGCGGCTACGCCCGCGGCTCGCTGCAGGACGTCGCCGACCGCGTCGGGCTCAGCCAGACGAGCCTGCTGCACTACTTCCCGACCAAGAACGAGCTGCTGCTCGCCGTGCTGCAGCACCGCGACCTGATCACGGGCGACGGCTCGTCACCGCCCGATCCCCAGGAGGGTCTCGTCGCGGGAATCCTCCGCCAGACCCGCTACAACGAGAGCGCGCCCGGAGTGATCGAGCTCTACGCGGTGCTGTGCGGCGAGTCGACGACCGACGAGCATCCGGGGCGCGACTTCTTCGCCCAGCGCTTCGGGAGGCTCCGCGGCGAGTACGCGCTCGAGCTGCGCGCGCTGCGCGACGCCGGTCGCCTCCGCGAGGGCACCGACCCCGAGCGGGTGGCGGCGTCGATCATCGCGCTGTGGGACGGCATCCAGCTGCAGTGGGTGCTCGACCACGATGCCGTCGACATGGTCGCGTGCCTGGCCGACTACCTCGACCTGGTGATCCTGCCCGCCCCGCCGCGCAGCTCGCCCGGTCGATCCGTCACGGACGGCCCGTCCGACCCGCTGTGAGGGGCCGTTCGCGACGGATCGACCGGGCGGTGCCGCGGGGGTTCCCTCGGTGCGGCGACTACGGCAGGAGGCGCGTCGGGCCGCGGAAGAGGTAGGTGACCTCGCGCAGGTTGGCCTGGTGCAGCATCAGCATGACGACCCGCGACAGGCCCATGCCGAAGCCACCGTGCGGCGGGACCCCGTAGCGGAAGAAGTCGAGGTAGAACCCGAGCTCCTCGGGGTCGAGGCCCTTGTCGCGCGCCTGCTCGGTGAGCACGTCGATGCGGTGCTCGCGCTGCGCGCCCGTCGAGATCTCGACTCCGTTGTAGATGAGGTCGTAGCTGTTGGTGATCGACCCGTCGCCCTCGCGTCGCATGTGGTAGAACGGCCGGATGCTCGAGGCGTAGTCGGTCAGGAACACGAAGTCGTGGCCGAACTCCTCCTTGACGTACGCCGCGATGCGGCGCTCGCCCTCGGGGTCCATGTCGTCGTCGGCGCGGGGCACCTCGTAGCCGCGCTCGGCGACGATGCGCTTCGCCTCGGCCAGCGGGATGCGCGGGAACGGGGTGCTGGGCACCTCCAGGTCGATGTCGAAGAGCGCCTTCACCTCGGCGCCGTGCTTCTCGACGACGGCGGTGAGCCCCGCGACCATCAGCTGCTCGTGCAGCTCCATCACGTCCTCGTGCGAGTCGATCCACGAGACCTCGGAGTCGACGCTCGTGAACTCGGTCGCGTGCCGCGAGGTGAAGCTCGGGTCGGCGCGGAAGGCAGGCCCGACCTCGAACACCTTGCCGAAGCCTGCGGGCTGCGCCATCTGCTTGAAGAACTGCGGGCTCTGCGCGAGGTAGGCCTTGGTCTCGAAGTACTCGACCTCGAAGAGCTCGGCGCGCGACTCCGAGGCGCTCGCCATCAGCTTCGGGGTGTGGATCTCGATGAAGTCGTGCTCGACCCAGTAGGTGCGCAGGGCGTGCTCGAACGTGGTCTGCACGCGGGCGATCAGGTTCTGCTCGGGGCGGCGGAGGTCGAGGAAGCGCCAGTCCATTCGCTTGTCGATGCCGGAGTCGGGCGCGATGGGCGCCTCGGGGATCGACTCGGACACGATCTCGAGCGTCTCGAGCTTGACCTCGATGCCGCCGAGCTTCACGCGCTCGTCGTGCTTGAGCGCTCCGGTCACGGTGATGAAGGAGCCCTGCGCGAGGCCGGAGATCGCCTCGGTGATCGCGAGCTTCGCTGCCGAGGCGTCGTCGCCCTCGACGGCCTCGCGGACCGCGGGGTTCACCAGCTGCACGGCGCCCGACTCGTCGCGGAGGACGACGAACTGCACCTTCTTCTGGTCGCGCACGGTCTCGACCCAGCCGGAGACGCGCACCGGCCCGTCTTCGAGGGCGGCGAGCTTCTTGACGGTGGTTCGGGGGAGGCGGGTCTCGTCGGTCACGGTAGGGGAGTCTACTCGCGGGCTGTCCGCGGGCGTTCGGTCTCGAGGCTCGGGCCGGCGTCGACGTCCCACCTCGGAACTAGGGTCGTGCCGTGACTCGCACCGACAGGCTGTACGCGCTCGTGGAGGAGCTTCGGGCCGTCGCGCCCCGTCCCCGGAGTGCTCGGTGGCTCGCCGAGAGGTTCGGCGTCAGCTCCCGGACCATCGAGCGGGACCTGTCGGCGCTGCAGCAGAGCGGAGTCCCGATCTGGGCCGAACCCGGTCGCACCGGTGGCTACTGCCTCGACACGGCGCACACCCTGGCGCCCCTGGGGTTCACGGTCGACGAGGCCCTCGCCGTGACGGTCGCTCTGGGCTCGCTGGCGACGAGCCCGTTCCGCGAAGCAGCCGCATCGGCCCTCCGCAAGGTCGTCGCGGTCACGGAGGATCGCAGCCTGAGGCAGACCGCGGACCTCGCCACCCGTATCCACCTCCTCAGTGGAGCGAGGTCGGACGAGGCGCCCCCGGGTCTCGCCCAGGCGCTGCGGACCGGCAACGTCCTCCGGATCTCCTACCTCGACCGCACGGGAGCAGCGACCGAGCGGGACGTCGAACCGATGGGATTCGTCGGCAAGGGCGACGACTGGTACCTGATCGCGTGGTGCCGTCTCCGCGACGGCCTCCGCGCGTTCAGGGGGGACCGCATCGCGCGGGCGGAGCCCTCGGGCGAGCGACCACCGCGGCGACCGCTCCGCGCGGAGGATCTCGGCATCGTCGAGGGGACGCTGCGTGCGATCGGCCCGATCGCGGATCGGCGCTGAACACCGACAGGACGGTGTCGCCGGGGGAGTGGACGATGACGACGTCGAGCCGGACGGCGCGACGGGAAGGAACACCATGGACCTCGCCTCGATCCGCATCATCACCCACGACGTCGACCGGCTCACCCGCTTCTACGAGGCGGTGACGGGAACGAGCGCCGCACGGCCCGCCCCGGTCTTCGCCGAGGTCCGAACCGGCTCCGGCACCCTGGCGCTGGCGAGCCCCGCGACTGTCGCGATGCTGGGCGACGACGCGCCGCGACCGGGCGGCGACGGCTCGATCATCATCGAGTTCCTCGTCGACGACGTCGACGCGGAGTTCGCCCGGCTGCACCCCGTGCTCGAGGACGTCGTCCTCGAGCCGACCAGCATGCCGTGGGGCAACAGGTCCGCCCTCTTCCGCGATCCCGACGGCAACCTCGTCAACCTCTTCTCGCGTCCGACGCCGTGATGCCCGGCCCGTCGGCCTCAGTGCGAGGGCAGACTCGACGGTGACGCGGCACGAGACGCCGCGGCAGGCGCACGCAGAGGAGCAGACATGAGCACCGCACTGATCACCGGCGCGTCCAGCGGCATCGGCGCCGCCTTCGCGCGTGCCTTAGCCCGCCGGGGCTGGAGCCTCGTTCTGGTCGCGCGGAACGAGCAGCGACTCGAGGAGGCGGCGCGCACCTTCCAGGAGCTCGGCGCTCCGCACGTCGAGGTCCTCCCCGCCGACCTGTCCGACCGCGAGCAGGTCGAGCGGGTGCGGGCCAGGGTCGCCGACCCCGCGCGTCCCGTCCGCGTGCTCGTCAACAACGCCGGCTTCGGCATCGACGGGAGCTTCTCCGAGCCCGACGTCGCGGCGCAGGACGAGGCGTTCGAGGTGATGATCCGCTCCGTCTCCGTCCTCTCGGGCGCGGCGGCGGAGGCGATGATCGCCCGGCGGGACGGCGCGATCCTCACGGTCTCGAGCGTCGCGGGGTTCGTGCACCTCGGCCCGTACTCCGCGGTGAAGGCGTGGGCGACGGCGTTCACGCAGTCGCTCGCGGTCGAGCTGCGCGGCACGGGAGTGCGGGCGGCGGCGCTGTGCCCGGGCTGGGTGCGGACCGAGTTCCACGAGCGCGCGGCGATGGACACCTCCTCGATCCCCGAGGCGCTCTGGCTCGACGCCGACGCGGTGGTCGAGGAGTTCCTCCGTGACGTCGCGCGCGGTCGGGTGGTCTCGGTGCCGTCGTGGCGGTTCGGCGTGCCCGTGGCCGTGGCGCGGTACCTCCCGGACGCGCTCGTCCGGCGGATCTCGGCGGCCGTCCTCTCCCGCCGCTGAGGGCCCGCACAGGTGCGGCCCAGGCAGGCCTTTGCCGGGTTTCGACCCGGCCGCGTTCCGTACACTTGACGCTCGTGGTTGCCGATCAGATCCATCTCGTGCGGCACGGCGAGGTGTTCAACCCCGACCGGGTCCTCTACGGGCGACTCCCGAACTTCCGGCTCTCCGAGCTCGGCCACCGGATGGCCCGCGCGGCGGCCGACGACCTGCTCGAGCGCCGACGCCACGTGACGGCCCTCATCGCCTCCCCTCTGCAGCGCACCCGGGAGTCGGCGCAGCCGCTCTCGCAGGCGTTCGAGCTCGAGATCGGCATCGACGAGCGGATCATCGAGCCCACCAACCGCTTCGAGGGCAAGCGCATGGAGGCGCGCGCCTCGGCGCTGCGGGACCCGCGCAGCTGGCCGTGGCTGCGCAATCCCTTCGAGCCGAGCTGGGGCGAGCCCTACCTCTCGATCTCGGCGCGCATGTACGCGGCGATGCAGTCGGCGTGGGAGAGCACGGCGGAGGGTGACGTGGCCCTCGTCAGCCACCAGCTGCCGATCTGGACAGCGCACCGCGCGATCGCGGGCGAGCGCCTGTTCCACGACCCGCGCAAGCGCCGCTGCGCGCTCTCGAGCATCACCACGTTCGAGCGCCGCGGCGACGGCTTCGTCGAGGTCGGCTACTCCGACCCCGCAGCGGGGCTGCAGGGACTCGCGACCGACGTCGGGGCCGTCTGATGGCGCGACTGCGCGCCGTGTCCGGCCTGGCGCTCGCGGCTCTGCTCGCGCTCACCGGCTGCACCGAGGACGGCGGGCTCGCCGGCCAGTACCGCAACGGCGACAACAAGGGCTACATCTCGGGTGACGGCACCGTCACCGAGGTCGCCTCCGACGGCCGGGACGACCCGATCGTGTTCTCGGGGACCGACGAGGACGGCGCGACCGTCGACTCCGCCGACCTGGCCGGCCGGGTCGTGGTCGTGAACTTCTGGTACGCCAGCTGCGCGCCGTGCCGTGCGGAGGCGCCCGACCTCGAGTCGGTCAACGCGGAGTTCGCCGATCAGGACGTCTCGTTCGTCGGCGTGAACGTGCGCGATCAGGCGCCGACGGCCGCCGCGTTCGCCGAGACCTACGGCATCAGCTATCCGTCGATCGTCGACGTCGACTCCTCGGTGCAGCTCGCGTTCACCGGCGAGGTCCCGCCGAACGCCGTACCCACCACCATCGTCCTCGACCGGGAGGGGCGGGTCGCCTCGCGCATCCTCGGCCAGCTGCAGGAGGCGTCGATCCTGTCGACGCTCGTGAGCGACACGCTCGCGGAGTCGGAGTAGCCGCGTGGGCGACATCGTCATCAGCGGTCAGCTCCTCCTCGCCGTGCCGATCGCGCTGCTCGCGGGGCTCGTCTCGTTCGCGTCGCCGTGCGTCCTGCCGCTGGTGCCCGGCTATCTCGCCTACGTCGGCGGCTTCACCGACGCCGACGAGCGCGCCGCCCGCGGCCGCCGGCGGGTGGTGCTCGGCGTGCTGCTGTTCGTGCTGGGCTTCTCGCTCGTGTTCGTGCTCTACGGGGCCGCAGCCGGCTCGGTCGGCTTCTGGATGCAGCGCTACAGCGACGTCATCACCCGCGTGCTCGGCGCCGTGGTCATCGTGATGGGCCTGGTCTTCATCGGCCAGTTCTCGTTCCTCCAGCGCACCCTCCGGCCGAGCATCCGCCCCGCGACCGGCCTGATCGGCGCGCCGCTGCTGGGCATCGTCTTCGGCATCGGCTGGACCCCGTGCCTCGGCCCGACCCTCAGCTCGATCCTCGCGCTGGGGCTGGGCGCCGGCTCGCCGTGGCGGGGGGCGCTCCTCGCCCTGATGTACTGCCTCGGGCTGGGGCTGCCCTTCCTCCTCGTCGCCTTCGGCTTCAGCTGGGTGACCACGACGCTCGCCTTCGTGAAGCGCCACATCCGCGCGATCAACGTCGCGGGCGGCGTCGCGCTCGTGATCATCGGAGTGCTGATGGTGACCGGGATCTGGAACACCCTCGTCTACGGAGCCCTCGGCGAGGTGATCTATGGCTTCCAGCCCGCGATCTGACTCCGGAGTGCCGGACGCGCCCGTCGACCGCGAGGAGGCGACGCAGAAGCGCGCCGACGCGAGCTTCCGCCCGGCCGACCACCACGACTCCGACGCCGAGACGATCACGCAGCCCACGCTCGGCCTCGTCGGCTGGCTGCGCTGGATGTGGCGGCAGCTCACCAGCATGCGCACGGCGCTGTTCCTGCTGCTGCTGCTGGCCATCGCGGCGGTGCCGGGCTCGCTCGTGCCGCAGCGCTCCTCCGACCCCAACGGCGTCACGCAGTACTTCGTCGACAACCCCGATCTCGCGCCGCTGCTCGACAAGGTGCAGGCGTTCGACACCTACACCTCGGCCTGGTTCTCGAGCATCTACCTGCTGCTGTTCGTGTCGCTGATCGGCTGCATCATCCCGCGCACGAAGCACCACTTCGAGGCGATGCGCTCGCGGCCGCCGCGCACGCCCGCGCGCCTGCAGCGTCTCGCCGGGTACACCGTGCGCGAGGTCGACGGGGCGAGCGAGGAGGAGGCGATCACCTCCGCCCACGCCGTGCTGCGCCGCGCCGGCTACCGCGTCGAGCGCTACGAAGACCCGCGCGGGCGCTGGACGAGCGTGTCGGCCGAGCGCGGCTACCTCCGCGAGACCGGCAACCTGGTGTTCCACTCCGCACTCGTCGGCATCCTCGTGGCGGTCGGAGTCGGCGGCGGCTTCGGCTACAGCGGCCAGCGCGTGCTGGTCGAGGGCGGGCAGGGCTTCGCGAACAACCTCGCGGCCTACGACTCGTTCAACCCCGGACGCTTCTTCGACAGCGGTCAGCTCGATCCCTACCAGCTCAGGCTCGACGGACTCGATGTCGAGTACGAGGAGCAGAACCAGCAGGCGCTGGGCCAGGCGATCGACTACACGGCCCGGGTGACCACGACCCAGCGCGGAGGCGGCACCGAGGACGCCACGATCAAGGTCAACGAGCCCCTGTCGATCGGGGGCACCAACGTGTACCTGCTCGGCAACGGCTACGCGCCGACGATCACCGTCCGCGACCCGTCGGGAACCGCGATCTTCACCGACTCCGTGCCGTTCCTCCCGCAGGACGCCAACCTCACCTCGGTCGGAGTCGTGAAGGTGCCCGACGGTCTCGCCGAGCAGATCGGCATGACCGGGTTCTTCTACCCCACGCAGGACGAGCTTCCGTCGGGCGCATCGACCTCGATCTTCCCCGACCTGCAGTACCCGGTGCTCTCGCTCAACGTCTTCGCGGGCGACCTCGGCCTCGACGAGGGAGTGCCCACCTCGGTCTACGTGCTCAACACCGACTCGCTGACGCGCCTCACCGGCGGCGACACCGGGGTGGCCTCGATCACGCTCAAGCCGGGGGACAGCGCCGAGCTGCCGGACGGGCTGGGCACGGTGACGTTCGAGAACGTCGGAGCCGACCCCTCCGTCGTCGGGACCGACAGCGTCAAGCGCTTCGCCTCGTTCGACATCCACCACGACGCGACCCAGGGCTGGGTGCTGCTGTTCGCGATCCTCGTGCTGGCGGGGCTCCTGACCTCCCTCTTCGTCCCGCGCCGCCGCGTGTGGGTGAAGGCGGCATCCGGCCCCGACGGCGGGCTGACCCTCGAGTACGCGGGACTCGCGCGCGGCGAGGACCCGCAGCTCGTGCGCGCGGTCCGCGAGATCGCCGACCGCCACGCCCCGCTCGACGGGTCCTGACGCGCACGGTCTCCGCGTCCGGCGGAGGCGGAGCGAAGGGTGGCCTTATCTGTGAGGGTGCGCAGGGGCGGCTCGCGGCCGCAGCGATTACCCTGAGGGGGTGATCGAGACCCTCTCGCAGTACTCCGTGCTGTGCCTCTACTCCGCCATGGGCATCTATGCGCTGGCCTTCATCTTCTTCGCGGTCGACCTCGCCCGCCGCTCCTCGATCGCCGACGGCGAGTCGATCGAGGTCGTGCAGGAGGCGGAGCGCGTCGCCACCGCCGCCGCCGCCGACCGCGCCGCGAGCGGCAGGGCCACCGTCGCCGCCGCGGGCACGGGCCGCCCCACCGCGACGCTCTCGCGCCTGGGCAGTCGCGTCGAGGACGAGGTCTACAACGCGCCCTCGCGCTCGAAGGCGATGCGCATCGGGTTCTCGCTCACGCTGCTCGCCTTCGTGCTGCACCTCGGCGCGACGGTCCTCCGCGGAGTCGCCGCGGGTCGCGTGCCGTGGGCCAACATGTACGAGTTCTCGATCACCGGGACGCTGATCATCATCGGAGTGTTCCTCGCGGTGCAGCTGCGCTGGGACCTCCGCTTCCTGGGCGCCTTCATCACCGGGCTCGTCCTCGTGCTCCTCGGGGTCGCGACGGTCAACTACTACGTCGACGTCGTGCCCCTCCCGCCGGCTCTGCAGTCGTACTGGCTCGTGATCCACGTGCTCGTGGCGATCCTCGGCACGGCGTTCTTCGCCCTCGGCTTCGCGCTCTCCGTCACGCAGCTGCTCCAGTCGCGCCGGGAGGCGGAGGGGGACAGCCCGCGCTCGGTCCTGCGGTTCCTGCGGACCCTCCCGAGCGCGCTGACCCTCGAGAACCTCGCCTACCGCGTGACGATCATCGGCTTCATCCTGTGGACCTTCACGCTCATCGCCGGCGCGGTCTGGGCCGAGAAGGCCTGGGGCCGCTACTGGGGCTGGGACACCAAGGAGGTGTGGACGTTCATCATCTGGACGATCTACGCCGGCTACATCCACGCACGCGCGACCCGCGGCTGGCGCGGGACGCCCTCGGCCTGGCTCGCGATCATCGGCTTCGCGGCGGTCATGTTCAACTTCGGAGTCGTGAACGTGTTCTTCAAGGGGCTCCACGCCTACTCGGGGCTCGACACCGGCATGTAGGTCGGCGCGCGCTCCCCCCGGAGCTCGGAGCTCGGAGCTCGGAGCTCGGAGCACGGAGTTCGGTCCCCGGGCGGGTCAGGCGCCGCCCGTGATCACGTCGATCAGGTGCGGTGCGAACGGCTCCTCGAGCCCCAGCACGAAGCGGGTGCGCGACCCCTCCGGGTGCACGTCGCGGTAGATGCCGCGCAGGTCGGGGAGCGTCTGGCCCCGGCCGGGGCCCGAGGTCGCGTCGACCTCGACCGGCACGCGCGGGGCCGAGGAGAGGGCGATCGCGTCGACCGCGATCGCGGCGGCCATCGGATCGTGCAGCGCCGCCGTGCGCTCGCCGAAGTGGCCGACGTAGAAGTCGAAGTAGTAGTCGAGCGCCCGTCCGATCGCCTCGGCGAGCGCGTCGCCCGACTCGAGCAGGACCGCGCGGTTCTCCTCGGTCATCAGATGCCGCATCGTGACGTCGAGCGGGACGAGGGTGAGGTCCCAGTCGGCGGCGACCACCTCGGCCGCCGCAGCGGGGTCGTGCCAGATGTTCGCCTCGGCGACGGCGCTCACGTTGCCCGGAGCCAGCGCGGCGCCGCCCATGACGGTCACCGAGTGCAGGAGGGTCGTCAGCTCCGGGTGCCTGCGCAGCGCGAGGGCGACGTTCGTCAGCGGCCCGATCGCCACCAGCCGCAGCTCGCCCTCGTGCAGGCGGGCGAGGCGGAGGAGGAGGTCGGCGGGGTCCTCGTCGACCGGCTCGCCGCCGGACGGGAGGTCGACGCCTCCGATGCCGTTGTCGCCGTGCACGTGCGGAGAGCCGCCCGCGTACTCCTCTTCGAGGAAGTGGTGGGCGCCGACGGCGACCGGGACCTCGGTGCGGCCCGCGAGGGCGAGCAGCCCGAGGCTGTTCACCGCGGCCTGTCTCGCGTCGGTGTTGCCGCTGACGGTGCTGATGCCGACGAGCTCGGCGCGGGGGGAGCGCAGCAGGTAGGCGAGGGCGAGCGAGTCGTCGATGCCGGTGTCGCAGTCGAGGAAGACGGGGACGGTCGGTGCGGTCACGGGACTCCGATCAGCGGCGGGGAAGGGGGCGACGGGCATCGGCGACCGGCAGGCTCCATTCTGGCGCACCTGCACCACTCGGTTCACCGCGCCGGCCCGCGCTCGGGCCGCCGGTCTCGAGAGCCGCGGGTAGCCTGAGCGGGCGCGGTCCGCGCACCCGAGGCGAGGAGGAGCCGTGCCGCGTCCGTCGCTCGTCTCCACCGTCGCCGACGCCCTGCTCGACGACATCGTCGCCGGCCGCATCCCGGTCGGCTCCGAGCTGCCCAGCGAGGCGGAGCTCGCGCTCGCGCACGACGTCAGCCGCGCGACCATGCGCGAGGCCCTGGGGCGCCTCCAGGGTCTGAATGTGATCGACGCCCGGCGCGGCAAGCGCGGGTCGGTGAACCCCGTGGAGCGCTGGGCCGATCTGGAGCCCATCCTCCGGGCGACCGCCTCCGGTGTCGACTCCGAGGCGGCGTCGCTGCACCTGATCGAGGTGCGCGAGATGATCGAGACCGGCGCGTCGGCGCTCGCCGCCACCCGCCGCTCCGACTCCGATCTCGAGCGGATGGAGGAGGAGCTCGCCCGGATGCACGCGGCGCACGCCGACGGCGACCTCGCCGCATTCGTCGCCGCCGACATCGCCTTCCACGACGTGATCCTCGCGGCGACGGGCAACGTGTTCGTCGCCGCCGTCTTCGCGCCTCTCGCGAAGGTGATGCGGGCCAAGCGCGAGCAGACCTCGGCCCTCGTGCAGATCCAGCAGAACGCGCTCGTCAAGCACCGCGCGGTGCTCGACGCGATCCGCTCAGGAGACGCCGACGCCTCCCGTGCCGCGATGGCCGATCACATCAGCCAGACCGCCGAGGACCTCCACCGCTACGTCCTCCCGCGGGAGTGACGGGCGAGGAGGCGTTCGCCCTCGCGTAGCCCAGCGCGGTCAGCACGTGCGGGGTCCAGTGCTCGAGTGCGGCCCGGTCGTCGTCGAGTCGCGGCACGCTCACCCACTCCCGGAGGGTCCGCGCGCCCATGACGACCGGCTCGGCGCGGCCCTCGCCGATCAGTCCGAGCGTGTCCTCGCGGGTCAGCTTCACGATGAGCTGAGCGTCGTGACTGAGGAAGCAGACGACCTTGCCGCGGTGGCGGATCGCCGGTGAGCCGAACATGGTCGCGATGTCGACGTCGTCGATCGCGCTGTGCTCGATCAGCTCCTCGAGCAGCCGTCGCCTGTCCTCGATCGGGATCGCCATGCCCGGATGCTACTCGCGCACCCGGTCGCGCGACGGGCCGGTTTCGACCTCTTGACGAGCGGATCGCAACTTGTATGATATCTGATACCTAGGACGAAGGAGTACCGGTGATCTCGGAATCGACGCTGCTGGAGCAGTACCCGGCGGACGTGCCCGTCGAGGCGGCGGCGGTCGCCCGCACCCGGACCTCCCGCACGCCCGTGCTGATCGTGCTCGACGACGATCCGACCGGCACCCAGTCGGTCGCCGACCTCCCCGTGCTCACGGCCTGGAGCGAGGACGACCTGCGCTGGGCGCTCGGCACCGGGGCACCCGCGGTCTACGTGCTGACCAACACCCGGAGCCTCGCGCCCGAGACCGCCGCCGCGCGCACCCGCGAGATCGTCGGGAACGCGCTCGCCGCCTCCGGTGCCCTCGATCTGCCGGTGGCGTTCGTCAGCCGCGGGGACTCGACGCTGCGCGGCCACTTCCCCCTCGAGACCGACGAGATCACAGCGGCGGTGGGAGCGGCGGTCGACGCCGTGCTGCTCGTGCCCGCGTTCCCCGACGCCGGTCGCGTCACCCTCGGCGGCGTGCACTACATGCGCGCGCCCGAGGGTCTGCAGCCGGTCGCCGAGACCGAGTTCGCCCGCGACTCGACCTTCGGCTACGCGCACTCCGACCTGCGCGAGTGGGTGCAGGAGAAGACCGGCGGCCGCTGGAGTGCCGAGCAGGTCGTCACTCTCGACCTGTCGACCATCCGCGCCGGTGCCGAGGCGATCGCCGCTGTCCTCGCGCCGCTGACCGGGGGAGTGCCCGTCGTCGTGGACGCCGTCACCGAGGACGACCTCCGCCTGCTCGCCCTCGGACTCGCGGCGGCCGAGGAGGCGGGCGCCCGCCTGCTCTACCGGGTCGGGCCGCCCTTCGTCCGCGCCCGCATCGGGCAGGCGGTGCACCCTCCGCTCACGTCCGCCGAGATCTTCCCGGAGGCATCGCCCGCCGACTCCGTGCGCGGCGGCCTCGTGGTGGTCGGCTCGCACGTCGGCCTCACGTCGCGGCAGCTCGCGCGCCTCGCCGACACCGGCACCCTCGGCGCCACCCTCGAGATCGACGTCGATGCCGCGGTCGACCCGGCGCGCGCCGGAGCCCATCTCGCCGAGGTCGTCGAGCAGGCCGTGGCCGCGCTCGCCGACGGCGACGTCGCCGTGCACACGAGCCGCTCGCTGCGCCGCGCCCTCGACCCGCAGGAGAGCCTCGACATCTCGCGTCGCGTCTCGGCCGCGGTCGTCGCCGTGGTGCAGGGGGTGCTGGCCCGGGTCCGCCCGCGGTTCGTGATCGCGAAGGGCGGCATCACCTCGAGCGACGTCGCCTCCGAGGGGCTCCGCATCCGCCGCGCGATCGTCCGCGGCCCGATGCTCCCCGGCATCGTCTCGCTCTGGGAGCCCGTCGAGGGCCCGGCAGCGGGCATCCCCTACATCGTGTTCGCCGGCAACGTCGGCGACGACGACTCGCTGGCGCAGGTCGCCGCGACCCTCCGCGCACCCGCCCGCTGACCCCGACCCCTGGAGAACCCCATGACCCCCTACACCGTCGCCGTCCTCGGACTCGGCGCCATGGGCCTGCCGATGGCCACGCGCCTCGCCGGCTCGCTGACCGTCCACGGCTTCGACATCGCCGAGCCGCGCCTCGAGCTCGCGCGGGAGGCGGGCATCCGGCCGTTCGGCTCCGCCCGCGAGGCGGTGTCCGGCGCCGACGCGACCCTCCTCGCGGTCCGCAACAGCGCTCAGCTGCGCGAGGTCCTCTTCGGCGGCGCGGAGGCGGAGGGGATCGCGTCGGCGCTCCTCCCCGGCTCGGTCGTCATCATGACCAGCACCGTCGGCATCACCGACGTCGTCGAGGTGGCGGCGGCGCTCGCCGAGCACGGCGTCGAACTGGTCGACGCGCCCCTCAGCGGCGGGCCGGTCCGCGCCGGAGAGGGCGACCTGCTGATCGTCGTCGGCGCCACTCCCGAGGCGCGCGAGAAGGCGCAGCCGGTGCTCGACCTGCTCGCCTCGACCCTCAGCGTGATCGGGGACCGCCCGGGCGACGGCCAGGCCTTCAAGACGGTCAACCAGCTGCTGTGCGGGGTGCACATCGCGGCGGGTGCCGAGGCGCTGGCGCTCGCCTCCGCCCTCGGGCTCGACCCCGCGGCGACGCTCGAGACGCTCTCGGCCGGCGCCGCCGGATCGTTCATGCTCGCCAACCGAGGGCCGCGGATGCTCCAGGCGGAGGAGGGCGCCGAGGTGCTCAGCCGCCTCGACATCTTCGTGAAGGACATGGGCATCGTCACGACCGCCGCCCGCGGGGCGGGCCTCGCGACCCCGGTCGCTGCGGCGGCGGAGCAGCTCTTCCTCCTGGGCGCCGCCCACGGACTGGCCGCCGCGGACGACTCCGCGGTCATCTCGGTGATCGCCCCCAGGGGCTGAGGGTCAGAGCAGGGCGTACGCCGCGCTCAGCCGCGCGCGCCACCACGCGAGACGCTCGGGCGACACGGCGTGCCGGGCGAGCAGCTCCTCCGACACCTCGACGCGCCCCACCGGGATGGAGCCGTCGACCGGGCGGAGCGGTCGGTCGGTCACATCGACGGCGAGCAGCGAGGCCGTGCCGAGACCGCAGTCGTAGGGCAGCTCGGGCAGGGCCGCGGCGAGAGCCGCCCCCATCGCGAGCCCGACCGAGCTGTCGAGAGCGCTCGAGACGACGGCGGGGAGACCCGCCTCCGCCGTGATCGCGAGGGCACGGCGCACCCCGCCGAGGGGCTGCGCCTTCACGACCAGAAGGTCGGCCGCTCCCGCCCGGGCGACGGCGAGCGGATCGGACGCCTTGCGGACGCTCTCGTCGGCCGCGATCGGGATGCCCATGTACTTCACGCGGTAGCGGAGCTCGACGAGGTCGTCGATGCTCGCGCACGGCTGCTCGACGTACTCGAGATCGCAGGCGGCCATCGCGTGGAACGCGTGCTCGGCCTCGTCGACGTTCCAGGCCGCGTTCGCGTCGATGCGGATCCGACCCTCCGGCCCGAGCGCCCGGCGCACCTCCTCGACACGCGCGACGTCGTCGGCGAGGGTCTGCCCGCGCTCGGCGACCTTGACCTTCGCGGTCCGGCAGCCGTGGAAGCTCTCGAGGATCCCGGCGACCAGCTCGGGCGCCACCGCGGGGACCGTGGCGTTCACCGGGATCCGGTCGCGGAGCACCTCGGGCTGCGGGTTCCAGCCGTAGTCGAGGGCGGCGTGGAGCCAGGCGGCCGACTCCTCGGCGCCGTACTCGAGGAACGGCGAGAACTCCGTCCAGCCCTCGGGCCCGCGCACCAGCGCGATCTCGCGGTGGTCCACTCCGCGAAAGCGCGTGCGCAACGGCAGTGAGACGACGCGCAGGCCGGCGTCGACCTCGTCGAGGGAGGGGAGGGGGGAGCCGGGCACGTCGTCGTCCATGCGGCCATTGTCCTCCGGGCCGCGGGTCGGCAGGACCGCGCGGCGGCCGACCAGCGGCGGGAGAGCGCTCCCCGATGTACCTCGACAACACGTCCGAACGGTCCTAGCTTGTGCCCATCGGCATCCCGCCGCCGCGGTCGGAGCCCCGGACCGGTCGACCCGGCGACGGCTCCGCTCGCACACTCGAGTGCAAAGGAGCACCTCGTGAACAGACGCCTCGTCGTCGTGGCGGCAGCAGCCGCCGCGGTCACCGCCCTCGGAGTCGCGCCGGCCGCTCAGGCCGCCCCCTCCCCGCTGTCGTTCGTCTCGGTCACCGACCGCGCAACGGGCCTCTTCTCCCCCCTCAGCTTCGCGGTCGACGGCGGAGGCACCGCCTACGTCGCGCAGAACTTCGCCGGCCTGCTCACCAGGGTCGCCCCCGACGGCAC
Organism: Rathayibacter oskolensis; assembly: GCF_900177245.1. Lineage (GTDB taxonomy): Bacteria > Actinomycetota > Actinomycetes > Actinomycetales > Microbacteriaceae > Rathayibacter > Rathayibacter oskolensis. The sequence goes on from NZ_FXBM01000002.1 coordinate 729,441, forward strand.
CACCTCGGTCGCGGCGAGCGCTCCCGGCTCCGAGATCGGCTCGGTGTCGGTCCGCGGGTCGACGGTCTACTACAGCGAGGGCGTCCAGGAGGAGGGCACCGCGCTGCTGAAGTCCGTGTCGACCTCCGGCGGCGCGCCGGTGACCCTCGCCGATCTCGGCGCGTACGAGGCGAGCGCGAACCCCGACTCCGTCAACACCTACGGCTTCGTCGGCCTGCCCTCGGAGTGCGCCGCCCTGGTCGATCCCGCCGTCGCGGGTCCCGCCTCCTACAGCGGAGTCGTCGACGTGCACCCCTACGCCTCGGCGGCGACCAGCGCGGGCGTCTACGTCGCCGACGCCGCGGGCAACGCGATCCTCAAGGTGGCTCCGGGCGGCGCGGTCTCGACCGTCGCGGTCCTGCCGGCGACCGCTCCGGTCACCATCACGGCAGACCTCGCCGCGGCGTTCGGGTTCCCGTCCTGCACCGCCGGTTACGGCTACTCCTTCGAGCCGGTCCCGACCGACATCGAGGTCGGCCCCGGCGGCTGGCTCTACGTGACGTCGCTCCCCGGCGGGCCGGAGGACGCGAGTCTCGGTGCCCGCGGCTCGGTCGTGAAGGTGAACCCCGCCACGGGCGAGGTGCGCACCGTCGCGACCGGGCTGATCAGCGCCACCGGCCTCGCCGTCGACCGCTACACCGGCACGATCGCGGTCACAGAGCTGTACGGCGGCCCCCAGGGCACCGGCCGGGTCGCCCTGGTGCTCCCGGGTGCCTCGACGCCGATCACGGGTCTCGCGGTCACGTCCCCCGCGGCGATCGAGCTGCGCAGCGGCGCGCTCTACGTCGCGCGCAACGCGTTCGTCCTCTCGCCGGAGGGAGCGCCGCAGGCCGTCGGAACGCTGACGGTCGCGCGCCTGAAGGGCTTTGGAGCCGCGATGAACGCGATCGACTGACCGGGTCCCGCGGCGGCGGGAGGGGCCGGTACGACTCGGCCCTCCCGCTGCCCCGGGGAGGTCTCCCGCCCACGCCACCCGGGCGCCCCTCCGTGCCAGACTGGCGAGGCTGCCGCTCGACACCGGAGGAACGCGATGAGTCAGATCCCGATGGGCCCGCCGACGACGCCCCCGGCCACTCCTCCCGGACAGCCCGGACAGCCCGCCTCCGGACGCCGTCCTCTCGGCACCGGCGGCTGGATCGCGATCGCCTCGAGCGCCGTCGTCGGCCTGCTCTACACGGCGGTCCTCGGCGGCCTGCTCGCGCTGAGCGTGGGCGCGGCGGTCGACGTCGCCGCCGACGCCGTGCCGACGGACGTGCCCGGATTCACGGACGACCCCTTCGGCTCGACCGACGACCCCTTCGGCTCCACCGACGACCCCTTCGCCGAGGGCGACTCCAGCGACCCGTACTTCGACTACCCCGGCTACGAGGACGGCGACGCCGCGGTCGTGCTCGATCAGCCCTCGGCCGAGGCCGCGATCGCCGTGTCGACGGCCGCGGTCGCCGCGGTCGAGGCCGCCGTCATCGGCGAGTGGGAGTCGGCCGACGACGAGTACTACGAGCGCACCGACAACGTCTACGGCGGCCCCTCCCTCCTCTACAACTACATCTCGGCCACCGACTACGCCGTGGCCGATCTGAGCACCGCCGCCGACAAGCAGGCGGTCGTCGACCTCTTCACCGCCGCCGTCGCGCCGCTCGGGTTCGACGAGATCGACATCGCCGACACTCCCGGCGAGTGGTCGCAGGTGGGCTACGACTTCCGCGGCGACCTCACCGACGAGGAGGCCTCCGCCAGCCTCTGGGTGGTGACCGCCTACTCGACGACGCAGTCCGTCCCCGCCATCGAGCTCGGCCTGGTCGACCTCGACTCCGACCCCTCGGGCGAGGTGCAGGCGATGCTCGACGACGTCGGAGTCACGCCGTCGGAGCAGGGCGCGTTCCTCGCCGGATACGCGAACAGCATCCTCGAGGAGGGCGACCGCGCCGAGTTCACCGACCGCATGGAGGAGTTCGGCGGAGTCGCCGCGACCTGATCGGCCGCGGCCCGGTACCGGCATCCGGTCGAGGTCGCAAGCCCGCGCCCGGGCGGTCGCTCCCGCCTAGCGTGAGGGCATGGCGGAACCCCGAGCGACGAGACCCTTGCGCGACTACGCGGCGATCGGCGACGGGAGGACGGTGGCGCTGATCGCGCGCGACGGCAGCGTCGACTGGATGCCCGTGCCCGACCTCGGCTCGACTCCCGCCTTCGCCGCGCTGGTCGACGGCCGCTCCGGCGGCTGCGTCGAGCTCTCGCCCGAGGACCCGGCGGAGGTGTCGCGCGCGTACCTCCGCAACACGAACGTGCTGCAGACGACCTTCACCACTGCCTCTGGAACCGTGCGCGTCACCGACGCGCTCGTCACCGGGATCGCCGGACGCCTGCCGTGGGCCGAGCTCGCCCGGCGGATCGACGGCATCGACGGCGAGGTGCGCATGCGCTGGGCGGTCCGGCCGGGCACCGGGCTCGGCACGATGTCGCCGTGGATCCAGAACGCCGACGGCCGCTCGCTCATCCGCGCCGGTGACATCACCATCGGGGTCACCGGCGAGGGTCACGGTCCCGACGGCGACCACGCCCCCTCCGGAGCCGGCGACGAGCTCACCGGGTCGTTCGTCGTCTCGGCCGCGAAGGAGGAGAGCCGCCACGTCCTGGTCGTGTCGGCCACGCACGACGAACCGCTGCACTTCCCCGACGCGCACAACGTCGACCGCGGCATCGACCGCACCATCCGGAGCTGGCAGGACTGGTCGGAGGAGTTCTCGTACGACGGACCGTGGGCCGAGGCGGTGCAGCGCAGCGCGCTCGCGCTCAAGCTGCTGATCTACTCGCCGACGGGCGCGATCGCGGCCGCGGCGACCACCTCCCTCCCGGAGTCGCCCAACGGCGGCAAGAACTGGGACTACCGCTTCGCCTGGGTGCGCGACGCCGCCTACACCGCCCACGCGCTGGTGCGCTTCGGGCTGCGCGAGGAGACGCACGCCGCGCTGTCGTGGCTCCTGCGCACCATCAAGGAGCACGGCCCCGACCTGCACATCTTCTATGCGCTCGACGGCTCGCTGCCCACCGGAGTGGTCGAGTACGACGTGCCGGGCTGGGACGGGATCGGGCCGGTGGTCTCGGGCAACGGCGCGCAGAGCCAGCTGCAGCTCGGCGTCTTCGGCGACCTCTTCGACATCTGCCGCATCTACGTCGACGAGGGCAACGTTCTCGACATCCAGACCGGGCGCCTTCTCTCGCGCGTGGCCGACACGACCTGCGACCTCTGGCGCAACCGCGACGCCGGCATGTGGGAGCTCGAGGAGGAGCAGCACTACACCTCGTCGAAGATGGGCTGCTGGCAGGCGCTGAACGACGCCGTCCACCTCGCCGAGCTCGGCCAGGTCGCGGGCAGCACCGACCGCTGGCGCTTCGAGCGCGACCGCATCCGCGACTGGATCGAGGAGAACTGCTGGTCCGAGGCCCTCGGCTCCTACGTGATGTACCCGGGCAGCGAGGAGCTGGACGCCTCCGTCCTGCTGCACGCTCCGAGCGGCTACGAGCGCGGCGAGCGGATGATCTCGACGATCGACGCCCTCGTCGCGGAGCTCGGCCGCGGGTCGCTGATGTTCCGCTACTCCGGGATGGAGGGGGAGGAGCACCCCTTCGTCGCCTGCTCGTTCTGGCTCGCGTCGGCGCTCGCGTGCGTCGGCCGGCAGGAGGAGGCGGTCGCCCTGATGGACGACCTCGTCGCGACGATCCCGAACGACGTCGGCATCATGTCCGAGATGATCGCGGTCGACGACCTCGCGTTCTGGGGCAACCTGCCGCAGGGGCTCAGCCATCTGGCCCTCATCAACGCCGCGATCACGATCGAGGAGCTCGCTCCCGAGAAGGCGGGCGGGAAGGACTGAAGCGGGCTAGACCCGCCGAGGCGTTCGCGCAAGCCGCTTGAGGCCCTCGAGCCGGGCGCGTAGACCGGAGGCATCCCCCGGACGGCCCCGTCGACCACCACGGTGCGCGGCTCGACGCCCGGGAGGCACCCAGCCGAGCACGCCACACTCGGAGTCGGGGTTTCCGCACCCCGGCACTGTCAGAGAAAGGATCGGTCCATGACCACCACCCTCGAACGCCACACCGAAGCCCCCGCCGGCTCCGGCGCCAAGACCAGCCGCCGCCAGAACGCCGAGAAGGGCTTCAAGGCCTCCAAGGAGCTGCTCGACAGCCTCCAGATCGTCCTCGTCGACCTGATCGAGCTGCACGTCCAGGGCAAGCAGGCCCACTGGAACGTCGTCGGCAAGAACTTCCGCGACCTCCACCTCCAGCTCGACGAGATCATCGAGGCGGCCCGCGAGTTCAGCGACGACATCGCCGAGCGCATGCGCGCCCTGCACGGCATCCCGGACGGACGCAGCGACACCGTCGCGGCGACCACCACGCTGCCCGAGTACCCGCACGGCGAGATCGACACCGCCGAGACGGTCGACCTCGTCACCATCCGCCTCGAGAACACCGCGGCGACCATGCGCGAGGTCCACGACCAGGTCGACGAGGAGGACCCGACCAGCGCGGATCTCCTCCACGCGATCATCCAGAGCCTCGAGCAGTACGCCTGGATGGTGTCGGCCGAGAACCGCCGCACCTCCACCGCGAAGTAGCACCGAGCACGCGACGAGGGCCCCGCGAGAGCGGGGCCCTTCGTCGTTCCCGCCCGCGGAGCGGGCCCTGCCTACTGATCGAGTAGCCCGCGGAGCGGGAGTATCGCCCCGGATGACGTGGGTCTCGGTACACCCCTGCGGGCTGCTCGACCAGTGGGAACCGTCACCGCAAGTAGGGTCGAGGCCATGAGCACGCAGGTTTCCGAGCTGTTCGACGCGCGCCGCTGGGCGCCGGTCGACGGCTTCGACGGTCTCGAGGACATCACCTACCACCACGACCGCACGGGTCGCGTCGCCCGGGTGGCGTTCGACCGCCCCGAGGTGCGCAACGCCTTCCGCCCGCGGACGGTCGACGAGCTGTTCCGCGCCCTCGAGGACGCCCGGACGAACCCCAGGATCGGCGTCGTGATCCTCACCGGGAACGGGCCGAGCCCCCGCGACGGCGGCTGGGCGTTCTGCTCCGGAGGCGACCAGCGCATCAGGGGCCGCGACGGCTACCGCTACTCCGACGGCGAGACCGCCGAGGGCATCGACGCCGCGCGCAACGGCCGCCTGCACATCCTCGAGGTGCAGCGCCTCATCCGCTTCATGCCGAAGGTCGTCATCGCCGCCGTTCCCGGTTGGGCGGCGGGAGGCGGCCACTCCCTCCACGTCGTCTGCGACCTCACCATCGCCTCGGCCGAGCACGGGCGCTTCAAGCAGACCGACGCCGATGTCGGCTCGTTCGACGCGGGCTACGGCTCGGCCTACTTCGCCCGGCAGATCGGGCAGAAGGCGGCCCGCGAGGTGTTCTTCCTCGCCCGGGAGTACTCGGCCCAGCGCGCCTACGAGATGGGGGCGGTCAACGCCGTCGTCCCGCACGCCGAGCTCGAGGCGACGGCCCTCGAGTGGGCCGAGACGATCCTGACCAAGTCGCCGACGGCGATCCGGATGCTCAAGTACGCCTTCAACGCCGTCGACGACGGCCTGGTCGGCCAGCAGCTCTTCGCCGGCGAGACCACCCGTCTCGCCTACGGCACCGATGAGGCCGTCGAGGGGCGCGACTCGTTCCTCGAGAAGCGGCAGCCCGACTGGTCGCCGTTCCCGTGGCAGTTCTGAGCGGCACGGTGCGGAGGTGACCCGCCCGCTCGTCGCGGTCGATCCCGCCCCCGAGGCGGTGCTGATCGCCCTGCGCGCCGCGCTCGACGGGAGCGGACCCGCCGTGCGGATCGCTGCTCCGGGCGCCCCGGGCCCCGCTGCGGAGCAGGCCGAGGCGAGGGTTCCCCAGCGGGTCGCCGTCGTCGTCGAGACCTCCGGATCCTCCGGCCCTCCCAAGCGCGTCGCCCTGGCCACGTCGGCGCTGCTCACGAGTGCCGCCGCCGCTCTGGCCGAGCTCGGCGGCCCCGGGCGCTGGCTGCTCTGCCTGCCGACGCACTACGTCGCGGGCGTGCAGGTGCTGGTGCGCTCCCTGACCGCGGATGCCGACCCCGCCGTGCTGGCTCCGGCGAGCTTCGACGCGGCCGACTTCCTCGATCTCGCCCGCACGATGCCCGCGGGGGAGCGGCGCTACTCCTCCCTCGTGCCGGTGCAGCTCGCGCGGCTCCTCGATCGGGCCGAGGGGGACGCCGCCGGCGCCGAGACGCTGCGCTCCTTCGACGCGCTCCTGATCGGCGGGCAGGCGACCCCGCTCCAGCTGCGCGAGCGGGCCGCGGCGCTCGGCGTGCGCATCCGGCTGACCTACGGCTCGAGCGAGACCGCCGGCGGCTGCGTCTACGATGGGGCTCCGCTGCGCGACGTGCGGATGCGCGTCGAGGACGGTCAGGTGCTCCTCGGCGGGCCGACGCTCGCCGACGGCTACCTCGATGCGAGCGGAGCCCTCGACCCCGAGCGGACCGACTCCGCCTTCGTCTCGCTCGACGGCGCACGCTGGTACCGCACCGGCGATGCCGGGTCGATCGTCGACGGTCGCTTGAGCGTCACGGGCCGGCTCGACCGCGTCATCGTCTCGGGGGGAGAGAAGGTGTCACTCGACGCGGTCGAGCGGGTGCTCCGCGAAGCGGGGGTGCCCGACGCCGTGGTCGTGCGCCGCGCCGACGAGCGCTGGGGAGAGGTGCCCGTCGTCGTCACGGCCGGCGAGCCCCCGGAGCTCGCCGAGCTGCGCGCCACCGCTGCCGAGGCGCTCGGTCGGGCGGCGGCCCCGGCCGCGATCCTCCGGGTCGCGTCCATCCCGCTGCTCGCGTCGGGCAAACCCGACCGGCGAGCGCTCGAGAGGGCGGCCGTCGAGGGCACCTGAGCGCTCGGGCGACCTCTCGGCTCGCTCACGTCCGGGCGCCAGGCGGCTCCCGGGCCACTCGGTAGGATTCCCTCCGTGTCGAGTACGAGTCGCAAGAAGAAGCCGTCGGTGAAGCCTCGGAGCGGCCGCCCCGGCGGCAACCCGCAGAAGGTCCAGGTGAAGCCCGCCGGTCCCCGCGAGTGGATCGCCGGAGCACGACTGCGGACCCTCCCGCTGGCCATCGCGCCCGTGCTGATCGGCACCGGAGCGACCCAGGTGACCGACGAGGGCTGGCACTGGGTGCGCGCCCTGCTCTGCCTCGCCGTGTCGCTCGCGCTCCAGATCGGCGTGAACTACGCCAACGACTACTCCGACGGCGTCCGCGGCACCGACGCCAACCGCGTCGGTCCGTCGCGCCTGACCGGCTCCGGAGCCGCGAAGCCGAAGCACGTGCTCACCGTCGCGCTCGTCTTCTTCGGCCTGGCCGGTGCGGCGGGGCTCGCCCTCACGATCCTCTCCGGCTACTGGTGGTTCCTCATCGTGGGCGCCGCCGCCATCGCCGCGGCGTGGTTCTACACCGGTGGCCGCCGCCCCTACGGCTACCTCGGGCTGGGCGAGCTGTTCGTGTTCGTCTTCTTCGGTCTCGTGGCCACCGTCGGCACCACGTTCGTGCAGATCGGGCGCGCCAATCAGGAGTCGTGGCTCGGCGGAGTCGCCGCGGGCCTGTTCGCCTGCGCGGTCCTGATGGTCAACAACATCCGCGACATCCCGACCGACCGCCTCTCGGGCAAGCGCACGCTCGCCGTCCTGACCGGTCCGACCGTCTCGCGGGCGATCTACAGCGCTTTCGTGCTCGTGCCGTTCGGGATCGCCGTGGTCCTCGCGCTGTTCTACCCGCTGGCCTGGCTGACGCTGTTCGTGCTGCTGGCGGTCCTGCCGGCGATCCTGATCACCCTCACCGCGCGCACCGCGAAGGAGCTGATCCTCGCGCTCCAGCTGACGAGCCTCGGCGGGCTCGCCTACGCGGCGATCCTGGGCGCGGCGCTCGCGTTCTGAGCCGCCAGCAGGCTCGATACCGCTAGCGCTCGTCGCGGGCAGCGTCGACCGCGGCGTCCTCGACGTCGTCGTCGGTGGGGGCGCGCGGCACATTCTTGCGGCGCTCGTAGATCGCCTCCGCGATGCGCTCGCGGGGCCCCCGCAGCACGATGTACGACAGCGACATGCTCGCGATCGCCGCCACGAAGCCGGCGGTGACCGCCGCAGTGAGCTCGGAGTCGACGAAGTTGCGCGCCGGCAGGTACACCAGCACGAAGACGCCGGCGAACATGGCCAGGCGCAGGAGCGAGTAGACGACGACCGCGCGGCTCAGTTTCACCGGCTCAGTGTACGTCGGCCCTCGCGCACCGGCCCGAGAGCACGCCTGGAGCTCCCTGTCCAGCGACCGTGCGCCGGGTCCACGAGAGCGCGCCGGACGTAGACTCAGTTCATGATCCGCCTTGTCATCGGCCTGCTCGTGGCCCTCGCCGTCTTCACGGTCTACACCGTGATCGACGTGGCTCTGAGCAACCGCCGCGGCGTGCGGGCGATCCCCAAGTGGTCCTGGCTGCTCGTGGTGCTCCTGCTGCCCCTCATCGGAGCCGGGCTGTGGTTCTGGATCGGCCGTCCGCGCAAGCAGCGCGCCGAGAACCGCCGCTTCACCGCTCCCGACGACGACCCCGACTTCCTCGGCACCCTCCGCCGTGAGCGCGACCCCGAGAAGGAGCGCGAGCAGGCGGAGCGCATCGCCCAGCTCGAGCGCGACCTCGCCGACCTGGACGAGCCGGGAGAGGCCGACGGCTCCGGCCGACGGGATGCCTGACCACCTCCCGGTCGCCCCCTCCACACGCTTCGCGGTCGACCTCCTCCTCCGCTTCGTCGCGCTCGGCGTCCGCGACGTCGTCGTGGCCCCGGGCTCCCGCTCGCAGGCGCTCGCGCTCGTCGCGGCCGAGCTCGAGACGCGGGGGAGCGTCCGTCTGCACGTGCGTGTCGACGAGCGCTCGGCAGGGTTCCTCGCGCTCGGGCTCGCCCTCGAGTCCGGGCGTCCCGCCGTCGTGGTGACGACCTCGGGCACGGCGACCGCGAACCTCCACCCGGCGGTGCTCGAGGCCGATGCGTCCGACGTCCCGCTGATCGTCCTGACGGCCGACCGCCCGGAGGAGCTGCGGGGAATCCGCTCCAACCAGACGACCGACCAGCTCGAGCTCTTCGGACGCGCCGTGCGTCTGTTCGAGGACGTGCCGGCGGCGGACGCCGGATCGCTGCCCGAGCGGGCCTCCGACCTGGCCGACCGTGCGGTGGCCGCCGCCCTTCGTCCCGGCGGCCCGGTGCACCTCAACCTCGCGTTCCGCGATCCGCTCTCCTCACGCCTCCCGCCGTTCGAGGTCCCCGTCGCGGGCTCGGTCTCCCTCGCGGCGTCGACGCCGCCGGAGGCGGTGCTCGAGACGGTGACCGCGGGTCCCGACGAGCCGCTGACGGTGGTCATCGCGGGCGACAAGGCGGGTGCCGGGGCCGAGGCGATCGCCCGCTCCGGTGACTGGCCGCTGCTGGCCGAGGTCTCCTCCGGCGCGCGCTTCGGCCCGCAGCTGGTGGTGGCCTGGCGTCGACTGCTCGGCGAGGCCGAGTTCGGCGGGCGCATCCGACGCGCGATCGTCCTCGGCCACCCCACGCTCTCGCGGGAGGTGCCCGAGCTGCTCCGCCGCGACGACGTCGAGGTGATCGTGGTCGACCACGGGCGCCGCGAGTTCTACAACCCGGGTCGCCGCGCGCGGCGGGTCGGGGGCGTCGAGGTGGTCCGTGCCGAGGGGGCGCCGCGTCCCGAGCGCAGCGAGCGGGCATGGGCGGGATCGTGGGTCTTCGCGAGCCGCACCCTGCTCGAGGCGTCCGATCCCGATGCGATCGAGGAGGCTCCCGACGGCGGCACCATGTCGGTCGAGGACCGCCGCGGGTACGCCCGCAACGCTCTCGCCGCCGTGCGCGCGCCGCTGACGCGCGAGTTCGTCGTCTCGGCGGTGTGGCGCGTGACCTGGCCGCACGACCGCCTCCTCTTCGGCGCCTCCCGGCTCATCCGCATCGCCGACGGCACGCTGCCGGGCAAGAAGGTGACCGTGCACTCCAATCGCGGTCTCGCCGGCATCGACGGCACGGTCTCGACCGCCCTCGGCATCGCGACGGTGTCGCAGTCGACCGAGCGCGGGGCCGGAGGCGTCACCCGCGTGGTCCTCGGCGATCTGACCCTGCTCCACGAGGCGGGCGGGCTGCTGCTGGCCCCCGGCGAGCGGAGACCGCGGGTGCAGCTCGTGGTGGTCAACGACGGAGGCGGCACCATCTTCGACGGTCTCGAGGTCAAGTCGACCTCGCACCCGGACGCGTTCGACCGGGTGCAGTTCACTCCGCAGGCGGTCGATCTCGAAGCGCTCGCGCGCGCCTACGGCTGGAGCCACCGCCGGGTGACCACGCGCGGCGAGCTCGAGCAGGCGCTCACGTCACCGGGCGACGGGCCGGGCATCGTCGAGATCCCGCTGCCGCGCTGAGCCCGCCGAACCGTCAGCCCAGGGCGTCGAGGACGGGGCGGAACTTCATCCGCGTCTCGGCGAGCTCGGAGTCGGGGTCGCTGTCGGCGACGATGCCCGCTCCGGCCCAGGCCGTGACCGCGCCGTCGCCGGAGACCTCGGCGCTGCGCAGGCCCACCGCCCACTCGCCGTCGCCGTTGCCGTCGATCCAGCCGACCGGACCCGCGTACCGGCCGCGGTCGAAGGGCTCGAGCTCCTCGAGCAGCGCGATGGCCCGGTCGGTGGGGGTGCCCGCGACGGCGGCGGTCGGGTGCAGGGCGTCGACGAGGTCGAGGGCGGTGGAGGCGTCGTCGAGCGTCCCGCGGACGTCGGTCGCGAGGTGGAAGAGGTTGGGCAGCTCCAGCGCGAAGGGCTCGGCGCTCGTCGTCAGCGAGCCGGTGTGCGGCCGGAGCGCGCGCAGCAGGCTCTCGATCGCGAAGGCGTGCTCCGAGCGGTCCTTGGCGCTGCCGAGGAGCTCCTGCACGACGGCGGCGTCCTCGGCGGCGTCTCCTCCGCGCGCGCTGGTGCCCGCGAGCACGCGCGCCGTGACGGCGCCGTGATCGACGCCCACGAGCGTCTCGGGGCTCGCGCCGAGGAACCCGTCGACCGCGAACGTCCAGCAGTCGGGGTACCCGCTCGCGAAGTCGTGCAGGATGCGGCGGAGGTCGGCGTCGCGGGGGAGGCGGCCCACCAGATCGCGGGCGAGCACCACCTTCTCGAGGGCACCGGAGCGGATGGTGCCGACCGCGGAGGCGACCGCCTCGCGGTAGGCCTCGGGGGTCATCGTGCCGGGCGCGAGAGCGGCGCCGAACGCGTCGCCGAGGGGCGGAGCCGACGGGGCGGGCGGGAGCTGCGCCTCCTCGGCGGTCGCCGAGATGCGGGTGAGCCACGAGCGGCCGCCCCGGGTGCCGATGACGGTGTGCGGCACGATCAGGACGCTGCGCGACTCCGACCGGCCGGAGAACGCGAAGGCGCCGAAGGCGACAAGGCCCGTGCCGGGCAGGCCCAGCGGGTCCTCGACGACGGCGGAGGCGGACAGGGCGCGCCACGCGTCGGCCGCCTCGCGCAGGCGGTGCGGCCCCGAGAACTCGAGGCGCAGGGCTTCGCCGATGCCCGCGAGCCCCGTTCCGCGCCGCTGCCACAGCAGCGGGTGGTGCGGGTCGATCAGCGGGATCAGCTCCTGCGGGGTGTCCAGCGGGATCGTCCCCACGTGGAGAGGAGGGGCCCCGGCGCCGATGAGCGTCACTCCTTCAGAGTACGCCTGCGTCGGAAGATGAGCGGTTCTACGCCGTGGAGCCCCTCGCGCGGGGGTGCACTGCTAGCGTGATCCGGCCGGGGCCGCCGGGCTAGGCGGAGCAGGGCGGTCCCGGCACTCGCACAGACGCGCCACGACCTCGATCGACGCCGTGAGAGGGCGGATGCACAGCCGCCGCGACGCCCCGCCGCCTAGACTTGACGATCGTGACTAAGGCAGACCTCACCAAGCGACCCGACGAGGTCGCAGCCATGTTCGACACGGTGGCGCCCGCCTACGACCTGACGAACACCGTCCTCTCCGTCGGCAACGATCACCTCTGGCGCATCGCGACGACGCGCGCGGTCAACCCGGTCGCCGGCGAGCGGATCCTCGACGTCGCCGCCGGAACCGGCACATCGAGCGCGTCGCTGGCCCGGTCGGGCGCGCAGGTCGTCGCCGCCGACTTCTCCCGCGGGATGATCTCGGTCGGCCGCCGCCGCCACGCCGACGACGAGCGCATCGAGTTCGTGCACGCCGACGCGATGGACCTGCCGTTCGAGGACGACTCCTTCGACGCCGTCACGATCTCGTTCGGTCTGCGCAACGTCGCAGAACCGCGCACGGCGCTCGCCGAGTTCCACCGCGTGGTCAAGCCGGGCGGGCGCGTCGTGATCTGCGAGTTCTCGACGCCTCCGCTGGCGCCGCTCGCCCTCGCCTACGACCTGTACCTCTCGAGGGTGATGCCCGCGATCGTGCGGCTGGCGTCGTCGAACGACCCCGCCTACGACTACCTCGGAGAGTCGATCAGGGCCTGGCCCGAGCAGAAGGTCGTCGCGGCCTGGCTCCGCGAGGCCGGCTTCGAGCGCGTCGCGTACAAGAACCTGACCGCGGGGATCGTCGCGCTGCACCGCGGGATCAAGCCGATCGCGGCCGGCTGATGCGCGCGGGAGGCCCCTCGGGGCGAGACGTTAGGGTTTCAGTGTGAACGCCAGTGCGCCCGTCGCCCGCCGCAGTCCGTCGTTGACGGCGCAGCTCGGCCTCTCCGAGCGCATCTTCTCATCGGCCACCGATCGCGCCCTCGCGCGCACGATCGACGACGGGCTGGAGCAGGTCGAAGCGGGGATGATCCACCAGCTGTCCTTCGCCGACGCGGTCGCCGACGTCTCCACGCGGTACCTCCTCGAGGCCGGCGGCAAGCGGGTCCGTCCGATGCTCACCCTGCTCGCCGCGCAGCTGGGCCGAGGCAACACTCCCGAGGTTCTCAGCGCCGCGCAGGCCATCGAGATCACCCACCTCGGCTCCCTCTACCACGACGACGTGATGGACGAGGCGGAGAAGCGCCGCGGCGTCCCCTCGGCGCAGACGGTCTGGGGCAACAACGTCGCGATCCTCACGGGCGACCTGCTCTTCGCCCGCGCCAACCAGTTGATGACCGAGCTCGGCGAGCGCGCGATCCGACTCCAGACCGACACCTTCGAGCGGCTGGTCCTCGGTCAGCTGCACGAGACGGTCGGCCCCAGCGCCGGTGAGGACCCGGTCGAGCACTACCTGGCCGTCCTCGCCGACAAGACCGGCTCGCTGATCGCGGCCGCCGCCCGAACCGGCGTCGTGTTCTCGGAGGCGCCCGCCGAGTTCGAGGAGGCGGTGCGGGTCTTCGGTGAGAAGATCGGCGTCGCCTTCCAGATCGTCGACGACGTCATCGACCTCTCGCCGCAGCCGGAGGAGACCGGGAAGAACCCGGGGACGGACATCCGCGCGGGTGTGTCGACCCTCCCGATCCTGCGCCTGCGCGAGCGCGCGGCCTCGGACGGGCGGGCCTCGGCACTGCTCGCGCGCATCGAGAGCTACGTGAGCCGCTCGCACGACGAGATCGCGCACACCGACGAGCAGAGCGCCGACATCACCGAGGCCATCGCCGAGCTGCGCGACCACGAGGTGACGGCGCAGACCCTCGCCGAGGCCCACCGCTGGGCCGACGAGGCCGTCGCCGCCCTCGCCCCGCTGCCCGACGGCTCCGTCCGCAAGGCGCTCACGCGCTTCGCGGACACGGTCGTCGACCGCAACGGCTGACACCGATCGTCGCGGCGCACTCCAGCGCCGCAGGAATGAGACCGGACGCGCGCCACGGCGCCCCGGCAGGAGGAACGCAATGACCAAGCTCAGGCTGGCCATCGTCGGCGCGGGGCCCGCGGGCATCTACGCCGCCGACCTCATGATCAAGGCCGAGAAGAAGTTCGACGTCTCGATCGACCTGTTCGAGCAGCTTCCGGCGCCCTACGGTCTCGTGCGCTACGGCGTCGCGCCCGACCACCCGAGGATCAAGGGCATCGTCACGGCGCTGCGCGAGGTCCTCGATCGCGGTGACATCCGGATCTTCGGCAACGTGCACTTCGGCTCCGACATCACGCTCGAGGACCTGAAGCGGCACTACCACGCCGTGATCTTCTCGACGGGAGCCATCCGCGACGCCCCGCTCGACATCCCGGGCATCGATCTCGAGGGCTCCTACGGCGCTGCCGAGTTCGTCAGCTGGTTCGACGGCCACCCCGACGTGCCGCGCACCTGGCCGCTCGAGGCCGCCTCCGTCGCGGTGATCGGCAACGGCAACGTGGCGCTCGACGTGTCGCGGATGCTGGCGAAGCACGCCGACGACCTCCTCCCCACCGAGGTGCCGCCGAACGTCTACGAGGGCCTCAAGGCCTCGCCCGTGACCGACGTGCACGTGTTCGGGCGCCGGGGGCCGGCCCAGGTGAAGTTCACGCCGCTGGAGCTCCGCGAGCTCGGCGAGCTGCGCGACGTCGACATGATCGTCGCCGACGAGGACTTCGTGATGGACCCGGCGTCGCAGGCGGCGATCGAGACCAACAAGCAGGTCATGGTCATCAACCGGGTGCTGAACCAGTGGCGCACCCGCGAGACGGGGACGGCGTCGCGACGCCTCCACCTGCACTTCTGGGCCAAGCCGCTCGAGCTCGTCGGCGACGACGAGGGGCGGGTCGCGGCGATCCGCTACGAGCGCACCGAGCCGGACGGCGAGGGCGGCGTGCGCGGCACGGGCGAGATCCGCGAGATCGCGGTCCAGGCCGTCTACCGCGCGGTGGGGTACTTCGGCTCCCCGCTCGACGGGCTGCCGTTCGACGAGCGCCGCGGAGTGATCCCGAACCGCGAGGGCATGGTCCTGGACGACGAGGACCAGCCGGTCCACGGCGTCTACGCGACCGGCTGGATCAAGCGTGGACCGGTCGGCCTCATCGGCCACACGAAGTCCGATGCGATGGAGACCGTGGCGCACGTGCTCAACGACCAGGCGTCGTGGTGGACCCCGGTGCACCCGGAGGAGTCGGCGGTCGTGGCGCTCCTCGAGGAGCGCGAGATCGCCTACACCGACCTCGACGGCTGGCACCGCCTCGACGAGCACGAGATGGCGCTCGGCGCCCCCGAGGGGCGCGTCCGCGTGAAGGTCGTGCCGCGCGAGGACATGATCGCGATCTCCAGGTCCGAGACCGTCCCGAGCTGACGCTCCTCCATCAGGGCCCTCCGGAGATCCGGGGGGCCCTTCGTCGTCGTCGCGCGCATGTCGGAGGCCTCCCGTATCATGCGGGCAACCACGAGGACAGGGACGCCATGACCACTGCAGGCCCGCACGACGTCATCCGGGTGCGCGGCGCCCGCCAGAACAATCTGCGCGGAGTCGACGTCGACATCCCCAAGCGCCGCATCACGGTCTTCACCGGCGTCTCGGGCTCCGGCAAGTCGTCGCTCGTGTTCGGCACCATCGCCGCCGAGTCGCAGCGCCTGATCAACGAGACCTACTCCGCGTTCCTCCAGCAGTTCATGGGGTCGCCCGCCCGGCCCGACGTCGAGTCGCTCGACGGCCTGTCCGCGACGATCGTCGTCGACCAGGAGCGGATGGGCGCGAACGCCCGCTCGACCGTGGGCACCGCCACCGACGCCTACACGATGCTGCGCATCCTCTTCAGCCGCATCGGCGACCCCCACGTCGGCACGAGCGGAGCCTTCTCGTTCAACCTGCCCGAGGGGATGTGCCCTCGGTGCGAGGGCACGGGCCGCGTCTCCGACATCGACCTCGACGCGCTGTTCGACCGGTCGAAGTCGCTCGACGACGGCGCCCTCGACGCCATCCCCAACTTCGTCGTCGGCGGCTGGTACTGGAAGAGCCTCGCCGAGTCGGGCCTCTACCCCTCCGATGTGCCGATCGCCGAGTTCACCCCCGAGCAGCTCGACGACTTCCTCTACCGGCCCGCCACGAAGATGGCGATCGCGGGGATGAACCTGACCTACGAGGGCCTCGTGGTCAAGGTCACCCGGCTCTACCTCGCGAAGGAGGCGGCGCAGGCGCACATCCGGGCGTTCGCCGAGCGCGTGGCCACCTTCGCGGCCTGCCCCGAGTGCGGCGGCGCCCGGCTGACGCGGGCGGCGCTCTCCTCCCTCATCGAGGGCCGCAACATCGCCGAGTGCTCATCGATGCAGGCGACGGACCTGGCCGAGTGGCTGCGGGGCGTGCGCGATCCCTCCGTCGCCCCGATCGTCGAGACGCTGCTCGGCACCCTCGACTCGCTCGTGCAGGTGGGGCTCGGCTACCTCTCGCTCGATCGCGAGTCGGGCACGCTCTCGGGCGGCGAGGCGCAGAGGGTCAAGATGGTGCGGCACCTCGGCTCGAGCCTCACCGACATCACCTACGTCTTCGACGAGCCGACGGCGGGGCTCCATCCGCACGACGTGTCGCGGGTCGTCGAGCTGCTGCGGCAGCTCCGCGACAAGGGCAACACGGTGCTGGTCGTCGAGCACAAGCCCGAGATCATCCGGGTCGCCGATCACATCGTCGACCTGGGGCCGCGGGCGGGAGCGCACGGCGGCGAGATCCGCTTCGAGGGGTCGGTCGACGATCTCCGCGGCTCCGACACCCTCACCGGGCGCCACCTCGACCACCGGGTGCCGCTGAAGGAGTCGGTGCGTCGCCCGCGCGGAGCGGCCGAGATCCGCGGGGCCGCCACCCACAACCTCCGGGGTGTCGACGTCGATGTGCCCCTGGGGGTGCTGGCCGTCGTGACGGGGGTCGCCGGATCCGGCAAGTCCTCCCTGATCCACGGGTCCCTGGCCAGACGCGAGGGAGTCATCGTCGCCGACCAGTCGCCGATCCGCGGCTCCCGGAGGAGCAACCCCGCGACCTACACGGGCGTGCTCGACTCCATCCGCGCGGCGTTCGCGAAGGCGAACAAGGTCAAGCCGGCGCTCTTCAGCGCGAACTCCGCGGGCGCCTGCCCGGTCTGCAAGGGCGCCGGACTGATCTTCACCGAGCTCGGCCCGGCCGCGACGGTCTCGTCGGTCTGCGAGGAGTGCGAGGGCAAGCGGTTCACGGCCGAGGTCCTCGAGTACCGGCTCGACGGGAAGAACATCCACGAGGTGCTCTCGCTGCCGATAGTCGAGGCGGCCGACTTCTTCGGCTCCGGGCCGGCGCACACGATCCTCGCCCGCCTGGTCGATGTCGGACTCGGCTACCTCACGCTCGGGCAGCCGCTGAACACCCTCTCGGGCGGTGAGCGGCAGCGCCTCAAGCTCGCCATCAACATGGCCTCGAAGGGATCGATCTACATCCTCGACGAGCCCACGACCGGTCTGCACCTGGCCGACGTCGACAACCTGCTGGGTCTGCTCGACCGGCTGGTCGACTCCGGCAACTCGGTGATCGTCATCGAGCACCACCAGGCGCTGATGGCCCACGCCGACTGGATCATCGACGTGGGCCCCGGAGCCGGCCACGAGGGCGGCTCGATCGTCTTCGAGGGGACGCCGGCCGAGCTGGTCGCGTCGGCCGACACCCTCACGGCGCGGGCGCTGCGGGCGTACGTGGGCTGAGCCCGGCCGAGGGCCGGGTCAGCGCGAGAAGGGGCCGCTCAACGCCGCCCACTGCAGCAGCATGATCGTCTTGGCGTCGACGATCTGCACGCCGATCTGGGCGAGCGCCTCGTCGAACGACAGCTCGACCAGCTCGGTGTCCTCGCCCTCGTCGGCGAGCCCCGCGTGGACGCCCTGGCGCGAGCCCGCGCGGTAGCGCCCGGCGTAGAAGTGCAGCATCTCGGTGATCGACCCCGGGCTCATGTACGAGTCGAAGACGTGCTCGAGCCGGCCGACCTCGAGACCGGTCTCCTCCTCCGCCTCGCGGCGGGCACCCTCCTCCGGACCGTCCTCGTCGAGGAGGCCGGCCGGCACCTCGAGGAGCATGCCGTCGAGGTTGCCGTTGACGTACGTCGGGTAGCGGAACTGCCGCACGAGGACCACGGTCCGAGACTCCGGGTCGTAGAGGAGCACGGCCGCGCCGTTCCCGCGGTCGTACGTCTCGCGGTGCTCGGTGCTCCAGTGGCCGTCGCGGTGCCGGTACTCGAACTCGGTGGTCCGGAGGATGTACCAGTGGCTCGAGAGGAGGGTCACCTCCTTCACCACCACGTCGGGGGTGGCGGTGAGGTCGTAGCCCTCCCGATCGAGTCCCGTGCGGCCCCGGCGGTCGGGCTCGTCGATCCCGGCGGTCATGCGCGTGCTCCTGTCGGCGACATCCCTCAGCGGAAGTTGACGAACTGCAGGTCGAGGTCGAGGTCGGCCCCGCGCAGCAGCGCCATCGTCGCCTGCAGGTCGTCGCGGCTCTTCGACGAGACGCGCAGCTCGTCACCCTGGATCTGCGACTTGACCGACTTGGGGGCCTCGTCCCGGATCAGCTTGTTGATCTTCTTGGCGTGCTCCTGATCGATGCCGTCCTTGAGGGTCGATTCGATCCGGTACTCCTTGCCCGAGGCGAAGGGCTCGCCCGAGTCGAGGCTCTTGAGGCTGATGCCGCGCTTGATGAGCTTGGTCTGGAACACGTCGAGGATGGCGTTCGCGCGCTCCTCGGTGTTCGCCTTGATCAGGATCTTCTCGCCGCTCCAGGCGATCGAGGCGCCGACGTTCTTGAAGTCGTAGCGCTGCTCGACCTCCTTGTGGGCCTGGTTCAGGGCGTTGTCCGCCTCCATCTTGTCGACCTTGCTGACGACGTCGAACGTAGAATCTGCCATGCCTCCGAGCTTAGCTTTCGGGCCTCGGCCGGGCCTGCTCCAAGGCGCCCCTGCTACGACTGGAGGGTGCGCCGCCTCCCGTTCCTCCTGCTCGTGCCCGTCATCGGCGCGCTGCTCGCGGGCTGCTCCGGATCGACCATCGAGTACGAGGGCGGAGTGGTCACCGTGCCGCCCACGGTCGGCGAACCCGTCGCGGCGGATCCCGCGCTGCTCGAGGACCCGGCGGAGACGGAGGCGACCCCCGTCCGCCTCCTCACGAGCGCCGACTGGCTCGCGAGCACCGCAGAGGGCAGCGGCATCCCCGAGCGGGCGCTCACCGCCTACGCGGGCACAGCGCTGCTGACCTCGGCCGTCGACCCCGACTGCCGGCTCGACTGGGCCACTCTCGCGGGCATCGGCTACGTCGAGAGCCGCCACGGGACGATCTTCGGAGGCGCCCTCGGCGAGGACGGCCGCCCCAGCGAGCCGATCTACGGACCCCGCCTCGACGGCACCCGATTCGACCTCGTCGAGGACAACGACGGAGGAGCGCTCGACGGCGACTCCGAGGTCGACCGCGCGATGGGCCCGCTGCAGATCATCCCGGCGACCTGGATGGCCTGGGCCTCCAGCGGCTGGGATCCGCAGAACGTCGACCAGCAGGCCGTCACCGCGGCCCGCTACCTCTGCGAGGCGGGCGGCGACCTCTCGACAGAGTCGGGCTGGCGCGCGGCCATCGCCGCCTACAACCCCGCCGGCAGCTACGCAGGCAAGGTCGCCGAAGCCGCATCGCGCTACGCCGCGGCGGCCGACTGACCGCGGCCACGCCGCGATTTCCGATCCACCGCCCCCGTGGGTATCCTTGTCCAGCGCCTTCGGTCGAGAGCACGACTCCCGGTCGGGTGCGCCACGGCGAGTTACCCTAGCGGCCAAAGGGATCTGACTGTAAATCAGACGGCGTAGCCTTCGGGGGTTCGAATCCCTCACTCGCCACATCCGCGGAATACCGCCAATCGAAGCCTCGACAGGCCCTCTCAGAGGGTCAGCGTCGGGGCTTCTTTCGTTCCCGTGAGCACACTTGTGAGCACATCGGGTCGGAGGGGCGTCAGGAGCGAGGCGACACCCGCGACCGCGTCGCGTGCCTTCTCGCCGACGAGGTGCGCGTACAGGTCGCGCGTGATCACCGAGTTCGAGTGGCCCATGATCTTCGACACGACCGCCATGTCCTCGCCGTTCGAGAGCGCCAGGCTGGCGAAGAGGTGCCGGAGGTCGTGGAACCGCTGGGGCCGTAGGCCGGAGCCCGCGCCGTCGTCGACATGTTCCACGTCGAGTGGAGGCGTGACCGCTTCGGATGCGCCCGTCCTCAGCCGATCACCGTCACCCGCGGGCGTGAGCGGAACGGTCCGAACGTGCCGAAGGCGGACCTCTTCGCCTCCGTGCTCGTGCCGCTCCAGCAAGGCCGCCTGAAGGTCGCTGACGGGCTCCCGCTGGGCCCGGTCCTGGAGCACGAGCTGCTGTCGTTCCGGCAGAAAATCACCGCCAGTGGTCGCGACTCGATCGAGTTCGAGCGGCGGGCGGGCGAGGGGCACGGCGACCTCGTGTCCGCCCTCTCGCTCGCGACGTACTGGCCGAACACCATGCGGCGGCCGTCGGTCGTCGAACGCCCCACCCTCATCACGGAAGGAATCTGACCATGACCGATGACCTGACCCCCGAGACCATCGAGCCCGACGAGACGACGGAGGTCCCCGACGAGACCTCGGACACCGTCGAGCCGGATGCCGAGACCTCGGACACCGTCGAGCCGGATGCCGAGACGACCGACGCCCCCGACGAGGAGGAGGCCGACAACCTTGCGTCCCTGCCGCCGGAGCGGCTCGCGAAGCTGCTCCGCGAGAAGCGCGCCGCCGAGGCCAGCGCCCGCGGCCGCCTCCGCGACGCCGACGCTGAGATCGCGCGCCTGACCGAGACTGCCCGTGCGGCCCAGCGCGGCCAGGTGGCCGAGGCCGCGAACCGCCTCCGCGCGCTGCCGACCGCGGTCGCCGACGTCGTCGACCGGATCGACATCACGTCGGTGCTCGGCGAGGACGGTTCGATCGACAGGGAGAAGCTGAACGACGCGATCGAAGCGCTCTTCGTGACCCGGCCGCACTGGAAGATGCCGAAGGTCTCGACCCGCTCCGGGCCGGGGATCGCCGGGGGCGAGTCGGGCTACGAGCACTCGCGCCTGCGCGAGCAGAAGGCCACATGGAGCGACGTCCTCTCGCAGTAGGCGTCTCGGGCGGCCGATGTCGGTGGCGAATGGTATCCTCGGTATACCTTTCCGCCGTGCGCGGCTCGGCCGCCCCCTGCGGGCACTCCAGAACTCCGCCCCTTGCGGGCAGTGATCGAACGACCTCCCCCGTTTCTCGCTGCCCGAAAGGGGCTCTCCCATGACCGTCAAGACCTCCACCACCAACGTCCGCGGCATCACCCCGGACCAGACCGACGACCTCATCGTCCTGCCCGTCGAGCGCGCCTCCGTCGCGATCCAGGCATCGACCCTCATCGCCACCGAGGCGACCCGGACCCACATCCCGCTCGTCACCGAGGACCCCTCCGCCGCGTGGGTCGCCGAGGGCGAAGAGATCGGCGCGTCCGACCCGAAGATCGACGACGTCGTCGTCGAGCCCGCGAAGATCGCCGGACTCACCGTCATCACGAACGAACTCGCCCGCGACTCTTCCCCAGCCGCGCAGAACATCATCGGCGACGGCCTCGCCCGCGACATCGCCCGGAAGATCGACCTCGCCTACTTCGGTTCCCGAGGCGCCAACCTCGTCCAGCCGAAGGGCCTCGGCGACCTCGTCGGCTTCACGGCCGTCACCGCGGGCACCGCCTGAGCGAACCTCGACCCCTTCGCGGAGGCCATCGCGAACGCTGACGGCCTCGGGCTCACCATCGACTCCTTCGTGGCGAACCCCGCCGACGCGCTCGCCCTCGCGAAGCTGAAGGAAACGATTTCCGGCTCGAACAAGCCCCTCCTCGGCTCTGACCCGACCGCGGCGACCCGCAGGCTCCTCCAGGGCGTCCCCCTGCTCACGAGCCCCGGAGTCGCTCCCGGCACCGTCTGGGGTATCCCGCAGGTCCGCGCGATCGTCGTCCGCCGCCTCGACGTCGAACTCGATCGCGCGATCGTCGTCCGCCGCCTCGACGTCGAACTCGACATCGACACCTCCGCCTACTTCACCAGCTACCGCACCGCGATCCGCGCCGTCATGCGCGTCTCCTTCGCGTTCCCCCACGCGGCCGCGATCCAGAAGATCAAGTGCGCGGCCGCGTAGGCCGCGCACTACTCCCGCCGGGTGAGGGCGTCGGGACACAACGGAACCCCCGGGTAGCTGAGGAGCTGGGCCCGGGGGTTTCGCCGTGTTCGCCCAACGCGAGAGACTTCGCGAGGAACAGATTGGAGTCCTTCATGGCGGAGGCAACACCGGACGTGGTCCTGCTCGGCAACGGTCCCTACTGGGAAGTTCGTAATCAGGTGTACGGCATCGCCTCCGACAGCAGCGACATGGGATTCATCCGTCAGGTCGACGAGGGGTTCGAAGCGTTCAGTCGCGGTGATATGCCGCAGAGCGTCGGGGTCTTCTCCTCACTGGAGGCCGCAAAGCTCGCTCTTCTGGCCCGCTACTGAAATCCGAGGTTCGCGGCGCTTCCCTCGCAAAGTTTTCCCCGCCAGCATGGGCTCGTCCTGAACCCGAACGAGAGGCACGAAATGGTCGACTGGAAACCGATGGAGTTCCGACGAGGCGGGGGGTACCTCAAGCACGATCTGCTTTCGCGGTTCCCGGCGTACGGCGGTGACCAAGAACGTGGGCTCGACTGGATGTCGGACGTGACTCTGACGCTCGTCTGGATCGACTACGACAGCGGATCGGTGCTACTGCTGGAGCCGCACGGCTCTCGGGTCGCCTCCGGCATGTATCACGCGCGGATTCACTTCGCGACTTCGGACCGGCTCTTCGAGATCGATCTGCCGCTCACTCAGTATCAGTTCGACCCCTACGCGCACTACGACCAGGGACCACCGCCGATCGAGGTTCGCGACGAAGCTGTCGCCTATCTCTCGCGGATCCTGGGCCAGGAGTTGGCGACTTCCATTCCTCCCGCCGTGAGCACTTCGTGAGCACAGAAGGGCGGATTTCGAGGGATTGAGGCGGCTGATGCCGGGTACGCGTTCGCTGGCGGCCCGGCAGCAAACGCCGGGGACGGATGCCATAGGACAACTGCGGTCAGTCGCCTGATCAAACTGTAAATCAGACGGCGTAGCCTTCGGGGGTTCGAATCCCTCACTCGCCACTGTGCTTATTAACACCAGCAATCTCGGTGAGTTTCTCGTCCTGGAAGCAAGCGTTGCTGGAAGCTCGGTGCTTCTGGAACGACCAGTGCTTCTGGGAAGACCAGTGCTTCTGGCGCACTCCGGTCGACTCCTCGGAGGGGCCGCGAGGGTTCTTCGCTCGGGCGGGTGATCCGCGGAGGGCGGCGGGCTAGCTGATCAGGTCGTGCGCGCGCCAGCCGACGAGGGCGCCGCAGGCGACCGACAGCACCATTCCCACCGGGCCGTAGACGGCGATCCCGCCGAGGAGCACCGAGGCCACCACCGTCACCGCGAGAGCGGCGAGTTTCAGGTCGGGCGGCATGCCGTAGCGCGAGACGCGCTGGAGGTTCGCGAGAAGGCCTCCGTCCTGGTCGAGCGTCGTCGGCTGACCGACGCCGATCGCCAGCACGTTCGACAGCACGAGCGACCCGGCCAGGACGAGTGCGGCTCCCACCGCGCCGGAACGACTCGCGAAGTGCTCGCCGTTCGCAACGATGATGAGGAACGCGACGAAGACGCCTCCCGAGATCGACAGGGTCGACAGGACGATCGCGGCGACTCCGCCGTCGAGACCCGGGTCGATGAGGCGGATGCCGAGGGCCGGCCCGATGAGGCCCGCCGCGATGACGAGGACGTCGAGCCACCTGTTCGCCGTCGAGACGGCACGCCTGCTCTCGGCGCCGGGGCCGATCAGCAGCACCTTCTCGAGGGCGTCGTCGCCGGAGTCGGTCGTCTGATCGCCTGCGATGCGCCCGAGACCGGCCTCGGCCGCGGCGAGGGCGTCGTGCGGGGTGAACGCGACCCGCGCCTCCGGCGCGATCGTCCTCGTGAGGCGCACCGGACCGTGCCTGCCCTGCACGAGCAGGGTCCCTCCGCCCGCCGCGGCCAGCCCGGCGGAGGCCGCGCTCATCGCGAGCGCTTGCGTCCGGAACGGGCCTTCCCTGCCGGACGAGCCGTCGCGAGTGACGAGCCACCCACCCGACGCGGCGTCGAACGCGACGGTCGCTGTCGTCATCCGGTGCTCCGCTCTGAGCGTCCTGATCGGGGGAGGCGCCCTGACGAGAAGAGCATCCTGAACGGGAGATTCCTCCTCCGTCGGCGAGGTGTCAAGGAACAGCGACTCGGCGACGACCGCTCAGTCGAGAGGCGGGCGGCTGCGGCCGAGGAACTGCCGGAGCGAGACGGGCGCGAGTCCCGTGAGGCGCTCGACGTCGTCGGACACGTGCGCCAGCTCGCCCGCGGCGACCGCCGTGTAGGTGCTGACCCATGCGTCGACCTGCCAGCGCGGGGCGTTCCAGCGCTCGCGGGAGGCGTACGCCTCCTCCAGGGTCTCGTCGACGAAGACGGCGGGACGGCCGGAGTCTGTGAGGGTCGCCGCGATCTCGGCGAAGGTGAGCGCCTCCGGACCGGTGAGCTCGTAGGTCGCGCCGCGGTGCAGGGCGGGGTCGCGGAGGATCGCGGCTGCCGAGCGGGCCACGTCCTCCCGGGCGACGAGCGCGGCCCGGCCGTCGCCCGCCGGCCCGCGGATCGCGCCGTCGTCGCCGAGCATCTCGGGCACGAAGTCGAGGTAGAGGTTGTCGCGCAGGAAGGTGAAGGCCATGCCGGAGGCGCGGATCGCCTCCTCCGTCGCCGCGTGATCGCGGGCGAGCGTGAAGGTCGCCGTGGGCGAGGCGCCGGCGAAGGAGGTGTAGACGACGTGCTCGACGCCCGCTGCCGTCGCGGCCGCGACCATCGACAGGTGCTCCGAGAGGCGGTCCTCGTTCTCGGAGGCGGACACCATCAGCAGCACCCGCGCGCCGTCCAGGGCACCGCCGACCTCGGTGAAGGAGGCGCGGACGGTGCTCGCTCCCGGGAGCCGCGGGGCCCGCGAGGGGTCGCGGGCGAGAAGCCGGAGGGGGAGCCCCTGCGCAGCGAGGAGCCGCGCGACGCCTCCCCCCACGGCTCCGGTGACTCCGGTGAGGGCGATCGGCTGCTCGGTGCTCATGCCTCCCATGATGCTCTGCCGGGCGGTCCCTAGGCTGGGGGCATGAGCGCCAACGCCTCCCTCCTCGCCATCGCCCGCTCGATCGCCGTGGAGGCCGCGCACCTCGCCCGGCAGCGTCGACAGGACGGGGTCGAGGTCGCGGCATCGAAGTCGTCGCCGGAGGACGTGGTCACCGCCGCCGACCGCGAGGTCGAGCAGCTCATCCGGCGCAGGCTCGCCGAGGCGCGACCCGACGACGCGTTCCTCGGCGAGGAGTCGGGCGGCGGCGGCGGGACCAGCGGACTGACGTGGGTCGTGGATCCGATCGACGGCACCGTCAACTACCTCTACGGCATCCCGTCGTACGCGGTCAGCATCGCGGTGGTCGAGGGGGAGCCCGATCCGACGACGTGGACGGCGCTCGCCGGGGCGGTCGTGAACGGCGCCACCGGAGAGGCGTGGACCGCGGCGGCGGGGGAGGGGGCCGAGCGCGACGGCGTGCCGCTGCGCGCGGTGCCGCCGGCCCCGCTCTCGCTCGCGCTGGTCGGCACCGGCTTCGGCTACGACGCCGGGAGGCGGATGCGCCAGGGCGCGGTCGTGCAGGAGCTTCTCGGATCGGTGCGGGACATCCGACGCATCGGCTCGGCGGCCCTCGACCTCTGCGCGGTGGCGACGGGGCAGCTCAACGCCTACTACGAGCGCGGGCTCAACCCGTGGGATCTGGCCGCCGGCGCTCTGATCGCCCAGGAGGCGGGGGCTCGCGTGGCCGGCTTCGACGGTCGCGCTGCCGGCTCCGACCTGCTCATCGCGGCGCCCGACCCGCTGTTCGGAGAGCTCGAGGCTCTGCTCCGGAGGCT
The DNA here is from genome assembly GCF_900177245.1 of Rathayibacter oskolensis. Lineage (GTDB taxonomy): Bacteria > Actinomycetota > Actinomycetes > Actinomycetales > Microbacteriaceae > Rathayibacter > Rathayibacter oskolensis. The sequence continues at coordinate 755,394 of NZ_FXBM01000002.1, forward strand.
CCGCGCCGACGAGGTGTGACCGTTCACGACAGGGTTCCCGGACGCGGACCCGGTGCATGCGAATACATCGTCGCGCACGCAATCGGTGCTCTCGGCCCCGTGGGACTACCGAATCGAGCGTCACGGCCTCGGCCTGTGGCCCTTTCAACCCCCTCGTGGCATCCTTTATGAATTCGTGACATTCGCACAGGCTGCGGTCATGAGCACCCGGGAAGCGCTTCGACCCCTGACGGAGCGCCCTCCCCCTCCCTGTCCCCGACGGAAGATCCCGATTTCGTGAGCCCCGATTCGCCCGCCCCCGCTGCCTCCGCATCGACCCTCGGCGAATCGACCCCACCCCTCTCCCGTCGCGAGCTCCGCGAGCGCGAGCGCGCCGCCGCCCTCGCGGCCGAGGTCGCCTCCGACGGCGCCGTCAGCGTGTCGCAGCTGCAGGAGGCCGAGCGTCGCGTCGCCGCCTCGCGGAGGACCCCGCCGGCTCCGGTTCCCGCGCCCCGGGTCGGCGCGCTGCGACCCGCGCAGGGTGGGAGGCGACTCGGCGGCCTCGTCGCACTCTCGTTCGCCGCGGCGATCATCGCTGCGACCTCGGTGCCCGCGACCTCCCTGCTCACCGCCGAGGACGTCCAGGCGCAGAGCATGACGTCGGTCACCGGCGGCCAGGAGCGCGGATCCCAGTCGTTCGTCGCCGGCGAGGTCGGTGCCGAGACGGCCTCGCGTGACGGCTTCGGGGTGCAGGAGCGCAAGACCCAGACGAACGTGGCCGACATCGGCCGCACCTCCGACACCGGCTTCACGAACGACCCCAACGCGTCGATCCAGTGGCCGTTCGCCGTCGGGGTGCCCGTCGGCGACAGGTTCGGCTACCGCAACTGCGCGGGCTGCTCGGTGAACCACGGCGGCACCGACTTCAACCCCGGCGACGGCTCCCCGATCCAGTCGATCGCGGACGGCGTCGTCCGCACCGTCGTCGACGGCGAGGGCTCGCTCGGCGTGCACGTGATCGTCGACCACGAGATCGACGGCGAGCTGGTCTCGAGCGTCTACGCGCACATGCAGCACGGCTCGGCGGCCGTCAGCGAGGGCGACCCGGTCAAGGTCGGCCAGCTGCTCGGCCTCGTCGGCACGACCGGGATGTCGACCGGGCCGCACCTCCACTTCGAGATCCGCCTCGACGGCACCACGAAGGTCGACTCGTACCTCTGGCTCAAGGCGAACGCGAACCGCTGATCCGGCGCCGTTCGCCGGCGCGATCCGCACGCGTCCGGTGCGATCCGCAGGAGCGGGTGCGATCTGCGGGCGCTGCCGGCGGAAGAGCGCTCTCCGCCGCATGCACCGTGCCGGAACGCGCGCGAGCACCTGCGAATCGCACGCCGCGATCCCGTCGAGGCGACCCCGCCGGGCCGCGCCCGCCTCAGCTCGCGCGCAGCCAGACCGTCGTGTCGCCCGGCAGCGTCGCGCCCGCCAGCTCCTCCGAGGCCAGGACGACCGAGCCGTCCGGCAGCGCCACCGGAGTCGAGCCCGTGTTCGCGATCACGACGACGCCTCCGTTGCGGAACGCGACGACCTCCTCCGGGAAGCCCTCCAGCCACTCGACGGAGCCGGCGCCCAGCCCCTCCGAGCGGCGGACGGCGAGGAGCGACCGGTAGAGCTCGAGGGTCGACCCCGCGACTCCGCGCTGGGTCTCACGGGCGTACGGCGCCCAGTCGAGCGGCTGCGGCAGCCACGACGCCCCGCCGTCGTTGAAGCGGTAGGCGGGCGCGCCGGCCTGCCAGGGCAGCGGAACGCGGCAGCCGTCGCGGCCGTAGCGCTCGCCGCTCGTGCGGAACCAGGTAGGGTCCTGTCGGGCCGAGTCGGGCAGGTCGATCGCCTCGGGGAGTCCGAGCTCCTCGCCCTGGTACACGTAGGCCGAGCCCGGCAGCGCCAGCATCAGCGCGGAGGCGGCGCGCGCGCGACGAAGGCCGAGGACCGGGTCGGGCAGGCCGGGGGTCAGCGGGCCGATGCCGTAGCCCTGCGGGTTGTCCGAGGTGAGCGCGAGGCGGCTCGCGTGCCGCACGACGTCGTGGTTCGACAGCACCCAGGTCGAGGGCGCACCCACACTCGCGAAGGCGGTGAGGGAGGAGTCGATGATGTCCCGCAGGGCGGGTCCCTCCCACGGAGTCTCGAGGTAGGCGAAGTTGAAGGCCTGGTGCATCTCGTCGGGGCGCACCCAGCGCGCGAGCTTCGAGAGCGGCTGCACCCACGCCTCCGCGCAGAGCACGCGGTCGTCGGGGTATTCGGCGAGCAGCTCGTGCCAGTCGCGGTAGATCTCGTGCACGCCGTCCTGGGCCCAGTAGGGCGCGGTCTCGGGGTCCTCGCCGTCCGCCGGCGCGATGCCTCCCATCGAGCCGCTGTCGGCGGGCGGGGTGTAGTCGGGCAGCCCGGCGGCCTTGATCATGCCGTGCGCGACGTCCACCCTGAAGCCGTCGACCCCGCGGTCGAGCCAGAACCGCAGGATCTCGCGGAAGCGCTCCCGGACCCATTCGTTCGTCCAGTCGAAGTCCGGCTGCGAGGTGTCGAAGAGGTGCAGGTACCACTGGCCCGCCGTGCCGTCCGGCTCCGTGATGCGGGTCCAGGCGGGGCCGCCGAAGACCGACTCCCAGTTGTTCGGGGGCAGCTCGCCCTCCGAGCCGCGTCCATCGCGGAAGAGGTAGCGGGCGCGCTCGGCGCTCCCCGCGGGCGCCGCGAGCGCCTCCTGGAACGACGGGTGCGCACTGGAGGAGTGGTTGGGCACGAGGTCGACGATGATGCGGATGCCGAGGGCGTGCGAGCGCGCGAGCATCGCATCGAAGTCGGCGAGGGTGCCGAAGAGAGGATCCACGTCGCAGTAGTCGGCGACGTCGTAGCCGGCGTCCTTCTGCGGGGAGGTCATGAAGGGCGAGAGCCAGATCGCGTCGACGCCGAGCTCGGCGAGGCTGTCGAGCCGGGAGGTGATGCCCGGCAGGTCGCCGATCCCGTCGCCGTCCGCATCGGCGAAGGAGCGCGGGTAGATCTGGTAGATGACCGCCGTCCGCCACCATTCGGAGCCCGGGACGCTCGGTGCCCCGGGGTCGGTGGCGGCGGAGTTCTCGGGCGCGCCGGAGAGAGCGGTGTCCAGGGTCATGGCGTCAAGGATAACGGGGCACCGATCGCGTCCCCTGGCCGCGAGTGCTCTGCCCTAGGGTCGACGGGTGAGCGATGAGACCCCCGACGAAGCCCGAGCCCGACGTCGGAGGGCCCTGCTCTGGGTCGTGCCGCTGCTCGTCCTGCTGATCGGCGGGCTCCTGGCCGCGACGCTCGCGATCGGCGGCTACGCCGCGCGCACGATGACGGGGGCGGCTGCGCAGGCGGCGGTGCTCACGCTCGCCTAGGCGGTCGCGGCCGGTCCGTGCTCGTCCTCGGGCTGCGGCGCGGCCGATCGCTCCACCGCCTCCTCGGAGGCGTGTCCCGACTCCGGGCCCGTCCGCGCCTGCTCGTCGGCCCGGCTCACCGCGTCGGCGAGCTCGTCGGCCACGAGGAACCCCGTCGACACGGCCTCTGCGCGGTAGGCCGCCCGCCCCACCATGTGGGCCGAGACGGGGACGGTCAGCAGCTGGAAGCCGATGACCAGCACGACGGTGCCGGCCGCGGCGAAGCCCGGATTGCGGATCGCCACCGCGAGCATCACGCAGATGAGACCGAGCACCTGGGGCTTGGTACCCGCGTGCATCCTCGAGAGGAGATCGTCGAAGCGGAGCAGCCCGATCGCCGCGACCAGCGACAGCACGGCGCCCGCGGTGACGAGCACGGCCGTGACGACGTCCCAGAAGGCGTCCATGTCAGTCCTCCTCGCGGTTGGCCAAGAACTTCGCGACGCTGATCGAGCCGAAGACCGCGAACAGCGCGAGGCAGAGGGCGACGGGGAGCGTCCTCGCGTGCTGGTTGACCGCCATCTCGGCGCCCAGCCCGCAGATGATCGTGGCGACCAGCACGTCGGCGGCGACGACGCGGTCGAGGATCGAGGGTCCGCGGAGGATGCGCACCAGCGAGAGCAGGGTGGCCGCGCCGAAGAGGGGCACCAGGATCCAGGCGAGCCAGTCGATCATCGAAGGGCCCCCGCCCCGTCGGCGAGGGGCCGGCTGACCCGCTCGACGTCCTCGCGCGAGCCGATGGCGCGCACGATCCGCGCCTCCGTCTCGAGCACGGTGCGGCGCACCTCCTCGATGCGGTGGGTCTCGTCGTGCGTCACACCGAGAACGTGCAGGTAGAGCACGTTCTGCTGCGGATCGACGTCGATCACCAGGGAGCCGGGGACGAGCGAGACGGCCTCGGTGGTCCAGACCAGCATCCCCTCGGAGCGGCTGCGCAGGTGCACGGCGACGATCGCGTTGTGCACGGGGACCGGCAGAGTGACGATCTGCCACGACACCCGTACCGAGGCGACGGCGATGTCGGCGGCGAGGCGGACGAGGAACACCACCAGGTACCAGGGGTTCACCCGGTTCGAGAACTCGACGGGCGGGAGGTAGAAGACCCGGGTGATCAGGAGAGCGACGAGGAATCCCGAGACGATCGAGAGCACGGAGACGTCGTCCCAGAGCAGCACCCAGATGCCCACGAGTGTGACGAACATCGCGAAGCGGTTCCAGAAGTCGACGCGGCGGCGGGGGCTCATCGGGGCCCCTCCTCTCCGAAGGACGAGTCGCGGTAGACCGTCGCGATGTAGGTGGCGGGGTCGGCGATCGCTGCGGCGGCGTGCTCGCTCGCGTCGTAGAGCGGTCCGGCGCCGACGGTCAGGACGACGCTGACGAGCACCATCCCGGCGGTCGCGAGCACCATCATCGGGGGCGAGTGGCGCGTTCGGACCGTTCCGGTGTCGTGCGGGTCCTCCTGCAGCTGATCGATCAGGGGCGACTCGTAGCCGGGCACCTCCTCCTGGCGGCGCCAGAACGCCATGTTCCAGACACGGGCGACGGCGTAGAGGGTGAGGAGCGAGGTGACCGCTCCGGCGCCGATCACGGCCCAGATCAGCCAGTCCGGCTGCTCGACGGCCGACTCGGCTCCGGCGACGAAGAGTCCGACCTTGCCGAGGAACCCGGTGAACGGCGGGATCCCACCGAGGTTCATCGCGGGGATGAAGTAGAGCAGGGCGAGCAGGGGCGAGGCCTTGAGGAGCCCGCCGAGCCGGAGGATCGAGGTCGTCCCTCCGACGCGCTCGATCAGACCCGTCGCGAGGAACAGCGTCGTCTGCACGGTGATGTGGTGGATCACGTAGAAGATCGTCGCCGCATAGCCCGCCTGGGTGCCGATCGCGATGCCGAAGACCATGTAGCCGATGTGCGAGACCAGGGTGAACGAGAGCATCCGCTTGATGTCGGCCTGCGCCACGGCTCCGAGGATCCCGACGACCAGGGTGAGCAGAGCCACGACCAGGAGGACCTCGGTGAGCGCGCCCCCGGGGAAGAGCAGCGTCTCGGTGCGGATGAGCGCGTAGACGCCGACCTTGGTCAGCAGGCCCGCGAACACGGCGGTGACCGGGGCCGGAGCGGTCGGGTAGGAGTCGGGGAGCCAGAACGACAGCGGGAAGACCGCCGCCTTGATGCCGAAGCCCAGCAGCAGCATCACGTGCAGCACCAGCTGCACATCGGCGGGGAGCTCGGCGATGCGGATCGAGAGCTGCGCCATGTTGACGGTTCCCGTGGCTCCGTAGAGCAGGCCGATCGCCGAGAGGAAGAAGACGCTCGAGACCAGGCTGACGACCACGTAGGTCGTGCCCGCCCTGATGCGCGGCGCGGTGCCGCCGAGGGTGATCAGCACGTAGCTGGCCGCGAGGAGGATCTCGAAGCCGACGTAGAGGTTGAAGAGGTCGCCCGCGACGAAGGCGTTGAGGATGCCCGCCGAGAGGATCAGGTACGTCGGGTGGAAGATCGTGACCGGTGTCTCGCGATTGCCGTCGACGAGGCCCTGGCCGACGGAGAAGAGGAGGACCCCGAGCAGCGTGATCGAGGTGATCACGAGCATCAGAGCCGACAGCGGATCGACGACGAGGACGATGCCCCACGGCGGCTCCCAGCCGCCCACGTAGACCGCGCTGCCGCCTCCGTCGCCCGTGAGGACGATCACCAGCATCACGGAGGAGATCACCAGGACGGCCGAGAGCGTCACGATGTTGACGAGGATCTGAGCGCGGCGGTGGCGGCCCAGGATCAGCGCGACCGCCGCCCCCAGCAGGGGGAGGGTGACGACGAGGGGGATCAGCGCGGTCATCGCTCCTCCTTCCTGTCATCGGTCATGGCGCTCTCGCCGTGCTTGGACGCCGTGCCCTCGTCGCTCGCCTCGAGCAGATCGTCGAGCGCCCTGTCGTCGGCGGTGGTCTGCGCCGAGATGCCGGCCGCGTCGGCGCGGACGGAGGTGTCGGTCTCGTCGTCCTCGACCTGGTCGGCGTTGGCGAGGCGCCAGCGCCGGTAGATCATCGCGAGGAGGAACGCCGAGACTCCGAACGTGATCACGATCGCCGTCAGGATCAGGGCCTGGGGGAGCGGGTCGGCCATCTCGTCGGCGATCTGCTCGTAGGAGCGGCCGTCGTCGGTCACGAAGGGCGCGAGACCCGCTCGCCCCGCCATCAGCAGGATCAGGATGTTGGTCGCGTTGCCGATCAGGAGGAACCCGATCAGGATCCGGGTCAGGCTGCGCTCGAGCATCTGGTAGACGCCGGCGGCGTGGAGCACCGCCATCACGACGACGAGGACGAGGGTGACGCTCATTCGTCTCCCCGCCCGGGTCCGCCGACGACCGTCGCTCCAGTGGGCAGCTTCGTCTCGAGTCCGTCGACCGTGCCGGCACCGGGCCCGGGGGAGTCGCCGTCGGTCGAATGGGTGACGCCGTCGCCGGAGGACTCACCGCGCTCGGCCTCCTCACCGTGGCGGTCGACCTCGCCGCCGAGGCTCCGGAGGATGTCGAGGGCCAGGCCGATCACGATGAAGTAGACCCCGATGTCGAAGAGGGTGGAGGTGCCGATGTGCAGCTCGCCCAGGATCGGCACCTCGAGGTCGAGCCAGCTCGACTCGAGCACCTGGAGTCCGAAGACGAGCGACGACACCGCGGTGCCGACGGCGAAGAGGAGACCCAGGCCCAGCACCTTGCCGGCGTCGATCGGAGCGGCCTCGCCGAGCTCGAAGCGTCCGCCGGCGAGATAGCGGGCGACCAGGGCGAGACCGGCGAGCAGGCCGCCCGCGAAGCCTCCGCCCGGGGTGTTGTGACCCGTGAAGAGCAGGTAGACCGAGACGATCATCGCGGGGTGGAACAGGAGGCGCACCAGCACCTCGAGCACGATCGAGCGGTTCTCGGGGCGCAGCGTCCGCCCGGCGACGAGCCACGAGCCGCGGTCACCGCTCTGCTCGGCGTCCTTCGCCGGGGCGGTGAGGTCGAGGGCGCGCTCGGCGCGGTCGGCGGCGCTCTGCGACTCGAGGCGGGGCGCGCCTCCGGCCCTGCTGGAGAGGAAGATCAGGCTCGCGACACCCGTCGCGACGACGACGAGGACCGAGATCTCGCCCATCGTGTCCCAGGCGCGGATGTCGACGAGCAGGACGTTGACGATGTTGCGCCCCTGCCCCTCCTCGTAGGAGAGGCGGGGGAGCTCGGCCGAGATGGGCGTCGCCGTGCGGGCGCCGAGGGCGATCGTCGCGACGACGGCCATGACGGCGCCGACCGCGATGCCGATCACCGCGCGCAGGCGCTTGCGCATCGGCTGGTGCTTCGCGGCGATCCGGGTCGGGAGTCGCCGCAGGACGAGGACGAAGACCACCAGGGTCACCGTCTCGATGAGCGCCTGAGTGAGGGCGAGGTCGGGGGCACCCTGGAGGGCGAAGAGGGCGACCATCCCGTAGCCGGTGCCGCCCGCGAGCAGGACCGCGGCCACGCGGTTGCGGGCGACCGCGCAGAGGATCGCGGCGACGATCATCACGGCGGCGACGGCGAGCTGACCGGGGCTGTCCCAGAACACGAGCTCGTCGGGCCAGGTGCGGGTGAACGCCGCCGCACTGCCGGCGCCGCCGACGAAGACGGCGAAGATCACTGTGAGGTAGCGGGGGAGCGAGCCGCGCTGCACGAACTCGGTGACCGTGCTCGCGACCCGGTCGAGCCAGCGCACGGTGGCCCAGTAGCCCTCGGCCGAGTCGATGCGGTTCGGCAGCATCGACTGCGCCTTCGCGACGGCGACCCGCTTGGCGAAGAGGAGGAGGCCGATCGCGATCACGAGGGCGCTGAGACCGAGCGCCGGCTCGAAGCCGTGCCAGAGGGCCAGATGGTAGGTGCCGTGCTCGGCCAGGGCCTCGGCCGCGAGCACGGGGTCGGCGTCGGCGGCCGCGAGGGGCAGGGTGTCGGCGTAGACGGCGCTGAGCGGATCGAGGACCGACGCGGCGACGCCTCCCACGACGCTCACCGCGGCGAGCACGACGGGAGCCGCGGTGAAGGCCCACGGCTCGGCGTGCAGGTGCGTGTCCTCGAGGCCCTTCTTGCGGGCGAAGGCGCCCCAGAAGAAGCGGGCCGAGTAGGCGACGGTGAGGATCGAGCCCAGCACGAGGCCGACCAGGGCGATCCAGCCCCAGACCGAGCCCTGCTCACCGGCCCCGAGGAGGCTCGTGAAGACGGCCTCCTTGGCGACGAAGCCGAGCAGCGGCGGGATCCCCGCCATCGAGAGCACGCCGATCAGCGCGGCGGCCGCGAGCACCGGTGCCCGGCGGCCGATCCCGCTGAGCTTGCGCAGGTCGCGGGTGCCCGCCCGGTGGTCGACGATACCGACGACCAGGAAGAGCAGGGCCTTGAACAACGCGTGGCCGAGGAGGAGGGTCAGCCCGGCGAGAGCTGCGTCCCGCGAGCCGAACCCGACGGCGACCGTGAGGAAGCCGAGCTGGCTGACGGTGCCGTAGGCCAGCACGAGCTTGAGGTCGTACTGGCGGAGCGAGCGCCAGCCGCCGACGAGCATCGTCCACACACCGACGCAGACGATCACGGGCAGCCAGACGGCGTCGTCGGCGAAGCCGGGCGCGAGGCGCGCGACGAGGTAGATGCCCGCCTTGACCATCGCCGCGGCGTGGAGGTAGGCGCTGACCGGGGTCGGCGCGGCCATCGCGGCCGGCAGCCAGAAGTGGAACGGCACGAGGGCCGACTTCGAGAAGGCGCCCAGCAGGACGAGCACCAGGGCGACCGAGACGATCGGGCCCGACGGGGCCGCCGCGACGATCCCCTCGAGACTCGTCGTCCCGGCCTGGACCACGAGGATCACGACTCCGACGAGCATCGCGAGCCCGCCGAGCGTGGTGACGAGCAGGGCCTGCAGGCCGGCTCCCCTGCTCTCCTTGCGGCCGCTGTAGTGCCCGATCAGGAGGTAGGAGAGGACGCTGGTCGCCTCCCAGAACACGAAGAGGATGATCACGTCGTCGGCGGTGACCAGCCCGTACATCACGCCGGCGAAGGCGAAGAGGAGCGCGGCGAAGCGGCCGAGCGACGGCTCGTCCCGCCGGAAGTAGCTCGCGCAGTAGACGAGCACGAGGGCGCCGACCCCGCTGACGACGAGCGCCAGCACCATCGAGAGGGCGTCGAGGCGGAACGAGAGGGCGACGTCGAGCGACGGGATCCACGGGACGCTCTCGCGGATCTCGCCTCCGTCGAGGACGGTCGGCAGCGAGGACGCGGTGGCGACGAAGGTGCCCGCCGGGACGAGAGCGAGGCCGTAGAAGGCCTTCGGGCCGACCCGGTCGACGATCCACGGCGTGACGACGGCGAGAGCGAACGTGATCGAGAGGATGAGGAGCATCACATGTTCCTCCCAAGGCATACTCAGCGCGGTCGCACGACAAGGGTAACGGAGGGGTGCGCGGCCGAAGCTGAGTGCCCGGAGGGTTGCCGGGCGCCGTATCTTCGGGGCATGGCCCGCTCCCTGCTTCCCGACCAGCTCTGCCGCATCCGGATCCACGACGTCGCCAGCGGTGTCGCGACCACGGTCTTCGAGTCCGACTCGCTCCTGGTGGAGGCACCGAACTGGTCTCCTGACGGCTCGTTCCTGGTCGTCAACGGCGACGGCGGCCTGTTCCGGCTCGGACTCGAGGGGGCGGAGGCGGGGCGGCTCCAGCCGATCGCGCTCGACGGTGTGCCGGACGAGCTCAACAACGACCACGTCCTCGCACCCGAGGGAGGCGTCGCCTACGTCTCGGCGCGCGACGGGCACCTCTACGCGGTGGCCCTCGACGCCTCAGCGCCGGCCCGCCGCCTCACCGCCGACCCCGAGGGCGGCCGCTTCAAGCACTACCTGCACGGCGTCTCGCCCGACGGCTCGCTGCTGGCCCTGATCGGCGGCGGCGAGGACGCCTCCGGGCAGTGGGTGACCAACGTCTACACGATGCCCGCCTCCGGAGGCCCGCTCACCGCCCTGACCGATGACGCCCACCCCGATGACGGAGTCGACGTCGCTCCCGACGGCGAGACTCTCTACTTCAACTCCGAGCGCGCGGGGGGCGGCGCGGGTCGTGCGCAGCTGTTCCGGATGCGCCGCGACGGCTCCGGCCTCGAGCGCGTGGTCGAGTCGGACACGGTCGACTGGTTCCCTCACGTCTCGCCCGACGGCGCGCACCTGCTCTACCTCGCCTACCCCTCCGGGACGATCGGCCACCCCGAGAACCTCCCGGTCGAGCTGCGGCTGCGGGGCCCGTCCTCCGGCACCGAGCCGGGCCGGGTCGTGCAGCGGCTCCTCGGCGGGCAGGGCACGATCAACGTCGCGGGCTGGGCGCCCGACTCGACGCGCTTCGCCTACGCCGACTACCCCCGCGCCTGATTCGGAGCCGGTCCCGGCCCGGCTCCGCGCGGTCGGCTCGATCGGGTGGTCACGGTTCGTGGAGCGGGGTGCGCTCGCCGACGGGGAAGCGCTGCGACGCGCTTCCCCGGATACGGCTCGCGGTTCCCGCAGGGGGTGTCCGGCTCGTGGGTCCCGCTCGTGGAACCGAGACGCCGGAGGTGCACCTGAGTGCTTGCCGCAGATGCCGGGGACGGGGGTCTCGCGAGCATGTGCTCAGGGGTTGAATCGGATGATGACGATCGACAGCGCACCACCGGCCCACGACTCCTCCACCCGCGCACCGCTCGGCGACTCCGGGATCGAGGTGTTCCCCCTGTCGCTCGGCGGCAACGTCTTCGGCTGGACCGCGGGCCGGCAGACCTCCTACGACGTCCTCGACGGCTACGTCGCCGCCGGAGGCGACTTCATCGACACCGCCGACTCGTACTCCTCGTGGGTGCCCGGCAACAAGGGCGGCGAGTCCGAGACGATCATCGGCGAGTGGCTGACCCGGCGCAGGTCGCGCGACGACGTCGTGATCGCGACGAAGGTGAGCCGCCACCCGCGGTTCCCCGGTCTCTCGCCCGAGAACGTCCGGGCAGCGGCCCGCGCGTCGCTCGAGCGGCTGCAGACCGATCGGATCGACCTCTACTACGCGCACTTCGACGACGACGCCGTCGCCATGGAGGACATCGCCCGCGTCTTCTCCGAGCTCGTCGACGAGGGACTCGTGCGCGCGATCGGGGTGTCGAACCTCAGCGCCGACCGCATCCGCGAGTGGCTGCGCATCGCGGAGGCGGAGGGGCTGCACGCGCCCGTCGCTCTGCAGCCGCACTACAACCTGGTCGAGCGGGACATCGAGGCCGACCTCGTGCCGCTCGCCCGCGAGGCCGGCCTGGCCGTCGTGCCCTACTTCGCGCTCGCCTCCGGGTTCCTGACGGGCAAGTACCGCGACGGGACGACTCCCGACGGCCCGCGCGCCTCCGGTGCGGCGAAGTACCTCGACGCGCGAGGACGACGAGTCCTCGCGGCTCTCGACGCGGTGGCCGCGACCCACGGAGTCGAGGTCGCGACCGTCTCGCTGGCGTGGCTGCGCTCGCAGCCCGGCGTGGTGGCTCCGATCGCGAGCGCCCGGGTCGTGGAGCAGCTGCCGGCTCTGGTCGCCTCGGCGTCGCTCGTGCTGACCGCGGACGAGCTGTCGGCGCTGGACGCCGCGAGCCGCTCGTAGGGAGGCCGGTCTCGATACGCCGCCCCCTCGTAGCGGCGGTCGGGGCCGCCCGCCCGGGGTGCTATTGTCTAACGGTGCCAAATCGCGGGCGCGCCCTGAGACGGGCACTCAGACCCGCAGGTGCGCCCCCTTAGCTCATTGGTAGAGCACTTCCTTGGTAAGGAAGAGGTAGTGGGTCCGATTCCCACAGGGGGCTCCGTTCCCGGCAGGCCGAGCCTGGAGGAAACGCGCGGCGGGGTAGCTCAGGTGGTTAGAGCACACGGCTCATAATCGTGGTGTCGCGGGTTCAAGTCCCGCTCCCGCTACGTCGGCGGAGAACCCCGTCTCGCACTGCGAGTCGGGGTTCTTCTGCGTTCACCTCTGTTGCTCCGTTGCGTTCACCTCTGTGGCGTTCACCCCCGGGCGTTCACCTCTGCGGCGTTGACCTCTTCGCCGTTGACCCCTGTTGCCCCACCGGCGCTTGGTAAGGCTAGGCTAACCGAACCCGCCGCGTCCGACGGCGTGCTCGGAGGTCCCGCATGTCCCGCTCGTTCACGCCGACCCGGCCCACCGACCCCCAGGTCGTCACCGTCGAGGTGGTGCGGACGGTGCGCGTGACGCCGAGCATGCAGCGCGTCACGTTCGGCGGCCCGGGTGCGGCGCTCCTGCATCCGCTCGGGCACGACCAGTGGTTCCGGCTCTTCCTGCCGCGCCCGGGTCAGGAGGAGCTGCGGCTCCCCACTCGCGCAAGCGCCCTCTGGTACGCGCAGTACCTCGCGATGCCGCGCGCCCGGCGCCCGTTCGTGCGCAACTACACCGTGCGGCGCTATCGCGCCGAGGGCGCCGACGGCGGTCCCGAGCTCGATGTCGACTTCGTGGTGCACGGTGAGGGAGGAGAGGCGGGACCGGCCGTGACCTTCGCTCTCACCGCCGCCGTCGGCGATCGCGTCGGCATCCTCGACCAGGGTCTCGGCTACCGGCGAGGGGACGGTACCGACTGGTGCCTGCTCGTCGCCGACGAGACGGGTCTTCCGGCGGTCGCGGGGATCCTGGGCTCGCTGCCCGCGGACCGCCGCGCGGAGGTGTTCCTCGAGGTGCCCGGCGACGACGACCGCCAGCCGATCGCCTCCTCCGACGCCGTGACCGTGCACTGGCTCCCGCGTGCCGACGCGCACGCCCGACCGGGCGAGCGCGCCCTCGACGTGCTCCGCGGCGCCGAGCTGCCTGCCGGCCGCCCCTCCGTCTTCGCGGTGGGCGAGTCGGCTCTCGCGACCGGCGCCCGTCGCCACCTCGCCGCCGAGCGGGGCGTCGACAAGCGCGACATCACCTTCATCGGCTACTGGCGGCACGGAGTCGCGGCGCCCTGACGCGGGCCGGCCGTGCCGTAGCGGGTCAGACCGCGCAGCCCGCGAAGAGCACGTCGTCGGAGGAGACCAGGTCGTCGAGGGTCAGCAGCCGGTCGAGGTCGTGGCCTGCCGCCAGAGCGTTGGTCCGCTCGAGTGCGGTCTGCGGGGCGAGCCGCCCCTCCATCACGCCATCGAGGGCGCGCACCGCGCAGGCCGCGACGACTCCCTCGGGAGTCCCGCCGATACCCAGCACGAGGTCGACGCGGCCGGAGGGGTCCGCCGCCTCGATCGCGACCGACACGTCGCCCTCGCCGCGCAGCTCGAGCGCGACGCCGGCGGCCCGGAGCGACGCGACGAGACCTGCGTGACGCGGCTTGTCGAGCACGACGACGACCAGCTCGGACACCGGCTTGCCGAGTGCCCGCGCCAGCCGCGTCACGTTCTCGGCCGGGTCGAGATCGAGCCCGACGACTCCCGCGCCCGCCGCCGAGCAGACGAGCTTGTCCATGTAGAACACATCGCGCGGGTCGAGCATCGTGCCGCGCGGCGCGAGGGCGATGACGCAGACCGAGCCGGGGATCCCCTCGGCCGTCAGCCTCGTGCCGTCGAGCGGGTCGACGGCGACATCGCACACCGGCGACGTCGCCCGACCGAGGTGCTCGCCGTTCGCGAGCATGGGTGCGTCGTCCTTCTCGCCCTCGCCGATGACGACGACGCCGTCGAACGGCGCCTCGGCGAGCACCTCGCGCATCGCCGCGACCGAGGCCGCGTCGGCCGCGACCTTGTCGCCGCGGCCGTACCAGCCGCGGGCCGCCTCGGCCGCCGCCCGCACGCTCTCGGCCACCGCCTCCCGGAGCTCCGGCGAGTAGGAGGGCGACGCGATCAGCCGGACGTCGCTCACGCGCGGGCCGGCTGCGAGGTCGCGGTGCGCACCAGGCGCTCGAGGGTCCGCAGCCCGTCCGACGACAGCACCGACTCCAGGTGACCCTGCACCGACGCGACCCCGTCGCCCCGGAGCGCGTTGACGACTCCGGTCGCCGCATCGCCCGAGACCTCGAGGTCGAGAAGCGGGGTGCGCGTCGTGCCCTCGCCGGCGACGGAGGAGAAGGTGTTGTAGAAGCCGATCGCCGCATCCTCGCCGAACACGTCGACGGCCAGTCGCACACCCTGGCGGGGCGCCGGCAGCGGCTCGACCGGGAGACCCGCGAGCAGCGAGAGCATCTGGTGGCTCAGGCAGACGGCCAGCATCGGCCGCTCGGAGTCGAGCCGCTCGGTCATCAGGGCGCGCAGGCGCGCGATCCGCGGCTCGGAGTCGTCGCGCGGGTCACCGGGGCCGGGGCCGAACACCACCAGGTCGTCCGAGAGCACGTCCTCCACGCTCGACCAGCGCTCGACCCTCGCGTCCATCCCGAGGTGGCGCAGCTGGTGGGCGAGCATCGTCGTGAACTGGTCCTCGTTGTCGACGATGAGGGCGGTGTGCCCGGCGAGGCCCTCGATGTGCTCGGGAGCCTGCGGCCGCAGCCAGAACGAGGCGAGGCGCTCGTTGCGCGCCTCGAGCGCCTCCTTCACCCCCGGCTGGGCGTTGAGGTCGATCGCGGGAGGGATGTCGCGGTGGGGGAGGAGGCCGAGGGCCGAGAGCACGCCGGAGGCCTTGGCGCGCGTCTCGGCGACCTCGCCCTCGGGCGTCGAGTGGCGCACGAGCGTGGCGCCGGCCGGCACGGTGAGCCGGCCGTCCTCGCGGAGGTAGGCGGTGCGGATCAGGATCGGCGCGTCGACGGTGTAGCCGTGCTCCTCGGGCTCGAACAGCGCCAGCACGCCGGAGTAGTAGCCGCGCGGCTCCTTCTCGTACTCGGCGATGACCGCGCAGGCGTTCTCCATCGGAGAGCCGGTGACCGTCGGCGCGAACATCGTCAGCCGCAGCACCTCGCGCACGTCGAGACCGGTCCGGCCCTCGAGCAGGTACTCGGTGTGGCTGAGCCGCGACATCTGCTTGAGGAACGGCCCGAGGATGCGTCCGCCGTTCGGGCAGACGGCGCTCATCATCTTCATCTCCTCGTCGACCACCATGAAGAGCTCCTCGCTCTCCTTCACGTCGGCGAGGAACGCGAGCACCTCGTCCCCCGTCGGACCGGCTGCGGGGTGCCGGAAGGTGCCGCTGATCGGGTTCATCATCGCGACGCCATCGCGCACCGAGACGTGACGCTCGGGGGTCGCTCCCACCGCGGTCACCGTCTGCGCTCCTCCGGAGCCGGGGGTGTGGATCGCGAAGGTCCAGTAGGCGCCCGACTCGTCGGTCAGCAGCCGGCGGAACCAGGCCAGCACCGCCTCGACCGGAGGCGCGTCGGTGTGAGCGACGAACGCCCGGTTGATCACGAAGTTGGCGCCCTCTCCGCGGCCGATCTCGTCGTCGATCACCCGGCGGACGATCTCGGCGTACTCGTCGTCCGGCACGTCGAAGCCGCGCTCCTCCACCGGGATCTCGCGGTCGGGGAGGAGGCGGAGGACCTCCGCCAGCGGCACGCTCTCGCGCTCGCGGACGATCAGGTTGCGCAGCGGCGCTCCGTCGTCCTTCGCCGCGAACCCGCGCTCGCGCACCTGCCGGTAGGGGACCAGGGTGAGCACGTCGTCGCCGTCGAGCGGGATGTCGGCGAGACCCTCGACGTCGACCACATCGCCCGTGAAGACGTCGACGTCGTCGCGGCCCTGGCGGAGGACGATCGCGAACGGGAGCGAGCCGTCGGAGGCGAGGATGCGGGAGAGGAGCGAGGTCATCGTGGTCCTTGGTTCGGGGTGTCCCTCACCCGGGCCCCGACATGCAGAACGACCGCCCGGATGAGGCGGTCGTGTGCGAGAGGTCTCTGCGCGTCGGCCAGCCTAGGAGGCGGGCCACCAGGGGCTTCGGGTCGACGTGCGCATGGGGGGAGTCTAGGGGACGGCCGGTCGGGCGGCCAAGCGGATCAGCGGGGCGCCCCCTCGACGCTCGCGGGCGCGATCCGGTCGGTCGACTCGCCCCGCAGCGTCCGGAGGAGGAGGGTCGCGCCGGCCGTCGCGGCGGGGGTCGCGACCACCGCGCCTCCCGGCACGAGGAACGCGAGGTAGACCGCGATGCCGAAGCCGAGGGACACGGCGCGGTGCTCGCCGAGGAGGCGTCGGCGCTCGCGGAGGCTCATCCCCCTGGCGTCTCCCGCGAACCCGGTCAGCTCGAGGGCGAGGGCGCGCCCGCCGACGAGGGCGCCGGCGATCAGGCCGACGATCTGGCCGACGACGGGAATGAAGCCGAGCAGCACCAGCACGACGCCGATGCCGAGCGAGGTCGCGACCAGCACACCGGAGTCGCGCAGCCCCCGGCCGATCCCGCGCCAGAAGCCCGTCTCGTGCTCGTCGGGGACTCCGCCGAGCTCGTTCTCGACGCCGCGCCAGATCCGCTCGTAGAACGGGTCGCCGACCAGGAGGGTCACCGCGGCGAAGAGGACCACGCCGAGCGCGACCAGTGCTCCGACCGCGGCGATCCCGAGCAGGAGGCGCGCGGTCGAGGCCCAGGCGTCGCTCCATCCGTCGAGGAACGGCGTCAGCGCGAGGACGACGTCGTTGATCCGGCTGAGCACGAGGGCCAGCACGCCCACGAAAACGAGGCCGACGACCAACGGTGGGATCGCACCGAGGAGCATCGCTCGGGGGGAGCGCACCCAGGTGCCGAGACCCCGGCCGAAGAGCCGTGCGCCGAGGGCCAGGTCGCGGAGGATCGCCATGCCCTGATCCTCCCAGAACCGCGTGCCACCCGGCGGATCGACGACTCCGCCCTCCCCGTTATGCGATCGATGCAGAACGTCGTCGAGCGGAGGATGTGCGCGTGCTCAGCGCACTGATAGACATCAGCCAGGCGTCACGGGGGCAGCTTCGACGCCGATCCCACTTCCACATTCTCGAGAAGGAATACATCCATGTCTCACCGGGGGGCTCCTCTCCGCTCGCGCTCGCGTCTCGCGTGCCTCATTCTCGCCGTCGGCCTCTCCGTCGGCGTCCTCGCGCCGGGGGCGGCCGCGAGCACCAGTACTCCGGAGCCGACGGTGACCGCCACCGCGACGGCGACCCCGACGCCCACGGTGACCCCGATTCCGTCGGCTACGGCTACGGCTACGGCGACCGCGACTCCGACGGCTGCGCCCACTCCGACGGCCGATCCGACGGCCACCGCTGCGCCGACGCCGACGGAGACCGCCACGACCGAGCCGACCGCGGAGCCGGCGCCCGCCTCGCCCGCGCCCTCGGGGGAGCAGACCGCGGCACCCGCGCTCAGCGACAGCGAGGCGCTCGACGCCTGCCTGGCGGCCAACGGCGGGACGGTCGCCCGCGATGTCCTCGGCGAGGTCTCGGTGACTCTCTCCGGCGCGAGTCCCCTCGTCTCCATTCCTCCGTTCGACGTGGCCGACTGCCTCGACCGCGCCGAGGTGCGGGTCTGGAACCTCGACTACGAGCGTCCGACCGAGTCCGGGTACACCCTCGAGCTCCTGGGCGTCTTCCCGGTCGAGGGAACCGAGTTCCGCGGCGTGACCTACGGGTACGGCGCACTCCCCGCGGGTGACCAGGGCGTCCTCGTGACGGTCGCGGGCTTCGTCGGCGCCGCCGAGAGCCCGTTCGAGCCGATCGGCGACGAGGTGCGACTCGACGTTCCCGTGGAGACTCCCGGAGCGCCCGACGCCGACTCCGAGGCCTACGCCGCGTGCGTCGCCTCCAACGGCGGACAGGTCGTCGTCAGCCAGTCCGGCGAGGTCACCGCGAGCACGACGAACGGCATCATGACCGTCGTCGTCCCTGCGATCGAGACGGTCGACTGCCTCGACTCGGTGACCCTCGTGATTTGGGCGGCGGACTACGACCGGCCGACGGAGGACCACCCCTTCATCGCGGTGAGACTCGACGAGATCGCGATCGCGTCGCCCTTCTACGGCGGCGGGACCTTCAGCTACCCCGTCACCACGGGCCACATCGACGCGATGGTCACGGTGGTCGGCGCTCTCGGGACCGCCCAGGGCGGACTCGAGTACGTGACCTACCGGGCGCACGTCACGCAGCCCGGTGAGATCACCACCACGACCGCCTCCACCACCACTCGCGGCGGAACGCGGGGCGGCCCGACGCTCGCGTCGACCGGCGTCGAGACGGCGGGAGTCGCCTCCGGCGCCGCCGCCCTGCTGGCCCTCGGCCTCGTCTCGCTCGTCATGACGCGCCGACGTCGCGCCGCCCAGCAGTAACTGCCACCCCGAGGGGCCCGGGAGTCACGACTCCCGGGCCCCTCGTGCGTCGCCGGTCAGGCGAGCTCGAACGGTGCGAGCAGCCCGCTCATCGCCTTCGCGCGCGGGGCGGCGAACTCGTCGCGGCGCGAGGTCGTGACGCCCATCGCGACCAGTCCCTCGACGAGGCGGACCGCCGACGCGACTCCGTCGATGACGGGCACGCCGAGCTCGCGCGAGAGCTCCCGGCAGAGGTCGGCCATCCCCGCGCAGCCCAGCACGACGGAGTCGGATCCGTCGGCCTCGAGCGCGTCGCGGCAGGCGGCGAGGATCACGCGACGGGCGTCGGAGCGCGGGTCATCGAGCTCGAGGACGGGGATGTCGCAGGCGTGCACGTCGCGGCACGCCTCGCCGAAGCCCGCCCGCCGCGCGATGTCCCACGCGCGACCGCTCGTGCGCGACAGGGTCGTGACCACGCTGAAGCCGCGACCGACCAGCGTCGCCGTGTGCATCGCCGCCTCCGCGATGCCGATCACCGGACCGCTCGCGATCTCGCGGGCGGCGTCGACGCCCGGATCGCCGAAGCACGCGATCACCGCACCGTCGCTGCCCGCCGTCTCCGCCCGCGCGATCTCGTGCAGGATCCCGGGCACGGCGAGCGCCTCGTCGTAGTGGCTCTCGATCGAGGCGGGCCCCATCGGCGGAGTCACCGCGGCGATCTCGGTGCCGATGGAGGCGACGGAGCGTCCGGCGCGGCCGATCGCCTCCGTCATCGACTCGGTCGTGTTCGGGTTGATGACAGTGATGAGCATGGTGTCCTCGAGTAGCGGTGAGAGGAGAGGGGGCGGTCCTCGCCTGCCGCCCCCTCCCCGGACGCCGGGAGCGGGTGGATCAGACGAGCGAGCCGTCGCTCACGTTCTCGAGGTCCTCCTCGAGCCGCCCGATGCGCGGTGAGCGCCGCTCGAGCAGGGCCATCGCGACGAAGCCGAGCCCGCAGCCGATGAACCAGCTGTAGTCGCCGAGCCAGGTGAAGGAGGCGCCCCCCGCCTCCTCGATCCAGCGCGGCACGAGCACCGAGAGCACCGACGGCAGGCCGCCGATCGCGGTCGCCCAGACGGCGTTGGGGTTGAAGCCCCTCGAGAACCAGTACCGACCGGTCTCGCCCATCGTGTAGAGGTCGTCGACCCAGACGCGCTGACGGCTGATCAGGTAGTAGCCGGCGATCAGGACGCCGAACAGCGGACCGATCAGGGCGCCGAGGATGCCGAGCGTGTAGTGGATGGCCGTGTCGTTCGAGTACCAGTTCCACGGGGTGAGCAGCACCGAGCCGACAGCGGCGATCATGCCGCCCATCCGCCAGCTGATCTTCTTCGGGTTGACGTTCGAGAAGTCGAACGCGGGAGAGATGAAGTTGGCGACGATGTTGATGCCGATGGTGGCGATCACGAACGTGAGCCCGCCGAGGAGGACGGCGAACCAGGTGTCGATGCGCTCGACGGTCTCGATCGGGTCGGTGATCAGCTCACCGAAGACGGGCACCGTCGCGGAGGCGGTGATCACCGTCAGCAGCGAGAAGAAGAGGAAGTTGATCGGCAGGCCGAGCAGGTTGCCCTTCTTGACCGCCTTGTAGCTCCGGGCGTAGCGCGAGAAGTCGCCGAAGTTGAGCATCGGGCCCGAGAAGTAGGCGACGACCAGCGCGACGGCCGAGATCATCACGGGGATCGACGCGGCGAAGTCGAGAGGCTCGCCCGAGCCGAGGTTGAGCGAGATGTTCTCCCAGCCCGCCTGCGAGACGAGGTAGACCGCGAGGATCAGCATCACGACGTAGACCGCGGGTCCGGCCCAGTCGATGAAGCGGCGGATCGACTCCATCCCTCTCCAGAAGAGCGCGGCCTGCGCGACCCAGAGGATCGCGTAGGAGAGGTAGCCGAGCGCCGAGAGCCCGAGGAAGGACGCCTCGGGAGTGTTCCAGGACGCGAGATCGGGGAAGAACTTGAGGAAGACGATGTTCAGCGACTGCGCGGCCAGGTAGGTCTGCACGCCGTACCAGGCGATCGCGATGAGACCGCGGATGATGCCGGGGATGTTGGCGCCGCGGATCCCGAAGATCGCGCGGTTGATGACCGGGTAGGGCACACCCGTGACCTGGCTCGGCTTGGCGACCAGGTTGCAGAAGATCTGCACGATCACGATGCCGACCACGAGGGCGACGAGCACCTGCCAGCCCGCGAGTCCGAGGGCGAACAGGGAGCCGGCGGTGACGTAGCCGCCGACGCTGTGCACGTCCGACATCCAGAACGCGAAGATGTTGTAGCTCGACCACCGCTGCTTGGCGAGCGGGGCGAGGTCGTCGTTCGCGAGCCGGTCGTCGTAGCCGGGCTTGATCAGCGGGGCTCCGGCGGGCAGGTCGGCGTCGATCGAGACCGCGGCGTGCGGGTCGACCTGAGGAGTGGTAGCGCGGTCGGTCATGGTGGATCCACCTCTCGGGCGGTCGCGCGGGGTCCGCGCGGGCGACTGTGTCAGGGTTGTCGAGGCGGCGGGCGAGGCGGTCGGCCGTCACCGCGAGGAGCGTGGGGCAGTGGCTCGGAGTGAAGTGATCGCTTCACTGAGATGTCAACCTACGGCGCGGTGCCCCGCGGTTCGTTTCGGCTCGGTTACGGCTGCGTGACGTTCGCCGAGGGAAGGATGACGAGTGATGCTCTCCGACAGCGGAGCCACCGGCGCGGCCGATCGCGACCGGCTCGGAGCCCGGCTCCGGGAGCTGCGGCTCGCCGCAGGAGTGTCGCAGCGCGCGCTCGCCGGTCGGCTCGGGATCTCGATCAGCGCCGTCTCCCAGATCGAGCGCGGCGCGATGCAGCCCTCTGTCGGGCGCCTGATCGCCGTGGTCGGGGCTCTCGGTGTGCCCCTCTCGGCCGTGTTCGACTCCGCCGCTCCCGAGCCCGCCGCGGTCGCGCCCGCGGTGGTCGAGTCCGCGGTGATCCGGGCGGGGGAGGTGGCGCCCGTCGTCCTCGACGGAGGAGTCCTCTTCCGTCGACTGGCACCCGGTCTGGTCGACACGGTCGACTTCTTCGAGTCGACCTACCCGCCGGGCGCGACCTCGACGGCCCACCGCCAGTTCCTCCGCCACGACGGCTTCGAGATCGGCACCGTGACGCTCGGCGAGCTCACGATCGAGTTCGAGGACGAGGTCGTCGTGCTCGCGGCGGGCGATGCCATCACCTTCCCGTGCGAGCGCCCCCATCGGATGGTCAATCGCGGGCCTGCGCCGGCCGTCGCCACCTGGCTGATCGTGCACCGCTGAGCCGGCCGGTGCGAGTCGCGCCAGTTCGCTTCGGGCACCATGCGCGTATGGGATCCTGATCGCGCTCCTCCACAGCGGGGGCGAGGCGACTGCTTGTCCACACCCCGCCGGAATCCGGCCGGGAGATGCGCCTCGATGTCGGTGCCGCCTGGTGTGCTGGGCGCCTCGAGCGATTGGTGCGGAACGTGGATGGACGCAAGGACGGCAGGCGCGGCGATGGATGCCCTCGGTGGTGCGCGGGTGAGCACGACGAGATCTCGGCGGCGGCGGAGCGGCTGCACCGCTCCGCGACGAGATCGCTGCCGATGGTGCTCTGGTCGGACACCGGGGAGCCGGGCGACCCGTCGGCGGTGACGGTGCACGTCTCCGTCTGCCGGCCGGGCCCTGCGGGAGAGGAGCGGCTGCGGGTCGAGGCCGACGGCCTCGGCGCCCTCGACCTCGATCTCAGCTCCGCCGCACGGCTCGTCCGCGGGGTGGAGTCGACGCTGCGCCTACTCGATCCCACCGCGTGAGGCGCGGGGCGGGTTCGGCGGCAGCAGGTCCATCAGCTCGACCCCGAGGGCCTCGCAGAGCGCGAGCAGGGTGTGCAGCGTGGGGTTGGCCGGCGACCCCGGCTTCGACTCCCCCTTCTCGAACTTCTGGTAGGTGTAGCCGGCGAGGCCCGCCGCGTGCGCGATCCGCTCCTGGCTCTCGCCCTTGGCGATGCGCGCGCGGTGCATGTTGGTGCCGAGCTCGCGGGCGTAGGTGGTCCAGTCGCGATCGGGGGAGGGTGTGGCCATGCCCGCCAGCTTCCGAGAAGTCGGCGCTGCGGTCAGCCACATGCAGATGGGAAATTGCCGATGGTCATACCGGCGTGAGCGATCGGAGGCGCCCACCGGCCCCCGGGGAGCCCTGACGGCAGCGCCTAGGATGGCCGGGTGCCAGTGAACCCCGAACTCGTCGGCCGCGTCTTCGCGCCCACCGAGCCCTATCAGGTGGGTCGGGAGAAGGTCCGCGAGTTCGCCCGCGCCGTCTCCGCGACCTCTCCCCTCCACCACGACGCGCAGGCAGCCCGCGAGGCCGGCTACGGCGACGTCGTCGCGCCGCCCACGTTCGCCGTGGTGGTGCAGGAGTACACCCTCGCGCGGCTCCTCGCCGAGCCCGACTCCGGGATCGACTTCAGCCGGGTCGTGCACGGCGACCAGCGGTTCAGCTACTCCCGGCCGATCGTCGCCGGTGACGAGCTGACGGCCACCCTCGCCGTCGCCTCGATCAAGCGCCTCGGTGCGCACTCGATGGTGACCACGGAGTCGACCATGGTCGACGTCGAGGGCGCGCACGTCGTCACCGCGGTGTCCACTCTCGTCGTCAGGGGAGACGAATGACCGCCGACCGCCCCGCCCTCGCCGAGCTGTCGGTCGGTGACGTGGTCGCCGAGAGGCGGTTCCACCTCGAGCGCGGCACCCTCGTCCGATACGCCGGCGCCTCGGGAGACTTCAACCCGATCCACTACCGCGACGACGTCGCCGCCGAGGTGGGGCTCCCGGGCGTGCTGGCGCACGGGATGCTCACGATGGGGACGGCCGTGCAGGTCGTCGTCGACTGGGTCGGCGACCCGGGCCTCGTGGTCGACTACCAGGTGCGCTTCACCCGACCGGTCGTGGTCGATCCTCGCGAGGGCGCCGATGTCGACGTCGTCGCGAAGGTCGGTGCGCTCGGACTCGACGAGGGCTGGGCGCGCATCGACCTCGCCGTGAGCGTCGCCGGACAGGCCGTCCTCGGCAAGGCCCAGGCGCGCGTCGCCCTGTCGTGACCGACTCGCGATGACTCCTCTCTCCTCGCTCACGACGCTCCGGGTCGGCGGCCCCGCCGGTCGCCTCGTCGAAGCGACGACCGAGGCCGAGCTGGTCTCGACCCTCCAGACGCTCTGGGCCGACGACGAGCCGTGGCTCGTCCTCGGCGGAGGCTCGAACCTCCTGGTCGGCGACGACGGAGTCGACGCGACGGTCGTCCTCGTGCGCACCTCGGGCATCGAGCGCCTCGAGACCGCCGAGCCGGGAGCCGTACACCTCCGCGTGCAGGCGGGGGAGTCGTGGGACGGGCTCGTCGCCGCGGCGGTGGAGCGAGGCTGGGCCGGGCTCGAGGCCCTGAGCGGGATCCCCGGGACCGTCGGCGCCTCGCCCGTGCAGAACATCGGCGCCTACGGTCAGGAGCTGTCGGACACCCTCGTCGCGGTGTCCTTCCTCGACGAGGGAGCCCGCGAGCCGGTGCGGCTGAGCGCCGAGGAGCTCGGGCTCGGCTACCGCACGTCGGTCATCAAGCAGGGTCGCCGCGGGGTCGTCCTCGCCGTCGAGCTGCTCCTCGAGGAGTCGGGGGAGCAGGGCGCCGGGTCGCCCGTGGCCTACAGCCAGCTCGCCACGGCCCTCGGAGTCGCTCTCGGTGATCGCGTACCGCTGACCGCGGTGCGCGAGACCGTCCTCCGGCTGCGGGCGTCGAAGGGCATGGTGCTCGACCCGGCCGACCCCGACACGGCCAGTGCCGGCTCCTTCTTCACGAACCCCCTGGTCACGGTCGCCTTCGCCGACTCGCTGCCGCCCGCGGCCCCGCGCTGGCCGGTCGAGCCCGTGCACGAGGCCGCCGTGGTCACCCCTCTCTCGGCCGTCGAGGCGGGTGCGCCCGTCGGCGTCCCCGCTCCCGCGGCGCCCGGTGAGCTGGTCAAGCTCAGCGCGGCGTGGTTGATCGAGCACTCGGGAGTCTCGCGCGGGTTCGCGCTGCCGGGCTCGCGCGCCGCCGTCTCGAGCAAGCACACGCTCGCCCTCACGAACCGGGGCGGCGCCCGCGCTGAGGAGATCGCCGAGCTGGCCCGCTACGTGCAGGGCAGGGTGCTCTCCGAGTTCGGCGTGCTCCTGCACCCGGAGCCGGTCGTCGTCGGCACCACGGTCTGACGCGGGCGGGGCGGCCGTCAGGAGTCGCGGCGGATCCAGCGGAACGTCAGCCGGCACGCCACCAGTCCCACGACCAGCCAGACGGCCAGGGCGATGGCGACTCCGCCCAGATCCCAGGCTCCGTCGACCTCGAGCCTCTCGAAGTCCGACGGGAGGAAGACGGCGCGCATCCCCTGCGCGATCCACTTCAGCGGGAAGACGCTCGCGACGTTCTGCAGCCAGTCCGGCAGCGTCGTGAACGAGAGGTACGACCCCGAGATGAACTGCAGCACGAGCAGCGGCGGCACGATGACCGCCGTCGCGCTCTTGCCCGACCGGGGCAGAGCAGAGACGGCGATCCCGAGGATCGCCGACGTCGCCACTCCGGCGAGGTAGACCCAGGCGAACGTCGCCCAGCGCCACCCGTCGGTCGGCAGCTCGACCGAGAAGACGGTGGCGGCGACGACCAGGAGCAGGGCGGTCTGCGCGAGGCTGGTCACGAGCACCTGCCCGAACTTGCCGAGGAAGTAGCTCAGCACCGGCAGGGGAGCCCCGGCGAGACGCTTCAGCGTGCCGTCGCTGCGCTCGACCGCGATGTCGACTCCGAGGTTCTGCACGCCCGAGAGCAGGATGCCGGCCGCCGCGAGTCCCGGCACGTAGTACTCGGCCATCGTGATGCCAGCGCTCTGCGGGTCGGACTGCATCACGGCGTTCTCGCCGAACGCCACCGAGAAGATCGTCAACAGCAGCACCGGGAAGAGGAAGGTGAAGAAGACCTGGTCGGGCGCGCGGAAGTAGGAGCGCACCTCGTAGCGCGCACGCGCCGCCCCGAGGCGGAGCGTCCGGCCGGGGCCGGTGCGCAACGGCCGGACCCGGCCGGGGGAGACGAGGGTGCTCATGCGGGTTCTCCGATGCGGTCGAGGGTGTCGCCCGCGCGATCGTCGCGGATGAGGTCGAGGTAGATGTCCTCGAGGCTCGGACGGACGACCTCGAGGGCGGCGGGTTCGCCGAGCCGCTCGCCGAGCTCGGCGACGAGCCGGGCGGGTTCGGCGGAGCGGACCCGGTGCAGCACCCCCGCCTCCTCCCACTGGACGATCGGCACCCGGGCCTCGTCGCCGCCGATCTCGCTCACCGGACCGATGGCCAGCAGGCGGCCGCCCGCGATGACGGCGGCCCGATCGCCGAGCCGTGCCGCCTCGTCGAGGTAGTGGGTGGTCAGCAGGATCGTCGTGCCCTCGCTCTTGAGCAGCGCGACCAGCTCCCAGAAGGAGTGGCGAGCCTCCGGATCGAAGCCCGTGGTCGGCTCGTCGAGGAACACGAGCTCGGGGCGTCCGATGATGCCCAGCGCCACGTCGACGCGTCGACGCTGGCCGCCCGAGAGCTTCCCGATGCGCGAGCGCGCCTTGGCGGTGAGTCCGACCGCCTCGATCGTCTCGTCGACGTCGCGCGGGTGCGGGTACAGGCCGGCGAAGTGGGCGATCTGCTCGCGGACGGTGGCGTTGCCGGACTCGCCGCTGGACTGGAGCACGATCCCGAGCCGCGACTTCCAGGCGAGATCGCCGTGCCGCGGGTCGACGCCGAGCACCGAGACCTCGCCTCCGGAGCGGTCGCGGTAGCCCTCGAGGATCTCGATCGTGGTCGACTTGCCCGCGCCGTTGGGGCCGAGGAGGGCGAAGGTCTCACCGCGGTGGATGTCGAACGTGATGCCGGAGACCGCCGGCGCGCCGCCGTAGTCCTTCCGCAGGTCGCGGACGCAGACGGCGGAGTCGGGGCTCATCGTCCCAGCGTGCACTGTCGGCGCCCCGAGGGACAGTGATCGCCGCATTCCGACGCACCCTTGCGGATCGCGCCCGCGCCCCTCGCTGATCCGGCAGTCGAGCGGGCGGGCCTGCGCGGGGCCGACGTCCACAGGGAGGTCGGTCTCGAGACGCCGCCTGCGCGGCTACTCGACCATCAGGCTGCGGGGAGCGCGTCGGCCGCTGCGCGGCCACTCGACCGGTGGGCTACGGCGCGAGCGCGACCGGCGGTTCGCTGCAGCACCCGTCGCGAAGCCGACCGCGGCCGCTCGACGACGAAGGAGGAGAACGGCCTAACGGAACAGCGCCTGGAGGCGCTTCACGCCCTCGAGGAGCGCGTCGTCGCCGAGGGCGTAGGAGAGGCGCAGGTATCCGCTCGGGCCGAAGGCCTCTCCGGGGACCGTCGCGACCTCGGCCTGCTCGAGGATGAGGTCGGCCAGCTCGAGGGAGGTCGTCGGAGTGACGCCTCGCCACTCGCGGTTCAGCAGCCCGCTGACGTCGGGGTAGACGTAGAACGCTCCGCCCGGCGTCGGGCACTCGACCCCGTCGATCGCGTTCAGCTCGGCGACGATCGTGCGCCGGCGGCGGTCGAACGCGAGGCGCATCTCCTCGGCCGGCTCCTGCGGGCCGGTGAGAGCGGCGATGGCCGCGCGCTGCGAGATGTTCGAGACGTTGCTCGAGAGGTGCGACTGCAGGTTCGAGGCGCCCTTGATCGCGTCGGCCGGGCCGACCATCCAGCCCACCCGCCAGCCCGTCATCGCGTAGGTCTTCGCGACGCCGTTCACGAGGATCGTGCGGTCGCGCAGCGCGGGAACCGCCTCCACGATCGAGGTGGCCGACTCGAGCGGCGCCGCGTCGTCCTGGCCCTCCTCGGCGTAGACGAGGTTCTGGTAGATCTCGTCGGCGACGACCCAGAGGCCGTGCTCCTCGGCCCACTCGCCGATGGCGCGGGTCTGCTCCGCCGAGTAGACGGCTCCGGTCGGGTTCGAGGGGGAGACGAAGAGGAGCACCGTCGTGCGCTCGGTCCGCGCCGCCTCGAGCTGCTCGACGGTGACGAGGTAGCCCTGGTCGGCGCCCGCGAAGACGTCGACCTGCACTCCTCCGGCGAGCTTGATCGCCTCGGGGTACGTGGTCCAGTAGGGAGTGGGGACGAGCACCTCGTCGCCGTCGTCGAGGAGCGTCTGGAAGGCCTGGTAGACGGCCTGCTTGCCGCCGTTGGTCACGACGACCTGCGAGGCCTCGACCGCCCATCCGGAGTCGCGCGCGGTCTTCTCGGCGATCGCCTCGCGGAGGTCGGGCAGCCCGGCGGCCGGGGTGTAGCGGTAGTTCCGCGGGTCGAGCACGGCGGCCGAGGCGGCCTCGACGATGTGCTCGGGGGTGCGGAAGTCGGGCTCTCCGGCGGCGTACGAGATGACGGGGCGGCCCTGCGCCTGGAGTGCCTTCGCCTTGGCGTCGACCTTCAGGGTCGCGGACTCGGCGATGGCGGCGATGCGGGCGGAGATGCGAGCGGAGGAGGACACGATTCTCAGCGTATCCTGCGCGCGCGGAGGGCCGCCTCCGCCCCGTCGTGCCCGGCTGGACACGTCCAGCGGGTCCACGTACACTCGTCCGAGGTAGTCGAACTCTGCCCCGATTCGCAGCGCCCGAGAGGGTGCGCAGCCGGGGGGAGCGGGGTCCGACTCCTCCTCGGATGCCCGCAACGGCATCCATAGGGCGGTGGCTCAATTGGTAGAGCAGCGGTCTCCAAAACCGCAGGTTGCAGGTTCGAGCCCTGTCCGCCCTGCACATCGATGCCCGTCGCACGCGGTCCCCGCGATGCAGCGGACATCGGTCCAGGGCCGCCTCACGGGCGGCCGGCCACACCGGAGGTTCCGGTGCGGGAAAGGTGCGTGCAGGTGGCCGGGAAAGCAGTCGACGAGCCGAGCGAGGACGTCGTCGCGATCGCGAATCAGCAGCGAGCCGCGCGGCGCAATCCGTTCGCGAGGATCGCCCTCTTCATCCGGCAGGTCATCGCCGAGCTGAAGAAGGTCGTCACGCCGACCCGCAAAGAGCTGGGCAACTACGTCGTGGTGGTGCTGATCTTCGTCGTCATCATGATGGCGCTGGTCTCGTTCCTCGACTGGGTGTTCGCGCTGGCCGTGACCTACGTCTTCGGCACACCCGCCACCTGAGCCCGGAGGCGTCCGCGATCGCGAGAGCGGCGGACGCCGGCGACAGCGGTGCGCGCCCCGAGCGGGCGCGGACCGGATCGAACGAGAGAGAGTTGTGACGAGTGTCTGACAGAAACCGCGACGACGTCGACTGGGCGACGGCTGCCGAGCAGTCGTCGGAGGTCGACGAGACGCAGGAGGGCGGCACCCTAGCCCAGGCTGAGGACGCCATCGAGCCCGCCGAGGAGGGCGCGCTGAGCGTCATCGACGAGAACGAGTCCGAGGACGACCTCGCCTCCGACCTGGAGGCGGCGCTCGACGCGATCGGCTCGGTCGACGACCCGGAGGCCGACTCGGCCGTCGACGAGGCCGCGCACATCGACACCGTCGAGGAGGCCGAAGCGGCCCTCGAGGCGGTCGAGGACGAGGCCGAGGTCGCCGCCGAGGACGCGGAGGCCACCGGCGAGGACGTCGCCGACATCGACCCCTACGAGGCGTTCCGCACGGAGCTGCGCGGCAAGATGGGCAAGTGGTACGTCATCCACTCCTACGCCGGCTTCGAGAAGCGCGTGAAGTCGAACATCGAGAACCGCAAGGTCTCGCTCGAGGCCGAGGACTACATCTTCGAGGTCCAGGTCCCGATGGAGGACGTGGTCGAGATCAAGAACGGCCAGCGCAAGATGGTGACCCGCGTCCGCATCCCGGGCTACGTGCTGGTGCGCATGGACCTCAACGAGGACTCGTGGTCGGTCGTCCGGCACACCCCCGGCGTGACCGGCTTCGTGGGCAACGCCCACAACCCGACTCCTCTGCGCTTCGAGGAGGCCTTCACCATGCTGAAGAGCCTCGTCGAGATCAAGGACGTCGCCCCGTCGAAGGCCTCCGGCGCCAAGGGCCAGAAGCAGACGCAGCGCGTCCTGCCGGCCGAGGTCGACTTCGAGATCGGCGAGACGATCACGATCAAGGAGGGCTCGTTCGCGGGTCTTCCGGGTTCGATCAGCGAGATCAAGCCCGAGAGCGGCAAGCTCACGGTGCTGGTGTCGCTCTTCGAGCGCGAGACTCCGGTCGAGCTGTCGTTCGATCAGGTCACCAAGCTCTGACGCTCGCCGTCGCGCTGCAGCCGAACGCCTCCTCCGCCTGCCGGAGGGGGCGTTCGGCGTTGCGGGGTGGGGTGCGATCTGCGGGTGCTCGTGCGATTCGCAGGAATCGGTACGGTCTGCCAGCGATCGAGGCGAGCAAGCGCTCTCCTGAGCCAGGTGTCGGCCGGAGAAGCAGGATCTCCTGCAGATTGCACCGGCACCTGCGGCAGGAGTCGCCCTGTCGTTACCGGCCCGAAGCGTGTAAGATCGGACGGGTTTTCGTGTCGGCGCCCCGAGTGTGCGCGCCGGCCGACCCTCCTCCACCGCGATGCGACTGTGTCGTCTGCGCGGGAGAGCGGCCGGGAACCCCCACCGCTCGAACCCTGAGAAAAGGAATCCTGAATGGCCCCCAAGAAGAAGGTCACCGGTCTGATCAAGCTCCAGATCAAGGCCGGCGCGGCGAACCCCGCGCCCCCGATCGGACCGGCGCTCGGTCAGCACGGCGTCAACATCATGGAGTTCTGCAAGGCGTACAACGCCCAGACCGAGTCGCAGCGCGGCAACGTCATCCCCGTCGAGATCACCGTCTACGAGGACCGTTCGTTCACGTTCATCCTCAAGACCCCGCCCGCCGCGGAGCTCATCAAGAAGGCCGCCGGCGTCGCCAAGGGCTCGTCGACCCCGCACACCGTCAAGGTCGCCAAGCTGACCCGCGCGCAGGTCCGCGAGATCGCGGAGGCGAAGCAGGTCGACCTGAACGCCAACGACATCGACGCGGCAGCGAAGATCATCGCCGGCACGGCCCGCTCGATGGGCATCACCGTAGAGGGCTAGTCCTCGCGCCCTTCCAGAACTCAACACCCGTGGGAGAGCCCGCCAGGCTCTAGAACCACATTCTCGTTTCAAGGAGAAACAACATGGCACAGAAGTCGAAGGCCTACCGGGCCGCAGCGGCCAAGCTCGAAGAGGGCAAGTTCTACACCGCCGACGAGGCGGTCGCTCTCGCACGCGAGACCGGTTCGGCCAAGTTCAACAGCACCGTCGAGGTCGCGCTCAAGCTCGGCGTCGACCCGCGCAAGGCCGACCAGATGGTCCGCGGAACGGTCATCCTCCCCCACGGCACGGGCAAGACCGCCCGCGTCATCGTGTTCGCGACCGGCCCCGCGGCCGAGGCCGCGATCGCAGCAGGCGCCGACGAGGTCGGCGGCGCCGAGCTCATCGAGAAGGTCGCCGGCGGCTACACCTCGTTCGACTCCGCCGTCTCGACGCCGGAGCTCATGGGCCAGGTCGGTCGTCTCGGAAAGGTGCTCGGCCCCCGCGGCCTCATGCCCAACCCGAAGACCGGCACCGTGACCCCGGACGTGGCGAAGGCCGTGACCGAGATCAAGGGCGGCAAGATCGAGTTCCGCGTCGACAAGCACGCCAACGTGCACCTCGTCGTCGGCAAGGCCGCTTTCACCGAGGAGCAGCTCCAGGAGAACTTCAAGACGGCGCTCGACGAGATCGTCCGCCTGAAGCCGTCCTCCTCGAAGGGCCGCTACATCCAGAAGGCCGCCGTCTCGACGACCTTCGGCCCCGGCATCCCGCTGGACGTCAACGTCCTCGCCTGAGCCGCGGCGCAGCACTGACAGGGAGGGGGTCCGCTTCGGCGGGCCCTCTCCTTCGTCGTCTCCGGAGGCGCCCGCCTCCGCGGGCATACTGGTCGGCGTGGCCGATCCCTCCCTCCCGCCCGGCTCGCCCGTGACGGTGCGCCGTGCCGCCGCGTCCGACGCCGGGGCGCTCTCGATCCTGGCGGCGGCGACGTTCCCGCTCGCCTGCCCGCCCCACGTCACGGCGGAGGCGAAGGCCGACTTCATCCGCACGGTGCTGTCGGTCGAGCGGTTCCGCGAGTACCTCGCCGACGAGGCCCGGATGCTGTTCGTGGCCGAGGACGAGACGGGGGCGCTCGCCTACACCATGCTCCTCCGGGGCGAGCCCGCCGACCCGGACGCCGCCTCCGCGATCGTGCACCGGCCGACGGTGGAGGTCAGCAAGTGCTACGCGCTGCCCGCCCGGCACGGCTCGGGGATCGCCGCCCGGCTGATGACGGCGAGCATCGAGGAGGCGGGGGAGAGCGGCGCGCGCGGAGTCTGGCTGGGCGTGAACCAGGAGAACGCGCGGGCGCGCCGCTTCTACGCGAAGCACGGCTTCGAGGTCGTGGGCACGAGGCGGTTCCTCGTCGGTGGACGGTGGGAGGACGACTTCGTGCTCGAGCGCGCCCTCTGATCCCGCCGTCGGGTCAGCCCTCGGCGACCGTGAGCACGATCTTGCCGCGGGTGTGACCGGTCTCGAGCTGCTCGTGCGCCTGGCAGGCCTGAGCGAGCGGGAAGATGCCGTCGATGAAGACGCGGACGTCGCCCGACTCGAGCAGTCGCGAGACCACCGCGAGCGTGGCGCCGTCCGGGGCGACCTTGTAGGTGGAGGCGCGGACTCCCGCCGCCGCCGACTCCTCGAAGAACTCGGGCCAGCTCCCGGTGGGGGCGTTGACGATCAGGCCGCCCGGCCGCAGCACCGTCAGCGAGCGCGAGCCGGTGCGGTCGTGCACGTTGCCGACGAGGTCGATGACCACGTCGACCTCGTCGAGGAGCTCGTCGAACCGCTCGGTGGTGTGGTCGATCACCCGCGACGCACCGAGCTCGCGCAGCCACTGCAGGTTGCGGGTCGAGCCGGTCGCGATGACGGAGGCCCCGAAGTAGGCGGCGAACTGGACCGCGAAGTGGCCGACTCCGCCGGAACCGGCGTGGATGAGCATCCGCTGCCCCTCGTGCGCCTTCGCCAGCTCGACGACCATGCCCCAGGCCGTCAGCGCGGCGAGCGGCACTCCCGCCGCCTCGACGTGTGAAAGAGTCGAGGGCTTCCTGGTGACCGAGACGCTCGGCACCGTCACGTACTCGGCGTACGAGCCCGAGTAGCGGGGCACCATCACGAAGCCGTAGACCTCGTCGCCGGGTCGCAGCGAGTGCGCGGGGTAGGGGCTAGAGACGACGACTCCCGAGAAGTCGTGACCGAGGACCGCCGGGTAGGAGCCGATCTGCGAGGCGACGCCGCGACCCGCGCGCGTCTTCGCGTCGAGCGGGTTCACTCCTGCCGCGATCACCTTGACGGTGAACTCGGCGTTGATGGCCGTGGGAGTCGGCACCGTCGCGAGGTGGAGCACCGAGGCGTCGCCCGGAGCGTCGATGACGGCGGCCGTCATCGTGTCGGGCACGACGACCTCCTCCGGGATCTCTCCGATCACGAGGCCGTGCCCGAGCGCACTGTTGTGCATCATCGCCCTTCCTGTCGCGGCACCGGTGGTGGTTCGAGCGGGAGGGAACGGCAGAACTGCACCCCCGACCCCGCTTCCGAGTGCCGCGCTCAGTCAATCGAGGTAATGAGTCCGGGCTGTTACGGCGGTGTCACCCGCCCGAGAAGATTGCCCGGATGGCCCCCGGACGGGAGGTGTACCGGGAGTCGGCCGCCGGTCTGGCACGATGAGGGGATGCAGCGTTGTCGGGCACGGATCACCGTCCTCGTGAGCGGCGCAGCCCTCGTCCTGGCGGGTCTCTCGCTGCTCCTGGCGGCGCGAGCGAGCATCGGCACGAGCCGCTGGGTCTACGTCAGCGAGATGGGTGCCCCCGATCTGCCGACCGCCGGGACCTTCCGCATCGCGCTCCTCCTCGTGGCGGCCGGAGGGGCGCTGATCGCGGCAGGCTCGTGGAGCGTGCGGACCCGGCTCCTCAGGGGTCTTCCGCCCTCGGCCGTGATCCTCCTCGCCGCGGCCTGCTTCGCTCTCGCGTCGCAGGTCACCTGCACGGCCGGCTGCCCGCTGCCCGTGGGGCCGGCCTTCAGCTGGCAGGACCTCATCCACACCTCGGCAGCCGTCCTCGGCTTCGCGGCGGCCTGCGTGGCCATGCTGCAGCTGGCCACGGCCCGCGAGCGCCCCGGAGTCGCGCGGCTGTCGCTGATCGCGGGGATCGCTGTCGCGGTCGTGGCCGGCGCAGGAGCAGTGCTCTCCCTCCTGCGGGTGTGGATGGGTCTCGGCGGCACTCTCGAGTTCGTGGCGACCGCGATCGCCGTGCTCTGGCTGGCGGTCGTCGGAGTGGCCCTGGCCGCCGAGGAGGTCAGCGCCGTGCGAGCCAGTCGCGGACGTGCCCGCGGATCCGATCCTGCTGAGCGGCGAGGCCGGCGTCCCGTGCCGGGACCCGCTCGAGGTCTGCATCCGGAAGAGCCCTAGCCCACTGCTCCGCGACGGCGACCGGGTGCACCGGGTCGCGGTCGGCGGCGATGACGAGCGTGCGCGCGATCACTCCGGCCAGCTCGCCCGAGTCGCGGTAGGCGGCGTTACGCGGGATCTCGGCGAGCCGGACCGCGCGCTCGGCGGCGCGGGGAGAGCGGAACTGCAGCACCAGCGCCTCCGCCGACGCCGGTGACACCTGGGCGGCGCGGGCGAAGAGCCCGGAGGCGCGGAACAGCCGCTCGCCGCGCTTGGCTCCGTGATCGTGCAGCAGCTGCGCGATCACGGGGAACACCGAGAGGTTCTCGGGCAGCGGCTCGGCCGTGAAGGCCGGTCTGACGAACACCGCGCGGTCGATCGGCAGCACCTTCCGGCTCGCCAGCTTCAGGGCGATCGCCGCGCCCATCGAGATGCCGAGGACCGTGAGCGGCTTGTGCGCGGCTCCGGCGCGGACCACCTGCTCGGTCACCTCGTCGGCGAGGGAGTCGAGCGAGAAGTCGGCCGCCGCGCCGAGCTCGTCGGAGGAGCCGTGGGCGCGGATGTCGGGGGCGAGGACCTCGGTGCCGGCCGGGAGCGCGGAGCGCAGCAGACCCAGCGGCTGGGAGCGATCGCCGCCCAGACCGTGCAGGAGCAGGGCGGTCACCGCCGGCCCGCGCGCGTTCTCTCGTGCAGCTCCGCCATCAGCATCCCGGCGAGACGGACCAGCATGTGGATCTCGTCCTCGTCGCGGTCGACCCAGCGGCACTCGGGATCGGCGTCGAGGGGGACGAAGTCGCGGTGCTGCTCCCAGACGACCAGGGTGCGCTCGGCACCCAGGACGTACTGCTGCCAGAAGACCTGGCGCAGGTAGTGCCGCGGGATGCTCTTCCACGGCTTCGTGGTCGTCTTGATCTCGCACAGCTCGAGCCGGCCGTCCTGGCGCAGGCCGATGCCGTCGGGAGTGGCGAGGTGACGGCGCTCCTGGCTCGCGTGGAAGAGCGTGCTGCTCGGCTCGATCGCGTGCTCGCGGCGGACCCAGGCCGCGATCTCGGGTTCGCGCGCCCGCCCGTGATCGGTGAAGGCGTTGCCTCCGAAGCCCGTGCCGTAGAGCTTGTCGAGCGCGGCCTTGTCGATGGCCGCCGGCGAGGAGAGGCGGGCGACGTCGGTCGCGGTGATGCCGCGGGAGCGGGCGCGGAGCCAGGCGACGCGGTCCGAGGAGTCGGCGACGACCCGCCTGAGGTGCGGCGGCTCGGCGTCCACGAAGACGGGCTGCGTCTCCCAGGGGAACGAGAGCTGCAGATCGGGCACCGATCGATCATGCGCCCATTCGCGCGCACCGGCGAATCGGCACGCCGGGCCCCGCGTTCGCCGTGCGCGAGATGCCGGGATCGAGGCGGCGGCGATGGTGCACCCAGGGCGTCCGGGGGTCAGCGCGGGTCGTCTCGGAGGATCCGCAGACCGCCCCGCTGCCGCCCCGACTCGTGGGCGGCGACCGCCCGGTGGACGGCCGTCCAGACGAGCTCGTGCTCGACCGGGGTCAGCTCGCCCTCGTCGAGGTCGGCATCGGCGCGGCGGAGCACGGCGGCGAGGGAGGCGAGGTGGTCGATGTCGTCGCCGAGCGTCGCGTCTGCCAGCAGGGAGGCGTGCGCGCTCGCGTGGGCGGAGGCCCGGCGTGTGCGAGCGGTCGTCCTCGCGAGGGCGAGTCCGCCGGCTCCGTAGAGGAGGGTGAGGATCGAGGCGATCCACCACGCGTCCGCGCCGGTGAGAGCGAGGGCCGCGAAGGCTAGGAGGAGCACGAATCCGATCGTCGACCAGCTCTCGGCGAGGTGCTGGCGCCGCCGCTCGTCGGCGGGTGTCCCCGGGGGATAGACGACGAGGGTGCTGGAGGCGCTGCCGTAGCGCGTGACGGTGGTGGTGAGGTGGCCCCAGCGGTCGCGCCGATCGAGGAGCCGGTTCAGGATCGACGTGATGCTGCGGGGAGGGTGTTCGGCGGTCATCCCGTCAGGATCCGCCGGGTCGGAGCGCCGAGCGCGGGGGCTCATGGGACGCATGCGCGGCAGGGGCGGATCCCCACGGAATCCTGACGGGTCGCTCATTCGAGGGCGTGCAACCAGGCGGGCTGGCCGTCGGCGACGGACGGGGTCGCCGGAGCGACGCTCGCCTCGGGGACCGGGCGCAGGTCGCGGAGCACGACGGCGTCGGGGCAGGGCACGGCCAGGAGATCGCCCTCGCGCAGGTCGTCGGGGAGGACGGCGAGAGCGGCCTCGCAGGCCGTCCCCGCACTGCGGCCGGTCCCGAGGACGGTCGTCGGGTGGGCGTGTGCGCAGGATGCCCGTCCGATCACGCGCATCTCCGCCCACACGGCGGGGACGGCGTCGAGGCAGGCGTCGATCACGATCTCGAGCCGACCCTCCGAGTCCCGTTTGGCCTCGGTGACGGCGACCACGATCGCGGTCGCCTGCCGGTCGGGCGCCGGGCGACCGCCGGTGCCGGGCACGACTCCGGCCGCGACGTGCACGCAGGGGGTGCCGCACACCTCGACGAGGCGCACGAGGGAGACCCCGGAGACGACGACGTCGGTCGTGCTCGCGCGGGTGAGCTCGGGCCAGGCGTTCACGTTCAACGGGTCGGGGATGCTGCGGCGCAGTCCCGGGAGCAGGGCGGTGAGGGTCACGAACGGCCTCCTCGCCCGGTGGTGGAGCGGGGTGGGAGGGGGTCCGCGGCAGCGGAGGAGTCGAGGTTCATGCGTCCCGGTCTACGCGCCTTCCGAGCCCGCGGGAGCGATCCTCACGCAACCCGAACGCGGAGGACGCCGATCAGCACGACATCCGTGCCACGAGCGCGACCGTCAGCCGCGGAGGAAGGCGTCGACCTGGGCGGGGGAGAGAAGATGGCGGCGCACCATCAGGGCCGCACCGTGGACGCCGCCGCCGCGGGCCGCAGCCTGGACGATGTCGAGGGAGCGGGTCGCCAGGGGCAGGGAGCGGCGGTAGACCACCTCCCGGACGCCCGCGAGGACCTCGTGGCTCGCCTCCGCGACGCTGCCGCCGATCACGATGACGGAGGGGTTGAGCAGGTTCACGCAGGTGGCGAGCACCTCGCCGATGTCGCGGCCCGCCGCCCGCGTCAGGCCGACCGCCGTGCCGTCACCGGCGCGCAGCAGCTCGACCACGTCGGAGGTGCTCGGGACACCGAGGCGGTGGGCGAGCGCCGAACCGCTCGCGATCGCCTCGAGGTCGGCCTCTCCGCGCTCGCCGGGCACCTGCACGTGACCGAGATCGCCGGCGGCGCCGAGCGCACCGCGCTGGAGCGCGCCTCCGCTGACGATCCCGGCGCCGATGCCGGTCGAGACCTTCACGTAGAGGAGGTCGTCGATCTCGCGGTAGTGATCGGCGTGCTCGCCGAGGGCCAACAGGTTCACGTCGTTGTCGACGAGCACCGGCACGGCACGGCGGCCGCCGACGAAGGCGGGGATGTCGAAGCGGTCCCAGCCCGGCATGATCGGCGGCTTGACCGGCCGCCCCGTCGCGTGCTCGACGGGCCCCGGGACCCCGACGCCGACTCCGGCGAGCGGCGCGCCGCCGGGGATCGCGGCGAGCAGCGCGTCGGCGACGTCGAGGGCGTGCCCCAGGACGGGCAGCGGGCCGTCGGCGATGGCGATCGCCTCGCGCCTCTCGACGAGGACGCGCCCG
Source organism: Rathayibacter oskolensis (assembly GCF_900177245.1). GTDB lineage: Bacteria > Actinomycetota > Actinomycetes > Actinomycetales > Microbacteriaceae > Rathayibacter > Rathayibacter oskolensis. The sequence goes on from NZ_FXBM01000002.1 coordinate 793,152, forward strand.
TCGAGATCGGTGACGGCGATCGTCGCGTGCGCCGCCCCGAGGTCGATCGCGAGCAGGCGGCGGGCGGTCGGGTCGAACGCGACGCGCGCGGCGGGACGGCCACCCGAGGACGGTGCGTCGTCGCGGCGCACCACGAGTCCGGAGTCGGTGAGGGCGTCGAGCTGCGTCGAGACGGCGGCGCGATGGGCGCCCGTCTCGGCGGCGACGTCGGCCCGGGTGCGGGCGACTCCGTCGGAGAGAAGGAGGAGCAGCTCGCCCGCTGCGCTGACGGCGGGTCGGCGGCGGGGTGGCATGGCGAGAGTCAATCACAGCCTCCGGGCTTCTGCTCGAGAACACGAGACTTCTTACCGAACGCCACTCAGGTTTTGCTTGTTTCTCGTCAAAAGTCGCCGTAGGGTCGGAGGCACCATCCTTTCGACGTCGATCAGGAGCACCCCGGTGGTCACACCCTCAGACCTCTCCGTCCAGCTGTACTCGGTCCGCGAGCCCCTCGCCGCAGACCTGCCCGCCACCCTCGACCGGCTCGCCGGCATCGGACTCACGAAGGTCGAGCTCTTCGACTTCGTGAACCTCGCCGAGGGCTACCGCACGGCGCTGCCTGCCAGTGGGCTCTCGGCGCCGAGCGCCCACGCGCGCCTCCTCGGACCGCAGGAGGGCACCTCCGTCGACGAGACCCTCGACGTCGCCGCCTCCCTCGGTGTGCAGACCGTCATCGACCCCTTCGTCGACCCGGCCCGCTGGACCAGCGCCGACGACGTGAAGTCGATCGCCGACGATCTGAACGCGCTCGCCGACTCCGCCGCGTCGCGCGGGCTGGCGCTCGGCTACCACAACCACTGGTTCGAGTTCGAGAACCGCGTCGACGGCCGGAGCGCCTACGAGCACCTCGCGACGCTTCTCGACCCGCGGATCGTCCTCGAGCTCGACACCTACTGGGCCGCTGTGGGCGGTGACGACCCGGTCGAGGTGCTCGGCCGACTCGGCGACACGGTCCGCTTCCTCCACATCAAGGACGGACCGGTGTCGATGGACACTAAGGCGCAGCAGCCGGCAGGGTCGGGTGCGATGAACATCCCCGCGGTGCTCGCGGCAGCGCCTCAGGCGCTCCCCGTGCTCGAGTTCGACGCCTACGCCGGCGACATCTTCGAGGGCCTCACCACCGCGTTCGGCTACGTCACCGGGATCGACGCATGACCGGCTCGGGCCGCGCCGGCGTCGGCGTCATCGGTGCGGGCAACATCAGCACCCAGTACCTCACCAACCTCACGACGTTCCCCGATCTCGAGGTGCTCTTCGTCGCCGACATCGACCTCGAGCGCGCGAAGGCGCAGGCCGAGGCGTTCGGCGTGCCCGCGTCGGGTTCGGTCGACGAGCTCCTCGCGCACCCCGGCATCGAGATCGTCGTCAACCTGACGATCCCCGCCGCGCACGTCGAGGTCGCCCGCCGCGCCGTCGAGGCCGGCAAGCACGTCTGGACCGAGAAGCCCTTCTCGCTCGACCGCGACAGCGGAGTCGAGCTGCTCGCCCTCGCCAAGGAGAAGGGGCTGCGCGTCGCGACGGCTCCCGACACCTTCCTCGGTGCGGGTCTGCAGACCGCGCAGCGCATCATCGAGAGCGGCGCCATCGGCACTCCGCTCTCGGCGATCACCCTCTTCCAGGGCCCCGGCCCCGAGGGCTGGCACCCGAACCCCGAGTTCTTCTTCACCGAGGGCGGCGGACCGCTGCTCGACATGGGGCCGTACTACATCACGACCCTCGTGCAGAACCTCGGACCGGTCGAGAGCGTCACGGCGGTCTCGTCGCAGGCGCGCGCCACCCGAGTCGTCGGCTCCGGTCCCAAGGAGGGCACCGAGTTCCCGGTGACCATCCCGACGCACATCGGCGGCCTGCTGCGCTTCGAGTCCGGCGCCTCGGCCCAGGGAGTCTGGAGCTTCGAGTCGAGCAAGCTGCGGATGGGCTTCGTCGAGATCAACGGCACGGAGGGGACCCTCGTCCTTCCCGATCCGAACATGCACGACGGCGAGATCACCCTCTACCGCCGAGGCTCGAAGGAGCCCGAGGTCATCCAGGCCACGGGTTCGACCGCCTCGCGCGGCACGGGAGTGCTCGAGCTGGCGCGCGCGATCCGCGCCGACCGGGCGGAGGCCGCCTCCGGTGACCTCGCGTACCACGTGACCGACGTCATGCTCTCCCTCCTCGAGGCCGCAGAGACCGGCGAGAAGGTGCTCGTCGAGAGCACCGTCGTGCCCCGCCCCGCGCTGCCCGAGGACTGGGACCCGACGGAAGCGACGCTCGCCTGATGGCGGCCGCCCTCCGCGTCGGCGTGCTCGGAGGCGGCTTCATGGCCGCCGTGCACAGCCGCGCCGCTCGCAGCGCCGGTGCCGTGCTCGCGGGTGTCGCCTCCTCCAGCCCCGAGAAGGGCGAGAGGGCGGCGGGCGAGCTCGGCTTCGAGCGTGCCTACTCCGACGCGCAGGCGCTGATCGAGGACGACGACATCGACCTGATCCACGTCTGCACCCCGAACGCCTCGCACGCCGAGCTCGCCCTCGCCGCGATCGCCGCGGGCAAGCACGTGGTGTGCGAGAAGCCGCTCGCCGCCACGGTCGAGGAGGCGCGCTCGCTCGCGCGGGCCGCCTCCGCCGCGGGGATCGTCGCGACCGTGCCGTTCGCCTACCGGTTCCACCCGATGGTGCGCGAGGCGCGCGCCCGCGTCGCCGCGGGCGAGACCGGCCGGCTGGTCACGGTGCGCGGCAGCTACCTGCAGGACTGGCTGCTCGGCGCCTCCGACGACAACTGGCGCGTCGACCCCGCCGCCGGAGGTCGCTCCCGCGCCTTCGGCGACATCGGCTCGCACCTGGTCGACCTGCTCGAGTTCGTGACGGGGGAGCGCATCGAGTCGCTCGCCTCGGTCACGAGCACGATCCACGCCGAGCGCGGCGGCAGGCCGGTCGAGACGGAGGACGCGGCGGGCGCGATCGTGCGCCTCGCGGGCGGTGCCGTGGGCACCCTCCTGGTCTCGCAGGTCACCGCGGGTCACCGCAACGAGCTCGTCCTCGAGGTCTCCGGCCTGGAGGAGTCGCTGCGCTTCGAGCAGGAGCTGCCCGAGACGCTGTGGGTGGGCCGCCGCGACAGCGCCGTGCTCGTCCCGCGCGACGGCGCGATCCTCGCTCCGGATGCGGCGCGGCTCTCCATCGTGCCGAGCGGGCACCCGATGGGCTATCAGGACGCGTTCAACGCCTTCGCCCGCGACACCTACGCCGCCGTCGCCGGAGCCGACGTGGAGGGTCTGCCGACCTTCGACGATGGGCTCCGCGCCGCGCTGATCACCGAGGCCGTGCTCGACGCGGCCGCCACCGGCGCCTGGGTCACCGTGCCCGGCGCCGCAGACGAGGAGGCCCGCCCGTGAGCGAGCAGAAGACCTACGCCGCCACCCACCCGGTGACCCTGTTCACCGGCCAGTGGGCCGACCTGCCCTTCGAGGAGGTCGCGCGCCTCGCCTCCGAGTGGGGCTACGACGGTCTCGAGATCGCCGCCTCCGGCGACCACCTCGATCTCAAGCGGGCCGACGAGGACGACTCGTACGTCGCCTCCCGGCTCGAGATCCTGGACCGCTACGGGCTCGAGGTCTTCGCGATCTCGAACCACCTCACCGGCCAGGCCGTCTGCGACGATCCGATCGACTTCCGCCACAGGGCCCTCGTGCGCGACTACACCTGGGGCGACGGCGATCCCGAGGGCGTGCGACAGCGGGCCGCCGAGGACATGAAGCGCTCGGCACGCGTCGCGCGGAAGCTCGGCGTGGACGTCGTGGTGGGCTTCACGGGCTCGAAGATCTGGCCCTACGTGGCGCAGTTCCCGCCGGTGCCGGCCTCGGTGATCGAGGAGGGCTACGAGGACTTCGCCACGCGGTGGAACCCGATCCTCGACGAGTTCGACGCGCAGGGCGTCGTCTACGCGCACGAGGTGCACCCGTCCGAGATCGCCTACGACTACTGGTCGAGCGTGAAGACCCTCGAGGCGATCGGGCACCGGAAGGCCTTCGGATTCAACTGGGACCCGTCGCACATGATGTGGCAGAACATCGACCCGGTCGGCTTCATCTGGGACTTCAAGGACCGGATCTACCACGTCGACTGCAAGGACACGCGGATGCGCCCGCAGAACGGCCGCTCGGGCGTGCTCGGTTCGCACCTGCCGTGGGGCGACCCGCGGCGCGGGTGGGACTTCGTCTCGACAGGGCACGGAGACGTGCCGTGGGAGGACTCGTTCCGCGCGCTCGAGGCGATCGGCTACACCGGCCCGATCTCGATCGAGTGGGAGGACGCCGGCATGGACCGCCTGCACGGCGCGGCCGAGGCCGTGGGCTACATCCGCTCGCTGCTCTGGAAGCTGCCGACCGCGTCGTTCGACGCCGCGTTCTCGAACCAGTAGGCGCCGGCACCGAGAGAGCCCCGTCCCGTCGAGGGAGCCTGCCGTCTCAGGCCGACTCGACGGGGCGGGGCTCTCTCGCGGGGCGCCTACTCGGTGAGCTTGGCGGCCCGCTCCGCCTTCAGGCGCGCCTGCTCGCGGCGCACCTCGGCGTAGCGGTTCTGCTCGACGCGCAGCCACTCGGGCACCTCGTCGAGGAGGGCCTGGATCTCGGCCGACGTGAGCGCCTCGGTGATGCCGCCGCGGGCGAGCCCCGAGATCGAGACGTTGAGCCGGGAGGCGATGACGGGGCGCGGGTGCGGGCCCTCCTCGCGCAGCGTCGTCAGCCAGGCCGGCGGGTTCGCGACCAGCTCGTCGTACTGCTCGCGAGAGATCGACGACTCCTGGAACTCCTCCGGGGTCGCGGGCAGGAAGATCTGCAGCTTCTTCGCCGCGGTCGCAGCCTTCATCGTCTGGGTCGCCTTGGCCATGCGGCAACCCTACCGGCGCCCGGTCGAGCGCCTACCCTGGAACGATGAGCGACGAGCCCGAGATCATCGACCACGAGGCTCACGAGGCGATCGACGTCGATGCGGGCCCCGTGCTCGCCGTCTCGCTCGTCCCCGGCGTCACGCCGACGAAGTGGACCCGCGTCTGGGGCCAGCGCCGACCCGAGCTCCCGCTGCGCATCACGGTGATCGACGAGCGCGAGCAGGAGTCGGTGCTGCGCGACGGCCGCGCGCTGCTCGCCTTCGTCCGCGGCGAGATCGCCTCCGACGCGGTCAGCTCGATCCACCTCTACGACGAGCAGCCCGTCGCCGTCCTCTGGCGCGAGCACCCCCTGGCCGATGCCGAGGGCGTCGAGGTCGCCGACCTGGCCGAGGAGCACCTGCTGCAGGATCCGGCCGAGGTGCCGGAGTGGGCGGCGCTCGCCGTCGAGATCGCCGACGGCTCCCGGCGCCCGCTGCCCGTGCTGCGCGATCTCGACGACGCGGTCGAGCAGGTGGCGGCCGGCGTCGGCGTGCTGATCCTCCCGCAGTCGGTCGCGCGCGTGCACAGCCGCAAGGACGTCACCGCGGTGCCCGTGTCGGGAGTGGCCCCGACCTCCGTCCGCCTCGCGTGGCTCACGGAGGAGAAGAGCGACGACATCGAGGACTTCATCGGCGTCGTGCGCGGCCGGAGCGCGAACACGACGCGCGGGACGGCGGCGACGCCTCCGGTGGCGTCACGGGCCAAGGCCGCGAAGGCCAAGGCGAGGGAGGTGCGCGAGGCGGCGGAGAAGGCGGGCGGCGGGCGCAAGAAGCCGGCGCGTCCCAGCGCGCCGAAGGCCGTCGTCCGGCGGACGCGGAAGCCCCGTGGGCGCTGAGCCCGACTGGTCGCTCCGGCCGGGGGTCGTCGAGGACGCGGCGTGGATCGCCGAGCTCCGCGCTGTCGTGATGCGGCCCGACCTCGAGCGGCTCGACCGCTACGACGCGCACCGTGTGCGCCACCGGTTCCTCGACGGCTACCGGCCCGAGCACACGCGCGTCGTCGAGATCGACGGCTCCGCGGTCGGCTGCATCGCGGCGCGCGTCGAGGACGACGCCGTGTGGATCGAGCACTTCTACCTCGAGCCGGGCGTGCAGGGGCGCGGCGTCGGCGGCGAGGTGCTGCGCACGGTGATGGGCGAGGAGGCGCGTCACGACCTGCCCTTCCGCCTGGACGCGCTGCGAGGGAGCGCGGCCCGGCGACTGTACGAGCGGCACGGCTTCCGCTACGAGCGGCCGGAGGGGGAGTGGGACGAGATCCTGACGACCGGAGGGACGGGGGACAGCGCGGCCGGCGCCGTGCCCCCCTTGTGACGGAGGGGGACGAGCAGGGTCCGACGGCGCGTCGGGCTCAGGATCGGACGCGGAGGCGCCAGGGCAGCGCGAGCCAGATCCCGACGATGGCGACTCCCGTGACCGTCGCCGCGGTGATCGCGAGGGGTCTGGTGGTGACGACGTCGAAGACGAGCAGCACCGTGCCGATGAGCACGAGCGCCACGGCGCCCAGAGTGAGTCGGAGGAGGACGTTCCCCGCGCGCACGAGCGCGGCCTTCGCCCGGCGGCGGAAGAGCTCGCGATGGAGGCTGACGGGAGCGAGCCCGAGGAGGGTCGCCGTCACGGAGACCGTGACCAGAACCAGGTACACGTCGACCTGGAAGGCATCGAGTTCGGTGAACCGCTGCTGGAAGGCGATCGCGAGCAGGAAGCCCGTCAGGATCTGGGTGCCCGTCTGGATGACCCGGAGCTCCTGCAGGATCTCGTTCCAGTTCCGGTCCCACCGCTCCGTCTCGGTCTCGTCCCGGCCGTCGCCGGGGATGTCGGAGTCGTCGGGAGACGTGTCGGCTGACGGCGAGGACATGCCGTCATTCTCGCCGAGCTCGAGTCCGGGCGGCGTGAGGAGCCCCGCGCGCCCGTCGACCAGCACGGCGGTGATCGAGCGCAGGGGTCCGCAGCCCGCTGTCGGTGCGCACGGCTAGGGTTCGGCCATGCCCACGAGCGATGAGACCTGGACCCTGGCCGACCACGACGTACCCGTCTACCGCAGCGGAGAGGGCGAGCACGCGCTCATCCTGATCCACGAGGTCTGGGGGGTCGACGGGCACATCCGCTCGGTGGCCGATCGCTACGCGGCCGAGGGCTTCCGCGTCGTCGCACCCGAGCTGCTCGCCGAGAGCGGCCTGCTCGAGCAGCTCGACACCGAGCAGCGCGCCGACTACGACCACCCGGTCCGGAGGCTGCCCCGCCAGGTCGAGCTGCGCACCTTCTTCGCGCCGGTCTTCACGCCCGAGCACTCGCAGCGCTCCGTCGCGATCCTCCGGGCACTGGTGAGCCGGCTGCTCAGCGAGGACGGCGTCCTCAGCGTCTCGGTGACCGGCTTCTGCTACGGCGGGACCTTCAGCTGGGCGCTGGCGCTCGCCGAGCCGCGTCTCGCCTCCGCCGTGCCGTTCTACGGGCACAACACCGCCTCCGCCGACGAGCTGGCCGCTCTCGACGTCGCGGTGCTCGCCTTCTACGGAGACCAGGACGCGCCCCTGATGGCGCAGGTCCCGGGCATCCGGGAGGCGACCGCGGGCGAGGACGTCGAGCTCGTCGTCTACCCGGGTGCGGGTCACGCGTTCTTCAACGACGCCAACGACGGCACCTACGACGCGGCGGCGGCGACCGACGCGTGGCCGCGCGCCCTCGCGTTCCTCCGCTCGCACGCGATCTGACGCACTCGACGATCCGGCTCCGCCTGCTGATCGAGTAGCCCGCGGAGCGGATACGCCCTGCAGGGCTGCTCGACCAGCAGGCCGGCGAGCGGAGCGGGTGTCAGGCGACGTCCTTCACGTGCCCGCCCTTGATGTGCAGGCGGCGCTGAGCGCGGCGAGCGACGGCGGAGTCGTGCGTCACGATCACCAGGGTGAGACCGAGATCCTTCCAGAGCGTCTCGAGCAGCGTCATGATGTCGTCGCGGGTGTCCTCGTCGAGGGCACCGGTCGGCTCGTCGGCCAGCAGCACCTTCGGGTTCTTCACCAGTGCGCGGGCGATCGCGACGCGCTGCTGCTGGCCGCCCGAGAGCTCGGCGGGCAGGTGATCGAGCCGGTCCGCGAGCCCGACGGAGGCGAGCGCCTCCTTCGCGCGCGCGGCCCGCTCGGCCGACGGGATGCGCTGGGGAGCGAGGGCTGTCTCGACGTTCTCGAGCGCCGTGAGCGTCGGGATCAGGTTGAAGCTCTGGAAGACGATCCCGACGTCCTTCGCCCTGACCTCGGCCAGGCGGCCGTCGCCGGCCGACGAGATCTCGTTCTCGCCGAGCACGACGGTGCCGGAGGTCGGCCGGTCGAGGGCGCCGAGCATCTGCAGGAGCGTCGACTTGCCGCCTCCCGTCGGGCCTTGGATCGCGACCATCTGGCCGTCGGGGATCGAGAGAGTGACGTTCTTCAGCGCCGTGACCTTCGTCTTGGATCCGTCGTAGCTCTTGCTGACGTTCGTGAGGGTGTACATGTCGGTGTCCTTCGTGTCGAGGGTGGGTCGGCTCAGCCGACGGAGCGGAGTGCGGCGGCGGGGCGCAGGCGCGAGGCGCGCCAGCCTCCGATCGCACCGGCGAGGAGACCGCCGAGGATCGCGAGTCCGACCGCGAGCAGGATCACCGGGACGGTGATCGGCAGCGACAGGGCGATCTCGGTGGCCGTGGCCGTCTGCGCGGCACCCGGGCCTCCGCCTCCGAAGCCGCCGCCGGGGCCCGCCGCCGCCGTGGTCGTCGCGGAGGTGCCGGAGAGCGTCGGTGCGATGCCGTTCACGATGGCGATCCCCGCGAGGCCGATGACGATTCCGGCGGCGCCTCCGATCAGCCCCTGCACGACCGACTCGCCGGCGACCTGGCGCACGATCGAGCCGTTGGTCCAGCCGATGGCCTTGAGCGTCCCGAACTCCCGGGTGCGCCGGGTGACCCCCGAGATCGTGAAGAGCGTCGCGATCAGGAACGCGGCGGCGAGGACCAGGAGCGAGAGCCAGGTGCCCAGGCTCGAGACCAGGTCGCCGGCGGTCGACAGCGAGCCCGAGACGGAGGAGGCGAGGTCGGACTGCGTCGAGACGGTGTTGTCGGGGAGGGCCGTCTCGATGTCCGACTGGATCTGGGCGATGTCCTCGGAGGAGGCGGCCTGCACGTAGACCGACGAGATCATCCCGTCCTGGCCGGCGAGGGTCTGCGCGACGTCGAGCGGGATGTAGGTGTCGGAGGCGGTGCTCGCGTCGGTCGAGTCCGAGGTGACGATCCCGATCACGCTGAACTCGGTCCCGCCGATGTCGAGGGTCGAGCCGACCGAGAGCTCGGCGGTCGTGGCGTAGGAGGAGTCGATCACGACCACGTTCTGCCCCGCGTCCTCGGCGGTGAAGGTGCGGCCGTCGGTGAGGCTCACGTCGGCCAGGGGGCCGATCGCCGAGCCGGCCGGGTCGAGCCCGAGCACCGAGAACGAGTCGACGTCGAAGGAGGATCCGCCGGCTCCGTCGGGTCCGCCGGAGGGCGCCTCGCCGGACTGGTCGGCTCCGGGAGCGGCGCCCGAGCCCATCTGGCTCATGTCGGGCAGCTCGCCGTTGAAGGTGGTGTTGCTCAGCGAGAGAACGCCGATCGCGGTCTGCACGTCGTCGACTCCGAGGACCGTGTCGACGGCGGAGGCGTCGAACGTCGCCGTGCCGGGGTCGGCCGCGAGGCGGGACTGGTTGACCGAGGTCGTGCCGCCCTCGGTGGTCCCGTCGGACGAACCGAAGTCGAAGCGCTGCCCGCCGCCCTCGGTCGGGGCCTCGGCGGCCTGGGTGACGGTGATGTCGGTGCCGACTCCGTAGACGGACTCGAGGACGGAGGCCTGGGCGTTCTGCACTCCGGCGGCGAACGAGTTGACGAGGATCACGAGGGCGATGGCGAGCGCCATCCCGGCGGCGATGATGACGGTCTGCCGTCGCCGATTGGTGAGCTCTCGCCTGAGGTAGGTGGCGAACATCTGTTCCTTCGATCGGTCTGAGACGGTCCCGGAGCCGGGACGCGGGGGAGGGAGCGGGGTGGTCCGCTCGATGGCCGACCGTAGGGGCGGGGTCTAAGCGCCCCCTTGCGCCTCCCTATGGGTCGACGATGACGCCGGCACCCGCCTCCCGGGCCGCGGCGGGGGTTCCCCGGCGGCTGCCGCGGGCCTAGGCTCGCGCCCACGGAACGAACGGACAGCTGCAACGAACCGACGGAGGCGCCGATCATGACTGCGACACGCGAGACCTCCGCTCCACCCGAGTTGAAGAGGGTCCTCGGCCCCAAGCTCCTCCTCCTGTTCGTCGTCGGCGACATCCTCGGCACGGGCATCTACGCCCTGACCGGTCAGGTCGCCGCCGAGGTGGGAGGCGCGGCCTGGCTGCCGTTCGTCATCGCGTTCGTCGTCGCGACGCTGACGGCCTGCTCCTATCTCGAGCTGGTGACCAAGTTCCCGCAGGCGGCAGGTGCGGCCCTCTACGCGCACAAGGCGTTCGGCATCCACTTCGTCACGTTCCTGGTCTGCTTCACGGTGATGGCGAGCGGGATCACCTCGGCGAGCGCCGCCTCCGGGGCGTTCGCGAGCAACTTCGCCCTCGGCTTCGGTCTGGGCGACGGCGCGGGGACGCGCCTGCTCATCGCGCTCGTGTTCATGGTCTGCATCGCGCTGGTCAATCTGCGCGGAGTCGCGGAGAGCGTCGGCCTGAACGTCGTGCTCACCCTGATCGAGCTCTCGGGTCTGCTGCTGGTGATCTTCGTCTGCTTCTTCGCCGTGTTCGGCGGTCAGGCCGACTTCTCGCGCGTGGTCGTCTTCGAGGGGCCGGAGGACAAGTCGCTGCTGCTCGCGGTCAGCACGGCGACCTCGCTCGCCTTCTTCGCGATGGTCGGCTTCGAGGACTCGGTGAACATGGCGGAGGAGACGAAGGAGCCCAGCCGCATCTTCCCGAAAGTCATGCTCACGGGTCTCGCGATCACGGCGGTCGTCTACGTGCTGGTGTCGACCCTCGCGGTCGCGATCGTGCCGGTGGGCGACCTCGCGGGCAACGACACTCCGCTCGTCACGGTCGTCGAGGCGGCGGCGCCGGACTTCCCCATCTCGACCCTGCTGCCCTTCATCTCGCTCTTCGCGGTGGCGAACAGCGCCCTGATCAACATGATGATGGCCAGCCGCCTGCTCTACGGGATGAGCAAGCAGGGCGTGCTCCCGCCGTTCCTGCGGAACGTGCTGCCCGGCCGGCGCACGCCGTGGGCGGCGATCCTCTTCACCACCGTCATCGCGCTGCTCTTGACCGCCTACGTCTCGCGCGATCCGTCCGACCCGATCGTGGTGCTGCTCGGAGGGACTACGTCGCTGCTGCTGCTCGCCGTGTTCGCCGTCGTGAACGTCTCGGTCCTCGTCCTGCGGAAGCAGCCGGTCGAGCACAGCCACTTCCGCACGCCGACCGTGCTGCCGGTGCTCGGCGCGATCGCGTGCCTCTACCTCGTGCTGCCGATCACGTCGGGCCGCGATCTCGCCCAGTACGAGATCGCCGGGGTGCTGCTGGTCGTCGGGGTGCTGCTGTGGTTCGCGACCTTCATCGACCGGAGGGTGCGCGGCTACGCGCGATCGGCGGTGGTCGAGGAGCCGGAGGCGCTCGAGTCGGCCGATCCCGCGAAGGATCGCTGAGCCGGGACCGCTCGGCCCCTTCGGTTCCCCACAGGGACGGCATCGGCCGGACATAGCCTGCTCATAGGAAAGTCCCGATACTGGGGAGACATGAGCATCCCAGCCCCCTCGAAGCACCTCGCCTCCGCGCAGCGCACCCGACTCAAGCGCGCCGACGGATCACCGATCCGCGTCCTCGTCGTCGACGACGAGAGCACCCTCACCGACCTGCTGCAGATGGCGCTCCGCTACGAGGGCTGGGAGGTGCGCACCGCGGCGGAGGGGCGCGCCGCGATCACGATCACCCGCGAGTTCCGTCCCGACGTGATCGTCCTCGACGTGATGCTCCCCGACATCGACGGGCTGCAGGTGCTCCAGAGGGTCCGCGCCGACGGGAGCGCGACGCCGGTGCTCTTCCTCACGGCGAAGGACGCCCTCGACGACCGCATCGCGGGGCTGACGGCCGGCGGAGACGACTACGTCACCAAGCCGTTCTCGCTCGAGGAGCTCGTCGCCCGGATGCGCGGTCTCATCCGCCGCTCCACCCTGCTCGCCAACGACGTCGACGACCCCGAGGTCGTCGTCGGCGACCTCGTCCTCAACGAGGACAGCCACGAGGTCCGCCGCGGCGACACCGACATCGAGCTGACCGCGACCGAGTTCGAGCTGCTGCGCTTCCTGATGCGCAACCCTCGGCGCGTGCTGAGCAAGGCGCAGATCCTCGACCGGGTCTGGTCGTACGACTTCGGCGGCAAGTCGAGCGTGGTCGAGATCTACATCTCCTACCTCCGCAAGAAGATCGACGCGGGCCGCTCGCCCATGATCCACACCGTGCGCGGCGCCGGCTACATGCTGAAGCCCGCGGAGTAGTGGCAGCGGATCGCGGGCGGGCCCGGCCGACGCTCGGCGACTTCGCCACCCGCTCGGCGCTCCGGCGCTCGCGCGGCGGGCGTCGGTCTCCGTGGACGCTCCGGCGGCGGATGGTCGTCGCGGTCGTCGCGATGGTCGCCGTGACCGCGGGGATCGTGGGCGCCGTCAGCGTGCTGTCGCTGCGCGGGATCCTCTACGAGAGCACCGACTCGCAGCTGAGCGACTCGCTCACCCGCCTCCAGAACTTCGACGGCCCGACTCAGTTCGCGGGGCCGAGCGCGATCGAGCGGGCGACGACCTGCCCGAGCGGATCGTTCGGCAACGGGCCCAGCCAGGACCTCAGCACCATCACCGCGGTGCGGGAGTCCGACGGATCCTTCGTCGGCGCGTACATCGACGCCGCCGACACCTGCCAGCAGTTCACCGACCCCGCCGATTCGGTGCTGAACGCCGCCGTCACCGCGGGTGGCGACGAGGTCACGATCGAGCTCCCCGGCGAGCTCGGGGAGTACCGGGTCCGCGCGACCGCGGTCGACGGCTCGGTCGTCGTCGTCGGAGTGCCCCTGGGCGAGGTCAGCGAGACGCTCCGCTCGCTGACGCTGGTCGTCCTGACGGTCGTCCTCCTGGCGATGATCCTCGTCGCCCTGATCGCGACCGCGATCATCCGGGTGGCCCTCCGGCCGCTCGAGCGGGTGGAGGCGACCGCGACCCGCGTCGCCGAGCTGCCCCTCGAGCGCGGCGAGGTCGAGCTCGTGGAGCGCGTGCTCGAGGAGGACGCCGACACCCGCACCGAGGTCGGCCGGGTGGGCGCCGCGTTCAACCGCATGCTCGACCACGTCGGCGGGGCTCTGGAGGCGCGCCAGGCGAGCGAGAACAAGGTGCGGCAGTTCGTCGCCGACGCCTCGCACGAGCTGCGCACCCCGCTCGCCGCGATCCGCGGCTACGCCGAGCTGCCCCGCCGGAGCGACGTCGAGCTGCCGGAGGCCGCGACCTACTCGCTCGACCGGATCGAGTCGGCGGCGACCCGGATGACCTCCCTGGTCGAGGACCTCCTCCTCCTCGCGCGCCTCGACGAGGGACGCGACCTCGAGAAGGAGCCTGTCGATCTGACCATGGTGCTGATCGAGGCGGTGTCGGACGCGCACGTCGCCGGACCCGACCACGAGTGGGACCTCGACCTCCCGGAGGAGCCGCTCGAGATCCGCGGCGACGGCTTCCGCCTGCACCAGGTGGTCGCGAACCTGCTCCGGAACGCCGCCGTGCACACGCCTCCCGGCACCCGGGTCGTCGCGGCGCTCGCCGAGGAGCGCGACGAGCGCGGGCTGCCGATCGCGGTGGTGACGGTCACCGACTCCGGACCGGGGATCGACCCCGCGCTGGTGCCGGTGCTGTTCGAGCGGTTCGCGCGCGGCGACTCGTCGCGTGCCCGCACGACCGGCTCGACGGGCCTGGGGCTGGCGATCGTGTCGGCGGTCGTCGACGCGCACGGCGGGCGCGTGCTCGTCGAGTCGGAGCCCGGGCGCACGAGCTTCCGGGTGGAGCTGCCGGCGGGCTGAGGCGCTGACGTGCTCGATCTGCAGGTGCTGGTGCGATCTGCAGGAGATCAGGCCGAGATCACCCGTTCTGCCGCATGACCACGCACCGAACCGCCCCTGTCTCCGGCAGACGGCACCGACGCCTGCAGATCGCACTGACGCCTGTAGATCGCACCGCCGCCTGCAGACCGCACCGACGCCTGCAGACGGCGCGCGGAGCCTCCGCCTAGACGTTCACGCCCAGGCGCCGACGCGCGTCGTCCAGCGTGCGCACCACCTGCACGACCTCGTCGAGCGGGTGCAGCGGCGACTCCGTGCGCCCCTCGGCGAGGTATCCCGCGAGGTGCACCGCCTCCCAGGCGAGCCCCTCACCACCCTGGAGCGGCGACTCGTCCGTCCACGACCCGCTCTCGGAGCCGCGGGTCAGCGTCACCCCGCTGGGGCTCCAGAACGACGGATGCACGTCGATGCGCCCCTCCCCGCCGGCCACGAACGCGGTCTGCGGAGTATCGGCCAGCACGGTCGACGTAGCGACCGACTGCACGCCGCCCGCGTGCCGTCCCACGATGGTGGCGGTGGCGTCGACTCCGGTCTCGGTGAGGCTGCCGGCGACCACCGTGCTCTGCGGGGTGCCGGCGATCATCGAGACGAACGAGGAGGCGTAGACGCCCACGTCGAGCAGGCCCCCGCCCGCGAGCGCCGGATCGAAGATGCGGCTCGACGGGTCGAACGGGAACGCCGCGCCGAAGTCCGCCGAGACGAGCGCGGGGGTTCCGACCGCCCCGTCGGCGACGAGCTGCCGGACCACGTCCACGTGCGGCAGGTAGCGCATCCACATCGCCTCCATCGCGAACACCCCCGCGTCGCGCGCGGCGTGCACGATCATCTCGGCCTCGCCCGGAGTGGGCGCGAACGGCTTCTCGACCAGGATGTGCTTGCCCGCCGCGATGGCGAGCAGCGCCTGGCGGGCGTGCTCGGAGTGCGGCGACGCGATGTAGACGACGTCCACCTCCGGGTCGTTCACCACCGCGTCGTAGCCGGCCCGGGCGCGCTCGATCCCGAAGCGCTGCGCGAACTGCTCTGCACGCTCGAGCGACCGAGAGCCGACGGCGACGACGCGCTGCCGCGTGTGCTTCTGCAGCGCATCGACGAAGCTCCCGGCGATCGAGCCCGGGGCGATGATCCCCCAGCGCAGGACGGGGGAGTCGAGGAGGGAGGGGAGCCGGGGTTCCGGGAGCGTCAGTGCCATCCCTCCACGCTAGGCCCTGCGTCCTCCGCGGTCATCCGGGTCCGCCGGGGTCCCCCGCGTTCCCCTAGTGTGTGAGCGCACGCGGAGCCGCGAGCGGAGGAGGACCTCTATGCCCGAGTGGTACACCCTCGGTGTCGTCGCCGTGGTGATCGTCGTCGTCGTGATCGCGATCGTCCGCTTCCGCCAGAACCCCGTGCTCGTGCTCGCCGTCGGCGCCGCCGCGATCGGACTCCTGACCGGGCTCGGCCCCGTCGAAACCGTCTCGACCATGACCCGCGGTTTCGGCGAGGTGATGATGGAGGCGGGCCTCCTGATCGGCTGGGGCGTGCTGATCGGCGCGATGCTCAACGAGATGGGAGCGGTGGTGCGCCTCGTCGAGGGTCTGATGCGGACCTTCGGCCGTCGGGGCATCCCCTACGCACTGGGCCTCTCGTTCGCCACCTACCTGCAGACGATCTTCGTCGACGCGCTCATCGTCATCGCGGCGCCGCTCGCCCGCCGGATCGCTCCGCGGCTGGGTCGGGCGGGCACGGGCATCGTCTCGGTGACCTTCGCCGTCGGGCTCGAGATGGGGATCGTGATGATGGTGCCGGGCTTCGCCGCGGTCGCCCTCGCCGGTCTCCTCGGAGTCCCGCTCGGCGTCATGATGCTCGGCGGCTTCGCTGTGGTGGCGCCGACGGTGGTCGTCACGATCCTCCTGATGTCGCTCGCCTTCCGCGCGGGCTTCTGGGATCCCGCGCGCGACGAGTCGACCCTCCTGCGCGACGAGGCGCCGGTCCTCGTGGCGGCCGAGGCGGGTGGCGCGGTCCACGGGGGCAGCCCCGACTTCTCGTCGCCCGGGCGCGCCGGCATCGAGCACGGGAGCGGAGGAGTCGCCGCCCCGCCGGAGGGCGACGCGCCGCGCGAGCGCCCGCTCCTCCTCCTCTTCGCACCGATGCTGCTCGCACTCCTGCTCATCGCATCGGAGGCGGTGCTCACGGTCGCCGGTGCGGAGGTGCCGGTCCTGCAGTTCCTGGGCGACCCCGTGATCGCCCTGCTCATCGCCGTGATCGCGACCGGGGCGGTGGGCCGCTCCGTCGTCGGCGCGAAGCGGATCGAGAAGGCCGTGGCGAAGGGGTTCCAGGACGGCGGCCAGATCTTCCTCCTGACGGGAGTCGGCGGCAGCCTCGCGGCCGTGATCGCGGAGGGCGACCTCGGCGATCTGCTCGCGGGCTACTTCTCGGCTTCGGCGACCGCTCCGCTGCTCCTCGTCTGGGTGATGGCGGCGGTCCTGCACATCGCGGTCGGCTCGGTCACCCTCTCGGCGATCACGGCGGCCGGAGTGGTCGCCCCGGTCGCGGCGACCATCGGGCTCGATCCGCTGCTGATCGCGCTGGCGGCGGGATCGGGCGCCCTCTTCTGCATCCACGTCACCTCGAACACGTTCTGGCTGCTGCAGAGCTTCCTCGGCCAGTCGGTGCGCGGAGCGCTCAAGACCGTGACCGTCGGCGTCTCGCTCGCCTCGGTCCTGGCGCTCGGGATGACGCTGCTCCTCTCCCTCGTCGTCCGCTGACGCCGTCCGCGGGGCGGTTCGGGGCCCCGCACGGCAGAATGGGTCGCGATGACCTCCACACCCCCGCCTCTCGGCCTCCTCCTCGACGTCGACGGCCCCATCGCCAGCCCGACGACCCGCACGATCGCGATCCCCGAGATCGCCGACGACCTCGTCGCCCTCGCGAACGCCGGCATCCCGATCGTCTTCAACACCGGCCGCTCCGACGCGTTCCTCCGCGAGCGGGTGCTGCCCTCGCTCCTCGAGCGCGGCGTCTCGGCCGAGGCGCGCATCGTCTGCGTGTGCGAGAAGGGCGCGGTGTGGTTCACGGTCGACTACCGCGGCACCTCCGAGCCGATCGTCGACGAGTCGCTCGCGATCCCCGAGCCGGTGGCACGCGATCTCGAGCGGATGATCCGCTCCGACTACGACGACCTCGTCTTCTTCGACGAGACCAAGCGCGCGATGGTCTCGGCCGAGCAGCTGGTCGACCTCTCCAACGAGGACTACCTCGAGCGCCAGCTGGTGTTCGACGCCGACGCGCTGCAGATCATGACCGCGGCCGGCCTCGGAGTGGAGCGCCGCGGCATCCGCTACCCCGACGACACCGGGAAGGTCGAGTACCGCATCGACCCGACCGTCATCTCCACCGACATCGAGTCGAACCGTCTCGGCAAGGATCTCGGTGCCCAGCGCGCGGTCGAGCTGCTCGGCGCGACGGGCGCGATCCCGCAGCGCTGGCGGACCGTCGGCGATTCGCGGAGCGACTACGCGATGGCGGACTGGCTGTTCGAGCACGCCTACGACGTCGCGCACGTCGACGTTCGGCCGGCGGACGGCGTCCCCGACAAGCCCTACCCGGTCCTAGTGGTCGACGGGAAGATCCACGACGAGGCCGGCGCGGCCGTCCTGCACCGCTGGACCGAGCTCGTCGCCGACGAGACGACGCCCGAGGTGGGCGACGGGATCTCGCTGCACGGCGCATCCGGCGACCACTCCTAGCCGCACCGCCACCCCCTCGCCCGAGATGCCGGTGAGCGTTAGCGTCGGAGCATGAGAATCGCAGTCACCGGTGGATCCGGCAAGCTCGGACGCAGCGTCGTCACCCGCCTCCGCGCCTCCGGGCACGACGTGTTCAACCTCGACCGGGCGGGGGAGCGGGGAGCGGGCTTCGTCCGCATCGACGTGTCCGACTACGGCCAGGTCGTCGATGCGCTGCAGTCGGTCAACGACCAGTACGAGGGCATCGACGCCCTCGTGCACCTCGCGGCCATCCCCGCCCCCGGGATGGTGCCCGACATCGCCACCTTCCACAACAACATGACGTCGACGTTCAACGTCTTCCACGCGGCGATCCGCGCGGGGATCCGGACCATCGTCCACGCCTCCAGCGAGACCGTCCTCGGCCTCCCGTTCGACGTGCCGCCGCCCTACATCCCCGTCGACGAGAAGTACCCGGCCCGCCCCGAGTCGGTCTACTCGCTCACGAAGCACCTCGAGGAGCAGCTCGCGATCGAGCTGTGCCGCTGGCACCCCGATCTGAAGATGATCGGCCTGCGCTTCTCGAACGTCATGGACGAGGCCGACTACGCCGAGTTCCCGTCGTTCGACTCGGACGCCCTCGCCCGCAAGTGGAACCTTTGGGGCTACATCGACGGCCGTGACGGAGCGCAGGCGGTCGAGAAGGCCCTCGAGCTCGACGCGACCGGCTACGACCGCTTCATCATCGCGGCGGCCGACACCGTGATGTCGCGCCCGAACGCCGAGCTGGTCGCCGAGGTGTTCCCCGGAGTCGAGATCCGCGGCGATCTCGGGACGAACGAGACCCTGCTCTCGATCGACCACGCCCGCGAGGTCCTCGGCTACGCGCCCGAGCACTCCTGGCGCGACTCGCAGAACTGACGCCTCCTCCTGCCGGCCCGTCACGAACGGCCGCAGGAACACGTTCGGCTCGCAGAATCCGCGGATTCTGCGAGCCGAAAGTCGTTCTGCGAGCCGGAGGGCTCCCGGGTCAGCTGGGGATGTGGTTGAACGTGTCGGGGTCGGGCCCGGTCCGCTGGTCGCGGTTGAGCGCCGTGATCGCCGTCATCGACTCGTCGTCCAGCTCGAAGTCGAAGAGCGCGAAGTTCTCCTCGACGCGGGCGCGGGTCACCGACTTCGGGAACACGATGTCGCCGCGCTGGATGTGCCAGCGGAGCACGACCTGCGCCGGCGACCGGTCGACGCCGTGCGCGATGCGCACGATGGCCTCGTCGTCGAGGACGAGGCCCTGAGCGATCGGCGACCACGCCTCCGTGGCGATACCGTGCTCGACTCCGTAGGCGCGCAGCTCCTCCTGCGTCAGGTAGGGGTGCACCTCGATCTGGTTGACCGCCGGGACGATGGTCGCCTCCGCGCGCAGGCGGTTGAGGTGGTTGGTCTGGAAGTTCGAGACGCCGATCGCCTTCGCCTTGCCGCTGCGGTAGATCTCCTCCATCGCCTTCCAGGTCTCGAGGTAGTCGCCGACGTTCGGCAGAGGCCAGTGGATGAGGAACAGGTCGACGTAGTCGAACTGCAGCTCGCCCAGTGTGACGTCGATCGCGGCGAGGGCGTCCTCGCGGGCGTGGAACCCGTTGTTCAGCTTGCTCGTGACGAAGACCTCCGAGCGGTCCAGGCCGGAGGCGCGGACGCCCTCGCCCACGCCGGCCTCGTTGCCGTACATCTCGGCGGTGTCGATGTGGCGGTAGCCGACCTCGAGCGCCGTCACGACGGCGTCCTTCGTCTCCGCGGGGTCGATCTGGAACACACCGAATCCCAGCTGGGGGATCTCCACTCCGTTGTTCAGGGTGATCGTGGGGACAGTAGTGGCGTCCGTGCTCATACTCGAGCGTCCTTTCGTCGGGGATCGACCGCGCCTTCGAGCACGCGGCCGAGGACCAGTCCACGCCCCGGAGCCTCCCGGCTGCAAGGCCTTGCGCCCTGCGGTCCGGCCCCGCAGCGAGGACGCCCCGAGCGGCGGCGACGTTCCGCGAGTCTCCCGGGAACGACGAAGGCCCCCGGCACGGATGCCGGGGGCCTTCGAGTCGCGCCTTACGCGCGGGACTTGCGTCCGGTGATCGCGCCGTAGATCAGCAGGACGATGATCGCGCCGACGACCGCCAGGATGATGCTGACGAAGTTGAAGCCCATCGGGTCGTCGCGCCCGAAGAGCGCTCCGCCGATGAATCCGCCGAGCAGCGCGCCGACGATGCCGAGGATGATGGTGATGATCCAGCCACCGCCCTGCTTGCCGGGCAGGATGAGCTTTGCGAGTGCCCCGGCGATGAGGCCGAGGACGATCCAACCGATGATGCCCATGATGTGTCTCCTTCGTATCGTGCTCGATCGGCCGTTCCGATGCGAGCGTCGACGCCTGTCGTGATGGCGTCCTTTCGAGTCCGTCCGATCAGCGGAGGGTGCGCTGGACCTTGTCGCGAGCCTTGGCCACGACCTTGGTCAGCTGCTTCGCCTCGCGCTTGGAGGTCTTCTTGAGCTTCTTCCGCGTCTTCTTCGTCGCCGGGTCGTTCCACACGCCGAGTGCGAGATGGCGGAGCTCTTCGTAGCGTCCGCGTCCGGCGCGGGCGCCGAAGACGTAGGCGGCGAGAGCGACGAGCGCCAGCAGCAGGAGGCGGGGATTCATGCGGTGACCCTTCCGACGGAGAGCACACGGGACGTGCTCGACACCCATTTGACTACCCTGCGTTGTTCGTGACAATTCGGGGCAGGACCATTGACAGCGACCCCCTCCGTCGTGCGACGCGTGCGCGGCGCGGCTCTCAGACGGCGGAGCAGACCGTCGCCAGCCCCGGGTCGTCCGCCCCAGCTCCCGCGAACCGTTCGTGCAGATACGCGCCGTAGCCGCCGACGACGCGGTTGTCGCGGCGTCCGGAGGTGACCACCTCGCCCCGGTCCGTCGCCCCGATGGCCGCCCCCGCCGCGCGCAGCCGGTCGACCAGCAGCACGTCCTCGTGCAGCTCCTCCGTGCCGAACCCGCCCGCGGCGAGGTAGGTGCTGGCGCGCACGCCGAGATTCGCACCGTGGATGCTGCCGATCGACTCCTCCCTGGCGCGCGTGTCGAGCCACCGGTCGTAGACCTCGGGCTCGAGATCGGCGGGCTCGGGTCGCACGGTGCCGAGCAGGACGTCGTGGTCGCGGGCGTGCTCGACGTGGGCGATCAGCCAGTCGGCGGGCACGACCGAGTCGCCGTCGGTGTTGGCCAGCCAGACGCGGTCGGCGGAGGAGGCGGCCCCGGCGAGGGCGTGGGCGATGCCTGCGGATCGCGCGGCACCGACCCCGCAGCGCTCGAGCTCGAGCACGTCGGCACCGGCCGCGCGCGCGTGCTCGACCGTGCCGTCGCCGCAGCCGTCGGCCGCGACGACGAGCCCGACCCCGACCGACGGGTAGCGGTGAGCGAGGTGCGCCGCGCTCTCGAGGACGGAGGACACGAGCCGGCCGATCCGCTCCTCCTCGTCGTGGGCGGGGACCACGACCAGCACGTGCTCGATCGCGGTCATGCCAGCCCTGTCCGACGGGCGACGGAGCGGCCGTCGCGGGAGTGGACCTCGAGGAGGACGTCCTCCTCTTCGTGGCGCACCAGCCGGGTCAGGCCGAGCCGGCCGACGGCGCGCTGCACGGCATCGCCGTCGAGGGCGACTCCGTCGATCGGGTGGCGCCAGTGCACCGTCACGAGCTCGCCGCCGGGCGAGAGCCGCTGGAGGATGCCCAAGAGGGCCGCGTCGAGCGCGTCCGCCCCGAGGTAGTAGCCGACCTCCGAGAGGACGACGAGGTCGAACGGCCCCTCCGGCACGCCGCGGGTGATGTCTCGGTGCTCGACCCGGACGTGGGTGAGCGGTGCCAGTCGCCGAGCCGCGCGCTCGACCGCGGCCGCCGACACGTCGATCGCGAGGAGGCGGCCCGCGCGACCGGCGAGAGCCTCGGCGAGCACGCCGATCGACGCCCCGATCTCGAGGACCGACTCGTAGCGCGCCTCGGCGAGGCTGGCGAGCGTGAGGGCGCGCTTGCGCTCCTCGTACCAGCGGCTCGTGTACCCCCAGGGGTCCTCGTGCCGCTCGTACAGCTCGTCGAAGTAGCTCATCGTCCCGCTCGATCCGTCCCGTGGCATCCACCCGACCCTAGGGATGATCGAGCCCGGAGTCGGCCTCTTGTCGACCCGAGCTCGGTGCGGTAGTCCGGGAGACCCGCTCATGCGAGGCGGATGAGACGATCGGGGCCCGCGAAGTGCCGGAGGAAGAGCGGATGCAGGACGGGTGCGGTTCCGTCGGGTCCGGGTGAGGTCTGACTCGCGTAGCACGCGAGGGCGGAGCGCTTGCGCTCCAGGAGTTCCGCGTCGAGCTCCACGCCGACCAGCTCTCGCCACGGAACCTCGGCGTCCGAGGGGTCGGCCCAGTGCCAGAGCCAGATCGGCGCGGCGAGGGCGGGATGCCCGAGCTCCACGGCGACCTCCCGGCAGATCTCGCCGACCACCCGGTGGTCGCGGTGCCCGTCGCCCGCCCAGGTCGAGAGCAGCAGGACGCTGCCGCGGGGACCGGAGGCGCGCCGGCGGACCTCGTCGAGGATCCGGTCGCGGTGGTCGGGGGTCCCCGAGTCGGGGACCTCGAGGAAGGAGAGGCCGATCTCCGCGCCGAGGCTCGCCAGCGCTGCGAGCGCCTCGGCTCTGCGCTCGTCGGCGAGGTTGGCGGAGGCGTCGCCGTGCGCCGCCGCTCCGTCGGTCACGATCACGACGTCCACCGGCGTGCCGAGCCGCCGCGCGAGGGCGATCAGGCCGCCGCAGCCGAGGGTCTCGTCGTCCGCGTGCGCGACGACGACGAGGATCCGATCGATCGCAGGGGCGGCCAGGAGTCCCGGGTCCAGGGCCGGGAGGCGGTCGATCCGTCCGTCCTCCCGCCAGCGCTCGAGAGGGGTCCCCTCGAGCCGTCCGTCGAAGCTCACCACGCGCTCACCACCTCGTGGTCGCGCCGGAGGCGAGCAGCGCGCGGCCGAGGGAGGCGTCGTCGCGCTCGGCGTGGTGCTGACGGACGTAGAGCGCGAGGTCGGCGACGCGCTTGGCGTGCTCGGCGTCGAGCGCGAGCGGCGCCGGACCGAGCGCCCTGCCCGACCGCGCGAGGATCTCCTCGCACGCCCCCGCGACGCTCGACCTGACGCGCTTGGCGAGCAGAGCTCCGTCCTCGCCCTCGGCGGCGCCCGCGTCGATGAGCACCGCCGCCTCCTCGAGCGCGCGGCGGGCGGCCGACAGCGCGGTGTCGACGGCTCCGAGGTGCGCGAGGAGGTGCGGATCCGACCGCCGGCCGGCCGCAGCGGCGACCGCGGCCGCGATCCCGAGTGCGCCGCCGTGCCAGCACGCCGCCACCCCGATCCCGCCCCAGGCGAAGCCCGGCCGCGAGAGGTACCAGCCGGCCTCGCCGACCGGCTGTGCGGGTGCGGCGGTGAAGCGGACGGGTCCGCTCGGGATCTCGGTGAGGCCGCGGGCGTGCCAGGCGCCCGCCTCCGGTACTGCCGTGCCGTCGCGCAGGCCGACGGCGAAGAGGCGGCGCTCTCCGGAGGCGTCCCCGACGTGCGCGGTGACCAGCGCGGCGTCGAGGCGGTCGGCCAGCGAGCACCAGGGCTTCACTCCGTCGAGCAGCCAGCCCCCGCCGGCCGGGCGGGCGACGAGCGGCGCGTCGCCTCCCTCCGCGGCGAAGACGCCCCAGCCCGCCCCGGGCGGCGCGCCGACATCGGAGGGGGACAGCCCTGCCTCGGCGAGGATCGCGAGCGCGTCGAGGTGCGGTTCGACGGCCCGGGCGACTCCGAGGTCGTGCCGTGCGAGGCGCGTCAGGAGATCCAGCAGCTCGGCGGTGCGGCCCGATCCGGGCTGCGGCACCTCGGCGCCGACCGTGCGGGCGAGCGCGAGCGCGCCGTCGACGTCGTCGGGCAGGGGAGGAGAGAGGGAGTCCATCGGTGACGACGCTACGCAGTCCCCGCCCTCGTCGGCGCCCGATTGCCCGCGCCGCCCCGCGGTGCTACCGGCCGACCGGCTCCCCGTCTCGCGTCGCCACACCCTTTCGCTGCTCGAGCAGCCCCTCAGGGGCGTGTCGAGACCCACCTCCCCGTGAACGCCCCCTTCACAGCTCCAGCGCGTTGATCCGCCGCAGGAGCGACGCGAACAGCTCGACCTCCCCTGCCTCCCAGCTGCGCAGCTCCTCGTGCATCAGCGCCTGGTTCGAACTGCGGATCTCCCGCAGCCGCCCGGCCGTGTCCTCCGTGAGCGCCAGGATGGTCGCGCGTCCGTCGGAGGGGTCGGGGGTGCGAGCGAGGAACCCGTGCCGGTCGAGCGCCGTGATCTGCCGGCTGAGCGCGGACTTGTCCATCTCGAGCAGCTCGGCCAGCGCCCCGGAGTGGACGGGCCCGCGCCGCTCCAGAGCCGAGAGGATCTTGTACCCGAGCGGCGTGAGCTCGGGATGCAGGCGCTGGGCGTACGAGCGCATCGCGGCCCGGACGCGGTTGAAGAGCGTGCTGAGCTCGCCCTCGACGGAGGCGATGGCGGAGTCGACGCCGGGGGCGCGGGACGAGGTCGAGCCGGTCATGACTCCAGCATCCTCCGTCGGCGCCCACTGCGGAGGCGGATCCGACTTGCGTCCGGGCCCCTCGACGTCGTACGCTCTCCGAAGCCAAAGACCGCCGGTTTCCGGTGTGCGCGCGAGCAGGGCCCAGGCCCCGTGAGATCGCCACCGGACGAAGGATTCGCGAAGCGAATGGCCCGCGCAGGTGTGCAAGAGACTCAGTACCGCGTTCACCGCGACTCCCGAAGCTCCCGCGCTCCTGCGCCGGAGCTTTTTTCTTTGCCTGCCTTCGGGCTACCGGCACGAGAATTCACAGGAGTAGCCATGGCGAACAAGGAAGCCTCGGTTGCCGAACTCACGGACAAGTTCCAGAGCTCGACGGCCGTTCTGCTGACCGAGTACCGCGGTCTCACTGTTGCTCAGCTCAAGACGCTGCGCAAGGACATCAGTGAGCACGCCACCTACGCCGTGGTGAAGAACACGCTGACCAAGATCGCGGCCAACAACGCCGGGATCTCCTCTTTCGACGACGAGCTCGCCGGCCCCTCGGCCATCGCGTTCGTGCACGGCGACCCTGTCGCCGTGGCCAAGTCGCTGCGTGCCTTCGCCAAGGCAAACCCTCTCCTCGTGGTCAAGGGCGGTTACTTCGACGGTAACCCGCTGACCGCAGAAGAGGTGGGCAAGCTCGCCGACCTCGAGTCCCGCGAAGTTCTGCTCGGCAAGCTCGCCGGCGCCTTCAAGGCCTCGCTGTTCGGTGCCGCATATCTGTTCAACGCACCGCTGTCCAAGGCCGTTCGCACGGTCGAGGCGCTGCGCGAGAAGCAGGAGTCCGCGAGCTGACCTCTCCCTCTCGGGAGTCGGTGCGCACGCGGTTCGTAGACAAGAAAAACTAGGAGAAAAATCATGGCAAAGCTCACGCAGGACGAGCTCATCGAGGCCTTCAAGGAGCTCACGCTCATCGAGCTCTCTGAGTTCGTCAAGAAGTTCGAAGAGGTCTTCGAGGTCACCGCCGCCGCGCCCGTCGCGGCTGCCGGGGTCGCCGGTCCGGCCGCCCCCGTCGAAGAGGTCGAGGAGCAGACCGAGTTCGACGTCGTGCTCGAGGCCGCCGGCGAGAAGAAGATCCAGGTCATCAAGGAGGTCCGCGCGCTCACCAGCCTCGGCCTCGGCGAGGCGAAGGCTGTCGTCGACGGCGCCCCCAAGGCTGTCCTCGAGGCCGTCAACAAGGAGACCGCCGAGAAGGCCAAGGCCCAGCTCGAGGCCGCCGGCGCGACCGTCACCGTCAAGTAATCCCCCCGGCTCCGGCCGGTCACCCGTTCGGGTGGAATCGCTCCGCCTCGGCGGAGCGCGCATCGCAGTCCTCCGCCCCGGCGGAGTGCAGGCGGGCGAAGGGCGTCGTCTCCTACGGAGGCGGCGCCCTTCGTCGTCCCGCGGTGCCCGCCGCGGCGGCCGATCAGCGCCCGCGCGGGCTCTAGGATCGGAGCGTGACTGCTCCCGATCCGCTCGCCGGTCTGCCGGCCCGTGACGTCCCGCCGAGCGAGGTGTCGCTGAGCGAGCTCCTGAGCGACTTCGTCTCGGTCACGCACCGGATCACCCGCCTCGCGGCGCAGGCCACCGACAACCAGGAGTCGCAGGCCGTCTGGCGCACGCTCTCGGTGCTGCTCTCGATGGGGCCGATGCGCCTCGGCGAGCTCGCGGTCCAGAGCCGGGTGTCGCAGCCCACGATGACCAAGATCGTGAAGAACCTCGTCGAGGCGGGCTGGCTCGACCGCATCGCCGATCCGATCGACGCCCGTGCCTGGCAGATCCGCCTCGCACCCGCGGGAGCCGACGCCCTCTCGGCCTGGCGCTCCCAGCTCGGCGACGCGCTCACCCCGATCTTCGACGATCTGTCGCCCGAGGATCGCCGCGTCCTCGAGCGCGCCGTGGAGATCATGCACGAGCGCCTCGTGGTGGCTCCCCGCCCCTGACGCCGTCGGAGCGCCGCTCAGTCCTCCGGCCAGCGCACCCGCGCGTCGACCTCGGGGTGCTTGCGGAGCCACGCCGCGATGAACGGGCAGCGCGGGACCACCGTGAGCCCCGCCTCCGTCACGGCGAGCACCGCGGCCCGGGCGAGGATGCTGCCCAGGCCGTGCCCCTCCCAGCCGTCGTCGATCACGGTGTGCGTCAGCACGACGTCGTCGCCGCGTCGCACGTAGGCGGCGAAGCCGGCGGTCCGGTCGCCGACGACGATCTCGAACCGGGACCTCTCGGGGACGTCGCGGACGGTGGGGGATTCGGAGTCGCTCATGCTCCGATTCTGCTGCCCCGCGGCGCCGACGTGCTCGTACGGATGACGAGAGCGGCCGGGATCGTCGTGTGGCGCGCCGGGGGAGGAGCCTCGCCGCGCGCGCTCGCTGCGAGCGCCTCGAGGATGAGCGCCACGGCCAGCTCCCCCTGCTGCCGAGGATCCTGCCGGATCGAGCTCAGCCCGAAGAGCTCGGCGAGGGGGTGGTCGTCGATCCCGATGACGGAGACGTCCTCCGGCACCGAGAGACCCAGCTCGCGGGCCGCCAGGATGATGCCGATGGCGATCTCGTCCGAGGCGGCGAGGATCGCGGTGGGCCGCGTCCGCGGATCCCCGAGGACCTGGCGCCCGGCCCGGTGACCGCCCGGGATGTCGAACCGCGTCGGCACGAAGGCGGCGGGATCCCACTCGCGGCCCGCCGACTCCAGCGCCTCGCGGAAGCCGTCGCGGCGCTTGGTGTGCACGTGGAAGTCCATCTCCTCCTCCGTGAGCCCGCCGATGTGCACGATGCGCTCGTGGCCGAGCGAGAGGAGGTGCTCGGTGGCCAGGCGTGCAGCGGCGACGTCGTCGATGCTGAAGGTCGGGATGCCGGGGAGCGCGCCGCCGATTCCGACGACGGGCTTGCCGAGCGCGAGCAGCGCCTCCGTCTCGTCGGGCGAGATCTCGAGCGTCACGGCGACGATCGCGTCGACGCGCTTGCGCACCAGGTAGTACTCGAAGACGCTGCGTCGCGCGTCGAGGTGCTTGTCGATGTTGTAGAGGAGGAGGTCGTAGCCGGCCGCGAGGAGCGCGTGCTCGATCCCCTCGATGATGCCGCCGAAGAACCATTGGTTGATGACGGGGATGACGACCGCGACGTTGTTGCTGCGCCCGGTCACCAGGCTGGAGGCGTTGGCCGAGACGACATAGCCGAGGGTCGCCGCCGCGAGCTCGACGCGCTGCTTGGTGCCGGCCGAGACGTAGCCGCGACCGCTGAGCGCGCGCGAGACCGTCGCCTTCGAGACTCCTGCGAGTTCGGCGACCTCTTCGATGCCCGCCACGGCGTCCCTCCCGACCGTCCGGCGTCGATGCTGGAAACGGTTCCAGGAATGTATACCCCGTCGTCCCTGAGACGACCACCGCGAGATCGATCTCAAGGTGCGCTCGACCCTTCTGTAGGGCGGGTTGACGCCGAATCGTTATCTCAGAGAGCGCTCTATCGCGGCCGTTGTGCTTTCATCGAACTTGTGGAAAGGTTTCCCTCCGTGGGAGCCCACCCACGTGAAACCGGTGTTCTGCTCGGAGTTCCTCCTGGCGTCGCCATCACGAGCATCCGAGTCGTCGCGGCACCCGCTTCGAGCCGCCACAGCCCCTCCGGTCGCCTGACCGGTCGGGCGCGGCTCTCTCGGTTGATCCACCACTCAATGAGGAGGAAGAATGCGGTCATCCCTGCACCGCCGTATCACCGTCCCGATCGCCGTTCTCGCGGCGGCCGGGATCGCACTGGCTGGTTGCTCCAGCAGTGACCCCAACGACCCGAACGCCGGCGGTGGCGGCGGCGACAGCACCGGCACGTCCGACGGCGTCGTCAACGTCTACGGCACCATCAACGGTGACGAGGCCACCCTTCTCGAGGAGTCCTGGGCGGACTGGGAGGAGGAGTCGGGAATCGACATCAAGTACACGGGCGACAAGGGCTTCGAGCAGCAGATCGGCATCAAGGTCCAGGGCGGCGACGTCCCCGACCTCGCCATCTTCCCCCAGCCCGGACTGCTCGCCGACACGGTGGCCTCGGGCAAGGTGAAGGAGCTGCCCGAGGGCGCCCTCGCCAACGTCCAGCAGAACTGGTCGGAGGACTGGCAGAAGTACGGCCAGGTCGACGGCACCCAGTACGGTGCGCCGCTGATGTCGTCCGTCAAGGGCTACATCTGGTACTCCCCGGCGAAGTTCGCCGAGTGGGGCGTCTCGGTCCCCACCACGTGGGACGAGATGGAGGCGCTCGGCAAGACGATCGCCGAGAAGTCCGGCGGACCCTCGTGGTGTGCGGGCTTCGCCTCGGACGCCGCGTCGGGCTGGCCCGGCACGGACTGGATCGAGGACGCCGTTCTCCGTGAGGCCGGACCCGACGTCTACGACTCCTGGGTCGCCGGCGACACCGCGTTCAGCGACCCCGAGATCAAGGCCGCGTTCGACTCCGTCGGATCGATCCTCCTCGACCCGACCCTCGTCAACGCCGGCTACGGCGACGTCTCGTCGATCAACTCCACCGCCTTCGGCGACGTGGCGCAGAACATGGCCAACGGCACCTGCGCGCTGACCCACCAGGCCTCGTTCTTCGAGGGCTTCCTCACTGCGGCCGGTGCGACCGTGGCCGAGGACGGCGACGTCTGGGCCTTCCTGACCCCGCCGATGAGCGCCGACGACGACCAGGCCGTGACGGGCGGTGGCGAGATGGTCGCCGCCTTCTCGAACGACGAGGACACCGCGAAGGTCCAGGAGTACCTCTCGAGCGCCGACTGGGCCAACAGCCGCGTCTCGCTCGGCGGAGTGATCTCGGCCAACACGGGTCTCGACCCTGAGAACGCCGGAAGCAACATCCTGAAGGACTCGATCGCGATCCTGCAGGACCCGGACACCACGTTCCGCTTCGACGCCTCCGACCTGATGCCCAAGGCCGTCGGTTCGGACAGCTTCTTCAAGGGCATGGTCGACTGGGTCGACGGCTCGAGCACCGATCAGGTCCTCGAGGAGATCCAGGCCGGTTACACCTCCTAGGAGGCACCCGGAGGGCCGCCGCTCCCAGGAGCGGCGGCCCTTCTCCGATGTCCTGGCCCGGCGGGCCCGCAGCGGCGGGCCGGCCGGGTCTAGGCTTCACGTGAGTTCAGAGTCGCACTCGAAAGGGCGTCCATGTCCGCATTCTTCCAGTGGCTCGCGAGCCTCCCCCCGCTCGCGCAGATCCCGCTCATCCTCCTGGCCTTCGCCGCCGTCGTGGCGCTGATCCTCTTCTTCGTCGAGGTGGCTCCCCGCCGAGGCACCCCCTACACGATCCTCCGCCTCGCGGTGTGCGTGATCCTCCCGGTGGTCCTGCTCCTCGCCTTCGGCCTCTACAACTCCGTCATGTGGGTCGCCGTCGTGGCGGCCGTTCTCGGTGGCGTGCTGTTCCTGCTCGACTTCCGATCCCGCAAAGGCGCGGGCTACGGCATCCAGCTGGTCGCGTTCATGGCCCCGGCGGCGTTCTTCATCCTGATCGGTCTCGTCTACCCGACGATCAGCACGGCGTTCAACGCCTTCATGAGGAACGACGGATCCGGCTTCGCCGGCCTCGACAACTTCGTCTGGGTCTTCACGAGCCCCGACGGCATCACCGCCTTCCTCAACACCGTGGTCTGGGTGCTGCTCGCCCCCATCACCGCGACCGCGATCGGGCTCGCCTACGCGGTGTTCATCGACAAGAGCCGCGGCGAGAAGTTCTTCAAGCTGCTCGTGTTCATGCCGATGGCGATCTCGTTCGTCGGCGCGTCGATCATCTTCAAGTTCTTCTACGACGTCCGGCAGGGCGAGCAGATCGGCGTGCTGAACGCGGTCCTCACCGCCTTCGGCGGCACCCCGGTCGACTGGCTGGGTCTCGAGCCCTGGAACACCCTCTTCCTCGTCGTCGTCCTGATCTGGACGCAGGCGGGCTTCGCGATGACGGTCCTCTCGGCCGCCATCAAGGGCGTGCCCTCTGAGCAGCTCGAGGCGGCGTCGCTCGACGGCACCAACGCGTGGCAGTCGTTCTGGAACGTCACGGTCCCCGGCATCCGCTCGTCGATCGTGGTCGTGCTGACCACGATCTCCATCGCCTCCCTCAAGGTCTTCGACATCGTCTCGGCGATGACCGGCGGCCGCTCCGACACCACGGTCCTCGCGTTCGAGATGGTCCGTCAGTTCCAGCTCGGCGCCCGCAGCGGCTACAGCGCGGCCCTCGCGGTCATCCTGTTCCTGCTCGTGCTGCCGATCGTCGTCTACAACGCCCGCCAGCTCGCCAAGCAGAGGGAGATCCGATGACCGCCACGCCCACCCCCATCCAGGTGCCGGTCGACCGCACCACCGAGCGGCGCCTCGCCCGCGGCGAGTCGAAGATCGAGACGGCGAGCGGCAAGGTCAAGAAGGCCACGACCTCCCGTGGCGCGACCATCGCCGCCCTCATCGTCGCGATCGTCTGGACGCTGCCGACCCTCGGCCTGTTCGTCTCCTCCTTCCGGCCGGCGAACGACATCAAGACGACCGGCTGGTGGACGGTCTTCGCGAACCCCGCGCTGACCCTCGACAACTACGCGAACGCTCTGAACTCGGGCGACAGCCTGACGCTCGGCCGGGCGTTCGTGAACTCGCTGGTCATCACCGTCCCCGCCGCGCTCATCCCGATCACGATCGCGAGCCTCGCCGCCTACGCCTTCGCGTGGATCGACTTCAAGGGCCGCAACACGCTCTTCGTCCTCGTGTTCTCGCTGCAGATCGTGCCGATCCAGATGGCGCTCGTCCCGCTGCTCCAGCTGTTCTCGGACGGCCTGCGCATCGGCAACCTCTACATCCTCCCGGGACTGGGAGTGAACGGGTTGGACGGCTCGTACGCGAAGGTCTGGATCGCGCACACGATCTTCGCCCTCCCGCTCGCGATCTTCATGCTCCACAACTTCATCTCGGAGATCCCCGGCGAGGTCATCGAGGCGGCCAGGGTCGACGGAGCAGGCCACGGCCAGATCTTCTTCCGGATCGTCCTGCCGCTCGCGGTGCCGGCGATCGCCTCCTTCGGCATCTTCCAGTTCCTCTGGGTGTGGAACGACCTGCTGGTCGCGACCGTCTTCACCTCCGGAGCGGGGCTGCCGATCACGAAGGCACTGCAGGACCTGTCCGGATCGTACGGTCAGTCGTGGGAGCTGCTCACGGCGGGCGCGTTCATCTCGATCATCGTCCCGCTCATCGTGTTCTTCTCGCTGCAGAGGTTCTTCGTCCGCGGCCTCCTCGCCGGCGCCACCAAGGGCTGACGATCCGCGGTACCGCGATCTGCGGCGTTGTCGTCGGTCGCGATACCGCCGGTATCGCTCCCTCCTCCGCCTTGCAGCTCACGGCACCGCGGATCGTCAGCCGGGTCGGAAGGGCAGTACCGCGCCTTCGGTCACGGGATTCGGCCCGGGTCTCCTGCTCAGTGCAGGGGCCCGGGCCGAAGTCGTGTGCGGGGGTGGAGGGGAGCACGACTTCGCCGTGGGCGGAAGCCCGGGGGCGGTGTCGGTGAGCGGGGTTAGGGTCGAGCGGTGAGCAGGATGGGTGACGTCGCGGCAGGCGGCGGGATGCGCGGTGGCGGCGGGCGCGGCAGGATCTCGAGCAGCGACCCCGACAGTCAGCGGCGCAGCAACGCAGACGCCCCTCGGATCGACGGGCTGTTCCGGCGCATCGCCGAACTGTTCCGTGATCACCGCGCCAAGCTCACCCTCACGGTCGCCCTGGTCCTCGTGGGCGCGGCACTGACCGTCGTGCCGCCGCTGCTGACCCAGCTCGCCTTCGACCGCGGACTCTTCCCACCCGAGGGCGGCCCGGACTTCCCGGTGCTGCTCGAGCTCGTCGGCATCATGGTCCTCATCTGGGTGGTCTCGGCCGTGCTCGGGGTCTGGCAGACCTACCTCACCGCCACGGTCGGCAACACCGTGATGGGCGAGCTGCGCATCCGCCTGTTCCGCCACCTCCAGGCGATGGAGCTCGGCTTCTTCACGCGCACGCGCACCGGCGTGATCCAGTCGCGCCTCGCGAACGACGTCGGAGGCGTCGCCAGCGTCCTCACGAACACCGTCTCGAGCGTGCTCGGCAACACGGTGACCGTGATCGCGGCGGTCGTGGCGATGCTCCTGCTCTCGTGGCAGATGACGATCGTCGCGCTCGTGCTCACCCCCGTCCTGGTCATCGCGCAGCGCAGGGTCGGCCAGGTCCGCGCGCGGATCGCGACGAAGACGCAGGAGTCGCTCTCGGAGATGACCGCGATCACGCAGGAGACCCTGAGCGTCTCCGGCATCCTCCTCGCCAAGAGCTTCGGCCGGCAGGAGTCGGAGGTGACGCGGTACGCCGACGAGAACGGCCGCCAGATCGATCTGCAGGTGCGCCAGCAGATGTCGGGTCAGTGGTTCTTCGCGACGGTGCAGATCTTCCTCTCGGTGATCCCCGTGATCGTCTACCTCGTCGCGGCCTGGCTGATCCTCGGCGGCACCACGGTGACGGCCGGGACGGTCGTCGCGTTCACGACCGTCCAGGCACGCCTGATGTGGCCGCTGCTCGGCCTGATGCGCGTCGCCCTCGACCTGCAGACCGCGGGCGCCCTCTTCGCGCGCATCTTCGAGTACCTCGACCTGCGTCCCGCCATCGCCGACCGGGCCGCCGCGCGCGACGTCGAGGGCGAGCTCGGGCGGGTCGAGCTCGACGACGTCGTCTTCCGCTACCCCGACCAGACCGAGGAGGCGCGGCCGACGCTCGACCACGTCTCCGTCAGCATCGCGCCGGGCGAGTTCGTGGCGTTCGTCGGTCCCTCCGGAGCGGGCAAGACGACGATCTCCTACCTCGTCCCGCGGTTCTACGACGTGACGGGAGGCTCCGTGCGCTTCGCCGGGACCGACGTGCGCGAGCTGCGGCAGGAGTCGCTCGTGTCGCACATCGGCATCGTCAGCCAGGAGACCTACCTCTTCCACGCCTCCATCGCCGACAACCTCCGCTACGCCCGGCCGGAGGCGACGCAGGACGAGCTCGAGGCCGCGGCCCGCTCGGCGAACATCCACGACACCATCGCCTCGTTCCCCGAGGGCTACGACACCCTCGTCGGCGAGCGGGGCTACCGCCTCTCGGGCGGCGAGAAGCAGCGGCTGGCGATCGCCAGGGTGCTGCTGAAGGACCCGGCGGTGCTCATCCTCGACGAGGCGACGAGCGCCCTCGACACGGTCTCGGAGCGGATCGTCCAGACCGCCCTCGACGACGCCTCCCGAGGGCGCACCACGATCGCGATCGCGCACCGCCTCTCGACGGTGGTCTCGGCCGACGTCATCCACGTGGTCGACGGCGGCCGCATCGTCGAGTCCGGCACGCACGTCGAGCTCCTGCAGCGCGGCGGGCTGTACGCGTCGCTGTACGCACAGCAGGTCGAGTCGGCCATCAGCGCCTGAGGGCCACCCCGAGGGCCCGCGCCTGCGAGCTCGCGGGTCAGGCCGGACGGTCCTCGAGCATCTGCTCCATCAGGGAGATCTCGGCCTCCTGTGCCTTCACGACCGAGGTGGCGAAGTCGGTCGCCACGCGATCGCGGCTGCGGGCGAGCAGCGCCTCCGCCATGTCGATCGCACCGCGGTGGTGCGCGATCATCAGCTCGAGGAACATGCGGTCGAGGTCGCGCCCCGAGGCGGCGGTCAGCGCCGTGATCTGCTCCGAGGTCGCGAGTCCGGGCATGCTCGCCGGAACGACCCCGTCCTCGGTCCCCATGCCCATCTGCGAGTGCTCGTCGGCAGCGCCGGCCAGGGTCGGGCGCCCCATCCAGGTCATCGACGGCTCGGGGGCCGCCTGAGGGAGACCCCACGCGGTCAGCCAGCCGAAGAGCTGACCCGACTGCTGCTGCTGCGTGAGCAGGATGTCCTTCGACACCGTCAGGATCTCGTCGTCGGTGCTGCGCTCGTGGGCGATGAGCGCGAGCTCCGCTCCCTGCAGGTGGTGGGTCTGCATGTCGCGCGCGAAGCCCGCCTCCGCGCTGGTCGTCGACGGCGTCGCCGCCTCGGCGAACGGAGCGAGGGCGCCGACCACGTAGCCGCCGGCTCCGCCCAGGAGGACGGCGATCACGGCGACGGCGGCGAGGAGGAGGCGGCCCTTACTGCTTGCCGGGGGCATCGATGCCTCCGGTGCACGGTGCGCCGGGCTCGGGAGCGGTGGAGGCCTGCCAGAAGCGCTCGATGAAGGCGTCGATCCGCGGGTCGTCGGGCGAGTCGATGGCGACCTGGGCGTCCCAGGCGCTGAGGACGATCGGCGACTCGAGACCCTCGTAGGGCGAGACGACCGCGTAGGTGTCGGGCATGGCCTCGATCAGGGCGTCGACCTCGCTCTGGGGGAGCTCGGGGTCGTAGGTGGCCCAGACGGCGCCGTGCTCGAGGTCGTGGACGGCGTTCTCGTTCGGGACCGGCTGGTCGTAGACGCCGCAGTTCATCCAGACCGAGTTGTGCGGGCCGCCCGCGGGCGGGGTCTGCGGGTAGTCGACGGTCTCGGCGACGTGCGTCGCGTCGTTCTCGAAGGTCTGCAGGCCGTCGATCTGACGCGCCTCGACGATCTGCTGGTTGCCGATGACGGTGACGGCGACGATGCCGGCGACCGCGAGGACCGCGAGCGCGGAGAGCGACCAGATCCAGATGCGGCTGCTCCGCTTGCGCTTCGCCTGCTCGCGCTTGTAGGCCTCGAGCTTCTCTTGGCGGGCTCGGTTCTTCGCGGACATCGTGTCTCTGGGCACGGCGGCGTCTCTCGTTCTGATCGCGGGATGGCGCGCCGGGTCGGGCGCAGGCGCCTGAGAGGCGCTCTCAGAGGATAACGAGACAGGCTCCGGATCGGATCAATGCCTGCCGGGTCGCGGCGGGGAGCTCGAAACGGCAGCGCCGCACGGCGGGTCAGCCGGTGAAGGTGAGCCAGAGCAGCAGGCCGTTGAGCACGATCAGGAAGACGGCCGCGAGGGCGGCGCCGAGGGTGGTGAACCAGCGGTTGGTCTGGTCGCCCATCAGGCGGCGGTCGCGGGTGAGGACGACCAGCGGCACCAGGGCGAAGGGGATGCCGAAGGACAGCACGACCTGGCTGAGCACCAGGGCCCGGGTCGGGTCGAACCCGATCGCGAGCACGAGCAGCGCGGGGATCAGCGTGACCAGACGGCGCGCGACCAGGGGTACGCGCACATGCAGGAGCCCGTGCATGATCTCGGCCCCCGCGTAGGCGCCGACGGACGTCGAGGCGAGTCCGGAGGCGAGCAGACCGATCGCGAAGAGCGTTGCGACGACCGGCCCGAGCGCGACGCCGATCGCGGCATGGGCGCCCTCGAGGCTGTCGGTGCCCGCGACTCCCGCGAGCGAGTGGGCGGCGAGGAGGAGGATCGCGAGGTTCACGGTGCCGGCGATCGCGAGCGCGACGGTGACGTCGATCCGCGTGGCCACGAGGATCCTCCGACGGGCGCCGACACCGTCGATGCGGCCGAACCGGTCTCTGGCGAGTGCGGAGTGCGCGTAGATCGCGTGCGGCATGACGGTCGCGCCGAGGATCGACGCGGCGAGGAGCACCGACTCCGAGCCCTCGAAACGGGGGACGAGTCCGGCGGCCGCCGCACCGGCATCGGGAGGATCGACGACGACTCCGACGGTGAAGCCGACCGCGATGAAGACCATGAGCGCCGTGATGACCCGCTCGAACGGCTGCGCGCCTCCGCGGGTCTGCACGAGGAGCAGCACCAGCGAGACCGCGCCGGTCACCAGGCCGCCGGCGAGCAGCGGCAGACCGAAGAGGAGGTTCAGGGCGATCGCGCCGCCGATCACCTCGGCGAGGTCGGTCGCCATCGCGACCGTCTCGGCCTGCAGCCAGTAGGCGCGGCGGCCCCAGCGACCCCGGAGGCGCTCGCCGAGCAGCTCGGGCAGGCTGCGGCCGGTCATCAGGCCGAGCTTGGCCGAGAGGTACTGGATCAGCCACGCCATCAGGTTGCCGAGCACGACGACCCAGACGAGCAGATAGCCGAATCGAGCGCCCGCCGTCATATTGCTCGCGACATTGCCCGGATCGAGGTAGGCGACCCCGGCGACCATGGCCGGACCGAGCAGCCTCAGGAGGTGCGCATCGGCCGGACGCCGCGACGGCGCGGCGATCGGAGAGGTCATTCGGGGTCCGTTCCGGAGGCGGCGGAGGCGCTCGCGGAACCGACCCTAGGGCACGGAGGGCACCAGCGACACCACCGCGCGACCTCGTCCCGACGTGGTTCGAGGGGCGGTCCGGGCTCCCGTCATACGCTCCGAACCGGTTGGTACCCTGGCCCTATGACCCTCGATCGAGCCCTGCCAGCACGCCCGGAGACCGGGATGGCCTACGCCGAGTCGGTGCTCGACCTGATCGGCGACACCCCCCTGGTGAAGCTCGGACCGACCGCCTCCGGAGTGCAGGCGACCGTCCTGGTGAAGGTGGAGTACCTCAACCCCGGCGGATCCTCGAAGGACCGCATCGCGACGCGCATCATCGACGCGGCGGAGCGCGAGGGCCTCCTGAAGCCCGGCGGCACGATCGTCGAGCCGACCAGCGGCAACACCGGCATCGGCCTGGCCCTGGTCGCCCAGCAGCGCGGCTACCGCTGCGTGTTCGTCCTGCCCGACAAGGTCGGCGAGGACAAGCGCAACGTGCTCACGGCCTACGGGGCCGAGATCGTCGTCACGCCGACGGCCGTCGCTCCCGAGGACCCGGACTCCTACTACTCCGTCTCGGACCGCCTCGCCCGCGAGATCCCCGGCGCCTTCAAGCCCAACCAGTACGCCAACCTCAACGGACCGCTCAGCCACTACGAGACCACCGGGCCCGAGATCTGGCGGGACACCGCCGGGCGCCTCACCCACTTCGTCGCGGGAGTCGGCACGGGCGGCACCATCAGCGGAGTCGGGCGCTACCTCAAGGAGGTGTCGGACGGCCGCGTGCAGATCATCGGCGCCGACCCCGAGGGCTCGGTCTACTCGGGCGGCGGTGGCCGGCCCTACCTGACCGAGGGCGTGGGCGAGGACTTCTGGCCGAGCGCCTACGACCCGAGCGTCGTCGACCGGATCATCGCCTCCAGCGACGCCGAGTCGTTCGCGATGACCCGCCGCCTCGCGCGCGAGGAGGGCCTGCTGGTCGGCGGATCGAGCGGCCTCGCCGTCTCGGTCGCGCTGAAGGCGGCCGCCGAGCTCGGCCCCGACGACGTGGTCGTCGTGCTGCTGCCCGACGGCGGACGCGGCTACCTCGGCAAGATCTTCAACGACCGGTGGATGCGCTCGTACGGATTCCTCGACATGCCGGAGTCGGGGACCGTCCGCGACGTGCTCCGTGCCCGCGCCGCGAACCCGCAGACCGGCGAGATGCCCGCTCTCGTCCACGCGCACCCGAGCGACACCGTGCGCGACGCCATCGAGATCATGACGAAGTACGGGGTTTCGCAGCTTCCGGTCCTGACCGCCGAGCCGCCCGTGGTGATGGGCGAGGTCGTCGGAGCGGTCGACGAGCGCGAGCTGCTCGACCGCGTCTTCAGCGGCGCGGCCTCGATGACCGATCCGCTGGGCCCCTCCTCCGGCGACTCCCTCCCGCTCATCGGTCTGGGCGAGAGCATCTCGTCGGCCCGGGCTGCGCTCGCGGACGTCGGCGCCCTGCTCGTCACCGACGAGGGCAAGCCGGTCGCCGTGATCACGCGGCAGGATCTGCTGTCGTTCGCGACCGGGTGACCGGCGCGCCTCCTCCGCGAACCGCTCTGCGACCGGCCCGCCCCTCCGACCGGCCCCGTCTCCTCCGAACCCCGATCCAGAAAGCACGCTCCCATGCCCAAGAAGCAGCACTTCGACACCCGCGCCATCCACGCCGGTCAGGAGTTCGACCCGACGACCGGCGCCGTCGTCCCGCCGGTGTACATGACCTCGACCTTCGTCCAGGACGGGATCGGCGGGTTCCGCGGCGGCTACGAGTACGCCCGCTCGGCCAACCCGACCCGCGACTCGCTGCAGGAGCTGATCGCCTCGCTCGAGGGAGCGGACGTCGCCTACTCCTTCTCCTCCGGTCTCGCCGCCGAGGACACGCTGCTCCGCGCCGCACTGGCGCCCGGCGATCACGTGGTGCTCGGCAACGACGCCTACGGCGGGAGCCACCGGCTGATCGACCGGGTGCACGGCGCATGGGGCATCCGCAACACCCCCGTCGACATGTCGAACCTGCGCGAGGTGCAGCGGGCGATCGTCCCCGGTGAGACGAAGATGCTCTGGGTCGAGACGCCGTCCAACCCGCTGATGACCATCAGCGACATTGCGGAGCTGGCCGACCTGGCCCACGCGCACGACCTGCTCGTGGTCGTCGACAACACCTTCGCCTCCTCCGCTCTGCAGCAGCCGCTCGCACTCGGCGCCGACGTGGTCGTGCACTCGACCACGAAGTACCTGGGCGGGCACTCGGACGTTGTGGGCGGCGCGCTCGCCCTGCGGTCGGGGGCCCTGGCCGAGAAGATCGGCTTCCTCCAGTTCGCGGTCGGGGCGATCTCGGGTCCGATGGACGCGTGGCTGACCGTCCGCGGCATCAAGACCCTCGGGGTGCGGATGGAGCGGCACTCGAAGAACGCGCAGGCGGTCGCCGAGTACCTCGTCGGGCACCCGGCCGTCACGGCCGTCTACTACCCCGGGCTGCCGAGCCACCCGGGACACGAGCTGGCGAAGCGCCAGATGTCGGGCTTCGGCGGGATGCTCTCGGTCGAGCTGGCGACGCCGCGGGCGGCGCGCAAGTTCGCGGAGTCGACGAAGCTGTTCCAGCTCGCGGAGTCGCTCGGCGGGGTCGAGTCGCTGATCGGGTACCCGAGCGAGATGACGCACGCCTCGGTCAAGGGCACGCCGCTCGAGGTGTCGGAGTCGCTCGTGCGGCTGTCGGTCGGGATCGAGGACGCGGACGACCTGATCGCGGACCTGGCTGCGGCGCTGCCGAAGAGGTAGCGGGCGGGGTCGGCGGCTGTCCTGTTCGGGGCGGCCGATGGCAGTTCCTGGTGGTGCGCAGTGATCCTGCCACTGCGAGGATCGAGCGCATGACCTCCTCCGCGCGGTGCATCGTCGACCTCAGCCACACCGTCTCCGACGGTCTCGTCACCTACCCCGGTCTGCCCGCGCCGCGCATCCGCCCGCACCTCACCCGGGAGGCGTCGCGCGCGGTCTACGCACCGGGCACCGAGTTCGCGATGGACGTCATCGAGATGATCGGCAACACGGGGACCTACCTCGACAGCCCGTACCACCGCTACGAGGGCGGCCGCGACCTGGCCGACCTCGACCTCGAGACGCTCGTCGACCTGCCGACGGTCGTCGTCGACGTGCGCGGGAGTGCGCAGAGGGGCATCGGCGAGGAGGCGTTCGCGGGTCGCGACGTGCGCGGTGCCGCCGTGCTGCTCTCGACCGGGTGGGACCAGCGCTTCGGCACCCCCGCCTACGCCGGGCCCGCGCCGTTCCTCAGCGGGGCGGGCGCGGCAGCCCTCGTCGCCGCGGGCGCCGTGCTGGTCGGCATCGACTCGGTCAACATCGACGACACCGAGGGAGGCGGCGAGCGGCCGGCGCACAGCATCCTCCTCGCCGCGGGGGTCCACGTGGTCGAGCACCTCACCGCACTCGAGGAGCTTCCCGAGACGGGAGCGCGCTTCACCGCCGCACCGCCCAGGATCCGCGGTCTCGGCACCTTCCCGGTGCGCGCGTACGCGGTGCTCGACCCCCGCTGACGGGCGTCGGACGCCCAGGGCGTCCTGACTATCCTGGACCGATGCATCCCGCTCTCGCCGCGCTCGGCCGCCGCGTCCGTCCGCGCACGCGACTGGCCGCCGTCGGGCGACGGGTGCGGCCGAGGACCAGGCTCCTCGCCGCCGCCCGCGGTGCGCGATCCGCCCCGCGCCGCGTCCGGGAGCGCCGTGCGGCCGCCGTCGCCGCGCGTCCGATCGACCACCCGGCGTCGCTCGCGTTCCGTCGCGAGCTGCTCGGCCTCGACCTCGCGAACCGCTTCTCGCGACGACCGGTGGTCGACCCCGACGGCGAGGTCGTCGTGACGATGACGACGCACGGCGAGCGCATCCACCGCGTGCACGTGGCGCTCGAGTCGATCGCCCGCGGGTCGGCCCGCCCCGCGCGACTGGTGCTCTGGCTCGACGACCCCGCACTCGTCGCGGCGCTCCCCGCGAGCCTGCGCCGCCTCCGCCGACGGGGACTGGAGGTCCGCCTGGTCGACGGCTACCGCGTGCACACCAAGTACTACCCGCACCTGCTGTCGGGGCGCGCCGCGGAGCGCGACGTCGTCACCTCCGACGACGACATCGTCTACCCCCGCGCCTGGCTCCGCGGGCTGCTCGACGCCCGGGGCCGCTACCCGCGCGAGACGGTGCTCTGCTACCGCGCCCACCGGGTCGGGGTGGTCGACGGAGCGGTCGCGCCGTACACGAGCTGGCGACCGGTCGAGGACACGCGGGCCGGCTTCGACGTCTTCGGGACCTCGGTCTCGGGCCAGCTGTTCCCGAGCGAGCTGATGGAGGAGGTGGCCGCTCACGGCGACGCGTTCCGCGAGGTCGCCCCCGATGCGGACGACATCTGGCTGCACGTGCGCGCCGTCGACGCGGGCTACCGCATCGCGCAGATCCAGCCGCACGCCGAGCTGTTCCCGTTCGTGCCGCGCACCCAGCAGACCGGGCTCTACCTCGTCAACTACTGGGACGGCGGCAACGACCGCCAGGCCGCGGCGAGCTACACCCCGGCCGTCACGGCCCGCATCGCGGCGGATGCCGCCCGCGGACGCGAGGGCGACGCATGAGCACGACGCCGACGACTCCCCGGGACCAGCCGATGCGGCTCCTCTTCATCAGCAACCTCTACCCGCCGCAGGTCCTCGGAGGCTACGAGATGACGTGCGCCCGCGTCGCCGAGGCGATGGCCGCCCGCGGACACGCGGTGCGCGTCCTGACGACGCCCACCTACCTGCCGCCCGAGGCCGCGGGGGTCGAGGTGCACCGCACCCTGGGGCTGCGCACCTACTTCCCCCTGCCGCAGACCGGAGGCGAGATCGCGCAGCTCCTGCACCACGAGAGCGCGGTGTCCCGTTTCGAGAACACGCGCATCCTGCTGGAGGAGCTGCGGGACTTCGAGCCGACCCACGTGGTCGCGTTCAACCTCCTCGGCATCGGCGGGCTCGCCCTCATCGATCTGCTGCGCACCGTCGAGGCGGCCTGGATGTGGAACCTCGGCGACCGGATCCCGAACGCGCTCGTCGACGGCCTCCCCGAGCGCGTGCTGCGCATCTACGGAGCGGACGCGCCCGACCACTTCGACCGCGGCGAGATCGTGGCGGTCAGCCGCTCCCTCGTCGACGCGATCGAGGCCGGCGGCCTCGAGCTGGGCGAGGTGGAGGTGATCGGCCGCGGCGTCACCGTGCCGCCCGACTCCGGCGCCCCGCGGCGCTACCGGGAGGGCGGGATCACCCGCTTCACCTTCGCGGCGTCGCTCGGAGAGCACAAGGGCGTCGGGCTCGTGCTCGAGGCGGCCGCCCTGCTCGCGGAGGAGACCCGCGACTTCCGCGTCGACCTCTACGGGGACGGGGACGTCGACGGCTACCGCGCGCTCGCCTCCGAGGCGGGGCTCGAGGGTCTCGTCGAGTTCCACGGCGCGACCGCGCGCGAGGTGGTCCTGGCGGCGCACTCCTCGGCCGACGCCTTCCTCTTCCCGACCTGGGCCGGAGAGGCGTTCGGGGTCGCACCGGTCGAGGCGGCCGCCGCGGGCTGCGTGCCGATCGTGACGGCCTCGAGCGGGGTCGCCGAGTTCCTCATCGACGGAGTCGACTGCATCAAGATCACCCGCTCGGCCTCGTCGCTCCACGGCGCGATGCGCGACGTGGTGACCGGAGCGGTCGATCTCGAGGCTCTCGGTCGCCGCGGTCGTGCCGCCGCGCGCGGACCGCTCTCGTTCGAGCGCTCCGTCGACCTGCTCGAGCGCTCGCTGGAGCGGCGCACCAGGCCGGGCAGCCTCGCCGAGCGCGCCGCCGACGTGACCCTCGAGGCGGACATCATGGACAAGGATCACCGGGCGATGGATCTGCTCCACCGCCGGTTCTCCGGACGGGACGACGACGATGACCAGTGACCACGACTACCGCGAGGATCCCGCGTCGGTGCCGACGCGGTTCGGCCGGGGAGGGATCGCGCTGCGCGAGGCGGTGCACCGGCTGGTGTCGCCCTACTTCGAGCAGGCGCGCCTGCGGACGGAGGAGGTGCGGGAGGAGACCACGGCGCTGCGTGGGGACCTCCAGGCTGTGCGTGCCGAGATCGAGGGCCTGCGCGAGGAGTGCGCGGCCCTGCGGGACGAGACCGCCGGGCTGCGCGCGGCGATCGATGCGGTGGGCGGCTCGGTCGGGGAGCTGCGCGCCTCCTCCGAGGAGTCGCTCGCCGCCTCCGCCGCGGTGTTCGCGGCCTCCGACGAGCGCGCGGAGTCGGTCGAGGAGCGGCTGCGCGGCGTCGAGCTCGAGCTGCGGGCGGTGACCCGCAGGGTGGCTGAGGCGGTCGACCCCGTCTCGCAGTAGCGGAGCTGCAGTCGGGCGCTCCACGGCGCGCCATCAGCACATGGCCATACTCATATGTGCTTTCCTCGTCTCGATCGCACCACCGACTCGACGAGAGGCACCTCCATGGCACGCAGCACCCCATCCGCCGCCGTTCGCACCCGACTCGGCCTGGCGGGCGGCGGGCTCGTCATCGTGGGCACCTCCGTTCTCGCGGGCGGCGTCGCTCCGGCGAACGCGTCGCAGACGCTGTACTGCCCGGCTGCGCAGTACTGCGCCTGGGAGAACGACCTCCAGGACGGCCACATCTACAACCACAACGCGACTCAGGGCTTCGTGGGCGACGGCTGGAACGACCAGTTCTCGTCGCTCGAGAACCGCAGGGCGTCCAAGGTCGTCTACTACGAGCACGCCTACGGCCAGGGCTACCAGCGGGTGGTCGGCAAGAACGAGGTCGCGAAGCAGCTCCAGTTCGAGTGGCGCTCCAACGGCACGACCAGATCTCGAGCGTCACCGTCTACTAGCGATGGGCCTGCGCCGAAGCGTCCTCCTGCTCCCTCCGCTGCTGGCCCTCGCCCTGGGCGGCTGCACCACCGAGAGCGGCGCAGAGCCGACGCGTCCCGTCGTCGACGTCGTGTCCGGAGCGGCCGTCCTCGAAGCGACTACCGAGACCGTGCTGCTTCCGCTCGACGGGTACGGGCCCGATGCCGGAGGCCGGCAGCTGATCCAACGCGCCGCCGACCTCCTGATCGAGGACTGCGTCGCGCGGAAGGGCTTCGAGATCGACCTGGTCGACGTCCTCGACTACCCGCCGTCGACCCAGTACGACCTCAACTTCTTCGGCGTCTGGACGCGGGAGCGAGCGCTGAGGACGGGTCTCGGAATTCCGTACGATGCGCTGTCGGAGGCGCATCTCGCTGAGGACGCGACGGTTCCGAGCGACGCGTACGAGGCGATCCTCGCGTGCCCGGACGGGGACGACGAGGACGCCGCTTCCCTCGAGGAGTCCCCGTCCGACTCCGTTCTCGAACGCGGCCGGACGGACAGCTGGGGGTGGGCGTCCACCGACCCGGTCTGGGAGGAGGCGCTCACCGCGTACCGCAGCTGCATGGAGGCTCTCG
This sequence comes from Rathayibacter oskolensis, assembly GCF_900177245.1. Lineage (GTDB taxonomy): Bacteria > Actinomycetota > Actinomycetes > Actinomycetales > Microbacteriaceae > Rathayibacter > Rathayibacter oskolensis. Next base: position 837,172 of record NZ_FXBM01000002.1, read on the forward strand.
GCTACACCTTCGACGATTCGCACACGCCCTACTCGCCCGCGATCGCCGATGCGGTCGACAGCGAGGCAGGCATTCGCGCAGCCCTCGACCAGGTCGACTGCCTGAGCACCACGGGAGCTTCGCAGACGTTCGTCGATGTGGTGGCCGCGTACCAGGTGGTGTTCATCGTCGAGAACGAGGCCGCGCTCGTCGCCGAGAAGAAGGAGTCGGAGGAGCGCGTCGGGCTCGCGCGGCGGGTCATCGGCGAGCATGGCGAGGGCTGAGCCGGAGCGGATCCGGCTCGGTCCGCGCCCGTGGACGGTGGCCGTCATCGTGCTGCTCGTCGTGGGCGCGATGGCGGCCGCGTTCCTCGCGGGTCAGGCGCTGCGCGCGCCCGACGCGACGGCGTTCGAGAACAGCAGCCGCACCCTCACGACGACCGGTGCCGTCGAGCTCCGCGCGCTCCCGCTGCCCACCGCGCTCGGCACGGTCGGCGGAGCGACGTCGGTGAGCGTCCACGCGAGCGCGCCCGACGGGGCGGCGGCCGCGCAGGTCACGGAGGCGCCGCTCGGCCCGGGTGCGGCGGTGGCCGACGGCACCCTCCTGGTCGCGATCGCCGAGCGCCCGGTCTTCGCACTGGCGCTGGACGGCCCGCACTACCGCGACCTCGCGCAGGGCGACGAGGGCGACGACGTGCTCGCGCTCAACGCGGCGCTCTCGCGGCTCGGCTACGCGGCCGACCCCGAGGAGGACGACTACGACTCCGATACGGTCTCGTCCCTCGCGGCCTTCTACAGCGATCGAGGGTACCGGGCGCTGCGGGGAGCCGATGTCGTGGCCACGGCTCCGGCGACAGCCTCGGGCACGACCTCGCCGACCCCCGGCGCGACCACGACGACTCCCGGGCCCCGGGGCGGCCGCCTCCCGTTCGGCGAGATCGTCGACCTGGACCGCTCCGACTTCACCGTCGCCTCCGCGCCGGCCCTCTACTCCTCGGTGCCCGCCGACGGCGTCGTGATGACCTGGACGGTGCCCGCCGACCGCGTCGCCGCGCGGGTCGACGTGTCCGCGGTCGACTCGCTCACCGCCGGGCAGGCCGTCGCGATCGTCGACCCGGCCTCGGGGGTCCAGGCCTCCGGGGTCCTCGAGAGCATCGGGCCGTTCTCGCCGGCGAGCGGCGACACGGTGCCGGGACACGACGTCACGGTGGTCGTGTCGGAGGAGACCCGCGCCGGGCTCGCCGTCGGCGCCTCCGTCACCCTCACCTTCGGCGAGCGCGGCGCCGAACGCCCCGCGGTGCCCGCGACGGCGCTCCGGCAGGACGGCGCGACGGTGTTCGTCCTCGTCGACGGGGCCGAGGAGCCGACGCGAGTCGACGTCGAGGTGCGGGTCGTCGCCGACGGCTGGGCACTGCTCTCGGGCGACCCGGCGCTCGCCGTCGGCGACACCGTCGTGATCGGCTGATGCGGTGACGATCCTCGAGTGCGTCGGCGTCGAGCGCCGGTTCGACGCCGACAACCATCCGCTGCGCGGGGTGGACCTCGCGGTCGAGGGCGGCGAGTCGGTCGCGATCACCGGGCCCTCGGGGTCGGGCAAGTCGACTCTGCTCAACCTCCTCGGGCTGCTCGACCGTCCGAGCGCCGGCCGCGTCGTCGTCGACGGCGTCGACACCGCCGCGATGAGCCGCCGCGAGGGTGACGACCTGCGCGCCCGGCGCTTCGGCTTCGTGTTTCAGGACGCGCACCTGCTCCCCGGGCGCACGGCGGCCCAGAACGTGGCGCTGGGAGCCGTCTCGGCCGGCGTGGAGCCGAGCGCCGTCCGCGATGCGGTCGTGCGAGTGCTCGGCGAGGTCGGGCTCGCGCACAAGGCGACGACCCGGGTCGACCTGCTCTCGGGCGGGGAGCGGCAGCGTGTGGCCATCGCCCGTGCGCTGGTGCACCGACCAGGGGTGATGCTCCTCGACGAGCCGACGGGCAGCCTCGACGAGGAGACCGGTGATGCGATCGTCGGCGTGCTCGAGGCTCTGCGCGACGGCGGGCTCGCCCTCGTGGTGGTCACCCACGACTCGCGTCTGGCGGCGCGGACCGACCGGCACCTGCGGATGCGGCACGGACGGCTGGAGCCGGGCGCGGGACGCGGCGTCGACGGCGGACCCGACGCCCCGGCGCCGACGATCGTCCCCGGCCGGCCGCGCGACCCCGGGTGCCGACCTGCTCGACCTCGGCACCGCCTCCGCGATCTGCTGTCGGATGCGGTGCTCGGCCTGCTCGCCAAGCCCGCGCGGGCGCTGGTCGCCGTCGCGGTCGTGATGATCGGAGCGGGCGGCTTCGTGGCCGCCGACGCGCTGACCGTCACCGCCTCGCAGCAGGTGGACGAGTCGGTCCGCAGCGCCGCGGGCGACCTCGTCCGGCTCACGCCGAACGCCTCCGCCGATCGCGACGTGACCGAGGCGGACGCGGAGCGGCTCGCCTCGCTCGACGGGGTGCTGCACGTGGGGCTGCGCTGGGAGGTGGCGGATCTGCGCGGGCCGCTCGGCCGGGTGCCGTCCGCCGTGCTCGACGCGTCCGGCGACGGCCTACCCGTGGTGGCTGTCGGCGGCGACGCGGTGGGGGCGCTCGCGATCGAGACCGTGCCCGCCGCGGCCGCGTCGCTCCTGACCGCGCCGGCGCCCGTCTCCGACTCGGTCGCCCTGGTCGGCGCGGAGGCGGCCGAGCAGCTCGGGGTGGTCGCGGGTGCCGACGGGGCGACGCTGACCCTCGGCGGCGAGAGCTTCACCGTCGTCGGTGAGATCTCGTCGACCGGGTCGGCGGGCAGCGACCTGACCCGCGCGGTCGTCATCGGGCACGCCGCGGCCGAACGGGTGTCGACGCGCCTGGGATCGGGGTCGCTGCTCGTGACGACCGAGCCGGGGCTCGCGCACGCCGTCGCCGACATCGCCCCGACCGCGCTGGATCCCGCGGCCCCGGCCGCGTTCAGCGCCGAGACGACCGCCGATCTCGACGGGCTGCGCGGACGCATCAACGCGCAGCTCGAGCAGCTGGTGCAGGCGACGGGAGTGGTCCTGCTCGCCCTCGCCGTGCTGGGCGCTTTCGCGTCGGCGTGGAGCGCGGTGAGTGCGCGACGCTCCGAGATCGGCCTGCGGCGGGCGCTCGGAGCGTCGCGGGCCTCGATCGGCGCGCTGTTCGTGCTCGAGAGCGCACTCACCGGGCTGGTCGGCGGGGGACTCGGGACGGCGTTGGGCATCGCGGTCGTGGTGATCGCCTCTGCCGGTCAGGGCTGGACGCCGGTGATCGCGGTGGAGGTGCTCGGCCAGGGCCCGCTGCTCGGCGCCCTCGTGGGCGGAGCGGCGGCACTGGTGCCCGCGCGGCGGTCCGCGTCCGTCGACCCGGCGCGCGAACTGCGCAGCTGAGCGTTCTGCGCCCCGCTCGTCCCGACGGACCACGCGACGCCGGTGCCACACTGGGGCGCATGAGCAGCGCAGCCCTCCGTGTGATCATCGCCCCCGACTCCTTCAAGGGATCCGCGAGCGCGGTCGAGGTGGCGCAGGCGCTCGCCGAGGGCTGGCGCGACCTCCGCCCCGGCGACGACCTGGTGCTCGCGCCGATGGCCGACGGCGGCGAGGGCACGGTCGACGCCTTCGAGGTCGCCGTTCCGGGGGCGCGGCGGCACGCGCTCACGGTCACCGGCCCCGATGATCGGCCGGTCGAGACCGCGTGGCTGCTGCTGCCCGACGGGACCGCCGTCGTCGAGCTCGCCTCGGCGAGCGGGATCACGCTGCTCGATCCGCTGCGGCCCCTCACCGCGCACACCCGCGGCTTCGGGCACGCGATCGCCGCCGCCCTCGACGCCGGCGCGCACTCCCTCCTCCTGGCCATCGGCGGCAGCTCGTCCACCGACGGCGGCGTGGGAGCCCTCCGCGAACTCGGCGCCCGCTTCCTGACCGTCACGGGCCACGACATCGGCGACGGAGGCGGCGCTCTGCACGAGCTCGCCGCCGTCGAGCTCCACGCGCTCCGGCCGGTGCCGGCGGGTGGCGCGCGCATCCTGAGCGACGTCACGAACCCGCTGCTCGATGACTCCGGTGCGGCTCACGTCTTCGGGCCGCAGAAGGGCGCGACGCTCGACGACGTCCTGCGGCTCGACGACGGGCTGCGCCACCTCGCCGCCCATCTCGCCGCCGATCCCGAGGAGGCGGGGACGGGAGCCGCGGGCGGCACCGGCTTCGGGCTGCTCGCCTGGGGGGCGCGACTGGCCCCCGGCTCGGCGGCGGTGGGGGAGGCCCTCGGGCTGCCGGCGCTGGTCGAGGGCGCGGACCTCGTGATCACGGGCGAGGGTCGCTTCGACGCGCAGTCGATGGCGGGCAAGGTGCCGTCATACCTGCTCGGACTCGCCCGGGCGGCTGGAGCGCGGGCGGTGCTGGTCGCGGGTGCGGTCCAGGCACCCACCACGGACTTCGCCGCCGCCGCGTCGCTGACCGAGGCGGCCGGGTCCGCCGCGACCGCTATCGCCGACCCGCTGCCCCACCTGCGCGCCGTCGCGCGGGATCTCGCGCGCCGGGCCTGAGGACGCGCGCGACCGCCTCCGATGTCGGTGGTCGGGTCTAGCGTTCGGACATGGACACGGACACTCGTCGACCCCTACATGTGGTGGTCGACGCGTGCCCGCGACCCCGGATGTCGGGAACAGCGACACGCCGACGAGCGTTGTACACAGAGAACCCCGAACGCTCCTCCACAGCGGTGGATAACTCTCGGCGATCCGCGTCCTTCCGCGGATTCGCGGGCTCCGGCCTGTGGATGGATCGGGGAGGGAGCGGTGGATAACTACACGAATGTAACTACTAGCCCTAGTGGGCCCTCGCCGGGCGCCCCCCTATATGTAGTATTGCTGAGCAGGTCGGAGCGAACGCCCCAGCGGCGTCCCGCTCCACCGCAGACGCACCACCCACGACCGTCTCCCACCCCGATCGGCACGCCGACGGGAAGCCCTGGAGCCGGCCCAGGACACCTCCAGGAAAGGACGACACGCATGGCCGTGACGGTCTACACCAAGCCCTCCTGCGTTCAGTGCACGGCGACCTACCGCGCTCTCGACAGCAAGGGCATCGACTACGAGGTGTTCGACCTCTCCGTCGACGAGAAGGCCCTCGAGGCGGTCAAGGCGCTGGGCTACCTGCAGGCGCCCGTCGTCATCACGGACGACGACCACTGGAGCGGCTTCCGCCCCGACAAGATCGCGACTCTCTGAGTCGTCTGCGCGGCGATCTGCGGCGTTGTCGTCAGTCGCCGTAGCGCCGCTACGGCGCCTTCCTCCGCCTTGCAGCTCACCACGCAGACGCCTCGGAGAGCGTCGCCGGTGAGATGCACATCAGCTCGTCGGTCCGGGTGAGCGGGCTCCGCCCCGGGCCGACGGAGGATCCGCGGGAGCGGATCCGCAGAAGACAGACGAACGAGGAGCGGGAGGTGGAACGGTGAGCGGACTCGTCTACTTCTCGAGCAGCTCCGGCAACACGCACCGCTTCGTCGAGAAGCTGGGGCGTCCGGCGCTCCGCATCCCGCTGCACGCGCGGCGGGGCGGCACCGTGCTCGACACGCTCCACGTCGAGAACCCCTACGTGCTCGTCCTCCCCACCTACGGAGGCGGCAACGGCGGGGGAGCGGTCCCCAAGCAGGTCATCCGCTTCCTGAACGAACCGCGCAACCGCTCCCTGCTCCGCGGCGTCATCGGCGCCGGCAACACGAACTTCGGCGACGCCTACTGCCTCGCCGGCGACATCATCGCGCGCAAGTGCGCAGTGCCGCACCTCTATCGATTCGAAGTATTCGGAACACCCGACGACGTCCGCGCCGTCGACGAAGGATTGGACACGTTTTGGACGCAGCAGTGATCGACGCCCCCCGCGACGCCGCACAGATGGACTACCACTCGCTCAATGCGATGCTCAACCTCTACGGCCCGAGCGGAGAGATCCAGTTCGACAAGGACCGCGAGGCGGCGCGCGAGTACTTCCTGCAGCACGTCAACCAGAACACCGTCTTCTTCCACACGCTCAAGGAGCGCCTGGACTACCTGGTCGAGAAGGAGTACTACGAGCAGGCCGTGCTCGACCAGTACTCGTTCGACTTCATCCAGGAGCTGAACGACCTCGCCTACTCGAAGAAGTTCCGCTTCGCGACCTTCCTCGGCGCCTTCAAGTACTACACCTCGTACACGCTGAAGACGTTCGACGGCAAGCGCTACCTCGAGCGCTTCGAGGACCGCGTCGTCATGACCGCGCTCGGTCTCGCCCAGGGCGACGAGAAGCTCGCCGTCTCGCTGGTCGAGGAGATCGTGGCGGGCCGCTTCCAGCCGGCCACCCCGACGTTCCTCAACACCGGCAAGGCCCAGCGCGGCGAGCTCGTCTCCTGCTTCCTCCTGCGCATCGAGGACAACATGGAGTCGATCGCCCGCGGCATCAACTCCGCCCTCCAGCTCTCCAAGCGCGGCGGCGGAGTCGCGCTCTCGCTCTCGAACATCCGCGAGGCCGGCGCGCCGATCAAGCAGATCGAGAACCAGTCCTCGGGCATCATCCCCGTGATGAAGCTCCTCGAGGACAGCTTCAGCTACGCGAACCAGCTCGGCGCCCGCCAGGGAGCCGGCGCGGTGTACCTCTCGGCGCACCACCCCGACATCCTGCGCTTCCTCGACACCAAGCGCGAGAACGCCGACGAGAAGATCCGCATCAAGACGCTCTCCCTCGGAGTCGTCGTGCCCGACATCACGTTCGAGCTCGCGAAGAACAACGAGGACATGTACCTCTTCTCGCCCTACGACGTCGAGCGCGTCTACGGCCTCCCGTTCGGCGACGTGTCGATCTCGGACAAGTACCGCGAGATGGTCGACGACCCGCGGATCAAGAAGACCAAGATCTCGGCGCGCGAGTTCTTCCAGACCATCGCCGAGATCCAGTTCGAGTCGGGCTACCCCTACATCGTGTTCGAGGACACGGTGAACAAGGCGAACCCGATCAAGGGCCGCATCAACATGTCGAACCTCTGCTCCGAGATCCTCCAGGTCAACACCCCGACGACCTACAACGAGGACCTGTCCTACGCCACCATCGGCAAGGACATCTCGTGCAACCTCGGCTCGCTGAACATCGCGCTGACGATGGACTCGCCCGACTTCGGCCGCACCATCGAGACCGCGATCCGCGGCCTCACCTCCGTCTCCGACCAGTCGCACATCACCTCCGTGCGCTCGATCGAGGACGGCAACGACAAGTCGCACGCCATCGGCCTCGGCCAGATGAACCTGCACGGCTACCTCGCCCGCGAGCGGATCCACTACGGATCCGAGGAGGGCATCGACTTCACCAACATCTACTTCTACTCGGTGCTGTTCCACGCCCTGCGCGCCTCGAACAACCTCTCGATCGAGCGCGGCACCACCTTCGAGGGCTTCGCCGACTCGAAGTACGCCTCGGGCGAGTTCTTCGACACCTACACCGAGAAGGAGTGGGCACCCGCGACCGATCGCGTCGCCCGCCTCTTCGAGGGCGCCGGCATCGCCGTCCCCACCCAGGAGGACTGGCGCGCGCTCAAGGCCTCGGTCATGGAGCACGGCATCTACAACCAGAACCTGCAGGCCGTCCCGCCGACCGGCTCGATCTCGTACATCAACAACTCGACGTCCTCGATCCACCCGATCGCGTCGAAGATCGAGATCCGCAAGGAGGGCAAGCTCGGCCGCGTCTACTACCCGGCGCCGTTCATGACGAACGACAACCTGGAGTACTACCAGGACGCGTACGAGATCGGCTACGAGAAGATCATCGACACCTACGCCGCGGCGACGCAGCACGTCGACCAGGGCCTCTCGCTCACGCTCTTCTTCAAGGACACCGCGACCACCCGCGACATCAACCGCGCGCAGATCTACGCCTGGCGCAAGGGCATCAAGACGATCTACTACATCCGTCTCCGCCAGCTCGCGCTGGAGGGCACGGAGGTCGACGGCTGCGTCAGCTGCATGCTGTAGCGTCCGACCCCCGATCACCCCTTCCGCACGACCGATCCGCACGAAGAAGAGATCATGACTCCCCCTGAGAAGCTCAAGCTGGTCAGCCACGTCAACGCCATCAACTGGAACCGCATCCAGGACGACAAGGACGTGGAGGTCTGGAACCGCCTCACGAGCAACTTCTGGCTGCCCGAGAAGGTGCCGCTGTCCAACGACATCCAGTCGTGGAACACGCTCACCCACGACGAGCAGCAGCTCACGATGCGCGTGTTCACGGGCCTGACCCTGCTCGACACCATCCAGGGCACGGTCGGCGCGGTGTCGCTCATCCCGGATGCGCTGACCCCGCACGAGGAGGCCGTCTACACGAACATCGCGTTCATGGAGTCGGTGCACGCCAAGTCGTACTCCTCGGTGTTCTCGACCCTGTCGAACACGCAGGACATCGACGAGGCGTTCCGCTGGTCGGTCGAGAACCCGAACCTGCAGAAGAAGGCGTCCATCGTCATGGACTACTACCAGGGCGACGACCCGCTGAAGCGGAAGGTCGCCTCGACGCTGCTCGAGTCGTTCCTCTTCTACTCGGGCTTCTACCTGCCGATGTACTGGTCCTCGCGCGCCAAGCTCACCAACACGGCCGACCTGATCCGGCTCATCATCCGCGACGAGGCCGTGCACGGCTACTACATCGGCTACAAGTTCCAGAAGGGACTCGAGCTGGTCGACCAGGCCAAGCGCGACGAGATCAAGGACTACACGTTCTCGCTGCTCTACGAGCTCTACGACAACGAGGCCCAGTACACCCAGGACCTCTACGACCAGCTCGGCCTGACCGAGGACGTCAAGAAGTTCCTGCACTACAACGCCAACAAGGCGCTGATGAACCTCGGCTACGAGCCGATGTTCCCCAAGCAGGTCACCGACGTGAACCCCGCGATCCTGTCGGCCCTCTCGCCGAACGCCGACGAGAACCACGACTTCTTCTCGGGCTCCGGCTCCTCCTACGTGATCGGCAAGGCCGTGAACACCGAGGACGAGGACTGGGACTTCTAGGTCCCGCTCCGATCCGTCGCGAAAGGCCCCTCCGCCTCCGGGCGAGGGGCCTTTCGCGACCGGTCGTCAGGCGCCGAGGAGGGCTGCGCGGATCGAGGTGAGCAGCGCGGGAGTGTGCACCGTGATCGTGGCCCAGAGGCGGTCGTTGTCGAGAGCCGCATCGTTGTGAGCGGCGGTGCTCCGGGTCGTGCGGAGGCCCGCGACGTCCTCCGCGGGCAGAGTCGCCACGATCTCGGTCGGCAGGTCGCGGAGCACGAGATCAGCGAGGTTGATCAGGGCCAGGGCGCCGACGTCGCGGCTGTCCGACTACGCTGCGAGGAACTCCTCCCGGCCGTCGCGGGAGGCCCTCGCGATCCGGGACAGGAGGCGATCGACCTCGGCGATGAGGCGCTCGGACTTCGCGCTGTCGTCCTCGTCGCTTCGCGGACGTGCGACGAATCCGGTCACAGCGGCACCGCCTGCTCTCGGATGACGCGGACGACGTCGTTGTCGGAATCGTCGACGACCACGTCGACCGGGAATCCGAGCAGCTCCTCCGCACGCCCTCGGAAGGCGGCGAGGCGCAGATAGTCGACGTCGGGGTCGGCTGTGACGAGCAGGTCGACATCGCTGCGCTCGTGATCGGTGCCCCGGACCGTCGAGCCGAAGACTCGGATGTCGTGCAGCCCGTGCTCGCCGGCCAGTTCGCGCAGGTGATCAGCCAGGAGCTCGAGCGCCACCGATGGCCGTAGCCGAGCCGCACGCAGGATGCGATCGAGCAGCTCAGGGCCTGCCCGCCGAGCGCCGGTCTCGATCGCAGCGAGGTTGGACTGCTGCACTCCTGCGGCTCGGGCGAGGGCTCCCTGCGACAGTCCGATGTCCTCTCGGGCGCGACGGATCACCGCGGCGGGGTCGATCGAGCCGGTCTGCATGCGTCGACAATATCAAGGTGATATAGCGGACGTCAGTCGAGCGGCAGGCGCATGACGACGCGCGGGAACCCCGCCAGGACCGAGGTCGTGTCGGCCGCCCATGAGAAGCCGGCGCGCTCGAAGAGGGCGCGCGTGCCGACGTAGGCCATCGTCTGCTCGACCTTGGCGCCGGCGTTGTCGACCGGGTAGCCCTCGATCGCCGGGGCGCCGTGAGCGCGCGCGAAGTCGACGGCGCCGGCGAGCAGTGCGTGCGAGATCCCGCGCTTGCGGAAGCCGGGGCGGACGCGGATGCACCAGACAGTCCAGACGTCGAGGTCGTCGACGTGCGGGATCTTCCTGTTCTTCGCGTAGCTCGTGTCGGCTCGCCGGTGCACGGCCGCCCAGCCGGCCACCTCGTCGCCGTCGTAGGCGAGGACGCCGGGAGGCGGATCCTCCTCTACGAGCTCGCGCATCCGCTCGCCGCGGGCAGGCCCCCGCAGCGCGTTGTTCTCGGTCGACGAGAGGAGGCGGTAGCTGAGGCACCAGCACACGCTGGCATCCGGCCGCTTGGGGCCGTTCATCGTCGCCAGATCGTCGAAGTCGGTGGCGGGACGCACCTCGATGCTCATGACCGCACCCTGCCACTGGTCCGCCGGAGAGGCAAGGCGTGAACAATTCAGGAAGGATGTCCGGCGGAGCCCGCGGATCCGCACGAAACCGCTGCCGTCTCGGCGTCTGTCCTGAGTTCTTCACCGACTCCACCCGCGGCGCGGCCGATTCACCACTCCGCCGCATGAATGCAACCCCCACGCACTGTTGGACGCCGCTCAGCAGGCCCGCCTACCGTGGAGGTCGTATCCAACGAAGGAGCACTTCCTGTGAAGCACGTCCCCCTCGGCGCCTCCGGCCTCGACTCCCCGAACGTCGTCCTCGGCCTCATGCGCATCCCCGACATGACCGACGACGCCATCCGCGACCTCGTCCGCACCGCCCGCGACTCCGGCATCGACTTCTTCGACCACGCCGACGTCTACGGCAACTCGCTGCACCAGTGCGAGGAGCGCTTCGCCGAGGCGCTCGCGCTCACTCCGAGCGAGCGCGCGGAGATCGTGCTGCAGACCAAGGCCGGCATCGTCGGCGACGGCCCGTACTTCGACTTCTCGTACGAGCACCTGATCGAGTCGGTCGAGGGCTCGCTGAAGGCGCTGCGCACCGACTACATCGACGTCCTCCTCCTGCACCGGCCCGACGCGCTCGTCGAGCCCGACGAGGTGGCCCGCGCCTTCGACGAGCTGCACGCGGCCGGCAAGGTGAAGCACTTCGGAGTGTCGAACCAGACGCCGCTGCAGATCGAGCTGCTGAAGAAGTCGCTGAACCAGCCGATCGTCGCCAACCAGCTGCAGCTGTCGATCACGCACTCGCCGATGATCGCGCAGGGTGTCGCGTCGAACATGCTCGCAGAGGACCAGTCGACGATGCGCGACGCGGGCATCCTCGACTACTGCCGCCTGAACGACATCACGGTGCAGGCCTGGTCGCCCTTCCAGAGCGGGTTCTTCACCGGTGTCTTCCTCGACAACCCGCAGTACGCCGAGCTGAACGCCGTCATCGACCGGCTCGCGAAGCAGTACGACGTGCCGGCGATCGCGATCGCGACGGCCTGGATCACCCGCCACCCGGCGAAGATGCAGGTCGTGCTCGGCACGACAAATGCGCAGCGCGTGCGCGACTCGGCCCTCGGCTCCGACCTCCCGCTCACGCGGCCGGAGTGGTACGAGCTGTTCCGCGCAGCAGGACACATCGTCCCCTAGAGCTCCCACCCCGGAGGAAAGCGCGTCGGCGCACGAGGAGGCACGGACCCGCGAGGGTCCGTGCCTCCTTCTACGTCGCGATGAGCAACCCCAGGCGCACCACGGAGTCGACCTCGACGTCCTCCGCGCGCCGCACGGAGGACTTCAGCGGCACGATGAAGCCGCCGTCCTTCGGCCAGAGCGAGGTGGTCCAGGTGCTGGCGCCGAGTGCCACGGTCACCGGGATCATGCCCCAGCCGTAGGTGACGTGCGCGGCGACGGCGGCGATCGCCTCCGCCTGATCGCCCGGCACGCTCACGAAGTGCCACGGTGCCGGCCCCCGCCAGAAGAAGACGACTCCCTCGAACTCGAGCTCCATGCGGGCCAGCGTACGACCGACGGGGACCCGTCCGGCAGACGCCGGTGCGACGCGGGAATAGCACGGGGCGTCCTGCGTTGAACTTGAGCGTAACCGACTCAACTTCTTCCAGGAGGACTGGTGCCCGATAACTTCAATGAGGCCGGAGCGAGCTCGTTCGACGACTTCCTCGCCCGCTACCTCGACGGCGAGCGAGCTCGCCAGGCGCGGTCGATCGACCTCAGTCGATTCCTCACCGCCCGTACCCAGGGCATCCTGCAGGCTGCAGGACGCTTCGCGCTCGAGCGCGGTCAGACCGAGCTCGACGCGCTGCACGTGCTGCGCGTGCTCATCGACGACGAGACCGTCGCCCAGGCCGTTCAGCGCATCGGCGTCGACCCCGCCGCCATCGCGACGGCCACGGAGGCGCGCCTGCCGCAGGCCAGCGACGGTCAGGCCTCGCAGAACGCCGCGACCATCACGAACAGCGCCCAGCGCGCCCTGTTCCACGCCTACCAGGTCGCCCGCTCGAGCGGCTCGACCTACATCGACCCCGAGCACGTCTTCTTCGCCCTCGTCCTCGGCCAGGACGCCCCCGCGGGCCAGGTGCTCGCCCGTGCCGGAGTGACCGCCGAGGCGCTCACCCAGGGCATGCGCGAGACGGTCTCCGCGGGTGCGGCGCCGGAGGAGAGCCCCGTGTCCTCCTCCTCCGCCTCCGAGACCCCGATGCTCGACAAGTTCGGCACCGACCTCACCGAGCTCGCCCGCGAGGGCCGGCTCGACCCGGTGATCGGGCGTGCCGACGAGATCGAGCAGACCGTCGAGATCCTCAGCCGCCGCACCAAGAACAACCCGGTGCTGGTCGGCGAGGCCGGCGTCGGCAAGACCGCGATCGTCGAGGGGCTCGCGCGCGCCATCGTGGCGGGCGAGGTCCCCGAGCAGCTGCGCGACAAGCGCGTCGTCTCGCTCGATCTCCCGGCGATGCTCGCGGGCACCCGCTACCGCGGTGACTTCGAGGAGCGCCTCACCACGACCATGGACGAGATCGCCGCCCACGCGGGCGAGCTGATCGTGTTCATCGACGAGGTCCACACCGTCGTCGGCGCCGGCGGCGCGGGCGAGGGCGGCATGGACGCGGGCAACATCCTCAAGCCTCGCCTCGCGCGGGGAGAGCTGCACCTGGTCGGTGCGACCACGCTCAAGGAGTACCGCACGATCGAGAAGGACCCGGCCCTCGAGCGCCGCTTCCAGCCGGTGCGCGTCGGCGAGCCCGGGATCGAGGACGCCGTCGCGATCCTGCACGGCCTCCGCCCCGCCTACGAGGAGCACCACCGCGTCACTTTCACCGACGACGCCCTGCGCGCCTCCGTGGAGCTCTCGGCCCGCTACCTCACCGACCGCGTGCTGCCCGACAAGGCGATCGACCTGATCGACCAGGCCGGCGCGCGCCTCCGCCTGAAGCTGGGCACCGGAGTGGACACCGCGGCTCTGCTCGAGAAGCTCGCCACGCTCGAGGGCGCGAAGAACGCCGCCGTCTCGGGTGAGCACTACGAGGAGGCGTCGCGTCTGCGCGACGAGATCACCGCGGTCCAGGCCGCGCTCGAGGCCGCGACGGGTCACGTCGCCCCGGAGGCGGTCGTCGGCGAGTCCGAGATCGCAGCCGTGGTCGCCCGCGCCACCGGCATCCCGGTGTCGCGGCTGACGGAGGGGGAGCGCGATCGCCTCGCGCACCTCGAGACGGAGCTGCACCAGCGCGTGATCGGCCAGGACGACGCGGTCACCGCGGTCGCCCGCGCCGTGCGCCGCAGCCGCACCGGTCTCGGCGACGCCTCTCGCCCCGTCGGGTCGTTCCTGTTCCTCGGCCCGACCGGAGTCGGCAAGACCGAGCTCGCCCGCACGCTCGCGGGGTCGCTCTTCGCCGATGAGCAGTCGGTGATCCGCTTCGACATGAGCGAGTTCGGCGAGCGGCACACCGTCTCCCGGCTCGTCGGCGCCCCTCCCGGGTACGTCGGCTACGACGAGGCGGGCCAGCTGACCGAGCGCGTGCGGCGGAACCCGTACTCCGTGATCCTCTTCGACGAGATCGAGAAGGCGCACCCCGACGTGTTCAACCTGCTGCTGCAGGTGCTCGACGACGGACGCCTCACCGACGGCCAGGGTCGCACGGTCGACTTCCGCAACACGGTGATCATCATGACCTCGAACCTGGGGTCGGAGTTCCTCGCGTCGCGGTCGGGTGCGCTCGGCTTCGTCGCGACGAGCGACGACAGGGCCGAGGGCTTCGCCTCGGAGAAGGACCTGCGCGACCGCGTCATGGGCCGCCTCCGCGAGGCGATGCGCCCCGAGTTCCTGAACCGCATCGACGAGATCGTGCTGTTCCGCCGCCTCGGTCGCGCTCAGCTGCGCGAGATCGTCGGCATCGTCCTCGAGGCCACCCGGGCCCGCCTCGCCCCGCGCGAGGTGTCGCTCGAGGTGACGGAGGCGGCCGTCGACTGGCTGGCCGAGCACGGCTACGAGCCGCAGTACGGCGCCCGCCCGCTGCGCAGGCTGGTGCAGCGCTCGGTCGACGACCGCATCGCCGACCTCTTCGTGAGCGGTGAGGTGGCCGACGGAGGCGCGGTTCGCGTCGACGCGGCCGGCGGCGAGCTGGTCGTCACCTCCGCGGCGCAACTGCCCCTGGCGGCCTGACCACCGCACCACCGCACCGCCCCGGCCCCGTCGGCTCCGCCTCTCGCAGAGCCGACGGGGCCTTCGCGTGCGGGCCGTCGCACTCTCGGCGGCGCTGCGCACCTGCTTGCGTGCGCGAGCACGGCCGGATAGACACGGGAGCACGAGAACCGGAGGCACGATGTCCAATCCGCGCTACTACGATCCGGTCGGACAGGCGATCAGGACCCTGCTGATCCTGAGCCTGGTCTGCTTCGGGCTGGCCCTCGGGCTGTTCGCCCTCGATGTCGTGACCCCGGGCACGATGACGGACGCGCGTCGCCCGTACGCCGAGGCGAGCGGGGCGCTCGCGTGCTTCGGGATCCTCGGGCTGTTCGTGCACTTCGCGACGGTGGCGATCGTGGGCGCGATCCGCGGGCGCGGCCAGTAGCCGCCGGGGGTCACCTCCGGCTCGCAGGAACGCGTTCGGCTCGCAGGAATCCGGGGATCCTGCGAGCCGAACGCGGTCTCACGAGCCGGAGACGGCCGTCAGGGGCACTTCTTCGCGCTGACCGAGACCTTGAGGGTCGCATCCGGTGCGACCGAGGAGCCGCCGGCCGGATCCTGACCCGTCACCTGGCCGGCGTCGGGAGCCCTCGGGTCCTCGGTGCAGGCCAGGGTGATGCTCGCGAAGCCGGCGGCTCCGAACGCGGCCTTCGCCGCCTCCAGGTCCTGACCGACGACGTCGGGCACCGTCTTCTGGTTGCCGTTGCTGGTGAAGACGGTGATGCCGCTGCCCGCCTCGGCGGAGCCCGACGGACTCTGGCGCGTGACGGTGCCGACCGCGGCATCGCTCGCCTCCGCGCCGCCCTCGACCACGCTGAAGCCGGCGGCCTCGAGCTTCGCCTTCGCGTCGGCGAGGGCGAGACCGGTCACATCGGGGATCTCGACCTTCGGCACGACCTGGAGGGAGCCGTCGGCCTCGGGGAAGGCGTCTCCGCCGTACTTCGCGTTGGCGGCCGCCATCACGACCGGCCAGATGCGGTGGCGGGCGGTCGCCGCCGATCCGGTGTCGAAGGCGTAGCGCGGCGCACGCAGGCTCGCGTCGCCCTTGATGTTGAAGACGCCGACCGCCGTGGCGACCCGGGTGCTCGCTCCGGTCATCCAGGTGGCGACCGCGTTGTCGGTCGTCCCGGTCTTGCCGATCAGCGGGGTGCGGTCGGGCGTCCTCGAGGCGACGGCGGTGCCTCCGGAGGTGAAGGTCGACTGGAGCGCGACGGCGGCCGTCGCCGCGACGTTCCGGTCGATCGACTGCCGGCAGTTCGCCGTCGGGACCGGCTGCTCGGCACCGGCCGCATCGGTGATGCGGTCGATGGCGATCGGGTCGCAAGTCGTCCCGCCGGAGGCGATGGTGGCGTAGGCGCCGGCCATCGACAGCGGAGAGACGTAGTTCGTGCCGAGGACCGTCGCGGGGTAGCGGTCGAGCTCGCCGTCGCTGCCCTGGACGACGCCCATGGCCGCCGCGGTGTCGCGGATCCCGCAGAGGTCGAGCTCTCGGGCCATGCCGACGAACCCGGTGTTCAGCGAGGTCTTCGTGAAGCTGATGGCCGTGCCGACCTGGCCGCCGCCTCCCTCGTCGTTGCGCGCGCTGGTGTCGTTGCTGGTCGTGGTGCCGCCCGGCTCGCAGGAGTCGGTGAAGGTGCCCCAGGTCGCCTTGCGGGTGCCGTCGACCCGCTCGTTGATGCTGTGCCCCTCCTTCAGCCACTCGACGAGGGTGAAGAGCTTGTAGGTCGACCCGGGCTGGATGCCCGAGGAGCCGCCGTAGGCCTTGTCGGTGCTCAGGTTGATCGCGCTGTAGCTCGGGTCGTTCGTGAGCACCTCGGGATCCTGCGAGTACTTTTTGTTCTGCGTCATCGCCAGGACGCGGCCCGTGCCCACCTCGACGCTGACCGAGACCGCGCCGACGTCGAAGTTCCAGGTCTGGGGGACCTCCGCGTTGACGGCGCCGACCGCGGCGCTCTGCAGGTCGACGTCGAGCGTCGTGTAGACGTCCTGTCCGCCGCGGCGGAAGTTCGACCAGCGGGTGTCCTCGTCGGTGCCGAAGATCTCGTTGTTCTTCAGCACGTTGGTGACGTAGTCGCAGAAGTAGCCCGCGTCGCCCGCGGAGGAGCAGCCGGTGCTGGGCTGGGTGATCTGGGGCTCGACCGGCGTCGCGATCGCGGCGTCGTGATCCTCCTGGGTGATCTTCCCCTCCTCGAGCATCTTGCCGATGATGTAGTCGCGGCGCTCCTTGTTGCGGGCGTAGCCGTTGGCGGCGCCGTTGTCGGGGTTGTCGGGCTGGTCGATGCGCAGGTTCGCCGGGTTGTTGACGATCGCGATGAGGCTCGCGGCCTGCGCGATCGAGAGGTTCGCGGCGGTGGTGTTGTAGTAGTAGTTGGCCGCGGTCTCGATACCGTAGGTGGTGCCTCCGAAGAACGCGATGTTGAGGTAGCCCTGAAGGATCTGGTCCTTCGTGTACTCCTTCTCGACGCCGATGGCGAGCTTCATCTCGCGGAGCTTGCGCTCGGGGGTCGTCCGGGTGGCCTCGTCGATCGCGGCGGCGCGCTCGGCCTCGTCGGTGATGTTGCGGACGGCCTTCTCGACGAGCACGTTCTTGACGTACTGCTGGGTGATCGAGGATCCGCCCTGGACGTCGTTGCCGATGACGTAGGTCTGCGCGACGGCGCGCAGGGTGCCGGGGAGGTCGACTCCGCCGTGCTCGTAGAAGCGCGGGTCCTCGCCCGAGACGGCGGCGTCCTTGGCGAACTGCGAGATCGCGTCCAGCGGCACCTCGATGCGGTTCTCGACGTAGAAGGAGGCGAGCAGCTGCGTGGAGCCGTCGGACCTGGTCGCGTAGATGTTGCTCTTCTCGGAGAGCTTGTCGACCTCGAGGTACTCGGGCAGGCCGTCGAAGATCCCGATGGACTGGTTGGCTGCGACCCCGGCGATCGCCACGGCGGGCGTGACGGTCGCGGTGACGAGCACTCCGGCCACGACGCTCATGGACAGGAAGCCCACGGTCGCCTTGACCACACCACCGACGGTCCTGTTGTCCGACGCCAAACCTTCTCCTTCGGTACCCCCAGTTTCACGCCGCAATGACCGACGCCCTAGCACGTTCTGCGCCAGGTCAACCTCGACAGACTAACCCGAGACCTTCCGAAGGCGAAGGGCCGGTCCGGGGGCTGACAAGCCACTGGGTGCTCGGCGGGACACATGCAGGACCGCGGCCCGATGCTCGCGGCCTCCGCTGAGTGGTTCCGTCGACTGCATGCAGTCCGGCTTCTTCTGCGTGCTCCATGAGCGGTTTCTCATGCGCGACGGAAGAGACCGCACCATCGAAGGCGTCGGGCGAGACGAGAGGCTCCTCCACAAGGCATCCGGATTGCTCCATACACATGTGGCCGCTACGGTTCGAGGAATTCTCACCCCCTCGACAGGAGATCCTCATGTCCTTCTCTCGGCGCGCCAGCGCTCTCCTCCTCTCGGCCGCCGCGCTCGCCACGAGTGCCCTCATCGCCCCGACCGCCTCCGCGGCCGAGAGCCAGTGCCCCACCGGGTTCAGCTGCGTCTGGACCGACGCGAACTACAGCAGCAGCTACTCCGGTCGGGGCAACGCGAACTACACGGAGTGGTACGCCGTGGGCGGCTACGTCTTCAACGACACGATCTCGAGCCTGAAGAACCGATACCCGGGGCGGAAGATCTGGTTCCAGCACGCCGACCGAGGGGGAGCGCAGCTCTGGATCACGCAGAACTACAAGATCGCCAATCTGCAGAACGCGGGCACGGGCCTCGCCAGCCACCCGAACTGGAACGACTTCATCTCGAGCGTCGACTGATGGGAGCGACCCGCCGAGCCGCGCGGGCGGTTGTCGCCGTGTCGTGTCTCGCCCTCACCGCGTGCTCGGTGGGCGCTCCCTCGGGCGGCCCCACCGAGCCCCCCGAGGACGTCGACATCAGCGCCTACTCGGACGTGCACGCGGTCCTCGACCGCTCGGCCGAGTCGATCGTCTACCCCATCGATGCGTTCTTCATCAGCCGGGCCGACCTCGGTCGTCTCGCCCAGGCCAACGCGTTGCTCTGGGACGACTGCATGCGCGAGGGAGGCCGGACGTACCCTCCGGCGGAGTTCGATCTGACGCAGTCGGTCGACGCACCGGACACGGCCTTCGGGATCTGGAGTCCCGACAGCGCTGACCGTTTCGGGTACGCACTGGACCCTTCCCTCGACGACGACATCGAGACCGCGAATGCAGCGCTGATGGCCGCGAGTCAGGCGGATCCGGGATGGGACGCGGCTTTCGACGCGTGTCTCGAGTCCGTCGAACGCCTTCCCGAGCTCGGACGCGACTTCGCCTGGGAGACCCCGCAGATCTCCGATCTCCCGCAATCGATCCGGAACGACGCGGGCATGCTGGCCTCCACCGACCCCGTCTGGGAGGACGCCCGCCAGGCCTGGAGCGACTGCCTCGTGAGCAGGGGCCTGACGCTCGACACCGAGGTGGAGGGCTCGTGGGCCCCCGAGATCCCCGAGGATCCCGAAGCGGCGATCAGGACGGCGGTGCTCGACGTGCAGTGCAAGGAGGAGACCGGACTCGTCGAGACGCTGAGCTCGCTGCACGCCCAGTACCAGGCCGCCCTGATCGATCGTCACCGGGCCGCACTGGACGAGGTCGCCGAGAAGGAGCGCGAGATCGTCGCGCACGCCGACGAGATCATCGCGACACGCGGAGCAGGCGGATGACGGAGCGGCCCCACGTCCGCCTGCCGGCGATCGCCCGACCCCGGACCCTCCTCGCGTTCGTCGCGGTGGTCGCTCTGGTGGGTGCGACCGGATACCTGCTCGGAGCGTCCACGAGCTCGACCGCCGACCTCGATGCGGTCGCGGCTCAGGCGCCGCCCGCGGTCGACGCGGCGGTCGAGCTCCGCTCGATCACTCCGGCCCGGTCGATCCAGGGCACGGTCGCCGCCGGCGACACCGTCACGGTGCCCTTCACCGGGATCACCGCTCCCGCCGTCCTCCCCTTCGTCACCGAGGTAGGGGCCGGTGCCGGTGCGGCGCTGACGAACGGCGGGCTGCTGATCGCCGTCGCCGGGCAGCCCCGCATCGCGCTGCGCACGTCCTCTCCTCTCTACCGCGATCTCCGGGTAGGTGACGTCGGTGCCGACGTCGAGTCGTTCGAGGCGGCCCTGAAGGCGGCCGTGGGAGGGGAGTTCGACGTCGACGACACCGTCACCGCCCTGACGCTCGAGGCGGCCGAGGAGCTGTGGGACGGCCTCGGCTACGACCTCCCGTCGGAAGAGGGGGAGGCGACCGCCGCCTCCTCGACCGGGACGAGCGGAACGGCATCCACGTCGACCGTGACCCCGGCCGCGGCGCCCGGATCGCCTGCCGTGCCCGCCGCGACTCCGGCCGAGCCGGAGCCCTACGTCGACGTCACCCAGATCGTGCAGCTCCCGAGTGACTCGGTCACCGTCCTCAGCATCCTCGCTCCGGGAGACACGGCGACAGCCGACGCACCGCTCGCCACGCTGCAGACGAGTCCCCGCCGGATCGTGGCCCGGGCGACCGTGGTCGATGCGGAGGCGTTCTCGCCGGAGGCGCCGCTCGTGCTCCGGACCGACGGGCGTTCGGAGCAGAGCGCCCGGGTCGGCCGGTTGGGAGACTTCGTCGACTCCGACGGGACCGCCCAGAGCGCTCCCGGGAGGGACGTCCTCGTCGACCTGCCGGCGGACTGGTCGGACCTGGCCGAGAGCTCGACGGTCACGATCACGACCGTCGAGGCGGGAGCCCCCGTCCTGGCGGTGCCGCTCGCGGCCGTGCAGGACGCCTCCGCCGCGCCCTTCGTCGTCGTCGTTCGGGCGGCGGAGTTCGCCCGCGACGAGGAGGTGGCGATCACGGTGCTCGCATCGGGCGACGGCTGGGTGCAGATCGACGAGGCGTCCGGCCTGGTCGAGGGGGACTCGATCGCGGTGAGTCCGTGACCGGGCCGCTCCTCTCCCTCCGCGGCGTCTCCCGCCGCTACGCCGGGTCGGCCGGCGCGCCTGCTCTCGACTCCGTCGACCTCGACCTGCATGCAGGGGAGTTCGTCGCGGTGGTCGGCCGTTCGGGTGCGGGCAAGTCGACACTGCTCAACGTCCTCGGACTCCTCGACTCCGCCGACGCAGGAGAGTACCGGATCGCCGGTCTCGACGTGGCGACCCTCGCGGAGGCGGAGCGCGACGCCCTCCGCTCCCGGACCTTCGGCTTCGTGTTCCAGGACTCCTTCGTGCTGCCGAACGAGACCGTGGCGCGCAACGCCGCTCTCCCTCTCCGCATGCGGGGGGAGGCGCGCGACGCTCAGATCGGCGCGGTCGCCGAGGTCCTCGACGAGTTCGGTCTGCTGCCGCTCGCGGAGCAGCCGGCGGGCACCCTGTCGGGAGGGGAGCGCCAGAGGACGGCTCTCGCGCGCGCGATCGTCGGCCGACCCGCTGTGATCCTCGCGGACGAGCCGACCGGCGACCTCGACTCGGGCACGACGGCCGTCGTCATGGACCTGCTCGTCGAGCTGCACCGCTCCGGCGTCACCGTCGTCCTCATCACGCACTCGGCCGAGGTCGCGGCCGTTGCCGAGCGCACCGTCCGGATCGCGGACGGCCGGATGGAGTCCGACACCGGCGCCACCGGAGCGGGGGAGCCGAGGACCGGATCGCCGGCCGATGGCGACTCTCCGACCCGGGCGTCCGTTCGCGCACCGCGGGCGCGCCGACGCGCCGGCTGGCTCCTCGGCGACGCGGTATCGGCGCTGCTGCTCTCGCCGGCCCGCACGGTGGGGATCCTCGCCGCCTTCGTGATCGCCGTCGCAGGACTCGTGACGTCGGTGGGCATGAGCGCGACCGCGGCGCAGCAGATCACCCAGCGGCTCGACTCCGCTGCGCTCGATCAGGTGACGGTGCGGATGCCCGCTGTCTCGAGCACCGAGGATCTCCGGCGCGCCGCCGAGGCGATCGGCTCGCTCGACGGCGTCCTCGCAGCGAGCCCGCGGACGACCCTGCCGGCCGCCGTCGCACGACCCGAGCGCTGGATCGGCGGCTCCTCGGTCACGACCGACGCGCCGGTGCTCGCTGTCGACCGGGCGTTCCTCGACGCGCTGCACCTCTCGGTCGCGCCGCGGACCGCGGCTGACTGGCTGGATGTCGAGGACACGGTGCCGGTCGCGCTGCTCGGACGCGGAGCGGCGGACGACCTGGGCATCCCGACCACGCGCACCGGGGACACGATCCGGATCGCGGGTCAGGCGGTGACCGTCGCGGGCTTCGTGACGTCCACGCCCCGGGATCCCGCGCTCGCCGAGTCGATCCTCGTCTCCCTGACCGACCTGACGGTGCCCCCGCAGTCGGACCTGCACGTCGTGGCGCGGACGGTCCCCGGACGGCCGGCCGCGATCGCGGAGTCCATCCCGCTCGCGGTCGATCCGGGCCGTCCCGAGACCGTGGTCGTCCAGACGGTCGCAGACCTCCGCCTCCTGACGCGCGGAGTGAGCAGCGATCTCGCTGCGAACCTCCTCGTCATCTCGGCGGTGCTCCTCCTCCTCGTCTGCTTCAGCAGCGCCACCTCGATGTTCCTGACGGTGTCGGCGCGCACGCGCGAGATCGCGCTGCGCAGGGCGGTCGGCGCGACTCGGCGCGACATCCGAGGCCTCTTCCTCGTCGAGGGGACGGCGATCGGAGTCGCGGGCGGCCTCTCCGGTGCGGCGCTCGGCACGCTGACGACCACCGTGCTCAGTGCTCTGCAGGGCTGGTCGCCCGTCGTCGACCCGACGAGCGCGCTGGTCGGAGTCGCCGCGGGAGTGGGGGCCGGGGCGCTGTCCGCCGTCGGCCCGGCGCTGCGCGCCGCCCGCGTCGAACCCGCTCTGGCGCTGCGCGCGGGGTGACCGACGCGGCCCTCGGAGGAGCGCCTCCGGGCACCGGGTGGACGCCGGAGGGACACGTGGATGTCGCCTGCGGGCCGTAGCGTCTGCGGCATGACCGGACTCCCCCTCCTCGCCACCGACGACGTCCAGCTCCGCTGGGCCCGTCCCGAGGTGCTCGACTCGTCGCGGCACCGGATGCTCCGCCTCCTCACCCTCGCCGAGCGCCTGCGCTACGAAGCCACCGGCCGCCGCGAGACGCGCGACAGCTTCCTCCTCGGCCGTGTCCTGGTCCGCGAGCTCGCCGCCGAGACCCTCGGCATCGACCCGCTCGAGATCATGGTCGACGCGCGCTGCGACCGCTGCGGAGGCCCGCACGGCCGCCCGGTCCTCGGTGGCGAGCACCCCGCTCTCGAGCGCATGCGGATCAGCATCGCCCACTGCGACGGCGCGGTCGTGGCCGCGCTCGCGACCGGCCGCGATCTGGGCATCGACGCCGCGCGCACCAGGACCGTCCGCGACCGGGTCGCCTCGGGCGAGGCGACCGCCGAGCAGATCCTGCACGAGCTGCGCGCCCAGGCGGTCGCCAAGGCCGACGGTCGCGGCTCGACGAGCGAGGAGCCCGTCCGCTTCCGCACGCGCGAGGGTGCGACGGAGGCGTGGATCGAGGGCTCGGAGCGCTACTTCGCGGTCTCGGAGCCGATCGTGCACTCGGCGCTCGTGGTCACGCTGGCGGTCGCGCAGGACTGACAGGGGCCGCCCCGGTCACCGCGGCGCGCGCACCGTCGCCAGCGAGTCGACGTGCAGCGGCGCGGTCTGCCAGCGCGCCGAGAACGTCCCGCTCTCCGGCGACACCCGCACCTGCAGTCGGTGCGGTGTCTCGAGGAAGACCACGTCGACCAGCAGTGCTCCGTCCTCCGCCCGGCCGGCGCCGGCCGCATGCACCCCGGAGGCGACCCACTCGCCGGTCCCCGGCGCGAGCAGCAGCCGCTCGTCACCCTCGATCAGGGCGATGGTCCAGGGGTCGCCCCCTGCGATCTCCACCGCTGTCAGGGAGGAGGGCTCCGAGCCTGTGGCGGGGGAGTAGCGGCCCGGTGCGGGAGCGTCGGCCGCCGACGCGAGAGGAGGCAGGGCGAGCGAGGCCAGGCGCGCGGCCAGCGCCGCGTCCGCCTCCGCCGACGAGGCGCGGCCGACGGCCGGCAGCAGGTGCTCCCAGACGCCCGCCAGCAGCGCCCCGGTGTCGGTGGTCTGCCCGGTGATCGCGACGACGAGGTCGTGCTCGGGCACGATCAGGCTGAACTGACCGTAGGCGCCGTCGGCGCGGTAGCCGTGCTGGGAGCGCCAGAACTGGAAGCCGTACCCCTGCACCCAGTCGGTGCCGCCCTCGCCGGGGGTGGCGATGTGGGCGCGCGACGCCTCGGCGACCCACTCCGGAGTGAGCAGCTGCTCGCCGTTCCAGCGGCCGTCCTGCAGATAGAGGAGTCCGAGCTTCGCGGCGTCCTCCGTCGTCGCGTGCAGTCCGCTGTAGCCGATCTCGCGCCCCGACTCGTCACGGGTCCAGGCGACCTCGCCGATCCCGAGCGGGTCGAGGAGTCGCGGCCGCAGGTAGTCGACGAGCGACTCGCCGCTCACGCGCTGCACGATCGCGGCGGCGGCGAACGTGCACGGCTGGTTGTAGGCGAAGACGCTGCCCGGCTCCTCCTCGGGAGGCGTGAGCAGGAAGCCGCGGACCATGTCGACCGGGTCGATCTCGCGGGCCCGATCGATCGTCTCGCTGCGGTGGCCGCTGGCCATGGCGAGGACGTCGCGGATGCGGATCCTCCGCGAGCGCGGATCCGTCACCTCGGCGTCGAGCTCGGGGAAGTGGGAGAGGACGGTGTCGTCGAGGTCGAGCAGCCCCTCGGCGGCGGCGAGTCCGACGGCCGTCGAGGTGAAGCTCTTGCTGAGCGAGTAGAAGAGGTGGAGGCGCTCGGCGCTGTAGGGCGACCACCAGCCCTCGGCGATGACCTCGCCGCCGTGGACGATCACGAGCCCGTGCAGCTCGACCCCCTCCGCGGCCTCGAGCGCATCGAGGAGGTCGAGGACGCCGCGGGCGTCGACGGACTGGGCGGACGGAGTGCTTCTCGGCAGTGAGACGGTCATGCTCCGATGCTACGGCCGGCTATGCGACCGTCTCGGCGGGGAACGGGCCGAGCCCGAGGAGGAAGCGCAGGATCTCCTCCGCCGGGGCCCGCACGGCGGGGCCGCGGCCGAGCTCCCACTCCGCATCCGTCGGGACGAGAGAGCGACCGCGGATCGCCGCGCGGATGGGCAGCGGACCGCGCTGGAGCCGATCGAGCGCGACAGCGCCCGAGATGCGGGAGGGGAGGCCGAGGTCCGAGGCGAGGGCGAGCTCGACGCGGACCACCTCGACGAGCTCAGCGACACCGCTCGGGCCGCGCCCCGCCCGCCGCGACGAGGCGAGCGCGGCGAGAGCTCCGGCGAGAGCCGGCGTCTCGGGGGGAGCGGCGGCCTCGCGCGCGCCGATGCGCGTCGCGAGGCGCTGGCCGGTGCTGCTCGAGAGCCGCACGATCAGCTCGCCGAGCAGAGCCCCGGAGACGGCACCGGCCGCCTCCTCCTCCATGACGGAGGGGGAGACGGCCAGGACCGCGAGGTGATCGAGCCGGTCGGCGACCGGCAGCCGCCAGTCGTTGCTGACCGTCGACTCGTCGGACGACGGCCCGGTGCTCAGCGGGAGGAACCGCGACCAGTCGGGCACGACTGCCGGGCCTAGCGCCCGCCCGAGCGGCGCTTGTTGTAGACGTCGAAGGCGACCGCCAGCAGCAGCACGAGGCCCTTGACCGCCTGCTGCCACTCGACACCGATGCTCATGATCGACATGCCGTTGTTCAGGACGCCGATGATCAGACCGCCGATGATGGCGCCGCCGATCGTGCCGACTCCGCCCTGCACCGCCGCGCCGCCGATGAAGGCGGCCGAGATGGCCTCGAGCTCGAAGCCGTCGCCCGCCTTCGGGCCGGCCAGGTTGAGGCGGGCGGTGAAGACGAGACCGGCGAGCGCCGCCAGGACGCCCATGTTCACGAACAGCCAGAAGGTGACGTTGCGGGTCTTGATGCCCGAGAGCTCCGCCGCGTGCAGGTTGCCGCCGATGGCGTAGACGTGACGGCCGAAGACCGAGCGGTTCATCACGACGCCGTAGATCATCACGAGCACGGCCAGCACGATCAGGGTCACCGGGATGCCCTTGAAGCTGGCGAGAGCGAAGGCGAAGGCGCCGATGACGAGCGCGACCAGCACGAGCTTGGTGACGAACCACGCGCCGGGCTCGACGCTCTGGTTGTACTTCTGGCGACCGCGGCGGGTGCGCACCGACTGCACGGTGAACGCGACGATCGCGAGCGCGCCGACGCCGAGCGACAGCGGATCGAGAGCGGTCTCGCCGAAGAGGTCGGTCAGGAAGCCGTTCCCCAGGGCGCGGTACTCGGTGGGGAAGGAGCCGATGTTCGCATTGCCGAGCACCACGAGCGCCAGGCCTCGGAAGATCAGCATGCCCGCCAGGGTCACGATGAACGCGGGTATCCCGACGTAGGCGATCCAGAAGCCCTGCCAGGCTCCGACCAGGGCGCCGATCAGCAGCGACAGGACGATCGAGAGCCACCAGGGCAGCCCCATGTTCACGGCGAAGACGCCCGAGACGGCTCCGACGAACGCGGCGATCGAGCCGACCGAGAGGTCGATGTGCCCGGCCACGATGACCATCACCATGCCGATGGCGAGGATCAGGATGTAGCCGTTCTGGACGATCAGGTTCGAGATGTTCTGCGGACGCAGGAGGATCCCGTTGGTCATGATCTGGAACAGCAGCACCACCACGATGAGGGCGATGAAGATGCCGTTCTTGCCGAGATCGCCGAGCACGTGGCTCAGCCGCTTCGTGAACGCGTTCTCGACGGGCTTCACCTGCGCTCCCGCCGCGGTCGACGGTTCGTTCTGCAGATCGGTCATCGTTGCTTCTCCTGAGTCATGAGGGTGAGGACCGCCTCCGGCGTCGCCTCGGCGATGGGCAGCTCGCCCGTGATGCGGCCCTCCGACAGCGCGTAGACGCGGTCGCAGATGCCGAGAAGCTCGGGCAGCTCGGAGGAGATCACGATGATCCCCTTACCCTCCGCCGCGAGCCGGTTGATGATCGTGTAGATCTCGTACTTCGCTCCCACGTCGATGCCGCGGGTGGGCTCGTCGAGGATGAGGACGTCCGGGTCGGAGTAGATCCACTTCGACAGGACGACCTTCTGCTGGTTGCCGCCCGAGAGCTTGCCGGTCTTGGCGAGCACCGTGGGCGACTTGATGTTCATGCTCGAGCGGTACTCGTTCGCGACCTCGAACTCGCGGTTGTCGTCGACCAGACCGCCGCGCGCGACCTTCCCGAGGGAGGCGAGCGAGATGTTCCGCTTGATGTCGTCGATGAGGTTGAGGCCGTAGTACTTGCGGTCCTCGGTGGCGTAGGCGAGGCCGTGGGCGATCGCCTCCGACACGTTGCGGATGCGGATCTCCTTGCCGGCCTTGAAGACCTGGCCCGAGATGCGGCTGCCGTAGGAGCGGCCGAAGAGGCTCATCGCGAATTCGGTGCGTCCGGCGCCCATGAGCCCGGCGATGCCGACGATCTCGCCGCGGTGCACCGTGAGGTTCACCTTGTCGACCATCACGCGGGACGGGTCCTGCGGGTGGTGCGCGGTCCAGTCGACGACCCGGAGGATCTCCTCGCCGATGTGCGGCGTGTGGTCGGGGTAGCGGTGGTCGAGATCGCGCCCGACCATGTCCTTGATGATGCGGTCCTCGGTGACGTCGTCGTGGGCGATCGTCTCGATGGTCTTGCCGTCTCGGATGACCGTGACGGTGTCGGCGATCTTCTTGATCTCGTTCAGCTTGTGGCTGATGATGATCGACGTGATCCCCTGCTCCTTGAGGTGCAGGATCAGGTCGAGCAGGTGATCCGAGTCGTCGTCGTTGAGTGCGGCGGTGGGCTCGTCGAGGATGAGCAGCTTGACCCGCTTCGAGAGCGCCTTCGCGATCTCGACGAGCTGCTGCTTGCCGACTCCGAGGTCCTGGATCTTGGTCGTCGGGTTCTCGCGCAGACCGACCCGGGCCAGCAGCGCGGCCGCCTCCTGGTTGGTCTTGTTCCAGTCGATCAGCCCGGCGAAGCCGCGGACCTCGTTGCCGAGGAAGATGTTCTCGGCGATCGAGAGGTAGGGGCTGAGCGCCAGCTCCTGGTGGATGATGACGATGCCCTTCGCCTCCGAGTCGCGGATGCTGGCGAACTGCATCACGTCGCCCTCGAAGACGATGTCGCCCTCGTAGGTGCCGTGCGGGTACACCCCGGACAGCACCTTCATCAGCGTCGACTTGCCGGCGCCGTTCTCGCCGCAGATGGCGTGGACCTCGCCGCGCTCCGCGTTGAGGGTGACGTCCTGCAGCGCCTTCACGCCCGGGAACGTCTTGGTGATGCCGCGCATCTCGAGGATGTTCGTGGTCACGTACGCCTCCATTCCTTCATAGAGCCGGGCCCCCTCGCGGGGGCCCGGCGGACTTCAGCAACAGCTTGAGCACACGTCTCTCGGTCGGGAGACGTTGTTCGCGGTTCTCGGTGGGGTGAGATGCAAGGCGGAGGAGGGCGCGATACCGGAGGTATCGCAACCGACGACAACGCCGCAGATCACCCCGCCGAGGACCGCGAGGGGTCAGCCGTTGACTTCGGCGTCGGTGTAGTAGCCGCCGTCGACGAGGACCGACTGGATCTGGTCCTTGGTGACGATGACCGGGTCGAGGAGGTAGGACGGGACGACCTTCTCGCCGTTGTCGTACGTCTCGGTGTCGTTGACCTCGGGCTCGGTGCCCTCGAGCACGGCCTGAGCCATCGAGACGGCCTCCTTGGCGAGCTCGCGGGTGTCCTTGTAGATGGTCGCGTACTGCTCGCCGGCGATGATCGCCTTGACGGAGTCGAGCTCGGCGTCCTGGCCGGTGATGACCGGGAAGTCGGTGCCGACGGTGTAGCCGGCGTCGGTGAGCGCCGAGATGATGCCGCGGCTCAGGCCGTCGTAGGGCGAGAGGACGCCCTGGACCTTGGATCCGTCGGAGTACGTCTTGGTGAGGATGTCCTCCATGCGGCTCTGCGCCACCTCGCCGTCCCAGCGGAGCGTCGCGACGGTGTTGAAGTCGGTCTCGCCGCTCTTCACGTCGAGCACGCCCTCGTCGATGTAGGGCTGGAGGGTGTCCATCGCGCCGTTGAAGAAGAACGTGGCGTTGTTGTCGTCGGGGCTTCCGGCGAACAGCTCGATGTTGAACGGACCGGCGGGAGCGTCGGCTGCCGCGGCGCCCTCGAGGTCGGTCAGGCCGAGGCCGGCGAGGAGCGAGGTGGCCTGCTGGACGCCGACCTTGTAGTTGTCGAACGTCGCGTAGTAGTCGACGTTCTCGGAGTCGCGGATCAGGCGGTCGTAGGCGATGACCGGGATGTCGTTCGCGGCCGCCTCCTCGAGCACGCTCGTCAGGGTCGTGCCGTCGATCGAGGCGACGATCAGGGCCTTCGCGCCCTTGGTGATCATGTTCTCGATCTGCGAGACCTGGGTGGGGATGTCGTCCTCTGCGTACTGCAGGTCGACCTCGTAGCCGGCCTCCTCGAGCTGCGACTTGACGTTGTCGCCGTCGGCGATCCAGCGCTCCGAGGACTTGGTGGGCATCGCGACGCCGACGAGGCCGCCGTCGCCCGAGCCCGAACCGGAGCCGGAGTCGGATCCGCCGGCGCAGCCGGCGAGGGAGAGGATCATCGCTCCGCCGGCGATGCCGGCGACGAGAGCGCGCTTCATTGTGGTCACTGTGTTTCCTTCGTCATTGAATGCAGTGGGGGGTCGCCGCTGCGGTGCGTGCGTGCGGTGGTGATGCCCATGTGAGCGATCACATTGCGTCATGCTAGCCCCGCTGATGGGTTTCGTGTCAACGCTCATGTCTCGACTCGGTAACGGCCCTTGCGCATCGAGCGGCGACGCGCGGGGCGACCGGACGCCGGACCGCGGTGACTCCTCGACCGCCTCCGCGCCCGCTGTCAACCGTCGATGAGCCGGAAGCTCCTGCCGCCCCCGGGTGTTGTGTCCTTCACTGTCGAAAGGACGAGAGACATGACCAAGACCTGGTTCATCACCGGCGCATCCAAGGGCTTCGGCCGCGAGTGGGCCGAGGCGGCCCTCGAGCGGGGCGACTCCGTCGCGGGGACGGCCCGCCGCATCGGGACCCTCGACGCCCTGGTCGAGCAGTACCCCGACACCTTCCTCCCGATCCGCCTCGACGTGACCGATCGCACCGCCGGCTTCGCGGCCGTCCAGCAGGCCGCCGAGCGCTTCGGCCGCCTCGACGTCGTGATCAACAACGCGGGCTACGGGCACTTCGGCATGATCGAGGAGCTGACCGAGGACGAGGTCCGCTCGCAGCTCGAGACGAACGTGTTCGGCGCGCTCTGGGTGACGCAGGCGGCGCTGCCGATCCTGCGCGAGCAGGGCTCGGGCCACATCATCCAGGTCTCGAGCATCGGAGGCATCAGCGCCTTCCCGTCGATCGGCGCCTACCACGCGTCGAAGTGGGCGCTCGAGGGCTTCAGCCAGGCGCTCGCCGGCGAGGTGGCCGAGTTCGGGATCCACGTGACCCTCGTCGAGCCGGGCGGGTACTCGACCGACTGGTCGGGTGCCTCCGCGTCGCGCAGCGAGCCAATCGCGGCGTACGACGCCGTCCGCGAGGCGGCCGCCCGCCGGCCCACCGCCTCCGCGAAGGGCGACCCGAAGGCCTCGCGCCTCGGGATCCTCGCGGTGGTCGACGCGGAGGAGCCGCCGCTGCGGATCTTCTTCGGCCGCGCCCCGCTGGGGATCGCGACCGCCGACTACGAGTCGCGACTGGCGACCTGGAACGCGTGGCAGGACGTGTCGATCGCAGCGCACGGCGACTGACGCCCCGCGGCCGGGCGGGCTCTCGACGCCCGGCCGTCGGCGCGTCAGGCCCTGGCGGACAGCGTGAGGGTGCGGGGCAGGGCCGTCGAGCCGCGCACGACGAGCTGGGGAGCGATCGGCGGCGCCGCCTCCGGCCGCTCGCCCTCGATCAGGTTCAGCAGCGCCGCCACGCAGCGACGGCCGAGCTCGGCGAAGTCCTGGCGGACGCTGGTCAGCGGCGGCCAGTAGAACGCCGCCTCCGGGATGTCGTCGAAGCCGATGACGCTGACGTCCTCCGGCACGCGGACGCCGCGCTCGTGGAAAGCGCTCATCAGCCCGAGCGCCATCTGGTCGTTGGCCGAGAAGACGGCCGTGAAGTCGAGGAACCGCGCGAGCTCGAGCCCCACCCGGTGACCGCGGTCGGCACTCCAGTCGCCGAGGATCGGCGGCCGCAGCGGCACGTTCCGATCTCCGAGCTCGGCGAGGTAGCCGCGCATCCGCGCCTCCGCCTCGATCCAGTCCTGAGGGCCGGCGAGGTGGACGATCTCGGTGTGACCGAGATCGATCAGGTGTGCGGTGGCCATCCGCGCGCCCGCCATCTGGTCGACGTAGAGCGCGTCGTCCCTCTCGTCGTCGGAGGTCTGCAGCGTGACGTTCGGGATGCGCAGCGCGACTCCCGAGAGGATGTCGAACACGCGGATCTGCGGCGCGATCACCACCAGCCCCTCGACCGCCTGGTTGAGCAGGTGGCGGATCCCGGCCTGGATCGACTCGCCGTCGGTGCCGTCGACGTTCGCCGTCACCACCAGGTACCCGGCGTCGCGGGCGGCGACCTCGATCGCCTGGATGCTGGAGGCAGGGCCGTACTGGAGGCTCTGCGACGACAGCACGCCGATGGTGCGCGTGCGGCTGGTCACCAGCGCCCGCGCGGCGAGGTTGGGCCGGTAGTCGAGCGCCGCCATCACGTCGAGCACGCGCTTCTTCGTCTCGGCGCGCAGGCTCGGGTGGTCGTTGAGGACGCGCGAGACGGTCTGGTGCGAGACCCCGGCTGCCCGGGCGACGTCGTAGATGCTCGGCGCCCGGGCCGCGGGCTTGTCTTCCGGCATCGGGCACCGTGGCTTCCTGTGATGGGGCGGCGCCTCGTCGCAGGGACCGTGAGAGCCCGCGGCGGCGCGGGACCCGCCCGTCCGCGGGCGCGTGTGAGCACACTTTACGTCTCCTCTCGCCGGGTGGGCTCCGAGCCCTCCCGATCCGGGGCCGGCGGAGGAGCGCCAGGGCAGGGTCCGAGCGGGTGTGCCGGACGGTCGAGCAGCGGGCTCCGGATCCGCGCAGACTCCGCCGGGTAGCGTGGCGGGATGCGCCTCCTCCTCATCCGCCACGGACAGACCCCCTCGAACGTCGCCGGACTGCTCGACACCCGCATCCCGGGACCCGGGCTGACGGAACTCGGTCGTGAGCAGGCGGAGGCGCTCCCGACGACGCTCGCGGGCGAGGGCATCGGCGCGATCGTCGTCTCGAGCATGCGGCGCACCCACGAGACCGCCGCGCCCCTGGCGCAGGCGCTGGGGCTGGAGCCGATCGAGCGCGACGGCATCCGCGAGATCGCGGCGGCGGGGCTCGAGATGCGCGGCGACGAAGCAGCGGTCACCGAGTACATGGACACCGTCTTCCGCTGGGCCGACGGCGAGACCTCGCTGCGGCTCGCGGGGGGCGAGACCGGGGACGAGTTCGCGGCGCGCTACGACGCGGTGGTCGCAGAGGCGGAGGCGTCCGGGAATCCTGTCGTCGCCGTCGTGAGCCACGGGGCCGCGATCCGGTGCTGGGCCGGACTGCGCTGCCGGGGCCTCGACGCACGCTTCATCGCCGACCACCTGCTCGACAACACGGGCGTCGTCGAGGTCGAGGGCTCCGGATCGACGTGGACACTGCTCTCGTGGGAGGGCGAGCCCGTCAGTGGGATCGGCGCGGCGGCACCCTCCGGTCCGGCGGGGGAGACGACGGACTGATCGCGGCCGGCGGGCCTGTGGGGGATCTTCACGAGAAGCCCCGCCGCACCCCGCATGCCGGTCGCGGCATGCACCGCAGCGCTCGCCTCACCCCGCCGCGTGCCTCCCCCGGGCGAGCGTCCCCTCCGTGAGCCGCAGCACTCGATCGGCCGAGGCCTGCACCGAGGCGTCGTGCGTGGCGATCAGCGCGGTGGCCGACTCGGCCTGCACGACCGACCGCAGCAGATCCACGATCGCCGCACCGGTCGCCGCGTCGAGCTGCCCGGTCGGCTCGTCGGCGATCAGCAGTCGCGGCGAGTTCGCCAGCGCCCTCGCGATCGCCACCCGCTGCTGCTGACCGCCCGAGAGCTCGCCGGGCCGCGACCGACCCCGACCCGCGAGCCCGACCAGGTCGAGCAGGTGCGCGACGCGGTCCTCGCGCGTCGCCGGATCCTCGCGGCGCAGCCGCAGCGGCAGGCCGACGTTCTCGGCGATGGTGAGGTGGGGCAGCAGTCCGAAGGTCTGGAAGACGAACGCCATCGAGTCGCGCCGCAGCCGGGTCCGCCCGGCGTCGTCGAGCCCGGTGACGGGCTCCCCGTCGAGCACGACGGTGCCGGAGGTGGGGACGTCGAGTCCGCTCACGCAGTTCAGCAGAGTGGTCTTGCCCGAGCCCGATCGCCCCGAGACCGCGACGATCTGGCCGCGGGGGACTCGGAACGAGACGTCGTGGAGCGCCGCGACGTCGCCGGCGGGCGTGCGGAAGGTCCGGGTCAGCCCCTCGACCACGAGGACGTCGGTCACGGCGTCTCCTCCTCGGGCGAGGCGTCGGCTCGGTGCTGCGGCCAGACGCCCACGTGGTCGCCCTCGAGGGTCAGGCGCACGCGGTCGACGAGGTCGAGCGCCTCCCGGTACTCGGCCGGCAGCTGGAGCCGGCCGACGCGGTCGAGCACCGCGAACTCCTCCGCCGTCATGCTGGCGCCGCTCGGATCGAGCTCCTCCCTGCGCAGGGTCTCGGACGAGATCCGGCCGTCGCGGATGGCGACGGTCCGCCGCACCTGGCTCGCGACGGCGGCGTCGTGCGTGACGATCACGACTGTGCAGCCGAGCTCCTCGTTCACAGCGCGCAGGGCGGCGAAGACCTCGTCCCCGGTGCGGGCGTCGAGCTGCCCGGTGGGCTCGTCCGCGAGGAGCACCTGCGGGGAGCCGGCCAGGGCGACGGCGAGCGAGACGCGCTGCTGCTCGCCTCCGGAGAGCTGAGCGGGCCGCCGGTCGGCCCGCTCGCCGAGCCCGAGCAGGGTGAGGAGCTCGCGCGCCCTCGCGCGCCTTTCGCGCCGGCCGCGTCCGGCCAGCGCCAGCGGGAGCGCGACGTTCTCGGCCGCCGAGAGCGAGGGCAGCAGGTTCCGCGAGGCCTGCTGGCGGACGAATCCGACCGTCGAGCGGCGGTAGTGCACGAGCTCGGCGCCGCGCATCGCGGCCAGGTCGTGGCCGGCCAGCCGCGCGCGCCCGGCGGTGGGGGCGTCGAGCCCCGACAGGATGCCGAGCAGTGTCGATTTGCCCGACCCGGAGGCGCCCACGATCGCGAGCACGTCGCCCTCGTCGACGAGCAGGTCGAGCCCCTGAAGGGCCTGCACCTCGACTCCTCCGGCGCGGAACACGCGCACGAGACTGTCGCAGGCGATGAGCGCCTCCGCCCCGTACTCGCCGCCTCCCTGGCGGGTGAGTGCGCTGGTGACCGTCATGATTCCTCCCCGGATCGCAGGACGTCGGATGTGCGGATTCGGCTCGAGAGCGGTGCGTCGACCGCGAGCGCCACGGCCAGCGCGGCGAGCGCCGCACCGAGCACGCCGGGCAGGAGCCACGGCGGGACCGAGACGACAGCGGTGCCGCCGACGAGCGTGTCGACCCCGAAGGCGGGCCAGGCGACGCTCAGGACGGCGGCGGCGGTGACCACTCCGCCGAGGACGCCACCGGCGACCAGCGGCACGAGCTCGCCCGCGGCGAGGGCGAACCGCGTGCGGCCGGGCACCCCGAGCGCGCTGAGGAGGGCGAGGGTGCGGCCTCGACGCCTCGCTCCGATGACCGTGGTCACGACCAGGGCGAGCACGGCCAGGGCGCCCGTCGCGAGCAGGGACTGCAGGGTCGCGTCATCGGCGCCGGAGACGAGCGCCGCGCCGCGCTGCCGGTCGAGGACGTCCTCGCGCAGGGTGACGACTCCGGCGGTGATCCCGGCCGTCTGCTCGCGGACGTCGGGACCGACGGCGAGCACGGTGCCGGGGTCGGCGAGGGCCGCGCGCCGCGCCTCGGCCGTCTGGTCGTCCGTGGCGCCGTCGACCGCGAGGGCGGCGAGGAGGCTCTCGCGGTCCACGAGGACGAGGCTCTCCTCTCCCGGCAGGGGCGCTCCCGCCGCGACGACCTCGACGGGTGCGCCGCCGAGGTCGAGCGTGAAGACGTCGGAGCCGACCCGCGAGGCCAGACGCGCGTCGACGAGGGCGGGGAGCGGCCGACCGGTGGGCGCCGGCACCGCGAGCGCGCCGACCGCCGGAGCGGCCGCCTGCAGCGGCTGGTCGGCGGGGAGTGCGGCGAGCAGCGCGGCGTAGTCGGAGTCGACGGCCCGGACCGTCGCCGTCGTCGAGCGGGAGGCGCCCTCGACTCCGATCCGGTCGAGCTCCGTCACCGCGGCGGCTGTCGCCCCGGCTCCCGCCAGCTCGTCCGCGAGCGCGACGCCCCCCGGTGCGCCGTCGACCCGCGCATCGGCGCCGACGGCCTGCCACGACTGCGCCTCCTGGCCGGCGGCGACGCTCTGGAGCAGCACGAGGGAGGTGACGGCGGCGCTCGCCGCGAGGACGACGGCGACGAGGGTCAGCATCGAGCGCCCCTCCTGGGCGCCGGCGCCGGCGAGGAGCGTCCCCGGCCCCCTGGTCCGCGCCGCCGCCGTCGCGAGAGGGCGCGCCACGGTGGAGGCGAGGGGGGCGAGCAGCACCGTCACCACCGCCGCGCAGAGCACCGGCGCGACCAGGGCCAGCGGATCCACGCCCGCCGCGGCCGTCCCGCCTCCGGTCCTCAGGGCGAGGATCGACGCGGCGGCGACGGCGACGAGAGCGCCCGCGCCGCCGAGGCGGACCGCCCGCGCGCGGACGGAGGGCACGGGTCGCAGCAGGGGACGCAGCGTGGCGACCACCGGGGCCGCCGCCACGATCGCCGCGATGCCGAGCATCAGTCCGGCGTCGGACGCGCCGGGTGCGACCGCCGAGGCGAGAGCGACACCGAGGAGCGTCACCGCGGCGGATTCGGCGGCCGCGTGGACCCCGATGACCCCGAGCGAGGCGCCGTGGGAGCGCAGGAGGGCGATCTCCGGCCGACGGCGCCGGGCGAGGGCGGTGCCCGAGAGCACCGCCACGAGCACCGCGACCCCCAGCAGGCCGGCCGCCAGCGTCGAGAGCTGCGCGGTCGCCGCGGCGACGGCCGGGGGGAAGCCCTCGAGCGCCTCCTCCCACCCCGAGACCGCCGTGACGCTGAGCGGGGCGCCCTCGGTGAGGGTCCAGCTCGCGGTCTCGACGGCGTCGATGCTCCCGCCCGCCGCGGTCGTCCTCTCGAGGTCGAACCAGGCGGGGTCGAACGAGACGCGCACCGTGCCGCTCGAGGGCCCCGGGAAGCGGGGCGCGACGACGTCGAACGACGCGGGGTCGGTGAGGACCGTGAACGAGGGGACGTTCCGTGCGCTCGTGAGGTCCCAGACTCCGGGCAGATCGGTCCAGCGGGCGTCGCCCGGATCGTCGGTCTCGACGATCCCGGTGACGACGAGGGTCACGTCGGAGTCGGGGGTCGCGCCGTCGATCGCGACGGTGCTGCCGACCGCCAGGCCGGCGGCGGCGGCGTTCGCCGCGGAGACGACGACCGGGACCGCCCCGGCATCGGGTGCGTCCGGAGGAAGAAGCCCCGAGACCGGCCGCACCGCCCCGGCTGCCGACGGAGCGAGCACGCCGATCCGCAGATCGACCGTGCCGCTCGGCGTCGTCGCCGCGAGCTCGGGGCTCAGGACGCCCGTGTCGATCTGCCGGGCGGCGTCGGCGAGCGTCGTCGGGAGCCGGTCGGGCAGCTCGGAGGCGAAGGTCGCGAGTCGCTCGGCCGTCGTCGTGTCGTAGCCGGACGCGTCGGCGACGGAGGAGCGCAGCAGCAGGTCGGCGTCGCGGCCCGCCGCGGCGACCGCCTCCCGCGCCGCGGCGTCGAGAGTGGACTCGATCTCTCGCGGAACGGCCAGTGCGATCGCGCAGGCGAGGGCGGTCACGAGGAGGAGCCCGAGCAGCGCGACCAGGTCGCGGCGGGCACGGCGGAGGACGAGGAAGAACGCCGTGCCCACGGCCGCGGCCCCGCGCATCCGGCTCATCCGTCGGCCCCCGTCCGCAGCAGCTCGGGCAGCGGGAGGCGGCGCTGGCCCCGCGCGAGAGCGACGGAGACGGCGGCGAGGGCGACGAGGAGCGCGAGCGGGGGGAGGGCGAGCGCCTGCCACGGGAGGATCAGCTCGACCGCGCGTCCGCTCGCCACGGCCGCGATCCGCGGGCCGACGAGCGCGAGGACCACGCAGCCCGCGCCCAGCCCGACCACGATCCCCGCGAGGGCCGTCGCGAGCGTGTCGGCGGCCATCACGGTCAGCATCCCGCGCCGGGAGAGCCCGACCGCGCGCAGCTGGGCGGCCTCGAGTCGTCGAGCCCGGTCGACGGCGGCCGCGCGGGCGCCGAATCCGGCCAGGGCGAGCAGCAGGCTCGCCCACACCACCACGGAGGCGGCGGCCGGGATCTCGGCACGCAGCGGCGCCTCGAGCATGCGCCGGGCGAGCGAGTCGGCGTCGACGCTCGCGCCGTCGGGCGACGGCGTGATGCTCGCGGCCCAGTACTCGTCGACCAGCGGACCGAAGGCGGCCGACTCCGCGAGGCGGTGCGAGAGCGCTCGTCCGTCGACGACGATCGTGCTCTCGTCGCGCACGCTCGAGGGGAGCCCGGCCGCGAGGGAGGCGAGGTCGTCGGCCGTCGCGGCGCCGGGCACCCCGACCGTGTCGCCGACCATCCGCACGACGACCGGCGCACCCGCGAGGAAAGCGGTGAGGTCGCCTCCCGGGACCACGTCGAGGTCGTCGGCCAGCACCGCGGGGACGACGGCTCCGACGCGCGCTCCCGGCTCCCAGCCGACGGCTCCGTAGGTGACGGGCGCCTGGGTGAGCACCGTCGTCACCGACAGCGCCACACCGGTGTCCGTCACGGCGACTCCGGCCGGCAGCGTCGGGTCGTCCTCGTTCGATCCCACCCAGCTCGCGGCGTCGGCCATCGGGACGGGGACGGACGCTGCGGCATCGGTCACGGCGGCGACGTCCTCGAGCGACACGCCGACGACCGCGACCTCGGCTGCCCCAGCGCCCCGGAGCGTCGCCGTGACGGCGACGAAGCGGATCCCGTCCGCGAGGGGGATCGCGCCGTCGGGCGAGGTGAGGGTCGCCGCCTCCGCCGGTGCGGTGACCGCTCCGAGCGGCAGCAGCGACAAGGTTCCGCGCGCGTCCTCGACCACGGCGGTGATCCCCGCCTCGACGCCGTCCGGCGCCTCGACAGCGACCCGCGCCTGCAGCGCGACGGTGCCTGCGGGCAGCAGCGGGCCCGTGTCGTCGGTGTCGTCGGCGGGCAGCTCGTCCAGGATCGTTGCGCCGCCCGCCCCGGCGACCGGATCGACGCCCTCGCCGAGCGAGCGGCGCGCCGGGCCGTCGAGCGCGAGGATCTGCGCGGCGGAGGAGGGTCCGTCGCCCTCCGCCCCGGCAGGCACCAGCCTGGTCACCAGGCTCTCGCGACGCAGCACGGGCCATGCGTCCGCCGGTGCCGCGTCGACGGTCGTCCGCGCCGGAGCGCCGACGGCCACGGCCGCCTGATCGTGCACCGCCTGCTGCCAGGTGGCGCTCGTCCCGAGAGCGATCACCGACGCCCCCGCGGTGAGCGCCACCAGCACGATCCCGGAGGACCGACCGGAGCCGCGGGCCGCGAACCAGCCGGCCAGCGGAGCGACCGCGCCGCGCGAGCGGACGGCGAGGAGTGCCAGCGGGCGAGCCGACGCCTCGGCCACTCGGCCGCCGATGATCGCGGCAGCGGTGAGCAGGACGGCTGGGGTGAGGGTGGGGAGGAGGTCGGCGCGGTCGAGTCCGCCGGTCGCCGCGCGCCAGACCAGCACCGCGGCGGCGACGACGACCACTGCCTGCGCCGCCACCGCGACGGCGCCGGAGGTCGCGCGTCCCCGCTCCGGGAGGCCGACCATCACGCCGACGATCAGCGCGACTCCGACCGCGCACAGCACCGCCCAGGAGTCGGGCAGCACCCAGCGGGGAAGTCCTGCGGCGTTCAGCGGGGGAGCGGAGGCGACGGCGGCGTGCAGGAGCACACCTCCCCAGGGCGTGAGCAGCGCGATCACGACCGCGACCGCGAGCGCGTCGACGGCGACCGCTCCGGTCAGCTGCGCCCGGGTCGCCCCGCGCTCGCTCAGCCGCTCGAACTCCTCGCGGCGCGCCTCGGCGAGCAGGCGGGTGACGGCGGAGGCCGAGGCGACCAGCACGACGACCAGGAGGAGGGCGACGACCAGGGCGGCCGACCGCGCGCCGTCGAGGCCGGCGGCGACGTCGTCGAGGGCCGTCGGCAGCTCGGTGTCGACGAACAGCGCGCCGTCGGGATGCGGAACCGACTGCGAGATCGCGGTCTCCGCCTCCGCGGCCCGCGCACGCAGAGCGGTCAGGCCGTCGACGCCGGTGGCCGAGAACGAGGGCAGCTCGACCGCTTCGAGCTGGGCGGGCGCGATCCCCGAGGCGTCGATCCCGCCCGGTGCCGCGAGCAGCGGTCCGACGGCGTGGACGGGGGTGAAGAAGGAGCGGTCCGGTTCGGGGAAGTCGACGGCGTCGCCCTGGGCCTGCAGGGGGTCGTTCTCCCAGAACGGACCGGATGCGGCGTCGTAGAGCGCGTCGATCCGGAGCAGAACGTCGGAGTCGTCGCCTCCGAGGACGAGCGGGTCGCCGACCGCGAGTCCGAGTGAGCGCGCCGCGGCCACCGGGAGGGCGATCCCCGGAGCCTCGGTCGGCCAGGCTCCCTCGACCAGGGTCGCCTCGGCGCCCGGATCGTCGAGCTCGGCGAGGAAGGAGTAGACGCCCTCGGGAGTGGTCGACCAGTTCGAGCCGGCCCAGCCGGTGCTCGACCACTCGACTCCCGCGCCGTAGGCCTCGCGAGTCGCGGTGTCGACCGCGGTGCGCGCGTCCGCGACGGGGCCCGAGGGATCCAGGACCCGCACGGTCACCGCGACGCGGTCGGTCGCCAGTGCGGTGAGCGTGCCGCTGACACCGCTCTGCTCGGTCGAGCGCACGAGCAGGAGGGAGCCGCAGAGGACGGAGCCCGCGAGAATCGCGACGGAGAGCACCAGGCAGAAGAGCTTCGCCTGCGACCGCCAGCGGCGCACGGCGAGTGCGGCCGCCCACAGGGGCAGGGATCCCGACGCGGTGACGACCGTGCACCTCCTTCGGTGAGCTGATCCAGCGGCCGTGACCGCCCGCCGAGTCTAGGCGGGTGAGAGCGCTCTCGCCGATCGCCCCGCCTGCGCGGTGTCAGCTCCGGGCGGCCGCGTACTGCTCCCGGATGACCGCGCGGTGATCCGGCGTCGG
Organism: Rathayibacter oskolensis; assembly: GCF_900177245.1. Classification (GTDB taxonomy): domain Bacteria; phylum Actinomycetota; class Actinomycetes; order Actinomycetales; family Microbacteriaceae; genus Rathayibacter; species Rathayibacter oskolensis. Next base: position 877,441 of record NZ_FXBM01000002.1, read on the forward strand.
CTCCGCCAGCGACGTGACCTCCCACGTCGGCCGCTCGCCGGTCAGCGCCCAGGCGGCCTGCACCGCGGCGCCGTCGGCCACGTACTCGCCGGGCGTCGGCACGACCACCGGCACGTCGAACACCTGCGAGGCCGCGAGCTGCACCGCGCGGTTCTGAGCCGCGCCGCCGATGAGGAGGATCCGCCCGGCCGCCACGCCCTGCGCACGCACCGCGTCGAGGCCGTCGGCGAGGCCGCAGAGCATGCCCTCGATCGCCGCACGGGCGAGGTTCGGGCGGGTGGTCGAGGCGATCGTCATCCCGTGCAGGCTGGCGGTCGCGTCGGGCAGGTTCGGGGTGCGCTCGCCCTCGAAGTAGGGCACGAGCACGAGGCCGCCGGCTCCCGGCTCGGCCTCGAGCGCGAGGGCCGCGAAGTCGTCGAAGTCGCTGCCCAGCAGCGCGGCGGTGGAGGCGAGCACCCGCGCCGCGTTGAGCGTCGCGACGAGCGGGAGGAAGCCCCCGCTCGCATCGGCGAAGCCCGCGACGGTGCCGGAGGCGTCGCGCACCGGCTCGTCGGTCACCGCGAAGACGGTGCCGCTCGTGCCGATGCTGACGACCACGTCGCCGGGGCCGGCGCCCAGGCCGAGCGCCGCTCCGGCGTTGTCACCCGCTCCCGGACCGACGACGAGACCGCTCTCGGTGCGGCCCGCCGCCTCCGAGGGGCCGAGCACGCGGGGGAGGAGCGGGCGGTGGCCGAGGGCCCGCTCGAGCAGCTCCAGGTCGTAGCCGTCCGCGCCCCAGTAGGACGTGCCGGAGGCGTCGGAGCGATCGGTCGTGAGCGCGTCGAGCTGCGGGCCGCGCGACGAGTCGGGACCGAAGCCGAGGAGGCGCCAGGTCAGCCAGTCGTGGGGCAGGGCGACGGCGGCCACGCGGGCGGCGTTCGCGGGCTCGGCGTCGCGCAGCCAGCGCAGCTTGGTGGCGGTGAAGGAGGCGACGGGCACGGTGCCGGTTCGCCGCGCCCACTCCTCGGCGCCGAGCTCGTCGATGAGGGTGCTCGCGGCGGCGGCGCTGCGGGTGTCGTTCCAGAGCAGGGCCGGCCGGATCACCCGGCCCTCGGCGTCGAGCACGACCATGCCGTGCTGCTGGCCGCCGACCGAGATCGCGGCGAGGTCGTCGAGGCCGCCGGCGTCCGCGATCGCGAGCTGCAGCGCCTCCCACCACGCGGCCGGATCGACCTCGGTGCCGTCGGGGTGCGACGCGCGGCCGGTGCGCACGACGGCTCCGGTCTCGAGGTCGCGGACGACCACCTTGCAGCTCTGGGTGGAGGAGTCGATGCCTGCGACGAGCGTCATTGCCGTGTCCGTTCCTTGCGCGAGATCTCGCGGATCGTTGGCGGGGAGCGATCCACCGCCGGGAGACAGGAGAACGGACGAGACCCCGCGGTCGGCGCGGGATCTCGTCCGTGTCAGGGCGACTCGAGGAGTCGTCCCCGGGGGAGTGGGTCAGCGAGCGCCGAGGAGGTGCTCGGTGGCCAGCTGCTGCAGGCGCACGAAGCCGAAGCCCTTGCCGCCCAGGTAGGCGTCGGTGTCGAACGTCTCGTACGACGCGGAGTCGGCGAGCAGGTCGTCGTAGGACTCGCCCTCGTTGAGGGTCGGGGTCGAGAGCTCGCCGACCTTGGCGGCGGCGAGCGCCTCCTGCACCTCGGGGTCGGCGCGGAAGGCCGCGGCGCGCTCCTTGAGCAGCAGGTAGGTGCGCATGTTCGCGGCGGCCGAGTCCCAGACTCCGGTCTCCTCCTCGGTGCGCGAGGGCTTGTAGTCGAAGTGGCGGGGGCCGTCGTAGGCGGGCACGCCGCCGGGGCCGCCGTTCTCGAGGAGGTCGACGAGCGAGAACGCGTTGTGCAGGTCGCCGTGACCGAAGACGAGGTCCTGGTCGTACTTGATGCCGCGCTGGCCGTTGAGATCGATGTGGTAGAGCTTGCCGTGGTAGAGCGCCTGGGCGATGCCGGCGGTGAAGTTCAGGCCCGCCATCTGCTCGTGACCGGTCTCGGGGTTGACGCCCACGAGCTCGGGACGCTCGAGCGAGTCGATGAACGCGATCGCGTGGCCGAGGGTCGGCAGGAGGATGTCTCCGCGGGGCTCGTTCGGCTTGGGCTCGATGGCGAAGCGGATGTCGTAGCCCTTGTCGGTGACGTAGTCGCCGAGCAGGTTGACGGCCTCGCGGTAGCGCTCGAGGGCCGCGCGGATGTCCTTGGCGGAGTCGTACTCGGCGCCCTCGCGGCCGCCCCACATCACGAAGGTCTTGGCGCCCAGCTCGGCGGCGAGATCGATGTTGCGGAGGACCTTGCGCAGCGCGAAGCGGCGCACGTCGCGGTCGTTCGAGGTGAAGCCGCCGTCCTTGAAGACCGGGGCGCTGAAGAGGTTGGTGGTGACCATCGGGACGATGAGACCGGTCGACTCGAGCGCGCCCTTGAGGCGGTCGATCTGGGTCTGACGCTCGGCGTCGGTCGAGCCGAACGCGAAGAGGTCGTCGTCGTGGAAGGTGAGGCCGTAGGCGCCGAGCTCGTCGAGCTTCTCGACGGCGTGCACCACGTCCAGCGGCGGGCGGGTCGGGCCGCCGAACGGGTCGGCCCCGTTGTAGCCGATGGTCCAGAGGCCGAAGGAGAACTTGTCGGCGCGAGTGGGGGTCAGAGTCATGAGGACGATCCTTTCCGGCGACGTCGCCGAATTGTTGTTGTGCCCAACATATCGGCTGCCCGGTCGCGGGCGCAACGACGGAGGCGCCGGGGCACCGTTCGTCGGACATATCGCCGCTTGCTGAGAAACGGTTGCGGAAGCGCTTCGACTCTGCGTACAGTGCTCAGCACACCGCCGGTCGAAGCGCTTCGAACTTCGTCCCGGCTCCGACGACGAGGTCCGACAGGAGGAACGATGGCGACCATCCACGACGTCGCCCGCGTTGCCGGGGTCTCGATCAGCACCGTCTCCTACGCACTGTCCGGCAAGCGCTCGATCGCGGCGTCCACCCGGCAGCGGGTCGACGAGGCGGTGCGCCAGCTCAACTACCGCCCCCATGCCGGCGCGCGGATGCTCGCCGGTGCACGCACGCACATCATCGCCCTGTCGGCCCCCCTGCACGAGGACGGCCACCTGCCGACCCACATGCGGTTCGTGACCGCCGTCGTCGAGACTGCGCGGAAGAACGACTACGACGTCCTGCTCCTGGCCACGGACGACGAGGTCAGCGGCATCCGCCGCGTCGCCTCCAGCTCCCTGGTCGACGCCGTCGTGGTCATGGGGGTCAACGAGGTCGACGAGCGAGTGGACCTCGTCGAGGCGCTGTCGCTCCCGGCCGCCTTCATCGGCGTCCCGCGCAACGGCGGCTCCCTGTCGTGCGTCGACCTCGACTTCGAGAAGGCCGGCGCGGTCACCATCGAGTCCCTCGCCGCCCTCGGTCACCGCTCGATCGGGATCGTCGGCCACCCGCACTCCTACCTCGACCGCGAGACCAACTTCATCCGCCGCTTCAACGACGGTGTCGAGGCGGCAGCAGCCGCGCACGGCGTCGACGTCGCCCGCGTCTGGCCCGAGATCGGCCGTGTGACCGCGCAGCGCGCGTTCGACGAGCTCCAGGAGTCGCTCCCCGGGATGACCGCGCTCGTCTTCCACTGCAACGAGCCCGTGGTCGAGGCGGTGCTCGGCCGGATCCGCCAGCTCGGCCTGAGCATCCCGGGCGATCTCTCCGTCTTCGCCGCGTGCGCCAGCTACGCGACCGATCTGCTCGAGGTCCCCCTCAGCACGATCCCCCTTCCTCTCGACGAGATGTGCCGCATCGCCGTCGAGAACGCCCTGCGCCTCGTGCGCGGGGGTGACGAGCACGGCGTGACGCTGATCCCGCCTGTGCACGTCGACCGCGGCTCCGTGTCCGCGGTCGTCGTCTGACTCCTCCCCACCGACCGACACTGCCCTCCCGTCCGCGAATCGTCGAAACGCTTCGACGACAGTGCGGCCACCGCCTGCCAGCACGTCTTCTCCCCGACCACCGAATCCACCACCTGCACCGTCCTGCACGCGTCAGACCTGCACCGTCCTACAGAGAGGTAGAACCTTGAAAATCACACGTGGCCTCGGCGCCATCACCGCCTTCGCCGTCTCGGCGGCACTGCTGACCGGCTGCTCAGCCGGCGGATCCTCCGACCCCGACACGTTGAAGCTCTGGCACTTCGAGGGGACCGACAGCGATGTCGGACTCGCCTGGGAGCGAGCGATCGAGATCTTCGAAGAGGAGACCGGAGCGAGCGTCGAGTACGAGGACAAGAGCTTCGAGCAGATCCGCTCGACCGCCAGCCAGGTCCTCAACTCCGACGAGGCTCCCGACGTGATGGAGTCGCCCAAGGGCAACGCCACCGCCGGCCTGCTCGCCAGCCAGGGGCTCCTCGCCGACATCACCGACGCGGTCGAGGAGAAGGGGTGGGACGACATGCTCGCTCCGTCCCTCCAGACGACTGCGCGCTACGACGAGAACGGCATCATGGGCTCCGGCCCCTGGGTCGGCGTCCCCAACTACGGCGAGTACGTCACCGTCTACTACAACACCGAGATGTTCGCCGAGAACGGTGTCGCAGTGCCGACGACGAACGAGGAGTTCGAAGCGGCGATGGACGCCTTCGTCGACAAGGGGATCACCCCCCTCGCGGAGGCGGGAGCGGAGTACCCGCTCGGACAGCTCTTCTACCAGCTCGCCCTCTCGCAGGCGGACCGCCAGTTCGTGAACGACTACCAGCTCTACGAGAACCCGGTCGACTGGACCAGCGGCCCGCTCGCCTACGCGGCCGACAAGCTCAAGGAGTACACCGACAACGGCTGGATCTCGACGAACGCGACCGGCCTCAAGGCCGAGGACATGGGCGTCGCCTTCATGGCGGGCGGCGAGTACCCGATGATGGTCTCCGGCTCCTGGTGGGCCGGCCGCGTCCTGAACGAGGCGACGTTCGACTGGGACACCTTCCTGTTCCCGGGCTCCGAGCTGGTCCCCGGCTCCTCCGGCAACATCTGGGTGGTCCCCGAGCGCGCCGCGAACAAGGACCTCGCCTACGAGTTCATCGACATCACGATGCGCCCTGAGATCCAGGCGATGATCGGCAACAACGGCTCCATCCCGGTCGCCGCGAACCCCGAGGACATCACCGACGAGAAGTCGAAGAAGCTCATCACCGACTTCAACTCGATCGTCGAGCGCGACGGCCTCGCGTTCTATCCCGACTGGCCCACGCCGAACTTCTACGACCAGCTCGTCGGCGCGACCCAGGAGATCGTGAACGGCACCCTCACGCCCGAGGCGGCTCTCGAGCAGCTCGGCACCGAGTACGAGGACGGCGTGGCCGACATCACCGGCTAGCGCTCCGACGGGAGGCGGGGCCCGACCGGTTCCGCCTCCCGCCCTCCCTCGACGACCCGACCTGGGGAGGGGCGGCTCCTGCCGCCCCCTGCGAAAGGACTTCCATGGCAACGACGCTTCCCGCGGTGAGACCCACCCGGCGATCGGATGGGCGCAGCTCCATCCCCGGTATCGGATCCGCCGGCTTCTGGTTCTACCTGATCCCCGGCCTGGTCCTCTTCACCGCGATCATCCTCGTTCCCCTCGTGTGGAACGTGTACCTCAGCTTCACCGACTGGCGCGGCATCCGACCCCCCGAGTTCATCGGTCTCGAGAACTGGATCGAGCTCTCGCAGGACGCCAAGTTCTGGACCTCCTTCCGCAACTCGATCGCCATGATCGTCGCCATGGTCATCGTGCCCACCCTGCTGGGGCTGGTGCTGGCGGCTCTGCTCTTCGACGTGATCGGCCGCAAGTTCGGCGGCCGAGTCGCGAGCTTCCTCCGCGCCACCTACTACCTCCCGCAGATCCTCCCCGTGGCGATCGCGGCGATCGTCATCGGCTGGATCCTCCGGCCCGAGAACGGCGCGCTCAACACGATCCTCGATTCGATCGGCCTCGGTGCGCTGCAGAGCAACTGGCTCGGGAGTCCCGACACGGCGCTGCTCTCGATCATGTTCGTGATGGTGTGGGTCCAGCTGGGCTACCCGGTCGTCATCTTCATGGCCGCACTGCAGCGTGTCGACCCCGAGATGTACGAGGCGGCCGAGCTCGACGGGGCCAACTGGTACCAGCGGTTCCGGTTCATCACCATCAGCGCGATCCGACCCGAGATCTTCGTGGTCACCCTCACCTGCACCATCGCGGCGCTCAAGGTCTTCGGTCCGATCTACGCGCTCACAGGAGGCGGGCCCGGCACGTCCACCATCGTGCCCAGCTACTACTCCTACATCCAGTTCTTCCAGAGCCAGCAGGTCGGCTACGGAGCGACGATCGCCACCGCGCTCACGATCGTCGTCGTCATCGTCGCGATGATCTTCCTCCGCTTCCAGGCCCGCTTCGAAAACGCAGAAAGCGAGCGCTGATGTCCACGATCGCTCCCGCCACCCCGGCGGACGAGGGCACCACGCCCCTCCCCGTCACCCCCGCCGGCCCGCGCCGTCGCGCCTCCGGTGCCCGCCGGACGCCGGGCGACTGGCTGTGGCTCCTCATCGCCATCGTGATCGCCGTGCTGATAGCCATCCCGTTCGTCATCATCGTGATCAACTCGTTCAAGTCCCCGGAGGACTACAACAGCTCGGGTCCGCTGGTGCTGCCCCGCGAGCTGTACTTCGACGGCATCGTGAACTTCTGGAACCGGGTGAACTTCCCGGAGAAGCTCGGCAACAGCATCCTCATCTCGGGCTCCGTGGCGATCCTCGCGGTCGTGGTGTCCGTCCTGAACGCCTTCGCGATCGGGATCGGCCGCGTGCGCTTCCGCTCGTGGATGCTCCTGCTGTTCCTGCTCGCCGACCTCATCCCGCAGGAGGCGCTCCTCTACCCGCTCTACTACATGTTCAAGGAGGTCGGGCTCTACGACTCGAAGCTGGCGATCGTGATCATCTTCACGGTCATCCAGAGCGCGTTCGGCACCTATCTGCTCTCCTCGGTCTTCGCGACCTTCCCCAAGGAGATCCTCGAGGCCGCTGTCATCGACGGGGCGAGCCGGCTGCGCATCCTGCTCCGGGTCGTGCTGCCGATCAGCCGCGGCACGCTCTCCGTGCTCCTCATCTTCTTCTTCATCTGGACGTGGAACGAGTTCCTCATCCCTCTGACGTTCCTGGTGTCGAACGAGAACCAGACGGTCCCGGTCGCCATCACGACTCTGCAGGGCGACCGCCTGATGGACGTGACGACGACGAGCGCCTCGGCGCTGCTCGGCCTCATCCCGACGCTGCTCTTCTTCCTGTTCTTCCAGCGCACCCTCACCCGCGGCATCACCGCGGGCGCGGTCAAGTGACGACCGCTCCGACGAAAGGACCATCATGAAGTTCACCGACGGCTTCTGGCAGCTGCGCCCGGGTGTCGAGGCGCTGTACGCCCGCGAGGCGTACGACATCTGGCCGGAGGGGCAGAACGGGATCCGGGTCACGGCACCGACCGCCGTGATCGAACGGCGCGGCGACACCCTGAACAGGCCGGTCCTCACCGTCACGCTGACGTCTCCGCTCCCTGACGTCATCGGCGTGCGCATCGAGCACCACGTCGCGTCGGAGGATCGCGGATTCGACCTGGTCGGTGCGGAGGAGGGACACGGAGTCGTCGTCATCGACGAGACCGGCGGAACGCTGACGTCCGGCCGCCTGAGCGCCCGCATCGCCCCCGGTGCTCCCTTCGAGCTCGTCTTCGAGGCCGAGGGACGCATCCTCACCACCGCGGGCGAGAAGTCGATGGGATACCTGCGAGTCCGTCCCGACGCCCAGGTCGACGGTGCGCCGGTCGGGAACGCTCGAGCCGGGTCCGGCCGTGCCCTCGCCCCGGTCTACCTCCACCAGCAGCTCTCTCTCGGGGTCGGCGAGCTCGTGTACGGCCTCGGTGAGCGCTTCGGACCGCTGGTCAAGAACGGCCAGAGCGTCGACATCTGGAACGCCGACGGCGGAACGTCCTCGGAGCAGGCGTACAAGAACGTGCCCTTCCACCTCACGAACCGCGGATACGGCGTGCTCGTGAACGACTCGTCCCACGTCTCGTACGAGATCGGATCGGAGGCCGTCGAGCGCCTCCAGTTCTCCGTCGCTGGGGAGGCACTGGAGTACTTCGTGATCTATGGCGGTGAGCCGGCCAGCACCCTCGAGAGGTACACCGCCCTCACGGGGCGCCCCGCCGAGGTGCCCGCCTGGTCGTACGGGCTGTGGCTCTCCACCTCCTTCACGACCGACTACGACGAGAAGACGGTCACGTCCTTCATCGACGGGATGGCCGAGCGCGACCTGCCCATCAGCGTGTTCCACTTCGACTGCTTCTGGATGCGCGAGTTCAACTGGTGCGACTTCGAGTGGGACCCTCGAGTGTTCCCGGACCCTGAGGGCATGCTTGCGCGCCTCCGGGCGAAGGAGCTGCGCATCAGCCTCTGGATCAATCCGTACATCGGTCAGCGCTCCCCGCTGTTCGCCGAGGCGTCGGCCGCCGGATACCTCGTGAAGAACCGCGACGGCTCCGTCTGGCAGTGGGACCTCTGGCAGGCCGGCATGGGCCTCGTCGACTTCACCAATCCCGCCGCGACTCGGTGGTACCAGGAGAAGCTGCGCGTGCTGCTGCGTCAGGGCGTGGACTGCTTCAAGACCGATTTCGGCGAGCGCATCCCGCTCGGCGTGACCTGGTTCGACGGCTCCAGCCCGGAGCGGATGCACAACTACTACGCGCAGATCTACAACGAGGCCGTGCACGAGGTCCTGGTCCAGGAGCGTGGGGAGGGGGAGGCCGTCCTCTTCGCCCGGTCCGCGACGGCGGGCGGCCAGCGACTCCCGGTGCACTGGGGCGGGGACTCGACCTCGACGTTCGAGTCGATGGCCGAGTCGCTGCGGGGCGGCCTCTCCCTGGCGCTCTCCGGCTTCGGGTTCTGGAGCCACGACATCGGCGGTTTCGAGGGCACGCCGGACGCCGCGGTCTACAAGCGCTGGACGGCGTTCGGGCTCCTCTCCTCTCACTCCCGTTTCCACGGCTCGGGGTCCTACCGGGTGCCGTGGGCCTTCGACGACGAGGCCGTCGAGGTGACCCGGGTCTTCACCCGCCTGAAGCTCAGGCTCATGCCCTACCTGCACGGAGTGGGTCTGGAGGCTTCGGCGACCGGCGTGCCGGTCATGCGCCCGATGATCCTGGAGTTCCCGGACGACCGCACGGTGGCCCACCTCGACACGCAGTACATGCTCGGCCCGTCGTTGCTCGTCGCTCCCGTGTTCTCACCCGACGGGGTCGTCGAGTTCTACCTTCCGCGGGGCCGCTGGGTCTCGTGGTGGGACGGCGGCGTCGTCGACTCCGTCGGCGAGTGGAGGACCGAGACGCACGGCTTCGACACCCTTCCGCTCTACGTCCGCGAGGGAACGCTGCTCCCCGTGGGAGCGCGGCAGGACCGCCCGGACTACGACTACCTCGACGGCCTCGAGCTGCGCTCCTACCCCGACGCGACCGGAGTGATGCCCGAGGGCGCCGGCGTCACCGTCACCACTCCGGACGGTCGGGTGCAGCGCTTCACGGCGTGACGGAGGCGCAGCGAGGGCACCGGCCGAGGAGGAAGCGCCTCGGCCGGTGTGCCGCGCGGCCGCCCGCGGGGGCCTCGCTCCGGCCGCCGATAGGCTGACCCCGGCAAGCAGAGGAGACCGCCGAATGCCCGATCACGCGACGCGCGGCAACAACCTCGACCGGGTCAGGCGTCACAATCTCGCCGCGATCCTCCGTCTCGTGCACCGCGGGGGCCCGCGCTCCCGCTCGCAGCTGACCCGGGCCACGGGGCTGAACCGCTCGACGATCGCCGCCCTCGTCGGCGAGCTCGTCGAGCTCGGCATCGTCCGCGAGCGCGAGCCCGACACCCTCAACCAGGTCGGGCGGCCGAGCCCGATCGTCGAGGTGGATCCGCGAGTGGTGGCGATCGCGGTCAACCCCGAGATCGACGCCGTGACCGTCGCGGTCGTCGGCTTCGACGCGGAGGTGCGCCGCCGCATCCGCCGCGCCGCCTCCGTCCCGAGCGCCGAGTCCGCCGCCCGCCTCGCGGCCGACGCCGTGGCCGAGCTGCTGGCCGAGCTGCCGGAGGACGCGCGGACGGTCGGCATCGGCGTCGCCGTGCCGGGCCTCGTCCGCGACGCCGACGGGCTGGTGCGCGTCGGCCCTCACCTCGGCTGGGTCGACGAGCCCTTCTCGCGGATGCTCGCCGAGGCGACGGGGCTCCCCGTACTGTCGGCGAACGACGCCAACCTCGGCGCGCTCGCCGAGAGCGTCCTCGGGGCGGGACGCGACGTCTCGCACCTCATCTACCTCAACGGCGGGGCGAGCGGCGTCGGCGCCGGCGTGATCGTCGGAGGCGCACCGCTGCACGGCATCGACGGCTACGCGGGCGAGATCGGCCACACCCTCGTCAACAGCGCGGGCATCGACTGCCACTGCGGCGCCGTCGGCTGCCTCGAGACCGAGGTCGGCCGCGCCGAGCTGCTGACGGTGCTGGGTCTGGCGGAGAGCGAGCGGCTCGAGGAGGCGCTCGCGACGTCCGAGGACCCGGCCGTGCGCGCCGAGGTCGAGCGGCAGCTGGGGCACCTCGCCGTGGCGCTGCGGAACGTCATCAACATCTTCAACCCGCAGCTGGTGGTGCTCGGCGGCTTCCTGGGGGCGCTCGTCGGCGTGGCTCCGGGATTCCTCGAGCAGCGCCTGGCGCGCGGCGGTCCGTTCCGCGTGGCGCTCGACTCGGTGCGCATCGCACGCACCGAGCTCGGCGGCGAGCTCCTGATGCTCGGCGCGGCTGAGCTCGCCTTCGAGCACCTCCTCGCCGATCCGCTGACCACGCTTCTCCACCCGGCCGGCGGGTCCCAGCCCGCCGCCTGACCGCCGGGCGATTCCGTTCCCCGGCGCGGTGTGGTCGAATGGATTCGATCGAGAGGGAATACCGCGACGCCCGACGCGCTTCCCCTCTAGGGCTGCGGGCGATCCGAGGGTCCACCGCGCCCGTTCTCACCGCTCCCGCACTGCGTCCGCGCAGGAAGGCCCCCGTGACCACTCTCTCCTCGCCTCCCACCGACTCCCTGCCCCGGCACCCGGGCGACGCGCTCTCGAACCGCCAGCGCCTCGTCTACGTCATCGTCCTCGGGGCGCTGACGGCTCTCGGGCCGTTCACGATCGACCTCTACCTCCCCGCGTTCCCCGCTCTGCAGAGCGAGCTGAACGTGACGGAGGCGGCGGTGCAGCTCACGCTCACCGGCACGACGCTCGGCTTCGCCCTCGGCCAGCTGGTCGTGGGCCCGTGGAGCGATGCCGTCGGCCGGCGGCTGCCCATCCTGCTGGCGACCTCGCTGCACGTACTCGCCTGCGTCGGCGCGGCGTTCGCTCCCGAGATCGTCTCGCTCGGCGTCTTCCGCTTCCTGATGGGAGCCGGCGCCGCGGCCGGCGGTGTCGTCGCCATGGCGATGGTCCGCGATCTCTTCGGCGGCCGCCCCCTGGTCAAGATGCTCTCGCGCCTCGCGCTGGTGTCGGGGCTCGCGCCCGTCCTCGCCCCGGTGATCGGCTCGCAGCTCCTGCTGGTGGTCGACTGGCGCGGCATCTTCGTCTTCCTCGCGGTCTACGGGCTCCTCGTGATGACCGCGGTCGCCCTGCTGGTCGTCGAGACGCGCCCCCGCGCCGCCCGTCACGAGCGCGACAGCCGCTCCCTCGTGCAGCGCTACCGCGCCGTGCTGAGCGATCGCGTGTTCCTCGGTGTCGCGGTCATCGGTGGCATGACCTTCGCCGGTCTGTTCACCTACCTCTCCAGCTCGGCGTTCCTCTTCCAGGGGCTCTACGGCTTCGACGCTCAGCAGTACGGACTGCTCTTCGCGGTCAACTCCCTCGGAGTCGTCACGGGTGTCCAGGCGGCCTCCTACCTGAGCCGGCGGATCGGGCCGCAGTGGATCCTCGCGATCACGACCGTCTCGCTCCTGGTCACCTCGGGTCTGATCGCGCTCTTCGACGTCCTCGACTTCGGTCTCTGGGGCACGCTGATCCCGCTCTGGCTGTTCATCGCCTCCTGCGGCTTCACCTTCCCCTGCGTGCAGGTGCTCGGGCTCGTCAACCACGGCAGGGAGGCGGGGACGGCCGCGTCGCTGCTCGGCGCCGTGAACTTCGGCACGGCCGGTCTGCTCTCGCCGATCTCGGGCATCTTCGGCGCGGAGTCGGCCGTGCCGATGGCCGCGGTGATGATGTGCACCGCCGCGGTGTCGATCCTGGCGCTGTGGCTGATCGTGCGACCGCGCACGGTTCCGGCCCTGCAGGACTGACCGCCGGCCGGTCGACCTCCGGCCGGTGGGACGCCTCCGGCTCGTCGGATCTCGAGTCCGGCGCATCTCTCGGCTCGTGAAGCGCCGTTCGGCTCGCAGGATCTCCGTGCTCCTGCGAGCCGAACGTGATTCCGCGAGGGGGTAGTCGCTCCGGACGCGCCCGCAAGCCCCCGCGGCTGAACATCGCGTGACGGCATCATGTCCGGATGGAATCGCGCAACGACCCGCCGTCGACCGACCCCGGCACCGCCCGCCCCGACGCCGTGCAGCGCGAGCGGATCGGCGAGCGCGCCCCCTCCGCCGACGTCGTCTCGTCGAGGCTCCTCACCCGCGAGGCGGCTCGCCGGGTCTCACGGCGCTGGCCGCTGATCTCGGCCTCGATCGCCCTGCTCGTCACCGTCGTCCTGGCCGTGATCATCGCGTTCCGCCCCACCTCGGCGTTCTCGTTCGACGTCGAGTGGATGGACGAGGTCGTCGAGCACCGCTCGAGCTTCTGGGACATCCCCGCCCTCGTGATGAACACCGTGGGGGCGGGCATCACCGGCACGGCCGTCATCCCGCTGGGCATCGTCGCCGTCCTGCTCCTGTTCCGGAGGCGGTGGGCCGCGCTCTACTACACGGTCGCCGCGCTCGCGAGCGTGGGTCTCACGCAGCTCGTCAAGGAGCTTGTCGGCCGCGCCCGCCCCGAGGACATGCTGGTGACCAGCGACTACGGCTCGTTCCCCTCCGGTCACACCGCGAACGCGGCGACGACGGCGATGGTGCTCGCGCTGATCTTCCCGCTGCTGTGGGTCTGGATCGCGGGCTTCCTCTACTCGATCGCGATGATGGCGAGCCGCACCTACCTCGGCGCGCACTGGCTGACCGACACCATCGGCGGGCTGCTGCTCGGCATCGGAGTGGCCCTCGTCGTCTGGGCACCGCTCGCCGGCCGCCTGCGCTCCGAGTCCGAGCTCCCGCATCCGCCGATCTGGGTGCGCGCCGATCGGTGAGCTCTCCGCGCTCCGGCCCCTGTCGTCGCGCCCGGGCCTGCTGATCGAGCAGCCCGTGCAGCGGGCGTCTCGAGATGTCCCAGCGTCCGCGGACGAGGCCGTCAGCTCCCGAACGCGTCCAGGCCGTCGAGCTCGTTGAAGGTGTAGACGTGCAGGCCGTGCAGCCTGTCGCCGGCCGCCGCCTCGAGGCGGCGGACGAAAGCGGTCGGATCGAAACGGCGCCCGCGGAGCAGTCCGCCGGCCACCGAGGAGTTGCGCGAGAGGAACCCGAGAGACGCGCCGACGCCGATCCGGGCTCCGAGGGTCAGCAGGCGAGTGCGTTCGACCGGCCCCGGCACTCCGGCCCACACCGGCGCGGCGATGCCCTGCGGGCGGAGTCCCTCGGCGTAGCGCACGACCGCGTCGACGTCGAAGCACATCTGCGTGACGATGCCCCGGATGAAGGGCGCGCGCTCGCGCAGGTGCCGCGCGATGCTCTCGTCCGACAGGTGCGGGTGCCCCTCGGGGTACCCCGCGATGTCGAGGGCGAGCCCGGGAGAGATCTCGACGGCGTCGCGGATCAGCTCGAGGCTCGTGGAGTAGGAGCCGGCGGCGTTCTTCGCGTCTCCCGAGACGACGAACGCCTCGTCGACGCCGGCCTCCCGCAGCCGTCCGAGGATCCGCTCGAGCTCGGAGCGCCCGGAGACGTTCCGGGCCGCGAGGTGCGGCACGACCCCGAAACCGCGCGCGGCGAGCTCGAGCGCGGTGTCGACGGTCCGCTCCGTCCCGTGCTGGGGGAGGCTCGTGATGGTGAGGGTGACGCCGGCGGGATCGGGGAACGCGCGCTCGGCCCGCTCGGCGATGTCGTCCGACGGGATGATCTCGAACCGCACCCTGCTCACCGTGCCAGCCTGCCACGCGGTCCCGGTGTCGGAGGCTCCCCCTAGCCTGGAGGCGGTCGTCGCCCGACGGCACCGGAGGGAGCCCCATGTACCTCGACGGCGACCGCATCGTCACGAGCCCCACCGATCTGTCGAACTGGGCGGCGTGCGAGTGGGCGGTGCTGCGGCGGCTCGACACCGCCCTGGGCCGCGCCCCCGCCCTCGTGGTGGCCGAGGACGACATGCTCGTGCGCACCGCCCGCCTCGGCGACGAGCACGAGCACCGCTTCCTCGCAGAGCTCAAGCAGTCGCACGAGGTCGTCGAGTTCGAGCGGCCGGAGCGCGCCGACTACCCGGCAGCGGCCGAGGCCGCCGTCGAGGCGATGCGGGCCGGTGCCGATGTGCTCTACCAGGCCACCTTCTTCGACGGGAGCTTCATCGGCTTCTCCGACTTCCTCCTCCGCACGCCTGACGGCGCCTACGAGGTCTACGACACCAAGCTCGCGCGCCACGCGAAGATCCCCGCGCTCCTGCAGCTCGCCGCCTACGCGGAGCAGATCGAGGCGCGGGGCATCCGCGTCGGCGCGCAGGTGCACCTCGTCCTCGGCGACGGCTCGGTCACGAGCCACGACCTCGCGACGATCGCTCCGGTGCAGCGCGTGCAACGGGCGCGCCTCCGCTCCGTGCTCGAGGAGCGGCTCGCCGCCGTCGAGCCCCTCGCCTGGGGTGATCCGCGCTACGCGGCGTGCGGGCGCTGCCCGGTCTGCGCTCCCGAGGTGCAGGCGCACCGCGATCCGATCCTGGTCGCCGGGATGCGACTGGATCAGCGCGCGAAGCTCGCGGCCGCGGGGATCACCAGCATCGACTCCCTCGCGGCGAGCACCGGTGCCGTCACGGGGATCAGCGCGGGCACCCTCGAGACCCTCCGCGATCAGGCGAGGCTGCAGCTCGAGTCCGAGGCCTCGCTCGGCCGGCCGCCGGTCGTGGAGGTGCTCGATCCCTCCGTGCTCGCGGCGCTGCCCGCCCCCGACCCGGGCGACCTCTTCTTCGACTTCGAGGGCGATCCCCTCCACACCGAGGACGACCGCCAGTGGGGGCTGGACTACCTCTTCGGCATGGTCGACGTCGACGAGCGGTTCACGGCCTTCTGGGCGCACGATCTCGCCGCCGAGCGCCGGGCCCTCCTCGACTTCCTGGCGCACCTGCGCGAGCGTCGCGCCCTCCACCCGCGCCTGCACGTCTACCACTACGCCTCCTACGAGCGCACGCACCTGCTCTCGCTGGCCCAGCGGCACGGGGTCGGCGAGGAGGAGGTCGACGGCCTCCTGCGCGACGGCGTCCTCGTCGATCTCTACCCGGTGGTCCGACGCGCGCTGCGGGTGGGCTCGCCGAGCTACTCCATCAAGAAGCTCGAGCCGCTCTACATGGGAGACGAGGCGCGCGACACGGCGGGGGTGACGAACGCCGCCGACAGCATCACCGCCTACGTCGAGGCCGTGGCCCTGCTCGCGGGACCCGATCCCGCGGAGGGGCGGCGCAGGCTCGAGCTGATCGCCGAGTACAACGCCTACGACTGCCGCTCGACGCTGCGGCTGCGCGACTGGCTGCTCTCGCTCGCGCCGGCCCGCGACGAGCTGCCACCGCTCGTCGAGGTCGACCTGCCTGTCGCCCGCGAGCCCGACCCGGTCGCGGTCGCCCTGCTCGCGCAGGTCGAGGGCGTCGAGCCGCGCGAGCGGACGCCCGACCAGACGGCCCTCGCCCTCGCGGCCGCCGCGATCGACTACCACCGCCGCGAGGCGAAGACCTTCTGGCAGGAGCACTTCGACCGCCTCCGCCAGCCGCTCGACGACTGGGCCGACACGCGCGACGTCGTCGTCGTCGACCGCGCCGAGGTGGTCCGCGACTGGTCCACCGCACCCCGGGCGCGCACCCTGTCCCGCGAGCTGCGCCTGTTCGGGCGGCTAGCTCCCGGCAGCCGGCTCAGCGCCGGCTCGAAGCCGTTCCTCGTCTACGAGGCGCCCGCACCTCCCGGAGCGCCCTCGCCCGGCCCCGGCCTCCGCGGCGCTTCCGACCGCAGCGAGATCCTCGCGATCCACGACGAGGGCGAGCGCGTCGTGCTCCTGCTCAAGGAGGCGGTCCGGTCGGGCGAGGATCCGCACGACGACGTCCCCCTCGCGCTCGCTCCCGCGCCGCCTCCCCGGGCGACTCCCCAGCCCGAGGCGATCGCCGAGTGGGGCGGGCACGTGCTCGACGCCCTGCCGGCGCTCCTGCCCGACCCTGCCCTCGACGTCCTGCGCCGCAGGCCGCCGTCCCGCGTCGTCCCCGTGCGCGACGACGACGTGATCGGCGCCGTCATCGCCTCCCTCCTGTCGATCGATCGTGCGACCCTCGCGGTCCAGGGGCCGCCGGGGACGGGCAAGACCTACCTCGGTTCGCACGTGATCGCGCGGCTGGTGCGCGAGCACGGCTGGCGGGTCGGCGTCGTCGGCCAGTCCCACTCCGTGGTCGAGAACGTGCTGACGGCCGTGGTCGGCAGGGGAGTCGATCCCGAGCGGGTGGTCAAGGTGCCCAAGGCCGGCACGGGCCAGGAGGCGCTCGCCGCGGCGGCCTGGACCGCGGTCAAGAACGGAGCCGCGCTCGCGTCCGTCCTCGCCTCCGAGGGGGGCTGCGTCGTCGGAGGCACCGCCTGGACCTTTGCGAACGACTCCGCCGTCCCGCGCCGCTCGCTCCAGCTGCTCGTCATCGACGAGGCGGGGCAGTTCTCGCTCGCGCCCACCATCGCCTCGTCGATCGCGGCCGAGCGCCTGCTGCTGCTCGGCGACCCGCAGCAGCTGCCGCAGGTGAGCCAGGGCTCGCACCCCGAGCCGGTCGACGAGTCGGCGCTGGGCTGGATCGCCGACGGTCACGACGTGCTCCCGCCCGCCTACGGCTACTTCCTGCGCGAGACCCATCGGATGCATCCGGCCCTCACCGAGGCCGTGTCCGAGCTCTCGTACGAGGGCGCGCTGACGTCGCGGGCGCCGGCGGAGCGCCTCCTCGAGGGCCTGGCGCCCGGCCTGCACTCGGCGCCCGTCGTGCACCACGGCGACACCACCTCGTCGCCCGACGAGGCGCGCCGCGTGGTCGAGATCGCCCTGTCGATGATCGGCCGCACCTGGAGCGACGAGCACGGCGAGCGGAGGCTGACCGCCGCCGACGTCATCGTCGTCGCCCCCTACAACGCGCAGGGCGGCCTCCTCCGCGAGGCGCTCGACGCCGCGGGCCTGCGCGAGACGGCCGTCGGCACCGTCGATCTGTTCCAGGGGAGGGAGGCGGTCGTCGCGATCGTCTCGCTCGCCGCGTCGTCGGGAGCCGACGTCCCCCGGGGCCTCGAGTTCCTGCTGATGCCCAATCGCCTCAACGTCGCGATCTCTCGGGCCCAGTGGGCGGCCTACCTGGTGCACTCGCCGGCGCTCGCCGCCTCGCCTCCGACCTCGCTCACCGCCCTCGAGCGCCTGTCCCGGTTCATCCGGCTCCTCGAGCGCGCCGCCGAGAACGCCGAGGAATGACGGAATCAGTGGTCATCGGCGCACTTCTCCTCCCTTCTGCCCCGTTCGCGTGCTTCTCCGCATCTGAATCCGTCGCTACGGTAGGGGGATGAGAATCCTCCTGGTCGGCGCCGGCGGCGTCGGCGACGCCATCGCCAAGATCGCCGCCCGCCGCAGCTTCTTCGAGCAGATCATCGTCTGCGACTACGAGCTCGAGCGGGCGGAGCGCACGGTCGCGTGGATCGCCGAGCGGCACGGCCTCGAGGGCGTCGAGAACCGCTTCGTCGCCGCCAGGATCGACGCGTCCGACGCCGAGAGCGTCGAGACCGTCGCCCGAGCGCACCGGGCGACCCACGTGATGAACGCCGTCGAGCCGAAGTTCGTGCCGACGATCTTCGCCGGCGCGCTCGCCGCGGGCGCCGACTACCTCGACATGGCGATGAGCCTGTCACGGCCGCACCCCGACGAGCCGCACTCCCTGACCGGCCTCAAGCTGGGCGACGAGCAGTTCGCCACGGCGAACGCATGGGAGTCGGAGGGTCGCCTCGCGCTGGTCGGCATGGGCGTCGAGCCCGGCCTCTCCGACGTGTTCGCCCGCTACGCCTCCGATCACCTCTTCGACGAGATCGACGAGCTCGGGGTCCGCGACGGGGCGAACCTCGTGGTCCGCGACGAGAGCGGGGCCGAGATCTTCGCCCCCTCCTTCTCGATCTGGACGACCATCGAGGAGTGCCTGAATCCTCCGGTGATCTTCGAGAAGGACCGGGGCTGGTACACGACACCGCCCTTCTCCGAGCCCGAGGTGTTCGAGTTCCCCGAGGGGATCGGGCCGGTCGAGTGCGTCAACGTCGAGCACGAGGAGGTGCTGCTCATGCCGCGCTGGCTCGACGCGAAGCGGGTCACCTTCAAGTACGGACTGGGCGAGGAGTTCATCGGAGTGCTGCGCACCCTGAACCTCCTCGGTCTGGATCGCACGGAGCCGATCCGCGTGCGCTCGTCGGAGGGGCCCGTCATGGTCGCCCCGCGCGACGTGGTCGCCGCCGCACTGCCCGACCCGGCCGGCATCGGCCCGCGGATGACCGGCAAGACCTGCGCCGGCCTCTGGGTCAGCGGCACGAAGGACGGCGCGCGTCGCGAGGTGTACCTCTACCACGTGAGCGACAACGAGTGGACGATGGCCGAGTACGGCACCCAGTGCGTGGTCTGGCAGACGGCGCTCAACCCCGTCGTCGCCCTCGAGATGCTCGCGACCGGTGTCTGGTCGGGCGCCGGGGTCCTCGGCCCCGAGGCGTTCGACGCGGCGCCGTTCCTGGAGCTGATGGCGCGGCCGGTCGCCGAGGGCGGCTACGGGCAGGCCTGGCACGTCCGCGAAGGCTGAGCGGACGTCGGAGGACCGAGCGCACCTAGGCTCGTTCCATGAGCATCGACGACGGGCTCGCCTCGGCGAGGGACGACGCGCGCGCGGCACTGGACGCCGCCCGGGCACTGCAGGCCGAGGCCGCGAGGGCACTCGAGCGGGCCGAGGCCGCAGCGGCGGCTCTCGGTGCCGTCGCGGGACCGGAGGAGGCGGCGGCGGTCGTCGACGACGTGCGGCTCGTCGCCGAGACGCCGGGCGGGCCTGCGGTGGGCGCGTCCGCTCCCGGCCCCCTGTCCGGACCGGCCGTCGACGCCGTCCGGGCGGGCTACGCCTTCACCGGTCCGGCGCTCGAGCTCGGCGCCCTCGTCAACGGCGAGGCGCGCGTCGACGTCCCGATCCGCATCCCGCTCGGGATGCTCAACCGGCACGGCCTCGTGGTCGGCGCGACCGGAACGGGCAAGACCAAGACCCTGCAGGTGCTCGCCGAGCAGCTCTCGGCGCACGGCGTCCCGGTCTTCGCGGCCGACATCAAGGGCGACCTCTCGGGGCTGGCGACCGCGGGCACCGCGAGCGACTCCCTCCTCGCGCGCACCCGCACGATCGGGCAGGAGTGGCGGGCCGAGGCGTCGCCCGCCGAGTACTTCGCTCTCGGCGGCATCGGCACCGGTGTCCCCGTCCGCGCGACCGTGACCGGCTTCGGTCCCCTCCTGCTCGCGAAGGTGCTCGGCCTCAACCACACCCAGGAGTCGAGCCTCGGCCTGGTCTTCCACTACGCCGAGTCCGCAGGGCTCCCGCTCGTCGACCTCTCCGACCTGCGCGCCGTCCTCACCTACCTCGTCGGCGACGAGGGCAGGGCCGAGCTCGCCGAGCTGGGCGGCCTCTCGAAGGCGACCGCGGGAGTGATCCTGCGCGAGCTGATCGCGTTCGCCGACCAGGGCGCCGACGTCTTCTTCGGCGAGCCCGAGATCGACACGGCCGAGTTCCTCCGCACGACCGCCGACGGCAGGGGCCTCGTCAGCCTGCTCGAGGTGCCCGGAGTCGCCGACCGTCCGGCGCTGTTCTCGACCTTCCTGATGTGGCTGCTCGCCGATCTCTTCAACGATCTGCCCGAGGTCGGCGACCTCGACCGTCCGAAGCTCGTCTTCTTCTTCGACGAGGCGCACCTGCTCTTCCGCGACGCGTCGAAGGACTTCCTCGCGGCGATCACCCAGACCGTGCGGCTGATCCGCTCGAAGGGCGTCGGCATCGTCTTCGTCACCCAGACACCGAAGGACGTCCCGGGCGACGTCCTCGCCCAGCTCGGCTCCCGGATCCAGCACCAGCTGCGCTCCCACACGCCCGAGGACGCGAAGGCGCTCCGCGCGACCGTCTCGACCTACCCCGAGTCCGACTACGACCTCGGCGAGATCCTCCAGGCGCTGCCGATCGGCGAGGCGGTCGTGACGGTGATGAACGAGCGGGGAGCACCGACCCCCGTCGCGTGGACCCGCCTGCGCGCCCCGCTCGGGTCGATGGCGCCCACCCCCGAGGCCGAGCGGGAGGCGAGCGTCCAGCGCTCCCCGCTGCTCGCCCGCTACGGCACCCCGCTCGACCGCGACTCCGCCCGCGAGATCCTGACCCGCCGCCTCGACGCGGCCGCCGAGGCCGAGGAGGCCCGCGTCGCCGCCGAGGAGCGCGCCGAGGAGGAGGCCCGCGCAGCGAAGGAGCGCGCCCGCGAGGAGGTCCGCCGCGCCAAGGAGCGCGCCACCGCCGAGCGCCGAGCCGAGGAGGCGGCCCAACGCTCGCGCCGCCGCACGACACCCAGCCGCACCTCCCGCACCCCGCGCCGCGACAAGACCGTCGTCGAGCAGGTCCTCGGCTCCTCGGCGGGGACCACGCTGCTCCGCGAGGTCGTCCGCGGCATCTTCGGCACGGCCCGCCGCCGTCGCTGACGGGGCGATCTGCGGCGTTGTCGTCGGTCGAGATACCGCCGGTATCGCTCCCTCCTCCGCCTTGCGGCTGACCCCGCTGAGCCCCGCGGTCCATTCCCGCTGCCTGCTGACGGAGTGGGCCGCGCAGCGGGCGTATCGAGATCCACCACGGTCAGCAGCTCCGGTCGCGACCCCCCTGCCCGGCCCCCCTCCGCCCCGATCCATCCGTCACGAACGGCCTGTCCGACTCCGAGAGCACGGGTCCTCTGCGCCGGGTCGCACACCTCGGCACCGAGTCCAGCGCCCGGGGCGACGGGGGCCCGCGTGTTAGCGTCGGTCCCCGTGACCGAGAGCCCGACGACCCGCGACCGCATCCTCCGGGCGACCGCCGAGCTCCTCGCCGAGGGCGGTCGCGACGCGGTCTCGACCCGGGCCATCAGCTCGGCCGCCGGGGTGCAGGCGCCCACCATCTACCGCACCTTCGGCGACCTCCGGGGCCTGCTCGACTCCGTCGCCGCCGCCGGATTCGCCGCCGCTCACGCCGAGTTCGAGCGCGTCGACCACCCGGCCGACCCGGTCGACGCCCTCCGCGCCGCCTGGGACCACCACGTCGCCTTCGGCCTCGCCGAGCCGCATCTGTACGCGCTGATGTTCACCGCGCGTCCGGGGGAGGAGTCGGAGGCGGCACGCCTCGCCCGGGGCGTCCTCCTCGAGCACGTCCGCGCCGTCGCCGACGCCGGCCGGCTGACCGTCGACGTCGAGCGAGCCGCCCGGCTGCTCCAGTCCGCGGCGCTCGGCTGCACCCTCACGCTGAGCGCCGTCGACGACGACGAGCTCTCGGCGCGCTCGCGCGAGGCCGTCCTCTCCGCGATCACGACCGCGGAGGCGGGTTCGGCCGATCCTGCCGCTCGCGCTGTCGCCGGCCATGCGGTCGCACTGCGCACGGCTCTGCCCGAGCTCGGCGCGCTGAGCGCGGGGGAGCGGGGACTCCTCGAGGAGTGGCTGGTCCGTCTCGCGCACTGACTGCGCAGGTCCTGCCGACGAGAGCCACGCGGACGGGGCCCGTGAACGAGTGAACGGCGCCGCGCGCTGGCGAGAGCGTGCGGCGCCGTTCGGCGGAGGATGGGGGATTCGAACCCCCGAGGGCTTTCACCCAACACGCTTTCCAAGCGTGCGCCATAGGCCACTAGGCGAATCCTCCAGGCGCGACCGGAATCGCGACTCATGCATACTACCCGCTACCCGTCGCGACCGCTGACCACGCGCGTCCGGAGGCTCCGCTAGACTGTCTCCCGGCTCCCCGCGTGGCGCCATCCAGGCCAACTCCCCCAGGGCGGAAACGCAGCAAGGGTAACCGGGCTCTGGCGGGTGCGCGGGGGGTCTTCTTCGTCTCCGGGCCCCCGCGGCAGGCCTCCTCCCCAGCCCGCGCAGCCTGCACGCTCTCCCATCCCGGGGCGCCTACCCAGCCTCGCGCGAGGCCCCGTCGGTAGGCTTGCAGCGATGGTTCAGAGCATCTACATCTCGTCCGCCGAAGGTCATTCGGGCAAGTCCACGGTCGCCCTCGGCGTCCTCGACCTGCTCAGCAGTCAGGTGCAGCGGGTCGGCGTCTTCCGGCCGATCGCGCGCTCCGCCTCCGAGCCCGACTACGTGCTCGAGATGCTGCTGGGGCACTCCGAGTCGGGCCTCGCCTACGAGGACTGCATCGGCGTCACCTACGACGACGTCCACACCGATGGCGAGGCCGCCCTGTCGCGGATCGTCGAGCGCTACAAGGGCGTCGAGGCGCAGTGCGACGCGGTCGTGATCCTCGGCTCCGACTACACCGACGTCGGCAGCCCCACCGAGCTCGGCTACAACGCTCGGGTCGCCGCCAACCTCGGCGCGCCCGTGCTCCTCGTGCTGACCGGCCGCGACCCCTCCCGCAGCGAGCAGCTCGGGCAGGCGCCCGCCCGCACGCCCGAGGAGATGCGGCAGATCACCGAGCTCGCCGCCGTCGAGTTGCGCGCCGCTCACGCCACCCTGATCGGAGTCATCGCCAACCGCGCCGATCCCGGCACCGCGTCCGAGGCCGTCGAGGCCATCCGCTCGGCTCTTCCCGTGCCGGTGCCGGTCTGGGCCATCCGGGAGGATCCGTTCCTCGTCGCGCCGAGCTTCTCGCGACTCGTCGACCTGGTCGACGGGGTCGTCGTCGCGGGCGACCAGGAGCTGCTCGGCCGCGAGGTGCTCGGAGTCGTCGTGGCCGGCATGTCGATGGTCAACGTGCTGCCCCGGCTGATGGAGGGCGGCGTCGTCATCGTCCCCGGCGACCGGCCGGAGGTCGTCCTCGCGGTGATCATGGCGCACGCCTCCGGGAACTTCCCCACGGTCTCGGGGATCATCCTCAACGGCGGATTCGAGCTCCAGGAGCCGATCGTGCGTCTGATCGAGGGCGTCGACAACCGCCTCCCGATCGTGATGACCGAGCTCGGCACCTACGACACCGCGGTGCGGGTCACCGCGGCTCGCGGCCGGCTCGCTGCCGACTCTCCGCGCAAGCGCGACACCTCCCTCGCCCTCTTCGAGGAGGCGATCGACGCGGTCGAGCTGCTCACCCTCCTCGATGTCGGCCGCTCCGAGGTCGTCACCCCACTGATGTTCGAGTACGGGCTCATCGAGCGCGCCCGCATCGCCGACCGCCACATCGTGCTGCCAGAGGGCGGTGACGACCGCATCCTCCGCGCCGCCGCGACGGTGCTCAAGCGCGGGATCGCCCGCCTGACGATCCTCGGCGAGGAGTCGGAGGTCCGCGCGCGCGCCGCCGGCCTCGGCCTCGACATCGACGGCGCCCGCGTGCTCAGCACCCACGACCCCGAGCACCGCGCGCGCTTCGCCGAGGAGTACGCGAAGATCCGCGCGCACAAGGGCATCACCTACGACCACGCCTTCGACACCGTCACCGACGTGTCCTACTTCGGCACGATGATGGTGCAGCTCGGCCTGGCCGACGGCATGGTCTCCGGAGCCGCGCACACGACCGCGCACACCATCCGGCCCGGCTTCGAGATCATCAAGACCAGCCCCGGAGTCTCCGTCGTCTCGAGCGTGTTCCTGATGGCGCTCGCCGACCGCGTCCTCGTCTACGGCGACTGCGCGGTCAATCCCGACCCGACCGACACGCAGCTCGCCGACATCGCGATCTCCTCCGCCGAGACCGCGCAGCAGTTCGGCATCGACCCGCGGATCGCGATGCTCTCGTACTCCACCGGCGAGAGCGGCGCCGGAGCCGACGTCGAGAAGGTGCGCTCGGCGACTGCTCTCGTGCGCGAGCGCCGCCCCGACCTGCTCGTCGAGGGCCCGATCCAGTACGACGCCGCGGCGGATGCGGCGGTCGCCGCGTCGAAGATGCCCGGCTCGCAGGTCGCCGGCCGCGCGACGGTGTTCATCTTCCCCGACCTCAACACGGGCAACAACACCTACAAGGCGGTGCAGCGCTCGGCCGGAGCCGTCGCGATCGGCCCGGTCCTGCAGGGTCTGCGCAAGCCGGTCAACGACCTCTCGCGCGGTGCCCTCGTGCAGGACATCGTCAACACCGTCGCCATCACCGCGATCCAGGCGTCGACGCAGGCGATCGTGCCGCCCACCGCCGCCATCCCCGTCGTGCGCTAGGGCCACCCGCCCGAGCGCCCCCTCCGACCCCGATCACCCCAGGAGTCCATCGTGTCCGTCGTCCTCGTCGTCAACAGCGGTTCGTCGTCCTTCAAGTACCAGCTCATCGAGATGACCACGGAGGAGACGCTCGCCAGCGGCCTCGTCGAGAGGATCGGCGAGGAGACCGGCCGCACGAAGCACAGCCGCGACGGAGAGAGCGTCGAGTTCGAGACCCCGATCCCCGACCACACGGCCGGGTTCGACGCGATGATCCGCGCCTTCGCCGAGCACGGGCCGAGCCTCGACGAGTTCCCGCCGGTCGCCGTCGGCCACCGCGTCGTGCACGGCGGGAAGCGCTTCTACGAGCCCACCGTCATCACCGACCTGGTGAAGATCAACATCGAGGACCTCTCCGATCTCGCCCCGCTGCACAACCCCGCCAACCTCGAGGGCATCGAGGCGGCGCAGAAGGCGTTCCCCGACGTCCCCCACGTCGCGGTCTTCGACACCGCGTTCCACCACACCATCCCTGCGGAGGCGTCCGCCTACGCGATCCCGGCGGAGCTCGCCGACAAGCACCGCATCCGGCGCTACGGATTCCACGGCACGTCGCACAAGTTCGTCTCGGAGTCGGCCGCGGCCTACCTCGGACGTCGCCGTTCCGACCTCAAGACGATCGTGCTCCACCTCGGCAACGGCGCCTCCGCCTGCGCCGTCGACGGGGGCGCCTCGGTCGAGACCTCGATGGGCATGACCCCCCTCGAGGGCCTGGTCATGGGCACGCGCTCGGGCGACCTCGACCCGGCGGTCGTCTTCCATCTCGCCCGCAAGGCCGGCCTCTCGATCGACGAGCTCGACACCGTCCTCAACCGCAGGAGCGGCCTCCTCGGGCTCTCGGGCCGCGGCGACATGCGCGACGTCCAGGAGGCGGCCCAGGCCGGCGACGAGAAGGCCCGCGCGGCCCTCGAGGTCTACTACCACCGCCTCCGCCACTACATCGGCGCCTACTACGCGCAGCTCGGCCGCGTCGACGCGATCGTCTTCACCGCGGGAGTCGGCGAGAACGTCCCCGCGGTCCGCGCAGGCGCCCTCCGCGGCCTCGAGGGCCTCGGCATCGAACTCGACCCGGAGCGCAACGCCGCCCCCGACCGCGGCGCCCGCCGCATCTCGACGGACGCCTCCCGCGTCGCCGTCCTCGTCATCCCCACCAACGAAGAGCTCGAGATCGCGCGGCAGTCCTTATCGGTCGTGTAGCGGCTGCGCCGCTACACGACCCGCGGTCGGCTTCCGGGGGTGGTGCGATTCGTGGAGCGGGGTGCGTCGGGCTGCCCGGAATCGCTGGCACGCGATTCCGGGTCGCGCCCTCTTCGAGGGGCGGCGATCCGGGGACGGGCGGGCGAGCGCTGCGGGCGAGCGCTGCGGGCGAGCGCTGCGCGCTCGGCCCTCTTGCGCGGGTGGCGAGCGCTGCGCGCTCGGCCCCTCCTGCGCGGGTAGGCGCTGCGCGCTCGGGCCCTGCTGGCGGGTAGGCGAGCGCTGCGCGCTCGGGCCCTCCTGCGCGGGTAGGGGACAGGGGAGGGGTCAGGCGGTGGGGGTCGACCGTGAAGCCGTCACTGTGGCTGGAGCCGAGCAGCCGGAAGCGGCGCGCGAGGCTCAGGGCGCGCTCGAGCGGCGTCGTGCCGTCGTGAGGAGGAGCGGCTTCGCGACGCCTTCGAGCCGCCCGGCGCTGCCAGGATCACCGCGTCGTGCGCTCGGTCGTCCCTCTCGTCCGTCGTGCGTCAATCGCGGGGTCCGCCCGCGGCGGAACCCGAGTCGGGTGTCGGAGGTCGCGGCTACTCTTAGCGGGTGGTAGCAGCCCTGTATCGCCGGTACCGGCCCGAGACGTTCGCCGAGATGATCGGCCAGTCGCAGGTGACCGATCCGCTCATGACGGCCCTGCGCACCAACCGCGTCAACCACGCCTACCTCTTCAGCGGTCCGCGCGGCTGCGGCAAGACCACGTCCGCGCGCATCCTGGCGCGCTGCCTGAACTGCGCGACCGGCCCGACCGACACTCCGTGCGGCGTCTGCGACAGCTGCGTCGAGCTCAGCCGCGACGGTCAGGGCTCGCTCGACGTCGTCGAGATCGACGCGGCGAGCCACAACGGAGTCGACGACGCGCGCGACCTCCGCGAGCGCGCCATCTTCGCGCCCGCCCGCGATCGCTTCAAGATCTTCATCCTCGACGAGGCCCACATGGTCACGCCGCAGGGGTTCAACGCGCTGCTCAAGATCGTCGAGGAGCCGCCGGAGCACGTGAAGTTCATCTTCGCGACGACCGAGCCCGACAAGGTCATCGGCACCATCCGCTCGCGCACCCACCACTACCCGTTCCGGCTCGTGCCCCCGGCTCAGATGCTCGACTACACGCAGGAGCTCTGCGAGCGCGAGGGCGTCGGCGTCGCGGCGGGCGTCCTGCCGCTCGTCGTGCGCGCCGGCGGCGGCTCCGTCCGCGACACCCTCTCCCTCCTCGACCAGCTGATGGCCGGATCCGAGAACGAGGCCATCGAGTACGAGCGCGCCGTCGCCCTGCTGGGGTACACCCACGGCGCCCTCCTCGACGAGGTCATCGACGCGCTCGCCGAGCACGACTCGGCCGAGGCGTTCGGCGCGGTCGACCGCGTCATCCAGACCGGTCAGGATCCCCGTCGCTTCGTCGAGGACCTCCTCGAGCGGCTGCGCGACCTCATCGTCGTCGCCGCCACCGGAGGCGCCGCCTCCGCGGTCCTGCGCGGCGTCTCCCAGGACGAGCTCGACCGGATGGCGGGCCAGTCGCGCGCCCTCGGCCTGGCCGAGCTGTCGCGCGTCGCCGACATCGTCAACGACGCGCTCACCGAGATGACGGGCGCGACCTCGCCCCGCCTCCACCTCGAGCTGATGATCGCGCGCACGCTCGTCCAGGCGTCCGGAGCGGTCGTCGCGCCTGCCCCGATCGCGTCCGCTCCGAGCCGGGAGGCATCGCGGCAGCAGACGCGGCCCGAGGCGCGGGCCCCCGAGCAGCCGGCGGAGTCCCGGGTGGCCCCCGCGCCCGCCCCGTCGCGAGCTCCCTCGCCCGCCTCGGCTCCGGAGCCGCCGGCCGCCGCACCGCGCTCCGGGACCCCGGCCGCGCCGACCGCCGCGGCCGAGCCCGCTTCGGCCGAGCCCGCTGAGGTCCCCGAGCCCGTCGAGAGCGCGCCGTCCGTCCCCGCCGCTCCGGCGATCGCGGCCGACGAGGCCGGCGGCGTCACCCTCCAACGGATGAAGGACAGCTGGCCCGAGATCCTCGAGGTCGTGCAGAAGGCGCGGATGACGGCGTGGCTCGTCGCCTACACCGCTCAGGTCCGCGCTCTGAAGGACGACGTCCTGACGCTCTCCTTCCCGAGCCAGAACGACGTCGACTCGTTCAAGATGCCGGGGACGGCCGGCCAGCCCGGCGTCAGCGAGTACCTCAGGCAGGCGATCCAGCAGGTGCTCGGTCTCCGGGTGAAGTACATCGCCCGGGTCGAGCCGTCGGCCGTGGCCCCCGAGGCCGAGCGCGCCGCGGTCGAGGCCGCGCCCTCCGCTCCCGCGTCCGAGGCGCCGCCGTCGCAGGAGGCGTCGACCGGCTCCGACGGCTGGACGACCGTCGCCATCCCGGCCGATCCGGTCGCCGCTCCCGATCCCGCCGACGCCGACTCCGCCGCTCCCGAGCCCGCCACCGCTCGCGAGCCCGCCCGCCCCACCGCGCCCGCCGCTCCGGCACCGGCCCCGGCCGACGCGGATGCACCGCCGTTCGACGAGGAGCCGCCCGAGGAGGACATGCCGCCGGTCGAGCCCGCGATGCCCGACTCCTGGGCGACCGTCGCGCCTCCCGGCGAGCCCGCAGCGGCCCCCGAGCCCGCTCGCCCCGCTGCGGCGCCCGCCCCCGAGCGCCGCCCGCCGGTCGAGCGCCCCGCCACCCGCACCACGCGCGCCGCCACCGCCGACGGGCGGCAGCGCTACGGGGAGGCCGTCGTGCGCGAGATCCTCGGCGCCCAGTTCATCGAGGAGCAGCCGCACGTCCCGCGCGGCCCCCGCGTGACCGGCGCATGACCCGCACCATCGATCCCTCCCGAGAGGAGGCCACCGCGTGTACGAAGGCATCGTCCAGGAGCTGATCGACGAACTCGGCCGACTCCCCGGAATCGGACCCAAGTCGGCCCAGCGCATCGCGTTCCACATCCTGCAGACCGAGACGTTCGACGTGACCCGGCTCGCCGAGATCCTCCTCGAGCTGCGCACCCGGGTGCACTTCTGCGACATCTGCGGCAACGTCGCCGAGGAGGCGACCTGCGGCATCTGCCGCGACCCCCGCCGCAGCCGCGCCGTCATCTGCGTGGTCGAGGAGGCGAAGGACGTGCCCGCCATCGAGCGCACCCGCGAGTTCCGCGGTCTCTACCACGTGCTCGGCGGTGCCATCAGCCCGATCGACGGCATCGGCCCCGACCAGCTCCGCATCCGCCAGCTCCTCCAGCGGCTCGCCGACGGGGAGGTGCAGGAGGTCATCATCGCGACCGACCCCAACCTCGAGGGCGAGGCGACCGCGACCTACCTCTCCCGGATGCTCAGCACGCTCGGCATCCGCATCACCCGCCTCGCCTCGGGCCTGCCCGTCGGAGGCGACCTGGAGTACGCCGACGAGATCACCCTCGGGCGCGCGTTCGAGGGCCGCCGGCTCGTCGAGAACTGACCGGAGGCGTCCCGACGCATGACCCGTCCCGCATGCGCCCGCCGGTAGACTCGTCCGTCGGGTCGCGACGGCCCCTCAGCCACTGACCCGGGAGTAGCGCGTGAGCCTGATCGTCCAGAAGTTCGGCGGATCCTCCGTCGCCGACGCGGAGAGCATCAAGCGGGTCGCGAAGCGCATCGTCGCGACGAAGCAGGCCGGCAACGACGTCGTGGTCGCCGTCTCTGCGATGGGCGACACGACCGACGACCTGCTCGAGCTCGCCCACCAGGTCACCCCCCTCCCCGCACCCCGCGAGCTCGACATGCTGCTCTCCTCGGGAGAGCGCATCTCGATGGCGCTGCTGGCGATGGCGATCAAGAGCATGGGCTACGAGGCGCGGTCGTTCACCGGCAGCCAGGCCGGCATGATCACCGACGCGCGGCACGGAGCCGCTCGCATCGTCGACATCACCCCGGTGCGCCTGCGCGAGGCGCTCGACGAGAACGCGGTCGTGATCGTCGCCGGGTTCCAGGGCTTCAACCGCGACACGAAGGACATCACCACCCTCGGGCGTGGCGGGTCCGACACGACCGCCGTCGCCCTGGCGGCGGGCCTCGGGGCCGACACCTGCGAGATCTACACCGACGTCGACGGCGTCTTCACCGCCGATCCCCGCGTGGTGAAGCGGGCGCGCAAGCTCGACCGCATCTCGAGCGAGGAGATGCTCGAGCTCGCGGCCGCGGGCGCGAAGGTCCTGCACATCCGGGCGGTCGAGTTCGCGAGGCGCCACGGTGTCACGCTCCACGTGCGCTCCTCCTTCAGCCCCAACGAGGGCACCATCGTCTACAACGCCGCCACCGACACGCACGAGAATGGACAGACCGTGGAAGAGCCGATCATCGCCGGAGTCGCCGCCGACCTGAACGAGGCCAAGATCACGGTCGTCGGCGTCCCCGACATCCCCGGCAAGGCGGCCCAGATCTTCACGATCGTCGCCAAGACCGGTTCGAACATCGACATGATCGTGCAGAACGTCTCGGCCGCGGCCACCGGGCGCACCGACATCTCGTTCACCCTCCCCAAGGCCGACGGCCAGACGGTCCTCATGGCGCTCAACGCCGAGAAGGAGGAGGTCGGCTTCGAGTCGCTGCAGTACGACGACCAGATCGCCAAGCTCGCGCTCGTCGGCGCCGGAATGCGCACCAACGCCGGAGTCTCGGCGAAGCTCTTCCGCTCGCTGTTCGAGGCGGGGATCAACATCGAGATGATCTCCACCAGCGAGATCCGCATCTCGGTCGTCACCCGCGCCGACACCGTCGACGAGGCGCTGCGCGTCGTGCACACGGCCTTCGGACTCGACGGCGACGACGACGCGGTCGTCTACGCCGGCACCGGCCGCTGAGAGACAGCCTCCCGCGCGATCCTGCCGATCGCCGGACGACCGACCGGGTGCCGCGAGCGGCCCCGGTACCTTCTCCTGTGAGAGCGGCCATCGCGCCGCACGGACGAAAGAGCAGAGCATGAGCAGCACCCCCCTCCACGTGGGCGTCGTCGGCGCGACCGGTCAGGTCGGCACGGTGATGCGCCGCCTCCTCGAGGAGCGCGAGTTCCCTCTCGCGTCGATCCGCTTCTTCGCCACCGCCCGCTCGGCCGGCACGACGCTGCCGTTCCGCGGCGAGGACGTCGTGGTCGAGGACGTCGAGACGGCCGATCCCTCAGGGCTGGACATCGCCCTGTTCTCTGCCGGGGCGACCGGTTCGCGCGCGCAGGCCCCGCGCTTCGCCGCCGCCGGCGTGACGGTCATCGACAACTCGAGCGCCTGGCGGATGGACCCGGAGGTCCCGCTGGTCGTCAGCGAGGTCAACCCGGAGGCGATCGACGAGGCCGTCAAGGGCATCATCGCCAACCCGAACTGCACCACGATGGCCGCCATGCCGGTCCTCAAGGTGCTCGACACCGAGGCCGGTCTCACGAGGCTCATCGTCAGCACCTATCAGGCCGTGTCGGGCAGCGGGCTCGCCGGAGCGAACGAGCTCGCGCAGCAGGTCGTCGCGGCCGTGGCCGACGAGCACCTCCTCGACCTCGTGCACGACGGCTCCGCGGTGACGTTCCCCGCTCCCGAGAAGTACGTCGCACCGATCGCCTTCGACGTGATCCCTTTCGCCGGCAACCTGGTCGAGGACGGCTCGAACGAGACCGACGAGGAGAAGAAGCTCCGCAACGAGAGCCGGAAGATCCTCGGTCTGCCCGAGCTCCTGGTGTCGGGCACCTGCGTACGCGTCCCCGTCTTCACCGGCCACTCGCTGTCGATCAACGCCGAGTTCGCCTCCGCTCTCAGCCCCGACCGCGCGCGGGAGCTGCTCGCCGATGCTCCCGGCGTGGTGCTCCGCGAGGTCCCGACGCCGCTCGAGGCGGCGGGGAGCGACCCCAGCTACGTCGGCCGGATCCGGGCCGACGAGGGAGCCCCGCGCGGCCGCGGTCTCGCCCTCTTCATCAGCAACGACAACCTCCGCAAGGGAGCCGCGCTGAACGCCGTGCAGATCGCCGAGCTCATCGCCGCGCGCGAGCCCGTCGCCTGACCGGCGGTGCGGGCACAGCCCGGGAAAAACCGCGAATTTGATGGGGGAGCGGCGCCCTGACCCGCATCCACGGGACGTCGCGACGGTAAACTCGACTCTCGTGAACTCCTCGGAACCGGTCGACGTCGCCCTCATCGGAGGCGGGATCATGAGCGCCACGCTCGGTGCCCTCCTCACCAAGCTCCAGCCCGATTGGACCATCGCGGCCTACGAGCGCCTCGGCGACGTCGCGCAGGAGTCGTCGAACCCGTGGAACAACGCGGGCACCGGTCACGCGGCACTGTGCGAGCTCAACTACATGCCGGAGGCGGCCGACGGCTCGGTCGATCCGGCCAAGGCGATCCAGATCAACGAGCAGTTCCAGATCTCGCGGCAGTTCTGGTCGAGCCTCGTCGAGGCGGGCGACATCCGCGAGCCCTCGAGCTTCATCAATCCGGCCCCGCACATGACGTTCGTGCACGGCGAGGCCAACGTCGAGTACCTGCGCAAGCGCTACGAGGCGCTGAAGGACCAGCCCCTCTTCGCCGGCATGGAGTTCACCCAGAGCATCAAGACCATCCACGAGTGGGCGCCGCTGCTCATGGAGCAGCGCCCCGCCGGCGGAGGCCCCTACGCGGCGACGCGCATCCCGGCCGGGACGGACGTCGACTTCGGCGCACTGACCCACCAGCTCTTCGACCACGTCGTGGCGCACGGGGGCACCCTCGACACCGGCCACGAGGTCACGAACGTGACGCGTCAGAAGGACGGCACCTGGCGTCTCGACCTGAAGCAGGTCGTCGGAGGCACGCCGAAGCGGATCACCGCGCGCTTCGTCTTCGTCGGCGCGGGCGGCGGTGCACTGCACCTCCTGCAGAAGTCGGGCATCCCCGAGATCAAGGGCTTCGGAGGCTTCCCCATCTCGGGGCAGTTCCTCCGCACCGACAACCCCGAGCTGGTGGCGAAGCACCAGGCGAAGGTCTACGGCAAGGCGGCCGTCGGTGCTCCTCCGATGTCGGTGCCCCACCTCGACACCCGCGTGGTCGACGGCCAGGCGTCCCTCCTCTTCGGCCCCTACGCGGGCTTCACGCCCAAGTTCCTCAAGCGCGGCTCGTGGCTCGACCTGCCGCTCTCGATCCGGCCGCACAACATCGGCCCGATGCTGGCCGTCGCCCGCGACAACCTCGATCTGATGAAGTACCTCCTCGGCGAGGTGCTGGCCGGCCGCTCGAAGAAGCTGAAGGCGCTCCGCGAGTTCCTGCCGACCGCCCGCTCCGAGGACTGGTACCTGATCACCGCGGGTCAGCGCGTGCAGGTGATGAAGAAGGACGAGAAGAAGGGCGGCGTCCTCCAGTTCGGCACCGAGGTCATCACCGGCGCCGACGGCTCCATCGCGGGTCTCCTCGGGGCCTCGCCCGGGGCGTCCACCGCCGTGCCGATCATGCTCGACATCGTCAAGCGCTGCTTCCCCGACCGGATGAAGGCCTGGGAGCCGCGGATCCGCTCACTCGTGCCGAGCTACGGCTCCACCCTCAACGACGCGCCGGACGTCGCGGAGCGGACGGTCAGCGCCACCTCGGAGGTCCTCGCGCTCAGCGCCTCCGTCTGAATCCCGCCCATCGGGAGGCGCTGCGTTCGAACGTATGTTCTAATGGCTCCATGCGGTGGAGTGGACAGGCGATCGGAGCGGACGACTCGGCCGCGCTCCCCGGGCTGGTGAAGCTGACCGATCTGGTCAGAACGGTCCGCACCCCCGAGTTCGACGGGATCACCTTCTACGAGGTGCTCGCCAAGTCGGCCCTCAACCGCGTGCACGGATCGTCGAAGATGCCGTTCGGGTGGACCATCAATCCGATGCGGGGCTGCACGCACGCCTGCACCTACTGCTTCGCGCGGCCGACGCACGAGTACCTCGAGTTCGACGGCGGCCGCGACTTCGACTCGCAGATCGTCGTCAAGGTCAACGTGGCCGAGGTCCTCAGCCGCGAGCTCGCCCGGCCGAGCTGGGGTCGCCATCCCGTCGCCCTCGGGACGAACACCGATCCCTACCAGCGGGCGGAGGGGCGCTACCGGCTCATGCCCAGCATCATCGCCGCTCTCGCCGCGTCCGGGACGCCGCTCTCGATCCTGACGAAGGGGTCCCTCCTCCGGCGCGATCTGCCGCTGCTGAGGGAGGCGGCCGAGCACGTCCCCGTCGACCTCGGGGTGTCGATCGCGGTCTACGACGAGGATCTGCAGCGGTCGGTCGAGCCCGGCGCACCGACCGCGGCGGCTCGGCTGGCCACGGTGACGGCCGCACGCGAGGCGGGCTTCGAGTGCTCGGTGTTCCTGATGCCGATCCTGCCGTTCCTCACCGACACTCGGGCCCACCTCGATGCGTCTCTGCGCGCCTGCCGGGAGGCGGGGGCGAGCACCGTCATGTACTCGGCCCTCTATCTCAAGCCCGGGGTCAAGGAGTGGTTCCTGCAGTGGCTCGCGCAGGAGCATCCCGAGCTCCTCGACCGCTACCGCTCCCTCTATCCCGGCCGTTCCGCGTACGCGCCGCTCGAGTACCGCCGGTGGCTGTCGGACCGGATCCGCCCGCTGATGCGCGATCACGGGCTCGCCCGGGGCGAGGAGGATCCCGCGACCGGATCGGTCCGGTCGTCCGCGCTGAACTCGCTCGGCACGCTCCGGACGCTGGGCGGCGAGAGGCGCGCGCTCGAGCAGGACGGACTCCTCGCCGGGGAGCTCGGACCTCAGGGGGCGGCGATGCTGCCGGGCGTCGGACAGCCCACGCTCTTCTGACGGCGCTCCCGGCGCCTCCGGCGCGGTTAGGATCGACGCATGGTCACCCGCTCCGGTGAGCCCTCGTCCGGCTCCTCCACTCGGAGCGACGATGAAGCGGTCCGACCGGTCCGCCTCGGGATCCTCGACGATCACGAGCTGCTGCTCGACAGCATGAGCAGCTGGATCGCGGCCAACGCGCCCGACTTCGAGCTGGTCGTCAGCGCCGGCACCTGGATGGAGCTCGTCACGAGCACCGTCTTCCCCACCCAGCTCGTGATCATGGACTTCGAGCTCCGCGAGCCGATCTCGATCGAGGCGCGGATCCGCACCTGCCGGGCCGCGGGCGCGACCGTCATCGTCCTCTCCGAGCGCGACGACGACGAGGTCCGCGAGCGCTGCCTCCGTGCCGGAGCGGCGCGTCACCTGACGAAGTCGCGCCCGATGCAGGACGTGATGGAGAGCGCGCGCTCGGCGATGGAGATGCGCTCGAACGCGGGGTCGGCCACGCAGTGGCGACCACTGCCGATCGGTGTCGCCGCCCAGCAGCGCCCGCGTCTGAGCGCGGGGGAGCTCGAGGCGCTGCGCCTCTACGTCTCCGGCTCGAGCACCCCCGAGGTGGCGGCCAAGATGAACGTGCAGTTCGAGACGGCGAAGACGTATCTGCGGCGCGTGCGCCAGAAGTACGCGAAGGTCGGTCGTCCCGCGAGTCGGCGTGCCGAGCTCATCCGTCGAGCCGCCGAGGACGGGTACCTCGAGTGACGACGGGTCGCGGCACCCGGCGGGGGACCCGCCGCCCGAGCCCTGAGGAGACCTGATGGCCAAGCTGTACTTCCGGTACGGAGCGATGAACAGCGGCAAGAGCACCTCGCTGCTCCAGGCCGCGCACAACTACGAGGAGCGCGGACACCGCGTCCTGCTCGCGAAGCCGGCGGTCGACACGAAGGGCGACGCGCTGATCGTGTCGCGGCTCGGCGTGACCCGTCCGGTGGACATCCTCTTCCACCCGGAGGAGGATCCGGTGGCGGTGTTCTCGGCGGCGCGAGCTCGGGTGCTCGCCGAATCGGCGCGCGACGTGAGCGCCCTGCTCGTCGACGAGGCGCAGTTCCTCCCGGAGGCGCACGTCGACGATCTCCTGCGCATCGCCATCCTCGAGAACGTGCCGGTCCTCGCCTACGGCATCCGGACCGACTTCAGGACGGCCGCTTTCCCCGGAAGCAGGCGGCTCCTCGAGATCGCCCACAGCCTGGAGGAGCTCAAGACGATCTGCCGATGCGGCCGCAAGGCGATCTTCAACGGCCGGGTCGTCGACGGCCGGTTCGTGTTCGACGGCGACCAGGTCGCCATCGACGGTGCGGAGGTGACCTACGAGTCCCTCTGCGGATCCTGCTACCTGCAGGAGAGCAGGGGACGCCTGCGAGGATGACTCCGTGAGGATTCGTCGACGTCGCGACACCCACCCGAAACGAGGATGTGGGTAGCCTTGCGGGCGTGACATCACCGGAGACGGAAGTACGCCTTTCGCAGCAGCAGGAGAGGTCCGCGCAACAGGAGAGGCAAGGGGGATCGATGACGGCGCAGGGGATCACGCCGAAGCGCCGAGCGTCGTGGGAGCAGGACTACCGCCGCCGACTCCTCGTCACCGACGTCGTCGCCATCCTCGTCTCCGTGTTCGGCACCCAGCTCGTCTGGTTCGACCTCGATCTCAACTCCGACGTCGGCTTCAACAACCCCGTCGACATCGCGATCAACTACACCTGGGTCTCGGTCGTGCTGTCGGCCGCCTGGCTCCTCGCCCTGCAGGTCTTCGACACCCGCGACCGCCGGATCGTCGGCACGGGCTACGTCGAGTACCGCCGCATCGTCGACGGCTCGATCTGGCTCTTCGGGATCGTCGCGATCATCGCCTACCTGCTGCAGATCCTCCTGGCGCGCGGCTACATCATCACCGCGTTCCCGGCGGGCATCCTCCTGATCTGCGTCGGCCGGCTCTGCTGGCGCTCGTGGCTCACCCGCCAGCGGAGGGACGGCCGCTTCGCGAGCCAGGTGGTCCTCCTCGGCTCGCGCGCGAGCGTGCTGCACACGGCGCGCGAGCTGCGGCGCGGCACCGAGGCCGGCTACAAGCTCGTCGGCGCGGTGTCCACATCGCCCGGTGGAGCCGACGGACTCCGCTCCGATGAGGAGCTGGCGGGCCTCGCCCTGCACGAGTTCACCGGGATCGACGGCGTCCGGGCCGTCATGGACGCGACCGGTGCCGACACCGTCGTCGTCACCAGCTCGGACGAGCTCGCGCCCCAGCGGATCCGCGAGCTGAGCTGGACCCTGGAGCCGGGCCGGGAGCACCTCGTCGTGGCTCCGAGCCTCACCGACATCGGCGGCCCCCGCATCCACACCCGGCCGGTGGCCGGCCTTCCGCTGATCCACGTCGAGACCCCCCCGCTTCGACGGGCGTCAGCGGTTCGCCAAGCGCCTGTTCGACATCGCGGCCTCCACGATGCTGATCATCCTGAGCGCGCCGGTCCTCGTCGTGGTCGCCGTGCTGGTGAAGGCGACCAGTCCCGGGCCGATCCTCTTCCGTCAGGAGCGCATCGGGCTGAACGGCGCGACCTTCGAGATGCTCAAGTTCCGCTCGATGGTCGTCGACGCGGAGGCGCGGCTCGCCGAACTCGCGGCGCAGCAGCGCGACGAGGGCAACACCATCCTCTTCAAGATGGCCAAGGATCCGCGGGTCACGAAGGTCGGCACGGTCCTGCGCCGCTTCAGCCTCGACGAGCTGCCCCAGTTCCTCAACGTCTTCCGCGGCGACATGTCGCTCATCGGTCCGCGGCCCCCGCTCGCGCGCGAGGTCGAGCAGTACGAGGAGCACGTCCACCGGCGCTTCCTGATGAAGCCGGGCATCACCGGGCTCTGGCAGGTGAGCGGCCGCTCGAACCTCTCCTGGGAGGACACGGTTCGACTCGACCTCTACTACGTCGAGAACTGGTCGATGACCGGCGACCTGATCATCCTCTTCAAGACGGCACGCGCCGTGCTGGCGCGGGACGGCGCGTATTGACCGGCGGGAACCACGTGTCCTCGCGCCGGAGCATGTCGATCTCCGTCCTCGACGTCCCGTTCCGGGTGGACTTCGGGCCGGGGCTGGACGACGAGGACGTGTCGCGGATCAGCACGAGCTGGGCGTCGTGCGCGGTCCCGCCCGACGCGGAGGCGCGCGTCGTCGTCGCTGACGTCGCCACGGGCGGTGCCGCCCGGGCGTCCTCCGGCCTCCGCGTGCTCTCCGGGTCGGTCGCTCACCTCGAGGAGGTGCTCACCTCCACTCTGACGGTCGAGGCGATCGGGGAGCGGCGGAACGACCTGCTCATGCTCCACGCCTGCGGGATGGCGGCCGACGACGGCCGGGTCCTCGCCTTCGTGGCCGCCTCCGGGACCGGCAAGACGACCATCGCCCGCGCGCTCGGCACCCGCTTCGGCTACGTCACCGACGAGACGGTCGGCGTCGCGCACGACGGGCGCGTGCTCCCCTATCCCAAGCCTCTCTCGGTGAAGCCGCTGACCGGCTCGGCTCCGAAGGCGCAGCTCGCCCCGATGTCGATCGGCCTGCGCCCCCTTCCGGACGCTCCGCTCACCCTCGCCGGAGTCGTCCTGCTCGACCGACGCGAGCACATCGCGCAGCCCTACCTCGAGGCGGTGGAGCCCGTCGAGGCGATCGACCTGCTCGTCCCGCAGACGTCCTACCTCTCGGCGAGGCCCCGGCCGATCTCCGGCCTCGTGGCGACGCTGCGCGGGCTCGGCGGCGTCTCGCGCCTCGTCTACTCGGAGTCGGCGGGAGTCGTCGACCTCGTCGAGAGCGCGTTCACCGCGGCGGGGGCCGGTGCGCCACCCGCCTGGGGCGAGGTCGTGGCGCTGGATCTCGATCCGACCGGCGCGGCGGCGGGGGAGGACGTCCTGCGCGCGCCCGCCGACGACGCGATCCTCCTCCCGGGAGGCGAGATCGTGGTGTTCTGCGAGAACCGCCTCGTGCGCCTGTCGGGCATCGGCCCCGTCATCTGGCGCCTCGTCGGACACGGGATCTCGACCGACGCCCTCATCGGGGCCGTCCTCGCCGAGGTCGGTCGGCCGCCGGCGGGGGTCGACCCTCGGGAGGCGGTCACCGCGGCACTCTCGGAGCTCGCGGGCCTCGGAGTGATCGCGAGGGCGCCTGCATCGTCGACCACCCCCGACGGGGTGCACGCGTGATGTGCCGGGAAACAGCCCCGATACACGCCTGTGCAACAATTCCAGAGCTATCCGTCTACGACGTCCGAGCACCGATCCGAACCAGTGAAGGAACCTGACACTGTGGAACTTAGAGACGTCCTCCGGCTTCTCCGCGATCACTGGCTGGCGATCGTCGCTGCGATCCTCCTCGGCACCCTCGTCGCCTTCGGCTGGTCCCTGACCCAGAAGCCGCGCTACGTCGCCGACTCGCAGGGGATCGTCTCGGTCGCCCTCGCGGACTCCGAGCAGAGCCAGGCCGTCTACCAGCAGCAGATCGCAACGACCGTCGCGAACTCTGCGCTGAAGACCTATCTTCCGATCGCCACGTCGCGCGACGTGGCTCAGATCGCCATCGAGAACCTCGGCCTCGACGTCAGCGCGTCGACCCTCATCGGGGCCATCACCGTGCAGGCCGAGACGGACGCACCCGTGATGAAGGTCACCGCGAGTGCGTCGACGGCCGAGGGCGCGCAGAAGCTCGCCGACGCGTGGGTGTCGGCGATCGCCACGCGCATCCAGCAGGTCAACGCCGAGACCGGGGTCGGCGACACCGTCAGCCTCTCCGTCGTCCAGGCAGCGTCCCTCCCGAGCTCACCCGCCTACCCGAACCTTCGACTCGTCCTCGCCGTCGGCGCGCTCGTCGGCCTGGTGCTCGGGCTGGTCTACGCCTTCGTGCGCAACACGCTCGACCGCCGCATCCGCACGGCCGAGATGGTCGAGCGCCTGTTCGACCTGCCCGTCGTCGGCACGCTGCCCGTCGACAAGCGGCTCAGCGAGACCAACCGCATCGTCCCCGAGGCGGACACCACCGACTACGTGAAGTCCGACGGCAAGCACGCGCTCGCCGAGGCGCTGCGCGAGCTGCGGACGAACCTGCAGTTCATGAACGTCGACAGCCCGCCGCGCATCATCGTCGTGACCAGCCCGCTGCCCTCCGACGGCAAGTCCACCGTGACCGCCAACCTCGCGGTGACGCTCGCCGCCTCCGGTCAGCGCACGGTCGTCGTCGACGGCGACCTCCGCAAGCCCACCGTGGCGAAGTCCTTCGGCCTCGTGCCGGGCGTCGGCCTCACCGATCTCCTCATCGGCAAGGCCGAGCTGCAGGACGTCCTCCAGCCGTGGGGTCCGTCGGGCAACCTCTGGATCCTCGGCGCGGGCTCGATCCCGCCGAACCCGAGCGAGCTGCTGGGCTCCAACGGGATGGACATCCTCCTGCACGAGATCGCCCGCGAGGCCATCGTGATCGTCGACGCGCCGCCGCTCCTGCCGGTCACCGACGGCGCGATCCTGACCGCCCGCACCGACGGCGCGCTCGTCGTCATCTCGGCGGGCAAGACGACCACGGACGAGCTGGCGAAGGCGATCCAGAACCTCGAGCGGGTCAGCGGCCACACCCTCGGGGTCATCCTCAACCGCGTTCCGCCGCGCGGTCAGGTCGGTCGCGGCTACGGCTACTACTACACGAGCTACTACGGCTCCGAGCGCTCGGGCGCTCGGCCGGAGCCGGCGGCCGAGCCGACTCCGAGCGCCGTGTGATCGGCGGACGATGACGTTCCTCGGAGACGACGGGTCGCGTCGCTCCCGTCGTGGTCGGCGACCGTCCGAGCCGGTCCTCCGCTCCGATGCTCCCGTGTTCTCGGTGCTGTGCGTGTGCACCGGGAACATCTGCCGGTCACCCCTGGCCGAGCAGCTGCTCCGTGCCTCGCTCGGCGACGCGGAGTCGCCCAGGGGCGGACCGCTGTTCGCGTTCCGCAGCGCCGGCGTCGAGACCCGCGACGGGTATCCGATGGACCCGACATCCGCCCGGTTCTCCGCCCAGTACGGAGGCGACCCGTCGGGGCACACGAGCGCCCGCCTGACAGAGGAGGCCGTCGGGGAGGCCGACGTCATGCTCACCATGACCCGTGACCACCTCGTCGACGCCGCTCGCCGGTTCCCGTCGATCCTGCTCCGCGGCTTCACCCTGCTCGAGTTCGCGCGCGTGCTGCCGTTCGTGATCGCGGAGGTTCCCGTCCCCGCCGTCGAGGATCCCGCAGCGCGCCTGCGTGCGGTCGTCCGGCTCGCAGCCGCCAACCGCGGCCGGGCACCCGGCGCGGAACGGGGCGACGACATCGACGACCCGATCGGCCGCAGCGAGGCCACTCACGCGAGAGTCGCGGAGGAGATCTCCACGGCCGTCTCCAGCGTGTCGCGGGATCTGAGAGCATTGGCGCGGCGATGAGGGCGCGCTCGGTTCGGAGCGATCACTCGCCCCTGCCACCTCCCCTTACCGTCGCGACACCCTCACGCCCACGATTCGGAGAAACCCTGTGAAGTTCGGAGAGACTGTGAAGTTCGGAGAGACACTGTGAAGCTTTCTGTCATCGGATGCGGCTACCTCGGAGCCGTCCACGCTGCCGCGATGGCCGAGCTCGGCCACGACGTGATCGGGATCGACGTGGACCAGGCGAAGATCGACGCGCTGGCCGCCGGTTCGGCCCCCTTCTTCGAGCCCGGCCTTCCCGAGCTGCTGTCCTCGGGCGTCGCCTCGGGACGCCTGCGGTTCTCGACCGACGCAGCCGACGCGGCCGATGCCGAGGTGCACTTCGTTGCGGTCGGAACACCTCAGAAGGCGGGCGAGAACGCCGCCGACATGCGCTTCGTCGATGCCGCGATCGACGGACTCCTGCCCTTCCTCACCGCCGACTCGCTCGTGGTCGGCAAGTCGACCGTCCCGGTCGGCACGGCGGCGCGGCTGGCCGAGAAGGTCGCCTCGACCGGTGCGACCCTCGCCTGGAACCCGGAGTTCCTCCGCGAGGGTTTCGCCGTGCAGGACACGATCAGCCCCGATCGCCTCGTCTACGGCGTGCCTGCCGGTGAGGCGGGGGAGTCCGCCAAGGCCACCCTCGACGCGGTGTACGCGACGGCCCTCGCCGCCGACACTCCGCTCGTCGTGACCGACTACGCGACCGCCGAGCTCGTCAAGGTCTCCGCCAACGCGTTCCTCGCGACCAAGATCTCGTTCATCAACGCGATCGCCGAGATCGCGGAGGTCACCGGAGCCGACGTCACGCAGCTCGCCGACGCGATCGGCTACGACGCGCGCATCGGCCGCCGCTTCCTCAACGCCGGCATCGG
This sequence comes from Rathayibacter oskolensis, assembly GCF_900177245.1. Taxonomy (GTDB): domain Bacteria; phylum Actinomycetota; class Actinomycetes; order Actinomycetales; family Microbacteriaceae; genus Rathayibacter; species Rathayibacter oskolensis. The sequence continues at coordinate 919,453 of NZ_FXBM01000002.1, forward strand.
CTTCGGGGGCGGCTGCCTGCCGAAGGATATCCGCGCGTTCTCGGCTCGCGCCGACGAGCTCGGCGTCGGCGACTCGGTCGCCTTCCTCAAGGAGGTCGACGCGATCAACCTGCGCCGCCGCCAGCGCGTCATCGACCTCGTGGTCGAGGGGCTCGGCGGTTCGGTCTCGGGCAAGAAGATCGCGGTGCTCGGTCTGGCCTTCAAGCCGGAGTCGGACGACATCCGCGACTCCCCGTCGCTCGACGTCGCCGCGCGGTTCCACGATCTCGGCGCGAACGTCGTCGCGACCGATCCCGAGGCGATCGAGAACGCGAAGCGCAAGTACCCCGACATCTCCTACACCTCCGACGTCGACGAGGCGCTCAGCGGTGCCGATGCGGTCGTGGTCGTGACGGAGTGGAAGCAGTTCCGCTCGCTCGACCCGGCCGCGGCGGCCGCCGCGGTCTCGAACCGCTTCATCGTCGACGGACGCAACTGCCTCGATCCGGCCGCCTGGCGCGCCGCGGGCTGGGAGTACCGGGGCCTGGGGCGCTGAGCCCGGCCTGACGACCCGATCCCCGAGGGATCATGGTCGCGGTCGTTGAGGTCTCCGACGACGCCGGAGGTGCCGCGGAGCGGGATGTACGCGAGAGCGAGATCCCGCTCCGCCGCCCTCCGGCGTCGTCGTGCCGTCGAGCGGTACGGGGCCGGACGCCCATGAGGCCGGGTCGACTTCGGCGCGAGACCAGGCGGTCGAGATCCGCTGAACCCTCTCTCGACGTGCGTCGGCACGAAGGCGTCGGTCGGGTGCGGGAGCGGCCGCCGAGTGCGGCGTGGAGACCGAGCCGCCTGCTCGCGGCTCGAGTCGCCCGCAGGACTGCGCGCGCTGACGGTCGCTCCCGACGCGCCGCGAGGTCGGTCTCACAGCCTGAGGTGCGCGGCACCGGGAACGACGAAGCCCGGCCGGATCGATGATCCTGGCCGGGCTTCTCACCGGTCGGGGTAGCGGGATTCGAACCCACGACCTCCTCGTCCCGAACGAGGCGCGCTACCAAGCTGCGCCACACCCCGGTGGACTCACGACGGCGAACCGCTCACGAGCCTCGTCAATGATAGCCGATTTCCGGAGACCCGGCGGACACGACGGGGCGGCTGTCAGGCCACGGGCTCGAGGGTCAGGAGCGTCGCTTCGGGCCGGCAGGCGAAGCGGACGGGCGCGTAGATCGACGTTCCGAGGCCCGCCGAGACGTTGAGGTGGGCACTGCGCAGCCCGTTGTCCCAGGTCGAGAATCCCGAGACCTTGTCGCGGGGGATGTCGCAGTTGGTGACCAGGGCGCCGAAGCCGGGTACGCAGACCTGGCCGCCGTGCGTGTGGCCGGCGAGGATGAGCTCGGCGCCCCGGGCGACGAAGTCGTCGAGGATCCGCTGGTAGGGCGCGTGCGCGACTCCGATGCTCACACCGGGCGCCTCGTCCTCCGAGGCGCGGAGCTCGTCCACGGCCCCGGCGACCAGGTCGACGCGATCGAGCCCGATGTGCGGGTCGTCGACGCCGAAGAGCTCGATGCGGGTCCCTCGCACGGTGAGAGTGCCGGCGCGGTTGTTCAGGTCGGTCCAGCCCAGGTCGTCGGTGAAGTAGCCCGTCAGTGCGTCGGTGTCGAGGTCGGGTCGGTTCGGCTTCGGGTTCGTCGAGGGCCCGCGGAAGTAGCGCAGCGGGTTCTTCACCCGCGGGCCGAAGTAGTCGTTGGAGCCGTTGACGAACACGCCGGGGACGCCCGCGAAGGGCTCGAGCGCGCGGCGGATCCCGAGGACGCCGTCCCGGTGGCCGAGGTTGTCGCCCGTGTCGACGATGAGATCGGGTGAGAGTGCCGCGAGGGAGCGGATCCACTCCTGCTTCTTCGACTGCCACGGTGCCATGTGCAGGTCGGAGAGGTGGAGGATGCGCAGCGGCACCGAGTCGGCGGGCAGGACCGCGACGGACACGTGGCGGACCGTGAAGAGCGTCCGCTCGACGGCGATGCCCCAGACGGCGGCAGCGGTTCCCGCGGCCGCGACCGTCGCGAGGGCGGTGGTGAGGGGGCGGCTGCTGCGTCCGGTCATGTGTCCTTCTCTCGACGGGTCGGGTCGCGGGCGCGACCGGGATCATTCTGCACGACCGCGCCGGACGGCGGCTCCGGGGGTCAGCCGCCCGGTGGCGGGGTGGACGGTCCGGCGCTGATCTGCAGGGTGATCGCCGAGCCGCGCGAGATCCGCGAGCCGGCCGGCGGGTTGGTCTGCGCCACGGAGCCGGCCGGCCGGTCGGACGGGATGCGGTTCGGGTCGACCGTCACCGTGAAGCCGAGTCCGCGCAGCCGTTCCGCCGCGGCCGCGGGGCTCTGACCGGTGACCTCGGGCACCGCCTCCTGAGGCGCCTCGACGAGCGAGCGGTCCGGCGCCGGGAAGGCCGATCCTCCGTACTTCTCGTCGGCGACGCGCATGATGCGCGGCCAGATCTGGTGCCGGACCTGACCGGCGTTGACCCGCTTGAGGCTGAAGCCGCGCATCGAGGTGAAGCCGGTGACGTTGCCCACCCAGGTGGCGGTGGCGACCTCGGTGCTCGCGCCGACCATCCAGGTGTGCACGGCGTCGTCGGTCGTGCCGGTCTTGCCGATGTGCGGGATCCCGGTGCCCGGGTTGGACGGACGGCCCGTGCCTCCGGTCATGACCTGCTGCAGCGCGAAGTCGGCGGTGGCCGCGACCTGCTCGGACATGCCCTGCGTGCAGTCGGAGGTGGGCGGCGGGACGTCGGCGCCCGAGCGGTCGACGATGCGGTCGATCGCGATCGGCGTGCAGACCGTGCCCTTATTGGCGAACCCCGCGAAGGCGGTGGCCATCGTCAGCGGAGCGATCTCGTTCGTGCCGAGGATGGTCGGCGCGAACTTCTGCAGCTCGGTGCCGTCGGCGCGGTGCACGCCCATCGCCAGCGCGGTGTTGCGGATGCCGCAGAGGTCGAGCTGGTTCGCCATCGCGGCGAACGACGTGTTGATCGAGCCGGTCGTGGCCTGGAGGGCGGTGGTGACGCCTCCGTTGCCGCCCTCGTCGTTCTTGGGGTCCCACGACTCGCCGTAGTAGACGCCGTCGGGCTCGCAGCTGTCGCGGAAGGTCGTGTAGGCGCGGCGGGTGCCGTCCACGCTCTCGCCCAGCGCGCGCCCCTCCTGGAGCCACTCGGCGAGCGTGAAGACCTTATAGGTCGACCCGACCTGGAAGCCGGACGAGCCGCCGTAGCCGAAGTCGGTGCTGTAGTTGACGCTCGTGTAGTTCGCCCCCGCGATGTCGGGATCGTTCGAGTAGTCCTTGTTCTGCGTCATCGCGAGGATGCGGCCCGTGCCGACCTCGACCGAGACGCTCGAGCTGCCGATGTTCACCGTGGGCATCGACTTCGGGATCCAGTCGTTCGTCGCCGAGACGGCGGCCTGCTGCAGGTCGGTGTCGAGGGAGGTGTAGATCTGGTACCCGCCGCGCTTGAAGGTCGCGTCGCGCTCGTCCTGACTCGACCCGAAGGCGTCGTCGTTCTTGATCACCCAGGTGACGTAGTCGCAGAAGAACGCCGCGATGCCGGCCGTCTGGCAGCCGGTGCTCGGCTCCGTGATCACCGGCTGGACGGGAGTGGCCCCCGCCTCGGCGATCTGCTCCGGGGTCGCCTTCTGCTCGGCGTTCATGCGGGTCAGGATGTAGTTGCGGCGCTTCAGCGTCTCGGGGTAGCCCTCGACGGCGAGGTTCGCGGGGTCCTCCTGCCGGTCGAAGCGGAACTTCTCGGGGTTGTTGACGATCGCGACGAGGGCGGCCGACTGCGCGAGCGAGAGATCGCGCGCGCTGATGCCGAAGTAGTAGTTCGCGGCCGCCTCGATGCCGTAGACGGTCCCTCCGAAGAGCGCGATGTTGAGGTAGCCGAGGAGGATGTCGTTCTTCGGGTACTCCTTCTCGAGGCCGATCGCCAGCCGCATCTCGGCGACCTTGCGCTCCGGGGTCGTCTCGGTCGCCTCGCGGTAGGCGGCGTCGCGCTCGATGGGGTCGGAGAGCGCCTCCGCCTTCTGGATGAGCACGTTCTTGACGTACTGCTGAGTGATCGACGAGCCTCCCTGCACGTCCCCGCCCATCGCGGTCGTGGCGGCGGCGCGGACGGTGCCGAGCAGGTCGATGCCGCCGTGCTCGTAGAAGCGGGGATCCTCGGAGGCGACGACGGCGTCCTTGACGAACGGCGAGATGTCGTCCCAGCCCACCTCGACGCGGTTCTGCGCGTAGAAGGAGGCGAGCAGCACGTCCGCGCCCGCGGCGTCCTTCGCGTAGACGTTGCTCTTCTCGGCGAGGGTGCCGATCTCGAGGTACTCGGGGAGGTTGTCGAACATCTCGACCGTGTTGTTGGCGGCCATGCCCCCGAGGGCGATCGCCGGAGTGATCGACGCCGACACGAGGACCCCCGCGATGACGCTCATGGCAACGATCCCGACGAGTCCGCCGACCGCGCCCCCGACCGACTTGACGACCCTGGTCCCGCGCGCCCCCGACATAGAATCAGCGTAGTCGCCGCGCTCCGACCAGTCGCGGCGCACCATCCGCCGGCGCCGCCGACGCCCGGCGCGCCCCGCACTCGAGGAGAGCCATGTCCGTCCCCCGCTGGGAGTACGTCACCACCCCGCTGATGATCCACAACACGACGGCGATCCTCAACACCTGGGGTTCGGAGGGGTGGGAGCTCGTCCAGATCGTGACCGGCCCCGAGGGCGGTCTCGTCGCCTACCTCAAGCGCCCCGTCGCCGAGGCCGGCGCATGATCGCCGACCGTCTCTCCGAGCTGGGGATCGTCCTCCCCGCCGTCGCCGCCCCGGCCGGCGCGTACGTCCCGGCCGTGGTGAACGGCTCGCTGGTGTTCACGGCGGGCCAGATCCCGTTCGTCGACGGCGCGCTTCCCGCGACCGGCAAGGTCGGCTCGGGGGAGGGACTCGTGTCCCCCGAGGTCGCGAAGGACCTGGCGCGCACCTGCGCGCTCAACGCGCTCGCGGCGGTGGCCGACGTGCTCGGCTCGCTCGACCGCGTGACGAGGATCGTGAAGCTGACCGGCTTCGTCGCCTCCTCTGCAGGTTTCAACGGTCAGCCCGGAGTGGTCAACGGCGCGTCGGAGGTGCTCGGCGACATCTTCGGCGACGCGGGCCGACACGCGCGATCGGCCGTGGGAGTCGCCGAGCTGCCGCTCGACGCTCCCGTCGAGGTCGAGCTGATCGTCGCCTTCGAGTAGCGGTCCCTCTCGCGGCGGTGCCGGTCGGCGGCGCCTGTCGGTCAGCGCCTGTCAGTCGGCACCGACCGCGGAGGCGATGACCGTCATCACCTGCGTGTCCGCGAGGGTCGTGGTGTCTCCGACCGCGCGCCCCTCGGCGACGTCGCGCAGCAGCCGCCGCATGATCTTGCCCGAGCGGGTCTTCGGCAGCTCCTGGACGACGAAGATCCGCTTGGGCCGGGCGATGGCTCCGATGTGCTCGGCGACGTGGGCCTTCAGGGTCGCCTCGAGCTCGTCGTGGCCCTCGGCGAGAGCGTCGGCCTGGCTGGCCTTCGCGATCACGAAGGCGACCACCGCCTGACCCGTCGTCTCGTCCGCCGCCCCGACCACGGCCGCCTCGGCGACGACGGGGTGCGAGACGAGGGCCGACTCGATCTCGGCCGTCGAGAGCCGGTGGCCCGAGACGTTCATCACGTCGTCCACGCGGCCGAGCAGCCAGAGGTCGCCGTCGCGATCGCGTCGCGCCCCGTCGCCGGCGAAGTAGCGATCGCCGAACTTCGACCAGTAGGTCTCGACGTAGCGCTCCGGGTCGCCCCAGATGCCGCGCAGCATCGACGGCCACGGCTCCGTGACCACGAGGAGCCCGCCCGAGTCGGCCCCGACCGAGCGGCCCTTCTCGTCGACGACGTCGATCGAGACGCCCGGGACGGGGACCTGGGCCGAGCCCGGCTTCAGCGTGGTGACCCCGGGCAGCGGGGAGACCATGATCGCGCCGGTCTCGGTCTGCCACCAGGTGTCGACGATCGGGGTGCGACCCCCGCCGATGACGTCGCGGTACCAGATCCACGCCTCCGGGTTGATCGGCTCGCCGACCGAGCCGAGCAGGCGCAGGCTCGAGAGGTCGAAGCGCTGGGGGATCTGGCGCCCGAGCTTCATGAACGAGCGGATCGCGGTGGGCGCCGCGTAGAGGATGGTGACGCCGTACTTCTCGATGATCTCCCACCAGCGCCCCGTGTGCGGGGTGTCGGGGGTGCCCTCGTACATGACCTGGGTCGCGCCGTTGCTCAGCGGTCCGTAGACGACGTAGCTGTGGCCGGTGATCCAGCCGACATCGGCGGTCGACCAGTAGACGTCGCTCTCGGGGCGGAGGTCGAAGACGGTCCGATGCGTGTAGGAGACCTGCGTGAGGTAGCCGCCGCTGGTGTGCAGGATGCCCTTCGGCTTGCCGGTCGTCCCGCTGGTGTACAGGATGAACAGCGGCTGCTCGGCGGGGAACGCCCGCGCGACGTGGTCCGCGTCGACCGCGGTGATCTCCTCGTCCCACCAGAGATCGCGGCCCTCGCTCCACTGCACGGTGTTGCCCCCTCGGCGCACCACGAGCACGTGCTCGACGCTCGACTCGCCGCCGCCCAGGGCGAGGGCGGCGTCGACGGCGGGCTTGAGGGGGAAGACCGAGCCCTTGCGCCAGCCGCCGTCGGCGGTGATGACGAGCTTCGCCTCCGCGTCGTCGATGCGCGCGCGCAGGCTCTCGGCGCTGAAGCCGCCGAAGACCACGGAGTGGACCGCCCCGAGGCGCGCGACCGCGAGCATCGAGATCACCGCCTCCGGAATCATCGGGAGGTAGATCGCGACACGATCGCCGGAGCGGACGCCGAGGCTGGTCAGGAGGTTGGCGGCGCGCTTCACCTCGGCCGTGAGCTGGGCGTAGGTGAGGGTGCGGCTGTCGCCGGGCTCGCCCTCCCAGTGGATCGCGACGCGGTCGCCGTTGCCGGTGAGCACGTGGCGGTCGAGGCAGTTGTAGGCGACGTTGAGCTCGCCGTCGTCGAACCACTTCGCGAAGGGCGGGTCGTTCCAGTCGAGGGTGCGGGTGAAGGGGCGGTGCCAGTGCAGGAGCTCTCGGCTGCGCTCGGCCCAGAAGCCGAGGCGATCGGCGGCGGCCTCCTCGTAGAGGGCGGCGGAGGCGACGGCGTCGGCCGCGAAATCGGCCGGGGGCGGGAAGCGCCGCTTCTCGTGCAGGAGGTTGTCGATGGCCGACGATCCCGGGGTGCCGGCGTCGTCGAGGGGAGAGGACATCTGCGATTCGCTCCTTCGCGAGTGCACCGTTCGCCGACCGGCGCGGTCGGCCTCGCACCACCGTAGCGCCAGGGTCCGATGCTGAGCAGGCGCGGGCCGAAGCTGGCAGTAGGGCGGGGTTTCGACAAGAGTTGGCCCAGACGGCTGTTCGGGCTTGGCGAATCGGGCGGCGTCACGTACTCTTTCATACGGCCGAATGAAAGTTCGGTCTCAGCGGCGCATGTGATTCCCCCCAATCCCGCGCCGCCGAGGCGGCACCTGTTCCCCCCAATGGGTGCCGCCCCCTTCTCTTCTCCCGTCGATCCGCTCGAGTTCCGCCGCTCGCGATCGCCGCTCTCCCGCCTCCACAGGGCGCGGATCGAGCGTGTCTGCACCGATGCGGCCGCTGCGTGCGGGCAGGTGCCGGTCGCGGCCTACCGTTCCGGCATGGTCGCCGACTTCGTCCCCCGTGTTCCCGCCGCCTACCGCCGGGAGGGCCCGGCGCCCGGTCCCGCGGCGTCGCCCGGCCCGCCGATCCGGCCAGGGGCAGCGGCGCTGGGGCTGCTCGCGCCGTTCGCCGCCGACCCCGACGTCACGGATCTGTTCGTGAACGGCGGCTCCGGTCTGTGGATCGACAGGGGCGCCGGTGCCGTCCGCGAACCGACCTGGACCCTCGACGCCGCGGGGGCCCGCCGCCTGGCCGTCTCGCTCGTCGCGGCGGGAGGCAGGCACGTCGACGAGGCGAGTCCGTGCGTCGACGTCCGCCTGCGACACGGCGTGCGCGTCCACGTCGTCCTGCCTCCCGTCGCCACCGGAGGGACCCTGATCTCGATCCGCATCCCCCGCGCCGACGCGTGGAGCCTGGATGAGCTGCACGCGTCGGGCATGTTCGACGAGGCGGAGCGGCTGCTCCTGCGCGGGGCGGTCGACGCCCGGTGGAACCTCCTCGTCTCGGGAGCCGGCGGATCGGGGAAGACCACCCTCCTGGGTGCGCTCCTCGGCTTCGCGCCTCCCGAGGAGCGGATCATCGCGATCGAGGACGTGGGGGAGCTGCGACCGGCGCACCCGCATTTCGTGGCGCTCGAGGCGCGGCAGCCGAATCTGGAGGGTGCGGGCGGCGTGGGCCTCGACCGCCTGGTCCGCGAGGCCCTGCGGATGCGGCCGGATCGCCTCGTGCTCGGGGAGTGCCGCGGAGTCGAGCTGCGCGACCTCCTGTCGGCGTTGAACACCGGGCACGACGGCGGCGCGGGCACGCTCCACGCCAACTCGCTCGCCGACGTGCCGGCGCGGCTGGAAGCCCTCGGGGCGCTCGCCGGGATGGGACCCGAGGCGATCGCCCGGCAGACCGTGAGCGCGATCGACCTGGTGCTCCACCTCGAGCGGAGCGACGGGCGCAGGCGGCTGGCGGCCTGGGGCCGGTTCGACCTCGATGCGAGGGGGCGCCTCCGGATCGACGAGGGGGCGCTGCCCCGGCGTTCGAGGGCGGACCGGTGAGAAGGAGCGACGGACTCGACGAGGTGGCGGCGATCGTGCACCGCCTCGCTGTCCTCCTCGCCGCGGGAGTCGCGCCGGGATCGGCGTTCGCGCACCTCGCGTCCTCCGCGGTCTCGAGCGCTCCCGGGGCGGCCCGCCGCCGTCGCCTCCTCCGCGCGGTGGCCGTCGAGGCGGGGAACGGCGGAGACGTGACGGAGGCGCTCCTCCGCGGCGCGCCGGCCTCGCGCGGTCGTCGGGAGCGGGAGGGGCGACGACCCGACCGGGGCGAGGCGACCGCGTGGGCGGCGCTCGCTGCGGCGTGGCGCGTCGCCGCCGACTCCGGGGCGCCGGTGGCTGCCGCACTCGCCGAGCTCGCGGAGTCGATGCGCGAGCTGGCGCGCGCCCGGCGCGACATCGACGTGGCGCTCGCCGGCCCTGCGGCGACCGGACGAGTGGTCGGAGCCCTCCCGCTGGTGGCACTGGGCTTCGGGACGCTCCTGGGCTTCGATGTCGCGGGCGTGCTCGTCGGCACCGCGCCGGGTCTGGCCTGCCTCGTCGCCGGTGCCGCCCTGATGCTCGGAGCGCAGCTGTGGACGAGGCGCCTGGTCAGGGGAGCGGACCCGGGCGACCCGGCCCCCGGGCTGGCGCTCGACCTGCTGGCGGTCGCGCTCGCGGGCGGAGGGTCGATCCAGCGCTCGCGCGAGCAGGTGCTCGCGGCGCTGGGGGAGTGCGGGCTCGCCTCGGGTGAGCGGGCGCTCGACGCGGCCGAGCCGGTGCTGGAGCTGTCCAGTGCCGCGGGAGTGCCGGCCGGCCGCCTCCTGCGCAGCGAGGCTGCGCTGACCCGGGTGCGGGCGGCCGGCGGGGCGAGGGAGCGTGCCGCACGGCTGGGCGTGACGCTGATGCTGCCTCTCGGTGTCTGCGTGCTGCCCGCGTTCCTCCTGCTCGGGGTGGCTCCGATGGTGATCTCGGTGCTGCTCTCGACCTTCGACAGCGGGGCGTGAGGAGCGGTGGTCGTCCTCCACAGGACGGCCGGCCGGAGCCTCTGCACGGTTCCGCCGGCGGCCGCCGCGGGGCCCGCCGATCTCGGCGATCCTCGGGAGGAGGGGCGGACCAGGCGGGGCAGGGACGGAGCGGACTCGGATGGACGGCAGCGGGATGGACGGCAGTGGGATGGACGGCGGCGGGATGAGGGCCGGCGGGATGGAGGCCCTCGGGATGGACGGCGGCGGTGGCATCGGCGGCATGACGCGGCTCCGCGGGGCGGGGATGCTCGCGCGGCTCGGGGAGGAGGACGGGTCCGCGACGGCCGAGTACGCCATCGCGACCATGGCCGCGGTGGGCTTCGCCGGGCTCCTGGTGGTGATCCTCAAGGGCGACGAGGTGCGGGGCATCCTCACCGACCTGGTGACCCGCGCGCTCACGTCCGGCGGATGAGGGGCGAGGGTCGCCTCCCTCGGCGATCGACCGGGGAGGAGGGGTCGGCGACAGCCGAGTTCGCCGTGGCGCTCCCGGCCGTCGTCGTCGTCCTCGCACTCTGCCTCGGCTCGGTCGCGGCGACGGCTCAGTACGTGCGACTCGTCGACGCGGCCGCCGACGGCGCGAGATCGGCCGCGCGCGGGGACGATGCCGCGAGGCCGGTCGCCCGGGTCGATGCCGGCGCGTCGGTCGCGGTCGCGGAGGAGGGGGACCTCGTCTGCGTGAGCGTGGGTGCGAGCCTCCGGCCGCTGCCCGCGGTCGCTCTCCCGGTGACGATCCGCTCCTGCGCACTCGGGGGAGGAGGGTGATCGGGGTAGGCACGCGGGAGAGCGAGCGCGGCTCCGCCTCGATCGTCGCCGTCGGCGTCGTCGCCGGGACCGTGCTCGTGACGGCGGCTGTGCTCTCCGGGTGCGGTGCGGTCGTCGGCCACCAGAGGGCGGTCGCGGCGGCGGATGCGGCGGCGCTCGCCGCGGCCGACACCGCGTCGGGCCTGGTCTCCGGGGAGCCGTGCGCCGCCGCCTCCGGGATCGCCACCGCGGGCGGCGCCGAGCTGACCGAGTGCGCACTGGACGCCGGGATCGCGACCGTGGAGGTCGTGGTCGCCCTCGGGCCGCTGGCGCTCCCGGCGCGGTCGCGGGCCGGCCCGCCGCCCGGAGAGGGGACGACGGCGCCCGCGGATCAGTCCGAGCTGAGCCGCTGGTAGCGGTAGGCGGCGGCGGTCGGGAGCGCGCCCGACCCCTCGTCGTGCTCGAGAGCACCCGAGAGGAGGTAGATGTAGCGGGAGCCGGCGCGGGCTCCCGGGATCTCGAGACGCGCCGCGGGTGCCGACTCGCCGCCGTAGGGGCGCCGGAGGGTCTTGCCCTCGAGGGGGCCGTCGACGAGTTTCGCGGTGTAGGCCGAGGTGGTGGGGGACGAGGTGGTGTGCGTCATTGCCATGCTCCTCATCATGCGCCGATCCGCGGTCGGCGTCATCAGCAGAGTGTCCGCGGCGCGACCGACGCCCGGCTTTCGAGGGCGCCGTTCCGCTGCTCCGCATCCGGTCCCGACCCGTGCCGCGTCCGCTCCGACGGAGTGGGACGCCCGGCAGCGGTGTGTATGGTGTGCCTGTCGGGCGCCCGAAGCCGACGTGAACGGTGGACCGTTCCTCTCTGCGGTCGCCGCCCACCGCCTCCCCGAAGAAGGGGACCCGTCGGACCCACCTGTCCGTCCGACCGACAGCATCAATCGAGGAGAACTGTGTCCGGCACGAAGAAGCTGGTGATCGTCGAGTCGCCGGCGAAGGCCAAGACCATCGCCCAGTACCTGGGCGACGGGTACGAGGTGCTCGCCTCCGTCGGGCACATCCGCGACCTCATCGAGCCGAAGAACCTGCCGCCGGAGCTCAAGAAGGGGCCGCTGGGCAAGTTCTCGGTCGACGTCGACAACGGCTTCGAGCCCTACTACGTGGTCTCGGACCAGAAGAAGAAGACGGTCGCCGACTTGAAGCGGGCGCTGAAGAACGCCGATGAGCTCTACCTCGCGACGGATGAGGACCGCGAGGGCGAGGCCATCGCGTGGCACCTCCTCGACGAGCTCAAGCCCAAGGTTCCCGTGCACCGCATGGTCTTCCACGAGATCACCAAGGACGCGATCCAGAAGGCCCGCGAGAACACCCGCGACATCGACACCTCGCTCGTCGACGCCCAGGAGACCCGCCGCATCCTCGACCGTCTCTACGGCTACGAGATCTCACCCGTGCTCTGGCGCAAGGTCGGCCCCGGTCTGTCCGCCGGCCGCGTGCAGTCGGCCGCGACCCGGCTCGTCGTCGACCGCGAGCGCGAGCGCCTCGCCTTCGTCTCGGCGAGCTACTGGGACCTCGCGACGGTGCTCGCCCCCGAGTCCGACGCCGAAGCGGGCTTCGACGCCCGGCTGGCCAGGCTCGACGGCAAGCGCATCGGAAGCGGCCGCGACTTCGACGACCGCGGACAGCTGAAGGGCGACGTCACGGTCCTCGACGAGGCGGCCGCCGCCTCCCTCGCCGACGCGCTCCGCGACCCCGCGACCACCGTGCGCGTCTCGAATCTCGAGTCGAAGCCCTACTCGCGCCGCCCGGCCGCGCCGTTCACGACGTCGACGCTGCAGCAGGAGGCGGCGCGCAAGCTCCGCTTCTCGGCGCGGCAGACGATGAGCGTCGCGCAGTCGCTCTACGAGAACGGCTTCATCACCTATATGAGGACCGACTCGCCCAACCTCTCGCAGCAGGCGCTCAACGCCGCCCGGTCGCAGGCGACCGCGCTCTACGGCGCCGAGACCGTCCCCGAGAAGCCCCGCCTGTACTCGGGCAAGAACAAGAGCGCCCAGGAGGCGCACGAGGCCATCCGCCCCGCCGGCGAGACCTTCCGCACTCCGGATCAGCTGTCGGGCACGCTGCGCGGCAACGATCTGCGCCTCTACGAGCTCATCTGGAAGCGCACCGTCGCCTCGCAGATGGCCGACGCCAAGGGCTCCACGGCCACCGTCACCCTGGAGGCGAACCCCGCGGGGGACACGGCGCGGGTCGCCGAGTTCACCGCCTCCGGAACCGTCATCACCTTCCGCGGTTTCCTGCTCGCCTACGAGGAGGGCCGCGACGAGGAGCGCCACGGCGCCCGCGACGAGAAGGACGCGAAGCTCCCGGTGCTCGAGGTGGGCCAGAGCCTGGTCGTCGCCGAGGTCGAGGCGAAGGGCCACGAGACCTCGCCGCCCCCGCGCTACACGGAGGCGAGCCTCGTCAAGTCGCTCGAGGAGCTCGGTATCGGGCGCCCCTCCACCTACGCCTCGATCATCTCGACGATCGTCGACCGCGGGTACGTCACTCCCCGCGGCACCGCCCTCGTGCCCAACTGGATCGCCTTCTCGGTGGTGCGCCTGCTCGAGGACTTCTTCTCGGACCTCGTGGAGTACGACTTCACCGCCGAGATGGAGGGCGACCTCGACAAGATCGCCGGCGGCGAGGAGGACCGGGTCGACTGGCTCAACCGCTTCTACTTCGGCGGCGGGACCCACCCGGGGCTCCGGCACGTGGTCGACAACCTGGGTGAGATCGACGCGAAGAGCATCAACTCCATCCGGATCACCGACGACATCACCCTCCGCATCGGCAAGTACGGCCCCTACCTCGAGGTCGCGGAGGAGGAGGGGCAGGAGACGCCCCGCCGCGTCAACCTGCCGCTCGAGCTCGCCCCCGACGAGCTCACCCCGGCGAAGGCCCAGGAGCTCATCGACGCCCCTGTGCAGACCGACCGGGTGCTCGGCAGCAACCCGGACACGGGCAAGATCGTCGTCGTGAAGGACGGTCGCTTCGGACCGTACGTGACCGAGACCGACCCCGAGCCCGACACGGTCGCCGACCCTGCGACGGGCGAGGTCGTCGAACCCGACAAGGCCCCTGCTGCCAAGCGCGGCGCGAAGAAGCCCGCGGTCGTCAAGCCGCGCACCTCCTCGCTGTTCAAGTCGATGGATGTCGCCTCGATCGACCTCGCCACCGCACTCCGCCTGCTCGACCTGCCGCGCACGGTCGGCGAGGACCCGGAGTCGGGCGAGCCGATCACCGCACAGAACGGGCGCTACGGCCCCTACCTGAAGAAGGGGACCGACAGCCGCTCGCTCACGAGCGAGGACCAGATCTTCGAGGTCGACCTGGCGACCGCTCTCGAGGTGTTCGCGGAGCCCAAGTACGGCGCGCGCAAGGCGTCGAGCGCCCTCAAGGAGTTCGACGCCGATCCCGTCAGCGGCAAGCCGATCCGCATCCGCGACGGTCGCTTCGGCGCGTACGTGACCGACGGCGAGACAAACGTCACGATCCCCAAGGGTCAGACGATCGAGGAGGTCGACTTCGAGCAGGCCGTCCAGATGCTCGCCGACAAGCGCGCGAAGGGGCCGGCCAAGAAGGCTCCCGCCAAGCGCGCCCCGGCCGCGAAGAAGCCGGCCGCGGCGAAGGCGACGGCGACGAAGACGGCCGCTGCGAAGGCGACGGCGTCGAAGACGACCGCGGCCAAGGCGACCGCCGCGAAGACCACCGCCTCCCGCTCGACCGCTGCGAAGACGACGGCAGCCAAGACGACGGCCGCCAAGGCGACCGCCGCGAAGACCACCGGGACGACGACGGCACGCACGCCGGCCGCGAAGAAGCCCGCGGGGGCGCCGGGCGCGACGGAGTCGTGACCGGGCTCTTCGTCACCCTCGAGGGCGGGGACGGCGCGGGCAAGACCACGCAGGCCCTGCTGCTCGAGGAGTGGCTGGTCGAGCGCGGCCGCACCGTCGTGCGCACCCGCGAACCGGGTGGCACCGAGGTGGGCGTCCAGATCCGCGAGATCGTCCTGCACCACCGCGGAGAGGTCGACCCCCGGGCCGAGGCGCTCCTCTATGCCGCCGATCGGGCGCAGCACATCGGCACCCTCGTGCGTCCGGCGCTCGAGCGGGGCGAGGTGGTGATCCAGGACCGCTACATCGACTCGTCCGTCGCCTACCAGGGTGCCGGGCGGGTGCTCGACGGCCGAGAGGTGCGCTCGCTCTCGGAGTGGGCGACCCACGACCTCCGACCCGACCTGACCGTGCTGCTCGACCTCGACCCGGCCGCGGCCCGGGCGCGGCTCGACGCCGCGCGCACCCGCTTCGACCGGCTCGAGGCCGAGAAGGCGGAGTTCCACGAGCGCGTGCGCCAGGGCTTCCTCGCCATCGCCGAGTCCGACCCCGAGCGCTTCCTGGTCGTCGACGCGAGCCTCGCGATCGACGGCATCGCCGCCACGGTCCGTGACCGCGTCGAGCAGCTCCTCGGTCGGGACCGGGCTGTCGGTGCTCGCGACTAGCGTGGACTCGTGACCGTCTGGAGCCAGCTCGTGGGGCAGGAGCACGCCATCGGCGCCCTGCAGGACGCCTCGACCCCGCGCGACGACCGCGGCCGCGAGTCGACGGCGATGACCCACTCCTGGCTGATCACCGGGCCTCCCGGATCGGGGCGCTCCAACCTCGCCTACGCGTTCGCCTCCGCCCTGCTCTGCCGCCGCGGCGGCTGCGGCGAGTGCCCCGACTGCCTGCAGGTCGCCGCCCGCTCGCACCCCGACCTCGCCGTCCTCTCGACCGAGCGGGTCATCATCTCGATCGACGAGGTGCGCCGGCTCGTCGCGAGCTCGCAGTACTCGCCCTCGGTCTCGCGCTACCGCGTGATGGTCATCGAGGACGCCGACCGCATGAGCGAGCGCACCTCGAACGTGCTGCTCAAGGCTCTCGAGGAGCCGCCGGAGCGCACCGTGTGGATCCTCTGCGCACCGAGCGAGGCCGATCTGCTGCCGACCATCCGCTCCCGCGTCCGCTCGGTCCGCCTCCGGGTGCCGAGCGTCGACGACGTCGCGGGACTTCTCGAGCGCCGGGACGGAGTCGACGCCGTGACCGCGGAGCGCGCCGCGCGCCAGGCCCAGAGCCACATCGGCATGGCGCACCGGCTCGCGACCGACGAGAACGCGCGCGAACGCCGCGAGGAGACCCTCCGGATCGCCCTCCGGCTGCGCGGGGTGTCCGACGCCGTCCTCGGCGCGGCCCGACTCGTCGAGGTCGCCACCGAGGACGCGCGGGCGATCACGCTCGAGCGTGACGAGATCGAGCGCCAGCAGGCCCTGCGCTCCCTCGGCGTCGAGCCGGGCGGGACGGTCCCGGCCCAGCTGAGATCGCAGCTGCGCGCCCTCGAGGAGGACCAGAAGCGGCGCGCGACCCGGAGCCTCCGCGACGGCCTCGACCGCATCCTCGTCGACCTCCTCTCGCTCTATCGCGACGTGGTCCGCCTCCAGCTCGGCGCCCCGGGCGGGGTCATCAACGAGGAGGTGCGCGCCGAGATGACGGCGCTGGCCGAGGCGACGGCGCCCGAGCGGACCCTGGCGGTGCTCGACGCCGTCTCGACGGCGCGCGAGCGCATCGATGCGAACGTCTCGCCGGTGCTCGCACTCGAGGCGATGCTCGTCGTCGCCGCCCGCCGAGCGGTGGCCGCGTGACCCGCGCCCGGCGTTCGCTCGCCGTCGCAGCGGTGCTCGCCGCCTCCGCCCTGCTCACCTCGTGCTTCGCGCCGGGCGGCGCGTCGGCCGAGAGGACCTCCACCCCCGCGCCGCAGGCGGTCGACGCCGACCTCGAGCGCTACTACGGGCAGGTGCTGGTCTGGGACGACTGCGGCGACGGCGCCCAGTGCACCGACGCGTCGGTCCCGCTCGACTGGAGCGACCCGGCCGGTGAGACGGCGTCGATCGCCCTCCTGCGGCGCCCCGCCACGAGCGGATCGGCGCTCGGCTCGCTGCTCGTGAACCCCGGCGGCCCCGGCAGCTCCGGAGTCGCCTTCATCCGCGACAGCGCCGACTACGCCGTCGACGACGAGCTCGCCGCCGAGTACGACGTGGTCGGCTTCGACCCCCGCGGCGTCGGGGAGTCGACGGCAGTCTCGTGCCTCGACGACGCCGACCTCGACTCCTACCTCTACGACATCACCCCGGGCGAGCGCGGCGGAGACGAGTGGATCGACGCCCAGCGCACGAGCTCGGCCGCCTTCGCCGCCGCCTGCCAGGAGCGCAGCGGCGCTCTGCTGGGCGAGGTCGGCACGACGAACGCGGCGCGCGACCTCGACGTGCTCCGAGCGGCCCTCGGCGACGAGACCCTCCACTACCTCGGCTACTCCTACGGCACCTTCCTCGGCGCGACCTACGCCGGGCTCTTCCCCGAGCGGGTGGGGCGGCTCGTCCTCGACGGCGCGATCGACCCGGCCGCGTCCTCGCTCGACGTCGTCCGCGAGCAGGCCGAGGGGTTCGAGAGCGCCCTGCGGGCCTACCTCGAGGACTGCCTCGGCTCCTCCGACTGCCCCTTCACCGGCTCCGTCGAGAACGGGATGACGCAGGTGCGCGAGCTGCTCGACGAGGTCGACGCCTCGCCGATCCGCGCCGCCGACGGCCGCGAGCTCGGGTCGAGCACCCTCTTCACCGCGATCGTCTACCCGCTCTACGACGCCTCCGGCTGGAGCGCGCTCAGCGAGATGCTCACCGACGTCCGGCGGGGCGGAGCCGAGATCGCGTTCCAGTACGCCGACGCCTACAACGGCCGCGACGCCGACGGACGCTACTCCGACAACGCGACGGAGGCGTTCCTCGCGATCAACTGCGTCGACTACGCCTACGACGGCGACGTCGCGGCGATGCGGGCCGACGCGGCCGAGCTCGAGGAGGCGGCCCCCACCATCGGGCGCTACATGGCCTACGGCGACATCCTCTGCAGCGAGTGGCCGGCCGCCTTCGAGGGCTCCCGGGAACCCATCGCGGCGGAGGGCTCGGCCCCGATCCTCGTGGTCGGCACCACCAACGACCCGGCCACGCCGTACGTGTGGGCAGAGGCTCTCGCGGGCCAGCTCGCCGAGGGGCACCTCGTCACCTACACCGGCGAGGGCCACACCGCCTACAACAAGTCGAACTCGTGCGTGAACGACGCGGTGGACGCGTTCCTGCTCGAGGGAGTCGTTCCTGAGGAGGATCCGCAATGCTGACCGAGCAGGGGCGCCGCGCCGCGCAGCCGAACGTCGAGGGAGTGTCGCGCGAGCAGCCGGGACTGCGGGAGCGCAAGCGCCTCGCGACCCGGCGCGCGATCGAGATCGCCGTCCTCCGGCTCGCCAGCGAGCGCGGGCCCGACCGCGTGACGATCGAGGACGTCTCTCGACTCGCCGACGTGTCGACCCGCACCTTCTTCAACTACTTCGCCTCGAAGGAGGACGCCCTCGTCGGCGGCCTCCCCGTCATCACCGACGAGACCGCGGCCGCGTTCCTCGCCGGGGCCGGCCCCGTCCTCGACGAGCTGCAGGACGTCTTC
The DNA here is from genome assembly GCF_900177245.1 of Rathayibacter oskolensis. GTDB lineage: Bacteria > Actinomycetota > Actinomycetes > Actinomycetales > Microbacteriaceae > Rathayibacter > Rathayibacter oskolensis. The sequence goes on from NZ_FXBM01000002.1 coordinate 937,528, forward strand.
GTCGCCGCGATGGAGGAGCCGCTCGAGGAGGACCGCGAGCTGCATCTGCTCCGTCGCGCCCTGTTCCGCGACCACCCGCAGCTCGTCGGACTCAAGATCGCGGGGATGCGGGAGTTCGAGCTCGCCGTCGAGGGGCTCGTCGCCGAGCGGCTCGGTCGCGACGAGCCGGACCCCGAGCGGGTGAGCAGCAGGGCGAGGATGCTGACCCTCCTGGGTCTCGCCGCCATGCGGCACGCCTGGGCGGGCTGGGTCGACCTCGACGGCCGCGAGGCGCTCCCCGGCCGCGTCGCCCGCTCCTTCGACGAGCTCCGCTCCGCCCTCGCCTGAGCCGGGTGGTGGGCTCTCCTGCCCGTGCACGCGGCCGGGCACGGGCAGGCTATGCTGTGTAATCGTGTCCGGGGGAAGCCCCGCGTGCACGCCGCCTTAGCTCAGTCGGCAGAGCGTCTCACTCGTAATGAGAAGGTCGTGGGTTCGATTCCCACAGGCGGCTCCGTTTCCCCCTCCTCCCGGTCCTCAGGACTGCGCGGATCGACGCGGTTACCCTGGTACGGATGACCGACACGCCTCCCCGCCGCCGGCCGTGGCCGCTGGTGGTCGCGGGCGTCCTCGCCGCCTCCCTGCTCGGTGCCGGCGCCTTCGGTGCGGGCGCCGCCATCGGGGCGGGCTCGGCGCCGACCGCATCGCCGGCCGCAGCGGTCGCGACGGCGCCGCCGCCCGTCGAGAGCACGCCCACGCCGACCCCCCGCCCGACCGGCGCCGACACCACCCGCGCGCTGCGCACCTGCTCCGTCGCGGCCGCCGCGGCCGACCCGAGGCTCGGGTCGATGCAGGCCCGGGTGGTCGACGCCGCCACCGGCGATGTGCTCTTCGACCGCGGCGGCTCGACGGCGTCGCGGACCGCCTCGGCGCTCAAGATCCTCACCGCAGCCTCGGCCCTCGCCGTCCTCGGACCGGACACCCGGATCGCGACCACGGTCGTCCGGGGCACCGACCCGGGGAGCATCGTGCTGGTCGGCGGGGGAGACCTCACGCTCAGCCGGCTCCCGAGCGGGCAGGAGTCGTTCTACGACGGCGCCGCCCACCTCGACGACCTCGCGGCGCAGGTCGAGCGGGCCTGGGCGGCGAGCCCCGAGACCGCGGGGACGCCGATCACGTCCGTCGTCCTCGACGCCTCGCTCTACTCCGGCGACACCTGGCAGCCGAGCTGGAACCGCAAGGAGCAGACCGACGGCTACATGCCCGAGATCACCGCCCTGCAGGTCGACGGCGACCGCGCCGACCCGACCTCCTCCACGTCGACCCGCGGCACCGACCCCGTCGGCCGCGCGGGCGACGCCTTCGCGACGGAGCTCTCGGGATCGCCGACCGTCTCGACCGGCACGGCTCCGGCGGGCGCCGCCGTGCTCGGGACGGTCGAGTCGGCGCCGGTGCGCACCCTCGTCCAGCAGATGCTGCTCGTCTCGGACAACGCGATCGCCGAGATGCTCGCGCGCCTCGTCGCGATCCGCACGGGCTCGGGCAGCACCTTCGCTGCGGAGCAGGCGGGCGTGCTGCAGGGTCTCGCGGGCTACGGAGTCGACACCGCGGGTATCGCGATCGCCGACGGCTCGGGGCTGAGCGACGACAACGCGGTCGCGCCCGCCTACTTCACCGCCCTGCTGCGCAAGATCCAGGCCCGGGAGGGCGAGCTCGGCATCGTCCTCGACGGGCTCCCCGTCTCGGGACGCACCGGGTCGCTCGCCTACGCCGACCGCTTCGCCGGCGACAACGCCGTGGCCGACGGGGCCGTGCTCGCCAAGACCGGGTGGATCGACACCGGCTACACCCTGGCCGGAGTCGTGAACGCGCAGGACGGGACGTCGCTGACCTTCGCCGTCTACGCGCTCGGAGACGTCACCGACTCCGCGAAGGCGGCGATCGACACGCTCGTCACGGGCTTCTACCGGTGCGGCGCCTCGCTCTCCGACTCGTGACGGCTCCGGCCGTCGCCCGCAGACCCCGACGGCTCCGGCCGTCGCCCGCAGACCCCGACCCGAGAGGACTCCGATGACCACCGCACTCCTGATCGTCGACGTGCAGAACGACTTCACCGAGGAGGGGGCCCTCGCCGTCGCGGGCGGCTCCCGCGTCGCGTCGGGAGTGAGCGCGCACCTGCTCGCGCACGGCGACCGCTACGACACCGTGCTCGCGTCGCGCGACTGGCACGACGGCGACGGCTCCGACAACGGCGGGCACTTCGCCGAGACTCCGGACTTCGTCGACACCTGGCCGGTGCACTGCGTCGCGGGCAGCCCCGGTGCCGAGTACCACCCGAGCCTCGATCCCGGTCTGGTCGACGTGCACATCCGCAAGGGCCAGGGGCGACCGTCCTACTCCGCGTTCGAGGGCACGACGACCGAGGGTGAGCCCGTGCCCGAGCTGCTGCGCCGTCTCGGAGTGACCCGGCTCGACGTCGTCGGCCTCGCGACGGACTACTGCGTGCGCGCGTCGGCGCTCGACGCGCGACGGATCGGCATCGAGGTGCACGTGCTCGAGGACCTGGTCGCGGGTGTCTCGACGGAGGCGAGCGCCGCCGCTCTGCGCGAGCTCGCCGAGGCCGGCGTGGCCGTCGAGCCCTCGGCCTGACCGCGAGAGCGTCGCCGTAGACTGAACGGCGGAATCCCCCGCCGTGCACGTCCTGTGCGTGGTGATCCGCAGAGAAAGAGCGATCCCGTGACCGGTTCCGTCGAGGCCTCCGAGGCCGCCCTGCTCTCCCGCGTCCCGGCGCAGCTGTTCATCGGAGGCGCGTGGGTCGACGCCTCGGGCGGCGGCACGATCGACGTCGAGGACCCCTCGACCGGTGCGGTGCTGCGCACGATCGCCGACGCGACGCCGGAGGACGGCCTCCGGGCGCTCGACGCCGCGGTCGCCGCGGGGGAGGGGTGGGCCGCGACGCCGCCCCGGACGCGCGGGGAGATCCTCCGGCGCGCGTTCGACCTGCTGCAGGAGCGCAGGCACGAGTTCGCCCTCCTGATGACCCTCGAGATGGGCAAGCCCGTCTCGGAGGCGCTCGGCGAAGTGGCCTACGGGGGCGAGTTCCTCCGCTGGTTCAGCGAGGAGGCGGTGCGCATCTCGGGCCGGTACGGGGTCAACCCGGAGGGCACGGGGCGGATGATCGTCTCGCAGCACCCTGTGGGTCCGTGCTACCTGATCACCCCGTGGAACTTCCCGCTCGCCATGGCGACCCGCAAGATCGCGCCCGCGCTCGCGGCCGGATGCACCGTCGTGGTGAAGCCCGCCGAGCTGACTCCGCTCACGACCCTCGCCCTCGCGGCGCTGCTCGCCGAGGCGGGCGTGCCCGACGGAGTCGTCAACGTCGTGACGACGTCGGCCGCCGGGCCGCTGTCGGAGCCGATCCTCGCCGATCCGCGCCTGCGCAAGGTCTCGTTCACGGGATCGACCCCGGTCGGCCGGACGCTGCTGCAGCAGGCGGCGGGGAACGTTCTGCGCACGTCGATGGAGCTGGGCGGCAACGCCCCCTTCGTGGTCTTCGAGGACGCGGACCTCGACAGGGCGGTCGACGGCGCCATGCTGGCGAAGTTCCGCAACATCGGACAGGCCTGCACGGCGGCGAACCGCTTCTTCGTGCACGAGTCGATCGCCGAGGAGTTCGCGGCGCGCGTCACCGAGCGCGTCCGCGCCCTGCGCGTGGGCCGCGGCACCGAGGAGGGGGTGTCGATCGGCCCCCTCATCGACGACCGGGCGGTGGCCAAGGCCGCGGCGCTCGTCGAGGACGCGGTCGAGCGGGGCGCCGCCGTCCGCGTGGGAGGTCACGGCATCGAGGGCGACGGGCACTTCTACGAGCCGACCGTGCTCTCGGGCGTCACCGGCGGCAGCGAGATCCTCCGGACCGAGATCTTCGGCCCGGTGCTGGCGATCGTGCCGTTCCGTGACGAGGACGAGGCCGTCGCCCTCGCGAACGACACCGAGTTCGGCCTCGTCTCGTACGTCTTCACCCGCGATCTCGCCCGGGGTCAGCGGATGATCGAGCGCCTGGCGACCGGGATGATGGGCCTGAACGTGGGGGTCGTCTCGAACGCCGCCGCACCGTTCGGAGGCGTGAAGCAGTCGGGTCTCGGTCGCGAGGGCGGGCCCGAGGGCATCCACGAGTACCTGAGCACCAAGTACACGCTCACGCCCGACCCCTTCGCCTGAGCCGGTGCGGCTGATCGAGGTCGGGTCGCTCGCGGACCCGCGGCTGCGCGACTACGCCCACGCGACCGACGTCGCACTCAAGAACGGCCGCGGCCCGCACGGGATCTACATCGCCGAGTCGGCGCTCGTCCTCCGGCGCGCGCTCGCGGCCGGGCACACCCCGCGCTCCGTCCTGGCGCTCGGCGGCTCGGTGGCCGAGGCCGCTGAGCTGGTCGGCGACGTCGACGTCCCGGTCTTCACCGGCCCCGCCGACCTGCTGGCGGAGCTGACCGGCTACACCCTGCACCGCGGCCTGATCGCGGCGATGGAGCGGCCGGCTCTGCCGGATCCGGCAGAGCTCCTGGCGGGGGCGCGGCGCGTCATCGTGCTCGAGGACGTCGTCGATCCCACGAACGTCGGAGCGATCTTCCGCTCGGTCGGCGCGATCGGCGCCGACGCCGTCCTGGTCACGCCGCGGTGCTCCGACCCGTTCTACCGGCGCGCCATCCGCGTCAGCATGGGCACCGTGCTGCAGGTCCCGTGGACCCGGGTGGGCGAGTGGGAGAGCACGGCGCGCCTGCTGCACGACGCGGGCTTCAGCATCGCCGCGATGGCCCTGACTCCGGAGGCGGTCCCGCTGCGCGACTTCGCGGTCACGGCTCCCGAGCGGGTCGCCCTCGTCCTCGGGACGGAGGGAGACGGACTGACGCCCGAGGCGCTCGCCGTGGCCGACGCGGCGGTGAAGATCCCGATGCGGCACGGCATCGACTCCCTGAACGTCGCGGCGGCCGCCGCCGTCGCCATGTGGGCGCTCGCCGCCCCCTCCTGACGCGGGGTCCCCCGAAGCGCGCCGGGACGCGTCGGGCGTCACGGCCTGCGATACGCTCGCTGCCAATCCTGTCCGGCACCGTCTTCGATGCGAGGTCCGCCATGCCCGATCGACCTCGGCGCCTCCCGATCCGGGCGATGCTCCCGCCCGTCGTCCTCGTCCTCGCGCTGGCGCTGGCGGCCTGCGCCGCACCCTCCGCCGAGGTGCCCGACGACGCGATCCTCCGCTCGGGATCCGGCGAGCCGACCGCGGCGACGTCCCCGCCCGCTACGGAGACGGACGGTGACAGCGACGAGATCACCCGACTCATCACCCTGTGCCTCGCGCGCTACGGGCTGAGCGAGCGGCCCCGGGCCGCGGACGACGCGGCGACGGCGGACGAGCGCATGGCCGCTCAGCAGCTGATCGACACCTACGACGAGACCCTCACGAACTGCTCGGCCGAGGCGCTCGGCAGGAGCACCCCGACCGCGACCCCCACTCCCTGACCGTGCTGATCAGGGGGGCGTCCGCGCTGGTGGCCGGGGGCGCCTCCGGCCTCGGCGCAGCCACGGTCGAGGCGCTCGTCGACGCCGGCGCTCGGGTCACGGTGCTCGATCTGCCGGCGGCGATCGAGCGGGCGACGCTCCCCGCCTCGGTGCGAGCCGTGGCCGGAGACGTGCTCGACTCCGACGCCGTCGCTCGCGCGGTCGAGGTGTCGGGCGAGCTGCGTATCGCCGTGGTCTGCGCCGGTGTCGCGACACCCGGCCGGCTGCTCGGCCGCGACGGGCCCCTCCCGCTCGACGAGTTCGAGCGGGTGCTGCGCATCAACACCGTCGGCACGCTCAACGTCCTGCGCCTCGCGGCCGCAGCCGTCGCCGAGCGCGAGCCCGTCGACGGCGAGCGAGGCGTGCTCGTCACGACGTCCTCCGTCGCGGCCTTCGAGGGGCAGATCGGGCAGGCCGCCTACGCCGCGTCGAAGGGGGCGGTCGCCGCGCTGACGCTGCCGCTGGCGCGCGAGCTCGCCGCGTCGCTCATCCGCGTCGTCTCGATCGCACCGGGCACGTTCGACACCCCGCTGCTGGCCGGGCTCCCGGAGCGGGCGCGTGAGGCGCTCGGCTCGGCGACGCCGCATCCGGCCCGGCTGGGGCGTCCCGCTGAGTTCGCGGCGCTGGTGCGCCACGTCGTCGAGAACCCGATGCTCAACGGCGAGGTCGTGCGCCTCGACGGCGCACTGCGGCTCCCTCCCCGCTGAGCGGGCGCCTCAGACCAGCAGCTGGTGCTTCGCGAGATCGCGGTAGAGCGGGGTCGACTCGACCAGCTCCGAGTGGGTGCCGACTCCGACGACTTCGCCCTTCTGCAGAACGACGATGCGGTCGGAGTCGACCACCGTCGACAGCCGGTGGGCGATCACGAGGAGGGTGCGGTTCTCGGCGACGGCGTCGATCGCCAGGCGGAGGCGCTGCTCGTTGAGGCCGTCGAGGCTCGAGGTCGACTCGTCCAGGAGCAGGATGGGCGGGGCGGCGAGCAGCGCACGGCCGATCGCCAGGCGCTGGCGCTCGCCTCCCGAGAGCATCACGCCGCTCTCGCCGACGGGGGCGTCGAGCCCGAGCGGATTGCGCTCGAGGACCTCGGTGAGGTTCACGGCCTCGAGCACGCGGAGGCAGTCGGCGTCGTCGGCGTCGGGTCGGCCGAGCACGAGGTTCTCGCGGATCGTGCCGGCGAGCACGGGCGCGTCCTGCTCGACGTATCCGATCTGCGCCCGCAGAGCGTCGCGGTCGATCGCGGTGATGTCGACGCCGCCGAGCCGGACGACTCCGGCCTCGGGGTCGTAGAAGCGCTCGATGAGCGCGAGGATCGTGCTCTTGCCGGCGCCGGAGGGGCCGACCAGGGCGGTGCGCTTGCCACGCGGGACGGTGAAGGACACCCCGCGCAGCACGGTGCGGTCGCGCTCGCCGTCGGCGGGGTCCTCCCCGTCGCTCGATCCTTCCGCCCTCGGGTCGTACGAGAAGACCACATCCTCGAACGAGATCGCGTCGTCGGCGACCCCCGCGCCGAGGCCGCCCGCCGAGCGGTCGCCGTCGCCCTCGATCGGCAGGTCGATGATCTCCTGGATCCGGCCGAGAGCGCCGAGCGCCGAGTTCACCGAGGTGATCGCACCGATGAAGTTGCCCAGCGGCATCACCATCATGAAGAGGAACAGGATGAACGTGACCAGCTGCGAGATGTCGATCGATCCGGAGGCGACGCGGTAGCCGCCGACTCCCAGGACGGCGAGGAACGCGACCTGCATGGCGATGCCGGCGACGGGGACGACGAGGGCCGAGACGTGGGCGACGCGGAGGCCGAGGCGGTACGCCTCCGTGGCGTGCTCGTCGACGACGGCGATCTCGCGCTCCGTCGCCCCGGCGGCGCGGATGGTGCGGACGGCGCTGATGGCGCGCTCGACGGCGGCGGCGAGATCGCCGACCTTCTCCTGCGCCTGGCGGCTCGCCGTGCGGATGCCGCGCCCGAGCGTGAGGGCGAGGCCGAGCGCGACGGCGACGACCACGACGATGATGACCAGGAGCACCCAGTCGATGACCGCCATCGCGATGATGGCGCCCACGAAGATCAGCGAACCGGCGATCGAGTCGACGAGACCCTGGGTGAGAACGGCGCGCAGGAGCGTCGAGTCGGAGCCGACCCGCGAGACGAGGTCGCCGGTGCGCCGGGCGTCGAACTCCCGGATCGGCAGGCGCAGCAGGCGCGCGACGATGCGGCGGCGGCTCGAGAGGACGATGCCCTCTCCGGTGCGCTGGAGGAGGTAGTGCGCGAATCCCGAGATGAGGCCCGAGGCGACGACGAGGGCGACGAGCGCCCAGACGAGCGGTCCGAGGTCGAGGCCGTCCTGGACCCGGGTGATGACCTGGCCGACGACGAGGGGCTGAGCGAGACTCGCGGCGGCGCCGAACAGACTGAGGACGACGACCACCGAGAGGATGCCGCGGTGCTCGAGCAGGTAGGGGACGAGCTGCGAGAAGGAGGCGCGGGGGCCGTCGTCCTTCGTGCGGCCGGGCCGCCTCCCGCCGCGACTGGGGGTGGTGGTGCTCATCGCTCGTCCGTCCTCGCTCATGCCCTGCCGTACTTCTTGTGGACCGCCTGCCGGCTGACGCCGAGGCACAGGGCGATCAGCTGCCACGAGGCGTTCGCGTTCCGCGCCCGGCGGACGGCGAGCGCCTCGGTGCGGTCGAGCTCGGCGCGGAGGCGGTGGATCGCCCGCAGCGCCGTGATCGGGTCGTCGGCTCCGGCGTCGCCCGCCAGTGTCGCGATCGTGCCGTCGTCCATTCTGCCTCCCCGTTGCTGCGAGCCGGCCGTCCGTGGGCGGGGGCTGCTGTCAATTCGTGTTGACATCACGGTAGGGGTGCGCGGCGCGGGTGTCAACTGAAGTTGACGGTCTGAGGAGGGTGACGGTGCGGTTCGCAGGAGATGCGCCCGTTCTCGTCGGCGTCGTGCGGCAGAACGGGCGGATCGGGGGTGGGCTCGTGCAGATCGTGCGGTGACCTGCGGATCGTGCGAACACCTGCAGATCGCACCGCCTCCTGCAGATCGCACCGCCCCTCAATCGCCCGCCCCCCGAGACGCCGCCGGCCCGCCGGGATCACCGACGGGCCGGGGCCGAGGAGCGAGCTCCTACGACACGTTGTCGTGGTACGACAGGTGCTTCGTCTCCTTCGAGAGCAGCAGCGCGATCAGCGTCAGCACGCCGGCGCCACTGAGGTAGAGACCCACCAGCACGGGGCTTCCGCCGGCCGACTGCCACAGCGCGACCGCGATGATCGGCGCGAGCGCCGCTCCGAGGATCGACGCCAGGTTGTAGGCCATCGCCGAGCCGGTGTAGCGGACGTTGGTCGGGAACAGCTCGGGGAGCACCGCGCCCATCGGCCCGAAGGTCAGTCCCATCAGCGTGAAGCCGAGGATGAGGACGGCCATGACGCCGACGAAGCCTCCGCCGAACAGCGGCACGAACAGGAGGCCGAAGACGATGATCGCGGTGGTGACGACGAGCAGCGTCTTCCGGCGGCCGTACCTCTCGGCGAGCGGACCCGAGACCAGCGTGAAGACCCCGAAGAACACGACGCCGACGATCAGCATGATCAGGAAGTCGTTCCGGGTGTAGCCGAGCCCCGGGGTGGGGCCGTCGGCCGGAGTGGTGCCGTAGGTGAGCGTGAACGTGGTCATCAGGTAGAAGAGCACGTAGGTCGCCAGCATGATGAAGGTGCCCAGGATGAGCGGGCGCCAGCTGGTCACGAACACGCGCGCGAGCGGCAGCTTGGCGACCTCGCCGCTGTCGACGACCTTCTGGAACGCGGGGGTCTCGACGAGCTTGAAGCGCACGTAGAGGCCGATGATCACGAGCACGGCGCTCGCGAGGAACGGCACGCGCCAGCCCCAGGCGGCGAAGGTCTCGTCGCTCATCGTGCTGGCGAGCACGAGGAAGAGCACGTTGGCGACGATGAAGCCGATGGGCGCGCCGAGCTGGGGGAAGGTGCCGTAGATGGCGCGCTTGTTCGCCGGGGCGTTCTCGGTCGCGAGCAGCGCGGCTCCGGACCACTCGCCGCCGAGGCCGAGGCCCTGGCAGAAGCGCATGACCACGAGCAGGAACGGCGCGAGGAACTCCCAGCCGGGGGTGAGCGCCGTCGGCAGGCAGCCGATCAGGAAGGTCGCGACGCCCATCGTGAGCAGCGAGGCGACGAGGGTGCCCTTGCGGCCGACGCGGTCGCCGAAGTGGCCGAAGATGATCGACCCGATCGGGCGCGCGATGAACGCGACCCCGAAGACTGCGAAGGAGGCGAGGAGGGCGACGGCGGGATCCTCGTTCACGAAGAAGAGGGTCGGGAAGACCAGGACGGCGGCCGTCGCGTAGGCGTAGAAGTCGTAGAACTCGATCGAGGTGCCGATGAGGCTCGCGAGGATCACGCGGCCGCGTGAGTTCTGCGGAGCGGAGGGAGCGTCGGCGGTGGCGGGTGCAGAGGACATGGAAGGCAGGGTGCTCCGTTAGGCAGGGGATCCCGGAGCTCCGCGGGCGGGGCGTCGATCGGGCGCCGCGAGCCGCGAGGGCGAGGGGAGGAAGAGTAGAGCCGCTCGTGACGACCCGACCACTTTACTCCGTGTTCTCCCAGCTTGCGCGGTCGACGGCCCTACGAAGGGGGGCCGTCCGAGATACCGACCCCCCGCGCTCGTCAGCCCCGCAGCTCGCGGAGGAGGATCGCGGTCGCGACCGCCGCCTCCGCCGCCTCGCGACCCTTGTCCTCCTTCGAGCCGGGCAGACCCGCCCTGTCGATGCCCTGCTGCTCGGTGTCGAGGGTCAGCACGCCGAAGCCGACGGGCTTGCCCGTCTGGATCGTGACGTTCGTGAGGCCCGAGGTCGCCGCATCCGACACGTACTCGAAGTGCGGGGTGCCGCCGCGGATGATCACGCCGAGGGCGACCACGGCGTCGGCGCCCGCCTCCAGTGCCGCTTTCGACGCGACCGGGAGCTCGAACGAGCCCGGCACGCGCACGAGCGTCCAGGAGGCGCCGGTCTCGTCGAGAGCGCGGCTCGCGCCCGCGATCAGCCCGTCGCTGATCTGCTCGTGCCAGGTGCCCGCGATGACGACGACGCGGAGTCCCGAGCCGTCGAGCGTGTGTGCAGTGGTGGGTGCGCCGCTACCGGCCATGATTCCTACTCCTTCGTGGTGGCGCCGGCGATCCCGGCGTCGAGGTGGATGATCGCGTCGAGCCCGTCGAGGTCGTGGCCCATCCGGTCGCGCTTGGTCTCGAGGTAGCCCTCGTTGAACGCGCCGACGCCGACGACGAGCGGCACGCGCTCGGAGACGGTGATGCCGCGGTCGGTGAGCTGGCGCACCTTCTCGGGGTTGTTGGTGAGCAGGCGCACGTCCGAGACGCCGAGATCCTCGAGGATCCCGACGGCCGCCCCGTAGTCGCGGGAGTCGGCGGGCAGACCGAGGGCGAGGTTGGCATCGAGCGTGTCGAGACCGTCGTCCTGCAGCCGGTAGGCGCGGAGCTTGTTGATCAGCCCGATGCCGCGGCCCTCGTGCCCGCGGAGGTAGACGACGACTCCGCCGTCGCGCTGGATCGTGTCGAGCGCCGCATCCAGCTGGGGGCCGCACTCGCAGCGGAGCGAGCCGAACGCCTCGCCGGTGAGGCACTCGGAGTGCACGCGGACGAGGGGCGGCCGCCCACCGCTCACCTGACCCGCGACGATCGCGACGTGGTCGGCCCCGGTCTGCCGGTCGCGGTAGGCGCGCACGCGGAACGGGCCGTGCGTGGTCGGCACGGTCGTCTCGACCTCGAAGCTGACCCGGGCGGTCTCGGGGACGGGGACGGCCGCCGGCAGCTCGGTGTCGCCGTGGAACTCCTGCAGGTAGGCGATCAGCGCGGCGACCGTGGTCACGGGGACGCCCTCGCGCTCGCCGAGGGCGATCAGGCCCGGGAGGCGCATCATCTCGCCGTCCTCGGCCACGATCTCGGAGATGGCGCCGACCGGGTACAGGCCCGCGAGCTTCATCAGATCGACGGCCGCCTCGGTATGCCCGTCGCGCTCGCGGACGCCGCCCTCGACCGCACGCAGCGGGAGGATGTGGCCGGGGCGGTGCAGCCGCGAGGGCGTCGCCTCCGGGTCGGCGAGCACCCGCAGCGTGTGCGCCCGGTCGGAGGCGCTGATGCCGGTCGAGAGGCGGTCGGCGGCATCGACCGAGAGCGTGTAGGCGGTGCCGCGCGGATCCTCGTTGTCGACGACCATCAGCGGCAGCTCGAGGCGGTCGGCGATCTCGTTCGTCATCGGGGCGCAGATGAAGCCGGAGGAGTTGCGCACCATCCAGGCGATCGTCTCCTGGCTCGCGAGCTGCGCCGAGACGATCACGTCGCCCTCGTTCTCGCGGCCCTCGTCGTCGGCGACGATGACCGGCCGGCCGGCGCGCAGCGCGTCGACGGCCTCGGGGATGCTGGAGAGAGTCATTTCCCACCTCCGGGAAGGGTGACGGCGCCCAGGGCGAGCATCCGCTCGACGTGTCGCGCCAGGATGTCGGTCTCGATGTTGACCCGCTCGCCGACGGCACGGGCGCCGAGGGTCGTGGCCGCGAGGGTCTCGGGGATCAGCGAGACCTCGAACCACTGCTCCGGCTCCGCGGCGGGGCTGATCGCCGAGACGGTCAGCGAGACCCCGTCGACCGCGATCGAGCCCTTGTCGGTGACGAGGGGTGCGGCCTCGGGGGGCAGGGAGAAGCGCAGCACGCGCCACGCGTCGCCCGGCGTGATCGACAGCAGGGTCGCGGTGCCGTCGATGTGGCCCTGCACGATGTGACCGCCCAGGCGGTCGCCGACCAGCGCGGCGCGCTCAAGGTTGACCGGGTCGCCCACCGCGACGCCGTCGAGCGTCGACATCCGGAGGGTCTGCGCCATCACATCGGCGGTGAAGCCGTCGGCCGACTGGTCGACGACGGTGAGGCACACGCCCGACACCGCGATGGAGTCGCCGTGGCGCGCCCCCTGCACGGCCAGCGGACTGCGCACCGTGAGCCGGATCGCGTCGGCGCCGTTCTCGATCGCCGTGACGACGCCGATCTCCTCGATGATTCCGGTGAACATCAGTCGGTCTCCCTCTGCAGGACGTGCGGGTCGTGGGCCGGGGAGCCCGGTCGTGCGGTGACGAGGATGTCGTCGCCGAGGATCTCGACGGAGCGGACGCGGAGGCGGTGCGCGCCTCCGATGCTCTCGACGCCGATGTCGCCGAGCGCCAGGCGGGGGCCCCCGACGAGCGCGGGGGCGAGGTAGACGAGGTACTCGTCGACCAGCCCCTCGGCGACGAAGGCCGAGGCGAGCGTCGGACCGCCCTCGACGTAGACGCGGCGCACGTCGGCGTCGTAGAGCCGGTCGAGGACCTCGCCGAGGTCGTGGGTGCGCTCGAGGATGGCGGTGCGCGGGTGCTCGAGGACCCGCGCGCCGTCGGGCACGGCGCGCGTGCCGACGACCACGGGCACCGGCTGGTCGGCGAGCAGTCCGCCTCCGTCGCCGCGGGCGGTGAGACTCGGGTCGTCGGCGAGCACGGTGCCGGTGCCGACGAGGATCGCGTCGGCCGCGGCCCGCTGCTCGTGGACCCGCAGGCGGGCGGCGGTGCCCGTGATCCAGCGGCTGCTGCCGTCGGCGGCGGCGGTGCGCCCGTCGAGGGTCGACGCCCACTTGAGCGTCACGTAGGGGCGGCGTCGGCGGACGGCGGTCAGCCAGTCGTGGAGGAACTCCTCCGCCTCCTCTTCGAGGACGCCCTCGACGACCTCGACGCCCGCCGCGCGCAGCGTGTCGGCGCCCCCGGAGGAGCGGCCGCCGGGGTCGACGACCGCGAAGACGACGCGGGAGATCCCCGCGTCGACCAGCGCGCGGCTGCACGGACCGGTGCGCCCGGTGTGGTTGCAGGGTTCGAGTGAGACGACCGCGGTGGCTCCGGAGGCGGCGCCCGGGGCGAGCGAGGACAGCGCGTCGACCTCCGCGTGGGCGGTGCCGGCTCCGCGGTGCCAGCCCTGGGCCAGCACGGTGCCGTCGGGCGCGAGGATCACGCAGCCCACGCGCGGATTGACTCCGCGGGCGGGTCCGCGCTCGGCGAGGGCGAGCGCGGTGCGCATCGCGTTCTCGAAGTCGATCGTCATTCCCGGTCTTCCGTTCGTCGCCGAACTCCGGGGTGCGGTCGACGATGCGCGGGCACCGTCGATCAGCGCCGCGCTCGCGCGCGACGCTCGTGCTGCCTCCCATCCGGACTTTCACCGTCGGTCCCGGAATTCCACCGGATCAACAGCCCTCCACCGAAGTGGACGGCCGCTCGCGGACTGTCACCGCCGGTTCGGACTCTCACCGACCCCGGAGCACGTACTTTCTCGTTCAGCCTACTCAACGCGGCTGTGTGCACCGTATTCCCGCGTCATCCTCCGGGCGAAGGTCCCGCCCTGCGCCGGCAGCGCGGCCGGCCGACGCGTGTCCCCGCGGGCCGTGGCGCGCCTCCGGCTACCCTCGGCCAGGTGGATGACGACAGGTACGGGCAGGACGTGCTCGCCGGCGACTGGCGGGCGAAGAACAGGGTCGAGGTGGCGGTCGTCGCGGCCGAGCGCGATCTCGTCGTCGAGGAGGTCGCCTCCGGATTCGTCGGCGCCGTCGTCGGCGTGGAGCTGCGGATGGTGAAGCTCGAGGACCGCTTCGGCAAGGTCCGCGTGTTCCCGCTCGGCCCGGGGTTCCTCATCGACGGCAAGCCGGTGTCGCTCAAGGCGCCGGGCCTCAAGCGCGACGCGAACCTCGGTCGCGCCCGCTCCGCCTCCGGCTCGTTCCACGTGGCCGACGCGAGGGCCCGCGTCGCCCTGCCCAGCCGCATCTACGTCGAGGGCCGCCACGACGCCGAGCTGGTCGAGAAGGTCTGGGGCCACGATCTGCGCGTCGAGGGCGTCGTCGTCGAGTACATCGAGGGAGTCGACAACCTCGACGAGCTCGTGCGCGCGTTCCGCCCCGGTCCCGGCCGCCGCATCGGCGTTCTCGTCGACCACCTCGTGCGCGGGTCGAAGGAGTCGCGGATCGCCGACACGGTCGCCGCCGGCCCGCACGGGTCGCACGTCCTCGTGGTCGGCCACCCCTACGTCGACATCTGGCAGGCGGTGAAGCCCGCCCGCGTCGGCCTTGAGCGCTGGCCCGAGATCCCGCGCTCGATCGAGTGGAAGCACGGCATCTGCCAGGCGCTCGGCTGGCCGCACGACGAGCAGGCCGACATCGCCCGCGCCTGGCAGCGGATCCTCGGGCAGGTGCGCACCTTCCAGGACCTCGAGCCGGCGCTGCTGGGCAGGGTGGAGCAGCTGATCGACTTCGTGACGGAACCCGCGTGAGCCGCCGGGCGGTGGTCGGCTTCGCGATCGACGCGGTGCTCGTGCTCGTGTTCGTCCTGATCGGCCGCCGGAACCACGACGAGGGCTCCGAGCTGCTCGGACTGCTCACGACCCTCTGGCCGTTCCTGGTCGGCCTCGTGCTCGGCTGGCTGCTCTCGCGGTCATGGCGGGCTCCCGACCGGATCGTCTCCTCCGGGCTCGTCGTCTGGGGAACGACGGTGGTCGCCGGGATGCTGCTGCGCATCGCCTCCGGTCAGGGCGTGCAGTGGAGCTTCGTGCTCGTCACCGCGATCGTGCTCGCGGTGCTCCTGCTCGGCCGCCGGGCGCTGACGC
This sequence comes from Rathayibacter oskolensis, assembly GCF_900177245.1. GTDB lineage: Bacteria > Actinomycetota > Actinomycetes > Actinomycetales > Microbacteriaceae > Rathayibacter > Rathayibacter oskolensis. The sequence goes on from NZ_FXBM01000002.1 coordinate 952,738, forward strand.
GGCTCGTCGGCCGTCGCTAGCGCGTCAGCCCACGACCCGCACGCCGAAGTGCTGCGCGAACAGCGGCAGCATCAGGCTCAGCTGCAGCTCGGTGAGCGCCGCGGCCCGCAGCCCGTCGAGCCCGCCCAGCACGTGCAGCTCGGCCCCGCGCAGGTCGAGGTCGTCGATGCGGGCGCCCGGCAGCTCGAGCGAGCGGAGGTCGCAGTCGACGAAGGCCACCCGCGCTCCGCTCGCGCCGCCGAGGTCGAGCTCGTCGATGGTGCAGCGCTCGAACAGCACGTCGCGCAGCGACGCCCCGCGCAGATTCACGTAGCCGAGCTTGCAGTCGGCGATCCGCACCTGCTCGACGGTGCTCTCGTAGAGCTCGGCCGAGCCCAGGCGTGAGGCGAGCAGCTCGGTCGAGCGCCATCGGCTCCGGGGTGCCGAGAGCCCGGGCACGTCGAGCCGCTCGAGCCGCGACTGAGACCAGGAGGCGGCGCGAAGCTGAGTGCGGTCGAGTGCCACGCCGTCGAGCACGCACTCGTCGAAGGAGGCCGCGGTCAGGTCGCTCCCCGAGAGATCGACCCCGGTGAAGCGCAGCCCCTCGGCGTGCTCGCGGGCGCCGGTGTCGCCGGCGTACCCCTCCGCGAGGTCGTCGAGGCGGAGCGGATCGAGTCGGGGAGCGGGGAGGTCGGCGCGCACGCGGGGAGCCTACGCGCACACGCGGGCCCGCGGCGATGGCACCATGTGGGCATGCCCCGACTCCTCGCCGTCTGCCGCGTCGACCGCCTGCTCCCGGATCCGGGATCGGTGGGCGTGACCGCCATCGACAAGAGAGCGGTCGAGGGGCCCGTCGTCGTCCGCGACCTCGGGCTCTACGCCGACGTGCAGGCCGATCGCGCGCACCACGGCGGCGAGGCGAAGGCGCTCTACGCCTACTCGGCGGAGGATGCGCGGTGGTGGGGCGAGCGGCTGGGCCGGGCGACGCCTCCGGGTTTCTTCGGCGAGAACCTGCGCACCGAGGGACTCGACCTCTCGAACGCCGTCGTCGGCGAGCGCTGGCGCATCGGCTCGCGCGTCGAGGTCGAGGTGACGATGCCCAGGACTCCGTGCGCCACCTTCCAGCGGCACCTCGGCGAGCCGCAGTGGGTGAAGCGGTTCGCCGAGGAGGGGCGCACCGGCGCCTACCTGCGGGTGCTGCACCGCGGCTCCGTCGAGGCCGGCGACGCGATCGAGCTGCTGTCGCGCCCGTCGCGCAGCGTGCCCCTGCGCCGCTGGTTCGTCGAGCGCCGCTCCGACGACGCGCAGACCCTCCTCGACGCCGAGGCCGCGGGCGAGCTGCACCTCGCCGACTCCCTCCGCCCGTACCTCGAGCGCGCCCTCGCCTGAGTCCGATCCGTCGTGGACGGTCGTCCAGGGACAGTCGGGAGGACCGTTCGCGACGGATCGCCCGGAGCCGCGCCGCTGTGGAGAGCTGCGTGGGCTGTGGAGAACGGTTCGCGAGGGTCCCGCTGCGGCACGGTGTCGGGATGCAGAAGCCGTCCGTCCTCCCCGCTGGGCTCAGCAGGCGTCCGTTCACCGTCGCGGAGGCGTCGGTCGAGGGTGTCGCACGTGGCAGGCTGCGCAGCAGCGACCTCCGTTCGCCGTTCCACGGAGTCCGGACCGCCGCTCTCGACCTGGGCCTCGAGGTCCGCGCCGAGGCGCTCCTCGTGGTCCTCGGGCCCGGCGCCGTGCTCAGCCACCTCACGGCGGCGAGGCTCTGGCCGCTCGATCTTCCCCGGGAGCTCCCGGGCGAGGAGCTGCACGTCAGTGTGCGAGCACCCGCCAGAGCTCCGCGGCGCCCGGGGGTCGCGGGGCACGCGATCACGGACCCTCGGGTGCGGCGCATCCTCCGGCACGGTCTGCCGATGACCGACGGGGCGTCGCTGTTCTGCCACCTGGCCGGCCTGCTCGAGCTCGACGATCTCGTCGCCGTGGGCGACGCGCTGGTGCGCACTCCAGTGCGCGGTGATCCGGCCGACCCGCGCCCCTGGGTGCCGCTCGCCGACCTGCACGCCCGGGTCGCGGGCTTCCGGGGGCGCGGGTCCGCTCGGGCTCAGGAGGCGGTCGTGCTGGTCCGAGACGGTGCCGAGTCCCCGCAGGAGACGCGGTTCAGGCTGGCGTCGGTCCGCGCTGGGCTGCCGGAGCCGCTCCTCCAGGTGCCGCTGTTCACCCCCGCGGGAGTGTTCGTCGGACGTCCGGACGGCTGGTATCCGGGGGAGAGGGTCTCCTGGGAGTACGAGGGCGACGGGCACCGCACGAGCAACCGCCGGTTCGCCCGCGACGTCGGGCGGTACGACGACTTCCTCGCCATCGGCGTTCACCCCGTCCGCATCGTCGCCGCCGAGTTCCTCCCGCACCCCGAGCGCTCCGTCGAGCGGCTCCGCCGGGCCCTCGCCGCCCGATCCGTCACGATCGGCTCCCTCACCTGACCCCAGGCGACCACCCGTGACGAGTCGACTCCGCGTGATGAGCGCCCCGCGGTGCGTTCGCCGATCGACTCGTCACGAACGGCTCCCCGGACCGACCCGAGGCAGCCATTCGTGACGAGTCGACGTCGCGCGCGGGGCGGGGAACCCCCTCCGACTCGGAGCGCATCGTCGAATCGCGTGCCAAGCGATTCGACGGAGCGAACGCAACACGCTCTGCGGGACTCGGCCACCTCGACGAGCCGACAGCGGGAGGGGCGGCGGGGACGCCCCTCCAAGGCACACTGTACGGATGACCCCGACGCTGCTCGAACGCATGCCGACGCCCGACGCCGACGGGCGCGTCGACGACGACGCGGTGTATCTGGCGTTCGTCGAGTGGGCGGAGGAGCGCGGGCTGCCGCTGTATCCGGCGCAGGACGAGGCGATGATCGAGATCGCCTCGGGTGCGAACCTGATCCTGTCCACTCCGACCGGCACCGGCAAGTCGCTGGTCGCGATCGGGGCTCATGCGGCCGCCCTCGCGAGCGGTAGGCGCAGCTACTACACCGCTCCGATCAAGGCGCTCGTGTCCGAGAAGTTCTTCGCTCTGGTCGACGTGTTCGGGGCGTCCAACGTCGGGATGGTGACGGGCGACTCCTCCGTCAACGCCGATGCGCCGATCATCTGCTGCACCGCCGAGATCCTCGCCAATCTCGCGCTTCGGCACGGCGAGGACACCGACGTCGATCAGGTCGTGATGGACGAGTTCCACTTCTACGCCGACCCGTCGCGCGGCTGGGCGTGGCAGGTGCCGCTGCTGACCCTCCCGCACGTGCAGTTCGTGCTGATGTCGGCGACGCTCGGCGATGTGACGGCGCTCGCCGCCGACCTCACGAGGCGCACGGGTCGCGAGACCGCGCGCGTCACCGGGGTGGAGCGGCCTGTGCCGCTGCACTACTTCTACGAGATCGCGCCGATCCACGACTCCATCGAGGAGCTGCTGGCGACCAGTCAGTCGCCCGTCTACGTCGTGCACTTCTCGCAGGCCGCGGCGCTCGAGCGCGCGCAGGCCCTCACGAGCGCGAACATCGCCAGCCGCGAGCACCGCGACCGCATCGCCGAGGTGATCGGCGGCTTCCGCTTCACGACCGCGTTCGGCAAGACCCTCTCGCGGCTGCTGCGGCTGGGCATCGGCGTGCACCACGCCGGGATGCTGCCGAAGTACCGGCGCCTGGTCGAGCAGCTCGCCCAGCAGGGCATGCTGCGCGTCATCTGCGGGACCGACACCCTGGGCGTCGGCATCAACGTCCCCATCCGCACGGTGCTGCTCACCGCGCTGACCAAGTACGACGGCACGCGGATGCGGCAGCTCTCGGCCCGCGAGTTCCACCAGATCGCGGGGCGCGCGGGTCGTGCGGGCTACGACACCGCGGGCACGGTCGTCGTGCAGGCGCCCGAGCACGAGTCCGAGAACCGGAAGGCGCTCGACAAGATGGGCGACGACCCCAAGAAGCGGCGCAAGTGGGTCGCGAAGCGGGCGCCGCAGGGCTTCATCAGCTGGGGCGAGCCGAGCTTCCGCAAGCTCGTCGACGCCGAGCCCGAGACCCTCACCTCGCACATGACGATCACCTCGGCGATGCTCCTGAACGTGATCGCCCGCGGCGGCGACGCCTACGCCAACGTCCACTCCCTGATCTTCGACAACCACGAGCCGTGGCGGAGGCAGCTCACGCTCGCGCGCCGCGCGCTCGGCATCTACCGCACGCTGCGCGAGGCGGGAGTGGTCGAGCAGACCGTCGGCGACGACGGGGTGGTGCGCATCCGCCTCACGGTCGATCTGCAGCCCAACTTCGCGCTCAACCAGCCCCTCTCGCCGTTCGCGCTCGCGGTCTTCGACGTGCTCGACCCGGAGTCGCCGACCTTCGCGCTCGACGTGATCTCGGTCCTCGAGGCGACGCTCGACGATCCGCGGCCGATCCTCGGCGCCCAGCAGTTCCAGGCCCGCGGCGAGGCGGTCGCGGCGATGAAGGCCGAGGGCATCGAGTACGAGGAGCGGATGGAGCTGCTCGAGGGCGTCACCCACCCCAAGCCGCTCGAGGAGCTGCTGGAGGCGACCTTCGCCACCTACACCGAGGTCCAGCCCTGGGTCCGCGACTTCGAGCTCTCGCCGAAGTCGGTCGTGCGCGACATGTACGAGCGGGCGATGTCGTTCGGCGAGTACACCGCGTTCTACAAGCTCTCCCGATCGGAGGGGCTCGTCCTGCGCTATCTCTCCGACGCGTTCCGCGCAGCCCGGCAGACGATCCCCGACGAGCTCAAGAACGAGGAGCTGCACGATCTGATCGAGTGGCTCGGCGAGCTCGTGCGGCAGGTCGACTCGTCACTGGTCGACGAGTGGGAGGAGCTGATCAACCCGTCGCTGCACGCGGCCGACCAGTCGATCGTCCCGCCGGCGCCCCGCCGCCTGACCGCCAACCACCGCGCCTTCCGCGTCCTGGTGCGCAACGAGATGTTCCGTCGGGTGACGCTCGCCGCGCTCGACGACCACGAGGCGCTCGGCGAGCTCGACGCCGCGGCCGGCTTCGACGCCGACGCTTGGGGCGCCGCGCTCGACGACTACTACGACGAGCACGACAGCATCGGCACCGGCTCCGACGCCCGGGGCCCGTCGATGCTCCTGGTGACCGAGGAGGCGACGCAGTGGCGCGTCCGTCAGATCCTCGACGACCCGGCGGGGGACCACGACTGGGGCATCTCCGCGGTCGTCGACCTGGCGGAGTCGGATGAGGCGGGTGCCGCGGTCGTCCGCGTGTCGGCGGTCGGCCGGCTCGACGGCGGGAGCTGACAGAGGGTCTCCTCCACCCGGGCGGATTCGGACGGCTCGGCACCAGCCCGCATACTGGCAGCGTGGTCGGGGGGATGAGCAGGACGGCCGAGGTGCCGCGCGAGAGGTTGGCCTGGGCCGACACGACGCGGGGACTCGGCGTCCTCGCGGTCGTGCTCTTCCACGTGCTGATCTGGAACTACGCCGCGCTCGTCGACGGAACCTCCGCGGTCGCCTCCGCCTGGGATCAGGTCGGCAGCTCACTGGGGCGCATCCGCATGCCGATCCTCTTCGCGCTCTCGGGGCTCCTCGCCCAGCGCGGGCTGCTGCTGGGCTGGCGGGCGGGCTCGGCCCGGCTCCGCCTGGTGTCGAACGCCTACCTCTACGTGGTGTGGGTCGTGATCTACGGAGTCGTCTTCGCGCTGCTCGCGCGACCGGACTTCCCGCACTCGATCGACACACCCGCGCAGTTCCTGCTGCAGTTCGTGTTCCCGACGACGACCCTGTGGTTCATCTTCGCCCTGGCTCTCTACCCGGTCGTGCTGGTCGCCCTCCGGGCGCTCCGCATACCGTGGTGGGGCATCCTGGCACTCGGGACAGCGGCCTGGTTCGTCGCCGCGGACCTCCGCGTCATCCTCTTCGGCGACGCGCTCCTGCAGAACTTCGTGTTCTTCGCCCTGGGAGTGCTGGGCGCGGAGCGGCTGCGCCGGTTCTCGATCCCGGGAGCGGCGACACTGCTCGGGCCGTTCGCCGTCTTCCTCCTCGCGGTCCTCGGCGGACGCCTCGTCGACGGACCCGCCGACGAGGTCTTCGGATTCGTGGCGAGCACGAGCGCCGTCCCGCTCGCCGTCGTCTGCGCGGCGGTCCTGTGCCGGTGGGAGCCGGCCGCTCGCCTCGGCTCCGCGATCGGGCGGCGGACGCTGCCGATCTACCTCCTGCAGGTGCCGCTGCTCGGGCTGTGGTCGCTCGTCGCGCACCCCGATGCCGCCTGGCTCGTCACCCTGCTGCGGAATCCGGTCGTCGAGCTCGCCTACCCGCCGCTCGTGACCGCGGCGATCGTCGCGGTGTCGCTCGGGATCCGAGCGCTGCTCGGTCGCCTCCCGGCCGACCCGCTGTTCACGGTTCCCGCGCCGCTCGTCTCGCTCGCCCGGCCGACGCGCCGGGGACGGCACGCCGACTGACGGTCAGCTCCAGATCGAGGCGAGGTACTCGTCGGTCGCCTCGGGGCTGAGCCCGTGCACGTCGTCCGCTCCCCACTCGAGGATGGAGGGGTCGATCGTCCACTCGCCCTCGGCGGGGGCCGCGACGCTCTCGTAGCCGACGGTGGAGTCGGTGACCTCCGCCCACGTCGAGGCACCCATGGCTCCGATGAAGACCGAGTCGACGGCCGAGCAGCCCTGATCGGCGCCCGGGCCGTTCGAGGCGGCGAAGTTGCCTCCCGTGTCCGCTCCGTCGGGGAGGGGGAACACCCGTCGCACCACTTCGCCGCCGACGACGAGGCAGTGCTCGTAGCGCACGTTAGGAGCGGATCCGATCTGGAAGGCCGTGTTCGTCGAGGCGAAGTCGATGCAGTCGACGTTCGTGAAGTCGCCGTAGTAGTTGTTCCCCTGCCCCGAGAACTGCACCGTGTCGGTGTGGGCGTTCGAGCCCTTCTCCTTGTAGCCGGGTGCCGTGTAGCAGGCGACTCGGCGCACGTAGCGCAGGCCGCCGTCGCCCTTGGTGGGGGTGCGCAGGCTCGAGACGTCCTCGTTGCGCAGCTGCGGCTGCGGCACGACGATCTCGACGAGTTCGACGTTCTCGGTGAACGCCACTCCGTCGGCGCCGTGCACGTTGTAGGCCGCGTCGGCCCTGATGCGAGCGAAGGCGGAGCCGGAGCAGCCGGAGGCGAGGAACCCGCCGGTGGTCACGATCCCCGCGAGAGTGACGCCGTAGACGCGCAGCACGCGCCAGGAGTTGGCCGTCGTCACCGTTCCGTAGCCGTCCCTCGGATAGACGAGGATCCGGTTCTCGCGATCCAGCGAGCCGATGTCCTGCATGACCGGCGTGGCGCTCGCGCCGGCGCCCGCGCCCGTCAGCTCGCCCGGGGCGACCAGGATCCTGATGGTGTCGGCGGCACCGGCCGTGGTCAGCGCGGTGGTGATGGCCTCGGAGATCGCGAGCCAGGAGCACTCGACCTCGATCTCGGTGTCGATGTCACCCGTGATCCAGGGCGTGCCGGAGGGCCAGTGCGTGCCGTTCGGGCCGAAGGACTGCTCCGGGGTGGGCACGCCGGGGAGGAGGTCGAGCTCCTGGGCGGGTGCGTCGGGGTCGCCGGGCACACCCGGCACGTCGGGAGCGAAGGTGCGGTAGGCGGCGTAGCCGGCCCCGCCGAGCGCGGCGACTCCGAGTCCGGCGCCGACGGCCCCGAGGATCACGGCACGGCGGCTCGGTCGCCGCGGCGGCAGCTCGTGGAAGTCCGTCGCGTCGAAGGGGTGCCGGGAGGAGTCGGGGTGGTGCGAGGAGTCGGCCAAGGGTGTCCAAACCGTCAGGGGGCGGTGCCGGAAGCGGCACGCCGCAGGTCCGGCGCGCCACGCTGTGCCGTGAGCGCGGCCGTCGGGCTGTCGGAGCGCTCCAGGGGACCCTAGCAGCCGCGTCCGACGCGATCCCGAGAGGGTGCTCCTCGCGGCTCGGAGGGGCCGGTCAGCGGCCGCGCTGCTCGCGTCGGCGCATCTGAGCCGCGATCTCGGCCTCGGTGATGTCCTTCTTCGCCGGGCTCCAGATCGAGGCCGCGCGGCCGGCGACTCCGATGCCGACGCCGATCATCGGCCAGATCGGCCAGAAGTAGCCGGGAGCGCCGGTCGCGAACCAGATGACGGTGGTGAGGGCGGACACGCCGACCCAGCCGCCGACCGCTCCCGCGAAGTCCCGGCGGCGCTTGAGCTCCTTGACGGCCTGGGCCCGCTCGACGTCCTCGGGGCGGGCCGGTGTGCTCGACGCCCCGGTGGCGGGCTGCACGTCCGACGGAGGCGGGGGATCGCGTCGTGCCGACGGGTCCGGGGACCCCCACTGCTCGCTCATCCGGCGACCTCCTGACGTGACGTGCCCAGCCTACGCAGCCGCGCCCTCCCGGTCACTCGGGATTGCGGACGTGGGTGCGGTCCATGATCGCCGTGGTGAGCGCCTCCACCGGCTCGCGGGGCGCCGTCGAGTTCTCGAAGAGCCGGAACTCGATGTCCTCGAGCTCGGGCAGCCCGAAGCGGTTGCTCACGGTGACGAGATCGCCGGGGATGAGCGATCGGGGGAACACGGCGATGCCGATCCCCGCGCGGACGGCCGCGAGCACGCCGTTGACCTCGCGCGTGTTGCAGGTGATGCGCCAGGTGCGCCCCGCGGCCTCGAGGGCGTCGATGGCGATCTGCCTCGAGACGCTCGGACCCCGGTAGGCGATCAGGGGCACGGTCTCGTGACGCTCGACGACCGTCTTCTCGTGGGCGACCCAGACCATGGTGTCGCGGCGGACGAGGCGCCCGTCGACGGCGCCCGGCGCGGTCTTCACGAAGATGAGGTCGAGGTGCCCGGCGTCGAGCTTGCGGCGCAGCGGGGCGCTCTGGTCGACGGTCAGCTCGAGCTTCACCTGCGGGTGCAGCTGACGGAAGTGGCGGAGGATGCGGGGCAGCTGGGTGATCGCCAGGTCGTCGGCGGCGCCGAACCTCAGCCGGCCCTTCATGGCGGCCCCGCTGAAGTAGTTCTCGGCCGCGGCGTGCGCGGCGAGGATCGTCCGCGCGAATCCCGCCATCGCCACTCCGTTGTCGGTCAGCTCGACCTCACGGGTGTCGCGCACGACGAGGATCCGCCCCGCCGCCTCCTCCAGTCGGCGCACGTGCTGGCTGACCGTCGGCTGGCTGACGCCGAGCTGCTGGGCGGCCCGGGTGAATCCACGGGTGTCGGCGACCGCCAGGAAGGTGCGCAGCAGTGCGGGGTCGTACACGCGGATCTCCGTTCGTCATTGCGGGAGGTGATGGGAGTTATTGAGCCGATTGGCTTCGCTTATGTGCAGGTCGAGCGTACCGTCGGAGGCATCGGATAGCCCAGCGCTCGACTCGCGGGGCGCCTCCCGGCGGTTCTCGCCGGACGACCGCAGTCAGGAACCCTCCCCGTGTCCAGCACGAAAGCCGCCGCACCCGCCGCCTCGACCGCCTCGATCGCCGAGGCCGCCCCGACCGCCCCGATCGCCGTCGTCGACGGCCCGCCCGCCTGGCGCAACACGTTCCAGGCGCTCGAGGTGCCCAACTTCCGGATCTACACCGGGGCGCACTTCATCGGCTCGACGGCGATGTGGATCCAGCGGATCGCGCAGGACTGGCTCGTCCTGGAGCTGACCGGCAGCGTCGTCGCGGTCGGCATCACGGTCGCGCTCCAGTTCGCGCCGCTGCTCGTGTTCGGCCTCTACGGGGGAGTGCTGGCCGATCGGTACCCCAAGCGGATCCTCCTCATCACCGCTCAGTCGACAGCGGCGGTGCTGAGCGCGGTGCTCGGGGTGCTGACCGTCTCGGGAGCGGTCGAACCCTGGCACATCTTCACGATCGCCTTCCTCCTCGGCTTCGTGACCGTCATCGACAACCCGACCCGCCAGGCGTTCGTCACCGAGGTCGTCGGCCCGGTGCATCTGCGCAACGCGATCAGCATCAACGCGACCGTCTTCCAGCTCGGAGCGCTCATCGGCCCGGCGATCAGCGGCGTGCTCATCCTCGCGGTCGGCTCCGGTCCGGCGTTCCTGATCAACGCGTCCGCCGCGCTGGTGGCGGTGACGGGGCTGGCGAGCATGAACGCCCGGGCCCTGCACACGGTGCCGCGGCTGCCTCGGGCACGAGGGCAGCTGCGTGAGGGCGTCGCCTACGTGCTCGGCAAGCCCGCGATCGCGTGGTCGCTGCTGCTCGTCGCGGTGGCGTCGACCTTCGCGTTCAACACGGCCGTGGTCTTCGCCGACTACGCCGCGAACGAGTTCGACGCGGGAGCCGGCGGCTACGGACTGTTCTCGTCGATGGCCGCGGTGGGAGCTGTCCTCGGCGCCGTCGCCTCGACCCGTCGGGTGCGGCTCCGGCTGCGCACGGTCGTCGGCGGGGCGGTCGTGTACGGGGCGTTCGAGATGCTCGCCGCGGCGATGCCCACGCAGGGGATGTTCGCCGTGTCGCTGATCGGAGTGGGACTGGGCAACCTGCTGTTCGTCACCGCCGCGAACGCGCTGATCCAGTCGTCCTCGAACGTCTCGGTGCGGGGCCGCGTGATGTCGATCTACGTCCTGGTGCTGCTGGGCTTCCAGACGATCGGCGCGCCGCTGATCGGCGGGCTGAGCGAGCTGCTCGGACCCCGGGCGACGCTCGCGACGATGGGCGGCGTGCTGGTCCTCGGCGCCGCGGTGGTCGCGCTGATCGTGGCGACAAGGGCGCGGATGGGACTGCAGTTCTCGCCGCGGGGAGTGCGGATCGTCGACCACCCCTGATCCAGCAGCCTCACGCGGGTTCCGGCTGGCAGTGGGGGCACCACCAGGTGCGGCGCCGCTCGGGGTCGTCGGCGACCTCGGCCCGGACGAGCACCGTCGTGCCGCAGCGTCGGCAGGGGCGACCGGCGCGCCCGACGACCCAGTGTCGCTCGCCCCGGCGGGTGTCGCCGGTCGTCGTCTGGAACATCCCGGGGACGGTGACGGAGGCGCGGAGGGCGCGGGAGGCCGTCGCCACCAGGGCGCGGACGTCGAGCGATCCGACCGGCCGCCACGGCCAGGCGCCGCGGAGGAAGCAGACCTCGTTCGCCCAGAGGTTGCCGAGGCCGGCCATGGTGCGCTGATCGAGGAGGGCGGCGATCACGGGGCGCTCGGGGGCGCGGGAGAACCGCAGGATCGCCTCCTCGGCGTCCCAGTCGGCGCGGAGGGGATCGGGGCCGAGGTGTCCGGTCACGGTCCGCTCGTCGCGGGTCGGCAGCAGGTCGACGACGGGCAGGTCGATGCCCCAGACGGTCGATCGGTCGTCGAGCCGCAGACGCACGCGGACGTCCTTCTGCACGTGCCGGGGCACGGAGCGGCCCGGTGCCGTCACGGTCCACGAGCCCTGCATCCGCAGGTGCGTGTGCAGGGTCAGGCCGCCGCTGAGCCGGGTCAGCAGGTGCTTGCCGTGGGTGTCGTGCTCGAGGATGCGCAGCCCGCCCAGCTCGGTGCCCGCTGCGTCACCGGAGCGGAGCTCGCCCTCCTCGATCGTCCGCCCGTCCGCCGCCCGCCTGAGGCGGGCGGCGAGACGGTGGACGCTGTCTCCCTCGGGCACGACTGCACTCTAGGTGCCGTCGCTGCGGGGGAGTCAGGAGCCGCGGAGGCCTCAGCGAGCGCTGTAGGCCTGCTCGTAGCTCTTCTCGGAGCCGTCCTTCGCGGTCACGTCGATCGTCGCCACTCCGGCCTTGATCGGCCGCAGGAGCGTGAGGAACGTCACCGAGAACGACTGGCCGGGCTTCACCGAGCTCTTCGTCCGCGTTCCGTAGGGCGTCGAGATCTCGATCGCGACCGCCTCCGGGCCGTTGTTGACGGCCGTCACGGTGAGCGACCGCAGGAGCCCGAGGCGCTTGGTCTGCGCGCTCGTCGCGACGTCGATGGTCGAGACGACCGTCTCGGGCAGGTCGATCCCGACGACGACCGGGTCGTGGTCGCTCGAGCGGAAGGCCGACGTGTCGTAGAAGATCGTCGCGTTGTAGTCGTAGCGGCTGTACTCGAGGGCCACCGACTCCCCGCTGTTGATGTTCCACGTGTCGACGCCGGTCACCGTCGCGTCGGCGGCGGGGGAGGCGAAGACGTGGTCGAGGGAGCCGACGGCGCCGTCGAACGAGTAGGAGTACTTCCCGTCCTTCGAGCCCTGGTCGATGAACCCGGCGTCGGTGATGACCTGCACCGGGTCCTCCTTCGAGTAGGCGTTGAAGTCGCCGAGGAGGTAGACGAGATCGGTCGCCTTCTCGGTCTCGAGCCGCTCGGCGAACGCGACGAGCGCGGTCGCCTGCGCGACGCGCGAGGCGTTGGACGCTCCCTGGCCGTCGCCCTGGTCGGCGTCGGCGCCCTCTCCCGAGCCCTTCGACTTGAAGTGGTTCACGATCGCCACGAACTCGCTCTCGGCGTCCCCGATGAGGCGGAACTCCTGGGCCAGCGGCTTGCGCGCGTTCGAGAATGCGGTCGACTCGGTGAGGATGACCGACTCGCCGACGGGCTCGATGACGGCCTTCTTGTAGATGAAGGCCGTGCGGATCACGTCCTCCTCGGCGATCGGCGGGAGCGCGGCGGGCGAGGGCACGTACGCCCACACCTCCGAGCCGGCCGCCGTGTTCAGTGCGGCGGTCAGCGTGGCGAGCGCCTCGTCGCGGGGCTTGCCGAACTTGGCCGAGTTCTCGATCTCCTCGAGCGAGACGACTCCGGCGCCGAGGGTGTTGATGGCGGTGACGATCTTCGCCTGCTGGCGCTCGAGGTCATCGGCGTTCGCCGCGCCGCGGGCGTCGCAGCCGCTGTTCACCGTGACGGGGTCGCCGTCGCGGTCGGTGTAGAAGGTGCAGCCGGTGATCGAGTCGCCGGTGGTCGAGAAGTAGTTGAGGACGTTGAAGGAGGCGATCGAGAGGTCGCCGCCGACGGACTCGGGCTGCGCCTCGCGCGTGTTCTCGAACGTGGCGGGCTGCACCGTGGCGGCGTTCTCGACCGTCAGCTGCGTCGTGGGCTGGAAGGCCCAGGCGTTGTTGCGGTAGTCGAGGACGACGGGGCGGGTGAAGCTCACCGGTGCGCCGACGCGGATGGGCTCGGACGTGGTCAGGTAGGGCAGCGGGATCGCCTTGTTCGCGGCGGACCCGAGGAAGTTGATCGAGGCTCCGTCGTCGAGCGTGACGGCGCGCGCGGCGTTGTCGGCGACCACGGCGGCCAGCTCGGGGGTGCCCGGGCGGGCGACCTCGGTCGGCGTCAGCAGCGGCGAGTCGCCCGCGGCGAGGCCGATCGAGCCGTAGCTGTTGAGGTCGTAGGTGTCGGTGACGGTGTAGTCGCCCTGGGGTGCGATCAGCATGCTCTCGAGGACCTCGCGCTCCGCGGTCGTGCGCGGCAGCGCGACGGTCGCGGGCGTCGGGGCGAGCGCGGGAGTGTCGAGTCGCACCACGGTCTCCGCCGAGGTCGGGGTGAGCTCGGTGAGCCCGTTGAACTCGCTGACCGCGCCGGTGATCCGCAGGTTGTCGCCCACGGCGACCGAGCCGACCGAGGCCGAGGAGTAGACGAAGACGGCGTCGGAGGCGGTCGGCGCCTGCGCGCCGCCGGTGCCGGCGGTCTGGATGACGTAGCCGTTGTAGCCGCCGGAGGGGTAGCGGGCGGTGACGACGCCGGTGGTCGTGACGGTCTGCCCGACGAGCGGTGACGCGTCTCCGGTGCCCTGGATCTCGGCGATCGACACGGTCGGCGCCTCGGTCGGCGGGGTCGTCGGAGTGGGGGTCGGCGTGGCAGTGGCCGTCGCGGTCGGCGTCGGAGTGGGCGTCGGGCCCTCGCCGGACGCCTCGGGCGTCATGTCGCCGAGCGCGAAGTCGGAGGCGTTGACGTCGGTGTCGCCCGTGGGGGAGTCGGCGCGCGCGATCGACTGCGTGAGGGTCGGGACGGTCGCCGCCGCCGACTCGAAGGTGTTCGAGCTGCCGTAGCCGAGGAGGTCGAGGACCGCGTCGGGCTGCTCGGCGGCTCCGGTGGGGGGCGCGACGAGGGTCGTCGTCCCCTCGACGAGGAAGAGCGTGCCGCCCGCCGCGGCGATGTTGAGGCCGTTCGCGGTCTGATCAGCCGCGGGGAGCGGAGCGCCGTTGGTGCCGTTGCTCGCGCCCTGGATCAGGAAGTGCCCGTCGGCCGGCACCGTGCCGGTGAGGGCGACGGTCGTCGTCGGGTTCGCCGTGCCGGTCGCGGAGCGGTACTGCAGCGAGAGGCCCGAGAGCGCGACGTCGGCGTCGGTCGGGTTGTAGAGCTCGACGAAGCGGTTCGCGTAGGTCGCCCCGGCGGAGCCTCCGCGCGCGAAGACCTCGCTGATGACGAGCTCGTCACCGCTCGGTGCGGCCGACACCGGCGCGGCGACGAGGGGAGCGGCGACGAGCGACAGACCGGCGAGGGCCGCCAGGCCGAGCCCGCGCCTCCGTCGACGCTCGGGCAGCACGGGGGCCTCTGGCATGGGTGGTCCTCTCGATCGCCGTTCCGGGGAACGGGTCCCTCCGCGGGGGAGGGTGGGGTGCAGGTGTCCCAGAAAGGGGCACAGATGGTCACGCTATGCAGTGCGGGTGCCCGCGCTGTGAACCCGACGTTTCATGAACGTAAACTCACCCACCGACATCGGCGCGGCCCGGCCCCTCCTTGCGGCCGACACCCGGGAAAGCGCGCCAGACTCGCAGGATGATCTCCTTCGAACTGGCCAGGGCCCTGCGGACCGCGGGTGTGCGCTGGTCCCCGGTCACCGGCGACCGCTTCCGGATCGAGCGCGAGGGGTTCGACGGCGATGTCTTCACGGTCAGCGACATGACCATCGAGGCGCACGAGTACGCCAGCGGCACCGTGCTGGGCTTCAACGGCACGACGGAGTGGGCGCTCGACTCGGTCTCGCTCGAGGACTCCCTCTGGCTGCCCCGGGAGGATCAGCTGCGCGAGCTGCTCCGGGGCACCTTCCGCTCCCTCCGCCGCCTCGACGGCGGTCGCTACGCGGTCGAGGTGGAGCTCGGCGGGCGGCCGCAGGTGTTCGAGGACGACGCCGCCGAGAACGCCTACGCCGAGGCGCTGCTCGCCCTGGTCAGCTCGGTGGCCGTCGACCTCGACGACGTCGACGAGATCGCCTGATCAGGAGGCCTTCTCGACCGACGCGTCCTCGGTCTTCTTCGCGGCCGGCTTCTTGGCCGCGGGCTTCTTCGCGGCCGGTTTCTTCGCCGGAGCCGCCTTCTTCTTCGGCGCCTCCTCCTTCTCGTCGTCCGACGTGGAGGCGGCCGCCGTCTTCTTCGAGGCCGGCTTCGCGGGCGCGGTGTCGGCCGCTCCCGCCTTCGCCCCGCGGCTGCGCTCGACCGAGCGCTTGAGCGCCTCCATCAGGTCGAGCACCTCGCCGCCGCCCTCCTCCTCCGGCCTCTCGCCGAAGGTCGCCGCCGTGTCGAGGGCGTCGCCCTGCTCGATCTTCGCGTCGATGAGGGTGCGCAGCTGCACCTGGTAGGCGTCGGTGAACTTCGCCGCGTCGAAGTCCTCGGAGTAGGAGTCGACGAGGTGGGAGGACATCTCGAGCTCGCGCGCGGCGATCCTCGTCGTGCCCTCGAGGGAGGGGAACTCGACCTCGCGGACCTCGTCGGCCCACAAGAGCGTCTGCAGCATCAGCAGCTTGCCGCGCACCCGCAGCGCCGCCAACCGGGTCTTCTGCCGCAGGGCGAACTCGACGATGGCGGTGCGGTCGGTCTCCTCGAGGGTGCGCCTCAGCAGCACGTAGGCCTTCGGGGAGGAGGAGTCGGGCTCGAGGATGTACGCGCGGTCGAACATGATCGGGTCGACCTGGTCGCTCGGCACGAACTGCACGACGTCGATCTCGCGGTCGCGTTCCTCCGGCAGCGCCTTCAGCTCGTCCTTCGAGAGCACGACGGTGCGCTCGCCGTCGTCGTAGGCCTTGTCGATGTGATCGAAGCCGACGACCTCGCCGCAGATCTCGCACTTGCGCTGGTAGCGGATCCGCCCGCCGTCGGCGTCGTGCACCTGATGCAGCGCAATGTCGTGGTCCTCGGTCGCGCTGTAGATCTTCACCGGCACGTTGACCAGGCCGAAGGTGATCGCGCCCTTCCAGATGGCTCGCATGCGCCCAGTGAACACCGTCGGCCGTCGCGGCGGGAACCCCTGGTGCTGCGGTCCGCCGTGTCGGCCGGACGCGGCGGAGTCGGAGGAGCGGTCGAGCGAACTCGACGTCCTCCCGGCGGACGGGTGTCGAATGGGTGACCATGAGCGATGAGACCCGGCCCGCCGACAGGCTCCGAGCGGCGCTGCGAGCCCCCGATGCGTCGTCGAGACTGCAGGCCGCGATGACCGCGGGGACACGGCCCGCCGACGAGTACGCCGCCGTGCTCGTCGAGCAGTGCGCCGTCGAGACCGATTTCGGGGTGCGCGAGATGCTCACCTGGGCCCTCACCCGGCACGACCCGGCGATCACCGTCGAGCTGCTCCTGCCGGAGCTCGAGTCGGAGTCGCCCCGGGCGCGCAGCCAGTCGCTGCACACGCTGTCGAAGGTGGGCGATCCGCGGGCGTGGCCGGCGATCACTCCGGCGCTGCTGCACGACGAGCACCCCGAGGTCGCCCACGCGGCCTGGCGCACCGCCGCGCGCCTCGCGCCGGAGAGCGAGCGCCCCGCGCTCGCCCGGCAGCTCGCCGAGCACCTCGGCGAGGGCGACCGGCCGGAGCAGCGGAGTCTCACCCGCGCGCTGCTGATGCTCGGTGATGCTGCCGCGCCTGCGCTCGAGGCCGCCGCGCAGTCCCCGGAGCAGGCCCGGCGATTCCACGCCCTCGCGACCCTCCGCCTCCTCGCCGACCCCGAGGAGGACGTCGAGGAGGCCTTCGCCCGCGCCCGAACGGATCCCGGAACGCAGTGAGGCGTCCCGCCCGGTCGAGACGTTCCGATCGGCCGGGACGCCCCGACGGGAGCGGGACGTCTCGCAGTCGCCGGCGTCCGCACGCGACGGAGCCGCCCGGCCGTCGAGAGGATCGACGACCGGGCGGCTCCGGTGGGGTGACGCGGGATCAGCCGCGGTCGTGAGCCTCCGCGTGACGGCGGCGGAAGACGGCGAGCAGGAGCCCGCCGACACCGCCGGCGATCAGCAGGCCGCCGATGCCGAGCGGGAGGCCGGCGTCGGCTCCCGTCGCGGCGAGGGTGGCCTTCGAGGGCTTCGTCGGGGCGGCGTGACCCGCTCCGGCCGTCGGGGTGCTGCTCGGGGTGGGCTCGGCGGTCGGCGCCGTCGTGGGCTCCGAGGTCGGAGTCGTGGTCGGCTCCGTGGTCGGGACCGCGGTGGGCTCGGCCGTCGGAGTCGCGGTGGGCTCGGCGGTCGGGGTCGGCTCCGGCGTCGTCGGGTTCTTCTCGGCGTCGATCGCGGAGGTGTCCTCTGCGAACGAGGCGGTCACGAACGCGATCGCCTTCGAAGTGATGCCGAGCGCCTCCTGGTTGATGTTGGCGATGTCGTCACCGGCCGAGTGGTAGTTCGGGTCGTGCGTGATGCCGACGGTGCCGCCGAACAGCGCGGCCTCCTCCTCGGTCTTCACATCGTCCGCGCCGGTGAAGAGGCCGGAGGAGGGGATGCCGACCGAGATGAAGCCGTCGTAGTCGCTGCGTCCGTCGAACGCCGTGTCGATCCACGGCTGGTCGATCGAGTCGAAGTAGTCGGTGAACGCCTTCTCGGTGGCGATCGAGCCCGCGGGGACCTCGACCGGCGCCTCGTAGGTGGACTCGTTCGCGTCGTACACCGAGATCACGTAGTTGGGCGACGCGACCATGTCGAAGTTCATGTAGGTCGCGATCTTGTCCGCCTCCTCCTGCGTGAGCGAGTCGACGTAGTTGTAGGAGCCGACCAGGCCGACCTCCTCGGCGCCCCACCAGGCGAACCGCACCGCATTGGTGGTCTCGCCCGCCTCGGCGAGCTGCACGGCCGTCTCGAGCAGGGTCGCCGATCCGGAGCCGTTGTCGTTGAGGCCGGGGCCCTCGGGCACGCCGTCGAGGTGCGCGCCCAGCATGACCACGTTGTCGTGGTCGCCGCCCGCGGTCTCGGTGATGATGTTGAAGGTCTCGACGACGGTCGTCGTCTGCTCGATGGTCAGGCTTGCCGACGAGGGGAGACCCGCCAGCAGCGTCTCACCCTCGGCCTGCGTGATGCCGACACCGGGGATCGCGGCCTCGTCCTGCGCACCGTAGGTGCCGTTCAGGGCGTCGCTCGGAGCGTTGTCGTAGATCAGGATCGCCGAGGCGCCGGCCGCACCGGCGGCGATCGACTTGTCGAGGAAGGGGCAGACGCCGCGGCTGACCAGGGCGACCTTGCCGGTCGCGTCGACTCCGGCCCAGGCGTCGGCCGTGCAGCCCAGCGGGTCGACCGGCGTGACGAGCTCGCCGGTGACACCGCCCTCGGGGGTCGACGGAGTGAACTCCATCGGGGTGCCGACGACGGCCGGGGTCGTCGTCAGCGAGAAGGCGTCGATCGTCTGCGTGGAGGTCGAGAACTCCTGGCGCTCGGTCGTGTAGCCGGCGGCGGCGAGGACGGCCTCGACGTACTGCCCGCTGAGCTCGTAGCCCTCGGTGCCGATCGCGCGGTTGCCGTCGTTGGCGTCGGCGATCGCCTGGAAGGCCTCCAGGTGGGTCATGATGCCGTCGACCGTCACGGTCTCGGCGAAGTCGACCGGCTCGACGGCGCTCGCCGTCGGGGCGAAGGCGAAGCCGGCGACGATGGCGCCGGCTCCGATCATCGCGCTCGAGCCGATCAGTGAGCGTCGGCGCCGAGCGCCTCCGGCTCCGTGGGTGGTGTTCGCCACAGGTGGTCCCTTTCGTCGATGACAGGGGCCGTCGGATCGACGACCAGCGCCGCGCCGAATCCTGGGACTCCGCAACGCCTTCGTCGAGGCTATTCACAGGGTGCGGGCGAGCACACCCCTTCGGGGCAGATTTCACGGGCCGGAAACACCGCGGGGTGCGGGCGGCCGTCGCCGGCCGTCAGAGCGTGGCCGGGCTCTCGGCCCACTCGCGGAGCATCGCCGTGGTCTCGCGAGGACGGTCGCGGTGCGGGCTGTGGCCGGCGCCGGCGACCACCGCGTAGCGCACGCGCGGGTTGGCGCGGAGCACGTCGGCGGCGAGGCTCGGCGGGAAGAAGGTGAAGATCGCCGGGTCTCCGGCCAGGACGAGCACCGGTGCCGTGAGCGCTGGGACGTCGGCGAGCAGATCCCACGGGTCGTTCTCGTCCAGGGTCGCGGCGACCGCGGCGGGATCCGCGGCGCGGGCGGCGAGCAGCTTCTCGGCGCGGTCGCGCTCGTCCCACGCCGGTGTGTCGGCGGCGAGGTCCGCGGCGGACACCGTGAGGGCGGCGAGCTCGCCCTCGCGCACCTCCGCCCGCACGCCCTCGCCGAGTCGGAGGACCGGGTCGAGCAGCACCAGGCGCTCGGTCCAGCCGGAGTCGCGCGCCGCCGCCCGCACGGCGATCGCACCGCCGAGGGAGTGCCCCACGACCAGCCCCCAGGCTCCCCGGCCCGGGCGCTGGGCGAGTGCGTCGTCGGCGTAGTCGTCGTGGCGCGAGGAGCCGCCCCGCGCTCCTGCGCCGTGCCCGCGGAGGTCGGGAGCCGTGACCGTCCAGCCCGCCGCGCGCAGCTCCTCGGCGAGCCGCCACCAGGTGCCGGAGGCGCCGCCGAGGCCGTGCAGGAGGAGTGCGTCGCGGTTCGTCATGCGGCCAGGCTAGGCGCAGCGCGACGGCTCGAGACGCGGCTTCCTGCGCACTCTGCTGGTCGAGCAGCCGCCGGATGAGGGGTATCGAGATCGATATCCCCACGTGGTCCGCGGAGCGTGCTCAGTCGAACCGCGGGTCGCGGCCGGTGCGCTCGCCGGTCGCCAGGGCGCCGATGCCCGCCAGATCCTCGTCGTCGAGCGCGAAGCCGAAGACGTCGAGGTTCTCGGCGATCCGCGCGGGTGTCACCGACTTCGGGATCACGACGACGCCGAGCTGCACGTGCCAGCGGAGGACGACCTGCGCGGGCGAGACGCCGTGCTTCGCCGCGATCCGCGCGAGCACGGGCTCCTCGAGCAGGCGACCGCGCGCCAGCGGCGACCACGCCTCGGTCACGATGCCGTGAGCGGCGTCGAAGGCGCGCAGCTCGTCCTGCGGGAGTCGCGGATGCAGCTCGACCTGATTGATCGCGGGGACGACGTCGGTCTCGCCGAGGAGGCGCTCGAGGTGCTCGACGGCGAAGTTCGACACCCCGATCGACCGGGCGCGACCCTCCTGCTTGATGCGCTCCAGCGCGCGGTAGGTGTCGACGTAGCGGTCGCGGGAGGGGATCGGCCAGTGCACGAGGTAGAGGTCGACGTAGTCGGCGCCGAGCAGCTCGAGGCTGCGGTCGAAGGCCGCGAGGGTCTCGTCGAAGCCGTGGTCGTCGTTCCAGACCTTGGTGGTCACGAAGACCTGCTCGCGCGGCACTCCGCTCGCCCGGATCCCCTCGCCGACTCCGCGCTCGTTGCCGTAGAGCGTGGCCGTGTCGACGTGCCGATAGCCCGCCTCCAGTGCGGTCGCGACGGTGCGGGCCGCTTCGGCGTCGCCGATCTTGTAGACGCCGAGTCCGAGCTGGGGGATCGCGCGGCCGTCGTTCAGGGGGATGAGGGGAGTGGTCATGCCCTCCATGCTTCCACGGGGCCTCAGAGGGTCCAGTCGAGCTCGCCGTGCGGCCCGACCCGCACCGTGTCCTCGATCAAGGCGGCGAGCCCGGCGACCCCGAAGAGGAGGCGGCGATCGGCCTGCGCCTCGGGGCTGCGGTCGGCGAAGCGCCGCACCGCGAAGAAGTCGTCGTGACCCGGCTGGAGGCCCTCGATCAGGCCGTGGTCCCCGAGCGCCCGCAGTCCCCTGCCGGGCCGCCGGCCGGTCCCGGTGCCGAGCCAGAGCGAGCCCGTCTCGAGCACCACCGCGGTGGTCGACACCGAGGCTCCTGCCCGCTCGCGGTGGGCGGTGAGCTGCCAGCCGTACCCGAGGTGGTGCACGTGCACGGGGTGCGGACCCCTCCACGCGTGCGAGGGGTCCTCCGGTCGGTAGTACACGGGGCTCGGCCGGAACGATCCCTCCCACAGCCCTGCCGCTAGCTCGGCGCACCAGTCGGGCGTCTCGGGATCGGACCACGGCACCAGGACGTGCGCCTCGGCCGCGGCGCGCTGGTGGACCCGGACGAGGTCCTCGGCGTCGTCGCGCAGTCCCATCGCCGTCCCCTCCGAGTGCCCCGTTGTGGCGCCAACCCTAGGCGCGGCGCGCGGGCCCCAGCAACGGGCGAGCGGATCAGGTGGGCAGGTTCACGGGTTCGGTGTCGGGGAGCGGGCTCGCGTCGCGGCCGCGCAGATCGGGGTGGTAGCGCCGGCCGAGCGCGGGGACGACGAAGCCGACGAACGCGAACGCCGCGGCGACCGCGATCGCGGCGGTCGGCCCGGCCTGGTCGATCTGCACGCCGGCGATGGCGGAGCCCAGTGCCGCGCCGATGAGCTGACCGGTGCCGACCCAGCCGTAAGCCTCCGCCGTGTCCGAGAACCGCACACTCGCCGCGGTGATCGTGAAGAGGGCGGCGAGGGCGGGAGCGATGCCGACTCCGGCGAGGAAGAGCGTCGCCGAGAGCCACCAGAAGTCGGTCGAGAAGGCCGCGAGACCCATGCCGACCGTGACGATCAGCATCCGGCGCGCGGTCGCCCACCGGCTGATCGGGATGTGACCCAGCGTCAGACCGCCCACCAGCGAGCCGGCCGCGAAGATCGCGAGGACCACTCCCGACTCGACCCCGCCCTCGCCGAACACGGCGACGACTCCGGCCTCGACCGCCGCGCAGGCGCCGACGAGGAGGAAGCCGACCACGGTCGCCAGGAGCACCGGGGGCTTCGTGAGCACCACGCCGAGCTTGCGCTTGGAGCGCGGGATCCGCACGCGGCCCACCTCGGGCGAGGCGATGAACCAGATGCCGCCTCCGATCAGGAACGCGGCGGCCACGAGGATGCCCGCGACCGTCGAGATCTGGATCGAGACGAACGTGGTGAGCACCGGCCCGAGCACCCAGATGATCTCCTGCGCCGACGCGTCGAGCGAGAAGAGGGGGGTGAGCTGCGAGCTCGTCACCATCTTCGGGTAGATCGTGCGCACCGCGGGCTGGACGGGCGGCATGCTCAGGCCCGCGACCAGGGCGATCACCACGAACTGCCACACCTCGAGCTCGAGCAGGGCCATCGCGATGATCGCGGCGGCGCAGACGATGAGGGTGAGCGTGAGGACGAGGCGCATCCCGAGCCGGCCCATCAGCCGGCTCGTCAGCGGGCCGGCGATCGCCTGCCCGATCGACATCGAGCCGAGCACCAGACCCGCCGCGGCGTAGGAGTCGTGCACGCGCTCGACGTGCAGGAGGAACGCGAGCGACAGCATCCCGAACGGGAAGCGCGCGGTGAGCTGCGCGGCGATGATGCGCCCCACCCCCGGGGTTCTCAGGAGTTCGGTGTAGCTGCCCACCGGACGACACTAGCGGCCCGCGCGAGAGAACCCGAAACGCCCACGAGACCCGCCAGGGCGGGCTCCCTCGACGCTCGCTGCTCCCTCGGCGGAGGGCTTGCGATCAGCCCGCGAGCACCTTGCGGATCCGCTGCAGCGAGACGCTCTCGGCCGTGCCGAGGCCCTGCGCGAAGAAGCTCACCCGCAGCTCCTCGATCATCCAGCGGGCGCGGGCCAGGTTCTCCGGGGCGTGCGGGGGCAGCGGCGTGACGCCTCCCGCCGAGCGGTACAGCTCCTCGGCCGCCTGCACCTCGTTGAGCCAGACCCGGTCGCGACCGACGTTCTCGCCGATCTTGCCGAATCGCTCGGTGATCGCCGCGAGGTAGCGCGGCAGGTGCCGGAGGCGCTCCACTCCGGTCGCGGAGACGAATCCCGCGTAGACCAGGCCCGAGAGCTGCTGGCGCGCGTCGGTCAGGGCGGGCAGCAGGGCCATGCTCGTCGAGGCCTTCAGCGCCTTCTCGACCCCGCGGGCCGTCGTCAGGATCGTGGTCACCGTCTTCACGGTCTCGAACATCGAGTCCATCACGCTCGCCGACACCCGGTCGCGCACCGCGTCGAACTCGGCCCTGAGGAACAGCATCCCGTCGGGCTTCATCCGCCAGAGGACCGCGTCGACGCAGGCCAGCAGGCAGTCGGTGAACAGCGCCGTCGTGTTCTGGTAGGGGCTCTGCGCGAGCACGAGCTTCTCGTTCGAGGTGAGGTGCTGCTGCACGTAGGCCACCGGGCTCGGCGTCGCGAGCAGCAGGAGGCGCCGCACCCCGCGCGGGTGCTCCCTGGCCTGGTCCTCGGGAGTCGCGAGCAGGCGGATCGAGACGGAGTCGCCGTCGTCGATCAGTGCGGGGTAGGCCCGGATCGTGTTGCCGCCCTGCCGGGTGTCGGTGACGCGCGGCAGCTCGGGCATGTCCCACGTCTTCAGGCCCCGTCGCTCGAGTGCGTCGGGCACGCGGGCCTCGACGACCCGGGCGACCTCGTCGCGGACCCGGCCGCGCAGGCGCTCCGCGAGCGGCGCGAGCTCCTTGCCGGCCGCGAGGGTGCGCCCGCGCTCGTCGGCGATCGCGAAGGTCACCCGGAGGTGGCTCGGGATGCGCTCGAGGTCGAAGTCGGACGCCTGCACGACGACGCCGGCCTCCCGCCGGATGGCCGCCGCGAGGGTGGCGGCGAACGACTCCGTGGGCGGATTCGGGACGTCGTGGGGGAGGGTCGCGGTGAGCTTGCGCGCCCAGTCGTTCGCCGGGACGACGTTGCGCCGGAGGTGCTTGGGCAGCGCCTTGATCATGGCGGTCACCAGCTCGGCGCGGAGGCCCGGCACGAGCCAGTCGAAGCCGAGCGGCGTGACGCGCGGCAGGAGCGCGAGCGGCACGTGCACTGTGACGCCGTCCTCCTCCGTGCCCGGTTCGAAGCGGTACGAGAGGCGGAAGCGCTGGTCGGCCTGGCGCCACTGCGTCGGGAACGCGGTCTCGTCGATCTCCTCCGCGTCCTCGGGCAGCAGGGTCTGCTGCGTCATCGTGAGCAGGTCGGGCTCGTCGTGCTGGGCGGTCCGCCACCAGGAGTCGAACGAGCGCACCGAGTGGATGTCGCGGGGGAGTCGGCGGTCGTAGAAGTCGAAGACCGCCTCGTCGTCGACGAGCAGATCGCGGCGCCGCGTCCGCTCCTCGAGGCGCTCGAGCTCGGCGCGCAGGGCCCGGTTCTTCCGGTCGAACGCGTGGCGCGACTCCCACTCGCCCTCGACCAGGGCGTGCCGGATGAACAGCTCCCGGGCGTAGGCGGCATCGATCCGCGAGAACTGCACGCGGCGCCGCGCGATGATCGGCACGCCGTAGAGCGTGACCTTCTCGTAGGCGACCGCCGCGCCCTGCGACTTCTCCCAGTGCGGCTCGCTGAACTGCCGCTTGACGAGGTCGCCCGCGATCGCCTCCGCCCACGCCGGGTCGATCGCGGCGTTCGAGCGGGCGAAGAGCCGGCTGGTCTCGACGAGCTCGGCGCTCATCACGGCGTCGGGCAGCTTCTTGGCGAGCGCACTGCCGGGGAAGATCGAGAACTTGGCGTTGCGCGCGCCGACGTACTGCACGCTCTGGCGCTCGCGGTTCTTCGCCGCGCGCTGAGCCTGCTGCGACGTCGTGTCCTTGATGCCCAGGTGCGAGAGGAGGCCTGCGAGCAGCGAGCGGTGGATCCCGTCGGGGTCGACCTTCGGCTCGCCGAGCTCGAGCTTGAGCGGCCGGGCGAGCTGCCGGAGCTGGCGGAAGACGTCCTGCCACTCGCGCACCCGCAGGTAGTTGAGGTACTCGGCCTTGCAGAGCCGGCGGAAGGCACTGGAGGAGAGCTCCTGCTGCTTCTCCTCCAGATGGTTCCAGAGGTTCAGCAGGGTGAGGAAGTCGCTCGTCGGGTCGACGAAGCGCGCGTGCTGCTGGTCGGCCTGCGCGCGGCGCTCGAGCGGGCGCTCGCGGACGTCCTGGATCGTCAGCCCGGCGACGATGGCCATCACCTCGCGGCTGACCCCGTGCTTGCGCGACTCGATGACCATGCGCCCGAACCGCGGGTCGATCGGCAGCCTCGCCAGGTCGCGTCCGGTGCGGGTGAGCTGCGGCGCACTCGACCGGCCTCGTGGAGCGCCGGTCGTGCCCGCCTCGGCGTCGCCGCCGGGAGGGGCCCCTCGCCCGGCGTCGGAGGGAGCGCGGATCGCGCCGAGCTCGGTGAGCAGGTCGAGGCCGTCCTTGATGCCGCGCGAGTCGGGAGGCGTCAGGAAGGGGAAGGAGGCGATGTCGCCCAGGCCCAGCGAGATCATCTGCAGGATGACGGCGGCGAGGCCCGTGCGCAGGATCTCGGGGTCGGTGTACTCCGGGCGCCGGAGGTAGTCCTCCTCCGAGTAGAGCCGGATCGCGATGCCGGCGCTGGTGCGGCCGGAGCGGCCGGAGCGCTGATTCGCGGAGGCCTGCGAGACCGCCTCGATCGGGAGGCGCTGCACCTTGGAGCGCGCGCTGTAGCGCGAGATGCGGGCGGTGCCTCCGTCGATCACGTAGCGGATGCCCGGAACGGTGAGGCTCGTCTCGGCGACGTTCGTCGCCAGGACGACGCGCCTGCGCACCCCCGGGGTGCGCGTGCGCTCGAAGACCCGGTGCTGGTCGGCGGCCGAGAGGCGCCCGTAGAGGGGCAGGACCTCGGTGCCGGGCAGGTTCTGCCCGCGGATGGCGTCCTCCGCGTCGCGGATCTCGTTCTCGCCCGAGAGGAAGACGAGCACGTCGCCCGAGTCCTCGCGGGCGAGCTCGGCGAGCGCGTCGGTGATGCCGGTGAGGAGGTCGCGGCTGCCGGCGGTCGCGTCGGGCGTGTCGGTGTCGTCGTCCTCCTCCGGCTCCTCGGCGACGAGAGGGCGGTAGCGGATCTCGACCGGGTAGGTGCGGCCCGAGACCTCGATCACCGGCGCGGGCTTCCCGCCGGCGTCGGCGAAGTGCCGCGCGAAGCTCGCCGGATCGATGGTCGCCGAGGTGATGATGAGCTTCAGATCGGGCCGCTGCGGCAGCAGGCGGTGCAGGTAGCCGAGGAGGAAGTCGATGTTGAGGCTGCGCTCGTGCGCCTCGTCGATGATGATCGTGTCGTACCGGCTGAGCATCCGGTCGTGGTTCATCTCGTTCAGCAGGATGCCGTCGGTCATCAGCTTGATCCGCGTCGAGGCGCTCGCCCGGTCGGTGAACCGCACCTGGTAGCCGACGATCCCGCCGACCTCGTCGTCGAGCTCCTCCGCGATGCGCTCGGCGATCGTGCGCGCGGCGATGCGGCGCGGCTGGGTGTGCGCGATGCTCCCGCGCCCGAGCTCGAGGCAGATCTTCGGCAGCTGGGTGGTCTTGCCCGATCCGGTGGCTCCGGCGACGATCACGACCTGGTTGTCGCGGATCGCCGCAGCGATGTCGTCCCTCCGCGCCGAGACGGGGAGTTCTGGCGGGTAGCGGATGCTGAGGACCTCTGACATGAGCCCTCCATCCTACGGCCGCGTGCGACAATGCCCTGGCCCTCCTCCTCGCAGAATCCCGCGAGAGAGCGGGTCGCCGGACGCTCCTCCCGTCCGGGACGGCACATCCCGACCGGGATCCTCGATCGCGCGGACCGGTCACGGCAGAGAGCAGAGCGTGAACCCGCAGTCCCTCCTGGTGGTGCTCAACATCGTGCTGCTGCTCTTCGCGATCCAGGGCGTGCTCTCGAACCCGCGGCTGTCGAAGGTCGCGAAGGTCGGCTGGGTCGCGTTCATCGTCATCGCGCCGTTCCTCGGCAGCATCGCCTACCTCGTCGTCGGGAGGCGCCGCGGTCGCGGACCCGGCGCCTCCTCCGGAGCCGATCGGCCGAGCGGCTGGTTCTTCGAGCGCTGAGGATCGCGCGCCCGGCCGAGGGCGCGCACCGAGACACCCGCGGGCCCGAGACACCCGTGGGCCCGAGACACCCGTAGGAGACCCGTGCCCCGCACCCCGCGACCGTGGCTGATGCTCGCCCTCGGAGTCGCCGCGCAGGCCGCCACGACCGTCTTCGTGTCGGTCCCCCCGTTCCTCATCCCGCTGCTGCACACCGAGTACGGCTACTCGCTCGCCGAGGCGGGCCTGCTCGCCTCCGCGCCCAACGTCGGACTCGTGCTGACGCTCGTCGCGTGGGGTGCGCTGGCCGACCGCTACGGCGAGCGGATCGTGATCGCGATCGGAGTGGGCGCGACCGCCCTCAGCGCGGTCGCGGCGATGCTGACCGGCGATCTGATCGCGCTCGCCGTCTTCCTCCTCCTCGGCGGGATGGCGTCGGGCAGCGTCAACGCCGCGAGCGGGCGCGTGGTGATCGGCTGGTTCCCGCGCCACCGCCGCGGACTCGCGATGGGCATCCGTCAGATGAGTCAGCCCCTCGGAGTTGCCGCCGCCTCGCTCAGCATCCCGCCGATCGCCGCCGCCGCCGGCATTCCGGCCGCCCTCGCCGTGCCGGCCGTGCTGCTCGGGGTCCTCGCCGTCGCCTGCGGGATCGGGATCGTCGACCCGCCGCGGGCTCCCCGGGGCGCCGCGACCGCGGCCCGCAATCCCTACCGGGGGAGCGGCGCACTCTGGCGCATCCACGCGGTCTCGGCCCTGCTCGTCGTGCCGCAGTTCACCCTCTCGACCTTCGGGCTCGTCTGGCTGATCGTCGATCAGAGCTGGGAGCCGGCCGCCGCCGGCGTGCTCATCGCGGTCGCGCAGTTCGCGGGCGCGTTCGGCCGGATCGGCGTCGGCGTGCTCAGCGACAGGGTCGGCTCGCGCCTCCGGCCGCTGCGCTGGGTCGCGGTCGCGGGCGTCGTCGCCCTGCTGCTCCTCGCCGGCTCGAGCGCGGTGCACGCCGGAGTCGCCGTGGCCGCCGTCCTCTTCGTCGCGGCCACGACGATCTCGGTCGCCGACAACGGGCTCGCCTTCACCTCCGTCGCCGAGATCGCGGGGCCGTCGTGGTCGGGCCGGGCGCTCGGGGCGCAGAACACCGGGCAGTTCGCGACCGCGGCCGTGGCGGCTCCCGCGATCGGCGCCCTGATCGGCCTCGTCGGCTATCCGCTGGCCTTCGCGATCGTCGCCCTCGCGCCGGTGGCGGCCCTCCCGCTCGTGCCCTCGCCCCGCGGCGAGGAGGCGCTGCAGAACGTCGGCTGAGAACGGTCGTCGCGGTGGGTGAGTCGCCTCGGCGGGGGTCGTGCGCGCCCGGCAACCCCCTGGCACCCCCGCGGGCCCGGGATAGCGTGGGGGGATGGCCGAACGACTGCGCTCCAGTGTCAGCCCCTACCTCCGCTCGCACGCGGACAACCCCGTCGACTGGTTCCCCTGGGGCGAGGAGGCGTTCGCCGAGGCGGTCCGCCGCGACGTTCCCGTCCTCGTCTCGATCGGCTACGCGACCTGCCACTGGTGCCACGTGATGGCTCGCGAGTCCTTCTCCGACCCGGTCCTCGCCGCGCGCCTGAACGCGGGCTTCGTCGCCGTGAAGGTCGACCGCGAGGAGCACCCCGACGTCGACACCGCCTACCTCACCGCCGCCAGCGCCTTCACCCGCCACCTCGGCTGGCCGCTGACCGTCTTCACGACTCCCGGGGGCGAGGCCTTCTACGCGGGCACCTACTTCCCGCCCCGCGCGGTCGGCGGCTCGCCCGCCTTCTCGGACGTGCTCGACGCCGTGTCGGAGGCGTGGCGTCTGCGCCGCGACGAGGTGCACGCGACGGCGGGCTCGCTCGCGACCGCGCTGCGCGAGGCCACCGCAGCTCTGCCGCCTGCCGACGGGACTCCGGACGACGCCGAGCTCGACGCGGCGGTAGCCCTGCTGCTCGCGGAGGAGGACCGCGATCACGGCGGCTTCGGCGGCGCCCCGAAGTTCCCCGTCGCACCGGTCCTCGGATTCCTCGCCTCGCGCGAGACGGGGGCGGAGCTCGCCGAGCGCACACTCCTGGCGCTCGCCCGGTCACCCCTGCGCGACCGCGACGGCGGCTTCTTCCGCTACGCGACCCGAGCCGACTGGAGCGATCCCCACTACGAGCGGATGCTCTACGACAACGCTCTGCTCCTGGACGTCGCGGCGGTGCTGCTCGGCCGGGGCGGCACCGATGCGGCCGCGCTGACGGGGGTCGCGGAGGGCATCGCCTCCTTCCTCCTCGACACCCTGCAGCGACCAGGAGGCGGCTTCGCGAGCGCCCAGGACTCGGAGAGCATCGTCGACGGGACGCGCTCCGAGGGCGGTTACTACCTCGCTGAGGACCGGAGCGGTCTCGAACCGCCCGCGCTCGACGAGAAGGTGGTCACCGGCTGGAACGGCCTCGCCGTCCAGGCGCTGGCCCGCGCCGGGCGCGCGCTGGGGCGCGAGGAGTGGATCGACGCCGCTCGCCGGGCGGCCGACTTCCTCCTCGACCGCCACGTCGTCGACGGGACCCTCGCGGTCCGCGCCTCCCTCGGCGACGCGGTCTCTGCGGCCCGCCCCGCGCTGGAAGACCTCGGGATGCTCGCGGGAGGCCTGCTGCGCCTCGCCGTCGCCGAGGGGTCGCCCCGCTACGCGCTCGTCGCGCGGCGCCTGATCGACGGTGCCCTCGACGCCGCGGGTTCGGCGTGGCCGCCGTTCGCGCTCCCGGGCGGAGGCGATCCCGCCCTGACGGCGCGCGGCCTGCTGCTCGCCGCCGACCCCTCGGAGGGTGCCTACCCGTCGGGTCTCTCGGCCGCGGCCGACGCCGCGCACGAGCTCTTCCTGCTCACCGGCGACCGGCGCTACCGTGACGCGGCGGAGGCGGTGGTCGACGGGGTCGCCCCGAGCGCGCTCTCGCAGCCGATGGGGTTCGGTGCGGTGCTGTCCCTGGCCTCGCGGCTCGCGCGGCCGATCACGCAGCTGGTGCTGGTCGCGCCGAGCGGAGCGACCGGCCTGCTCGAGGGCGCTCGCTCCGCCGACCTCGGCGTGCTCGTCGCGGTCTCGGACGCCGGGGCCGTCGAGTGGACGGAGGCGGGGTTCGAGCTGTTCGAGGGGCGCACCTCGCGCGACGGGCTGCCGACCGCCTACGCCTGCGAGGCGTTCGTCTGCGCGCTGCCGACGACGGTCCTGCCCGGCAGCATCCTCATGCGGCCGTGACCACGAGCGGAGCGTCGGGGTCCGCCGCCCATTCGTTGAGCGACCCGTCGTAGATCACGACGTCGTCGTAGCCGAGGAGAGAGAGGGCGAGGGCGTCGGCCGCCGCGGCGATGCCGCCTCCGCAGTAGAGCACGATCCGCTCGGCGCCGAGCACGTCGGCGAAGAGCGCCCGGAGGCGATCGGCCGGCAGCAGCGTGTTCGCCTCCCTGTCGACGAGGCGGGCCGCGGGGACGCTCACTGAACCCGGGAGGTGACCCGGACGCGCGCGTCTGCCCGCCTCACCGGTGAACTCCTTCGGCGGGACAGCGCAGACGAGGGCGCCCGGCTCGTCGCCGGCCACGACGCGCTCGACGCCGGCCTTGTCGATCCACAGCGGGCGCTCCTGCCGCACCGTGATGCCGCGACCGGGAATCGGCGCGACGTGACCGGTCTCGAGCGGGCGCGCCTCCTGCCGCCACGCCGTCAGACCCCCGTCGAGCACGGCGACGGAGTCGTGCCCCGCGGCACGCAGGAGCCACCAGAGCCTCGATGCCCACTGCCCGACGGCGGAGTCGTAGACCACCACGACCGAGTCGTCGTCGATGCCGAGCTCGCCGACCGCGGCGGCGAAGCGCTCGGGGTCGAGGCGGGTGAAGGGGTGAACGGCTCCGGGATCGGAGAGCTGCTCGATCAGGTCGGCGAACACCGCGCCCGGCACGTGGCCGTCGACGAGGTACTGCTCCTCGCCGCTGAGGTAGCCGGGGCGGCCGTCGAAGCCGCTGACGACGAGCACGCTCGCATCGATCACGACCAGCCCGTCGCGGCCGAGCTGGTCGGCGAGCCACTGCGTCGAGACGATCGGCCGGGCGAGGTAGGGGCTGCTCATCCCTCCACGCTAGGCGGCACCTGCGACACCCGCACCCCGTCGCGTCACCCCACGTCACGCACCGCCCGCCCCTCCTCCCTCCTCCCTCGGCGGGGGAGGCGTCAGCACTCGATGACGTTGACGGCCAGGCCGCCCTCGCTCGTCTCCTTGTACTTCGAGGACATGTCGATCCCGGTCTGCCGCATCGTCTCGATGACGGTGTCGAGGGAGACGCGGTGGATGCCGTCCCCGTGCAGCGCCAGCCTCGCCGCACTGACCGCGGTCGATGCGGCGATGGCGTTGCGCTCGATGCAGGGGATCTGCACCAGGCCGCCGACCGGGTCGCAGGTGAGGCCGAGGTGGTGCTCCATCGCGATCTCGGCGGCGTTCTCGACCTGCCGCGGAGTGCCTCCGAGCACCGCGCAGAGCGCACCCGCGGCCATCGCGCAGGCCGAGCCGACCTCGCCCTGGCAGCCCGCCTCGGCTCCCGAGATCGAGGCGTTCGTCTTGCACAGCGAGCCGATCGCGGTCGCCGTCAGGAGGAACCGGCGGATCCCCGCCCGATCCGCACCCGGCACGAAGCGGAGGTAGTAGTGGGCGACAGCGGGGATGATCCCGGCGGCCCCGTTCGTCGGCGCCGTCACGACGCGCCCGCCCGCGGCGTTCTCCTCGTTCACCGCGAGGGCGAAGGCGTGGAGCCACTCGACCGATGTCGCCCGCGCCCGATCGAGCGGATCGACCTCGAACGCCTCGAGCCGCTCGCGCAGCACCGAGGCGCGCCGTCGCACCTCGAGGCCGCCGGGCAGCACTCCGTCGGTCGCCAGTCCACGGTCGACGCACGCGGCCATCGCGTCCCAGATGCCGTCGAGCCGGGCGTCGATGTCCTGGTCCGGATGCAGGGCGCGCTCGTTCGCGGCCGCGATCTCGTCGATGCTCGAGCGGGTCCGATCGCAGACGGAGAGCAGATCGGCGGCCGAGACGAAGGGGTACGGATGCGCCGCGAGCGCCGCGAGCTCGGCCCGCTCCCCGGCGCGACGGATGAAGCCGCCGCCGATCGAGTAGTAGGTCTCCTCCCACTCGGGGAGTGCCTCCTCGCCGAGCCAGACGCTGAAGGTGACCGCGTTGGGGTGCTCGGGGAGTCTCGTCCGCGGCTCGAAGGCGATGTCGTCGCGCGACATCGGGAGGCGCTGCTCGCCGGCGAGCAGGATCTCGCCGATCTCGTCGAGCCGCCGCCAGGCGCCGCGCACCTCGTCGGGGTCGCAGCTCTCGGGAGCGAGTCCGGACAGGCCGGCGACGACCGCGTCGGGCGTGCCGTGACCGATCCCGGTCGCCCCCAGCGACCCGTAGAGGGTGCAGCCCACGCGACTCACGGTGCCGAGAAGGCCGGCCGAGCGGAGGCGCTCCGCCAGTGCCAGCGCAGCCCGCATCGGGCCGACGGTGTGCGAGCTCGACGGACCGATCCCCACGCTGAACAGGTCGAGAACGGAGACGTAGGCGCTCATGTCCCGAGACTACGCCCCGCACGACGCAGGGGGCGGGCGCCCTGGTCAGGCGCCCGCCCCCTCCGGTCGGCGTGGTCAGAACTCGCAGTGCACGTGGTCGGAGTGACCCTCGTCGCCCGGGCCGAGCGTGAGCGTCGCCCCCATCTCGTCGCAGGCGTTCTGCACGGACTGGTGGTCGGCGCCGGCGGCCACGAAGGTGCCGTCGATGATCGGGATGTCGACCGCGTTGCCCGTGTAGTGGCGGGACGCCGACGTGTGGTCTTCGCCGGCGATCGACGACACCGACAGGGTGTGCCCGTACTGCGTGCTGAGCTTCAGCAGCGCGTCGAGCATCGCCGGGTCGAGGGACACCGACGTGACCCCCGCATCGCCGCCGGGGCTCGTCTTCGCGGGCTGGCCGGCGGCCGTGTCACGGATGTTCGCGAGGGCGGTCGATGCCGGGTCGTCGCCGGAGTCGTAGAGCTCGATCCCGGGGTTGTCGAGGATCGCCTGAGCGGTCGCCGCGGCGTCGCCGCTCGGAGGAGGCGTGGTGCCGCCTCCGGTCCCCGCGATGAGAGCCTTCCAGGTCGCCGGCCCGATGATCCCGTCGGCGGTCAGACCCGCCGAGCTCTGGAAGCTCTGCGTCGCAGAGGTCGTCGCGGCGCCGAACGCGCCGTCGACGGCGATCGACGCTCCGTTCGCGTTCAGCTGGGTCTGCGCAGCACTCACCGCATCGCCGGAGGAGCCGCTCTGGACGGTCACGGTCAGCGCGCCCCAGGTCGCCTCGCCGATCACGCCGTCGGCCGCGAGGCCGCTGCCCGACTGGAACGAGGTGACGGCGGCCTGGGTTCCGGGACCGAAGGCCCCGTCGACATCGAGCGACTGACCGGAGGAGCGCAGCAGGTACTGCGCCGTGGTCACGTCCTCCCCGCTCGATCCGGAGGAGAGCACCGGCCAGTCCGCGGCCTGCGCGGAAGTGGCGGTGCCGCCTGCGAAGCCGATCGCGAGGACCAGGGCTGTGAGGACGGCGAGAAGGCGGGCACGGATGCCCCGGCGCTCCGGTGCCTCCGTGATGGTGGTCGTGGTCATGGTCCTCATCCCTCGCTCTCGACTGCCTCGCGCGCCAGCGTCTCCCACTGCGCGTACGCGTCCGGGTAGGCCGATACCTGCACGGCCTGCGCCGCCTCCGTGACCGACATCGACTCCCAGCCCGCGATGTCCGTCAGGCCGGTGTTCGTGGTCGGGCTGTTCGCCGCTCCGTAGAACGCCCTGGAGGCGTAGACGGGATCGACGAGATCGGCCGCAGCACCCCAGCCGGCGGAGGGCCGCTGCTGGAAGAGCCCGACCGAGTCCCGGTCGCCGCCCGACAGGTTGCGGAGGCGCGACTCCTGCATCGCGGTCGCGATCGCCACGACCCAGCCGTACTCGGGCACCCCGGCGGTCTTCCCCTCCGCGATGATCGTCCGGACGTTGGCGAGCTGCTCGTCGCTGAGCGTGGCGAAGGTCTCACCCGGCTGACCGGGATCCGGCGTGGTGCCGGACCCGGAGCCCACGATCGACTGCCAGGTCTGGGGGCCGGCGATGCCGTCGACCGTGAGACCGGCCGACGACTGGAAGCTCTCTACGGCGGACTGCGTCGCCGGCCCGAAGGAGCCGTCGACGCTCAGCCCGGCGCCGGTCTTGTTCAGCTGGACCTGCAGGGCGGTGACCGTCTCGCCGGAGTCGCCCGACGAGACCGTCGTGATCAGGGCCGACCAGGTCTGCTCGCCGACGATCCCGTCGGCCGAGAGCCCGCGATCGGTCTGGAAGGAGGTCACCGCGGATGCGGTGGCCGGTCCGAAGACGCCGTCGGCGTCGACGGTGTAGCCGGCGGCGTTCAGCAGGTGCTGGACGGTGCGGGCGTTCGCGCTGTTCTCGCCCTCGGCGACGACGGGCCAGGCTGCGGCCGACGCCGCGACGGCGCTGACCGGCGCGTCGGCGGCGAGGGCGACGGGCGCCGTGGCGAGCGACCCGAAGGCGAGTGCGCCGCACGCGACTCCTGCGATCAGGAGGCGCCGGGGGCGCTGCGCGGGTGGAGTGGGACGGGGATTTCTCATCGTTTCGTACACCTCTTCGTGGCCGCTGAGCGGCCTGATTCGTTGTGACGATCAGCGGAGTTCGTTTCTCCCTTGCACGTCCTGCCTACTCCTGGGGCCGTGGCCCATCGACGATCCGGAGGTGTCGCCCAGAGACCGTGCACCCGATGCGGAGGGGTCTCCGACTCGCGGGGGACGCGCTCGCCCCGCGGGAGGAGGAGGATCGCCCGACGTCCTCGCTCCTCCGATCTAAGGCTGCCGGTCGCGGGCACCGTCGACTCGGAGAAACACGTTCGGCTCGCGGGAACGCGAGGTTCCTGCGAGCCGAGTGCGGTTCTGCGAGCCGGAGGTCGTCGCTCCGGGCCGCCGCGTCAGCGGATCGTCTTGCGCGAGGTGATCTGGCCGGTGTCGAAGCCGAGGAGGTGCAGTCCGCCGTGGAAGCGGGCGTGCTCGACCTTGATGCAGCGGTCCATCACGACCGTCAGTCCCTTCGACTCGCCGTACTCGGCCGCCTCCTGGTTCCAGATGCCGAGCTGCACCCAGACGGTCGGCGCGCCGATCGCCACGACGTCGTCGATGACCGAGGGGATGTCGCTCGCCTTGCGGAAGACGTCGACGATGTCGGGGACGACCGGCAGGTCTGCGAGGCTCCTGTAGACCGGCTGCCCGAGGATCTCGGTCGCGTTCGGGTTCACGAAGTAGAGCTCGTAGTCGCTCGACTGCTGGAGGTAGGTCGAGACGAAGTACGACGAGCGCGCGGGGTTGGGCGATGCTCCCACGATCGCGACGGTCTTCGCTCGGCGCAGGATGTCGAGCCGCTTCTTGGCGTCGGGACCCACCCAGGTGCGCTGCGACTTCAGCAGCTTCGCGAGAGGCGAGCTCGCGGGGACGGAGCAGCTGAGCCCGTTGGACAGCTGCGCGACGACGGTGGCGTCGGTGCTCATGGTCAGACCTCCACGGTGGGCGAGTCGATGGTCACCGAGACGTCGTCGGGCAGCTCGGTCGGCGCATCCGGAGTGCCGTGCTTCTCGACCGCGTGGGCGAGCGCCTGGTCGAGATCGTAGATGATGTCGTCCGCGTCCTCGATGCCGACCGAGAGGCGGACCAGCCCCGGCAGAACGCCGGCGTGGAGCAGCTGCTGCTCGGTGAGCTGCGCGTGCGTGGTGGAGGCGGGGTGGATCACCAGCGTCTTCGCGTCGCCGATGTTGGCCAGGTGGCTCGCGAGGTCGACCGACTCGATGAAGGTCTGACCGACCGCGCGACCGCCCTTGACGACGAAGCTGAAGACCGATCCCGGACCCTTCGGCAGGTACTTCTGCGCCCGCTCGAAGTGCGGGTGCTCGGGCAGCCCTGCCCAGTAGACCGCCTCGACCCGCGGGTCGGCGTCGAGCCACTCCGCGACGCGGCGGGCGTTGTCGACGTGCGCCTGGATCCGGTAGGGCAGCGTCTCGACGCCCTGCGCGAGCAGGAAGGCCGAGTGCGGAGCGAGGACCGGCCCGATGTCGCGCAGCTGCTCGGCGCGGAGGCGCGTGAGGAAGCCGTACTCGCCGAAGTTGCCGTCCCACGAGAGCCCGCCGTACGAGGCGACGGCGTCGTGCAGCAGCGGGAACTTCTCGTGCGAGTAGTGGAAGCGGCCCGATTCGACGACCACGCCGCCGAGCGTGGTGCCGTGCCCGCCGAGGAACTTGGTGGCCGAGTGGATGACGATGTCGGCGCCCCACTCGATCGGCCGGACGAGGTAGGGCGTCGCGACGGTCGAGTCGATGATGAGCGGGATCCCGGCGGCGTGGGCGACCTCGGCCAGCCCCTCGATGTCGGCGATCTCGCCGGAGGGGTTCGCGATCGTCTCGGCGTAGAGGACCTTGGTCTCGGGCGTGATCGCCGCCGCGTAGTCGGCCGGGTCGCTCGACTGCACGAAGGTGGTCTCGACTCCGAAGCGCCGCAGCGTCACGTCGAGCTGCGTGATCGAGCCGCCGTAGAGGTTGGCCGACGCCACCACGTGATCGCCCGCTCCGACGAGCGCCGCGAAGGTGATGAACTGCGCCGACAGACCGGAGGCGGTCGCCACGGCACCCAGGCCCCCCTCGAGGCTCGCGACCCGCTCCTCAAACGCGGCGACGGTGGGGTTCGACAGGCGGGAGTAGATGTTGCCGTACTTCTGCAGTGCGAAGCGGGCCGCCGCATCGGAGGTGTCGTCGAAGACGAACGCGCTCGTCTGGTAGATCGGCAGCGCTCGCGCGCCCGTCACCGGGTCGGGGATGTTGCCCGCGTGGATCGCACGCGTCTTGAAGCCGTACTCGCGATCTGCCATGCGATCGACGTTAGCCGCCGCCGCCGACATCGCCGGACCTCCCGCGACGCATCCCGTAACACTCACACCGAGGCGTGGACGGCCGCCAGCGCCATCCCCGCGATCGCGGCCCACGAGGCCAGCGCGACGACCAGCGCCCGCCACCCCGTCGTCAGCAGCGACCGCAGCCGCACTGCGCTGCCGAGCGCGAAGAGGGCAGCAGCGAGCAGCCAGGTCTGGGCCGTGTCCGCGGCGACGAGCACGCCCTCCGGCAGCGGGATCAGCGTCCGCACGAGCACCGCGGCGAGGAATCCGACCACGAACAGCGGCACGACGGCCGGCCGCGGTCCGCCCGCCGACCCCGTGCGTCGGGTCACCGCCGCGGCCACCGCCACCATCGGCGCGAGCATCACGACGCGCGTCAGCTTCACGACGACCGCGATCGCGAGCGCCGATGCCCCGGCCACCTGCGCCGTCGCGACGACCTGCCCGACGTCGTGCACCGAGGCACCCACCCAGTGCCCGAAGGACGCGTCCGAGAGGCCGAGCGGATGCTGAAGCGCCGGCAGCACGGCGATCGCGAGGGTCCCGCAGAGGGTCACCAGTGCGACCGGGGTGGCCTGCTCCTCCTCCTTCGCGCGGGTCGCCCCCGCCATCGCCCCGATCGCGGAGGCCCCGCAGATCGAGAACCCGGCGGCCAGCAGCAGCGGCTCCCTCCCCGGCAGGCGCAGCGCCCGCCCGAGCGCGTAGGTCAGTGCGAAGGTCGCCAGCACGATCCCGACGACGACGAGGATCGCGCCCCAGCCGAGCGCGGCGATGTCGATCAGCGAGAGCTTGAGGCCGAGCAGCACGATCCCCGCGCGCATCAGGGTCCGCGACGAGAACTTCAGGCCCGGACCGAGGCGCCCGAGAACCGGGCGCGCCGAGGGGATCTGCGCGACGAGGATCCCGAGCGCCACCGCCGCGGTGAGCATCGGCACGGCCGGGACCACGGCGTGCACACCGGCGGCGACGAGGGCGGCGAGGGCGCAGACGGCGACCCCAGGGCCGACCCGGCGGATCAGCTCCACGACCCGGCCGACCCCATCAGCAGGTCAGACCCACGACGGCAGCCACATGTGCGCCTGCCAGAACGCGAACGACGTCTGCTGCCCGGTCCACAGCGGGTAGAAGTACGCCGTGAGCGCGGCGGCCAGCACGACGAAGACGCCGACGATCAGGATCCCGCGGGTGCGCCTCCCGCGTTCGTCGCCGGGCGAGCCGAGGACGATCCCCGCCGTGAGCGCCAGCGCCAGCATCATGTAGGGCTCGAAGACGACGCAGTAGAACTGGAAGACCGTGCGGTCGAGGTAGAGCATCCACGGCAGGTAGCCCGCGACGATGCCCATCAGCACGAACCCCGCGCGCCACTCGCGGTAGCGGGCGAAGCGGTAGACGAGGTAGGCGAGTGCGAGCACTCCGACGTACCAGATCAGCGGATTCGCGACCGAGGTGATCGCCTCGTCGCAGCGGTCGGCGGTGCATCCGTCGACGCCCTGCGCCTGATCGACGAAGTACATGCTCGTCGGCCGCTGCATCAGGAGCCAGGTCAGCGGACTGGCCTGGTAGGGGTGCGTCGCGCGCAGATTGATCGAGTAGTCGTACATCTGGACGTGGTAGTGCCAGAGGCTCTGCGCCCAGTCGGGCACCCATGCGAGCGCGCCGGTCCAGGCGTTCCCCGGCGCCTCCGTCGCCCACTGCCGCGCCCAGCCGCCGGACGTGCGGAGCCAGCCGAGCCACGTCGAGAGGTAGGCGATCAGCGCGATCGGCACGACCAGGAGGAACGTCACCGGCCCCTGTTTGAGCACCGCGCCGCTCGCCCAGAACGGCACCCCCGCGCGGCGGCGCATCATCGCGTCGACCAGCACCGAGTAGATCCCGTAGGCGGCGAGGAAGTAGATGCCGGTCCACTTGACGCCGGCGGCCAGACCGAAGAAGAGGCCGGCGGTCAGGAGCCACGGACGCCACCAGAGCACGGGCCCCCAGCTCGGCAGCGCCCCGGCCGCGACCTTCTCGGCGAGCCGCTGCTCGGCCCAGCGCCGATCGAGCAGCACGGCCGCGACTCCGCAGAGGGCGACGAGCATGAGGATGCCGTCGAGCAGCGAGACCCGCGACATCACGATCGCGTGGCCGTCGAGGGCGAGGAAGAGGCCGGCGAGGGAGGCGATGAGGGTCGATCGGAAGAGCAGCCTGGCGATGACGATCACCAGGGCGACCGCGAGGATCCCCGCGAGGGCGGTCGAGATCCGCCAGCCGACGCTGTCGTCGGCGCCGAGCGCGCCCATCCCGAGCCCGATGATCCACTTGCCCAGCGGTGGGTGCACCACGAACGCCGGCGCCCCGGTGAAGGTGTCGACGGCTCCGGAGATGAATCCGGGGTCGGAGTCCTCGGGCCAGGCGCCCTCGAAGCCGAGGTTCCAGAGCGTCCAGGCGTCCTTCACATAGAAGGTCTCGTCGAAGACGAGCGAGCGCGGGTGGCCGAGGTTCCAGAGGCGGAGGAAGGCGGCGACCAGCACGACCAGCAGGGGCAGCCCGAGGTCGTACAGCCGACGACGCGCGGGAGTCGAGACGAGGCGCCCGAAGACGTCGTCGAACCAGGATCCCCGCGGCACGTCGGGGACGTCCGGCCGCGCCCGCGGCGCCCGGCCCGCAGCGGTCTCGAGCGGACTCGTCGATCCCGCGGAGTCCAGGAGCAGGTCGTCGAAGTCGCGCTGCGGTCGGTCCGTCACCCGGCCAGACTAACGGGGCGTCACGGAACGACGACGGCCCTACCGCGGATGTCCCCGTCGTGCAGTCGCCGGTACGCCTCCGGCGCGTCCTCGATCGAGAACCGCTCGGTGTGCACGCGCACGAGGCCGGCGCGGGCCAGATCGAGCACCTCCATCAGCTCGGTCCGCGATCCCCAGTAGGGAGCGCGCACAGAGGCTCCGAACGGCGACGAGAAAAATCCCGTCGGCAGGATCCCGCCGCCGATGCCCACGATCTGGATCTGCCCGTCGAGCGCGACCGACTGCCGTGCGATCTCGAGGGTCGGCTCCGCGCCGACGAAGTCGAACACCGCCTCCGCGCCCTCCCCGCCGGTGAGCTCGCGGATCCGGGCGACGACCTCGGCGTCGTCGGAGCGCAGCGTCTCGTCGGCGCCGACCTCGCGCGCCAGGGCGAGCTTCTCGTCCGAGAGGTCGAGCACGACGACCCGGGCGGGTGTGATCGCCTTGAGGATCTGGATGCCGATGTGCCCGAGGCCGCCGCTGCCGATCACGAGGGCGGTCGAGCCGGGCACGAGCACGGCGGCGCTCGAGCGGATCGCGTGGTACGGCGTGAGCCCGGCGTCCGTCAGCGAGACCGACTCGACGGGGTCGAGGTCGCCGAGCGGCACGAGGTGGCGGACGTCGTCGATCAGGACGTACTCGGCCATCGCACCCGGCGCTCCGAGACCCGGAGGGGTGATCCCCAGCTCCGCGGCGTGCGGGCAGTAGTTCTCGCGTCCCGCGGCGCAGGCGCGGCAGACGCCGCAGCCCCAGGGTCCGTAGACGGCGACGGAGTCGCCCACCTCGACGCCGGTCACGCCGTCGCCGAGCTCGGCGACGACTCCCGCGCCCTCGTGCCCGAGGGTGAGGGGCAGGCCGTAGGTGTACTGCTCCTCGGGGAGCCCCATCACGAAGGAGTCGGAGTGGCACAGGCCCGCCGCGGTGACCCGCAGGAGGACCTGACCCGGCCCGGGCGTCGGCTTGTCGACGTCGACGACGACCGGCTCTGCGCCGATCTCGCGGTACTGGACGGCTCTCATGGCACTCCTGCTCTCCCCGGCGGGCGGCGCCGGCGGTCCATCGTGGCTGTCCGACATGTGCCGGCCCCGTGAATCCGGAGACGCCTGCGACGGGCTGGGAGGATGGCCGCATGATCATCCTCGCCGGCACGCCCATCGGAAACCTCGGCGACGCCTCCCGGCGACTCGTGGAGGCGCTCTCGAGCGCGAGGCACATCGCGGCGGAGGACACCCGCGTGACGATCCAGCTCCTCCGGGCTCTGGGCATCGAGAACCGGCCGACGCTCTACGCGCTGCACGACCACAACGAGCGGGAGCGGTCGGCCGAGCTCGTCGAGCTCGCCCGCGAGGAGGATCTCCTGGTGCTGAGCGACGCCGGCATGCCCACGGTCTCCGACCCGGGGTACCACCTGGTCGAGACGGCGGTCGCCGCCGGAGTCGCCGTCACCGCGCTCCCCGGGCCGTCGGCCGTGCTGATGGCGCTCGCCGTGTCCGGTCTGCCGACCGACCGCTTCAGCTTCGAGGGCTTCCTGCCGCGCAAGCACGGCGAGCGCGTGTCGACCTTCCGCTCGCTCGTCGACGAGCGGCGCACCATGGTCTTCTTCGAGTCCCCGCACCGCATCGGCGACGCCCTCGCCGATCTGGTCGAGGTGATGGGGCCCGAGCGCCGCGTCGTCGTCTGCCGCGAGCTGACCAAGATGTTCGAGGAGGTGCGCCGCGGCCCCGCGGCCGAGCTGGCCGAGTGGGCGGCCGGCGGGCTCCGCGGCGAGATCTGCCTCGTCGTCGAGGGCGCGCCGGTCAGGGAGGCGTCGCTCGAGGACGCGCTCCTGGCCGTCCTCGAGCGGGTCGCGGCCGGGTCGCGGCTGAAGGGGGCATCGGCCGAGGTGGCCGAGCACACCGGCCTCTCGCGTCGCGCGCTCTACGAGGCCGCGCTCGCCTCCCGCCGCGCCTGACTCCGGGCGTCGTCACACACGAGGAGGCGCTCCGCGCGAACCATAGGATGGTCGCCATGTCCGACGGCGCCTCCTTCTATCTCACGACCCCGATCTTCTATGTGAACGACGTCCCGCACATCGGGCACGCCTACACCGAGGTCGCCGCCGACGTGCTCACCCGCTGGCACCGCCAGGCGGGCGACGACACCTGGCTGCTGACCGGCACCGACGAGCACGGGCAGAAGATCCTGCGCACCGCCACCGCGAACGGCACGACGCCCAAGGAGTGGGCCGACCGTCTCGTGCGGACGGCGTGGCAGCCGCTGCTCGAGACCATCGACATCGCCAACGACGACTTCATCCGCACGACCGACGAGCGGCACGAGGTCAACGTGCAGAAGTTCCTCCAGAAGCTCTACGACGCGGGCGCGATCTACACCGGCGAGTACGAGGGCTACTACTGCGTCGGCTGCGAGGAGTACAAGCAGCTCTCCGACCTCGAGGAGGGCACCGGCGACTACACCGGGCAGTACGTCTGCAAGATCCACTCGAAGCCGGTCGAGCTGCTGAAGGAGAAGAACTACTTCTTCACGATGAGCGACTACACCGAGCGCCTGCTCGCGCTCTACGAGGAGCGGCCCGACTTCGTGCAGCCCGAGTCGGCGCGCAACGAGGTGGTCAGCTTCGTGCGCCAGGGCCTCGCCGACCTCTCGATCTCGCGCTCCAGCTTCGACTGGGGCGTGAAGGTGCCGTGGGACGACTCGCACGTCGTCTACGTCTGGTTCGACGCGCTCCTGAACTACATCACCGCGGTCGGCTACGGCCAGGACGAGGCCGAGTTCGAGCGCCGCTGGCCGGCGACCCACATCGTCGGCAAGGACATCCTGCGGTTCCACGCGGTGATCTGGCCCGCGATGCTGATGGCCGCGGGGCTCGAGGTGCCCAAGCAGGTCTTCGGCCACGGCTGGCTGCTCGTCGGCGGCGAGAAGATGTCGAAGTCGAAGCTCACCGGCATCGCGCCCGAGCAGATCACCGACACCTTCGGCTCCGATGCGTTCCGCTACTACTTCATGCGCGCGATCACCTTCGGCCAGGACGGCTCGTTCTCGTGGGAGGACCTGTCGGCCCGCTACCAGGCCGAGCTCGCGAACGGCTTCGGCAACCTCGCCTCCCGGGTGATCGCGATGCTGCACCGCTACTACGACGGCGTCGTGCCCGAGGCGGGCGCGCCGACCGAGGCGGAGGAGCGCGTCCAGCGGACCGTCGCGGAGGCGGCCCTCACGGCCGACCGCGCGGTCGACGCCCTCGCGATCCACGACGCCATCACCGCGGTGTGGACCATCGTCGACGAGCTGAACGGCTACATCACCGAGCAGGAGCCGTGGGCCCTCGCGAAGGCGGGCGACCGCGAGCGCCTCGGCACCGTGCTCTACACGGCGTCGGAGGGGCTGCGCGCCCTGGCGGTGCTGCTCTCGCCGGTCGTGCCCCGCGCGACCACCTCGCTCTGGGAGGCGCTCGGCGTGGAGGCGTCGCTCGGGTCGCTCACGGAGCAGCGGATCCGCGAGGCGGGGGAGTGGGGCCGCCTGCCGGTCGGCACGACCGTCGGCACGCTGGCCCCGCTGTTCCCGCGCATCGAGGTGCCGGTCTCCTGATCGGCGCGCCGCGTCCGCAGGGAGGTCGGTCTCGATAGCCCCCGAGGCGTATCGAGACCCCGCCACCGGGCCCCGGGCCCTCCCGCAAGCCCTCCCGGTAGCCTGGAGCGCATGACCGACAGCCAGCACGTCCGCGCCCGCGAGAACACCTCCGGCCGCGACCTGACGTACCCGCCGCTGCCCGAAGCGCTCGTCGTCCCCGTCTACGACAACCACACCCACCTCGAGATCGCCGACGGACTCGAGCCCCTCGACTACCGCGAGCAGCTCGACCGCGCCTCGACCGTGGGCGTCCGCGGCGTCGTCCAGGTCGGCACCGACGTCGAGACGAGCCGCTGGTCGGCCGAGATGGCCGCCTCCGAGCCCCGCATGCTCGCCGCCGTGGCGATCCACCCCAACGAGGCCCCCGAGCTGGAGGCGCGCGGCGAGCTCGACGACGCGCTCGCCGTCATCGCCGAGCTCGCGACCCAGCCCAGGGTCCGCTCCGTCGGCGAGACCGGGCTCGACTTCTTCCGCACCGGCGAGAGCGGGCGCGGCGCGCAGTACCGCTCCTTCGAGGAGCACATCCGCATCGCCAAGGAGGCCGGAGTCGCGCTGCAGATCCACGACCGCGACGCCCACCGCGAGGTCATCGACACCCTGCGCAGGGCGGGCGCCCCCGAGCGCACCGTCTTCCACTGCTTCTCGGGCGACGCCGAGATGGCCCGCATGTGCGCGGACGAGGGCTGGTACCTCTCCTTCGCGGGCAACATCACGTTCAAGAACGCCGACTCGCTCCGTGAGGCGCTCGCCGCCACTCCGCGGCATCTGATCCTCGTCGAGACCGACGCGCCGTTCCTCACCCCGAGCCCGTTCCGCGGCCGGCCGAACGCGCCCTACCTGATCCCCCACACGGTGCGGGCGATGGCCGCGTACCTCGAGACCGACGTGGGGCACCTGGCCGCGACGATCGCCTCCAACACCGAGCAGGTCTACGGCGAGTGGGGCGGCGAGGTCGGCTCCGAGCCGTCGGAGCCGGTCGGACCGCTGGCATGACCGGTCGTCACGCGGCCGAGGCCGACGCGGTGGCGATCCCTCGGCTGCTCGGCCCTGCCGAGATCCGCGACCTCGCGCAGCTCCTCGACGTCACGCCGACCAAGAAGCTCGGTCAGAACTTCGTGCACGATGCCAACACGGTGCGCCGCATCGTCAAGCTCGCCGGGGTGCAGGCGGGCGAGACCGTGGTCGAGATCGGACCGGGGCTCGGCTCTCTCACGCTGGGGCTCCTCGAGGCGGGCGCCGCCGTCGTCGCGGTCGAGATCGACGGCCGCCTCGCCGAGCAGCTGCCCCGGACCGTCGGGCTGATGGCGCCCGGAGCCGACCTCGCGGTCGTGCACGCCGACGCGATGCGCGTCGTGGAGCTGCCGGGGGAGCCCGCGCGCCTCGTGGCGAACCTCCCCTACAACATCTCGGTCCCGGTGCTGCTGCACTTCCTCGAGTACTTCCCG
Organism: Rathayibacter oskolensis; assembly: GCF_900177245.1. Classification (GTDB taxonomy): domain Bacteria; phylum Actinomycetota; class Actinomycetes; order Actinomycetales; family Microbacteriaceae; genus Rathayibacter; species Rathayibacter oskolensis. Next base: position 997,397 of record NZ_FXBM01000002.1, read on the forward strand.
AGCATCGCCTCGGGAGTCGTGATGGTCCAGTCCGAGGTGGGGCACCGGCTCGCCGCCGGCCCCGGCTCGAAGGTCTACGGCGGCCCGAGCGTCAAGGCCGCCTGGTTCGGCTCGTTCACGACGGGCGGCACCGTCTCGCGCCAGATATTCTGGCCCGTGCCCAACGTCGACAGCGTGCTGGTCGCGTTCGAGCGCGGAGAGGAGCCGGGCGACGAGACCCTGCGCCGCGCGGTGTTCGCCGTGGTCGACGCGGCCTTCGCCCAGCGGAGGAAGATGCTCCGCCAGTCGCTGTCGAGCCTGTTCGGCTCCAGCGCCGCGGCGGTCGTCGCACTGGAGGCGGCCGGGGTGCCGCAGACGGCCCGCGGCGAGGAGCTGGGCGTCGACGAGTTCGTCGCTCTGGGCCGCTCGCTCGACCCGGCTCGCGTGCCGGTCAGGGGTGGTCGGGTCCCCGCGGAGGCGCTCGACGAGGACGCCGTGGCGGGCCCCTCCGGCGAGGACGAGGGCCCCTCCGCCACCCTGTAGCTTGGAGGCATGGCCCACCTCGCGATGTCGACCCGGGTCCATGCGCGAGCGCCCGGCAAGATCAACGTCTTCCTCAAGGTGGGCGCGGTCCGCGACGACGGCTACCACGAGCTGGCGACCGCGTTCCAGTCGCTCTCGCTCTACGAGGACGTCTTCGCCTCCGACGCCCCCGACTTCTCGGTCGAGTTCTCGGGGTCGATCGACTCCCGCGGGCTCGCCGTCGACGGCTCGAACCTCGCGATCAAGGCGGCCAGGGCGCTCGCTCGCGCGACCGGCTACCGCGGAGGCGTCCACCTCGAGATCGAGAAGAACGTGCCGATCGCCGGGGGGATGGGAGGCGGCTCCGCCGACGCCGCTGCGACCCTCCTCGCCTGCGACGCGCTCTGGGGCACCGCCTGCACCAGGGAGCAGCTCCTCGGCATCGCGTCGAGCCTCGGCGCCGACGTGCCCTTCTCCTTCACCGGAGGCACCGCGATCGGAGTCGGCCGCGGTGACGAGCTGAGCCCCGCGCTGGCGAAGGGCCGCTTCGAGTGGGTGCTGGTGCTGTCGGAGGAGGGGCTCTCGACCCCCGAGGTCTACCGCGAGCTCGATCGCCACCGCGAGCGGCACCTGCACGACTTCCGCCCGATCGCCGCGACGCCGAGCATCGACCCGAACGTGCTGCAGGCTCTGCGCGCGGGCGACGCGGCGATGCTCGCCGATGCGATGCACAACGACCTCCAGGCGCCGGCGCTGCACCTGCAGCCCGGACTCGCCCGCATCCTCGAGCGAGGCGAGGAGAGCGGCGCGCTCGGCGGCCTGGTCTCGGGCTCCGGGCCGACCGTCGCCTTCCTGGCACCCGACGCCGACGCCGCGAGGGAGCTGCAGCTCGAGCTGAGCGGGGCGCGTCTGCGCGCGGTGAGGGTCACCGGTCCGGTGCACGGGGCGCGCATCCTCTCGAGCTGAGCCGCGCCGCCCGGGCCGCGCCGGAGCGACCCTGCGTGCACCCGCAGTCAAGACCCGACCTCGTGGCCTAGAGTGCCGCTCATGCCCCCCAGACGAGCCGCACTCCTCGCGATCCTCACGGGGATCATCGCCGCCGCCGTCTCCCTCGCAAGCGCCGAGCTCGTCGCGGTGTTCACCGGCGCGGGAGGCAGCCCGATCGTCGCGGTCGGCGGCTTCGTCATCGACATCGTCCCTCCGGGCGTCAAGGACGCCGTCATCGCCCTGTTCGGCACGGGCGACAAGCTCGTGCTCCTGGTCTCGGTCGCGATCGCGGTCGCCGTGCTCTCGGTCGCGGCGGGCCTGCTCGAGTACCGCAAGCCTCCGCTCGGCGTCCTCGTGCTCGCGGTCGTCGCGGGCCTCGGCGCTCTCGCAGCGGTCACGCGCGAGGGGGCGTCGGGGCTCGCAGCGGCTCCGAGCGTCGTCGGCATGATCGTCGGCGCGGCGTTCCTGCGCGGGGCGGCCGCTCGCCTCCGCGGCTGGGAGGAGGAGCCGGCGACCGGCACGACCGACCGGCGCTCCTTCCTCCGCCTCGTCGGCATCGCCGGTGCCGCGGCGGTCGTCGTCGGCGTGGGCGCGCGCATGGTGACCGCCGCCTCCTCCGCCGTCACGGCCGTGCGCGAGGCCGTGAAGCTGCCCGCCCCCGCCTCGACGGCTCCTGCCGTGCCCGCCGGCGCGGTCCTCGACGACATCGAGGGGATCACCCCGTTCCAGACCTCGAACGCCGACTTCTACCGCATCGACACGGCGCTGTCGGTCCCGTCCGTCGACCCGGCCGACTGGTCGCTCCGCATCACCGGCATGGTCGAGGAGGAGGTGACCATCACCTGGGACGAGCTCCTCGCGCTCCCGCTCGAGGAGCACCTCGTCACGCTGTCGTGCGTCTCGAACGAGGTCGGCGGCGACCTGATCGGCACGGCCCTGTGGCTCGGGTACCCGATCCGCGAGCTCCTCGCCCGCGCCCGCCCGACCGCCGGCGCCGACATGGTGCTCTCGCGCAGCGTCGACGGATTCACCGCCTCCAGCCCGCTCGAGGTCCTGCAGGACGAGGGGCGCGCGAGCATCGTCGCCGTCGGGATGAACGGCGAGCCGCTCCCGGTGGAGCACGGCTTCCCTGCGCGGCTGGTCGTCCCCGGTCTCTACGGCTACGTCTCGGCCACCAAGTGGGTGACCGAACTCAAGGTCACGACCTTCGCCGACGATCTCGCCTACTGGTCGACCCGCGGCTGGACCGAGCGCGGGCCGATCAAGATCGAGTCGCGGATCGACGTCCCGCGGCAGGGTCAGGCCGTCGCCGCCGGCACGGTCGCGGTCGCCGGAGTCGCCTGGGCGCCGCACACCGGCATCTCGGCGGTCGAGGTGCAGGTCGACGGAGGCGCGTGGCAGCCCGCGCGCCTCGCCGACGCCGTCACGGCCGACACCTGGATCCAGTGGGTGTACGAGTGGGAGGCGATCGCCGGCGACCACGTCCTCCTCGTACGGGCCACCGACTCCGAGGGCCAGGTGCAGACCTCGGAGGAGGCGCCCCCCGCCCCCGACGGCGCCTCCGGCTGGCACCTCCGCACCGTCACCGTGGCCTGAGCGGGCCGTCCCACCCCTCCTCGCGCTGTCGCGCCGCCGCTCTGCCGCGCCTCCACTCTGTCGCCCCTCGCTCTGTCGACCCTCCAAGAGTTGTCGTACTCGGGTATCGAGTGCGACAACTCCTGGACAGTCGCCGCATCCCCGTCTCCCCGCCCCGCGCCGAGACTCCAAGAGTTGTCGTCCTCGGGTATCGAGTACGACAACTTTTGGACAGTGCCGGCTTCTGGGCGGTGGCCGCGCTCGTCCCGGCGACCCGCGCCGAGACTCCAGGAGTTGTCGTAGTGGGCGTCGAGTACGACAACTCTTGGAGAGTGGGCGGGCGGAGCCGGGCTCCCGCGACCGGCCCTCGACGCGAGCGCCTAGGCTGGATCCCTATGGCACATCTCCTGGGCGCTGAGGCGCTGCGACTCGAGTACCCGACGCGGGTCATCTTCGACGACGTCTCGCTCGGGATCGAGGAGGGCGACCGGATCGGGATCGTCGGCCGCAACGGCGACGGCAAGTCGACCCTGCTCCGCCTGCTCGCCCAGCGGATCGAGCCCGATGCCGGGCGGGTCACCCACCGGCGCGGCGTGACGCTGGGCATGCTCGACCAGGCCGACACCGTCGACGAGGAGCTCACCGTCGCCCAGGCCGTCGTCGGCGGCCTCGAGGAGCACGAGTGGGCCGGAGACGCGCGCACCCGCGACGTCATCGCCGGGCTCCTGCGCGACGTCCCCTGGGACGGGATCGTCGGCTCCCTCTCGGGCGGTCAGCGCCGCCGGGTCGCCCTCGCGAAGCTGCTCGTCGGCGACTGGGACGTCGTGTTCCTCGACGAGCCCACCAACCACCTCGACGTCGAGGGCATCGCCTGGCTCGCCGAGCACCTCAAGCGCCGCTGGGCCGCCTCCTCCGGCGGGCTCGCGGTCGTCACCCACGATCGCTGGTTCCTCGACGAGATCTGCACCGCCACCTGGGAGGTGCACGACCGGATCGTCGAGCCCTTCGAGGGCGGCTACGCGGCGTACATCCTGCAGCGCGTCGAGCGCGACCGGATGGCGTCCACGATGGAGGCCAAGCGCCAGAACCTGATGAAGAAGGAGCTCGCCTGGCTCCGTCGCGGCGCCCCCGCCCGCACCGCGAAGCCGAAGTTCCGCATCGACGCGGCGAACCAGCTGATCGAGGACGAGCCTCCGGTGCGCGACTCGGTGTCGCTCTCGCAGCTCGCCGTCTCGCGCCTGGGCAAGGACGTCGTCGACCTGCTCGACGTCACCGTCCGCTACGGCGAGCGGACCGTGCTGAACCGCATCGAGTGGCGGATCGCGCCGGGGGAGCGGACCGGCATCCTGGGCGTCAACGGTGCGGGCAAGTCGACCCTCCTGGGCCTGGTCGCAGGCAGCGTCGAGCCGACGAGCGGCCGGGTCAAGCGCGGCACCACGGTGCGCGTGGCGATCCTCGATCAGCAGCTGCGCGAGCTCACGGAGGTGCAGCACCAGCCGGTGCGCGAGATCATCGCGGAGCAGCGCACCAGCTACTCCATCGGCGGCAAGGACATGACCCCGGGCCAGCTCCTCGAGCGCCTCGGCTTCTCGAGCGCGCAGCTCTCGACGCCGGTGAAGGACCTCTCCGGCGGTCAGCGCCGGCGCCTCCAGCTCCTCCTCATCCTGCTCAGCGAGCCGAACGTGCTGATCCTCGACGAGCCGACCAACGACCTCGACACCGACATGCTCGCCGCGATCGAGGATCTCCTCGACTCCTGGCCCGGCACGCTGCTGGTGGTCTCGCACGACCGCTACCTGCTCGAGCGGGTCACCGACCAGCAGTACGCGGTGATGGACGGTGCGTTCCGTCACCTGCCGGGCGGAGTCGAGCAGTACCTCGAGCTGCGCCGCGCCCTCGAGAAGGGCGCCCCGGCCGCGGCGTCGACGTCCACTCCCGCCGCTCCCGGTCTCGGTGGGGCGGAGCGGCGCACCGCCACGAAGGAGGTGTCGGCGATCGACCGCCGGCTCTCGAAGCTGACGCTGCTCGTCGCCGGGGTGCACGAGAAGATGGCGACGCACGACCAGGACGACTACGACGGCATCCTCGAGCTCAACGCGAAGCTGCGCTCCTACGAGGACGAGACCGCCGAGCTCGAGCTGCGCTGGCTCGAGCTCTCGGAGCAGCTCGAGGGCTGAGGCGAGTCAGGCGCTCATGCCCGTGAGAGCCGCGGAGGTCGCCCAGAGGCGATCGAGGCGCGCTGCGTCCGTCGTGTGCGCGGCGGTCTCCACCGGCGCTCGGTCGGCGAAGAACACGCCCGTCCTCCCAGCGAGCTCGGGCGCTGTCGCGACCCAGTAGGGCGTCTCCGCGCCGGTCTCCGCTTCGGTCTCATGCCCTGACGTCGCCCCGAGCATCGCCGCCACCTTGGCGTCGATTCCCGGGACGCCGCTCATGATGCCGGTCCGTCCGATGACTCCGGGGTGGACCCCGTTGACCGTGATGCCGGTCCCGGCGAGCCGGGCCGCGAGGGTGTAGGTGAGCATCACGTCCATGTTCTTGGAGTGGCCGTAGAGCGCGAAGGCCCTCAGATCGTCATCCGGGAACAGCAGGTCGGCGTCCGTGTACGACAGGTCGTCGACCTCGACCACGAGACCGGCCGAGCCTGCGGGTTCCGCGCCGACGATCACGAACCGGGAGGGGTGCGCAGGGAACGCTTCCGCGAGCCTGCGCAGCAGCACGTACACGGCCAGGTAGTTGACGACGACCGTCAGCGGTATGCCGGCGGCGTCGCGCTCGTCCACGGGGGCGATGAGCGCGGCGTTGCTGACGACGACGTCGGGGGCGTCCTGCGCGGCCAGGCGGTCCGCCAGCTGGTGCACCTGCGCGAGGTCGGCGAGATCGGCCTGCTCGGTCTCGATCCGCGCCGACGGGGCGGCGGCACGCAAGGCGTCCGCGGTGCTCGCCAGGCGCTCGACGCTGCGGCCGACCAGGACGACGTCGTTGCCGTCGAGGACGAAGCGGCGCGCGAGTGCCGCCCCGATTCCGCTGGTCGCGCCGGTGATGAGAGCCTTCATATCGAGTTCCTTCGTTTCGGGGACTGAGGTTGACAATGACAACCTCTTCAGAACCTAGCAGCTTGGTTGACGATGTCAACCTCCACGAGAGCGGAACCCATGAGCCCGATCGGTACGCGCCAGAAGCTGCTCGACGCAGCGGAGGATCTCCTCGACGACGGTGGACCCGCGGCGGTGACCCTGCGCGAAGTCGGGAGGCGGGGCGGTGTCTCGCACAACGCCCCCTACAAGCACTTCTCCAGCAAGGAGCGACTCCTGGCCGAGCTCGCGGCGCGGGAGATGACGCGCCTCCAGGAGAAGCTCGTCGAAGACCGTGCCGCCGGCCTCGACGCCGCCACCGCGGTGACCCGCTCTGTGCGGGAGCAGGTGACCCGTGCGGTGGCCCACCCGGAGCGGTACCGGCTCATCTACGGCCGCTGGGACTCCACCGACCTCGTCGACCGAGTGGCCGTGGAGTCGTCGGCGCTGTTCGCGCAGACGGTCGCGGACGCGCAGGCCGCGGGGGCGATCGCCGCCGGAGATCCGGAGCGGATCGCCGCGCTCCTCCGGGCCGTCGTCCGAGGAGCCGCCGAACTGCAGAGTGCCGGTCATCTCGCCGCGGACGGCAAGGGCCGCGCGGACGCGATCGACCTCGTGGACGACCTGCTGTCGCTCCTCCGGCTGTCGTAGCGGCGCTCAGCCGAAGTCGAGCGAGAGCTTGCGGAGGAGCTGTGCCAGCCGCTCCTGCTGCGCGTGGGTGAGCGCGCCGAGCAGCTCCTGCTCCGCGTCCACGAGCCGGGTGATGGCCGCGTCGACCCGCGAGAGCCCCGAGGGCGTCATCTGCACGAGCACGCCGCGGCCGTCGTTGGGATCGTCGAGGCGCTCGACGAGATCGCGCTCGACCAGGCGGTCGATGCGGTTCGTCATGGTCCCGCTGGTGACCATCGTGGCCTGCAGCAGCTGCTTCGGGCTCATCCGGTAGGGGGCTCCCGCGCGGCGGAGGGCCGAGAGCACGTCGAACTCCCACGTCTCGAGCTCGGAGCGGCTGAAGGCGCTGCTGCGCGCGCGCTCGAGCTGCTTGGCGAGCCTCCGCATGCGCGAGAAGACCTGGAGCGGAGTGAAGTCGAGGTCCGGTCGTTCGCGCACCCAGGCGTCGACGATGCCGTCGACCTCGTCATTCGCGCTCACCCGTCCATTGTGACGGGTGGGCGCCCTCCGAGCCGACGGCACCGGGTCGTTGACTTATCTGGCTATACGCCCTAGCTTGTAGCTATCCGCATTAGCCCACACTGGAGGACACCATGACCGAGTTCCTGACCCTTGACGAAGGCACCATCGCGTACGACCTGACCGGTGAGGGACCCCTCGTGGTGCTCGCCCACGGCATGGGCGACAGCCGCCACTCCTACCGCTTCATCGTCCCGGCGCTCGTCGCCGCGGGCTACCGCGTGGCCAACGCCGACCTGCGCGGCCACGGCGAGTCGAGCACCGACTGGAAGGGCTGGAGCCGCACCGACATCGCCGGCGACCTGGTCGCGCTCGTCCGCCACCTCGGCGGCCCCGCGGTCATCGTCGGTCAGTCGATCAGCGGTGGCGCGGCGACCATCGCCGCCGCGACGGCGCCCGACGTCATCGTCGGTATCGCCGAGCTGGCCCCCTTCACCCGGAAGCAGACCATGGACTTCGGCGGCCTCCTCCGGATCAAGAACCACCGGGCCGGCACGATCGAGCTGGCGAAGGTGATGATGACCGGGAGCCTCAAGGCGTGGCTGGCCTACCTCGAGCTGGCGATCCCCGCCAAGCCCGTCGACTGGAGCACCGAGCGCGCGCGGATCGAGTCGTCCCTGAGCCGACCGGAGCGGATGAAGGCCCTGCAGTCGATGACGAAGACCACGCCCGCCGACGCCGGAGCACAGCTCGGCAACGTGAGATGCCCCGTGCTCATCGTCGAGGGCGGCGCCGACCCCGACTGGGCCGATCCCCGCGCCGAGGGCGAGCGCATCCTCGCCGACCTGCCCACCGGCCTCGGTGAGCTCGCCGTCATCGAGGGCGCCGGCCACTACCCGCACGCCGAGACGCCCGATGCGCTGCTCCGGCTCCTGCTCCCGTTCCTCGGCAGGACGCTCACCCCCGCCGCACCCTCGAGCAATGCCTAGGGCGGGGCTCGACGCCGCGATCGTCACGGAGGCCGCGGCGGCCCTGGCGGACGAGCGCGGTCTCAGCCGGCTCAGCATGAGCGCCGTCGCCGAGCGGCTCGGCGTGAGGACCCCCTCGCTCTACAAGCACGTCGACGGCCTCGCCGCCCTCGAGCACCGCATCGCCGTCGGCGCGGCGACCGACGTCGGCGACACGGTCCGCGACGCGACCCAGGGGCGGGCGGGCGGGGAGGCGCTCCTCGCGGCGGCGCAGGCCCTGCGCGGCTACGTCAGGCAGCACCCCGGGCGCTACGCGGCGACGACCGGCGTGCGCGCCTGGGGAGCCGACGACCCGCTGACTCCCGCGCTCGAGAGGTCGCTCGACTCCCTCGCCGCGGTGCTGCGCGGCTACCGCCTCGACGCCGAGGACGAGACCCACGCCCTGCGCCTGCTCCGTAGCGTCCTGCACGGCTTCGTCACACTCGAGGAGGAGAGCGGCTTCCAGCGGACGACCGATGTCGAGGACAGCTTCCTCTGGATGATCGACCTCGTCGATCAGGGCCTGCGCGGCAGGCGGGCAGCGGGCGCGCCGCAGCCGCCCGCCCCGGACGACCGCCCGCCCGCCTCCCGCGCCCGGTGATCGGTCGGTGCGGCGCCGGCGCGATGTCGCGAGGTTCGGGCGGATGGCAGGATGGACGGCGCGCATGCGCGCGGTCCGCCATGGTGTAACGGCAGCACGGCAGCCTTTGGAGCTGTCCGGTCCAGGTTCGAATCCTGGTGGCGGAGCAGGGTCCGCCCGAGCGGGCAGGCCACGGAGGAGAACGCACACATGGTCGACAGCACGCTCGCGGTCGTGATCCTGGCCGCAGGCCAGGGCACCCGGATGAAGTCCCGCACCCCGAAGGTCCTGCACCGGCTCGCGGGCCGGCCGCTGCTCGGCCACGTCCTCGACACCGCCGCCTCCCTCGACGCGGGCCACGTCGTGACCGTCGTGCGCCACGAGCGCGAGCGGGTCGCGGAGGCGGTCCTCGAGCACACCCCGGCCGCCCTCGTGGTCGATCAGGACGAGGTCCCGGGCACCGGCCGCGCCGTCGAGCTCGGTCTCGCCGCCCTGCCCGACGACTTCGACGGCACCGTCGTCGTGCTCAGCGCCGACGTCCCCCTCCTCGACGCGCCGACCCTCCGGCGCCTCGTCGACGAGCACCTCGCGGCCGCGAACGCGCTGACGATGCTCTCGTGCGTGCTCGAGGACCCGACCGGATTCGGCCGCATCGTGCGCGCGGACGACGGCGGATTCGCCTCCATCGTCGAGCAGAAGGACGCGAGCGACGCCGAGCTCGCGCTCACCGAGACGAACGCCGGCGTCTACGCCTTCGACGCCGTCGCCCTCCGCTCGGTGATCGGCGCGATCGGCACCGACAACGCCCAGCGCGAGAAGTACCTGACGGATGCGGCGGCCGCGCTCAAGGCCGCCGGCCGCGCCATCGAGGCGGTCCCCGTGCAGGACCGCTGGCTCGTCGCCGGCATCAACGACCGCGCCCAGCTCGCCGACGCGGCGCTCGAGCTCAACGCCCGCATCGTCCGGCGCTGGCAGCTCGCGGGCGTCACCGTCCAGGACCCGGCGACCACGTGGATCGACGTGGACGCGGTGCTCTCGCCCGACGTCGAGATCCTCCCCGGCACGCAGATCAAGGGACCGACCGTGATCGCCTCAGGTGCCGTGATCGGCCCCGACACCACCCTCGACTCCTGCGAGATCGGCGAGGACGCCGTCGTCAAGCGCTCGGACGCCACGCTCGCCGTCATCGGTGCTCGCGCGCAGGTCGGACCCTTCTCGTACCTCCGCCCCGGCACCGTCCTCGGAGAGCGCGGCAAGATCGGCACCTACGTCGAGACCAAGAACGCGACGATCGGAGCGGGCTCGAAGGTGCCGCACCTCTCCTACGTGGGCGACGCCACCATCGGCGAGGAGTCGAACATCGGCGCCGGCTCGATCTTCGCCAACTACGACGGAGTGAACAAGGCGGCCTCGGTCGTGGGATCGCACGTGCGAGCGGGGTCGCACAACGTCTTCGTCGCCCCCGTTAGAATCGGGGACGGAGCGTACACGGGCGCCGGCACGGTCATCCGCAAGGACATCCCCGCCGGAGCCCTCGGGATCACCGTCGCTCCGCAGCGCAACATGGCCGGGTGGGTGCAGACCCACCGCCAGGGAACCGCGTCGGCCACCGCCGCCGAGGCAGCCCTGACGTCGGATCCCTCGGGAGCCGACCAGGCGACCGGAGGAAGCGGAGCACAGTGACGGGCATCACCGCCAGCAACAAGAAGAGCCTGGTCCTCGTCTCGGGGAGGGCGCATCCGGCACTGGCGGAGGCGGTCGCCGCCGAACTCGGCACCGAGCTCGTCAACACCGAGGGGCGCACCTTCGCCAACGGCGAGCTGTACGTCCGCTACGGCGACAGCGTCCGCGGAGGCGACGTCTTCGTCATGCAGTCGCACACGTCGCCGATCAACGAGTGGCTCATGGAGCAGCTGATCATGGTCGACGCGCTCAAGCGCGCCTCGGCCAAGCGCATCACCGTCGTCGCGCCGTTCTACCCCTACGCCCGCCAGGACAAGAAGGGCCGCGGACGCGAGCCGATCTCGGCCCGTCTCGTCGCCGACCTGTTCAAGGCGGCCGGAGCCGACCGCATCATGTCGGTCGACCTGCACGCCGCGCAGATCCAGGGCTTCTTCGACGGACCCGTCGACCACCTCTTCGCCATGCCGGTCCTCCTCGAGCACTTCCGCGAGAAGCTCGACCCCAAGACCCTCACCATCGTCTCGCCCGACATGGGCCGCGTCCGCGTCGCCGACATCTGGAGCGACAAGCTCGGCGTGCCGCTCGCGATCATCCACAAGCGCCGCGACCCCAAGGTCGCGAACCAGGTCTCGGTCCACGAGATCGTCGGAGAGGTCGCCGGCCGCGTCTGCCTCCTCGTCGACGACCTCATCGACACCGGCCGCACCATCGCCAAGGCCGCCGAAGCGCTCAAGAAGAACGGCGCGATCGGAGTCGTCGTCGCCGCCACGCACGCGGTCTTCTCCGACCCCGCCTGCGAACTCCTCAGCTCCGAGTTCATCGACTCGGTCGTCGTCACCGACACCCTCCCCCTCCCCGAGGAGAAGCGCTGGGACCGCCTCACCATCCTCCCGATCGCACCGCTGCTCGCGCGGGCGATCCACGAGGTGTTCGATGACGGATCCGTCACCTCCATGTTCGACGGCGACGCCTGAGCGCGCCTCGGCACGGCCATCCGCGGCGTTGTCGTCGGTCGCGATACCGCCGGTATCGCTCCCTCCTCCGCCTTGCGGCTGACGCCCCCGAGACGCGCTCAGGAACTCGAGAAGCGCGCGGCTGACTTCCTCAGCGCGCTGAAGCGGTGCCTGCTGGTCGAGTAGCCGGCGGCGGCGAAGTGAGACCCGGCGTCGCTCGGAGGGTGGACCTCAATACACCCTCTGCGTGGGGCTGCTCGGTCACCCCGTAGTTGTGGCGGCGTGCGGTGGAGCCGTCACCTGCCGCGGCAACGAGTCGGTAGCGCGGCAGTCGTGCGCGTGCCTCCGCGTGCTGGGTCGAGGAGGCGCCGGAGGCGGCGTGAGGAGAACGCTCCAGCGGGAATCGCGCGCCGCGGCGGCGGCCGCGGGCGGCGGGCGGACCTAGGGTGGGCGAGTGGCCCTACGACCGAATGAGACCCGGAGTGGGGGTCTGCTGCGCCTGCCGGGAGAGCCGGGATGGGCGATCGCGCTCGCGGGGGTGTTCGTCGTGTGGTCGCCCGCGGCGCTGGAGGCGGGCTGGTGGCTCCTGCTCGGGCTCGCGGTCGCCGCGGTGATGGCGGCGCTCGGCGTGCTCGCCGACGCGCGCGGCGAGGTGCACGACGGGCCGACGGCCGAGTGGCTCGGGGTCGCCGGCCGGTCGCTCGGTGCCTCCGCGATCGCGCTGACGGCCGCCGACTCGGTGGTCGACGCGAGCGCGCGGCCGGTCGCCGTCCTCCTCCTGGTGCTGATCACCCTCTTCGTCCTGCGCGGAGGCGTGCTCCGGCCGCGCTTCGCGGCCCTCCTCGGCGGTCTCGTCGTGCTCCTCCTCCTGGCCGCGGCGGTGATCGTCCTCCTCTCCCCGCCCGTCACCCCTGCATCGGAGGTGATCATCGGGGGACCCGAGGGGACCGCGACCGCGGCCGCGTTCCTCCTGTTCCTGTTCGCCCCGACGGTCTCGGGCGACACGCCGACGGTGGCCCGCGGCATCCTCGGCGTCGTCGTCACCGCGGTCACCGCCGCCCTGGTCGGCGCCGGTCTGCTGCTCCTGATCGGCCCGGGGGCGCTCGCGGAGGCGACCACTCCGCTCCGCGCGGCCGTGGCGGGCACCGCCGCGGGTCCCCTCGTCGCGATCGCCGCGGTCCTCGCCGGCGTCCTCGCGCTCGTCGCGCTCATCCGGCGCGACGCCTCAGCCCTGGTGCGTCTCGCCGACGCGGGCGAGATCCCGCACCCGATCGCCCGGCGCGACCGCCGGACGGGGGTCCCCGCGGCGGGTCAGCTCGTCGTGTGCCTGGTGTCGGTGCTCGCCGTGGTGATCCTCGACGCCGACGCGCTGCTCGCCTTCGCGGTCGGGGCCGCCCTGGTCGCGCTGATCGTGCGCCGCCTCGACGGGGGAGGGGCCGCCGCCCGCTGGCCGGCGATCGTCACGTCCACCGGCGCGCTGCTGCTCCTGCTGGCACTGCCGGCGGCGACGGCCGCGGCGGTCGCGATCCTCCTGGCGGGTCTCCTGATCGTCCGGGCCTTCCGGCGCTGAGCGCCGGGCGGTCTTCAGACCCCTGCGGCGACCCCGTCGACCGCGTGCCCCGAGAGCCGCAGTGCCAGCGGGTCGGCGCGGACCCTGTCGAGTCCCGAGCGGACGGCGCCCAGCGCGACGGCCTGGTCGCCGAGCGTGGAGGCGAGGATCCGCGGCGCCGGTGCGTGGACGCGGCCGACGAGGCGGCGCGCGACCTCGGCCAGCAGCGGCTCGACGGAGGCGGCCAGTGCGCCCCCGACGACGATCAGCGAGACGTCGAGCAGGTTCGCCAGAGTGGCGGCGACGGCGGTGAGCCGCTCGGCGAGGCGATCGACGATGGCCGCGGCCAGCGGGTCGCCGGCCTCCGCGGCCGCGAAGACCTGCTCGGCACCGGGGTTCTCGGTGCGGTCGAGGAGTGACGCGCTGCGGCGCGGTGCCGCGAGAGCCTCCCTCGCCCACAGGCGGGCCAGCGCGGCGATCCCCTCGGCCGACCCGACGCCCTCGACGAGGTCGAGGTAGCGCATCTCGCCGGTAAGCCCCCTCGAGCCTCTGAGCAGCCGGCCGCCGAGGACGACGCCGCCGCCGAGCCGCTCGCCCGAGAGCAGGGTGAGGTAGTCGTCGGAGTCGACGGCCGCTCCCCGCCACCCCTCCGCGAGCGCGGCGAGGTTGGCGTCGTTGTCGATCACGGCGGCCCAGCCTCGGGCGGCGAACCGATCGGACAGGCCGGGGTTCATCACGGTCCAGAAGTCGTTGTCGCCCTCGGGGGAGCGGCCCCGGGCGTCGACCGGTGCCGGCACGCCGAAGGTGATCGCGAGGACCTCGGAGTCGGCGACACCGGCCTGCGCGAGCGTGCGGTCGAGGATCCGCTCGATGTCGGCGAGTCGCCGCTCCGGCGGGACGTCCTCGACGTGCTCGTGGTCGACCGGCTCGACGTGCCGGGCGAGGGGGTCGCCGAGCAGATCGGCGACGAAGACCCCGACGCTGTGCTGTCCGGCGTCCACGCCGACCACCACTCCGGCCTCGCGCCGGAGTGCGTAGCGCCGCGCCGGGCGTCCCTTGATGTAGTCGCCCGCCGCGCGCTGGTTCGCCAGCTCCTCGATCCAGCCCAGCTCGATCAGGTCGTCGCAGACGGCGATGACCGTCGAGCGCGTGAGCCCGGTGCGCTCGATCAGATCGGAGGCGGTCATCGGCTCGCCGCTCCACGCGCAGCCGAGGACCTCGAGGGCGTTGCGTCGCCGCTGGAACGAGAACGTGCTGTCGGACATCCGCTCCACCTCCCTCTTGACCTCTGCCTGATCGGCTGCAACAGTACATCGCACACTAGATTTTCTCATTAGATTTAGTGAGCAGAGCAACTTATCCACGATCTCCGGGAGACGATGACGTGCCCCTCGCAAACCCCTCCGCCGGCGGACTCAGCCGGCGCACCCTCCTCGCGGCGGCCGGCACCGGCGCCGCCGCTCTCGGCCTCGCCGCCTGTGCCTCGCCCTCCGGCTCGGGAGGCGTGACCCAGATCACGTTCCACCAGTCCAAGCCCGAGGTCATCGGCTACTTCGGCGACGTCATCGAGCGCTTCCACCAGTCGCAGTCGCGGATCAGGGTCGTCCACGACTTCTCCTCGAACCTCTCGGCCGAGTTCGTCCGCAGCAGCCCGCCCGACCTCGGCTGCCTGAACTACAACTTCGAGGTGGCGCGCTTCGTCGAGCGCGGAGCGTTCAGCGATCTGTCCGACCTGCCGGAGGCGGCGCGGATCAACCCCGCGATCCAGCCGCTGATCGAGCAGACGGCGAGCTACCCCGACCGCACCAGCGTGATCCCGTACTCGCTGATGATGGCCGCCGTGCTCTACAACCGCGAGATCTTCGCCGCCCAGGGCCTCGAGGTGCCGACGACGTGGACCGAGTTCGTCGCGGTCTGCGACGCGCTGACCGCCGCGGGCGTCACTCCGATCTACAGCACCTACAAGGATCCGTGGACGGTCTCGCAGGGCCTGTTCGACTACTCCGTCGGCGGTACGGTCGATCTCGAGTCGTTCTTCTCACGCCTCGAGGAGCAGGGCGTCGACGTGGGCCCGGAGTCGCCGGTCTCGTTCGAGAAGGACTTCGCCGGCCCGATGGAGCAGATGCTGCAGATCGCCGCCTACTCCCAGCCGAACGCGGCGAGCCGCGCCTACGGAGACGGCAACCTCGCCTTCTCGAACGGCGAGGCGGCGATGCTGCTCCAGGGCCCGTGGGCGCTGAGCGAGATCGCCAAGACGGCTCCCGACCTCTCGATCGGCGCGTTCCCGCTGCCGATGACCGACGAGCCCGACGACCGGCGCGTGCGGGTGAACATCGACCTGGCCCTCTGGATCCCCGAGGCCTCCCAGAAGAAGGAGGCGGCGCGCGAGTTCCTCGCGTTCCTGATGCAGCCCGAGATCATCGACTCCTACAACTCCGACAACAACGCCTTCGGAGTCACGACCGATGCGCCCGCGGTCACCCAGCCCACCCTGGTCGAGCTCCAGGAGTTCTACGACCGGGCCGCGTTCAGCCTCGGCGCCTCGCAGCTCGTGCCGCAGAACATCCCGCTCCAGAACTACGTGCAGGGCATGGTCCTCGGCTCCGACCCCGTGTCGACCCTGCGCACCATCGACGCCGACTGGGCGCGCATCGCGTTCCGCTCCTGACCCCTTTTCCGACCCCTCTCAGAGACGAGACACCCATGGCCCTCTCGACACCCACCCGAGCGGAGGAGCGCACCGTCGAGGCTCCCCGCCCCGTCGCCCCGCAACGACGCGGGCAGCGCACGGACAGGACCTTCCTCCTGTTCCTGCTCCCCGCCCTCGTGCTCTTCACGCTCGCGATCACCCTGCCCGCGATGATGGGCGTCTTCTTCAGCTTCACCGACTCCATCGGCTTCGGCGAGTGGAGCTTCATCGGGTTCACGAACTACGTGGCCCTGTTCTCCGATCCGGCGATCGCCGCCTCCTACGGCTTCACGGTCGGGCTGGCGCTGGTCACGGTGCTGCTGGTGAACGTGATCGCCTTCCTGCTCGCCATCGCGCTGACGACGCAGATCCGCGGCAAGGTCGCCCTGCGCGCGATCTTCGTGCTGCCGATGGTCGTCTCGGGCATCATCATCGCGTTCGTCTTCAACTTCCTCTTCTCGAACTCGCTGCCCGACTTCGCCGCCTCGGTCGGAGCCACTCCGCTGGCGACGAGCATGCTGGCCGACCCGAACCTGGCGTGGCTCGCGATCGTGATCGTGACCGCGTGGCAGTCGGTCCCCTCCGCGCTGCTCATCTACATCGCGGGAGTGCTCTCGATCCCCGGAGACGTCTACGAGGCCGCCTCGCTCGACGGGGCCTCCAGCTGGGGCCAGCTGCGGTCGATCACCCTCCCGCTCGTCGCGGGCTACGTCGTGATCAACCTGGTCATCGGGTTCAAGAACTTCCTCAACTCCTACGACATCATCGTCGGCCTCACCAACGGAGGCCCCGGCACGTCGACCCGCAGCGTCGCGATGACGATCTTCTCGGGCTTCACCAGCGGCGACTACGCCTACCAGATGGCCAACGCCACGATCTTCTTCCTCATCGCGCTCGTGATCGCGCTCGTACAGCTGCGCATCTCGCGCGGAAAGGCGGCCTTCTGATGACCAGCCAGGTCCCCCTCTCGCCCGCCCTCCCGGGCAACCGCGCCGCCGCGAACGCGGACGCGTCCCGTGGCGCCCGCCGCCGCCGCTCCAACCTGATCCTCACGGTGATCCTCGCGGTCTGCGCGCTCTCGGTCATCGCCCCGCTCTGGGTCACCGTCACCATGGCGTTCAAGACCACGGCGCAGGCGGTCGACGGCAACGCCTTCTCGCTCCCGGCACCGTTCTCGGTCGACGGGTTCGTGCAGGCGTGGAACCTCACCGACTTCCCCCGCGGGTTCGCGATCTCGATCTTCGTCACCGCGATCACCGTCGGCGGCACGATCGTCCTCAGCGCCCTCGCCGCCTTCGCGATCTCGCGCAACTGGGACCGCCGGTTCTACCGCTGGTCGTTCTTCTACCTGCTGGCGGCGATGTTCCTGCCGTTCCCGGTGCTCGCCCTCTCGCAGGTCTCGCTGACCGGACTGGTCGGGCTCGACAACCCGCTGGGCGTCGCGATCCTGCACGTGATGTTCCAGCTGTCCTTCAGCGTCATGCTCTTCACGGCCTTCCTCCGCTCGCTGCCCGAGGAGCTCGAGGAGAGCGCTCGGCTCGACGGCGCGACGACCAACCAGGTCTTCTGGAGACTCGTCTTCCCGCTGCTCGCCCCGATGAGCGCAACGGTCGGCATCTTCGCCTTCCTCGCCTCCTGGAACGACTTCATGATGCCGTCGCTGATCACGTCCGACCCGTCGCTGCAGACGCTGCCGGTGCTGCAGAGCATCTTCCAGACGCAGTTCAGCAACAACTACAACGTGTCCTTCGCGTCCTACCTGATGGCGATGGCGCCGGCGATCATCGTGTACCTCTTCACCCAGCGCTGGGTGATGTCCGGCGTCACGCAAGGCGCGATCAAGTAGGGCTCGCGGGCCTCGGGGCGGCCATCTGCGGCGTTGTCGTCGGTCGCCGTAGCTCCGCTACGACTCCCTCCTCCGCCTTGCAGCTGACCACCCCGAGGCCCGCGGGCTCAGCTCCGGGGTGCGGTCCAGCAGGGGGCCGCGCTTCGCGCGAGCGGGAGCAGGGGCGGGGGCCGCTGATCGAGTAGCCCGCGCAGCGGGTACATCGAGATCCGCGTCCTCCAGAGGACCGATACGAACGAACAAGACCGACGATCGAGAGGAACACATGACCGAGACGGTGCTCACCAGGAGCGGGACGAAGGACGACGCGCTGTGGTGGCGTCAGGCGGCGGTCTACCAGATCTATCCGCGGAGCTTCGCGGACGCGAACGGGGACGGGATCGGCGATCTCGCCGGAGTCATCCAGCGCATCCCCTACCTGCGGGAACTGGGGATCGATGCGGTGTGGCTCAGCCCGTTCTACCCGTCCGCGCTGGCCGACGGCGGGTACGACGTGGCCGACTACCGCGACGTCGACCCGCGGATCGGCACGCTCGCCGAGTTCGACGAGCTGACGGCGCTCCTGCACGACGCGGGGATCCGCGTGATCGTCGACATCGTGCCGAACCACTCGTCCGACCTGCACCCGTGGTTCCAGGAGGCGCTCGCCGCGCCGAAGGGATCCCCCGAGCGGGAGCGCTACGTGTTCCGCGACGGCCGCGGCGACTCGGGCGAGCTGCCGCCGAGCGACTGGGAGTCGGTCTTCGGCGGGCCCGCCTGGGAGCCGGTCGGCGACGGCCAGTGGTACCTGCACCTGTTCGCGAAGGAGCAGCCCGACTGGAACTGGGCGAACCGCGAGATCCGGGACGACTTCCTCGAGACCCTCCGCTTCTGGTCGGATCGCGGAGTCGACGGGTTCCGCATCGACGTGGCTCACTCGCTGGTGAAGGATCTGACCGAGCCGCTCGCCGCCTCCGCCGACCTCGCCGAGCAGCGCCTCGACGGCTCGCACCCCTTCTGGGACCGCGACGAGGTGCACGAGGTGTACGCCGAGTGGCGCGCCCTCTTCGACTCCTACGACCCGCCGCGCACCGCCGTGGCGGAGGCGTGGGTCGACGCCTCCAGGCGCGCCCGCTACGCGAGCCCCGAGGGGCTCGGCCAGGCGTTCAACTTCGATCTGCTCGAGGCCGACCTCGACGCCGACACCTTCCACCGCCTGATCTCGTTCAACCTCGAACTGGCCGCCGAGTCGGGCTCGTCGACGACCTGGGTGCTCTCGAACCACGACGTCGTCCGGCACGCCACTCGCTACGGGCTGCCGTCGCAGGGTGATGCTCCGGTGGCTCCAGCCAAGGAGTGGCTGCTCAGCGGAGGAGTGGAGCCGGTCCTCGATCGTGAGAAGGGCCTGCGTCGCGCCCGCGCCGCGACCCTTCTGCTGCTCGCTCTGCCCGGATCGGCGTACCTCTACCAGGGCGAGGAGCTGGGCCTGCACGAGGTCGCCGGCATCCCCGACGCCGACCGCCAGGACCCGACGTTCTTCCGCAGCGGCGGGACCGACGTCGGCCGCGACGGCTGCCGGGTGCCGCTGCCGTGGGAGTCGGCGGGCACGTCCTTCGGGTTCGGACCGGGTGGCGCCCACCTGCCCCAGCCCGCCTGGTTCGCCGACGCCTCCGTCGAGGTCGAGGAGCTGCGGGAGGAGTCGACCCTGTCGCTCTACCGCCGCGCACTCGCCCTGCGGCACGCGCTGCAGACCGAGGAGCAGCTGGAGTGGCGGGAGAGCGAGGAGGGTGTGCTGCACTTCGCACGCCCGAACGGCTGGCGCTCGGTCACGAACCTCGGCGAGACGGACGCCGTCCTGCCCGCGGGGGAGATCCTGCTGGCGAGCGGACCGGTCGACGGCGTGCTTCCTCCGGACACCACGGTCTGGCTGCGCTGACGGGCTGAACGACGAAGGCGCTCCTGCACGCGTGTGCGGGAGCGCCTTCGTGGTTGCGGGTCAGTGCGTCGAGGGGTCCTGCTCGACCTCGGTGCGGTCGCCCGACCACAGCGTGTGGAAGGTGCCCTCCTTGTCGACGCGCTGGTAGGTGTGCGCCCCGAAGAAGTCGCGCTGACCCTGCACGAGCGCGGCCGGGAGGCGCTCGGAGGCGAGCGAGTCGTAGTACGACAGCGCGGCGCCGAAGCCCGGGATCGGCACGCCCGAGAGGGCGGCGGTCGAGACGATGCGGCGCCAGGCCGCCTCGCCGTTCGCGACGGCCTCGGCGAAGTACGGGTCCTCGAGGAGCGTGGTGATGCCCGCGTCCTCGGCGTAGGCGTCGACGATGCGGTTCAGGAACTGGGCGCGGATGATGCAGCCCGCGCGCCAGATCTTCGCGACAGCGCCCTTGTCGATCTCCCAGCCGTACTTCTCGGCGCCGGCGAGGATCGCATCGAAGCCCTGCGAGTAGGCGACGACCTTCGAGGCGTAGAGGGCCGCGCGGACGTCGTCCTCGAAGCCCTCGTACTTCTCGACCGGGGTCGGTCGCGAGGTGACGCGCTTCTGCACGGCCGCGCGCTGCTGCGGCTTGGAGGAGACGGCGCGGGCGAAGACGGCCTCGGCGATGCCTCCGACGGGCACGCCGAGGTCGAGCGCGTTCTGCACGGTCCACACCCCGGTGCCCTTCGAACCGGCCTGGTCGAGCACGATGTCGATGAAGGGCTTGCCGGTGTCGGCGTCGATCTGGCGGAGCACCTCGGCGGTGATCTCGATGAGGTACGACTCCAGGTCGCCCTTGTTCCAGGCGTCGAAGACCTCGGCGATCGCGGCGGGCTCGTGACCGCCGACGGTGCGGAGGAGGTCGTAGGCCTCGGCGATGAGCTGCATGTCGGCGTACTCGATGCCGTTGTGGATCATCTTGACGAAGTGGCCGGCGCCGTCGGTGCCGATGTGCGTGACGCAGGGCTCGCCCTCGGCGATCGCGGCGATCGACGAGAGGATCGGGCCGAGCGTCCTGTACGACTCCACCGAGCCGCCGGGCATGATCGACGGGCCCTTGAGCGCGCCCTCCTCGCCGCCCGAGATGCCGGTGCCGACGAAGTGGATGCCGGTCTCGCGGACCGTCTTCTCACGGCGGATGGTGTCGGTGAAGAGGGCGTTGCCTCCGTCGACGATGATGTCGCCGGGCTCGAAGACCTTCGTGAGCTGCTCGATCACGGCGTCGGTGCCGCGGCCGGCCTGGACCATGATGATCGCGGTGCGCGGGGTCTGCAGCGACGCGGCGAAGGCCTCGATCGTCTCCGAGGCGACGAAGCCGGCCTCGGGGTGCTCGGTGATGAGGGTCTCGGTGCGGCCGTAGGAGCGGTTGAAGACGGCGACGGTGTTGCCCTCGCGGCTGGCGAGGTTGCGGGCGAGGTTCGAGCCCATCACCGCCAGACCGACGACTCCGATGTTGGCGGTGGCGGTGGGGTTGTCAGACACGGTTCTCCTCGAGGTACGCGTTCAGGAACGGATCCCAGGCTATCGCCGGGCACCCTTTCCGACCCCGGCCCGACCGCGCACGTCCGTCGCCACCGCGACGCACGGCCGTGCGCCGAGGGAGCACCGGACCGTCGAGGCCGCCGGAGAGGGCCGGGCTCCTCCGAGGTCCGGGGCGCCCTCGGCCTCAGGCTCCGTGGCCGGCGGGCACGCGCTCCGACGGGATCGGAGGCGGCGGCGGGGTGCCGTCACCGAACGGGCGGCCGCCGAGCTCCTCCCGGCCCGAGCGGACGAGCCAGCCGGACAGGTCGGGGCCCTTCGGGACGACTCCGGTCGGATTGATGTCGCGCTGCACCTCGTAGTAGTGCGACTTGATGTGCACGAAGTCGATCGTGTCGCCGAACCCCGGAGTCGCGAACAGGTCGCGGGCGTAGCCCCAGAGGGCGGGCATCGCCGAGAGCAGGTTCCGGTTCGCCTTGAAGTGGCTGTAGTAGACCGCGTCGAAGCGGGCGAGGGTGGTGAACAGGCGCACATCCGCCTCGGTGATGGTGTCGCCGACCAGGTAGCGCCGCGTCGACAGGCGCTCCTCGAGCCAGTCCAGGCGCGCCCAGAGGCGGTCGTAGGCGCGGTCGTACGACCGCTGCGATCCCGCGAACCCGCACTTGTAGACGCCGTTGTTCACGTCGTGGAAGACGAGCTCGGCGACCTCGTCGATCTCGTCACGGTGCTTCTCGGGGTAGAGATCGGGGGCGCCCTCGCGGTGGAACCGCGTCCACTCCGTCGAGAAGTCGAGCGTCATCACCGGGTAGTCGTTGGTGACGACCTGACCGGTCGGGATGTCGACGATCGCGGGCACGGTGATGCCCCGCGGGTAGTCGGGGAAGCGCGCGAAGAACGCGTCCTGGAGCCGGGGGATCCCCAGGACCGGGTCGACGCCTCCGGGATCGAGGTCGAAGGTCCAGCTGCGCTTGTCGTGGGTCGGACCGCAGATCCCCATCGAGATCGCGTCCTCGAGGCCGAGCAGGCGGCGCACGATCACCGCGCGGTTCGCCCACGGGCAGGCGCGGGCCACCACGAGGCGGTACCGCCCCGCCTCGACCGGGTAGCCGTCGCGGCCGTCGGCGGTGATCCGCGTCGGGATGTAGTTGGTGTCGCGGTGGAAGCCGTTCTTCTCCACGTAGGAGCCGAAGTCGTCGTTCGTCATGCCCGCACGCTAGCCAGCCCGCCTGTGCGGACGGTCCGCTGCCGCCCGGGCGGTGGCGGGGGAGGGACATCCCCGGTAGGGTGGGCAGCTGAACTTCGGCGAGGGATGCGCGAGCATCCGTGATCGACGCGGTGGAAGCAGGCGATGCGCCCCGAGAGGGTCGCCCCGGACTTTTCCTCACGCTGACATGCGTTCGAGTCGAAACCCCGTCCGTGGCCGTCGGCCACGACCCGATCAGGCGGCGCGCTGCGCCGTCGAGGAGACACATCATGGCTGAACTGACCAACAAGGTCGTCGTCGAGGTCCGCACCTCGTTCGGCAAGGGAGCGGCCCGCAAGATCCGCGCCCAGAACAAGATCCCCGCCGTCCTCTACGGGCACGGCACCGAGCCGCAGCACGTCACCCTGCCCGGTCACCAGGTCCTCCTGCTGACCCGCAAGGCGAACGCGATCCTCGAGCTCGACATCGACGGCGTCGCGCAGACCACCCTGGTCAAGGACATCCAGCGCGACCCGGTCCGCCAGATCATCGAGCACATCGACCTCGTCGTCATCAAGCTCGGCGAGAAGGTCACGGTCGACATCCCCGTGCACGTCGAGGGAGACGCCGCTCCCGGCACCCTCGTCTCGCTCGAGGCCAACACCCTCTCGCTCGAGGTCGACGCGACCAAGATCCCGCAGAACATCGTGGTCTCGGTCGAGGGCCTCGAGGAGGGGACTCAGATCCTCGCGAAGGACATCGAGCTGCTCGACAACGCGACGCTGCTCACCGACCCCGACGCGCTCGTGGTCAACGTCACCGCCGAGGTCGAGCAGGACCTGGGCGAGGGCGAGGACGAGGAGCCCTCGACCGGCGACGTCGTCGACGAGTCCGCCGAGTAGTCCGCACGTCCCGCACGAACGGGCCCGCCGCGATCGCGAGCGGGCCCGTTCCGCGTCCGGAGGTCCGGGCGAGCACCCGCACCGAGCACCCGCACCGAGCGCCGCACCGAGCATCCGGGCGGACGAGAGGAACGACATGGGCGAGACCTGGCTGGTCGTCGGTCTGGGCAACCCGGGCGCGCAGTACGCCCGCAACCGGCACAACGTCGGTCAGATGGTGCTCGATGATCTCGCGAGCCGGATCGGCGGATCCTTCCGCCGGCACAATCGCGCGAACGCCGTGGTCGCCGAGGGCTTCCTCCGCCCGGGCGGGCCGAAGCTCGTGCTGGGCAAGCCCAACAGCTTCATGAACCTCTCGGGCGGCCCGACGGCGCAGCTGCTCGACTTCTACTCCCTCGAGCCCTCGCACCTGATCGTCGTGCACGACGAGCTCGACATCCCCTTCGACACCCTCCGGCTGAAGCTCGGCGGCGGCCACGGCGGCCACAACGGGATCCGCGACATCCTCGCCGCGACCGACGGAGCCGACTTCGTCCGTGTCCGCGTGGGCATCGGCCGCCCGCCGGGCCGCCAGAGCGCCGCCGACTTCGTGCTCAAGGACTTCGCCGGCCCCGAGCGCGAGACCCTGCCGATCCTGGTCGCCGACGCCGCGGACGCCGTCGAGCTCATCGTCGAGTCCGGCCTGTCCGCCGCCCAGCTGAAGTTCCACACGGCGCCGTAGGGAAGGACGCGGTCTCGATACTCGACCAGCAGGGCCTGCTGATCGAGTGGCCCGCGCAGCGGGCGCATCGAGATCCACGTCCCCCAGAAGCCTGCGTCGAGCGCCCCGACGGTACCGTGGAGCGACCGAGGCGAGGGGGCTTCCATGAGCGAGTCGTTCTTCCGAGACGTCGAGCCGCGTCCGTACGACGAGGACGACCATCTGCCCCCGTTCGACCTGCCGGCCTGGACCGGTCCGCCGTGGCACCGTGCACCGGGGCTCGTGCTCCTCGACCACGAGCTGGGCCGCTCCGCCACGACCGTCGTCGCGCTCGAGTCCGCGCGCTGCTATAACGAGGGCGTCCTGCTCCGGCTGACCGTGCGCGTCGCCGACACGGGTCGCCGCGCCCGGCAGCGCGTCTTCGAGTACCTCGAGCGAGCGCACGGCCGCGGACAGCTCGACGAGCGGTTCGCCCCCGACGGTCTGCGCTGGGGAGTCGCCTTCGTCGACGGACGCACCGTGACGACCCAGGACGAGTCTCCGTGGGCCGGTGCCGAGGACATCGTCGATGCGCGGCCCGCGGGACCGGTCCTCGAGGGCGGGGGCCGTCCCTCCGTCTTCATGGACACCTGGTCGCGCGACGTCTGGCTCTGGCCCCTGCCGCCCCTCCCGACCCTCCGCGTGGCCGTCGAGTGGCCCGCCCGCGGCATCCCCGAGACCGTCACCTCCCTCGACGCCGCCCCTCTCCTCGCTGCCTCCGCCCGCTCCCGCCCCCTCTGGCCGGCCCCACCCGCCTGACCCGCCCCTCCGACTCGTCACGAACGGTCCCCTCCCCTCCCTCGACTCGACCGTTCCGGACGGATGGAACGCTGCACTCCCCGGAGAGCACACGGACCCGGCGGAGCACGCGGGAGTGAGGGGCCGGCAGCCACGCGCGAGCGAACCGGACGGCCGCACGCGCGGGGCAGAGGCGCGACTCCGAATCGCGTGCCAAGCGATTCGGAGCAGCCGACGAGACCCGCTCTGCGGAACGCCCCACGTGACCGAGCCGACTGCGGATCCGCCGGGCGGGGACCGGCGAATCCGGACATCCGACACCGGCCCGACGGGCCGGTGTCGGATGTCCGCGGTAAAATCGCCTCCGTGCCCCTCAACGAGATCATCTCGGCGCTTTCGCGCGCCTCCGCGTTCGACGACGCTCTCGCGTACTCGGTGCGCGATGCCGACTTCTCCGTGGCCGACGGCCTCCGCGTGCCCCTCCTGGCCGGGCTCCTCGAGCGCCGTGCCGAGGCCGGTCGCCCGCAGGCGGCGCTCGTCGTCACCGCGACGGGGCGCGACTCCGAGAACATCCGGGCATCGCTCGGCTGCATGCTGCCCGGCGCCGACGTCGTCGAGTTCCCCGCGTGGGAGACCCTCCCGCATGAGCGGCTCAGCCCGAGCGCCGAGATCGTCGGCCGCCGTCTCGACGCGCTGCGCCGCATGAAGCAGTGGTCGGGCGAGCGGCCGCTCGTCGTCGTCGCCTCCGTGCGGGCCGCGCTGCAGCCGGTCGCCGACAACCTGGCCGACATCGAGCCGATCCGCCTCGTGAAGGGCGGACGCGGCTACGACCTCGGCCGGATCGCCGCCGAGCTGGTCGATCTCGCCTACGCCCGCGTCGACATGGTCACCCGTCGCGGCGAGTTCGCGGTGCGCGGTGGCATCCTCGACGTGTTCCCGGCGGTGGCCGAGCACCCGAGCCGCGTCGACTTCTTCGGCGACGAGGTCGACTCGATCCGCGGCTTCTCGGTCGCCGATCAGCGCTCGCTCCCCGGCGAGTCCGAGTCGGTCACCCTGCCGCCGAGCCGCGAGCTCCTGCTCGTCCCTGCCGTGCGCCAGCGCGCCCGCGAGATGCTGCACGAGTTCCCGAGCCTGTCGGCGATGCTGGCGAAGATCGCCGAGGGCATCCCCGTCGAGGGCATGGAGTCGCTCGCGCCGGCGCTGCTCGAGCGCCTCGTCCCGATCTCGCACTACCTCCCCGAGGGGGCGGCGGTCGCCGTGCTCGCGCCGGAGCGCGTGGCGACCCGCGCGATCAGCCTCGCCGAGACGAACCGCGAGTTCCTGCAGGCCGCCTGGAGCGCTGCCACCGCAGGGGCCGAGGCCCCGATCGACCTCGCGTCCGGCGAGTTCATCTCGCTCGGCGCCCTCCGCGACGCCGTGAAGTTCAGCGCCCCCGGCGCCGCGGCCCCCGACCACCCGTGGTGGACGATGAGCACCTTCCGCCAGGGGCCGGCCGCGGGCGAGGCCGAGGTCCTGCCGGAGGAGCTGGGCATCGACGAGATCCTCGCCGTGCGCGTCGACGGCGAGCCCGTCCCCGGGTTCGGGGCCAACGTCGAGGGCGCTCTCGCGCACGTCCGCTCCCGGCTGGCCGCCGGCTGGAGCGTCGTCCTCACCGCCCCCGGCCTCGGCACGGTCGAGCGCACCGATCAGGTCCTCGCCGAGCACGAGATCGCGGCGCGCATCGTCGCCGACCTCCCCGCGCAGCTCGAGCCGGGTCTCGCCTACGTGCTGCAGGCGTCCGTCGACCACGGCTTCGAGGTCGAGGAGGCGAAGCTCGCCCTGCTCACCGACACCGAGTTCTACGGGCGGACGGTCGGCTACGACTCCCGGGCCGTGAAGAAGCTCGCCTCGCGGCGCAAGAACGTCGTCGACCCCCTGCAGCTCGCGCCGGGCGACTACGTCGTCCACGCGACCCACGGCATCGGCAGGTTCGTCGAGCTGTCGCAGCGCGAGGTGTCCAGCGGCGGCCGCAACGCCGTCAAGACCCGCCGCGAGTACCTCGTGCTCGAGTACGCGCCCAGCAAGCGCGGCTTCCCGGGCGACAAGCTCCTCGTCCCGACCGACCAGCTCGACCTCCTCTCGCGCTACGTCGGAGGCGAGGCGCCGGCGCTCAGCAAGATGGGCGGCAGCGACTGGGCGCAGGCCAAGAGCAAGGCGCGGCGCGCGGTCCGCGACATCGCGGTCGAGCTGGTGAAGCTCTACTCCGCGCGGATGGCGTCGCCCGGGCACGCCTTCCCGCCGGACACCCCCTGGCAGCGCGAGCTGGAAGAGGCGTTCCCCTTCGCCGAGACTCCCGACCAGCTCACCGTCATCGACGAGGTGAAGGCCGACATGGAGCGGCCCATCCCGATGGACCGGCTCCTCTCGGGCGACGTCGGCTTCGGCAAGACCGAGGTCGCCGTGCGCGCCGCCTTCAAGGCGATCCAGGACGGCAAGCAGGTCGCGATGCTGGTGCCGACGACCCTGCTCGTGCGCCAGCACCTCGAGACCTTCCAGGAGCGCTTCGCCGGCTTCCCCGTGCACCTGCGCGCCCTCAGCCGCTTCCAGAGCGCGAAGGAGTCGAAGGAGACGATCGACGGCCTGGCCGACGGCACCGTCGACATGGTCATCGCGACGCACCGCCTCCTGAGCGACAACATCGTCTTCAAAGACCTGGGGCTCCTGGTGATCGACGAGGAGCAGCGCTTCGGCGTCGAGCACAAGGAGAAGCTGAAGGCGCTGAAGAAGAACGTCGACATCCTCGCGATGAGCGCGACGCCGATCCCGCGCACGCTCGAGATGGCGGTGACGGGCATCCGCGAGATGTCGACGCTGGCGACGCCTCCCGAGGAGCGGCACCCGATCCTCACCTTCGTCGGGCCGTACTCCGAGAAGCAGGTCTCGGCCGCGATCCGCCGCGAGCTGCTGCGCGAGGGGCAGGTCTTCTTCGTGCACAACCGCGTCTCGACCATCAACCGGGTCGCATCCCAGCTCGCCGAGCTCGTCCCGGAGGCGCGCATCGCGGTCGCTCACGGCAAGCTCAGCGAATCGCAGCTCGAGCGCATCATCGTCGACTTCTGGGAGCGCAAGTTCGACGTGCTCGTCTCGACGACCATCGTCGAGACCGGGCTCGACATCCCCAACGCCAACACGCTGATCGTCGATCGGGCCGACAAGTACGGGCTCTCGCAGCTGCACCAGCTGCGCGGCCGGGTCGGTCGCGGGCGCGAGCGCGCCTACGCCTACCTGCTCTACGACGAGATGAAGCCGCTCAGCGAGACGGCGCACGACCGGCTGCAGACCCTCGCCGCCAACTCCGATCTCGGCGGCGGCATGCAGATCGCCCTCAAGGACCTCGAGATCCGCGGAGCGGGCAACCTGCTGGGAGGCGAGCAGTCGGGTCACATCCAGGGCGTCGGCTTCGACCTCTACCTGCGGATGATCGGCGAGGCCGTCGACACGTTCCGCGGCGAGGTCGCCGAGGGCCAGACCGAGCTGCGCCTCGAGCTGCCCGTCGACGCCCGGATCCCGGAGGAGTACGTCGACAGCGAGCGGCTGCGCCTCGAGGCCTACCAGAAGCTGTCGGCCGCCTCGT
This sequence comes from Rathayibacter oskolensis, assembly GCF_900177245.1. Lineage (GTDB taxonomy): Bacteria > Actinomycetota > Actinomycetes > Actinomycetales > Microbacteriaceae > Rathayibacter > Rathayibacter oskolensis. The sequence goes on from NZ_FXBM01000002.1 coordinate 1,025,571, forward strand.
CGCCGACCGCGAAGGAGGGGAGCATCGAGCTGGTCGTCGAGGAGCTCACCGACCGCTACGGCGAGCTCCCGGAGGCGGTCGAGAACCTCATCCTGGTCTCGCGCCTGCGCATGCGGGCTCAGAGCGCGGGCCTGAGCGACGTGGTCGCGATGGGCTCGAACGTGCGCGTCGCCCCCGCGCACCTCGCCGACTCGATCCAGGTGCGGTTGCGCCGCATGTACCCGACCGCGAAGTACCTGCAGCAGGCCAACGCGGTCGTCGTGCCGATGCCCGTGCTCGACGGCGTCCCCCTCGGCGACCGTGCGCTGATCGAGTGGGTGCGCGCGCTCCTCGAGGCACTCTTTCCCGAGCCCGCGGCCGTCGCGAGCTGAGCCCACGAACGAAGGATCCGCCATGACGACACCCGACGAGCACCCCGCCCCGCTCCGAGTCCCCGCCCCCGGCGAGTCGAGCATCCCCGAGCTCGAGGAGGACGAGACGGTCGCGCCCCGGCCCGAGGAGGAGGTCGCCGACGTCGCCCGGGCCGAGCCCGACGTCGACGACCACGCCCGGCCTCCGGCCTGAGCCCCGTGGGTCAGTGCCCGAAGTGCGCCCTGACCTCGGCCTTCCAGCGCTCGCGGTCGGCCTCTGAGATGAACGCCGCGTCGAACGAGTTCAGCGCGAGCTGCTCGAGCTGCGCGTCGTCCATGCCGAGCTCCTCGACGAGGGCGCGGTAGTTCGCGTCGACGTAGCCGCCGAAGTAGGGCGGGTCGTCGCTCGACACCGTGGCGATCAGCCCGGCCTCGAGCATCGCCGGCAGCGGATGGTCCTTCATGGTGTCCACGGCGCGGAGGGCCACGTTCGAGAGCGGGCAGACCGTGACCGGGATGCCCTCCGTCCGCAGCATCGCGACGACGGCGGGATCCTCCATCGCCCGGATGCCGTGGTCGATCCGCTCGACCCGGAGCAGCTCGACCGTCTGGGCGACCGTCTCGGGGCCGCCCTCCTCTCCGGCGTGCGCGACGAGCCGCAGACCCTCCGCCGCGGCGCGCGCGTAGACGTCGACGAAGAGCTCTGGCCCGAAGCCGACCTCGTTCGAGTCGAGGCCGACGCCGATGATGTGCTCGCGGTAGGGGAGGATCGCCGTCAGCATCTCGTCGGCCGCATCGGCGCCGAGGTCGCGCAGGAAGCACATGATGAGGTCGGTCGAGATCCCGTGGGTCTCCTCGCTGCGCTCCAGTGCGCGCGTCAGTCCGCCCATGATCACCTCCAGCGGGACTCCGTTGCCGAGGTGGGTCTGCGGGTCGAAGAAGATCTCGGCGCGGCGCACGTTCGCGGGCTTCGCCCGGTCGAGGTAGCCGGTGGCGAGCTCGAAGAAGTCCTGCTCGGTCTTCAGCACCGTCAGATTCGAGTAGTGCAGCTCGAGGAACGAGCCGAGGTCCGTGAACGAGTAGCGGGCGCGCAGGGCGTCGAGATCCTCGGTCGGCAGCGCGACGCCGTTGCGGCGGGCCATCTCGACGATGTGCTCGGGCTCGATGGTCCCCTCGATGTGGATGTGCAGTTCGGCGCTCGGGGGCGCGCCCCGGTCGAGGGCAGTGGTGTCGGGCACGGTGATCCTGTTCCTGGGTGCGCGGCGCACCCGTCGACACGCTAGCCGGGTCGTGTTTCGCGCCGATGACCGCGGGATGTGGACTCCGGGGCGCGGCACGGACGCAGCAGCGCCCCCTCGCGGCGATGGTCGAGGATGGGGAGATGGCCCCGCTCCTCGCCGTCCGCCGCACCCCGCCTCCTCCGCCCTGGAGCGGGCCGTCGGTCGATCTGCGCGGGGTGTCGGTGCGCACTCCGGAGGGAGTGCTCCTCGCCCCGGTCTCCCTCCGCGTCGAGCGGGGCGAGACCGTCGCGGTGACCGGGCCGAACGGCAGCGGCAAGACCACGCTGCTCCGCGTGGTCGCCGGGCTCCTCCGCCCGACTGCAGGCAGCGCCGTCGTCGCGGGGCACCCCGCCGACGAGCGGTCGGGCCGGCACCGGCGGGCGGTCGCCGCGCTCGTGCAGGCGCCTCCGTTCGAGCGCGATCTCACGCTCGAGGAGCACCTCGCGATGGTGGCGGTGTCGTGGGGCGAGGGAGTCGCGCAGGCGCGCGCACGCGCCGAGCAGGGGCTCGACGCCCTCGGTCTCACCCCGCTCGGCCGCCGCTTCCCCCACGAGCTGTCGTCGGGGCAGACGCAGCTCTTCTCGCTCGCGCTCGTGCTGGCCAGGCCGTCGGAGGTGCTGCTGCTCGACGAGCCGGAGCAGCGCCTCGACAGCGATCGGGTACCGCTCGTCGCCCGCGTGCTGCGGGAGGCGTCGGCGCACCGCGCGGTGCTCGTGGCGACCCACAGTCCCGTGATCGTCGAGGCGGTGGCGACCCGGGTGCTCGAGCTCGGGCGTCCGTGAACGCCTCCCGCGTGGCGGCCGTCCGCGCGGTCCACCGCTCTCGCGACGGGGCGGGGAGCGGGAGCGCCTACTCCGGTTATCTCGCCGCGATGACGCTGCTCGTCGTCGTGCTGCCGGTGCTCCGTGCGCTCGTGCTCGCCCTCGGCGACCCGCTGGTCAGCAGCGCGCTCGCGGGGGTCGACCTCGTCGGGCTCCTCGCGATCGCGGCCGGGGCGACCCTCCCCGCGGCGGTCCTCCTCGGTCGTGCGCGCGGGCCGGCGGTCGGCGCGCCCTACCCGACGGCGGTCCTCCTCGAGACCGACGTGCGCCGCTGGCTCGTGCTCCGGCGGTCCGTGATCGTGTCGGCGACCGGAGTCGTGCTCGCCGGTGCCGTCTCGGCGGTCGCGGTCGCCGTCGCGACGGGTTCGTCACCGGTGATCGCGGCGCTCGCCGGCGCGGCCTTCGCCGTGCTGGTCACCGTCGCCTGGCTCGCGGGGCAGTGCCTTCCGCCGTCGCGCGCCACGGCGCTCGCCGGGGTCCTCGCGCTGCCCGTGGTGGCCGTCGTCCTCCCCCCTGCGCTCGCTCCCGTCACACCGGGTGGTCTGCTCGCGGTCGCGGCGGCCCGGCCGTCGTCGGCTGCCGTCGGGGCGATGATCGCCTCCGTCGCCCTCGCCGCGCTCGCCGTCCCCGCGGCACCGCGCCTGCTCGATGCGGCCTCGGGCCCCGCTCTGCTGTCCCAGTCCCTGCGGTGGGAGTCGGCGCGGCGGAGCACGGCGACCGGTGATCTCGCGGAGTCGCTCACCGGCTACCGCGCCCTCCCTCGCCGGGGCAGGAGCCTCGCCGCTGTCCGGATCGCCCCCTTCCCGCTCGCGCTCGTGGTGCGCGACGCTGTCGGTGCGCTCCGGACGCCCGGACGCTCCGGAGCGGCCGCCCTCGCCCTCCTCGGTGCGGGAGTCGCCGTCGCGCTCGCATCCGTCGCGCCACCCTCGCTGCTCGCGATCCCCGCGACCGCCGCCGGGATCCTCGCCTACCTCGGCGCGGGAGTGTGGGCCGACGGATTCCGGCACGCCGCCGACACCGCCGGGCAGACCGCGTTCGTCGCGCCGCCTCCGTTCGAGCTGCTCCTGCTGCACGGGGTGCTGCCCGTGGTGCTGGCCGTCGTCCTCGCGGTGACGGGTGCGATCGCAGCCTCCGCCGCCCTCCCGGGAGCCGCCGCCCTGGCGCCCGCCGCGGCAGTGGCGGTCGTCGCGGTCGCCGCACGGGCGATGGACGCGACGCGGGGTGCACTGCCGCCCGCGCTCCTCTCGCCGGTGCCGCTCCCGATCGGCGACGGAGCCGGTGCGATGGTCGTGCTCTGGAACCTCGCCGGCGCACTGGTGAGCGCCGGCGCGGCGGTCGCGCTGCTCGCCTCGCCCCTCCTCCTCGCCGGCGTCCCGCTCGTGGCAGCGGCCTGCCTCCTCGTGGCCCGCGGCCGCCTGGCGCGGCCCTGACCGCGGGGAGCGGGTGCGAGGATGGCCCGGTGACCGCGCACCCCCGGCTCGACGAGCTCATCGCCACCGTCCACGTCCTCCGCGCCCCGGGCGGCTGCCCGTGGGACGCCGAGCAGACCCACGAGTCGCTCGTGCGCTACCTCATCGAGGAGTCGCACGAACTGGTCGACGCCATCGAGGCCGGCGACCGTGCCGATCTGGTCGAGGAGCTCGGCGACGTGCTCTACCAGGTGCTCTTCCACGCCGATCTCGCCGCCGACGGCCCCGAGCCGTTCACGATCGAGGACGTCGCGGCGCACATGAACGCCAAGATGGTCGGCCGGCACCCGCACGTCTTCGCGGACGCCACGGCCGAGACCGCCGACGACGTCATCGCCGTCTGGGACGAGCTGAAGAAGGTCGAGAAGCCGCATCGCACGAGCGTGCTCGACGGCATCCCCCAGGGCATGCCCGCACTCGCCCTCGCCGACAAGGTGATCGGCAAGGCGACCGCCCTCGGCATCGTCGACGCGGGGGAGGGCCCGCTGCCGATCGACTCCGAGGAGGATCTCGGCCCGCTCCTGCTCGCGATCGTCGCCTCCGCCCGCGCGCAGGGTCTCGACGCCGAGCGCGCCCTCCGCGTCGCGACCCGCGATCTGCAGGACGAGATCCGCGCCGTCGAGCAGGAGCGCCGCCCGGAGTAGCCGCCCTGGAGCCTCTTCCGCGAGCCGCGGTCGCGCAGCCCGCTCAGGCCACCCGGCGCCCGCGCGGCAGCCGCGCCGCGGGCGTCGCGGTCCGCCGGACCGCCCCGAGCAGGAGCCCGACCGCGAGCACGAGCTGCAGCCCGAGCCCCACGAACCACGACGGCACCGTCCGGTCGAAGACCTCGTCGACCGAGGTCGACGTGGGGTAGTTGATCGGATCCTCGCAGTCGACCTCGATCAGCAGATCGGGCGCGATCTGCGCCTGCCGCACCAGCAGCGAGATGCCGCCGAAGAGGTCGTTCGGCTGCCCGTACTCGCCGAACTCCGCAGGGACCGCGTCGGCGAGCACCACGAACGGGTTCAGCGCGAGGAGCCCCCAGTAGTAGTCGGGCCGGGCGACCTGCATCTCGTAGTCGTCCCCGCAGTAGTAGCCGTCGTCGCCCTCGCGCTCCGTCGAGTCGGAGTACACCGTCCGCTGGGTCGACGTGGTGACCGCAGTCAGCAGCCCGAACGAGATGAGCGATCCGATGCTCAGTGCGGCGACCACGAGGTAGGTGGTGACCACCGACATCAGCGGCCGGTCGAGGATGCCGCTCAGCCCGACTCCGACCGCCGCGACCACCCCGAGCTGCACGGCGAGCACGAGCACCGACACGGAGGCGGTGACGAGCGAGACCCCGCCCACCGCCACGGCGATCAGGAGGAACGGCACGGTGCTCACGAGGAACGCGAGCGCCACCAGCCAGGCCGAGGCGAACTTGCCCAGCACCAGCTGAGCCGTGGTCACCAGCGTGACCTGCGTCGTCGCGAGCGTGCCCGCGTCGCGATCGCCGTTGACGGCGGTCCCCGAGAGCGCGGGGGTGACGAGGCTCCCGAGCAGCAGCACGAAGTACACGAGGACCGAGAAGATCCAGCCGCCGACGACGGCGCCGCTGCCCGAGAGCACCCCGGTCGCGACGACCAGCAGACCGGTGACGGCGCCGACGAGCACGAAGAACAGCCCGAGCAGCACGAACGACGAAGTCCCCCTGACCCTCTGGGCCAGCTCCAGTTCGAGGACGATGCGCACTCCGCGCAGGAACGGCAGCGGTCGGGCCGCGGTGTCGGTGCTCATCGTGCGTCCCCTCCGTGCTCCGTCGCCGCGGACGGACGAGCCGAGCGGGTCAGATCCGAGAAGGTGTGCTCGAGCTCGCCGACGGCCGGGGCGAACCGGCTCACCGAGACTCCGGAGGCGACCAGCCGGCCGAGCAGGTGCGCCGCGGCCGCGTCGTCGGCCACCGGCACGAGCACGGCGTCGCGGTCGACGCGGACGCGCACTCCCGTCAGCTCCTCGACCGCGGCCGCCAGGGCGGCGCCGCGCGGCGCCACCGCATCGATCCGCCAGGCGCGCAGCGACCGGGCCGCCTTCGCGACCGCCTCGTTCGACGCCGTCGCACCGGCGTCGAGGTACACCGCCGCGGTCGCCATCTCGTCGAGCTCCGCGAGCACGTGGCTCGACACCAGCACGGTCCGCCCCTCGTCGGCGAGGCGGAGCACGAGGTCGCGCAGCGCGATCCGCGCTCCCGGGTCCAGGCCCGAGGCTGGCTCGTCGAGCACGAGCACCGACGGGTCGTGCACCAGCGCCCGGGCGAGGCTCAACCGCTGCTTCTGCCCGCGGGACAGCACGCGGGTCGGGCGGTCGGCGAACTCGACGAGGTCGACGTCGACGAGCAGCTGCCCCGCCCGCGACTGCGCGGCCTCGCGCGTCATCCCGTAGAGCATCCCGGTGGTGCGGAGGGTCGCCAGCGAGGTGAGGCTCGCCCACGACCCCAGGACGTCCGGCATCCAGCCCAGTGCGGCCCTGACGGCCGCCGGATCGTCGACCGGATCGTGACCGGCCACCCGCAGGACACCGGCGTCGGGGCGCAGCAGCGTCGCGAGCAGGAGCATCAGCGTCGTCTTCCCGGCCCCGTTCGGGCCGATCAGGGCCGTCACCTCGCCGGGACGCGCCTCGAAGCTCGCGTCCCGCACCGCGTGAACGGAGCCGAACGCGCGCGAGACCCCCTCTGCGACGATGCCCTCGCCGCTCTGCCGCCGGATGTCCATCGGTCCCCCCACTTGATCGTCGAGCCTCCCGCTCGCGCTTCCCCCGGTCGCGCGAGCGCGGCGAGCCTAGCCGACGCCTCCGACGCCGGGGCGTCGCACGACGGTCTGGGAGAATCGAGGCATGGCCTCACCGATCACCCCGCCCCGCGGCATGCGCGACTTCCTCCCCGCCGACAAGGCGAAGCGCGAGCACGCGCTGGGAGTCATCCGCCGCGTCTACGCCGCGCACGGCTTCGACGAGATCGAGACCCCGGTGGTCGAGGACTTCGACCGGCTGCACTCCGGCCTCGGCGGCGACAACGAGAAGCTGGCGTTCAGCGTGCTGCGCCGCGGACTCTCGCACGAGGATCTCGCCTCGGCCGCCGCCTCCGACGACGCCGCGCAGCTCGCCGACCTCGGCCTGCGCTTCGACCTCACCGTGCCGCTCGCGCGCTTCTACGCGACGCACCGCTCCGAGCTGCCGACCGTGTTCCGCTCCGTGCAGATCGCTCCGGTCTGGCGTGCCGAGCGGCCGCAGAAGGGCCGCTACCGCCAGTTCGTGCAGTGCGACATCGACATCATCGGCGAGCCGGGGCAGCTGGCCGAGGTCGAGCTGATCACGGCGACGGCGGCGGCGCTCGACACGCTGGGCCTGCGCGACTGCACGATCCGCATCAACGACCGCCGCATCCTCACCGGGATCCTCGAGTACTGCGGGTTCGCACCGGAGCGCTTCGGGCCGGCGCTGATCTCGATCGACAAGCTCGACAAGATCGGCGCCAGCGGCGTCGTCGGGGAGCTCGAGGCCGACGGCGCCGACGCGGCAGCCGTCCTCGGCGGCTACCTCGCCCGCATCGAGAGCGCCGTCGCCGCCGGGGGAGTGGAGCTCGACGAGTCGGCGATCCTCGGCATCCTGCCCGAGGGCATCGACCAGGAGGCGGTGCTCGCGCTCGAGACGCTCGCCCGCTCCCTGCGCTCCCTGCCGGCCGGGGTGAGCCTGCGGTTCGACCCCACTCTCGTGCGCGGCATGGGCTACTACACGGGGACGATCTTCGAGATCGCCCACCCCTCGTCCGGCTCCTCCGTCGGCGGCGGCGGGCGCTACGACGGGATGATCGGGCGCTTCCTCGGCCAGGACGTCCCGGCCTGCGGGTTCTCCATCGGGTTCGAGCGCATCGTCGAGCTGATCGACGTGCCCGCCGACGAGCGCCCCGACGCGGTCGTGCTGGTGCACGAGCGCGACGCGGCTCCCGAGCTGCTGCTCGCCCTGAAGCAGGAGCTGATCGCAGCAGGCTCGCGGGTGCGGCTCGAGCGCCGCTCGAAGAACCTCACTCCGCTGCTCGATCGCGCCGCCGCCGCCGGGTTCACGCGGTTCGCGGTGGTTCCCCGCGACGCCGACCGGGTCGATGGGCTCATGTTCAAGCCGCTCGGCTGACCGCCGACCCCGTGCCGGCGGGCTGAGAGTCGTCTCACCCGATCCGCCGGGGCGGCGCGGTCGGGCGGTCGGGATCCTGGCGGATCCGTGAGAGCCTTAATCCCCGCGAAATCTGCGGACACACCCGAGAAATCTCCCGAGGATAGCGTCGAGGCACCCGATCGGCGCGACTTGGCGCGCCTGAACGGGCACCCCGTCGCGACCCGCGCACTCCAGCCCCCGCATCACAGCAGCAGCTCAGCGTCACAGCAGCAGCGCTGACGCACCGACCCGAGGAGTCCTCTTGACCCTGTCGCCCTTCCGCACCGCGCCGAACTTCGACCGCCGCAGCCTGTTCCGCATGGCCGGAGTCGCAGGCCTCGCCATCGGCGGTGTCACCGTCCTCGCCTCCTGCGCCTCCGACGACTCGTCCGCGTCGGCCGGCGGATCCGCCGAGGGCGCCGACCTCGGCACCCTGAAGGTCCAGCTGTCCTGGATCAAGAACGAGGAGTTCTCGGGCGAGTTCTTCGCCGACTCCGAGGGCTACTACACCGACGCGGGCTTCTCGTCGGTCACGCTCACCGCCGGACCCTCGACCGGCACCGCCGAGCTGCTCTCCGGCTCGGCCGACGTCGCCCTCAGCGACGCGGTCTCGGTCGGCACCGTCGTCGCCCAGCAGGAGGCGCCGCTCAAGATCATCGGCGCGACCTACCAGAAGAACCCCTTCACGGTCCTCTCGATCGCGACCGCCGGCAACATCGCCACTCCCGCCGACCTCGCGGGCAAGAAGATCGGCGTGCAGGCCTCGAACACGTCGCTCTTCCAGGCCCTCCTGGCGGCGAACGACCTCTCCGAGTCCGACCTGACCGTCGTCCCCGTCGAGTACGACCCCTCCGTCCTCATCAACGGCACGGTCGACGGCTTCATCGCCTACCTGACGAATGAGGCGATCACCGTCGCGAACGAGGGCTACGAGGTCGTCAACCTGCCCTTCGCCGACAACGGCCTCCCCTTCGTGGCCGAGACCTTCACCGTCACCGACCAGTCGATCGCCGAGAAGCGCGACGCGCTCAAGGCGTTCCTCGTCGCCGAGATCAAGGGCTGGTCCGACGCCGTCAAGGACCCGGAGGCGGGCGCCATGCTCGCCATCGAGACCTACGGCGCCGACCTCGGCCTCGACGAGGCGGCCTCGAAGCAGGGCGCGACGATCCAGGCCGAGGAGCTCGTCGTCTCGGACGAGACCGCCTCCAACGGCCTCTTCACCATCTCGGACGAGCTCCAGTCCGAGACGATCGCCTCGCTCGCGGGCGCCGGCATCGACATCGAGGCCTCCGACCTGTTCGACATGAGCCTCCTCGCGGAGGTCTACGAGGAGAACCCCGATCTCGTCGACTACACGGCCTGATCCGCACGATCCACCTCCACGAAGGGCACCACTCGTGACCGAGACGACCGACGCCGGCACCCTGAGCGATCAGGGTGCCGGCGGCACCGGCATCCAGATCCACGGCCTGTCGAAGACGTTCCGGATGGGCGCCCGCAGTGTCACGGCACTGCAGGACACCGACCTGCACACCGACCAGGGCAGCTTCCTGGCGCTCCTCGGCCCCTCGGGCTGCGGCAAGTCGACGATCCTCCGCATCCTCGCGGGGCTGGAGGAGCCCACCTCGGGCTCCATCCGGGTCGACGGTCGCACCCCGAAGGAGCTGCGCCGCGACAACAAGCTCGGCATCGCGTTCCAGGACCACGCGCTGCTGCCCTGGCGGAGCGTGATGTCCAACATCCGCCTCCCGTTCGAGATCGCGGGCAAGCAGGTCGACCAGTCCTACATCGACGAGCTGATCGACCTGGTCGGCCTCCGCGGGTTCGAGAAGGCCAAGCCGGCGCAGCTCTCGGGAGGCATGCGCCAGCGCGTCTCGATCGCCCGCTGCCTCATCCTCAAGCCCGAGGTGCTCCTGCTCGACGAGCCGTTCGGCGCGCTCGACGACATGACCCGCCAGAAGCTCAACCTCGAGCTCCTGCGCATCTGGACCGAGAAGCCGGCGACGACCCTCCTCGTCACCCACGGCATCTCGGAGGCCATCTTCCTGTCGGACCGCGTCGCGGTGATGAGCCCCCGGCCCGGACGGGTCAAGGAGATCATCGAGATCGACCTGCCGCGTCCGCGCACGCCGGAGATGCAGCGCACCCCCGAGTTCCACGCCTACGTCGACCAGGCCTCCGAGCTGCTCTTCGGCTCCGGCGGCGCTGCCGCGGACGACCACTAGGCGTCGTCGTGGCCCTCGCAACCACCGCCAAGTCCACCGAGCGGCGCGCCTTCTCGATGCCGCCCTGGGCGTCGGGTCTGCTCGGCGTCGTCGGCATCGTCGTCGTCTGGTGGGTCATCGCACTCGTCACCGCGCCGTCGGCCGGCACGACCTACGCCGCCGTGCCCACGCCCGTCCAGGTCGTGCAGGTCGCGATCGACGACGGCTTCGGCTTCTACTGGCGCAACTTCTCCGTCACGATCGGCGAGGCCGCGGTCGGCTACTTCTGGGGCAACCTCATCGCCCTGGTGCTGTCGGCCCTCGTGCTCGTCGTGCCGTGGCTCGAGGGAGTCGTCTCGCAGCTCGCCGTCGTCACCTACTGCGTGCCGATCGTCGCCATCGGCACCCTCGTCCTCCTCATCCTCGGGGGCGCGGACGCGCCGGGGCAGCCGAGCGCGACGGCCGTGTTCCTCGCGGGTCTCTCGGTGTTCTTCACCACCGTCGTCGGCAGCCTCCTCGGTCTGAAGGCCGCCGACAAGGCGTCCCTCGACGTCGTCACGGTCTACGGAGGCACGCGCCTCACCCAGCTGCGCAAGGTGCGCCTCATCGCCGCCCTGCCGAACATCCTGTCGGCGCTGCAGATCGCGGTCCCCGCCGCGTTCCTCGGCGCGATCCTGGGGGAGTACTTCGGCAAGATCGAGACGGGCGTCGGCCCGATCCTCGTGGCGGCCCAGGTGTCGCTGAACTCGCCGCGGGTCTGGGCGCTGTTCCTGCTCTGCGCGGGCGTCGCGCTGCTCGGCTACGGGATCGTCGGACTCATCGGGCGCTTCGTCGCCCCCTGGTCCTCTGGCAAGGGAGCCTGACCATGACCACCACCAGCGACCGCACCGTCCAGTCGACCGAGACCTCGATCCTCGCGGTCGACGAGCTCCGCCGTCAGCTGCGCAACGCCGCCCTCGGGGCGACGCTGAAGAGCCTGCGCAAGAGCGCGCTCATCGCCCTGTCGACCGTCGTGATCGTGCTCGCCATCTGGATCGGGATCATCGTCTTCAGCGGCGTCTCGCCCTATGTGATCAAGGGGCCGTGGGACGTCTGGAACCACCTCGTGACCGACGAGGAGGCGGCGGCGCACCGCGCCGATCTCGGCGGCCTCTTCGCGGTGACGATGTGGGACTCCTTCATCGGCTTCGCCGCGGGTCTCGCGGCGGCGATCGTCGTCGCGATCCTGTTCCGTCTCTCGAAGGGGATCGAGCACGCGCTGATGCCCTTCGCGCTCCTGCTGCGCTCCGTCCCGCTCATCGCGATGGCGCCGCTGATCATCCTCGTCTTCGGGCAGGGCACCATCGCCTCGGTGGCCGTCGTCGGAGGCATCGTCGTGCTGTTCCCGGCGCTCGTGACGATCGCGTTCGGCCTGAGCAACGCCTCCCCACAGATGCTCGACGTCGTGTCGGTCTACGGAGGCTCGACCTTCACCGCCATCCGCAAGGTCGCGATCCCCGGAGCCCTGCCCTCGCTCTTCGCGGCGGTGCGCATCTCGGTCCCCGGAGCGATCACCGGTGCGCTGCTCGCGGAGTGGCTCTCGACCGGCAACGGCATCGGCGGAACGATCTCGGCCTGGTCGGCGCAGGCGCGGTTCGACGACGTCTGGTCGGCGGTCGTCCTGGTGACCGGCGTCTCGCTCGTCCTCTACATGGTGGTGCAGGTCATCGAGACCTTCGTGCTCTCGCGCATGTCGCTCTCCCTGTCCTGACGACCTGCCCTCTTCGGGGACGTCACGGAGCCGGGCGGAGGCGTCAGACGGTGACGATAGCGTCGATGCGGCGCCGGGCCAGCAGGTCGCGCCCGCCGAGGCCGTCGAGCTCCATCACCACGGCGATGCCCTCGAGGTGCCAGCCCGCCCGCTCGATCAGGCGGCAGCTCGCGTCGAGGGTGCCGCCGGTGGCCAGCACGTCGTCGACGAGCAGCAGGCGCGAGCCGGCGGGCATCGCGTCGCGGTGCACCTCGAGAGTCGTCGACGCGTACTCGAGCGTCGCCTGCTCGCGCAGCACCGCGCGCGGGAGCTTGCCGGGCTTGCGGATCGTCACGACGCCCAGTCCGGCCGAGTAGGCGGCCGCGGCGGCGAGCAGGAACCCGCGCGCCTCGACTCCGGCGATCGCGTCGATCCGGCCGCGGTAGGGCTCGATCAGCTCGTCGGCGACCGCTCGCAGTGCCGCGCCGTCACCGAAGACGGGAGTGAGATCGCGGAAGAGGATGCCGGGCTTGGGGAAGTCGGGCACGACCTCGGTGAGGCTCTCGACGAGGGCGGCGGCGGTCGTGGTCACGGTTCTCCTCCGGTCTCCGGGCGGTGCGGGCCCTGGGAGTCTATGGGCGCTCTGCGTTCCCGCGCCGTTCAAGGGCGGTCAGTAGACTCCTTCCCGACCGCTCCCGGTCCTCCTGGGAGCCCACCCGTCAAGAGGAGATAGTTGTGGCCCTTATCGAGGCAGTCGTCGCCCGAGAAATTCTGGACTCCCGTGGAAACCCCACGGTCGAGGTCGAGGTCCTGCTCGAGGACGGCGCGTCCTCGCGAGCGGCCGTCCCGTCCGGCGCGTCGACCGGCGCCTTCGAGGCCTACGAGCTGCGCGACGGCGACGCCGGCCGCTACCTCGGCAAGGGCGTGCAGAAGGCCGTCGACGCCGTCATCGACGAGATCGGCCCCGCGATCGAGGGCTTCGACGCCACCGACCAGCGTCTCGTCGACGCCGAGCTGATCGAGCTCGACGGCACCGAGAACAAGTCGCGCCTGGGCGCGAACGCGATCCTCGGCGTGAGCCTCGCGGTCGCCAAGGCCGCCGCGCAGTCGGCCGATCTCGACCTCTTCCGCTACGTCGGCGGCCCGAACGCGCACACCCTGCCCGTCCCGCTGATGAACATCATCAACGGAGGCGCGCACGCCGACACCGGCGTCGACATCCAGGAGTTCATGGCCGTGCCGCTCGGCGCCGAGTCGTTCTCGGAGGGTCTGCGCTGGGGCGTCGAGATCTACCACGCGCTCAAGTCGCAGCTGAAGAAGGCCGGCTTCGCCACCGGCCTCGGCGACGAGGGCGGCTTCGCCCCCGATCTGCCCACCAACCGCGAGGCGCTCGACTTCATCCTCAAGGCCGTCGAGTCGGCCGGCTTCACCCCCGGCGCCGACATCGGCCTGGCGCTCGACGTCGCCTCCTCGGAGTTCTTCGAGGACGGGGCCTACGCGTTCGAGGGCAAGAAGCTCTCGGCCGAGGAGCTCTCCGCCTACTACGCCGACCTCGTCGCCAACTACCCGCTCGTCTCGATCGAGGACCCGCTGGCCGAGGACGACTGGGCCGGCTGGACCCACCTCACCGCCGAGATCGGCGACAAGGTGCAGATCGTCGGCGACGACCTCTACGTCACCAACCCGATCCGCCTCGCCAAGGGGATCGCCGAGAAGGCCGGCAACTCGATCCTGGTGAAGGTCAACCAGATCGGCACGCTCACCGAGACCCTCGACGCCGTCGCCCTCGCGCAGCGCTCCGGCATGACCGCGATCCTGTCGCACCGCTCCGGTGAGACCGAGGACACGACCATCGCCGACCTGGCCGTCGCCACCGACGCGGGTCAGATCAAGACGGGTGCCCCCGCCCGCTCCGACCGCGTCGCGAAGTACAACCAGCTGCTGCGCATCGAGGAGATCCTGGGAGGCGCCGCGACGTACGCGGGTCGCTCCGCCTTCCCGCGCTTCACCGCGTAGTCTCTCCCCGCCGGACCGGCCCCGGAGCCCGCACCCAGGTGCCGGCACCGGGGCCGCTCCCGTTCCCGCCGGCGTCCGGCACCGCTGTTCCGCTCGAGGAGGCATCAGCCCATGGCCCGTCCGCCCCGTCGTCCCGCCGCTCCGGCGAACGCTCCGCGCCGGCCCTCGGAGCCGGGGAAGGCGTCGCCGTCGAAGGCCTCACCCTCGAAGGCCTCGGCCTCCACGTCCTCCTCCGCGAAGCCCTCGCCGGCGTCCGGCACCGCGCGGCCTCAGGCGACGCCGCCGCGCCGACCCGCGCCCGGTGGATCGCGGCCCGCGCGCCCGAAGCAGCCGCCCGCCGCGCCGTCCTCCGCGTGGATCGCGGGAGTGCGCGGCTCGGGCTTCACCCTCCTCGTGATGGGCATCATGATCCTGGCGGTCGTCGTCCTCGCGCCGAGCATCAAGAACTTCGTCGAGCAGCGCGCCGAGATCTCGGAGCTGCAGCGCTCGGTCGACGAGGCGAAGACGCAGTCGCAGGACCTCGACGAGGAGCGCACGCGCTGGTCCGACCCGGCGTACATCCGGGCTCAGGCGCGCGAGCGGCTGTACTTCGTGATGCCGGGCGAGGTCAGCTACCTCGTCCTCGACGACATCGCCGTCGCCCAGCAGGCCGAGCAGCCCGCGAGCGACTCGGTGCAGGAGACGGCGTCGGACTGGGCGGGCTCGCTGCTCGCCTCCCTCGCCGTCGCCGGCCTCGGCGACCCGAGCACCGACGAGCTCGCGCCGGACGCTGTGGAGTCCGTCCCCGCCCCCTGAGGCCGGTCGGGCCAGGATCGCCCGTACACTGGGTCGTTCCGCCCGGTCCGCACGTCCCCTGGAGCTCCCCGTGACCACGCCCCCCTTCGATCCGCCCACCGAGCGCGACATCGCCGTGGTCTCCGCCCAGCTGGGCCGCCCCGCCCGCGACGTCGTCGGGATCAGCGCGCGCTGCATCTGCGGCGACCCCACGGTGGTCTCCACGAGCCCGCGCCTGTCCGACGGCACCCCGTTCCCGACCTTCTACTACCTCACCCACCCCGCGGCGACCGCCGCGATCTCGCAGCTCGAGGCGACGCAGGTGATGGTCGAGTACAACGACCTGCTGGCCGAGGACGAGGAGCTCCGCGCCGCCTACGAGGCGGCCCACCGGGCGTTCCTCGCCGATCGCGAGAGCATCGGCGCGGTCCCCGAGATCGCCGGCATCTCCTCCGGAGGCATGCCTGTCCGGGTCAAGTGCCTGCACGCCCTCGCGGCGCACGCTCTGGCCGCAGGCCCCGGAGTGAACCCGATCGGCGACCTCGCCCTCGCCCGGGCCGCCTGGTCGCCCGAGCACTGCTCCTGCCGTCCGCTCGAGCAGTAGCCGCCCCTACCGCCGCCGGGAGGACCTGCCGATCGGCGCGCTCTTCGCTAAGCTGATTCCCAGTCGGGGTCAGTGCTGCCACCCGCGTCGAGAGTGGGCACTCGCCTTTGAGCAGGGTGTCTGCATTGTCCATCCCTCTGGAGAGTTCACAGTGCCCAAAATCCTGATCGTCGGAGGCGGCTACGCCGGTTTCTACACCGCGTGGAAGCTCGAGAAGTACCTGCGCCCCAACGAGGCCGAGGTCACGATCGTCGACCCGCTGCCCTACATGGCCTACCTGCCCTTCCTCCCCGAGGTCGCGGCCGGCTCGATCGAGCCGCGCCACGCGATCGTGTCGCTCCGCCGCCACCTCAAGAAGACCGCGATCCTCGCCGCGAAGGTCACCAAGATCGATCACGCGAGCAGGACCGCGACGATCACCCCGACCGTCGGCGAGCCGTACGACTTCGTCTACGACCAGATCGTCATCACCGCCGGCTCCGTGTCGCGCACGTTCCCGATCCCGGGCGTCGCCGACAACGCGATCGGCCTCAAGACGATCGAGGAGGCGACCGCGATCCGCGACCGCATCCTCACCAACTTCGACAAGGCGGCCTCGCTGCCCGCCGGTCCCGAGCGTGCACGCCTCCTGACCGTCACGGTCGTCGGCGGCGGCTTCGCCGGCATCGAGGTCTTCGCCGAGCTGCGCTCCTTCGCGAGCGCGCTGCTCAAGCGCTACCCCGAGATCGACTTCGAGGAGACGAAGTTCCACCTCGTCGAGGCGATGGGCCGGATCATGCCCGAGGTCGCGCTCGAGACGAGCCACTGGGTGCTGAAGAACCTCGACCAGCGCGGTGCGACCGTCCACCTCGACACCCAGCTGAAGTCCGCCGAGGGCGGCGTCATCGAGCTGTCGACCGGCGAGACCTTCGAGTCCGACCTGATCATCTGGACCGCCGGCGTCATGGCGAACCCGTCGATCAAGAACTCCGACCTCCCGATCGAGGAGCGCGGTCGCCTGCGCGTGCGCGCCGACCTCCGCGTCGGCCACGACGACGTCCTGGTCGAGGGCGCCTGGGGTGCCGGCGACGCGACCGCCGTCCCCGACCTCACCGGAGGCGGAGTCGGCGGCTTCTGCGTCCCGAACGCCCAGCACGCGGTGCGCCAGGGCAAGCTCCTGGCGAAGAACATCGTCGCGGTCCTCCGCGGCGAGACCCCGAAGGACTACTTCCACAAGAACGTGGGAGCGGTCGCCGGTCTCGGCATCGGCATCGGCGTCTTCCAGTCCGGCAAGATCGCGATCAAGGGCTTCCCGGCCTGGGTCATGCACCGGGGCTACCACGGTCTCGCCATGCCGTCGTGGGAGCGCAAGCTCCGCGTCGTCAGCGGCTGGGTCGGCAACCTGGTCCTCGACCGCGACATCGCCTCGATCGAGGCCCGCGAGAACCCGCGCGGCTCGTTCGAGACCTACGCGTCGCGCCCCCGCCCCGCGGCTCCGGCTGCAGCTGCGGCTCCGGCCGAGACCCCCGGCCCCGCAGGCGCCCCGGTCCCCGTGGGCGGCGAGCCGGCCAAGTCCTGACATCACCGGTGGAGGCGCGCTCAGTCGCGCCTCCACCGGCCGCCCCCATAGCCCAACGGCAGAGGCAGACGACTTAAAATCGTTTCAGTCTGGGTTCGAGTCCCAGTGGGGGCACTCTTCCTCCCTGTCGCGGACTGCGACCCGCGTCGGTACCGAGCTTCCGACGCCCGCGTCCGGGCTGCTCCTCAGTGCTCAGGCGTCGCACGCTCCTCCGTGCCCAGGCGTCGCACGCTCCGGCTCGAGGCGGCGAGGAGCGTGGCGACGAGGATCGCGGCCGCGCAGCCGACGAGGGTGCTCCGGGTGCCGACGAGCTCGGAGAGCGGGCCGACCAGGGCCTCGCCCAGCGGGACGGCGAGGAACGAGCCGACCATGTCGTAGGAGTAGACGCGGGCCAGTGCCTCCCGGGGGACGTGCGTCTGCAGCGACTGGTCCCAGGCGATCGCGAAGACCTCGAGGGCGATGCCGCCGAGCGCGAAGGCGATGAGCAGCGCCGGCAGAGCGGGGGCCAGCCCGAGGGTCGCGACAGGGACCGCCGTGAGCGCCATCAGCGCCACGCCGATGCCGAGTGCTCTGCGCGGGCGCCAGCGCAGGGCGGGCAGGGCGCCGAGAGCGAGGCCGAGGGTCTGCGCGGCGATCACCAGACCCCAGGCCGCCCGGCCGAAGGACTCATCGGCGATCACCGGGCCCAGCACGGTCGTCGCGCCGACGAACGCGGCGTTGAGGACGGTGAACTGCGCGACGACGATCCACACCCAGCGCCGGCTCGAGAACTCCCGCCATCCGTCGCGGAGGTCGGCGAGCACCCCTCCGCGGGGCGCAGCGGATCGGGCGCCGCCGGGCAGGCCCATCCGGGAGAACAGCGCGCCGGCGAGGGCGAACCCCGCGGCATCGACGGCGAGCCCCCATCCGGGCCCGACGACGGCGACGAGCGCCGCTCCGCCGGACGCGCCGATGATGCTCCCTCCGTTCAGCCCGAGGCGCAGCAGCGCGTTCGCCGGCCGGAGGAGCCGTTGCGGCACGGTCTCGGGGACCATCGCCGCGGCCGCGGGCAGGCTCACCGCGGCGACCGCGCCGTTGAGCACGCTCAGGACGACGAGGCTCCCGAGCGTCGCTGTGCCGCTGATGACCAGGGCGGCGACGAGGCCCTGCGTCGCGGCAGCGGCGAGCGAGGCGCCGACGAGGACGATCGTGCGGGGGAGGCGATCCGCGATCACTCCGCCGAGCAGCAGGACCGCCACGTTGGCGAGCGAGCGCGCGGCGACGACCAGGCCGAGGTCCACGGCGGATCCCGTCAGATCCAGGACGGCGAAGGCGAGGGCGATGGGGGCGAGCGCGTTCCCGAGGATGCTGGTCGACCGCGCCGCGAGCAGCCATCGGAACGGGCGGTGGGCGAGCGGTCCCGCGCTGTCCGAGCCGGGGGAGGGATGCGGCGCCGTCGCGCCGATCACGGGCGTCGAAGGGGGAACAGCGCGGCCGACATGGACACGGGCCTGGTGCCCGGCGACCGCGGCGTGCGCGCGGCGGCGTGCAGGAGGGCGGAGGCCTCGCCGACGTGGCGGACCACTCGTCGCCAGGTCTCCGGGTCGACCCAGAGCTCGGCGTCCGTCGACAGCTGGGGGCCGTCGACCCGTCGGCCCGCGCGTCGCCGCAGCTCCTCGATCAGCGCGTCGAGGTACGCGTCCCGGTCCTCCTGCGGGATCGCCTCGCGCGGCTGGTCGACGTCGAAGGGCAGGGCGGAGGTCTCGTGCCGGTACCGCTTGGCCTCGCCGCCGCGCACGCGCACCGTCTCGACGACCCGGACGAGACCGGCGCGCTCGAGGACCCGCAGGTGGTAGCTCGCGGTCGCCTGCGAGAGCCCGAGCTCACGAGCGGCCTCGGCCGCGCTGAGGGCGGCGCCGGTGACCAGCGAGAGCAGCCGGAGGCGGAGCGGATGTGCGGTGGCGCGCAGTTCGTCGAGAGAGGACATGCGGTCATCGTCACCCGCCGCCCGCTGACCGTCAAACAGGTCTTTGGGGGTCGGTCGCTGTCCGTCCGCGCGGCCGCGGTGACGGCGCCGCTACGCCGCTCTGGCGTGCGCGCTCCTCTCGAGCGGCACCGCCTCGACCAGGACCACCCCGTCGAGCAGTGCGGCCTCGAGCGCGCCGGTGAGCTCGCCGGGGGCGCACTCGGCGCACAGCACGACGAGGTCGTCGGCGTCACCCGCTCCGGAGCGGTCGAGGACGAGGGCATCGGTTCCGCAGCTTCCGCATTCGATCATGCGGGTACCGTACGTCCGACCGCCGACATCGCCGGGAGGCGGCTCCGGCGGGTCGCCTCCGGCTACCGCCAGGTCTCGATACGGTCAATCCCCCGCTCATGCCGGGCGGCTCCCCTAGAGTCGTCACCAGGCGGTTCTCGCGCCCGTGTGGAGCGCGCGCGCTTCCGTCGCGGGGGTCGGCACCGCTCCGGTTCATCGGGGGTCGTGCTCACCGCGCCGCCCCCCTCTCGTGCCCGCGGGCACCGTCATGCACCGCCCGGCGACGGGCGGCCAGGAGGCCTCCATGGGGAAGCTGCTCTACGGCGCCTCGGGCGTCGAGATCGAGTTCGACGACCGAACGCTCACGCACGTCCAGATCGTGATCGCGAACAAGCTGCGCCGGCGCGAGAGCTTCTTCTTCTCGTGGCGCGACGACCCCGCGGTGGGCGACGGGCGCTCGAGCATCTGGCTGGACCCCTCCGTGCCCCTCTACTTCAAGTACTTCGGCGGGCGGGTGCCCTCGATCAACCGCACCTGGATCGACCTGCTGACCGTCTCGGCGAACTCCTCGGGCGGGCTCCAGCTCGTCCAGGAGCCGGACGCCGCGCCGACCCCGCCGCCGAAGGGCGAGCAGGTCACCTGACGCGCCGGGGACCGTCCGTCCCGCACCGCCCATCCCCTGCACCGCCCGACCCCTGCACCGGAGAGCGACCATGAAGCGCGATGTCTCGGCCCACCTGACCCTCGACGTCGCGCAGCCGGCGACGCTCGTCTTCTCGATCGCGGTCGCGGCCGTCTACTCGGCTCCGGAGTCGCTCGCGATGTCGATCGACGACCGCCCGGTGACGCCGCGCGAGGTGATCGATCAGCACGGCACCCGCCTGCATGTGCTCGAGGCGGGTCGCGGCCGCCTGGTCGTCGACTACACCGCCGGCGTCGACGGCCGTCTCGAGCCCCTCGCCGGGGAGGAGGTCGACCGCCTCCGCTACCTCCGGCCGAGCCGCTACGCCGAGTCGGACATCCTGTGGGCGACCGCGCGTGCCGAGTTCTCGGGACTGCGCGGGCAGGACCTGCTCGCCGCAGTGAGCTCCTGGGTCGGCACGCGGCTCGCCTACGTCCCCGGCTCGAGCCTCCCGACGGACGGCGCCGAGCGGACCTTCCTCGCCCGCCGAGGGGTCTGCCGCGACTTCGCCCACCTGGTGGTGGCGCTCCTGCGCGCCCTCGACGTGCCCGCGCGCCTCGTCGCGGTCTACGCTCCCGGCCTCCAGCCGATGGACTTCCACGCCGTCGCCGAGGCGTGGGTCGACGGCGAGTGGCACGTCGTCGACGCGACCACCCTCGCACCCCGTCCGAGCCTGGTGCGGATCGCGACCGGCCGGGACGCGGCCGACACCGCGTTCCTCAGCGTCTACGACGGCATCGCGACGCTGGGGGAGTTCACGGTCGGCGCCGTCGTCGATGTGCTGCCCGACGACGACGTGCGCGAGCTCGTCACCATCGGCTGAGCCGCGGCCCGCTCCGGCCGGCGGTCCGGTCCTGCAGGCGGTCTCTCTCCGCCGGCGGTCTACTCCGGTTCGACGAACCGGCGCCACGCCCAGATCGACGTGCAGACCGCGCTGAAGGCGACGACCGCGAACACCGCGGGGGCCGCGCCTCCGTCGGTCGACCACGCGGTGATGGTCGGCGAGAGCAGTAGGAACAGCAGAGTCGTCGACAGCAGGGTCAGCCCGAGCCAGAGCGCGGGCGACCAGCGCAGGATGGTCTGACCGGCGGGCCGGCCGACGGGGAACAGCAGGACGACGCTCGAGCCGACGGAGAGCAGCGTGGTCGCGCTCAGGACCTCCGCGAGGAGGACCGCGGCGAACGATCCGTCGGTCGGCACGAGGGCGGAGGCGCCCCAGGCGAGCCCCGCCAGGGCGAGCAGCGACACGACCCGCGCCGTCGCGAGCTTCGCGCGGTCGAGGGCGGTCGATCCCTCCGGCAGCAGCAGGCCGATCACCACTCCGAACAGGAACGCAGGATCCAGGCCCGCGAACCGCGAGAGCAGAGCGGCGCCCGCGACGAGCACGAGTGCTCGAGGAGCGGCGACCACCCTGATCGCGGGGAGGCCGAGCCTGCGCCCGAGCACCGCGGGCACTCCGGCGGCGACGGCGTTGACGAGCGCGACGGAGAGGATCACCGCGAGCAGGAGCCGCAGGTAGGCCGGCTGACTGTCGACCCGGCCCGAGAGGAGGACGAGGCCGGCCGCGCAGCCGATCATCCCGACCACCATGGTGCGCGGCGAGACGGGGGCCGCCTCGGGCCTGTCGTCGAACTCGACGCGGGCGCGATTGCGCCCCGTGAGCTGCCAGGTGCGCTGCGGACCGGGCGTGCGCCCTGCGACCGCGAGTCGCGCGGGCACGATGACGAGAGCGAGCGAGACCAGAGCCAGGGCGAGCGAGCGCACCCAGTCGGCGATGGTCCCGAGGGGGGCGCCGGAGGAGAGGGCCGTGGTCATCCCCGTCGCAGCGCTCCAGCCTCCGGGCGCCGACCCGCCGTCGGGGGCGGGGGCTGCGACAGCGGGCGGTTCGCCGGAGCCGGCGTCGGGGGCCGGGGCGGGTGCGGGGGTCGCCGTGGCGGTCGCGCCGGGTCTCGGAGTCGCCGTCGCCTGCCCGGGCCGCGTCGGGGTCGCCGTGGGGCGGGGCGACGTGGCGCCGGGGGTGGGAGTCGCGCCCTCCGGCGTGCGCGAGGGCGTCGCCCCCGGAGTGGTGGCGCTGGCACTCGGGGTCGGCTCGGTGGGAGTGGCCGAAGGCGTCGTCGCCGCGGCGAAGGTCACGTCGATCCACGGGCTCGGCGAGCTGTAGTTGCCCGCGGCGTCGCCGGCGATGGCCGAGACGCGGTGCGCCCCCGCGGTCACCGTGCCGCCGACGCAGCTCCAGACGCCGCCGGTGACCGGGGCGTCGCAGGTGTTGACGCGGTCGACGTAGACGTAGGCACGGGTGCCGTCCGTCCCGGTCCCCGAGTAGGCGGCTCCCGTGAGCGGGAGCGCGGTCCCGGAGCTCGGCGAGCCGAGCACGGGCGCATCCGGTTCCGCGGTGTCGACGACGAGCGTCACGGCACTGCTCGGAGGCGACACGGTGCTGCCGGCGAAGGAGGCGGTCTGGGTCGCCGTCACGCGGTGGCTGCCGGGCGCAGGAGTCGGGGCGAGCTGGCAGAACCACCGGCCCGACGAGTCCGCGGTGGCCAGGCACGAGGCGCCGCCGTCCGAGGTAGCGGCGACACGCGCACCGGGGTAGGCGGTTCCGCTGAGGGAGCCGGCCGAGGTCGCCGATCCGTCGACCGACTCGATGACGGGTGCGCTGAGCACCGCCACCCCGATGCCGCTCGACGTCGTCCCGCCCGAGGCGAGCAGTTCGACGGCCGTGAGGGCCCAGCGCCCGTCGGCGAGGGTCAGGTCGCAGCTCCAGGTGTCGTCCGCCGCGACCCTCGTGATGCAGACCGGGTCGCCTCCGCCCTGGGTGCTGATCTGGATCTCGTCGCCGGCCGTCCCCGTGCCCGTCGCGGTCACGCTCCCGCTCGGCAGCACGGTGCCGGAGGCGGGGGAGGTGAAGGCGAGCGGGGCGGCTGCCTGGGCGGTGGGTGCGAGGAGGCCGGCGGCGGCGCCGAGCGTGGCGAGGAGGACGGCGAGGAACGCGCCCGGGCGGCGGAGCGACCGACGCGGCGGCGTCGGACCGTCCGGCATCCGACCGCTCGGCGTCGGAAGGTTCCGGGTTCGACGGAGTCGACCCATCGGGACGCCCGATGAACCCCCCGGCCCTGCCACGTCGACGCTCGCTATCACGTTGCGTCCATTGCACGGTGGCACGGGAGAAGAGTCAAGCGCGCCGCGCCAGTCGTTGCCGGATGTACACCGACGGGAGGAGCGGGGCTCCTCCTCGAGGGGGAGCGCTGGTCCGAGCAGGAGAGCGCTTCCGCGAGAATATACCCATCGACGACGGCTCGGAGGAACCATGAGCGAGGACGAGGCACGCGGGCGCGATCGGCGGCAGGTGCGCGCCGAGGCCCTGCGCTTCGACGACCCGCGCGAGCTCGGGCGGCTGCTGCCGACGGGGATGCGCATCGGTCTCGCCCAGAGCGCCTTCCAGACGGAGGGGTCGCTCGAGGCCGGCGGCCGCGGCCGCTCGGTCTGGGACGACTTCGCTCTGCGGCGCGGCACCATCGCCCACGAGGCGACGCCCGAGATCGCGACCGACTTCTTCCTCCGGTGGCGGGACGATGTGGCCCTCCTCGTCGACCTCGGGATCGACGAGCTGCGCCTCTCCCTCGCGTGGACCCGTCTGCAGCCGGAGGGCCGCGGCCCGGTCGACCACGGCGGTCTCGGCTTCTACGACCGCGTCCTCGACGCTCTCGCCGAGGCCGGCGTCCGCGTCGCGCTGACCCTGCACCACCGCGACACGCCGTCGGCGCTCGGCGGAGGCTGGATGGACCGCGACACCGCGTTCCGCTTCGGCGACGTCGCGTTCGAGATCGGCTCGCGCCTGGGCGACCGGGTGGCCGACTGGATCACCCTCGACCAGCCGTCGACCGTCATGCTCGAGGGGTACGCGCTCACCCGGCAGGCTCCCGGCGCCGGCCGTCTCTTCAACGCCCTGCCGGCGCTGCACCACCAGCTCCTCGGCCACGGCGTCGCCGTGGAGGCGCTGCGCGCCGCCGAGGTCACCGGGCGCATCGGCCTCGTCGACGCTCTCGCGCTCGTCGAGCCGGCGACGGAGTCGGACGAGGACCGCGCGTGGGCGTCGCTCGCCGACATCCTCCGCAACCGGCTCGTCGCCGACGCCGTCCTGACCGGGGTCTATCCGGAGGGACCGGGGGAGCTGCCCGCGTTCCTCGAGCGGCTCGAGAGGGTCGACCCGCGCGATCTCGAGCGGATCAGCGCCCCGCTCGACTTCTACGGCGTCGCTGCCCTCGCGCCCCAGCGCATCGCCGCCGGGCGCGATCCCGCCGCACCGACCGGGGTCGGCGCTCCGCCCGCACTCCCGTTCCACGAGAGGCCGTGGCCCGAGCTCGACCAGACGGGGGACGGCTCGCCGATCGCCCCCTGGGCGCCCGTGGCGGTGCTGCGCGGTCTCGTCGAGCGCTACGGCGACCGGCTGCCTCCGCTCGTCCTCACCGCGCTCGGTGTGAGCTATCCCGACTCCGTCGACCGCAACGGCGACATCGTCGACACCGAGCGCATCCGCTGGCTGGGCGCCCACCTCGGCGCACTCGCCGAGGCGGTGCACGAGGGCCTGCCGCTCGAGTCCGTCCAGCTCTGGACCCTGGTGGACGCCTTCGAGTGGCAGCACGGCTACACGCGCCCGCACGGGCTGGTCGCCCTCGACGCGCACGGCGCCGACCGCGTCCCGAAGGCCTCCTTCGACTGGCTGCGGCGGGTCCTCGACGCCCGCTCCTGACGGAGCTGCCGCGCGGCCGTGCGAGACTGCCGCGATGCAGAGCCTCCTCGCCCTCGCCTCGATCCTCCACGCCGAGCCCGAGCCGGTGCTCGCGGCGCTCGCCGACGTGCTCGCCGCCGAGGAGGGCGGCGCCTTCGCGCTCCGGGGCGGGGAGCTGCACCGACGGCTGCCGGTCGCCGGCGTCGAGCAGTGGCGGGTGCTCGCCGACGAGGAGGGCTCGCGCATCGAGTGCGAGATCGTGGCGACGGCCGCGGCGTCGGCCCTCGCCGGCGTGCTCGCGCGGCGGCGGATCCGCTCGGCTCCCGAGCGCTTCCGCGCGGTCGTGACGGCGGTGGCCGACCGGGTCGAGCCCCGCTGAGCCGGGCCGTCGACGCACCCCGAACGGGGAATGACTGAGAGGTTCTCGCTGTTGTCTACCGATGACGGTACGGGGCCCGTGGTCCCGTCGACAGGACCGCTCGGAGGAGCACGAGGCATATGGCAGGAACAGGGATCAACAAGGGACGCAGCACGCGCAGCACCGACGAGGAGATCGTCTACCGACGCCACGCGAACGGGCGCGGCATGGTCGCCCCCGGCTCGCGCGTCTCGGCGTCCGCGTACGTCGAGACGGGCGCCTACGTGGAGCCCGGCGCGAACGTCGGCGAGCGCGCGTGGATCGGCGCGGGCAGCTGGATCGACCGCGACGCGATGATCGGGCACAGCGCCTTCATCGGCGCCAACGTGCACGTCGGCCCCGAGGCGATCGTCGGCCCGGGAGCGCGCATCGGCAGCTACTCGCGCATCGGCGACTCCGCCGTCATCGCGACCGGCGCGCGCGTCGACCGCGACACGGTGGTGCCGGCCGGCAGCCGGTTCGGCCTCGACGAGAGCGCCCGTGAGACCGGGAGCCGCGCCGCCTGAGCGCCCGGCTCCCCACGACCCTGTTCGGCCGCCCTCCAGAGGCGGCCGAATAGGGTCGTTCCATGTTCGAACTCCACCACCTCAGCGCCCAGGAGCAGTGGGACTGGCTGCAGCGCGGAGAGGTCACCCCTCTCGAGCTCGTCGACCACTACCTCGCCCGGATCGAGCGGTGGAACGGCGAGCTCGGAGCCTTCACGACCGTGACTCCGGAGCTCGCTCGGGCGCGGGCTGCATCGCTCGCCGCCGGCGCCGTGCCGCGCACCGCCGCGCTCTGGGGGCTGCCCAGCGGCGACAAGGACCTGTGGCGGCGGGCCGGAGTGCGCACCACCTCCGGGTCGCTGCTGCGCGCCGACTTCGTGCCCGACGCCTCCGACGAGATCGTCGACGTGCTCGATGCCGCCGGCGCCGTGAGCCTCGGCAAGACGGCGGCTCCCGAGTTCGGCATGCCGTCGTACACCGAGAGCCGGGTCGGGCCGCCGGCCGTGACGCCGTGGGACACGAGCCGCGGCGCCGGAGGATCCAGCGGAGGCGCCGCTGTGGCCGTCGCCGCAGGGCTGCTGCCGTTCGCGCCCGCCTCCGACGGGGGCGGGTCGATCCGCATCCCCGCCGCGGCCTGCGGGCTCGTCGGTCTGAAGCCGTCGCGGGGTCGCGTGCCGGCCGCCTCCGGAGTGGGCGGTGTCGGCGGGCTCACGGTGGCCGGGCCGATCACCCGGTCGGTCGCCGACGCCGGGCTCCTGCTCGAGGGGATGCTCGAGCGCCGCAGCGGAGCGATCCCGCAGCGCTACGCTCTCGCGGCACCGGGCGACGGAGACGGCTCGTTCCTCGGGGCGGCGGTCCGCGGGGAGGGACGGTTCCAGATCGGCGTGCTGACCGCCTCCCCGTGGGACGACGCCTACGAGATCGGCCTGGCTCCCGAGGCGCGCGCCGCACTCGACGAGGGCATCGCCGCTCTCGACGCGCTCGGGCACGGCCTCGAGGAGGCGGAGCTGCCGCCGAGCGCCGCGTACCCCGCCGCCTTCCGCGCGCTCTGGCAGAGCAGCGCGGCCGCCCTCCCAATCGAGGGCGCCGACCTCGACCTGCTGCAGCCGCTGACCCGATGGCTGGTCACCGAGGGTCGACGCCGCTCCGCGCGCGACCTCATGGAGGCGGCCGCGACGCTCTCGGCGTTCGAGCGGAGTGTCATCGCCGCCTTCTCGGCCTTCGACGCGGTCCTCACCCCGTCGCTCACGATGACTCCCCGCCCCGTCGGCTGGTACGACCCGGAGGATGCGGAGCACGACTTCGCCCAGCAGGTCCAGTACACCCCCTACACCTCGTTCGTGAACGTGAGCGGCCTGCCGGCGATCACGCTCCCGCTGAGCCGGACCGCCGACGGGCTGCCGATGGGGATCCAGCTCATCGGGCGGCCGGGCGGCGAGGCCGTCCTGCTCTCGATCGGCGCTCAGCTGGAGCGGCGGGCGCGGTGGCAGCGGAGGCACCCGCCGCAGTGGTGAGACCGGGCGGATCGTCAGCTTCCGCCTCTTGGCCCTTAGGTTAGGCATGCCTATACTGACAACGATGTGCATGTTCGAGGGACGCGACGGCTCGGAGCCGATCGACGTCAAGCAGTTCCTGATCGCGGGTGACGAGACCGTCGTTCCGTGGATCCAGAGCCTCCTCGACGCGCTCCCCGCGAACGCCCGCGGCCAGGTCTTCATCGAGGTCGACGACGTGCACGGGATCCCGCCGCTCGCCGCGCCGGGGCGGGTCAGCGTCACCTGGCTCGGCCGATCGACCCGGTCGGGCGCACCCGGCACGGGGGAGCGCTGCGGACACGGCGTCGCCCTCGACCGCGCGGTGCGCGCCTGGGTGGGCGAGATGTCCGTCGTCGACCGGGACTACCCGTGGGCCGACGACCGCCACGACTTCTGCGCCTGGATCGGCGGAGCCGGGCCGCTCATCGGCGAGCTCGCCTCGGACGTGGACACGCGCCTGCGCGCCTCGTCCGAGCACGCGTCTCGCTGAGTCGTCCCCGTGTGGGTTAGGTGAGCCTAACCTCTCGTGTGATACTGAGGCGATGCCTCCGATGACCGACGCCCCCGCCCGCCCGGCCTACCGGCCGTTCCTCGCGACCGTCGCCCGCGCGACCCGGATCGCCCCGCACTTCATCCGCGTGACCCTCACCGGCGACGACCTCGGTGCCGTCGGCTGCACAGGACCCGATCAGCGGATCAAGCTCGTGGTGCCCACTCCCACGTCCGACGCCGACGACTTCATGCTCTCGGTCGCCGACGAGGACGGCCCCGACGGCCTCGCACCCGACTGGTACACCCGATGGCGGGAGCTGCCCGACGCGCAGCGGAACCCGCTGCGCACCTACACGATCCGAGCGACCCGCCCCGAGCTCTCCGAGGTCGACGTGGACTTCGTCGCGCACGGCGACACCGGCCCGGCCTCGGCCTGGGTCGAATCGGCCTCGCCCGGTGACCGCGTCGTGATCGTCGCCCCCGACTCGCGATCCGAGCTCCCCGGCGGAGGCGTCGAGTGGCACCCGGGCGCCGCCACCACGCTGCTCCTCGCCGGCGACGAGACCGCGGTGCCCGCGATCAGCGCCATCCTCGAGAGCCTGGGAGACGAGGCCACCGGAGCGGCGTTCCTCGAGGTGCCGACGGCGGAGGACCTGCTGCCGCTGCGCCACCCCGTCGGAGTGAGCGTCACCTGGCTCGTCCGCGACGGCGGTGCGGCACCCGGCGCCGCGCTGGGCACCTCCGTCCGCGCCTGGGCCACCCGATTCCTCACCGCCCACCACCGCGGCGTCGAGGTGTCCGACGTCGACGTCGACAGCGAGATCCTGTGGGAGGTGCCGGAGGAGAGGACCGACCCCGGCCTCTACGCCTGGATCGCCGGCGAAGCAGGGGCGATCAAGCTCATCCGCCGCTGCCTGGTCACCGAACTCGGCCTCGACCGCACTCGGGTCGCGTTCATGGGCTACTGGCGCACCGGCCGCTCCGAAGCCAACTAGTCTGCGAGCGCCGCGGTGCCGTCATCTGCGGCGTTGTCGTCGGTTGCGATACCTCCGGCATCGTGCCCTCCTCCGCCTTGCAGCTGGCTGCGAGCGCCGCGGTGCCGTCATCTGCGGCGTTGTCGTCGGTTGCGATACCTCCGGTATCGCGCCCTCCTCCGCCTTGCAGCTGACGGCACCGCGACGCTCGCAGAGGTTGGAGGGGGCGCGGCGCGCGGCGCGCGCGCGGCCGGGGTGCTGAGATGCGCGGGCGGTGGAGCGGACCGGAGAGGGTCAGAGGGTGGGCGGGACGCCCACGAGGCGGCTCGAGAGGGTCCAGAGGTCGCGGCCGAGCTGGCGGTCGGTCGCCTGGGAGGCGACGGCGCCGCCGGGCTTGAGGCCGTCGAAGTAGGTGCCGCTCGCGGCGCTGACGTCGGGCTCGGAGCAGAGGGTGATCAGCGGAACCGCACCGGCCTCGGCGGTGATGCCGTAGGAGCCGCCGGTGAGCGCGGACATCGCCTTCATCAGGCGGGAGTCGCCGCCGAAGCCGGTCGCGACGAAACCGGGATGGAACGAGAACGCGTCCACCGGAGTCGGAAGCAGGCGCTCCGCCAGCTCGCGGATGAAGAGGATCGTCGCGAGCTTCGAGGTGCCGTAGGCGCGCCACCCGCCCAGCCACGGGCCCTTCCGGCGGTCGAGGTCCTGCAGCGAGAGCCTCCCGAACCGGTTCGCGACACTCGCGGTCGACACGACGCGTGCACCGGGGCGCTCGCGGCC
Organism: Rathayibacter oskolensis; assembly: GCF_900177245.1. Classification (GTDB taxonomy): domain Bacteria; phylum Actinomycetota; class Actinomycetes; order Actinomycetales; family Microbacteriaceae; genus Rathayibacter; species Rathayibacter oskolensis. The sequence continues at coordinate 1,054,868 of NZ_FXBM01000002.1, forward strand.
GGTCTCGATGAGCCTCGGGAGCAGGAGCCTGGTCAGCAGGAAGGGCGCCAAGTGGTTGCTCTGGATCGTGCGCTCGTGCCCGTCCGCCGTCTCGGCGCGCTGTGACACGAGGCCGCCGGCGTTGTTGGCGAGCACGTCGATGCCGTCGAACCGAGCGAGGAGCGCGTCGGCGAGCGAGCGCACGTCGTCGAGCCGATCGAAGTCGGCGACGAACGGCTCACCCCCGACAGCGGCGGCGACCGAGCGGGTCCGCTCCGGGTTCCGCCCGACGACGGCGACGGTGGCGCCCGCCCCGGCCAGCTCCTCCGCCGCGACCTTCCCGATGCCGGAGCTCGCCCCGGTGAGCACGACGACGCGCCCCTTCATGTCAGCGACCACGGAGGTATCCGCCCTTCTCGAGACCGGCTTCGATCTCGAATCGATTGCGCAGCGGATCGCGACCCGCGACGAGGTACGCGAACGGGAACCACATCCCGAACCGCTGCCACTGCTGCTTGTGAACGGCCTCGTGCTCGAGGACGCGGTCCGACACGTTCGTGTCGGTGAGATAGCTCGTGCCGACGCAGGAGCCGCCGCGGCCGAACGCCCACGAGGGCATGCCCGTGAAGACGACCAGGCCGTTCCGGCGCTCGATCGGCCCGGTGCTCCAGAGCGCCCCCCAGGCCAGCCCCACCGCGCAGGCGAAGAGGTAGCCGGGCCGGGTGATCGCGGGGTCGAGGGCGACGACCGAGACCGCTCTGCCGAGAGCGCTCACGCGCTCTCGCGCCCGTAGGTCTCGAGAAGGCGGAGCCACACCTCGCTGATCGTCGGGTAGGAGGGGACGGCGTGCCAGAGCCGCGACAGCGGCACCTCGCCGACGACCGCGATCGTCGCCGAGTGGACGAGCTCGCCGACCTCCTTGCCGACGAAGGTGACGCCGAGGACGACCGAGCGGTCCTCGTCGACGACCATCCGCGCGGTTCCCGTGTAGCCCACGGCCGCGAGCGTGGCTCCGGCGACCGAGCCGATCTCGTAGTCGACCACCCGCGTGCGGTAGCCGGCCTTCTCAGCCGCTGCGGCCGTGAGACCCACGGAGGCGACCTCCGGGTCGGTGAAGACGACCTGCGGCACCGCCTCGTGGTCGGCGGTCGCGACGTGCGCCCCCCAGGGCGCATCGTGGACTGCTGCGCCTGCGCTCCGTGCGACGATCACGTCGCCGGCGGCGCGCGCCTGGTACTTGCCCTGGTGGGTCAGCAGGGCGCGGTGGTTCACGTCGCCGACCCCGTAGAGCCAGGGCGCGTCGCCGCCGATCGGGGCGCCGTCGTCGCCGAGCACGAGCATCGTGTCGTCCACGGTCAGCGACGAGCCGGGCTCCAGCCCGACCGTCTCGAGTCCGAGATCGCGGGTGTGCGGGGCCCGGCCCGTGGCGGCGAGGATCTCGTCGGCCTCGAGCACCTCCCCGCTCTCGAGCGTCACGGCGACGGTGCCGTCGGCACGTCGCTCGACCGAGGCGGGGGACCCGCCGAGGCGGACGTCGACCCCGAGCGAGCGGAGCGAGTCGCCGACGAGGTCGCCGGCGAACGGCTCGAAGGGGGCGAGCAGCCCGCTGCGGGCGAGAAGGGTCACGGAGGAGCCCAGACCCGCGTAGGCGGTCGCCATCTCGCAGGCGACGACGCCGCCTCCGACGATGACCAGGCGGGTCGGCACGACCTCGGCGCTGGTCGCCTCGCGACTCGTCCACGGCGCCGCGGCGCGGAGACCGGGGACGTCGGGGACCACGGCCGTCGTGCCGGTCGCGACGGCGACGGCGGCGCGGGCGCGGAGGACGCGGACGGAGCCGTCCGGCGCCGTCACGCTGACCTCGCGCTCACCGCTGAGCCGGCCGTGGCCGCGCACGAGGGTGATGCCCGCACCCTCGAGCCACTGCACCTGCCCGTGGTCGTCCCAGCCGCTGGTGACGGAGTCGCGGTGCGCGAGGAGGGCGGCAACGTCGATGCCGCCGGTCACCGCCTGCGCCGCTCCCGGCAGATCGCGAGCGGCTCTGATCGCCATCGGCGCGCGCAGCAGCGCCTTGGAGGGCATGCACGCCCAGTAGGAGCACTCTCCGCCGACGAGCTCGCTCTCGACGACGGCGGCGGTGAGGCCGCCCTGCACGGCGCGGTCGGCGATGTTCTCGCCGACCGGTCCGGCGCCGATGACGACGAGGTCGAACTCGTCGACGGTGCCGTGAGGGGCGTCGGAGGTGGGCTGCGGTGTGTCGCTCGTCATGGTCTCTCCCGGTGGTTCGCGGAGGCGGTCGGCCTCTCGGTGGATGGGCGTGTCGAGCGCCGAGCGCTCGTCAGGGAACCCGATGCGTCGTCAGTGGGCGGGGACGATCTCGGCCCGCCAGCCGTCGTAGCGACCGCCCTCGCGCTCGACGGCCTCGATCACCTGGCGGAGGAACACGGTCGTTGCCGCCTCGTCGACCGCGGCGTGGTGGCTCGCCACCAGCACGTGCCGCAGGCGGAGGCGCGAGATCGCGATCTCGTACCCCGAGGCGACGAGCGTGCGCGCGGCGCGCCGGGCGCGACTGCGGAAGAGGAAGACGGCGAAGTGGTCGACCTCTCGCAGCTCCCAGACCTGGTCGCCGTAGCGGAGCCGGATCTCGAGCTGCTGGGCCGCGCGCTCCCGCTGCGCGTCGAGGGCGGAGGAGCCGCCGGCGGGTGCGGTGGTCAGGGTGTCGTCGCTCATCGTCCGGTGAACTCCGCGGTCGTACGGGCCAGGAAGGCCTCCAAGCCGATGCGCGCGTCGTCGGACGCTGCGAGGCGTGCGAGGTCGCCGGGGAGCGCGGCCGCCGCCCGCGCATCGCCCTCGGCGACGGCGAGGCGCGCGTTCGCGAGGGCCGCCTGCACCGCGAGCGGCGCCTGGGCGGCGATGCGCGCCGCGAGGGCGTGCGCGGCCGTGGCGACGGTTCCGTCGGCCACCACCTCCTGAACGAGGCCGATGCGGTGCGCCTCCGCGGCGTCGAAGGTGTCGCCGGTCAGGATCCAGCGGAGCGCATCGCCCCAGCCGGCGGCGCGGGGGAAGCGGAGGGTCGCGCCTCCGAACGGGAGGATGCCGCGGGACACCTCGATCTGGCCGAAGCAGGTCGACTGCTCGGCCAGCACCACGTCCGCGGCGAGCGCCAGCTCGATGCCGAGAGTGAGGCAGACTCCCTTGACGCCGATGACGACCGGCTTCGAGACGGGACGGGTGCGGAGCCCCCACGGGTCCAGACCTCCGTCAGGCACGAAGTCGAGGCCGCCGGAGCCGATGCGCGGTCCGATGTCGGCGAGGTCGAGGCCCGCCGTGAAGTGCTCGCCCTCGGCCAGCACGACGCCCGCCCGCAGCTCGGGATCGCGGTCGAGCTCGCCGTAGGCGGCAGCGAGACCGGAGAGCAGTGCGAGATCGGCGGCGTTGCGCTTCTCGGGGCGGTCGAGCACGATCTCGAGGACGTGACCGCGGCGATGCGTACGGACGCGATCCGTGCCCGCGCTCGGTCGGGTCTCGGTCATCGGTCCTCCGCTCGGTCGCGTCCGTCCATCTTGCCCGGTGCCTCCGACACAGGGGCTCCTGCGACCGGGGATTGACGGGGGTCGCTCAGGCCCCGGGGCGCAGTGCACGCCCGGCGGCTCACGCTCCGCGCGTCAGCGCGCCGACGATCCGGAGGATCGTGGGCAGATCGTCGACCGCCGCGGTCGGGGAGGCGGGGGCGAAGGAGGTGAGGCCCGCGCCCGCGAGCGGGAACCGCGCCCTGAGCGCCTCCAGGGAGGCGACCAGACGCGCCGCGGGAACGCCGAAGGGGACCGGGTCGAACAGCCCGGCGAGATCGGCCGGGTCGAGGACGTCGAGGTCGATGTGCACGTACACCGATCCGGCGCCGGTGGCCTCGACGGCCGCGACGAGGGCGTCCGGATCGAGCTCGTCGACCGAGAGCCGGCGGGCGCCGCGCTCGAGCAGGCCCTCGAGCTCACCGGGGTCGGTCGAGCGGACCCCGGCCAGCACGACCCGGTCGGCGGGGACGCGCTCGTCGGCGGGAGCGCTCAGGAGGCCCACCCCGTCGCCGAGAACGGCCGAGAGCACCATGCCGCAGAAGGCTCCGCTCGGAGAGGTCGAGGGAGTGTTCGCGTCGGGGTGCGCGTCGAACCAGACGACCGCGACCGGTGCGGACGCCTGCCTGATCGCGTGCCCGACCGCGGCGAACTCGACCCCGCAGTCGCCGCCGATGGTCACGACGGGGCCGACCCGGCCGAGGAGGGCCTCGCGCATCCGCTCGGCGGTCGTCGCAACCGATGCGTAGCGGCGGATCCCGGTGTCCTGGGCGTCGCCGGCCTCGGCCGGGACGTCGACGACGATCGTCGCGGAGGAGGGCAGATCGCCACGGATCGCCTCCGCTCCGTCGACGAGGCGCATGGCCCGCGTCGACGCGGAGCCCTGCCACTGCGGGACAACGAGGAAGGACGCCATGGGACTCACTATGGCACGCACGATCCGGCCCCCGCGGGCGCGGTGCACCCCTGTCCGGCCCGTCGGCTCAGACGGTCGGCAGCGGGTCGAGGGCGGGAGCACCGCCGGGAGCTCCCGCGGCCGGCGGAGGCGCCGCCGACGGCCCGTCGAGGTCGAGCAGCGCCTCGTCGAGAGCCGAGCGACCGCGGTCGACCGCCGCGCGCGCCTGCTCGAGGGCCGCGTCGGGTTCGGAGGCGGCGAGCCGGCCGGCCGCCTCGAGCTGGGCCCGGGTCTCCTCGGCGAGGATGCGGGGTGCCGCCGTCACGCCGTCGCCGTGGACCGCGGCGAGCAGCGCGGCCGCGTCGGCCCCGAGCCCCGCGGCGGTGCGGGCGGCCTCGAGGAGCATGAGCTGCCGCCGAGCCTGGGCGAGAGGCTCCCTGTAGCCGGCGACGACGGAGTCCAGCGCGGCGTCGGCCTCGAGAAGGAGGGCGAGGATCGCGGCGGGGTCGTGCCGGGCACCGGCGGCCCGCGCCTCGTCCGCATCCAGCAGCAGTGCGCTGGCGGCGCTGCAGGCCGTCGCCACGTCGGTCGCGGAGGCGAGCTGCGCAGACGTGCGGACGCCGGTCAGGGTGGCGGCGCTCGCCAGGTCGTCCCGGACCGAGCGCTCCAGCCCGCTGACCTGGGCCTCGGCGCGGGCGAGAAGAGCACTCAGACCCTCGACGGCGTCGAGCAGATCGGATCCGCCCTCGGGCGCCAGCGCCACGCGCTCGATCGCCTCCCTGAGCGGTCGCACCTGGCGCTCGGAGGAGGTGCCCGCGAGAACGGAGACGTCTGCCCGCGCACGCTGCAGCCGCTCGGGGAGGGGCGGGGGCTGCGTGCTCACTCCGCGATCGTACGGCCCGTGTGTTACGGCGAGTGTCGCCTCCGCTCGCCCGCCCCCGGCGGCCGCCTCAGGATGGAGGCATGCCACGCACGCTCGCCATCGTCGAGGTCGCCCGGGACCGACCCGGCCGCGACGAGTACCACGCGTACGTGCAGATCCTCAACGCGCGCCTGCTCGAGACGGCCCGCGAGCTCGGCTGGCAGGCGCGGCGCTTCGCCGCCGAGGATCTCGGCACCGAGGCGCTCCTCGAGCAGACCGCGGGGGCCGACGCGATCCTGCTGGCGGGCGGCGAGGACATCGCGCCCGAGCGCTACGGCGTCGAGCGCGGCTACCCCGGCGAGGGCCCGCACGCCGAGCGCGCCGACTCGGCGCAGATCGCGCTCGTGCAGCGCGCCGTCGCCGTGGGGACGCCGCTGCTCGGGATCTGCCGCGGCCTCCAGATCGTCAACGTCGCCCTCGGCGGCACCCTCGTGCCCGACCTCGGCGCCGACGCCGTGCACGTCAACGCGTCAGCGCCGGCCCACCAGCGCATGCACCGCCACGGCGTCGTGCTCGCGCCGGCGACCGCGCTCGGCGGCCTGTTCGGAGGCGACGTCCTCGCCGTCCAGAGTGCCCACCACCAGGCGGTCGACGTGCTCGCGCCGGGTCTGCGCGTCGCCGCCCGTGCCGACGACGGCGTCGTCGAGGCGATCGAGCACTGCACCGCTCCCGTCGTGGGCGTGCAGTGGCACCCGGAGGATCCCGCCGCGCCGGCCGGCCAGCTCACGACCCTGCTCGAGGGCCTCGCGCTGGCGGCCGCGCACGGCTCGTTCGCTCCGGAGTCGCTCGCCGCTGCTGCCTGATCCCGCGGCTGCAGCCCGAGCCCGCCGCTGCGGACCGCGCACGGCGGACCGGCGCTCAGCGCTCCAGTCGCTCCATCCACGCCTCGATGTCGTCGGCCGTGCGCGGGATGCCGACCGAGAGGTTCTCGGCGCCGTCGGCCGTCACGAGCACGTCGTCCTCGATCCGCACGCCGATGCCGCGCAGCTCCTCCGGAACGGTGAGGTCGTCGGGCTGGAAGTAGAGGCCGGGCTCGATCGTGAAGACCATGCCCTCCTCGACGACTCCGTCGATGTACATCTCGCGGCGCGCCTTGGCGCAGTCGTGGACGTCGAGACCGAGGTGGTGGCTGGTGCCGTGGACCATGTAGCGGCGGTGCTGCTGGTTGTCGGACTCGAGGGCCTCCTCGGCGCTCACGGGGAGCAGACCCCACTCGGCGGTGCGACGGGCGATCACCGCCATCGCGGCGGCGTGGACCTCGCGGAAGCGGATGCCGGGCCGGACGATCGCGAACGCCGCGTCGGCCGCCTCCCTGACCGTCTCGTGCACCCGGCGCTGGGCCTCGCTGTAGCGACCGTCGACGGGGAAGGTGCGGGTGATGTCGGCGGTGTAGTAGCTCTCCTGCTCGACGCCGGCATCGAGCAGGACGAGATCGCCGGGGCGCACCGGGCCGTCGTTCCGCGTCCAGTGCAGGATGCACGCGTGGGCACCGGCGGCGGCGATCGTGTCGTAGCCGACGGTGTTGCCGTCTGCGCGGGCGCGCCCGTTGAAGACGCCCTCGATCAGCCGCTCGCCGCGCGCGTGGGCGACGATGCGCGGGAGGTCGGCGACGACGTCCTCGAAGCCGCGGGCCGTGGCGGCGACCGCGGCGCGGAGCTCCGCGATCTCGTACGCGTCCTTCACGAGGCGCAGCTCAGAGAGGTCGCGCTCGAGGGCGGTGTCGCGCGCGGTGTCGTCGCGGGAGGCGAGGCGCCCGGTGACGAGCGGGTCGGCCTCGCGCAGCACGGCGACCGGCACGTCGCCTCCGGCGTCGAGCACGGCGTCGAGCTCGTCGATGCCCCGCGCCTCGAGACCCAGATCGCTCGAGACCTGCGCGAGCGAGGGGCGCGGCCCGATCCAGAACTCGCCGATCTCGGAGTTGGCGTAGAACTCGTCGGAGTCGCGCCCGGCGCGCTCGCGGAAGTACAGCGTCGCGGTGTGGCCGGCGCCCGAGGGCTCGAGCACCAGGACCGCGCCCGGCTCGGAGTCGGCGCCCCAGCCGGTGAGCCAGGTGAAGGCGGAGTGCGCGCGGAAGGGGTAGTCGGTGTCGTTCGCGCGCTGCTTCAGGCGCCCTGCCGGCACGACGACGCGGACGCCGGTGTGCAGGGCGGAGAGGCGCTCGCGACGGGCGGCGGCGAAGGAGGCCTGCTCGCGAGGAGCGGGGAGGGGCTCGGCGCGGTCGGCCCAGCCGGAGGCGATGAAGTCGCGGAACCGGTCGGAGGCGGGGGTCGTCGAGCGGTTCGCGCTCGCGCGGGGTGTCGGTGCGGCACCGGGATCGGGCGTCGGGGTGGCGGTCTGCTCGTCCGTGTTCGTCATGGCGTCCATTCTCCTCCTCCGTGACCGGAGCACCCCGGCCTCTCGGGTCGGCGGGGGAGAACTCGCGAGGACGGCGCCCTAGGAGGAGTCCTTGACCATCCCGCGCACCGAGAGCTGGGCGAGGACGGGACGGTGATCGCTCCCGTCGTCGTCGTGCCCGTCGAGGACGACGTAGCCCGAGACGTCCCAGCGACCGGAGTAGAGGACGTGGTCGATCGTGGCGCCGAGGACCGTGGGGAGGGACGTCGGCCAGGTTCCCACCGCGGCGCCGCCCGCGACCGCACCCGCGTCGGAGCAGGCCCCCAGATCGGCGGTGCCCGGGATCCCCGTCCAGTGGTCGAGGGTCGAGTTGAGGTCGCCGAGGACAACGATGTCGTCCTCGGTGCTGCACAGGGCCGCGAGTCGCGTGAGGTCGCTGCTCCAGTCGTCCATCCGCGCGGGGACCGGCGGCATCGCGTGCACGGCGGCGATGACGGGGCGCTCGGACGTGTCCGGGCGGGCGACCAGCGAGGGCAGCAGGCCGGTGGGGGTCGTCTCGGCGTCGACGGCGTAGGTGCCGAGGGACGTGGCGAGCAGGAGGGCCGTTCCGGCGCTCCCCTCCGCTCCCGAGACGAAGTGCAGCGTCATCGGCCGGCCCGCGGCGCCGAGCGCGTCCGCCACCTGCTGAGCCGGACCCTGCGACACCTCGACGAGAGCCAGTGCGTCGACGGCGTTCTCGGTCGCGACCGCCGCGATCGTGTCGACGGGGACCGAGTCGAGCACGTTCCAGCTGAGCACGCGCAGGTCGGCCAGACGGTGGGCGCGGGGCGGGGAGGAGTCGAAGCCCCGCACCGCCTGCAGGCCCGCGAGGACGAGGGCGAATGCGACTCCGAGAGCGGCGATGCCCAGGGCGAGTCGCCGGATCGGCCGCACCAGGACGGCGATGACCAGGAGGACCACGGCGACGGCGACGGCGCCGAGGCCGCCCGCCAGGCGGAACGAGACCAGCTGCGCGAAGGGCGCCTCCCTGACGATCCCGAAGAAGCCGGGGGCCGCCGCCACGATCAGCACGACCGCCACCGCGGCCGCCACCGCGAACTTCACCAGTCTCGTGCCCATCCCGGCTCAGGCTAGGGCATGCGCCCGCGAGGGCCCGCAGGACGCGCGTCTACGATGGAGCGCATGCATGTCGCGGGAGGCGGGTTCGACCTCCACACCCACTCCCTCGTCTCCGACGGCACCGAGACCCCCGACGTGCTCGTGCGCGCGGCCGCGGCGGCGGGCCTGAGTGGGGTCGCCCTCACCGATCACGACTCCACCGGCGGCTGGGCGGCCGCCCGCGTCGCCGCCGAGGAGGCGGGGATCGAGCTCCTCCCGGGCATGGAGCTGTCGTCCCGAGCCGGGTGGGCGAGCGTGCACGTGCTGGCGTACCTGGTGGATCCGACCGACGCGGGCCTGCTCGCCGAGACCGCCAGGATCAGGACGGAGCGGATGCACCGCGCGGAGGCGATCGTCACCGCGATCGGCGCCGACTACGACCTCACCTGGGACGACGTCCTCGCGCAGACGAGCCCCGGGTCCACCATCGGGCGTCCGCACATCGCGGACGCGCTGGTCGCGCGGGGGCTCGCCACCGACCGCTCGGCCGCGTTCGCCGGGATCCTCGACTGGCGCGGGGGCTACTACCGCCCGCACTACGCGCCCGATCCGGTCGACGCCGTCCGCCTCGTGCGAGCGGCCGGCGGAGTACCCGTGATCGCGCACCCCGCTGCGAGCTCGCGCGGGATCGCGGTCGAGTCGATGCTCCCGGACCTCGTCGACGCGGGGCTCTTCGGGCTCGAGGTCGAGCATCGCGAGAACACCCGCGACGGCAAGCGGAGGCTCCGCGAGCTCGCCGCCCGCTACTCCCTCGTCACGACGGGATCGAGCGACTACCACGGCACGGGCAAGCCGAACCGCCTGGGCGAGAACACGACCGACCGCGCGACGGTCGACGCGATCCGCGCCTCCGCCCGCGGCTGACCCGGGCCGCTCGGGCTGCCGGGCCCCCGCGGGCGGACCGGAGCCTAGGCCTGGCCGTCCGGGCGCGGGGCGCGGTTGCGCGAGCGGGTGCGGCGGCGCGGGGCGCTGTTGCCGTCGTGGTGCTCCTTGCTCTCGCTCGAGGGAGCCGGGCCCGTCTGGGGAGCGGCGACCTCGGCGTGCTCGGACCGGGTGCGACGACGCGGCTCTCGCGGCTCGCGCTGACGCGTCGAGCGCTCGGGGCGCGCGTCGGCCTTCGCCTCCGCGGGGATCGGGGTGGGCTTCAGGCGGCCCTTCGTCCCGACGGGGATGTCGAGGTCGGTGTAGAGGTGCGGCGACGAGGAGTAGGTCTCGACCGGGTCCGGCTGCCCGAACTCGAGCGCGCGGTTGATCAGGGCCCACTTGTGCAGGTCCTCCCAGTCGACGAACGTGACCGCGATGCCCGTCTTTCCCGCGCGGCCGGTGCGGCCCACGCGGTGCAGGTAGGTCTGGTCGTCGTCGGGGATCGTGTGGTTGATCACGTGGGTGACGTCGTTGACGTCGATGCCTCGCGCGGCGACGTCGGTCGCGATCAGGATGTCCTTCTTGCCGGCCTTGAACGCCGCCATCGCCCGCTCGCGCTGCTCCTGGTTGAGGTCGCCGTGCACCGCGGCCGCGTTGAAGCCGCGATCGTTCAGCTCCTCGACGATGCGGGCCGCCGCGCGCTTGGTCCGCGTGAAGATGACCGTCTTGCCGCGACCCTCCGACTGCAGGATGCGGGCGATCACCTCGTCCTTGTCGAGCGAGTGCGCGCGGTAGACGATGTGCTTGATGTTGGCCTGCGTGATGCCCTCGTCGGGGTCCGTCGCGCGGATGTGGATCGGCTTGTTCATGAAGCGGCGCGCGAGCGCCACGATCGCGCCCGGCATCGTCGCCGAGAAGAGCATGGTGTGCCGGTTGGCGGGAGTCTGGGCGAAGAGCTTCTCGATGTCCGAGAGGAAGCCGAGATCGAGCATCTTGTCGGCCTCGTCGAGCACCATCACCTGCACGTTCGCGAGCGACAGCAGGCGCTGGCCGGCGAGGTCGAGCAGTCGGCCGGGCGTGCCGACGACGATCTGCGCGCCCGCCTTGAGCTGCTCGATCTGGCCCTCGTAGGCCTTGCCGCCGTAGATCGAGACGATCTTGGTCGGCCGGTTCGAGGCGGCCAGCTCGATGTCCTCGGTGACCTGGACGGCGAGCTCGCGCGTCGGGACGACGATGAGCGCCTTGACCCCGGGCTCCGGGTCGGTGCCCAGAGCCTGGATCAGGGGGAGCCCGAAGCCGAAGGTCTTGCCGGTGCCGGTCTTGGCCTGGCCGATGATGTCCTGCTTCTGCAGGGCCAGGGGGATCGTCTGCTCCTGGATGGGGAACGGCTCGAGGATGCCCTTGGACGCGAGTGCGGCGACGATGTCGTCGTCGATGTTCAGATCGGAGAAAGTCACGGGAGGGAAGCGCCTTACGTCTTGTACGGTCCACGCCCTGTACGACTCCGGGCGCTTAGGTCACCGATCCAGCGCCGGTGACGTCCCGGCGAGTCTACCGGCACCCGCCTCTCGGGGCCCGTAGGCGGCCAGGGGCTCGCTCTATGCTGATCGGATGGCAGCCTGGTTCCGACGTCGACGTCCCCTGGGTGACACGCCTCGCCTGACCCCGCGCGGGGAGTCCTCGACGAAGCGGGACCGCGTCGATCTGGCGGACCTCACTCCGGAGCTGCTGCCCTACCTCGGCCAGGTCGCCTACCTGCAGCTCGCCGTGTTCGAGGCGCTCGCCCGCGCCGTCGCGTCGACCGACGACCTCGCCGACAAGGAGGCGATCTCGGCCGCTGCGGGCACGGCGCTCGCGAAGCACCACGCCGTCGTCGCCGAGCTCCGCCGCCGCGACGTCGAGCCGGGGGAGGCGATGGCACCGTTCCGCCCGGCGATCGACACCTTCGAGCGGCTCACGCGGGGAGCCGATCTGCACGAGACGCTCCTGTCGGCCTACATCACCGCGGGGCTCCTCGACGACTTCTTCATCCGTCTGACCGGCGGGCTGCCCAACGACGTGGGGCCGCGCATCGCGCAGACCCTCGGAGCCGACACCGGCGTCGACGGCCTGGTCGCGATCCTCCGCCGCGAGATCGCGGCCGATCAGAAGCTCGGGTCGCGGCTGGCGGTCTGGGGGCGTCGCCTGGTCGGCGACACGCTGCTGGTGGCCCGGTCGGCCCTGATGGGCTCCGGAAATCACGACTCCGACGAGTCGCGCATCGAGCCGGTCTTCACCGAGCTCATCGCCTCGCACACGCGGAGGATGGACGCGCTCGGACTGACCGCCTAGGGCCGAGCGGGCCGGCTAGGGAGCGACCCTGCCGGCCAGCATGGCCTCGAGGGCGGTGTGATCGCGACGCGACCGGGCGCGACCGAGACGGAGGTCGACCACGAGGACGACGACCGCGGCGAGCGCCAGGGTGATCACCCAGATCAGGCCGCCGTCCCAGGCCAGCCCCGCCCAGGTCAGAACGACCCAGACGACGGCCGCGACGATGCCGCCGAGCGCCGGCACCAGCACCGACCCGTGCAGGTCGCGGTGCGGGAGGCCGTAGCGCGCGGCGAGCCCGAGGAGGACGCCGCCGAGAGTGACGAAGAGGAGTTCCATGCCGGTCTCGACGAGCGGGGGATCAGGCGACGAAGCCGACGCGGCGGGACTCCTCGGAGCCGACCTCGACGAAGGCGATGGTCTCGGTCGGGATGATGTAGATCTTGCCCTTCTCATCGCGCAGGCGGAGGACCTTGGTGCCGGCCTCGAGAGCGCCGGTCACCGTCTTCTCGACCTCGGTCACGGACATCGAGGACTCGAAGTTGAGCTCGCGCGGGGTGTTGACGATTCCGATACGGATTTCCACCAGCAGTGCCTTTCGGGAGGGGACGTGTCCGTCACGATACGGCACCGCACGAGGGCGCCGACGCCGGTTTCGCGCTGAGCGGACCGCCCGCCGAGCGCGACCTCGCGGGGCGGCGGAGGAGTGTCGGACGTGTTCGTTAGCGTGGTCGCGTGAGCGCTCCCGGATCCCCAGCAGCCCCCTCCGCCGCGACGGCCGAGGGCTCGGCGGAGCCTGCCGGCGCGACGCTCGACGCCTCCCAGCGCGCAGTGCTCGAGCTGCCGGACGGGCGGAGCGCCGCCGTGCTCGGCGCTCCGGGCTCCGGCAAGACGACGACGATCGTCGAGCTCGTCGCCGAGCGCGTGCTCGAGCGCGGCTACCCGCCGGAGTCGGTGGTCGTCCTGGCGGCGAGCCGCACCGCCGCGACGGCCCTGCGCGACGTGCTCGCGCTCCGGCTCGACGTGCCGACCCTCGGCCCCCTGGCGCGCACCGCGACGTCGCTGGCGTTCGAGGCGGTGACCGCCTCCGCGAAGGAGCTGGGTCTCCAGCGCCCGACCCTGCTCACGGGGGGCGAGCAGGACGCGATCCTGTCGGAGCTGATCGAGGGGCACCTCGAGGAGGGGACCGGCCCGCGCTGGCCGGAGGAGTTCGCTCCCGAGGTGCTCCGGCTCCGCGCCTTCCGCACCGAGCTGCGCGAGTTCGGCATGCGGGCGACCGAGCACGGGCTCGACTCCACGGCGGTGCGCGCTCTGGCGATCGACGCCGACCGCGGCGAGTGGGCGGCCGCGGCCGCGGTGCTCGACGAGTTCCGCGACGTCGTCGACTGGATGGCCCCCGAGACCGGCACCCGCCTCGACGCCGCCGAGTTCGCCGCCTTCGCCGCAGAGGCCGTCCGCGGCGGCGGGGGAGGCGAGCGCATCGCGGGGCTCCGCCTCGTGGTGGTCGACGACATGCAGGAGGCGAGCGAGTCGACCGTCGTGCTGTTGCGCGCCCTCGCCGAACGCGGGGTGAGCGTCATCGCGTTCGGTGATCCCGACGTGGCGACGAGCGCCTACCGCGGCGCCGCCTCCGACACTCTCGGCCGCTTCGCGAGCAGCATCGGCGTGGCCGACGCCCTGACGCTCGTCCTCGGCCGCGTCCACCGGCACGACGCGGGGCTGCGCGCGCTCGTGGCCGCGGCGACGCAGCGCATCGGCACGGCGGCGGCCGGCCGGCAGCGCGCCGTCGCGACCGAGCCCGACGCCGAGGGGGCGCCCGAGCCGGTGCTCGTCCTGCACGCCCCCACCCCGGCGCGCGAGGCGGCGACCATCGCGCGGCTCCTGCGCGAGCGTCGGCTGCGCGACGGGGTGCCGTGGCGGCGGATGGCGGTCGTGGTCCGCTCCGGTGCGGCGGTGCAGCCGCTCGTCAAGGCGCTCGCGGTCGCCGAGGTCCCCACGCGGTCGGTGCTCGCCGGCCGGGCGCTGCGCGACGACCACGCCGCTCGCGCGCTGCTCGTCCTGGTGGGCGCGGCCATCGGCGAGCGGCCGCTCGACGCCGAGCTGGCGGCGGAGCTGCTGCTCGGTCCGTTCGGCGGCGTCGACCGGCTCGGCCTCCGGCGGCTCCGGCTGGCGCTGCGAGCGGAGGAGCTCGCCGCCGGCGGCATCCGCGCGAGCAATCCGCTGCTCGTCGAAGCGCTGGCGGCTCCCGGCCGCTTCGCCACCATCGACTCGGCACCGGCCAGGCAGGCCGAGCGGCTCGCGCTCGCCCTCGACCGGGTGCGCCGCCTGCACGACGAGAACGGCTCGATCGAGGAGCTGCTCTGGTCGGCGTGGGAGTCGAGCCGGGTGGCCGCCTCCTGGAGGGAGCTCTCGTTCGGCACCGGTCTCACGGCGGCCGAGGCGAACCGCAATCTCGACGGTGTCGTCGCCCTCTTCAGCGCGGCTCGCCGCTTCGTCGAGCGCGCCACCGGCGAGTCGGCCGGCGGGTTCGTCACCGAGATCCTCGAGGCCGAGGTCCCCGAGGACTCGCTCGCCCCGCGCTCCGTCGAGGACGCGGTGCTCATCGGCACGCCGTCGTCGGTGGTGGGGCTCGAGTTCGACGTGGTGGTGATCGCCCGCCTGCAGGACGGCGTGTGGCCGAACCTCCGCCAGCGCGGGTCGCTGCTGGATCCCGACGGCCTCGTCCGCGCGGCGAGGGGCGAGGGTGCTCTGCCCCTCGACGCCCGCAAGGCGACCCTCGACGACGAGCTGCGGATGTTCGCGCTCGCGGCCTCGCGCGCCCGACGACAGCTCGTGCTCAGCGCCGTCGCGGGCGACGACGAGACGCCGTCCCTCTTCTTCCGGTTGAGTCCGCCCGATGCCCCGCGCCTCGATGCCGCCTCGGCCGTGCCGCTCACCCTGCGCGGCGCCGTGGCCGGGCTCCGGCGCACGGCGACGACGCCGGGTTCGCCGGAGGCACCCGCGGCGATCCGCGCACTCCGCGCTCTGACCCTCGCCGAGGTCGCCGGGGCCGATCCCTCCTCGTGGTACGGCGTGCTCGAGCCCTCGACGACCGAGCCGCTCGTCGACCTCGACGACCCCGAGCGCCCGGTCTCGGTGTCGCCGAGCCGGCTCGAGGCGTTCGAGAAGTCGCCGCTGGACTGGTTCGTCGATGCGGTCTCCGGGTCGACGACGAGCACGGCGATGGGGGTCGGCACGCTCGTGCACTGGGTGCTCGAGAACGCCGCAGACCCCGATGCCGAAGCGCTCTGGTCGGCTCTCGAGTCGCGCTGGCCCGAGCTCGTCTTCGAGTCCCCCTGGCTCGGCGAGCGGCAGCGGCGCACCACGCGCCGCCTCGTGGAGGGGCTCGCCGAGTACCTCGCCGACTTCGAGCGGGCGGGGAGCGTGGTGCTCGGCCGCGAGCAGCAGTTCGAGATCGAGGTGCCTCCTGCGCGGGTCCGCGGCTCGATCGACAGGGTCGAGCGCGCCTCCGACGGCTCGGTGACCATCGTCGATCTCAAGACCGGGAGGAGCACCCCGCGCCAGGCCGACATCGCCGACCACGCGCAGCTCGGCAGCTATCAGCTGGCGGTCGCCAGCGGGGCGATCGAGGCCGCGGGCTCGGCGGCCGAGGGGGGAGCGAAGCTGCTCTTCGTCGCCCGAGGGGTCCGCGGCCGGCTCTACCGCGAGGTCGAGCAGCCGCGGTTCGGCGAGGACGAGCTCGAGCGGCTGCGGGAGCGCGTGCGCGCGGCGGCGGCGGGGATGGCGGCGGCCGAGTTCTCCGGACTCCTCGACGCGGTGCCCTTCTCGCCGGGCGACGCGCTGCGCTACCGGATCCACGCCGTCCCGGAGGTGTCGGGCGACGGCCTCCTGAGGCTCGACGACCCCGACGCTCCTGACGACGACGACGAACCCGCTGCCGCCGATGAGGAGGCCTCCCCGTGATCGACGCCCTGACCATCGCCGAGCGCCTCGAGCTGCGCCCGCCCACGGCCGAGCAGCGCGCCGTGATCGAAGCCCCGCTCGCCCCCGCGCTCGTGGTCGCGGGGGCCGGCAGCGGCAAGACCGAGACGATGGCGAACCGCGTGCTGTGGCTGCTCGCCAACGGGCTCGCCGCACCGTCCGAGGTGCTCGGGCTGACGTTCACCCGCAAGGCCGCCGCCGAGCTCGGCGAGCGGATCGGGCGCCGCATCGACCAGCTCGGCGCCGCCGGGCTGCTGCCCCTCGCGGAGGGCCAGACCGAGCCCGACCCGTTCGAGGCCGCGACCGTCTCCACCTACAACGCCTTCGCCAACACGATCTTCCGCGACAACGCGGCGCTCATCGGCCGCGAGGGCGACGCGACCGTCCTCTCGGAGGCGTCCGCCTGGCATCTCGCGCGAGGAGTCGTCGCCGACACCGCCGACCCGCGGATCCTCGAGGTCGAGGCGGGCATCGACCGACTGACCGACCTCACCGTCTCGCTCGCGCACGACCTCGCCGACAACCTCGCCGACCCGGCGGAGGTCTCGGCCTTCGCCGAGGACTTCCTCCGGCTCGGCGAACTGCCGCGCGGTTCGAGCGGCTCCGGGATGTACCGCGACCTCGAGAAGGCGCTGCAGTCGGTCGGCGCGCTGCCGGTGCTGACGGCGCTCGCCGAGCGGTTCCAGGAGGCGAAGGCCGAGCGCGGCTTCGTCGAGTTCTCGGACCAGGTCGCCCTCGCGCTGAGCATCCTCGAGCGCGTCCCGCGGATCGTCGACGAGCACCGCGCCCGCTACCGCGTCGTCCTGCTGGACGAGTACCAGGACACCTCGGTGCTGCAGACCCGCCTGCTCGCCCGGCTCTTCGAGGGTCAGGGAGTGATGGCCGTCGGCGATCCGCATCAGTCCATCTACGGCTGGCGGGGGGCCAGCGCCGAGGGCCTCGGTCGGTTCGCCGTCGACTTCGGCTCCGCGTCGCGCTTCTCGCTCTCGACGAGCTGGCGCAACGGCCACGGGATCCTCGCCGCGGCGAACGCCGTCGTCGCTCCGCTCGCGGTGGGCGGTGCCGTGCCGGTCGACCGGCTCGCCGCCGGACCGGGAGCGAGCGGGCACCCCGTCGAGCTGACCTTCCCCGAGACCATCGACGAGGAGGCCGACGACGTCGCCCGCTGGTTCGCCGGCCGCATCGCCGAGAGCGAGGAGCCCCCGTCGGCCGCGGCGCTGTTCCGGGTGCGCGCGCACATGGACCGCTTCGCCGCCGCCCTCTCCCGGCACGGCGTCCGCTACCACATCCTGGGCATCGGCGGCCTGCTGCGTCAGCCCGAGATCGCCGATCTCGTCGCGGCGCTCACCGTCGTCGAGGACCCGGCGGCGGGCAGCGAGCTCGTCCGCCTCCTGGCCGGCGCGCGCTGGCGGATCGGCGTGCGCGACCTGCGCGCGCTGCGCGACCTCTCCTCCTGGCTCGCCTCGCGCGACCACGCCCACCGGCTGCTGCCCGAGGAGGTCCGCGAGCGGATGCGCGCCTCCGTCACCGAGGGCGAGGGCGGGTCGATCGTCGAGGCTCTCGACTTCATCGCCTCGCGGAGGCCGGGGGAGGACGGCCGGATCGACCACTCGGCCCTCTCCGGTTTCAGCGACGAGGGGCTCCGGCGCCTCCGCGACGCGGGTGACCTGTTCGCGCGCCTCCGGGCCCGCGCCGGCCTCGATCTGCTCGACTTCGTCACCCTCGTCGAGCAGGAGCTCGGCCTCGACATCGAGGTGGAGGCGAACGAGACTCGAGGCGACGGCCGCGCGAACCTCGAGGCGTTCCGCGAGGCGGTGGCCGGCTATCTGCAGACCGACGACCGCGGCGCCGGGACGGGGTCGTCCCTGCGCGGTTTCCTCCGGTGGCTGGTCCTGGCCGACAAGCGCGACGGTCTCGCCCCCCGACCGGAGGATCCCGAGCCCGGTACCGTCCAGCTGCTCACCATCCACGGTTCGAAGGGACTCGAATGGGATCTCGTGGCGGTTCCGCGCCTGGTCGACGGAGAGCTCCCCGGTACTCCGATCGAGGGCTTCCGCGGCTGGGTCCGCCTCGGCGCCATGCCCTACGCGTTCCGCGGCGACGCCGCTGAGCTGCCCGACCTCGCCTGGCGGTCGTGCGAGACGCAGAAGGAGTTCGTCGACGCGATGGTCGACTTCGGCGACACCCTCCGCGAGCGCAACGAGTCGGAGGAGCGCCGGCTCGCCTACGTCGCCGTCACCCGCGCCCGTCACCGCCTGCTCCTGAGCGGCTCGTGGTGGGCGGGCCAGACGAAGCCGAGGGGGCCGGGGGTGTTCCTCCGCGACCTCGCCGAGGCCGGAACGATCCCGGAGCTCCCGGCGGAGCCGCAGAACCTCGAGAACCCCCTCGAGCAGGCTCCCCGCACCTTCCGCTGGCCGCACGACCCCCTCGGCACCCGGGGCGACCGCGTGCGAGCGGCGGCCGAGCGCGTCGCGGTCGCCGAGCCCGCCCTCCTCGGCGCCCGCGGCGACGACATCCGCCTCCTGCTGGCCGAGCGGGCGGTGCGGATGAGCGGCGGCGAGCGCGTCGCCCTCCCGACCAGGATCCCCGCCTCGCGGTTCAAGGACATCGTGAGCAGCCCGGCCGAAGTGACCGCGCAGCTGCGCCGGCCGATGCCCGAGCGGCCCTACCGGCAGACCCGCCTCGGCACGACCTTCCACTCCTGGGTAGAGAACCGGTTCGGCGTCCAGGGCGCGACCGAAGCGGTCGACACCTTCCCCGATGAGCTCGACGACGCGGGCGACTCCGCCCCCGAGCAGGAGGCTCTCGCGCGCCTGATCGAGACCTTCGAGCGCTCGGAGTGGGCCGATCGGCGCCCGGAGGCCGTCGAGATCGAGATCCACCTGCAGCTCGCCGGTCACGTCGTCGTCTGCAAGCTCGACGCCGTCTACCCGGCGGGCGACGGCTACCAGATCGTGGACTGGAAGACCGGGCGCGTGCCGAAGGACGCGGCCGACCTCGAGCTGAAGCAGTTCCAGCTCGCGCTCTACCGCCTGGCCTTCTCGCACTGGAGGGGCGTCCCGCTCGAGAGCGTCGACGCCGTCTTCTACTTCGTCGCCGACGACCTCGTGCTGCGCCCGGAGCGGTTCTACTCCGAGCGGGAGCTCTCGGAGTCGCTGTCCTCGGCGACGGGAGCGAGCCCGCGGCCGTGAGCGGAGGAGCCGGTGCGAGCACCGGGGGTGCGGTTCAGCAGCTCCTCCACCTCCGAGACCTCGAGCACGGGGCCGGTGTCGGTCGACAGCGGGGCCGACAGATCGCCCAGAACGCTGTCGACGAGGGTGTCGAGCATGCCGACGGCGTCGTCGACGATCGAGGAGTCGTCCGTCTCGGTGCCGTGCAGGAGCCAGCGCGCGAGCTCGAGCTCGGCGTAGAGCTGAGCGCGCTGACGGATCGTGCGGTCGACGGCGCCCGCCCGCATCCGGGAGTAGGCCGACAGAGCCGTCCCGGAGCCCGGCGCGCTGAGGAGCCAGTGCAGATCGCGGGCGGGATCGCCCACGCGCAGGGCCGCCCAGCCGAGCACGGCGGTGACCACCTCTCCCGAGCGGAGGAAGGAGTCGGAGGTCATCGAGCCGTTCACGACCGTCGGGTCGAACTGCCACAGCGACTCGTCCGACGAGGCCGACTCCCAGCGCGCGACGAGCGCGGCCGGCACGTGACCGGTGTCGGCGGCGCGCTCGATGACGGCGACCGTCTCGTTCACGCTGTCGCGGGCCGACGAGACGGGGAGTCCCGCCTCCTGGACGAACGAGGCCGGCAGGGAGTGGATAGCGCCGATCGCCCGCCCGACGGAGTCGGCGAGCCCGCTCGAGGCGGCCACATCGTCGATCAGCACGCGGTCGCCGTCGAGGTACTCGTAGACGACGGCGCGAGTGCCGTCGAAGGGCGCCTGGCCGACGCTGGCCTGCAGGTCGAACGGCAGGCGGCTGCGGATCCCGGCGGTCAGTGCGCGCAGCGCGACCAGATCACCGAGCTGCTCCTGCTCGGCGAGCGGCGAGGTGGGCACCCTCACGATCAACCGGGCCCCCTCGCGCGTCGTCAGGAGCGCCGAGTCGAAGTCGCCGTGCGTCGAGTGGGTGAACGGGCGCGCGGTGCGGACGTCGAGGCCTTCGACGGCCGAAGTGGCCAGCGCGGCTAGAGTGAGATGGGATCTGGCCATGGGTTCTAGGTTAGGTCGCCCGGTGCCCGACCGGCCCGATCGCCACGCGCTGTCCCGCCGATGCCGGCCGACCGCGTGCCGTGGTCGAAAGAGGCGGATCCCGCCGACGCACCCCGAAAAGAGCCACGCATGTCCCTGCCCTTCGCCGACCGACTCCCGCTCTCGCGTCAGGCCGTCGACCGCGACTACCTGTCCCGGGCGCGCCCCGCGCTCTACGACGAGCTCCTCGGCGAGGAGACGACCCGGGTCCTGCCGCTCTGGAAGGACAGGGCGCTCGTCGACGGCGACCGCCTCGCTCTCCGCGGCGTCGAGGACGTGACGGCGGGGACCCTCCGGATCTACCTCGGGCGCACCACCGTGGACGCCGAGGGCGAGCCGGCGGGGACGCCGGTGATCGCCACCGTCCTCACCGACGCGGCCGCCGCCGAGCTCGAGCCCGATGAGGAGCGGTGGAGCGGCCTGCGCCCGATCGCCGAGAAGCTCAGCGACCGCGACGCCGGCCTCTTCACCGAGGCGCTCGCGATGGTCAACTGGCACGCCTCGCACGCGTACTCCCCGCGCAACGGCGACCCCACGGTCGTCGAGCAGGGCGGCTGGGTGCGCCGATCGCCCACCGACGGCAGCCAGGTCTTCCCCCGGACCGATCCCGCGATCATCGTCTGCGTCCTCGACGACGACGACCGCCTGCTGCTGGGCTCCAACGCGATGTGGGGGAACGACCGCTTCTCGCTCCTGGCCGGTTTCGTCGAACCCGGCGAGTCGCTCGAGGCGGCCGTGGTCCGCGAGATCTTCGAGGAGTCGGGGATGCGCGTCGTCGACCCGGTCTACCTCGGCTCCCAGCCCTGGCCCTTCCCCGCGTCGCTCATGGTCGGCTTCACCGCCCGCCTCGCCGCCGGCCAGGCGCCCGCGGCGCTCAAGCCCGACGGCGAGGAGATCGTCGAGCTGCGCTGGTTCACCCGGCAGCAGCTGCACGACTCGCTGGAGTCGGTGCTGCTGCCCGGCCGCTCCTCCATCGCCCGCGCGATGATCGAGGACTGGTACGGGGGCGAGCTGGAGAACGGTCCGATCCTCGCGTGAGCCTCCTCGACGGTCTCGACGAGGGGCAGCGCGAGGCGGCGGAGGCGCTCCTCGGGCCGGTCTGCATCCTCGCGGGCGCGGGCACCGGCAAGACCCGCACGATCACGCACCGGATCGCGCACGGAGTCGCGACGGGCGTCTACACCCCGGGCCGGGTGATGGCGCTCACCTTCACCAGCCGCTCGGCCGCCGAGCTGCGCACCCGGCTGCGCGTGCTCGGTGCGGGAGGCGTGCAGGCCCGCACCTTCCATGCCGCGGCGCTCTCGCAGCTGAGCTACTTCTGGCCGCAGCTCGTCGGCGGCACGATGCCGCAGCTGCTCGACAACAAGGCGCGGCTGCTCGGGCACGCCGCCGAGCGCCTCCGGCTGAAGCTCGACACCGCGACGCTGCGCGACCTCTCGGCCGAGATCGAGTGGCGGAAGGTCTCTGCGCTCTCGCTCGAGCAGTACGCCGTGGTCGCGAGGACCCGCGCTCTTCCCGGCCGGCTCACCCTCGAGCAGACCCTCGCGCTCGTCGACGAGTACGAGGGGCTGAAGGACCAGCGCCGCCAGATCGACTTCGAGGACGTCCTCCTGGTCGCGGCGGGGATGCTCGAGTCGGAGCCCGCGATGGCGATGCAGGTCCGCGAGCAGTACCGCTTCTTCGTCGTCGACGAGTACCAGGACGTGTCGCCGCTGCAGCAGCGGCTCCTCGAGCTGTGGCTGGGCGACCGGAGCGACCTCTGCGTGGTCGGCGACGCCAGCCAGACCATCTACTCCTTCGCCGGGGCCCGAGCCGACTACCTCCTCGAGTTCCCGTCCCGCTGGCCGGCGGCGACGGTGGTCCGTCTCGAGGAGAACCACCGCTCGGCGCCTCCGATCGTGCAGACCGCCAACCGCCTGATGCGCGGCCGTCCCGGGGCGCTCTCGCTGCGCTCGGTCGTGACCGCCGACGCCCCCGAGCCCGCGATCGACGGCTACCCCGACGACATCGCGGAGGCGCGGGGGATCGCCGCGCGCGTCGCCGCCGACATCGAGGCGGGCATCCGCCCCTCGGACATCGCGATCCTCTTCCGCACGAACGCGCAGTCGGCGGTCATCGAGCACGCCCTCGGCGAGCGGGGGGTCAGCGCGCACATGCGGGGAGGCAAGCGCTTCTTCGACCTGCCGGAGGTGAAGCAGGCGGTCATGCAGCTGCGCGCGGCCTCCGTCTCGATCTCGGGGGAGCCGCTCTTCAAGTCGGTCAGCGACGTGCTCCGCTCGCTCGGCTGGAGCGCCGAGCCCCCCTCGGCGGCCGGTGCGGTGCGCGACCGGTGGGAGTCGCTCGACACGCTCGCCCGCCTCGTCGACGAGGCGCCGGCCGAGTGGACCTTCAAGCAGTTCACCGACGACCTCCTGGTCCGTCAGCAGGGCCATCACGAGCCCGATCGCGCCGCGGTGACCCTCGCGACCCTCCACTCGGCGAAGGGACTCGAGTGGGACTCGGTCCACCTGATGGGACTCGCCGAGGGCCTGCTCCCTCTCTCCTACGCGACCGGGCTCGAGGCGATCGACGAGGAGCGCCGCCTCCTCTACGTCGGCATCACCCGCGCGCGGCGGCGCCTGCGGCTGTCGTGGTCGGGCTCGACCGTCGGCCGGGCCGCGCGGAGGGAGCCGTCCCGCTTCCTCAGCGAGATCGATCGGGGAGACCTCGGCACGCGCAGTCGCGGTGCGGCTCCAGCGGCCGCTCGGTGAACGCTCCGGAGGCGTCGGCGTAGGTGCGCACGGCGCGGCTCAGTCCGGTCCAGCCCGCGAGCAGCCGGCGGAGCGCCGCGTCGGCTGCGGCGACCGCCATCGCCGCGCTCGCGAGCGGCGTCCGCGTCGAGGCGGTGGCGCCGAGCACCTGGATCACCAGTCGCGGCCAGTCGGGATCGAGATCGATTCGGTCGCGGTCGGCGCAGTGCAGGCAGGGGCCGTCGCCGGGCTCGACGAGCGGCCCCAGGCGCACGGCCTCGTCACCGAAGACCACCGGCAGGTGCGGCACGTCGGCCGCCAGCCAGTGCGCCGCGCGGGCGGGCGCGATCGCGAAGTCGGCGATGAGCACGGCGAGGTCCGGGAGGGAGTCGTCCGGCACCACCTCGCAGCCCTCGCCGCGCAGCAGCGTGCGCAGCGCGTCGGCGGTGGCTCCGACTCCCTCGACCGCGATTCGCGGCGGCACGGGAGGGGCGGGGTCGACGTTCCGCAGCAGCACGGGGCGCAGCGCCGCCAGCAGGTCGTCGACGCGGGAGTCGGAGGCGCCCGCCCTGGTCGCGATCAGCCGCGCCGTCCCGGCGCTCGTCCCCGCCCGCAGGGCGTGCAGCAGCAGCTCCTCCGCGTAGCCGACTCCGTCGATGACCACGTGGGGATGGTCGAGGCCGACCTGCATCGCCGTCGCCGAGCGCCAGAGGAGGGGGAAGCGGGGATCGAGCCGGAGGACCATCGGACGATCATGGCCCCGGCGGTCCGAGGGCCGTCGGAGTTGTCCACAGGCCCCGGATCAGACCGGGCGGTCGCCCGTCGGCTCGGGCCCGCGATCGTCGCCGGGCTCGTCCGAGGACGGCGCGTCGGGCGTCGTGCCGTTCAGCAGCTCCTCGAGCGCGAGGTCCATCTCGTCGGGCTCCGGAGTCTCGCCGCGCGACTCGGCGCTCAGGCGCGCGACCAGTCGGCTCGGGTCGTCGAGGTCGTCCGACCCGGGGAGCAGGTCGGGGTGCGACCACAGGCTGTCGCGCGCCTCCGGGCCGACCGCGTCGGTGACGGCCTGCCACATGGCGGCGGCGTCGCGGAGGCGTCGCGGCCGGAGCTCCAGGCCGACGAGCGTCGCGAACGCCGATTCGGCCGGGCCGCCCGAGGCACGGCGGCGCCGCACCGTCTCGGCGATGGCGCCCGCGCTCGGGAGGCGGGTCGTCGCGGCCGCCGTCACGACATCGACCCAGCCCTCGATCAGTGCGAGCACCGTCTCGAGTCGTCCGTGCGCCGCGAGCTGCTCCTCGGTCTTCGGCGGGATCAGCGCGCCGGAGGTCATCGCGTCGCGCAGCTCCTCGGGGTTCGCCGGGTCGAAGGTCTCGGCCAGCTCCTCGAGTCGCGCCGTGTCGATGCTGATCCCGCGCGCGAAGTCGGTGATCTGCGAGATGAGGGCGAGGCGCAGCCACTTGCCGTGCCGGAAGAGGCGCGCGTGGGCGAGCTCGCGCACGGCGAGGTAGATCTGCACCTGGTCGATCGGGATGTCGAGGCCCTCGCCGAACGCCGCGACGTTCTGGGGGAGGATCGCCGCGTCGTTCTCCTCGAGCAGCGGGATGCCGATGTCGCCCCCCGAGACGACCTCGGCCGCGAGCTGTCCCACGACCTGGCCGAGCTGGAGCGCGAAGAGGGTGCCGCCGATGCCGCGCATCATGTTCTCGGCACCCGCGATCATCGCCTGCATCTCCTCCGGTGCCTGGTCGCGCATCACGCCCGTGAGCGCGTCCGAGATGCTGAGGGCGACGGGCTCCGCGAGCTGCGTCCACACCGGCATCGTCAGGGCGATCCACTCGAGGCGGCTGATCGAGCGGGGCGGACGGCTCAGCTCCGAGACGTAGGCGACCTCGTCGAGCCAGAGGGCGGCGACGCCGAAGGCTCCGTCGAGGGGAGCGCGGACGCTGTCGGACACGGGCACCGAGTCGGCGCGGGCCAGCTGCTTGGCCTGCTCGAGCGCGAGGGTCCAGTTGATCCCGTCGCCGCTCTGCTGCATCGCGCTCTGCAGCTGCGAGAGCAGGTTCTGCAGGGCGACGGGGTCGTTCGGCAGGCCGGCGGCACCGGCGAGCTGCGCCGGGTCGATCGGTCCGTTCCCCGAGAGGAACTGCCGGAGCATCTCGCGGAACTCGTCCTCCGAGCCGCCGCCCGGTCGGTCCGCGTTGTCGCCATCGGCCATGGGGATCAGCCCTCCGTCGTTCGGATCCGGTCGCCCGGTGGACGCCCGCGCCGGGCGTCCGATTGTGGCGCGACTCCCAGTCGTGCAAGCTACGTTAGCCCGGGCGCCCTGGGCGACGGCGTGAAGACGGCCGTCCCCGCCCACGCCGCTTCCGCCCGCCGCGAACAACCCGGCGGAGCCGCTCCCGTCCGCTGTCAGGAAGGCCCCCGTGACGCTGTTCTCCGACGATCCGCGCCCCTCCGCTCCCCGCGGTCGGCGGGCCTGGGTCGGTCCGGTGGTCCTCTTCTCGGGCGTCGCGCTGGTCGTCGCCCTCGGAGTCGCGCCCGCTCCCTACGTCATCGAGCAGCCGGGACCCGTGTTCGACACCCTGGGCACGAGCGGCGAGGACGTGCCGCTGATCTCCATCCCCGACCGGACCACGTACCCCACGACGGGCAGCCTCGACATGCTGACCGTCTCGGTGGTGGGCAACCCCGAGAGCCTCCCCAACTGGGTCGAGATCGCGAGCGCCTGGTTCGATCGGAGCAAGGCCGTCGTCCCGGTGGAGCAGATCTTCCCGGCCTCGACCACGGTGCAGGAGCGCGACGAGGTCAACCAGGCCGAGATGACCGACTCCCAGCAGGAGGCGATCGCCGCCGCGCTCACCGAGCTCGGCTACCCCGTCACGCAGCGGGTCTCGGTCGCGCAGATCCCCGACGGCTCGCCCTCCGACGGAGTGCTGGAGGCGGGCGACGAGGTCCTCGCCGTCGACGGCTCGCCCGTGGCCGACGTGGCCGCGCTCCGCGACGCCGTGCAGGCGGCCGGCACCGACGGACCCGTCTCCCTGACGATCGAGCGCGACGGCGCCGAGCAGGAGGCGGAGGTCACACCCGAGGACAGCGACGGCTCAGCGGTCATCGGCATCGTGGCCGGGGCGGCGTTCGACTTCCCGTTCGAGGTCGAGATCCAGCTCGACGACGTCGGCGGCCCCAGCGCCGGGATGATGTTCGCGCTCGGCATCATCGACAAGCTCACCGAGGGCTCCCTCAACGGAGGCGAGGACGTCGCCGGGACGGGCACGATCGACGCCGAGGGCGAGGTCGGCGCGATCGGCGGCATCCGCCAGAAGATGTTCGGCGCCGTCGATGCCGGGGCGTCCTACTTCCTCGCTCCCGCCGACAACTGCGGCGAGGTCGTCGGGCACGTCCCCGACGGTCTCGAGGTGCTGAGCGTCTCGACGCTCGACGAGGCGCTCGCCGCACTGCAGGGGATCGCGGCCGGCGACACGGCCGATCTGCCGGACTGCGACGACGCGACTCCGATCAGCTGAGCCGGCGATCCGGGTCGACGCTCAGGTGGGGCTCCGACCGGTCGCCTAGCATAGGAGGCCCCCCTCACATCTCGACAGCAGAGGCGCATCCGTGAGTTCCACAGCAACCGAAACCCCCCCGCGGAAGAGACGGAGCGTTCTCGCCGTCACGGTCGTGGTGGTGGCCGTTCTGGTGGTGGCGTTCTTCGTCTTCGCCGGTCTCTACACCGACATCCTCTGGTACGACCAGCTCGGCTTCCTCTCCGTCCTCACGACGCAGTGGGCGGCGGCCGGCGGGCTCTTCGCCGTCGGCTTCCTCGCGATGGCGGTGCCGGTCTTCATCAGCCTGACGCTGGCCTACCGCCTCCGGCCGGTCTACGCGAAGCTCAACTCGCAGATCGACCGCTACCAGCAGGTCGTCGAGCCGCTGCGCCGCCTGGCCACCTTCGGGATCCCCGCGGTGCTCGGACTGTTCGCGGGCGTCTCCTCGGCGACCCGGTGGCAGACGAGCCTCACCTTCTGGAACCGCACGCCGTCGGGCGTCGCCGACCCGCAGTTCGGCCTGGACACCTCGTTCTACCTGTTCGAGCTGCCCTTCTACCAGAGCGTCGTCGGCTTCGCCTCGGCGGTCCTGCTCATCTCGGGTCTGGCCGCGCTGGCCACGGGCTACCTCTACGGCGCGATCCGCGTGAACGGCCGCGAGGTGCGCATCTCGAAGTCCTCGCGCATCCAGCTCGCGATCATCGCCGCGCTCTACCTGCTCGTCCAGGCGGTGAGCCTCTGGCTCGACCAGTACGCGACCCTCACCGATCAGGGCTCCCGCATCACCGGAGCTACCTACTCCACGGTCAACGCGACCATCCCCGGCCTGCAGATCCTCGCCGGCGTCGCGGCGCTCGTGGCGGTGCTGTTCGTGGTCACCGCGTTCATCGGGCGCTGGCGCCTGCCGGTGATCGGCACCGCGCTGCTCATCGTCTCCAGCCTGCTGGTCGGCTCGCTCTACCCCTGGGTCGTGCAGACGTTCCAGGTCGTGCCGAACGAGCGCACGCTCGAGGAGCCGTACATCCAGCGCAACATCGACATGACCCGCCAGGCCTACGGGGTCGACGACGTCGAGGTCATCCCCTATGACGCGACCACCGACGCCGAGCCGGGCGCGCTGCGCTCCGACGCCGAGACCACGGCGAACATCCGCATCCTCGACCCCGCGGTCGTGACCGACGCGTTCTCGCAGCTGCAGCAGTTCCGCCAGTACTACTCGTTCGGCGACGAGCAGAACGCGCTCGACGTCGACCGCTACTCGATCGAGGGGTCCACGCAGGACGCCGTCGTCGGCGTCCGCGAGCTGAACCTCGACGGCCTCGGCACCAACCAGACCTGGTACAACCAGACCCTCGTCTACACGCACGGCTACGGCCTCGTCGCCGCGTACGGCAACCAGCGCTCCGCCGACGGCGAGCCGGTGTTCATCGAGTCGGGCGTGCCGACGACCGGCGACCTGGGCGACTACGAGCCGCGGATCTACTTCGGCGAGAGCTCGCCCGCCTACTCGATCGTGGGCGGCGAGGACGACCGGAACATCGAGCTCGACTACCCCTCGGGCACCGAGGGCGAGCAGCAGACCTACACGACCTTCGACGGCGACGGCGGGCCCACGCTCGACAACGTCTTCAAGAAGCTCGTCTACGCGATCAAGTTCCAGTCCGAGCAGATCTTCCTCTCGGACGGGGTCAACAACGAGTCGCAGATCCTCTACGACCGCAACCCCGTCGAGCGCGTCCAGAAGGTCGCGCCCTACCTGACCCTCGACTCCGACGCCTATCCGACCGTCGTCGACGGCCGGGTGGTCTGGGTGGTCGACGGCTACACGACGTCGGCCGAGTACCCCTACTCGGAGGTGCAGAGCCTCTCGCAGGCGATCGCCGACACGAACACGCAGCAGCAGTTCCCGACCGACGACGTGAACTACATCCGCAACAGCGTGAAGGCCACGGTCGACGCCTACGACGGCAAGGTCACGCTCTACGCCTGGGACACCGAGGACCCGGTGCTGCAGACCTGGCAGAAGATCTTCCCGAGCACCGTCGAGTCGATCAGCGAGATGTCGGCCGACCTGCTCAGCCACGTCCGCTACCCGGAGGACCTCTTCAAGGTGCAGCGGGCCGTGCTCGGCACCTACCACGTGACCGACGCGGGGTCCTTCTACTCGCGCGAGGCCGCCTGGGAGACGCCCAACGACCCGACGAGCGGCAACGCGACGACCTCCGCCGTCGGCGGCGACTCGCTCCAGCCGCCGTACTACCTGACCCTGCAGACCCCCGACGTCGAGGAGCCGTCGTACTCGCTCTATTCGACGTACATCCCGGCGAGCACGCCGGGGAGCTCGGCGAGCCGCAACGTGCTGACCGGCTACCTGGTGGCCGACTCCGACGCCGGCTCGACGGACGGATCGGTCGCCGACGGCTACGGCACGCTGAGGCTGCTCGAGCTGCCGAACGAGGACACGGTGCCCGGCCCCGGTCAGGTGCAGAACGCGTTCAACACCGACCCGACCGTCGCGAACCAGCTGGCGCTCCTCCAGCGTGGCGACACGACGGTGACCCGCGGCAACCTGCTGACCCTCCCGGTCGGCGGCGGCCTGCTCTACGTGCAGCCGATCTACGTCAGCTCGACCGGCGACACGAGCTTCCCGCTCCTTCAGAAGGTGCTCGTCGCGTTCGGCGACGACATCGCCTTCGAGGACACACTCGACGCCGCCCTCGACAGTCTCTTCGGTGGCGACTCCGGCGCGGATGCGGGCGACACCGGGACACCGGTCGATCCGGCGACCGGCGACGGCACCACCGACCCGGGAACGGACACCGGGACGGATACCGGCACCGATCCGGG
The DNA here is from genome assembly GCF_900177245.1 of Rathayibacter oskolensis. Lineage (GTDB taxonomy): Bacteria > Actinomycetota > Actinomycetes > Actinomycetales > Microbacteriaceae > Rathayibacter > Rathayibacter oskolensis. The sequence goes on from NZ_FXBM01000002.1 coordinate 1,084,232, forward strand.
AACCGGCACGGACGCGGGTTCGACGGATCAGACGGCGCTGCAGCAGGCGCTGAGCGACGCGAGCGCCGCTCTCGCCGAGCGTGAGGCGGCCTTCGCCGCCGGCGACCTGACCGCCTTCGCCGCGGCCGACGAGAAGCTCACGGAGGCGCTCCAGCGGGCCCTCGAGGCCGAGGGGGCGCAGTAGCGCGATGGTTCAGGTCGACCGCGGCGAGCACCTCCGCTCGGGGGAGTGGCTCGACCTGAACCGCGCCTACTGGGAGGCGCAGGACGCGGAGGGACCGGGGGAGCGGGCGGGCGAACCGCTCGCCCCCGGCTCCCGGCTCCTCCACCTGCAGTGCGGCGGAGGCGAGCGGACGCTCGCCCTCGCCGGCCCCGATGTGCAGGTGATCGGCGTCGACTTCTCGATGCAGGCCGTGCGCCGCGCTCGGGCTCGGGCGATCGAGCGCGGTCTGACCGACCGCTCGCGCTTCCTCTGCGCGAACGTCTACGACCTCCGGCACATGCTGCCGGAGCCCGACTCCTTCGACCGCGTGCTGACGTCGCGGAGTGCGCTGACCTGGCTCCCGGATCTGGAGGAGTGGGCGCGCATCGTCGAGTGGTTCCTCGCGCCTCTGGGCTCGCTGCGGGTCGACCCCGACGCGGGCCGTCCCGTCGTCGACGCCGACGTGCGCCGCTGGTCGCCCAGCGCGGAGGACGTCATCGAGGCGCTCCGGGCCACCGGGCTGACCGTCGCCGACCCCGGTGACGGCAGCGTCGGGATCACCGCGTCGAAGACCCCCTGACGGCCCCGCCTGCTCCGAGGTCCCCCGATGTGCACTGCCCTCGATTTGCACTGGTCCTGATTTGCACTGGTCCTGATCCGCGTGTAGTGTTTTCTCTTGTGCCGCGGGGTGGAGCAGTTCGGTAGCTCGCTGGGCTCATAACCCAGAGGTCGTAGGTTCAAATCCTGCCCCCGCAACAAGAAGACGGAATCCGGTCTCGTGAGAGGCCGGATTTCGTCGTTAAACGTCGGGTGGTCACCCGGCGTCGATCACGCTCAGCACGTTGCCCGCCGGGTCGCGGAACCACGCGATCGTGGGCCCGTGGCCCCGCATCACGCCCGTCTCATCGGTCGGCAGCTCGGAGTCGTCGTAGATCTTCGTCACGACGCCCGCGCGGTTGAGCTCCGCGACCGCGGCGTCGACGTCGGCGACCGCGAGGTTCAGGATCGTGAAGGTCGCGGGCACATGGTCCGGCTTCGGGTAGGCGATCGCGCTGCCTCCTCCCGGCAGGCGGATGTCGAGGATCCCCATCTCGTTCGTCGTGACGTCGAAGCCGAGGGTCTCGCCGTAGAAGCGCTCCGCCGCACCGATGTCGTCGACGCTGAACCCGCTGAAGACCCGCTCGCTCGTGACCATGACAGCACCCTCCTCCTCGCGCGGCTCCGTCGCCGACGCGTCGCGCCAGACGCTACTCTGGTCGGCTGCCCCCGTCACGGGGCGGGAGGGGGAACGGGCGTGCGACTCTCCGTTCCGCGCGCCCTCCGCCCGTTCGAGACCCGGGCCTACCGGTTCCTCGCGCTCTCGCTGGCGGTGTCCCTGCTCTCCAGCGGTGTCTGGATCGTCGCTCTCGTCTGGCAGGTGATCGCGCTCGGCGGAGGGCCGAGCGACGTCTCCGTCGTGGCCGCCGCGTCCGCGCTCGGCCTCGTCCTGGCCGTCCTGCTCGGGGGAGTGGCCGCCGACCGGGTGCCGCAGCGGCGCCTCCTGCTCTCGGTCGAGGCCGGTCGGGTGCTCGTCGTGCTCACGGCGGTCGGGCTCGATGCGGCCGGCGTGCTGAGCCTCTGGCAGCTGACGCTGATCGCCTTCGTCCTCGGGATCGGCGAGGCGTTCTTCTTCCCCGCCTACTCGGCGATCCTCCCGCGTCTCCTGCCGAGCGCTCAGCTCCTCGCCGCGAACGGGGTGGAGGGGGCGCTGCGTCCCGTCGCCCAGAGCGCCGCGGGCCCGGCGATCGCGGGCGCGGTCATCGCGGTCGCCGCTCCGTCCACCGCCTTCGCCGTCGCGGCCGGCGGCTACGCTCTGGCGCTGGTCGCACTGCTGGTGATGGGGCCGGTGCCGTTCGAGCGCGCAGCGGAGGCGGACACGGGCGCGCTGCGGTCGGCCCTGCGCGATCTGGGTGAGGGCTTCGGCTACATGGTCCGCACCCGTTGGCTGCTGGCGACGCTGCTGTTCGCGGTCGTCCTCGTGTTCCTCGTGATGGGGCCGATCGAGGTGCTCGTCCCCTTCGCCGTCCGCGACCAGACCGGAGCGGGCGCCTCGGGGTACGCGCTGGCCCTCACGGCCTACGGCTGCGGCGGAGTGATCGGCTCGATCCTGATCTCGTCGCGGCCGATCCCGCGCCGCTACCTCAGCACGATGGTCCTGCTGTGGGGCTTCGGCTGCCTGCCCTTCGTGCTCCTCGGAGTCGTCGACCAGCTCTGGATGATCGCGGCGATCCTCTTCGTCGACGGGGTCACGGGGTCCGCTGCGCAGGTGCTCTGGGGGACGCTCCTGCAGCAGCGGGTACCGCCGGCGCTGCTCGGACGGGTCTCGAGCCTCGACTTCTTCGTCTCGCTGGCGCTGATGCCGGTGTCGATGGCGGTCGCGGGCCCGGTGGGGGAGGCGTTCGGCCTGGCGCCGACCTTCGCGATCGTCGGCCTGCTCGCGGCGGCGGCCGCGGTGCTGACGCTGCTCCTGGCCCGCCTCGGTCCGGACGAGCTCGCTCACCCGCTCCGGGCGTCGTGAGCCGGCCTCGCGCGACGTCTCGTCGGCGGTGTGTCGATGCGAGCGGCACGGTATCCTCGTCCGGGATGCGAAGGGTGCAGGCGTGACGGACGAACAGGTGGGCGAGAACCCGACATCGACCCCGGAGGGGTCGGACGGGGCGACGGTCCACCTCACCCGGCGCAGTCGCCGGAACGCCGAGACCGCCTCCCTCGCCGTCGTGACGCCCGTGACCGTGGTCAGGCCCGCGCCGGCGCCGGTGAAGGCTCCCGTCCTCGCCGCCGTGCCCCCGGTCCGACGCCGTTCCGGCCGCGCGCTCCGCACCGCGCTCAGCACCGTCGCCGTCGCGGCCGTCGCCGGCATGGTCGCCGTCATGGCGCTGCCCGCCTACTCGTTCGACCCCGCTCCCGACTCCCAGGCCGCCGTCGAGGCGGCGGCGCGCGTGCAGGCGCTCGGCAACCAGAAGCTGACCGTCTCGTCCGCCGCCGAGCAGGAGCAGGTCATCCGCGACTCCTTCACCGCGCCCACCCAGGCGCAGCTCGACGAGGCCGCGGCGCAGGCCCGTGCCCTCGCCGCGGCGGCCGAGCAGGCGGCGCGGGAGGCGCAGGAGGCGGCCGACGCCGCGGAGGCCGCGAGTGCGGCCGAGGCGTCGGGCACCTCCGTCCCCGGCACGACCGGTTCGAGCACCTCGGTCACTCCGCGCGAGGAGGGCGACGACTACCCCTGGCGCGACGCTCTCACGGACGACCAGGGCGGCGGTCTCTCGCCGCTGCGCTACTACTACCGCGAGTGCGTCGACTTCGTCGCCTGGCGGCTCAACCGCGACCAGGGCTCCACGAGTGCGCCGTTCAAGTGGACCTGGGGCAATCTGACGCCCGGCGGTGGCAGCGCCTACGCCTGGGCGGGTCAGTGGGCGTCGCACGGCTGGGTGACCAGCAGCACGCCCGTCCCCGGCAGCGTCGCCTGGTTCACCGGCAACCACGTCGCCTACGTGCAGTCGGTCAACTCCGACGGCACCGTCTCGCTCGAGGAGTACAACTGGGGCAACGATCACGCGTACCACACGCGGACCGTCCCCGCCTCGAGCGTCCCGCTCTTCCTGTACCCGCCGAGCTGATGGCGGTCGGATTCGCGGTCGCGCAGTTCGCCCCGACCGCCGATCGCGAGGCGAACCTCGCGAGCATCCGCCGGCTGGCAGCCCTCGCCTCCGAGCGGGGTGCGGGCGTCGTCGTCTTCCCCGAGTACAGCTCCTTCTTCACCGACCCCCTCGGCCCCGAGCTGGTCGCCGCCGGTGAGGCTCTCGACGGGCCCTTCGCGCGCGGGCTCGGAGGCGTCGCGCGCGACCTGGGCGTGCACCTCGTCGCGGGCATGGTCGAGTCGGTCGACGACGGCCGCATCGCGAACACCCTCATCGCCGTCGACCCCGCGGGCTCCCTGGTCGCGCACTACCGCAAGCTCCATCTCTACGACGCCTTCGGTCAGAAGGAGTCGGAGTGGGTCGCCGCCGGCGAGATCGCGGCGCCGCAGACCTTCCGCGTCGGCGAGCTCGTCGTGGGGCTCCAGACCTGCTACGACCTGCGCTTCCCCGAGGTGACCCGCTGGCTGGTCGACGCCGGGGCCGACGTCGTGGCGGCTCCGGCCGAGTGGGTCCGCGGCCCCCTCAAGGAGGCGCACTGGCGCACGCTCGTCACGGCGCGCGCCCTCGAGAACACGATCTACCTCGTGGCGGCCGATCAGACGCCTCCGATCGGAGTCGGATCGAGCATGATCGTCGACCCGATGGGGGTCGAGATCGCCACCCTCGGCGAGGCGGAGGACGTCGCGGTGGCGTGGCTCTCGCGCGAGCGGATCGACGCGTCGCGCGCGAAGAACCCGGCGCTCTCGCTCCGGCGCTTCCGGGTGCAGCCGCTCTGAGCCCCGGCGGCCTCAGGCCGACAGGCGCATCCCCGCGAGCCGCTCGGCGGCGGTGTCGAGCACCTCGAACCTCTTGCAGAACGCGAATCTGACGAGCGAGCGGTAGGGAGCCGCGTCCTCGGCCGAGCAGAACGCCGAGACCGGCACCGCGACCACGCCGGCGAGCGAGGGCAGCGAGCGGCAGAAGGCCACTCCGTCCTCGAAGCCGAGCGGAGCGGCGTCGGCCACGACGAAGTAGCTGCCGGCCGACGGCGAGACGCCGAAGCCCGCCGCGGAGAGGCCCGCGGAGAGGATGTCGCGCTTGCGCTCGAGGGTCGCGGCGATCCCGGTGAAGAAGGAGTCGTCCATCCCGAGGCCGAGCGCGACGGCTCCCTGGAACGGAGAGCCGCTCACATAGGTCAGGAACTGCTTGACGGCCAGGATCGCGGTCACCAGGTCGCGCGGTCCGCTCAGCCAGCCGATCTTCCACCCGGTGGTGCTGAAGGTCTTCCCCGCCGAGGAGATCGTGACGGTGCGCTCGCGGGCACCCGGCAGGGTGGCGATCGGCACGTGCGCGCCGTCGAAGCGCAGGTGCTCGTAGACCTCGTCGGTCACGATCACCGCACCGTGGCGCTCGGCGAGGCGCACGATCAGCTCGCGGGTCTCGGCGGGCAGGACGGAACCGGTCGGGTTGTGGGGGTCGTTGACCAGGATGACCCGGGTGCGGTCCGTCACCGCCCGCTCGAGGTCGTCGTGGTCGGCGACGAAGGAGGGGCCGCGCAGCGGCACGGTGCGGTGCACGCCTCCGGCGAGGGCGATGAGGGCACCGTACGCGTCGTAGTGCGGGGTGAAGGTGACGACCTCGTCGCCCGGCTCGAGCAGCGCGAGGAGGGTCGCGGCGAGGGCCTCGGTCGCGCCCGTGGTGACGAGGACCTCGCCGTCGGGGTCGACCTCGAGGCCGTAGAAGCGCTCCTGGTGCGCCGAGACCGCCTCGCGCAGGACCGGGAAGCCGGGGCCCGGCGGGTACTGGTTCAGGCCGGAGGAGATCGCCTCCCGAGCGGCGTCGAGCACCGCGCGGGGGCCGTCCTCGTCGGGGAAGCCCTGGCCGAGGTTGATCGCCCCGGTGCGGGTGGCGAGGGCGCTCATCTCGCTGAAGACGGTGGCGGCGACCTCGCCGCCGGGGCTGAGAAGACCGGCTCCCGCGGCGGCGCGGGTCCAGGATCCGTGGATGCTCACGCTCCCAGTCTGCACTGCGCTCGCCGATCCGAACTGCGCTCCCCCTCGGCGCTGCGCTCCTGATCTCACTGGTCGAGGGTGCTTCGCGAGCCGTCGGGCATTGAGGTCCGGCTCGCAGGCCCGTCATAAGAAACGCCCAGGTTCGATGGTCAAGCTATCCCCGCTTGGAAGGAGCAGCACCCATGACCGAGAGTCACGAGGGTCCTCGTCAGCCGGAGGAACCCACCACGCCGACGCCGTCCGGCGCACCCGAGGCGGCCGATCGCCCGTCCGCCGAGAGCTCCGCACCGCAGCCCCCCTACACTCCGAACTCCTCGACCGGCAACGAGCCGCAGCCCGTCGCTCCGGCCCCGCGCTACGGCCAGTTCGCCCCGCCCGCTCCCCACACCGTGCACAGCTCCGAGCCGGCCCCCGGCACCAGCGCGTTCGGCCCCGCCGGCGAGCAGCCCCCTGCCCAGGGCCCCGCGCCCACCGCCACCAAGCGCCGAGCGGGTGTCAGCGTCGTCGCCGCACTCGCGATCGGCGCGGTCGTCGGCGGAGTCGCGGGAGCCGGAGTGTTCGGCCTCTGGTCGGCCTCCAACGGCTCGGCCACCCGCGTCGTCTCCTCCGGCGGCTCGCAGACCATCACCGTGAACAACGCCGACGACGCCACGACCGCCACCGCTGTCGCCGCCAAGGCGACTCCGAGCGTCGTCACGATCTCGGTCAGCGGCGGCTCGTCGGCGGGCACCGGCTCGGGGATCGTCCTCACCGACGACGGCTACGTGCTCACCAACACGCACGTCGTGACGCTGGACGGCGGCGTCTCGGACGCTGCGGTCACGGTCACCACCGATGACGGCAGGATCTTCGACGCCACGATCGTCGGCACCGACCCGACACTCGACCTCGCGGTGATCAAGCTGACGGACGCGACCGACCTGACGCCGATCACCTTCGCCGACTCGACCAAGGTCAACGTCGGCGACACGGCCGTCGCGATCGGCGCGCCTCTCGGTCTCTCCGGGACCGTCACCGACGGCATCGTCAGCGCGCTGAACCGGAGCATCCAGGTCGCCTCCTCGGCCGCCCCCGACGACTCGGGGGACAGCTCGAGCGGGAGCACCGACAGCCCCTTCAACTTCGACATCCCGGGTCAGAACGAGCAGACCCAGGCCACGAGCACGATCTCGCTGCCGGTCATCCAGACCGACGCCGCGATCAACCCGGGCAACTCCGGTGGCGCCCTCCTCGACAGCGAGGGCGAGCTCATCGGCGTCAACGTCGCGATCGCCAGTGCGGGCTCGAGCTCGGGCTCGAGCGACCAGTCGGGCAACATCGGCGTCGGCTTCGCCATCCCGAGCGCGGTCGCCGAGCGCGTCGCGCAGGAGATCATCGAGAGCGGATCCGCGACCCACGGACTCCTCGGGGCCAGTGTCACGGACTCGACCGAGGACGTGCTCGGGGCCGCGATCCAGGAGGTCACCAGCGGCGGAGCGGCCCAGGCCGCCGGGCTCCAGGCCGGCGACATCGTCACCGACGTGTCCGGCACCCCGATCACCAGCGCCTCCGATCTCACGGCCCAGGTGCGGGCGCAGGCCGCGGGCGCCGACGTCGAGATCACCTACGTGCGTGGCGGCGAGAGCTACCAGGTCGACGTGACGCTGGGCACCATGGCGACCAGCTGACGCCGCCCTTCCGAGCCGACAGCAGCCCCCGAGGACACGTCCTCGGGGGCTGCTAGGGTTGTGCTCCCGCCACACGAACTGGACCCATGCAGCCCGAGACACCGACGGACGACCTCTCCGGCCTGCCCGGCGTCTCCTATGTGATGCCGGTGCTGAACGAGGTGACCCACGTGCGGGCGGCCGTCGCGTCGCTGCTCGCTCAGGACTACTCCGGGCCCTTCGACATCGTGCTGGCCCTCGCGCCGAGCATCGACGGCACGGAGGAGCTCGTCGCCCAGCTGAGCGCGGCCGATCCGCGGATCCACGTGGTGCCGAACCCGGTGGGGTCGACGCCGGCGGGGCTCAACGCCGCCATCCGCGCGTCTCGCCACCCCGTGGTCGTGCGGGTCGACGCGCACTCCGTGCTCCCCGCCGAGTACGCCCGCATCGCCGTCGAGGCGCTGCAGCGCTCGGGGGCCGACAACGTCGGCGGGGTGATGGCCGCCCAGGGCCTCACCGCGTTCCAGCGCGCCGTCGCCCGCGCCTACGGTTCCCGCATCGGCCTGGGCGGGACGCCGCACCACATCGGCGGCGAGGAGGGTCCGGCCGAGACCGTCTACCTCGGCGTCTTCCGCCGCGCCGCCCTCGACCGCGCCGGCCTGTTCGACGAGCGATTCAAGCGCGGCCAGGACTGGGAGCTCAACCGCCGCATCCGCGAGCAGGGCGGCCTCGTCTGGTTCACCCCGCGCCTCACCGTCACCTACCGCCCGCGCCCCTCGCTGCGGGCGCTGCTCCGGCAGTTCCTGTCGACCGGCATGTGGCGGGGGGAGCTGACCCGCCTGTTCCCGGCGTCGCGGTCGCTGCGCTACTTCGCCCCGCCCGTCCTCGTCGCGCTCCTGGCGCTCGGGCTGCTCGCGGGAGCGGCGGGCGCAGTGCAGGCGCTCGTCGGCGTCGCACCGTGGCTCCTGCTCGGCCTGGCCGTGCCGGCCGGCTACCTCCTCCTGGTCGCGGTGGCGACCCTGGTGGTCGCGCGAGAGGACGGCCCGCGCGCGATGCTCTGGTTCTGCGTCGTGATCCCCGCGATCCACGTGGCCTGGGGCACCGGTTTCGTGCTGGGCTTCGCCGGGCTGACCAGCAACATCGCCGCCCACCGCCACCAGCCGAAAGCCGATACCGCGAGGGGCGCATGACCACCACGACGAGACCCCGATCGATCGCCGAGCTGCGCGCCGTCGCACAGCCCCCCGAGGTCAGGGGGCGCCGGAACGCCGAGCACTGGACCGCCTCGCTCTACCTGCGGAGGTTCTCGCCGTACCTCACCTGGCTCCTGCTGCGCACCTCGATCTCGGCCAACGGCGTGACCGGGCTGATGATCCTGGTCGGCTGGAGCGCCGCCGCAGCGCTGCTGATCCCCGGGATCGCGGGGGCGGCTCTCGCGCTCCTGCTCGGCCAGCTGCAGATGCTGGTCGACTGCTGCGACGGAGAGGTCGCGCGCTGGCGGCGCACCTCGTCTCCGGCGGGCGTGTTCCTCGACAAGGTCGGGCACTACACCACCGAGGCGCTCATCCCGATCGCGCTCGGCCTGCGTGCGGCCGGGCTCCCCTTCGACGCCCCCGCCGACTTCCTCTGGACGACCATCGGGCTGGCGCTCGCCCTCGTCATCGTCCTGAACAAGGCGCTGAACGACATGGTGCACGTCGCCCGCGCCAACGCCGGGCTGACGAAGCTGGCCGACACGAAGGGGGAGGCTGTCCCGTCCTCCTCCGGTCTCGCCCGCCTCCGCCGCGCCGCGCGCTTCGTGCCGTTCCACCGCCTCTACCACTCGGTCGAGCTGACGATGCTCGCCTTCGCGACCGCCGTCGTCGGGCTCTTCGTCGGCGAGGGCGTCGCCGACCGGGTGCTGGTCTCGGCACTCCTGCCGCTCGCCCTCCTCGCCCTCGTCGGGCACTTCGTCGCGATCATGGCGTCCAAGCGTGTCCGCGCCTGAGACCGTTCCCGGCTCCGCGACCGAGCCGCGCGTCGGTGTCGTCGTCCTCACCCAGGGCACCCGTGCCGACGATCTCGCCGCCGGCCTCTCGAGCGTCCTCGCTCAGGAGGGCGTCGTGCTCGACGTCGTCTGCGTCGGCAACGGCTGGGTTCCGGAGTCGCTGCCGGAGGGCGTCCGCGCGCTCGCCCTGCCCGAGAACCGCGGCATCCCCGCCGGCAGGAACGCCGGCGTCCCCGCGGTCGCGGGGGAGTACCTCTTCTTCCTCGACGACGACGCGCGGGTGCCCTCGCCCGGCTTCCTCCGCGACGCGGTCGCTCTGCTGTCGTCACCGCGTCGGATCGGGCTCGTCCAGCCCCGTGTCGACAGCACCGACGGCACCCCCGCGCCGCGCCGCTGGATCCCGCGGATCCTCAAGGGCGACCGGCGCCGCTCCGGTCCGGTCTTCTCGGTCTGGGAGGGGGCGGTCGTCATCCGGCGCGACACCTTCGAGCAGGCGGGCGGCTGGGCCGACCCCTTCTTCTACGCTCACGAGGGCATCGAGCTGGCGTGGCGGGTCTGGGACACCGGGCGGACGACCTGGTACGCCGGCGAGCTGGTGGCCGAGCACCCGGTGATCCAGCAGACCCGGCACGCGGACTACTACCGGCTGAACGCGCGCAACCGGGTGTGGCTGGCGCGGCGCAATCTGCCCTGGCCACTCGCTCTCGCCTACGTGGGCTCGTGGACGGGGATCCAGTGCCTCCGGTGGGCGCGGGACGTGCCGACGCTGCGCGCCTGGTTCGCCGGGTGGCGCGAGGGCTGGCGGTCGGATCCCGGGGAGCGGCGCGTCCTGACCTGGCGCACAGTGCTGCGCATGGCGTTCGCCGGTCGTCCCCCGATCGTCTAGCATCGGGGCATCCGCCCCCCCGGTGAGGGCGGAAGGCTCCCGAAAGGACGACGGTGTTCGATTCGACGCAGCTCCTCTCCAGCGCGCTCCTCTCGACGGTGCGCGAGCGGATCGACGCGGCAGGAGGTGTCGCCTCCGATCCCGAGTTCCAGGCCCGGCTCGACGCGCACCTCCCGCGGCTCGTGGAGCTGCTCTCGTCGGTGTACGCCGACCGCGACGACCTGGCCGACCAGCTGGTCGCGCTCGTCGAACTCGCCGCCGGCTCGTGGGAGGCCCGCCCCGACGAGTTGCGGGCGCTCGACCGCGCTCGCGAGCTGCACCCCGACTGGTTCCTCTCGAACAAGGCGCTCGGAGGCGTCTGCTACGTCGACCGGTTCGCCGGCCACCTCGAGGGCCTGCGTGCCGAGATCCCGTACTTCCGCGAGATCGGGCTCAACTACCTGCATCTCATGCCGATCTTCGACGCCCCGGAGGGCGAGTCCGACGGCGGCTACGCGGTGTCGAGCTACCGGCGCGTGCGTCCCGATCTCGGCGACATGGAGCAGCTGCGCCTGCTCGCCTCCGAGCTGCGCGAGCAGGGCATCGCCCTCGTCGTCGACTTCGTCTTCAACCACACCTCGAACGAGCACGAGTGGGCGCGTCGGGCTCTCGCCGGCGAGACGCGCTACGAGGACTACTACTGGATCTTCCCCGACCGGGAGCAGCCCGACGCGTTCGAGCGGACCACCCGCGAGATCTTCCCCGACGACCACCCCGGCTCCTTCGTCCCGCTCGAGGACGGACGCTGGGTGTGGGCGACCTTCCACTCCTACCAGTGGGATCTGAACTACTCGAACCCCGAGGTGTTCCGGGCGATGGCGGGCGAGATGCTGTTCCTGGCGAATCAGGGCGTCGACGCGCTCCGGATGGACGCCGTCGCGTTCATCTGGAAGGAGCTGGGCACCACCTCGGAGTCGCAGCCCGAGGCGCACCTGCTGCTGCGCGCGTTCAACGAGGTCTGCCGGCTCGCCGCTCCGTCGCTCCTGTTCAAGTCCGAGGCGATCGTGCACCCGGACGAGGTCGTCGAGTACATCGACGTCGAGGAGTGCCAGCTCTCCTACAACCCGCTGCAGATGGCCCTCACCTGGGAGGCGCTCGCCACCCGCGACGTCCGCCTCCTCTCGCAGGCGCTCGAGCGCCGGCACGCCCTGCCCGCAGGGACGGCGTGGGTCAACTACGTGCGCGGGCACGACGACATCGGCTGGACCTTCGCCGACGAGGACGCCGCAGAGCTCGGCATCGACGCGGCCGGGCACCGCCGCTTCTTGAACGACTTCTACACCGACCGCTTCGAGGGCAGCTTCGCGCGCGGGGTCCCCTTCCAGGAGAACCCGCGCACCGGCGACCGGCGGGTGTCGGGCACGACGGCGTCCCTCGCCGGAGTCGAGGCCGGCGACCCGTACGGGATCGAGCGGGTCCTGCTGGCCCACTCCATCGCCCTGAGCACGGGCGGGCTGCCGCTGCTCTACCTCGGCGACGAGGTCGGGCAGCTCAACGACTACGGCTACGCCGAGGATCCGACCACGGCCGGTGACTCCCGCTGGGTGAACCGGCCGCGCCGGCCCACCGAGCGCTACGCAGAGCGCGAGACTCCCGGGACCGACGCGGGAGAGATCTTCGGCGGCCTCCTGCACCTGATCGCCATCCGCAAGGCCGTCCCGCTGTTCGCGGGGACGGAGCTCACCGTCTTCGACCCCGTGAACCACCATGTGCTCGGCTATCAGCGCCCCGGAGAGGGCGAGTCCCTGCTCGTCCTGGCGAACGTGTCCGACGAGGTGCAGGAGATCGCCCCCGAGCGCTTCGGCGCTGTCGAGCCGTGGGCGCTCGACCTCGTGACCGAGATCACCGTCGACCTCCGGGAGGGCTTCCGGCTCGCGCCTCTCCAGTTCGTCTGGCTCCGGGTGACGCCCGTCTGAGCCGCCCCGGTAGCCTGATCCGATGGCTGGCTTCCGCGACGTCCTCGATCGACTGCTGGTCGACGCCGGCCTGGCGCGCAAGGTTGGCCTCGATCTGCTCGCGGCGCGGCGTGCCCGCCAGGCGGTCTCCCGGCTCCTCGCCGCTCGCGGGCCGCTCCCGCTCGGGCGCTTCGAGATCGGCGTGTACTTCGCCGACGGCGACATCAACCTCTACCAGGTGCGGCAGTGGTACCGGCCGCTCGAGGAGCTCGCGCGGACGCACCCGGTCGTGCTGCTCAGCCGCAACGCGACCGCTGCGGAGGTGATGCTGCGCGAGAGCCCCGTGCCCGTCGCCTACGTGCGGTCGGTCGCCGACCTCGAGACCACGATCGCCGAGCAGCCGCTGCGCATCGTCCTCTACGTGAACCAGAACTCGCGCAACTTCCAGATGATGCGGTACGGGCGGAGGTGGCACGTCTTCGTCAATCACGGCGAGAGCGACAAGATGTACATGACCACCAACCAGTTCAAGGCCTACGACTACAGCCTCATCGCGGGCGATGCAGCGCTGGCACGGCTGCACCGGGTGCTCTGGGACTTCGACTTCGACAAGCGCGCCCTGCCGATCGGGCGCCCGCAGGCCGACCACTTCGCCGGCCGCACGCCGTTCCCGCCGGACGAGCGGCAGGTCGTGCTCTACGCGCCGACCTGGGAGGGCGACCGGCCGGCTGCCGGCTACGGGTCGATCCGGAGCCACGGCGTCGCGCTGGTCGGTGCGCTCCTGGCCGACCCGCGCTACCGCCTGGTCTACCGCCCGCACCCCCGCAGCGGCGCGGTCGACCCCGACTACGGAGCCGCCGACCGCCGGATCGCGGACATGATCGCCGCGGCGAACGCCGCCGACCCGACCGCCAGGCACGTGCACGACACGGGTGCCGAGCTCGGCTGGCAGCTGGCGGCCGCCGACCTCGCCGTCCTCGACGTCTCGGCCATGGTCTACGACCGCCTCGCGACCGGACGGCCGCTGATGGTGACGCGGCCCACGAGTCCCGACGCCGAGGTCGACGAGACCGGCTATCTCGGCGACGCGGAGTGGCTCCTCGCCGAGGACGCCTCGACGCTCCCGAGCAGGATCGCCGGCCCCGAGCACGACGAGGCCGCGGTCGAGCGCCTCGAGCGCTGGGTCGGGCACTACTTCGGCGACACGAGCCCGGGGGCATCCACCCGCCGGTTCCACGCCGCGATCGAGCACCTGCTCGCCCAGTGGGAGCACCACGCCGCCCTGCACCACGACGACCCGGAGGTCGACGAGCGCGATCCGGAGCGCTGAACGCCCCCTCGCCGCCGCGGCGTCAAGGCCCGGTCCGGTGCGGATCGCGCCCGCGCGCCTGCTACTACGCTCGACGCATGATCACCCCGCGCGGTTTCGCCCGCTCCCGCCGGCGCAGGGCCGTGGCGACGCCTCCCCCCATCGAGCCCGACATCGTCGTGTCGACCGACGCCGAGAAGCCGGTCTTCACCATCCGCTCGTTCCGCATCGGGCTGTTCGGTGGTCTCGGCGTGCTGGTCGCCCTGGTGCTCGGGGGCCTCGTCGTCTCGCTGAGCACGGTGCTCACCTACATCTTCGTGGCGCTGTTCTTCGCCCTGGGCCTTGACCCGCTGGTCTCGTGGCTCGAGCGCAAGCGGATCCCGCGGGCCCTGGCCATCACCATGGTCTTCGCGGTGGTCGTGCTCCTCTTCGCGAGCCTGCTGCTCTACATCATCCCGATCCTCGTCGAGCAGCTGACCCTGTTCGTGACGAGCGCGCCGAGGATCGTGACCGACATCGCCTCGCAGCAGTGGGTGCTCGATCTCGAGCAGCAGCTGCGCGGAGTCATCGACGTCGACGAGCTGATCCAGACCGTGCAGAGCTTCATCGGGGACCCGGGCAATCTGCTGTCCCTCGGCGGCGGGCTCCTCGCTGTCGGGACCGGAATCGCGAGCGGAGTGACCGGCGCGATCATCGTGCTGATCCTGATGCTGTACTTCCTCGCCTCCCTGCGGTCGATGAAGGCCGTCGCCTACCGGTTCGCGCCGGCGTCGCACCGCGCCAAGGCGCACGAGGTCGGTGACGAGATCACCGGTGCCGTCGGCCGCTACGTCGTGGGGCAGGTCTCCCTGGCGGGAGTCAACGGAGTCCTGACCTTCATCCTGATGCTCTCGATCGGCGGTCCGTTCCCCGCGCTCCTGGCCTGCGTCGCCTTCCTCTGCTCGCTGATCCCGCTCGTCGGCACGATCACGGGAGCGATCATCATCTCGCTCGCGTGCCTGCTCGCCTCCCCGGTGACGGCACTGGTGGCCGCGATCTACTACCTGGTCTACATGCAGGTCGAGGCCTACTTCCTCAGCCCGCGCATCATGAACCGCGCGGTGTCGGTGCCCGGAGCGGTCGTCGTCATCGCGGCGGTCGCGGGAGGCACGCTCGCGGGCGTGCTCGGCGCACTCGTCGCGATCCCGGTCGCCGCATCGGTGATCATCGTCGTGCAGAAGGTGGTCTTCCCGAGGCAGGACGCCAAGTAGCGGCGATCAGCGGAACGGCGGGACTGCGCCGTCCACCGCGGCGGTGAACGCCGCGACCGACGACGGGAACCGCGGGTCGGAGCCCGCCGCGGCCACAGGCGGGAGGGTCCGCGTGACCAGCGGGACGACTCCGGCCCAGACGCCCTCCTCCTGCGCGTCGTCGTCGGAAGGGCCTGCCGCCCGCACCTTCACGCTCGCCTCGGTGAGCGGCAGGCGCAGCACGAGGGTCGCGGCGATCTCGCGGGACGTGCTCGGGCGCACCTCCTCGTCGCGACCGGGGAGCAGGCGGGCGACGAGCAGCTCGAGTGCGCGGGCCTTCTCCTCGCCCTCGAGCGCCTCCGGAGTGCCGAGGATCATCGCGGACCGGTAGTTCATCGAGCTGTCGAAGGTCGAGCGGGCGACGACGAGTCCGTCGACCAGGGTGACGGCGACCGTGAGAGAGGCACCGCGGGCGGCGGCGCGCAGGAGTCCGCCGCCGCTCGAGCCGTGCAGGAGGAGCGAGTCCCCGTCGCGCGCGAACAGGATCGGCAGGACGATCGCGGCGCCGTCCCTGACGAGGGCGACGTGCGCGACGAGCGCCTCGTCGAGGATCTCGTCGAGCGCGGCGCGGTCGGTGCTCTGGCGGTCGCGGAGTCGGGTGATCCGGGTGCGGTCGGTGACGGTGAGGGTGTCCATCCGCTCAGGGTGCCGTCCTGTCTGGATCTGCCAGAATGCCAACGGACCGACGAACGAGTGGTCCAGTTCGGAGGAGGACATGGCCTCGGCGGAGATCGAGATCCCGCTCCTGCTCGCGCCGTCCGCACGCGGCTCCGTCCGGGCGTCGCTCGCGGAGGCGCTGCGAGCGGCGGTGCTCGACGGACGCTACCGAGCCGGCGACGCGATCCCGTCCAGCCGCGTGCTCGCCGAGCAGCTGGGCGTCTCGCGCGGGACCGTCGTCGCGGCCGTCGACCAGCTCGTGGGGGAGGGCTACCTCGTCGCGCGCCCGCGTGCGGCCGTGACGGTCGCCTCCGACGGGATCGTCGTTCCCTCCTCCGCAGAGGCGTCGCCGCGCCGGGATCCCGTCGAGCCGGTTCCGGCGCGGCTCGACCTGCGGCCGGGACGGCCGGACACCCGCGGCCTCGACACTCCGGAGTGGCGGGCGGCGTGGCGGCCGGCCCTCTCCGCGCCCCCCTCCGACCTCCCGGTCGCGACCGGTGATCCCGGTCTGCGCGAGAGCATCGCCGAGCAGCTCCGGCGTTCCCGCGGCCTCGATGTCGGGGCCGAGGACATCGTCGTGACGAGCGGAACAGCCGACGCCGTCGCCCTGCTCGCGCGAGCGGCCGCGAGCGCGCTCGGCCGTCCGGTCCGCGTGGCCGTGGAGGACCCCGGCTACCCGGCCGTGCGGCGTCGGCTGCGCGCCGAGGGCCACGAGATCGTCGGCGTCCCGGTCGTCGGCGACGGCATCGACCTCGGAGCGCTGGCTGCATCCGGGGCCGACATCGTCGTGGTGACGCCCTCGCACCAGTACCCCACCGGCGGGCGCCTCGCCCTCGCCGCCCGCCTGGAGCTGGTCCGTCGGTCGGCCGGCGAGCGGCTCCTCGTGATCGAGGACGACTACGACAGCGAGTTCCGCTACGTGGGAGCCCCGCTGCCCGCTCTCGCCTCTCTCGACACGGGCGGGGGAGTGGCGCACATCGGCTCGTTCTCGAAGACGGTCTCGCCGTGGCTGAGGGTGGCCTACCTGGCGCTACCCGCGTCGTCGTGGCTGCGCGCGGCACTCGCCGAGATCGACGCCGAGCGGGACGCGTCCGTCTCGGGGCCGACGCAGGAGGCGCTCGCCGCGTTCATGGCGAGCGGCGCGTTCCGGCGCCACCTGACGCGGTCTCGGCGACGCTACGTGCACCGGCGCGAGCTGGTGAGGCGCTTCTCCGAGGCCGTCGACTGGGGCACGGCGAGCGGGCTCGACGGCGGGCTGCACGTGGTGCTGTCGCTGCCGCTCGACGCCTCGGTGGTCGCGGCCGCCCTCCACGCGGAGGGGCTCCTCGTCGCGACCCTCGACGAGTACGCGGTCTCGGGCCGGGCGACCGAGGACGCGCTCGTGCTCGGCTACGGCAGCACCGGCGATCTGGAGCTCGCGGAGGCGCTGACGATCATCGATCGCACCGTGCGGCGGCTCGTCCGTGATATCCGGCTCGTCCGTGATATCCCTGGAGGATGACTGCCGACGCCGCACTGCACATCACCGACGACCCCGAGGCCGACGCGCTCCTCACCCGGGATCCGCTCGCCCTGCTGATCGGCATGCTGCTCGACCAGCAGGTCGCGATGGAGACGGCGTTCTCGGGTCCGCTCAAGATCGAGCAGCGCCTGGCGGAGGCGGGGGCCGCGTTCGATGCCGCGTCGATCGCCTCCTTCGACGAGGACGACTTCTCGGAGCTGTGCCGGACGCCGCCGGCGATCCACCGCTACCCGGCGAACATGGCCGGGCGGGTGCAGGTGCTCTGCCGGGCGCTGGTCGACGACTGGGGAGCGGACGCCTCCGCGATCTGGACCCGCGACGAGCCCGACGGCCGCACGGTGCTGGCCCGCCTGAAGGCGCTGCCCGGTTTCGGTGACCAGAAGGCGCAGATCTTCGTGGCGCTGCTCGGCAAGCGGCGCGGCTTCACCGGGGCGGGATGGCGTGAGGCGGCCGGGGCCTACGGCGAGGAGGACTCGTTCCGCTCGGTGGCCGACATCGTGTCGCCGGAGTCGCTGGCGAAGGTGCGGGCGACGAAGCAGGCGGCCAAGGCCGCGGCGCGGGAGTCGAAGAAGTAGACCTCGCGTCCGGCTCCGGCCCGTCAGATCCGGTCGTCGAGCTCCGCGATCAGCGCGGCCCGGTCCTCGCGCAGGATCGACGCCCCGCTCCCAGGGATCCCGCGGACCTCGACACCGCGCGCGGTGAGCACCGTCGCGAGGGACGGGTGGCCCAGCGGGTCCTCCGGCAGCACCGCGAGGGTCGGAACGGTGAAGCCCGCGGGAGCCTCCGCCGCGCCCTTCGCCGTCAGACCGCTCGCCGAGGACGGATCCCAGAGGCGGTGCGCCGAGACGTCGAGCTCGATCTGCTCGTCGGTCCAGATCGGGTGCCGGCGACGCACCTCGTCGGCGTCGCCCTTCTCGACCTGCGCGAGAGCGCCGGTCCGGCGCAGGGTGCCGGTCAGACCCCGCGCGTCCGAGAAGGCGGGGTCGAGCAGGATCAGGCGCTCGGGCCGGTAGCCGTCGACGAGCTCGGCCGCGACCAGCGCGCCGAGGCCGTGGCCGATGATGAGGTCGGGAGTCTGCAGCACCGACGCGCGCACGTCGCCCGCCCAGCGCTCCGGCGAGTACGACGGCGACTTCGGAGACCCGCCGTGACCGGCCAGGTCGGGCGCGATCACGCGGTAGCCGTGCTCGTGGAGGGTCGGCACGAGGGCGTACCAGACCCTCGAGTCCGAGGCGAGGCCGTGCAGCAGCAGCGCCACCCGCTCACCCGCCCCGCCGTAGTCGCGGACGTACAGCTCGAGGGGCTCCGCCGGACCGGCCGACAGCGCCTTCCGCTCGGCGTGCGTGGGCTCGAGCACCAGGGAGTTGGCGAAGACCTGGGGAGCCGGGCCGAACGCGTCGCGGGCGCTGCGCACGACCGCGCGTCCGAGCATCGCGTTGCCGGCGCCTCCGATCGCGGCACCGATGCCGAACGGCAGGGCCCGCCCGACGAGACCCGCGCCCTGCTGGGCGAGGAAGTGGTGGGTGAAGGAGCGCTTGGCCCGATCGGCGATCTCGCCTACCAGGAACGACGGCAGCCCCTTCGTGACCACGGAACCCCAGTACTGGTTCATGCCGTTCCCGCCGCCGGTGGCCTGGCTCGCGACCTGGCGCACGAGGTCGCTCCCGGAGGAGCCCATCATCAGCGTCAGCACGAGGGCGCGGGCGCGCTCCGGGTCCTCGAGGCGGATGCCGTGCACCTCCGTCACCGACTGCGCGAAGAGGGCGCTGGCCTCGAGGAACCCCGCCGCCCCGGCGCCCGACAGGGCGAGGGAGGTGATGGTGCCGATCCCGGGGACGACGGCGGTCGCTCCGATGGCCGCGCCGCCCGCGGCGACGCTGGCGAGGTACTGCCGCTCGAGCGACGTGATGAGCTGGTCGGGAGTCGCGTTCGGCCGACGGCGTCGCAGCGCGCGGATGTTCGCGAGCACCGCGGGGCGCTGGACGGCCAGCAGCCGATCGAGGATGCGCGCGAGCTGCGCGTTCTCGACCTGCGCCTCCGAACCCGACGTGTCGTCGATCCGCTTCTCGAGATCGCGCTTGCGCTTGCGGTCGGCCATGTCCTGCACTCCTGCGTCGTCTGCCGGCCGCGGATGGCCCGGCGCGTTCGTCACTCGGCGGCGGCCTGCGGTTTCGGCGCGTAGTCCTCAGCGTAACGGGCGAGCACCTCGTCGATCGGCCCGTCCAGAACGAGCGCGCCCTTGTCGAGGTAGAGCCCGCGCGTGCAGAACCGACGCAGGTCGCGCTCGTTGTGCGAGACGAAGAACAGCGTCCGGCCGGCGGCGAGGAGCTCCTCGATCCGCGCGTAGCACTTCTCGCGGAAGGCCTTGTCGCCGACGGCGAGCACCTCGTCGACGAGGATGATCGGCTCCTCGAGGCGCGAGACCACCGAGAAGGCGATGCGCACCTTCATCCCGCTCGAGAGGTGCTTGTAGGGGGTGTCGAGGAAGTCGCCGATCTCGGCGAACTCGATGATCGAGTCGAACCGGGCGTCGACCTCGCGTCGCGACATGCCGTGCAGGCCGGCGGTGAGGTAGACGTTCTCGCGGACGCTGAGGTCGGCGACGAACCCGCCGGTGATCTCGATCAGCGGAGCGACGCCTCCGCGCACCTCGACGACGCCCTCGTCGGGCAGGACCACGCCCGCGACCAGCTTGAGGAGGGTCGACTTGCCCTGACCGTTGCGCCCGACGACACCGATCGCCTCGCCGGCCCGTACCTCGACATCGAGGCCGCGCAGCGCCCAGAACTCTCCCGGTCGCGAGCGCCGGGCACCGCCCGAGAACAGGTCCTTGAAGGAGCGGCGGCCGCGGCGGTTGCGGCGGAAGCGGATGCCGAGGCCGCGGCAGGCGATGACGACGGGGGCCTCGGCGGGGGTCGACGCGGAGGTCGACGCGGGGGGAGGCGTCATCACAGCTCCTTCAGGACCGCGCGCTCCGAACGGCGGAAGACGATCAGCCCGAGACCGAGCACGAGGACCGAGATCAGCGCGGAGGAGAGGATCAGCGGCAGGTCGAGCTCGCTCGCGAAGAACGTCGAGCGGTAGAGGGCGAAGATCCCGCTGAGCGGATTGAGGGCGGCGAGCGGCCGGATCGCCTCGGGGAGGTTCGCGGTCGAGTAGATGATCGGCGACGCGTAGAAGAGGAAGCGCAGGACCAGCTTGATGGCCCGCTCGAGATCGCGGAAGAAGACGACCAGCGGAGCGACCAGGAGGCCGACCCCCAGGGTGAGGACCGCCTGCAGGAGGATCGCCACGGGGAAGAGCAGGATCGCCGGAGTGACGCTCGCGCCCGCGATCACCGCGAAGAGCACGAGGACCGGCAGGCTCGCCACGAACTCGATGCCCTTCGACAGCACGATCCGGCCGACCCAGATCGTGCGCGGGATCGACGTGGAGCGGACCAGCTTCGTCTCGCGGAGGAACGCCCGGGTCGCGTCGGACGTGGCCTGGTTGAACCACATCCACGGGAGGAGCCCGGCGAGCAGGAAGACGATGTAGGGGTCCTCGCCCACCGACCGGTCGAAGACCACGGTGAAGACGAAGTAGTAGATGCCCGACATCACGAGCGGGTCGAGCACCGACCAGAAGTAGCCGAGCGCGCTGGTCGCGTAGCGCACCGTCAGGTCGCGCTTCGTCAGGAGCCAGAGCGAGTGCCGGTAGCGCCACGCTCGCGAGCGGCGGTGACGGACGGCGGTGTCGGACTCGGCGTCGCCGACGCGTGCGGACGTGCTCACTGCGCGCGACTCCTCCCGGCCGACTCCGTTCGAGCCGATTGCGGTCGAGCCGGGGGAGGCTCCGCGGGCGTCAGACGAAGAGGTTCGCGCGCTCGAGGTCCTCGGCGAAATCCACCTCGACCGCATAGAGGTCGGAGATGTCCATCGGCTCGACGAGCAGCCTGTCCTGCTCGATCGCCAACTCTATGCCACGCTCGAAGTAGTCCTGGGCGTCGACCCGGGCCAGCTGGCGGATGAGCGCCGGCTTGTCGGCCGCCGAGACGTAGTTGATGCCCACGGCCTCGCCGAGACCGCCGCGCACCGTCTTCGAGAGCTCGTCGATGTAGCCCTCGGCGCTCGTCGTGTACTTGACCTCCTCGTCGGACACCTTGGCGGTGTTGACGGTGACGAAGGAGGTGTCCTTCGCGACGAGCACGGCGGCCCGGTCGAGGATGCGGGGGTCGAACACGACGTCGCCGTTCATCCAGAGGACCCCGCCCTGGCCGGAGGCCTGGAGCGCACGCAGGAGGCTCTTCGACGTGTTGGTCTGGTCGTACTGCTCGTTGTAGACGAACGACGCCGACGGGAACGCCTCGATGATGTGCTCGAGCTTGTAGCCGACGACGATGCTCACCGGCACCTTCGTACCGAAGGCGTGGTGGATGTTGTCGAACTGCTGCTGCATGATCGTGCGGCCGTCGCTGAGGGGGGTCAGCGGCTTCGGGAGGGAGCGGCCGAGACGGCTGCCCATGCCCGCGGCGAGGATGACGACGGTGGCGGGGATGCTGCTCGAACCGGAGCCGGTGCTCGTCCGGCCGGTGCCGACGGCGTCGGCGCCTCGAGTGTCATCGCCGCCTCGAGTGTCTCTGTGTGCCATCGTGTCGTCTCCTCGATTTAACCGCTGTGTATCGATCTCGGTGCTCCCTGGGTGAACTCTTAGTGTACAGTTCCCGCTCTCGAAGACCAGGGTGGTTGACCGGCCGTGTCGGAGCCCGCTCCCCGCCTCCGGCGCGCCCCCGTCGGCGTCGGAGCGACTTGGTACCGTAGCCGGATGACGTCCGCGACGAACGCCGAGGGTTTCCGACAGGAGTCGGCAGCAGAGCCCGCGATCGCTCCGGACGCCGCCTCTCCCGACCTCACCGCTCTCGAGGACGCCGCCGCGGCCGGAGCCGCCGCTCCGGAGGCCGCTGCTCCCGGCGCCGCTCCGGACGTCACCGCTCCCGACGCCGCCGCCGCCACTCCCGTCGTCTTCGAGCTCCACGCCCTCACGCGGACGTTCGGCCGCACGGTCGCCGTCGATCGCATCGACCTCGAGGTCCGCGCCGGCACCTTCTACGGGATCATCGGCCCCAACGGCGCCGGCAAGACGACGACCCTGTCGATGATGACGGGCCTCCTGCGCCCCGACACGGGCAGTGTCCGCGTGCACGGGGTCGACGTCTGGAAGGACCCGGCCGCGGCGAAGAAGCTCATCGGGGTCCTGCCCGACCGGCTGCGGCTCTTCGACCGCTTGACCGGCGCCCAGTTCCTCTACTACGCGGCGGCACTGCGCGGCATCGACCGGCCGACGGCCAAGCGGCGCATCGTCGAGCTCGCCGATGCGCTCGGGCTGACCGACGCGCTCGGTCGCCTGATCTCCGACTACTCCGCGGGGATGGCGAAGAAGGTCGCCCTCGCCGGCGCCATGATCCACGCGCCCCGCGTCCTCGTGCTCGACGAGCCGTTCGAGTCCGTCGACCCGGTCTCCTCCGCGGCCGTGATCACCGTGCTGCGCCGGTTCGTCGCCGGGGGAGGCACGGTCGTGCTCTCGAGCCACGGTCTCGACTTCATCGAGCGCGTCTGCGACGACGTGGCGGTGATCGTCGGCGGCAGGGTGCTCGCCTCCGGATCGGTGGAGGACGTCGCCGGGACCGCGACCCTCGAGGAGCGCTTCCTCGAGCTCGCGGGAGGCAAGCAGATCGCCGAGGGGCTGCAGTGGTTGCACGACTTCTCCGGCTGAGGCTCGACGTCCTGCTCGGGGCCTTCCGCTCGGGAGCCGCGCAGTCCGGCGGGGCCGTCCTCGGGCTCCTCGTCGTCGTCGGTGCTACCGCGGCGCTGCTGCTCGGGGTGGGCTCCCTCGAGGCGTCGTCGGAGTCGGCGGCAGACGCCGTGGTCGTCGCCGGCGCGCTCCTGACCCTCGGCTTCCTCGTGCTCCCGTTCCTGCTCGGACCGGTCGACCCGATGGACCCCCGGTCGTTCCGGCTCTTCGGCATCCCCGCCGCGCGGCTCGCCGCGGCGCTCGCCCTGGCCGGTCTCGTCTCGGCGCCGGTGCTCGCCCTGGCCGTCGTCGCCGCGGCGCTGGTGCCCCTGTTCCCGGGTGCCGGCGGCTTCGCGGTGCTCGGACCGCTCCTCGGGGTCCTCACGACGGCGCTCTGCGCGCGGATCGGTCTCGCCGCCTCCGCCGCGCTCGTCCCGTCGCGCACCGCGAGGGAGCTGCTCGCAGTCCTCGGCCTCGTGCTCCTGCTGGCGGTGCCCGCCGCACTGGTCGTCGTGACCGGCCTCGACTGGGGAGGGACGGGCTCTCGGGCCCTCGACACGGTCGCCTCCGCGCTCGAGGCGTCGCCCTTCGGCGCGGCGTGGGCCCTCGCCGCCGACGCCGAGTCGGGCGACCCCCTGCCGTCGCTCGCCGTCGCGCTGGTCACTCTCGCGGCCGCGGCCGGACTGTGGTGGCTGATGGTGCGGCTGCTGATCACCCGTCCGGAGCGGACGCACCGGCCGGCGAGGGGACTGCGCCTGGGCTGGTTCGACGCGCTCCCCGCCTCGCCCGCCGGCGCGATCGCCGCGCGGAGCGTCACCTACTGGCTCCGCGACCCCCGCTACCAGGCGTCGCTCGTCGCCGTCCCGCTCCTCCCGGTGGTCGCGCTCGTGCTGCTCGCCGTCGTCGGGGTGCCCTTCCCGCTCCTGTCGCTGCTCCCGGTCCCGCTGGTCGTCCTCTTCCTCGGCTGGTTCCTGCACAACGACACCGCCTACGACGGCTCGGCGTTCTGGCTGCACGTCGCCGCGGGCGTCCGCGGGCGCGCCGACCGGATCGGCCGGGCGTTCCCCACGCTCCTGCTCGGCCTGCCGATCGTGCTGCTCGGCTCGCTCGTGAGCAGCGCGACCTCGGGCCTGGAGCGGTCGTTCCCGGTCCTGCTGGCCGCGAACACCTGCCTCCTCCTCGTGCCGGCCGGAGTCGCCAGCGCGCTCTCGGCGCGGCTCGCCTACCCGGCACCGCGCCCCGGCGACAGCGCGTTCGTGCAGCCGCAGGCACCGGGTGCGAGCGGCGCGGGGCCGCAGGCGCTCGCCTTCGGGCTCGGGCTGCTGCTCTCGGCGCCGACCGTGGTGCTGGCCGTCCGAGCGCTCTTCGTCGACCAGGAGGCGGTGCAGACCGCGCTGCTCACCGGTTTCGGCAGCGCGCTCGTGGTCTTCGTGCTGGGGGTGCTGATCGGCGGGGCGCTCTTCGACCGGCGGGCCGCGGAGCTCGTCTCGTTCACCAGCCGGTACTGACGCCGGTCCTCGCGGCCGGCCCCGCCCGCCCCCGGGGTGCGAGCGTAGGATCGAGGGCATGACGACCCGCCCCGAGAACAGCAGCACCGACCCCCTCGAGGGAGGCGGTGGAACCGCCACGCTCGATCGCGAACTCGAGGAGCTCCTCAACCAGGAGACCATCGAACCCGGTGATCACGAGCGCTTCTCGCACTACGTGCCGAAGGACAAGATCCTCGAGAGCGCTCTGACCGGAAAGCCGGTCAGAGCCCTCTGCGGCAAGAAGTGGCTGCCCGGCCGCGATCCCGAGAAGTTCCCGGTCTGCCCCGCCTGCAAGGAGATCTACTCCCGCATGAAGTAGCGGGCGCGCCTCACGCGTAGCGCGTCGGCAGCACCGGGTCGCCCCGGCCGAGCCGGAGCGCGTCCTGGGGGAGCTCCAGCACCGCGTTGGCGTGGTGCTCCCGAGCCGCCTCGACGCTGGCAGCACCGAGGTGCTCCGAGCGGATCGTGCCCGCCTCGACGAGGGGGACGAGCAGCGCGCGCTCGCCGTCGCCGACCGCACCCTCCGGCCCGGCGCCGACGTGCACGACCTCCTCGAGCGCGATCCCGTCCTCCGAGAGGAGGCGTCCGGCAGCCTTGCGCCCGCCGATCGACTCCTTCGAGACCGACTTCTTGGCGACGGCCACCCACTCGCCCGCGTCGTCCTCGTGCGCGACGAGCTTGTAGACCATCCCGGCTGTCGGATGACCGGATCCCGTGGCGACCGAGGTGCCCACTCCGTAGGAGTCGACGGGGGAGGCGGCCAGTGCCGCGATGCCGAACTCGTCGAGGTCGTTCGTGACGGTGATCCTGGTCGCTGTGGCGCCGAGCGCATCGAGCTGGGCGCGCACCGCCGCCACCTGCTGGGGCAGGTCGCCGGAGTCGATGCGCACGGCGCCGAGACCCGTGCCGGCGACCCGCACGGCCAGGTCGACGGCGGCGGTCACGTCGTAGGTGTCGACGAGGAGCGTCGTGCCCGGTCCGAGCGCGGCGACCTGCGCGCGGAACGCCTCCTCCTCGGAGTCGTGGAGCAGTGTGAAGGCGTGGGCGGAGGTGCCCATCGTCGGAACTCCCCAGCTGCGGCCGGCCTCGAGGTTCGAGGTCGCTCCGAAGCCCGCGATGTAGGCGGCGCGCGCGGCGGCGACGGCCGAGCGCTCCCCGGCCCGCCTCGAGCCCATCTCGGCGAGCGGCCGGCCGTCGGCGGCCGACACCATGCGCGCCGCGGCGCTCGCGACCGCGCTGTCGTGGTTGAGGACGCTCAGCACCAGCGTCTCGAGCAGCACGCCCTCGGCGAAGGGCGCCTCGACGATCAGCACGGGGGAGCCGGGGAGGTAGACCTCGCCCTCGCGGTAGCCCCACACGTCGCCGCGGAAGCGGTAGTCGGCCAGCCAGTCGAGGGTCCTGGAGTCGACGACGCGGTTCGCGCGCAGCCAGTCGAGCTCGGGGTCGCCGAAGCGGAACCGGGAGACGAGTTCGAGGAGCCGGCCGGTGCCGGCGAGCACGCCGTAGCGGCGACCGGGGGGAAGGCTCCTGGCGAAGACCTCGAACATGCAGCGGCGATCGGCGGTCCCGCTGCCGAGAGCGCCCTCGACCATCGTGAGCTCGTAGCGGTCGGTGAGGAAGGACGTGGCATCCATGGGCTCAGTGTTCCACGAGCCCGCCGGTAGGCTCGTCTCCCGTGACGGACGCACCCATCGGCATCTTCGACTCCGGGGTCGGCGGGCTCACCGTCGCCCGCTCCGTCATCGACCAGCTCCAGAACGAGTCGATCGTCTACCTCGGCGACACCGCGCACTCCCCGTACGGGCCCAAGCCGCTCGCCGACGTCCGCGCCTATGCGCTCGACACGCTCGACACGCTCGTCGATCAGGGGGCGAAGCTGCTCGTGATCGCCTGCAACACGGCGTCGGCCGCGATGATGCGGGACGCGCGCGAGCGCTACACGATCGGCCGCGGCATCCCCGTCGTCGAGGTGATCCACCCCGCGGTGCGCAGCGCCGTGCGCGACACCCGCAACCGCCGCGTCGGCGTCATCGGGACCGTCGGCACGATCCGCTCCCGCGCCTACGACGACGCGTTCGTCGCCGCACCCGATCTCGAGCTCGTCACCGCCGCCTGCCCCCGCTTCGTGGAGTTCGTGGAGGCCGGGATCACCTGGAGCGACGAGCTGCTCGCCGTCGCCGAGGAGTACCTCGCCCCGCTCAAGGCCGCCGGAGTCGACACCCTCGTCCTCGGCTGCACGCACTACCCGCTGCTGCGCGGCGCCATCGCCTACGTGATGGGCCCCGAGGTGAGGCTGGTGTCGAGCGCCGAGGAGACCGCGCTCGACGTCTACCGCACCCTCGTCGCGCACGGACTGCAGCGGACGGCCTCAGCCCCGCCGAGCTACCGCTGGGAGGAGACCGGATCGAGCGACTTCGTCCGCCTCGCCCGCCGGTTCCTCGGCCCCGAGGTCTCGAGCGTCGATCTCGTCGAGACCGGAACCATCAATCTGCGCGAGCTCGATCGGGCCGCGCCGCAGACAGGGAGCCCCCAGTGACCGACAGCACCGCCAGCACTGCCGTGAAGCGCAAGGACGGCCGCGCGGCCGACGAGCTGCGCACCGTGACCATCGAGCGCGGCTGGAGCACGCAGGCCGAGGGGTCGGCCCTCGTCTCGTTCGGCGACACGAAGGTGCTCTGCACCGCCTCCTTCACCAACGGCGTCCCGCGCTGGCTCCAGGGCAAGGGCAAGGGCTGGGTCACCGCCGAGTACGCGATGCTGCCGCGCTCGACCAACTCGCGGATGGACCGCGAGGCGGTCAAGGGCAAGGTCGGCGGGCGCACCCACGAGATCTCGCGGCTGATCGGCCGCAGCCTCCGCGCCGTCGTCGACATGAAGGCGCTCGGCGAGAACACGATCGTCGTCGACTGCGACGTGCTGCAGGCCGACGGCGGCACCAGGACCGCCGCGATCACCGGGGCCTACGTCGCGCTGGTCGACGCGATCGAGTGGGCGCGCGGCAAGAAGTACGTCGGGCAGAGGGCCACCCCGCTGATCGACAGCCTCTCGGCCGTCTCGGTGGGCATCATCGACGGCGTGCCCATGCTCGACCTCGCCTACGTCGAGGACGTGCGCGCCGAGACCGACATGAACGTCGTCGTCACCGGCCGAGGCCTTTTCGTCGAGGTCCAGGGCACGGCCGAGGGCGCTCCGTTCGACCGCCGCGAACTCGACGCCCTGCTCGACCTCGCGGTCGCGGGAGCCGCCGATCTCGCGCGCATCCAGGCGGAGGCGCTCGCCGCGGAGCCGGGCGCGTGAGCCTGGATCTCGTGCTCGCGACGCACAACGCGGGCAAGGTCGAGGAGTTCCGCGCGATGCTCGCCGGCGCGCTGCCGGAGGTCGGCGTCCGCGCGTACGACGGCCCGGAGCCCGTCGAGGACGGCGTCTCGTTCGCCGAGAACGCCCTGATCAAGGCGCGGGCCGCCGCGGCGCACATGGGTCTCGTGGCGCTGGCCGACGACTCCGGCATCTGCGTCGACGTGCTCGGAGGCGCGCCGGGCATCTTCTCGGCGCGCTGGTCCGGCAGGGCGCACGACGCCGCCGCGAACCTCGAGCTGCTGCTCGCCCAGCTCGCCGATGTGAAGGCCGAGCACCGCGGCGCCCACTTCAGCTGCACGATCGCCCTCGTCGTGCCCGACTCCGTCCTGCCGGGCGGTCAGGAGATCGTCGTCGAGGGGCGCTGGGACGGCTCGATCGCGCTCGCTGCGCGCGGGACGAACGGGCACGGCTACGACCCGGTCTTCGTCCCGGATTCGGGAGCCCTCACCGCGGCGGAGCTCGCACCCGAGCAGAAGAACGCCCGGAGCCACCGCGCCCGGGCGTTCACCGCGCTGCGCTCGGAGCTCGTCGCCCTCGAGGCGCGCCTGGCCTGATCCGCGCCTGGCCTGATCCGCGCCTGGCCTGATCCGCGTCTGGCCTGATCCGTGCCTGGCCTGATCCGCCCGTCGGCGGGCGCCGCTCAGTGCTCGCGGCGCTTGCGGTCGAGGGCGTCCGCGTCGAGGACGTAGGCGGCCGACTCGGTCGAGTCCGTCTCCTTGTCGGTCGCGAGGCGGGCCTTGCGTCGCTGCTGGAAGAAGTGGAACAGCGTCGGCACGATCGCCAGGAGCACCGCTCCGATGAGGATCACGTCGATGTAGTGCGAGACGAAGTCCGCGACCGGCGGGATGAAGGCGAGCAGCCACCCCAGGAGGGTCACGCCGCTGCCCCAGATCAGGGCGCCGATCAGGTTGTAGAAGCTGTACTTGCGGTAGTTCATGTGCGCGACGCCTGCGGCGATCGGCGCGAAGGTGCGCACGATCGGCACGAATCGCGCGAGGATCACCGCGAAGCCGCCGAAGCGCTCGAAGAAGGCGTTCGTGCGCTTCACGTTCTCGATGCTGAAGAAGCCCGACTCCTTGCGCTCGAAGATGCGCGGACCGGCTTTGTGCCCGATCAGGTAGCCGACCTCTCCGCCGAGGAACGCGGCGAAGCCGATGGACAGGCAGATCAGCCAGATCGGGACGCCGAGCCCGCCGTTGGCCGCGTCCTCGTGGGCGAGGAGACCGGTGATGATCAGGAGCGTGTCGCCGGGGAAGAGGAAGCCGATCAGCAGACCGGTCTCGGCGAAGACGATGAGGCACACGACGAGGACGCCCCACGGCCCGAACGACGTGAGGATCGTCTCCGGGTCGAGCCAGGGGATGAGGGCGGCGTGAGTCAACGGTTCTCCAGACATCGGCGGCGCCGTCCGGCCGACAGGCACGGCGAAGGCGTGACGGGGCTCAGCGTAGCGGCCCACCCGGCGATGCGTCCGAGGATCTCGCCGACCGCTCCCTCAGACCGGCGCGTCCGGGTCACACCGCCTGGCGCCGGAGGAAGGAGAGCGCCGTCTGCGCGACCTCCTGCCAGCCGTGGTCGATCGTGAGGGAGTGGCCGCGGTCCGGCAGCTCGACGAGCTCCGTCACGCCGCGATTCCGGCTCTGACGGCGGTGGCTCTCCCGGCTGATCGCGAGAGGCACCGTCGTGTCCTTCTCGCCGCCGATGATGAGGAGCGGCCCGCGGTCCGGATTGCCGGAGTCGACCTTCGTCTCCGAGAACGGGTTCAGGTTCGCCGTGACCGCCTGGAACAGCGGCACGCCCGAGGCAGGGACGTGGAACTCCTCGTACAGGGCACGGCCCTCCGCCTCGTCGAGAGCGTTGACCCAGCCGAAGGCGAACTGCTCGTAGGTGAGGGAGACCGCGCGGGACAGGATGGCCGGGTTGCCGACGACCGGTGCCGCCGACTTCAGCGAGCTCAGGGGAACGGAGAGGACCCCCTGGAACGGAGCGTTGTCGATCGCGACCGTCGCTGCGGCGACCCCCTCCCCGGCGAGCTTGAGGGCGATGAGGCCGCCGAACGAGTGCCCGATCACGGCGGGGCGACGCTCGAGTCGCGCCACCGCCTCGAGGTAGTGGTCGGTGACCTGCTGCACCATCTTCTTCGCGAAGACCTCGGGGTCGCGCCGGGCCTCGGCGACCGACTCGGGATCGTCCGGCCAGCGCGGGGCGAGGCCGGTGTAGCCGTTCTCCTCGAAGAAGGTCCGCCAGCGGTCCCAGCTGCTCGAGAGGAGCCAGAGACCGTGGACGAAGAGGACGGGCCGGCGACCGGACGCGTTCGCGCGGTCGATCTCGGCGAGCTCGGTGTCCGTGAGGGTGGAGGGTCGTGCGGTGGTCATCATGCGCTCCTCTGGGTCGGAGAGAGGGTCCGATGGCGATCGTCCTGCTCCGGGCGCCGAGCGGTCTAGAACGAGAGCGCACGCGGATGGCTCAGCACTGCACGCGGAGCGCGCGGAGGACTAGCATCCCGGCCAGGGGAGGGCGACTGTGGCGACGATCGATCTCGAGGGGCTGCTCCTCACCGACCGCATCGACCTGCTCCGCGAGCACGTGCGAGCGGGCCGCGTCCCGCTGACGCTGGAGCCGCATCCGGGTGCCGAGGTGACCGCGCGGTCCCGTGCTGCGCAGCTGGGCGGCATACACCTCCTCTGCACGGAGGGCCGGGGCGCCGACGTCGTCCGGACCCCGCGACAGTCCCGCGACGGCACTCCGCCGAGCGTGATGGTGAGCGTGCTCGAGTCGGGTGCGACCCGGCTCGAGCAGGACGGCACGGTCGCCGATCTCCGCGCGGGCGACATCGTGCTGGCCACGACGACCCGGCCGTACCGGATCCGGTTCGCCCCCGGAACGAACCGCTCCACGTTCCAGATCCCCGTGTCCCTCCTCGAGCTGCCGGTCGGCCTGGTGGACTCCCGGGTCGCGACGGTCTTCCGGCCGACCGACCCGGTGGTGGCAGCGGTCTCGGGCTTCCTGCGCGCGGCGGCGCAGGCGGCGACCCTCACCTCCGCCCCTCTGCCCGACGCTCCCGCGCTCGAACGGCCGACCCTCGCG
This sequence comes from Rathayibacter oskolensis, assembly GCF_900177245.1. Classification (GTDB taxonomy): domain Bacteria; phylum Actinomycetota; class Actinomycetes; order Actinomycetales; family Microbacteriaceae; genus Rathayibacter; species Rathayibacter oskolensis. The sequence goes on from NZ_FXBM01000002.1 coordinate 1,115,071, forward strand.
ATGGTGGCCACCCTGCTGACCCTCCCCGTCGCCGAGGAGGCCGTCGGTCGCGCGGCTCGGGCGCAGTCGCTGGGCATCCGGATCCTGACCCACGTGCAGACCCGCCTCGCCGACCCCGACCTGTCGGCGCGGACGGTGGCTGCGGCCCTGGGCGTCTCGGAGCGCTCCGTCTACGCCGCCCTCGCGCGCTCGGGCGTCGGGCTGGGCGATCGCATCCGCGAGGGCCGGCTCGCCCTGGCGACGCGTGCGCTCGCCGACGACCCCCTCGCGAGCATCTCCGCGATCGCCCACGAGTGCGGATTCGCCGATCACTCGCACTTCACGCGGGTGTTCCGGGCCCGGTACGGGATCACGCCGTCTGACTGGCGCCGCGGTGCGGCCGGAGCGCCGGACGATCGTGCGGAAGGTGGGACTCGAACCCACACGCCTCTCGGCACAGGAACCTAAATCCTGCGTGTCTGCCATTCCACCACTCCCGCGAGTGCGGGATCCAGTCTAGGAGGGGCCTCAGGACGAGGAGGCGCCTCAGGACGAGGAGGCGGCACCGCCCGGCCCCCGGTGCGGGACGTACCGCGGGATCCAGCGCGAGAGCGCCGCGGCGCCGGCCAGCCCCAGCACGCCCATCGCCCCCGCGGCGAACGGCAGCGACACGGCCGCCGTCAGCGCCGAGACGATGATCGGAGCGGCCGCGTTGCCCGCATCGCCGGTGAAGCGGAACGCGCCGAGGAAGGGCGCGGGATCGTCGGGGGGCGCCAGATCCGCTCCGATCGTCATCAGGATGCCCGAGCCGATCCCGTTCGCGGCGGCCAGGACGCAGGCGACCGCGACGAACCAGGGGACGGGATCGATCGCCGCGAGAGTGAGCGCCAGGACGAGGTGCCCGACGCCGAGCCCGATCATCGACGGGATCGCGGAGGCGCCCCGGCCGAACCGGTCCATGATCTGCCCGCCCGCGTAGAACAGGGCGAAGTCGATGCCGCCCGCGATCCCGATGACGATGGCCGTCTCGGTCTCGGCCATGCCGATGCTGATCGCCCAGAGCGGGAGGATCACCGTCCGGCTCGCCCGAAGGGCGCCGATCACCGCCGCCCCCGTGCCCATCCGCGCGAGGACGCCGCGGTGCTGCCGGAGGACGCGGACGAGTCCGTCGGACGGCTCCCGTGCGGGCGCCGGCGCGGCCGCACCCGGCGCGGCGGCGGCGGCGCGGCGGAGGACGGTCGCGGGATCGGGGACGAGCAGGAGCACGACCACCGCGGCCACGCAGCAGACGATGTGCACCCAGAAGACGGACTCGACGGAGCCGCTGAGGTGGACGACTCCCGCCGCCAGGAACGGACCGATCAGCCACCCCGCCCGGAACGCCCCCGCGAGCGCGCTCAATGCCCGCGCGCGGTGGCTGATCGGCACGAACGAGGTCATGAACGCGTGCCGCGCGAGCGCGAAGACCGCCGTCGCGAGGCCGATGAGGAACACTCCGACCGTCAGCCCCACCCAGGACGTGGACAGCAGGCAGATCACGAGGCCGACGATCGACAGGCCGGAGGCGCTCAGCATTGCGCCGCGCTCGCCGATCCGCGAGACGATCCAGCCGCTCGGGATGTCGCCCGCGAGCTCGCCGATCATGATCATCCCGGCGACGAGGCCCGCGAGGGCGAGGGTCGCACCGAGATCCCCCGCCGCAGCAGGGAGGAGGGGGATGATCGCGCCCTCGCCGATCGAGAAGAGCAGCGTCGGCAGGAAGGTCGACAGCAGGAGCGGGCCGACGGGGAACGGGCGCTCTGCGGTGTCGGTCATCTCCTCCATGCTAGGTCTGCGCGGGGCGGGCTCCGCGCGGGCCGCCGGTAGTCTGAGGGCACCATGCTGGACAACGACTTCACCGAGCAGATCACTGCTCTCCGCTCCACCTTCACCGACATCCGCGCCGTGATCGACGTCGACGCCCTCCGCGAGAAGATCGCCGAGCTCAGAGAGCAGGCGGGCGCTCCCGACCTGTGGGACGACACCGACGCCGCGCAGAAGATCACGAGCGCCCTGAGCCACCGGCAGTCCGAGCTGGCTCGCATCACGTCGATCGAGCGCCGCCTCGACGACCTCGAGGTGCTGGTCGAGATGGCCAACGAGGCCGAGGACGCCGAGTCCGAGCAGGAGGCGATCGCCGAGCTCACCGCCCTGCAGAAGACGATGGGCGAGCTCGAGGTGCAGACGCTGCTCGACGGCGAGTACGACGACCGCCCGGCGGTCGTGACGATCCGCGCCGGCGCCGGGGGAGTGGACGCCTCCGACTTCGCCGAGATGCTGATGCGCATGTACCTGCGCTGGGCCGAGAAGCACAAGTACACCGCGACCGTCATGGACGCGAGCTACGCGGAGGAGGCCGGCATCAAGTCGGCGACCTTCGAGATCGACGCGCCCTACGCCTTCGGCACGCTCTCGGTCGAGGCGGGCACGCACCGGCTGGTCCGGATGAGCCCCTTCGGCGCCGCGGGCAAGCGCCAGACCTCGTTCGCCGCGGTCGAGGTCATCCCCCTGATGGAGGAGGCCGGCGCGGTCGAGATCCCCGACAACGACATCCGGGTCGACGTCTTCCGCTCCTCCGGGCCGGGCGGCCAGTCGGTCAACACCACCGACTCGGCGGTGCGCATCACCCACCTCCCCACGGGGACGGTCGTGTCGATGCAGAACGAGAAGAGCCAGATCCAGAACCGGGCGGCGGCCATGCGGGTCCTGCAGTCGCGGCTCCTGCTGATCCAGAAGGAGCAGGAGGCGGCGACCAAGAAGGAGCTGGCCGGGAACATCACGGCGAGCTGGGGCGATCAGATGCGCAGCTACGTGCTCGCGCCGTACCAGATGGTCAAGGACCTCCGCACCGACCACGAGGTCGGCAACCCGGCGCACGTCTTCGACGGCGACATCGACGGGTTCATCGCCGCGGGGATCCGCTGGCGCAAGTCGGCGTGACCCGCCGGCGGTCCGCCGCTCCCTGAGAGCGGTGATCGACTCGCCGCGCGCTCGCTCGGCGGTCTCGCCGACTTCGTCGCTTACCCTCGGTACGACATGATTCGCTTCGACAACGTCTCCAAGCAGTACCGGGGTGGCACGAGACCCGCCCTCAACGCCATCGATCTCGAGATCCTCCGGGGCGAGTTCGTCTTCCTCGTCGGCGCCTCCGGCTCCGGCAAGTCGAGCTGCCTCCGGCTGATCCTCAAGGAGGAGCGGCCGTCCTCGGGCTCGATCCACGTGCTGGGGCAGAACCTCGGCAAGATCTCCAGCCGCAAGGTCCCCTACTTCCGCCGCAACATGGGCGTGGTGTTCCAGGACTTCCGGCTGCTGCCGAACAAGTCGGTGTTCGACAACGTCGCCTTCAGCCTCCAGGTGATCGGCAAGTCGAAGGGCTTCATCCAGGAGGCGGTGCCCGACACCCTGAAGATGGTCGGCCTCGCCGGCAAGGCCGCCCGCCTGCCGCACGAGCTCTCCGGAGGCGAGCAGCAGCGCGTCGCCATCGCCCGCGCCGTCGTCAACAAGCCGGCCGTGCTCCTCGCCGACGAGCCGACGGGCAACCTCGACCCCACCACCAGCGCCGGCATCATGGCGCTGCTCGAGCGGATCAACGCCGGCGGGACCACCGTCATCATGGCGACCCACGAGGCCGGCATCGTCGACCAGATGAAGCGCCGCGTGATCGAGCTCTCGGCGGGCAGCATCGTGCGCGACGAGAGCCGGGGCGGCTACGGCCAGACCGAGAGCATCACCGTCGTGCACGACGGGGTCGTCGTCGTCGCGGCCGACGACCACGCCGTCGCCGAGCCCACGGCCGCCGTTCCCACGGCCGCCGCGGTGCCCGCTCTGATCGACGGGGAGCTCGCGCCCGTCGAGGTGCCGGAGTACGACCTCCGCCGCGCCGCCCCTCCGCTGCCGACCGCCGCCGAGGCCGCGCCCGTGAACGGAGACTCCTTCGCGCGCCCGCCCCTGCCGCAGACGTCGCCGCAGCCGCGGATCCGCGAGGGGCGCCGCTCCGCCCCTGCACCCGAGACCCACGTCGTCCCCGCTCACCCCGCCGCGCCCGAGCCGGAGGCACCCGCCGCGCCGCGCCTCGTCGAGCTGCAGAGCCAGACCGGTCCGATCTACCTCCCCGCCGACACCGGCGCGCTCCCCGAGGAGTCGCTCGCCGCCCGTCTGGGTCTGCGCGCCCCGAAGGGCGACGGCGACGAGCCCGATGACGACCAGCAGAACGTAGGACCGGTCAAGTGAGATTCGCACTCATCTGGTCGGAGGTCTCGAGCGGCCTCCGACGCAACGTCTCGATGGTCGTCTCGGTGATCCTCGTGACCTTCATCTCGCTCACCTTCGTCGGCACGGCGATCCTGCTGCAGATGCAGATCGGCCAGATGAAGAACTTCTGGTACGACAAGGCGCAGGTCGCGGTCTACATGTGCACCGCCACCTCGGGCGGTTCGAACTGCAGCGGCACCGATGCGACCCAGGAGCAGATCGACGCGGTCGAGACGCAGCTGAGCGGAGCCACGCTCGCCCCGTACATCGACGAGTCCTACTTCGAGGACCACGACCAGGCGTACGCGAACTTCCAGCAGCAGTTCGCGGGCAACCCGGTGGCCGAGTACGTGACCCCGGATCTGCTGAACCAGACCTTCTGGATCAACCTCGAGGACCCGACGCAGTCCGACGTCATCGTCGAGAGCCTGTCGAGCGTCTCGGGGGTCGAGAGCGTCACCGATCAGCGCCAGTACCTCGACCAGATCTTCTCGATCCTGAACGCGGCGAGCTACACCGCGATCGGCATCGCGGTGCTCATGCTCGTGGCGGCCGTGCTCCTGATCGCCACGACGATCCGATTGTCGGCGTTCTCGAGACGACGGGAGCTGGGCATCATGCGGCTCGTGGGAGCGTCGAACCGCTTCATCCAGACCCCGTTCATCCTCGAGGGCGTCTTCGCGGCGCTGCTCGGCTCGATCCTCGCCGGGGTCGCGGTGGTCGCGATCGTCCAGTTCTTCGTGCAGGGCTTCCTGGCCTACCGGATCCCGCTGACCTCGTTCGTGGGACTCGACGACGCGCTGATCGTCTTCCCGATCCTCGTCGTGGTCGGCATCGTGCTGGCGGCCGTCTCGGCGAACGTCGCGATCGCGAGATACCTGCGGGTCTGATCCCCGAGCATCCGGCGGCTCCTCCGCCGCGAGCGGTCGTATACTGGTGGGCTGCCCCGGATCGGGGCGGCCCACCATCGCTCTCGGAGAGGAGCCGCCGTGCCCAGGGAACAGGGACAGAAGGTCGTCGCGACCAACCGCAAGGCGCGCCACGACTACCTCATCGAGGACACCTACGAGGCGGGTCTCGTGCTGACGGGGACCGAGGTCAAGTCGCTCCGCGCGGGCCGTGCCTCGCTGGTCGACGGCTACGCGTTCGTCGACGGCGGCGAGGCCTGGCTCGACGCCGTGCACATCAACGAGTGGGCCCAGGGCACGTGGACGAACCACCCGCCGCGCCGCAAGCGCAAGCTCCTCCTCCACAAGGCCCAGATCCTGAAGATCCACAACAAGGTGAAGGAGGGCGGGTACACCCTCATCCCGCTCTCGCTCTACTTCAGCGACGGCAAGGCCAAGGTCGAGCTCGCGGTGGCGAAGGGCAAGAAGGACTACGACAAGCGCCAGGTGCTCCGCGAGCGCCAGGATCGCCGCGAGGCCGATCGCGCGATGGCGACCCGCCGCCGACTCGGCGACTAGCGGCTGCCAGACTGGACGGCGTGACGCCCCCCGAGATGCCCACCGCCGCACCGCGAACCGCCGCCGAGGAGAAGACCCGCTGGCGCGCCTTCGCCGTCGCGGTCGGAGTCGCCGCGATCACGATCCTCGATCTCTCGAAGGTCAACGTGGGCCTCCCCTCGATCGAGAAGTCGCTGTCGGCCGATCCGAGCCAGCTGCAGCTGATCGTCGCGGGCTACGCGCTCGCCTTCGGCCTCGCCCTCGTCCCCTCGGGGAGGCTGGGCGACATCCGCTCGCGGAGGCTGCTGTTCCTGATCGGCCTCTCGGCGTTCACGCTCACGAGCCTCCTCTGCGCCGTCGCGCCCAGCATCGAGCTGCTGGTGGTCGCGCGGTTCCTCCAGGGGGTCGCCGCCGGCATCCAGATGCCGCAGGTCCTCGGTCTGGTGCAGCAGATGTTCACCGGGGCGGAGCGGGCCCGCGCGTTCGGGGTGTTCGGAGCGGTGATCGGCCTCTCGACCGCGTTCGGGCCGACCCTGGGCGGGCTGCTGATCGCGATCGGCGGCGACGTGGACGGCTGGCGCCTCCTGTTCTGGATGAACATCCCGCTCGGTATCGCGGCGCTGGTCTTCGCCTGGCGGCTCCTCCCTCGCACGACGCGCGAGCCCGGTGCCGACACCTCGCTCGATCCGGTCGGCCTGCTCCTCCTCGGCGTCGCGATCTTCGCGTTCATGCTGCCGTTCCTGCTGACGACCGGCAGCTCGTCGGACTCGCCGTTCCGCTGGTTCTGGCTGCTGCTGGCGGTGGCCGCCGCCGTTGTCTTCGTGCGCTGGGAAGCGCGCTACGCGGGCGAGGGCCGCACTCCCGTCATCGACTTCCGCATCTTCCGCACCAGCTCCTACCGCAACGGGATCCTGGTGGCCACGTCGTACTTCGCGGCCATCCCGGCCACCTTCCTGCTCACGACCCTCTTCCTCCAGCAGGGTCTCGGCCTGGCCCCCGTCTTCGCGGGCATGGTGAGCATCCCGTTCGCACTGACCTCGGCCGTGACCGCCTGGTACGGCGGCAAGCTCGTCCAGACCTACGGGCGTGCGCTGGTGGTGCTGGGCATCGTGCTCGTCGTGATCGGCTTCACCCTGGTGCTCCTGGCCGCCGAGCTCCTCCCGGCCGAGACGGCCGCCTACGGCATGGGGGCGGCGATGCTCGTCGCGGGCGCGGGCGGCGGCTTCGTCGTCTCGCCCAACCAGACCCTGACGCTCGCCGAGATCTCGCCCGAGCAGGGCGGAGTCGCGGGCTCGGTCGGACAGCTCGGCCAGCGAGTCGGGACGGCCGTCGGGACGGCGTGCGCCTCCGCCGTCTTCTTCGCCACGCTCGCGAGCGAGCAGGGGATGGCCGAGGGGCTCGACAGCTACCACGACGCGTTCCGCAACGGCTACTTCGTGACCCTCGGGCTGATCGCGCTGGCCCTGGTGCTCGGACTGCTCGACCTGCGCAAGCGGAAGGCCGCGGAGGCGCTAAACTAGCGGGACAACTCCACAGTGTGCGACGACGACCCACTCCTGCCGACCTGAGATCCTCGAGATCGAGATCGGCGAGTGCTCGCGGGGATGATCGGTTTCGACATTGCCTGCGAAACTGCGAGAAGCGGGTCGAGGATCCAGGGTTATCTCGTTAACGATCTCTGGAAAACACAGGTGCCGAACAGAAGCGCACCGACTTCGCTCTCGCTGCCTAAGCCAGAGTAGATAGTCCGTCAGCCCGTGGGTGCGTCCTCGCCCCGGATCCTGGCGTCATCTAGAGGACTTGCTGCGTCGTTACGCCTGAGGGCGACGCGGGACTTGCACTCGGGCTGGGCCCGTCGACCGATGCGCCGGTGGTAACGGTCGGGGCCGAGTAGAACGCATTCATCGGCTACACCCGTAGAAGGCGCAGAATCACAGCGATGGACGGGGGTTCGATTCCCCCCATCTCCACCATCGGTCGTCGTCGCACACCTGGAGCTCCTGCCCTCACACCGCTCGCACGTCGAGCTGGCGCACGCGCCCGTACAGGATCATGAGGGCGACGCGGTCCTCCTCGCTCGTGGCCGGCCCGGTGAGCGCCGCGGCCGGTGCCCACGACCGGTAGAGGACGTCCTCGGTGAGCACCGCCGCCGCGGCGATCGCCGGATAGTGCGCGTGCGGGTGGACCGGCAGCTCGATGAAGGCGTCCGGCAGGAGCCGGGAGAGCACCGTCACGACGGCGCGGAGGCGCTCCGATCGCTCGACGTCCACCGTCAGCGTCACCGCGTTCATCGCCGCGAGCGCCGCAGCGAGGTTCTCGACCGCGTGCTCGTCGTCGCACTCCTCCGTGACGAGGAGGGAGACGATCCCCCGGGGCTTCAGCCAGCCGAGGGTCGCCGCCTCGGCGTCGCCGTCGACCGAGAGCACCCGGTCGGAGGCGATCGCGTAGTCGCGGAGCAGGCGCGACCAGCGGGCGGGGGAGTCGTCGCCCTGGGGCGCGGACTCGCGGGCCAGCTCGTCCGCCGCGGCGAGCAGCGCGGTCTGGTGCCGGATGCGCGCGAACAGCGTGTCCGCAGGAGCGAAGACCCGCTCAGCGGTGGTCGGCCGTGCGTGGTCCGCCCGGCGGACGTCTGCGGGGTGCTGCTCGTGCATCTACGACTCCTGCGTCGCTCTCTCGCGGCGCCCCCCGGGGCCGTTCGTGGTTCGTCGGTGGACACACTGTGCGCTCTGGTCCTGCGGGCTGTCAACGCCATGGATCCGTCGATTCACGACGGGCGGGGTCGTCAGCGGGCGGCGCCGAAGAGGCTCCCCGCGGCCGCACCGGTCGTCGGATCGAAGACCGCGCAGAAGATCGTGCGATCGCCGTTCCTCCAGCTCACCTCGGAGGGGACGAAGCTGCGGTACTCCAGAGCGGAGTCCCCGTAGGCGATGCCGATGGTCGGCGGGAACTCGGGCTCGCACGACGCCTCCGCCTGGGCGAGGAGCGTGTTCTCGCTCGTGTAGTCCTCACCAGGCTGGGCGAAGGCGTGGAAGATCTCGAGGTCGTGCGCCTCGGCGCAGGGGACGAGGTCGACATCGGCGACGCGGTCGTCGTCGGGCTCGAGGAAGCAGTCGCCCTTGCGGACCGAGAACGGGTCTCCGGTGCCCGCCGTGACGACCGCGCCGCTCTCGTCGCGGACCGCCTCGGGAGCGTCGGAGCCGACGACGGAGGAGCAGGCGGCGAGGGGCAGCGCGAGGGCGACGGCGGCGAGGATCGCGCCTCGCCGCCTCATCGTGCCGCCACGATCGCCAGCACGTCGTCGTGCAGGACGCCGTTGGTGGCGAGGGCGCTGCCGTGCCAGGGGCCCGATTCACCGTCGACGGAGGTGAACCGGCCGCCCGCCTCCTCGATGATCGGCACCAGCGCGGCGAGGTCGTAGGGCTTCACGTCGAACTCGCCCGCGCCGTCGATCAGCCCCTCGGCGACCAGCATGTAGGCCCAGGCGTCGCCGTACGCGCGATCGCGGAAGACCGTGCGGGCTAGGTCGAGGAGCTGGTCGAGACGGCCCGCTCCGTCCCACTGCTGGATGCTGTTGTAGCTGAAGGTCGCGTCGGTGAGGTCGGCGACCTGCGAGACGCGGATGCGGCGCGGCTCCTCGCCGGCGGGCGCGGCCAGGACGCCGCGCAGCTCCTCCGGCAGCTCGATGCGGCCGACGGCGCCGGCGCTCTCGTCGACCCAGGCGCCGAAGCCCTTCGCGGCCCACCAGCGCTTGCCGAGCGCGGGCGCCGAGACCACGCCGACGACCGGCACCCCGTCGACGGCGAGCGCGATCAGGGTGGCCCAGATCGGGACTCCGCGCAGGAAGTGCGCGGTGCCGTCGATCGGGTCGAGGATCCACTGCCGCGACGAGTCGCCGGAGGTCCCGAGCTCCTCGCCGAGGATCGAGTCTCCCGGCCGCTCCGAGGCGAGGATGCCGCGGATCGCCTCCTCGACCGCGCGGTCGGCGTCGGTGACCGGCGTCCGATCGGGCTTCGTCGTGACGACGAGGTCGATCGCGAGGAACCGCTCGCGCGAGATCCCGTCGGCGGCGTCGGCGAGGCGGAGGGCGAGGCGGAGGTCGTCGTCGAGGCTCGGGGTCACGGCTCCACGATACTGAGGGACCTCGGTCGGCGCCGATTTGACGAGCGGGGGGTCGTGACTGCTAGTGTGATCCCTCGGTTCGGCACGCACGATTCGCCGTCCACGGTGCTCAGAGCACCATGCACCTCTAGCTCAATCGGCAGAGCAACTGACTCTTAATCAGTGGGTTCTCGGTTCAAGTCCGAGGGGGTGCACCCTCCGAAACGCTCGCCCCGGCATCATCGCCGAGACGAGCGTTTCGTCGTTCAGCGTCGAGCAGCCCGCTGAACGACCTGCAACGAAAGGCTCTCCGTGCCAGAAGACGCCCTCTCCGAGATCGGCTCGATCGCCCTCGCCGTGCTCATCGCGATCGTCGTCGCGGTCGTGGTCACCGCCGTCGTCGCCCTCGTCGTCCGCTCGATCGGCAAGCGCAAGACCTGGGCGCGCCTGCTGATCCGACGGGTGCGCATCCCCTTCAGGGTGCTCCTGATCACCATCGCCGTCTGGGTGGCGCTGGCCGCCACGGTGTCCGGCGAGGTCTGGCCGGGTCTGGTCGACCGGATCTTCCAGATCGCCACCATCGGCGCGGCCGCCTGGCTGGTCGGCGCGCTCTTCGTCTTCCTCGAGGACCTCGGTGCCGAGCGCTACCGGACCGACACGGCCGACAACCGGCGTGCGCGCCGCCTCCGGACCCAGATGACGATCATCAGGCGGGTGGCCGTCGCCGCCGTCGTGGTGGTCGCACTCGGGGCCTCGCTCCTGACCTTCCCCGAGGCGCGGACCGCGGGCGCGAGCGTCCTCGCCTCGGCCGGGGTGCTCTCGATCGTCGCCGGCCTCGCCGTGCAGTCGAGCCTCACGAACATCTTCGCGGGCATGCAGCTCGCCTTCTCCGACGCGATCCGGCTCGACGACGTCGTCATCGTCGAGAACGAGTGGGGGCGGATCGAGGAGATCACGCTCACCTACGTCGTCGTGCACCTCTGGGACGACCGGCGCCTGGTGCTCCCGACGAACTACTTCACGACCCAGCCGTTCCAGAACTGGACGCGGACCGGGTCGGAGCTGCTCGGAGCGGTGGAGCTCGACCTCGACTGGCGCGTGCGCCCCGAGGAGATGCGCGAGGAGCTGCACCGCATCCTCGAGGAGACGGACCTCTGGGACAAGCGCGTCAGCGTCCTCCAGGTGACGGACGCGGTCGGCGGCTTCGTCCGCATCCGGGTGCTCGTCACGGCGACCGACGCGCCGACGCTGTTCGATCTCCGCTGCTACGTCCGCGAGCGCCTCGTCACCTGGCTGCACGAGAGCGACCCGATCGCCCTCCCGCGTCAGCGGGTCGAGCTGCAGCAGGAGGAGGCGCGCGGCACGGACGCCGTTCCGCGCAGCCACGCCGCCTCCTCGCCCGACAACCTGTTCTCGGGCGACCGGGCCTCGAAGGAGCGGGGTGCGCTCTTCACCGGGCTGATCGACCTGCGCGAGTCGCCGAAGCGCGACTAGCGCAGGCCGATCGAGGCCGGCGCCCTCTAGCGCCCGATCGAGGACATGTCGGCGTACCGGTCGCCGACGGGCGGCTCGACGGCCGACAGCGCAGTGAGCTGGTCCGCGGTGAGGACGAGGGAGTCGGCGGCCGCGTTCTCCTCGATCCGCGAGACCCGCTTGGTGCCCGGGATCGGCGCGATGTCGTCGCCCTGCGCGAGGAGCCAGGCCAGAGCCACCTGCGCGGGCGTGGCGTCCGCCTCCGCCGCGACCCGGTCGACCTCCTCCACGATCCGGAGGTTCGACTCGAGCGCGCCGTCGGCGAACCGCGGGTTGCTGCGCCGGAAGTCGTCGGAGCCGAGCGCGTCGACGGAGCGGATGGTCCCCGTCAGGAACCCGCGGCCGAGCGGCGAGTAGGGCACGAAGCCGATGCCGAGCTCGCGCAGCAGCGGGAGCACCTCGGCCTCGGGGTCGCGGGTCCAGAGCGAGTACTCCGACTGGACGGCAGTGACCGGGTGGACGGCGTTCGCACGTCGGATCGTCTCGGGTGCCGCCTCCGACAGCCCGTAACCGCGGATCTTGCCCTGCTCGATCAGCTCGGCGAAGGCTCCGGCCGTCTCCTCGACGGGGACGGCGGGATCCATCCGGTGCTGGTAGTAGAGGTCGATGCGGTCGGTGCCGAGCCGGCGGAGCGAGCCCTCGACGGCGATCCGGAGGTTCTCGGGGGAGCCGTCGAGACCGCGCTCGCCGGTGGTGCGGTGCAGCATCATGCCGAACTTGCTGGCCAGCACGACCTCGTCGCGGCGGCCGACCAGCGCGCGGCCGACCAGCTCCTCGTTCGTGTACGGGCCGTAGATCTCGGCGGTGTCGAGGAAGGTGACGCCGAGATCGAGCGCGCGGTGGATGGTGCGGATCGACTCGGAGTCGTCGGTGCCGGCTCCGGTGTAGAAGGCGGACATGCCCATGGCGCCGAGGCCGAGGCGGGAGACGTCGAGAGCGGTCGCGGCGCGACCGGGTCCGGTGCCGACTCCGAGGGTGATGGTCTTCACGGTGTGGTGTTCCTCTCGTGGTACGCCGCGATCTTGATGTCGATCGCGGCGAGGCTGGTGCGAGTGCGAGCGAGCTGCTCCTCGACGTCGGCGCGGTGCGCCCGGAGGAGCGCGAGGCGCTCGGGTTCGCTGTCCGGTCCGATCCGGACCAGCTCGGCGTACTCCCGGATGCGCGCGATGGGCATCCCGGTCGAGCGCAGCTTGGTCAGGAAGTCGACCCAGCCCACATCCGCGGGCCGGTAACGGCGGTGGCTCGACGAGGCCCGCTCGACGGCGTCGAGCATCAGCCCCGCCTGCTCGTAGTAGCGCAGCGTGTGCACCGTCAGCCCGGTGACGGCGGCGGCCTCCGAGATGGAGAGCCCTCCGTCGCGCGCGGCCGGGAGCCCGGGGGCGGTTCGGATCGTGGACATGGCGTCAACCTACGACTTCGAGTGCGCTCGAAGTCAAGCGGCGTCGGCGAGGAACGGCTCGAGCGCCTCGATGATCAGACTGTCCGCCTCCTCGTGGCCGATGGTCGACTCCCCGTCGCCCGGCTGGGGGCCGTACCAGCCGAAGTCCGCGTGGTTCGCGCCGTCGATCTCGACCGATCGGGCGGAGTCGGGGAGCAGACCGCGGGCGGCGTCGACCTTCTCCGGGGTGCTCAGGCCGTCCTCCGAGCCGCTGATGCTCAGGACGGGGAGGGCGGAGCCGGACAGGTCGTTCGCGCAGTAGCTCCCGAGCAGGACGAGCCCCGAGACCGCGGGGTCGTCGGCCCACTGGCAGGCCTTGACCCCGCCGAGGGAGTGGCCGCCGACGAGCCACTCGTCGACTCCTCCCGCCTGAGCGGTGAAGCTCTCGAGCGAGCGGAGGTCGAAGAAGGCGAGATTCAGGATCGGACGGGTGATGACGACCGTCGCACCGTCGGCGACGAGCGGCGCGAGCGTGGCCTCGTACGACTCCGCGTCGACCTTCGCCCCGGGCACGAAGACCAGACCGGTGCCGGCGATGGTGCTCGCCGCCCCCGCGGCCGGTGTCATCACGATCGCGGAGTCGGTGCGCTCGACGGCGATCGCGGGATCGGCGCGCACCCGGGCGAGCGCCTCCTCGTCGGGTCCCCTGACGATCGAGCTCCAGATCAGGAAGCCGACGACGGCGACGGCGACGAGGCCGCCGAGGCAGAGGAGGACGATCCTGACGACGCGCCTGCGCTCGCCGGGCCGGGTGCTCACCGGTTCGCCGCGATCGCGTCGGCCGCCTGCACGAGCGCGAGGTGGGAGAGCGCCTGGGGCGTGTTGCCCGCGTGACGGCCCTGCCCGACGTCGTACTCCTCCGAGAGCAGGCCGACGTCGTTGCAGAGACCGACCAGCCTGGTCATCAGGGTCTCGGCGTCGCCGAGCCGCCCGGAGTACGCGTACTGGCGCACGAGCCAGAACGAGCACGCCACGAACGGGTGCTCGCCGCCTGCCAGGCCGTCGACCGAGGACTCGGTGCGGTAGCGGTGCAGCAGGCCGTCCTGCAGCAGGACGCGCTCGAGCTCGGCGACCGTTCCGAGCATCCGAGGGTCGTCGGCGTCGACGTAGCCGACCATCGGCAGGACCAGCAGCGAGGCGTCGACCTCGCTCGAGCCGTAGGACTGGACGAAGTGGCCGCGCTCGGCGTCGAAGCCCTGCGCGTCGATCTCGGCCCGCACCTGCTCGCGCAGCGCCTCCCAGGTCTCGACCGGCCCGTCGAGCCCGCACTCGCGGGCCGCCCGCACCCCGCGGTCCAGCGCCGCCCAGATCATCACCCGCGAGTGCGTGAAGTGGCGCGGCTCGCCTCTGATCTCCCAGATGCCGTTGTCGGGGCGCTGCCAGTTCTGCTCGACGTAGCCGAGCAGGGCGCGCTGGAGCGGCCACGAGAACTCCGTCTCGTCCACTCCCGCGAGCCGCGCCTCGTGCAGGGCGACCATCACCTCGCCGATCACGTCGGCCTGGTACTGGTCGACGGCCGCGTTACCGATCCGCACCGGAGCCGCGCCGCCGTAGCCGGGCAGGCTCGGCATCGTGCGCTCGAGCAGGTCGCGCTCGCCGGCGAGCCCGTACATGATCTGCACGTCCTCGGGAGCGCCGGCGACCGCGCGCAGCAGCCAGGCCCGCCACTTCTCGGCCTCCTGCTCGAATCCGTGCGCGAGCAGCGCCTGGAGTGTGAGCGAGGCGTCGCGCAGCCACACGTAGCGGTAGTCCCAGTTGCGGCTCCCGCCGAACTGCTCGGGCAGGGAGGTGGTCGCCGCCGCGACGATGCCGCCGGTCTCGTCGTCGGTCAGCGCGCGCAGCGTCAGCAGCGAGCGGACCACCGCGTCGCGGTGCGGGCCGTCGTAGCTGATCGACTCGGCCCAGCCGCTCCACCAGGCGATCGTCCGCTCCAGCGCGCGATCGACGTCGAGCTCTCTCGGCGCCTTCCGGTGCGAGGGGAACCAGGCCATCGACAGGTCGACCGTCGCCCCGCTGGCCACGTCGAACTCGGCCGAGTGCACGTGATCGCTCGCCGTCAGGCGCATGCCGCGCACCACGACCGCGTCGGGGCCGGCCACGGCGACCAGCAGCGGGTCCTCGTCCGTCCCCTCCTGGCGCATCCACGGCAGCGTCCGCGCGTAGTCGAAGCGGATGCGCAGCTCCTGGCGCATCCGCACCGAGCCGGAGACCCCTCTCACCCGGCGGACCAGCTCGGCGCGGTCATCGCGCAGCGGCATGACGTCGACGACCTCGACCACGCCGGTGGAGGTCGTCCACCGCGTGACCAGGGCGAGCGTGTCACCGAGGTAGTGGCGCTCGACGGTGGCGTCCTGGTCGACCGGGCGCAGCGACCAGCGGCCCTGCTCGTCGCCGCCGAGCAACGCGCCGAAGACCGAGGCGGAGTCGAAGCGGGGGAGGCAGAGCCAGTCGATGCCTCCGTCGCGCGAGACGAGAGCAGCGGTGCGGCAGTCGGAGAGGACGGCGTAATCCTCGATCGGGGAGACCATGGGGCCGATCCTCTCAGTACTTCGGGCCCGTGGCAGCGCGTCACGCGAGCCCTCTCAGTCAAGGCGGAGCGTCGACTCCGAGGCGCGCCGTAGGGTGAGCCGCATGCCTCACTCCGTCTCGACACTGCTCATCCTCGGTGCGACGGGCGACCTGTCCTCCCGTCTGCTCCTCCCGGCGATCGGTCAGCTGCTGACCCGGGAGACCGACCGGCGGATCCAGCTCGTGGGAGCCGGCCGCGAGGACTGGAGCCAGGAGCACTGGCACGAGGTCGTGGCCGCGTCGTTCGCCACCGAGCAGTCCTCGGGCGCGGGCATCGACGAGCTCGTCGCGGGCACGCGCTACCAGCAGGTCGACGTCACCGATCCGGAGGAGCTCGCCGCCCTCCTCGCGAGCTGCGAGGGACCCGTCGCCCTGTACTTCGCGCTGCCCCCGGCGATCGCGGCGAAGGCGTGCGACGCTCTCGCCGCCCACGAGCTGCCGGAGGGGACCGTGCTGGCCCTCGAGAAGCCGTTCGGCACCGACGAGGCCGGCGCGCGCGCGCTCAACGAGCGCCTCGCCGCGCTCGTGCCCGAGGACCGGATCCACCGCGTCGACCACTTCCTGGGCCGGGCGACCGTGATGAACATGCTCGGGCTCCGCTTCGCCAACCGCGTCTTCGAGCCGCTGTGGTCCTCCGAGCACATCGAGAGCGTCGCGATCGTCTACGACGAGCAGCTCGGGCTCGAGGGGCGCGCCGGCTACTACGACGGTGCGGGAGCCCTGATCGACATGATCCAGAGCCACCTGCTGCAGGTGCTCGCGGTGGTCGCGATGGAGCCGCCGTCGACCCTCGACGCGGCCGACCTCCGCGACGCCAAGGGGATCGTGCTGCGCGCGACCCGTCTCCGCGGCGACGACCTGACCGAGAGCTCCCGGCGCGCCCGGTACACCGCGGGGACCATCGGCGGCCGCGAGCTGCCGTCGTACGTCGACGAGCAGGGGGTCGATCCCTCCCGCGGCATGGAGACGCTGGCCGAGCTGACCGTCGAGATCGACACCTGGCGCTGGGCGGGGGTGCCCTTCACTCTGCGCTCCGGGAAGGCGCTCGGCGAGCGTCGACGCGAGGTCGTCATCCGCTTCAAGCCCGTGCCGCGCCTCCCCGAGGGGTTCCACGGCACCGAGGAGCCGTCGGTGCTGCGGCTGTTCCTCGCGCCCGATCAGATGGCGCTCGAGCTGAACATCAACGGCCCCGGCGACCCCTACTCGCTCGACCGCGCCTCCCTCGAGGCTACCTTCGGCGAGGGCGAGCTGCTCGCCTACGGAGAGGTGCTCTCGGGCATCCTCGACGACGACCCGTCGCTCTCGGTGCGCGGGGACGCGGCCGAGGAGTGCTGGCGGATCGTGCAGCCGGCGATCGACGCATGGCGCGCGGGCGACGTGCCGCTGGACGACTACGCGGCGGGGAGCCGCGGGCCGGAGCGATGGGCGTCGGTCTGAGCGCCTAGCGCGGTCGTGAGCGGGTGGATCTCGAGACACCCGCTGAGCGGGCTGCTCGATCAGCAGGATCCGGGCCGCGACGTCAGCGCGGCGCGGGAGAGTCGACCGGCGACGCGTCGGCCTGCACCGGCTCGGCCCACACCGCGATCGGCTTCGGCTCCCAGGTGAGGGCCGCCGGCTCCGCGACGGGCGACTCCGCCACGACCGGGGGAGTGGACGCCGTCATCACGGGGATCGCCTCGGTGATCGGGTTCGCGGTGTCCTCGACGCCGGCGCGGAGCTGCTCCGCCTGGATCGCGGCGGACAGCTCGTGCGCGAGGGAGCGGGCGAGCATTCCGTGGAAGATCGGATCGCGGTCGTCGTGGCTGCGGCGGGTGACGACCCACGCGCCCTCCGCACCGACGAAGGCGGCGAGGCGCTCGTGCACGACGGCGAACAGCTCGTCCTGCGTGAGGGCGGGGGCCGCGACGACCTCGGGGGCCGGCTGGCGGCGCCTCAGACGAAACCTCATGACGTGCCCCTTCCCGCGTGCGACTGCCCCCAGTGTCGCCGCGGGATCGCCGCGCGCCGGGCTGACACGCCGCAGCGGGCGCTGAGCCGGACGCGTCAGCGCTTCTTCTTGCCGCCCGGGTTCCCGGCCAGCTGCTTCGAGTCGTACGAGACCGAGCCGATCGCCACGGCCACCGAGATCGCCCAGCTCGCCCACTGCAGGGCGAGACGCCAGTCGCGCGGACCCTTGCGCGTCGTCTGGAGGATGGACCAGCCTCCGACGATCGCGCTGATGACGCTCGAGTTGAGGATGAACTTGCGCATCGATTGCCTCCCGTGTTCACGACGACGCTAGCGGGCTGATGGGGCTCTCAGGGACGGTTGACACCGCATCCCGCTTCCGCCCGCTACGGTGAACCGCCACCGAGGAGAACGGGTACGAGATGCGCACGGCTGTGATCGGGGCGGTCCTGCTCGCGCTCGGAGCCCTCGCCGTGGCGACAGGTGTGCTCCCGCTCGACGCGCTGGGGGAGCTGGTGGAGCGCACGGCTCCCGTTCTCGCCTTCGTGGTCGCGGTCACGGTCGTCGCCGAGCTCGCATCGGAGGCGGGACTGTTCACGGTCGTCGCCGAGCGCGCCGCCGACTGGGGTCGCGGGCGGACCGCCGTGCTCTGGCTCCTGGTCGTGGTCATGGCGATCGTCAGCACCGTGTTCCTCTCGCTCGACACCACGGCGGTCCTGCTGACGCCGGTGGTGGTGCTCCTCGCCGCGCACGTGCGGGTCTCGCCGCTGCCGTTCGCGATGGCGACCGTCTGGCTCGCGAACTGCGCCTCGCTCCTGCTCCCGGTCTCGAACCTCACCAACCTGCTCGCGGAGCGGCGGCTCGGCGTCGACGGGCCGCTCGCGTTCGCCTCCCTCACCGCGGCCCCCGCACTCGTCGCAGCGGCGGTCCCGGTGCTCGTCCTGGCGGTCCGCTACCGCCGGGAGCTCGCCGGGCGGTACGAGCCCGGCGAGCGCACGCCCGTCGGCGACCGCGTCCTGCTGGTCGGCGCCGGTGTCGTCGTCGCCCTGCTGCTGCCCGCGCTGGTGTCGGGGCTCGAGGTGTGGATCCCCGCGGCGGTGGCCGCCCTCGCCCTCGTGGTGATCTTCCTCGTCCGCCGCCGCTCGGCTGTGCGGTTCTCGCTCGTCCCGTGGCAGCTCGTCGTCTTCGCCTCCGGTCTGTTCGTGGTGATGGAGGCGGCGCACCAGCTCGGTCTCGGAACCGCGCTCGCCGTCGTCGCGGGCGAGGGGGGAGGAGTGGGGGACCTGCTCCGGCTCGCCGGCTCGGGCGCGGTGGCGGCGAACCTCGTCGACAACCTGCCCGCCTACCTCGCGCTGGAGCCCGTCGCCGACGATCCGGTCCGCCTCGTCGCGCTGCTCATCGGCGTCAACGCGGGCCCCCTGATCACGCCGTGGGCGTCGCTCGCCACCCTGCTCTGGCACCAGCGGCTGACAGCGCTCGGAGTGCGGATCTCGTGGGGCCAGTACGCGCTGCTGGGCCTCGTCGCGGTGGTGCCGACGGTCGGCGCTGCGGTGCTCGCGCTGGCGGCCGTGCAGGGGTGACGCCGGGCCGCTCGACAGGCGGGGCTGGTACCCTCACGGCGTAAGAAGACGGCACGACCGACGATGGGGAACACCATTCTTCCGAACTCCGCCTCCGACTCCCTCGACGCCGCCGCGGCACCCCGCAACGCGTTCGTGGTGGTGTCCAACCGCCTCCCCGTCGACCGCGTCGTCGCCGACGACGGCACCGCCTCGTGGAAGACCTCGCCCGGCGGCCTGGTCACCGCACTCGAGCCCGTGATGCGGGCCAACGCGGGCGCCTGGGTCGGCTGGCCCGGCGTCGCCGACGAGGACGTCGCGCCCTTCGAGAACGACGGCGTGACGATCGTGCCGGTGGCCCTCAGCGCGCAGGAGCTCGAGGACTACTACGAGGGCTTCTCGAACGACACGCTCTGGCCGCTCTACCACGACGTGATCGCGCCCCCCACCTACCACCGCGACTGGTGGGACGCCTACGTGCGCGTCAACCGGCGCTTCGCCGAGGCCGCCGCCGCGGTGACGGAGGAGGGCGGCGTCGTCTGGGTGCAGGACTACCAGCTCCAGCTCGTGCCGAAGATGCTCCGCGAGCTGCGGCCCGATGTGACGATCGGCTTCTTCAACCACATCCCGTTCCCGCCCTACGGCATCTTCGCCCAGCTCCCGTGGCGCAAGCAGATCGTCGAGGGCCTGCTCGGTGCCGACGTCATCGGCTTCCAGCGCCAGGGCGACGCGGGCAGCTTCCTGCGGGCGGTCCGCCGCCTGCTGGGCTACGACACCCGCAGCACGACCGTCGAGGTCCCGGTCGAGGAGGAGGCGGCCTCGGGCTCGCGCCGCGTCAACCGCTCCCGCCGCGGCGCCACGGTGCGCCCGGTCGTCGCGAAGCACTTCCCGATCTCGATCGACGCCGCGTCGTTCGAGGCGATGGCCCGCACCCCCGAGATCCAGGAGCGGGCACGCCAGATCCGGCACGACCTGGGCGACCCCGCCATCGTCATGCTCGGCGTCGACCGCCTCGACTACACCAAGGGCATCGGCCACCGCCTGAAGGCGTTCGGCGAGCTCCTGGCCGACGGACGGCTGAGCACCGAGGAGGCCGTCCTGGTGCAGGTCGCGAGCCCGAGCCGCGAGCGCGTCGAGACCTACAAGCAGCTGCGCGACGACATCGAGCTGCAGGTCGGCCGCATCAACGGCGACTACGGCACGATCGGCAATCCCGCGATCAGCTACCTCCACCACGGCTACCCCCGGGACGAGATGGTCGCCCTCTACCTCGCGGCCGACGTCATGCTCGTCACCGCTCTGCGCGACGGGATGAACCTCGTCGCGAAGGAGTACGTCGCCTCGCGGTTCGACAACGACGGCGTGCTCGTGCTCAGCGAGTTCACCGGCGCCGCCGACGAGCTGAAGCAGGCGGTGCAGATCAACCCGCACGACATCTCCGGTCTCAAGGATGCGATGGAGGGCGCGGCGAGGATGCCGCGCGCCGAGCGTCAGCGGCGGATGCGGGCCCTCCGCCGGCGGGTGCTCGAGAACGACGTCGCGCGCTGGTCGGCCAGCTTCCTCGACGCGCTGTCCGAGCACGCCGAGGGTCAGCAGCTCGACGTGCAGCCGGCCCCGCGCGGGCAGGAGGCGCCGCTCGGACAGGAGGCGGAGCACGACCAGGACGCGGCCCACGGCCAGGCCGCCGCGGCCCGCGAGGCCGTCGAGGCCGAGGCCGCGCGATGAGCACGGTCACCCCCGCACCGCTCGAGCCGCACCAGCCCGGCATCCCGGATCGCCTCGTCGTCGCGCTGCGCGAGCTCGCGCAGACCGAGAGGCTCCTGGTCGCCCTCGACTTCGACGGCACGCTCGCCCCCGAGGTCGACGAGCCGGCGCGCGCCCGGGCGCTGCCCGAGGCGCGCGACGCCGTGCTCCGCCTGCTCGCGCTGCCGGCCACCCGCGTCGCCCTCGTGTCCGGGCGCGCCCTCGAGAGCCTGGAGGAGGTCGCGCAGCTCCCCGACGAGGCGCTGCTCGTCGGCTCCCACGGCGTCGAGATCCGCCTCGACCCCGATGAGGACGCCGTCCGACTCGACGCGAGCGAGCAGGCCAAGGTCGACGTCCTCGAGGACGTGCTGAAGGGCATCGCCCGCGGCATCGACAACGTCTGGATCGAGGACAAGCCGGCCGGCTTCGCGCTGCACACCCGGCTCGCGACCGATCGCCACAGCCGGGTGGCCCACGTCGTCGCCCTGTCGGAGGCGCGTGCCGAGGTCGAGGGCGTCCACGTCCGCGAGGGCAAGAACGTGCTCGAGTTCTCGGTCCGCTCCACCACCAAGGGCGAGGCGGTAGAGCACCTCCGCCGCTACACCGGCGCCACGGCCGTGCTCTACGCGGGCGACGACGTCACCGACGAGGACGCCTTCGCGGTGATGCGCGCGGGCGACGTCGGGATCAAGAGCGGCGCGGGCACGACGTCGGCCTCGCACCGCGTCCGCGGCCCGGAGCAGGTGGCGCACGCGCTGTCGCTGCTGGCCGGGTACCGCGGCACGGCGGGCTAGGTCCTCCTCCTCCACGGCGGATCGGAACGGCTCCTCCCGAGCCGGAGTACGGCCGACGAGGCGGTAGCCTCGTCACATGCCGGAAATCGATTGGAAGCCTCGTTCGCGCACCGTCACGGACGGCATCGAGGCCACGACGTCGCGCGGGATGCTGCGGGCCGTCGGAATGGGCGACGACGACTGGGAGAAGCCCCAGATCGGCATCGCCTCGTCCTGGAACGAGATCACCCCGTGCAACCTCTCGCTGGAGCGCCTCGCGCGCAGCGCCAAAGAGGGTGTGCACTCGGGAGGCGGCTACCCGCTCCAGTTCGGGACCGTCTCGGTGTCGGACGGCATCTCGATGGGCCACGAGGGCATGCACTTCTCGCTCGTCTCGCGCGAGGTCATCGCCGACTCCGTCGAGACCGTGATGATGGCCGAGCGCCTCGATGGCACCGTCATGCTCGCGGGCTGCGACAAGTCGCTGCCCGGCATGCTGATGGCGGCCGCGCGGCTCGACCTCGCCGCCGTCTTCGTCTACGCCGGCTCGATCGCGCCGGGGTGGGTCAAGCTCTCGGACGGCACCGAGAAGGACATCACGATCATCGACTCCTTCGAGGCGGTCGGCGCCGTCAAGGCCGGGATCATGTCCGAGGAGGACGCCAAGCGCATCGAGTGCGCGTTCGCACCCGGCGAGGGCTCGTGCGGAGGCATGTACACCGCGAACACGATGGCCAGCGTCGCCGAGGCGCTCGGCATGAGCCTCCCCGGCTCCGCGTCGCCCGCCGCGGCCGACCGCCGCCGCGACTACTTCGCCCGCAAGTCGGGGGAGGCCGTGGTCGAGATGCTCCGCAACGGCATCACCGCGCGCGACATCCTCACCAAGGAGGCGTTCGAGAACGCGATCGCCGTCGCGATGGCCTTCGGAGGCTCGACCAACGTCATCCTGCACCTGCTGGCGATCGCGAACGAGGCCGAGGTCGACCTCACGATCGACGACTTCAACCGCGTCGGCGACACGATCCCGCACATCGGAGACCTGAAGCCCTTCGGCAAGTACGTCATGAACGACGTCGACCGCCACGGCGGGGTCCCGGCCGTGATGAAGGCTCTGCTCGACGCGGGGCTCCTGCACGGCGACTGCCTCACGGTGACCGGCAGGACGGTGGCCGAGAACCTGGCCGAGATGGACATCGCCCCGCTCGACGGCGAGGTCATCCGCACGCTGGACAACCCGATCCACGCGACCGGGGGAATCACGGTCCTCAAGGGCTCGCTGGCTCCCGAGGGCGCTGTCGTCAAGACCGCGGGCTTCGACGCCTCCGTCTTCGAGGGCCCGGCCCGCGTGTTCGAGCGCGAGCGCGCCGCGATGGACGCGCTCACCGAGGGGCGGATCAAGCACGGCGACGTCGTCGTCATCCGCTACGAGGGCCCCAAGGGCGGGCCGGGGATGCGCGAGATGCTCGCGATCACCGCCGCCATCAAGGGCGCGGGCCTCGGAAAAGATGTACTACTCTTGACCGACGGACGATTCTCAGGCGGCACAACCGGCCTGTGCATCGGACACATAGCTCCCGAATCGGTGGACGCAGGTCCTATCGCATTCGTTCGCGACGGCGACCCGATTCGGGTCGACATCGCCGCTCGCTCGATCGACCTACTCGTCGACGACTCCGAGCTCGCCGCCCGCCGAGAAGGCTGGGCCCCCCTCCCTCCGCGCTACACCCGCGGTGTCCTCGCCAAGTACGCCAAGCTCGTCCGCTCGGCAGCCGAGGGCGCCACCACCGGGTAGTCCAGGCCGGCCGCGCACTCGCGCTCCCTGACGCATCACGTTCCGAAGGAATCGACACCCGCATGACACCGGACCCGTCCGCCGTGCATCCCGCACCGACGCCCCAGCCCCCTCGCCCCGCCCCGGCAGCAGCCGGATCGGCGCCCGCGACCGAGACCCTCACCGGCGCGCAGGCGGTCGTCCGCTCGCTCGAGATGCTCGGGATCGAGGACGTCTTCGGCCTGCCCGGCGGCGCGATCCTCCCCGTCTACGACCCGCTGATGGACTCGTCGAAGATCCGCCACATCCTGGTCCGCCACGAGCAGGGCGCCGGCCACGCGGCGGAGGGCTACGCCTCCGCGACCGGCAAGCTCGGCGTGTGCATCGCCACCTCCGGGCCGGGTGCCACCAACCTCGTCACGGCCATCGCGGACGCCTACATGGACTCGGTCCCGATGCTCGCCATCACCGGCCAGGTGTTCTCGACGCTGATGGGCACCGACGCCTTCCAGGAGGCGGACATCGTCGGCATCACCATGCCGATCACCAAGCACTCCATCCTGGTGACCAAGCCCGAGGACATCCCGCAGGCCCTCGCCTCCGCCGCCCTGATCGCGACGACCGGCCGCCCCGGCCCCGTGCTCGTCGACATCACCAAGGACGCGCAGCAGAACGAGGCGCCGTTCCTCTGGCCGCCGAAGATCGACCTGCCCGGCTACCGCCCGGTCACCAAGGCGCACGGCAAGCAGATCCAGGCCGCGGCGCAGCTCCTGGCCGAGTCGAAGAAGCCGGTGCTCTACGTGGGCGGCGGCATCATCCGCGCCCGCGCGGCCGCCGAGCTGAAGGCGTTCGCCGAGGCCTGCGGGGCTCCCGTCGTCACAACGCTGATGGCCCGCGGCGCGTTCCCCGACTCGCACGAGCAGCACCTGGGCATGCCCGGGATGCACGGCACCGTGCCCGCGGTGCTCGCGCTGCAGGAGGCCGACCTGATCCTCGCGCTCGGCTCGCGGTTCGACGACCGCGTGACGGGCAAGGCGGCGCTGTTCGCCCCCAAGGCCAAGGTCGTGCACGTCGACATCGACCCCGCCGAGATCTCCAAGATCCGCACGGCCGACGTGCCGATCGTGGGCGACCTGAAGGACGTCCTGCCCGATCTGACCGACGCGTTCACGCGCGCGATCGACGGCGGCCGGCCCGACACCTCCGAGTGGTGGACCTACCTCAAGGGCCTCCAGGAGGAGTTCCCGCTCGGCTACACGGAGCCCGCCGACGGCCTGCTCTCGCCGCAGTACGTGATCAAGCGCATCGGTGAGATCACCGGACCCGAGGGCGTCTTCGCCTCCGGAGTCGGCCAGCACCAGATGTGGGCAGCGCAGTTCATCCAGTACGAGCGACCCAACTCGTGGCTCAACTCCGGCGGCGCGGGCACCATGGGCTACTCCGTGCCCGCCGCGATGGGCGCGAAGGTCGGCGAGCCCGATCGCACGGTCTGGGCGATCGACGGCGACGGCTGCTTCCAGATGACCAATCAGGAGCTCGCCACCTGCACCATCAACGACATCCCGATCAAGGTCGCGGTGATCAACAACTCCTCGCTCGGCATGGTGCGCCAGTGGCAGACCCTGTTCTACGAGGGCCGCTACTCGAACACCGACCTGAACACCGGGCACGACACCATCCGTGTGCCCGACTTCGTCAAGCTCGCCGAGGCCTACGGCGCGCTCGGCATCCGGGTCACCAAGCCGGAGGAGATCGACGACGCCATCCGCCTCGCGATCGCCACCAACGACCGGCCCGTCGTCATCGACTTCGTCGTCAGCCGCGACTCCATGGTCTGGCCGATGGTCCCGCAGGGCGTCTCGAACAGCTACGTCCAGTACGCCAGGGACCACAGCCCGACCTGGGACGACGAGGAGTAGACCGCATGACCCACCACGTCCTCTCCCTGCTCGTCGAAGACAAGCCGGGACTGCTCACCCGTGTCGCGGGGCTGTTCGCGCGCCGCGGCTTCAACATCGAGTCCCTCGCGGTCGGGCCGACCGAGCTCGAGGGCCTCTCGCGCATCACGGTCGCCGTCGACGTCGAGGACCTGCCGCTCGAGCAGGTGACGAAGCAGCTGAACAAGCTGGTCAACGTCATCAAGATCGTCGAGCTCGACCCCGACCAGTCGGTGCACCGCGAGCACCTGCTCGTGAAGGTGCGCGTCGACAACGTGACCCGGTCGCAGGTGCTCGAGGCCGTGAACCTCTTCCGCGCCCGCGTGGTGGACGTCGCGACCGACGCGCTCGTCATCGAGGTCACGGGCGACTCGGGGAAGACCACCGCGTTCCTCCGGGTGATCGAGCCCTACGGCATCAAGGAGATCGCGCAGTCGGGCCTGCTCGCCATCGGGCGCGGCTCGAAGTCGATCACCGAGCGCGTCTTCAAGAACTGACCGCGAACACTCCTCTACAGAAAAGGACTCACCACGTGACCGAGCTCATCTACGACGCCGACGCCGATCTCTCCATCATCCAGTCCAAGAAGGTCGCGATCGTCGGCTACGGCTCGCAGGGCCACGCGCACGCGCAGAACCTCCGCGACTCCGGCGTCGAGGTCGTTATCGCCCTCAAGGAGGGATCGAAGTCGATCGCCAAGGCCGAGGACGACGGCTTCGAGGTCAAGAGCGTCGCCGACGCCGCCGACTGGGCCGACCTGATCATGATCCTCGCGCCCGACCAGCACCAGCGCGCCATCTACAGCGAGCAGATCGCCGGCAAGCTGACCGAGGGCAAGACCCTCGCGTTCGCGCACGGCTTCAACATCCGCTTCGGCTACATCGAGGCCCCCGAGGGCGTCGACGTGATCCTGATCGCCCCGAAGGCGCCCGGCCACACCGTGCGCCGCGAGTTCGTCGCCGGCCGCGGCATCCCCGACATCATCGCCGTCGAGAACGACGCGTCGGGCACCGCCTGGGAGACCGCGAAGTCGTACGCGAAGGCCATCGGAGGCACGCGCGCCGGCGTCATCAAGACCACCTTCACCGAGGAGACCGAGACCGACCTGTTCGGCGAGCAGGCCGTGCTCTGCGGCGGCACCTCGCAGCTCGTCCAGTACGGCTTCGAGACGCT
Source organism: Rathayibacter oskolensis (assembly GCF_900177245.1). GTDB lineage: Bacteria > Actinomycetota > Actinomycetes > Actinomycetales > Microbacteriaceae > Rathayibacter > Rathayibacter oskolensis. The sequence goes on from NZ_FXBM01000002.1 coordinate 1,141,325, forward strand.
CGTCGAGGCGGGCTACCAGCCCGAGATCGCCTACTTCGAGGTGCTGCACGAGCTCAAGCTCATCGTCGACCTGATGTGGGAGGGCGGCATCGCCAAGCAGCGCTGGAGCGTCTCGGACACCGCCGAGTACGGCGACTACGTCTCCGGCCCCCGCGTCATCGACCCGAGCGTCAAGGAGAACATGCAGGCCGTCCTCGGGGACATCCAGAGCGGTGCCTTCGCGAAGCGCTTCATCGCCGACCAGGACGCGGGAGCGCCCGAGTTCATCGCGCTGCGCGAGAAGGGCGAGAAGCACCCGATCGAGGCGACCGGCCGCGAGCTGCGCAAGCTCTTCGCCTGGAAGCAGACCGACGAGGACTACACCGACGGCAGCGTCGCGCGCTAGTCGTCCGCACGGCCGAGGGAACCCCGGTGCGTCGAGAGAGCCTGTCCTGTCAGGCCCGCTCGCCGGGTCGGGGTTCCCTCGCGTCCGGGGTCAGTAGCCGAGGTCGCGGGCCAGGCGGCGCAGGCCGCCCTTCGGGGGGACGAGCACGGGCTCGGGCCAGCGCGGAGTCAGGTGGTCGCCCAGGGTGACCCGGCGGATCTTGCGGCCGACCAGGGGGAGGAGCCAGTCCGCCGTCCAGCGGTGCTGGTCGCGCAGCCACTCGGCGGCGGTCAGCGGCTCCGGAGCCTCCCAGGGGCCGGTCGAGATCGTGTGCGGCACGCCGAGGATGTCGAGCACCTGCGCCGCGAGGTAGCGGTGGCCGCGCTTGGAGAGGTGCATCCTGTCGGGCGACCACATCATCGGCTCGCGGAACGCCTGCATCCGCCAGTAGTCGACCAGGATCGCGCCGCGCTCCCTGGCGATCCGGCGGACGGCGGCGTTGTAGACGCGGTTCCGCCGCAGGAACATCCGCGGGGCGGGCAGCTTCGGGATGTCGAACCCGGTGAAGAGCACCAGGGAGGCGCCGGTCGTCGCGAGGGCGTCGACCATGCTCTCGTACTCCTCGACGAGCACGCGCATGTCGGTCTTCAGGTCGAGGATGTCGTTGCCGCCCGCGTAGAGGGTGACGAGGGTGGGGCGCAGCGCGAGAGCGCCGGGGAGCTGCTCGGCCCGGATCTGCGCGAGGCGCTTCGAGCGGATCGCCAGGTTCGCGTACTCCCACCCGGGCTCGGCGCGGGCGAGCCGGTCCGCGACGCGGTCGGCCCAGCCGCGGACCCCGTTGGGCATCCGGAGGTGCGGGTCGCCGACCCCCTCGGTGAACGAGTCGCCCACCGCCACGAAACGGCGCCCGGACCCCGCTCCCGTGCGATCAGCCATCCGCCCAGCATCTCCTGCGCAGAGGACCGGCCGGTGTCCTCCGGGTGTCGGCGCGGTGTCGGCTCGCTCCGAGCCCGCTGCCGGGCGGGCGCGGCTAGGGTGTTGCGGTGATCGAGGACAGGCCGCGAGAGGCCGCAGACGACGATGCGCTCAGCTGGGCCGGCGAGGGCGACGACCCGACCCTGTCGGCGGGCGACGGGACGCGGCCCCGCCGGGCTCCGCGCGCCGTCCGGTCGGCGCCGAGCGACCGGGAGGCCCTGCCGGGCGAGACGGACGACGAGCTGCCGGAGGAGCTGCGCGAGGACGAGGACGGCCCGACGGAGGCGGAGGAGGCCGCCGCCTCCTCGGTGCTGCTCGTCGCGACCGGTGCGGCCGCGGGCCTCTACCTGCTGTACACGATCGGATGGATGATCACCGCGACCCGGCCGAACGCCACGATCGCCGCCTCCTTCTCGGGCGACGCGCTCGGCGGTGCGCTCTACGGGCTCGGCCTCTGGCTGGCCGTCGCCGCCCCTGCGACCTGGTTCGCCGCGGTGCTGCTCGGCACGCGCGACTCCCGGGTCCGCACTCGCGTCCTCTGGCTGGTGGCCGGTCTCGTGCTGCTCGCCCCGCTGCCGTTCCTGAAGGGGGCCTGATCGTGACCGCACCTGCTGCCTCCTCGAAGGCGACCCTCGGCGGTCGCCGGCCCGGTGAGGGACGCGGGCGGCGCCTCGCCCTGTCCGTGCTGATCGCCGTGGTCGCCGGTCTGCTCTTCGCCTGGGACGTCTGGGAGGCGATCGGCAACCTCGTCGGCCTGCGCACCTATGCGGCGAGCCTCGGCACCGATCTGAACGCCACGGGCTGGACCGTGCTCGTGCTCGGGCTGGTGCTGCCCGTCGTCTGCTTCGCCGTCGCACTCGCGCTCGGCCGCCGGCGCGGCGTTCCGGCACGCGCCGGGCTGCTCGTCGCCGCGCTGTGCCTCTCGGCCGCGCTCTCGCTCGACGTGCAGCTGATCCTGGGCTTCGAGAGCCTCGTCGACCTCGGCTGACGCGGACGTCACACGGCCCGGGCCCTGCTCGGGGCTCCGATACAGTGGCGGGGGCTCCACCGAGGCCCCGCGCCCGGTGCCCGCTCCGTCCCCTCCCCGAAGGAAGCGCCTCCCGTGACACAGCCGGTCGTCCTGATCGCCGAAGAACTCTCGCCCGCCACCGTGGACGCCCTCGGTCCCGACTTCGAGATCCGCTCAGTGGACGGCACCGACCGCCCGGCGCTGCTCGAGGCGCTCGGCACGGCCGACGCGATCCTGGTGCGCTCGGCCACGCAGGTCGACGCGGAGGCGCTCGCCGCAGCCCCGTCGCTGAAGGTGATCGCGCGGGCCGGCGTCGGCCTCGACAACGTCGACATCACGGCCGCCACGGCCGCGGGAGTGATGGTCGTCAACGCACCGACCTCCAACATCATCTCGGCCGCCGAGCTGACCGTCGGCCACATCCTCAGCCTCGCCCGCCACATCCCCGCCGCGCACAGCGCGCTCGCCGAGGGTCTCTGGAAGCGCTCGAAGTACACGGGCGTCGAGCTCTACGAGAAGACGGTCGGCATCATCGGCCTCGGCCGGATCGGCGCGCTGATCACCGCCCGCCTGCAGGCGTTCGGCGTGGACGTCGTCGCCTACGACCCCTACGTGACGAGCGCCCGCGCCCAGCAGCTCGGCGTGACGCTGCTCCCGCTCGAGGAGCTGCTCGCGCAGAGCGACTTCATCACGATCCACATGCCCAAGACGGCCGAGACCACCGGGATGATCTCGGACGAGCAGCTCGCGCTGATGAAGCCGACGGCGTTCATCGTGAACGTCGCGCGCGGCGGGCTCATCGACGAGGACGCGCTGCACCGCGCACTCGTGGCGAAGAGCATCGCCGGCGCCGGCCTCGACGTCTTCGTCAAGGAGCCCCCGACCGGCTCGCCGCTGCTCTCCCTCGAGAACGTGGTGGTGACTCCGCACCTGGGAGCGTCGACGGACGAGGCGCAGGAGAAGGCGGGCGTCTCGGTCGCCAAGTCGGTGCGGCTCGCGCTCTCGGGCGAGCTCGTGCCCGACGCGGTCAACGTCGCGGGCGGAGTCATCGACGAGTACGTCCGCCCGGGCATCCCCCTGGTCGAGAAGCTCGGTCAGGTGTTCTCGGGTCTCGCCGGCTCTCCCGTCACCTCGATCGACGTCGAGGTCCGCGGCGAGCTCGCCGGCTACGACGTCAAGGTCCTCAAGCTCGCGGCACTCAAGGGCGTCTTCACGAACGTGGTGTCGGAGTCGGTGTCGTACGTGAACGCCCCGGTGCTCGCGGAGCAGCGCGGCATCGAGGTGCGCCTCATCACCGACGCGGTGTCGGACGAGTACCGCAACGTGATCACGCTGCGCGGCGCCCTCTCGGACGGCTCGCAGATCTCGGTATCGGGCACGCTCACCGGCACCAAGCAGGTCGAGAAGCTCGTGGCGATCAACGGCTACGACGTCGAGGTGCCGCTCGCGAAGCACCACGTGGTGATGAGCTACGTCGACCGGCCCGGGATCGTCGCGGTGTACGGCCGCGAGTTCGGCGACGCCTCCGTCAACATCGCCGGCATGCAGATCGCCCGCACCGAGGCCGGCGGCAAGGCCCTCTCGGTGATCACGATCGACTCTCCCGCGCCCGACGGCCTGCTCGAGAAGGTCCGCGTCGCGATCGACGCGGACCTGATGCAGGAGATCGACATCACCCAGCAGTAGGAGGCGTCATGCGGTCGCGGAGGTTCGCACAGGTCGACGTGTTCGGTGCAGAGCCGTTCCTGGGCAATCCGGTGGCGGTGGTCGTCGAGGGCGACGATGTCTCGGACGACGCGATGGCGGCGTTCGCGCGATGGACGAACCTGTCGGAGACGACCTTCGTGCTGGCGCCGACGACTCCCGAGGCCGACTACCGCCTCCGGATCTTCACGCCGGGCGGCGAGCTGCCGTTCGCCGGCCACCCGACGCTCGGGAGCGCGCACGCGTGGCTCGCGGCCGGGGGAGTGCCGCGCGGTGACGGTGCGATCGTGCAGGAGTGCACGGCCGGGCTGGTGCGGTTGCGGGTGACGGAGGCGGGGATCGCGTTCGCCGCGCCTCCGCGACGACGCTCGGGGCCGGCCGACGAGGCGACGGTGGAGCGCGCCGCCGCGGCCCTCGGGATCCGCCGTTCCGAGATCCTCGGACACGAGTGGGTCGACAACGGGCCGGGCTGGCTCGCGGTGCGGCTGGCCTCGGCCGCGCGGGTGCTCGAGCTGGCGCCGGACCAGGCGCTGCTGGCGGGGCTGCCGCTCGGTGTGGTCGGGCCGCACGCCGCGGGCTCCGAGTGCGCGTTCGAGGTGCGGGCGTTCATCCCGGACGCGGGCGTCGCCGAGGATCCGGTGACGGGGAGCCTCAACGCGGGGATCGCGCAGTGGCTGATCGGGGCGGGGCTCGCTCCGGAGCAGTACGTCGCGGCGCAGGGCGCGGCCCTCGGGCGCGCGGGTCGCGTGCACGTCGAGCGCGTGGGCGAGGACGTGTGGATCGGCGGGGCGACGACGACGCTGATCGACGGGGTCGTGCGGCTGTAGGAGTGCTGTTCTCAGAAGGGGCTGGCGCGCGTCGGCGTGTCCGCGTCAGAACGGCGGCGGTGCGTCGTCGAAGCGTGGGGGTGGTGCGGGTCGTCGCCCGGGAAGTGCGGGCGGTCGAGTGGTGACGTGGCGTCCGGTGGGGGTGGTCCACTCGGCGGTGCCGTCGGGATGGAGGACGTAGGTCCAGCGGTCGCCGTGGCGGACGTGATGGTGGCTGGTGCAGAGCGATGCCAGGTTGTCGAGGGAGGTCTGCCCGCCGTTCCGCCATTCGAGGGTGTGGTCGGCTTCGCTGGTGGAGGCGGGGCGGGTGCAGGCGGGGAAGCGGCAGGTCTGGTCGCGCAGCTGGAGGGCGAGACGCATCTGAGGAGGTGGGACGCGGTGGGTGCGTCCGACGGAGACGACTGTGCCCGTGACCGGGTCGGTGAGGACGCGGGTGAACGAGGCGGCGACTCCGACGAGGTGGCGGGCGACGGTGGCGGGGATCTCTCCGTAGCCGTCGAGATGGGCGGGCCCATCGTCCTCACCGGCTGCGGTCGTCGCGGGGAGGATGAGGCGCACTTCTGCGCGGACTCCGGGCACGAACGTGGGCGGGGCCTCCGTCCCGTCGCCGAGAGGGGTGGTTCCGGCGACGTCGCCGTCGCAGAGCAGGTCGGTGAGGGCGTCGGCGCGCAGCTGCGCGAGGGTCCGCTCGTCCCCGGACTCGTCGTCGCGGCTGCTGTCGCTGGTGCCGGTGCCGTCGCGGAGGTTCCGGGCGATCCGGTCGAGGCGGTGGTGGGCGCCGACCGCAGCGGCGGCCGGGAGGTAGGCGGACAGCGTGGCCATTCCGTCGATCTCCGGAGTGAGCCAGACGCCGCGGTCCTGCTCGGCGCGCGCGTGCCGCTTCTCGAGGGGGGAGTCGTGCAGTCGGTCGCGGAGCCTGCCGACCGCGCGCCGCAGCTGGGTCGGCGTCGTCGAGAGAGCGAGTTCGGCGGCGCGCTCGTCGAACTCGGCACGGGACTCCTTCGGCAGGGACGCGGCGACCGAGCAGATCACCTCGCCCGCCTTCCAGCGGATGCGCGCCGCCGCGAGCGCTGCGCGGGTCAGGGGGAGATCCTCGACCAGCAGGTGTGCGCGCTCGAGCTCGCGCGACAGCTCCCACTCGGACACTCCCGACCCGATCGCGAGCTCGGCGCGGAGGGAACGCTCGACGAGGTCGTTCGACTCGCTGCTCGACAGCCCGCCCCGAGCGAACGCGAGCGGGATCGCGAGCGCCGCGCGGTACACCTCGTACAGTCGCTCGGCCGACGCGAGCAGCGACAGCGACGCCTCGCGGGCGAGCCGGCCGACCTCGTCGGCGCCCTCGCGGATCTCGTCGAGTGACGCCTCCGCGGGTCGTGTCTCTGCTGCCGCTGCCATACGAGTATTGAATCAGGGACTACTGACACCGGGGCCGCGCACCCCGCCGATCGAGACGACTCGACGCCTGCGAAGGCCTGTGGAGGAAGGGTTCTCGCGCTGTGTGGTCCGGAGCCGCGCCTGCTGGCGATGGTGGCCCCTGCGGGGCTGCTCGACCAGCAGGGAGGGGGGCCCGCTACTTCTCCAGGAGGCGGTCGATCACCGCGAGGACGTCCTCGGCCTGGCCGCGGGTGCCCTCGCGCGTGGGGAGGAGGGCGGAGTTGTAGTAGAGGCCGTCGCTCATCAGGACGATCGCGCGGGCGATCAGGGGGTCGCCGACCGCCTCGGCGACGACGGCGTTCCAGCTGTCGTGGATGCGGGCGAGGCCGGCGCTCGCGCGCTCGTCGTGGCCCTGCGCGATGCGCGAGACGGCGAGGATGGTGCGGTCGAAGGGGGTGTCGGCGGCGAACGACGTGCGGATCAGGTAGGGCACGACTCCCTCGTCCGAGGTGCGGATGCGATCGATGTCCTCTTCGAGGCGCTCGTCGAGGCGCTCGAGCAGGCCGTCGACGAGGGCGTCCTTCGAGGGGAAGTGGTAGAGCAGCCCGCCCTTCGAGACGCCGGCCGAGCGGGCGACGGCGTCGAGGGTGGCCGAGCGCTCGCCCTGCTCGGTGAGCAGCTCCTCGAAGGCGTCGAGGACGCGGTCGCGGGCGGGGGCGGGAGGCATGCGCTCCATTCTAGGGAGCGGCATCGCGCCGGCTCTCGATTACTGTACCGGCTGGACGGTATACTCCTCGGAGTCGTCCCTCGAAAGGAAGCACCACCGTGTCCGCCCGCACCGCCCCCGTCGCCGTCCGCCTCCCCGCCTCCGAGCCCGCCACCGATCGGGTCGGCCGGCGCGCCTGGCTCGCGCTCGCCGTGCTGATGCTGCCGGTGCTGCTGGTCTCGGTCGACAACACCGTCCTCAACTTCGCGCTGCCCTCGATCTCGGAGGACCTCGGCCCGACGGGCACCGAGCTGCTCTGGATCGTCGACGCCTACCCGCTGGTGCTCGCGGGACTCCTCGTGGCGATGGGCGGCCTCGGCGACCGCGTCGGGCGGCGCAGGCTGCTCGTCATCGGCGCCGTCGGCTTCGCCGTCGTCTCGGTCGCGGCCGCCTTCGCGCCGACCGCGGGCGCGCTGATCGCCGCGCGCGCCGCCCTCGGTCTCTTCGGTGCGACGCTGATGCCCTCGACGCTGTCGCTGCTCCGGAGTCTCTTCCCGAACCGCGACCAGCGCCGCCTCGCGATCGCGATCTGGGCGACCGGCTTCGCGGTCGGCTCCGCGGTCGGGCCGCTCGTCGGCGGGGTGCTGCTCGAGAACTTCGCGTGGGGCTCCGTGTTCCTGCTCGCGGTCCCCGTGCTGCTGCCGCTCGTCGTCCTCGCACCGATCCTGGTACCGGAGTCGCGCGACCCCCGACCCGGACCGGTCGACGTCGTCAGCATCGTCCTGTCGCTCGCGACCATGGCTCCGATCGTCTACGCGATCAAGACCGCGGCCGAGCACGGCGTCGACGCCGTCGCCGTCCTGTCCCTGGTCGTCGGAGTGGCCAGCGGGATCCTGTTCGTCCGTCGTCAGCAGCGGCGCGCCGTGCCGATGCTCGATCTGTCGCTCTTCCGGCGCGGCTCGTTCAGCGCCGCGATCCTGGTGAACCTGCTGAGCGTGGTCGCGCTGGTGGGCGGTCTGTTCTTCGTCTCGCAGCACCTGCAGCTCGTCGTCGGGCTCTCGCCGCTGGAGGCGGGACTCGTGCTGGTGCCCGGTCTCGCGGTCATGATCGTGGCCGGCCTCGGGGTCGTGCCCGTTGCGCGGAGGATCTCGCCGCGCATCGTCGTCCCCGCCGGACTCGTCGTCTCGGCCGTGGGCTACGCCCTGCTCGCGCTGGGGAGCGACGCCCCGGGAGGCGCCTCCGCTCTGACCGTCGCCGTCTCGTTCGCGTTCCTCGGCCTCGGCATCGGCGCGGCCGAGACCGTGTCGAACGAGCTGGTCCTCGCGAACGCCCCGGTCGACAAGGCCGGAGCCGCCTCCGCGGTCTCTGAGACCGCCTACGAGCTCGGCGCCGTGCTCGGCACCGCCACCCTCGGGACGGTGCTGACCGCCGCCTACCGCAGCGGGGTCGTCCTTCCGGAGGGCCTCGACGCGGGCCAGGTCCAGCGCGCGGGCGAGACCCTCGGCGGCGCGGTGGCCGTCGCGGGCGAGCTGCCCGCCGACTCCGCCGCGAGCCTGCTCGCCTCGGCCGGCGCCGCGTTCGACGCGGGCGTGGGCTGGTCGGCCTGGATCGGCGTCGGGCTCGTGCTCGTCGCTGCAGCGCTCGCCGCGGCGCGGCTCCGCCGCAGCTGACGCGGCGCCCGAGAGTACGCTGGAGGCCCCTGCCCTCCCCGCACGCCTGAGGATCCCCATGCCCCGCACCGTGAAGCTCGCCGTCATCCCCGGAGACGGGATCGGACCGGAGGTGATCGCCGAGGCCGTGAAGGTCCTCGACGCCGTCACCGCCGACTCCGACCTGGTGATCGAGAAGACGCCGTTCTCGCTCGGTGCCGGCCGGTACCTCGAGACCGGCGACGTGCTGACCGACGAGGATCTCGCCTCCATCGCCTCGCACGACGCGATCCTCCTCGGAGCCGTCGGCGGCGTGCCCGGCGACCCTCGGCTGAAGGACGCGAACATCGAGCGCGGTCTGCTGCTGCGACTGCGCTTCGCGCTCGACCACTACGTGAACCTCCGCCCGACGCGCCTCTACGACGGTGTCCCGTCGCCGCTCTCCGCGCCAGGAGAGGTCGACTTCGTCGTGGTGCGCGAGGGCACCGAGGGTCCCTACGTCGGCAACGGCGGCGCGATCCGCCAGGGCACCGGGCACGAGATCGCCAACGAGGTGTCGGTCAACACGGCCTACGGGGTCGAGCGCGTCGTGCGCCACGCCTTCGAGCTCGCCCGCAAGCGCCGCTCGACGCTGACCCTCGTGCACAAGACCAACGTGCTGGTGTTCGCCGGGTCGCTCTGGAAGCGGCTCGTCGACGAGATAGGGGCCACCTACGACGACGTGGCCGTCGACTACCTCCACGTCGACGCCGCGACGATCTTCCTGGTGACCGACCCTGCTAGGTTCGACGTCATCGTCACCGACAACCTCTTCGGCGACATCCTGACCGATCTGGCCGGCGCGATCAGCGGCGGCATCGGCCTCGCAGCCTCGGGCAACATCAACCCCGACGGCGCGTTCCCCAGCATGTTCGAGCCGGTCCACGGATCCGCGCCCGACATCGCCGGGAAGCAGCTGGCCGATCCGACGGCCGCGATCCTCTCGGTCGCCCTGCTGCTGGACCACCTGGGCCTCGGCGACGAGGCCGCTCGCGTGACGGCGGCCGTGACCGCCGACATCGAGTCGCGCGACGGCACCGCGCGCTCGACCACCGCGATCGGCGACTCCGTCGTCGCCCGGCTGCGCTGACCGACTCGACGTAAGGAACGAACGATGACCCTCCACCTCCCGCTCGCGCAGGACCTCGCCTTCGAGGTGACGCCGAACCCCGCCCCCCGCTCGGCCGAGGAGCGCGCGCACATCCTCCGCGCGCCCGGCTTCGGAGTCCACTTCACCGACCACATGGTCGACCTCTGCTGGTCGCGCGCCGGCGGCTGGCACCGCCCGCGCGTGCAGGCGTACGGCCCGATCTCGCTCGACCCGGCCGCGTCGGTGCTGCACTACGCGCAGGAGATCTTCGAGGGGATGAAGGCCTACCGGCACGCCGACGGCTCGATCTGGACGTTCCGCCCGGGGGCGAACGCCGCCCGCATGCAGCGCTCGGCCCGCCGCCTCGCGCTGCCGGAGCTGCCGTCGGACCTCTTCGTCGAGTCGCTGCGCCAGCTCATCGCCGTCGACGGCGACTGGGTGCCGTCCGAGCCCGAGACGAGCCTGTACCTGCGGCCGTTCATGTTCGCGAAGGAGGCGTTCCTCGGGGTGCGCGCGGCCGAGAAGGTCGCCTACTACGTGATCGCGAGCCCCGCGGGCGCCTACTTCTCGGGAGGCGTCGCACCCGTCTCGATCTGGCTCTCCACCTCCTACGCCCGAGCGGGCAAGGGCGGAACGGGAGCGGCGAAGACCGGCGGCAACTACGCCTCCTCGCTGCTGCCCCAGCAGGAGGCCTACGAGCACGGCTGCGCGCAGGTGCTCTTCCTCGACTCGCAGGAGTCGCGCTACATCGAGGAGCTCGGCGGCATGAACGTCGTCCTGGTGAAGAAGGACGGCACGCTCGTGACTCCGGAGTCGGACTCGATCCTCGAGGGGATCACGCGCGACAGCGTGCTGCAGCTCGCCGAGGACCGCGGACACCGCGTGGAGCGGCGCCGGGTGAGCATCGACGAGTGGCGCGACGGGGTCGCCTCCGGAGACGTGGTCGAGGTGTTCGCCTGCGGGACCGCGGCGGTCATCACTCCGATCGCCGAGCTCAAGGGCGACGGCTTCTCGGTCGGGCACGAGGGCGCGCCCGCGGGCGAGCTGACGATGTCGCTGCGCGAGGAGCTGACCGACATCCAGTACGGACGCCGCGAGGACACCCACGGCTGGATGACGAGGCTCGACGCATGAAGATCGCACGATTCGCCACGCAGCGCTCGGGGGACAACGGGGGCGCCATCTTCTTCGGCATCGTCGACGAGGACGAGCTCGTCGTGCTCGCCGGCGACCCGATGTTCGCCGGCTTCGAGACGACGGGCGAGCGCATCCCGATCGCGGAGGCGAAGCTGCTCGCCCCGGTCATCCCGCGCTCGAAGGTGGTGGGGATCGGCAAGAACTACTCCGATCACGCCGCCGAGATGGGCGGCGACGCTCCGGCCGAGCCGCTGATCTTCCTCAAGCCCAACACCTCGGTGATCGGACCGGACGAGGCGATCGTGCTGCCCGAGGACAGCCAGCAGGTCGAGTACGAGGGCGAGCTGGCGATCGTGATCGGCGCCGTCGCGCGGAACGTGCGCGCGGAGGACTTCGAGGACGTCGTCTTCGGCTACACGATCGCCAACGACGTCACCGCGCGCGACCTGCAGCGCTCGGACGGACAGTGGGCGAGGGCGAAGGGCTACGACACCTTCTGCCCCATCGGCCCGGTGATCGAGACCGAGCTGATCTGGAACGAGAGCGCGCTCGAGACCCGCGTGAACGGCCGCCGCGTGCAGTCGGGCAACACGGGCGACATGATCCACGGCGTGCCCGAGATCGTCGCCTACGTCTCGCGGGTGTTCACGCTCCTGCCGGGGGACATCATCCTGACCGGGACGCCCGCCGGCGTCGGGCCGATCGCGAACGGCGACACGGTCGCGATCGACATCGAGGGCATCGGCACGCTGTTCAACCCGGTGATCGTCCGGGGCTGAGCCCGGCCCCCACTCGAACGGACGCGTCCGGCTCGTCGGAATCACCGATTCCCGCGAGCCGGACGCGTGTCCACGAGCCGGATGCTGCAGCGCGGGTCAGTCGGCGCTCGCGCTGTCGTGGCCGACCGCGCCGCCGGTCTCGTCGGGCAGGTCGGCGTCATCGGCGACGGTGTCGCCTCCGCTGTCGCCCTCGGTCACGGCGTCGCTGACTCCGCGGTCGATCGCGGTGCCTCCGGGAGCCGCACCGGCAGCGGAGTCGTCGGTCGCCCCCTCGCCGGGCAGCACTGTCTGCGCACCACCGAGATTCGGTGCCTCGGTGCCGGACTGCTCGGGCAGGTCCTCGTTCACGCTCTGGGCCACGGCGGCCTCCTCTCGTCGGTCGTCCCAGTCGAGCACGAGGCGACCACGGCGGGCAGGGTCTTGACAGTCCGCTCGCTCACGATGCGCTGCGCGAGGCGCAGAGGCGCTTCACCGTGCTCCCCGGAGCTGTCAAGCGGAGACGCTCCCAGGCGGCGGAGTCGTAGCGTCGAAAGCATGAGCTCGACCCTGACCACGCCCGACACGATGGACCCCGACACGATGGAACCCGACACGACCGACCGGATCGCCCGAGACGACTTCGGCTGGACATCGCTTTTGCCCGGTCAGCGCGAGGCCATCGAGTCGGCGGCCGCGGGGCGCGACACCCTCCTGGTGCTGGCCACCGGAGGCGGGAAGTCGGCCGTGTACCAGATCGCCGGCGCCCAGCGTGGAGGCGTCGTCCTCGTCGTCTCGCCACTGGTCGCGCTGCAGGCCGATCAGCTCGCCTCGATCGAGGCCGCGCCGGCCGCACCGCCCGCCGTCGCCGTGAACTCCTCCCTCGGCCCGGCCGCCGTCGCCCGCGCCTGGGAGCGCATCGACGAGGGCGGCCCGCTCTACGTGCTGCTGGCCCCCGAGCAGCTCGCGAAGCCCGAGAACGTGGCCAGGCTCGCCGCCGCGGGGGTCTCGCTGCTGGTCGTCGACGAGGCGCACTGCGTGTCGTCCTGGGGCCACGACTTCCGCCCCGACTACCTGCGCCTGGCCGACGTCCGGAGCGAGCTGGGCGACCCGCCGGTGCTCGCGATGACGGCGACCGCCTCCGGTCCCGTCCGCGACGAGATCATCGAGCGCCTCCGGATGCACGACCCCGACGTGCAGGTGCACGGGGTCGACCGCCCCGAGATCCGGCTCGTCGTGCACCGTCACGAGAGCGAGAACGAGAAGCGCGCGGCCGTCGTCGAGGAGGCGCGCAGCTGGACGGCTCCGGGCCTCGTCTACGTCGCCACGCGCAAGGAGACCGAGCTGTACGCGGCCGACATCGCCGCCGAGGGCCGCTCGGTCGCCGCCTACCACGCGCGACTCAAGGTCGCCGAGCGCAAGGTCGTGCACGAGCAGTGGCGCGCCGGCGAGCTCGACGTCGTCGTCGCGACCTCGGCGTTCGGGATGGGCATCGACCGCGCCGACGTGCGCTTCGTGCTGCACGCGACGACGACCGAGTCGCTCGACGCCTACTACCAGGAGATCGGCCGGGCGGGACGCGACGGTGAGCCCGCGACCGGTGCGCTGCACTACCGCGCGGAGGATCTGGGGCTGCGGCGCTTCTTCGCGAAGCGCTCGGTCGACGCGGCGGCGCTGCGCGTGGTCTGGGCGGCCGTCACGAGCGAGCCCGGCGTCGGCGTCGCGGATCTGGCGGAGGCTCTCGGGAAGCCCGCGCGGACCCTGTCGCGGATCGTGAACGACCTCGCCGACGCCGATCTGCTCGACGTCGGAGCCGGCCTCCGGCCCCTCCGCGAGGCGAGCGCCGACGAGGCCGTCCGCGCCGTGAAGGACTCCCTCGCCTCCCGCCAGCGGATCGCCGAGTCGCGGCTGTCGATGATGCGGACCTACGCCGAGACCTCCCACTGCCGCCGGCGCGTGCTGCTCGACTACTTCGGTGTCGACGCCCAGGAGTGGTGCGGCAACTGCGACGGCTGCGAGCGGCGCGAGGCGGCGTTCGAGGCCGCCGTCGAGGAGGCGCCGGCCGACGCTCCGCTGGCGGTCGACGATGCCGTGGAGCACCGCGAGTGGGGCGCGGGCACGGTGATGAGCGTGGAGGCCGACCGGGCGACGGTCTTCTTCGAGTCGGAGGGCTACAAGGTGCTCTCGTTCGCGGCGCTCGAGTCCGGCGTGCTGCGCGAGCGCGACGGCGCCTCCGCCTGAGTCTCGGCGGCGGTCGCCCCACAACGAAGGCTGAACCGCCCTTTCTCCCGAGGATTCGGAGGATCGAGCGGTTCAGCCTTGGTTGTGACGGAGTGGAGTCAGACCTTCGAGACGGCCGAGCTCACGTCGGTGGGCTTCTCGTAGTCGCCCTCCGGGATCGCGCGGAGGGCCTCGAGGACGTCGCCGTCGGCGCCCTCCTTCTCGGCGGTCTCGACGATCGTGTCCTTCGAGGCCGGGTAGTCGATCCCGGCGAGGTACTTCTGGATCTGGATCGGGTTGGGGGCGTCCATGGTGCTGTCCTTCCGTCGTGTGGTCAGTGCTGGCGCTCTTCGGTGAAGAGCCGGTCGAAGGCGTCGACGCTGCGGTCGATCACCGTCGTGGGCGTCTCGAGGTGCACGGCGCCGCTGGGCACGAGCCCAGCGCCACCGAAACGCTCCATGACGCGCCACTGGGCGGCGACGTCCTCGCCGCTGTGCTCTGGGGGCAGTTGCTCCCAGAAGTCGAAACCGCCTGAAGCGACAAGCGCGTCTCGGCGGTAGAGAGCGCAGGCACCCAGCCAGGCGATGCGGTAGGGGAGCCAGCCGCCTTCCGGCACGTCCAGACGCGCCGCGAGGTGCGTCAGGTTCGCCCCGTTGTGCAGCGGCCAGCGCTCGAACGGCGCGGTGCCGCGGCGGATGCGCTCGGGCTCGACTGCGCCGCGCCACGGTTCGAACGCCTCCTGCTCGTGCGGACGGACGTCGTCGAGGTAGGACAGCCCCTGCACGGCCGAACCGACGAAGCCGCAGTCGAGGCGCTCGAGCGCGTCGTGCAGCCGTGCGAGCGTGCCCGGCTCGAGCCAGACGTCGTCGTCGAGGAACAGCACGGCCGGCGCGCTCGAGAGCGAGAGCAGGAACTGCCGCTGGTGGGCGAGTCCGAGGCGCGGGAGGTTGGCGCGCACGAGGGTCGCGCGTCCCTGCGCCTCGAGGACGCGCAGCATCGAGAGCACTGTGGGGTCCGTGGAGGCGACGCCGTCGTCGGACTGGTCGCTGACGATCACGCGGAACGGCGGGTCGTCCTGCGCCGCGAGTCCGGCGAGGGTGGCGGCGAGTTCGGCGCGGCGTCCGGCCGTCGGGATGAGCACGTCGACGAGCGCCGTCCGGCCCTCTCCCGCCCGCCCCCACTCGCCCGACCATCGCCGGCTGCTCATGAGGGGCCGGGCTGCGCGCTCGAGCGGATCCGCTGGACCATCTCGGTCGTCGAGTGCTCGGAGACGTAGCCGACGGTGGTGACGGTGCCTCCGTAGGAGCGCACGACGACGGCCTCGGCGAGCATGTCGGGCGCGTAGTCGCCGCCCTTCACGTAGACGTGCGGCTGCACGCGCTCGAGGAGGGGGATCGGGGTGTCGCCGCTGAACAGGGTGACGTAGTCGACGCAGCCCAGCTCGGCGATGACTCCCGCGCGGTCGCCCTCGGGGTTGATCGGGCGGCCCTCGCCCTTCAGACGGCGGACGGAGTCGTCGTCGTTGACCGCCACCACGAGCACGTCGCCCAGCTCGCGCGCCTGGCGGAGGTAGGCCGTGTGGCCGCGGTGCAGCACGTCGAAGCAGCCGTTCGTGAAGACGACCCGGCGGCCGCGGCGCGCCTGCTCGGCGAGGACCTCGACGAGCGCGTCCTCGCCGAGGACGGTCGCCGCGGGGGCCGCCAGCGAGTGCAGCAGGTCGTCGGCGCTGCAGACGGAGGTGCCGGGTCGCTGCACGACGACGTCGGCCGCGGCCTGCGCGAGATCGACGGCGGTCGCGAGGGAGCGGCCCGCGGCGAGGGCGAGCGTCGCGGTCGCGGCGAAGGTGTCGCCGGCCCCCGAGGCCTGCTTCTCCTCGGCGGGCTGGGCGAAGGTGCGGGTGATCGAGCCGTCGGCGTCGAGTGCGGCGGAGCCGTCGCGGTCGAGGGTCACGACGACGTGTCGGGAGCCGGAGCGCTCGCGGAGCTGCTCGGCGGCGGCGTGTACGGCGGCGGCTCGCGCGCTGCCGCGGCCGAGCGGTGCACCCAGGAGGAGCTCCGCCTCCTTCGCGTTCGGCGTCACCAGATCGGGCCGGGCGAAAGCCCAGCCGGCGAGATCGTGCGCGTCGACCACGAGCAGCTCGGGGCGCCCGGCCGCGAGGACGCGCTCGAGAGCCGCGCGCAGGATCCCGGAGCCGTAGTCGCACACGAGCACCGCGTCGGCGCCGGCGGCGGCACGCACGGCGGCGTCCGCCAGCTCGTCGAGCGCGGCGTCGCCGGGGCGGTGCGGGCCGGAGTCGACGCGCAGCATCACGCTGTCGCCGCCGACCACGCGGGTCTTGATCGTCGTGGCGGCGTCGCTCCGGATGATCGACTCGGTGCCCAGCCCCGCCCGCTCGAGGGCGGCGAGGAGGCGATCACCCTCGGGATCGCGACCGGCGACTCCGACCGTGCGGACCTCGGCGCCCAGGGCGCGCAGATTGGCCGCGGTGTTCGCCGCGCCGCCCGCGACGTCGACGACGTCCTCGAGGCGCAGGACCGGCGCCGGGGCCTCGCGGGTGACGCGCTCGGCCTCGCCCAGCCACCAGGAGTCGAGGATCAGATCGCCGAGGACCACGACGACCGGCGGCCGCTCGCGCACGTGGGCGACGAGCGCGCTCGCGCGCTGCAGCGCCGATCCCTCGAGGCTCATCGCGCGGCGCCGGGGAGGACGGGGAGGCCGAAGTGGACGACCGTGGTCGTGGTCATCTCGTCGAGCAGCTCCGGTCCGTAGCCGAAGCCGGAGCCGCTGGTGCCGCGCGGCTGGGCGCTGCCGCCCGGCGCGCCTCCGAAGACGCCGTTGATCTTGACGGTGCCGACGGGGAGGGTCGCCGCGGCGCGGTGCGCGTGCTCCATGTCGGCGGTGAGGACCGTCGCGGCGAGGCCGTAGGGGCTCGCGGCGGCCCGGGCGAGGGCCTCGTCGAAGCCGTCGACGACGAGGATCGGCGCGACCGGTCCGAAGGTCTCCTCGGTCATCACGAGCATCTCGTCGGTGCAGCCGGCGAGGACGGTCGCCGGGTAGAAGGTGCCGTCGCCGGGCGTGCCACCGGTGAGGGCGGTCGCTCCGCTCTGCGTGGCCTGCGTGACGTGCTCGTGCACGGCGTCGCGCATGCGGGCGTCGACGAGGCGGGGGAGGGGGCCGGCGCTCCAGCGGTCGGCCTCGCCGACGAGCGCGGCGGTGAAGGCCTCGGCGATGTCGCGGTGCACGTAGATCCGCTCGACGGAGGTGCAGATCTGGCCGGCGTTCGCGAAGGCCCCCAGCGCCGCCTGCTCCGCGGCCCAGACCGGGTCGACGTCGCGGTCGACGACGAGCGCGTCGTTGCCGCCGTTCTCGAGGATCACGTGCGCGCCGGTCACGGCGGCGACGCGGGCGAGTGCGCGGCCGGTGGCGGTCGAGCCGACGTGCGCGAGGACGTCGACGCCCTCGGTGCGGGCGAGCGCATCGCCGACGGCTCCGTCGCCCTCGACCAGGGTGAGCACGCCGTCGGGCAGGGCCTCGGCGAGGATCCGCGTGAAGAGGGCGCCCGTCGCGGGGCTCCGCTCGCTGGGCTTGTGGATCACGACGTCACCCGAGACGATCGCGGCGCCGAGCATGCCGGCGGCGACGGCGACCGGGTCGTTCCAGGGAGTCAGGGCGAGGACCACGCCGCGGGGGTGCGGCAGGGCGAGATCGACGTTGAGGGCGCCTCCGCGGAGGCTCTTGCCGCGGTGCAGCGGGCCCAGCTCGGCGTACTGGAGCAGGGTGTCGACTCCGGCGCGGACACCGCCCAGGGCGTCGCCCGCGGGCTTGCCGGTCTCGTCGGTGTTGAGGGCGGCGAGCTCGTCCTCGCGCTCGGCGACGCGGTGGGCGGCGGCGCGGAGCAGGGCGCCGCGCTCCGCGGGTGCGGTGGCGGCCCAGGCGGGGAAGGCGGCGCGGGCGCGCTGGACGGTGGTGGCGGAGCTCGTGGCGGCGGGGGCGGTGTCGATGGTCACGGGTCACCTCTCGATCGGAGGCGTCCGCAGGGGTCGCGGACGCGTGTGCACACCTCCGGTACCCTCAGCGGACTCGGCTAGACACAGCGCGCCACGGACGCCGAGCAAGAGCTGGCGCCTTCTCCTCGAGCTGTACAAGTTGTACTATCTGGTTATGACCAGCGTGACTCTGTCTCAATTCCGCGAACGCCAGAGCGATTACATCGCCGAGGCCCAGCGAGAGCCGGTGGAGATCACTTCCCGAGGCGTCGGACGGCGCGCAGTGATCGTCTCCCCAGACTTCTTCGACCGTGCGATGCAGGCGCTCGAGGACCAGTCGGATGTCAGCGCCGCCGCCGAGGCGCGCAGCGACCGCGGCCGCGTGACCCACGAGGAGTTGATGGCCGAGCTGAAGATTTGATCGTTGAGTGTCGTATTCGATCGTCTACAGCCGCGCCGCTGCCAAAGCCTTCCGTGGAATCCATCCGAACGATCAGCGATCAATCAAGGCAGCCGTCGAGGGCCTCACGGTCGAGCCACGCCCTCCCGGCGCCATCCAGCTCGTGGGAGGTGGCGGCGAGTACCGTGTACGAGTCGGCGACTACCGCATCGTGTACGACATCCAGGACGGCGAGCTCGTGATACTCGTCCTGCGCGTCGCGCATCGAAGAGAGGTCTACCGGTGAGGTTCTAGATACCCGGTGGATCAGACCGTGATCGACACCGTCCGCCTCAAGGCGGAAGTCGCGCTGGCGGCCAAGACACCGCCGTCGTCCTCATTCCGGTTCTCCGATCGCCCGCTTCGCCCGCGCCTGGTTCGCACAGGGATGAGAGAGGCGCCCTGGTTCCAGGATTGCGCGGAGCGTGTCGCTCGATTCGAGAAGCAGGGACGAGGCATTATTGGCTCATGGAAGACATTGGCGCTGAGGACGGCGCGCAACAAAGCGTTCCGGTTGTCCCACAAGAGAATACCGTGAGCTCTGTGCAAGATGCCGTGGAGCGTTTCTCTGAAGCAGATCTATCAGGTGCATTTGCCGGAATTGCGCAACTTCAGGAATACTTGGCGTCGCCTGCGGTACAAGCAATCGCTGAGCTGCAGGAGAGTTGGATTGCTAGCCTGCGCTCCTCCCTCTCGCCAGCACTGGCTTCCCTGAGCACGCAAGAGCAGGCGATCATCGCAGGGTTGCGTCCTCTTTTTCAAAACACCTTGAGTAAGCCCGCCGACTTCCAAACGCTTGAAGAGTCCCCATCGGGATATTCGACTGAGATGACGAGTCCTTCGAGCTACTACGAGCGTGATCAAGGTGTAGTCGATTCATTCGACTCCCTCAATGAAGCCATTGTGCGTCTCATCTCGAAAAATCCTTCATTGAAGCTCGTCTGGCGAGGTCAGCAGAATGCTGAGTGGGGTATGCACAGTGGCCTCTTCCGTCGATTGATGCAGCTCAACGGGGTTAAAGGTCCTCAGGAGCGCCCAGAAGAGTCGCAACCCTACCCAGACGAAAGACAACTCGTGCAGGCCGAGCGAAAGATGCTCGACATCGCCCGAGATCGGTGGCGCCTCGATGGGCTTCCGGCGCTGGAGATATTTGCCCGACTTCAGCATCACGCTGGGCCGACGCGCTTCATTGATATCACTCGCAATCCATATATCGCTGCATGGTTTGCAGTTGAAGCGAGCGAGGCCTACGACACGACTCCTGCCCGCTTGTTCGGGATCGCGGTCGCGCCGGCGGTCGCGGATGGAGACAAGGCTCCCGACGACGCGATCCGCCTTGATGATGCCGGAGGCACGAGAGACCCGTTCTGGCATTCCCTGACTAGTTCCGCGGATCGCCAGGGAGCTGATTGGGGTACGGGTGCCAAGCGTCGAATTTGGATACCCCCCGCGTATGATCAGCGCATCGTCGCGCAAAATGCAGGCTTTCTTCTCGACGGTGTGCCCATGATGAGCGCTAAGATCGCGCCGTACTTCAAGATCGATTCAAGAAGCGTTTATTGGAAGAAGGCGGATCTCCTTGCGGCGGCTTCCCTGTACCTGAAGACCGCTAAACCTTCGCGAAAGGCTCAAATCAACTCGAAGAATCTCCAACATTCATCTTCCTTATAACAGCCGAGGGGAAAGCGGATATTCGGAAGGTCCTCGAGGAGCGTTTCTCATACAATCATTCGACGATTTATCCAGATATTTCCGGTCTCGCGGGATATCTAGACGCCTCGCTGCAGGATCTGTGACGCCGTCGGTGCGCCGAGTAGGGGCATACATCTGTTCATCGGGTAGGAAATTCTTGATCGGACTCTCTAGCGACTCATCTTGTGTCCCGTTCCCCAATTCTTCTGGGCCTTGGGTCTGGATCGCCCCACGCGATCCAGTACTCGTCATCGCCGTTCATCGTCATTGTGCTGCGGGGCTGTGGCGATCACTGACCTAAGTCTGTGAACCTGGTGGTTTCGGATAGCCCTCGACGGGAACAGGGGGAGTGCACACCGCCCCCGGAGCCGCCCCACCGCGCCTCTGCCCACCGAGAGGAACCCCCGTGGTCGCCATCGCCCCCCTCCGAGAGCGCTTCGACGGAGTCGAGAGGATCGCGGTCCTGCGCGGTGGAGGCCTCGGCGACCTGCTGTTCGCGCTGCCGGCGATCGACGCGCTCGCCGCGGCCTACCCGGGAGCCGAGATCACCCTGCTCGGCACCGCCGCCCACCGCGTGCTGCTCGAGGGGAGCGGCTCCGCCGTCTCCGGCGTCGAGGTGCTGCCGGTCGCGCAGGGCGTCCAGGACGGCGAGGCCGAGGATCCGCTCCTCGTCGAGGAGTTCGTCGCGAGGATGCGGTCGCGCTCCTTCGACCTGGCCGTGCAGCTGCACGGGGGAGGGCGGTTCTCGAACCCGTTCCTCGAGCGGCTCGGCGCGCGGCACGCGATCGGCTCGCGCACCGACGACGCGGCCGGGCTCGAGCGCACCATCCCCTACGTCTACTACCAGCACGAGATGCTGCGGGCCCTCGAGATCGTCGGGCTCGCGGGAGCGGGGGCGACCCGGCTCGAGCCCGCGCTCGGCGTCGACCCGACCCGCCGCGACCGGCTCGCGGCCGCCCTGCCCGAGGGCGGGCCGCTCGTCGTGATCCACCCCGGCGCCACCGACGTGCGCCGGCGCTGGCCCTCGGCGTCATTCGCGGAGGTGGCGACCGCGCTGATCGCCGACGGGGCGCGCGTGCTCGTGGTGGGCGACGCCTCCGACGTGCCGGCCGCCGACGAGATCGTCGCCGGCGCCCCGGGCGCCGTGTCGTGGGCGGGTGAGCTGGAGCTGCGGGATCTCGCGCCGCTGCTCTCGCTCGCCGACCTGGTGCTCGGCAACGACAGCGGGCCGCGACACCTGGCGGCAGCGGTCGGAGCACCCACGGTCGGGATCTTCTGGGTGGGCAACGCGATCAACGCAGCGCCGATGGGCCGGCAGCGGCACCGCGTGCAGCTGAGCTGGACGACCCGCTGCCCGGTCTGCGGGATCGACGCGACCCAGGTGGGCTGGACGGCTCCGCGCTGCGAGCACGAGCTGTCGTTCGTCGACGACGTGCGCGTCGACCGCGTGCTGGAGGACGTGCGCGGGGTGCTCGCCTCCACCCGCTGAACGCGAGATGCCACCCGGGTGCGCGGGGCGCGCTCAGGTGGCATCTCGAGAGGGTCGTCAGGGTGTCACGGCCAGGACGGCTCCTCCTCGTGGGTGATCACGAGCTCGCGGACCTCGCAGCCCTGCGGCTGGCCGAGGATGAACATGACCGCGTTGGCCACGTTCTCGGGGTCGTTCAGCAGCGCGTCGGGGCCGGGCTTGTACTGCTCGTCGCGGTCGTCGAAGAAGCGCGTCTTCATCCCGGAGGGGATCAGCGTGGTCACGCCGATCTCGCCCTTGGTCTCGGCCGCGAGGGCCCGGGTGAAGCCGAGCACGCCGAACTTCGAGGCGCAGTAGGCGGTCGCGTCCGAGACGGCCTTGATCGCGAGGGAGGAGGCGACGGTCACGACGCGCCCGTGCGTCTCGGTCAGGAACGGCAGCGCCGCCCGGACGACCGCCGCGGTGCCGAGGAGGTTGACCGAGATGACGCGCTCCCACTCCTCGGGCTCGACGTCGACGAGCCGGCCGCACCGGTCGATACCCGCGGCGGTCACGACCGCGTCGAGTCCGCCGTGCTCGCGGGCGATCTCGACGACGGCCTTCTCGGCCTCGCGGGTCTTCGCGACGTCGACCTGGTAGGCGGCGACGCCCTCGCGCACCGACGACACGTCGCGGTCGAGGACGATCGGAGTCCCGCCGGCGGCGGTCACGGCGGCGGCGACGGCGGCGCCGAGGCCCGACGCTCCTCCGGTGATCAGAACGCGGCCGATGGGGGTGGGGGTGGTGCTCATGGGTGTCCTTTCGAGGGGCGGAGTCAGCCGACGCGCGCGAGCGCGGCGGCGAGGCGGGTGGTCGAGCGGCCCGGGTGATAGGGCACAGTCAGCACGCGGCCGCCCCATTCGGCGACGGTCGCGGTCTCGGGGAGGGACTCGGCGGAGTAGTCGCCGCCCTTCACCCAGACGTCGGGGCGGATGCGGCGCAGCGCCTCGTCGGGGGTGTCCTCGCCGAAGACGATCACGGCGTCGACGCAGCCCAGCGCGAGGAGGAGGTCGACGCGATCGTCCTCGGGGATGATCGGGCGCAGCTCGCCCTTCAGGCGTCGCACGGAGTCGTCCGAGTTGAGGCAGACGATCAGGCAGTCGCCGAGGGAGCGCGCGGCGGCGAGTGTCCTCGCGTGACCGGCGTGCAGCAGATCGAAGCAGCCGCCGGTCGCGACGACCGTGCCGCCCGAGGCGCGCACCGCCTCCGCGACCCGGAGCGCGTCGACGCCGCCGCCGTGCAGGGGGGCCGCGTCGGCGGGCGCCGCGAGCGAGGCGACGCCTCCGGCGAGCAGGTAGGCGCCCGCGTCGGCGACGGCCGCGCCGACCGCCTCCGAGGGCGTGGCACCGCCGGCGAGGGCGACGGCGGCGGAGGCGGCGAAGCGGTCGCCCGCGCCGCACGGGTCGGTGGGCGGGATCGACGCGGCCGGCACGACGACCGGCACGCCCGCGCCGCGCGAGCGCACGAGCGCCCCGCCGGAGCCCATGGTCACCGCGACGGCGCCGCAGGCCCAGCGCTCGAGCAGCGTCGTGGCGGCAGACTCGGCCCGCGTCACTCCGCGACCCGTCGCACCCGAGAAGGCGGTCGCCTCCGCGAGGTTCGGAGTCACCAGGGTCGCACCCGCGACCGGTGTCGAGCCGCGGGGGTGCGGATCCCACACCAGGGGCACGTCGAGGGCGTCGAGGGCTGCGCGGAGCGAGGCGTCCTCGGTGAGGCGGCGGCCGTAGTCCGCGACGACGACCGCGTCGACGCCGCGGAGCGCGGCGAGCATCTCGTCGGTCACGGCGGGCAGCGGTGGTCGCTCGCAGCCGCGGTCCAGGCGCACGACGGCCTGCCCGGAGGCGGCGACACGGGTCTTCACCGGCGTCGGAGCGCCCGACACGCCCGAGACCAGGCGGATCCCGTCGAGCTCGGCGCGCAGCTCGGCGACGTCGGGGTCGGAGTCGTCGGCGAGCACGGTGACGAGGGTCACGTCGTGGCCGTCACGGGCGAGCATCCGCGCGACCAGGCCGGCGCCTCCCGCCCGGGCGCCGCGCGACGAGACGTCGACGACGGGCACGGGCGCATCGGGGCTGAGCCGCTCGGCCGGGCCGGAGAGGTCGACGTCGAGCATCACGTCGCCGACGACGGCGATCCGCAGGCGCGCGCTCACGCGGCCGCCTCCGTCCGCGCGCGGATCCGGTGCTCGAACGCCCGGCACAGGGCGTGCACGAGCACGAGCTGCGCCTCCTGCACGTTCGAGCCGTGCCCCTCGAGCGCGATCGACTCGTCGCAGAGCTCGGTCAGCGGGTTGGGCCCGTCGCCCGTCAGCGCCCAGGAGCGGGCACCCGCGGCGCGCGCCGCCTCGGCCGCGTGGAGCAGGTTGGCGCTGCGGCCGCTGGTCGAGAGCAGCACGACGACGTCGCCGGCGCGGGCGTGCGCCGTGACCTGCCGCGAGAACACGTGGTCGAATCCGTAGTCGTTGCCGATCGCGGTCAGGCTCGACGACTCCGCGTGCAGCGAGATCGCCGAGAACGGGATCCGGTCGCCGTCGAAGCGGCCGACCAGCTCCGCGGTCAGGTGCTGCGCCTCGGCCGCCGAGCCGCCGTTGCCGGCCGCGAGCAGTCGGGCCCCGGAGTGCAGGCGGTCGGCGAGCTCGACCCCCCAGGCGGTGATGCGGTCGGAGTGGCGCTCGAGCTGGGCGACCACGGCGAGCGCGCGGGCGATGTGCTCGTCGACGAGGCGCCGGGCGGCGTCCGTCGGTGCGTCCAGGACGGTGTCGATGGTCATCGTCGCGGGGCCTTCCGGGTGAGGGGGGAGGAGGAGGGGGTGCCGGCGGCGCCGCTGAGGACGGAGTCGTCGGCGAGTCCGTCGAGGACGGCGGAGTAGGCGCGCTCCGTGTCCGCGGCGACGCGGTCCCAGGAGTAGCGGGACTCGACGCGCTCGCGACCGGCCGCTCCGTAGGCGCGAGCGCGCTCCGGGTCGTCGATCAGAGCGGCGAGCGCGGAGGCGAGGGCTGCGGGGTCGCGCGGCGGGACGTGCACGCCGGTGACGTCCTCGACGACCGTGTCGATGAGGCCGCCGACGGAGGAGGCGACCACGGGCACGCCGCACGCCATCGCCTCGAGGGGCGTGATCCCGAACGGCTCGTACCAGGGCGCGCAGACCACGATGTCGGCCGAGCGGAGCATCGCGGGCATCTCGGCCTGCGAGAGCTGACCCACGAGCGCGACGCGATCGGCGACTCCCAGGCCCTCGACGATCGCGTGCAGCCGCTGGTACTCGGGGTCGGCCGCGAGGGCGTCGCCCGAGCCCGAGCCGCCGACGATCACCAGCTCGGCGTCGTGCCCGTCGGCGACGACGCGGGCCAGGGCCTCGATGGCGTGCCCCATGCCCTTGCGCGGGACGAGGCGGCCGATGCTCATCAGCCGGGTGCGGCCGGTGCGCGGCGCGACGGGGCCGTCGGGAGTGAAGCGCTCGATGTCGACCCCGCACGGCACGACCGAGATGGCTCCTGTCGGCACGCCGAGGTTCTTGAGCTCGAAGGCCTCGTCGGAGCAGGTCGCCACGATGCGGTCGGCGCTCAGGCCCACTCCCGGCTCGAGCCACTCGCGCTCGGCGGGGCTCGTGTCGAGGGCTCCCTGCTGGCGCCGCTTGACGACTCCGAGCGCGTGGAAGGTGTGCACCACGGGGACGCGGCGGCCGGTGGCGCGCTCCACCTGCTCCGAGGCGTCGAGCGCGGCGACCCCGGACATCCAGAAGTGGCTGTGCACCAGGTCGGGGCGCTCGTCGACCCACTCCGCGGCGAGGTCGCGCGCGAAGTCGGCCATGAAGGGGAGCAGGTCGTCCTTGGGGACGCGCCGGGCGGGGCCCGCGTCGACGTGCACGACCTCGACTCCCGAGGTGAAGGGGACGCGGCGCGGCAGCGTCGGGTCGTCGCGCCGGGTGTAGACGACCACGCGGTGACCGCGCCGGGCGAGCGCCTCGGCGAGGGCCGCGACGTGGACGTTCTGCCCGCCGGCGTCGACGCCTCCGAGCGTCGCCAGAGGGCTGGCGTGCTCGGAGACCATCGCGATGGTGAGCGGCGAGGTCTGGCTCATCGGGTGCTCCCTGCTCGGTTGTCGGCGGGCCTGCGGCCGGAACGGCGAGGAAGGTCCGAGAGGAGCTCGTCCCAGTCGCGGTGGAACCGGCCGAGCCCGTAGCGCTCGAGGGCGCTCTCGCGGGCGACGGCCCCGGCGCGGGCTGCCCGCTCCGGATCCTCGATCAGCGCCCGCGCCGAGGCGGCGAGCGCGTCGAGGTCGTTCGAGATCGCTCCGGCCTCGGGAGGCACGGCGCGCCCCGCCTCCGTGGTCTCGAGCGTCACGACCGGCATGCCGAGGTGCATCGCCTCGAGC
This sequence comes from Rathayibacter oskolensis, assembly GCF_900177245.1. GTDB lineage: Bacteria > Actinomycetota > Actinomycetes > Actinomycetales > Microbacteriaceae > Rathayibacter > Rathayibacter oskolensis. The sequence goes on from NZ_FXBM01000002.1 coordinate 1,167,171, forward strand.
AGCGCCAGGCCGAGCGAGGTCCAGCGGAAGGGGTGCAGGTAGACGCGGCGGCGGGCGAGCGCCGAGTGCATCTCTCCGGTGCGGACATCACCCTGCACTCCCACCGCCTCCAGCCCCGGCAGCTCGCGCAGGCGGTCGGTCTTCATGCCGAAGACGTCCAGCGGTGCGAGGTCGGCGAAGCGGGGGAGGAGGTCGGTCCCCGCGACCCTGCCGCGGCGCACCGGCTCGTTCACGACGACTCCGAAGTGCGGGAGCTCGCCCGTGTAGAGCGGCCCGGGATCGTGGATCCCGTGCTCGATGACGGTGGTGGTGGTCGACCCGGTGTCCCACATCAGCGCGTTGAAGTGCGTGACGTGCACGAGGACGAGATCGTCGCGATCGGCGAGCGGATGACGGTTGTCGGGCACATCGCCGCGGGGCGTGTTGTGCTCGATGTAGACCGCGGGCAGGTCGAGCCCGAGCCGGCGGCCGAGCAGTCGCTCCGCCTCGGCGAGCTCCTCCGGGCGCTGCAGCAGCACGGCGTCGACGTCGGCCTCGCGCAGCTGGTCGGGAGCGATCTCGATCGCGTTCGGCCAGTCGCGACCGCCGGTGCCGAGACCCCAGCCGTCGCGCTCCGGGGTGGTGGGGAGCAGGTACTCGTGGTCGCCGCGGACGAACGCGTCCGCCCAGCCGCCGTGCACGTGCCAGAGCAGGATCCTCATGCCATCGCCTCCGTCGTCGTCGCCGTGCGCGCACCGAGTCGCAGCGCGGCAGCGACCGCCTCCTCGGCGCTCACCCCCGCGAGGCAGGGGTGGCCGGGCACCGGGCAGACCCGGGCCCGCGAGCCGGCGCACGGCGCGTGCTGGTCGCCGAGCAGCTCGACCGGCACCCCGTAGGGCGCCCAGCGGATCGCGGGGACGACCGGTGCGAACAGGCTGACGACCGGTGTGCCGACCGCCGCGGCGAGGTGCGCGGGGCCCGTGTTGCCGCTGATCACGACGTCGGCGCGCGCCAGCACCTCGGCGGCACCGGCGAAGTCGGTGACGCCGCCCAGGTCGATCCCGCGGCTGCCCGCGACCTGCGCGGTCAGGGTGCGCTCGCCCGGTCCGCCGGTGACGGCGACCGCCCAGCCCTCGTCGGCGAGCAGCTCGACCGCGCGCGCCGCGTTCTCGGCCGGCCAGGCGCGGGCGGGCACCGCCGCACCGGGGTGCACGACGACGTAGCGGCCGATCCCCTCGAGCACCTCGGGGAGGCGCCCCTCGCGGCGCACCCGGAGGCGGCCGTCGTCGCCGTCGGGGAGGGGGAAGCCTGCGGCGGCGGCGATCGCGAGGGCGCGCTCGGGCTCCGGCTGGTCCTCCTCGAGACTCTCGCCGGGGACGAGGCGGACGTCGAGCAGCGCGCCGGCGAAGTCGACGGAGGCGCCCGTGATGCGGGCGACGCCGGCGAGGCGCAGCAGCAGCGCGAGCGGCAGCGGCGACTGGTGGAAGGAGGTGAGGACGACCGCCTCGTCGGGGGCGAACTCCTCGACGATCCCGCGCAGCTCGTCGACGAGCTCGGCGTCGACCGGGCGGGAGGCGTCGCCGATCCAGGGGCACCACCAGGTGCGCACCGACGACGGTCCGGGCAGCAGTGCCGCGGCGGGAGCGCCCTGCGGACCGCACAGCAGCAGCACCTCGGCGTCCGCCGCGATCGCCCGCACGGCCGGACCGCACAGCAGCACATCGCCCGCGCTGTCGAGGCGGGCGACGAGCACGCGCCGGGTCACTCGGCGTCTCCGTCGGGCTGCATCGCGAGCAGCAGCTCGACCGCCTCGAGGAGCGTCGCCGCCCGCAGCGGGGCGGCGGCCACCTCCTCCGAGCGGGTGATCGGGGTCGGCACGATCACGCCGCGCGCGCCGGCCGCCGCGGCTGCGCCGACGTCGGCGCCGATGTCGCCGATCACGGCGAGGCTCTCCGGGGGCAGCCCCAGCGCCTCGGCCGCTCCGAGCACCATCCCTGGCGCGGGCTTGCGGCAGTCGCAGCCGTCGGCCGGCCCGTGCGGGCAGAGCATCCAGACGTCGAAGCCGCCGAAGAGCTCGTCGACCCGCGCGTTGACCGCGTCGGCCTGGGCGCGGTCGATGATGCCGCGGGCGATCCCCGACTGGTTCGTGACGACGCCGAGGGCGAGCCCCGCCTCGCGCGCCCGCTCGACGGCGTCGAGCGCGGTCGGCATCGGGACGACCTTCTCGGGGTCCCCGTTGTAGGGGACGTCGACCACGAGCGTCGCATCGCGGTCGAAGAGGATCCCGCGCAGCCGCGGCGCCCGCGCGCGGGCGGCGGTCGCGGTGCTCCGGAGGATCGAGACGTTCACTTCTTCCTCGTACCCCCTGCACCGGGTCCGTAAACGCGAGGAGGGAGAAGTCGTCGCGCTCGGGCGCGTCGAGGCTCCGATCTCCCCGGTCGCGTCTGAGCCCTCGGCAGCGGGGTACGGGAGTCGCGACAGGAAGGAGGCGCCGTGCGCGCTCTCACCGACCCCGACGGCACCCCGGAGATCCTCGCGCTGCGTGCGCTGAAGCTCGGCGACATCCTCGTCGCGGTCCCGGCGCTGCACGCGCTCCGCCGCGGCTTCCCCGAGCACCGGCTGATCTTGGCGACCACGCCCTGGCTCGAGCCGATCGTCGATCTGATCGACGGCCTCGACGCCCTGGTCCCGACGCTGCACGGTCTCGACGATCCGCTCCCCGTGGCGCCGGACCGCATCGACCTCGCCGTCAATCTGCACGGCAACGGGCCGGAGTCGCGGGACGCGCTGCTCGCTCTCCGGCCGCGGCGGACCCTCGAGTTCCGCGTGCCGGCCCTCGATCCGGGCGCCGGCCCCGATGACCCGCGACCCCTCTGGATCGACGGCGAGCTCGAGCGCGCGCGCTGGGCCCGGCTCGTGAACTCGATCGGCCTCGACGCCGACCCCGAGGACGTCGGCATCGCGGTGCCCGAGGTCGCGGCGCCCGTGGCCGGTGCCGCGGTGGTGCACATCGGCGCCTTCTACGGCTCGAGGGAGTGGCCGGAGGAGCGCTTCGCCGCGGTCGCGCAGGCGCTCGCCGCCCAGGGCCACCGCGTCGTCTTCACCGGAGGCGCGAACGAGGCCGACCGCGCGCGCCGGGTCGCCGAGATCGCCGGCGTCGGCGAGGTGCTCGCGGGAGGGATCGACCTGGCGGAGTTCGCCGCGGTGGTCGCCTCCGCCGAGGTCGTCGTGACGGTCGACACCGGAGCGGCCCATCTCGCCTCGGCCTACGGGATCCCCTCCGTGGTGATCTTCGGACCGGCCCCGCCCGAGGCCTGGGGCCCGCCCGTCACCGGCCCGCACGTCGTGCTCACCGACGCGTCGCTGCGCCGCGGCGACGTCTTCTCGGCGGAGCCCGACCCTGCGCTGCTCGCTGTGCAGGTCGACGACGTCCTCGACGCCCTGGCCTCGCTCCCCGATCGCGCCGGAGCGCACCTCAGGCGGTCCGCAGTCGGGCACTCGAGCCGACGGGAGTGACCGTGGCGACCCGGCCGCGCGGCTGCTGCGCGCGCGACGGGGCGCCGAGGCGGTCGGCGAGCTGAGCGAGGATCCGGCGCTGCAGGCGCGACACCTGCATCTGCGTGGTGCCGAGGGCGTCCGCGATCTGCTGCTGGGTCATCTCCTCGACGAACCGCATCCGGAGCAGCTCGCGCTGGCCCTCCTCGAGCTCGCCGAGCGCGTCGGCCAGGCCGTGGCGGCGCTCGATCCCGGCGAGCCGCTCGTCCTCGCCGCCGAGCGTCTCGCTCAGCCGCACTCCCGCCTCGCCGACCGTCTCGTCGAGCGACAGCGGGTGACCGGCGGTCCGAGCATCGGCGACGTCGCCGACCTCGACGCCGAGGCGGTGGGCGATCTCGCGGTCGGAGGGGTGGCGTCCGAGCTCCTGCGCCAGCTCCTCCGCCACGAGGGTGCTGCGGCGGTGCAGCTCCTGCACCCCGCGGGGCGGGCGGATCATCCAGCCGAGATCGCGGAGGTGGCGCTTGAGCTCGCCGGTGATGGTCGGCACCGCGAAGGCGGCGAAGCTGTCGCCGCGCTCGGGGGTGAAGCGCTGCGCGGCCTTGACGAGGCCGACGTAGGCGACCTGGCGCAGATCCGCTCCGTCGCCGCTGCCTCCGCGCGACACGCGACGGGCCATGGCCTCGGCCAGGCCGAGGTGATCGAGCACGATGCGCTCGCGGATGCGGTCGGCCTCGGCCGCCTCGGCTGTCGCGGCGCGGTGGAAGAGCGAGAGGGTGCGAGCGTCCTTCTCCTCGCGGGCGGAGTCCGACAGCGCTGCGGGCGCGAGGCGGGTGAGGCTCATCCGGGCTCCTTTCGATGCTGGCAGTTGACGGTCGGCTTCGGGGGGCGCCTCCTCGGACGCAGTCCTCCTTCCGGGGCCGGGTGGAGGGGAGAGGCAGGGTGGAACGGCCTCGAGAAGAAGCTCTCCGGCCAGAGCACCACTGCTCCTGCCTCTTCGGCAGCCCATTGACTCGGAGCACTGCTTCGCGCTAGTGCTCGGGACGGCCGGCGGCGGCGCTCACGGGCGGTGCGCGGGTGCTCGCGGCTAGAATCGGGGCCGTATGTCTGAGCTCACTCCGTCCCTGGATCGCGCGCCCGACGCGCACCCGTTCACCACGGCGACCGGGAGCGACGTCCGCGTCCGCTTCTGCCCGTCCCCGACCGGGACGCCGCACGTCGGCCTCATCCGCACGGCCCTGTTCAACTGGGCCTACGCGCGGCACACCGGGGGCACCTTCGTCTTCCGCATCGAGGACACCGATGCGGCCCGCGACAGCGAGGAGAGCTACGAGCAGATCGTCGACGCGCTGCGCTGGCTGAGGCTCGACTGGGACGAGGGCGTCGGAGTCGGCGGCCCGCACGGCCCGTACCGCCAGTCGGAGCGGAGCGACGTCTACCTCGACGTGATCGCGCGCCTGCTCGAGTCGGGTCACCTCTACGAGAGCTACTCGACGGCCGAGGAGATCGACGCGCGCAACGAGGCCGCCGGACGAGCCAAGCAGCACGGCTACGACAACGTCGACCGCGGGCTCACCGACGAGCAGCGCGCGGCCCTCCGCGCCGAGGGCCGTCAGCCGGCGCTCCGCCTCCGGGTCCCCGACGCCGACCTGTCGTTCGACGACCTCGTGCGCGGGCCGATCACGTTCCCGGCCGGCTCGTTCAGCGACTTCGTCGTGGTGCGCCCGAACGGCCAGCCGCTCTACACGCTGGTGAACCCGGTCGACGACGCGATCATGCAGATCACGCACGTCCTCCGCGGCGAAGACATCCTGCCCTCGACCGCCCGTCAGATCGCGCTGTACCACGCACTGATCGACATCGGAGTCACCACCTTCGTCCCGCGCTTCGGCCACCTCCCCTACGTGATGGGCGAGGGCAACAAGAAGCTCTCGAAGCGCGACCCGTCCTCGAACCTCTTCCACCACCGCGACCGCGGCTTCATCCCCGAGGGCCTGGTCAACTACCTGGCGCTCCTCGGCTGGTCGCTGACGCACGACCGCGACGTCTTCTCGATCGACGAGATGGTCGCCGCGTTCGACGTCGCCGACGTGAACCCGAACCCGGCGCGCTTCGACCTCAAGAAGGCGGAGTCGATCAACGGCGACCACATCCGCCTCCTGACGGTGGAGGACTTCACCGACAGGACGGTGCCCTACCTCATCGCCGCGGGAGTGCTCGCGGGCGAGCCGACCGTCGAGCAGCGCGGCGTGCTCGACGCCGCGGCCCCGCTCGTGCAGGAGCGCATCGGGCTCCTCGGTGAGGCGCCGGGGATGCTGGGCTTCCTCTTCACGACCGCCGACGCGCTCGAGTACGACGACGACGCACTGAAGGGGCTGCCCGCGAACGCCGGCGAGGTCCTCGCGGCGTCGATCGGTGCGCTCGAGCTGGTGCCCGAGGGGGAGTGGCTGACCGCCGCGGTGCAGGAGGCGCTCGCGTCGGCCCTGATCGAGGGACTCGGCCTCAAGCCCCGCATCGCCTACGGCCCGCTGCGCACCGCGATCTCGGGGCGGCGCGTGTCGCCTCCGCTGTTCGAGTCGATGGAGATCCTCGGCAAGACGGAGTCGATCGCCCGCCTCGACCGCCTCTCCGCCCACCTCGTCTCCCGGTCCGCCTGATCATGGGCGAGGCAGTGGGAGGCCGCTACGACGTCGTCGTGATCGGCGCGGGCCCCGCCGGGCTGTCGGCGGGCCTCAATCTCGTCCGCGCGCGCCGCAGCGTGCTGCTGCTCGACGCCAACCGCCCGCGCAACGCGGCGACGCTGCACTCCCACGGCTTCATCACGCGCGACGGCATCTCGCCCCTCGAGCTGCGCCGCCTCGGCCGCGAGGAGCTCGAGCACTACGAGGGTGCGGAGGTGCACAACGGCCTGGTCACCTCGGTCGAGCGCTCGGGAGGCGAGTTCGTGGTCTCGTCCCGCGGCGTGCGCGGCTCGGCCGACCGCTGCGTGATCGCGACCGCGGTGGTGATCGCCGGTGGACTGGCCGAGAAGCTGCCGGCGCTGCCGAGCCTCCGCGCCTACTACGGCACCGCCGTGCACAGCTGCATGGAGTGCGACGGCTACGAGAAGGCGGGCGAGCCGCTCGCGCTCATCGGCGAGACCGACGACCTGGCCGAGCGCGCCATGCTGCTCTCGCAGTGGTCGACCGATCTGATCGTCTTCACCAACGGCGTCGGACTCGTCAGCGACGCCGACGAGTCGCTCCTCGGCTCGATCGGGGTGCGCGTCGACCGCCGCCCCGTCGCCGACCTGACCGGCGAGCGCGCCACCCTGACCGGCGTCGCACTCGCCGACGGCGACGTGATCCCGCGCACCGGCGCCTTCGTGCGCCCGATCTGGGTCCCCGCTCTCGACTACCTCGACGCCGCGGGCCCCGAGCGCGACGCCGACGGCTTCCTCCGCGTCGACCCGGGCGGCCGCACCACCGTCCCCGGCCTGTACGCGGCCGGCGAGGTCACAGCGCCCGGCCCGCAGCAGCTCATCGTCGCCGCGGGCTCCGGCGCGCAGGTCGCCTCCTCCGTCAACCGCGATCTCGTGCGCGCTCGCCTCGGCGAGGCCGCCCCGGAGGCGGAGCATCTCGCGATCCACGGACCCGATTTGAGCAGCGTGCGCCCGTAGGGTACTGTCGTACCTCGGCGCCCGGCCTCGTTCCGGTCGCCGCCTGGTCCCGGGATCACCTCCGGATGACCATTGGGGTATGGTGTAATTGGCAACACGGCTGATTCTGGTTCAGTTGTTCTTGGTTCGAGTCCAGGTACCCCAGCACTTCGTCTTCTCCGCGATCGGCCGCTGATCGGACGCGAGGCGGCCCGCGCAGCCGGACGCGGACGTACCGCCAGCGAGAATCCGTCGCCGAACGCCGACCTCGTCGTCGAGCGGCCGGGGTCGCGGCACGTGGCGGCATCGGTCGCCACGACCACCACGGCGCGATCAGAAGTAGCGCGCGAGGTGATGACGGAGTGGTTCGTCGCACACGTAGATGTAGGTCCCGCGGATCCCGCGCGTCAGCAGCACCGAGTAGATGTTGCGGACGTAGGCGAGCAGATCCTCGTCGGAGTAGACGAGGCCGAGCTTGGGGTTGTTCTCACGTCCCTTCTTGTCGTGGTAGTTGGACCGGTCGAAGACGATGCGCTGCGCGACAGGGTCGAAGCGCAGGTCGTGGCCGATCACGACTCCGGCGTAGTTGAGGTCGAAGCCCTGGACCGTGTGAATCGAGCCGACCTCGTCGATGGCGCCGGGTGAGTTGATCCAGTCGCGCTGGGTCCGATTCCATCGCAGTTCCAGGCCGTCGATCTCGATGTCGAACGCGTCCTTCTGATTCTTGGTGATCCACTTCCAGGCGTACCCGGCGACGAGTCGCGCGAGACCGTGCTCCTGCTCCCGGAGCAGCAGCTCCCGGCGCAGCTCGGCGAGGTCCTCGAAGAAGCGCAGGTCGTAGGAGCCGAAGTCCTCGCGGTGCTCGGGCGGGGCGTCGGACAGCGTCGCGCGCACGTACCCGACGTAGTCCTTGTCCGCCGCGATGCGCATCTGCGAGCGGAGGGGGTATACGCGACCACTCGCCGACGCCTCCGCGAGGAGGCGCCCTGTGACTGCAGCAGGGAGGTCCATCGGTCGGACGGTCTGCGCTGTGTCGAGCATCAGGATCGTGTGCCTGCTGCGGGCGCGGATCCAGTCGAGCTGCGTGTACTCGAGGGAGTCCTGTCCGAACAGTGCCCGGTTAATGTCGGCGAACTTCTTGTTCAAGGGGCCGGACGGCTGGTTCGCCCGCTGACTCAGACGGTGTGCCTCGTCGACCAGGAGGAGGTCGAAGGGCTCCTCGCTCTGCCCGACATCGAAAGGCGTGAGCACGAGGTCCTTGCTCAATCCGGGCGTCAGCGTGAAGACCCGTGCGATCGAACCGCGCAGCGACTGCTGCGGCACCACGAGCCCGACGCGGAGCGTCGACAGCAGCTCCGCATGGCCGGGGGTGAAGAAGTCGCTGAAGACGGAGTCGCTGTCCAGCGGCTCCTCCGGATCGTGCCGCCGGATGTCCTGCAGGAGCTTCAGCAGGTAGATCGCGACGACGGTCTTGCCGGTCCCCGGGTCACCCTGCACGACGACCGTGCTCGGCCGCCCGGACTCCAGATCCGCGAACAAGCCCTCGAGGATGTCCTCGACGGCGATGGCCTGATCGTGGTTGAGCGCTTTGAACGGCGACAGCTTGAAGAGATCGCTGTTGATGATCTCGGGAAGCGTCCGCTGGAAGAGGTGCTCCTCGGTGCGCAGGACCTCGAAGACCTCGTCGAACGTCTGACGGTAGGACTCGCGATCGAAGTAGTCGGCGTCGGTGATTCCCGCGTTGTGGTTCAGGACCTTCAACCGACCTTCGCCCGACAGCATCCGCAGGAGGAACGACTCGAGATCGAGGCAGGCGGACTTGTTGAAGGTGTTGTCGAGGACGACCCGCACGCGCTCGAGCCGGCTCTTCTCGGGGGAGTCCAGGTGCTGGCGGAGCCGTCCCTCAGCGTTGAGGGACTCGCCGACGTAGACCTCCGCCGCGCTGTCGAGGACGTAGACGACGGGCCAGTTGCGGTGCCGCGGATCGGCGGCGCCCCAGACGCGGACCTGGTCGGAGTCGAAGGGCAGGCGCTCGATGCTAAAGCCGGTCATACTTCTCGCTGCGTCCCCGCGCCTTGTCTACGGGGTACTTCTCCCGCGTCTTCCGGAGCTTCGCGAGGACGATGTCGTCCGCGTCGACTCCGAGGCGGTCGGCGAGCAGGAGGCAGTAGGTCAGCACGTCCGCGAGCTCCTCCACCGCCGCGGGGAGGTCGCCCTCGCCCCATTGGAAGCACTCGAGCAGTTCTCCGGACTCGATGCTGATGCTCTTGGCGAGGTTCTCGGGAGTGTGGAACTGCGACCAGTCGCGCTCCCGCACGAACTCGCGGAGAGCGTCGCGGACGTCGTCATCGGGCATGAACGCCAACCTACAGCGCACCCGCCGTCGAACCGTTCGTCGTCCCAGGCCAGCACTACGGCGGGATTCCGCTGCGGCTCGAGCACTCCGGTGCCCCGCCCGATGTCGGCCGCCCTCCACGCCGCCCGTCATCGAGCCATGCCACCATGAATCTGTACATCGCTCAGGAACCCGCCTCCCGCAGGTTCTGACAAGGGGGTCTCTCGTCCATGCAATCTGATCTGCTCTGGATCGTCGTCGCCGGCATCGCCGTCGGGGTCGTGCTGCTGCTCGCCATCATCGGCTTCTTCATCTTCCGGGCCTGGTACCAGGTGCCGCAGGCCGACGAGGCGATCGTGATCGTCGGAAAGAAGCAGAAGGGCGATGACGGGCTGACGTCGAACATGACCGTCATCACCGGCGGCGGCGCGTTCGTCAACAAGCTGACCCAGCGCTCCGACCGCATCTCGCTGCGGTCGCGGCAGATCAAGATGGAGCCGGTCGCGCAGACCAAGAACGGCGTGACGATCCACCTCGCGGGCGTCGCCCTCGTCAAGATCGGCTCCACGGCCGATCAGGTGCGCGCCGCCGCCGAGCGCTTCGCCTCGCAGGACCAGTCGATCGACGTCTTCACGACGGAGCAGCTGGAGGGCGCCCTCCGCGGCGTCGTCGCGAAGCTCAGCGTCGAGGAGGTCATGCAGGACCGGCAGAAGCTCGGCGACGAGATCGCCGAGGGGATCAAGGGCGACCTGCTCGCGCAGGGCCTCGTCCTCGACTCCTTCGCCATCCAGGGCGTCACCGACCGCAACGGCTACATCGAGGCGCTCGGCGCGCAGGAGATCGAGCGCGTCCGGCGCGAAGCCGACGTCGCCCGGATCAACGCGGCCCGTGAGGTCAAGGCCCGCCAGCTCGCCACCGACGAGGCCAACCTGATCGAGCAGACCGCCTACGACAAGAACACCGCCGCCGCGAAGTCCGAGGTCGGCCGGGCGAACGCCGAGGCCGAGCAGGCCGAGAACCTGGCCCGCGCCGAGCGCGAGCAGGCCGTCCTCGTGCAGCGCGCCGAGAACCGGCAGGCCGAGCTCGACGCCGACGTCAAGCGCGTCGCCGACGCCGAGAAGTACCGTCGCCAGACCGAGGCCGACGCCGACGCCTACGGGCGTCAGAAGAAGGCCGAGACCGACCGTCAGATCGCGCAGCAGGGGTCGGACGCCGAGGCCTACGCCGTCCAGCGCCAGGCCGAGGCCCGGCAGGCGTCGGCCGCCGCCGAGGCGGCAGCCGTGAGCGCGCGCGCTGAGGCGGAGGCCCACGCCCTCCGGGCCAAGGCCGGTGCCGAGGCAGAGGCGCTGCGCGCGAACGCCGCTGCCGAGGCGGAGGCCATCCGCGCCAAGGGCGAGGCGAGCGCGGCCGCGATCCAGGCCGAGGCGGAGGCGCTCCGCGAGAACCAGGAGGCGATCCTGGGCCGCGAGCTGATCGGGCAGCTCCCGTCGCTGATGGCCGAGTTCGCGAAGGGCTACCAGAACGTCGGCACCGTCACCCTGATCGGAGGCGACACCGCCGGCACCCACATCGCGCGCGAGCAGGCGGCGAGCCTCGCGGCCACGTTCGACAGCGTCAAGTCGGCGACCGGTGTCGACCTCGGAGCGATCCTGCAGGGCCAGGCCTTCGGCCGGGGCGTGGCGGCGGCTTCCGGGGCGTCGGAGTCCACCGACCCCACCGTCATTCCCTCGACGAGCTGACGAGCGGAGGCGCCCCGCCCGCGAACTCCTCGCGGGCGGGGGCCCGGCCCAGCCGACGCTCTATCCGCCTCCGAGCTCTGCGTCGCACCGAGGTCAGCCGCGCGGCTGATCCCAGCGACAGCAGCGCCTCGTTACGCTCGTCGGATGTTCGCAGGACTCGCAGGCTGGCACCTCGTCATTATCGCCGTCATCGTCTCTCCGGTGCTCATCGCGGCGATCGGCATCCCGATCGCCGTCACCCAGGGCCGCGCCCGTCGCGAGGCCGGCCTCGTGACCGATCCGCGCGTCAACCCGCTCTCGATCGCCGCCTTCGTCGCCGCGTTCCTGATCGGCATCGTGGGCGTGGTCCTCGGCCACGTGGCCCGGGCGCAGATCCGCAGGAGCGGGGAGGCGGGCTGGGGGTTCGCCACGTTCGCGCTGTTCCTCGGCTACTGGGCGACGGCGATCGCCCTGCTCGGCGTGGTGTCGGTCGTCGGCGCCGCGCTCTGGCAGAGCTGACGCCGCGCGCGGGCCTCCACCGCGCTCGGGAAGGCCGCGCACCGGATCCCGCGTCGTGTCAGCTGAGCTCCTTGCGCATCTGCACCGCCGTCGTCTCGTATCCGAGCGACTCGTACAGCCCTCGCGCCGACGTGTTGAAGCCGAAGACGTTCAGTGCGAGCGCGCGGCCGCCGTGGGAGGCGACGTGCTCCTCCGCCAGCAGCATCGCTGCCCGGCCGAGGCCGCGACCTCGCTCGGCGGCATCGATCTGCACGTCCCACACCCAGAAGACGCCCTCCAGGTCGCTCGGATGGGGCCCGAGCCAGATCGTGCCGACGCGTCGATCCCCGTCGAGGATCACCAGCACATCGTGCCCCGGCGCCGGTACTCCGTCCGGGAAGTACTTCTCGTAGGAGGTGTCGGCGTTGCGGGTCGCTGCCGCTTCGTCGTCACCGGAGCGGATCCGGTCCGTGATGTACTCCGCGCGCTGAACCTCCATCCAGGCGGCGAGATCGGAGGCGGTCAGCGGCGAGAGCGAGACGGTCACCCCTCCACCGTGCCACGTCGACCCGTCGCGAACGGCTCCCTCCGTCCGGTCGAGGCAGCCGTTCGCGACTGATCGATCGAGGGCTACGAGCGGTTCGCGTGCGCCTTCTTGCCGAAGCGCGTCGCGAGGAACAGCACGGTGCCGACGACGGCGTAGGCGAGCGCGCCCAGCCACACCGGCCCGGTCTGCTGGGTCAGCAGGACGATGCTCGCGATGATCGCGAGCACGGGCACCACCCGCGGCACCGAGAAGTGCTCGTGGTCGACCTTGTCCTTCTTCAGCACCAGCACCGAGACGTTCGCCGAGATGAACACGAGCAGGAGCAGCAGCACGGTGGTCTCGGCGAGCGTCCCGACGTCGCCGACCAGGCTCAGCACGGCGGTCGCGACGCCGACGGCGATGATCGACACCCACGGGGTCCCGCGCTTGGGCAGCACGTAGCCGAATGCGCTCGGCAGCAGGCCCGAGGAGGCGAGGCCGAAGCCGACGCGGCTCGCCATCACCATGAAGAGCAGGGCGCCGTTGGCGATGGCGACGAGCGCGATCAGGCCGAACAGCCACTCCGGAACCGCCACGCCGCTCGCCGACACGACATCGAGCAGCGGGCCGGACGACGCCGCGAGCTCGTCGATCGGCAGCACGATCACGGCGCCGAGCGCGATCAGGAGGTAGACCACGGCGGCCGTGAACAGGGCCGCGAACAGCGCGCGCGGGTACACCTTCGACGGGTTGCGCACCTCCTCGGCCATGTTCGCGGCGGCCTCGAAGCCGAGGAACGAGAAGAAGGCGACGATCGAGGCGGCGAACGCGCCCTGCAGCGGCGCTACGTCGGGAGCGAACTCGAAGATGCGCGCGGGGTCGCCGTTGCCGCCGCCGAAGAAGATCGCCGCGCAGACGATGACGATGACGAGCCCGCTGACCTCGATCACGGAGGCGACCAGGTTCGCCGACAGCGACTCCTTCACGCCGCGCAGGTTGATCAGCGTGAGCAGCGCGATGAAGACGATCGCGGTCGGAGCGGGCGGGACGTCGAGGAGCGCGCCGAGGTAGTCGCCGGCGAAGGCGTTGGCGAGCGAGGCCGCCGTGGTGATGCCCGAGGCCATCATCAGGAAGCCGACGAGGAACGACAGGTACGGCTTGCCGAACGCGTGGTCGACGTAGCGGGCCGCGCCTCCCGCGTGCGGGTACTTGGTGATCAGCTCGGCGTAGGTGCCGGCGGTGAGCAGCGCGATCACGAGCGCGATGAGCAGGGGCAGCCAGATGACGCCTCCGACGTCGTTCGCCATCGTGCCGACCAGCGTGTAGATGCCGGCGCCGAGGGTGTCGCCGACGATGAACGCGAAGAGGAGGGGCCCGGTGATGACCTTCTTGAGCGAACCCCCGCCCTTCGAGGGCGCGGCAGCGGCGGCTTTCGTCGTTTCGGTCATCCGGCTACTTCAGCGAGAGCTGAGCCGTGACGCAACCCCGGCAGCGTGATTGCTGCGAGATTTCTCACGCCTGAAACGTGGGACGGGCCGCGTCCCCAGCTCGGGCCGTGCGTCGCGTCGCTCCGGGAGGCTCCGCTCCGCCACGATGGCTGCACGCCCCTCCGAGAGAGCAGGACCATGGACCTCGTCGCCCCGCGCCCAGGGATCGCCCAGCGCCTGTCCGCCCTCCTCCGCGTCCCGACGGTCTCGTCCGAGCTGACGGACGCCGACCAGTTCCTCGCGGCGCTGCGCGAGCTCTACCCGCTCGTCCACGAGCACCTGTCGCTCGAGCGGGTCACCGACCGCGGCCTCCTCTACCGCTGGGCCGGTCGCGACTCCGCCGCCCCGCCGCTGGTGCTGATGGCCCACTTCGACGTCGTCCCGGTCGAGGATCCTGCGGCCTGGACGCATCCGCCGTTCGACGGCGCGATCGTCGACGGCGCGGTGTGGGGGAGGGGTGCGCTCGATGACAAGGGTCCGCTCGTCGTCGTGATCGAGGCCGTCGAGAACCTGCTGGCCGCGGGCGTCGCGCCGGCCCGCGACGTGCTGCTCTCGTTCGGCGGCGACGAGGAGGTGCGCGGAGCCGCGGCGAAGGCGATCTCGGCGACCCTGCACGAGCGCGGCGTCACCCCGTGGCTCGTGATCGACGAGGGCAGCGCGGTCGTCGACGCGCCGCTGCCCGGCGTGGAAGGCCGGGTCGCGATGATCGGGGTCGGTGAGAAGGGCCTGCTCACCCTCCGGCTCACGGTGCGCAGCAGCGGCGGTCACGCCTCCGCCCCGCCGCCGCTGACCGCGGTCGGCCGGCTCGCCAGAGCTGTCGCACGGCTGACGCCCTCGACGTTCCCGCCGCGGGTCCCGGAGGCGCTCGGGCAGGCGTTCCCGCTCCTCGCCGATCGCTCGCCCGGCCGCTTCGGCGCCGTCTACCGCGCGTTCGGGCGGAGTCCGCGCCTGGCCGCCCCCGTGCTCGCGCGCCTCGGCGGCGAGCCGGCCGCCCTCGTGCGCACCACGATCGCCCCGACGATGCTGCGAGCAGGCTCGGCCGACAACGTCCTCGCCGCGGAGGCGACGGCCACTCTCAACCTCCGGCTCGCGCCGGGCGAGACGGTGCAGAGCGCGACCGAGCGGGTCCGCCGGCGCGTCCGCGACCGCGAGGTGAGCGTGGAGGTCGTCGCGGGGGAGGACCCGTCGCCGCAGTCGCCGAGCGACGGCGCGCCGTTCGAGGCGATCCGCGCGGCCCTCGCGGTGTCGCACCCGGGCGCGGCGGTCGTGCCCTACGTGATCATGGCGGCCACCGACTCCCGCCACTTCCACCGGTTCGCCCCCGCCGTCTACCGCTTCGCGCCGCTGCTGATGTCGAAGGAGCAGCGGGCGGGCATCCACGGGGTCGACGAGCGCGTCGACGTCTCGGCGCTCGAGCGCGGCGAGGTCTTCCACCGGGCGCTGCTCACCGGTCTCGGGGCAGCGGCGTGACGCGCGTCCCGGCGCGCACCCTCGCCTCCGTCGTCGGCGTGCTGGTCGTGGTCGAGTTCACCAGCGGTGTGCTGCAGGGCTGGTACACGCCGATGCTCACCGACATCGCCCGGAGTCTCGACATCCGCGACGCCGACGTCAACTGGTTCGAGGGCGCTCAGCTCCTGCTCGCCGCCCTGGTGGTCCCGGCCTTCGCGAAGCTCGGCGACATGCTCGGCCACAAGCGGATGCTGCTGTGGTCGACCGCGCTGACGGCACTCGCCTCCCTCGCCCTGCCGCTCGCGGGCTCGTTCGTCCCCTTCCTCGTCGCGTGGGCCCTGCAGGGCTTCTACGTCGTCTGGCTGCCGCTCCAGATCGCGCTGATCTGGTCGCGATCCCGCGAGCTGCCGCATCGCGCCGCGGTGACCGCCGCGGCCGCGGGGCTGCTGGTCGGGGCCCTCGAGACGGGAGCGATCACCGGTGCCCTGGCGGGCGGCGCGCTGGTCGGAACGCTGCCGCTGCCGGTGGTGCTGGTGATCCCCGCCCTGCTCGTCGTGGTCTGCTTCGTCGTCGTGCTCGTCGGCGTCCGCGAGTCGCCCTCGCCGACGGGCGGGCGCTTCGACAGCGGAGGCCTCGCCCTCGTCTCGTCGGGCCTGATCGGCGCACTCGGCGGGCTCGGCCTCGTGCGCATCCTCGGAGCCGCCAGCCCCGTGCCGTGGCTGCTCCTCGCCGCGGGGATCGCGCTCCTCGCGGTCTTCGCCCGCTGGGAGCTGCGGCACGAGGACCCCCTGATCGACGTGCGGATGTTCCGCTCTCCGGCGCTCGGCCCCGTCTTCCTCAACGCCGGGCTCTTCGGCGTCAGCGTGCTCGGTGCGCAGGCGCCGCTGTCGACGTTCGCGCGCACCGATCCGTCCGTCAACGGCTACGGGCTCGGCACCACCGGATTCACGACCTCGCTCATCATCGGCGTCTACCTGATCGCGATGATCGTCGGCGCCCTGCTGTTCCCGCCGATCGCCCGGGCGGTCACGCCGCGCCGCACCCTCGTCGGAGCCTCGCTGCTGGTCGCCGCAGGGTTCCTGCTGCTGATCCCGCTCAACGGGGCCTATGCGAGCGTGGTCGGCTGCATGGTGGTCGTCGGGCTGGGCTCCGGGGCGCTCGTCGCCGCGCTGCCGGCCGCCGCCGCGTCGGCGGCCCCCGCCTCGCAGACCGGCGTCGCCACGGGCCTGACCAACTCGGTCAAGACGGTCGGCGGAGCGGTCGCCTCCGCCGTCTTCGGGCTCGCCCTGGTGCAGGGCGCGGCGGAGGCGACGGTGAGCCCGTTCGCGGGGTACGTCACCGTGTGGCTGGTCTGCGGCGGGACGGCGGTCGCCGCGGCACTGCTGCTCCTGGTCGTGCCGAAGGACGCGTTCACCGACCGGGCGGCGAGGGACGTCGGGCCGATCCGCTGACCGCCTCCGCACCGCACCGGCCCGCATCCGCGGGGGAGCTCCGGCGGCGCCCCTGTCGCCCGGCCGCTCCGGATAAGCTGGATTGCTTCGTCGTCGAGAGTGGAGCGGTCGCGGAGGAACGATGGGCAAGAAGCGCAATCAGGGACGATCCGGGGGCGGCAAGTCCGGCGGCTCCGGGGGCCAGGGTGGCGGCCGCACGGCCGAGACGGCGCTGATGGCGCGGTTCCGCAGCTGGTACCGCTCGCACCTCGCCGATGTCGGCGCGCTGCACGAGCACCTCGAGGTCGACGAGGCCGTCGAGGTCCTCACCGACCTCTTCGCGATGACGAGGGACCTCCGCCCGCGCGGCTCGTTCGCCCAGCCCGACGCCGAGCTCCTCGAGGCCGTCTTCGACCAGATCGAGGCGGATCTCTCGGGCGAGGAGAGCGCGGCCGATCTCGACGACACCCTCTTCACCGTCGCCGAGGTGGTCGAGCACTTCCTCGACTTCCTCACCGACGAAGACCTCTGGACCGGGACCGACGAGCAGCTCGACGAGTGCCAGGCCGTCCTCGACGAGGTCCTCGACCTCGCCGGATCCTTCGTCGAGGCGGTCCTCGACGACCTGCTCGAGCTCGACGAGGTCCCCGCCGAGCAGATGCTCGCGGCCGTCCGCGCCACCGCTCTCGTGCACGCCGCCGACGTCGTCGTCGAGCACCTCGCCGCGAACGACGACGCGGCGCTCACCGAGCGCGAGGCTCGCGAGATCGTCGCCGAGGCGGGCATCCCCGCGGCCGGTTCGACACCGAGCGACGACGCGGTCCGCATCCCGGTCTCGGCGTGGTGGGACGCGCTGGTCGCCGCCTCCGTGCTCGAGGCAGAGGGGCGCCGTGCGAGCCTCGGCGAGTCGGCCCCGCTCTGGCGCAGCTCCGAGCCTCTCGAGGCGTTCGCCGAGCGGGTCGCCTACGTCGCCCGCTTCCTCGCCCAGTGGGTGCTGAGCGCTCAGGAGTCGCTCGCCGCCTCCGACGCCGAGAACGGAGCGTTCTCGCCCCGCGAGCGCGCCGTCACGACGACCGACGCCGTCCTCGTGCGCATCGCCGTGGCCTGCCAAGCCCAGATCCACCCCGGTCTCGTCGTCGGCGAGCTGGTCGACGAGCTCGCCGCCGACCTCGACGTCGCGCTCGAGGAGTCGCTCGACGAGCGCGAGCGGATGGTCGGCTCGGCCGAGAGGATGCTCGACGACACGGCCGAGCTCGGCCTGCTGCTGCACTCGCCCGAGTTCGGCTACGTGGTCCCCGAGGGCCTCGCGCCCGGCATCGCGGCGGTCGTCCGCGGCAGCATCGTGCTCCTCGGCGAGCACGACGCGACGCGGCTCGAGATCCTCGACGAGGCGACGGAGGACACAGCCTCCGTCTTCACCCTGAAGGTCTCCCTCCTCGGCACGAAGCCCGCCGTCTGGCGCCGCCTCGAGCTGTCGTCGGAGTCGTCGCTGCGCGATCTGCACCTCGCGCTCCAGCTCTCGCTGGGCTGGACCGACGCTCAGCCGCACTTCTTCAGCGTCGGCGTGCCCGACGAGGAGCGCGCTCCGATCGGGTCGCCCGCCGACGCCGAGGAGCTCGGCGCCGACCTCGTCGACGAGTCGCAGGTCGCGCTCGCCGAGGTCCTCGACGCCGAGGGGGACGAGCTGTTCTACGTCTACGACCTCGAGGACGAGTGGCGCCACGTCATCCGCCTCGAGTCGATCACGCCGCTCCGAGCCGCCCTCCCGCGGTGCACCGGTGCCCGCGGAGCCGCCCCGATCGACGCCCCCGGCGGGCCGGCGGCCTGGGCCGACACGGTGCGCGCCGCGACCGACCCCTCCTCGCCCGATCACGCCGAGGCGCTCGAGGCGCTGGGCCTCGCACCCGGAGCGTCGTTCGACCCCTCGGTCGTCGATGTCGACGGGATCAACCGCTCGCTCGGGCTGCTGCGCTCGGGAGTCTGACTC
Organism: Rathayibacter oskolensis; assembly: GCF_900177245.1. Classification (GTDB taxonomy): domain Bacteria; phylum Actinomycetota; class Actinomycetes; order Actinomycetales; family Microbacteriaceae; genus Rathayibacter; species Rathayibacter oskolensis. The sequence continues at coordinate 1,185,709 of NZ_FXBM01000002.1, forward strand.
CCGCGCGCCGGTGACTCCTGGCGCCGTCGGTGACTCCGCAGCGGTCAGGGCGTCAGCAGCAGCTTCCCGATGTGGCTCGAGGCCCGCATCCGGTCGTGGGCGCGATCGGCCTCGGCCAGCGGGCGCACCTCGTCGATCACCGGGCGCACCGTGCCGTCGGCGACGAGCGGCCACACCTTCTCGCGGACCTGCGCGATGATCGCCCGCCGCTCCTCCAGGGGACGCGCGCGGAGGGTCGTGGCGTGCACGGAGCCCCGCTTGCGCATCAGCACCCCGAGATCGAGCGAGCCGAGCGCCCCCGACTGGTTGCCGATGAACACGACGCGGCCGCTCAGCGCCAGCGCCTCGACGTCGCGCGCGAGGTAGTCGCCGCCGACCGGGTCGAGGATCACGTCGACGCCGCGCCCGTCGGTCTCCTCCGCGATGCGCGCGACGAAGTCCTCCTCGCGGTAGTCGATCAGGATGTCGGCGCCGAGGGCGCGGCAGGCGTCGAGCTTGCGCGGGCTGCCGGCCGTCACGGCGACGCGGGCGCCGATCGCCAGCGCGATCTGGACGGCGGACGTGCCGATGCCGCTCCCTCCGCCGTGGATCAGCACCGTCTCGCCGGCGCGCAGGCCCGCGACCATCGCCAGGTTCGACCAGACGGTCGCGGTCGCCTCGGGCAGCGCTGCGGCCGAGACGAGTCCGACTCCGGCGGGCACCGGCAGGAGGAGCCCCGCGTCGACGACCGCGTACTCGGCGTAGCCCCCGCCGGGGAGCAGCGCGCAGACCTCGTCGCCCTCGGCGACGCTCGTCACGTCGACGCCCCGCTCGACGACCGAGCCGGACACCTCCATCCCCAGGATCGTCGAGGCGCCGGGCGGAGGCGGGTAGACCCCCGCGCGCTGGGCGAGATCGGCCCGGTTCACTCCGGCGGCCGTGACCCGGATCAGCACTTCGCCCGGTCCGGGAGCGGGTGTCGGCACCTCCTCGAGCACGAGGCGGGAGTCGGGCCCAGGCTGGTCGACGCGGATCGCATGCATGCCGCGATGCTACGCCGCGCGAGTCCGGCAGCGGCCGCCGGTCAGCCCTGCTCCGCGAGGAACCCGAGCACCGCCTCCTTGAACGCCCGGGCCGGGACCGTGCTGGTGTGGTCGCGGCCGGGGACGCTCACGAAGCGCGCGCCCGCCTCGGCGGCCAGCTGTGCGCCTCCGGGGGCGATCGGGTCGGCGTCGCCGGTGACGAGCAGCATCGGCAGGGCCGGGTGCGTTCCGAGCTCCGGATGCGCCCCGCCGCGCACGCCGTCGGCCACCGCGACCAGAGCCTCGAGGTCGTTGCCCTCGACGCCCTCCGCCATGCCGATGAACGCGCGGGTGAAGCGGTCGTCGATCTCGCCTCCGCCGGCCACGCGGGCCCTGGCGGCCTCGGCGTCGAAGTGCCGCAGCGGCTCGCCGACCGTGAGCCCGCCCAGGCTGAGGCTCGCCAGACGCTCCGGGTGCCGAAGCCCCAGCACCCAGCCCATCCGCGCGCCGAGCGAGTAGCCGAGGTAGTGCGGTTCGACCAGGTCGTAGGAGTCGAGCACCCGCACCAGGTCGTCGACCATGGTGTCGACCCCGTAGGCGTCGGCCCGGTGCGGCTTCTCGCTCGCGCCGTGCCCGCGCTGGTCGAGGGCGACGACGCGGTAGCCGGCCCGCACGAGGGTGCGCAGCCAGCCCGCGGTCTCCCAGTTCAGCACCGCGTTCGACGCGAAGCCGTGCACCGCGAGGACAGTGGGCGCGCTCTCGTCCCCGACCGCGTAGGTGGCCAGGCGCACTCCGTCGTCGGCCACGACGAACACGGGGGAGGGGAAGGCGATCGGAGTCACCCGTCCACCCTGCCAGCCCGGGCACCTCCCTCGGGACGAGCCCCCTGCTCAGCGCTGCGGCCGCGAGGAGCGCACGAACGGCACCGCGATCGGCAGGCGCACCGACCGTCCGCGCCCCGAGCGGATGCCCAGCACGACGCAGACCACGAGGTTGAGCACCGACAGGAGGAGGATCGCCGCGATCGTGACGATCGGCCAGTCGAGCTCGAGGGAGTCGCGCACCGAGACCAGCGCGAGGTGCAGTGGCACGAGCATCAGCTGCAGGGCGAGGTAGGTGAGCTGCCAGTTCACCGCGACGACTCCGTTCAGGTCGCTCAGCGGCCCGGTGCGGCGCCGCGCTCCCCAGGTCATCACGGTGGCGATCAGCGAGAGCAGCGGGGACAGCACGACGAAGCCCGCCAGCGCCGAGAGGCCCGAGAACCACACGGCGCGGGCCCCCTTGGCGTCGCGGATCCGGAACCGGGTCTCGTCGTCGTGCATCCTCCGCCGCCTCCTCGCGCCCGCCGACGACCGCCGGCCGCTCCAGTCTCGCACCCGCCCCCGGAGCGACGCGGGGGACAGCCCCACCGGGTCGGGGGTTCACCGGATGGGGCCGGCCGCCGGCCGTCTCTAGCGTGGAGTCATCGCCGGAACGACCCTCGCCTCCGGCCCGCTGAGAAGGAGCACCCCATGACCACCGACACCGCGCCGAAGCCCGCCGACGAGCAGCCGACCGAGAACCTCGGCTCCGGCGGCACCGCCGTTCTCACGGAGGCGGCACCGCGGGAGGTCGAGTCCCGACCGACCGAGGCCCCCCGCGCCGAGGCCCCCTACGGCACGCCGACGCCTCCCGCCGTCGCGACCCCCGCCCCGTCGACCCCGTTCTCGCTGACGAGCCTCATCCTCGGTGTGACGTCGGTCTTCTTCGGGCTCACCGTCATCGCCCCGGTCGCCGGCCTCGTGTTCGGCATCCTCGGCCTCCGTCGCGAGCCCGCCGGGCGCACGCTCGCCATCTGGGGCATCGTCCTGAACGCCGTCATGCTCGGCTTCGTCGCGCTGATGATCGTCGGACTGCTGTTCCTCGGCCTGCTCGTGCCGTTCGTCGCCCTCGCGACCGGCAGCGATCTGAGCTGACCGGGACGCCCCTCACGACAGGAACGCGCGCAGCAGGGCCGCCGACGCCTGGACGTGCTCCGACATCAGCCGCGCCGCCTCGTCCGCCCGCCCCGTGAGGATCGCGGTCACGAGCGCCCGGTGCTGCTCGTCGGCGTGCTCGATGTTCCGCGGCAGCAGCGGGATGTCGTCGAGCAGCGCGTTCACCCGCATCCGGCTCTCGGCCACGAGCGGCAGGAGCGACGGGACGCCGGCCAGCTCGGCGATGCTCAGGTGCAGCCGGGAGTCGAGGCGGCGGTAGTCGTCCGGGCTCGCGCTCTCGAGCTCGGCCAGTGCCTCGAAGAGCTGCTCGCGGTCGGCGGCGCTGAGATCGGATCCTGCGGCCAGGCGGGCGGCTCCGACCTCGAGGATCTCGCGCAGCCCCACCACGTCGTCGATCTCGGCGCGGTCGAAGCCCCGCCGCCCGGGCGCCGGAGTCGGCGGCAGCTCGTCGGCGACGAAGGTCCCTCCGTAGCGGCCCCGCCGCACGAGCAGGTAGCCGGCGTCGGCGAGCGAGGCGATGGCGTCGCGCAGCGTGTCGCGGCCGACGCCCAGGCGCGCCGACAGCTCCCGCTCGGGAGGCAGGCGCTCGCCCGGCCCCACCAGCCCGAGCTTGACCATCTGCATCAGCCGCTGGACCGTCTCCTCGAAGGCGTTCCCGGTGCGCACCGGCCGCAGCACCGCCTCCTCGGCGCTCGCCGCGGGCCCGGTCGGCCACGGGCCGTCCCCGGTCTCGGAGTCGAGCCCCACGCCGATCACTCCGGCGTCACGTAGGCCGAGGAGATGCCGCCGTCGACGAGGAAGGTCGAGCCGGTGATGAAGGAGGCGTCGTCGCTCGCGAGGAACGCGACGGCCGCCGCGAGCTCCTCCGGCTCGGCGAAGCGCCCGATCGGGACGTGCACCAGGCGGCGCTGGGCGCGCACGGGATCGGCGGCGAACAGCTCCTGCAGCAGGGGCGTGTTGACCGGCCCCGGGCAGAGCGCGTTGACGCGGATGCCCTGGCGGGCGAACTGCACGCCGAGCTCGCGGCTCATCGCGAGCACGCCGCCCTTCGAGGCGGTGTAGCTGATCTGCGAGGTGGCCGAGCCGAGGACGGCCACGAAGGAGGCGGTGTTGATGATCGATCCGCTGCCCTGCCGCGTCATGTGGCGCAGCGCCGCGCGGCAGCACAGGTACACCGACTTGAGGTTGACGTCCTGCACCCGCTCCCAGGCCGGCAGCTCGGTGGTCTCGATCGAGTCGTCGTCGGGGGGCGAGATCCCCGCGTTGTTGAAGGCGATGTCGAGGGAGCCGTAGGTGTCGACGGCGGTCTGGAAGAGGGCGTCCACCTCCTCCTCGCTCGTCACGTCCACCTTCACGAACAGGCCGCCCAGCGCCTCGGCGACCTCGGTGCCGCGCGCCCGGTCGACGTCGGCGATGACCACCCGCGCGCCCTCGCGGACGAAGCGCGTCGCCGTGGCCAGGCCGATCCCGCTCGCGCCGCCCGTGACGACCGCGACCTTGCCGGCGAGACGGCGCCCGAGGTCGATCGGGGTGGTGTCGAGGGGAGGGATCGCCATGGGACGGCCTTTCTGAGGAGCGGGAGCAGGAGCGGGAGCGGAGCGGGAGGAGGTCAGTCGGCCGCGAAGAAGACGTTCTTCGTCTCGGTGAAGCCGAGCGCGGCGTCCGGTCCGAGCTCGCGGCCGAGCCCCGACTGCTTGAAGCCGCCGAAGGGGGTCGAGTACCGGACAGAGGAGTGCGAGTTGACCGAGAGGTTGCCGCTCTCGACCGCGCGCGACATCCGCAGGGCCCGGCCGAGGTCCCGGGTCCAGATCGAGCCCGAGAGCCCGTAGTCGGTGTCGTTGGCGAGCCGGATCGCGTCGGCCTCGTCGTCGAACGGCAGCACCGAGACGACGGGCCCGAAGACCTCCTCGCGCCACACGGCGTCGCTCGTCGAGGGCAGGAGCACGGTCGGCGGGAACCAGAAGCCGGGGCCGTCGGGAGCCGCGCCGCGGAAGGCGACGGGCGCCCCCTCCGGCACGAACGACGCCACCCGGTCGCGGTGGGTGGACGAGACGAGCGGACCCATCTCGGTCGACTCCTCGGTCGGGTCGCCGACGACCACGCCCTGCACCGCCGGCTCCAGCAGCTCGAGGAAGCGGTCGAGGACGCTCCTCTCGACGAGGATCCTGCTGCGGGCGCAGCAGTCCTGACCGGCGTTCTCGAAGACGCCGTACGGCGCGGTGGCCGCGGCGCGCTCGAGGTCGGAGTCGGCGAAGACGATGTTCGCGCTCTTGCCGCCGAGCTCGAGGGTCACCCGCTTCACCTGCTCGGCGCAGCCGGCCATCACCTGCTTGCCGACCCGCGTGGATCCGGTGAAGACCACCTTGCGGACGAGCGGATGGGTGACGAAGCGCGTGCCGACCACGTCGCCGCGGCCGGGGAGGACCTGGAAGAGCCCCTCGGGGAGTCCGGACTCGAGGGCCAGCTCGGCGAGGCGGAGGCTGGTGAGCGGGGTCCACTCCGCGGGCTTGAGCACCACGGCGTTGCCCGCGGCGAGAGCCGGAGCGAAGCCCCACGACGCGATCGTCATCGGGAAGTTCCACGGCGTGATGATCCCGACGACGCCCAGGGGCTCGTGCACCGTGACGTCGAGTCCTCCGGCGACCGGGATCTGCGCGCCGAGGAGGCGCTCGGGCGCCGCCGAGGCGTACTCGAGCACGTCGCGGACGTGGCCCGCCTCCCACCGGGACTGCGTGATCGGGTGCCCGGAGTTGCGGGTCTCGAGGGCGGCGAGCTCCTCGATCGCGCCGTCGACCGCCGAGGCGAATCGCCGCAGCGCCCGGGCGCGGTCGACCGGAGCGAGGGCGGCCCAGGCGCGCTGGGCTCGGGAGGCGCGCTCGATCGCGGCGTCGACGGTCGCGAGGTCGGCGAGGGCGACCTCCTCGAACGCGGCCCCGGTAGAGGGGTCGACGAGGCTCTGGGTGCTCATGACGCCACTCCCGCGCTCATGCTCTCGCGGCGGGCGAGTGCCGCCGCGACGAGACCGGTGAACAGGCGGGCGTCCGAGGCGTCCTCCTCCGGATGCCACTGCACCCCGAGGGCGAAGCGGCGCCCCGGCACCTCGAGCGCCTCGATGGTGCCGTCGGCCGTGCGCGCGGCGACCTCGAGGCCGTCCGCCACGCGGTCGACCGCCTGGTGGTGGTAGACCTGCCCGACCACGGCGTCCTGCCCGAGGAGCCCGCGCAGGCGCGACTCCGGTGCGACGGCGACCTCGACGTGCGAGAAGACGCCGCCGCCCGCCTGGTAGCGCCGGTCGCCCACCAGGTCGGGCAGGTGCTGGTGCAGGGTGCCGCCGAGGCTGACGTTGAGCAGTTGGGCGCCGCGGCAGATGCCGAGGAACGGCACGTCGCTCTCGAGCGCTGCGGTGAGCAGCAGGTCCTCCCACGCGTCGCGCTCGGGGCGGGGCGCGTCGGTCTCAGGATGCGGCTCCTGCCCGTAGCGCGCCGGATCGATGTCCTTGCCGCCGCAGACGATCAGCCCGTCGAGCCGGTCGACGACGGCGCGCGCCACCTCGGCCGAGGCGGGCTGGGGAGGCAGCAGCAGCGCCACGCCTCCCGCGCGGGTCACCGAGTCGATGTAGTTCGCCGGGAGGAAGGACGCCTCGACGTCCCACACGCCCGAGACAGCGCGCTCGCGGTAGGTGGTCAGTCCGATGATCGGCCGCGGGGCGACCGGCTGGTCAGAGGCGCTCAAATCCGCGCACCCTCTCCCAGTCGGTGACCGCCGCGTCGTAGGCCGCGAGTTCGACCCGCGCGTTGTTGACGTAGTGGTCGACGACCTCGTCGCCGAAGGCCGCGCGGGCGAGCGCGGAGTTCTCGAACAGGTCGGCCGCCTCGCGGAGCGTCGTCGGGACCCGCGGCGCGCCGGAGCCGTAGGCGTTGCCGGTCTGCAGGTCCTCGAGCTCGAGCTCGTTCTCGATCCCGTGCAGGCCGGCGGCGATGAGGGCCGCGACGGCCAGGTACTGGTTGACGTCGCCTCCCGGCACGCGGTTCTCGACGCGCATCCCGGGCCCGTGGCCGACCACGCGGAGGGCGCAGGTGCGGTTGTCGAGCCCCCAGGCGACGGCGGTGGGCGCGAAGGAGCCGTCGACGTAGCGCTTGTAGGAGTTGATGTTCGGCGCGAAGAACAGGGTGAACTCGCGCATCGCGGCCAGCTGCCCGGCGAGGTAGTGCCGGAACATCGCCGACATCCCGTGCTCGCCCTCGGGATCGGCGAAGACCGGCGTCCCGTCGGTGCCGCGCAGCGAGAGGTGGATGTGGCAGGAGTTGCCCTCCCGCTCGTTGAACTTCGCCATGAAGGTCAGGCTCTTGCCGTGCTTGTCGGCGATCTCCTTCGCCCCCGACTTGTAGATCGAGTGGTTGTCGCAGGTCACGAGCGCGGTGTCGTACTTGAAGCCGATCTCCTGCTGGCCGAAGTTGCACTCGCCCTTGATGCCCTCGCAGTAGAGCCCCGCACCCTCCATCGAGACGCGGATGTCGCGCATCAGCGGCTCCATCCGGGTGGAGGCGAGCAGCGCGTAGTCGATGTTGTAGTCGCTCGCGGGGGTCAGCTCGCGGTAGCCCTTCTTGAAGGCGTCGCGGTAGGAGTCGTCGAAGACGATGAACTCCAGCTCGGTCGCCACGAGCGCCTCGAGCCCGCGCTCGGCGAGGCGGTCGAGCTGCGCGCGGAGGATCTGCCGGGGCGCCTCGCCGACCGGCGCGTCGTCGAGCCAGGTCAGGTCGGCGGTCACCATCGCCGTCCCCGGCAGCCACGGCGCGAGGCGGAGGGTCGAGAGGTCGGGGACCATCGCCATGTCGCCGTAGCCGCGCTCCCAGCTCGAGATCGCGTAGCCCGCGACGGTGTTCATCTCGACGTCGACGGCGAGCAGGTAGTTGCAGCACTCCGCTCCGTGCTCGGCGACGTCGTCCTGGAAGAGCCGCGCCGAGATGCGCTTGCCGACCAGCCGCCCCTGCATGTCGGTGAAGGCGACGATGACGGTGTCGATCTCGCCCGCGGCGATGAGCTCGTCGAGGCGCTCGAGCGTGAGCATGCCCCGCCGGGTCACCGTGCCGTTCGACGACGTGTCCGTGCCCGCTGTGCTCATCGTGTGCCTCCGGGTGCTGGCTCCGCCGGTCGGCCGAGAGGAGGCGCAAGGTCGGATCGGGGACCATTAGACCACAGGGTCGGCCGGTGAATGGGCGCGAGGGGGCCGACTCTTTTACCTCCCCGAAACGCCATTGGCCTTCACAGCGTCCATTGAGGTCCCTATGCTCGGTCGCGACGACCCGAGGAGACCCGATGACCCAGCAGTCCGACGCCCCGCAGTCCCCACCGAAGGCCCGCGCGAAGGGTCCCGACTCCGCCAACGTGACGAGCACCGCGGGCGTGAGCTACCGCAAGGCCGAGGAGGGCTACTTCGAGAAGCGCACCCTCCGGCGCTCGGCGGGCGTGTGGGGGCTCTGGGGCCTCGCCGTCGCCGCCGTCATCTCGGGGGACTTCTCGGGCTGGAACTTCGGCATCGACTTCGCGGGCTTCGGCGGGATGCTGATCGCCTTCGCGATCCTCGTGGTCATGTACTACGGCCTGATCTTCTCGATCGGCGAGATGTCGGCCGCGATGCCGCACACCGGAGGCGCCTACTCCTTCGCCCGCTCGGCGATGGGCCCCTGGGGCGGCCTGGTCACCGGGCTCGCCGAGACCATCGAGTACGTCGCCACCACTGCGGTCGTCGTCTTCTTCTCGGCCCAGTACGCGAACGGCGTGACGAGCGAGCTGCTCGGCTTCGACCTCTCGGGTGCGATGTGGATCTGGTGGCTCGTCCTCTACATCGTCTTCGTCGCGCTCAATTCGGCCGGAGCCGCGATCTCGTTCCGCTTCGCCATCGTCGTGTCGATCGTCTCGATCGCGATCCTCCTGGCCTTCTCGGTGATGGCGCTGTTCTCGCCGGCGCTCGACTGGTCGAGCCTCTGGAACATCGCGCCCGACGAGGGTCAGACCGAGTTCCTGCCGCACGGCGTGGTCCCGATCCTGTTCGCGCTGCCCTTCGCGATGTGGTTCTTCCTCGGCATCGAGGAGCTGCCGCTGGCCGCCGAGGAGGCGCACGACCCGGTCCGCGACATCCCGCGCGCCGGATTCTGGGCCCGCGGCACCCTGATCGTCACCGGCCTGCTCGTGCTGTTCCTCAACACCGCCCTGATCGGCTCCGAGGACATGGGGGTCTCGGCCGAGCCGCTGCTCGACGGCTTCCGCGCCATGGTCGGCGACGGAGCGGCGGCCGTGCTGGCGCTCTTCGCCCTGGTGGGTCTGCTCGCCTCGCTGCAGGGCATCATGTTCGCCTACGGACGCAACATGTACTCGCTGTCGAGGGCCGGCTACTACCCGCGGGTCTTCTCGCTGACGGGCAAGCGCCAGACCCCGTGGATCGCGCTGACGGTCGGCGCCATGATCGGGTTCGTCGCCCTGGTGGTCGTCGACCTGCTCGGGCGGGTGTCCCCCGACGGGGCGGGAGCCGTGGCCGGCGCGATCGTCCTGAACATCGCGGTCTGGGGAGCGGTCGTGGCGTACTTCCTGCAGATGGTCTCGTTCGTGCTCCTGCGTCGGCGCTTCCCGAACGCGGTGCGCCCGTACAAGAGCCCGTGGGGGCTGCCCGGAGCGATCATCGCCGCGCTCATCAACGTGCTGATCTTCTTCGGCTTCCTGCTCAACGAGGTGTTCCAGCCGGCGATCGTCGCCATCGTCATCGTCTACGTCGTGATCCTGATCGGCTTCGCCGTCTGGGGCCGCAAGCGCCTCGTGCTCTCGCCCGAGGAGGAGTACGCGCTGAGCGGCGGCCTGCACGCCGCCCCGTCGATCCCGGAGCCGGACCGCGTCGAGTAGCGCCGGGTCCGCACTCTCGGGAGTCGCCTCCGCGGCTGTCGTCCTGCGGGTCGAACGCGGCGGGCCGGTACCCGTCGCGTTCGACCGCGCGCACCAGGAGGAGGAGCGCACTCCCCGCCGCCGGAGGTGGCCCGCTCGAGTGGGATCTGCAGGCGACGGTGCGATTCGCAGGTGTCCGCGCGATCAGCAGGTGCCGGTGCGGTCTGCAGGAGGCCCCTGTGCGATCTGCAGGAGATCGCAGGGGGAACGCGCTCTCCTCCGCACGGCCGGCGCCACGAGGGCCCGATCGGCTGCAGATCGCACGACCACCTCCTGCAGATCGCACGACCGCCTCCTGCAGATCGCACGGCCCGAGCCCCTCGTGACCCGCGGCGTAGGCTGGCACGAGCAGTTCGCGGACCCCCTGCACTCCCGGGGCCGCACGACGACAGCAACGGAGCTGACGTGACCCTCGCGACGAGCACCCTCCCCGACGACGAGCCGGAAGGACGCGACCTGACCACCACAGCACCGGGCACCGCGGCCGAGCCGCCCGCCGCCGTCCGCACCGAGACCGACTCGCTCGGCTCGCTCGAGATCCCGGCCGACGCCTACTGGGGGATCCACACCGCCCGGGCGCTCGACAACTTCCCGATCTCGAAGCGGCCGATCTCGATCTACCCCGACCTGGTCAAGGCTCTCGTCACCGTCAAGCTCGCCGCGGCGCGGGCCAACACCGAGATCGGCAGTCTCGCGCCCGAGAAGGCCGGGCTCATCGAGGCCGCCTGCCGGCGCATCCTCGACGGCGAGTTCCACGACCAGTTCGTGGTCGGCGTGATCCAGGGCGGAGCCGGCACCTCGACCAACATGAACGCCAACGAGGTCGTCGCGAACGTCGCCCTCGAGATAGCGGGTCGCGCCAAGGGCGACTACGCCTTCCTCCACCCGCTCGACGACGTCAACCGCAGTCAGTCGACCAACGACGTCTACCCGACCGCCATCAAGATCGCGATGACCTGGTCGCTGCGGCGCCTGCTCGACGAGCTGGCCCTGCTCCGCGGGTCGTTCTCGCACAAGGCGGTCGAGTTCGGCCAGGTGCTCAAGGTCGGCCGCACCCAGCTGCAGGACGCGGTCCCGATGACCCTCGGGCAGGAGTTCCACGGTTTCGCGACCACGCTCGGCGAGGATCATGCGCGCCTCTCCGAGACCATCTGGCTGCTCGCCGAGGTCAACATCGGAGCGACCGCCATCGGCACCGGGATCACCGCCGACCCGCGCTACGGGGCCGCCGCCGTGCGGCACCTCAACGAGATCACCGACCTCGACCTCGAGATGGCGCAGGACCTCGTCGAGGCCACCAGCGACACCGGCGTCTTCATGTCGTTCTCGAGCGCGCTGAAGCGCTCCGCGATCAAGCTGTCGAAGATCTGCAACGACCTGCGGCTGCTCTCCTCCGGCCCGCAGGCCGGCTTCGGTGAGATCAACCTGCCCCCGCGCCAGGCCGGGTCGAGCATCATGCCGGGCAAGGTGAACCCGGTGATCCCGGAGGTGGTGAACCAGGTCGCCTACTCGGTCGCCGGCGCCGACGTGACGGTCACCATGGCCGCCGAGGCCGGGCAGCTGCAGCTGAACGCCTTCGAGCCGGTCATCGCGCACTCGCTCCTGCAGAGCATCACCTGGATGACCCAGGCCTGTCTCACCCTCCGCGTGAACTGCATCGACGGCATCACGGCCAACGAGGACCGCCTCGAGGCGATGGTCGCCTCCTCGGTGGGAGTCGTCACCGCGCTGACCCCGAGCATCGGCTACACCGCGTCGGCCGCGATCGCGAAGGCGGCGCTCTCGACCGGGCGGAACGTCGCCGATCTCGTGGTCGAGGCGGGCCTGATGTCGCGGGAGGAGGTGCTGCGGCTGATCTCGCCCGCGCGCCTGTCCGGCATCGAGGCGATGACCGCCGCGATCCCGGTCATCCCGCCCGGGAGCTGACGACCCGCCAGAGGTGCATCCCGGCGTAGCTGCGCCACGGAGCCCAGCGGCGACCGCGCTCGGCCAGCGCCCGCGCCCCGGCCGGCAGCCCGATCGCGGCGGCTCCGCTCCGCAGGGCGAGGTCGCCGGTCAGCAGCACGTCGGGGTCCCCGGTGACGCGCATCGCGACGTACCCGGCGGTCCACGGACCGATCCCCGGCACGGCGAGCAGGCTTTCGGCGATCTCGTCCCTGCTCGCCCCCGCGTCCAGGCGCAGCCCGTCGTCGGCGAGCAGACCGCAGACGCGGCGGACCGTGTCGATCCGGCGCGCAGGTCCCCGCAGCACCTCCGCCCCGCGCTCGGCGATGGTCGCGGGGGAGGGGAAGGCGCGCGCGATCGTCCCGCTCGCGATCTCGGCGGGCAGTTCGTCGCCGAGCGCCGAGACGAGGCGGCCCAGTGCGGTGCGGGCCGCGGCGACCGACACCTGCTGGCCGAGCAGCGTCCGCACGAGGGTCTCTGCGGGGTCGACCGAGCCCGGGAGGCGTATGCCGGGAGTCGCCGCGACCAGGGGCGCGAGCGCCGGATCGCCGGAGAGCGCCTCGTCGATGGCCCGGGAGTCGGCGTCGAGGTCGAGCAGTCGGCGCACCCGGGCGACGAGCGGCCCGGCGTCGGCGACCGAGGCGAGGGTCGCCGTGCAGCGCACCGCATCGCCGTCTCGTTCGAGCCGCGCGATCGCGGGGCCGCCCGGCAGGCGGAGCGAGCGCGAGTAGTGGCCCGGTCCCGCCTCCTCGAGTCCGGCGACGGCGCGAGTGCCGAGGAAGCCGAGCACGCCGTCGTCGAAGGGCGCCCGGACCGGGAGCCGCAGCCGCAGGACCGTCGCACCGGGCTGCGCCTGCGTTCCCGAGCGCTCGCCGCGGGCCGAGGCGCGCAGGGCGCTCGGGCTCCGCTCGTACACCTCGGCGATGGTCGCGTTGAACTGCCGGATGCTCGTGAAGCCGGCGGCGAACGCGACGTCCGACACCGGCAGCTCGGTGCCCGTCAGCAGCAGCCGCGCGGTCTGCGCCCGCTGCGCGCGGGCGAGGGCGAGCGGAGGCGCACCGAGCTCCTCGCGCAGGATGCGGCCCAGGTGGCGGGCACCGTAGCCGAGCCTCGCGGCGAGCCCCTCGACTCCCTCGCGGTCGACGACCCCGTCGCCGATCAGGCGCATCGCCCGCGCCGCGGTGTCGTCGCGGAGGTTCCACTCGGGGGAGCCGGGGACCGCGTCGGGCAGGCAGCGCTTGCACGCCCGGAGCCCGGCCTCGTGCGCGGCCGCAGCCGTCGGGTAGAAGCGCACGTTGGTGCGCCGCGGAGTCGTCGCGGGACAGCTCGGGCGGCAGTAGATGCCGGTGGAGTGCACTCCGGTGATGAAGCGGCCGTCGAAGCGCGAGTCGCGGGAGGCGACAGCGCGGTAGCGCTCCTCGAAGAGCGGATCCTGGTCGGCGGGCACGGGTCGAGCCTGACACGCGAGGCGGTGCGGTGATCGCGGGAATCGGACACGAGCCCCTCCCGGTACCGTCCGCCCCGGTGCGCCTCGGCGCTGTCAAGCGCGGGAGCCCGCCTCCGCTCGTGCCCTACTCTCGGACCCCATGAGCGCCTACCCGCCGCCGCCGCCCGCCCGACCCTCGATCGTCCCGACCGTGCTGGGCGCGATCGGGGTGGGCCTGCTCGGGATCCTGCTGCTGCTCGTCCTCGCCTACGTGGTGCTCGGGCTCGGCGTCACGGCGGCCGCCGTCTGCGCCGTCGTCGCTCTCGTGCCGCTGACCGTCGTGCTGGCGGGGGTCCGCTGGGTCGACCGCTGGGAGCCCGAGGCTCCGCTCGGCCTCTGGTTCGCGTTCCTGTGGGGAGCCGCGGGCTCGGTCGCGATCTCGCTCCTGGTCGACCTCGGCGTGCAGATCGCGGTGTACGCCTCCGGAACTCAGCCGAGCGGGTCGGACTTCGTCGGCGCGGTCATCCAGGCGCCCCTCGTGGAGGAGACGGCGAAGGGGCTCGGGGTCCTGCTCGTGCTGCTGATCTGGCGCCGCTCCTTCGACGGGCCGGTCGACGGCATCGTCTATGCGGCCGTCGTGGCGTCGGGCTTCGCGTTCGTCGAGAACATCCTCTACTTCGGCAGTGCTCTCGTGGAGGGCGGGCTCGGCTCGCTCGCCGTGACCTTCTTCCTCCGCGGGGTGCTCTCGCCCTTCGCGCACGTGCTCTTCACCGCGTGCACGGGCGCGGCGCTCGGCTTCGCCACGCGGCGCAGCCCCGCCGCCGGCGTGCCGATCGTGCTGCTCGGGCTGGCGCTCGCCGCGTTCCTGCACGCCCTGTGGAACGGTTCGTCGTTCCTCGTGTCCGACTGGTTCGGCTTCTACGGCGTCGTCCAGGTGCCGCTGTTCGTCGTCGCGGTCGTCGTCGTCGTGCTGCTGCGCAGGCAGGAGCGCCGGGTCACCCTCGAGCGGCTGGCCGACTACGCCGATGCGGGCTGGCTCTCAGCGGCCGAGGTCCGCATGATCGGCACGGCGGAGGGGCGCCGCACCGCCGCGCGCTGGGCCCGGACGGCCGGGGGAGACACCCCGCGGGCGATGAAGGGGTTCGTCCGTTCCGCGACCCGGCTCGCGCACCTGCGCCAGCATCAGCTCGCGGGCCGCGGCGGCCGGGCGGCGTCGGTGGACGAGCGGGTGCTGCTCGACGAGCTCGTGGCCCGGCGGGCGGCCCTCACGCGCTGACGAGGCTCGCCGCGCGCCGGCGCCGCAGATCGACCAGGGCCACGATGCCCGACGCCAGGCACAGCGCTGCCACCGCGGGCGCGACGATGTCGATCGCCGGTTCGAGTCCGAGCCCGGTCGCCGCGACTCCCGCTGCCACGGCCGTGACGGCCTGACCGAGGTAGCTCAGGAGGTACACCGCCGAGATCATCGAGCCGCGGTGCTCGGCCGGAGCGGTGCGCCCGACCAGCGACAGCCCGCCGGAGAAGCTGAGCGAGTAGCCGACTCCGCCGACGACGGCGAAGGCGATGAAGAGGGGGAGGGAGCCGGCGGCGGCCGTCCACTCCATCAGGCCGAGGGCCGCGACGGAGATCACGGCGCCGAGTACGATCGCGAGGTGCGCGTGCAGACGCTGGATCGCCAGCGCGGTCGCGCCGATGACCACGGAGGACAGCGCGAGGACCGATCCGGTGACGAGCAGGTCGGTGGTGCCGGTCAGCTCACGGGCCATCTCGGCTCCGAGCGAGAGCACGAGCGCACCGACGGCGTAGGCGACCGAGACCGCGAGGGTCGCGCAGGCGTAGACCCACCCGAGCCCCGCGGGCACGTGGGGGAGGCTCGGCCGCCAGCGCCGGGCGCCGGCCGGCCGGTCGTCGCGGCTGACGGCGAGCAGCGCCAGGGTGGCGGCGCCGACGACGGCGAGCACCCAGAAGCTGAGCTGCAGGGGGAGGGGAGCGTACTGCGCCAGCGCACCGGACAGCAGCAGCGACAGCGTGAGACCGGTCGCGGTCGAGACG
Source organism: Rathayibacter oskolensis (assembly GCF_900177245.1). Classification (GTDB taxonomy): domain Bacteria; phylum Actinomycetota; class Actinomycetes; order Actinomycetales; family Microbacteriaceae; genus Rathayibacter; species Rathayibacter oskolensis. The sequence continues at coordinate 1,201,041 of NZ_FXBM01000002.1, forward strand.
GTGGTCAGCGAGGAGGGCACCCTCGGGTTCCCCGAGACGTTGTTGTCGACGAGGGAGGCGCTCGCCGCACCGAGTGCCAGCGCCGTGCCGACCCCCTGGAGCGCGCGGCCGACGTAGAGCAGGGCGACTCCGTCGGCGAACGAGAAGGCGACGGCCGAGACCGAGATCAGCGCGATGCCCAGCAGCATCGTGCGTCGCCGCCCGATCGCGTCGGAGAGGTCGCCGACGACGAGGAGCGCGAGGAGGAGGGCGGCCGGGTAGGCGCTGAAGACCGTCGTGATCACCACCGACGACAGATCCCACTCCCGCGCGTAGCTGGGGTAGAGCACGGAGGGTGAGCCGCTCGACCAGAGGCAGAGCGCCAGCACCAGGGTCGAGACCCAGAAGCTGCCGCGGCGTCCGAAGCGAGGGAGGAGGGTGGCCATGACCAGAACGCTAGCGGTCTGGCTTGGTATTTCCAAGCGAGGTCGACCGGGGCTACCCTCGATGCGTGCCCACGACCACTCTTGCGACCGATCCGGTCGACGACGACCGGGCCGAGCGCTGCTCCGTGGCCCGCTCGGTCGAACTGCTCGGCGAGCGCTGGAGCCTGCTCCTCGTGCGGGAGGCGCTGCGCGGGGCGACCACCTACTCGCAGTTCCGCGAACGCCTCGGCGTCCCGAGCGACGTGCTCTCAGCGAGGCTGCGGACCCTCACCGAGGCGGGGGTCCTCGAGAAGGTGCCCTACCGGCCGGACGGCGAGCGCGAGCGCTCCCGGTACGAGCTCACCGAGCAGGGCCGGGCGCTGAAGCTCGTCCTGGCGGCGCTGGCGCAGTGGGGCGACGAGAACCGGCCGACCCCCTTCGGTCGCGCCTCGTACCCCGCCGACGTCGAGACCGGCGAGGAGCTCGAGCTGGTGTTCGTCGACCGCACGGGAGCGGCGGTCCCGATCGACCGGGTGAGGATCGTGCCGGGACCCGCCGCGCGCACCGGCTGGGACAGCCTGTGAGCCGCGATGTCACGAGCCGCGACGTGGCGACCCGCGACGGACGAATCCTCCGTGTCCACGACAGCGGACCGCGCGACTCCGGCAGGACCCTCCTCTGGCACCACGGCTCCCCGCAGACCGGCGCCCTGCTCGCTCCGGTGCTCGAGGCGGCAGAGGCCCGCCGGGTGCGGCTCGTGTCCTACGGTCGGCCCGCCTACGGAGGCTCGTCGGCGCTGCCCGGACGCGACGTCGCCTCGGCCGCCGAGGACGTGCGCGCCGTGCTCGACGCGCTCGGCGTCCGCTCCACCCTGACGATGGGAGCGTCGGGCGGCGGCCCGCACGCGCTCGCCTGCGCCGCGCTGCTCCCCGATCGAGTGGAGGCGGTGGCCGTGCTGGCCTCGCCCGCTCCGTTCGACGGCGAGCCGGGCTGGTTCGACGGCATGGCCGCGCCGGGCGGGCTGCGCGCCGCCCTCGCCGGCCGGGACGCCAGGGCGGCGTTCGCACTCGTCGACGAGTTCGACCCGGAGTCGTTCCTCCCGATCGACTACGCGGCGTTCGACGGCGACTGGTCGGCCCTGGGCGAGGACGTCGCCCGGAGCGCGGAGTGGGGCGATGACGGTCTGATCGACGACGACGTCGCCCTCGCCTCCGACTGGGGAGTCGACCTCGCCCTCATCCGGGTGCCCGTCGTGCTCGTGCAGGGCGGCCTCGACCGGGTCGTCCCGGCACACCACGCCGAGCGCCTCCGGGCGCGGCTCCCGCTCGCCGAGCACGTGCTCCGCCCCGACGACGGCCACATCTCGGTCCTCCGCGATGTCCCGGCCGCTCTCGACCGGCTGATCGCCCTGTCCTAGCGCCCCGCGAGGGGGCGGGATCCCGCGCTCAGGCGGCGCTGCGGACCCGGCGCTCGCCGGCCGTCACCGCGACGCCGAGCCGGTTCTGCGCGGGAGGCAGCGGGCAGTTGTAGTGCGGCGAGAACCCGCACGGCGGGATGTAGGCGCGGTTGAAGTCGAGCAGCACCGGCCCGGGGGTTCCGGCATCGGCGGCGCCGCCGAGGCGCTGCACGACCAGGAACCGTCCGACCGGGTAGCTCCGGAGGTCGGGGTCGTCGCTGCGGTTCGTCGGGTCGCCGAAGGGGACCAGGAGCGAGCCTCCGTCGTCGAACGCCGCCACGGTGTACTCCCTGGCACGCCCGTCGTCGACCAGCGAGAAGGTGATGTCGCCCGGGACGACGAGGTCGCGGGTGGCGCCGTTGTCGCGGAGGTGCTCGAACGGGATGGTCCGCTGCTCGTCGACCGGCTCGAACCACGCCTCGAGCACCCACGCGGCGTCGAAGGGGAACGTCTCGATCGCATCGAACTCGCGGATCGCCTCGGAGGAGGCGTCCCAGACGCGGTAACCGTACTCGTCCTCTCCGGTGTCGAGACTCGGGCGTCGCATGCGGGTGAGGGCGGCGGTCGGGCCGTAGCCCGCCAGGGCCGTCTCGTCGTCCACGCTCTCGCCCGGCCCGAGCCAGCGGGTCTCGACGAGCGCGAGGTCGCCGCGCGGGCCGGTGACCCGCTCGAGGCGACGGGCGAGCCAGGCCTCCCAGCCGGCGCGAGCCGACTCGGTGAGATCGATCGAGGCGCGGGAGGGGGCGGTGACGCTGCTGCTCGGCGAAGGCATGCACGGTGCAACGCCGACGGCCGTCGATCCCTTCCCGGATTCCGCGCGGACGGTGTCGGAGAACGGAGGCGGTTAAAGAACTCGACGCCCTGCGGCAGCGGCGCAGCCGGCTGCTCTGACGGGGCGTCGAGCTCTTCTTGACGACGAGCATGCACCCGCTCGGAGCGTCGCGCAAGGCCGAATCCGGCGTTCGCCGTCCGCGAGCGCTCGTGCACCGCTCGACGAGGATCCGCCCCGAGCGGTCGTTAGACTGGACCGCCTGTTTTCTTGCGGCCCCGGAGCGAATCACGCGTCCCGGCCGCGACGGCGATGCATGGGAAGGGCGCACGATGGCAGACGGCAACACGGTCCTCGAGTCCGAGCTGACGCACGAGCGCGCCTACGTGGCGGGGCTCTACGCCCGCCTCGACGAGCTGATCGCGCAGACGCGGGAGGCGCTCGACTCGGTCCGGATCGAGAGCGTCGGCGGCAACCACCAGAGCCGCTCGGAGCGCGACGCCTTCGCCCGCCTCTACGAGGACCGCCTCCGCATGCTCACCGGCGCCGACGACCGCCTCGCGTTCGGTCGGCTCACCCTGGCCGAGGGCGAGACGGAGCACCGCTACATCGGCCGGATCGGCCTCCGCGACGAGGAGCAGGACGCCCTGCTGCTCGACTGGCGGGCACCGCAGTCGGCCGCCTTCTACCAGGCGACCGCCGCGCAGCCCATGGGGACCCGTGCCCGCCGCCACCTCACGACCCGGGGACGCGAGGTGCTCCGCTTCGAGGACGAGGTCTTCGACGAGGAGCTCCTGCGCGAGGGGACGGCGCTGCAGGGCGAGGGCGCGCTGATGGCGGCGCTCGGCGCCGAGCGCACCGGCCGGATGCACGACATCGTCGCGACCATCCAGAGCGAGCAGGACCGCATCATCCGCTCCGAGCTGCGCGGTGTACTCGTCGTCCAGGGCGGCCCGGGCACCGGCAAGACGGCGGTGGCTCTCCACCGCGCCGCCTACCTCCTGTACTCCCACCGCGACCGCATCGCCTCCTCCGGTGTGCTCGTCGTCGGCCCGTCGCGGTCGTTCCTGCGCTACATCGAGGCGGTGCTGCCCTCTCTCGGCGAGACCGGTGTGGTGCTGTCGACCCTCGGCCAGCTCTACCCCGGCTACGACCTCGTCGAGGAGGACGAGCCGACCGTCGCCCGAGTGAAGGGCTCGGCGCGGATGGCGGAGCTGCTCAAGCGCGCCGTCCGCTCCCGCCAGGTGGTGCCCGCCGAGACGCAGATCCTCGAGGTGAACGGCGAGCGGCTGCGGCTCGAGCCGCACGAGATCGAGCGGGCGATCACCCGCGCCCGCGACTCCCGCAAGCCGCACAACGAGGCGCGGGTGACCTTCGTGAAGACGATGCTCTCGCAGCTCACCCGTCAGCTCGCCGACCAGCTGCGCAGCCACGGCAACACGGTCGACGAGGCCGACGAGGCGGTGCTGCGCGAAGACGTCCGCACCGCCGACGACGTGCGCGTCGCCCTGAACACCGCGTGGATCCCGCTGACCCCCGAGAAGCTGCTCCAGGACCTCTACGCCCGTCCCCAGTGGTTCGCCTCGCTCACCCCGCGGTGGACGACCGCTCAGCGCGCTCTGCTGCGACGCGACCGCGACGCCCCGTTCACCGTGTCCGACGTGCCGCTGCTCGACGAGGCGGCCGAGCTGCTCGGCGCCTACGACGACCACGCCGACGCGCAGAAGAAGGCCGAGAAGGAGCAGCGCCGCCGCGACATCGAGAACGCGGAGGCGGCGATCCGCAACATGGGCGTCGACGGGCTCGTCAACGCCAAGGATCTCGCGGCGGGCTTCGCCGAGCGCACCAGCCTCGGGACGACCTCGGAGCGGGCGGCGGCCGACCGCTCGTGGGCCTACGGCCATGTCGTGGTCGACGAGGCGCAGGAGCTCTCGCCGATGCAGTGGCGGGTCCTCATCCGGAGGTGCCCGATGCGCTCGTTCACGATCGTCGGCGACGTCGCCCAGGCCTCGGGAGCATCGGCGGCCTCGAGCTGGGACGACGCGCTGCGCGACGCGTTCGGCCGGCAGGGCCGTGCGGAGGGGCCGGCGTGGCGCCTCGAGGAGCTGACTGTCAACTACCGCACCCCCGCGCAGATCGTCGCCCTCGCGGAGCGCACCGCCCGCGAGAACGGTCTCGAGATCACTCCGAGCCGCTCGGTGCGCTCGACGGAGTGGCCGGTGCGGACCGTGCGCGACCGCGGCGACGCACCTCTCGCCGAGCGCGTTCTGGCCGCCGTCCGCGAGGACCGCGCCGTCAGCACCGACGGGACGCTGGCGATCATCGCCCCCGACGCCGACCTCGACGACATCGCGGCACGGGCCGAGCAGGAGCTCGGCCGCGAGGTCGGCCGGGGCTCCCGGGGCCTCGACCGCCCGGTGGCGATCCTCTCGACGACCGAGGCGAAGGGGCTCGAGTTCGACTCCGTCATCATCGCCAGGCCCCGCCTGATCGCCCAGACCGGCGAGAGGGGCGCTGCCGCGCTGTACGTCGCCATGACCCGGCCGACGCAGCGGCTCACCCTGGTCGAGTGACGCGTCCCGCATCCGTCCTAGGATTGACGACCATGAGCAGTGAGAACCTGACCAAGCCCGAGCTCGACGCCCCCGACGGCCCGGCCCCCGACACGCTCGTCGTCGAGGACCTCGTCGTCGGCGACGGAGCGGAGGCCCAGCCCGGCTCGACCGTCGAGGTGCACTACCTCGGCGTCGAGTACGACACCGGCGAGGAGTTCGACTCGTCGTGGAGCCGCGACCAGTCGATCAACTTCCCCCTGAACAACCTGATCCGCGCCTGGCAGCAGGGCATCCCCGGCATGAAGGTCGGCGGCCGCCGCAAGCTGATCTGCCCGCCGGCACTCGCCTACGGGCCCGCGGGCGGCGGACACCCGCTGTCGGGCAAGACGCTGATCTTCGTGATCGACCTGCTCGGCACGAAGTAGTCGCAGGCGCCGATCGCAGGCGCCGATCCGAGAAGGCGCAGCCCGGGCTAGAGGGGCTGCGCCTTCTTCACGCGGTCGACGAGCTCGCGCCAGGGCCCGTCGAGCTCCGTCTCGCCCAGGCGCACGTGGTGGGTCTGCACCCGGATCTCGTAGACGAAGCGATCGGGCCGTCCGGCGGAGGCTCGGCGCGGTTCGTCGGAGTCGCCGTCGTCCCAGGGGAGCGAGCCGAGCAGCTCCAACCACGACCGCTCGTCGGGCTGCGCCGCGACATCGACCCGCCACACCCGGCGCAGGCCTGCGAAGCCGCCGCTGCGCGACACGATCACGTCCATGCGCGCGATGGTACTCGCCGCACCACCGCGCCGTCCGGGCGGGGGAGTCAGGCGCCGGTCGGCAGCTCCACCCCCACCGTCGACCACCCGGTGCGCACGGCCCGCTCGACCTCGGAGTCGGCGCCGAAGCGCGCGGCGGCCGCGGCGACCGTCAGCCCGGCGAAGGCCGTGAAGTCGGCCGTGGCCGTGAGCACCCCTCCGGTGAGCACGTCGTACCAGACCTGCCCCGCCCGCTCCCAGGCGTTGCCGCCGAGGGTCGTCGCGGCGACCGCGAACGCGCGGTTGGGGATGCCGGAGTTGATGTGCACGCCGCCGTTGTCGTCGTCGGTGTCGACGTAGTCGTCCATCGATCCGGGCTGCGGGTCCTTGCCGAGGACGTCGTCGTCGTAGGCCGTGCCCGGGGCGATCATCGAGCGGAGCGCCGTGCCCTCCACCTCGTCGGTGAAGAGCCCCTCGCCGATCAGCCAGCTCGCCCGATCGGCGGTCTGACCGGCGCCGAACTGCTCGAGCAGCGCGCCGAAGACGTCCGAGATCGACTCGTTCAGAGCGCCCGACTGCCCGCGGTAGACGAGGTTGGCGGTGTACTCGGTGACGCCGTGCGCGAGCTCGTGCCCGATGACGCTCGGCGAGACGGTGAAGCGGCGGAACACCTGGCCGTCCCCGTCGCCGAAGACCATCCTCGAGCCGTCCCAGAAGGCGTTGTCGTAGTCGTCGCCGTAGTGCACCGTCGCGTCCAGCGGCAGCCACTCGTCGTCGATGGAGTCGCGGCCGTAGGCCTGCTGGAGGAACGCGAACATCGCTCCGAGGCCGTCGTAGGCCTCGTCGACGGCGACGTCTCCCGTCGCGGGCTCGCCCTCCCTCCGCACGGGCGTGCCGGGGAGCGTCTCGGTCGTCTGCGCGTCCGAGATGGTGCGCTGCAGAGCCTCCACCCGGTCGCGCGGCGAGGGCGTCGCGGTCGCCGACGGGCGGGGCGCTGTCGGCCCGGGTGCCGGCTCACCGGGCCGGACGCGCCGGAAGGGCTCGTCCTGCTCGAGGGAGCGGCGCGCGGCACGGGCGGCCCGCGAGAACGCGGGATCGTCGAGGCGGGCGATGCGGACGAGGAGGTACGGCGGCACGACGGTTCGTCTCATGCCCCGATCCTCGCACCGACCTCCGACACGGTCCCGGGCTCGCCGGAGTCGCCCGAATGGGGTAACGCCGCTCTCGCCGGTGCCTGCCGGGAGCGATAGCCTGGCGCTCGACGAGCGGTTTCCATCGATCAGGGGCTCGGCCCCGGGGACGACGAGGGCGGACATGGGCATCATCACGCGGGGCTTCTTCGGGAAGCGGGAGCAGAATCCCGACATCCCTCCGGGTCAGTACCTCGAGACGGGCTTCCCCGTCCTCTCGATCGGGCCGACGCCCAACATCCACGAGTGGGCCTTCTCGATCGACGCGGGGCCGGCCGGGGTCCGGCGGTGGACGCGCGAGGAGTTCGACGCGCTTCCGCACGAGGACGTGCACACCGACATCCACTGCGTGACGCGCTGGTCCAAGCTCGGCACCACCTGGCGCGGCGTCTCGGTCGACACCCTCCTCGACGGCATCGAGAGCGACGCGGGCTTCGTGATGGCCGAGAGCTTCGGCGGCTACACGACCAATCTGCCCCTGCCCGAGATCCGGGGCGGCAAGGCCTGGGTCGTCACCGAGTTCGAGGGGGCACCGCTCGCCGCCGAGCACGGGGGGCCCGCGCGCCTGCTCGTCCCGCACCTCTACTTCTGGAAGAGCGCGAAGTGGGTGAAGGGCCTGCGCTTCATGCCCGGCGACCAGCCCGGGTTCTGGGAGCAGAACGGCTACCACATGCACGGGGACCCGTGGAAAGAGGAGCGCTACTGGTGATGTGGACGGAGGCGGTGACCGAGTCGGTCGCTCCGCTCACCCCCACGTCACGACTCCTGACGCTGCGCGTGCCCGGCTGGCCGGGACACGTGGCGGGCCAGCACCTCGACATCCGTCTGACGGCCCCCGACGGGTACCAGGCGAGCCGGTCCTACTCGATCGGCGCCCCCTCCGACGGCGAGAGGGTCGAGCTCGCGGTCGAGCGCCTCGACGACGGCGAGGTCTCGCCCTACCTCGTCGACGGCCTCGAGGCGGGGGACAGCCTCGAGGTCAGGGGCCCGATCGGCGGCTGGTTCGTCTGGCGGCCCGAGCAGACCGAGCCGGTGCAGCTGATCGCCGGCGGGAGCGGCCTGGTGCCGCTGATGGCGATGGCGCGCGAGCACGGCCGCACAGGGAGCGCGGCCCCGATGAGGCTGCTCTACTCGGTGCGCTCGCCCGTGTTCGCCTACTACCAGAGCGACCTCCGGGCGCTCGCCGAGACGCCGGCCGAGCGGGGCGGAGTCGTCACCGACATGGTCTTCACCCGGGCGTCCCCTCCGGGAGCGACCCGCCCGGCGGGTCGGGTGACTCCCGACCTGCTCGCCGAGGCGACCCTGCCTCCGGAGCTCGCCCCGACCGTCTACGTCTGCGGTCCCACCGCATTCGTCGAGGCGGTCGCGACCGCGCTCGTCTCCCAGGGCCATGCACCCGAGCGCGTCCGCACCGAGCGCTTCGGCGGCCCCTGAGCCGCCCCGGCGGGTCAGCCGGTCACTCGAACGAGACGGTGCGGTTCTCGCCCACGTCGGGCTGATCGCCGGTGACGGCGGCCTTCAGCACCTTGAAGAGCACCACCGGGCGCGGCTCGTCCATCGCCCACAGCTCGACGGTCTCGGCCTGCACGCGCAGGAGCGCGATCGTCGGGTCCTCCTTGCCCTCGGGGAACCAGGCCGAGACCGAGGGGGTCCACAGCTCGTCGATCTTCGCGGTGTCGTGCACGACGCTCGCCGAGCCGGCGACCGAGAGGTAGCCCTTCTTCGACTCGAACGCCACGTTCACGCTCGGGTTGGCGCGGATGTCGTCGACCTTCGGCGACGGGTCCTGGGTGAAGAACCAGAGATTGCCGTCGAAGTCGGTGTCCTGGGCGGCGAGGGGGCGGCTGACGAGCTGCCCGGTCGCGGTGACGGTCGTCAGCAGTCCGATCTTCGCGCTCGAGACGAGCTCCGCGATCTGGGCGATGTCGTCGGCGTCGGCGGGGGTGATGTCGGTGTCGGTCATGCGCTCGACGCTACGCGGACGAGCCGCAGTCGCAAGGGGTGGCGGGCATCCGGGGCACCTGGCTAGCGTCGGGGGATGGACACCACCTCGTACACAGCCATCCTCGACAGCGGAGCCGAGCAGGAGAGCATCCGCCTCGAGTACGTCGACGGCGCCCCGCAGCCGACGCTCACCCGCCTCGCCGACATCGACGGCGAGGACGTCGAGGTCGTCTGGGAGCTCGAGCCCGACGACGAGGGCTTCCACGTCTACCGCCCCGTGCGCGTCGAGGGTCGCGACGACGACAGCGGACCGGTCTCCGAGGACCTCACGGACGGCAACGGAGCGGGCGCCTACTCGGGCGAGTGACTCCCGGCCGCTCCCGCCCCGGAGCGGTCAGGCCACGGGCTGCAGCGCGTCGTACTCGCGGAACGCGGTCCGCGTCCGGAGCACGGCAGCGAGGATCGCGATGATCGCGAGCCCGCCCGCGAGGGGCGGCAGCCAGAGCAGCGCGAGCGAGGCCAGCAGACCGGTGTAGAGGTCGCCGACCCTCGGCCCACCCGTCACCACGACGATGAAGACGCCCTGCAGGCGCCCCCGCATGTTGTCGGGGACCGCGGTCTGCAGCATCGTCTGCCGGAAGATCGAGCTCACATTGTCGGCCGCCCCCGCTCCGGCCAGAGCGAGGGAGGCGGCGAGGATCAGGCCGGCGTTCGCCACGGACGCGTCGTGGTCGATCACCGCCGCGACCAGCAGCACCGCGCCGAACGCGACGATGAAGCCTCCGTAGACCTGGATCGATCGGCCGATGGCCAGCCCCTGTCGGCGGACGCCCGTCAGCCGTCCCGAGAACACGCCGCTCACGAGCGCGCCGATCGCGAACGCCGCCGTGAGCACGCCGACGGTCACGGCGCCTCCGCCGAGCAGGAGCGCCGCGGCCGCCGGGAACACCACTCGGGGCTGCCCGAAGGTCATCGCCACGATGTCGACCAGGAACGACATCCGGATGTTCGGAGCGCCCCTCAGGAACCGCATGCCGAAGCGCAGCGACTCCAGCCCCGGCCGCTGCCGCTCTCCCTCCGGCACGAGCGCCGGGAGCCCGGCGATGCCCAGGAACGCCGCGAGGAACAGCACGACGTCGATCGTGTAGGTGACCGCGAACCCGGAGGAGGCGACCAGCACGCCCGCCAGCGCCGGCCCCACGGTCACCTCGACCCCGCTCGCGATCCCGCCCAGCGCGGCCGCCGCCGGCACGAGCTCCGTGCGCAGCAGCCGGGGCGCGAGCGTCATCCGGGTCGCGACGATCACCGTGGTCGCCACCGCGTTGAGAGCGGTCAGGAGGTAGAGGGACGGAGGCGTCTCGGCGCCCAGCCACGCGAGCGCCGCGATGCCCGCGGTCGAGCCCCAGGCGACGATCGCCGCCACCAGGAGGACCAGCCTGCGGTCGAACGCGTCGGCGAGCATGCCGCCGTAGAGCCCGGCGAGCACCGTCGGTACCAGCGCGACGACGCCGACCATCGCGACGGCGAGCGGCGACCCGGTGAGCTCGTAGATGTGCAGCCCCACGGCGACGATCGTCATCTGGCCGCCGATGCCCGAGATCACGTTGCCCGCCCAGAGGCGCGCGAAGGCGGGGGACTCGCGGAGGGGGGAGATGTCGATGACGTGGCTGCGCCGGGGCGCGGGCGGGGGCTGGCTCACCCGCTCCATTGTGCTCGCTCGGCGGCGTCCCCCGGTGCGCGTCGGGGACCCGGGAGCCGGACCCTCTAGGGTGAGGGCATGAGCACGTCATCCGACGGCGCGCCCGGACGCCAGGCCCCTCCCGCGCCGAGAACGGCCGGAGCCGCCCCCACCCGCCGCGCCGCCCGGGCCGCGGCGCCGGCGTCCAGGGCCGCCGCCCGCCGACCCGCGCGCTCCGTGTCCGCGGCCGCCGGCAGCCGCACGACCGGGTTCTGGCGTCGCTACGGGGCGGGTCTCTCGTCGATCGCGCTCGCGGTCATCACCGTCCCGATCCTGTTCTTCGTCTGGTACGCGCTGATCTCCCTCGGCGCCTACCCCGGGGATCAGGCGGTCAGCGACCTCCTCGTCGGCGTCCTCTACACCGCGATCGTGCACGCGATGCTCCTGGTGGGCGTGCTCCTGGGCGTCTCGTCCGTCCGCGCTCGCCGCCGCGAGGGCCGGCCTCCCGTCGCGGGGTGGATCGGCATCGTCCTCAACGCCCTCGTCCTCGTCTACTGGGAGCTGCTCGTCTCTCCGTGGCTCGTCGAGCTGTGGAACCGGGCCACCGGCTCCTGAGTCCCGCCGCGAGCCCCGCGCGTGCCTCGGCTCTGGTAAGCTCGTGCAGTTGCCGTTCGACGGCCGCGGATCAAGAGAGCCCACGCATCAGGCGATGGGCACCGCGCAACGAGAGAGAGGGGATCCATCTATGGCACTCGAAGCAGATGTCAAGAAGGCGATCATCGAAGAGTACGCGACCCACCCCGGTGACACCGGATCCCCCGAGGTGCAGGTGGCCGTCCTGACCAAGCGGATCAAGGACCTCACCGAGCACCTCAAGGAGCACAAGCACGACCACCACTCGCGTCGTGGTCTGCTGCTGCTTGTGGGTCAGCGTCGTCGACTCCTCGGCTACCTGGCGGATGTGGACATCAACCGCTACCGCTCGCTGATCGAGCGTCTCGGTCTGCGCCGCTAGTTCCCTCCGGAGCTGCGCGCGGTCTCGATGACACCGCGAACTTCTCAGCCGTTCGGGCCGTTCTCCTCCGGGAGGGCGGCCCGTTCCGCGTTTCCGGTGCGGCCTCAGCGGCGCTCCGGCCGGTCCACTCCGCCCCACGAGAAGGCGCCCGACGCTGCGAACCAGTCGTCAGCGGCGCGCGCGAGTGCCGCGTCCTCCTCCGGCCGGCCGGGAGCCGCGAGGGCCTCGGTGAGTCCGGGGAGGAGCCAGCCGTCGCCCAGAGCCGTGACCTGCGCCTCCCGCCACTCGGCGCGGCACGCGGCGGCCCCGGCGGCCCGCTCGCTCGCGGCCGGGTCGACCATGTCCGCGTAACCGGCCTCGGTCAGAGCGAGGGCGCAGGTCAGTGCCGCCGACCGCACCACGCTCCGCGGAGCGCGCGGCGGGCTGCTCGACTGCGCGGCGTCCTGGGCCGCGACGACCGCGCTGAGCGCGAGGAACAACCGCGTCCCCTCGCGATCCGGCTGCGGCTCGATCCGGCCGGGCCCCGCCGAGACCGATGCGGAGGCGCCGGGAGCGAGGATCAAGCCGCGGCCCGAGCGCGAGGCGTACGAGCTGAGGAGTCCGCTGACGCCTCCTGTCTGGCTGACGACTCCGCTGATCCCGGGATCGCTGAGCGCCCACACGATCGGCGTGCGGTTGTGGATCGTCAGGCTGCGGTGCTCCTCGTCGACGCAGGCGATGAGCTGCCCGGCGACGGTGTCGGCGCCGCGATCGAGCACCGAGGAGGCGGTCACGAGCTGGCGCTCGTCCTCGCACTGACCCGGCGCACCGGCCGCCGCCGACGGGACGGACGCGAGGGGTGCCAGGGCCCCGAGGGCGAGTGCCACGACAGCGACCCCCGCCGCCGAGGCGACGGTGGCGCCGAGCACGCGGCGCCCGGTCCCCGGCGGGCGCACCGGCCGGCGCCGCGGCTCCCTCGGGATCGCGGGACGGGCCGAGCGTCGTCGCACCATGCCGAACTCCCTCTCCTCGGAGGCTAGCCCCGGAACCGCCGTCCGACCAGGGTGTTCCCGCCGGCGGGAGACGCCGCCACGGATTCTCTTCGGAAATTCTCGGGATCTCTGCATCCGTCGAGGGCCTCCGGCCGGAAGTAGTGCGTGAAGGCCCTTCTCGAGAACCCACCGACCCGCCCGCGGGTCCCATCGTGAAAGAGGAACATCGTGAACACCTCCCGCTTCTCCCGCCGTCTCCTGACCGGAGCCTGCGTCGGCGCCCTCGCGGTCGTCGGCCTCGCTGCGGCCCCTGCCTCCGCGGCGGACGCCGACTCGGCCGACCTGTACGTCCTCCACGCGGTCCCGGACACCCCGGTCGACGTGTACGTCAACGGAGCACTGACGCTCGACGACTTCACCCCCGGATCGCTCGCGGGCCCGCTCGACCTGCCGACCGGCACCTACACGGTCGCGATCACCGCTGCCGACGCCGCCGACGCCAGCGCCCCGGTCATCGGCCCGGTCGACCTCGCCCTCGAGGCCGGCAAGAGCTACACCGTCGCCGCGCACCTCAAGCCCGACAACACCCCCACGGCGACGCTGTTCCCGAACGACATCTCGGCCACTGCGGCCGGCGAGGGTCGCCTGACGGTCCGTCACATCGCGGCGGCACCCGCCGTCGACATCCTCGCGGGCGGCACCCCGGTGCTGACCAACGTGACGAACCCCAACGAGGGCATCCTGAACCTCGCCCCGGCGACCATCTCGACCGTCGTCGCGGCGACCGGCACGACCACTCCGGTGATCGGCCCGGCCGACGTCCAGGTCCAGGAGGGCGTCAACACGATCGTCTACGCCTGGGGCAGCCTCGAGGCGGGCAACCTCGCCCTCGCGACGCAGACCATCGACGGCCTGCACTCGACGCCGAGCGGTGTCCCCGCCGGTGAGGCCGGCCTCGCGGCCGACAACCGCCCCGACGCTGCAGCGGGATGGTGGGGCGCCGCGGCGCTCGCCGCTCTCGCCCTCGCCGGTGCGACCCTGATCGGGCGCCGCAAGGCCGTGTCGGGTCGCTGACCCGTCTCCCGACCGCCGGTCCGGAAGCGCTGGAGCGCCTCCGGACCGGCCACCCCGATCACGAGAATGGAGGACACCGTGAGCAAGAGCCCCCTCTCCCTCCGCGTCCTCGCCGTGATCGGCACGATCGTGGTCGGCGTCGGCCTCGGCGGCTGCTCGGCACAGGCGGCCGGGGTCGTGCCCGCCCCTGACGCGAGCACGCCGGCACAGCAGCCGACGCCGACCACGATCCCCACCCTGACGTCTCCGCCCGTGCCGTCGGTCCCGATCGGCGACGCCCGGCTCGGGGCGACCCCCGCGCCGACCGTGCTGGCTCCCACCCGGATCGCCGTCGACGGCCTCCCCGTGGACATGCCCCTCGAGCCAGTCGGCGTCGCCGACGACGGCACCATGGAGCTCGTCCCGGACACGGACGTCGCCGGCTGGTACCGCTTCGGCGCCGGCCTCGACGAGCCCGACGGCACGATCGTCATCGCGGCACACGTCGACTCCCTGACCTACGGGCTCGGCCCCTTCGCCGAGCTGAAGAAGGCGCAGCCGGGCCAGACGGTCCGCCTGACGGCGCCCGACGGCTCCGAGCGCGCCTTCGTCATCGGCAGCGTCGAGACGACCGACAAGACCGCAGTCGACCTCTCGTCCGTCTTCGTCAGGGACGGGCCGCCCCGCCTGGTGCTGATCACCTGCGGCGGCGACTTCGACTACGACACCCGCCACTACCTCAGCAACGTCGTCGTCACGGCCGAGCCGGCACCGTGACCCCGCCGACCAGACGCCGCCCCGTCGTACGATGAACGGAGCGATCGTCGCAGCGCCGCACGCATCCCCGGCACGGCGCCGCCCCCATCCCAGGAGGATTCCCCTGACCGACGCCGAGACGAGCGAGCCCCTCGACGGGGCGGCCGACGAGCGCGCCGTCGTGCACCGCCTCGGACTCCGCTTCGCGGCGGGGGAGGAGCACGCGCTCACCGAGGCCTACACCCGGTGGTCCCCCCTCGTCTTCACCCTTGCTCTTCGATCCCTCGGCGACCGGGGGGAGGCGGAGGACGTGGTCCAGCGGGTCTTCGTCTCGGCCTGGACGGGTCGCGAGAGCTTCGATCCCGCCCGCGCCGCCCTCGGCGCCTGGCTCGTGGGGATCTCGCGGAACCGCATCGCCGACGCCCACGAGAGCCGCTCCCGGCAGAGGCGCCTCACGCAGGCTCTCGTGGCGGTCGCTCCCCGGGACGAGGGCGAATCGCCCGTCGACCTCGAGGCGAAGGTGCTCGTGGCCGATGAGCTCGCCCGCCTCGATCCCGTCCCGCGGCGGGTGATGAGCCTCGCCTTCTACGACGATCTGACGCACACCGAGATCGCCGAGCGCACCGGGCTCCCGCTCGGTACCGTCAAGAGCCACATCCGCCGAAGCCTCGATCGACTCCGCTCCCGACTGGAGGTGAGCAGCATATGACCCATCTCGACCCCGACGAACTCGCCCTGCTCGCCCTCGGTGAGCCCTCCTCCGACGCCGATGCCGCTCACCTGCGCGACTGCCCCGAGTGCGCGCAGCAGCTGGTCGAGCTCGGCCACGCCGCCGGCATCGGTCGTGCCAGCAGGTCGTTCGTCCTCGAGGCTCCGCCCGCGGCGGTCTGGGACCGCATCCACGACGAGCTGGCGCTCGGTACGGCCTCGCAGCCGGTCCTCGCTCCGGTGACCTCGCTCGCCGGTGGCCGTCACCGCCCCGAGCGCCGCCGCCGTCGGGCACGGCGCACGCTCGGCGCCGTGGTCGCCGCCCTCGCGGCCCTCGTCGTCGGTGTGGCCGGGGGAGCGTGGTGGCAGGCGTCCCGCAGCGGTGACGCCGTCGTCGTCGCCCGCGCCGATCTCGAGGCCTTCCCCGGCTGGCAGGGCGCGAGCGGCAGCGCCGAGCTCGAGGACTCCGACGGTGAGCGTCAGCTCGTCGTGCACCTCGACGCGGCGGGGGGCGCCGACGCCTACCGCGAGGTGTGGCTGATCGCCTCCGACGCCTCCGGACTGGTCGGCCTCGGTGTGCTCGACGGGGCGGACGGCCGCTTCACCGTGCCGGCCGACGTCGACCTCTCGCAGTACTCGCTCGTCGACGTGTCCGAGGAGCCGCTCGACGGCGATCCCGCGCACTCCGGCGACTCCATCGTGCGCGGCCCCCTGCTCGAGGGCTGAGCGCGCTCAGGCGGCCGTGCGCTCCTGGAGGAGCGCGGTGAGCGCCTGCACCGCCGCCGACGGCCGCGGGGCCGTGCACACCGAGAGCTCCCACACGAGCCCCGGCCAGTCGAGGCCGATGGCGCTCACCCCCTCGAGGGGAGCGACGCCGGCGCGGGGGACCACGGCAGGTCCGAGGCCCGCCTGCACGAAGCGGGGGATGCCGGGCAGGTCCGCCACCTCTGTGGCCACCCGCCTGGTCGCCCCGGCGGCTCGGAAGGCCCGGTCGACCGCGACCCTGTTGCCGAAGCCGGCCGGCGTGTCCACGAAGGTCAGGCCGTCCAGATCCCGAGGAGTCGGGTGCGTGCTGCCCGCGAGGTCGCCCGAGCTCTCGACGAGGAGCACGTAGTCGCTCCTGATGACGGTCGTCACCGCGAGGTCGGCCAGGTCGTCCCCCGGCAGAGCGAGCAGCGCGAGGTCGAGCCGCCCCCGCCGCAGGTCCTCGGCGAGACCGGTCGAGCCGGTGGTCGAGGTCCGCAGGAGGAGGTCGACGAGGGGGTGCCGGCGACGGTAGGCGCCGAGCGCGCCCGGCAGGTCCACCAGGTCCAGCGCCGAGAAGGTGCCCATGCGCACCCGTCCGCGCAGACCCGCTGCGTCCTCGGCGGCGAGCGAGCGCATCCGGTCGAGGCCGTCGATGGTCGAGCGTGCCGTCGGGAGGAGCGCCTCGCCGACCGCGGTCAGCGCGACCCGCCGGGTCGACCGGGTGAACAGCGGCGCTCCGAGCTCGTGCTCGAGCGCGCGGATGCTCGCCGAGAGCGTGGACTGGACCACGAAGAGGCGAGCCGCCGCGCGGGTGAAGTTGAGCTCCTCCGCGACCGTGACGAAGGCGGCGAGCTGGCGATCGTCCATCCCGTCATTATCCATCTCGACCGATCAATGCGACCGAGATCATCCGTTGGACGTGGATGCCGGAGAGGAGCACTCTGAACCCGTGCCCACCTCAGACCTCGCCCCCGCGCCCCTCACCGCCGCACCCTCCCGCCGCCCCGTCCTGCCGCACGGCCACGGCTTCTGGGTCATCGCGGTCGCCTTCCTCGCCGTCATGGCGTTCTCGACCGTCCCGACGCCCCTCTACGCGATCTACCAGCAGCGCGACGGGTTCCCGGCTTTCGTGGTCACGGTCGTGTTCGCCGCCTACGCGGTCGGAGTCGTCGCCAGCCTCTTCCTCGCCGGTCACGTCAGCGACTGGCTCGGCCGCCGCCGCATCCTCCTGGCGTCGATCCTCGTCGAGGTGCTCGCGAGCGCGGTCTTCCTGCTCTGGCCCGAGGTGCCTGGGCTCATCGTCGCCCGGCTGCTGACGGGTCTCGGCGTCGGCGCCCTCACCGCCACGGCGACCGCGCACCTGTCCGAGCTGCGCGCCGTCGCCCGGCCCGACGAGGGCCCCGGCACCTCCCGCGCCGTCTCGACGCTGGTCAACATGGGCGGGCTCGCCCTCGGCCCGCTGGTCGGCGGGATCTTCGCGGTGACCGTCGACCGCCCCCTGGTCGTGCCCTACGCGGTGTTCCTGGTGCTGCTGATCGTCCTCGGCCTCGCCGTCGCGCTCGTCCCCGAGACCGTCGAGCGCCGCGAGATCCTGCCCGCCTACCGTCCGCAGCGGCTCGCGGTCCCGGAGGCGTCCCGCGGCACCTTCCTGTCGGCCGCGGTCGGCGCCTTCGCCGGCTTCGCGGTCTTCGGCCTCTTCACCTCGCTGGCCCCCACCTTCCTCGCCGGCCGGTTCGGCGAGACGTCGCACCTCGAGGCGGGTGCGGTGTCGTTCGGGGTCTTCGCCGCAGGAGCCGTCGCCCAGCTGGTCTCGACCCGGCTGTCGTCCCGTCGGGCGCTCGGACTCGCCGCAGCCGCTCTCACGGTCGGACTCGTGCTCGTCGCGGTCGGCGCCGTCGTGGTCTCGCTCGCCGCGTTCGTCGCCGGCGGGGTGATCGCCGGCGCGGGGGTCGGCCTGCTCTTCCGCCTCGCTCTCGGAGTCGCGAGCTCGCTCGCCTCCGACGAGACGCGCGGCGAGGTGCTCGCGGCGATGTTCCTGGCCGCCTACCTCGGGCTCGCCGTGCCGGTCCTCCTGATCGGCGCCGCGCTCGCCCTGCTGCCCTCGGTGCCGGTGCTGCTCGGCTTCGTCGCCGTGGTGCTCGTGCTGGTGCTCGCCGCGATCGCGCGGATGCGGCGCGCGGCCCAGTGAGAACGCGCCGGGTCGAGGCCCGCGCGCCCCGGCCCCGCGCTCCACAATGGAGGCATGAAGCTCTTCTCCTTCGGGCGCGGTGACGCCGACAACCCCCTCCCCTCGAACGACCGGGGCTCGGGCAAGCTCGACGACTACGACTACGACCTGCTGCCCAAGTCCCGCCGGGGAGAGACCCTGCTCGGCATCGCCGACTCCCTCCCTCACCAGGACGAGCTGGCCCGCATCCTCGGCTTCGGCGAGGAGGAGGTCACGGCGATCATCCCGCGCCGCTCGCCCGAGGAGGAGCGCACCGACGCCCCGATGCCCGTCCGGCTCTTCGCGAACCAGCGCCCCTCCGACCTGGTCGGCTACGTGCCGCGCGGGCTCGAGAACGTGGTCGACGCCGCGCTCGCCCGACTCTCGGAGGCGGGCAAGCAGCCCCGTGTGCCCGCCCGGATCGTGAAGAGCAAGGGAGCCCTCCGCGTGCAGCTGCTGATGCACGAGACCCGCGGCTGACCCGCGGATCCTGGCCCGGGGGCACCCGTGCTGATAGCATGAACCGGTTCCGAATCCGAAAGCGGCCGCCGGCTGCAGCCGGATTCGAACCACGGAGCAGGCTGGCAGGAAGCTGGTCCTCGGTGGTGGAGTCCCGGATCGACGTCGCACTCGCGGCGTTCTGCCGCACGGCAGGGTGCCCGACGGCACAGGCAGACCCGGAGCTTTTCTACTGGTGGCCAGCACGAACGCCCTCCACACGACGGCACGGCGCGAAGCCCTGCCGTGGAATCGTCTCGATTCCTGACCGGAACGCTGCTCCGACGAACGCCGGCACCCAGAAGGGGTGCCGCTGCAGACGTTAAGGAGACAGACCTCTTGGAAGGTCCTGAAATCACATTCGCCGAAGCCGTTCTCGACAACGGCTCGTACGGCACCCGCACCGTCCGCTTCGAGACCGGCCGCCTCGCGCAGCAGGCTCAGGGAGCGGTCGCCGCGTACCTCGACGAGGACACCATGCTCCTCTCGGCCACCTCGGCGTCGAAGAACCCGAAGGACAACTTCGACTTCTTCCCGCTGACCGTCGACGTCGAGGAGCGCTCCTACGCCGCCGGCAAGATCCCCGGCTCGTTCTTCCGTCGCGAGGGACGCCCCTCGACCGAGGCGATCCTGGTCTGCCGTCTGATCGACCGGCCGCTGCGCCCCTCCTTCGTCGAGGGGCTCCGCAACGAGGTCCAGATCGTCATCACCGTCCTCAGCATCGCTCCGGACGAGTTCTACGACGCTCTCGCGATCAACGCCGCGAGCGCCTCGACCCAGATCTCCGGGCTGCCCTTCTCGGGTCCGATCGCCGGTGTGCGCCTCGCGCTCATGTCCGACGGCTCGGGCACCGACCAGTGGGTCGCCTTCCCCAAGGCCTCGCAGCTCGAGAACGCCGTCTTCGACCTCACGGTCGCGGGCCGCGTCGTCACCAACGAGGATGGCTCCTCCGACGTCGCCATCATGATGGTCGAGGCCGAGGCCACCGAGTCCTCCTGGAACCTCATCAAGGCGGGTGCGACCAAGCCCAACGAGGCCGTCGTCGCCGAGGGCCTCGAGGCCTCCAAGCCCTTCATCCGCGCGCTCGTCGAGGCGCAGGCGAAGCTCGCGAGCTCGACCGCGAAGCCGGTCAAGGACTACCCGGTGTTCCTGCCCTACACGCAGGAGGCGTACGACAACGTCGCCGAGCTCAGCTACGACGAGCTCGTCCGCGTCTACCAGATCGCCGACAAGGTCGAGCGTCAGGACGCCGACGACGCCCTCAAGGCGAAGGTCAAGGAGCAGATCGCCGAGCGCATCGCCTCCGGTCGCCTCCCCGCCGAGGCGTACTCGCAGGTCTCCGGTGCCTACAAGGCCGTCACGAAGGTGGTCGTCCGCGGCCGGATCCTCCGCGACGGCGTGCGCATCGACGGTCGCGGCCTCGCCGACATCCGTCCGCTCGACGCCGAGGTGCAGGTCATCCCGCGCGTCCACGGCTCGGCGATCTTCCAGCGCGGCGAGACCCAGATCCTGGGCGTCACCACGCTGAACATGCTCAAGATGGAGCAGCAGATCGACTCGCTGTCGCCTGTCACGAAGAAGCGCTACCTGCACCACTACAACTTCCCGCCCTACTCCACCGGTGAGACCGGTCGTGTCGGGTCGCCGAAGCGTCGCGAGATCGGGCACGGCTTCCTCGCCGAGCGCGCCCTCGTGCCGGTGCTGCCGAGCCGCGAGGAGTTCCCCTACGCGATCCGTCAGGTGTCCGAGGCGCTCAGCTCCAACGGCTCCACGTCGATGGGCTCCGTCTGCGCGTCGACCCTGTCGCTCCTCAACGCCGGTGTGCCGCTGCGCGCGCCGGTCGCGGGCATCGCGATGGGCCTCGTCTCCGACGTGGTCGACGGTCAGACCCGCTACGCGGCGCTGACCGACATCCTCGGTGCCGAGGACGCGCTGGGCGACATGGACTTCAAGGTCGCCGGCACGTCCGAGTTCGTCACCGCGATCCAGCTCGACACGAAGCTCGACGGCATCCCGTCGTCGGTCCTCGACGCCGCGCTCAAGCAGGCGAAGGACGCCCGCACCACGATCCTCGCGGTGCTCACGGCGGCCATCGACCAGCCCGACGAGATGGCCCCGACCGCGCCCCGCGTGATCTCGGTCCAGATCCCCGTCGACAAGATCGGCGAGCTGATCGGCCCCAAGGGCAAGACGATCAACGCGATCCAGGACGAGACCGGCGCCGACATCTCCATCGAGGAGGACGGCACCGTCTACATCGGCGCCGTCGACGGCCCGTCGGCCGAGGCCGCCCGCGCCCAGGTCAACGCGATCGCCAACCCGACGAACCCCGAGGTCGGCGAGCAGTTCCTCGGAACCGTCGTCAAGCTCGCGACCTTCGGTGCGTTCGTGTCGCTCCTCCCCGGCAAGGACGGACTGCTGCACATCAGCGAGGTCCGCAAGCTCGCCGGTGGCAAGCGCGTCGAGAACGTCGAGGACGTCCTCGGTGTCGGCCAGAAGCTCCTGGTCCAGATCACCAAGATCGATGACCGCGGCAAGCTCTCCCTCGCGCCCGTCGTGGCCGAGGAGGCGGAGGCGCTCGTCGTCGCCGTCGAGGAGCCCGTCGAGAGCTGATCCCTCTCGCGCGATCGAGACGCCCGTCCCACTCCGTGGGGCGGGCGTCCGTCGTCTCCCGGTGATGGGCCGTCCCGCTCCGGTGGGGCGGGCGTCCGTCGTCTCCCACCTGGGGTACGGTGGCCGGACCGTGCCGTCGCACCGCCCCGACCGGAGGACCCCGTGACCGACCCGACGCCCCTGGCCCCCGAGCTGGAGACGCCTCCTCCGTTCCGCACTCTCGGCCGCACCGGGATCCCGATCCACCCGCTGGCCCTCGACGGCTCCGTCTTCGGCTGGGCCACCGCCATCGACGACACGACGGAGGCGCTCGACGCCTTCGCCGCACTGGGCGGCACGCTGATCTCGACCGCCGACCACTACGCCACGGGCCGCAGCGAGTACATGATCGGCCGCTGGCTCGAGTCGAGCGGCTCGCGCGAGCGGATGCTGATCGCGACCAAGGTCGGCCGTCACCCCGATGCACCGGGCCTCGCCGCCCCCGACGTGACCGCGGCCGTCCAGGGCTGCCTCGAACGCCTCGGGACCCGCATTGACCTGCTGTCCTTCGACAGCGAGGACCCGGAGGTGCCGATCGAGGAGAGCCTCGCCGCTGTCGCGCCCTTCCTCGCCGACGGCTCGGTCGGCGCGCTGGGCGCCGCGCACTTCAGCGGCGCGGCACTGGCCGAGGCCGAGGAGGCCGCCCGCACCCTCGGCCTGCCGCCCTTCTCAGTCGTCATCGCCGAGTACAACCTCATGGAGCGCAGCGCCTACGAGTCCGACGTCGCCCCCGAGGTCGAGCGCCAGGGCCTCGCGACCCTCGCCCGCCTGCCGCTCGCGAGCGGCTACCTCACCGGCCGGCTGCGGCACCGCTCCGACGAGCCGGAGTCGGTGATGTTCGAGGCCGCGCTCGACTACATCGGCCGGCACGGCAACCGCGTCCTCGCCGTCCTCGACGAGCTGGCGGAGGCGCACGGCACGAACCCGGGCACGATCGCCCTCGCCTGGGTGCTGTCGCACCAGGAGGTGGCGGCGGCCGTGATCCGCGCGCGGGGGGCCGCCGACCTCGAGTCGGTCTTCGGCGCCGCCTTGATCCCGCTCACCCGGAGCGACATCGCGCAGCTCGACCGCACCTCGGCCTGACGGCCGGGTCCGTCAGCGGCGGAGGATCCGCGCCTCCCACGGTCCGAGCGTCGATCCGGAGGCGCCGCGGACGTTGCCGAGCACCGTCTCGGCGCCGGCCCACTCGTCGAGCAGCGCGACCTCGAGCGGCTCGCCCGAGACGTTGCCGACGACGAGCAGCTCGTCGCGCCCCGACCGGGTGAAGGCGAACAGGCGGGGATGCTCGGCCTCGAGCAGCGTGAAGCGGCCGAGCTGCACCGTCTCGTCCTCGTGGCGCAGCGCGATCAGCGCGCGGTAGTACTCGAACACCGACCGCTCGGCGGCGCGGTCGGTCTCGACGTTGACCTCGACGTGGTCGGGGTTGACCGGGATCCAGGGGACGCCGGTGGTGAAGCCGGCGTTCGGGCTCGAGTCCCACTGCACCGGGGTGCGGGCGTTGTCGCGGCTCTGCGCGCGGAGCCCGGCGAGCACCGACTCCGGGTCCTCGCCGCGCTGGTCGACGGCCTCCGCGTAGTAGTTCAGCGACTCGACGTCGCGGAAGTCGTCGATCCCCGAGAACGGCACGTTCGTCATGCCGATCTCCTCGCCCTGGTAGATGTAGGGCGTGCCGCGCTGCAGGTGCAGGAGCGTGGCCCACAGCGTCGCGGACTCGTAGCGCCAGGCCCCGTCGTCGCCGAAGCGCGACACGAGCCGGGGCTGGTCGTGGTTGTTGAGGTAGAGGCTGTTCCAGCCCTTCTCGGCGAGTCCGTCCTGCCAGCGCGCGAGGTTGGCCTTCAGGGCGACGAGATCGACCGGAACGGGGTGGAACTTGTCCACTCCGTGGTCGATGCCGACGTGCTCGAACTGGAAGACCATGTCGAGCTCGCGGCGGGCCGGGTCGGTGACGAGCACCGCCTCCTCGAGGGTGACGCCCGGCATCTCGCCGACCGTCAGATAGGCGCCGTCGCGCCCCGCGAAGACCGCTGCGTGCATCTCCTGGAGGAACTCGTGCAGCCGCGGGCCGACACCGCCGACGATGCCGGAGCCGCCGGCCGCGCCGTCGATCGCCTCGACGTCCTTCGAGACCAGGTTGATGACGTCCATCCGGAAGCCGTCGACCCCGCGGTCGAGCCACCAGTTCATCATCGCGTGCACGGCCTGCCGCACCTCGGGGTTCTCCCAGTTGAGGTCGGGCTGCTGCACCGCGAAGAGGTGGAGGAAGTACTCCTCCGTCGCCGGATCGAGCGTCCAGGCGGGGCCGGAGAAGTACGAGCGCCAGCCGTTCGGCGTGGCGGTGTCGAGCCCGGCGGCAGCCGCGGCCTCGAGCTCGTCGCCCGCCACCACGGTCGCGCGACCCCTGCGCCACCAGTACCAGTCGCGCTTAGGGTCCTCCTGCGAGGAGCGCGACTCGACGAACCACGCGTGCTCGTCGCTCGTGTGGTTCACCACGAGATCCATCACGATCCGGATGCCGCGCTCGTGCGCCTCCTCGAGCAGCAGGTCGAACTCGGCCAGCGTCCCGAAGAGCGGGTCGATGTCCTGGTAGTCGGAGATGTCGTAGCCGTTGTCGTGCTGTGGGGAGGGGTAGATCGGGGAGAGCCAGATCACGTCGATGCCGAGATCGGCCAGGTGATCGAGCCGGGAGCGGACGCCGCCGAGGTCTCCGACGCCGTCGCCGTTCGAATCGGCGAACGAGCGGGGGTAGATCTGGTAGACGACGGCGCTGGTCCACCAGGGCGTCGACGGGGTCGGGGTGAGGGGCTCCATGAGCCCGAATCTATCCGTCGCGACCGACATCTCGGCGCCCGCCGCACCGCCGCCGCAGTCGTGCGAGTCGAGGAGGAGGCGGGAGTGTAACGATCGGGTTAATCCCCTTCGACGCCCTCGGGACGGCCTCCCGCCGCTCGGCTACTCTCGGTCCTGGCGGGAACCCGAGCCGCCGCAGGGAGAGTGGTGGCGTGCCGAGGGTCAGGGCCGCAGCCAAGGCCGTCGCAGCCGCGCGCACGCCGCGCCGCGCGGGCGCCCTCGACTCGGTCGCTCCCGTGGATCCGGTCGTCCCGCACACCCACCGCCGCCCCCTCGGCGAGACCGCCGAGGCCCTCTTCCCGCTCATCCTCGACGCCGCGGCGCTCGGTCGGCGCAGCGCCGACGGCCCCGACCTGCTCGAGCGCTACGCCGCCTGGGGCGGCAACGGCGTGGTCGTGACCGACACCGAGGGCTCGGCCCAGGGCGAGGAGGCGGTCGGCCGCTGGCTCACCGGCCACCGCGATCGCGACCGCTTCCTCCTGATCGGCCGCTTCGGCGCCTCGACCGGCTCCGCTCCCTCGCCCCGCGCGCTCGTAGCCCGCGTCGAGGAGTCGCTGCGGCGCCTCCGCACCGATCGTCTCGACGTGCTCGCCCTGCGTCCCGACGGCGCCGGTCGACTCGACGAGCTGCTCACCGCCGCCGAGGTGCTGCTCGCCCGCGGCGCGGCCCGCGCGGTCGTCGCCTCCGGTTTCAGCGCCGAGGAGCTCTTCGAGGCCCGGGTGCTCGCGGCTCACGGACTGCCGCGGTTCGCCGCGGTCGAAGTGCGCTACAACGTCCTCGAGAGCGCGGAGGCCGAGGGCGACGTCGGTCTGGTGGCTGCGGGGCAGGGCCTCTCCCTGCTCTCGACCCTCCCGCTCGCCCACGGGTTCCTGCGCGGTGCGGCGCGGACGCGGAGGGAGGTCGGCCGGCTCCCCGACGGCGCCCTCGCGCTCGCGCACCTCGGCCGCCGCGGCCGGCGCGTGCTCGCCGCGCTCGACGCGATCGGGTCGGAGCTGTCGGCGGCTCCCGCCGCTGTCGCCCTCGCCTGGCTCCTCGCGCGCCCGGGCCTCGCCGCCGCGACCGTCGATCCGAGCAGCACCGCCGATGTCGACGAGCTGGTCCGCGCCGTCTCGCTCGACCTCGAGGACGGCCATCTCGCCGCCCTCGACCGCGCGCGCCGCTGACGTCGCGGCCCGGGCAGCGGCTCCCGGCCGCCGACCCCGACGCGCCACGTCGGAGGCGCACGCGCCGGGTGACCTACAGTGGGACGGATGAATAACGGCGTCGCACTCCCTCTCGAACAGCCGGAGACGACCATCCGGGCCGCAGGCGGCTCCCTGGTCCGCCGGTCGGTCCTCCCGAGCGGGGTCCGCATCCTGAGCGAGGCCGTCCCGGGGGCGCGCAGCGCGACGGTCGGCTTCTGGGTCGCCGCCGGCTCCCGCGACGAGCAGCCGTCGCGACCCGCCGGCGCGCTCGGCGGCGCGGCACCGTCGAACTTCGGGTCCACGCACTTCCTCGAGCACCTGCTCTTCAAGGGCACGCGCACGCGCACCGCACTCGACATCGCCGTGGCGTTCGACTCCGTGGGCGGCGAGCACAACGCGCTCACCGCGAAGGAGTACACCTGCTACTACGCGAAGATCCAGGACCGCGACCTCCCCATGGCGGTGGAGGTGATCGCCGACATGGTCACGTCGAGTCTGCTCGACCCCGGCGAGTTCGAGACCGAGCGCGGCGTCATCCTCGAAGAGCTGGCGATGGCCGACGACGATCCCGCCGATGTCGCGAGCGAGCGGCTCTTCGAGGCCGTCTTCGGCGAGCATCCCCTCGGGCGCCCCATCGGCGGCAGCGCTGCGACCATCGGAGAGGCCACTCGCGACGCCGTGTGGGCCCACTACCGCGCCGCCTACCGCCCGAACGATCTCGTCGTCACCGTCGCGGGAGCCGTCGACCACGACGCCCTGGTCGCCCTGCTCTCGCGCGTGCTCGCCTCCGACGGCTGGGACCTCGCGACTCCCGCCGCCCCGGTCGCCCGCCGCGTCGGAGGCTCCGCCGAGTTCACCCGCGGCACCGCGCTGTCGCTCGTGCACCGGCCGACCGAGCAGGCGAACCTGCTCATCGGCTTCCCGGGACTCGCCGCGGCCGACGAGCGGCGGATGACGATGGGGGTGCTGAACTCGATCCTCGGCGGCGGCATGTCGTCCCGCCTCTTCCAGGAGGTGCGCGAGAAGCGCGGGCTCGCCTACTCGGTCTACTCCTTCGCCCCCTCCTACTCCGACGCCGGGATCTTCGGCCTCTACGCCGCCTGCACCCCCGCCCGCGCGGGGACGGTCGCCGAGCTCCTCCTCTCGGAGTTCACCCGTCTCGCCGAGCACGGCGTGACGGCCGACGAGCTCACCCGCGCGCAGGGGCAGCTCTCGGGTGCCGCGGCCCTGGCTCTCGAGGACTCCGACACGCGCATGTCGCGCCTGGGCAGGTCCGAGCTCACGTTCGGCGAGTTCGTCGACCTCGACGAGAGCCTCCGTCGCCTGGCCCGGGTCGGTCCGGAGGATGTCCAGGCACTCGCGGCAGACTTGGCGAGGGGGCCGTCGTCGATCTCGGCCGTCGGCGCGGTCGACGACTCGACGTTCGACGGGATCGCCGACATCGAGATCGCTCCCGCGATCTGACCGGATCGCCGAACGTCCGCTGACCGCGCACCGTCGCGCCGCACCGCATCAGGGAGGACCTCCGTGTCCCACTACATCTACCTCGTCCGCCACGGTGAGCAGCAGGACGCCGAGCACGGTCTGCCGGACGGCCCGCTCTCGGCCAGGGGCGAGCGCCAGGCCCGGCTCATCGCCGAGCGCCTCGGCGGCGTCCCGTTCACGGGCGCGTGGCACTCGCCGCTGCGCCGGGCGGAGGAGACGGCGGCCCGGTTCCGCGCCGTCCTGCCGGGCCTCGCCATCGAGCCCTCCTCGCTGCTCTTCGACTGCATCCCCTCCGGCCCCACGCCCGACATGCCGCGCTCGTTCGAGCCCTTCTTCGGCAGCGTCACCCCCGCCGAGATCGAGGCCGGGCACGCTCAGATGCAGGACGCGGTGGCCGAGTTCCTCGCTCCCTCCCGCGAGGACCGCCACGACCTGCTGATCACCCACAACTTCGTCATCGGCTGGTTCGTCCGTCACGTCTTCGATGCCCCCGACTGGCGCTGGCTCGGTCTCAACCAGGCGAACTGCGGCCTCACGATCATCCGGGTCCGCTCCCGCAAGCCTCCCGTGCTCGTGGTGCACAACGATCTCGCCCACCTGCCGGTCGAGCTGCGCACGGGCCTTCCGGAGGCTCAGCCCTACTGAGCCGGCCGCCCCTGAGCACGCCGCCCCTGAGCACGCCGCCCTTGAGCCGGCCGCCCGTGAGCCCGCCGCCCCTGAGCCCGCCGTGGCCGAGCCGCTACCGTGGCCGGGTGACGTCGACCCTCCTCCGCCCCGGAACGCGCGACGACCACGACGACTGCGTGCGGCTCTGGCTCGCGGCACTCGAGGCCCGCGACGGTCGCGCACCCGTGCCGGGGACCGACGACCGCGCCCGCGCCAAGCTCGCAGCCCCGGCGGTCTGCTTCGTCGTCGCCGAGCGCGGCGGCCCGATCGACGGCTTCGTCCTGGTGTCGACGCCGGGGAGCGGCTTCGCCGACGATCCGCCGGGCGCCGCCTACCTCTCGCTGCTGGCCGTGCACCCCTCGGCCCAGGGGAGGGGGCTCGCGCGGCGGCTGCTCGCGGCGGCCGAGCGCGACGCGGCGGCCGTCGCCGACGAGGCCGTGCTGCACGTCCTCGTGGGCAATCGGGCGGCCCGCTCCCTCTACCGCGCGGCGGGCTGGAGGGAGGAGGGTGCGGAGTTCCCGCACCCGCTGTCCGCGGCTCCCGTGATCACGCTCCGGCGACTGCTCGGCGACTGATCGTTAGGCTGGTGCGGTGATGACCTCCGTCGCCGTCGTCGGTGCGTCCGGCAGACTCGGCTCCCTGACCTGCTCGCTCATCGAGGCCTCAGACGACTTCACCCTCGTCGCGCGTCTGGGATCCCGGAGCGACCCGCGCGAGATGCTCGCAGCCGACGTCGTCGTCGACATGACCGTCCCCGCCGTCAGCCAGGCGATCGTCGACCTCGCGGTGTCGAACGGCAGGAAGGTGCTCGTCGGCACCTCCGGCTGGACCGGCGACCGGATCGCGGCGCTCCGCCGCACGGTCGACGCGCATCCCGGGGCGGGCGTCGTCATCATCCCCAACTTCTCGCTCGGCTCCGTCGTCGCCACCGCGCTCGCCACGGTCGCCGCGCAGTTCTTCGACGCCGCCGAGATCATCGAGACGCACGGGGCGCGCAAGGTCGACTCCCCGTCGGGCACCGCGGTGCGGACGGCCGAGCTCCTCCTGCGGGCTCGGGCCGAACGGGGCCCGGTGGAGGCGCCGCACACCGACCAGCGCGCCAGAGGGCAGCAGGTGGCGAGCATCCCGGTGCACAGCCTCCGGCTCCCGGGAGTGGAGGCGCGCCAGGAGGTGATCTTCGGCGGCACGGGCGAGACGGTCACCATCCGGCACGACACCTCCTCGCAGGCCTCCTACGAGGCGGGGATCCTCCGCTCGCTCGAGGCGGTCGCGACCACCACGGGAGTCGTCGTGGGTCTGGACGCGCTGCTCGATCTCCGCGCGGCGTTCGATGCGGCGCCGCTCGCCGAGCGGGCCTCCGACGAGCCGCCCGTGATCGACGACGTCCCCTCCGGTCAGGCGGCCTCCGCGACGAGCACCCGGTGAGGACCCGCCTGGGCGTCGGCCTGATGGCGGTCCTGCTCGCCCTGTACCTCTTCGTGTGCCTGCAGTACTCCTACGTCGCCTTCGCGGCCGGCACGCTGCCGGGCGTCGTCATGGGCGTCGGACTCCTGATCCTCGGCGGGATCGGGGTCTGGGGTCTCGTGCGCGAACTGCTCTTCGGCGTCCGCGCCGAGCGCCTCGCCCGCAGGCTGGAGGAGGAGGACGCCCTCCCGCAGGAGGTGGTCGTCTCCCGGGCCAGCGGGCGCCCGCTCCGCGAGGAGGCCGACGCCCTCTTCCCGCGCTACGCGGAGGAGGTCGACGCGCACCCGGAGAGCTGGCGCGCCTGGTACCGCCTCGGCCTCGTCTACGACGCCGGCGGCGACCGCAAGCGCGCGAGGGGCGCGATCCGCCGCTCGATCAGCCTGGAGCGCGACGCGCCCGCCTGATCGCTCAGCCCAGGACCCAGGCGAGCGCCTCCGCCACCGTCCGGTGCCGGAACTCGAAGCCGTCGTCGAGGAGTCGCTGCGGCACGAGCTGCTGGCTCGAGAGCAGGAGCTCGTGACCGGCGTCCCGCAGGGCGAGCTCGATGATCTTCTCGGGAACCGCGAGCTTGAAGGGCCGGTGCAGCTGCTCCGCGAGCGTGCTCATCACGTCGTTCGCGGTCGCGGCGGCCGGACCCGCGAGGTTGACCGGGCCCGAGAGCGAGGAGGTCAGCAGGTGCCGGATCGCCGCCGCCTCGTCGTACAGGCTGATCCACGGCCAGACCTGCCGGCCGCCGCCGAGGGGGCCGCTGAGACCGAAGCGGGTCAGCGGCAGGAGCGGCTTGAGCGCGCCTCCCTTGCCCAGGACGAGACCGGTGCGGAACGTCACCACCCGCGTGCTCTCGGGTGCGAGGTGCGCGGCGCGCTCCCACTGCTCGACGACGTCGGCGAGGAAGCCCTCGCCGCGCGGGGAGTCCTCGGTCAGCTCCTCGCCCGGGCGGTCGCCGTAGTAGCCGACCGCTGACGCGTTGAGGAGGATCGTCGGGGGCGAGGACGCCATCCGCATCGCGTCGGTGATGGTCTGCGTCGCCTGCACCCGCGAGTCGAGGATCTCGCGCCTGTAGGAGGAGGTCCACGGCAGCCGGCTGATCGACGCACCCGAGAGGTTGATGACGGCGTCGACGCGGTCGAGGACGCTGAAGTCGAGCATGTGCGACGCCGGTGCCCAGTGGAACTCGTCCGGGCTGGCGGGCGCGTGGCGCACCAGGCGGAAGATCTCGTGCCCGTCCGCGCGCAGCTGGCGGGTGAGCTCGGAGCCGATCATCCCGCTCGCGCCCGAGATCAGCACCTTGAGGCGGGGAGGAGGGGTCGGGGTCTCGCGCTGCTTCTCCTGCGCGTGGGCGCCGGACGACGAGTCGGGCAGCGCGGAGGGACGAGGCTCCTGCGGGCGCGAGGACCGGCGGGTGGGGCCGGCCGTCGCGTCGGTTCCGTCCTGGTCGGAGTGCCGTGCGGATGAGTCGCTCATGGTGCCTCCCGGGGCCCGTCGCGGTCGGCCCGCGAGGCGCCTCCCAGCCTAGGGCGTCACGCCCGGGAGCCCGCCGAGCGCCCGAGCACACCGGCGCGGACCAGCAGCAGGTAGAGCTGGCAGCCGAGGCAGAGTCCGAAGGCGGCGTTGAGGAAGGCGGCCAGGAAGGCGACGGCGGCCGCGACGGGAACGGCGCCCGGGACGCCCGCCAGGTGCAGCACGGCTCCGACCGCGGTGACGACCAGTCCGACGACCTGGGCGAAGCGCGGAGGGCGGGCGTCCTCCCACTCCGAGGGCGGTGCGAGCCGGGGTGCGACCAGTCGGCGGTAGAGCGTCGCCCACGGGCCGGAGCCGATCCCGCGCGCCGCCGACCATGCGAACAGCGCGACGATCACGAGGAGGAGGAGGAAGCCGGGCCGGGTGGCGCGCTCCGCGAGATCTCCTCCGACGGGCGCCGCGAGCCCGAGCCCGACGGTCGCGAGCAGGAGGAGCGCGGTGATCGACGCGGCGAAGCGCGGCCCGCGCGGGTCGATGCGTCCGGGTGGGCGAGTGCCGGTCATGGCGTCTCCAGGAGTCGGTCGAGCTCCTCGACGACGACGGAGCGTGCCGGAGCGCCGCCGATGCGGCTGCGCGCGACACCGTCGGCGTCGAGGACGAGGAGGGTGGGGGTCTGCACGATCCGGAACCGGTCGGCGAGGTCGGCGCGGCGGGTGAGGTCGACGTCGAGGTGCACGACTCCCTCTCGAGCGCCGGCGACGTCGGCGAGCATCCGGTGCACGGCGGGGCAGCGGGTGCAGAACTCGGTCGAGAACTGCACGACGGTGGCCACTCCTCCGAGCTCGGCTCCATCGACCAGCCCGGCGGGATCGATCCGCTCCGGTGCCGGCGTGGCGAGAGTGCGGACGCGCCCCGAGGAGCGGCGGTGGGCGACGCCGAGTGCTGTCCCGAGGGCGACGAGACCGACGAGGACGGCCGCGATGACGAGAGGATCCACGACTCGACGGTAGGCGGCGCGTGCCCCGGGCGTCCGTTCGTGACGTCCCGAGTCGGCGGCGCGGCTCCGGGACGTGCTCTAGGGTCGAAGCCGTGACCGAGCAGAGCGCCCCCGACGGCACCATCACCTTCCGCTCCGACGTCGTCGTCGAGCTCGTCAGGGCCAGCGCCCACGACTCCGACGTCCTCTTCGCCGCCCGCGTCTCGACGCAGGGCGAGCAGACCCTCGCTGCGGCGCTGGACGGCGAGGAGGCCGAGGTCGAGCTGCAGCGCAAGCGCGATCGCGGGCTCATCAACTACCTGATGCGCGACCGGCACGGCTCGCCCTTCGAGCACAACTCGATGACCTTCTACGTGCAGGCGCCGATCTTCGTGTTCCGCGAGTTCATGCGGCACCGCATCGCCTCCTACAACGAGGAGTCGGGCCGCTACCGCGAGCTGCGTCCGGTCTTCTACGTGCCCGGCCCCGAGCGCAACCTCGTGCAGATCGGCAAGCCCGGCGCCTACGACTTCGTCCCCGGCACCCCGGAGCAGACCGAGCTCGTCGCCGCAGAGACCCGTCGGGCGAGCACGCAGGCGTTCGAGGCCTACCAGCGGATGCTCGCCGAGGGTGTCGCCCGCGAGGTCGCGCGCATCGTCCTCCCCCTCAACATCTACTCGTCGATGTACGTCACGCTGAACGCCCGCTCGCTGATGAACTTCCTCTCGCTGCGCACCAAGCGGGAGGACTCGACGTTCCCCTCCTTCCCTCAGCGCGAGATCGAGATGGCCGCCGAGCAGATGGAGCGCCACTTCGAGGAGCTGATGCCGCTGACGGCCGCGGCCTTCACCGCGAACGGGCGCGTCGCCCCGTAGGGCCGCCGTTGCCTGCCGCGTCCGTCCGCGGGCGCTCAGCGGGTGCGCTTGCAGGTGCCGGAGCGCTTTCCAGGTGCCTGTGCGGTTCGAAGGTGCCGGTGCGGTTCGCAGGTGTCTGTGCGGTTCGCAGGCACCCACCCACACCTGCGCATCGCACCCACTCCTCCAGATCGCACCGCCACCTGCAGACCGCACTCCACGCCCCCGAAGAACCACCCGATCGACCCCCGGCCCCCCGCCGCCGACCCGATACCCTGATGACCGTGTCAACTCCGGAGAATCCTTTCGGCCAGGTCCTGGTCGCCCTGGTCACCCCGTTCACCGCCGACGGCGAGGTCGATTGGCCCGGCGTCGAGAAGCACATCGACGACTGCATCGCGTCCGGAGCGGACGGCATCGTCGTCACCGGGACGACCGGCGAGACGAGCACCCTGACCGACCCCGAGAAGATCCGTCTCGTCGAGGTCGGGAAGTCGGTCGCCGCCGGGCGAGCCAGGATCATCACCGGAGGCGGCTCGAACGAGACCGCGCACGCCATGCAGCTCGCCCGTCAGAGCGAGAAGGCCGGCGCCGACGGCAACATGATCGTGACGCCCTACTACAACAAGCCGACCCAGGCCGGCATCCTGACGCACTTCCGGATGATCGCCGACGCGACCGACCTCCCCGTGATCCTCTACGACATCCCGGGTCGTACCGGCGTGCCGATCCGCTACGAGACGATCCTCCGCGCCGCCAAGCACCCCAACATCCTCGCGGTGAAGGACGCCAAGGGCGACCTGGCCGAGGTCAGCCGCGTGCTCAACCAGACCGATCTCCTCTACTTCTGCGGCGACGACGCGAACGTCCTCCCCGAGCTGGCGATCGGCGCCACCGGACTCATCGGCGTGACCGCGAACATCGCCGCCGCCCCCTACCGCACCATCGTCGACGCCGTGAACTCGGGCGACCTGCACGCGGCGACGCGGGCCCACCAGCAGCTCGAGCCGCTCGTGCGCGCCGTGATGACCCACGTCCCCGGAACGGTCGCGGCGAAGTACATCCTGCACGGCCTCGGCCGCATCTCCTCACCGCGCGTGCGCCTCCCTCTGGTGGGCCCCGAGGAGTCGGAGGCCGCGCTGATCGAGGACGAGCTGGGTCTCGTCCGCGACATCCCGGGCGTCGACTTCCGCAACTTCCGGCCCGACCGCAACGCCGCAGCCGGTGGCGCGCTGCCGAAGGTCGCGGGCACCACGCGCTGACGCCGCGGGAGCGGCTCCATCCGCCACGACGAACAGAGGAGGGCGCATGCCCAGTCCCGTGATCACTCCGGCCCCGCTCGCGGCGGGCACCCTCCGCATCATCCCTCTCGGCGGTCTCGGCGAGATCGGGCGCAACATGACGATCTTCGAGATCGACGGCAAGATCCTCGTGGTCGACTGCGGCGTGCTGTTCCCCGAGGAGAACCAGCCCGGCGTCGACCTGATCCTCCCGGACTTCGGCCCGATCAAGGAACGCCTCGACGACATCGTCGGAGTCGTGCTGACCCACGGACACGAGGACCACATCGGAGCCGTTCCCTACCTCCTCCGGCTCAAGCGCGACATCCCGCTCATCGGCTTGACGCTCACACTCGCCCTCGTCGAGGCGAAGCTCAAGGAGCACCGGATCAAGCCCTACACCCTCGCCGTGAAGGAGGGGGACATCGAGAACCTCGGCCCCTTCGAGCTCGAGTTCGTGGCCGTGAACCACTCCATCCCCGATGCCCTCGCCGTCGCGATCATCACCGACGCGGGCTCGGTCCTGCACACCGGCGACTTCAAGATGGACCAGCTGCCGCTGGACGGCCGCATCACCGACCTGCGCGCCTTCGCCCGGCTCGGCGAAGAGGGCATCGACCTGTTCATGGTCGACTCGACCAACGCCGACGTGCCCGGATTCACGCCCAGCGAGCGCGACATCGGCCCGGTCATCGAGGCGGTCATGGCGAAGGCGAAGCGGCGCGTGATCGTGGCGAGCTTCTCCAGTCACGTCCACCGCGTGCAGCAGGTGCTCGATGCGGCGCACGCGAACGGCCGCCGGGTCGCCCTCCTCGGCCGTTCGATGGTCCGCAACATGGGCATCGCGGCCGACCTCGGCTACCTCAGGGTGCCGCCGGGCGTGCTGATCGACGTCAAGAAGGCCGGAGACATCCCCGAGGATCAGATCGTCTACATGTCCACCGGGTCGCAGGGCGAGCCGATGGCGGTGCTCAGCAGGATGGCCAACCGCGATCACCAGATCGAGCCGGGGGAGGGCGACACCGTCATCCTCGCGTCGAGCCTCATCCCGGGCAACGAGAACGCCGTCTACCGCGTCATCAACGGCCTGACCAAGCTCGGCGCGACCGTCGTGCACAAGGGCAACGCCAAGGTGCACGTCTCGGGTCACGCCGCGGCCGGCGAGCTGATCTACTGCTACAACATCCTCAAGCCGCTCAACGTGATGCCGGTCCACGGCGAGTACCGCCACCTGGTGGCCAACGCGAAGCTCGCCATGGCCACCGGCATCGAGGAGGAGAACACGATCATCGCCGAGGACGGCACCGTGATCGACCTCCTCGACGGGAAGGCCACCGTCGTCGGGCAGCTCGACCTCGGCTTCGTCTACGTCGACGGATCGTCGGTGGGCGAGATCACCGACGCCGACCTGAAGGACCGCCGGATCCTCGGCGAGGAGGGCTTCATCTCGATCATCGTCGTCGTCGAGGCGGGGACCGGGCGGATCGTCGTCGGACCGGAGATCCACGCGAAGGGCTTCGCCGAGGACGACAGCGTCTTCGACGAGGTCAAGCCGCGCATCGCGAGAGCCCTCGAGGAGGCGGTGCAGAACGGTGCGAGCGACCCGCACGCCCTCTCGCAGAGCGTCCGTCGCGTCGTCGGCCGCTGGGTGAACACCAGCTACCGACGGCGTCCGATGATCGTCCCGCTGGTCATCGAGGCCTGAGGGGCGGCGGCGCAGGAGCCTCCGGCTGGTCGTCCGCCCCGCGAGCGGGCACACTGTCCACGGGGGAACCGCCGTCCACTCCGTCCGTCCGGAGGTCCGCTTGGACTACTCGATCCGTTCCGCCCGTCCCGAGGACGGCCCGTTCCTCGCCGACATGCTCGTCGAGGCGGCCAACGGGAACGGGACCTCCGCCCGGACGAGGGTCGACGTGCTCGCCGAGGAGGCGACCCGTCGCTACGTCGCGGGCTGGCCTCGGCCCGGCGACCTCGGCTCCGTCGCCGAGACCGCGGACGGCGAGCGGATCGGCGCCTGCTGGTCGCGCCTGTTCACGTCCGCGTCCCCCGGTCGCGGCTTCATCGCGGCGGGGGTCCCGGAGCTCACCCTCGGGGTCCGGCCCGTGCACCGGGCGCAGGGGGTCGGGCGGTCCCTGCTCCGGGCCGTGGTGGCGCAGGGCCGGGCCGCGGGGTACGCGCGCCTCTCGCTCTCGGTGGCGAGCGGCAACTTCGCCCGCCGTCTCTACGTGAGCGAGGGCTTCTCGGTCGTGGCCGACCGGGGCGACGCCGAGACGATGGTCGCGCTGCTGCGCTGAGGCGCGGTCCGTCGGCGCGGGTCCGCGGTGATGACGGAGGCGGCGGGTACGGTGGCCTCATGGCGACGAGCACCAAGACGACCTCCCGTGGGCGCGGGAGCGCGTCCGCGCGCTCCGGCGCGGCACGTTCCGGCCGCGGCTCGGGGCGGGGAGCCGCAGAGAAGGCGACCGTCGCCTTCGACTCGGCTCCGCGAGCGAACCTCGTCGTCCGGTTCTGGATGACGCTGGCGCACGTGGTCGGGGGCGCCGCGCGCGCCCTGGGGCCCGAGAGGCTCGCGAAGGAGGAGCGCCGCGACGGCGTCCCCTTCCTCCTCGTCCTCCTCGCGGTCTCCGGAGCGGTGGTCGAGTGGTTCCTGGCGACCGATCCAGTGGCCCAGGTCCTCGACGCCTGGAGCTTCGGGGGGCTCTTCGGGCGGGTGGCCTACGTCCTGCCCGTCGTCCTCCTCCTCTTCGCGCTCTGGCTCTTCCGCCACCCCAGCTCCGTCGACGACAACGGCCGCATCGGGGTGGGCCTGACCTTCCTCCTCGTCGCCTCCGCGGGGATCTGCCACGCCCACCTCGGCACCCCGCAGCCGGGCGAGGGCATCGACCGGATGGCCGCGGCCGGCGGCGTGCTCGGCTGGCTCGTCGGCGCCCCGCTGGTCGCGATCGCGACGGTCCCCGGAGCCACGGTGCTGCTCTCGGCGGTCATCCTGCTCTCGCTGTTCATCATCACCAAGACGCCGCCGAACCGTGTCGGTGCCCGCTCGCGCGAGCTCTACTCCTACCTGTTCGGCACGCCGGTCCTCGACGACGAGGAGCGTGCGCGCCTGAAGGCCGAGAAGGCCGCGGCCAGGGCCGCCTCGAAGGCCGAGGCGGAGGACGAGCAGGCCGACGGGGGAGAGCTGCCGTGGTGGCGCCGCACCGACTCGGGTCGTGAGGACGACCCGACGGTGCAGGCCGAGCTGCCCCTCGACTCCCTCACCGAGGTCATCGACGAGCCCCGGGGCCGTCGCGGGCGCGCCAAGGGGTTCGACACCGCACTGGAGGAGCGCGACGAGCCCGTCGATCCGCCCACCCGCTCCTTCGCTACGGAGGTGATCTCGGAGGCGGAGAGCGCAGAGGCCGCGCTCGCCCGCTTCGACGAGCGGTCCTCGACCCGGGCGGCCGTCGGCGTCGTCGACGACGACGCCACCGACGTGATCCGGCTCGACGACCTCGACGTGGCTCCGGCCGTGCCTGTCCCGCCGGTGCTCGCGACCGGACCGATCGCACCCCTCCCCGAGGCCGATGCGACGGCCGACTTCGACTCCTCCTTCGAGGACGACGCCCCCTACCGGCTGCCATCGGCCGCGGCCCTGTCGACGGGGACCCCGTCGAAGGCCCGCTCGGCCGCGAACGACGAGATGGTGCGGGCGCTCACCGAGGTCCTGCGCCAGTTCAACGTCGACGCCACCGTCACCGGGTTCTCGCGCGGGCCGACCGTCACGCGCTACGAGATCGAGCTCGGGCCGGGCGTCAAGGTCGAGCGCGTGACGGCGCTCAGCAAGAACCTCTCCTATGCCGTCGCGAGCAACGAGGTACGCATCCTCTCGCCGATCCCCGGCAAGAGCGCGATCGGCGTCGAGATCCCGAACACCGACCGCGAGATCGTCTCACTGGGCGATGTGCTGCGCTCCCCGGCGTCCACGACGTCGACGCACCCGATGACGATCGGCGTGGGCAAGGACGTCGAGGGCGGCTACGTCGTCGCCAACCTGGCGAAGATGCCCCACCTGCTCGTCGCGGGCTCGACGGGCTCCGGGAAGTCGAGCTTCGTCAACTCGATGATCACGAGCCTCCTGATGCGCGCCCGCCCCCAGGACGTCCGGATGGTCCTGATCGACCCCAAGCGCGTCGAGCTGACGATCTACGGAGGTGTCCCGCACCTCATCACGCCCATCATCACGAACCCCAAGAAGGCGGCCGAGGCGCTGCAGTGGGTCGTGAAAGAGATGGACATGCGCTACGACGACCTCGCATCGTTCGGCTTCCGCCACATCGACGATTTCAACGCCGCCGTCCGCGGTGGCGATCTGAAGCTCCCGGCCGGCAGCAATCGCGTCCTGAAGCCCTACCCCTACCTCCTGGTCGTCGTCGACGAGCTCGCCGATCTGATGATGGTCGCCCCCCGCGACGTCGAGGACTCCATCGTCCGCATCACCCAGCTCGCCCGCGCCTCCGGGATCCACCTGGTCCTCGCGACGCAGCGACCGAGCGTCGACGTGGTCACCGGTCTGATCAAGGCGAACGTGCCCAGCCGACTGGCCTTCGCGGTGACCAGCGTCACCGACTCGCGGGTCATCCTCGACCAGCCCGGCGCCGACAAGCTGATCGGCCAGGGCGACGGGCTCTTCCTCCCGATGGGGACGAACAAGCCCATGCGGGTGCAGGGCGCGTGGGTCCGCGAGGACGAGATCGCGAAGGTCGTCGAGCACGTGACGCGCCAGGCGCAGCCCGACTACCGCCAGGACATCACCGTGCAGGCGCAGCGCAAGGAGGTCGACTCCGACATCGGCGACGACCTCGAACTGCTGATCGCGGCGGCCGAGCTGGTCGTGAGCACCCAGTTCGGATCGACGTCGATGCTGCAGCGCAAGCTCCGCGTCGGCTTCGCCAAGGCCGGCCGCCTGATGGACCTCCTCGAGTCCCGCGAGGTGGTCGGTCCCTCCGAGGGGTCGAAGGCTCGCGACGTGCTCGTCACCGGCGAGCAGCTGCCGGGTGTCCTCGCACGGATGCGGGGCGAGGAGCCCGACGGTCCCGCAGCGGCGCCGTCCGCGGTCGCAGCGGACCCCTACGAGGATCCGCTCGCCGAGCCGGTCGGTCCTGCGGCCACCGACTACCACGACGACGACGAGGGGTCCGGCGACGACGCCTGGGCACTCACCGGGCGCGACTGACCCGTGCAGCTGCGCAGCGACACCGAGACCACCCTCGACGACGGAGCACGATGAGCACCCCCACCGCCGGAGCGGCCGCCCGCTCGGGCAACTGGAATCTCCCCAACGCGATCACCGTCGTCCGGATCCTCCTCGCACCGCTCTTCTTCTGGATGCTGCTCGCCGACGACGGAGCCGACAGCGGTCTCCGGATCGCCGCCGCGCTGCTGTTCATCGTCGCGATCGCGACCGACGGGATCGACGGGCACATCGCGCGAAGCCGCGGGCTCGTGACCGATCTGGGGAAGCTCCTCGACCCGATCGCCGACAAGGTGCTGACCGGGGCGGCCCTCATCGGGCTCTCGATCCTCGGCGAGCTGCCGTGGTGGGTGACCGTCGTGATCCTCGTCCGCGAGGTCGGCATCACGATCTTCCGCATGGCGGTCCTCTCCGACCGCGTCATCCCGGCCTCGCGAGGGGGGAAGCTGAAGACGATCGTGCAGTCCGTCGCCCTCTCCCTGGCCCTCCTCCCGCTGTGGGCCGTGCTCGGCGAGTGGGTGCACTGGCTGAACGGCATCACGATGACGGCGGCACTCGTCCTGACCGTGGTGACGGGGATCGACTATCTCGCGGATGCGGCGCGGCAGAGCCGAGCCGCCCGCAAGCGCCCGTGACCGCCGGGCCGCTGGTCGCGGCGATGGCCCGCGGAGGGCTCGGCCTCGCGATCGCCGAGTCCCTCACGGGCGGAGCCGTGAGCTCGGCGGTCGTCGACGTCCCGGGAGCATCCGGGGTCCACCGCGGAGCGATCGTGAGCTACGCCACCGACCTCAAGCACCGCCTGCTGGGCGTCGACGCCGCCCTGCTCGAGGCGGAGGGTCCCGTGCACCCGGAGGTGGCTCTGCAGATGGCGCGCGGGGTCGTCGCCGCGCTGGGCGCGACGGGGCAGCGGACGGTCGGAGTCGCGACCACCGGTGTGGCGGGGCCCGACCCGCAGGGTGACGCCGCCGTCGGGACGGTCTTCGTCGCGGCCGTGCTCGGCCGGGACGAGCGGGTGCGCGAACTGCACGCCGACGGGGATCGCGCGTCGATCAGAACCGCCGCCGTCGACGCCGCGCTGGCCCTCGCCGCCGAGGTCGTCGCCGACTCCACCCGATGATCTCCTGACCGTCTCGGATCCGGCGACCGTCGTCGGAATGCCCAGCGTTTCGCCCCGGTTACATCTGGCGTCGCTCACACGCAAAGTCCAGTCATCCGGTATTAGAGTCGACACACACGAACCGGGTAGTGAACAGCTATCCGGTTCCTTCGTACTCAGCCCCTTCGAGCAAGTGCTCCGGCATTTATCGTGGTTTCGCTGTACGAGGACGCGGTTGACGTGGAGAAGGAGGGTCCAGTGGTTCTAGTTCGTCAGGAGATCGGCGATGTCCTCAGGGACTTTCGCCTGCAGAAGGGTCGTACGCTCCGTCAGGTGGCGAGCAAGGCGAGCGTTGCGCTCGGCTACCTGAGCGAGGTCGAACGCGGTCAGAAGGAGGCCTCCTCGGAGATCCTCGCCTCTGTCGCCGACGCCCTCGACACCCCTATCTCGGTGATCATGCGAGAGGTCGGCGATCGCCTCGCCGTCATCGAGGGGATCGACACGATCCCCGACACCATCCCGGCCGACATGGTCGCCGGATTCGACGCGGATCTCGTCGCTCAGTAGCGGCTCCGCCCCGCCCATCCATCCACCGCACCCGTTCTCCCCGAAGGGCGCTGGAGCTCCGGCTCCGGCGCCCTTCGGCGTTCCCGGCGAGCATTCGCCACCGGTTAGCGTTGTGCCATGCGATTGAGCGAGTTCCGGCAGCTGGTGGACGACGAGTTCGGTGCGTCCTACGCGCGGGTGCTCGTCTCCGACCTGGTGCTGACCGAGCTCGACGGACGCACTGCGGAGCAGGCTCTCCGCGACGGCGAGGAGGCGCGCGAGGTGTGGCTCGCGCTCTGCCGGGCGAACGACGTGCCCGAGGCCCGCTGGCACGGGATCGACCCGAAGAAGCGGAACCGCTGAGGACATCGCCGAGCCGCTGGCCGAAGTCGTGTTCGACACGCCGCGCGCCCATCATCGAATCCCTGTTCGATCGGGTCTAGGCTCCTCACCAGAAGCAGGAACGCCCCGTACTCCACGGAGGCGCTCGTGCTCGGCCCCGATGTCGGAGGTCGGGCGTACCGTCGGGAACAAGTCGACGGACCTGCTTCACCGCCTTGTCGCAGCCGGCCGGCGCCGCACCGATCGATCCCGATCGACGCGGCGGCACCCACCGGCACGACGCGACAGCCTGTAGGCGATACCACCACGAGCACGAGAGCGAGAAGGCCATGCCCAGTTCTTCAGACCGCGAGAAGTCCCTCGAGACTGCACTCGCCCAGATCGACCGCCAGTTCGGCAAGGGCGCCGTCATGCGCCTCGGCAGCGACGACCGCGCCCCGGTCGAGGTGATCCAGACCGGTTCGATCGCGCTCGACGTCGCGCTCGGCATCGGCGGCCTCCCGCGCGGCCGGATCGTCGAGATCTACGGCCCGGAGTCCTCCGGAAAGACCACGCTGACGCTGCACGCCATCGCGAACGCGCAGCGCAACGGAGGCATCGCCGCCTTCATCGACGCCGAGCACGCGCTCGACCCCGAGTACGCGAAGAAGCTCGGAGTCGACATCGACTCCCTCCTCGTCTCGCAGCCCGACACGGGTGAGCAGGCGCTCGAGATCGCCGACATGCTGGTCCGCTCCGGCTCGATCGACCTGATCGTCATCGACTCCGTGGCGGCCCTCGTGCCCCGCGCCGAGATCGAGGGCGAGATGGGCGACTCCCACGTCGGCCTGCAGGCCCGCCTGATGTCGCAGGCGCTCCGCAAGCTCACCGGTGGCCTCAACACCACCAACACGACGATGATCTTCATCAACCAGCTCCGCGAGAAGATCGGCGTCTTCTTCGGCAGCCCCGAGACCACCGCGGGAGGCAAGGCGCTCAAGTTCTACGCGTCGGTCCGCCTCGACATCCGCC
The DNA here is from genome assembly GCF_900177245.1 of Rathayibacter oskolensis. Taxonomy (GTDB): domain Bacteria; phylum Actinomycetota; class Actinomycetes; order Actinomycetales; family Microbacteriaceae; genus Rathayibacter; species Rathayibacter oskolensis. Next base: position 1,242,821 of record NZ_FXBM01000002.1, read on the forward strand.
GCATCGAGACGCTGAAGGACGGCACCGACGCGGTCGGCAACCGCACCCGCGTCAAGGTCGTCAAGAACAAGATGGCGCCGCCCTTCAAGCAGGCCGAGTTCGACATCCTCTACGGCATCGGGATCTCCCGCGAGGGCAGCCTGATCGACTTCGGTGTCGAGCACGAGATCGTCCGCAAGTCGGGTGCCTGGTACACCTACGACGGCGACCAGCTCGGACAGGGCAAGGAGAAGGCCCGTCAGTTCCTCATCGACAACGCCGATGTGGCTGCGGAGATCGAGAAGCGCATCCTGGTCAAGCTCGGCGTGATCGCCGATCCGAACGCCGTGGCCGACGCGGCTCCGGTCGCGATCGAGACCAAGCAGCCCGTCCGCAAGGGCGCCTAGACCGTGGGGGAGGAGGTCACGGAGGGGACCGGCGGCCGCCCCGTGGCCTTCCTGCCCTGGGTCACCGACGAGCAGGCGGATCCCGCACGGTCGAGGGCCCGGTCGCGGGCCGATCACCCCGGTGCGTCCCGTCCGGGTTCTGCGCCGGTCGGCGACTCCGGAGTCGATCGGATCGCCGAGTTGTCCGCCCACGTGGCGCGACGGAGCCCGTCCGCGATCTCCGAGCGCGACGCGTCTGCTCACGACGGACGGTCCGCGACCGACGCGTCGGCGGCCGAAGAAGCGGATGTCGAGACGAACGACACCGAGACGCTCGACACCGAGGCGTTCGATGCCGAGACGATCGATCCCGAGCAGATCGCCGATCGGATCGTGCGGGGCCTGTCCCGCAAGAGCCTGTCGGTCGCCGAGGTCGAGGCTCGCCTCTACACCGAGGGGGTCGCCGAGAAGGACGCGCTCGAGATCGTCGAGCGCTTCACCCGCTTCGGCTACCTCGACGACTACCGGATGGCCGAGGAGCTGGTGGCGTCCCTCCGCGAGCGGAAGAAGCTGGGGCGCTCGTCGATCCAGCAGGAGCTCCGCTCGCGCAAGCTCGACCCTGAGGCCGTCGCGACGGCGCTCGACGAACTCGACGGCGACGACGAGTACCGCACGGCGCTCGAGCTCGCCCGCAAGCGCCTCCCGAGCCTGCGTTCGCTGTCGGACGAGGTCGCCGAACGGCGCCTGACCGGCTTCCTGGCGCGGCGCGGCTACGCCGGTGCGCTCGTGCAGCGGGTGGTGCGCGAGACCGTCCGCCGGCCCGGTTCGAGCGTCCGTTTCCACTGAGGGCGGCGGGCGGGGTGCTGAGCCACCGGCGCGTAGAATCGCCTCCCATGAGCGTGCCCGGCCCGATCCCCGTCTCCGCCACCCGTCCGCGGACCTACGAGGTCCGCACCTTCGGGTGCCAGATGAACGTGCACGACTCCGAGCGGTTGAGCGGTTCCCTCGAGGCGGCCGGCTACGTCCCCGCCGACGGCGCGGAGGCCGACGTGGTGGTCATCAACACCTGCGCGGTCCGCGAGAACGCCGACAACAAGCTCTACGGCAATCTCGGGCACCTCGCCTCGGTCAAGCGCCGGCACGAGGGCATGCAGATCGCCGTCGGCGGCTGCCTGGCGCAGAAGGACAAGAACGTCATCCTCGACAGGGCGCCCTGGGTCGACGTCGTCTTCGGCACCCACAACATGGGGGCGCTGCCGAGCCTGCTCGAGAGGGCGAGGCACAACGAGGAGGCGCAGCTCGAGATCCTCGAGTCCCTCGACGTCTTCCCCTCCACGCTGCCCACGAAGCGCGACTCGACCTACAGCGGCTGGGTCTCGATCTCGGTCGGTTGCAACAACACCTGCACCTTCTGCATCGTGCCCTCACTGCGCGGCAAGGAGAAGGACCGGCGTCCCGGCGAGATCCTGGGCGAGATCCGGGCGCTGGTCGACGACGGTGCGATCGAGGTCACCCTGCTGGGTCAGAACGTCAACTCCTACGGCGTGGAGTTCGGCGACCGGCAGGCGTTCTCGAAGCTCCTCCGTGCGGCCGGCACCATCGAGGGTCTCGAGCGGATCCGCTTCACGAGTCCGCACCCCGCCGCGTTCACGGACGACGTCATCGACGCGATGGCCGAGACGCCGTCGGTGATGCCGCAGCTGCACATGCCCCTGCAGTCGGGGTCCGATCGCATCCTCAAGGCGATGCGGCGCTCCTACCGTTCCGATCGCTTCCTCGGGATCCTCGACCGCGTGCGCTCGCGCATCCCGCACGCGGCGATCAGCACCGACATCATCGTCGGGTTCCCCGGAGAGACCGAGGCCGACTTCGCCGAGACGCTCCGCGTCGTGGAGGAGGCCCGCTTCGCGTCGGCGTTCACCTTCCAGTACTCCATCCGCCCGGGGACCCCCGCGGCGACACTGCCCGACCAGATCCCGAAGGCCGTGGTGCAGGAGCGCTACGAACGGCTGATGGCACTCCAGGACGCGATCAGCGAGCAGGAGAACCGCGCGGTGGTCGGTCGCGAGGTCGAGGTGCTCGTCGCGACCGGCGAAGGACGCCGCGACAGCGAGACCCACCGCCTCAGCGGACGCGCGGAGGACAGCAGGCTCGTCCACTTCGACGTGCCCGCCGGCTCCGACCTGCCGCGGCCGGGAGACGTCGTCTCGGTGCAGGTGACCCGCGCGGCGCCGTTCTACCTCCTCGCCGACTCGACCGACGGGGCGCCCCTCCGGATCCGGCGCACGCGGGCGGGCGACGCCTGGGATCGTGCGCAGACCGAGTCCTGCGGGGTTCCGGCCGACACGAGCGGCGCCGCGACCGCGCGGGTGTCCCTCGGGCTCCCCGGACTCCGTGTGCGGACGGCCACGCTGACGACGCCGATCTACGACACCGCCGATGGCGAGCGCTGACCCGGCCGGATCTCCCGAGCTCGTCGTCGTCGTCGGTGCGACAGGCACCGGCAAGTCGGAGCTGTCGCTCGGCCTGGCGGGCGCGATCGCCGAGGCCGGAGGGTCGGCCGAGATCGTCAACGCCGACGCGATGCAGCTCTACCGCGGGATGGACATCGGCACGGCGAAGGTCGCGCCCGACGAGCGCAGGGGTGTCCCGCACCACCTCCTCGACGTCCTCGACGTGACCGAGGAGGCGTCCGTCGCGCGCTATCAGGAGGAGGCGCGCCTCGTCATCGAGGAGATCCTCGCGCGGGGAGCCACGCCGATCCTCGTCGGAGGGTCGGGGCTCTACGTCTCGAGCGTGATCTTCGAGTTCCGCTTCGCCGGCACCGATCCCGCCGTCCGTCGTGCCCTCGAGGAGGAGGCGGAGCGCGACGGGCCTGCGGCGCTCGTCGAGCGGCTCCGGGCGATCGACGCCGAGGTGGCCGAGCGGATCGGCCCGCACAACGTCCGCCGCATCGTCCGCGCCCTCGAGATCGCCGAGCTCACCGGCTCGACGCACAGCGCGCTGATGTCCGATGAGCCCGTGCCCTGGCGGCCGTCGACGGTCCTCGCGCTCGAGGCTCCGAGAGACGTCCTCGTCGAGCGTCTCGATAGGCGCGTCGAGCGGATGTGGGCCTCGGGCATGCTCGACGAGATCGAGCGCCTCGTCCCGCGAGGGCTCGAGAGCGGGCCCACGGCGAGTCGGGCCATCGGCTACGCCCAGGGCCTCGCACAGCGCGCGGGCGAGCTCACCGAGGGCGAGGCGATCGCCTCCACCCAGGCGCTCACCCGGCGGTACGCGCGCCGCCAGAACAGCTGGTTCCGGCGCTACGCCGGCGCCCATCGGCTCCCCTTCGACGCCCCCGATCTGCTCGATCGCGCGACGACGGCCGCTCAGCTCGCGACTCCGGGGCCTCGATAGGCTGTCGCCCATGACCATCGAGCTGCACTTCACCAAGGGCCAGGGCACGGGGAACGACTTCGTGCTCTTCAGCGACCCGGACGGCGAGGTGGATCTCTCTCCCGCGCAGATCGCCGTGATCTGCGACCGCCACTTCGGAGTCGGAGCCGACGGCCTCATCCGCGCCGTGCGCTCGAGGGCGCTCCCCGAGGGTGCCGCCGCTCTCGCGCAGGAGCCCGAGGCGGAGTGGTTCATGGACTACCGCAATGCCGACGGCTCGATCGCCGAGATGTGCGGCAACGGCATCCGCGTCTACGCGGCGTTCCTCCTCGCGGGCGGGCTCGCCTCCCTCGAGCCGGGGGACACGCTGCCGATCGGGACGCGGGCCGGCGTGCGCGATGTCACGCGCAGCGGCTCGGGGTTCCAGGTCGACCTCGGGCGCTGGGAGCTCGCCGGCGGTGAGCCGCTGGTCCGGGCCAAGGAGCTCAAGGTCGCGCGGCCCGGTCTCGGGATCGACCTCGGCAACCCGCACATCGTCGTCGCCCTGAGCAATGACGAGGAGCTCGACTCCGCCGACCTCACCTACATCCCGCAGGTCGAGCCGGAGCCGGAGGCGGGTGCGAACATCGAGTTCGTCGTCCCGGGGGAGCCGCTCATCCACGACGGCATCGGCCGCATCCGGATGCGCGTGCACGAGCGCGGCAGCGGCGAGACCCTCAGCTGCGGCACCGGTGCCGCAGCCGCCGCTCTCGCGGTGCGCTACTGGGCGGGCGCCCGCGCGCCGCAGTCGTGGCGGGTCGACGTCCCCGGAGGCGTGCTCGGCGTCACCATGTTCCCGACCGAGGAGGGCGAGCACGTCGGCCTGTCCGGCCCGGCCGACCTCGTCTACACGGGCACGATCCGCATCGACTGACGAGGCCGTCGGGGAGAGATGCCGCGATCAGGCCGTCCGCGTCGTCCTCAGGACTCGGAAGCCCTTGGCGGACGAGACCCGCTCGACCTCGAGGCGTCCGGCGAAGGCCTCGGTCAGCCAGGCCTGGAGCGAGTCGGAGCCGAGGTTGCGCTGCACGACGAGCCAGGCGTCCGCGTCGTCGTCGAGGCGGGGCAGCCAGTGCTGGAGGAGCTCGTGGAGTCCGTCCTTGCCGATCCGGATGGGCGGGTTCGACCAGATCGCCCCGAAGCGGAGGCCGGCGGGAACATCCCCGGGCAGGACGGCGTTGACATTGGTGAGGCCGAGCTCGGTGCAGTTGCGCCGGACGAGTTCGAGGGCCCGCTGGTTGACGTCGACCGCCCAAATCCGGGCTCCCGGCGAATCGAGGGCGAGCGTGAGGGCGATCGGCCCCCAGCCGCAGCCGAGATCCAGCAGGTCTCCCTCGGCCGGAGGCTCCGGGACCGCGTTCAGCAGGACGCGGGTACCGAGGTCGATGTGGCCGGGGCTGAACACTCCGCCGGCGGTGGTGACCTCGAGGTCGCGGCCGGCTAGGCGGACCGGGATCCTGCGGGGCCGGAGATCGCCGTCGGGAGTACTCGTGAAGTAGTGCTCGGCGACCATGAGAAGAGAACTTATCAACACCCGAGGAGTTAGTGTTATCCGGATGACCGAAGACCTGAACGAGACCGACACGACCGAGGCCGTGGACGTCGTCTCGCGGGTCCTGGCGAACGCGCAGTCGCGTTCGGCGGGATACTCGCGCTTCGTCGCGGGGGGTGCCCAGGCGCTGCAGACCAGCGGGCACGAGGGCGAGAACTCCGACGGCGAGCAGTTCGACCGCGATGACCGACAGGCTCTCCGTCGCGTCGCCGGGCTCTCGACCGAGCTCGAGGACGTCACCGAGGTCGAGTACCGCCAGCTGCGCCTCGAGAACGTGGTGCTCATCGGCGTGTACTCGCAGAACTCCCTCGAGGATGCGGAGAACTCGCTCCACGAGCTCGCCGCCCTCGCCGAGACCGCTGGAGCGACCGTCCTCGACGGGCTGCTGCAGCGTCGTCCGCACCCCGATCCGAGCACCTATCTGGGCAAGGGCAAGGCGGAGGAGCTCGCCTCCCTCGTCGCCGCGCTGGGAGCCGACACCGTCGTCGCCGACACCGAGCTCGCACCGAGCCAGCGCCGCGCGCTGGAGGACGTGGTCAAGGTGAAGGTGATCGACCGCACGGCCGTCATCCTCGACATCTTCAGCCAGCACGCCAAGAGCCGCGAGGGCAAGGCGCAGGTCGAGCTCGCGCAGCTCGAGTACCTCCTCCCGCGACTGCGCGGTTGGGGTGAGTCGATGTCCCGCCAGGCCGGTGGCCAGGTCGGCGCCGGAGCAGGAATGGGCTCGCGCGGTCCGGGTGAGACGAAGATCGAGCTCGACCGCCGCCGCATCCACACGCGCATGGCGCGGCTCCGCAAGCAGATCACGGCGATGAAGCCCGCGCGCGAGGCCAAGCGGGCCAACCGCAAGCGCAACGCGGTGCCGTCGGTCGCGATCGCGGGCTACACCAACGCGGGCAAGTCGAGCCTCCTGAACCGGATGACGCACGCGGGCGTGCTCGTCGAGAACTCGCTCTTCGCGACCCTCGACGCGACGGTCCGCAAGTCGCAGACGCCGGACGGCCGGCTCTACACGCTCGCCGACACCGTCGGCTTCGTCCGGGCGCTGCCGCACCAGCTGGTCGAGGCGTTCCGCTCGACGCTCGAGGAGGTCGCCGACTCGGACATCATCGTGCACGTCGTCGACGCCTCGCACCCCGACCCCGCGGGTCAGATCGCGACGGTCAGGGACGTCATCGGCGAGGTCGGTGCGCGCGGGATCCCCGAGATCATCGCCTTCAACAAGTCCGATCTCGTCGACGACGGGACGAGGCTCGTGCTGCGCGGGCTCGCTCCCGATGCGGTCTTCGTCTCGGCCCGCAGCGGTGAGGGCGTGGCGGAGCTGCAGGCGAGGATCGCCGAGATCCTCCCCGAGCCCGAGATCGAGATCGACCTGCTCGTGCCCTACGACCGCGGTGACGTCGTCTCGCAGCTGCACCGCAGCGGCAGGATCCTCACCACGCAGTACGTGGAGGGCGGCACCCACGTGCACGCTCTCGTGCACGCCGACCTCGCCGGGTCGCTCGCCGAGTTCGCTGTTCCCGCGGCCGCCGTCGAGGCGTAGCCCGGCCGAGCCGCTGACGAAGCGCCCGCGCATCCCCACCGGGAGCGCGGGCGCTTCGTCGTTCCGCGCGCCGTGGCGACACACTCCGTCACGCTCGTTCACATCCCGTCACGCAGGTCGACGGCGGCCCAGGGGCTTCCTACTGTGGGTCGCGAGGCGCCGTCCGGCGTGCGGAGCGGCGACCGAGCCGCGTCCGCGTCCTCGACAGGCCAGGCGAGCGGAAGGGAGGATCCGAGATGTCCGCCACCGAGAATCCTCCGGAGCCCCACTGTCCGAGAGCTGTCCCCTTCTCGTTCGAGATCTACCCGCCGCGCACCGTCGCGGGAGCGGCGGCACTGACCAGCACCGTCGACCGGCTGGCCGAGGCGCGGCCGTCGTTCATCTCGGTGACCTACGGAGCGGGGGGTTCGTCCCGCAGCGCCTCGCTCGAGATCCTCCGCTACATTCACGAGAGCACGCCGTCGGAGGCGCTCGCGCACCTCACCTGCGTCGGGTCCACCCACGCCGAGGCGAGCCGGCTCGTGCACGAGTTCCTGGAGGCGGGCGTCACGCGCTTCCTCGCGCTGCGCGGCGACCCTCCCGAGGGGACACCCGAGGGCGGGGCGTTCCTCGGAGAGCTCGGCAGTGCGGCCGAGCTCGTCCAGCTGATCCACCGGGTCCAGGCGGAGCGGGAGCCCTACGGCACCGTCGCGGTGCCGGGGCGGCCGAACGCGCTGCGGGTCGACGTCGCCGGCCGTCGCCGCGCCCAGGTCGCGGTCGCCGCGTTCCCGAACGGTCATCCCCGCTCGCGCTCTCGATCGCAGGACATCGACGCCCTGCTGGCGAAGGAGGCGGCCGGTGCCTCGTTCGCGATCACCCAGCTCTTCTTCCACGCGGCCGACTACCTGCACTTCGTCGAGCGCGCCCGTGCTGCAGGCGTGCGCATGCCCATCATCCCCGGTGTCATGCCGGTCACCGGGCCCGCTCGACTGCGCCGGATGCTGGAGCTGAGCGGCGAGGACCTCCCCGCCGAGCTCGCCATCGCCCTCGACGTCGAGCCCGACGACGACGCTCGTCGACGGATCGGGATCGCGCACGCAGCGGCCCTGGTCAGGACCCTCGTCGAGGGTGGGGCGCCCGCGGTCCACCTCTACGCCTTCAACCGCCACGAGGAGGTCCTCGGCGTCCTCGCCGAGAGCGGCCTCCTCCCGCGCGAGCCCGCCGTCGCGGGCCTCGCGCACCCGTCACTGTCCCCCACCTCGGAGAGTCCATCATGAGCACCGCACCCGCCTTCCCGACCGGAACGATCCTGGGATACCCCCGCATCGGCCGCCGCCGCGAGCTGAAGAAGGCGGTCGAGTCCTTCTGGTCGGGGTCGATCGACGCCGACGAGCTCGAGGAGTCGGCCGCGCGCCTGCGCGCCGCGACGCGCGAGCGCCTCGTCGGGCTCGGTCTCGGTCGTGACGACTCGTCGATCCCCGAGGCGCACTCCTTCTACGATCAGGTTCTCGACACGACGCTCGCCGTCGGTGCGATCCCGGAGCGCTTCGCCGACCTCGTCGTCGACGGCTCCGTCGACCTGGCCGGCTACTTCGCTCTCGCCCGTGGTGACGGCGAGCGTGCGCCGCTCGAGATGACGAAGTGGTTCGACTCCAACTACCACTACCTGGTGCCCGAGATCGGACCGGACACCGTCTTCTCCCTCGCCGACTCCCGGCGCGTCCGCGAGGTCGAGGAGGCTCGGGCCGCGGGATTCACGACCCGCCCGGTGATCGTCGGCCCCGTCACCTACCTCCTCCTCGCCAAGCCGAGCGAGACGGCTCCCGACGGATTCGAACCGCTGTCGCGGCTCGGCGACCTCCTCCCCGTGTACGTCGAGCTGCTCGCCCGCCTGAAGCGCGCCGGCGCTCGCTGGGTGCAGCTCGACGAGCCCGCGCTGGTGTCGGAGTCCCTGGGGATCGACCGCGCCCGCGTGCTCGCGGCGACCGCCGAGGCGTACCGCGCCCTCGGGGCGGCGGCGGAGCGCCCCGCGCTGTTCGTCGCCGCGCCCTACGGCGACCTCGGCGACGCGCTCCCCGTGCTCGTCGCGTCCGAGGTCGAGGCCGTCGGAGTCGATCTGGTCAAGGGCTCCGTGCCCCGTGCCACGCCCGGTCTCGAGAGCACCGTCCTCGTCGCCGGCGTGGTCGACGGGCACAACGTCTGGCGCGGCGACCTCGCCGGGGCGCTCGAGACGGCGGAGGCGCTGCGCCCCCTCGCCGCGGAGGTCGCGGTGTCGACCTCCACCTCCCTCTTCCACGTGCCCCACGACGTCTCGGACGAGCCGGATCTGGATCCGCGACTCGCGAGCTGGCTGGCGTTCGCCGATCAGAAGGTCGAGCAGATCGCAGCGCTCGCCCGCGGACTCCGGTCGGGTCGGGCGGCGGTCGAGCAGGAGCTCGCCGAGGCGACGGCGGCCCTCGAGGATCGGCGCGAGGCGCCGGGCGTCAGGGACGGAGCGGTGCGTGCCCGAACGGCGGCGCTCGCCCCCGGAGACTACCGGCGTGCCCCCTACGACGAGCGCCTCGCGGCTCAGGAGGCGGTGCTGCAGCTGCCGCCACTGCCCACGACGACCATCGGGTCCTTCCCGCAGACCCGGGAGATCCGCGCGGCACGCGCGCTGGTCGGTCGCGGCGAGCTGTCGGAGCAGCAGTACGTGGAGCGCATGCGGGCCGAGATCGAGCGCGTGGTGCGGCTCCAGGAGGAGATCGGGCTCGACGTCCTCGTTCACGGTGAGCCCGAGCGCAACGACATGGTGCAGTACTTCGCCGAGCACCTCGACGGCTTCGCCGTCACGCGCAACGGGTGGGTCCAGTCCTACGGGAGCCGATGCACCCGGCCGTCGCTGCTCTGGGGCGATGTGTCCCGTCCCGCGCCCATCACCGTCGAGTGGTCGAGCTACACGCGGTCGCTGACCGACCGACCCGTCAAGGGCATGCTGACCGGACCGGTGACGATCCTCGCCTGGTCGTTCGTCCGCGACGACCAGCCGCTGAAGGAGACGGCCGAGCAGGTCGCTCTGAGCCTGCGCGACGAGATCGCCGACCTCGAGCGGGCGGGCATCGGGATCGTCCAGGTCGACGAGCCCGCGCTGCGGGAGCTCCTGCCGCTCGAGACCGTCCATCAGCCCGCCTACCTCGAGTGGTCGGTGGGCGCGTTCCGGCTCGCGACCGCCGGGGCCGACGTCGCCACGCAGATCCACACGCACCTCTGCTACTCGGAGTTCGGTGTCGTGATCGACGCGATCGACCGCCTCGACGCCGATGTCACGAGCATCGAGGCGGCACGCTCGCGCATGGAGGTCGTCGCCGACATCGAGCGCTCCGGCTTCGCCCGGGGCATCGGTCCCGGCGTGTACGACATCCACTCGCCGCGAGTTCCCGGAGAGGACGAGGTCGCGGAGCTCATCGGCACGGCTCTGGGCTCGATCCCGGCGCGTCAGCTGTGGATCAACCCCGACTGCGGTCTGAAGACCCGCGGCTACGACGAGACAGTGGAGTCGCTGCGCTCGATGGTGGCTGCGGCGAGCGAGGCGCGTCGTGCGCTGACGGCGACCACTGCGACCGTCTGACACCGAACGGAGGAGGGGCGGACGGCACTCGGCCGTCCGCCCCTCCTCCGTTCGCCTTCCCGCAGCGCCGGGCCGACTCGATCAGACCGAGCGGAGGACCGCGACGATCTTGCCGAGCACCTCGGCCTCGTCACCGAGGATCGGCTCGAAGTTGGAGTTGCGGGGGAGCAGCCAGGTGTGCCCGTCGCGCTGACGGAGCACCTTCACCGTCGCCTCGCCGTCCAGCATGGCCGCGACGATCTCGCCGTTCTCCGCGGTCCGCTGCGACCGGACCACGACCCAGTCGCCGTCGCAGATCGCGGCGTCGATCATCGACTCGCCCACGACCTTGAGCATGAACAGCTCGCCCTTGCCCACGAGCTGGCGGGGGAGCGGGAACACCTCGTCGATGTGCTGGTCGGCCATGATCGGGACGCCGGCCGCGATCCGTCCGACGAGGGGAACCATCGCGGCATCGCCGACGGTGACGGTGCTCTCGAACGAGCCGTCGTCCTCGGTGGAGCTCGGCACGTCGATCAGGATCTCGAGCGCGCGCGGCCGGTTGGGGTCGCGGCGGAGGTAGCCGCTGAGCTCGAGCTGGTTGAGCTGATGCGTGACGCTCGAGAGCGAGGCCAGTCCGACGGCGTCCCCGATCTCGCGCATGCTGGGCGGGTAGCCGCGGCTCGACACCGAGCGCTGGATCGCGTCGAGGATGGCGAGCTGCTTGGCGCTCAGGTTCTTCCGGCGACGGCCGTTGCCCTGCTTGGTCTTCTCCGTCTGCGCGTCGCTCACGATCGTCCCTCTCTCTGCGCGCACGCCGCGTGCGCGCCTCCCGGTCCTGCCTCGATCCCGACGTCGACGTCCGATGTCGGTGGTCGGTGGTGTACTACCTCCGGGCTCTCGAAACTGTATCCGGCGGGAGTGCCCGTTCGAAACATTCGTTCGAGTGTGTCGCGCGCCATCGCCACCGGATGCGACGCGTCGGCCACTTGTCCTCCGCGGTATTCGAAGATATATTCGGAACAGAGATTCGGGGTGGCCCTCCCGGCCGAGGTCCGCCCCGAGTCCCTGCCGAAAGGAGCGATCCCCATGACTGCACAGCAGATCACCTCAGCACGCAGTACCGCGTCACCCGGTGATGCACCGGCCACCGCCGCGCCTTCGTCGAACCCGGCGGGCTCGGGCGCCGTGCGCGCCGCGACCCACCTGCGCCTCACCCGTCGTGGTCGCGCGGTGCTCGCCACCCTGGGCGCGCTGCCGATCGTCGCGGGGGCGTTCGTCTTCGGTCTCAACGGCGGGGGAGCCGTCGCCTCGGGCCAGTCCTCGGACGTCGAGTTCCAGTACGTCACCGTTCGAGCGGGGGAGTCGCTCTGGTCCCTCGCCGAGGAGCTCGCACCCGAGTCCGATCCCCGTGACGTCGTCGACGACCTCCTCTCGCTGAACCAGCTCCCGAGCGCGGGCATCGAGCCCGGCCAGCGGCTCGCCGTCCCCTCGCGCTACGAGGTCGTGCGCTGATCGTCCGACAGCGGGCGCGGCTCGCTGCCGCGGAGGGTGATCGCGGGCTCGCCGCTACCATGTTCCGGTGACGACTCTCGACGATCTGCCCCTGCGTGACGACCTCCGTGGAAAGAAGCCCTACGGCGCTCCCCAGGCGATCGTCCCCGTCGCCCTGAACGTCAACGAGAACACGCACCCGGTTCCCGACGACGTCGTCGCGGACATCGTCGAGCGGGTCTCCGTCGCCCTGCGCACGGTGAACCGCTACCCCGACCGCGAGTTCCGTGAACTGCGCGAGTCCCTCGCCGCCTACCTCGGTCACGGCGTGACGGCCGATGGCGTCTGGGCGGGGAACGGGTCGAACGAGGTCCTGCAGCACGTCCTCCAGGCGTTCGGAGGGCCCGGTCGCTCGCTCCTCGGATTCGTGCCGACCTACTCGATGTACTCGATCCTCGCGTCCGGCAGCGGCACCGAGTGGGTTCCGGTCGAGCGCGAGGACGACTTCCGGTTCGGCTCCGGCTACGCCGCTGAGCAGGTGCGGCGGGCGCAGCCCGACATCGTCTTCCTGTGTGCGCCGAACAACCCGACCGGCACGCCGCTCGACCTCGAGACGATCGCTGCCGTGTACGACGCGACCGACGGCATCGTCCTGGTCGACGAGGCCTACGCCGAGTTCGGGGGCGCCGACGCACCGACCGCGCTGAGCCTGCTCCCCGGACGGCCGCGCCTGCTCGTCTCGCGGACCATGAGCAAGGCCTTCGCCTTCGCCGGTGTGCGGCTCGGCTACCTCGCCGCCGATCCCGCCGTCATCGACGCGCTCCGTCTCGTCCGACTGCCCTACCACCTCTCCGCGCTCACCCAGGCAGCGGCGAACGCGGCGCTCGCCCACTCCGGCGAGATGCTCGCGATGGTCGACGAGATCATCGTGCAGCGCGACCGCATGGTGACGGGGCTCCGAGACCTCGGCTACCGCCCGCACGAGACGGGGAGCAACTTCGTCCTCTTCGGCGGAGTGGACGAGCCGCAGGCGGTCTTCGAGGCGCTGCTCTCCCGCGGCGTCCTGATCCGGGACGTCGGCATTCCGGGACACCTCCGGGTGAGCGCCGGGACCTCGGACGAGACGACCGCCTTCCTCGACGCCATGGCGTCCGTGACCGCTGCTCGGCGCGACGCCGCGGTCGTCCCCGCCGCCGGCTGACGGTCCTCCCGCCGCCCGCTGGGGGGCCAGGAGTCGCGAATAGACTGGTCGCATGACCTCCCCGAGCGCCGTACCCGGGCGCACCGCCACCCTCCGCCGCGCCACCAGCGAATCGAGCATCGAGCTGTCGATCGACCTCGACGGCACCGGAGTCGCCGACCTCGAGACCGGCGTCCCCTTCTTCGACCACCTGCTGACGGCGTTCGCCAAGCACTCGCTCACCGATCTGACCGTCCGCGCTGTCGGCGACATCGACATCGACATCCACCACACGGCCGAGGACATCGGCATCGTGCTCGGCACCGCGATCAAGCAGGCGCTCGGCGACAAGGCGGGCATCTCCCGCTTCGGCGACGCGCTCGTGCCGCTCGACGAGGCTCTCGTGCAGGCGGTCGTCGACATCTCGGGGCGCCCCTACCTCGTGCACACGGGCGAGCCGGAGGGCTTCGCGCTGCACCTGATCGGCGGGCACTTCACCGGCTCGATGGTGCGGCACGTCTTCGAGGCGATCGCCTACAACGCCGGATTGACGGTGCACCTCACGGTGCTCGGCGGCCGCGACCCGCACCACATCGCCGAGGCCGAGTTCAAGGCCTTCGCGCGCGCGTTCCGCCAGGCGAAGTCCTTCGACCCACTCGTCGCCGGGGTGCCGTCGACCAAGGGCGCGCTGTGAGCGCCGAGCGGCCGTCCGTCGTCGTCTACGACTACGGATCCGGCAACGTCCACTCGGCCGTGAAGGCCCTCGAGCTCGCGGGCGCCGATGTCGAGCTGACCTCCGACCGGCAGCGGGCCCTCGAGGCCGACGGGCTGCTCGTTCCCGGAGTCGGAGCCTTCAGCGCCGTCATGGACGCGCTGACGGCGGCGCGCGGCGGCGAGATCATCGACAAGCGCCTCTCCGGTGGTCGCCCCGTCCTCGGGATCTGCGTCGGGATGCAGGTGCTCTTCGAGCGCGGCGTCGAGCGCGGCGTCGAGAGCGAAGGGCTCGGCGAGTGGCCGGGCACGGTTGACCTGCTTCCCGCCGAGGTGGTGCCGCACATGGGCTGGAACACGGTCTCCGCGCCGAGCGACTCCGTCCTCTTCGACGGGATCGACCAGGAGCGCTTCTACTTCGTCCACTCCTACGGCGCCCGGGAGTGGTCGCTCGACGTCATCCCGCCCTTCCCCCGTCCCCGCGTGACGTGGGCCGACCACGGCGGCCCCTTCATCGCCGCGGTCGAGAACGGACCGCTGTCGGCGACGCAGTTCCACCCCGAGAAGTCGGGATCGGCCGGGCTCCGCCTGCTGTCGAATTGGCTGGGCAGCCTTCGCACGAACTAGGATCGGCCGGTGGTCGGCCGCCCCTCCGGGCGGCGGCCTGCACCAGGACTCCCGAGACTGAGGATGACGATGAGCGAGTTCACCAAGGCCCCGGGCCTGGTCCTTCTCCCCGCGATCGACGTGGCCGGCGGCAAGGCCGTCCGACTGACGCAGGGCGAGGCGGGCACCGAGACCAACTACGGCGACCCCATCGACGCCGCTCGCGACTGGGCCGACCAGGGCGCGGAGTGGATCCACCTGGTCGACCTCGATGCCGCCTTCGGCCGCGGTGACAACCACGGGATCATGAAGAAGGTCATCCGCCAGGTCAAGGGCGTGAACGTCGAGCTCTCCGGCGGGATCCGCGACGACCGGAGCCTCGAGTCGGCCCTCAGCGCCGGGGCGAAGCGCATCAACCTCGGCACGGCGGCGCTCGAGAACCCGGAGTGGGCGGCGAGCGTCATCGGCCAGTACGGCGATCAGATCGCGGTCGGTCTCGACGTGCGCGGGACGACGCTGGCGGCCCGCGGCTGGACGAAGGAGGGCGGCGACCTCTGGCACGTCCTCGAACGCCTCGAGGAGGCGGGCTGCACCCGCTACGTCGTCACCGACGTGACCAAGGACGGCACGCTGCAGGGCCCGAACCTCGAGCTGCTCGAGCAGGTCATGGCGCGCACGCACCGCCCGGTGATCGCCTCCGGAGGCATCTCGAACCTCGACGACATCGCCGCACTGCGCGACCTCGTCCCGCTCGGGCTCGAGGGCGCGATCGTCGGCAAGGCGCTGTACGCGGGCGCGTTCACGCTCGCGGAGGCGCTGGATGTCGCATCCGAGTGACGATCGGGCCCCGTCGCACCTGACCGACTCGGCGGGGACCCCCTGGGCGGGCCGCCATTTCGAGCCGAGCGCCGCGGAGAGCGACGACGGCAGCGCGCCCGGGCTCCTCGCGCGGGCGCTCGAGTCCTTCGCGGCCGGTGAGTGCGGCGCGGAGCGGGTCGTCGACGCCCTCCGCGAGTCGCGGCTGCTGATCCCGCTCGTCGCGCACCTCGGCGAGGAGGCCGAGGGTGTCGGCGGTCTCCGCGCCGACAAGACCCAGGAGCTCTCGATCGTCACCGTCGCCGGTCCGGACGGTCGCGACGTGCTGCCGGTGTTCAGCAGCGTCGATGCGATGCGCCGCTGGGACCCGTCGGCCAGGCCGGTCCCGGTCGACGGTCGTCGCGCCGCCCTCGCCGCGGTCGCCGAGGAGACCGAGCTGATGGTCCTCGATCCCGCGTCCGAGCACGAGTTCGCCGTGCGTCGGCCCGCCCTCTGGGCGATCGCCGAGGGAGCCGACTGGATCCCGAGCCCGCGCGACCCGCGAGTCCTCGAGGCGCTGCGGGCGAGCGCTGAGGGGGAGCCGTCGGTCGTGGCGGTCGGCGTCCGTCCGGGCGATGCCCGTCAGCGGCTCGGCGGCGCCGAACTGGTCGTCGTCCTCGAGCTGCACCCCGGCCTCGACCGCGAGGCGCTCGACGAGCTCGTCGCCCGTCTCGGGGCGCGCTGGGCGGCCGACGAGCGGATCGCGTCGAGCGTCGACTCGATGTCGCTCCAGCTCGCCGCGGCGCGGGCGCGCTGACGGCGATCGCCCACTAGGTGACCGGGCCGGTCCACTTCTCGCCCGGTCCCTTGCCGATCGGGTCGGCGATGGGAGAGGCCTCCCGGAAGGCGAGCTGCAGGGTGCGCAGACCGTCGCGGAGGCTGCGCGCGTGCATGTCGCTGATGTCCGGTGCACCGGCGGTCACGAGTCCGGCGAGGGCGTTGATGAGCTTGCGTGCCTCGTCGAGGTCGACCTGGGCGCCCGGCTCGTCCGCGAGCCCGCACTTGACCGCCGCGGCGCTCATGAGGTGCACGGCGGCGGTGGTGATGATCTCGACCGCCGGCACCTCGGCGATGTCCCTGGCCGCCTCGAGATCGGAGGCGTCGTCGCCCTCGCCGAAGCGCCGCGTGTAGTCGTCGTCGTACTGGGCCATGGGTCCTTCGTTCGGTGAGGTCGTCGTTGCGTGGTGTCGTCGTTCGGCGGTGTCGCCCGGTCGCGCGTTCGTTCCGTGGACGACCCGGGGTGCGTCCTGAGGAGGCGTCGCAGTGGCGGGCTCCGGCGCTCTGGTGCTCCGGCCCTGCTCCTGCTAGAGTGATCCGGGCTCCGAGGCATGTCCTCGGTTCGAAAGTGGAGATTCTCCCACCCGCGCTTGACCGCTTCACTAGGTTACCGGGTCTGAAGCACTCCGCCTCCGGCAACGGGGGCAGGGCTGCGGTTCCCGAGGTCCGCCTCGGGTATCGCGTCGTAGGGTGCGAGCGACAGGCGTCAGCCGCTCGTCGCGCAAGGGAATCACCTCTCTCGGGATGCGCCGGATACGAATCCGGCCGCAGAGCAGCAACTCACCGAGATCAGAGGAGAAACGCAATCAGCGATCCCCGTACCAACGACCGAATCCGCGTCCCCGAGGTCCGCCTCGTAGGTCCCGCCGGAGAACAGGTCGGCGTCGTGAAAATCGAGGTCGCCCTGCGACTCGCGCAGGATGCAGACCTGGATCTGGTCGAGGTCGCTCCCAACTCCAAGCCTCCCGTCGCCAAGATCATGGACTACGGGAAGTTCAAGTACGAGCAGGCCCAGAAGCTCAAGGAAGCCCGTCGCAACCAGGCGAACACGATCCTCAAAGAGGTCCGTTTCCGTCTGAAGATCGACAAGCACGACTACGAGACCAAGCGCAAGCGCGCCGAGGGCTTCCTCAAGGCCGGCGACAAGGTCAAGGCGATGATCCTCTTCCGAGGCCGCGAGCAGTCCCGCCCCGAGATGGGCGTCCGACTCCTGCAGCGCTTCGCCGAGGACGTGGCCGAGTTCGGCCAGGTCGAGTCCACCCCGACCATCGACGGTCGCAACATGGTGATGGTCATCGGCCCGCTGAAGAACAAGTCCGAGGCGAAGGCCGAGGCGAACGCCGTTCGCGCCGCTCGTCGCGAGGCCAACACCCCGGAGGAATCGGCCGAGGCCGAGACCGTCTAGAGCTTGACCGTCAGATACAGCGCCGCCCCGGCCTCGGGGCAGGCGGACGCCCCGTTCGCGGGGCACCAGCTTCGCCCCGCCCAGCGGGTGTGACGTCGACAAGGAGAGAACATGCCCAAGATGAAGACCCACTCGGGTGCCAAGAAGCGCTTCAAGGTGACCGGCTCCGGCAAGATCATGAAGCAGCAGGCCGGTATGCGCCACAACCTGGAGTCCAAGTCCAGCGTTCGTACCCGTCGCCTCAACCAGGACCAGGTCCTCGCCCCGCAGGACGCGAAGGTCGCCCGGAAGCTGCTCGGCAAGTAGTCCGCTCCTCCACCGAGCAGCACTCCACCGACCAGAACTCCCACGACCAGGATCGATAGGAAGAAAAAGCAATGGCAAGAGTCAAGAGGGCGGTCAACGCCCACAAGAAGCGTCGCGTCATCCTCGAGCGCGCGAAGGGCTACCGCGGCCAGCGTTCGCGTCTGTACCGCAAGGCGAAGGAGCAGGTCACCCACTCCCTCGTCTACTCGTACCGCGACCGCCGCGCGAAGAAGGGCGAGTTCCGCCGCCTCTGGATCCAGCGCATCAACGCCGCGTCCCGCGCGAACGGCCTGACCTACAACCGCTTCATCCAGGGCCTCGCCCTGGCCGGCGTCCAGGTCGACCGTCGCATCCTCGCCGACCTCGCGATCAGCGAGCCGGCGACGTTCGCCGCTCTCGTGGCGACGGCGAAGAACGCGCTGCCCGCCGACACGTCGGCTCCGAAGGCCGCGTAGTCCGCACAGCTCCCCGAAGGGGGCCGCGACCTCGGTCGCGGCCCCCTTCGTCGTCCCCGCGACGTGTCGCCCGGGTGGCCGTGATCCGCGCCGTTAGGCTCGGGACATGCTCGACAACCCCCGTTCTCCGCGCGTCCGATCCGTCGCCAAGCTCACCCGGCGCCCGGCTCGACAGGAGACGGGGCTCTTCCTCCTCGAGGGGCCGCAGGCCGTGTCCGAGGCCCTCCGCTACCGCCCGGAGCTGCTGATCGAGTCGTTCGCGACGCCGACGGCGCTCGAGCGGCATCCCGAGATCGTCGCGGCCGCCGAGGAGGCGGAGGTCGAGATCGAGTACGTCACCGAGGACGTCCTCGACTCGATGGCCGACACCGTCACTCCGCAGGGGTTCGTCTCGGTCTGCCGTCAGTTCCCCACCTCCCTGAAGGACGTCGTCGGGTCGGGCCCGCGCCTGGTCGCCGTTCTCGAGGAGGTGCGCGACCCGGGCAACCTCGGGACGATCATCCGGGCGGCCGATGCCGCGGGTGCCGACGCGGTCGTCCTGACCGGGCGCTCCGTCGATCTCTACAACCCCAAGGTCGTGCGCTCGACGACGGGCTCGCTGTTCCACCTCCCGGTGGCCGTCGGCGCCGAGCTGCCCGACGTGCTGCAGCGCCTCCGATCGGCCGGACTGCGCGCCGTCGCGGCCGACGTGAAGGGGGAGGACCTCCTCGACATCCGCGGCCGCGGCGACCTCGCCCAGCCGACGGTCTGGGTCTTCGGCAACGAGGCCAGGGGTCTCGAGGACGAGTCGCTCGAGCTCGTCGACGCCGTCGTGGCCGTGCCGATCTACGGAGCGGCGGAGTCGCTGAACCTCGCGACGGCCGCCTCCGTCTGCCTCTACGAGAGCGCGTTCGCCCTGCGCTCCTGAGAGCGAGACCGCGGTTCCTGAGAGGAATCGGCCGCTGTCTGGACCGGAGCTGGACAGAACGGCCGGTTGTTACCCTCTGATTAAGAAAACCCTCATGATTTGACCCACCCATGTGCGTGTGATTCTCTGGCCGAATGGAAGCAGCTCCCCAGCGTTCGTCCGCTCCCGCCGGTGAACCCCTGGTCGTCCTCGACGGTGTGCAGAAGCACTACGGAGACTTCCAGGCACTGAAGGACATCGACCTGACGATCAACCGCGGCGAGGTCGTCGTCGTCCTCGGCCCCTCCGGCTCCGGGAAGTCGACGCTCTGCCGCACGATCAACCGCCTCGAGACGATCTCGGGCGGGACGATCTCGATCGACGGCCAGAAGCTGCCCGAGGAGGGCAAGGGGCTCGCGGCCCTGCGCGCCGATGTCGGCATGGTCTTCCAGTCCTTCAACCTCTTCGCGCACAAGACCATCCTCGAGAACGTCACCCTCGGTCCGATCAAGGTCCGGAAGCTCGCCCGGAAGGCGGCCGAGGCCGAGGCCCAGGCGCTCCTGGACCGCGTCGGCGTCGGCCACCAGGCGGCGAAGACCCCGGCGCAGCTCTCCGGCGGGCAGCAGCAGCGCGTGGCGATCGCCCGGGCGCTCGCGATGAAGCCGAAGGTGATGCTCTTCGACGAGCCGACCTCGGCTCTCGACCCCGAGATGATCAACGAGGTCCTCGACGTCATGGTCGGCCTCGCCAAGGACGGCATGACGATGATCGTCGTCACCCACGAGATGGGCTTCGCGCGCAAGGCCGCCCACCGCGTCGTCTTCATGGCCGACGGCGAGATCCTCGAGGACACCGACCCCGAGACCTTCTTCACCTCCCCGCGCACCGACCGCGCGAAGGACTTCCTCTCGAAGCTGATCACGCACTAGCGACTCCGCTCCCGCGCCAGCACGTCCACAGCACATCCGACAGGCCGACCCCCGAGATCCGGGGATCGGCCGGACATCGCCCGCTCCGGCGGGCCGAACCCCAGGAAGGACGATCATGCGCACCAAGCTCATGTTCATGACCGCGGGACTCGCAGCAGCGGCCCTCACCCTCGCCGGCTGCGCCGGCGACTCCGGATCCGGCGAGGCCGGCTCCGAGGAGAGCACCGCGACCTACGAGGTCGCCACCGACGTGACCCTCGAGGGCAGCCCGACGTTCGACGCGATGACCGAGGCCGGTGGAGTGACCATCGGCGTCAAGGAGGACCAGCCCGGTCTCGGCTACCTCGACGCGGCCACGGGCGAGCGCTCCGGGTTCGACATCGAGATCGCCAACTGGATCGCCGCCTCCCTCGGCTTCTCGGAGGACGAGATCACCTACACCCCGATCCCCTCCGCGAACCGCGAGGCCTCGATCGTGAACGGCGACATCGACTACTACGTCGGCAGCTACTCGATCACCGACAAGCGCAAGGAGCAGGTCGACTTCGCCGGGCCGTACTTCGAGACCGGGCAGCAGCTGCTGGTCGCCGCCGACAACGACACCATCGAGGGTCCCGACGACCTGTCGGCCGACACCACCGTGTGCTCGGCGACCGGATCGACCCCGATCCAGAACATCCGCACCAACTACCCCGAGGTCCCGACCGAGGAGTTCGACACCTACTCCCAGTGCGTCGACGCCCTCGCCGACGGCCAGGTCGACGCGGTCACCACCGACGGCGCGATCCTGATCGGCTACGCCGCGCAGAACCCCGACGAGCTCAAGGTCGTGGGGGAGCCCTTCAGCACCGAGCTCTACGGCGTCGGCCTGCCCAAGGACGACACCGCGCTCCGAGGCTTCATCAACGACATGTTCACCGAGGGCGGCGACACCTGGAGCGCCATCTACGACGAGACCCTCGGCGAGTCCGGCACCACGGTCGAGCAGCCCGCGGTCGACGCGTACTAGGAGGCGTCCCGGACGGCGCTCCCCGCGCCGTCCGGGGTCCTTCCCCCTCCGCTCCCACCTCCCGATGAAAGGGCTCGCCGCATGGATGTTCTGCTGAACAACATCGACGTGTTCGTCCCGGCTTTCGGCAACACCCTGCTGCTCTTCGCCGTCTCGCTCGTCTTCGCCCTCGTCATCGGGACCATCGTCGGAGCGATGCGCGTCTCGCCGGTCCCGATCGCCCGCGCGGTCGGCACGGTCTACGTGAACACCATCCGGAACACGCCGCTGACGCTGCTGATGTTCTTCTTCGCGTTCGGGTACCCGAAGCTCGAGCTGCCCGACGTCGACTACACGAATCTCGCGATCGCGGCTCTGAGCCTCTACACCGCGACCTACGTCGCCGAGGTCCTCCGCTCGGGCATCAACACCGTTCCGATCGGACAGGCCGAGGCGGCGCGCGCGATCGGACTCGACTTCGGTCTCACCATGACCCAGGTCGTGCTGCCGCAGGCGTTCCGCTCCGTGATCCCGCCGCTCATGAGCGTGCTGATCGCGCTGCTGAAGAACACGACCGTGGCGGCCGGCTTCTCGGTCGCCGAGGCCGGGACCATCGTCCGCGTGCTCAACGAGCGCGGAGAGAACAGCCTTGTCGTCGTGCTCTGGGTCGCGCTGGTCTTCGTCGTCCTCGTCACCGTGCTCTCGCTCATCCAACGTCAGCTCGAGAAGAAGTGGAGGGTCGCCCGATGAGCTCCGTCCTCTTCGACAACCCCGGGCCCCGCGCTATCGCCCGCAACCGCGTGATCGGTGCCGTCGTCATCCTCTTCGTTGCCGCGGTCTTCGCCTTCATCCTCTGGAGGTTCGCCGAGTCGGGGCAGTTCTCCGCCGAGAAGTGGCGGGCTTTCCAGTACCCGCTCGTCTGGCAGAGCATCGGAGCGGCCCTCGGGCAGACCCTCGCCGCCTTCGCCACGGCCGGAGTCGCCAGCATCGTGCTCGGCCTCGTGCTCGCGGTCGGCCGGCTCTCGGACCGCCGCTGGATCAACATCCCGGTGACGCTGTTCATCGAGCTGTTCCGCGCGATCCCCGTCCTCATCCTGATGATGCTGATGTACTACGGGCTCCCCTTCGCGGGTCTCAAGCTCACGCCCTACCTCGCCGTGGTCATCGCCCTGACCCTCTACAACGGCTCGGTCTTCTCCGAGATCTTCCGCGCCGGCATCGAGGCCCTCCCGCGCGGACAGAGGGAGGCGGGCTACGCGATCGGCCTGCGCAAGGCCGGCGTCATGCGCCTCATCCTCTTCCCTCAGGCGATCCGATCGATGCTGCCCGTGATCATCGCCCAGCTCGTCGTGGCCCTGAAGGACACCGCGCTCGGCTCGATCATCACCTACAACGAACTGCTCTACTACGCGCGCTACCTCGGCAACCAGCCCAGCCTCGACAGCCCGATCATCCCGGCGGCGATCGTCATCGGCGCGATCTACATCAGCATCTGCCTGATCCTGTCGGGCATCGCGAAGTGGGTCGAGATCCGGACGAAGAGCAGCGGCCGCGGAGGCACCGGGCACCCGGCGGCGCGCGCCACGACCAACACGCAACTGCTCGCTGCCCAGGACTGAGTTGTCTGGTGGGTATCGCCCGAGGGCGATACCCACCGCGGTCGGCTTCCAGGGGTGGTGGGTTCCGCAGAGCGGGGTTCGGTCGGCTACGCCGGATCGCATCCGGAGGGTGCTCCGGACTGAGTTGTCTGGTGGGTATCGCCCGAGGGCGATACCCACCGCGGTCGGCTTCCAGGGGTGGTGCGTTCCGCAGAGCGGGGTTCGGTCGGCTACGCCGGATCGCTGGCACGCGATCCGGCGGTTCGCCTTCGGCGGAGTCGGCGATCCGGAGGGTGCTCAGGACTGAGGTGTCTGGTGGGTATCGCCCGAGGGCGATATCCACCGCGGTCGGCCTTCAGGGGTGGTGCGTTCCGTAGAGCGGGGTTCGGTCGGCTACGCCGGATCGCTGGCACGCGATCCGGCGGTTCGCCTTCGGCGGGGTCGGCGATCCGGAGGATGCTCCTCCGCGCTGAGGGGGCGGCGAGGCTGCGCCCGCCTCGGCTGCCGGGTGAGTACGCCCGGAGAGGCGTGACCGGCCCTCAGGGCAGCCCGCCGGCGCGAGTGCCCCTGCTGGTCGGGTAGCCGCCGCAGGCGGCGTTTCGAGACCGACCTGCCCGAGCCTGCTGGTCGAGTAGCCCCGGAGGGCGCATCGAGGCTGACCCCGCCTACGGCGGTCTCGTCGGCAGGAGCGGGCGGCTCGGGCCACGGCGGTCGACGAGCGAGGGACGGCGCGCGCCCTCGCCTACACTGGGGGATCGTGTCTGACAGCAACCCGATCACCGACGAGGCCGTCACGGCCGCGGTCGACGAGGCCCTCACCGCGATCGGCGCGGCCGGCGACTCCGCTGCTCTGCGAGCCGCACGCGCCGCCCACCTCGGCGAGGGCTCGGCCCTCGCCCGCCTGAACGCGCAGATGCGCACGGTGCCCGCCGAGTCGAAGGCCGCCTCCGGCAAGCTCCTCGGGCTGGCGCGCAAGCGGGTCGGCGACGCTTACACGGCCCGCGAGGCCGAGCTGGTCGAGGCAGAGGAGGCTGCGGCGCTCGACGCCGAGCGCGTCGACGTGACCGCGGGCGCGACTTTCGTCCGCCGGGGCGCCCGGCATCCGCTCTCGCTCCTGCAGGAGTCGATCGCCGACGTGTTCGTCGGCATGGGCTGGGAGGTGGCCGAAGGGCCGGAGCTCGAGAACGAGTGGTTCAACTTCGACGCCCTCAACTTCGACGAGGACCACCCGGCCCGCGCCATGCAGGACACGTTCTTCGTCGACCCTGTCGACTCCCACCTGGTCCTGCGCACCCACACCTCGCCGGTGCAGATCCGCTCGATGCTCGAGCGGACGCCGCCGGTCTACGTGATCGCGCCCGGACGCGTCTACCGTACCGACGAGCTCGACGCGACGCACACCCCGGTCTTCACGCAGTTCGAGGGCCTCGCCGTCGACCGCGGACTGACGATGGCGCACCTGCGCGGCACCCTCGAGCACGTCGCCCGCATCATGTTCGGCGACGAGGCGAGGATCCGCCTCCGGCCCAACTACTTCCCCTTCACGGAGCCGAGCGCCGAGCTCGACATCTGGCACCCGACCTTCGTCGGCGGCGCCCGGTGGATCGAGTGGGGCGGCTGCGGCATGGTCAACGCCAACGTGCTGCGCGCGGCGGGGATCGATCCCGACGAGTTCTCCGGTTTCGCCTTCGGCATGGGGATCGAGCGGACCCTGATGTTCCGCAACGACGTGAAGGACATGCGCGACATGGTCGAGGGCGACGTCCGCTTCAGCAAGCAGTACGGGATGGTGATCTGATGCGCATCCCGCTGAGCTGGCTGGGGGAGTACGTCGACCTCGAGCAGGGTGTCTCGACCGAGGCCGTGCACGCGGCGCTCGTCTCCGTGGGTCTCGAGGAGGAGGACGTCCACCGCTTCGAGGTCACCGGACCGGTCGTCGTGGGCCAGGTCCTCGAGCTGACGCCCGAGCCGCAGAAGAACGGCAAGACCATCAACTGGTGCACGGTGCGCGTGGCTCCGGAGGGGTCGGTCGCGGCCGACGGCGGCGGCGACGTCCGCGGGATCGTCTGCGGAGCCCACAACTTCGCGGCCGGCGACAAGGTCGTCGTGTCGCTGCCCGGAGCCGTTCTGCCCGGCCCGTTCCCGATCTCGGCCCGCAAGACCTACGGGCACCTGTCCGACGGCATGATCGCGTCCAGCCGCGAGCTCGGTCTGGGCGACGACCACGACGGCATCCTCCGCCTCGCGAGCCTCGGCGTCGACCCGGAGGTGGGCACCGACGCGATCGCGCTCCTCGGGCTCGACGATGCGGCCGTCGAGGTCAACGTGACCCCCGACCGCGGCTACGCGTTCTCGATCCGCGGCATCGCGCGAGAGTACGCCCACGCGACCGGCGCCGCCTTCCGCGACCCCGCCCTCGCGGTCAGCGTCCCGGAGCGCGCGGAGTCCGCTCCGGTGTTCCCCGTCTCCCTCGAGGACGACGTGCCGATCCGCGGTCGCGACGGAGCCTCCGTCTTCGTCACGCGCGTGGTCCGCGGGGTCGACGCGACCCGCCCGACGCCGCCCTGGATGGTCGCGCGGCTGCGTCTCGCCGGCGTCCGCTCGATCTCGCTGATCGTCGACATCACCAACTACGTCATGTTCGAGCTCGGCCAGCCGCTGCACGGCTA
Organism: Rathayibacter oskolensis; assembly: GCF_900177245.1. Lineage (GTDB taxonomy): Bacteria > Actinomycetota > Actinomycetes > Actinomycetales > Microbacteriaceae > Rathayibacter > Rathayibacter oskolensis. The sequence continues at coordinate 1,268,122 of NZ_FXBM01000002.1, forward strand.
CGACCTCGAGACCCTTCAGGGCGGCATCGTCGTCCGCCGCGCGGAACCGGGCGAGACCCTCGAGACGCTCGACGGCCAGACCCGTCGCCTGCACGCCGAGGACCTCGTCATCGCCGACGCCGGTGGAGCGATCGGTCTCGCCGGAGTCATGGGCGGGGCGAGGACCGAGATCGGCGCAGAGACGACCGACGTCCTCCTCGAGGCCGCCAACTTCGATCCCGTCTCGGTCGCCAGGACCGCCCGCCGGCACAAGCTGCCGAGCGAGGCGTCGAGGCGCTTCGAGCGGGGAGTGGACCCTCTGGTCGCGCCGGTCGCCGCGGCACGCGCCGTCCAGCTGCTGGTCGAGCTCGCGGGCGGCACCGCCGACGAGCTCGGAACCGCACTCGTCGCCCCCCGGGAGGCCACGGTCATCGAGCTCCCGGACGGCTTCGTCTCGGGCCTCGTCGGGGTCGAGTACACCCCGGAGGAGATCCGCGGGGCGCTCGTCGAGATCGGGGCGGCCGTCGAGGCCGGCGGCTCCGGGCTCCTGGTCACTCCGCCGAGCTGGCGACCCGACCTCACCGACCCGTCGACGCTCGCGGAGGAGGTCGCTCGGATCACCGGGTACGACCGGATCCCCTCCGTGCTGCCCGTCGCGCCGCCCGGCCGCGGGTTGACCGACGGCCAGCGGCTGCGCCGCATCCTCGCGCAGACCCTCGCCGCGGCGGGGCTGACCGAGGTGCTGTCCTACCCGTTCCAGTCGAGGGCGTTGAACGACCGGCTCGGCTCCTCCGACGGCGCACCGCACGAGCAGATCACTCTCGCCAACCCGCTCGACGCGACGGCCGCTCAGCTGCGGATCTCGCTCCTCCCGGGTCTCGTGCAGGTCGCCGCGCGCAACCGCTCGCGCGGACTGACCGATCTCGCCCTCTACGAGATGGGCGCCGTCTTCCTGCCCGTCCCCGGTCGTCGACTGGGGTCGCCCGCGCTCCCCGCCGGCGCCGCCCGCCCGTCCGCCGAGGTCGAGGAGGCGCTGAACGCCGGCATCCCGCCGCAGCCGCTGCACGTCGGCGCACTGCTCACCGGTGCCGCGATCGAGCGGCAGCCCGGCGTCGCCGCCCGCGACTTCGACTGGCGTGACGCGCTCGATGTGGTCCGCGAGGTCTCGGCCGCGACCGGAGTCGACCTGGTCATCCGCCAGGGGGCGCACTCCGCTCTCCACCCCGGCCGCACCGCCGAGGTGCTGCTCGAGGGTGCCGTCATCGGCCACGCCGGCGAGCTGCTGCCCTCGCTCGCCCGCGATCTCGACCTGCCGAGCCGAGTGGCCGTCGTCGAGCTCGACCTCGACCCGGTCATCGCCCGCGCCGGCGGTGTCGTCGTCGCGAGAGCGGTCGGCGCGCTTCCCGCCGCCACCCAGGATCTCTCGCTGGTCGTCGGGGTCGACGTGCCGGCGGGCGACGTCGCGGCGGCGGTCGGCGAGGGAGCGGGGGAGCTGCTCGAGGCGATCCGCCTCGTCGACGACTACCGGGGCGCGGGGCTCGGCGCCGGCACCAAGTCGCTGACCTTCGCCCTCCGCTTCCGCGCGCCCGATCGCACGCTCACCGCCGCCGAGGCGACGGCCGCCAAGGAGAGCGGAGTCGCGGTCGCCGGTGCGCGCTTCGGCGCCCACCTGCGCGAGTGAGGTCTCGGCCGCCCGGGGACGCTCCGGCGGCCGCTCCTCCGACGGAGTCGAGTCCGCGCACGGACTAGGCTCTCGGGCATGACTTTTTCCGTGGCGGTGGCCGGAGCGAGCGGGTACGCGGGCGGCGAGCTGCTGCGCCTGCTCGCCGATCACCCCGAGTTCGAGGTGCGGACGGTGACGGCGCACTACAACGCCGGGCAGCCGCTCGTCGCGGTCCAGCCGCACCTGCGCTCCCTCCGCGATCTCGTCCTCGTCGACACCACGACCGAGAACCTGGCGGGCCACGACGTCGTCTTCCTGGCGCTGCCGCACGGCAGGTCGGGCGAGATCACGGCGACGCTCCCCGAGGACGTGCTCGTCGTCGACTGCGGCGCCGATCACCGGCTGACCGACGAGCAGGACTGGGCCGACTACTACGGGGGCGACTTCGCCGGCGCCTGGCCCTACGGTCTGCCGGAGCTCCTCCTCGGCGGAGGAGGGCGCAAGCAGCGCGAGGCGCTCGAGGGCGCCCGTCGCATCGCGGTCCCCGGGTGCAACGTCACCGCGATCACTCTCGCTCTCGCCCCCGGACTCCACGCCGGAGTCATCGAGCCGGGCGACCTGGTCTCGGTGCTGGCCGTCGGCCCCTCCGGTGCCGGCAAGAGCCTCCGCACCGATCTGCTCGCGAGCGAGCTGCTCGGCTCGGCGCATGCCTACGGTGTCGGAGGCGGTCACCGGCACAACCCCGAGATCCGGCAGAACCTGGCGCTCGCGGGAGCCGGACCGGTCTCGATCACGTTCACTCCGGTCCTCGTCCCGATGTCGCGGGGCATCCTCGCGACGTCGACCGCCCGCCTGGCACCCGGAGTCTCCGCGCACGACGTGCGGGCCGCCTGGGAGGCCGCCTACGCCGACGAGCCGTTCGTGCAGCTCCTCCCCGACGGATCCTTCCCCCGCACGGCCGATGTCGTCGGCGCCAACACCGCGCTCATCGGGCTCGCGGTCGACGAGCGGGCGCGCAGGGTCGTCGTCGTCACCGCGATCGACAACCTCGTGAAGGGCACGGCGGGCGCCGCGATCCAGTCGACCAACATCGCCCTGGGTCTCCCCGAGACTCTCGGCCTCAGCGTGAACGGAGTCGCGCCGTGAGCGTCACCGCCGCAGCAGGGTTCGAGGCGGCCGGCGTGGTCGCCGGTCTCAAGTCGACCGGCGCGCGCGACATCGCCCTCCTCCGCAACCTCGGTCCTCTGCAGAACGCAGCCGCCGTGTTCACCAGCAACCGCTGCAAGGCGAATCCGGTGCTCTGGAGCGAGCAGGTGATCCGCGACGGTGTCGTCTCGGCGATCGTGCTCAACTCCGGTGGAGCCAACTGCTACACGGGCGCCGCGGGCTTCCAGGTGACCCACAGCACGGCCGAGCTGGTCGGCGAGCTGCTCGAGGTCTCGGCCGGCGACGTCCTGGTGTGCTCGACGGGGCTGATCGGCGATCAGCTCGATCTGGGCAGGATCACGAGCGGCGTGAGGGAGGCGGCGGCGTCGCTCGCCGGAGCCACCGGGCCCGACGACGGCGAGGCCGCCGCGCGCGCGATCATGACGACCGACACGGTTCCCAAGCAGGCGGTCGTCCGGCACGAGCAGGGCTGGTCGATCGGCGGCATGGCCAAGGGCGCGGGCATGCTCGCGCCTGGTCTCGCGACCATGCTCGTGGTGATCACGACCGACGCGGCGCTCGACTCCGCCGAGCTCGATGCGGCTCTGCGCGCTGCGACCCGCGTGACCTTCGACCGGCTCGACTCCGACGGCTGCATGTCGACCAACGACACGGTCGCACTCCTGGCGAGCGGGGCGAGCGGTGTGCGGCCGGAGGTCGACGCCTTCGCGGACGCGCTCACCGAGGTGTGCCGCGACCTCACCCTGCAGCTGCAGGCCGACGCCGAGGGCGCGGCGCACGACGTGGCGATCCGCGTCGTCCACGCCGCCTCCGAGGACGAGGCCGTCGTCGTCGCCCGCGCCGTCTCGAGGAGCAACCTCTTCAAGGCCGCGATCTTCGGCAACGATCCCAACTGGGGACGGGTCCTCGCGGCCGTCGGCACGACCGATGCCGAGTTCGACCCCTACGGCATCGACGTCGCGATGAACGGCGTGCAGGTGTGCCGGGCCGGCGAGCCGCACGAGAGCCGCGACCTGGTCGATCTGGCGCCCCGGAAGGTGTCGGTCGACATCGACCTGCACGCCGGCGACGCGACCGCGACCATCTGGACGAACGACCTCACGCACGACTACGTGCACGAGAACTCGGCCTACTCGAGCTGAGGACGGGATGAGCGACGAGAAGCCCACCGAGGCCGAGAGACTGGCGATGCGGGATGCGGCGGCCGTGAAGGCCGAGACGCTGATCGAGGCGCTGCCGTGGCTGCAGCGCTTCCACGGGCGCACGATGGTGATCAAGTTCGGCGGCAACGCCATGGTGTCGGAGGAGCTGCAGCGCGCCTTCGCCCAGGACATCGTCTACCTCCGCTACGCCGGGATCCGGCCCGTTGTCGTGCACGGTGGAGGTCCGCAGATCACGAAGATGCTCGACCGGCTCGGCATCGAGAGCGAGTTCCGGGGCGGCTACCGCGTGACCAGCCCCGAGGCGATGGAGGTCGTGCGGATGGTGCTCACCGGCAGCATCAGCCGCGACATCGTCCGGCGCATCAACGAGCACGGGCCTCTGGCGGCGGGCATCTCGGGCGAGGACGCCGGGCTGTTCGTCGGGCGCCGCCGTGGAGTGGTCATCGACGGCGTCGAGCACGACCTCGGGCTCGTGGGAGACGTGATCGCGGTCGACCCGGCAGCGGTCCTGGCGCAGCTCGAGGCGGGGCGGATCCCGGTCGTCTCGTCGATCGCGCCCGACTCCGACGACCCGACCCGGTCGCTGAACGTCAACGCCGACGCCGCCGCGGCGGCACTGGCGGTCGCTCTCGGCGCCGAGAAGCTCGTCATCCTCACCGATGTGGCGGGCCTGTACGCCGACTGGCCGAACCGCGACTCGCTCGTCTCGCACATCTCCTCGGCAGAGCTGACCACCCTGCTGCCCTCGCTCGAATCCGGGATGATCCCCAAGATGACCGCCTGCCTCGACGCCGTGCTCGGCGGGGTGCCGAAGGCGGCCATCATCGACGGCCGGATCCCGCACTCGATCCTGCTCGAGGTCTTCACCTCGGAGGGGGTCGGCACCGAGGTCGTCGCGTCCGCAGCGCTGGATCGGGAGCGAATGTCGGGCCGCTGATCCGCAGCGGCCCCGGCTCCGAGCGCCCTCCCGCAGAGGGTCGGCGCACCGACGGCCCACGAGGCCGGACCGCTCCGATCGAAAGGCTCGACAGATGACCACCGACACCGCTCCGCTGCCCTCCACCACCCGGACGGACGAGGCCCGCGGGCGCTACGCCGACGCGATGATGCAGACCTTCGCTCCGCCGCTCGCCGTGCTCGATCACGGTGAGGGCTGCCGCGTCTGGGACGTCGACGGCCGCGAGTACCTCGACTTCCTCGGCGGGATCGCCGTCAACTCCCTCGGCCATGCGCACCCGGTGTTCGTCGACGCGGTCGCGCGGCAGGCGGGCGCACTGGCGCACGTGTCCAACTACTTCGCCACCGCCCCGCAGATCGAGCTCGCCGAGACGCTGCGCAGGCTGACCGGGGCGGGGGATGCGGGTCGCGTCTACTTCGCCAACTCGGGGACCGAGGCCAACGAAGCGGCCTTCAAACTCGCCCGCCTCAACTCGTCGGGCGGGCGCCGGCGGATCCTCGCCCTCGACAACGCGTTCCACGGACGCACGATGGGCGCGCTCGCTCTGACCGGCAAGGCCGCGATGCGTGCTCCGTTCGAGCCGATGCCGGGCGGAGTGGAGCACATCGACGCGAGCCTCTCCGCGCTCGAGGCGGCCCTCGACGACTCCGTCGCCGCACTGGTGGTCGAGCCGATCCAGGGGGAGGCGGGCGTGATCCCGCTGCCCGACGGGTTCCTCGAGCGGGCGCGCGAGCTCACTCGCGAGCACGGCGCGCTCCTCATCGTCGACGAGATCCAGACCGGCGTCGGCCGCACCGGCACCTGGTTCGCCTATCAGCGCTCCGGGATCCTCCCCGACGCCGTGACCCTCGCGAAGGGGCTCGGCGGAGGCTTCCCCGTCGGTGCGCTCGTCACCTTCGGACGCGCCTCGGATCTGCTCAAGAAGGGGCATCACGGCAGCACCTTCGGCGGCAACCCGCTGGCGACGGCCGTCGCCGGGGCGGTGCTGGCCGAGATCGAGCGGGCCGACCTCCTCCGGAACGCGACCGAGCGGAGCGCTCAGATCGTGCGCGCCGTCGCCGCGATCGGCTCGCCCCTGATCGGCGGGGTCCGCGGCGCCGGGCTCCTGCTCGGGATCGCGCTCACCGAGCCGGTCGCCGGCGCTCTCGCCGCGGCCGCCCTCGAGGCGGGACTCATCGTCAACGCGGCGAACGACTCCAGCATCCGGCTCGCGCCCCCTCTCATCGTCTCGGCGGCCGACGTCGACGACTTCGCCGATCGTCTCGCGCGCGCCCTCGGCACGCTCAGCGACCGACCCGCCGACCACCTCTCGACCGAAAGCGACCCGCGCCCGTGACCCGCCACTTCCTCCGCGACGACGACATCACCCCCGCCGAGCAGGCCGAGATCCTCGATCTGGCCGTCGAGCTCAAGCGCGACCGCTTCTCGCGGACGCCGCTCGCGGGCCCGCAGACCGTCGCCGTGATCTTCGACAAGTCCTCCACCCGCACCCGGGTGTCCTTCGCCGTCGGCATCGCCGACCTCGGCGGCAGCCCGCTGATCATCTCGACGGCCAGCAGCCAGCTGGGAGGCAAGGAGACCGCGGCCGACACCGCGCGCGTCCTCGAGCGCCAGGTCGCGGCGATCGTCTGGCGCACCTACGCGCAGTCCGGTCTCGAGGAGATGGCGGAGGGGAAGCGCGTCCCGGTCGTCAACGCGCTCTCCGACGAGTTCCACCCCTGCCAGCTCCTCGCCGATCTGCTCACGATCCGCGAGCACCGCGGCCGGCTCGCCGGTCTGACGCTGACGTTCTTCGGCGACGGCGCGAGCAACATGGCGCACTCCTACCTGCTGGCCGGAGCGACCGCCGGCATGCACGTCCGCATCGTGTCGCCCGACGACTACGCCCCCGACCCGGCCGTGCTGGCCGATGCCCAGCGCATCGCGGCCACGACCGGAGGCTCCGCCACCACGACCACCGACCCCGCCGAGGGTGCCGCCGGCTCCGACATCGTGATCACCGACACGTGGGTCTCGATGGGCAAGGAGGAGGAGAAGGCCGCTCGGGTCGCCACCTTCGGCGACTACCGGGTGGATGCGCGGACGATGGCCGCCGCCGAGCCCGACGCCCTCTTCCTGCACTGCCTGCCGGCCGATCGCGGCTACGAGGTGACGGCCGACGTGATCGACGGCCCGCAGAGCGTGATCTGGGACGAGGCCGAGAACCGTCTCCACGCGCAGAAGGCCCTCCTGGTGTGGCTCCTGGAGCGTGCCGACGGCGCGACCGCCGCTCACTAGACTCGACAGCCGATCCGAGTCCTCGAGGCCGAGGACACCGCGGCCTCGCGCACCGGGGCTGCCGACACCGAGGAGAACCATGACGGAACGACCCTCCGCCCGCGCGGGCGAGGCCGGCGCGCTCTGGGGCGGCCGCTTCGCCGGCGGCCCGTCCCCCGAGCTGGTGGCCCTCTCGCGCTCGACGCACTTCGACTGGCAGCTCGCCGAGTACGACATCGCCGGCTCCCGGGCCCACGCGCGGGCACTCGCGGCGGCCGGCTACCTCGACGGCGCCGAGCTGACCGGGATGCTCGACGCGCTGGAGCGCCTGCGCACCGCCGTCGCCGACGGCAGCTTCGCGGCCGACGAGTCCGACGAGGACGTGCACGGCGCCCTCGAGCGCGGACTGATGCTCGAGGCCGGTGCCGAGCTCGGCGGCAAGCTGCGGGCCGGGCGCTCGCGCAACGACCAGATCGCGACCTTCGTGCGGATGTACCTCCGCGACCACGCCGCGGTGATGGCGGAGCTCGTCGTGCAGCTGATCGACGCGATCGCCGCGCAGGCGTCGGCCCACCCGGCGGCCATCATGCCGGGGCGCACGCACCTGCAGCACGCCCAGCCCGTGCTGCTCGCGCATCACCTTCTCGCCCACGCGTGGGCGCTGCTGCGCGATCTCGAGCGGCTGCGCGACTGGGCGGCGCGGGCCGACGTCTCTCCCTACGGATCGGGGGCGCTCGCCGGCTCGACGCTCGGTCTCGACGCCGAGGCCGTCGCGCGCGAGCTCGGCTTCGCCTCCAGCGTCCCGAACTCGATCGACGGCACGGCGAGCCGCGACCTGGTCGCCGAGTTCGCGTTCGTGGCGGCGATGATCGGAGTCGACGTCTCGCGGATCGCGGAGGAGATCATCCTCTGGAACACCCGCGAGTTCTCGTTCGTCACGCTCGACGACGGCTACTCGACGGGATCGTCGATCATGCCGCAGAAGAAGAACCCCGACATCGCCGAGCTCGCGCGCGGCAAGGCGGGCCGGCTCCTGGGCAATCTGACCGGACTGCTGGCGACGCTCAAGGGGCTCCCGCTCGCGTACAACCGCGATCTGCAGGAGGACAAGGAGCCGGTCTTCGACTCGGTGACGACCCTCGAGGTCCTGCTCCCCGCCTTCAGCGGCATGATCGCGACCCTCAGCTTCCACACCGAGCGGATGGCGGAGCTCGCACCCCAGGGCTACTCCCTCGCGACGGACGTCGCCGAGTGGCTCGTGAAGAAGCACGTGCCCTTCCGCGATGCGCACGAGATCACCGGAGAGCTCGTCAAGCTCGCCGAGTCGCGACGCCTCGCTCTGGACGAGCTCGACGACGCGGCCCTGGCCTCCGTGTCGCCGCTGCTGACTCCCGACGTCCGCTCGGTGCTCAGCATCGAGGGCTCGGTCGCCAGCCGGGACGGAGTCGGCGGCACGGCGCCGGACCGCGTGGCCGAGCAGCTCGCGCAGCTGACGGAGCGCGTCCGCGTCGTCCGCGCCGCGCTCAGGGAGGACCGCTCATGACGCTCCGACGGGACGACGACGGGGACGACGGCCGCCCGCCGCTGCCGCCGTGGCAGCAGCGGACCCTCGTGATCGTCGCCGGAGTCGTGATCATCGCGGTGATCCTCGTCACCGTGGCCTCCGGGCAGAGCTTCTTCTGACACCGGCGCACACCGTCCCGGATCTGTCGCGATCGGCGCTCGACGTCGCTCCGGAGCTGCTGGGCTGCACGCTCCTGCACCGGACGGCGGACGGAGTCGTCGGGGTGCGCCTCACCGAGGTCGAGGCCTATCTCGGCCCCGGCGAGGACCCGGGCTCGCACAGCTACCGCGGACCGACCCCCCGCACCGCGCCGATGTTCGGTCCCCCCCGGGAGCGTCTACGCGTACTTCACCTACGGGATGCACACCTGCCTCAACCTCGTCTGCTCCCCGGAGGGCACAGCCTCGGCGGTGCTGCTGCGCGCGGGGGAGATCGTGGTCGGCGCGCCCCTCGCGCTGACCCGCCGGGGCGAGGTCCCTCTGCGCGATCTCGCGAGGGGGCCGGCCCGGCTCGCGAAAGCGCTCGGCGTCGTGCTCTCGGAGTCGGGCGATCCGATGGACCGGGCCTTCGAGCTGCTCCCGGCCGACCGCCCGGTCGTGGTCGCCTCGTCGGTGAGGACGGGAGTGTCGGGCGCGGGCGGCGGAGTCGAGTACCCCTGGCGCTTCCACGTCGCGGGCGACCCGACGGTGTCGCCGTACCGCCGCGCCGTCCCTCGTCGCCGTCCGTCGCCGGGGGCTCAGCCGGCGAGGTAGAGCCGGGCGAGGGTGCCGAGCGCGGCCGACCAGGCGAGGCTCGCCAGCGTCCCGATGATGAAGCGCTCCCGGGCCTCGGGGGAGGCGAGCTCGCTGAACCGGCCGACGCCCTTGACCGCCACGACGACGGCGACTCCTTCTGCGAGCCCGCTCATCAGTGCGCCGGCCGTCGCGATGCGCTCGAGCACGCCGATCGTGGTGCCTCCGCGCAGCACCTCGATCGGCTGGCCGATCGCCGTGGGCGATCCTGCGGCGGGCCTCGTCGTCGGGCCGGCGATCATGATGCCGCCGTGCGTTCCGCTGCGAGCGTCCGTCGTGGCGAGGTCGAGCGTCATCAGCACGACCGGACCGCCTCCGATCACCGCGAGGGCGAAGGCGAGCACCGCCACCACGAGCACGAGCGGCCAGGGAGCGGAGGTGCCGCCGAGTCCCGTGAGGAGGAAGGCCGCCGAGGTCGCACCGACGCTGACCCAGGCCAGCCGGGGGCGGTGGAGGCGCAGGGCGAGCACGGCTCCGACGACTCCCGCGACGAGGGCGAGCACGACGCCCGTCCAGGAGACGGACTGGACCGTCACCGCGACGGTGTCGGCGAGGGTGGCGGGGAGCGCCGCTCCGGGGGTGGCCGTCATCGCTGGTTCCTCTCGTCGATGGGGTCGAGCGTACGGTCGACCACCGTCAGCAGGCGCGCGAGCGCCGCGGAGGCGGGTCCGTCGACGCGGGCGCTGGCCGCCCGGACGCGCAGGCTGACCGCCTGCGGCGTGACGGCGAGCTGCTCGGCCGCCTCTTTCTGCGACCGCCCGGCGTCGAGGAGGTCCACGATCTCCCAGCCGGCGGGTGTCCGTGAGTCGCGGAGGTGGAGCAGTGGATCCAGGAGCGCCTGCGCGTCGGCGACGGAGGGGAACGCCGCGGCCGAGGGCGCGGGGTCGAGCGAGAACCGGCTCGGGCGAGTCTTCGCGGCGTCGACGGCGCGTCTCGCCGCGAAGTAGGCCTCGCCCCGTGCGGCGCGGGTGGTGGCGGGAAGGGGGCGCTCCACGGCCCCGATGCCCAGACCGATGCTCCAGTGCTGAGTGCGGTGGAGGGCGAGCACGACCTCGACCGCGGCGTCGGCTCGATCGAGGACGAACTGGAACTCGTCCCCCGCTGTGCGCTCGGGGGGAAGGACGAAGGCGCCGTCCTGCGACTCGATGACGTCGGCGATGGCCTGCTCGACTCGGTCGTCGTCGTGACGGCTGTCCCGCTGGTCTGTCGTGATCACGAACACGCTGCACCTCCGCCATCAAGTTTGCAGGCTTGATCTGGAACAATCAAGCCCTGAAGCTTCACGCCTCCCGAGCCGGTGCACGAGCCCGCGGTACTGTGACGGAGTGACCGACGAGCAGAACCGACGATCCTCCACGGCTCCCGGCCCGACGCCTCCCGCCCTCGATGCCACGTTCGAGAACGTCTGGGACGAGCTGGTCTGGCGGGGGTCCGTGCACGTGTCGACCGACAGGGAGGCGCTCCGCGCGCTCCTGGGCGGCGAGGCGATCACCTACTACTGCGGGTTCGACCCCACGGCGCCCAGTCTCCACCTCGGCAACCTCGTCCAGCTGATCCTGATGCGACGCCTGCAGCTCGCCGGCCACCGCCCGCTCGGACTCGTCGGAGGGTCGACCGGCCTGATCGGCGACCCGCGGCCCACGGCCGAGCGCACCCTCCACTCGCGCGAGACCGTGCTCGACTGGGTCGACCGCCTGCAGGCACAGGTGTCGCGCTTCCTGGCGGTCGACGGCGAGAACCCGATGCGGCTCGTGAACAACCTCGACTGGACGGCGCCGCTCTCGGCGATCGACTTCCTCCGCGAGATCGGCAAGCACTTCCGGGTCGGCACGATGCTCAAGAAGGACGCGGTCAGCGCACGCCTCAACTCGGAGGCGGGCATCAGCTACACCGAGTTCAGCTACCAGATCCTGCAGGGGATGGACTACCTCGAGCTGTACCGGCAGTACGGCTGCGTCCTGCAGACCGGCGGCAGCGACCAGTGGGGCAACCTCACCAGCGGGACGGATCTGATCCACCGCGCCGAGGGCGTGTCGGTCCACGCGATCGGGACCCCGCTCGTGATGAACAGCGACGGGACGAAGTTCGGCAAGAGCGAGGGCAACGCCGTCTGGCTCGACCCCGACCTGACGAGCCCCTACGCCTTCTACCAGTTCTGGCTCAACGTCGACGACGGCGACGTGGTGGACCGGCTCAAGGTCTTCACGTTCCTGACCCGGGACGAGATCGAGCGCCTCGAGCGGGTCACCGCCGAGACTCCCTTCACACGGGAGGCGCAGCGCACCCTCGCCTGGGAGGTGACCTCCCTCGTCCACGGGGCGGAGGTGACGCAGGGCGTCGTCGACGCGTCCTCGGCCCTCTTCGGCCGCGGATCCCTCTCGGAGATCGACCCGGCGATCCTGCGGGGAGCGCTCGACGCGGTCCGCACGGTGGAGGCGGACTCCTCCACGCCGGTCGTGCAGGCGTTCCTCGGCACGGGCCTGGTCGCCAGCCTGGGGGAGGCCCGGCGAGCGATCGCGCAGGGAGGTCTCTCCGTCAACAACCAGCCGGTGTCCGACGACTCGATCGTCTTCGGCGATGTCGAGCTGATCGACGGCCTCGCCGTTCTCCGCCGGGGCAAGAAGAGCTTCGCCGGCGCACACGTCCGCTGACCTCGGCAGCCGACACGCCCGGGAGACGAGCGATTTGCAGCCCCGCGAAACCTCGACGTAATGTAACTCCTCGTCACCCCAAAGGAGCGGCGAGCGAGAGTCGGACGCAGAGCGTCGAGACCCGCTGGCCCACCTCAAGCGGGGACCATCACCTCACGCCAGACCCGATGAGAGATCCGTCTCTTGATGGGAACGGATCGTGAGCGTACGATGAAAAGCCTCCGCTGGACGACTCGTCCGGCCTTCGATGCACCACCTCACGGAGGGGCACGACAGCGGCGCTTCGATCCTCGGATCAGGGCGCTGAACGTCACGAAGACGCCGACTTGACACGGCCTGCGGATGTGCTAAGTTAGACAAGTTGCCACGGCGGCGCGCAGAGCCTCGGTTCTGATCAGCGTAACCGGGTGGGCAACCACAATCAAATCGAGGGCCTCGGCTCCCGATGGACGACATCGATCACTCTCGTTGTGAAGCGCTTTGTGCGTGGAGGCGGGGTGTGTCCGATTCTTGAGAACTCAACAGCGTGCACTATGTTCAATGCCAAATA